>NZ_CVPB01000001.1:4297500-5527500 GCF_001049855.1 Streptomyces sp. Wb2n-11
GATACACACGTGAGAAACGTGTGCGCCGATTGACTAAGGGTTCCTGGGTCAAGCTGATCTGCCCAGGGTAAGTCGGGACCTAAGGCGAGGCCGACAGGCGTAGTCGATGGACAACCGGTTGATATTCCGGTACCCGCTTTGAAACGCCCAGTATCGAATCCTCTGATGCTAAGGCCGTGAAGCCGTCCCGGAGCCTTCGGGCAAAGGGAAGTGGTGGAGCCGCCGGCCCAAGGTGGTAGTAGGTAAGCGATGGGGTGACGCAGGAAGGTAGTCCAGCCCGGGCGGTGGTTGTCCCGGGGTAAGGGTGTAGGCCGAGGGGTAGGCAAATCCGTCCCTCATCAAGGCTGAGACCTGATGCCGAGCCGATTGTGGTGAAGTGGATGATCCTATGCTGTCGAGAAAAGCCTCTAGCGAGTTTCATGGCGGCCCGTACCCTAAACCGACTCAGGTGGTCAGGTAGAGAATACCGAGGCGTTCGGGTGAACTATGGTTAAGGAACTCGGCAAAATGCCCCCGTAACTTCGGGAGAAGGGGGGCCATCACCGGTGACGAGTCTTGCACTCCGAGCTGGGGGTGGCCGCAGAGACCAGCGAGAAGCGACTGTTTACTAAAAACACAGGTCCGTGCGAAGCCGTAAGGCGATGTATACGGACTGACGCCTGCCCGGTGCTGGAACGTTAAGGGGACCGGTTAGTGACCTTTCAGGGTTGCGAAGCTGAGAACTTAAGCGCCAGTAAACGGCGGTGGTAACTATAACCATCCTAAGGTAGCGAAATTCCTTGTCGGGTAAGTTCCGACCTGCACGAATGGCGTAACGACTTCTCGACTGTCTCAACCATAGGCCCGGTGAAATTGCACTACGAGTAAAGATGCTCGTTTCGCGCAGAAGGACGGAAAGACCCCGGGACCTTTACTACAGTTTGATATTGGTGTTCGGTTCGGCTTGTGTAGGATAGGTGGGAGACTTTGAAGCATGCACGCCAGTGTGTGTGGAGTCAATCTTGAAATACCACTCTGGTCGTGCTGGATGTCTAACCTCGGTCCGTGATCCGGATCAGGGACAGTGTCTGATGGGTAGTTTAACTGGGGCGGTTGCCTCCTAAAGAGTAACGGAGGCGCCCAAAGGTTCCCTCAGCCTGGTTGGCAATCAGGTGTTGAGTGTAAGTGCACAAGGGAGCTTGACTGTGAGACCGACGGGTCGAGCAGGGACGAAAGTCGGGACTAGTGATCCGGCAGTGGCTTGTGGAAGCGCTGTCGCTCAACGGATAAAAGGTACCCCGGGGATAACAGGCTGATCTTCCCCAAGAGTCCATATCGACGGGATGGTTTGGCACCTCGATGTCGGCTCGTCGCATCCTGGGGCTGGAGTCGGTCCCAAGGGTTGGGCTGTTCGCCCATTAAAGCGGTACGCGAGCTGGGTTTAGAACGTCGTGAGACAGTTCGGTCCCTATCCTCTGCGCGCGTAGGAATATTGAGAAGGGCTGTCCCTAGTACGAGAGGACCGGGACGGACGAACCTCTGGTGTGCCAGTTGTCCTGCCAAGGGCATGGCTGGTTGGCTACGTTCGGAAAGGATAACCGCTGAAAGCATCTAAGCGGGAAGCCTGCTTCGAGATGAGTGTTCCCACCCCCTTCGAGGGGTTAAGGCTCCCAGTAGACGACTGGGTTGATAGGCCAGATGTGGAAGCCCGGCAACGGGTGGAGCTGACTGGTACTAATAGGCCGAGGGCTTGTCCTCAGTTGCTCGCGTCCACTGTGTTTGTTCTGAAGTAACGAACCGTGCCCATGTCCGGTTGGTTCAACTTCACAGTGTTTCGGTGGTCATAGCGTTAGGGAAACGCCCGGTTACATTCCGAACCCGGAAGCTAAGCCTTTCAGCGCCGATGGTACTGCAGGGGGGACCCTGTGGGAGAGTAGGACACCGCCGAACAATTCTTGTGGGAGAGCCCCGCACCTTCTGGTGCGGGGCTTTTCCGCGTTCCCGGCCAGCTCCCTCAGACCGGCCGTCGGTGGAGTCTTTTCTTGTGGTTTTTACAGGCGGCCTGCTGCCTTCAGTGCGAGATAGGCGTCGGCGAGGGCCGGGGCCAGGTCGTCGGGAGAGGCGTCAACGACGGTGACGTTGTGGCGGGTGAGCTTTTCTGCCGTGTGGCGTCGTTGCTGCTGAGCCTGGGTGCTGGCGGCGGCTTCGTAGACTGCGTCCGCTGTGCCACGACTGGTTGTCATCTGCTCGATGCGAGGGTCTGCCACTGAAGCCACCAGGACGGTGTGGCGCTGGGTGAGCTGCGGGAGCACGGGGAGGAGGCCCTCCTCGACCGGTGCGGCGTCCAGGCTGGTGAGCAGTACGACCAGGGAGCGCCGGGGGGCGTTGGCCAGTGCCATTGCGCTGAGGCCCCGGGCGTCGGTTTCCACCAGCGCGGACTCCAGTGGAGCCAGGGCATTGACGAGCGCGGGCAGGACGTCACCTGCTGTGCGGCCCTGGACTTGGGCGCGGATACGGCGGTCGTAGGCGAGCAGTTCCACTCGGTCTCCCGCCCGCGAGGCGAGAGCGGCGAGGAGAAGAGCCGCGTCCATCGACGCGTCCAGGCGCGGTACGTCGCCGACGCGGCCGGCCGACGTGCGGCCGGTATCAAGGACGAGAAGGATGTGGCGGTCGCGTTCCGGGCGCCACGTGCGTACGGCGACGGTGTTCTGCCGGGCGGTGGCACGCCAGTCGATGGAGCGGGTGTCGTCACCGGGTACATAGTCGCGAAGGCTGTCGAATTCGGTTCCTTCGCCGCGTGTCAGGACACTGGTGCGGCCGTCGAGTTCGCGAAGGCGGGCCAGCTTGGAGGGGAGGTGCTTCCGGCTTGTGAAGGGAGGCAGGACGCGGACCGTCCAGGGGACTCGGTGGGTGCCCTGGCGGGCTGCGAGGCCAAGAGGTCCGAACGAGCGGACGGTGATCCGTTCCGAGTGGCGGTCGCCGCGCCGAGTGGGCCGGAGGACGGTGGTGAGGCGACGGCGCTCGCCGGCTGGGATCGCCAGTTTGTGACGTGATGCTGTCTGTTCGGTGCCCGTGGGCCAGCTGCTGGGCGGCCAGGCGTCGCGGAGCTGGCCACGCAGGGCGCGGCCCGAGGGGTTGGTGACGGTCAGCTGGATCTCAGCGCTGTCACCCAGTCGAACTGACGTGTCACCACTTCGGGTGAAACGGAGTTTTCGCACTGGCGCGGCCAGGGCGTAGTCGCACAGAATTGCGAGTGTGAGAGGAGTGTTCACGGCGAGGACCCCGGACCAGTTCGGCGCGAGGATGCCGATGGGGATCGAGCCGAGGGCCGCGAGGAGTGCGGTTCGTCCGGTGAGAGCCACAGTCATCGCCTCAGCGGGGGACGGGGACGTGGGTGAGGATCGCGGTGATGACGGAGTCTGCGGTGACTCCTTCCATCTCGGCCTCGGGCCGGAGCTGGATGCGGTGGCGCAAGGTGGGGAGGGCCAGGGCTTTCACATCATCGGGAATGACGTAGTCCCGGCCGGTGAGCCAGGCCCAGGCCCGGGCGGTGGAGAGCAGGGCGGTGGCGCCTCGAGGGGAGACGCCGAGAGCGAGCGAGGGGGATTCGCGGGTGGCTCGACAGATATCCACGACATAGCCGGTGATCTCCGCGGAGACAGAGGTCTTGGCCACGGCGGCGCGGGCCGCCTCCAGGTCGGCGGGGCCGGCAACCGGGCGTAGGCCCGCGGCCTGCAGGTCACGGGGATTGAAGCCCTCCGCGTGGCGGGTCAGGACGCCGATCTCGTCCTCGCGGGACGGGAGCGGAACCGTGAGTTTGAGGAGGAAGCGGTCCAGTTGGGCCTCGGGGAGGGGGTAAGTGCCCTCGTACTCCACGGGGTTCTGGGTCGCGGCGACCAGGAAGGGGTCGGGCAGGGGGCGGGGTGTGCCGTCGACCGTGACCTGTCGCTCCTCCATTGCCTCCAGGAGAGATGCCTGAGTCTTGGGGGGCGTGCGGTTGATTTCGTCCGCGAGCAGGAGGTTGGTGAAGACGGGGCCGGGCTGGAAGGAGAACTCGGCGGTGCGGGCGTCGTAGACCAGGGAGCCCGTGACGTCGCTGGGCATGAGGTCGGGGGTGAACTGGACCCGTTTCGTGTCCAGTTCGAGGGAGGCCGCGAGTGCGCGGACGAGCAGCGTCTTGGCCACTCCGGGGACTCCCTCGAGTAGGACGTGGCCTCGGCAGAGGAGGGCTACGACGAGTCCGGTGACAGCGGGATCCTGGCCGACCACGGCCTTTGCGATCTCGGTGCGCAAGGCTTCGAGCGAGGCTCGGGCGCTGTCCGGGTTCTCTGCTGGCTGGGCGCTCATGAAGCGCGTACCTCTCTTTCGAGGGCGTCGAGTTCGTCTGCCAGGCGGATGAGGCCGGCGTCGTCGGGAGGTGCGGTGCCGAAGAGGAGGGCCGGGAGGTCCCGGCCGGTCGTCGGCAGGTGGGCGGAGACGGCTGGGAGCAGGACGTCGGAGGCGTGGGCCCGGGAGAGGGGAACGCCGAGAAGGGGGGCCAGTCGGGTGCGGGTCGCCGAGCGCAGGGCCGAGGCCGCGCGGTCGCGGGCGTCGGCTCTGCGGTAGAGGCGGGCGCGGCCCTCGGTGGTTTCGGAGGCCCGGACGGCTACGGGGAGCTGTTCGGTGACAAGGGGGCCGAGCCGGCGGGCGCGCCAGACGGCGGTGAGCACGGCGGCGAGGGCGAGTTGGAGTGTTCCCCAGAGCCAGCCCGGAGGGACCAGGTCGTAGAAGCTGCTTCTGCCGCCGTCGGTGGCCGAGGCGTCGCCGAGCGAGGGGAGGTACCAGACGAGATGAGGCCGGGAACCGAGGAGTTGAAGGGCGAGCGAGGCGTTGCCCTGTTTGTCGAGGCGGTCGTTGTGGAGGATGTCTGGCGCGCCCAGCAGGACGGTGTCGCCGTCCGCTGGGGCAGGGACGCGGAGAACGGTGGGGAGACCGTCGCTGAGGTAGCAGGCGTCGTTGCCGGGGACGTCGGTGGTGTAGCGGATTCCGCCGGTGTCGGCGTCGCCGGCGCGGAGCGCGGCGGGCAGCGAGCACTGGGGGGAGCGTGCCGACACGGCGGTGCGGGCCGATGCGCGTACACCTGGTGCGAGGGTGGACACGGAAGGGGCGTCCGGGGTGAGGAGGACGGTGCGGGCGCCGGAGTCCTGTACCGCCGTGCGGAGCTGCCTCTGCTGGTGGGGTGTCAGGAGATCGGGGGTCGTGACCAGGAGTGTGGTGTCGGGTGCTGCCGCGCTCGTGGCTTCGCCGAGGGTGGTGACCACGCGGGTGGTGACACCGCGGGCGGTAAGGAGTTCGGCGACGGCGCGGCTGCCCTGAGGGTCCGCGGAGCGGGGGTCGAGGCTGCCGTGCTGGTCGCCGGAGTGTGCGGCGGCGATGGCGATCCCGGCGACCAGGACGACGACCGCCCCCAGGAGGAGACCGCGGCTGCGCGTCCAGACCTGGCGGATGGTGAGGGCGGTCGATGTGGAGAGTGCGGGAGCTCCGGTCATTCGGCAGCTCCCCGGACCGTGGCGTCGAGCAGTGGCTTCGTGCGCCGGAGGTCGGAGTCGAGTTCGCTCAGGCGCCGGTACGCCTGCCCGTCGGCGGTGCGGCCGCCGTATGCGACGTCGTCGAACTCGCGGGCGGCGGCGCGCAGCAGGTCGGCGTGGCCGGGCAGGGAACGTCCGGCTTCCGCCGCGGCCTCGTCCGCGGTGCGACCGGGGCGCGGGTCGAGGAGTGCCCGCTCCTCCAGGGAGCGTACGACGGCTCGCATGCGCTCCTGGACGGCCTGGTTCCAGCGGTGCGCGGCGGCGTGTTCCTCTGCGGCGGTGCGGTGCTCCGCCGCGCTGCGCGGGCCTTCGTCGAACAGTGCGCCTTCGGAGGAAGGCGTGCGCTGCGGGGTGCCGAGGCGCAGCCACAGGCCGATGACGAGGAGCACGACGAGCACGACGACGACCACGAGTCCGACCGCGCCCCCGGGTGTGGCTCCGGAAGCGGCGGTGAACAGGTCGTTGACCCATTCCCAGAAGCGGTCGATGGCGCGCTCGAGGAGATTCGGGTCGTTCTCGTGGTACACCGGCTTGGACAGTTCGCGTTCCGCGGCCTCGCGGGCCGGGACGCGTGGAGTGTCCACCGGTACGTCGTCACTTGCGCGAGCCCAGAGGCGCGCCGCTGTCCTGCCCCCCGCCGCGGACACCGCATCAGCCTCCGGGAGTGGTGTCGGTGGGCTGCTGGGGGCCGTATCCGGGGAGGCCCGCGGCGCGGGCGAGTTCGAGGTCGAGAGCCTCACGGCGGATGCGCTGGTCCACGTAGAGCAGGACACTCACACCGGCGGAGATCGGGTAGGTGATCGAGGAGGCGATCACTGCGCCGATACCGGTGATGATCAGGAAGGGCCAGCCGAACTCGGGCGCCTGCCCGGTGAGGAGTCCGCCCAGACCGTCGTCCGCGGCGTAGGCGATGAGACCGAACGGTACGGCGATGATCATCGACACGATGAAAGTCAGGAGGCCCGTCAGCAGGAGGATGCCGAAGATGCGCCACCAGGCGCCGCTCACCAGCTTGGCGGACCGGGTCAGGGACTTCCTGATGCCCTGCCGCTCCAGCATCAGTGCGGGGGAGGCGAGACTGAAGCGGATCATCAGCCACAGGGTGACGACGAGGGCCGCGAGACCGCCCAGCAGCGACAGCGCGATGCCTGCTCCGGAGCCCAGCAGGACTCCGGGCGTGATGCCGACCGTCATGATTCCGACGGTCATGGCGGTGAGCAGCAGGGTCAGGCCGAGCAGCTGCGGCAGCCGGGGCTTGGCCTCGCGCCAGGCGTCGGAGAGCGTTACGGGGCGGCCGAGTACGGAGCGGCTGACCACCATGGTGAGCAGCGCCGTGGTGAAGAGCGTGGCGATGAGGGTGATCACGAAGGAGGGAAGCGCACCGACCAGGGTGGTTTGCATCGCGTCGAGGGCCTGGCTCAGGGCCTCGGACGGCGTGGCGTTCGGGTCGACCTGGGCCGGCTCGGGCAGCAGGTAGCGCTGGATCAGGACGTCGCAGATCTGCGTGACCACGGCGACGGTGACCGTGATGCCGAGGACGGTGCGCCAATGGGCGCGCAGTGTCGACACCGCTCCGTCGAGGATCTCGCCGACCCCGAGCGGGCGCAGCGGGATCACCCCCGGCTTGGCGGCGGGGGGCGGGCCTCCCCAGCCGCCTCCCTGGGGCCTGCCGCCCCAGTTCGGCGCGGGCTGCTGCGGAAGGCTCGGGGGCCCACCGGGGGCGCTGGGCGCGGACCACTGGCCGGCCGGCGGCTGCGCCTTGGACCACTTCGACGCGGCGTCACTCTGGTCGGCCGGCTCGACAGGCCGGGGAACGCCGGGCTTCTGGTCGTCAGAGGGGGCGGATCCGGGCGAGGCCCAGCCCGGAGAGTCGTTCATTGTCGCTCCTTCACGGTGCCCGCCCGCGGTCGCGGCGGCAGGTTGACAGCCATCGTGTCATGGGGGCCTGCCGGTGGGCCGGGCCCCGTATCTCCTTTGCACCTTCAATTGTCGGTGTCTCACCGGCAGACTGGGCAGATGGCTGATCAGGACGCGCAATTCCCAGCGGGCGCCAAGCCGCCCGCGCTCCCTTCGCTGCGCTGGGAGGAACCGCCCGAGGGGCCCGTGCTGGTGCTGCTCGACCAGACGCGGCTGCCCGCCGAGGAGGTCGAGCTGGTCTGTACGGATGTGCCTGCCCTGGTGCAGGCCATCCAGACGCTCGCCGTCCGCGGGGCACCGCTGCTGGGCCTCGCCGGTGCCTACGGCGTAGCTCTGGCCGCCGCGCGGGGGTACGACGTGGACGAGGCCGTGGCGCTGCTGCAGCGGGCGCGGCCCACCGCGGTGAATCTCGGGTACGGGGTGCGGCTCGCGGCGGAGGCATACCGGGCGGCCGTCGGGAAGGGGGCGGACGCCGAGGGGGCGGCGGCGTCCGCTCTGGCCGCGGCGCGGGAACTGCACCGGGCCGACGCCGAGGCCAGCGTGCGCATGGCGGCGCACGGGCTGGCTCTGCTGGAGGAACTGCTGCCGGGGGGCGGGCACCGGATCCTGACCCACTGCAATACCGGGGCGCTGGTCTCGGGCGGTGAGGGCACGGCGTTCGCAGTGGCGCTGGCGGCGCACCGGACGGGCAGGCTGCGGCGGCTGTGGGTCGACGAGACCCGCCCGCTGCTGCAGGGGGCCAGGCTCACGACGTACGAGGCGGCCCGCAACGGGATGGCGTACACGCTGCTCACGGACAACGCGGCGGGTTCGCTGTTCGCCGCCGGCGAGGTGGACGCCGTACTGATCGGGGCGGACCGGATCGCCGCCGACGGTTCGGTGGCGAACAAGGTGGGGAGCTATCCGCTCGCGGTACTGGCCAAGTACCACCACGTACCGTTCATTGTCGTCGCACCTGTGACGACCGTGGATCTCGGCACTCCGGACGGTGCGTCCATCGAGGTGGAGCAGCGGTCGGGGCAGGAGGTGACAGAGTTCACCGTGCCGTTGATTCCGGTGGCCGGTTCCGATGCCGGGGTGGGGGCCGGGACGCCCGTGGCGCCGTTGGGAACACAGGCGTACAACCCGGCCTTCGACGTAACGCCGCCGGAGCTGGTGACCGCGATCGTCACGGAACAGGGTGCGATTTCCCCGGTCACGGGGGCCGGACTGGCGGAGCTGTGTGCCAGGTCACGCCAGGTAACGATTAGCTAATGGGATGATGTCGTTTATGAAGGGACGCGTCCTTGTCGTCGACGACGACACCGCACTGGCCGAGATGCTCGGCATTGTGTTGCGTGGTGAAGGATTTGAACCGTCGTTCGTAGCGGATGGCGACAAGGCACTTGCCGCATTCAGGGAGGCCAAGCCCGACCTGGTGCTGCTGGATCTCATGCTGCCCGGACGGGACGGCATCGAAGTCTGCCGGCTGATCCGGGCCGAGTCCGGGGTGCCGATCGTGATGCTCACCGCCAAGAGCGACACCGTAGACGTGGTCGTTGGGCTGGAGTCCGGTGCTGACGACTACATCGTCAAGCCGTTCAAGCCCAAGGAGCTCGTCGCCCGTATCAGGGCGCGACTGAGGAGGTCGGAGGAGCCGGCGCCGGAACAGCTGGCGATCGGAGACCTGGTCATTGACGTGGCCGGGCATTCCGTGAAGCGGGAGGGACAGTCCATCGCCCTGACCCCGCTCGAGTTCGACCTGCTGGTCGCGCTCGCCCGTAAGCCGTGGCAGGTGTTCACCCGCGAGGTACTGCTGGAGCAGGTGTGGGGATACCGCCATGCCGCGGACACCCGGCTGGTCAACGTCCATGTTCAGCGGCTGCGCTCGAAGGTCGAGAAGGACCCCGAGCGGCCGGAGATCGTCGTGACCGTCCGCGGGGTCGGCTACAAGGCCGGACCGAGCTGACATGACCCGAGGCAGCGCTGCTCCGATGCCCGGGGAGCCGGGAGTCCGTACGGGGCGGGCTGCCGGTCCCAGGCGAGGGATGCCCGCGTCCAGGGGCGGCCGTTTTCTGCAGGGCGGGCGGCCCGCCCTGCGGCTCTTCGCGCGCTGGGTGCGCCGGCCGCTGCTGCCCTCCCTGCGGCTGTGGCGGCGGAACATCCAGCTGCGCGTGGTCGTCGGCTCGCTGCTGATGTCGCTCGGTGTGGTGCTGCTGCTCGGTTTCGTCGTGATGTGGCAGGTGCGCAACGGCCTGCTCGACGCGAAGCAGGAGGCCGCCCAGAGTCAGGCGGCCGGTGGATTCGACGTGGCGGAGGAGAAGGCCCGTACCGTCGCGGGAACGGGTGCGGGAGCCGGTGACAGCTCGGAGATCCGGGCCGCCGCCCGCAACTCCACCAACTGGCGGACCGAGCTGGTCGAGCAGCTGGCCAGTGGCGGCCGGCAGGCCTTCCACGTGGTGGCGCTGAGCGCCGACTCGGACGACGAGAGTTCCATCAACCGGGGGCCGCGCGCCTCGGGCGGCGTGAACCAGAGTGCGAGCGTGCCGCAGAAACTGCGGGACGCCATCGACGAGGGGACCGGCAAGGCGTACAAGGCCTTTGTCCGGATCACGTACACGGACGCGCAGGATCCCGAGCCGGGCCTGGTCATCGGCAAGCAGCTGAACGACAACAGCGGCCAGCCCTACCAGCTCTACTACCTCTTCCCGCTGACGCAGGAGGAGGAGTCGCTGAGCCTGGTGAAGACCACGCTCGCCACCGCGGGAGTGTTCGTCGTGGTCCTGTTCGGCGGCATCGCGTGGCTGGTCGTGCGGCAGGTCGTCACGCCCGTACGCATGGCCGCAGGGGTCGCCGAGCGGCTGTCCGCCGGCCGGCTCCAGGAGCGCATGAAGGTCACGGGCGAGGACGACATCGCCCGGCTCGGTGAGGCCTTCAACAAGATGGCGCAGAATTTGCAGGTCAAGATCCAGCAGCTGGAGGAGCTGTCCCGGCTGCAGCGGCGCTTCGTCTCGGACGTCTCGCACGAGTTGCGTACGCCGCTGACGACCGTACGGATGGCCGCCGACGTCATCCATGAGGCGCGTTCCGACTTCGACCCGGTGACGGCGCGGTCCGCCGAGCTGCTCGCCGGGCAGCTGGACCGGTTCGAGTCGCTGCTCGCCGACCTGCTGGAGATCAGCCGGTTCGACGCGGGCGCGGCGGCCCTGGAGGCGGAGCCGATAGACCTGCGTGAGGTCGTACGCCGGGTCATCGAGGGCGCCGAGCCGCTGGCCGAGCGCAAGGGCACCCGGATACGGGTGACCGGTGACGAACAGCCCGTCGTCGCCGAGGCCGATGCCCGGCGCGTGGAGCGCGTACTGCGCAATCTCGTGGTCAACGCCGTCGAGCACGGTGAGGGCCGGGACATCGTGGTCCGGCTGGGTGCCGCGGGCGGGGCGGTCGCCGTGGCGGTCCGTGACTACGGCGTCGGGCTCAAACCGGGGGAGGCGATGCGGGTCTTCAACCGGTTCTGGCGTGCCGATCCGGCGCGGGCGCGCACCACCGGCGGGACCGGCCTCGGGCTGTCCATCGCCGTCGAGGACGCGCGGCTGCACGGCGGCTGGCTGCAGGCGTGGGGAGAGCCGGGCGGCGGATCACAGTTCAGGCTGACCCTGCCGCGTACGGCGGACGAGTCGCTGCGCGGTTCGCCGATTCCGCTGGAACCCGAGGATTCACGGCGTGGGCGCGAGCGCGCGGAGGCGGACAGCCGGATCGCTGGCAACGGGCCGGACAGCGGCGCGCACCGGCTCGCGACCGTGCCCGCTCAGCCGGGTGCCGAGCGGTCGCCGCTGCCGACGGTGCCGCGCGCGGCACCCACGGCGGATCCGACGGCGCTGCCGGGCAGTGGGGCCCGGGTGGTGGCGCGCCCGGCGGGTGACGGCGACAGTTCATCGCAGGCGGAGCGGAAGGACAGCACCCGTGGGCACTGAGCGAGGACGCGGCGGCCGGTGGCGGGTGCCCCGTACGCCGGTGCTGCTGGGATGCGGCGGTCTGCTGCTGGCCGGCTGTGCGTCCATGCCGGACAGCGGTGACGTGGAGGCTGTGGACGCTTCTCCGCGCGGTGACTCGCAGGTGCGGGTGTACGGGATGGCCCCGAGGGTCGGGGCGCAGCCCAACGAGATCGTCGAGGGGTTCCTGGAGGCGATGACGGGCGACGACCCGCAGTTCGCCACGGCTCGCAAGTACCTGACGAAGAAGGCGTCCGACACATGGAACCCGAGCCGGGTCACGGTGCTGGCCAACGGCCCGGTGCCCCAGGACCAGCGGGCCAGTGACCGCGAGGGCGGGGTCTATACGTACGCGCTGACCGGTACGGAGATCGCCGAGGTGAACGGGCAGCGCGCGTACCGGCCGGTCAACCGCGAGTACCACGAGACGATCCATCTCAGCAGGCAGAGCGGTCCGGACGGCCAGGAGTGGCGCATCGACGGTCTGCCGCAGGGCCTGGTGCTCGGCGAGTCGGACTTCGAGCGCATCTACAGCTCGGTCAACAGGTACTACTTCGCCTCGGGCACGTCGTCCGAGCGGACCGGGGCCGCCCACCCGTGGCTGGTCGCCGACCCGATCTATGTGCGCAAGCGCATGGACCCGCAGACCCAGATGGACCCGGTGACGCAGACGGTCGAGGCACTGCTGAGCGGCCCGACCAACTGGCTGAAGCCGGTGGTGAGCTCGAGCTTTCCCACGGGTACGGCGCTGAAGCTGAAGGAGGGCACCAAGTCGCTGGTGTTCGACGACCGCAACGCTCTCAAGGTGCCGCTCAACGGGAAGGCGTCCAACGTCGGCCAGAAGCGGTGCAGGGAGATGGCGGCCCAACTGCTGTTCACCCTGCGGGACCTGACGTCGTACCGGACCGGCCAGGTGGAGCTGCAGCGGTCGGACGGCTCGACGCTGTGCGTGCTCGGCGGTGACCAGGCGCAGGACTTCGCTCCGGAACGCGCTTCGGGGAGCCCCGACTACCAGTACTTCCTCGACACCAAGCAGCGTCTCGTACGGATGGTGGCCAACACCGAGAACGCCGACGCCGACCACGAGGCCGACCCCGTGCCGGGCCCCTTCGGCAACGGCGAGCGGCAGCTCGGCGCGGTCGCGGTGGCGCGCGACGAACGGCGGGCGGCAGGGGTCTCGCAGGAGGCGCATGCGCTGTACGTGGCGTCCGTCGTCTCGGACGGCGAGCCGCGGGAGCCGGTGCTGACCAGCAGCGGCAAGGAGAAGACGGACCGTCTCTCGGCGCCGAGCTGGGACGGCCGGGGCGACCTGTGGGTGGCCGACCGGGACCCCCGGCAGCCGCGGCTCCTGCGGCTGGCGGGCGGCGAGGGCGAGCCGGAGGAGGTCAAGGTCGTCGACGGCCTCGACGGGGCTCGTATCGAAGCCCTGAAGGTGTCCGCGGACGGCGTGCGGATCGCGCTGCTGGTCTCGCAGGACGGCCGGACGACCTTGAAGCTCGGCCGGGTCGAGCGGCACGGGCCCGATGACAAGCCGGAAGTTTCCGTTGCCGACCTGCGGCCCATCGCCCCGCAGATGGAGGAAGTGACGGCCGTGTCCTGGGCCGGCCGCAGCCGTCTGGTGGTGGTCGGCCGCGAGTCCGGCGGGGTGCAGCAACTGCGGTACCTGCAGACGGACGGTTCGACGTCGGACGCCCAGTCGGTGCCGGGCGCGAACCGGGTGACGGCGGTCGCCTCGGCGGACGACGACCGGCTGCCGCTGCTGGCGCACTCGCTGGAGGACGGGATTGTGCGGTTGCCGCCGGGCGCCAACTGGAAGACCGTGGTCAGCAAGGGATCGTCCCCGGTCTACCCGGGTTAGCCGGGCTCGCTTCCGCCCCTGTTTTCCTTAAGAGGTGCAGGTGCAGGTGCAGGTGCAGGTGCAGGTTCCCGGCTTCCGGCCCCTCTGGGTTTTCCACAAGGGTGGCTGTCGCGGGCGCGGCCCGGCAGGGTGGGTGCCATGCGCGGGTGGTGGCGGGAGATCTCCGGCCTGGTGCTGCCGGTCGCGTGCGGCGGCTGCGGCAGGCCGCGGACGCTGCTGTGCCCGGAGTGCGGGCGGGCGCTGTACGGCGCGGGCGCGCGCCGGGTGCGCCCGTGTCCCGAGCCGCCGGGGCTGCCGGTGGTCCATGCCGCCGCTCCGTACGAGGACGCGGTACGGGCCGTGCTGCTCGGGCACAAGGAGCGGGGCGCGCTGGGGCTGGCCGGACCGCTGGGTGTCGCGCTGGCGGGCGCTGTACGGGGTGCGACGGCAGGTTCACCGGCCGGGGCGGCGGGGCCGCTGCTGCTCGTACCCGTGCCGTCCGCGCCCGGAGCGGTCAGGGCGCGCGGACACGATCCGGCGCGCCGGATCGCGCTGGCGGCCGCGGGCGAACTGCGGCGCGCCGGGGTACCGGCCCGGGTGCTCGCGGTGCTCAGGCAGCGGCGTGCGGTGCACGACCAGTCGGGTCTGAGCGCCCGGGAGCGGGGAGTGAACCTGGCGGGGGCTCTGGAAGTGGCCGCCGGGGGCGGCCGGCTGCTGGAGGGCGGCCGGACCGTACTGGTGGACGATCTCATGACAACGGGGGCTTCGCTCGTGGAGGCGGCCCGTGCACTGAGTGCCACCCGAGAACGGCTGATTCCCGCATCCGGCCAGTTGAACGCGGCTGTGGTCGCGGCACCGGCGCTCTCCTTCGGAATGAACCGGAACTGACGGGGAACTTGGATCGTTGCAGGTGGAGACGGAGGAAAAGCACTTGATCGGAGGTACGCACCGGTAGCGGGTGCCGACATACGTCCGAGCGAGCTATGTTCGGTTGTGAGGAAAAGCAGAGCCTGCACCTCACTGGGTTTATGTGAACGGCTGCGCTTCGGGTTTTCTCTTCAGCCCGAAGTCGATGGGGTGGGGACCTTGTCGACTGGGGAGGAGGAGGTGAAAGTCACCAAGTCCGAGGTTCCGGTGAGCACCGGGACCTGGTGCAAAAGGGAGAGGCCCCGCCGCTGAAGCGGGGCTATCCGGGAACGGAGTTCTGCGTGGACATCGTCGTCAAGGGCCGCAAGACCGAGGTGCCCGAGAGGTTCCGCAAGCACGTGGCCGAGAAGCTGAAGCTGGACAAGATCCAGAAGCTCGACGGCAAGGTGATCAGCCTGGACGTCGAGGTGTCCAAGGAGCCCAACCCGCGGCAGGCCGACCGTTCCGACCGTGTGGAGATCACGCTTCACTCGCGTGGTCCGGTGATCCGGGCCGAGGCGTCGGCCGCTGACCCGTACGCAGCGCTGGACCTCGCAACGGGGAAGCTGGAGGCACGGCTGCGCAAGCAGCACGACAAGCGCCACACGCGCCGTGGCAACGGCAGGCTGTCGGCCGCCGAGGTCGGTACGGTGGTGCCGGATGCCGCAGCCATCAACGGCAACGGGACGCTCGTCACCGAGGAAGCGGCGCCCGCCGTCCCCACCACCAGGATCGGCCCGCTCGAAGTGCAGGGCGAAGGACCGCTGGTGGTCCGCGAGAAGACCCACGTCGCGGCACCGATGACGCTCGACCAGGCGCTCTACGAGATGGAGCTGGTCGGGCACGATTTCTATCTCTTCGTCGACTCCGAGACGAAGGAGCCCAGTGTCGTCTACCGGCGGCACGCCTACGACTACGGTGTCATCCACCTGACGACGGACGCTCTGGCCGAGGCCGAGGCGGGCGGCGCCGGAGGTGCGCTCGGCGGGTGATCCGCCGGGCACGCTGAACCAGCGCGGGCAGTGTGCCGTACCCATCCGTGGTGGTGCCCCTGGAGCGCCTGTGCGCCCCCCGGGGCACCATCGTGCGACCGAAGGATCACCGCTGTGCCGTCCGGGCATGAAATCATGACGTCGCAAGCCAATCGGTGCTCTGCACACTGTGGTTGGGGCAGCTCATGAATTTCGGGCCACGGCCTTCAGGGGGAGGAACGATGGCGGACAGCTTCGGTCCGGTGCACGACGGGTTCGGCGTGGAGGATGCCGACGGTCCCGACACGGACGCCGGGGGGTCGCGCAAGGAGCCCATCAGGGTGCTGGTCGTGGACGACCACGCCCTGTTCCGCCGAGGGCTGGAGATCGTCCTGGCGCAGGAGGAGGACATCCAGGTCGTCGGCGAGGCCGGTGACGGGGCGGAGGCCGTGGACAAGGCCGCCGATCTGCTGCCCGACATCGTGCTGATGGACGTACGGATGCCCAAGCGCGGCGGCATCGAGGCATGTACCTCGATCAAGGAAGTGGCTCCCAGTGCGAAGATCATCATGTTGACGATCAGCGACGAGGAGGCGGACCTCTACGACGCGATCAAGGCGGGTGCGACGGGATATCTCCTCAAGGAGATCTCCACGGACGAGGTGGCCACCGCGATCCGGGCGGTGGCCGACGGCCAGTCCCAGATCAGCCCGTCGATGGCGTCCAAGCTCCTCACGGAGTTCAAGTCGATGATCCAGCGCACCGACGAGCGACGGCTCGTCCCGGCGCCGCGGCTGACCGACCGGGAGCTCGAGGTCCTCAAGCTGGTCGCGACCGGCATGAACAACCGGGACATCGCCAAGGAGTTGTTCATCTCCGAGAACACCGTGAAGAACCATGTCCGGAACATCCTGGAGAAGCTGCAGCTGCACTCCAGGATGGAGGCGGTGGTCTACGCGATGCGGGAGAAGATCCTGGAGATCAGGTAAGGTGGGCCAGTTCGGCGGTCAGCGCGGTGCGCAGCTCCGGTGTACCGACGCGCTCCAGCCGTACGTCCGTGCAGCCGACCCACTCCGCCGCCTCGACCAGGGCCCGGGCCATCGGCGCCGCCGCCTTCCGGCTCTCCAGGGAGACCTGGCGCGCCACCAGGGTCTTGCCCTCGCGCGCCGGGTCGACCCGGCCCAGCAGCCGGCCGCCCGCGAGCAGGGGCATCGCGAAGTAACCGTGGATCCGCTTCGGCTTGGGGACGTATGCCTCCAGGCGGTGCGTGAAGCCGAAGATGCGTTCGGTGCGCGGGCGGTCCCAGACGAGCGAGTCGAAGGGCGACAGCAGTGTCGTGCGGTGGCGGCCGCGCGGGGTGCTCGCCAGTGCCTCGGGGTCCGCCCAGGCGGGCTTGGACCAGCCCTCGACCTCGACCGGAACCAGCCCCGACTCGGCGATCACGGACTCGACCTGCTCGCCCTTGAGGCGGTGGTAGTCCGCGATGTCGGCGCGCGTACCGACGCCGAGCGACTGCCCGGCCAGCCGTACGAGGCGGCGAAGGCACTCGGTGTCATCGAGGTCGTCGTGGCGGACGGCGTCCGGGACGGCGCGTTCGGCGAGGTCGTAGACCCGCTTCCAGCCGCGCCGCTCGGTGCACACCACCTCGCCGTACATCAGCGCACGCTCGACGGCCACCTTCGACGCCGACCAGTCCCACCACTCCCCGCCGTTCTTCGCGCCGCCCAACTCGGTCGCGGTGAGCGGTCCTTCGGCGCGCAGCTGCTTGATCACCGCGTCGTACGTGCCGTCCGGCAGGTCGTGGTGCCACTGCGGGCGGTCGCGGTAGGCGCGGCGGCGGAAGGCGAAGTGCGGCCATTCCTCGACGGGCAGGATGCAGGCGGCGTGCGACCAGTACTCGAAGGCATGGCTGCCGGTCCAGTAGGCGTCCTCCACGGCCGCCCGGCCCACGGCGCCGAGGCGGGCGTACGCGATCAGCTCGTGGGAGCGGGCCAGCACGGAGATCGTGTCGAGCTGCACCGCGCCCAGGTGCCGCAGCATCCCGCGCACCCCGCCCCGCCGGTCCGGCGCGCCCAGGAATCCCTGGGCGCGCAGGGCGATCCTGCGGGCTTCGTCGGCGGACAGGGAGGCAGTGGGCGACAGCAGACTGGTCATGGCCGCACCCTAAGGGCCGTCACTGACAACAGGGCCTGGACTGCGGGAAATCAGGCCCTGGCGGGCAGGTACGGGCGGTCCGTGGGCAGTCCGAGGTCGGAGGGGAGCAGGGCGCCGACCCAGCCGTCGCGGCGTACGCCCTTGTTCGCGATACCGGAGCGCTGGATGCCCTCGATGACGAAACCGGCCTTCTCGGCCACCGCGCGGGACGCGTCGTTGCCGACCTCGGCGCGCCACTCCAGGCGTTCCACGCCGGCCGCGGTGAAGGCCCAGTGGGCGAGGGCCCCCACCGCCTCCGTGACGTAGCCGCGGCCGCGGTGCGGCTTCGCCGCCCAGTACCCGATTTCCGCGATCCCCTCACCGCGCGTGATCGACGACAGCGCCGCCACCAGTTCCCCGCCGCCTCGGGTGAGCACCGCGAAGGCGTACGCCGTGCCGTAGCGCCAGCCGTCGGGCACGATCCGGCCGGTGAAGCTCTCCGCGTGCTCCCGTTCGTACGGTGAGGGAATCGACGTCCAGCGCTGGATGCCGGGGTCCTGGCAGGCCTGGAAGACGGCCTCGGTGTCGGCGGGCTCGAAAGGGCGCAGCAGCAGACGCCCGGTGGTGAGGACGGTGGGCTCCATCGGCCGATTCTCGGTGGGGCGGGCGGGGCGCGCCAGACCTTTTCGGGACGGCCCGGCACCTTCCGGGCTCCCTGTCCGTTCTCTTTGCGGGTGACAGTGGGCCTTCCTGCGAGCGGGCCTCCCGGCGTGGCGGGGTCCTCGCTTACGATGGCCGTTGCGGTGGGGACCACCTGCCGTGCCCGCGCCAGAGTCCACATACGACCCAGTGCACAGGCCCGACCGGCAAGGAGACCAGCCTCAGTGTCCGTCTTCAACAAGCTCATGCGTGCAGGCGAAGGCAAGATCCTGCGCAAACTGCACCGCATCGCGGACCAGGTCAACTCCATCGAAGAGGACTTCGTCGACCTCTCCGACGCCGAGTTGCGGGCGCTCACCGATGAGTACAGGCAGCGGTACGCCGACGGCGAGAGCCTGGACGACCTGCTCCCCGAGGCGTTCGCGACCGTTCGCGAGGCGGCGAAGCGCGTTCTCGGCCAGCGCCATTACGACGTTCAGATGATGGGTGGCGCCGCCCTGCATCTCGGTTATGTCGCCGAGATGAAGACCGGTGAGGGAAAAACCCTCGTCGGCACCCTCCCCGCGTATCTGAACGCGCTGTCCGGCAAGGGCGTCCACCTGATCACGGTGAACGACTACCTGGCCGAGCGGGACTCCGAGATGATGGGCCGGGTGCACAAATTCCTCGGCCTCGAGGTCGGCTGCATTCTTGCCAATATGTCGCCCGCGCAGCGCCGTGAGATGTACGCCTGCGACATCACGTACGGCACGAACAATGAATTCGGCTTCGATTACCTGCGCGACAACATGGCGTGGTCGAAGGACGAGCTCGTCCAGCGCGGTCACAATTTCGCGATTGTCGACGAGGTCGACTCGATCCTGGTCGACGAGGCCCGTACGCCGCTGATCATCTCGGGCCCGGCCGACCAGGCCACCAAGTGGTACGGCGACTTCGCCAAGCTCGTCGTCCGCCTGAAGAAGGGCGAGCCGGGCAACCCGCTCAAGGGCATCGAGGAGACCGGCGACTACGAGGTCGACGAGAAGAAGCGCACGGTCGCCATCCACGAGTCCGGCGTCGCCAAGGTCGAGGACTGGCTGGGCATCGACAACCTGTACGAGTCGGTCAACACGCCGCTCGTCGGGTATCTGAACAACGCCATCAAGGCCAAGGAACTCTTCAAGAAGGACAAGGACTACGTCGTCATCGACGGCGAAGTCATGATCGTCGACGAGCACACCGGCCGTATCCTCGCCGGCCGCCGCTACAACGAGGGCATGCACCAGGCGATCGAGGCGAAGGAAGGGGTGGACATCAAGGACGAGAACCAGACCCTCGCCACGATCACCCTGCAGAACTTCTTCCGCCTCTACGACAAACTCTCCGGCATGACCGGTACGGCCATGACCGAGGCCGCCGAGTTCCACCAGATCTACAAGCTGGGCGTCGTGCCGATCCCGACGAACCGGCCGATGGTCCGTGCCGACCAGTCCGACCTGATCTACCGCACCGAGGTCGCGAAGTTCGCCGCGGTCGTCGACGACATCGTGGAGAAGCACGAGAAGGGGCAGCCGATCCTGGTCGGCACCACTTCCGTGGAGAAGTCGGAGTACCTCTCGCAGCAGCTCTCCAAGCGCGGTGTCCAGCACGAGGTCCTCAACGCCAAGCAGCACGACCGTGAGGCGTCGATCGTCGCCCAGGCCGGCCGCAAGGGCGCCGTCACCGTCGCCACGAACATGGCGGGCCGCGGTACGGACATCAAGCTCGGCGGCAACCCGGACGACCTCGCCGAGGCGGAGCTGCGCCAGCGCGGCCTCGACCCGGAGGAGCACATCGAGGAGTGGGCCGCGGCCCTGCCCGCCGCGCTGGAGAAGGCCGAGCTGGCCGTCAAGGCCGAGTTCGAAGAGGTCAAGGCGCTCGGCGGCCTCTACGTGCTGGGCACCGAGCGGCACGAGTCGCGCCGTATCGACAACCAGCTGCGCGGCCGCTCCGGCCGACAGGGCGACCCGGGCGAGTCGCGGTTCTACCTGTCGCTGGGTGACGACCTGATGCGCCTGTTCAAGGCCGCGATGGTCGAGCGCGTGATGTCGATGGCCAACGTGCCGGACGACGTGCCGATCGAGAACAAGATGGTGACGCGGGCCATCGCGTCCGCCCAGTCGCAGGTCGAGCAGCAGAACTTCGAGGCGCGCAAGAACGTCCTGAAGTACGACGAGGTGCTCAACCGGCAGCGCGAGGTCATCTACGGCGAGCGGCGCCGGGTGCTCGAGGGCGAGGACCTGCAGGACCAGATCCGTCACTTCATGGACGACACCATCGACGCGTACATCCAGGCGGAGACCGTCGAGGGCTTCGCCGAGGAGTGGGACCTCGACCGGCTGTGGGGCGCGTTCAAGCAGCTCTACCCGGTGAAGGTCACCGTCGAGGACCTGGAGGACGCGGCGGGCGACCGGGCGGGCATCACCGCCGAGTTCATCGCCGAGTCCATCAAGGACGACATCTACGAGCAGTACGCCGAGCGTGAGGCGCAGCTCGGCTCCGACGTCATGCGTGAGCTGGAGCGGCGCGTGGTGCTGTCCGTCCTGGACCGCAAGTGGCGCGAGCACCTCTACGAGATGGACTATCTCCAGGAGGGCATCGGCCTGCGCGCGATGGCCCAGAAGGACCCGCTGGTCGAGTACCAGCGCGAGGGCTTCGACATGTTCAACGCGATGATGGACGGCATCAAGGAGGAGTCCGTCGGCTACCTGTTCAACCTGGAGGTCCAGGTCGAGCAGCAGGTCGAGGAGGTTCCGGTGCAGGCTGTGCCCGACCAGGCGGGGGCCGGAAGGCCGTCGCTCAGCAAGGAGGACGCGGTGCCCGCCGGCGCCGGCCGTCCGGAGATCCGGGCGAAGGGGCTCGACGCCCCGCAGCGGCCCGACCGGCTGCACTTCTCCGCTCCCACGGTGGACGGCGAGGGCGGTGTCGTCGAGGGCGACTTCGACAACGAGGACGAGCCCGCCCGGTCCGAGTCGGACGGCATGACGCGCGCCGAGCGGCGCAAGGCGCAGAAGGGCGGCGGACGCCGCCGCAAGAAGTAGGCGCGGGCAGGCGGGCGGGCGTACAGCCCGTACGACCCTGCGTGGCATGACGGCCGGGGCCGGACACCGACGGGGTGTCCGGCCCCGGCCGCGTCCCGGCTGTGCCGCGGCCCCGGCCGTGTCTGTGCGGCCTTCACGCCGGGGCGCAGGCGGCCGTCGCCGGTGTGCCGCCCAGCTCGACGGCGGCGCACCGCCAGCGCAGGTCGCGGCCCTGCTCCAGGCGGAACGCCATCGCCCGTACCTGTTCGCCGGCCGCGATGCTCGCGAAGGCCTCGACGACGCCGGGGCGCGGATGGAAACCGCCGCAGGTGCGTACGACGGGAAGAGTGCCGCGCGTGCGCAGCGGGGTCGTGGGCGCGAGCTGGACGAGCTGCTCGTACGCCTCGCCGATGGTGTGCCCGAGCATCCAGTGGACGGGGCGCCGGCCGCTGAGCACCGCCAGCAGGCGCTCGGCGAACTGTTCGTGCGGGGTGGGACGGCGGTGGTGGTGCCGGAGTGCCTGGGCTGCGGGCGTGGTGGACGTGGTGGTGGATGCGGTGTGGGGGGCGCCGGCTGTGGGGCTGCCGGCCGCCGTCCTGGGGGCCCTCGCCCTGAGTGCGGAGGCGCCGGGCCCGCGCTGGTCGTGGCGTCCGTGCGGCCGGGTCCTGTCCTTGTTCATCTGTGTGCCCCGCTCTGCCGGCCCGGTTTTGATACCGGGCGGTAACTTCTGTTGGTGCTCTTCTACGGGGGACGGACGGGTGGCGGCAAGGAGCGGTGGACGCGGGAGGCGCCGGCCAAGCGGATCACCTATCAGGGTGACGGAAGGCAGTGCCGGGGCGGCGCCCGCTCGGCACCGGCCTCACGGGGTGGACGTCGCAGGAGCCGGGGACCACCACCCCGAAGGGGGACTCCGTACGTATCCTTGAGTCCGTCTCCGACTACGAAAGCGGCCTGCCGATGCGCGTCTACGTCCCCCTGACCCTTTCCGGTCTCGCCGAGGCGCACAAGGCGGGCGAGCTGGGACCCGGCCCGCTGGCCGCCTACGCCGTGACCCCCGGCCTGCGCGAGTGGTACGTCTCGGACGACATCGAGGAGCTCGAGTACGCCGCGCTCAACCGGGCCGCGGCCGCGTCGCTGCGGCTGGTGGCGGGAGACCCGGGCGCTGCGCGGCGCCGGGTCGTCGTGGCCGTCGACGTACCGGACGGGGACGCGGTCGCCGACCCGGACCGGGGGCTGGACGCCGCGGCGATCGGCGAGGTGCGGATCGCCGCCGCGGTACCGCTGAAGAAGGCGGCGGCGGTGCACGTCGACGCCGACGACGCGGAGGCGGACGTGACGGCGGCGGCCGCGGCGCTGGGGGCGGCGGACCACGGGGACGACGACGCGCAGTTCACGGTGGACGGCGCGGAGGACCACGAACTGCTGTGGTACGGGGTGCAGGAGATCCCGAATCTGATCGGCTGAGCCCGGCTGGGATGTCTGCGCTGTCGTACCCGGTGGGTACCTTCTTGGAATGGGGAAGCACACGACGACGCATCTCGTCTGGGACTGGAACGGCACGCTGCTCGACGACATCAGTGCGGTCATCGGCGCGACGAACGCGGCGTTCGCGGAGATCGGGATCGAACCGATCACGCTCGAGCGGTACCGCGAGTTGTACTGCGTGCCCATCCCCCGCTTCTACGAGAGGCTGATGGGGCGGCTGCCGACGGACGCGGAGTGGCTGGTCATGGACGAGGCCTTCCACCGGCACTACACCGAGCTGCGCGTGGTGTGCGCGCTCACGCACGGCGTCGAGGAGCTGCTGGTGGAGTGGCAGTCGACGGGCCGCAGCCAGTCACTGCTGAGCATGTACGGGCACGAGCAGCTGCTCCCGGTGGTGCGGGGGTACGGCATCGAGCGGCACTTCGTGCGGGTCGACGGGCGGACCGGGCCTTCGGGCGGCAGCAAGGCCGCGCACATGGCCCGCCATGTCGCGGCGCTGGGCGGTGTCACGCCGCGGCAGGTGGTCGTGATCGGCGACGCGGTCGACGACGCGGTGGCGGCGGCGCATGTGGGGGCGCGGGCGGTGCTCTATACGGGGGGCTCGCACAGCAGGGCCAGCCTGGAGCCGGCCGGCGTGCCGGTGGTGGACAGCCTGGCGGAGGCGGTGGCGCTGGCGGAGCGGTGGATGGAGTGAGGGGTGCGGGGACGCCTCCTGCCAGGCCCCGGCCTGCCCCCGTTCCGCTCCGCCCCCGTTCCGCACCGGCACCGCACCCGTTCCGGATCGGGCCGCACCTCTTCCGGATCGCACCGCACCCGTTCCGGCCCGCCCCGTCCTGTTGCAGCGCGCACCACCCCGCCGCGTGCTCAGGTCACCGGGCTCCTCGCGCGCAGGACCGTGAGGAACTCACGCATCCAGCTCGGGTGGTCCGGCCACGCGCGGGCCGAGACCAGGGTGCCGTCGACCACCGTCTCGACGTCCTGGAAGGTCGCCCCGGCGGACTGCATGTCGAGCTCCAGGGCCGGGTACGCGGTGACCCGGCGGCCGGCGAGCCCGTCGACGGCCGCCGTCAGGAGCGGGCCGTGGCAGATCTGGGCCACCGGCTTGTCCGAGTCGAAGAAGGCCTTGAGGATCTTGCGGAGTTCCGGATCGTTGCGCAGATACTCCGGCGCCCGCCCGCCGGGGACCACCACGGCTGCGTACTGGCCGGCTTCCACCTCGGAGAACGCGAGGTCGGCGGGCCAGGTGTAACCGGGCTTCTCCGTGTACGTGTCGAAGCCGGGTTCGAAGTCGTGGACCACGAACCGGAGCTTCTTGCGGGTCGGGGCGGCGATGTGGACCTCGTACCCCTCCTCGCGCAGGCGCTGGTACGGGTAGAGGACTTCCAGCGACTCCGCTGCGTCGCCGGTGACGATGAGGATCTTGGGTGCCATGGCGGTGTGCTCCCCTCGGGCGGCCTGTTCCGTGCCGTCCGGTTCAACCTGCACCGGCGGGCGGCGTTTGCCAAGGCGCCCCGCCGGTTCCGGCGGCCGGGGGGACCGCCGGGCGGCACCTGCCATGAAGCGGCGCGCGCTGCGCTGTCCAGACTGTCAAACTTCCGGGCTGGTTTTGTACACCGATCGGACATGACGGCGCCCCGGTCCGGGGGGATAGCCTGGTGCCGTGATCAGCGCGATAGCCCTCGGGGGCAGTGAAGCCCCCGGCATCCGCCCGGAGCACCACCGTGCCCGGGCGATCGCTGGTCCCCGAAACCCGGACCGGCCGTCAAAAATGGCCAATAACGTCATGGGTATCCCTCACCGCGGCATAACGTCGACCCGACCGGATACCCCGCGTCGTGGCGTTGTGCCATCTTTCTTCACCTACGTCACGCAATGGCGCGCGACAGGAGCCAGAGGACATGCAGACCAAGCTGGACGAAGCCAAGGCCGAGCTGCTCGTACGGGCGGCCCGGGTAGCTGAGAACAGCCCGGCCGGGGGGCAACCTTCGTCCGGGTCCACGAGCGAAGGCATTCCCGACCGGGACACACTCCTCGCGTACCTCCAGCGCTACTACCTGCACACGGCCCCCGAAGACCTCGCCGACCGCGACCCGGTCGACGTGTTCGGCGCGGCCCTCTCGCACTTCCGGCTGGCGGAGAACCGCCCGCAGGGCACCGCCAGCGTCCGGGTCCACACCCCGACCGTCGAGGAGAACGGCTGGACCTGCAGCCACTCCGTCGTCGAGGTGGTCACCGACGACATGCCCTTCCTGGTCGACTCGGTCACCAACGAACTGTCCCGCCAGGGCCGCGGCATCCATGTCGTGATCCACCCGCAGGTCACCGTGCGGCGCGATGTCGCCGGAAAGCTGATCGAGGTCCTGCCCGGCGACGGAGCGCGCGCCGGCGACCAGGAGCTGCCGCACGACGCGTGCGTGGAGTCCTGGATCCACGTCGAGATCGACCGCGAGACCGACCGCTCCGACCTCAAGCAGATCACCGCCGACCTGCTGCGCGTCCTGTCCGACGTCCGCGAGGCCGTCGAGGACTGGGAGAAGATGCGCGACTCCGCGCTGCGCATCGCCGAAGAGCTGCCGAGCGAGCCCACCGCCGACGACCTGCGCGACCAGGAGGTCGACGAGGCCCGCGAGCTGCTGCGCTGGCTGGCCGCCGACCACTTCACCTTCCTCGGGTACCGCGAGTACCAGCTGACCGACGACGACGCGCTCGCCGCCGTCCCCGGCACCGGGCTCGGCATCCTCCGCTCCGACCCGCACCACAGCGGCGACGAGGCGCACCCGGTGAGCCCGTCCTTCAGCCGGCTGCCCGCCGACGCCCGCGCCAAGGCCCGCGAGCACAAGCTGCTCGTACTGACGAAGGCCAACAGCCGCTCGACCGTGCACCGGCCGAGCTACCTCGACTACGTCGGCGTGAAGAAGTTCGACGCCGACGGCAACGTCGTCGGCGAGCGCCGCTTCCTCGGGCTGTTCTCCTCGGCCGCGTACACCGAGTCCGTACGCCGCGTCCCCGTCATCCGCCGCAAGGTCGCCGAGGTCCTGGAGACCGCGGGCTTCTCGCCCAACAGCCACGACGGCCGCGACCTGCTCCAGATCCTGGAGACGTACCCGCGCGACGAGCTCTTCCAGACGCCCGTCGACCAGCTGACGTCCATCGTGACGAGCGTGCTCTACCTCCAGGAGCGGCGCCGGCTGCGCCTGTACCTGCGCAAGGACGAGTACGGGCGCTACTACTCCGCCCTGGTCTACCTGCCCCGTGACCGCTACACCACCGCGGTGCGGCTGCGGCTCATCGACATCCTCAAGGAGGAGCTCGGCGGCATCAGCGTCGACTTCACCGCCTGGAACACCGAGTCGATCCTCTCCCGCCTGCACTTCGTCGTCCGCGTCCCGCCGGGCACCGAGCTGCCCGACCTCACCGACGCCGACACCGAGCGCATCGAGGCCCGCCTGGTCGAGGCCGCCCGCTCCTGGGCCGACGGCTTCTCCGAGGCCCTGAACGCCGAGTGCGGCGAGGAGCGCGCCGCCGAGCTGCTGCGCCGGTACGGGCACGCCTTCCCCGAGGGCTACAAGGCCGACCACTCGCCGCGCTCCGCCGTCGCCGACCTGGTCCACCTGGAGCAGCTGACGCACGGCCGCAACAGCTTCGCGCTGTCCCTGTACGAGCCGGTGGGCGCCGGACCGAACGAGCGCCGCTTCAAGATCTACCGGATCGGCGAGCAGGTCTCCCTGTCCGCCGTCCTGCCGGTGCTCCAGCGGCTCGGCGTCGAGGTCGTCGACGAGCGTCCGTACGAGCTGCGCTGCGCCGACCGTACGCATGCGTGGATCTACGACTTCGGCCTGCGCATGCCCAAGCCGAACGGCAACGGCGACTACCTCGCCGACGACGCGCGCGAGCGCTTCCAGGACACCTTCGCCGCCGTGTGGACCGGACAGGCCGAGAACGACGGCTTCAACGCCCTGGTCCTGAGCGCCGGCCTGAGCTGGCGGCAGGCGATGGTGCTGCGCGCGTACGCGAAGTACCTGCGCCAGGCCGGTTCGACCTTCAGCCAGGACTACATGGAGGACACCCTCCGCAACAACGTCCATACCACCCGGCTGCTGATCTCGCTCTTCGAGGCGCGGATGTCGCCGGAGCGCCAGAGCGCGGGCACCGAGCTGACCGACGGGCTGCTCGAAGAGCTCGACGGCGCGCTCGACCAGGTCGCGTCCCTGGACGAGGACCGGATCCTGCGGTCCTTCCTGACCGTCATCAAGGCGACGCTGCGCACCAGCTTCTTCCAGAAGACGAAGGTCGGTGAGCCGCACTCCTACGTGTCGATGAAGTTCGACCCGCAGGCCATCCCGGACCTCCCCGCGCCCCGCCCGGCGTTCGAGATCTGGGTGTACTCGCCGCGCGTCGAGGGCGTCCACCTGCGCTTCGGCAAGGTCGCCCGCGGTGGTCTGCGCTGGTCGGACCGGCGCGAGGACTTCCGGACCGAGGTGCTCGGCCTGGTCAAGGCGCAGATGGTGAAGAACACCGTCATCGTGCCGGTCGGTGCCAAGGGCGGCTTCGTGGCGAAGAACCTCCCGGACCCCTCCGTCGACCGCGACGCGTGGATGGCCGAGGGCATCGCCTCGTACAAGACCTTCATCTCGGCGCTGCTCGACATCACCGACAACATGGTGGCGGGTGAGGTCGTGCCGCCGAAGGACGTCGTGCGCCACGACGAGGACGACACGTACCTCGTCGTCGCCGCCGACAAGGGCACCGCGACCTTCTCCGACATCGCCAACGAGATCGCGGTCGCGTACAACTTCTGGCTCGGCGACGCCTTCGCGTCCGGCGGCTCGGTCGGCTACGACCACAAGGGCATGGGCATCACGGCCCGCGGTGCCTGGGAGTCCGTCAAGCGGCACTTCCGCGAGCTCGGCCACGACACCCAGAACGAGGACTTCACGGTCGTCGGCGTCGGTGACATGTCCGGCGACGTCTTCGGCAACGGCATGCTGCTCTCCGAGCACATCCGCCTCGTCGCGGCCTTCGACCACCGGCACATCTTCATCGACCCGAACCCGGACGCGGCCACCTCGTACGCCGAGCGCCGCCGTCTGTTCGAGCTGCCGCGCTCCTCGTGGGCCGACTACGACACCTCGCTGCTGTCCGCGGGCGGCGGCGTCCACCCGCGCAGCGCCAAGGCGATCCCGGTCAACGCGCACATCCGCGAGGCGCTCGGCATCGAGCGGGGCGTCACCAAGATGACCCCGGCCGACCTGATGAAGGCGATCCTCAAGGCGCCGGTCGACCTGCTGTGGAACGGCGGCATCGGCACGTACGTCAAGTCGTCGGCGGAGTCGAACGCCGACGTCGGCGACAAGGCGAACGACGCCATCCGCGTCAACGGCGAGGACCTGCGGGTCAAGGTCGTCGGCGAGGGCGGCAACCTGGGCGCGACCCAGCTCGGCCGCATCGAGTTCGCGCGGGACGGCGGCCGGATCAACACCGACGCCATCGACAACAGTGCGGGCGTGGACACCTCCGACCACGAGGTGAACATCAAGATCCTGCTGAACGGGCTCGTCGCTGACGGCGACATGACCGTCAAGCAGCGCAACAAGCTGCTCGCCACGATGACCGACGAGGTCGGCACGCTGGTCCTGCGCAACAACTACGCGCAGAACACGGCGCTGGCCAACGCCGTCGCCCAGGCGCCCTCCCTGCTCCACGCCCACCAGCGCTTCATGCGCCGGCTGGAGCGCGACGGGCACCTCAACCGCCCGCTGGAGTTCCTGCCCACCGACCGGCAGATCCGCGAGCTGCTGAGCGCGGGCCGCGGCCTGAGCCAGCCGGAGCTCGCCGTCCTGATGGCGTACACCAAGATCACGGTGGCGGACGAGCTGATCCACACCGGTCTGCCGGACGACCCGTACCTGCGGGGCCTGCTGCACGCGTACTTCCCCGAGGCGCTGCGCGAGAAGTTCCCCGAGCAGATCGACGCGCACGCGCTGCGCCGCGAGATCATCACGACGGTGCTGGTCAACGACACCGTCAACACCGGCGGCTCGACCTTCCTGCACCGTCTGCGGGAGGAGACCGGGGCGTCGGTCGAGGAGATCGTACGGGCGCAGTTCTCGGCCCGCGCGATCTTCGGCCTCAGCGAGGTCTGGGACGCCGTCGAGGCACTCGACAACAAGGTCGCGGCCGACGTCCAGACCCGGATCCGGCTGCACTCGCGCCGCCTCGTCGAGCGCGGTACGCGCTGGCTGCTGGGCAACCGGCCGCAGCCGCTGGAGCTCGCCGAGACCATCGAGTTCTTCAGTGCCGGTGTGGCGCGGGTCTGGGACGAGCTGCCGAAGCTGCTGCGCGGCGCTGACCTGGAGTGGTACCAGTCCATCCTGGACGAGCTGACGGCGGCGGGCGTTCCCGAGGAGCTCGCGCTGCGGGTGGCCGGGTTCTCGTCGGCCTTCCCCACGCTCGACATCGTCGCGATCGCCGAGCGCACCGGCAAGGCGCCGATGGAGGTCGCCGAGGTGTACTACGACCTCGCCGACCGCCTCTCCATCACCCAGCTGATGGACCGGATCATCGAGCTGCCGCGGGCCGACCGCTGGCAGTCCATGGCCCGCGCCTCCATCCGCGAGGACCTGTACGCGGTGCACGCCGGCCTGACGCAGGACGTGCTCTCCGTGGGTGACGGGACCTCGACGCCGGAGGAGCGCTTCAAGGCGTGGGAGCAGAAGAACGCGGCGATCCTGGGCCGTGCGCGGACCACGCTGGACGAGATCCGGGGATCGGACGCGTTCGACCTGGCGAACCTGTCGGTGGCCATGCGGACGATGCGGACGATGCTGCGTACCCGCGTCTGACCGGTACACAGCCTGACCGGTACGCATGTCTGACCGGTACGCAGGCTGATCGGTACGCAGGGGGCGCCCCGCACCGGAATGTCCGGTGCGGGGCGCCCCCTTTCCCGCTCCTGGGCCCTGGGTCCCGAGTCCTGCTCCTACAGGCACCGGGCGGAGGCCCAGAGCCTGCGGCAGGACAGCAGGGCCGCCGCGACGAGCAGAGCGTTGCGTACGACCATGAGCGCGCATCCCAGCGGCGTGCCCGCCACCACGTCGTTGTACAGCACCGGGTAGGCGAGCGTGCTCACGGCGGCCGCGGGCAGCAGCAGCGCCGCGACCGGGCGCTGGGTGGTGGCCCGCGAGGTGAGGCAGGCGGCGGCCAGGCCGAGCAGCCAGACCAGGTACTGAGGGCTGATCACCCGGCTGGTGACGGTGAAGAGCAGCACGGCGGCCAGCGCGGCGTCGAAGGGGGTCGCCGGTGTCCAGCGGCGGGCCCTGACGCGCCACAGCAGCAGCCAGCAGAAGGCGGCGGCCGTGGCGAGGAGGGAGGCATGGGCGAAGGACGAGACGTACGGCCCGGTGAACTCCATGGCGCCGTACCGGTACTCGACCTTGCCCGGCCAGCCGGCCGGCCGGGCAAGGGACAGTACGGTGCCGGCGACCGATTCGATCTGCACGCCCCTGCTGCCCTGCTGGCGCAGGAAGCCGAAGGTGTGCGAGAAGACGGACGCGAGGACGGCGAGCAGCGCCGCCGCGCCGGCGGCGGCGGACAGCCAGGCGTGGCGGGTGGTACGCCCGCGGGGGGCGCCCAGCAGCACGAGGACCGGCCAGAGCTTCACCGTCGCACCGAGCCCGGCGAGCACGCCGCCGACGCGCGGACGGCGGTGCATGCAGAGCAGGGCCAGTGCGGCGAGGGCGGTGACCTGGACGTCGTACCGGACGAGGGGCAGGTGCAGGAGCAGCGGCAGGGCGCCCACCCACATCCAGGCACCGGCCGTGGAGCGGCCGGGGCGCCGGCCCGCGCGCGCGAGGGCGACGGCGAGCAGCGCGTCGGCGGCCAGGGTGAGGAGGAGGAACGCCTGGAAGTACGTGAGCCAGGGCAGGGCGCCCGGCCCGAGGATCACCAGGGCCGCGCCGGGCGGGTACTGCCACATGGCGTCGTCCAGGGGGAAGCCGCCCCGGACGAGCTGCTCGTACCAGCGGTGGTAGATCTGGTGGACCTCGCCGTTGATCGTGCCCACGTGGAAGACACCGAGGGGCTGCGCGAGCAGGGCGAGCATGGCGAGGCGGGTGGCGGCCCAGACGGCACCGAGCCTGCGGGCGCAGCGGCGCGCGGCGGCCGCGGAGGTGGGGGAGCCGGGGAAGCCGGGGGCGGTGTTCGCGTCGGTGACCGCGATCTGCTGCGTCGTCATCAACGTGGACTTTAGCCACCCTTGGGCTGTTCCTACGCCTTTGTGTGCGCCGCGTAGGCGGCGACGTTCTTCGCGGTCCCGTTCATTCGTACCGTCCGCCCGAGCAGCCGGACGGCGGCCCGGTCGTGGGGACCGGGCCGCCGTGGTGGGTGCGGGTGTGCGGGCGGGACTACTTCACCGCGCCGGCCATCACGCCGGACACGAACTGCCGCTGGAACGCGAAGAAGACGATCAGCGGGATGATCATCGAGATGAAGGCGCCGGGCGCCAGGATGTCGATGTTGTTGCCGAACTGCCGTACCTGGCGCTGGAGCGCCACCGTGATCGGAGGGCTGGCCGAGTCGGCGAAGATCAGCGCGACCAGCATGTCGTTCCAGACCCAGAGGAACTGGAAGATGCCGAGCGAGGCGATGGCCGGACCGCCGAGCGGCATCACCACGCGCGCGAACAGCCGGATCTCACCCGCCCCGTCGAGGCGCGCCGCCTCCAGCAGTTCCTTGGGGATCTCCGCGAAGAAGTTGCGGAGCAGGAAGATCGCGAAGGGCAGGCCGAAGGCGACGTGGAAGAGGACCACGCCCGCCGTGGTCTCGAAGATGCCGATCTTGCCGAAGAGTTCGGACACGGGCACGAGGGCGACCTGCACGGGCACCACCAGCAGGCCGACGACCACCAGGAACCACCAGTCGCGGCCCGGGAAGTCCATCCACGCGAAGGCGTACCCGGCCAGTGAGCCGATCACCACGACCAGGACGGTCGACGGGACGGTGATCATGATCGTATTGAACAGGGAGTCGACGACGGTGTTGTTGTCGAGGAGGCCGGCGTAGTTGTCCAGGGTGAGGTCGGAGGGCGCGGAGAAGACCTTCCACCAGCCCGTCTCCGCGATGTCGGTGGGGCTGCGCAGCGACGAGAAGAGCAGCCCGATCGTCGGCATCAGCCAGAACAGCGCGACCAGGATCAGGAAGACCCGCATCGCGCCGCCGCCCGCGCGCGCCGCGATCCGCGCCGGGAGGGACTGCCTGGGCTTCGTACTCGTGAGGGTCACCGGCGGCTCTCCTTTCGCATCCGGCGGATGTTGAAGAGCATCACCGGGACGACCAGCAGCAGGAGCAGCACGGCGATGGCGCTGCCGACGCCGGGATCCGCGTCCGTGCCGAACGACGAGCGGTAGAGCTGGAGCGCCAGCACGTTCGCGTCGTCCTGGGACGACCCCGGCGCGATGATGAACACCAGGTCGAAGATCTTCAGTACGTTGATCATCAAGGTGACCAGCACCACCGCGAGGACGGGCGCGAGCAGCGGGACCGTGATGCGGCGGAACACCTGCCACTCGTTGGCGCCGTCGACCCGGGCCGCCTCCAGCAGCTCGCGCGGCAGCCCCGCGAGCCCGGCCGCGATCAGCACCATCGCGAAGCCCGCCCACATCCAGACGTAGGAGCCGATGATGGCCGGGGTCACCAGGCCCGGGCCGAGCCAGTCGACGCCGTTGTACGGCTCCCGGAAGTTCGAGGCGGGCAGGCGCAGCTCGGCCCCGTCGGCCTTCGCGGAGAGCGTGAAGGTGCCGTCGGCGCCGGCCGTGGCCGAGTCGACGACCTTGCCGTCCTTGACCGCCTCGACCTTGATGCCCTTGAGGCCGAACTCCTTGGGGTCGATGGTGTTGGGCTTGCCGCCGCCGCCCTTCGTGAAGTCCAGCCAGGCCGTGCCGGTGACCTTGCCGGGCCCGGCCTCGGCGGGCGCGGCGGTCTCGGCGTCGCCCGGCATCTTGGCGGGCGGCACGCCGACCAGCGGCAGCAGGACCTGCTCGCCCGCCCTGACCGGCTCCTTGGTGACGAAGGACCCGCCGCCGCCCGCCTTCAGCGGATGGACGGGCAACGGGCGCGCCTTCGGGAAGCCGGCCGACTCGGAGAACATGTCGTGGACGCTCACCGCGACGGCGTTGGCGACCCCGCGCTCCGGATTCTGTTCGTACACCAGCCGGAAGATGATGCCCGCCGCGAGCATCGAGATCGCCATCGGCATGAAGACCAGCAGCTTGAACGCCGTACCCCAGCGGATGCGTTCGGTGAGTACGGCGAATATCAGGCCCAGCGCGGTCGAGACGGCCGGGGCGACGACCACCCAGACCGCGTTGTTCTTGACGGCGGTCAGGATGGTGTCGTCGGTGAAGATCTCGACGAAGTTGTCGAGGCCGGCGAAGCTGTCGCCCGACTTGTCGAAGAAGGACCGGTAGACCGAGTACCCGATCGGGTAGACCACGAGCGCGCCGAGCAGCACCAGGGCGGGCAGCAGGAAGCAGGCCGCCATCGCTGTGCGTGTGCCTGTCACGCTCTTGCGTGTGCCGTTGCCGGCGGGGGGCGGCGTGACCTTCGCGGCGCCCCCCGCGGTCGCTGACGTCATCGCGTCAACCCGTCAGCTCTTGTACGCCTTGGCCGCGTCGGACTCCAGCCGCTGCTGGGTCCCCGCGATGTCCTTCGGATTCTTCAGGAAGTCCTGGAGCGCCTTCCACTCGCCCTTGCCGGGCGTGCCGCCGAACGACTGCGGGGCCTGGTCCGACATGTCGAAGCGGAAGTCGTCACCCGCCGCGATCAGCGCCTTCGCGATGTCGCGCTGCACGTCATTGGGGTACGCCGCCACGTCCAGGGCCTTGTTGGGCGATACGAACCCGCCCGCCCGGGCCCAGATCTCCGCCGCGTCCGTCGAGGCCAGGAAGGTCAGCAGCGCCTTGGCGCCCTTCGAGTCCTTGAGCGCCACGGCCGCGTCGCCGCCGGTCACCACGGGGGACTCGTCGCCCACCGCCGGGAACGGGAACACCTTGGCGTCGGTCCCGACCTTCGCCTTCGTCTGCGCGATGTTGATCGAGACGAAGTCGCCCTCGAAGACCATCGCGGCCTTGGGCTCGTCGGCGAACGTCTGGGTGACGGACGCGGGGAACTCGGTCTGCAGGGCCCCGTCCTGGCCGCCCGCGATGAGTTCCTTCTTGCCGAACAGCTCGGCGAGCGTGGTCAGCGCGTCCTTCACGGACGGGTCCGTCCACTTGATCTTGTGCTGGGCCAGCTGGTCGTACTTCTCGGGCCCGGCCTGGGAGAGGTAGATGTTCTCGAACCAGTCGGTGAGGGTCCAGCCGTCCGCGCCGCCCACCGAGACCGGGGTGACGCCGGAGGCGGAGATCGTCTCGGCGGTGGAGAGGAAGTCCTTCCAGGTCTTCGGCTCCTGCGCGCCCGCGTCCTCGAAGGCCTGCGTGTTGTACCAGACCAGGGACTTGTTGGCGGCCTTGAAGTACACGCCGTACTGCTTGCCGTCGACCGCGCCGATGTCCTTCCAGCCCTGCGAGTAGTTCTTGTCCAGCTGGGCCTGGGTGGCGGCGTCGACCGGCTTGGCCCACTTGCGCTCGACGGCCTGCTGGAGCGCGCCGACCTGCGGCAGCATCGCCACGTCGGGCGGCGAACCGCCCGCGATCTTCGTGCCGAGGAAGTTGACGATCGGGTCCTGGGCCGGGACGAAGGTGACCTTCGCGCCGGTGCGCTTCTCGAACTCGGTGAGTACCTTGGTGAAGTTCTCCTGCTCGGGGCCCGTCCAGACGGCGGCGACCTGGACCTCTTCGCCGTTCAGTTCGGGCAGTTCGACGGTGGCCGCGGGGTCCTTCGTGTTCCCCGCGGCGCCCTCGTTCTCGTCCTTCTCCTTGTCGCCACCGCAGGCGGTGAGGGCGAGCGTGCTCGCGGCGATCATCGCCAGGGCAGCCCTCCGAGCCCTGCGTCCCCTGGGTGTGCGAAGAGTTGTGCGCATGCCTGCCCCGTCTCTCCTGTGCGCGTACGGACCGGCGCAGCCTCGAGAGGACCACTGGCGCCGATGCCGGTCTAGCTGTCCCGTGGGTCAGTCCTACGCCCGGCTGTCGGCCCCGGCAATAGCGCCTTCCGCATCAACCGGGTGATCGTAATGGGCCTGTGACGTTCAGTCAGGCTTCACCGGGGGTGCCGAGGGGCGGCAGCGGGGTCGCGTTGACCGTGCGGGCGGCCCGGTCCAGGGCGCTGGCCAGCAGGGCGAGGTCGGTCGGCCCGTTGCCCAGTTCGCGCACCGGGCGGCGGGCCGGCGGATCGCCCATCCGCTCCCACTCCAGGGGAACGACGGTGGGGCGCAGCGTCGCCGTACGCGGAATGCGGCCGGTGACCCGGCCGCCCTGGAACGGGGTCACGGCGGCGTCCGGGCGATGCAGGCCACCGCGCCCCGGTGCGGGCTCCTCGGGGGCGGGCGCGGACGGCGGGGTGTCCAGCACCACGCGCAGCCGTGCGCCGCGCGCGAGCTCGGTGTCCGCCGTGCGGTCCGGTCTGGCGGACGTGACCACCAGGTGGACGCCCAGCCGCTCACCGTCCCTGGCCACCGCTTCCAGGGCCCGTACGACGGAACCGGCCGCGGGCCGGCCCGTACTGCCGAGGGCGGGGGCGACCAGCGCGTCGAAGTCGTCGACCAGGACGACGAGGCGGGGGAGGGGCGAGGGCCCGGTGTCGGCGCGGGCCTGGCGCTCCCGGGACGCGGTGGTCCGCAGGCGCAGCGTGCCGCTGGGGGGCGAGTCCGGGTCGCCGTGGAGTTCGGCGGCGCTGGGGCGGCGCTGGCCGACCATGCGGCCCGACACCTCGCGGTGCGTGTGCCACTCGGCGAAGCCGGTGGAGCCGAGGAGCTCGTGGCGGCGCTTCAGCTCCGCGCCCAGGGCCTGGGCGAACTCCCGCATGCGAACGGGGTCGGAGGCGACGAGGTGCGTGGAGACGTGCGGGAGTTCGGTGCAGGCGCGCAGGCCTTCGCCGCGTTCGCCGCCGGCGCCGTCGACCAGGACGAGGCCGAGACGGTCGGGGCGGGCCGCGGCGGCCAGTGAGGCCGCGACGGAGCGCAGCAGCTCGGTGCGGCCGCTGCCCGCCGGGCCCTCGATGAGCAGGTGCGGGCCCTCGGCGGTCAGGTCTACGCAGAGCGGGCCGCGCGGGCCCGCCCCCAGCACCGCCCACGCGCGGGTGGCACCGGGCGCCTGGCCGTCGTCGGCGGCTGCCGCCCAGCGGGCCATGAGGGAGGCGGGGGTGGCCCTGGCCAGGCCCAGCTCGTCCAGGAGGCGGGAGGACGCGGGGAGGGCTGCTGCGCGGCCGGGCCGGCCGGCGGCGGGTCCGTCCGTACGCAGCGGGGCGAGCGCCCGCGCGAAACGCTCCGCCCAGGCGGCGGACACCGCGTCCACCGCGGCGAGCGTGCCGTGCCCCGCGGGCTCGCCGCCCGCCGTGCGCAGCAACCGCAGCGCGGTGGCCACGTCGCCGCTGAGCAGGGCGGCGGCGCCGCATGCGCGGAACGCGGGCGAAGCGGCGCAGGCGGCCTCGTAGGTCTCGGTGACCGGGGAGAGGGGCGACGCGGCGGCCGTCTCGGCGAGGCAGACGAGGTGGATGCCGGACGCCGCACCGGTGGCGGCGAGCCGAGTGGTGGCTTCGCGCAGGCCCACGGAACCGGGGTCGCCGTCGACGACGACCACGGTGTACGGCCCGTGGTCAGGGCCCTGCTGCCCCTCGTCCGTCCGGCGCACCAGCTCGGCGATCCGGGCAGTGGCCTGGTCCCGGTCGTAGGCGAGGAGCAGCCGGCAGTCCTGGCCGTGGGCGGGCCGCAGGTGCGGCAGCCAGCCGAGCCAGCCCCACTCGGCGGTGCGTTCCTCCAGCGGCCTCGCCCGGTCCGTGCTGATCAGGACGATTTCGAGGTCGGCGGGGGAGTGCAGCGCGGCGAGCTGCGCCACGACGGACCTGGCCAGCCCGGCCAGCCGGGCCCGGGGACCGGCGAGCCCCAGGGCGCCGACTTCCCGGAGCCCCACGGTCACCGGCACGGCGGGCAGCGGGCGTCCGCCGCCGGGCACGGCCCGGTCGGCGGTGCCCAGCCGCAGTGCGAGTGCCTCGGGGTGCCCGGGATCGCGTTCCCACAGCCGGGGGCCGGGGCCGAGCGCGGTCAGCAGCAGCGAGGCGGGGTCGGGCCAGGCGTCGGGCCGGGTGGCGGGGCAGGGGGCCGCGCCCGCGCCGGCCGGTGGCATCCCGAGCGGGGTGACCTCGGCGGGCGCGTACTCGTCCACGGGCTCCGTCCGGCCTCCGGCGAGCCGCCGGGCCCAGTTTCCTATGCCGCCCCGCCGGCGGGTGGTGCCGGGCTGCGGCCCGCCGCCGTGGGCGACGTCTCCTGCGGGGCGCGCGCTCCGCGGGCCGGGCTGCGCCTCGGGGGCTGTGGCTTCCGGCTGCGGGGGCTCCGGGGCCGGCACCGCGTCCGTGCGGCCGGAGACCCGGCGGCCGCCGGGGGCCGCGGCGGCGCGGCCCGTGCCGGTCGCGTAGGCCGTCGGAGCGCTGGGAGCGGCGCTCGGGCGGTGCTGCTCCGGCGTCGGCCCCTGTGAGGGGGGCGTGCCGCGGTCCGGGGCGTCCGGGGTGCGGGTCACACGCAGGTGGCCCTCGCCGTCCGGGGTGGTCGGGAGGGACGGGGGACGGTCGCCGGGGGCCAGGCGCAGGGCCGACTCGCCGACGCGCAGCAACGCGCCCGCGGGGAGCGGGACCGGGTGGCCGGTGAGCTCCTCGCCGTTCAGCAGGGTGCCGTTGGTGGATCCCAGGTCCGCCACGGTGACCCGGCCGTCCTCCGCCAGGGTCACCGCGCAGTGCAGCCGTGACACGTCCGGGTCGTTTAGCGGCACGTCCGCGTCCGCGGAGCGGCCGATGCTGATCCGGCCGCTGTGCAGGAGGTGGACGCCTCCGGCGTCGGGACCCGCCACGACGTGCAGCCGGGCCGGGGCGTCCGGTGTCCGGTCGGGGAGGGCGTCGGCCTCGGGCGCCGGTGTGTGGAGGGACAGCACCGCCCCGTCGACCAGGGGCGGCTCGCCGAGCGCGCAGCGCTGCGTGTCGAGCCGCTCCCGCCCCGCGTAGACCACCACGGCGCCGGTGCTCTCGGGGCCGGAACCGGGACCGGAGACGGCCGCGGCCAGGCCGGAGGCGACCGCGGCCAGCGCGGTCCCGGCGGGGGCGGTGACGAGCACGTCGCAGGCGCGCCCGGTGGCCGGGGCACCCTGGAGGTCCTGGGCGTCGGCGTGCGCGCCGTGCGGGCTCTGGCCGCTGCGCGGCGCGAGGACGGTCAGCCGGATCTGCATCGCGTCAGCGGTCCCTTCTGCGCGGAGTGCCCGGCAGGGGTGCCGCTCTGTGATTCCCCCCACCCGGCACGGACGCGTCGTCCGGTACAGGTCGGCACGTGGCGCGAGGCTCCCGACCCCACAGCCCGTGCTGCAGGCATCCTCGCACCTGCCACTGACAATGCGCCCGTCGCCCACCTCGAAGTGATCTTGAATGGTCGACTGTGGACGTAAAAGTGCCGGCTTGGGACCGTCGGTGACGGGTGTGGCACGGGAGTTCGGCAACCATCCGTGCGGTACGGGCGTCTTCCCTGCGAACACGGCCCGGCCGTGCCCCGTTCGGAGGCAGGCGGGCGGCATTACAGTGGGTCGGGACCACGGGCCCGAACGCCCGGGACGACGTGAGACCACGAGCAGCGAGGAGCACATACGTGCGGCCGGTAGGCAGCAAATACCTGCTCGAGGAGCCGCTCGGGCGCGGCGCCACGGGCACCGTCTGGCGAGCCCGCCAGCGTGAGACCGCGGGCGCCGAGGCGGCCGTGGCCGGTCAGCCCGGTGAGACCGTCGCGATCAAGGTCCTCAAGGAGGAGCTCGCGAACGACGCGGATGTGGTGATGCGTTTCCTGCGCGAGCGGTCCGTGCTGCTGCGCCTCACGCACCCCAACATCGTGCGGACCCGCGACCTTGTCGTCGAGGGCGATCTGCTCGCTCTGGTGATGGACCTCGTCGACGGCCCCGACCTGCATCGCTATCTCCGGGAGAACGGCCCGCTCTCGCCGGTGGCCGCGTCCTTGCTCACCGCGCAGATCGCGGACGCGCTCGCCGCCAGCCACGCCGACGGCGTCGTCCACCGCGACCTCAAGCCCGCGAACGTCCTGCTCGACGAGCGCGACGGCCAGATGCACCCGATGCTCACCGACTTCGGCATCGCGCGCCTCGCGGACTCCCCGGGACTCACGAGGACGCATGAATTCGTCGGTACGCCGGCGTACGTCGCCCCGGAGTCGGCCGAGGGCCGCCCGCAGACGTCCGCCGTCGACATCTACGGCGCAGGCATCCTGCTGTACGAGCTGGTCACGGGGCGTCCGCCGTTCGCGGGCGGTACGGCGCTGGAGGTGCTCCACCGCCATCTGAGCGAGGAGCCCCGCCGTCCCACCACCGTCCCCGAACCGCTGTGGACGGTCATAGAGCGCTGCCTGCGCAAGGAACCGGACGAGCGGCCCAGCGCCGAGAACCTCGCCCGCGCCCTGCGCACCGTCGCGGCCGGCGTCGGCGTGCACTCGACGTCCGCGCAGGTCGAGGCGGCCATGGGCGTCGGCGCGCTGCTCGCGCCCGACCCGGCCCCCGCGCCGGTCCCCGAGACCCCCGGCGCCGCCGACCCGACCCAGGTGCTGCCGAGCAACGCCGGGTCGTACGACCCGGCCGCCGCTACCAGCGTCCTGCCGTCGACCGGCGCACCCCGGCCCCCGTACGGCGCCGCCGACCCCACCGCCGTCATGCCGCCCGTGCCGCCGCGCCCCGACGGCACGCCCGGCGCCCCGGGACCCGAGGACCCGCACCCCTGGCAGAACCAGCTGCGCGCGGCCCGTGACCGCAACGAGCAGACGCAGGTCCAGTACCTCGACCCGAGCCAGGACCCGCTGCGCCGCCGCCCCCAGCGCCAGCCGCAGCAGCCGCCCCATCAGCCCCAGCGGCCCCCGCAGCGTCAACAGCAGCAGCGCCCCCAGCAGCAGCCGCAGCGGTACGCCCCGCCGCCCCCGCCGCAGCACCAGGCGCCGCCCCCGCAGCAGCGGTACGCACCGCCCCAGCAGCCCGCCCCGCCGGCCCCGCGTCCGCCGCGCGAGCCGCGCCGCCGCAGCGCCAATCCGATGCGGATCCCGGGTCTCGGCTGCCTCAAGGGCTGCCTGTTCACGCTCCTCCTGCTGTTCGTGGCGTCCTGGCTGGTCTGGGAGCTGACCCCGCTCCAGGAGTGGATCGGCACGACGAAGGGCTTCTTCGCCCAGATCGGCGACGTGATCGACGAGATCACGAAGTTCTTCAGCGACCTCGGCGGCTCCACCGGCAGCTGAATCGGCCGAGTCAGTTGATTTGTCGACTTCTGGGGGTGTATTTCGCCCCAGAAGTGAAGGTTGGTGCCATACGGCGCGCAGGACGCCCCGGCACCCGCGTAGCCTCGGGGCGACCGTCGGCCGCTGAGGGAGCACAGTCTTGGCACGGAAAATCGGCAGCCGGTACACGGCCCACCAGATTCTTGGACGGGGCAGTGCCGGCACGGTGTGGCTCGGCGAGGGGCCCGAGGGCCCCGTCGCCATCAAGCTTCTGCGCGAGGATCTCGCGTCCGACCAGGAGCTCGTCGGGCGCTTCGTCCAGGAGCGCACCGCGCTGCTCGGACTCGACCACCCCCGCGTCGTCGCCGTCCGCGACCTCGTCGTCGACGGCAACGACCTCGCGCTGGTGATGGATCTCGTGCGGGGTACGGATCTGCGTACCCGGCTCGACCGTGAGCGGCGTCTGGCGCCCGAGGCCGCCGTCGCCATCGCCGCGGACGTCGCCGACGGGCTCGCCGCCGCGCACGCGGCCGGCGTCGTCCACCGCGACGTGAAGCCCGAGAACATCCTCCTGGACATGGAGGGCCCGCTCGGGCCCGGCGGCGCGCACCCCGCGCTGCTGACCGACTTCGGCGTCGCCAAGCTGATCGACACCCCGCGCCGCACCCGCGCGACGAAGATCATCGGTACGCCCGACTACCTCGCCCCCGAGATCGTCGAGGGCCTGCCGCCCCGCGCCGCCGTCGACATCTACGCCCTGGCGACCGTGATGTACGAGCTGCTGGCGGGCTTCACCCCCTTCGGCGGCGGACACCCCGGCGCCGTGCTGCGCCGCCACGTCACCGAGACCGTCGTCCCCCTCCCCGGCATCCCCGAGGAGCTGTGGCAGCTCCTCGTCCAGTGCCTGGCGAAGGCCCCCGCGTCCCGTCTGCGCGCCTCCGAGCTCTCCGCCCGCCTCCGCGACCAGCTCCCGCTCCTCGCCGGAATGGCGCCGCTGGACGTGGACGAGCCGGGCTCGGAGGACGAGCAGGCGCAGTACGAGGCGTACGACGAACCGTCCCGGCAGCCCCCCGCGCCCGCCGCGCCGCGCCGCCGCGGCGCCGTCCCCCTGGTGCCCGGCTCGGCCCCGGACTCCAACCGCGACACCCATACGAGCATGCGCGTCCCCGCCCCCGACGAGCTGGCGGGCGGCGCCCGCGGCACGGCCCGCGCCCCCCGGGCCGCGGGCCAGCGCCGCCCCGGTTCCGCCCGCAACAAGCCGGGCGCCGTCCGCAGGCGGCGCCTCCTGCTCGGCGGCGCGGCGGTCCTGGTCGCCGCCGCGATAGGCGTGGGCGGCTGGCTGGCGGCGACGGGCACCGGCCCGGACCCCGCTCCGCAGGACACGAAGCAGTCGTCTCCGTCACAGCCGTAGCACGGGTGCGCGGCCTGCGCTCCCGGGCGAGGGGAACGTACGGCCGCCCAGCCGTTACGCTGGACCCGTGGCAGTCGTCGATGTATCCGAAGAGCTCAAGTCCCTCTCCTCGACCATGGGGTCGATCGAGGCCGTCCTGGACCTCGACAGGATGAGGGCCGATATCGCCGTGCTCGAGGAGCAGGCCGCGGCCCCGTCCCTGTGGGACGACCCGGACGCCGCGCAGAAGATCACGAGCAAGCTCTCCCACCTCCAGGCCGAGCTGCGCAAGACCGAGGCCCTCCGCAGCCGGATCGACGATCTCTCGGTGCTCTTCGAGCTGGCCGAGCTCGAGGACGACGCCGACACCCTCGCGGAGGCGGAGTCCGAGCTGATCGCGGTCCGCAAGGCGCTGGACGAGATGGAGGTGCGTACGCTCCTCTCCGGCAAGTACGACGAGCGCGAGGCCCTGGTCAACATCCGCGCCGAGGCCGGAGGCGTCGACGCCTCCGACTTCGCCGAGCGGCTGATGCGCATGTACCTGCGCTGGGCCGAGCGCCACGGGTACGCCACCGAGGTCTACGAGACGTCGTACGCCGAAGAGGCCGGCATCAAGTCGGCGACCTTCGTCGTCAAGGCGCCGTACGCCTACGGAACGCTCTCCGTGGAGCAGGGCACCCACCGCCTCGTCCGCATCTCCCCCTTCGACAACCAGGGCCGCCGCCAGACGTCCTTCGCGGGCGTCGAGGTGCTGCCGGTCGTCGAGAAGACCGACCACATCGAGATCGACGAGTCCGAACTGCGGGTCGACGTCTACCGCGCGTCCGGCCCCGGCGGCCAGGGCGTCAACACCACGGACTCCGCGGTCCGCCTGACGCACATTCCGACCGGCATCGTCGTCTCCTGCCAGAACGAGCGATCCCAGATCCAGAACAAGGCGAGCGCCATGAACGTCCTCCAGGCGAAGCTCCTCGAGCGCCGCCGCCAGGAGGAGCAGGCGCTGATGGACTCGCTCAAGGGCGACGGCGGCAACTCCTGGGGCAACCAGATGCGTTCGTACGTCCTGCACCCCTACCAGATGGTCAAGGACCTGCGTACGGAGTTCGAGGTCGGCAACCCGCAGGCGGTTCTCGACGGCGAGATCGACGGCTTCCTGGAAGCCGGAATTCGCTGGCGCAAGCAGCAGGAGAAGTAAAGCTCGCTTTGTCGACACAGCAACTGCCGCCCTTGGGGCGGCAGTTGCCTTTTGTGTCACAGTCGCATTCCCGTACGTCAGGCAACTGCTTTCATTTCGGGCATTGCGCACGCAATGACCTTGACGCCCCCTTTGAAAGTGGCAAAGCTGGCGCGTGGCATGCGTATCTCCGGGGCGTATGTGACCGGGGGAAATTTACACACCCCCAGTGTCTGTCGCCCTGTGCGCTGCTCCACTGACGAATTCAGCTACTGGGGGTAGCAAGCAGATGACCAAGAAGACGCGGATCCGCGTTGCGCGTATAGCAGCCGGTGCGGTGATCGCCGCCGGTGCTTCGCTGACCGCCGCGGGCGCCGCTTCGGCCGTCGGTATCGGCGTCGACGTGGCCGGCCTCTCCGCCGACGCCAGCGTCGACAAGGAGGGTGTCGACGTCTCCATCGCCGCCGACCCGGCCGACCCCGCCGACCCCGCGGACCCGGCCGACCCGGCCGACCCGGCCGATCCCGCGGACCCGGCGGATCCGGTGGACCCGCCGACCGACCCGGTGGACCCGCCCACGGATCCGGTGGACCCGCCGACCGACCCGGTGGACCCGCCCACGGACCCGGTGGACCCGCCGACCGACCCGGTGGACCCGCCCACGGACCCGGTGGACCCGCCCACGGACCCGGTGGACCCGCCCACGGACCCGGTGGACCCGCCGACCGACCCGGTCGACCCGCCCACGGACCCGACGGACCCCTCTGACCCGGGCGGCAATGGGGGGAACGGCACCGGCGGCAACGGGAACGGCGGCAACGGCGGCAACGGCGGCAACGACGCCGGTGGCACCGTGACCGGTGGCTCCGACGGCGGCTCCACGACCGGTGGCACCACGACCGGTGGCACCGTGACCGGTGGCTCCGACGGCGGCTCCACGACCGGTGGCAACGAGGCCGGCGCCACCACGACCGGTGGCGGCGACGGCGACGCCGGCACCTGCACCCTCGACCTCGACGGTGTCGAGTGCGAGGACAACACCGACACCGACAGCGCCGGCTCCCAGCCGGTGGCACAGGGCAAGGCCAAGGAGGAGCTCGCCGAGACGGGCGCCGCCGAGACCTCGTTCCTGCTGATCGGTGCCGCGACGATGATCGCCGGTGGCATCGGCTTCCGCATGCTGCCGCGCCTGGTCGGTGGCGGCCGCACCGCCGTCTGAACCACCTGGGCGTACAGGAAGGGCCCGGAGCGCACTGCGCGCTCCGGGCCCTTCCCCATGGGTCCGTATCCGGCCCCCGGGGGGCCGTAGAGGCGTTTACGGGCCGGCGGAAGCCCCTGGGGGCCTCCCGGGGCTCCCTCGGGCCGCGCGGTCGGGCTCTACGCGGTCTGGTGCGCCACCAGGGCCATCACCGCCACCAGCAGCGCCACGAGCGCCACCAGTGCCGCGGGGCTCAGCCCGCTCAGCGGGCCGCCCTCCTGCTGCATCCTCGCCCTGTTGGCCCGGCAGACCGGGCAGCGGCCCTGGTTCACCGGGGCCGCGCAGTTCGCGCACACCAGTCGGTCATAGGTCATGCGCTTTCCTCCTCCCGCGCGGCGGATCCGCCTGTACGCGTTCTCTCCGCCCAACGCTCAGGGAAACGCGACTGTTCCCCCTTCCACTGTGCCAGCTCCCACGTGTTCCGGCGCGCCCCGCCGGACCGCGGCCGCCGCGGTCCGCTCAGAACCGGTCGCCGACCTGTGAGCGATCCGTGATAAAACGGCCATCGCCGGACGCCGACTGCGCGCGCCCGCCCGGGTCGCGTATGGTCACGCTCACCTACTCCCGGCGACCGTGGTGCACCCGTGATCCGATTCGACAACGTTTCCAAGACCTACCCGAAGCAAAGCCGCCCCGCCCTCAGGGATGTCTCCCTGGAGGTCGAGAAGGGCGAATTCGTCTTCCTCGTGGGCTCTTCCGGCTCCGGCAAGTCAACCTTCCTGCGGCTGCTGCTGCGTGAGGAGCGCGCCAGCCACGGCATGGTGCACGTCCTGGGCAAGGACCTCGCGCGCCTGTCCAACTGGAAGGTGCCGCAGATGCGGCGCCAGCTCGGCACCGTGTTCCAGGACTTCCGCCTTCTCCCCAACAAGACCGTCGGGGAGAACGTCGCGTTCGCGCAGGAAGTCATCGGCAAGTCGCGCGGCGAGATCCGCAAGTCCGTGCCCCAGGTCCTCGATCTCGTCGGCCTCGGTGGCAAGGAGAGCCGGATGCCCGGCGAACTCTCCGGCGGTGAGCAGCAGCGCGTGGCGATCGCGCGGGCGTTCGTCAACCGCCCGATGCTGCTGATCGCGGACGAGCCGACGGGCAATCTCGACCCGCAGACCTCCGTCGGCATCATGAAACTGCTGGACCGCATCAACCGCACCGGCACCACTGTGGTGATGGCGACCCACGACCAGCAGATCGTCGACCAGATGCGCAAGCGCGTCATCGAACTTGAGAAGGGCCGCCTCGTGCGCGACCAGTCTCGCGGCGTCTACGGCTACCAGCACTGAAAGGACGCCATGCGCGCCCAGTTCGTCCTGTCGGAGATCGGCGTCGGTCTCCGCCGGAATCTCACCATGACCTTCGCGGTGGTCATCTCCGTCGCTCTCTCCCTCGCCCTCTTCGGCGGGGCCCTGCTCATGCGCGAGCAGGTGAGCACGATGAAGGGCTACTGGTACGACAAGGTCAACGTCTCGATCTACTTCTGCAACAAGAACGACGCGGAGACCGCCTCCACGTGCGACAAGGGCGCGGTCACCGCAGAGCAGAAGAAGCAGGTCAAGGACGACCTCGACAAGATGGACATCGTCAAGGACGTCCACTACGAGTCGGCCGACCAGGCGTTCAAGCACTACAAGGAGCAGTTCGGGGACACCTCGCTGGCCGACACCATCACCCCGGACCAGATGCAGGAGTCCTACCGGGTCAAGCTCGACGACCCGGAGAAGTACAAGGTGGTCGCGACCGCGTTCGCGGGCCGGGACGGCGTGCACTCCGTCGAGGACCAGCGCGGCATCCTCGACAACCTCTTCGAGCTGATGAACGGCATGAACGTGGCCGCACTCTGCGTGATGGCCCTGATGCTCGTCATCGCGCTGATGCTGATCGTCAACACCGTGCGCGTATCCGCCTTCAGCCGGCGGCGCGAGACGGGCATCATGCGGCTCGTCGGCGCGTCCAGTTTCTACATCCAGATGCCGTTCATCATGGAGGCCGCGTTCGCGGGCCTGATCGGCGGCGTGCTCGCCTGCGGGATGCTGCTCGTCGGACGGTACTTCCTGATCGACCACGGCCTGGCGCTGTCCGAGAAGCTCAACCTCGTCAACTTCATCGGCTGGGACGCGGTGCTGGCCAAACTGCCGCTGGTGCTCGCGATCGCGCTGCTGATGCCCGCGCTCGCCGGGTTCGTGGCGCTGCGCAAGTACCTCAAGGTGTGACATGCGCCCCGGGCGCCGTACGGTCAACCGACCGTGCGGCGCCCTTCGTTTGTCCTAGACTCGGCGCCATGCCAGGCCCGGAAGTCACCCTCCGTCCCCGTGGAATTCGCCGTGGGGCTGCCCTGACACTGGTTTTCGCGGCCGTACTCGTCACTGCCGCCGCCACCGACTGCTGGCAGCGCGACGAGGCGAAGTCGCCTCCTCTCCCCGCCCGTTCCATCGCGGCGACCGCCGACCACGAGGAGGTCGCCGCCGCCGCAGCCCGGGCGATGGCCGACGGCAAGTCCGGCAAGGAGGCGGCCGAAGAGGTCGTCAGCCGCAGCGGGGACCGGTGGGGCGCGGTGTACGGCCCGGCGGAGTACGAGGAGTTCACGCAGGCACTCGACGGCGAGTACACGGGCGTCGGACTGTCGGTCGAGCGCGTGCCCGGCGGCCGCGTCGAGGTGACCCGGGTGCAGTCCGGCGGTCCCGCCGGGCGGGCCGGGGTCAGGGAGGGCGACCGGCTCCGTACGATCGACGGCCGCCCGGTGGCGAACCGTTCCGTCACCGAAGTCGTCGGGCTCCTGCGCGGCGACGGCCCGGCGCGGGCGGGCAGCTCCGTCGTCCTCGGCCTGGAGCGCGGCGCGCGCGAGTGGCGCGAGACGCTGCGCCGCGCGCGCCTGACCACCGAGGCCGTCACCGTGGAGCCGCTCACGGGCGGCGACGCCGTGCTGATCAGGGTGGCGTCCTTCACCAAGGGATCGGGCGAGCGGGTGCGGGACGCGGTCCGCGCCGCGCCCGAGGGCCACGGCGTCCTCCTCGACCTGCGCGGCAACGGCGGCGGGCTCGTCGCCGAGGCCGTCACCGCCGCGTCCGCCTTCCTCGACGGCGGCCTGGTCGCGACGTACGACATGCGCGGCGAGCAGCGCGCGCTCCACGCGGAGCCGGGCGGGGACACCGCCAGGCCCCTCGTGGCGCTCGTCGACGGCGGCACCATGAGCGCGGCGGAGCTCGTCACGGGGGCGCTCCAGGACCGTGGCCGGGCGGTCACCGTGGGTTCGCGCACCTTCGGGAAGGGCTCGGTCCAGATGCCGAGCCGGCTGCCCGACGGCTCTGTGGCGGAGCTCACCGTCGGCCATTACCGGACCCCCGCGGGCCACAGCGTCGACGGCCGGGGCATCAGCCCGGACCTCGTGGTGGGCGAGCGGGCCGAGGAGCGGGCCCGGACAGTATTGAGTGGCCTCGGAGGAGGGGCGTAGTGCGAAAATGGCCGCACTATGGCTAAGGAAAAAGGGCGCAAGATGATCGCGCAGAACAAGAAGGCGCGACACGACTACCTCATCATCGACACCTACGAGGCCGGCATGGTCCTGACCGGCACCGAGGTGAAGTCCCTGCGGCAGGGGCGCGCCTCACTGGTGGACGGCTTCGTGCAGCTCGACGGGGGCGAGGCGTGGCTGCACAACGTGCACGTACCGGAGTACACGCAGGGGACCTGGACCAACCACTCCGCGCGCCGCAAGCGCAAGCTGCTGCTGAACCGGGCGGAGATCGACAAGCTCGCGAGCAAGTCGCAGGAGACGGGTCACACGATCGTGCCCCTGGCGATGTACTTCAAGGACGGCCGGGCCAAGATCGAGATCGCGCTGGCCAAGGGCAAGAAGGAGTACGACAAGCGGCAGACGCTGCGCGAGAAGCAGGACCTGCGCGAGACGAACCGGGCGATCTCGGCGGTGAAGCGCAGGGAGCGGGGGCGGCTCTGAGGGTCCGCCGGGACGGGCCGTCCGGCCGGGAGGAATAGGCTGGCACGGTCGTGCGTTGTTCACGTACGATGGCACCTGTGCCCCCCGGGGCGCGGCACCACCTTGATAAAACAACATGGGGATGATCGGTTTCGACAGCGGATGTCGAGGCAGGGGAAGCGAGTCGAGGAAGCGGCAATGATCTCGTTAACCATATGTCGCAACCAATAATCGCCGATTCCAAGCGCGATTCCTTCGCCCTCGCTGCCTAAGTAGCGACCTAGCGAAGTGTCAGCCCGGGGGTGTTCCCGACCCGGATCCTGGCATCATCAAGGGAACTAAACCACTCGGTCTGGTCACGGGATCGGGTGGGAAATCAAACAGTGACTGAGCCCGTCGGAGACTTGTCCGTGTGATCTCCGGGGCCGAGAAAAACGTAGCGGACTGCACTCGGAGAAGCCCTGTCTCCGCACCGTTGGACGCGGGTTCGATTCCCGCCATCTCCACAATTCCCATGTGAAACGAAGGCCCCGCCGTCCCTGTGACGGCGGGGCCTTCGTGGTGTACCGGGCGCGGAACGCACGCCCCGCCTACCGGGGCCGGCGCAGCGCGACGCAGAAGACCGTGGCCAGGCCCGCGGCCGCGACCGGCGCCAGGTAGGCCGAGGCCGGGGTCAGGTGCTCCGCGAGCCGGCCGCCGGTGGCCGAGCCCGCCGCTATGCCGCCCAGGATCGCGGTGACGGCCAGGGTCATGCCCTCGTTCAACTGGGCCTCGGGTACGACGCGTTGGACCAGCGCCATGCCGGTGATCATCGTCGGTGCGGTGGCCGCGCCCGCCGGCAGCAGGGCGCCCGCGACGGTGACCAGCGAGCCGGTGGAGGCCGCGAGCAGCGGCAGGGACATCAGGGCCGTCATCGCCGCGACACAGACGAGCAGGCGGCGGTACGGGTCGGCTGCCGGGCGCGCGGATCCGTACAGCAGGCCCGCCACGCACGATCCGGCCGCCTGGAGGGCGAGGACCGGCCCCGCGGCCGCGCTGTGGCCCAGGCCGTCGGCGAAGGCGAGAGTGACGATCTCCATGGAGCCGAAGACCACGCCGGTGGCGAAGAAGACGGTCAGCAGGGCGGGGACACCGGGCAGGCGCAGAGGGGAGCGGGCCGTCTTGGCACGGGGGGCGACGGGCGGTTCCGTGGCGCGCTGGGCGGCGAAGACCAGGACACCGGTCATCAGGAGGACCGCGCCGGTCAGGGTGCCGGCCTCGGGGAAGAGCGCCGAGCAGAGGAAGGCGGCGGCGACCGGGCCGAGCATGAAGCACAGCTCGTCGACGGCCTGCTCGAAGGAGTTCGCGGTGTGCCGGGCCGCCGGGTCGTCGCGGTGCAGGTGGGCCCAGCGGGCGCGGGACATGCCGCCCGTGTTGGGGGTGGTGGCGGTCGCGGCGTACGCGGCGAAGAGCGTCCAGTCGGGTGCGTCGTGACGGACGCAGAGCAGCAGGGCGAGCGAGCCGAGCACGGCGACGGCGGTGGCGGGCACCGCGACGCGGGCCTGGCCGTACCGGTCGACGAGCCGGGCCGTCCAGGGCGCCACCAGGGCGGTGGCGGCGAAACCGGCCGCGGTGACGGCGCCCGCCAGGGCGTACGAGCCGCGCGAACCGGCGATCATCATGACCGCGCTCACGCTGAACATGCCCATCGGGATGCGGGCGAGGAGATTGCCCGCGGTGAAGGCGCGGGCGCCGGGGGTGGCGAAGAGGCGGTGGTAGGGGGAGAGGCGGCCGGGAGTGCGGCGGCGCGGTTTGTACGAGCCGTGACCGGGCCGGTGCGCGGCGATCAGTACGTCGCCGGAGACGGCCAGGAGAGGGGGAGGGGGCTCATGGAGGGGCATGGACCGAGCTTCACGGCGGGCGTCACCGCTGGTCCAACACCTTCTGGGCGCCGATTCACGCATCCGCGTTGTAAGTTCGCGGCGTGCCCCACGACATCGAACCCCGTCTGCTGCGCGCCTTCGAGGCGGTCGCCGAGGACCTGCACTTCACTCGCGCGGCAGCCAGACTCTACGTGGCCCAGCAGGCGCTGAGCCGCGACATCCGGCGCCTGGAGCGCGAGGTGGGCTCCGAGCTGTTCGTACGGTCCACCCGCAGCGTGTCGCTGACGGCGGACGGCGAGCGGCTCCTGCCCTACGCGCGACGCGTGCTGGCGGCGTACGACGAACTGGGCGGGGCCTGGGGGTGCGAAGAGCGGCCGCTGGTCTTCGATGTCGGCGCGTCGGTCGGCACCGCCCACCGGGTGCTGGAGGAGGCCCGGGCAGCCGCGCCCGACGTCGAGTTCGTCGCGCGCTTCCACAGCGGCCTGACGGGCGCGGCGGCCGCGATCCTCGGCGGCCGGCTGGACGTCTCGTCGGGGCGGGTCGCCGGGCTCGACCCGGCGGTGCTCGACCAGCTGGAGCACCGGCCGGTGCGCTTCGAGCGGATGGCCGTACTGCTCCGCGAGGACCATCCGCTGGCCGCGCTGGACGAGGTGCCGCTGGACGCGCTGGCGGGGGAGACCCTCTACGCGGGGGCGGGCAACCCGGCCACCGCGGAGTGGACCGATCTGGCGGTACGGCTGTTCGCCGGGCGGGGCATCGAGGTGGCTGCTCCGTTCCCGGAGATCGAGGGCGCCGAGGAGTTCGTCCGGCTCGTCCGCCGGCGGCGGTGGTCGGTTCTGGCGAGCACCGAGTTCATCACGGTGCCCGGCATGGAGCTGCGGCCGGTCGTGAAGCCCGTACCCCTGTCGCCCATCTCGCTCGTGTGGCGGAAAGGGCTGCGGCACAAGGGGCTTGAAGTGCTGAAAAGGTCAATGGACCGGCTTGTGGAGCGGCATGGCTGGCTGGACCTGCCCGCCGACGGGTGGCTCCCCGAGGCGGACATGTCACTGATGCTCGACGGCAACTGACACGACACCCCGTCCGCCGGACGAGCGCGTCGTACGCCGGCACCGTCCTCGAGCCCGCCACCGTCCGGCCGCCGACGGTCTGGCGATCCTGGCCGCGGACCGGCCGGAAGGCGTCGCGGCCCAGCGCGGACCGCGCCCGGGGCCCGGCGGCCCATCCCGCGGGGGAAGCCGCTCACAGAAGCGGTGACAGCCGGGTGAGAGCAAGGTTGCGCGCCGGTCACCTCACGGCACGGGCCTGAAATCCGCCGTGCCTAGCGTCGCCTCCACGACCCGATCACTCGTGGAGGCACGTCATGGCAGGCCGGTGGATCGAACAGTGGGACCCCGAGGACGACACCTTCTGGAAGCGGACGGGTGAGCGGATCGCCCGCCGCAACCTGCTCTTCTCCGTCCTCTCCGAGCACGTCGGGTTCTCCATCTGGACCCTGTGGTCCGTCATGGTGCTCTTCATGGGTCCGGAGTACGGCATCGACCCGGCCGGCAAGTTCTTCCTGATCGGCACGGCCACCCTCGTCGGAGCGGTCGCCCGCATCCCCTACACCTTCGCCGTGGCCCGCTTCGGCGGCCGCAACTGGACCGTCTTCAGCGCGCTGATGCTCCTGCTGCCCACGGGCGCGGCGTACGCCGTGATGGAGCCGGGCACCTCCTACACCACCTTCATGGTGGTCGCGGCCCTCACCGGCGTCGGCGGCGGCAACTTCGCCTCCTCCATGACCAACATCAACTCCTTCTTCCCGCTCCGCAAGAAGGGCTGGGCGCTCGGCCTCAACGCGGGCGGCGGCAACATCGGCGTACCCGTCGTGCAGCTGGCCGGCCTGCTGGTCATCGCCGTGGCCGGGGCGGACCACCCCCGCGTCCTGCTCGGCGCGTACATCCCGCTGATCATCCTCGCGGCCGTGTGCGCCGCGCTGCGGATGGACAACCTGGCGCCCGTGCGCAACGACACCGGGGCGGCGAAGGCGGCCGTCCGCGACGCGCACACGTGGATCATGGCCTTCCTGTACGTCGGGACGTTCGGCTCCTTCATCGGCTACAGCTTCGCGTTCGGCCTGGTCCTCCAGACCCAGTTCGGCCGTACGCCGCTCCAGGCGGCCTCGCTCACCTTCATCGGCCCGCTGCTCGGCTCCCTGATCCGGCCCCTCGGCGGCTCCCTCGCCGACCGCTTCGGCGGCGCCCGCATCACGCTGTGGAACTTCGCCGCGATGGCGGCCGCGACATCCGTCGTCGTCTACGCCTCCACGACCGCGTCGCTCCCCGTCTTCCTCACCGGCTTCACAGCGCTCTTCGTCCTCTCCGGCCTGGGCAACGGCTCGACGTACAAGATGATCCCCGCGATCTTCCAGGCGAAGGCGCTGGCGAAGGGCATGGAGGGCGAGGCGGCCGCCGCGTACGGGCGGCGGCTCTCCGGGGCCTCCATGGGCCTGATCGGCGCGGTCGGCGCGCTCGGCGGGCTGGCGATCAACCTCGCCTTCCGCCAGTCCTTCCAGACGGCGGGAACGGGGACGGCGGCCTTCGCGGCCTTCCTGGCCTTCTACGCCGTGTGCTTCACGGCCACCTGGGCGGTATACCTTCGACGTCCGGTCGCCACACCGGCGAAGCCGCAGCTCACCTACGCCGAGGTCTGAGCCGCGCGACTCCGTTAACGGCCGGGAAATACGAAGGAACCGAGCCTGTCACGTGGTGTTGACAGGCTCGGTCCTCCGCACCACCAGCACAGGAGCCGGGTAGCGATGTCCGTGAACAACACCACGCACGAACCAGAGCACGGCCCGCTCGCGGGCTTCACCGTCGGCGTCACCGCCGCCCGGCGCGCCGACGAGCTGGGCACGCTGCTGACCCGCCGGGGCGCGGCGGTCCTGCACGCCCCCGCCCTGCGGATCGTGCCGCTCGCCGACGACAGCGAACTCCTCACCCTCACCGAACAGCTCATCGACCACGCACCCGACGTGGTGATCGCCACCACGGCCATCGGTTTCCGCGGCTGGGTGGAGGCGGCGGACGGCTGGGGCCTGGGCGAGGCCCTCCTGTCCCGCCTCCAGGGCGTCGAACTCCTCGCCCGCGGCCCCAAGGTGAAGGGCGCCATCCGCGCCGCCGGTCTCACCGAGGAGTGGTCACCCACCTCCGAGTCCATGGCCGAGGTCCTCGACCGCCTCCTCGCCGAAGGCGTGGAGGGCCGCCGCATCGCGATCCAGCTGCACGGCGAACCGCTGCCCGGCTTCGTCGAGGCGCTGCGGGCCGGGGGCGCGGAAGTCGTCGGCGTACCGGTCTACCGCTGGATGCCGCCCGAGGACATCACGCCGCTCGACCGCCTCATCGACGCCACGGTGGGCCGCGGCGTGGACGCCCTGGCCTTCACCAGCGCCCCCGCCGCGGCGTCCCTCCTCTCCCGGGCCGAGGAACGCGGCATGCTTCCCGGCCTCCTGGCGGCCCTCGGCCACGACGTACTGTCGGCCTGCGTGGGCCCGGTGACAGCCCTCCCCCTCCAGGCGCACGGCATCGACACGGCGCAGCCCGAGCGCTTCCGCCTCGGCCCCCTGGTCCAGCTGATCTGCCGTGAACTCCCGAACCGCGCCCGCACCCTGCCGGTCGCGGGCCGCAGCGTCGAGATCCGCGGCCACGCCGTCGTGGTCGACGGCGAGCTGCGTCCCGTGCCACCCGCGGGCATGTCCCTGCTGCAGGCGCTGGCCCGCCGCCCGGGCTGGGTCGTCTCCCGGGCGGACCTCCTCCGGGCACTGCCGGGTTCCGGCCGCGACGAACACGCCGTCGAAACGGCGATGGCCCGCCTGCGCGCCTCCCTCGGCGCTCCCAACCTCATCCAGACGGTGGTCAAGCGCGGCTACCGCCTGGCGCTGGACCCGGCGGCGGACACGAAGTACGCGGACGCGTAACCCCCGCTGCCCTGTGGGACGTACGCACCCCCGCCCCACCCGCCACGGTGGCGGGAGGGGGCGTGCCGGGGCGCTCCCCGCAGGGTGCCGAACGCAGCCACCCCGAAGAAGTCCCCGTACCCGGACGTTCGGCACCCGAGGAGACGCCCCGACCCCGAAGCCTCCGACCCCGAAGTCCCCGCGCCCGAAGTCCCCGCGTCCGGCGGACGAAGCCCCGGCCCTGGCACCTCCCCACCCGGCCGCACCTACCGTACGAAGATGTTCTCCGCCCCCCGCCCCCTCGCCGACGGCACCGTCCTGCGCCCCGCCACCCCCGACGACGCCGCCCCCCTCGCCGAGGCCCTGGCCCGCAGCCGCGCGTACATGCGCCCCTGGGAGCCGGACCGCCCGGACGCCTTCTACACCCCCGAGGGCCAGGCCGACCGCCTGACCGCGCAGTCGGCGGAGGGGCGCGCAGTGCCGTGGATCCTCACCGAGGGCGCAGCCGTCATCGGCGGCCTCACCCTCTCCAACATCGTCCTGGGCCCCTTCCGCAGCGCCAATCTCGGTTACTGGACCGACGTCACCCGCACCGGCCGCGGCCTCGCCACCGCCGCCGTCGCGGAAGTGTGCCGCGCGGCTCGCGACGACCTCGGCCTGCACCGGGTCGAGGCCGGCACCGTCCTCGGCAACGCCGCGTCGCAGCGCGTCCTGGCCAAGAACGGTTTCGAGGAGATCGGCATCGCCCCGGAGTACCTCCACATCAACGGCGCATGGCGCGACCACAGGCTCTTCCAGCGCATCCTGCACCGGTAGGAGGGGTTCCGGCCGGCCGGAACGCCGGGCACTCTGGGTGGGACGGCGAAGGCACCCACCGGTGACCCCGAGGCGGTGACAGACGCATGGCGGCGCACACGGGCGCACGCGAGTCGCGGTTCGTTTCCGGCCGGGTCTGCCTGGACCTGGTGGCGACGGGCCCGGACCCCACCGAGCAGCTGAGCCACCCGGGACGCCTGCGGGAGTGGCTGGTGGGCACACGGCTCGTCCCCCACGACGTGCCCCTGGAGGCCGTGGACGACGCGTGGCTCCACGACTTCACCGAAGTACGCACGCACATCGGTGAATTGGTCCGCGCGGAGCTGGAGGGGAGCCCCGCCCCCCGGGCCCTGGACCGCGTCAACGCCCTGGCCGCCGCCCCGCCCCCCGGCGTCAGGGCCGTACGCACCCCCGACGGCGCCTGGGCCAGGGCGCTCACCGGCGACGCCCCCGAACGCGCGGCCCTGCTCGCCGCCGTCGCCCGGGACGCGGTGGACCTGCTGACCGATCCCGTGGCCCGCGCCCGCCTGCGCGCGTGCGAGGGAGGCGGCTGCCGCCGCCTGTACCTGGACACGTCCAGGGGCCGCCGCAGGCGCTGGTGCTCCAGCGAGGTGTGCGGCAACCGGGAACGGGTCGCCCGGCACCGGCGGCGCGCGCTGGCGGCGACGCGCGCCGAGAGTTTCCCCGGATCGCGTTGAGTCGATCGCCACACGCCTGCGTAGTGATGGGGGAGGGAGCCACACGGGGTCTCGACCGGGAGGTTCGGGTGCGCGAGGATGCGGCCGTGGCCGATAGCCGTCAGCACAGGGCTCGACATCGCAGCGAGCGCCCACGCGCCCAAAGGCCGCTACCCGACGAGGAGTTGATGCGAGCGCTCTACCGTGAACACGCCGGGCCGCTGCTCGCCTACGTACTGCGTCTCGTCGCCGGCGACCGCCAGCGCGCCGAGGACGTCGTGCAGGAGACGCTCATCCGTGCCTGGAAGAACGCCGGTCGGCTCAACCGGGCCACCGGTTCCGTCCGCCCCTGGCTGGTGACGGTCGCGCGCCGCATCGTCATCGACAACCACCGCAGCCGGCAGTCCCGGCCGCAGGAGGTCGATCCGTCGCCGCTGGAGGTCATGCCCGCGGAGGACGAGATCGACAAGGCGCTGTGGCTGATGACGCTCTCCGACGCGCTCGACGATTTGACCCCCGCCCACCGGGAAGCACTTGTCGAGACGTACTTCAGGGGGCGTACGGTCAACGAGGCGGCCGAAGTGCTGGGCATACCCAGCGGGACCGTCAGGTCCCGGGTCTTCTACGCACTGCGCTCGATGAAGCTCGCGCTGGAGGAACGAGGGGTGGCGGTATGACGACGTACGACCGGCACTCCGGGCACGACGCCGTCGGCGCCTACGTGCTCGGCATCCTGGACGACGCGGACGCCACCGCCTTCGAGGCCCACCTGGCCGGCTGCGACCGCTGCGCAGCCCAGCTCGACGACTTCGCCGGCATGGAGCCGATGATGGCGGCCCTGGCCGAATCCCCGGGCCCGCCGCCGCGGTTGACCGAGCCGAGCCCCCAGCTCCTCGGTCGGCTGACCGGCGAGGTCGCCGCGGGCCGCGCGCGAAGCCGCCGCCGCGGGCTCTACCTGGTCGCGGCCGCCGCGGTACTGGCCGTCGGCGGCCCCGCGGTCACCCTCCTGGCCACCTCGGACGGTGACGGCAGGGGCGGCCCGGCCGGCAACGTCGCGGGAGGGGTCCACCCCACCAGTCCGGCCGAGGACGCCTTCTTCCACCACATGGAGGAGAAGATCGCCGCGACCGACGCCGTCACCGAGGTCAGTGCGGCCGTCGGCATGGAGAAGAAGGGCTGGGGAACCCACACCGTCCTGGAACTCAAGAACGTCAGGGGCCCGCTGAAGTGCAGCCTGATCGCCGTCTCGAAGGACGGCGAGGAGGAGACGGTGACGAGCTGGGCCGTCCCCGCATGGGGCTACGGCATCCCGGACAGCACGCACAAGGCGGCGAAGAACCCGCTGTACGTCCACGGCGGCGCGGCGATGGACCGCGGCGAGATCGACCGCTTCGAGGTCCGGACCTTCGACGGACAGCGCCTGGTCGAGGTCGAAGCCTGACAGACCGGCACAATTCGCCGTTCCTGGCAGGTGCGGTCGCGGCTCCCCGTCGCGTACGGTTGACGGCTGCCCGCAGCACGTCAGAAGGGGGCCTCGGTGGCCGCGCAGGATGCCGCTGTCGATTCCGTGAATTCCGTGTCCGACTCCTCCTCCCAGGAGTCGGCGCGGACACGTGAGATCGGTGTGGAACAGGATCATCTGGATCAGGTGTACCGCCGTCTGGAGGAGAAGATCCACGAGGCGGAATTCCTCATGAACGACGCCGCTCAGCGCGGCCAGGTCGGCACGCCCGGCGCGCTCGCCGAGCGCGACGCGCAGGTCTTCCGCGCCGGAATCCACCTCAACCGGCTCAACAACGAGTTCGAGGACTTCCTCTTCGGACGCATCGACCTGCTCCTGGGCAGGGACGGCGAGAAGGGCCCGGACGGCGCGTACACCTCGGTGGAGCCGGCCGAGGACGCGGTGCGCCCCGACCTCACCGCGGAGATCGCCGAGACCCTGCACATCGGGCGCATCGGCGTACTCGACTCCGACTACTCCCCGCTGGTCATCGACTGGCGCGCCCCGGCCGCCGCGCCGTTCTACCGCTCCACGCCCAAGGAGCCGGGCCGCGTCGTACGCCGCCGGGTCATCCGCTCCAAGGGCCGCAAGGTGCTCGGCGTCGAGGACGACCTGATGCGCCCGGAGCTGACCGCCACCCTCGGCGGCGCCCCGCTGCCCGTCATCGGCGACGGCGCCCTGATGGCGGCGCTCGGGCAGGCCCGCAGCCACACCATGCGCGACATCGTGTCGTCCATCCAGGCCGAGCAGGACATGGTCATCCGCGCCCCCGCCGCCTCCGTCACGGAGGTCTCCGGCGGTCCCGGCACCGGCAAGACCGCCGTGGCCCTGCACCGCGCCGCGTACCTGCTCTACCAGGACCGGCGGAAGTACGCGGGCGGCATCCTCATCGTGTCCCCGACGCCGCTGCTCGTCGCGTACACCGAGGGCGTGCTGCCGTCCCTCGGCGAGGAGGGCCAGGTCGCGATCCGCGCGGTGGGCTCGCTGGTCGACGGCGCGGAGGCGTCGACGTACGACGAACCGAACATCGCCCGCATCAAGGGCTCCTCCCGCATGCTCAAGGTGCTGCGCAACGCGGCACGCGGCGCCCTGGACGCGCCGCCCGCCCCGGCGGCCCCCGCCGAGGACGGCCAGCTGGCGTTCGGCGAGGAGGAGGAGAACGCGCCCGGCGGGAACGAGACCCCCACCCGCCTGCGCGTGGTCGCCTTCGGTCAGCGCGTGGAGCTGGAAGCCGAAGAGCTGAAGCGCATCCGCCACAACGTCCTCAGCGGCACCGCCCCCGTCAACCTGCTGCGCCCCCGCGCCCGCAAGCTCCTCCTGGACGCCCTCTGGTCCAAGTCCAGCGGCCGGGGCAGAGCCGTGTCTTCTTTCGGGGGGGACCAGGAACTGATCGCCGAGCTCCGCTCGGGCTTCGACGAGGACATCTCGACCGAGACCGACTTCATCGAGTTCCTCGACGCCTGGTGGCCCGAGCTCACCCCGCGCCGGGTGCTCGCCGCCATGGCCGACGACAAACGCCTGGGCCGCTGGGCCCGCCGCGCGCTGAACCCGCGCGAGACCCGTCAGCTGGCCCGCTCCCTGCGCCGCCTGGACGCGGACGGCAACGGCCCGCTGTCGGTGCACGACGTGGCGCTCCTCGACGAGCTCCAGACGCTGCTCGGCGCCCCGGCGCGCCCCAGACGCAAGCGCGAGTACGACCCCCTGGACCAGCTCAGCGGCCTGGAGGAGCTGATGCCGCGGCGCGAGGAGACCCAGTGGGAGCGGGCCGAGCGGCTCGCGCAGGAGCGCACGGAGTACGCGCACGTCATCGTCGACGAGGCCCAGGACCTCACGCCCATGCAGTGGCGGATGGTCGGCCGCCGCGGCCGGCACGCCACCTGGACGATCGTCGGCGACGCGGCGCAGTCCTCGTGGACCGACCCGGACGAGGCGGCCGCGGCCCGCGACGAGGCCCTCGGCGCCCGCCCGCGCCGCCGCTTCACGCTCACCGTGAACTACCGCAACCCGGCGGAGATCGCGGCCCTGGCGGCCAAGGTCCTGGAGCGCGCCATGCCCGGCATGGAGTCGCCCGCGGCGGTCCGGTCCACGGGTGTGGAGCCGCGCTTCGCCGTCGTACGGGACAACGACCTCGCCCGGACCACCCGCCAGGAGGCGCAGCGCCTCCTGGACCGCGTGGACGGCACCGTCGGCGTCGTCGTGGCGATGCACCGGCGCGCGCAGGCCCGCAAGTGGCTCGCGCCGCTCGGCGAGCGCGTGGTGGCGCTCGGCAGCCTGGAGGCGAAGGGTCTGGAGTACGACGCGACGGTCGTCGTGGCGCCGGCCGAGATCGCGGAGGAGTCCCCGGCGGGCCTGCGGGTGCTGTACGTGGCGCTGACGCGTGCGACGCAGCAGCTCACGGTCGTGTCCGGGGAGCGGGACAAGCCCGGTCCGGACGGGATCCCCGCGCTGCTGGGGGACTGAACCGAAGTCAACATGGGACGGGGCCGTCACTTGCCGGGGTGGTTTGTTAGCCTGGGGGTGGCACCGGCTCGATCCAAGCCCCCGGGCCCAACCTTAGTCGCTACGAGCGACCACTTGCCGCGAGGCGAGCATGGCGGGCCGGTGTCACTCAGTACGTAGATACATACAAAGAAGAGGTCCGTGGCACCCCCGGGTGCCACGGACCTCTTCTGTTTCACCTGCGGTTCTCGTATGGTGGAAAACAGTTTCCGAAAACTAAATGACCGCATTACCTGCTACCCGCAGGTAGGTGCGACCATCGGAAGGCGTTGCCGGGCACCAGTCGCGGCCGCGTAGCAATGAAGCTAGGGAAAGCAGAGGAAGTCGGCCATGGCAACGGCGCCCAGCGTCTCGTACTCGATGACGGTCCGGCTGGAGGTCCCCGCGAGCGGGACCGCGGTCAGCCAGCTCACCACGGCCGTGGAGTCCTCCGGCGGGTCGGTGACCGGCCTCGACGTGACCGCCTCCGGCCACGAGAAGCTGCGGATCGACGTCACGATCGCGGCCACCTCGACCGCGCACGCCGACGAGATCGTCGAGGGACTGCGCGAGATCGAGGGCGTGGTGCTGGGCAAGGTCTCCGACCGTACGTTCCTGATGCACCTCGGCGGCAAGATCGAGATGGCGTCCAAGCACCCCATCCGCAGCCGTGACGACCTCTCGATGATCTACACCCCGGGCGTCGCGCGCGTCTGCATGGCGATCGCCGAGAACCCCGAGGACGCCCGCCGCCTCACCATCAAGCGCAACTCCGTCGCCGTGGTGACGGACGGCTCCGCGGTGCTCGGCCTCGGCAACATCGGCCCGATGGCCGCACTGCCGGTCATGGAGGGCAAGGCGGCCCTCTTCAAGCGCTTCGCCGGCATCGACGCCTGGCCGATCTGCCTGGACACCCAGGACACCGACGCGATCGTCGAGATCGTCAAGGCCATCGCCCCCGGCTTCGCGGGCATCAACCTCGAGGACATCTCCGCGCCCCGCTGCTTCGAGATCGAGGCCCGCCTGCGCGAGGCCCTCGACATCCCCGTCTTCCACGACGACCAGCACGGCACGGCCATCGTGGTGCTCGCCTCGCTGACCAACGCGCTGCGCGTGGTCGGCAAGTCGATCGGCGACGTACGGGTCGTCATGTCCGGCGCCGGCGCGGCCGGCACGGCCATCCTCAAGCTCCTGATCGCCGCGGGTGTCAAGCACGCGGTCGTCGCGGACATCCACGGCGTGGTGCACGCGGCCCGCGAGGACCTCGTCGACGCGGCCCCGGAGTCGGCGCTGCGCTGGATCGCCGACAACACCAACCCGGAGGGCGTCACCGGCACCCTCAAGGAGGCCGTGGTCGGCGCGGACGTCTTCATCGGCGTCTCGGCGCCCAACGTCCTGGGCGGCGACGACGTCGCGGCGATGGCGGACGGCGCGATCGTGTTCGCGCTCGCGAATCCCGACCCGGAGGTCGAGCCGACAGTCGCCCGACGGACGGCGGCCGTTGTGGCCACGGGGCGCTCGGACTTCCCGAACCAGATCAACAACGTGCTGGTCTTCCCCGGCGTCTTCCGCGGCCTCCTGGACGCCCACTCGCGGACCGTCAACACGGAGATGATGCTGGCCGCGGCCGCCGCCCTCGCGGACGTCGTCACCGAGGACGAGCTCAACGCGAACTACATCATCCCGTCCGTCTTCAACGACAAGGTCGCGGGCGCGGTCGCGGGCGCCGTCCGCACGGCCGCGAAGGCCGTGGGGTCCACTGTGACGGGTTCCACGTCCGCCTGACCCCTCCTGGCCCTTCCCGACGGGATCCACCCGGCGCGTCGCGGGTCGCGGGCTCCGAGGGACCCCTTTAGGGTGGCGGGCAATGAGCCCGCAGGGTCCCGCAGACCCTGCGGTCCGCTTCCGGCAGCGGACGGAGCGTCACCAAGGCGAGGCCGTGGCGCTTTTCGTGTGACTCCGGAGGGTGCCGGATTGGCTTTCCCGCCGCTGGTGGGGGCAGGATGCGTATTTGGGCGCGAGGGTCTGACGACAGACCCGGGTCCGGGGACTGTCCGAGGGCCCTGGCAGCATCGGCTTCGATCTCACGCCTTACAGGCAAGAAGAACACGGGAGTAACAACATGAACCGCAGTGAGCTGGTGGCCGCCCTGGCCGACCGCGCCGACGTGACCCGCAAGGACGCCGACGCCGTGCTGGCCGCTCTTGCCGAGACCGTCGGTGAGATCGTCGCCAAGGGCGACGAGAAGGTCACCATCCCCGGCTTCCTGACCTTCGAGCGCACCCACCGTGCCGCTCGCACCGCTCGTAACCCGCAGACCGGCGACCCGATCCAGATCCCGGCCGGCTACAGCGTGAAGGTCTCCGCGGGCTCCAAGCTCAAGGAAGCCGCCAAGGGCAAGTAACACCCAAGGCAGACCCGAAGGGGGCGGTCGTCCGGAACATGCCGGACGACCGCCCCCTTCGGTGCGTCCGGGCGCGTGTGTACTTGTGCGCTCGCACACCTGCGTACGGGGCCCGCCGCGATGCCGGGCGCCCGGGGAGCGGCTCCGGCGGCCGGCGGACCCGCCGCCGGAGCCGCAGCGGCGCCGGTGGCGGCCCCGGCGGCGGGGCGGGCCCTCCGGGGCCCGGCGGGGCGCCGTGTCCCCGCAGAAGCCCGGCCACGGTCTCCAGCCGCCGGTGCCGGCGCCCGTCAGGGCGCCGCCCACGGTGCGGAACGGGACCCAGGCGCCCGTCGACGAGGAATTTCCGGCACATTTCGGACGCATTCCCGGTCGGGTGGTTTACGTCCCGGGAAAGTGGTGAGGAACGGCTTCGCCGACACCACGACCCCCTGACCCAGGAGCACCCGTGCGCGCATCGAACCCGGCCCGACCGAGCCGTTCCCTCCTTCTGGTGGGTGCCGCGCTCCTGACGGCGACGCTCGCCGCCAGCATCGGATCGGCCCCGGGCCAGGCCGGCACGGACGGCCGGGCGTCGAAGAGCACCTCGGTCTCCGCCGGACAGGACTGAGCACGGCCGAAGGGGCGGCCACCCGGATGATCCGGGTGGCCGCCCCTTCGGCGTGACGCAAACTTTCGGCAGATCCTCAGACGAGCGCGCCGCCCGGCAGCTCGACCTTCGCGCCGAGCTCGACGAGCTTGTCCATGAAGTTCTCGTAGCCGCGGTTGATCAGGTCGATGCCGTGGACCCGGGACGTGCCCTGGGCCGCGAGGGCCGCGATCAGGTAAGAGAAGCCGCCGCGCAGGTCGGGGATGACCAGATCCGCGCCCTGGAGCTTCGTCGGGCCGCTGACGACCGCCGAGTGCAGGAAGTTGCGCTGGCCGAAGCGGCAGTCCGAGCCGCCCAGGCACTCGCGGTAGAGCTGGATGTGCGCGCCCATCTGGTTCAGCGCGGACGTGAAGCCCAGGCGCGACTCGTACACCGTCTCGTGGACGATGGACAGGCCCGACGCCTGCGTCAGGGCGACGACCAGCGGCTGCTGCCAGTCGGTCTGGAAGCCGGGGTGCACGTCGGTCTCCAGGGCGATCGCGTTGAGCGGGCCGCCCGGGTGCCAGAAGCGGATGCCCGCGTCGTCGATCTCGAAGGCGCCGCCGACCTTCCGGTACGTGTTGAGGAAGGTCATCATCGAGCGCTGCTGCGCGCCGCGCACGTAGATGTTGCCCTCGGTGGCGAGCGCCGCGGACGCCCAGGAGGCCGCCTCCAAGCGGTCCGGGAGCGCGCGGTGGGTGTAGCCGTCGAGCGAGTCGACACCGGTGATCCGGATGGTCCGGTCGGTGTCCATGGAGATGATCGCGCCCATCTTCTGCAGGACGCAGATGAGGTCCTCGATCTCCGGCTCCACGGCGGCGTTCGACAGCTCGGTGACGCCCTCGGCCAGCACGGCCGTCAGCAGCACCTGTTCCGTCGAGCCGACCGACGGGTACGGCAGCCGGATCTTGCAGCCGCGCAGCCGCTGCGGGGCCTCCAGGTACTGGCCGTCCGCCCGCTTCTCGATCGTCGCGCCGAACTGGCGGAGCACCTCGAAGTGGAAGTCGATCGGCCGGCCGCCGATGTCGCAGCCGCCCAGGCCCGGGATGAAGGCGTGGCCGAGCCGGTGCAGCAGCGGGCCGCAGAAGAGGATCGGGATGCGCGAGGATCCCGCGTGCGCGTCGATGTCGGCGACGTTGGCGGACTCGACGTGGGACGGGTCGAGGATCAGCTCGCCCGGTTCCTCGCCGGGGCGGACCGTCACGCCGTGCAGCTGGAGCAGTCCGCGTACGACACGCACGTCGCGGATGTCGGGCACGTTGCGCAGCCGGCTCGGACCGCTGCCGAGGAGCGCGGCGACCATCGCCTTCGGCACCAGGTTCTTCGCGCCGCGGACGCGGATCTCGCCCTCGAGCGGGGTGCCGCCGTGGACGAGCAGTACATCTTCAGTGCCGGTCATGGATCTCGCGTTCCGGTGTTGTCGGACAGGTGGCCAGAGAAAAGAGTAAGGGGCGACTACCCCTGTGCCATAAGGCCAAGGGGGGTGCTCGCATGTCATGAATCAGACACAACACGCTCCGCACAGCGGTCTCTGCGGAGGGTGACGTTCCGCCGGTGCGCGCTCCCGCTGCCGCCGTACGCCCTGAGCTGCGCACGCGTGCGCAGTGCCGTCCGCTCCCCCCGGAGGGCCAATGTGCGGGATCATGTCTGCCATGACGGAGGTGTCCTCTCTCACAGGGCGGCTGCTGGTGGCCAGCCCGGCCCTGGCGGACCCGAATTTCGACCGCGCGGTGGTGCTTCTCCTCGACCACGACGAGGAGGGCTCGCTCGGCGTGGTCCTCAACCGCCCGACGCCGGTGGGCGTCGGCGACATCCTGCTGCCCTGGGCGCCCCTGGCGGGTGAACCGGGCGTCGTCTTCCAGGGCGGCCCGGTCTCCCTCGACTCCGCGCTCGGCGTCGCGGTGATCCCCGGTGACGAGGGCCCGCTCGGCTGGCGGCGGGTGCACGGCGCGATCGGACTGGTCGACCTGGAGGCCCCGCCGGAGCTCCTCGCGGCGGCGCTCGGCTCGCTGCGCATCTTCGCCGGTTACTCGGGGTGGGGTCCCGGGCAGCTGGAGGAGGAACTCGGGACCGGGGCCTGGTACGTCGTGGAGTCGGAGCCCGGCGACGTGTCGTCGCCGGAGCCGGAGGGCCTCTGGCGGGCCGTACTGCGCAGACAGCGCAGCAGGCTCGCGATGATGGCGACGTACCCGGACGACCCCTCGCTCAACTGACCCGTCCGGCCCCGGCCCCGGCCGCCCGGGCCGGGAGAAGCGCTCCGCCGGCGGGTGCGCCCCGCGGGCCGGGACCGGGGAGCGCACGGTCACCGGGAGCGCGTTCCTCAGCCGCGGGTGGCGGACGCCGGGGTGGCGGCGCCGGGACTCGCGCCGCGTCCGGCGGCCCGCCGAAGCTCCCGGGAATCCGCGCGCGTGGGTACCCTTGGACGCCATGAGCACTCTTGAGCCCGAGCCCGAGCGCGGGGCAGGTACGGGGACCCTCGTCGAGCCGACGCCGCAGACCTCGCGCGGCGACGGAGACCACGAGCGGTACGCCCATTACGTCCAGAAGGACAAGATCATGGCGAGCGCACTCGACGGTACGCCCGTCGTGGCGCTCTGCGGCAAGGTCTGGGTCCCGGGCCGTGACCCGAAGAAGTATCCGGTCTGCCCCATGTGCAAGGAGATCTTCGAGGATCTCGGCGCGGGCGGCGGCAAGGACAAGGGCGGCAAGGACAACAGCGGAAAGAAGTAGTACGCCGGCAGCGGCAGGCGGAACAGCAGAACAAGGGCACGGCCCCCGTGGTGCGCATCGGCGCGCCGCGGGGGCCGTCCGCGTTGCGCGGAGTGCTCGCGCCGGTCACAAGGTGGTGGAGACGGCACCCAAGTGGTTCAGACCTCTTGTCGGCCCTGCGGGGCTCCCTTTAGCCTCCTGCCTGTTGTGCAGTGCGAAACCGACGTTGCGCATGTTGCAATGCCGACTCACAGGAGTCCCGGATGAAGTTCTCCGCCCGAATCGCCGCGCCGGCAGCCGCACTCGTGCTGGCCGGCCTGACCGCCACCGCCTGCGCCCCGCAGACCTCCGACAACAGCGCGAAGAAGGACGAGAAGAGCGGCACGCTGCGTGTCTGGCTCTTCCAGGAGGTCGGCAACGCGCCCAAGCAGAACGTCGTCGACCGGGCCGTCGACGCCTTCCGCGCGCAGCACAAGGACGCCGAGGTCGAGGTCGAGTACATACCGGTCGAGACCCGCGCCCAGAAGATCAAGGCCGCCTTCAACGACCCGGAGAGCGCCCCCGACCTCATCGAGTACGGCAACACCGACACCGCCGGCTACGTCAAGGACGGCGGACTCGCCGACATCACCGAGGAGTTCGGCGCCTGGGCCGAGACCAAGGACACCGACCCGGCCGCCAAGCAGTCGGTTTCGGTCGGCGGAAAGGTGTACGGCGCCCCGTTCTTCGTCGGCGTACGCGCGCTGTACTACCGCACCGACGTCTTCGAGGAGCTGGGACTGAAGCCGCCGAAGTCGCAGGCCGAACTCGTCACCGCCGCAAAGAGGATCCGCAAGGCGAAGCCGGAGCTGTACGGGCTCGCGGTCGGCGGCGCCTACACGTACGGCGCGATGCCCTTCATCTGGGCCAACGGCGGCGAACTCGCCGAGGAGAGCGGCGGAACGTACACCTCCGCCATCGACAGCCCCGCGGCCCGGAAGGGCATCAAGGCGTACACCTCCCTCTTCGGCCCCGACAACTGCCCGGCCGCCAAGTGCGCCGAGATGGGCGGCAACGACACCGTCACCGCCTTCGCGTCCGGCAAGGCGGGCATGGCGATCGGCGGCGACTTCAGCCACGCCGCCGTCGAGGCGGGCAAGGTGAAGGGCAAGTACGCGGTGGTGCCGCTGCCCGGCGTGAAGGCGGGAGAGATCGCGCCGGCGTTCGCGGGCGGCAACAACCTCGGCGTACTGAAGAGCAGTTCGCACCGCACGCTCGCCGTCGACCTGATGAAGCGGCTGGCCGGGAAGAAGGCGCAGGGCGAGCTCTTCGACGCGATGGGCTTCCTGCCGACGTACACCGACGTGCGCGAGACGGCGGCGAAGAAGGAGCCGTTCGTCGAGCCCTTCATCGAGACGCTCGCGGCGGGCGCCAAGGCGGCCCCGGCCTCGCCGGGCTGGGCGCAGATCGACTCCTCGCTGGTCCTGCCGACGATGTTCCAGGAGATCGTCAGCGGCCGCAAGGACGTGACGGCGGCCTCCGGCGACGCGGCGAAGAAGATGAACGACGCGTTCGGAGCGGCGGGTTGAGCGGTATGAGCGCGATCGCACGACGCGGCAGCGGTTGGACGCCGTGGCTCTACCTCGCGCCTGCTCTGGTCGTCCTGGGCGGCCTGCTCGTCTACCCGATCTACCAGCTCGGCCTGATCTCCTTCCTGGAGTACACGCAGGCGCAGGTCAGCGGCGGTGAGCCGACCTCCTTCAAGGGCCTGGGGAACTACACCACGCTCTTCGGCGACCCGCAGTTCTGGCAGGTGCTCCTCGCGACCGTCGTCTTCGCGGCCGCCTGCGTCCTCGCGACACTCTCCCTCGGCTGCGCGCTGGCCGTGCTGCTGACGCGCGTACGGGCCGTGCCGCGCCTCGCGCTGATGATGGCCGCACTCGGTGCGTGGGCGACCCCGGCGATCACCGGATCCACCGTCTGGGTGTTTCTCTTCGACCCGGACTTCGGGCCCGTCAACAAGGTGCTGGGGCTCGGCGACCACTCGTGGACGTACGGACGCTACAGCGCCTTCACGCTCGTACTCCTCGAAGTGGTCTGGTGCTCGTTCCCGTTCGTGATGGTGACCGTCTACGCGGGCATCAGGGCGATCCCGGCGGAGGTACTGGAGGCGGCGTCCCTCGACGGGGCGTCCCAGTGGCGGATCTGGCGGTCGGTCATGGCGCCGATGCTGCGGCCGATCCTGGTGGTCGTCACCATCCAGTCGGTGATCTGGGACTTCAAGATCTTCACCCAGATCTACGTCATGACCAACGGCGGCGGCATCGCCGGCCAGAACCTCGTCCTCAACGTCTACGCCTACCAGAAGGCCTTCGCGTCCTCGCAGTACAGCCTGGGCTCGGCGATCGGCGTCGTCATGCTGCTGATCCTGCTCGCGGTCACGCTCGTGTACCTGCGGCTGCTGCGACGTCAGGGAGAAGAACTGTGAGTCTCGTACGCCGCCCCTGGCGCCTCGCCGCAGAGGCGTCCGCGCTGCTGATCGCGCTGGCCGTCGCCTTCCCCCTCTACTGGATGGTGCTTTCCGCCTTCAAACCGGCGGGCGAGATCCAGTCGACGGAGGCCAGACCGTGGACGCTCTCTCCCTCCCTCGACTCGTTCCGGCGCGTCTTCGAACAGCAGGAATTCGGCCGTTATTTCCTCAACAGCCTGCTGGTCGCATCGGTGGTCGTGATCGCCTCCGCGCTGATCGCCTTTCTCGCGGCGACAGCGGTCACCCGCTTCCGCTTCAAGTTCCGCACCACCCTCCTGATCATGTTCCTGGTCGCCCAGATGGTGCCGATCGAAGCACTGACGATCCCTCTCTTCTTCCTGATGAGGGACTTCGGGCAGCTCAACACGCTCGGCTCGCTGATCCTGCCGCACATCGCCTTCTCGCTGCCCTTCGCGGTGTGGATGCTGCGCGGATTCGTGAAGGCCGTTCCCGAGGCGCTGGAAGAGGCGGCGTACATCGACGGAGCGAGCCGCTCCCGTTTCCTGTGGCAGATCCTTTTCCCGCTGGTCTTCCCCGGGCTCGTCGCGACCAGCGTCTTCTCCTTCATCTCGACCTGGAACGACTTCCTCTTCGCGAAGTCCTTCATCATCAGTGACACCTCGCAGTCGACACTTCCGATGGCACTGCTGGTCTTCTTCAAACCGGAGGAGAACGACTGGGGAGGGATCATGGCAGCCTCGACGGTGATGACCGTCCCGGTGCTCGTCTTCTTCGTACTCGTACAGCGACGCCTGGTCTCGGGACTGGGCGGAGCGGTTAAGGACTGACGCCATGCTCGATCTGGTACCGGCTCCCGGAGCCGCTGCCTGGGCGCCCCCCGCCCAGGGCCACTACCCCCTGGGCCGCGACACCGCCCTGTTCGCCCATCCCGGCACCGAGGGCGTCGCCCACTGGCTGCGCGCCACGGTGGGCGCCGCCACCGGGCTGCCGCTGGCGGACGGCACCGACGCCGGCCGCGACGGCAACCGCATCGAGCTGCGGATCGACCCCGAGACCGGACAGGAACTCGGTCCGGAGGGCTACCGCCTGGTCGTCGACGGCTACCTCGTCCTCATCGAGGGCGGCGGCCCGGCGGGCGTCTTCTGGGGCGCCCAGACACTGCGTCAGCTGCTCGGCCCGGACGCCTTCCGGCGCGCGCCCGTCGACCCGGCCCGCCAGTGGTCCGTACCGATGGTGGCCATCGAGGACAGGCCGCGCTTCGCCTGGCGCGGCCTGATGCTCGACGTGGCACGCCACTTCATGCCCAAGGACGGCGTACTGCGCTACCTGGACCTGCTCGCCGCGCACAAGCTCAACGTCTTCCACCTCCACCTCACCGACGACCAGGGCTGGCGCATCGAGATCGAGCGCCACCCGAAACTGACGGAGACCGGCGCGTGGCGGCCGCGCACCAAATACGGCCACCGGGCCTCCGGCCTGTGGACGGAGACACCGCACGGCGGTTACTACACGCAGGACGACATCCGCGAGATCGTCGCGTACGCGGCGCAGCGGCATATCACCGTCGTCCCCGAGATCGACATCCCGGGCCATTCGCAGGCGGCCATCGCCGCGTATCCGGAACTCGGCAACACGGACGTCATCGACACCACCCTCTCCGTCTGGGACACCTGGGGCATCAATCCGAACGTACTCGCCCCCACCGACAACACCCTCCGCTTCTTCGAAGGCGTATTCGAGGAAGTCCTCGGCCTCTTCCCCTCCGCATTCGTCCACGTGGGAGGCGACGAGGCGCTGAAGGACCAGTGGAGGCGGTCTCCGGCCGCCCAGGCCCGCATCAAGGAACTCGGCCTGGCCGACGAGGACGGACTCCAGTCCTGGTTCGTCCGCCACTTCGACACCTGGCTCACCGCCCGCGGCCGCCGTCTCATCGGCTGGGACGAGATCCTCGAAGGCGGCCTCGCGCCGGGAGCCGCCGTCTCCTCCTGGCGCGGCTACGCGGGCGGGATCGCCGCCGCCCGGGCCGGCCACGACGTCGTCATGTGCCCCGAGCAGCAGGTGTACCTGGACCACCGCCAGCACGGCGGCCCGGACGAACCGATGCCCATCGGGTACGTACGCACCCTGGAGGACGTCTACCGCTTCGAGCCCGTACCGACCGAACTCACACCCGAAGAGGCACGGCACATTCTGGGCACCCAGGCCAACGTCTGGACCGAGGTGACGGAGAACCAGAGCCGCGTCGACTACCAGACGTTCCCCCGCCTGGCCGCGTTCGCCGAAGTCGCCTGGTCGGACCTGCCGGCGCCCGCCGAGCGGGACTTCGCCGGTTTCGAGGCGCGAATGGCCGCGCACTACCGGCGGCTTGATGCACTGGGGGTCGATTACCGGCCACCGGGCGGCCCGTTGCCCTGGCAGAAGCGCCCGGCTCCCGGTGGCGACAGCGCCGCTCTCGGACGCCCGATCGAGGGGACGCCCCCAAACGTGTGAGCCGCGAGGCAAGAGGAGTGCCGCACTGTGCCGGGCCTGGGACCGTTGGGGTCCCGGCTCGGCATACGTCGTAAGTCGCATGAGAGTCGCTGAAGAGTGGCAATTCGCACTCACCGCCGATGGAGTACGAAAGCGGGCGAATGCCCTGGTCGGGGAGGAGGGGTTCCTAGTGGACCCTCGCGTCGGACGGTTCGCGGGATGTGCCAGAGTTGCCTCGTCCGGGCTGTGAGCACGTACCGTACGGCGCAACAGACGGGACAGCCGGGACACCGGGAAGGGGCAGCTGGGTTGACCACGCACGCACCGCGGGCGGCGCAGTCCGTGACGCTCCCGGCCTCGCTCGACGAGGCCGTGGCGGCACTCACCGCCATGCCTGCCGCCGTGCCCGTCGCGGGCGGTACGGACCTGATGGCATCCGTGAACTCCGGGCAGCTGCGGCCCGCGGCCCTGGTCGGGCTCGGCCGGATCAGCGAGATCCGGGGCTGGCAGTACCAGGACGGGAACGCGCTGCTCGGCGCCGGTCTCACGCACGCCCGGATGGGACGGCCGGACTTCGCGGCCCTCATCCCGGCGCTCGCTGCGGCCGCGCGCGCCGCGGGACCGCCCCAGATCCGCAACGCGGGAACGCTCGGCGGCAACATCGTCACCGCCGCGCCCACCGGCGACACCCTGCCCGTACTGGCCGCGATGGAAGCGACACTGGTGATCGCGGGGCCGGGCGGCGCACGCCGTGAGACCCCCGTCTCCCACCTCCTCGCCGGCCGCGACATGCTGGGCGCGGGTGAGCTGATCGGCTTCGTGCGCGTACCGCTGCTGCACGCCCCGCAGGTCTTCTTCAAGGCCACCGGCCGCACCGGCCCCGGCCGCGCGACCGCGTCCGTCGCCCTGGTCCTCGACCCGGCGCGGCGCGAGGTGCGGTGCGCGGTGGGCGCCATCGCGCCGATGCCGCTGCGGCCCCTGGAGGCGGAGGCCTGGATCGCCTCGCTGATCGAGTGGGACGCGGACCGCAAGCTGGCGCCGGAGGCGTGCGCCGCGTTCGGCGAGTACGTCGCGGCCGCCTGCATCCCGGACCCGGCTCCGCCGGCGGACGGGACGGAACCGGCCGCACTGCCGCCCGCCGTACTGCACCTGCGGCGCACGGTCGCCGCGCTGGCCCGACGAGCGCTGGGGAGGGCACTGTCGTGAGCGAGAACGAGAACCCGGGGACGCAGGGACCTCCGCACCCCGGCACCTGGCAGCCGATCCCGCAGGGCGGCGAGTACGACGCGGACGCCACGGCGTTCGTGCAGCTGCCCGAGGGCATGACGGACTTCGGCGACCCGCTGGCGGCGCCCGGACACGACTACGTACCGCCTCACATCACCCCGCAGGCCGCGGGGGCGGCGGACCCGGGAGCGGCCGGCACGTGGGCCGCGCAGTCGATGCCGGGCGAGATGCGGTGGCCGGAACCGGAGGCCACGGGCGTGCCCACGCACGACCTGGGGGCCACGGGCCAGTGGAACTTCGACACGGCCCCGGCGCCCACGCCCCCGGTCGCGTCCGAACTCACGGGCCAGTGGACGGTCCCGGTGGCCGACGGCGAACTCCCGGACGAGTCGGGCGAGTTCACGATGTCGGCGCTGGCGTCCCAGTGGGGTGGCGCGCACCCTTCGGCCACCCTGCCGGGCGGGGCGCCGGCCCCCTGGGCGGACACCGCCGACGCCGGACCGACGCTCCCGGGCGGAGCCCCCGTCCCGTGGGCGGCCCCCGGGCCGATGCACGACTTCGAGCCCCACCCGCCGCAGGAGGACGCGGCCGGCGCCGCCGCGGAACCCGCGGGGGCGGAAGGGGACGCGCCGGAGCACTCCCCGCAGGGCGCCGAACACGACCCCCCCGAAGGAAACCCCGCACCCGGACGTCCGGCACCCGAGGAGACGCCCCGGCACGACGCCGGCCCCGACGCCCCGGACGCCTCCGCAGGCACCGACCCGCGCGCCTCCGCGGACCCGCACGGCCCCGCCGACCCCGGTACCGCAGCCGCGCCCGACGCCTCCCCGGAAGACGCCCACAGCGAGCACCCCCACGCCTCCTACGTCCTGCACGTGAACGGCGCGGACCGCCCCGTCACCGACGCCTGGATCGGCGAGTCCCTCCTGTACGTCCTGCGCGAGCGCCTCGGCCTCGCCGGCGCCAAGGACGGCTGCTCCCAGGGCGAGTGCGGCGCCTGCGCCGTCCAGGTCGACGGCCGCCTCGTCGCCTCCTGCCTCGTCCCCGCCGCCACCACCGCCGGCAGCGAGGTCCGTACGGTCGAGGGCCTGGCCGCCGACGGCCGGCCGTCCGACGTCCAGCGGGCCCTCGCCAACTGTGGCGCGGTCCAGTGCGGTTTCTGCGTACCCGGCATGGCCATGACCGTCCACGACCTGCTCGAGGGCAACCACGCCCCCACCGAGCTGGAGACCCGCCAGGCACTCTGCGGCAACCTCTGCCGCTGCTCGGGCTACCGGGGCGTGCTCGAAGCCGTGCGCGAGGTCGTCGCCGAGCGCGAGGCGACCGCCGCGGCCGAGGAAGCCCGCATCCCGCACCAGGCGCCCCCCGGCGCGGGCAGTGTCCAGCAGCCCCACCCGCACGAGCACCCGCACGACGGAGGCATGGCGTGAGCAACGACGCGGCCACCGCGACCGGCGCACCGGCGGTCGACGGCACCCGGCCCGAGCCGCCCACCCACGGCATCGGCGCTTCCCTTCCACCGGCCGACGCGCGCGCGAAGACGGAGGGCACGTTCCCGTACGCGGCCGACCTGTGGGCCGAGGGCCTGCTCTGGGCCGCTGTGCTGCGCTCGCCGCACGCCCACGCCCGGATCGTCTCGGTCGACACCTCCGCCGCGTCCGAGATGCCCGGCGTACGGGCCGTGGTCACCCACGAGGACGTGCCGGGCGACTCCGCGCACGGCCGCAGCGTCGCCGACCGCCCCGTCTTCGCCTCCGGCCTCGTCCGCCACCACGGCGAGGCGATCGCCGCGGTGGCCGCCGACCACCCCGACACGGCCCGTCTGGCCGCCGCGGCCATCGCGGTCGAGTACGAGCTCCTCGAACCGGTCACCGACCCGGAACAGGCCTTCGCGGCGGACCCCCTCCACCCCGACGGCAACCTCATCCGTCACATCCCCCTCAGCTTCGGCGACCCGGAGGTCACGGGCGAGGTGATCGTGGAGGGCCTGTACCGCATCGGCCGCCAGGACCCGGCGCCCATCGGGGCCGAGGCCGGACTGGCCGTCCCGCGCCCCGACGGCGGCGTGGAGATCTACACGGCGTCCACCGATCCGCACACCGACCGCGACCGCGCCGCCGCCTGCTTCGGCCTGGAGCAGGAGCGCGTGAAGGTCGTCGTCACGGGCGTCCCGGGCGCCACCGGCGACCGCGAGGACGGCAGCTTCCAGATTCCGCTGGGCCTCCTCGCCCTCAAGACCGGCTGTCCGGTCAAGCTGGCCGCCACCCGCGAGGAGTCCTTCCTCGGCCACGCCCACCGCCACCCGACCCTCCTGCGCTATCGCCACCACGCGGACGCCGAGGGCCGCCTGGTCAAGGTGGAGGCCCAGATCCTCCTGGACGCGGGCGCGTACGCCGACGCCTCCTCCGAATCCCTCGCGGCGGCAGTGGCCTTCGCCTGCGGCCCGTACGTCGTGCCGCACGCCTTCATCGAGGGCTGGGCGGTCCGTACGAACAACCCCCCGTCCGGCCACGTCCGCGGTGAGGGCGCCCTCCAGGTGTGCGCGGCGTACGAGGGCCAGATGGACAAGCTCGCGGCGAAGCTGGGCATCGACCCGGCGGAGCTGCGCCTGCGCAACGTGCTGGCCACCGGTGACCTGCTGCCCACCGGCCAGACGGTGACCTGCCCGGCCCCCGTGGCCGAACTCCTGCGCGCCGTACGGGACTGCCCGCTGCCCGCGCTGCCCAAGGACACCCCCCGGGGCGAGTGGCTGCTGCCGGGCGGCCCGGAGGGCGCGGGAGACCCCGCCGCCGTACGCCGCGGGGTCGGCTACGCGGTCGGCATGGTGCACATGCTGGGCGCGGAGGGCGCCGACGAGGTCTCCACCGCGACGGTGAAGGTCCACGACGGCGTGGCCACGGTCATCTGCGCGGCGGTCGAGACCGGCCAGGGCTTCACCACGCTCGCGCGCCAGATCGTCCAGGAGGTCCTCGGCGTCGAAGAGGTCCACGTGGCGTCGGTCGACACGGACCAGCCCCCGGCGGGCCCGGCGACGCACGGCCGCCACACGTGGGTGTCGGGCGGGGCGGTGGAGCGCGCGGCGAAGATGGTCCGCACACAGCTCCTCCAGCCGCTGGCCCACCAGTTCGGCATGTCGACCGAGCTGCTGCAGATCGCCGACGGCAAGATCACCTCGTACGACGGGGTCCTCTCCACCACGGTGGCGGAGGCGATGGAGGGCAAGGAGCTCTGGGCCACGGCCCAGTGCCGCCCCCACCCCACCGAACCGCTCGACGACACGGGCCAGGGCGACGCCTTCGTGGGGCTGGCCTTCTGCGCGATCCGCGCGACCGTGGACGTGGACATCGAGCTGGGCTCGGTCCGGGTGGTGGAGATGGCGGTGGCCCAGGACGTGGGCCGCGTCCTCAACCCGGCCCAGCTGGCCACCCGCATCGAGGCGGGCGTCACGCAGGGCGTGGGCGCGGCCCTGACGGAGAACCTCCGCACCCCGCGGGGCCTGGTCCGCCACCCCGACCTCACCCACTACGCGCTCCCGACGTCCCTGGACACCCCGGACATCCGCATCGTCAAGCTGGTGGAGGAGCGGGACGTGGTCGCCCCCTTCGGCGCGAAGCCGGTCAGCGCGGTCCCGGTGGTCACGTCCCCGGCGGCGATCGCCTCGGCGGTCCGGGCGGCCACGGGCCGCCCGGTCAACCGCCTGCCGATCCGCCCCCAGGCGGCGGTCGCCGTTCCCGGTACGTAGCCGGGCGGGCCGGGTGAGCCGCGTTCTTCCCGGTGGCGCCCGGACGCCCCGTCACCAGGGCCGGTCCGTGGACGAAGCACCCGGCCCCGCCGTCATCCTGGTCACCGGCGTCATGGCCGCGGGCAAGTCCACCGTCGCGCAGGCGCTCGCCGAGCGCCTGCCGCGCGCCGCCCACGTGCGCGGCGACGTCTTCCGCCGGATGATCGTCTCAGGGCGCGAGGAGATGCTGCCCGGGGCGGGCGAGGAGGCCCTGGCCCAGCTCCGGCTGCGCCACCGGCTGTCGGCCTCCGTCGCCGACGAGTACGCGCGCAGCGGCTGGACCGCGGTCGTGCAGGACGTGGTGGTGGGCGAGGAACTGGCGGTGTACGTCCGGCTCGTCCGCACCCGCCCCCTGTACGTCGTGGTGCTCGCCCCCGGCCGGGAGGCGGTGGCCGCCCGGGAGGCGGGGCGGGCGAAGACCGGCTACGGGGCGGGCTGGACCGTGGAGGAGCTGGACCGGGTGCTGCGCGAGGAGACGGAGCGGACCGGGCTGTGGCTGGACACCGCCCGGCAGACCCCGGAGGAGACGGTCGGGGAGATCCTCGCGCGACTGCACGAGGGCAAGGTGGCGCCATGAGCGCCGTCGCGGCCGGAGGGCGGCGTGCGAACGGGTGTGCGCGGGCCTTGCCTCCGCGCGGTGGTGCGGGACACCATCGACCGCGACTGCTGCACGGCTGACGAAGAACGACCGGCGAGCTGAGAGCGTGAGGGCTGCCATGAGCGACGTGCGTACGGCGACGGGTGCGGGCGCGGACACCGGCACGGGCATGACCCGGCGGCGGTTCGGCGTGCTGGCCGGTGCCGGTGCCGCCGCGCTGGCGGTGCCCGGAAGCGCGCAGGCCGCCCGGGCGTCGCGTCGCGCCTACCTCGGTACGTACACCACCCAGCCCGGCGGCGGCACCGGCATCGGGCTCGCCTCCTACCGGCCGCGCAGTGGAGAGCTGGCCTCCACCGGGGTGCTCGCGGGCGTGCAGAATCCTTCCTTCCTCGCGCTCTCGCCCGACCGCCGCACCCTCTACGCCGTCGACGAGCGCGCCGAGGGCGCCGTCACCGCCGTGCGCGTCGGGGCCGGGGCGCCCGAGGTGCTGGGGCGCGCCCGCGCCACCGGCGGCGCCGACCCCTGCCACCTCTCCGTGCATCCCGGCGGGCGGTTCCTGCTGACCGCGAACTACACCGGCGGCAGCGTCTGCGTGCACCCCGTCGGGCGCGGCGGCGTGCTGGGGGAAGCCACCGACGTCGTACAGCACACCGGGTCCGGGCCCGATCCCGAGCGGCAGGAGGGCCCGCACGCGCACATGGTGGTCACCGATCCCGGCGGACGGTACGTCGTCGCCGTCGACCTGGGCACGGACTCCGTCCACACCTACCGGCTCGACCCGCGCACCGGCCGCCTGGAGGAGCGGGGACGCGCCGCGATGAGGCCGGGCGCCGGGCCGAGACACCTCGCCTTCCACCCCTCCGGCCGGCACGCGTACGTCGCCAACGAACTGGACAGCACGCTGGTCGTGTGCGGCTACGAACGGCGCACCGGGACCCTGACCCCCGGCACCCCCCAGCCGACGCTCCCGCCCGGCGCCGGGCTCACCGGGCGCAACTACCCGGCGGGGGTGCTGGTCTCGCCCGACGGACGGTTCGTGTACGTCTCCAACCGGGGCCACGACAGCGTCGCCGCCTTCGCCGTCGAGCGAGGCGGCGCGGCGCTGCGGCCGCTGTCCGCCACGCCGTCCGGCGGCTCGTACCCCCGGCACATCACGCTCGACCCGTCCGGCACGCTGCTGTTCGCCGCCAACCAGAAGTCCGGCACGGTCGCCGCGTTCCGCGTGGACCGGGGCACGGGCCGGCGGGCGCGGTGCTGACGGCGCCGGTTCCGGTGTGCGTGCTGCCGGTGTAGGGCCGGCCGGTCCCGGGCCGGGGCGGCGGACGTACGACCAAAGGCCGAGCGCGGACCGCCCCGACGACAGGGTTCATGCGCCGGTACGCCCCTTACTCTGAGCGAATGACCGCCCTGGAACCGCGCGACGCCGAGGTCGCGCCCGAAGCCGCCGGGATCCCCGGCGTACCCACCGCCGACCGGAGCGGTGTTCTCGGCAGAGCCCACCGCGCGCTCAGCATCGGCATCATCGCCGTCGTCCTGCTGATCGCCTTCGAGGCGACCGCCGTCGGCACGGCCATGCCCGTCGCCGCCCGCGAGCTGAACGGCGTCTCCCTCTACGCCTTCGCCTTCTCCTCCTACTTCACCACCAGCCTCTTCGCCATGGTGCTGTCCGGCCAGTGGGCCGACCGCAGCGGCCCCCTCGCCCCCCTCGCCACCGGCATCAGCGCCTTCGCCGCCGGACTGCTGCTCTCCGGCACGGCGGACGCGATGTGGCTGTTCATCCTCGGACGGGCGGTCCAGGGGCTCGGCGGCGGACTCGTGATCGTCGCCCTGTACGTCGTCGTCAGCCGCGCCTACCCGGCGCGGCTCCAGCCCGCGATCCTGGCCGCGTTCGCCGCGAGCTGGGTCGTGCCCTCCGTGGTGGGTCCGCTCGTGTCCGGGACGGTCACCGAGCACCTCGGCTGGCGCTGGGTCTTCGTCGGCATCCCCGTCCTGGTCGTCTTCCCGCTCGCGCTCGCCCTGCCCGCGATACGCCGCACGGCGGCCGGCCCCGCCGGGGCGGGCGGCCCCGCCCCGGCCTTCGACCGCCGCCGGATCCGCCTCGCGCTCGGCATCTCGCTGGGCGCCGGGCTGCTCCAGTACGCCGGTCAGGCCGCGTCTGTCCAGGGCGCGCGGTGGCTCGCGCTGCTCCCGGCGGCGGTGGGCGGCGCGCTGCTCGTGCCGGCCGTCCTCGGACTGCTGCCGCGCGGCACCTACCGGGCGGCGCGCGGGCTGCCCTCGGTGGTGCTGCTGCGCGGCGTCGCGGCCGGGTCGTTCATCGCGGCGGAGTCCTTCGTACCGCTGATGCTGGTCACCCAGCGCGGGCTGTCCCCGACGACGGCCGGGCTCTCGCTCGCGGTCGGCGGCGCGACGTGGGCGCTCGGTTCGTACGTACAGTCGCGGCCGCGCATGGAGCCGTACCGGGAGCGGATGGTGTCCGGGGGCATGGTCCTGGTCGCCGCGGCGATCGCGACCGCGCCCAGCGTGCTGATCACCGCCGTCCCGGTGTGGGTGGTAGCGGTCGCCTGGGGCGTCGGCTGCTTCGGCATGGGCACGGTCATCGCCTCGACCAGCGTGCTCCTGCTCAAGCTCTCGGCCCCCGAGGAGGCGGGTGCCAACTCCGCCGCCCTCCAGATCTCCGACGGCCTCTCCAACGTCATGCTCCTCGCGATCGGCGGCGCGGTCTTCGCGGCGCTGGGCGGCGGCGCGGTGGGCTCCGCCCACACCGCGGCCTCCACCGCCTCCGCCTCCCACCCGGCGGCCTTCGCGGCGGTGTTCCTGCCGATGGCGGGGGTGGCCCTGGCGGGGGCGTGGGTGGCGACCAGGCTGCGGACACGGGACGCGTGAACCGCCGGCCGCCGGGGAAAGACTTCGTGCGCTCGTGTGAGGTGGGTCCCAACGGCGGGTGGTGCGGCGACGTCCATACATGAGGCCGGGCGGCCCGCCGGTAAGGTGGCCCGGTTGTCGTACGACCCTTCGGCGACCGTCCCGCCACGTACCCGAGCGCCCCGAACCGGAGACCGTGACTACTACCGCCTCCCACCACCTCTCACCCGCCTTCCCCGGCCGCGCCCCCTGGGGCACCGCCAACAAGCTGCGCGCCTGGCAGCAGGGGGCGTTGGAGAAGTACATCCAGGACCAGCCGCGCGACTTCCTCGCGGTCGCCACCCCCGGCGCGGGCAAGACGACCTTCGCGCTGACGCTCGCCTCGTGGCTGCTGCACCACCACGTCGTGCAGCAGATCACGGTGGTCGCGCCGACCGAGCACCTCAAGAAGCAGTGGGCGGAGGCCGCCGCCCGGATAGGCATCAAACTCGACCCCGACTACAGCGCCGGTCCGCTCAGCAAGGAGTACCACGGGGTCGCCGTCACCTACGCCGGTGTCGGCGTACGCCCCATGCTGCACCGCAACCGCTGCGAGCAGCGCAAGACGCTGGTGATCCTCGACGAGATCCACCACGCCGGCGACTCGAAGTCCTGGGGCGAGGCCTGCCAGGAGGCGTTCGACCCGGCGACCCGGCGTCTCGCCCTGACCGGCACGCCCTTCCGGTCGGACACCAACCCCATCCCCTTCGTCGCGTACGAGGAAGGCAACGACGGCATCAGGCGGTCCTCCGCCGACTACACCTACGGCTACGGCAACGCCCTGGCCGACGGTGTCGTCCGGCCCGTCATCTTCCTCTCCTACAGCGGCAACATGCGCTGGCGCACCAAGGCCGGTGACGAGATCGCCGCCCGGCTCGGCGAGCCGATGACCAGGGACGCCATCGGGCAGGCCTGGCGCACCGCGCTCTCGCCGACGGGGGAGTGGATCCCGAACGTCCTCGCGTCCGCCGACAAGCGGCTGACCGAGGTGCGCAAGGGCATTCCGGACGCCGGCGGGCTCGTCATCGCCACCGACCAGGAAAGCGCCCGCGAGTACGCCAAGATCCTGAAGAGGATCACCGGCGACCGGCCGACCGTCGTCCTGTCCGACGAGAAGGCCGCCTCGAAGAAGATCGACCAGTTCAGCGCGGACGAGTCCCGCTGGATGGTCGCGGTCCGCATGGTGTCGGAAGGCGTCGACGTACCGCGTCTGGCGGTCGGCGTGTACGCGACGACGATCTCCACGCCGCTCTTCTTCGCCCAGGCCGTCGGGCGCTTCGTACGATCGCGCAGGCGCGGCGAGACCGCGTCCGTGTTCGTTCCCACGATTCCGATGCTCCTCGAATTCGCCAACGAGATGGAGGTCGAGCGGGACCACGTCCTCGACAAGCCCAAGAAGGGCGGCGAGGACGAGAACCCGTTCGCCGAGGAGGACAAGCTCCTCGCCGACGCCGAGAAACTGGAGGACGAGGAGACCGAGGAGCAGCTGCCCTTCGAGGCCCTGGAGTCCGACGCCGTCTTCGACCGGGTGCTGTACGACGGCGCCGAGTTCGGCATGCAGGCCCACCCGGGGAGCGAGGAGGAGCAGGACTACCTCGGCATCCCCGGGCTGCTGGAGCCCGACCAGGTGCAGCTCCTCCTCCAGAAGCGGCAGACCCGGCAGATCGCGCACAGCCGTCAGAAGCCGGCCGCGGAGGCCGACCTGCTGGAAAAGCCGGCCGAGGCGCGTCCCGTGGTGACGCACAAACAGCTGCTGGAGCTGCGCAAGTCGCTCAACACGATGGTCGGCGCGTACGTCCACCAGAGCGGCAAGCCGCACGGCGTCATCCACACCGAGCTGCGCAGGGTCTGCGGCGGTCCGCCGAGCGCCGAGGCCACGGCCGGGCAGCTCCAGGACCGCATCAAGAAGGTCCAGGAGTGGGCCACCCGCATGCGGTGACGCCTGCCGGGAGGTGACGCACAGGGCCCGGAGACGCTTCTCCGGGCCCTGTCCGTTCCGAGGGGCGGGACCCGTCGGCCGGGGAAGAACACGGATTCGGTCGAATGCGGATCAAGTGCCCTCACGCGCCCGGATTCTGGACGAGGCCTTCCGCTGAGCGGAGTCGATCGCTACCTTTCCCGCAACGCATACGCCCCGTGGCAGAGCCGCCGCGGAGCGCAGCCGGTGCCATGGCCTGCCGGCGGCCTCTGCGCGCGACGTCGACGGGACCGGCGGCGCACCCGTCGGAGAGCCGCCGCACTCACCACAGAGGAGTGGGCGTCGTGACCGCGGAAACTTCCCAGACGCTCGACCGGGGACTACGTGTCCTCAAACTGCTTGCCGACACCGACCACGGGCTGACCGTCACCGAGTTGTCCAACAAACTCGGGGTGAACCGCACGGTCGTCTACCGCCTGCTCGCCACCCTCGAGCAGCACGCGCTGATACGCCGCGACCTGGGCGGCCGCGCCCGCGTCGGCCTCGGCGTGCTCCGCCTGGGCCGGCAGGTCCATCCGCTCGTACGGGAAGCCGCGCTGCCCGCGCTGCGCTCCCTCGCCGAGGACATAGGGGCCACGGCGCACCTGACGCTGGTCGACGGCGCCGAGGCCCTCGCGGTCGCGGTCGTCGAGCCGACGTGGACCGACTACCACGTGGCGTACCGCACGGGGTTCCGTCACCCCCTCGACCGGGGGGCGGCCGGCCGGGCCATACTCGCCGCCCGCCAGGGCGCCCTGGGGGACGGCGGCTTCACCCTCACCCACGGCGAACTGGAGGCCGGTGCCAGTGGCGCGGCGGCGCCCCTGGTCGGCATCACCGGCCTCGAGGGCAGCGTCGGCGTCGTCATGCTCGCCGACTCCGTTCCCGAACGGGTGGGGCCGCGCGTGGTCGACGCCGCCCGTGAGGTCGCCGACGCGCTGAGGTGAGGGGGCCGCCCGGCGGCCCGGAGTCCGCGAAGCGGTGCGAGGGGTGCGAGGGGTGCACGGGGGAGAGGGGCGCGCGCCCACTAGATTGGGGACGTGCTCTCACGTCTCTCCCGTCCCCGTGTCCTCGCCCTTTGCGGGGCCCCCGCGCTCGCGCTCTTCGCCGTGGCCGCCTTCGCGCCGCTGCCGTACGTCCTCGCGCAGCCCGGCAGCACCGCGAACGTGCTCGGGGCGGACAAGGGCGAACCGGTGATCACCATCACCGGCGCGCCGGTGCGCGAGACCGCCGGAGAGCTGCGGATGACGACGATCGTGGCGACGGGGCCGTCCGTCGACATCGACCTGGGACAGGTCGTCGACGCGTGGTTCAGGACCGACCGGGCCGTCATGCCCAAGGACGCGGTCTACCCGTCCGGCGACACCGACGCCGAGGTCGAGAAGCACAACGTCGCGGAGATGGAGCAGTCGCAGGAGACCGCCGTCGACGCGGCGCTCGACTACCTCGGCAAGAGCCCCGACCAGGTGAAGGTGGACCTCAACCTCGCCGACATCGGCGGCCCCAGCGCCGGGCTGCTCTTCTCCCTCGGCATCGTCGACAAGCTGGACGGCGACGGCTCGGGCGGCGACCTCACCGGCGGCCGCACCATCGCCGGTACGGGCACGATCACCTCCGACGGCAAGGTGGGCCCGGTCGGCGGCGTACCGCTCAAGACGCAGGCGGCCCGGCGCGACGGGGCGACGGTCTTCCTCGTACCGGAGGAGGAGTGCTCGCAGGCCCGGGCGGAGAAGCCCGAAGGGCTGCGCCTGGTGCCCGTCACGACGCTGAAGGACGCGGTGCGGGCGCTGGTGGCGCTGGAGAAGAGGAGCGGGAAGGTTCCGAGCTGCTAGCAGGCGGCTGTACGGGCGGTACGTCGTCCATCGTCCGCCAGGACGGGAAGACCACCGGGCTCAGCGTCGCCAGGAAGTACGCCCCGCCGAACACCAGCAGCGCCGTCACGAGCCCCGCCTCCTCGACCAGCAGCCCCGCCGCGAGGCCGCCCAGCGGCATGGTCAGCTCGCAGCCGGCCGTGGACACGCCGCCGACGCGGCTGCGCAGCTCCTGCGGGACGCGTTCGTACGTCACCGTCGTCAGGATCGGGTTGAGCATCCCGGCGGCCAGACCGCCGACCGCCAGCGTCACGGCCAGTGCCGCCGCCCCGTCCACCAGCGCGGCGACGGCGAAGCGCGGCAGCCCGCAGAGCAGGAACGCGACGGTGAAGACCACCCGGCGCGGGAAGCGCTCGCCGACCGCCCCGTAGAGCAGGGCGCCGAGCAGCGCCGCCCCGCCGAAGACCGCGGCGAGCATGCCCAGGACGGCCGCGCCGCCCGGGTCGCCCTGGGCGTGGACGGGCAGGAGGACCGAACTCCAGCCCTGGTCGAGGCCGTTGGTGAGCATCACCATCAGGACCACGGCCAGCAGGAGCCGCCGGCGCAGGAGGAAGACGTACCCCTCGCGCAGTTCCGTGCGGTACGTCGCGAAGGACACCGGCGCCGCCTTCTGCGGCTCGGCCGCCCGTACGCCCCGCACCCCGGCCGCGACCAGCAGCGCCGACACCACGAACGTCGCCGCGTCGAGCAGCAGCACCGCCTCGGCGCCGAGCAGCGCGATCAGTACGCCCGCGAGCGCGGCGCCGATCATGCGGGCCCCGCGTGATACGCCCTCGAAGAGGCCGGCGGCGCGGGTGAGGGTGGTGCCGGTGTGGGCTGCGAGGTCGGGGAGGAGGACGTAACGGGCCGTCGTGCCGGGCGTATGGGCGAAGCCGCCGGCCGCCATCAGCGCGCACAGCATCCAGAACTCCAGCGCGCCGGCCCAGTGCAGCAGCGGGATCGCGCCGACGGCGAGGCCGCACACCAGGTCGGAGGCGACGGAGACCCGGCGGCGGCCGATCCGGTCGATGAAGGGGCCGCCGACGAGCGCGGCGACGACGACCGGCAGCGTCGCGCAGAAGGCGACGACACCGGCCCGGCCGGCGCTGCCCGTGGTGTCGAGAACGAACCACGGGACGCCGATCATCGTGAGCGAAGTGCCCGCTGTGGAGACGGTGTTGGCGGCCAGGACGGCCGCGAAGGGTCTCTTCCGCCCCTGCGCCTTCACGCGATACGGGCAGGCCGGGCCGGGGACTGCTGGGCGAGGCGCAGACCCGGCTCGACCATGGTCCGGCCGAGGCGGGCGCGCAGGGGGTGCGACGGCGCGGGGCGGGGGACGCGGGCGTACCCGGCGGCCCGGGCGCGCAGTTCGGCGGCGCGCTGGTGGTGGAGCCGCAGGTGTGTGTCGGAGTGCATGGCGGGCGGTTTCCTCTCAGTCCGTGGGGCGGCGGGGGAAGGAGTGGGTGTGCAGGCGGACCTGGGCGGAGCCCTCGTCGGACAGCCCGTGGTAGCTGGTGATGAGCGCGTGCATCTTCTCGTTCAGCTCCTTCAGCTGCTCGGGGGTGAGCTGGAGCGTGAAGTCGCTCAGGTCCGAGCTGCCGGCCCACTCCTCGGGCCATTCGCGCGCGGTGCCGAGCCAGGTGCTGACCTCCTGGGTGTGGATGTTGGCGATCTCGTGGATGAAGAGGTCGGCGGCTCCGCGCACGGCCGGATCCGGGCTGTTGTGCAGCTCCCTGCTGAAGGTGGTTCCTTCCTGCGCCGCCTTCCACCACCGCTCGCGTCCCTTGCCGCGCTCCGGGTCGTCCTCGACGAAGCCGTGGGCGGCGAGCTGGCGCAGGTGGTAACTGGTGGCGCCGCTGGACTCGCCGAGCCGCTGGGCCAGTTGGGAGGCGGTGGCGGGTCCGTCGTGGCGCAGGGACTTCAGCAGCTGGATGCGCAGGGGATGGGCGAGCCCGCGCAGCGAACGGGCGTCCAGCACACGGGAGCCGGGCTCCCGGTGTTCGGCGGGTGCGGGTGCGGGGGTGCCGGGCTGCTCGGGCTCTTGGGGCATGCCTTCACCCTAGGCTTGCAAAGAAGTCTCTGCAAGCACTTCTTTGCATCGATTCCTTTGCTTGCCCGCCCCGCGCGCGCCTGCCCCCGGCTCTCCGCCCGTCCCGGCCGGCCCCGTCAGGCGGGCCCGGCCGCCGCGGCCTGCTCCACCAGCGGGATGATCCGCAGCGGCACCGGGTTCTCCATGACGATCGCGGTGGAGGCCCGCACGATGCCCTCGAACCCGACCACCCGGTCGATCACGCGCTGGAGATCGGCGTTCGAGCGGGCGACGAGGCGGCAGAGCATGTCGCCGTGCCCCGTCGTCGTGTGCAGCTCCAGCACCTCCGGTACGGACGCCAGGTGCGTCCGTACGTCGGCGCCCTGCCCCTGTTTGATCTCCAGCGTCGCGAACGCCGTCACCGGATAGCCCAGCGCGGCCGGATCGACGTCCGGACCGAACCCGCGGATGACTCCGTTGGACTGAAGCCGGTCCATCCGTGCCTGCACGGTCCCGCGCGCCACCCCCAGGCGGCGCGACGCCTCCAGCATCCCGATCCGGGGCTCGCGCGCCAGCAGCACGACGAGCCGGCCGTCGAGTTCGTCGATACCGTCCGTGGACATGGGCCGCCCCGCTTCCCGACACCTCGTGCTGAGCCTGGTCATCCTGTACAGATCGCCCGGTCATTCTGGCAAGTTGGTGAGCAGATTGCCCAGCGTTTCGGAGAACTGTTGCGCAGCTTGCGATACGGAGAGAGCCTGCCGCCATGACTGAGACCACGCAGCACACCACCCCCAGCACCGCGCGCGAGGCCGATCCCTTCCCGGTCAAGGGAATGGACGCGGTCGTCTTCGCCGTCGGCAACGCCAAGCAGGCCGCGCACTACTACTCGACCGCCTTCGGCATGAAGCTCGTCGCCTACTCCGGACCGGAGAACGGCAGCCGTGAGACCGCGAGCTACGTCCTGACGAACGGCGCCGCGCGCTTCGTCCTCACCTCCGTCATCAAGCCCTCCACCGACCGGGGCCGCTTCCTCGCCGACCACGTCGCCGAGCACGGCGACGGCGTCGTCGACCTCGCCATCGAGGTCCCGGATGCCCGCGCCGCGTACGCCTACGCCGTGGAGCACGGCGCGCGCGGCATCGAGGAGCCGCACGAGGTCAAGGACGAGCACGGCGTCGTCGTCCTGGCCGCGATCGCGACGTACGGCAAGACCCGCCACACCCTCGTCGAGCGCTCCGGCTACGACGGCCCGTACCTGCCGGGCTTCGTCGCCGCCCACCCGATGGTCGAGCCGCCGGCCAAGCGCACCTTCCAGGCCATCGACCACTGCGTCGGCAACGTCGAGCTCGGGAAGATGAACGAGTGGGTGGCCTTCTACAACAAGGTCATGGGCTTCACCAACATGAAGGAGTTCGTGGGCGACGACATCGCCACCGAGTACTCCGCCCTCATGTCGAAGGTCGTCGCGGACGGCACCCTGAAGGTGAAGTTCCCGATCAACGAGCCCGCCATCGCGAAGAAGAAGTCGCAGATCGACGAGTACCTGGAGTTCTACGGCGGCGCCGGCGTCCAGCACATCGCGCTCGCCACGAACGACATCGTCGCGAGCGTGCGCTCCATGCGGGCGAACGGTGTCCAGTTCCTGGACACCCCCGACTCGTACTACGACACGCTCGGCGAATGGGCGGGCGAGACGCGCGTGCCCGTCGAGACGCTGCGCGAGCTGAAGATCCTGGTGGACCGCGACGAGGACGGCTACCTGCTCCAGATCTTCACCAAGCCGGTCCAGGACCGGCCGACCGTCTTCTTCGAAATGATCGAGCGGCACGGCTCGATGGGCTTCGGCAAGGGCAACTTCAAGGCCCTCTTCGAGGCGATCGAGCGCGAGCAGGAGAAGCGCGGCAACCTCTAGCACGCTGCCGCAGCACGGCATTCGGGGCATCCGCCACGGCCTCCCCGGCCTGGTGGGTGCCCCCTCTTCCGCCCTGGTGATCTCCCCGCTGCTCTGACCGCTCGCATGCGTCACGGGGGAGCGGAACGGCTGAAAGTGGAAGCACGAATGTCGATCCGTCGGAGCTGCGGGCCTCCGCAGGCGCCGCCGACGCGATAGGTGACAACCTGCGAAAGCCGGTCGACAAGGCCGCTACCGCGAGGGCGACCGGCGTCACCTCCTGCTGTACGCGGAGGGCGGTGACGCCAACTTCTTCGTGTCGGTCGGCGCGATGAAGCCCCCGTACGACCGGATGATCCTCAGCGTCACGACCCCCTGCTTCCTCCCGCCGGAAACGAAGCAGGAAGAGGTCTCCGCCCCGCTTCCGCGCCCGCAGCGCGCGTCGGCACCCCTCACGGCCCGGGCCCCCGCGCCGGAGCGTCCTGCGGCCCAGCGCCCCGCGGGAGTCGGCGACTTCGGCTGACGGGGGTGTGGGGCGCGTGGCCACTCGTGCTGCGTGCGCGGTGCTGCGCACCCCTGACCCGTGGGGCCCTTGCTCGCTATCGTGAGTCATGGCCATGACTAGCGTGAGTGCGAGCACGAGTGACGAACGCATCGACTTGGCCGTCCCGTCGAAGCGATGGCACTGGAAGAAGCCCCTCGGGCAGACCACCGTCCTCCAGTCCTTCGCCTTCGACGACTCCCGGCAGCGGCTGTACGTCCTCCAGATGATGCAGGGCGGCATCAGACTCTCCGGCGAGCCGAGGGCCTGCACCGGTACGGAGAGACGGCAGCGCGGCGACATGTGCCTCAACCAGCTCGACTTCAAGGGCGCGCTGCTCGGCCGCATGTACCTGCTGGGGCACGGGCACGGCGTCGGCATGGGCGTCGAGCGGGACGCGGCCGGGGCGACCTGGATCTGGACGGAGGCGGACGCGCGGGTCGCGGACTCCATGGCGTTCGGGCGCGGCATCACGCGGTTCCGGTTCGTGGACCGGCAGGTACGGCGGAGCTCGGCGGAGGCGGCCCGCCACCCGGTCGAGGGGTCCACCGCGAACCAGCCGTCCGTGGACATGAGCCGCAAGCGCATCGCCGTCCGCCACCGCATCGGCGGCGAGGTGCGCTACCGCGTCTTCTCGCTGGCCCACGCCGTCGCCGGCGACTTCTCGAAGCCTCTGCACGACTTCGCGCAGACCGCCGCGCACCCCGACCCGGACATCGACTTCCAGGGGTTCGCGCTGTACGGCAACTACCTGTACCAGCTGGCCGGCGAACCGTACGGGCCGGCCAACCCGCGCTCCGGGCACGGCAACACGTACGTCTCCTGCATCGACATCCGCACCGGCGAACCGGTCCAGCGGACCCGCACCGGGGCCGGCTACTCCCTCGACCACCGCGAGCCGGAGGGCCTCGCGGTACGGCGCACCGGCAAGCCGCGGCTGTGCATGGGGTTCGCCTCGGGGGAGCCGGGAGCGCGCAGGTACTCCATCTACTACAAGCAGCACGCCTGAGCTGTCGTCGGAAGGGCGGGCTCCGCCGGGGGCGCCACGACGCCCCACGAGGGGCCGGTGCCGCGCCGGGGCGTCTCTCCGGGCGCCGAACGCCCGGGTACGCCGGGTCTGTTCGGGGCGGTCGCGTTCGGTGCCCTGCGGGGAGCACCCCGGCGCGTCCCCTCCCGCCACCGTGGCAGGTGGGGCGGCGCTCAGCGTGTCCGGGCAGGGGGCGCCTCGTCATGCGTCCGGCGGGGGCCGCCTCCCGGGGGCTCGCCCAAGGCGTTCAGTACCTCGCGCACCCTCATGGCCGGCAGCGGCGAGAACGACGGGTTGACGCGCAGAGCCTCCTCCAGATGGCGCCTGGCCGCGCCGGACCTGCCCAGCTTCCGCTCGATCATCCCCAGGTGGTAGAAGAACTGCGCGTCGCGGGGACCCTGGTCCGTGGCCCTGAGGGCGTACTTCAGGGCCTCCCCGGTGTTCTTCCCGCCGCCCGCGCGGTACAGGGACCACGCCAGGGCGTCCGCGACGTACGCGTTCGGGTGCCGCCTCCACTCCGCCCGCAGCCGGCGGACCGCTGCCGACGGGGCGCCGTGGTCCGCGTCGAGCCGCCCGAGCAGCAGCTCGTCGCCGCCGCCCCCGCGCTGTTCCGTCAGCGCCACCCGGGCCCGCACCAGCGCGTACTGCTCCTTCGCCTCGTCCTCGCGGCCCAGGGACTCCAGCAGCTCGCCGTACTCCAGGCCGACGGCCGGGAGTGGCGTCTGCCCCAGCGCCGCCAGGTAGTCGCCCTCCGCGTCGGCCGGGCGCGCCAGTGCCGCCATGACCCGGGCGCGGCCCGCCCTGGCCCGCGCGTAGCCGGGGTCCGTGCGCAGGGCCGCCTCGTAGTGGCGCAGGGCCTCGTCCGGCTCGCCGCGTTCCCACGCCAGCTCGCCCAGGCCGTACAGCCCGGTCACCTTCTGGGCCGTGGAGCCCGCGAGCGCCGTCGCGTCGGACAGCGCCGCCGTCGCGTCCTCCCGCCAGCCCCGGTCGCGGTACACCTCCGAGGCGAGCCGCCGCGCCTGCGGGCCCGGACGCAGCGCCTGGAGCCTCTCCACCGCCCCGGCTGCCGCCTTCCGGTCACCCAGATGCCGGTACGCGCCGATCAGGGCCGGGTACACCGTCCACCGTTTCGGCGACCGCTCGCGGACCGCCTCGCCCCACTTCTTCGCGGCGCGGTGGTCGCCGCGCGCGTGGGCGAGCGCCGCGAGACCGACCACGGCGTCCGGATTCGCTCGCGGCCGTACGGACAGCGAGTGGCGCAGCGCCATCTCCGCGCGCGGGAAGTCCGCCGGGTCGGCCGTCCAGCGGCCCCGCTCCAGGTACGCGGAGCCGAGCACCGCCCAGGAGCCGTCGTCGCCGGGATGCTCGCGCAGCCACGACTCGCGGTCCCCGATGAACGCGGTCAGGTCGGACGGCGAGGCCGGCACTCCGGCGCCCACGGCCTCGACGGCGGCCGCCGCACGCCCCACGGGACCCGGCACCGGCGGGGCCCCGTCCAGTACTCCCGAGGCGAGGACCCCCGCGGCACCCGCGACCAGCACCGCCGTGCCCACGAACACGGCGACCGGGAGCCGCCGCCGCTTCACCCGTTCTTCCGTTTCCATGGCGATCACTGTGCGTCAGTATGAAGAGCACATCCGGACACGCGGAGTGGAACGCAGACGGGTTCACACCGATGGCCCCCGAGTGCCACGCTGGGACCATGGACGATCTTCTCCAGCAACTGCGCGCGGGCCTGCCGGCCGAGGCCCTGATCACCGACGCGGACATCACGGCTTCGTACGCCCACGACATGGCGGGTTTCTGCGACGCCGGCGCCCCGGCCGTCGTCGCCCTGCCGCGCACCGTCGAGCAGGTCCAGCACATCATGCGCACGGCGACCGCGCTGCGGGTGCCGGTCGTGCCGCAGGGCGCGCGGACGGGGCTGTCCGGCGCCGCCAACGCGAGTGACGGCTGCATCGTGCTGTCCCTGGTGAAGATGGACCGGATCCTGGAGATCAGCGCTGTCGACCGGATCGCCGTCGTCGAGCCGGGCGTGATCAACGCGGTGCTGTCGCGCGCCGTGGCCGAGAAGGGGCTCTACTACCCGCCGGACCCGTCGAGTTGGGAGACGTGCACCATCGGCGGCAACATCGGCACGGCGTCGGGCGGGCTGTGCTGCGTGAAGTACGGCGTGACCGCCGAGTACGTCCTGGGCCTGGACGTCGTCCTCGCCGACGGCCGCCTCCTGACCACCGGGCGGCGTACGGCCAAGGGCGTCGCGGGCTACGACCTGACCCGGCTCTTCGTCGGCTCCGAGGGCACCCTCGGCGTCGTCGTCAAGGCGGTCCTGGCGCTCAGGCCCGCCCCGCCGCGGCAGCTCGTCCTCGCCGCCGAGTTCCCGTCGGCCACCGCCGCCTGCGACGCGGTCTGCGAGATCATGGCGCGGGGCCACGCCCCCTCGCTGCTCGAACTCATGGACCGTACGACCCTGCGCGCCGTCAACAAGATGGCCGGCATGGGCCTCCCCGAATCCACCGAGGCGCTCCTGCTCGCCGCCTTCGACACCCCCGACCCCGCCGCCGACCTCGCCGCCGTCGGCGAGCTGTGCACCGCGGCCGGCGCCACGGAAGTCGTCCCCGCCGAGGACGCCGCCGAGTCCGAACTGCTGCTACAGGCGCGGAGGTTGTCCCTCACCGCGCTGGAGGCGGTCAAGTCCGCGACGATGATCGACGACGTGTGCGTACCGCGCTCGAAGCTCGGCGCGATGCTGGAGGGAACCGCCGTCATCGCCGAGAAGCACGACCTCACCATCGGGGTCTGCGCACACGCGGGCGACGGCAATACGCATCCGGTGGTGTGCTTCGACCAACGGGACGAGGACGAGTCGAGGCGCGCCCGTGAGTCCTTCGACGAAATCATGGCGCTCGGCCTGGAACTCGGCGGCACCATCACCGGCGAGCACGGAGTCGGCGTGCTCAAGAAGGAATGGCTGGCGCGCGAACTCGGACCGGTGGGAGTGGAGTTGCAGCGCTCCGTCAAGGCGGCCTTCGACCCGCTCGGTCTCCTCAACCCGGGCAAGCTCTTCTGAGACCCGAGGCGTACGGCGAAGGACCGATGCCCCGGACACGGCGCTGCGCATAGCGTGAGGGACAGCAGGACGAGCAGCAGCCGCCTCGACGAGGAGGAACCATGCCCGCGAGCCTTGATCACACCATCGTCCGGAGCCGCGACCGCTTCGCCGCCGCCCGCTTCCTCACGGAGCTGATGGGCGCCCCGGAGCCGGAGCCCTTCGGTCCCTTCGCGAGCGTGCCGCTGGAGAACGGCGTCACGCTCGACTACCTCGACTCCGCGAGCGCGCGGATCGCCTCGCAGCACCTGGCGTTCCTGGTGCCCGACGGCGAGTTCGACGAGATCCTCGCACGGGTCGAGGAGCGCGAACTCCCCTACTGGGCCGACCCGCACCACGAACTGCCGCAGCAGATCAACCACCACCACCGAGGGCGCGGTTTCTACCTCGACGACCCCGACGGCCACTCCATCGAGTTCCTCACGCACACGTACGTGAAGGCCTCCGGGGAGGCCCTGGAGACGACCGGAAAGTAGTGCTTCCAGCGGGACGGGCCCGGCGCGTCGTGGTGGTCTGATAGATGTGGACCTCGTTAACGAGGCCATCGACTAGATACGGGACACGGTGATGAGCGCCCCCACCCCGGCCAGCGGCGACAGCAGCCCCACTCCTGGCTACTATCCCGACCCGTCCATCCCCGGCTACGTCCGGTTCTGGAACGGGGCCGCCTGGGTGCCCGGGACCAGCCGCCCCGCCCCGTCGGACAACGAGTCCCTGCCGGCCGCGCCCGCTGCCGCCACGCCCCCGGCCGCCTCCGTCGAGGAGACCGGCCCGGTCTTCTTCGACGAGGAGCCGGAGGGCGCGCACCTGCGCGGCACCGCCCCGGAACCGGCGTCGGCCTGGCAGGCGGACACGTCCCGCCAGACCGGCTTCGGCGGCGACCGCGACCGCCGGGTCTCCTGGGGCTCCGCCCCGTCGTCCACCGGCTCGCCCGCCGCCCCCGACGCCGGCCCGTCCGCTCCGGGCGGTGCGTCCGCTCCCGGCGGCTCGGGCGGCTCCGGCGGTGCCTCCGCCCCCGGTGAAGCAGCCGCTTCCGGGCGCTCGGGTGACCCGCGCCGCGGAGGCGGCGGGGTCGACCTCCGCCGTACGGGCGGCTCCGCGCCGGAGCGCCCCGCCGGCACGGGCGCCCCGGTCCGGCCCGGCGGTGGGGAGACCGGGAGACCGGCCCCCGGCGCCGACCCCAGCGGGGGCGCGCTCCCCGGCGTCCGTACGCCGCCTCCCGCCGACGGCACCGTCACCATCCGTGCCGTGCGCCGGGACGGGACGGAGTCCCCCCGGACGGCCCGGGCCGACGGCACGATGGCCATCAGGACCATGACTCCGGGCGCGGGACAGCGCCAGGTTCCGGGCCAGACACGGCCTCAGGCTCCGGGGCAAGCGCGGACCGCCGGGCGAGCCGATGCCCAGCCGCAGCCGCAGCCGCAGCCGGGCCGGCCCCAGGCCCCGGGTCAGGCGCAGGTTCCGGCGCAGGCCGGCGTGCCGGTCCGGGCTCCCGGGCCGGGGCAGCCCGGCCCGGCGCAGGGGACGCAGGCCGGTGCGGGGGCTCCCGTCGGGACTCCCGTCGTTTCCGGGGCCGGCGGCGGGGCCGCCTCGTGGGCGCAGCAGGTGCACCAGCTCGCGCAGCCGGACCAGGACGAGGCGGGCGCACCGCCCGTCGTGCCCTGGAAGCCGCCGGTCAGCGACCCGTTCCTGCAGGCCGCCCAGGCCCAGGCCGCGGCCAGGCCCGCCGGCCTCGCCAAGCGGCTGGCGGCGCGGCTGATCGACACGGTCGTCCTCGGTGCCGCGGTCGGCGCCGTCGCCGTACCCCTCGTGTCCGCCGCGTTCGCGCACATCGACGAGAAGATCGAGGCGGCGAAGCTCTCCGGCGAGACCGTGACCGTATGGCTGCTCGACGCCACGACCGCCGGTTACCTCGGCATCGTGCTCGGCGCGTTCCTGCTCCTCGGAGTGGTGTACGAGACGCTGCCGACCACCAAGTGGGGCCGTACGCTGGGCAAGAAGCTGTGCCGGATCCACGTGCGGGACATCGAGGCGCACGAGCCTCCGACGTTCGGCGCCGCGCTGCGACGCTGGCTCGTGTACGGCGTGCTCGGCGTCCTCGCGGTCGGGGTCGTCAACGTGGCGTGGTGCCTGTTCGACCGCCCGTGGCGGCAGTGCTGGCACGACAAGGCGGCGCGTACGTTCGTGGCGGGGGACTAGGGGCAGCCGGGTCCCCCGAACGGCACCCGACCGGATGCGGGCGGCGGGCGGACGCGGTCGACTGCGGTCATGAGCAACGATCAGCCGCCGCCCGGTCAGCCGCCCGAGGACGACCCGTTCCGCAAGAAGCCGCCCCAAGACCCGCCGCCGTCGACGCCGCCACCGCCCGGCGGAGGGTCTCCCTCCGGGGACTCGCCCTACGGTGCCCCGCCCCCGCCGTACGGCACCCCGCCCCCGCCCTACAGCGGCGGCGCCGCCGACCCGCTCGCCGGGATGCCGCCGCTCGCCCCCCTCGGCAAGCGCGTCGCGGCCCGCATCATCGACGCGCTCGTCGTCGGCGTTCCGCTGGCCCTCGTCGGCTGGCTGCTCGGCATGTTCGACAACTACAACGGCGACGACTGGGACGAGGTCTCCACCCAGATGTCCGGCGGCAAGTCGCTCGTCTGGCAGCTCGTCTCGATGGTCGTGTACGTCGGCTACGACACCTACATGACGGCCAAGGACGGCCGGACCGTCGGCAAGCGGCTGATGAACCTGCGCGTCGCGATGCTCAACAGCGGCACGACCCCGCCGGCCAACGCGGCACTGCTGCGTGCCGTGGTCCTGTGGGTGCCGGCTCTGATCTGCTGCTTCTGTCTGTGGTGGCTGATCAACCTGGTGATGATCATGGTGGACAAGCCCTACAGGCAGGGGCTCCACGACAAGGCGGCCAAGACCGTGGTGGTCTCAACCGCGTAGTGAGGGTCCGCCGACCGCCGAGTGCGCCCGGGACGCGTGGTCCACGGTGCCGGAGGCCGCTTCCGTCGAGGGCGAGGCCGGGGCCGAGGTCGCGTCGCTCGTACGGGGTGCCGTGCGCACCGTCCTCAAGCCCGGCGCGGTCAGTGCGACCAGTACGCCCAGCGCGAGCGCCGCGAGGGCGATGACCGCGGCGCCGATGCCCGACGCCGTGCGGGACAGCAGCAGCATGGCGAGGGTCGAGAAGACGACGGTGGCTGAGCCGTAGGCGAACTGTGCGGCAGTCGGACGCGGCATGGCGGTATCCGTCCTCGGAGCAGCGGCAGGGGTTTCTCGACCGGGTCGCACTTCGGGAGACTCTACGAGGGTGAGTGCCCGCACGGAACCAGCAGTAAGCGTGACCTAACCCACGGTGCCGGTGCATCGGGGGCGCACGGAGTCATTCCCCATTCCATCAGGTGGGATCGGCGCGCCCTCGAAGAAGGCTCATGACCCGATCGAAAGTGTCCGGTATCCGGAACCACACGTCTGCATAGTGCACTTGAGCTGCTCAAGTCAAGATCTGTCTTTTCTTCAGCAACTCCGGTCGAATGTCGTCACTTGTGACGCGTGCCGCGCTCGGAACCCCTCACCCTCTTCCGTGCTGACGCGGCCGCAGGGGAGGACATCATCAAGTGACCACCAACAGAAGGCGGATCGGAGTCGCCGCCATGGTCGTGGCCATGGCCACGACCGCCGCGACGGCATCCGCGTTCGCCACCGCTCAGGCCGACGACAAGTCGCCGACCGCGGCCGGCATCGAGCGCCGCGACCCGGCGCCCGCCAAGGGGCACGTCGAGCACGACCTCGAAGGTCCGTTCAGCGAGCAGCAGGCGCGGGAGCGCGAAGCGGCGCTCGAACAGGTCCTGTCGGGCGACGCCACCGTGCGCAAGCGCGGCGGCTCCAAGGTCGTGAAGCTCGGCAAGGGGAAGTACGTCGAGCTGGGCCGGGAGAAGACCGACAAGATCTTCACGATCCTGGTGGAGTTCGGCGACAAGGTCGACGACACCACCCTGTTCGACCCGGACGGCAGCGGCCCCAAGCCGCCCGTGAAGAAGTACGGCGGCGAAGCCGGCCCGGCGCACAACGAGATAGCCGAGCCGGACCGCGGCGAGGACAACTCCACGGCCTGGCAGAAGGACTACGACCGGAAGCACTTCCAGGACCTGTACTTCGGCGAGGGCAAGGGCAAGGACTCCCTCAAGACGTACTACGAGAAGACCTCCTCCGGCCGCTACTCGGTCGAGGGCGAGGTCTCCGACTGGGTCAAGGTCGACTACAACGAGGCCCGTTACGGCTCCAACTACTGCGGCGGCAGCAACTGCGCCAACGTGTGGGACACCGTCCGCGACGGCGTGACCGCCTGGGCCGCCGACCAGAAGGCCAAGGGGAAGACGGACGCCGAGATCAAGGCGCAGCTCGCCGGTTACGACCAGTGGGACCGCTACGACTTCGACTCCGACGGCGACTTCAACGAGTCCGACGGCTACATCGACCACTTCCAGATCGTCCACGCGGGCGAGGACGAGTCGGCGGGCGGCGGCGCCCAGGGCGAGAACGCCCTGTGGGCGCACCGCTGGTACGCGTACGGCACGGACGCCGGCAAGACCGGTCCGGCCGGCAACCCGTCCGGCGGCACCCAGATCGGCAGGACCGGCATCTGGGTCGGCGACTACACCATGCAGCCGGAGAACGGCGGCCTCGGCGTCTTCGCCCACGAGTACGGCCACGACCTCGGCCTGCCCGACCTGTACGACACCTCGGGCAGGGGCGAGAACGGCGTCGGCTTCTGGTCGCTGATGTCGGCCGGCTCCTGGCTCGGCAAGGGCGAGAACGAGATCGGCGACCTGCCCGGCGACATGACCGCCTGGGACAAGCTCCAGCTGGGCTGGCTCGACTACGACAAGGCCAAGGCCGCGACGAAGTCGACCCACAAGCTGGGCGTCTCGGCGTACAACACCAAGAACCCGCAGGCGCTCGTCGTCGAGCTGCCCAAGAAGTCCGTCACCACCCCTGTCGTGAAGCCCGCGGAGGGCTCCAAGCAGTGGTGGAGCGGCATGGGTGACGACCTCAAGAACACCCTGACCCGCTCCGTCGACCTCACCGGCAAGGCCAAGGCCGAGCTGTCGCTCCAGGGCTGGTGGGACATCGAGGCCGAGTACGACTGGCTGTACGCCGAGGTCTCCACCGACGCGGGCAGGACGTGGACCGCCGTCGACGGCACGGCCGACGGCAAGGCGCTCGCGCGCGACGCCGCCGGCAGCCCGGGGCTGACCGGCGAGGGCGGCGCGCACCAGGAGCTCGTCTTCCCGCTGGACGCCTACGCGGGCAAGAAGATCGACCTGCGCTTCCGCTACCAGACGGACGGCGGCGCGGGCGGCAAGGGCTTCGCGGCCGACGCGATCACGGTGAGCGCCGACGGCGCCGCCCTCTTCACGGACAACGCCGAGGGCGACGACAACGGCTGGACCGCGAAGGGCTTCTCGCGCGTCGGCGCGTCCTTCACCGAGGACTACGCCCAGTACTACCTGGCCGAGAACCGTCAGTACGTGTCGTACGACAGGACGCTCGCGGTCGGCCCGTACAACTTCGGCTTCGCCGGGACCCGTCCCAGCTGGGTCGAGCACTACCCGTACCAGAACGGCCTGCTGATCTGGCAGTGGGACACCTCGCAGAAGGACAACAACACCAGTGCCCACCCGGGCAAGGGCCTGATCCTTCCGGTGGACGCGCACGCCGAGCCGCTGAAGTGGGCGGACGGCAAGCTCCTGCGGAACAAGATCCAGTCCTTCGACTCCACCTTCAGCCGCTACCGCACGGACGGCTTCACGCTGCACAACGCGGACGTGCCGCTGAAGCTGGCCCCGCGCAAGGGCGTCTCGTCCTTCGACGACCGCAAGGGGACCTACTGGTACGAGGAGAACCCGACCGGTGGGGTGAAGGTCACTGACACCAACACCAGGATCTCGATCGCCGGCGAGCCCAAGAACGGCTCGACGATCACCGTGAAGGTCGGTCCTTCGACCAAGTAATTCGTATAACTGCAGGTCAGGGCATGATCGGCCGTCGCCCTCTAGCGGGCGGCGGCCGATCGCGTTTAGATGCCTCTTGCCCGGCTCTTATTGACACGACGTCTTATGGGGGATTGATCGGCATGTCCGGTGGAGGTTTCGTACGGCTGCCCGGCGGCAGTGTGGTGGTCGCTCTCACCCTGCCCAGCCCGGTGACCGACGGCCACAAGGTCCGTGTCCTGGTCCATTCCGTGAACCGTGCCCGCGCCCTGACGCGGCTGCGCAACCTCGGCCTGCGGGCGGTCTACCTGCGGGGCAACGCCCACCCGCCGACGCCGGACGAGATCACGGCGGTCCTGCACCACCCCGACGGCCTGCTGTGGCGCACGGCGCCGCAGGAGACCGTGGAGCTCTGGCACCCCATACGGGCCCTGCTCAGACCCGTACGCCCGGCCTGAGCCCCGCCAGGGCCCGGCCCCGCACGGGCGGGGAAGCGGGGAAGGGCGGCCGTCCTAGACCACCGGCTTGCCCGACAGCTCCACGCCCGCCCCGCGCATCTCCTCCAGCGCCCGCTCCGTCGTCGCCTCCGCGACGCCGGCCGTCAGGTCGAGCAGCACGTGCGTGGTGAAGCCCTCGCGGACCGCGTCCAGGGCGGTGGCCCGTACGCAGTGGTCCGTGGCGATGCCGACGACGTCGACCTCGGTGACACCGCGCTCCCGCAGCCAGTCGGCCAGCGGGACGCCGTTCTCGTCGGCGCCTTCGAAGCCGCTGTACGCCGCCGCGTGGGCCCCCTTGTCGAACACGGCGGCGATGGCGCCCGAAGCGACGGCCGGCGCGAAGTTCGGGTGGAAGCCCACGCCCTCCGTACCGGCGACGCAGTGCACCGGCCAGGAGCGGACGTAGTCCGGGCTGGGGGAGAAGTGGTCCCCGGGGTCGACATGGTGGTCGCGGGTGGCCACGACGTGGCGGTAGCCGGCCGGGGCCTGGCCGATCAGGTCGGTGATGGCGGCGGCGACGTCGGCGCCGCCCTCCACCGGGAGGCTGCCGCCCTCGCAGAAGTCGTTCTGGACGTCCACGACGATCAAGGCGCGGTGCATGGCGGGGCCCTTCGGTGGGGATCGGCGGCGGGTGTCCGCTGTGGCGTGATGGTTCGAGAGTAGGGATTTCAACGGCCTCGTGGCAGGGGGCCTTTGGCTTCCGGAGGGCCGGCGGCGCCGCCGGCGGCCCGCCCTCTGGCCTTCCGCTTCCCTCTCACCCGGCGTTCATGCGTACTCGGTGGGGATCACCGGCTCGCCCCTCGACAGCTGCACCGCCGACATCGGCAGGCCCCCGCGTGCGGCGATGTGCCGTTCCCGTACGTCGTCGAGCGGCTCGCGCGCCACGACCTCGCCGCCCTTGACCAGCTCGACCTGGAGCTCCCGGCCGGCCAGCTCGGCCGGCAGGGGCCCGGTGCCGACGACCTCCGCCTCCGCGACGCCGTGCGCGTCCGGCCGGCGCGCGGCCCACTTGCGGCCACCGATCGAGGCCTTCCCGCCCAGCGACTTCTTCGCCACCGGCCGCAGCGGAGCCTTCGGGTCCGCCGAGTCGGCGCGGGCGACCAGCTTGTAGACCATGGAGGCGGTGGGGTGCCCGCTGCCGGTGACCAGCTGCGTGCCCACGCCGTACGCGTCCACCGGAGCCGCCGCCAGGGAGGCGATGGCGTACTCGTCGAGGTCGCTCGTCACCACGATCCTCGTCCCGGTGGCGCCCAGCTCGTCCAGCTGCTGGCGCACCCGGTGCGCGACCAGCAGCAGGTCGCCCGAGTCGATGCGGACCGCGCCGAGCCCCGTCCCCGCGACCTCGACGGCGGTGCGGACCGCCTCGGCGACGTCGTACGTGTCGACCAGCAGCGTCGTCCCGCTGCCGAGCGAGGCGACCTGTGCCTGGAAGGCGCCGCGCTCGCTGTCGTGCAGCAGGGTGAAGGCGTGCGCGCTGGTGCCGACGGTGGGGATGTTGTACCGGAAGCCGGCCGCGAGGTCCGAGGTGGAGGAGAAGCCGCCGACGTAGGCGGCGCGCGCCGACGCGACGGCGGACAGCTCGTGCGTACGCCGGGCGCCCATCTCGATCAGCGGCCGGTCGCCCGCGGCGGCGGCCATCCGGGAGGCGGCGGCCGCGATGGCCGAGTCGTGGTTGAGGATCGAGAGGATCACGGTTTCGAGCAGCACGCACTCGGCGAAGCTGCCCTCGACCCGCAGGACCGGGGAGCCCGGGAAGTAGACCTCGCCCTCCGGATAGCCCCAGATGTCGCCCGTGAAGCGGTACGAGGCGAGCCACTCCAACGTCGGTTCGTCGACGATCGCGCGCTCCCGCAGGAAGCCCAGCACGCCCGCGTCGAAACGGAAGTTCTCCACGGCGTCCAGAACGCGCCCGGTGCCCGCCACGACGCCGTAGCGGCGCCCCTCGGGCAGTCTGCGGGTGAAGACCTCGAAGACCGAGCGGCGGTCGGCAGTGCCGGCCCTGAGGGCGGCCTGCACCATGGTGAACTCGTACTGGTCGGTGAAGAGCGCTGTCGACGGCACGTCCACCGGCAGCCCAAGGTCCGCAGTGTTCATGAGGGGGATGCTACCCCCTAATCTCGTCAGAGTGACGATTTCTGGGCAGCCGTTTGTGCGGTGCCCGTCGGCGGGTGGCACCATGGGACGAGTGAGTACGGCTCCCGCAGAGATCGAACGCCCAGAGACGACCGAGAACACCTCCGCCGTCCCCGAACCCGACGTTCCCTGGGTGACGCTGGTCCACAACGACCCCGTCAATCTCATGAGCTATGTCGCGTACGTCTTCCAGACCTATTTCGGCTATTCCAAGGACAAGGCGCACAAGCTGATGCTCGACGTCCACCACAAGGGCCGCGCCGTCGTCTCCAGCGGCAGCCGCGAGGAGATGGAGCGCGACGTGCAGGCGATGCACGGTTACGGGCTCTGGGCGACGCTCACGCAGGACCGCGGCTGATGGCCGGGCTCTTCGAGAGGATTCCGGGCGGCGGCGCGGCCGTCGCGCTCGACGGGGTCGAGATCTCGATCCTGCGCAGCCTGGCCGTACAGCTGCTGGAGCTGGTCGGACCCGGTGAGCAGCCCGCGGCGGGCGAGGACCCGCTGGCCGCGCTGTTCGCCGAGGGGCCGAGCGAGGCGCCGGCCGACCCCGCGCTGGCGCGGCTCTTCCCCGACGCGTACGGCGACCCGCAGGCCGGGCCCGGCGAGGAGGACGAGCGGCAGGTGCGGGCCGATTCGGCCGAGTTCAGGCGCTTCACGGAGAACGACCTGCGGACGCGCAAGCGCGAGGACGCCCTCGCGGTCGTACGCAGCCTCGACGCGCCGGCCGCCACCGGCGAGGACGGCGCCGTGCTGAAGCTGACGGGGGACGAAGGCCGGCGCTGGCTCGGCACGCTCAACGACCTGCGGCTGACCATCGGCACCCGCCTGGAGGTCACCGACGAGGACGAGGACGGCGAGCTCTACCGGCTGCCGGACTCCGACCCGCGCAAGCCGATGGTGATGGCCTACCTGTGGCTCGGCGCGCTCCAGGAAAGCCTCGTGGAAACTCTTATGCCCTGACCTGTCCGGACATGTCGATCACGGTGTTCGCTCAACGGACGCTCAAATCCGGATAACGATCGCATTAACGCCTGGGGTTCCTTTGCCGCCCCAGGCGTTGTTTGTCCTATTTTCTCCGTGATGTGCGCCACGTCGGGCGCAGTGGATCACTGGTGTGGGCGTGATAAATCTTCACGACCGCCCGGAGACGCCACCCCTGTCTCCGGGGGCGCTGACGTCGGCTGACCGCCGACACGCACTCCATTCCACATCCGGGGGCCCGTCCCCTCAAGGATCGTCACAGTCGATCCGAGCCGCTCGAGGCCGGATCGGCATGGAGAAAGGCGCGACACACCATGACCTCAGTGCAGGTCGACAAGCAGAACGACGGCAGTGAGGCCGAGGGCGCCACATCCGCCGAGGGATACCAGCGCGGACTCGGTGCCCGCCAGATCCAGATGATCGCGATCGGCGGCGCCATCGGCACCGGCCTCTTCCTCGGCGCCGGCAAGGGCATCTCCATCGCCGGCCCCAGCCTGATCCTGGCCTACGCCATGGCGGGCCTGGTCATCTTCTTCATCATGCGGGCGCTCGGCGAGCTCCTCATGTACCGCCCGGTCTCCGGTTCCTTCTCGGAGTACGCCCGCGAGTTCGTCGGCCCCTTCGCGGGTTTCGTGACCGGCTGGACGTACTGGCTCTTCTGGGTCGTCACCGGCATCACCGAGGTCACCGCGGCCTCCGAGTACATGCAGTACTGGACCAAGGGCACGGACGGCTGGACCGATCAGCCGCAGTGGGTCTTCGCCCTGGTCTTCACGGTCCTCCTCTTCTGCGTGAACCTGATCTCCGTGAAGCTCTTCGGTGAGCTGGAGTTCTGGTTCTCGATGATCAAGGTGACCGCGATCGTCGGCATGATCCTGATCTGCGCCGGCATCCTCACCATCGGTTTCTCCGACGCCGGCGACACCGCCTCGGTCACCATGCTCTGGGACCAGGGCGGCTTCTTCCCCAACGGCATCGGCCAGACGCTGATGACCCTCCAGCTGGTCATGTTCGCCTTCCTCGCCGTCGAGCTGGTCGGCGTCACCGCGGGCGAGGCCAAGGACCCGAAGACGGTCCTGCCCAAGGCCATCAACACCGTCCCGTGGCGCATCGCCGTCTTCTACGTCGGCGCGCTGATCATGATCCTGTCGGTCGTCCCGTGGACCCACTTCCAGCCGGGCGTCTCGCCGTTCGTGGCGGCCTTCGAGAAGATGGGCCTCGGCATCGGCGCGGCCATCGTCAACTTCGTGGTCCTCACCGCCGCCCTGTCCTCCTGCAACTCGGGCATGTACTCCACCGGCCGCATGCTGCGCGACCTCGCGCTCAACGGCCAGGGCCCGAAGTTCTTCACCAAGCTGACCAGGAACGGCCTGCCCCTGGTCGGTACGTCCTTCTCCGCCGCCCTGATGCTGGTCGGCGTGTGGATCAACTACCAGTGGCCGGGCGAGGCGTTCAACTACGTCGTCTCCTTCGCCACCATCTCCGGCATGTGGGCCTGGATCATGATCCTGGCCAGCCAGATCCGCTACCGGGCCAAGTCCGACCGCGGCGAGCTGCCGAAGTCCTCCTTCCGGGCCCCGGGAGCGCCGTACACGAGCTGGTTCGCCCTGTTCTTCATCGGCATGGTCATCGTGATGATGGGCATCGACGAGAACGCCCGGATCTCCCTCTACTGCGCGCCGCTGTGGGCACTGCTGCTGGGCGTGTCCTGGCTGGTGCTGAAGAAGCGCACCAGCGAGCCGTCGGCCGCCGAGTCGAGCTGATCCCAGCATGTGGTCCCGTCCGTACCATCTCTCGGTACGGACGGGACCCTTTGCTTATCCTGGGGCCCATGCTGACCATTTCCCAGGCCCTGTACGACCAGATCGTCGCGCACGCCCGTGCCGACCACCCCGACGAGGCCTGCGGCGTGGTCGCGGGCCCGGCCGGCTCCGGGCGCCCCGAGCGCTTCATACCGATGCTGAACGCCGCCCGCTCGCCCACGTTCTACGAGTTCGACTCCTCGGACCTGCTCAAGCTCTACCGCGAGATGGACGACCGGGACGAGGAGCCCGTGGTCATCTACCACTCGCACACCGCCACCGAGGCGTACCCCTCGCGCACGGACGTCAGCTACGCGAACGAGCCCGGCGCCCACTACGTCCTGGTCTCCACCGCCGACAAGGACGGCGCCGGCCCCTTCCAGTTCCGTTCGTTCCGCATCGTGGACGGCGTGATCACTGAGGAAGACGTCAAGGTCGAGGCGTAACCGCCGCCGGCCGCGGCCGTAGTGCGAAAGCGTGCGGCGTACGCGGACGGGGTCACCCCGAAGTGCCGGGCGAAGGCCCGGCGCAGGCTCTCGTCGCTGCCGATGCCACTGCGCGCGGCCGCCCCGGTGACCCCGGCCCCGTTCTCCAGCAGGATGCGCGCCGCCTCCAGCCGTACGCCCTCCACGAACCCGGCGGGCGAAGTGCCCGTCCGGTCCCGGAACAACCGCGTCAGATGACGCGTGCTGACCCCCGCCCGGCGGGCCATCGCCCGCAGGCTGTGGTCGGCCGCCGGATCGGCGACGACGGCGTCCAGCAGCGGACGCACCACCGGATCACGGGTCGGCGGCGTGCGGGACGCGGCGGAGAACTGCGACTGACCGCCGGGCCGCTGGAGGAACACCACCAGGTCACGCGCGACGCGTCGGGCCTCCTCCGGCCCCAGGTCCTGCTCCACCATCGCCAGGCACACGTCTATGCCCGCCGTCACCCCGGCCGAGGTGAGGATTGGGCCGTCCTGGACGTGGATGGCGTCCGGGGTGACCGCGACCTCCGGGAAGCGCCGGGCCGGCTCGGCCGCGTACTCCCAGTGCGTCGTCGCCCGCCGCCCGGCGAGCAGCCCCGCCGCGGCGAGCGCGAACGCGCCCGTGCACACGGCGGCCACCCGCCGCGACACCCCCGCCAGCGCGGCGACCCGGCCGAGCGGCCCCGGCGTACGGAGGAAAGCGTCCACATCGGCGGCCCCCGGCACGACCAGGGTGTCCGCGCGGTCCACATCGGCGGCGGCGACGTCCGCGCCGATCCGCAGACCGGTGGACGTGGTCACGTCCCGCCCGTCCGGAGTGCAGACCCGCACGGCGTACGCGCCGGTGTGGCGCGCGGCCGTCGTGAAGACCTCCAGGGGAGCCGAGACGTCCATCAGCCGGACGCCGTCGAAGGCGAACACCACCACCGAGTGAGTCATCCCGCGAGGCTAAGCGGCGCGTGTCCCGATCTGTGGGAACCGTGTCCCCGCGGACATGGCACCGGCACACGCCCGGGCGCAAGCTGAACCCATGAACACAGCAGCCGGAATCACCGTCCCCGACACCGGGCTCGCCACCGCCGCCACCGAACTCGTCCGCGACACGGCGACCGAGCTGATCTACGACCACTCCCGCAGGGTGTTCTGGTTCGGCAGCCTCCAGGGGCGCAGGCGCGGCCTGAGCTTCGACCCCGAACTCCTCTACATCGGCGCCATGTTCCACGACCTCGGCCTCGGCGAACAGCACCGCGCCAGCGGCCGCCGCTTCGAGGTCGACAGCGCCGACGAGGCCCGCCGCTTCCTCCAGAGCCACGGCGTCCCCGAGGACAGCATCCGCCGGGTCTGGACCGCCGTCGCCCTGCACACGACCCCCGGCATCCCCCAGTTCATGGAACCGGAAGTCGCCCTCGTCACCGCCGGGGTGGAGTACGACGTACTCGGCATCGGCTACGACGACCTCAGCGCCGACGACCGCGCCGCGGTCACCGCCCTGCACCCGCGCCCCGACTTCAAGAAGCGCATCCTCGCGGCGTTCACCGAAGGCATCGCCCCCAAGCCGGACACCGCCTTCGGCAACGTCAAGGCCGACGTGCTGGAGCACTTCGTGCCCGGGTACGAGCGCGGCGACTTCGTCGAGACCATCCAGAACTCGGCCTGGCCCGAGTAGGACCCGCGAGATCCCCGGGGGCGGTCCGAGGAAAGCCCCCCGGAGACCCGACGGGAGACCGTGCGCGACCCGCCCGCCGCCGGCACGGCCACCCGCCCTCCCTCCTCCTGGCGGGGAAGGAGGGCGACACCGCCCTCGGCCGCGACACCGCCCTCGGCCTCGACACCGCCCTCGTCCGCGACGCCACCCTCGTCCGCGACTCGGGCACCACCGGCCTCCTCGCCCCCCACGACCTGAACCCCGTCCCGTACGCCTGCGAGCGCGCCCGCGCCCCGGACCGGGCCGCGCCGTCGCGTCCGGCCCCCGGAAGAGGTCCTCACCACCGGCCTCCCGCGCACCGTCCACGGCGTACCGACCGAGGTCAGAACCCGTCCGGCGACCGGCATCCCGGCCGTCGCCCGCCGCCCGCCACCCAGGACCCGTCCACCTGGCGAACGCTTTTTGGCCACCATGTGAGATCACATGCCGGGAAAGGGGCCGGGAATCTATACGATGACCGCATGGTTCCCCACGACGTGACTGAGACGAGGCCGAGCACCGTGCTGCTCGTGGCGCGCCTGCACGTCGACCTGTGCCGGCTCGCCAGCGCGATCTGTACGGCCGCCGCCTGAGCCGCGGGCCCCATCGAGCACACGCACGCCCCTGCGCGGGGGACTGACTGCCGCGCGCCTTTCACGCCACCCTCCTGACAGGAGTCGAAAGCCATGGCCATCGAGGTCCGCATCCCGACCATCCTCCGCACCTACACCGACGGCGCCAAGGCCGTCGAAGGCAACGGCGACACCCTCGCCGGCCTCTTCGCGGACCTGGAGTCCCGCCACACCGGCATCCAGGAGCGCATCGTCGACGGCGGCCAGCTGCGCCGCTTCGTGAACGTCTACCTCAACGACGAGGACGTCCGCTTCCTCGACGGCATCGACACCAAGCTCGCCGACGGCGACAGCGTCACCATCCTCCCGGCCGTCGCCGGCGGCATGGTCTGATGCGGTACGACTCCCCGCTGGCGGCGGTCGGCAACACGCCGCTCGTCCGCCTCCCGCGGCTGTCCCCCTCCGACGACGTCCGTATCTGGGCCAAGCTGGAGGACCGCAACCCCACCGGCTCGATCAAGGACCGCCCCGCGCTCCACATGGTCGAACAGGCCGAGAAAGACGGCCGGTTGACGCCCGGCTGCACCATCCTGGAGCCCACCAGCGGCAACACCGGCATCTCGCTCGCGATGGCGGCCCGCCTCAAGGGCTACGACATCGTGTGTGTCATGCCGGAGAACACCTCCCAGGAGCGGCGCGACCTGCTCGCCATGTGGGGCGCGAGGATCATCTCGTCCCCGGCGGCCGGCGGCTCCAACACGGCCGTACGGGTCGCCAAGGAGCTCTCCGCCGAGAACCCCTCCTGGGTGATGCTCTACCAGTACGGCAACCCGGACAACGCGGGCGCCCACTACGCGACCACGGGCCCGGAGATCCTCACCGACCTCCCGTCCATCACCCACTTCGTGGCGGGCCTGGGCACCACGGGCACACTCATGGGCGTGGGCCGCTACCTGCGCGAACACAAGCCGGACATCAAGATCGTCGCTGCCGAGCCGCGCTACGACGACCTGGTCTACGGCCTGCGCAACCTCGACGAGGGCTTCGTCCCCGAGCTGTACGACGCCTCCGTCCTCACCACCCGCTTCTCGGTCGGCTCGGCCGACGCCGTGACGCGCACCCGCGAACTCCTCCAGCAGGAAGGAATTTTCGCGGGCGTCTCCACGGGGGCGGCGCTGCACGCGGCGATCGGCATGGGCAAGAAGGCGGTCAAGGCGGGCGAACCGGCGGACATCGTGTTCGTCGTCGCGGACGGCGGCTGGAAGTACCTGTCCACGGGCGTCTACACCGCGCCCACCACCGAGGCGGCGATCGAAACCCTCCAGGGCCAGCTCTGGGCATAGGGGAACGCGCCCGCGAAGGGCGTGTCCTCCCTCGCGGCACGGGCTCGACGCGGCCGCACCGGACTCTCCCGGTGCGGCCGCGTCCAGTCCCCCGGGGCTCCGGACGAAGTCCGGTGGAGTCCGAGGAGCGACCCCCGGAGCGCGGCCCCGGCCGAGCACCGCGCAGCGCTCCGCCCGCCGGGCCGCGCCTCACCGCGCCAGATGCCGGACCTGCTCCCAGACCCCGGGATCCGCGACCCCCACCCGGCGCCGGAACCCCCGCACCCCCACATCCCGCAGCTCGTCCGTCTCCAGGAAGCTCGGCCGCCCCCGCGCGTCCCCGACCGACCCCGGCGGCAACGCGATCACCCCGGGCCGCTCGTCGTGGAACTTGCTGGTGATCTTCGCGATCAGGGCGCTGTCACCCCGTACGGACAACACCAGGCAGGGCCGGTCCTTCGACCCGGGCCCGTCCTCGTACGGCACGTCCGCCCACCAGATCTCACCCGCCCGCGGCGCCCGCTCCGGCCCGCTCCGACCGGGCCCGCGAGGCCCGCGCGGCCCCTTCGGCGGACGCGTACGCCCCTCAGCACGCCCGTTCGTACGCTCATCCGCACGGCCGCCCGAACGTCCCCGCGTACGCCCGCCCGGCCGCCGCCCGCGCCCCCGCCCGTCGACGAGAGCCGCCACCAGCGCAAGCACCACGACGGCGACCAGCGCCACCCACCACGACGTGTCCATATCCCCGACGGTACCGGCGCACCGCCCGGCGCGCGCTCCGCCCGAATCAGTGACAGTGCAGGTGAGTTCCCCCACAACGCCCGGCCATCGAGGAGCGACCGGGACTTTCGCGCCTTACGCTCGACGAACCCGCACGAACCCTCCCCGTCCCTGCTACGGAGGTTCACGCTCCATGAAGCTCACCGTCGTCGGCTGCTCAGGGTCGTTCCCGTCCGCGGAATCGGCCTGCTCGAGCTACCTCGTCGAGGCCGACGGCTTCCGGCTGCTCCTCGACCTGGGCAACGGCGCCCTTGGCGAGCTGCAGCGCCACGTCGGTCTCTACGACATCGACGCTGTCTTCCTCAGCCACCTTCACGCCGACCACTGCATCGACATGTGCGGCTACTTCGTCGCGCGCTACTACCGGCACGAGGGGGGCCGCGCCCCGGCGATCCCCGTGTACGGCCCCGAGGGCACCGAGCAGCGCCTCACCACGGCGTACGCCGACACCCCCACCGAGAAGTCGATGGCCGAGGTCTTCGACTTCCGCACGCTCACATCGGGCACGTTCGACATCGGCCCCTTCTCGGTCCGTACGGAGAAGGTCCGCCACCCGGTCGAGACGTACGGCATCCGCGTCGAGCACGGCGGCAGGTCCCTCGCGTACTCCGGCGACACCGGGACCTGCCCCGCCCTGAGCGAACTGGCCGACGGCGTCGACCTGTTCCTGTGCGAGGCGTCGTTCACGTACGGCAAGGAGGACATTCCGGGCCTCCACCTCAACGGCCGCGAGGCGGGCGAGGAGGCCGCGCGGGCGGGCGCCGGCCGGCTGGTCCTCACACACATCCCGCCGTGGACGGACGCGGAGGTCAACCTGGCCGACGCGCGCGCGGTGTACGACGGGCCGGCGGAACTGGCCGTCGCGGGCGCGGAGTACGAGGTCTGACGCGGCGAAACGTTCCGCGCAACGCAAGAGGGCCCCTGGACCGTGACGGTCCGGGGGCCCTCTTCACCTCACACGGGGCTTACGCCTTCGTCAGGTCCTCGACCTCTTCCTCGGGCTCGCGGCCCGGGGTGGTGAGGTTGAACTTGACGATCGCGAAGCGGAAGACCGTGTAGTAGATCACCGCGAAGGCGAGACCGATCGGAATGATCATCCATGGCTTGGTGGCCAGGCCCCAGTTCAGGAAGTAGTCGATCGCGCCGGCGGAGAAGCTGAAGCCGTGGTGCACGCCGAGCGCCCAGGTCAGCGCCATCGAGATGGCGGTGAGGACGGCGTGGATCGCGTACAGCACCGGTGCGATGAACATGAACGCGAACTCGATCGGCTCCGTGATGCCGGTCACGAACGAGGTCAGCGCGAGCGACATCATCATGCCGAGGACGGCCTTGCGGCGCTCGGGACGGGCGGTGTGCGCGATGGCGAGCGCGGCGGCCGGCAGCGCGAACATCATGATCGGGAAGAAGCCCGACATGAACTGCCCGGCGGTGGGGTCACCGTGGAAGAAGCGCGGCAGGTCGCCGTGCCACATCGCACCGGCGGAGTCCTTGTAGGAGCCGATCTCCTGCCAGGCGACGGTGTTGACGAACTGGTGCATGCCGATCGGCAGCAGGCCACGGTTGATCAGGCCGAAGATGCCCGCGCCGACCGCGCCGAGTCCGGTCATCCACTCGCCGAAGTTGGTGATGACCTCACCGATCGGCTCCCAGACCAGACCGAACAGAACACCCATCGCGGTGCCGACGAAGGCCATGATGATCGGGACCAGGCGGCGGCCGTTGAAGAAGCCGAGCCAGTCGACCAGCTTCTTGCGGTGGTACCGCTGCCAGATGACCGCGGCCAGCAGGCCCATGATGATGCCGCCGAAGACCTTCGGGTCGTTGTACGTCGCTGCGACGTCGGCGCCCTCCTGGATCTTGGCCTCGGTCACGGGAAAGGCGGTCAGGACGTTCTTGTAGACGAGGAATCCGACGAGCGCGGCGAGCGCCGTGGAGCCGTCGGCCTTCTTGGCGAACCCGATCGCGATTCCGACGCAGAACAGCAGCGGCAGGTTGGCGAAGACCGCGTCACCGGCCGTCGCGAAGACGGAGGCGACCTTGTTCCAGCCCAGACCGTCCTTGCCGAAAGCGTCGTCCTGCCCGAGACGGAGCAGAATGCCCGCGGCGGGCAGAACGGCGATCGGCAGCTGCAAGCTGCGGCCGATCTTCTGCAGGCCCTGGAACAGGCCGGCGCCCCGCTTCTTCGCGGGGGCCGCCGTGGCGGTGGCCGTACTCATCAACTTCCTCCATGAGGCAAGGCGCCGCCGGGGGACATTGAAGTGGGACGGCGGCGTCTCCGGGGGCACGCGACGAAGGTCGCGTGGTCTACACCACCCAGTGGTGTAGACCAGTTTTAGCACGGTGAAGGATGGTTAAGGAACCCTCGATTCCGTGCTCCCGGACACATCCGCCCACACACGCCGAAAGCCCCCGGACCGGGCAGGTCCGAGGGTCCTCGCTTCCCTTGCTCCCGTGGGTCGGGGTGCGCGCCGCGACGCTACGGCGCTACGGCTTGGTGGTGTCCCGCTCGATCCCCGCCTCCACCTCCGGAGGCTCACGGCCCGGCGTCGGGATGTCGAGCTTCGTGATCGCCAAGCGGAAGACGAGGTAGTACACGACCGCGAAGCAGAGCCCGATCGGGATGACCAGCCACGGCTTGGTGCCCAGATGCCAGTTCACGACGTAGTCGATCAGACCGGCGGAGAAGCTGAACCCCGTATGCACCCCGAGCGCCCAGGTGATCGCCATCGACGCCCCCGTCAGCAGGGCGTGCAGGCCGTACAGCAACGGCGCCGCGAACATGAAGGAGAACTCCAGCGGCTCGGTCACACCCGTGACGAACGACGTGAGCGCGACGGACACCATCAGGCCCGTCACCTCCTTGCGCCGCTCGGGCCGCGCACAGTGCGCGATGGCCAGAGCCGCCGCCGGCAACCCGAACATCATGATCGGGAAGAAGCCCGACATGAACTGCCCCGCCGACGGATCCTCGGCGAAGAACCGCGTCAGGTCCCCCTGCACGACCTTGCCGTCCGGCGTTCTGAACTCACCCGCCTGGAACCAGAAGAAGGTGTTCAGGAACTGGTGCATGCCGATGGGGATGAGCAGCCGGTTCGCGAGGCCGAAGATGCCGGCGCCCCACGCCCCGAGGCCGATCAGCTGCTTCGAGAACCAGGTCAGCCCGTCACCGACCGGCTCCCACAGCAGACCGAACAGCACACCCAGGACGACGCACAGGAACGCCATCATGATCGGCACCAGCCGCCGGCCGTTGAAGAAGCCGAGCCAGTCCACCAGTCTGGTCCGGTGGAAACGCTGCCAGACGACCGCCGTCAGCAGCCCGATCAGGATGCCGCCGAGCACCCCCGGATTCTGCGGAGTGCCCTCGGGGAGCGCCTCCGTCACCGTGCCCTCGCGCGGAAACGCCTTCAGCACGTTGAAGTAGACGAGGAAACCGACCACCGCGGCGAGCGCCGTGGAGCCGTCGGCCTTCTTGGCGAACCCGATCGCGACCCCGATGCAGAACAGCAGCGGCAGACCGAAGGAGCCGTCCAGGATCGACGTACCGCCGTTGAGAAGGACCTTCGACGTCTTCTCCCAGAACGGCCCGTCCAGATACGCCGAGAACAGGTTGCCCAGGCTGACGAGCAGACCCGCCGCCGGCAGGACCGCCACCGGGAGCTGAAGGCTGCGGCCGACTTTCTGGAGCCCCTGGAACAGGCCGCCCCGCCACGTCCGCTGCGGCGCGGCCCCGCTGTTCGAACTCATGCGCGTCCTCCCGGAACAAGCCAGGTTTGGCGGGCGTTGCAAACTGGTGTAGACCAGTTGCGGTACGGTCCGGAGCTCGGCCGGAAGACAGGGCACCGGTGATCGCCATCATTCGGTACAGGGCGATTACTCGCCCGCGAAGTTGGGCCAACCGTGAGTTACCGTGGCAAAGCGGCCACGGTGGGCCGAGACGTCGCGCTTTGAACAACAGGGAGAAAGACATGGCCAGCAAGGCTGAGAAGATCGTCGCCGGGCTCGGCGGTATCGAGAACATCGACGAGATCGAAGGCTGCATCACCCGCCTCCGCACCGAGGTCCTCGACCCGAGCAAGGTCGACGAAGCCGCCCTCAAGGCCGCCGGCGCCCACGGCGTCGTCAAGATGGGCACCGCCATCCAGGTCGTCATCGGCACCGACGCCGACCCCATCGCCGCAGACATCGAAGACATGATGTGAACCACCCCTGACTCACCCGTGAGGGGCCCGATTCCGTACCGGAACGGGCCCCTCACGCATGTACGGCTAGGCTCCACACCATGTCTCGAATCGACGGCCGCACCCCCGAACAGCTCCGCCCGGTCACCATCGAACGCGGATGGAGCAAGCACGCCGAGGGCTCCGTCCTCATCTCCTTCGGCGACACCAGAGTCCTCTGCACCGCCTCCGTCACCGAAGGCGTCCCGCGCTGGCGCAAGGGCAGCGGCGAAGGCTGGGTCACCGGGGAATACTCGATGCTCCCCCGCTCCACCAACACCCGCGGCGACCGCGAATCCGTACGCGGCAAGATCGGCGGCCGCACCCACGAGATCAGCCGCCTCATCGGCCGCTCGCTGCGCGCGGTCATCGACTACAAAGCCCTCGGCGAGAACACCGTCGTCCTGGACTGCGACGTCCTCCAGGCCGACGGCGGCACCCGCACCGCAGCTGTCACCGGCGCCTACGTCGCCCTCGCCGACGCCGTCGCCTGGGCCCAGAAGAAGAAGATCGTCAAGGCCGGCCGCAAACCCCTCACCGGAACCGTCGCCGCCGTCTCCGTCGGCATCGTCGACGGCATCCCCCTCCTCGACCTCTGCTACGAGGAAGACGTCCGCGCCGAAACCGACATGAACGTCGTCTGCACCGGCGACGGCCGCTTCGTCGAGGTCCAGGGCACCGCCGAGGCCGAGCCCTTCGACCGCAAGGAACTGAATGCCCTCCTCGACCTCGCCGGCGGTGGCTGCGCCGACCTCACGGCCATCCAGACCGTCGCCCTCGAAAGCGCGCTCTGACTCCGGCAGGCCCCGAGCAACCACGGACGCCCATTCCGGCGTCTCCCACAACACGGGCGTACGGGCCGAACCGTACGCCTGTCCGCACCACCGCGTATCCCGTGCCATCTGGGGAGGACCCGCTCCATGCGCAGTCGCCGTATCGCAGCAACCGTTGTCACCGCCGCCGCACTCACCGGCCTCGTCGGCTGCGGAGCCCTCGACAAGGCAATGGACTGCGCCCGGACCGCCGAGGCCATCGCCACCAGCGTCGACAAGCTGTCCACCGCCGTCTCCACGGCGGCGGAAGACCCCGCACAGCTGACCGAGGCCCTCAACGACATCGACAAGGAACTGAAGAGCCTCGACGACACCACGGACAACGCGGACCTGAACAAGGCCGTCGACGACCTGAACAAGGCCGTCGACAACGTCCGCACCGCCGTGGACAACGGCGACGCGACACCGGACATCGCACCCGTCACCGACGCCGCCACCGAGATCGGCAAGGTCTGCACCCCGTAGATACTGGGGGCATGACCCGCCTGATCCTCGCCACCCGCAACGCCGGGAAAATCACCGAGCTCCACGCGATCCTCGCCGACGCAGGCCTCACCCACGACCTCGTCGGCGCGGACGCCTACCCCGAGATCCCCGACGTCAAGGAAACCGGCGTCACCTTCGCCGAGAACGCCCTCCTCAAGGCCCACGCCATGGCCCGGGCCACCGGCCTCCCCGCCGTGGCCGACGACTCCGGCCTCGCGGTCGACGTCATGGGCGGCGCCCCCGGCATCTTCTCGGCCCGCTGGTCCGGCACCCACGGCGACGACGCGGCCAACCTGAACCTCCTCCTGGCCCAGCTGGCGGACATCGACCACCCCCACCGCACGGCCCACTTCGCCTGCGCGGCGGCCCTGGCCCTCCCCGACGGCACGGAACGCGTGGTCGAGGGCCGCCTGACGGGCACCCTCCGCCACACCCCGGCCGGCACGAACGGCTTCGGCTACGACCCCGTCCTCCAGCCGGACGGCCACGACGTGACCTGCGCGGAACTGACCCCGGCGGAGAAGAACGCCATCAGCCACCGCGGCAAGGCATTCCGCGCGCTGGTCCCGGCGGTGCGGGAACTGCTGGGCTGAGTGCCGTGAGCATACGAACGGCCTGCGAACCATTCCTTCGATTCGCAGGCCGTTTGCTGTGCGGCGGAAGGGATTCGAACCCTCAAGCCGTTTCACGGGCCACAGATCCTAAGTCTGCTGTGTCACCATTGCACCACCGCCGCTAGCCGCCTGCCATGGTACCGGGCGGTGGAGTGCGATGGCGCGGCCGTATGACGGATCATTGATGCGCACGGCGGCGGTTGCTTCCCCGGCACCAGGTGCTGGTGACGGCATGGCAGTCGTGGCACAGCAGCCGGAGGTTCCCGTGAGACGCACGTTGGGCGTGCGCTTGGCGTGCACTGAGTGCTCCTCCACCAGGATCTCCTGAGCCGGCCGACGGCGTCGGTTGCCCCGCGTGTTCTCCGCGCGGGCCTGCGGAGCGAAGGGGGAGATGTCGATCCCCAGGGCGTGGGTGCGACGGCTGATGTGCGTGTGCTGTCCGCCTACGGGGGCGACCCCCAAGCGCCGTAACACCTCGTACATGTTGGTTGAGGCCGCGGCGGCGGTTTCGAGGGCTTCCCTGGTCCACCGCACCCCTTCACGCTCGAAGTGGGCGGTGTCGATTCCCGGCTTCTTCATCCGCTCCCGCAGGTATGCGCGCGACGAACTCTTCGGGTCGACTCCGAGCTTGGTCAGCGCTTCGGACAGCGTCCTCGACGAGCTGGCTGCCTCCGCAACACGCTCGCGGGTGTACGGGCTCACCGGCATGGTCCCCCTCCGTATCCGGCCGCACGTTCGCGGCCTCGCACGGATCAATGAACCGGTGATCGGATGGTCGCGTCCGAAATGCGGAAGGCGGTGCGTCACTTGGGCGGCCCGGTGGTCGCTGCGACTGTGACCGGCCGGGCCGCCCATGGGCCGGGCTGCGGGTCAGAACTTCGGGTCGGGGGTCTGGGCCGCCACCAGTTCCGCCGCTTCCTCCTTCGTCTCCACCGACGGCGGGGAGCCCGCCAGGGGCTTCTGGGCCGTCTCCTTCATGCAGGCCACCGCGATGACGCCGACGAGTGCCGCCGCCATCGAGTAGTACGCCGGCATGAGGTTGTTGCCGGTCAGGCTGATGAGGCCGGTGATGACCAGGGGGGTCGTGCCGCCGAAGAGGGAGGCGGAGAGGTTGTAGCCGACCGACAGGGAGCCGTACCTGACGTTCGTCGGGAAGAGGGCCGGCAGCGCCGCCGACATGGTGCCCAGCAGGCAGACCAGGGAGAGGCCCAGCATCAGCATGCCGGCGATGATCGCGGGGATGCCGCCCTGCTTGATCAGGAGGAAGGACGGGAGCGAGAGGAAGAAGAAGCCGAGCATGCCCGTCATCAGCAGCGGCTTGCGGCCGAAGCGGTCGTTGAGGCGGCCGACCTGGTTGATGACCGCCATCAGGCAGATCATGACGCCCAGCAGGATGAGCAGGCCGTGTGTCTCGCTGTAGCCGAGTTCGTCGGAGAGGTACGTCGGCATGTAGGACAGCAGCATGTAGTCGGTGACGTTGTACGCGCCGACCAGGGCGATGCACAGGATCAGGGTCGGCCAGTACTGCCGGAAGATCTTGGCGAGGTCGCCCTTGGCGGTGGTCTCCACCGTGTCGGCGGCTTCGGAGGCGTGGAGGTTTCCGTTCTCCAGCTTCTGGAAGGCGGGGGTCTCGTCCAGGCGCATCCGGAGGTAGAGGCCGACGAGGCCGAGCGGGCCCGCGACCAGGAAGGGGATGCGCCAGCCCCAGGCTTCCATGGCGTCGGAGCCGAGCCAGGCGGTGAGGGCGGTGACGAGGCCCGCGGCGCCGGTGTAGCCGGCGAGGGTGCCGAATTCGAGGAAGCTGCCGAAGAAGCCGCGGCGCTTGTCGGGGGCGTACTCGGCGATGAAGGTGGAGGCGCCGCCGTACTCGCCGCCCGTCGAGAAGCCCTGCACCAGGCGGAAGAAGATCAGCAGGAGGGGTGCCCAGAAGCCGATGGTGGCGTAGGACGGGATCAGGCCGATGGCGAACGTGCCGATGGCCATCAGGATCATCGTCAGGGCGAGGACCTTCTTGCGGCCGATCCTGTCGCCCATGGGTCCGAAGACCATGCCGCCGATGGGGCGTACCAGGAAGGCGACGGCGAAGGTCGCGAAGGAGGAGAGGAGCTGGACCGTGTCGTTCCCGGGTGGGAAGAAGACGTGGCCGATCGTCACCGCCAGGTAGCTGTAGATGCCGAAGTCGAACCATTCCATGGCGTTGCCGAGCGAGGCCGCTTTGACCGCCCGCTTGACCGCCGCGTCGTCGGTGACGGTGATGTCGGAGCGGCGCAGTGGCGGGTTCTTCCGTCTCCTGGCGGCACGGAAGAGGGTGTGGTGGCGCTTGATCGCTTGGGGATCGGCCCCGTGGTCGGGGCCGGGGCCGGTGGCCGCCATGGCAGGTTCCTTTCCTCGGACGTGTTTCCCATGTCCAAGTGGAACCTCTGCCTTTTATTTGACGGTGCAAACCAAGGTCCCCGGTTCCGGGACCTTGGTCACAGTTCTCAGACGCCGAGGTCCTTGATGATCTTGGCTACGTGGCCGGTCGCCTTCACGTTGTAGAAGGCGTGCTCGACCTTGCCCTCCTCGTCCACGACGACCGTCGAGCGGATCACGCCGGTCACCGTCTTGCCGTACAGCTTCTTCTCGCCGAAGGCGCCGTACGCCGTGAGGACCTCCTTGGACGGGTCGCCGACCAGCGTGACCTTGAGGTCTTCCTTCTCGCGGAACTTCGCGAGCTTCTCCGGCTTGTCGGGGGAGACGCCGATGACGTCGTATCCGGCCTGGGCCAGCAGCTCCAGGTTGTCGGTGAAGTCGCAGGCCTGCTTGGTGCAGCCGGGGGTCAGGGCGGCCGGGTAGAAGTAGACGATGACCTTGCGGCCCTTGTGGGCGGCGAGGGAGACCTCGGTGCCGTCGGCGTCGGGCAGGGTGAAGTCGGGGGCGGTGTCGCCGGGCTGGAGTCGCTCGCTCATCGGGTCTGGTCTCCTCGTGCGGGATGTGGAATGTCGGATGTCGGGATGTCTGGGTAGGGGTGACGCGGTGACACGGTGACGCGAGGTGCGACACAGGTACGGCCCCGAGCGTAATGGGGGTGCCGTGGGGTGCGGGACGGCCCCAGCTGACAGACTGTCGACGAAGAACCAACCGGATTCGGCCCACGACCACGGAGGCAGCGCAGTGTCGGATGCCAGGACCCCTGCGCAGATCGAGGCGGACATCAAGAGCCGGCGGGACCAGCTGGCCGTAACGCTCGACGAGATCGGGGTGCGGCTGCACCCGAAGACGATCGTCGGTGACGCGAAGGCCAGGGTCGCCTCGACCGTGGACCAGACCGCGGGCCGGGCGTTCGTCGCGGTGAACCGGACGGTGTCCGATGTGAAGGCGCAGTTCGTGTCGGAGGACGGGTCGCCGCGTCTTGAGCGGCTTGTTCCGGTGGCGCTGGTGGCCGTGGGGCTGGTGGGGCTGATCACCCTGTCGACGCGCCGCAGGCGCGGCTGACCCTCCGGCTTACGACGGACGAGCGGACAGGTAGGTTCGGGGCGTGAGCGAGAACACCACGCACGACAAGCTGCCCATCCGGATGCTGCACGACCGGGTGCTGGTCAGGTCGGACACCCCTGAGGGCGAGCGCCGCTCGGGCGGCGGCATTCTGATTCCGGCGACCGCGGCGGTCGGCAAGCGGCTGGCCTGGGCCGAGGTGGTAGCGGTCGGTCAGAACGTACGGACCGTGGAGCCGGGGGACCGGGTGCTGTACGACCCGGAGGACCGGGCCGAGGTCGAGGTGCGCGGCACCCCGTACGTACTGATGCGGGAGCGCGATCTGCACGCGGTGGCTTCCGAGCGGGTGTCGGAGGACTCGACCGGTCTGTACCTGTAGGTCCGGGGTCTGGGCGAGCGGGTGGGCAAGTGAGTAGGTGAGCAGGGGCCGGTGACCGGAGTCACCGGTCCTTTCCGCTGGGTTTTGCTACGGTGGAAGCACCCCCGACGAGACGCGCCGTACCGGGTTGTAAGGCAAAGACGACGCACCCCGTTGATTCCGCGTTTCGTTTTCGGAGGTGCCGTCATGGCCTGGGTCCTGCTGGTTGTCGCCGGTCTGCTCGAAGTGGGCTGGTCGATCGGGATGAAGTACACCGACGGTTTCACGAGGCTCTGGCCCAGTGTGTTCACGGGTGCGGGGATCGTCGCGAGCATGGTGCTGCTGTCGCACGCCGCCAAGACGCTGCCGATCGGTACGGCGTACGGCGTGTGGGTCGGTATCGGTGCGGCCGGTGCGGCGGTGCTCGGCATGGTGGTGCTGGGTGAGCCGGCGACCGCCGCCCGGATCTTCTTCGTCTGTCTGCTGTTGGTGGCGGTGGTGGGGCTGAAGGCGACCTCGGGCCACTAGCGGGCCGGGAGCGCGTCAGGCGCGTCAGGTGCGGCCGCGGCCGCCGTTCGGGAGGTCCTCGGAGGGGGTGCCGGTGGCGCCGCCTCCCGGGTCGGTGGCGCCGTCGGTGCCGGTTGTCCCGCCGTCGGTGGTGCCTGCGGTGCCTGTGGTGCTGTCCGCGCCGCGGGTGCCGCCCGTGCCGCCCGTAGCGGATGTGCTGCCGGTGCCGGTCGTGGCGTCGCCGGTGGTGCCCCTGGTGGCCGGGGTGCTGCCCGGGCCGGTGGTGGTGCCGGTGTCCGTGGCGCCGCCCTGGTCCTGGCCGTCGGCCGGGCTCCGTGCCGGGTCCTCCGGGTTCTCGCTCGCCGAGGGTTCCTGCGGCTCCCCGGTGTCCGGCTGCCCGGACGAGGGGGCGGCCGATTCGTCCGAGCCGGGCGCCATCTCCAGTTCGAAGTCCCGTACCGGCTCGCCTTCGAGCGCGGCGGCCGTGAACTGGCCCCAGATCTGCGCGGGCGCGCCGCCGCCGTTGATGCGCGGCTGGCCGAGGGCTCCGTACAGCGACTTCTGCGTGCCGGTGTCCGGGTCCTGGCCCATGACGGCGACGACCGTCGCCAGGTCGGGTGTGTAGCCCGCGAACCAGGCGGCCTTGTCCTCTTCGGCGGTGCCGGTCTTGCCGGCGGCGGGGCGGCCCGCGGACTGGGCGGCCGTGCCCGTGCCGCCGTCGACGACGCTCCTGAGGATGGCGGTCGTGGTGTCGGCGGCCTCGCGGGAGATGCCTCGTCCGCCGCTCGTGTCCGCGCCCGCGTCCCGCTTCGGCAGGCTGACGTTCTGGCCGTTCTTGGTGATCTTCTCGACGATCGTGTACGTGCCGTGCTCGCCGTGGTTGGCGAGGGTCGCGTACGCCTCCGTCATGTCGAGGACGCTGGCGGTGGCGACGCCGAGGGCGATGGAGGGGTACGGGTCGAGGCTCGGGGTGTGCCCGGGGAGGCCGAGGGCCACGGCGGTCTTCCTGACCTCGGCGGGGCCGACGTCCTGTGCCATCTGCGCGTACACCGCGTTGATGGACTTGTCCGTGGCGGTACGCACGGTCACCGGACCGTACGAGCGCTGGTCCTCGTTCTCCGGGGCGTACCCCGTGGGCCCGGCGGGGCCTTCCACCATTCGCTCGTTGGTGCCGTCGTAGACGGTGTCCGGGGTGATCGGGCGGCCGTCCTGGGTGGTGGAGCTGTTCTCGACGGCCGAGGCGAAGACGAACGGCTTGAAGGTCGACCCGACTTGGTAGTCGCGGCGCGTCGCGTTGTTGACGTACTGCTTGGTGTAGTCGATCCCGCCGTACATCGCGACGACCTTGCCGGTCCCGGGGTCGATGGAGGCGCCGCCGACGCGTACGTTGCGGTCGGCCTTGCGGTCCTTGCTCGTCTGCGACATCACCTGGTCGTCGACGGCTTCGGCGAAGGCGTCCTGCTTGGATTTCTCCAGGGTCGTGGTGATGCGGTGGCCGCCGGTGGCCAGGGTGTCCTCGTCGATGATCTTGTTGCCGGTGAGGTGGTCCTTGACGGCCTGGACGATGTAGCCGCGCTGCCCGGAGAGGCCGGACGCGGGCTTGGCCTCCTGCGGAGCGGGGAACTCGGCCGCGGCGCGGTCGGCGGGGCTCAGCCAGTTCTCCTTCACCATGCCGTCGAGTACGTAGTTCCAGCGGTCCAGGGCGCTGGCCTTGTTCTCGGGGTGGGCGGCGGTGTCGTACGCGTTGGGGGCGTTGAGGAGCGAGGCGAGGTAGGCGCCCTCGAGGGTGGTGATCTCGTCGATGTTCTTGCCGTAGTACGCCTGGGCGGCGGCCTGGACGCCGTACGCGTTGCGCCCGAAGTAGCTGGTGTTCAGGTATCCCTCGAAGATCTCGCTCTTGGTCTCCTCGCTGTCGAGCTTGATCGCGATGAAGAACTCCTTCACCTTGCGGGTGACGGTCTGTTCCTGGCCGAGGTAGTAGTTCTTGACGTACTGCTGGGTGATGGTGGAGCCGGACTGCTTGCCCTTGCCGGTGAGGGTGTTCCAGCCGGCGCGCAGCATGGCCTGGGGGTCGACGGCCCGCTCGGAGTAGAAGTCCCGGTCCTCGGCGGCGAGTACGGCGTGCTGGACGGTCTCGGGGATGTGGGCGATCCTGACGTTCTCGCGGTTGATCTCGCCGTCGCGGGCGAGCTGGGAGCCGTCGGCGTAGAGGTAGACGTTGCTCTGGGCGGTGGCGGCGCTGTTGGCGGCCGGGATGCCGACGAGCGCGTAGCCCGCGGCGAACCCGCCGCACAGGAGCAGGCCCAGCAGCAGGAACGTACCGAGGAGCATGCGCCAGGTCGGGATCAGGCGGCGCAGGCCGGTGCGCCGGGGCCGGGGTTTCTTCCCCTTGGCCACCTTCTGCCCCTTCGCCTCCGCCTTCCCGTTCCCGCCCTCCGGGTTCCGGTGGGAAGGGTCCCGGGGCGCCCGCCCCTGGGGCTGCTGTGGCTCGTCGGTCATGTCTGTGGAGACTCCCTGGGCGGGGCCAGAGGTTCATTCTCCGGCATAACGGTGTGATATCGGGCGATTCGCCCGGTACGCCCATACTGCACGCACCGGGGACCAGTGCCCCGGTCCCCGGGCGGAAAACGCCTGCGGTGGATGACCCTGTTGGGCTAGGGTCGGGCGTTTTGGTGCCGGAAGCGAATCGAGGGGGTCGGTGTGCGTGTATACGCGGTGGTCGCGGCCGGCGGGTTCCGCCGTCACGCGACGTACCGGGTGGCCACGGCGGCCGGGGTGTTCACCAACACCGTCTTCGGCTTCATCGTGGCGTACACCTTCACGGCCCTGTGGGGCGAGCGTCCGCACCTGGGCGGGTACGACCTGTCACAGGCCCTCACCTATGTGTGGCTGGGGCAGGCGCTGCTGGTGACCGCCGCCATGATGGGCGGCGGTTTCGAGGACGAGCTGATCGAGCGGATCCGTACCGGCGACATCGCGATCGACCTCTACCGCCCCGCCGACCTCCAGCTCTTCTGGCTGGCGGGCGACCTGGGGCGGGCCGCCTTCCACCTCCTGGGGCGCGGTGTCGTCCCGATGGCGCTCGGCGCGCTCGCCTTCGATCTGGCGCTGCCCGCCGATCCGCTGGTGTGGGCCGCGTTCCTGGTCGCCGTCGCGCTCGGCGTCGTCGTCAGTTTCGCGATCCGGTTCCTGGTGGCGCTGTCCGCGTTCTGGCTGCTCGACGGGGCGGGCATGGCGCAGATCACCTGGCTCGCCGGTCTCTTCTTCTCCGGGATGGTGCTGCCGCTCACCCTCTTCCCCGGCGCCCTGGGCACGCTCGCGCGGGCGCTGCCCTGGTCGTCGCTGCTCCAGATCCCGGCCGACGTCCTCCTCGGCAAGCACACGGGGTGGGGCCTGGTGCGGGCGTACGCCTTCCAGGTCGGCTGGGCGGCGGCGCTGCTGACGGCCGGGCGGCTGCTCCAGTCGGTGGCCACGCGCAGGGTGGTGGTCCAGGGTGGCTGAGGTGACCGGGGCGAGCGAAACCGCCGGGACGGCCGGAACCGCTGGGACGGCCGGGGTGGCCGGCCCGGCCGGGCCCCTCGGGCAGCTGCGGTCCGGCGTCAGGGCGTACGGGCTGATCGCGGCGATGTGGATCCGCTCGACGATGGCGTACCGCGCGTCCTTCGTGATGACGGCGTTCGGCAACTTCGCGGCGACCGGCCTCGACTTCGTCGGCATCCTGCTGATGTTCTCCCACGTGGACGCGCTGGGCGGCTACACGCTGCCGGAGGTGGCCTTCCTCTACGGGACGGCGGGCACGGCCTTCGGCCTCTCGGACCTGGTGATGGGCTCGATGGACCGGCTGGGACGCCGGGTGCGCGACGGCACGCTGGACACCCTGCTCGTACGCCCCGTCCCGGTCCTCGCGCAGATAGCGGCCGACCGTTTCGCGCTGCGCAGGCTGGGGCGGATCACGCAGGGCCTGCTGGTGCTCGGGTACGCGCTGGTGGTGCTGGACCTCGCGTGGACACCGCTGAAGGTGCTCATGCTGCCGGTGATGGTCCTCAGCGGGGCGGCGGTCTTCTCGGCGGTGTTCGTGGCCGGGGCGGCGTTCCAGTTCTGGGCGCAGGACGCGTCCGAGGTGCAGAACTCCTTCACGTACGGCGGCACCACGCTGCTCCAGTACCCGCCGACGGTCTTCGCGAAGGACCTGGTGCGCGGGGTGACGTTCGTGCTGCCGCTGGCCTTCGTCAACTGGCTTCCGGCGCTGTATGTGCTGGGCCGTCCCTACCCGCTCGACCTGCCGTCCTGGCTCGCCTTCCTGCCGCCGCTGGTGGCGGTGGTGTGCTGTGCGCTGGCCGGGGCGGCGTGGCGGGTGGGCCTTCGTTCGTACCGCAGCACGGGGAGCTGACACGTCATGGAGACGGATTTCACCGGCCACGAGGGCTTCATCGAGCTGGACGGCGTCGAGAAGGTCTTCGACGTACGCCGCAGGAAGGGCCGGCTGCGGCGCGAGAAGACGCAGGTGCGGGCGGTCGACGGGATCAGTTTCTCGGTGCCGCGCGGCGAGATGGTCGGCTACATCGGGCCGAACGGCGCGGGCAAGTCCACCACCATCAAGATGCTGACCGGCATCCTGACGCCGAGCGGCGGCCGCGTGCGGGTGGCGGGCATCGACCCGGCGCGGGAGCGGACGCGGCTGGCGCAGCGGATCGGGGTGGTGTTCGGGCAGCGCACGACGCTGTGGTGGGACCTGCCGCTGCGGGACTCGTACCGTCTGATGCACCGCATGTACCGGATCCCGGACGAGCGTTTCAAGGTGAACATGGCGCGCTGCGTCGACCTCCTCGACCTGGGCGGGCTGCTGGACGTGCCGGTGCGGCAGCTGTCGCTGGGGCAGCGGATGCGGGGCGACATCGCGGCGGCGCTGCTGCACGATCCCGAAGTGCTGTACCTCGACGAGCCGACGATCGGCCTGGACGTCGTCTCGAAGGCCAAGGTCCGTGACTTCCTGCGGGACCTGAACGCGGAGCGCGGCACGACGGTCCTGCTGACGACGCACGACCTGACCGACATCGAACAGCTGTGCAAGCGCGTGATGGTCATCGACCACGGGCGCCTGGTGTACGATGGCACGCCGGGCGGGCTGCACGAGGTGGGCGAGAGCGAGCGGACCCTGGTCGTGGACCTGGAGCGCGAGCTCCCGCCGGTCGAGGTGGCGGGCGCGCGGGTGGTGAGGGTGGAGGGGCCGAGGCAGTGGCTGGCGTTCCCGGCGTCGGTCTCGGCGGCGCCGCTGGTGGCGGCGGTGGCCCAGAGGTATCCGCTGGTGGACCTGTCGGTGCGGGAGCCGGACATCGAGGCGGTGATCGCGAAGATGTACGCGGACCGATCGGCGCTCTGAACAGTGGGATGCGGCACCGCAGTTGACTAGTCTGGACGTATGACCAGTGGACTTCCGGAAATGCGCGCATCCGACGCCGAGCGCGAACGGGTCGCCGAGGTGCTGCGCGACGCGGTCGCCGAGGGGCGGCTGGACATGGAGGAGTTCGACCAGCGCCTCGACGCCGTGTACAAGGCGCGTACGCACGGTGAGCTGGAGCCGCTGGTGCGTGACCTGCCGGCGCCGGGCACGGGCGGCCCGGTCGCGCCGGACGCGGCCTTTGCCCCCTCCTCCGGTGCGCGGGTCTCCTGGCGGGACCGGATCGGCGGGCCGGCCACGTCGAGGGGCGCCTTCGCCTTCTGGGGCGGCTTCGGGCGCAAGGGCACGTGGACGGTCGGCCGGAGGTTCACGGCGTTCGCGATGATGGGCGGCGGCGAGATCGACCTGCGCGAGGCGCGCTTCGAGGAGCGCGACACCGTGATCCGCTGCTTCGCGATCATGGGCGGTCTGGCGGTCACGGTGCCGCCCGGCCTGGACGTGAACGTCAAGGGCTTCGGCTTCATGGGCGGTTTCGGCGACCTGGCGGAGAAGTCGTCGCAGCCGCCCGAGCCGGTGGCACCGGACTCGCCGCGCGTGACGGTCACCGGGTTCGCGCTGATGGGCGGGGTGGGCGTGGAACGCAAGATCACGCGCGCCGAGAAGCAGCGCCTCAAGGAGGCGCGCAAGCAGGAGAAGCTGGCGAGGAAGGCCGAGACCGACCGCAAGGAGCTCGACTGACCCCGCGTGACGACGTCGCGTCGTACGCGCACGAGGTGTGAGGACGCGTACGGGGCCGACGCGACGGCGTCACGGGCGGGCGGGCGGCGGCTTCACACTCCGGCCGGCGCCGTGCTCCTGTTCAGGCTCGCGAGGTCGAACGCCATGCCCATGCGCCGGTACCCCGCGTCGCTCGGGTGCAGGTGATCGCCCGAGTCGTACGCCGGAAGAAGCCGGTCCGGGGCGTACGGGTCGCGCAGGGCCCGGTCGAAGTCCACGACCGCGTCGAAGATGCCGCCCGTACGGATCGTCTCGTTCACCTGGTCCCGCACCGCTTCGAGCCGCGGAGTGTGCGCCCGCGTCCCCTCGAAGGGCATCACCGTCGCCCCGATCACGCGCAGCCCGCGCACCCGCGCCTGGCGCGCGAGCTGCTCCAGGCCCGCCGTGATGCGCGCCGCGTCCAGCTCGTGCGGCGGCCGGAGGATGTCGTTGATGCCGAGGACGACGACGACCGCCTTCGCGCCGGAGCGCGACAGCACGTCACGGTCGAAGCGGGCGAGGCCGCTCGGGCCGACCCCGTCGCTGAGCAGCCGGTTTCCGCTGATTCCCTCGTTGAGTACGCCGTAGCGCCCGTCGAGGCGGTCGGCGAGCACGTCCGTCCAGCGGCGGTTCGCGCCGACCGTGGAGGTGACGCCGTCGGTGATCGAGTCGCCGATGACGACGACCGAGCCCTCGGCCTTGCCGCTGAGGACGTCGACGGCGGTGAGGTAGCGCCAGTACGGCGTCTGCCCGGTGTAGGCGTCGCCGAGCGGGTCCTCCGTACGGTCGCCCTCCGCGACGTACGACGTCTGGCGGGCCCGGGGGTGGTGCGTGACCGGGCCGCTGGGCGTGGGGGAGTAGGTGGTGACGAGCAGGTCCGCGTCGTGCGGGACCTTCAGCAGGGCGGAGTCGCTGACGACCTGCCCACCGGCCGGGATCACGACCGAGGGGGAGCCGCCGAAGAGCAGCCTGCGCATGGTGCCGTTCGCGGCGGTCGGGGCGCCGGGGGTGGCGGCGACGGCGATCGAGGCGTGCGTGATGCGCAGCGGCTGGGTGCCGAAGAGGTTGGAGAGGGTGATGCGGGCGCTGGTGCCACCGATGCTGGTGTGCACGACGTTACGCAGGGAACGCCCCGGGAACCCTTGTTCCGTGCCGGGCTCGGCCAGGGCGGGCGCGGTGGACCAGGTGCCGACCCAGGAGGCGGAGGTGGCGGGTGCCGCGGAACGGAGCGGCGTACGGGGCTGGGCCCGGGGGTCGTCGGCGGGACCGCCGAGCATCGCTGTGGCGAATATGGCCCCGGAAACCAGGACCACCACCGCGGCGAGCGCGGCGAGCGCGGCATAACCGTTGCGCTTGGTCATGCTCGGTGTATCTCCTCGGGCGCAGGGAGCCCGAGGCTCCGTTCGAACTCATTCAATGATGCGCCATTGCACCGCCCTGGTAGACGTCGGGAACTCGCAGTGCGTTCCACGAGTAGGTCAGGTAGGGAAAATACGTACGAGATGGTGCGTGCGAGGCGAACGGGTGGAGCGGATGGATCGTAACGAAAAGGGAACTGACGACATGTCCGGCAAGGAGAAATCTGCCCACTCGACATCCCCGCCGTCCACGCCCCTGCCCGCGTCTTCCTCCTCGCCCCCGTCCGTCCCCCTCCCGCCCTTCGCGTACAGCGCGGCCGACGAGGAGAAGCGCCAGGGCGTACGCCGCATGAAGGCGACGGCCACCGGGCTGCTGCTCCTGGTCGCGCTGGTCTACGTACTCGCCACCTGGGCGGAGCGGTCGGGCGTCGGCGGCTGGCCGGCGTACGTCGCGGCGGCGGCCGAGGCGGGCATGGTGGGCGCGCTCGCCGACTGGTTCGCCGTGACCGCCCTCTTCAAGCGCCCGATGGGCCTGCCCATCCCGCACACCGCGATCATCCCGACGAAGAAGGACCAGCTGGGCACCACGCTCGGGTCCTTCGTCGGCGAGAACTTCCTCTCCGAGGGCGTCGTACGCGCCCGCCTGCGCGCCATCGGCATCGGCAGCCGCGTCGGTGCCTGGCTGGCGGAGCCGGCCCACGCCGACCGCGTGACGGAGGAGCTCTCCACGGCCCTGCGCGGCGCGCTGACCGTCCTGCGCGACTCCGACGTCCAGGCGGTCGTCGGCGAGGCGATCACGCGGCGCGCGGACGCCGCGGAGATCGCCCCGGGGATCGGGAAGGCCCTGGAGAACGTCGTCGCGGACGGCGCGCACGACCGCGCGGTCGACCTGGTCTGCGCGCGCGCCCACGACTGGCTGGTGCTGCACGTGGACTCGGTGATGGACGCGGTGCAGGGCGGGGCACCGGGCTGGACGCCGCGCTTCGTGGACAGGAAGGTCGGCGAACGCGTCTACAAGGAGCTGCTGCGCTTCATCTCCGAGATGCGCGACATGCCGGACCACCCGGCGCGCGGCGCGATCGACCGCTTCCTGACGGACTTCGCGTCCGACCTCCAGTCGGACACGGACACGCGGGCGAAGGTGGAGCGGCTGAAGTCGGAGATCCTGGGACGGGGGGAGGTCCAGGACGTGATCGCCTCGGCCTGGGCGTCCGTACGGGCCATGATCATCTCTGCGGCGGAGGACGAGCAGAGCGAACTGCGCCTGCGGGTGCGGGCCTCGCTGCTCTCGCTGGGCGCGCGGCTGGCGACGGACAGGCGGCTGCAGGAGAAGCTGGAGGGGTGGGTGGAGGGCGCGGCGGTGTACGTGGTGACCACGTACCGCGGCGAGATCACTTCGCTGATCAGTGACACGGTCGCGGGCTGGGACGCGGAGCAGACGTCGAAGAAGATCGAGGCGCACATCGGGCGGGACCTGCAGTTCATCAGGATCAACGGCACGGTGGTGGGGGCGCTGGCGGGGCTGCTGATCCACACGGTGTCGCACGCGGTGGGCGGTTAGGCCGGCGGGCACCGGGCACCGGGGCCCGGGGGCACGCACGCACCGGGCGCGTGACCGCCTGTCGTCGGTCACGCGCCCGGCTCACCGGGGGAGTTGCCCGGTAGTACGTGCGGCGGCCGCCGCGTGTTCAGCGGCGTTCCTACCGTCCGCCCTGCTTTTCCCCTGCCCGCTGCCCCCTGCCCCCTGCCCGCTGCCCCCTGCCCGCTGTTCGCTGCCCGGGCAGGCACCCACGGGAGCGGCCCCGCGCCCGCGGACAAGCCGCGGGGGCGGGGCCGTTCTGGTGGTGCGGCAGCGCGGAGCTGTCAGCTGTGGGAGGAGACGCAGTAGGTGTCGTACTCGCCGTGGTGCTTGTAGTCCCCGTCGTGGCCGTTGTCGTTGCCGTTGCCGTGGCCGTTGTGGTGGCCGTTGTACTTGCTCTTGCTGTGCTCCTTGAAGCCCATGAAGCGGGCGTGGGTGACTCCGTTCTCGCCGCCGATGTTGCAGTACTCGGCGTAGCCACCCTCCTTGCCCTTGGCGTGGTGGCCGCCCTTGTCGCCGTGGTGGCGACCCTTGTCGTCGTTCTCGTCGTAGTGGTGGCGGCCGTTGTGCTCGTCGGAGTAGTGGCGTCCCTCGGGGCCGTTCTCGCCGTCGCAGGCGAGCGCCGTGCCGGCGCTGCCCAGCAGGACAGAGGCGGCGAAGGCGGAGGCGGCGAGCGCGGTGCGGATACGCATGGAGGTCCCTTTCGTGATGTACGTACGGACTGTCAGGATCTCCCCATCTCGCACCGAAGAAGGCGTCTTGCACATCTAATCCACCCGAATAGCCCGATACATGCCCCAAGAGGACGAACCGCAAGCATCGGTGGTGGCACGCGACCTCAGGAACACCGGTCCTGACGAACCGTCCGGAACCCCGCCGCTGTGTCACGCCCCTGCCGCAGGAACCGGGCGGAGGCGCGGAACCGGCCCCATCCCCACCCCCCTTTCTGTCCCCGCAGCCCCACCCCTCCCCCGCCCCGGCGGTTTACGACCGAGGGCCGGGCGCGAGACCTTCGGTACCTTGTTTCCCATGCGGATACGAACCGTGGTGAGCCCGGCGGCCGACGCGGGACACGGCGTACGGAACGACCCGCGGGCCGACCTGCGGGACGGCGTACGCGGCGACGTACACCTGACCTGCCGCGACCACGAGGGCCCGGGCCGCGGCCGCCCGCCGGTACTCCTCCTCCACGGCCTGGCCGGCCACGCGGCCGAATGGGACGCCCTGGCGGAACTCCTCGCCCCGACGCACCACGTGATCGCGTACGACGCCCGGGGCCACGGCACGAGCACCCGCCGCCCGCCCTCGCTCTCCAGGGCGTCGTACGTACGCGACGCGCTCGCGGTGATCGACGGCCTGTCCCTGGGCCCGGTGTCCCTGGTCGGCCAGTCCATGGGCGGCCACACGGCGATGCTGACGGCGGCGGCGCACCCCGACAGGGTCGCGTCCCTGACCCTGATCGAGGCAGGCCCGAAGGGCCCGGACCCCGGCCTCCCCGCGACCATCGCCGGCTGGCTGGCCTCCTGGCCGGTCCCTTTCGCGTCCCGGTCCGCCGCGGCCGAGTTCTTCGGCGGCGGTGCGGCGGGCAGGGCGTGGGCGGCGGGCCTGGAGGAACGCCCCGACGGCTGGCACCCGCGCGTGGACCGTGACGTCATGGTGGCCACGGTGGCGGAGAACGCGGAACGCGACTTCTGGGCGGAGTGGGACGGGATCCGCTGTCCCACGCTGGTCGTCCGGGGCGCGCAGGGCTGGATGCCGCAGACGGAGGCCGAGGAGATGCGGGCCCGCCGCCCGCTGTCCACCCGCACCGAGGTCGTCCCGGACGCGGCCCACGACGTACACCTGGACAACCCCCGGGCCCTCCGCGCGGCCCTGGTCCCGTTCCTGACCCACGCCGCCACCCGGACGCCCGGCCCGGACCGCGCCTAGCCCCTCTCCTTACTCACACTTGCTCACACGCGGTGCCGTCCCCGAAGGGCCCGGTGCGGGTTCCTTCGCAGGGCCGGGCCATCAGGCGCTCGGCTCGACGCTAGCCCGCGTCGAACTCCCCGCGTCGCACGGCACGGACGAACCCCGCCCACGCGCCATGCCGTACGGCGATACGCGCCCCCTCGGGCACCTTCGAATCGCGCACCGCGGTGTACTTGGCGAGGGGGGCCACCTCGACACACTCGGTTCCGCTTCCCCCGCTGTACGAGGACTTGATCCAACGGATGCCTTCGTGATCCATCAAAGCTCCTCGGAAGCACGGCTCAGGAGTGCGGCGGAGGCGGTGATGTCCAGCGCCTGAGCCTGTAGGTATTGGAACGCCAACTTATAGCGTTCCAGTTCCTCGGGCTTCTCCATGAAGAGCCCACCGCCGATGATGTCCACGTACACCACGTCGAGTTCAGGTTCTTGACCGCCGAGAATCACGAAGCTGCCGACCGCCGCAGCGTGCGCACCGCTGGCGAAGGGCAGGATCTGGACGGTGATGTGAGGCCGCTTGGTCAACTCCAGGATGTGCCCAAGCTGTTCACGCATGACTTCACGTCCACCGACCATGCGGCGCATGACCGCCTCGTCGACCACGGCCCAGATGTGCGGCGGATCCGCCCGGTCCAGAAGTTCCTGACGCTTCATGCGGATGTCGACCATGTGCGCGATCTCTTGCTCGGTGCAGCGCATCTCGGAAGCTCGATGCACGGCCTCGGCGTATGCGCGGGTCTGGAGCAGGCCCGGCACGTACATGCACGAGTAGTGATCTTCGCGGATGACCTCGTCCTCAAGGGTCAGCATGAGGTTCATCGACTCGGGGATCGGATCGGCGAGGGAGCGCCACCAGCCACGAGTCTTGGCTTCCTTGGCCAGCTTGACGAGAGCCTGACGCTCCTGCTCCGACGTCCCGTACTCACGGCAAAGGGCGTCCACCGCCGGCCACTTGACCGATCCGCCTTTGGTTTCGTATCGGCTCAGGGTGGCTTTTGAGATGCCGACAAGTGCTCCGGCCTCCTCGAGTGAGAGTCCCTTGCGCTCACGCAGTCGGCGCAAGTCCGCGCCGAGTTGGCGCCTGCGGGTGGTCGGTCCAACTGGCACGGTCATGGCCCTTCGTGTCGATCTCCCTGAGCGTGCACGTCCTGGAGCGGTGCAGGCAAGACAGCGCACGCCCGGGGCGCACGCAGGCTCAGCGTGCTCCTTCAACTCGTAAATGAGAGTTCCATATTGAGAGTTTCACTGTCACTCTGAGTGCATAGGTCGCCGCACAGGGCGATGGTCACATTCGTGGAAGTGGGGGCTGTCGGCATGGATGAATGTCAGTGCGAGGTTCCGAGGAAGGCATGGGACCTGCCCTTCCTCGCGGAAGCTGAAGAGGTCGCCGGTCTGCGACGCTTGATGGCGCTGCGCCTCAAGCTCTGGGGGCTTCCCGAACTGACGGACGTCGCCCAGCTATGCGTGACCGAGCTGGTCTCCAACGTCCTCACACATGTCGGCCCGGGTGCACCGACGACGCTTGCCGTCTCCATGGCCGGAACGCGCCTCCGTATCGAAGTCCGCGACCCGGACGCGCGCGCACTGCCCACGTTGCTCGCTGCCGCGGACGGCGACGAGTCGGGCAGGGGCATGGCCATCATCGACGCGATCACGGACCGCTGGGGCGTCATCCTGCAAACCGGCTCCAAGGTGACGTGGTGTGAACTGCCTACCGGCTTGGCTGCACCGACGGGTCACACGGGCGGCTGCCGTGTGACGATGGCGCTCCACCGTCGGGCGACGCATCCCACCACAGGCCCGACGAGTCCGCTCGGGCTGGCTGTGGCGGAAGAGGCGACGATCGGCCTGATCGTCGACCTCCTCCACTGGCTACGCGCCCATGGCCGTGACCCGGACGAGGTCCTCGACCGTGCTCAGACGTACTTCGAGGTGAAGTGGGAAGAATCCGAACAGTGATGCCGTCACGGGTTCAGGGCCGTATTGAAGAAACCTATGGACGGATCCTCGGGCGTTCCGATCAGCAATGCCCGGTCCAACAGGCCGTTGTTCTGTTCACAACTCGTCTCGGGCAGCAGGACGCACGCGTGGCAGGCGGCAAGGTTGATGCTACCCGCGCCACTCGCCTCGGACTCGATGCAGAGCGGGTCCGCCGAGCACCACTCCGCGCGGTGCAACGCGGAACGCAGAGCGTTGGCCAGACGCACAGGGTCCCCCTGGGCAACGACCCCGCCCAGGCTGCCCGCAGAGTCGCTTGTCGCCGTGTATATGAGCACGCCGGCCATGGTGTCGTCGGCGTACAGGCGCTCCCGCAGGGCTGCGGCCGGATATCCGCCGTCAAGACTCCACTCGTTTATGAGCACATGCGCCAGGGTGTGCAACAGCACCATGCGCGGAGTGGCCGGCGATTCAGGAACTGCCTTGGGATCGGTGGCACGTTCACGAAGTTGGCGCAGGTGGTTGCTGTGCATACGCTCCGTCCTGGCGGCGACCGCAGCACTGCGGGCCCAAGTGTCGATCCGTGCCTCATCGAGCCTGAGGAAGACGCCCTCCCCCTGGACCTCCATCGCGGGGAGCCAGTCGAGGTGGGTGAGCGACAGCTGAGCTTCATGGACGTCCGCGTTGGTGTCCTGTGTGTCCACTCGGGAGAATGCTTTGAGCGCACGGACTTCGCGCAGTCGCTTGACCAGCATGGGACGTGTCAGGCCATACGGGAGCAGATCACTGGCTTCGGACGTCGGTGGCTCGCAGATGAACTGCTCTTCGCGGTTCTGGTCGCGTTCGAGGTTGCCGATGCTGAGGCGTTCGTACTCCTGCTTGCGCAGTGCGAGATAGGCGCTGTCCTTGACCTGCTCCTCGTCGACCCCGACATCCTCCTGGTTCTCGGCTTCCAACAGGGCCACGACCGTGTCGATGGAGATCTCGGGGCCTTTGTCCCGGACGGCCCGAATCTTCAAGTAGAGCTCGATTTCGGGCCGGCTGAGACCGCGGAGAATTTCCCATTCCTCTGTAAGTCGGGCTGCCGTACCGTCGCTGTAAGGCGGAATGGAAAGAGCCGACTTGACGATTGGTTGCCACGCCACGGACGAACCGCGCTGGAGGGTTCGTGGCGCTTCGGAGCAGGACTGCACAGGTGCGTCCTTCAACCAAGGGCGCTTGCCGTCGCAGTGCACCTTGAGATTCGGCAGGGCGCTTCTCCGGAAGGCGCCTTCCATGGAGACCTCGGGAATGCCGCAGGAGCAGGAGACCAGGATGGAGCGCAGGGAGGCTGTTTTTCCACTGGTACGCAGTCGCATCTCGCCGCCACAGCGCCCGGACTCGCCGTCCTGCCGGTTGTTGCGATGTGCCCACTTCCAGTACGGGAAGTCGTCGATGTGCCCCTGGGCACATGCCATCACGAAGCGGGAAGGGACAAGCTCCTCCTGGCAGTCACCGCATTCATTCTTTCCCGGCGGGGAGTTGAAGCCGCGGACGTGCTGCAAGACGTTGCAGCCAGGGCACGAGTGCCACAGAGGGAAACGTCGGACCCGGACGCCGTCCTTGCTCGTGTCGTCGGAAGCTGGGGGAAGCCGGAAATTCTTCACTCCGAGGACATGCGCCAACCGGTGCTCGTAGATGGTCGGGGCATCGCTGATGTTCCACGAGTCGGTTCCAGACACTATGAAGGACTCGTTGTCCACGGCGATCAATGAGCCGACACCGTAGGTCGTAATCATTTGTGACCGACGCACAGCACCGCGTCGCGGGAAGCTGCGCTCGGGAGTTCCGCCGCTGCGGCGACGCCGGAAGGGAGGAGGGGTCATCGGGATGCCTCCATGAAGAGAGCGGACTCGGCGTCGACATCGCGCAGGCTCCAAAGGGTGGCCCAGGCATCGGTGTTCGACTCGTCGTCGAAGGGACTGAGCAGGGCCGGGGTCTTGGTGCCCCGCTTGGGCTCGTAGAAGAGACCGCCGTGTGCCTCGGCCTCGGCAGACCACCAGTCGACGAATTCGTCGAAGGCGTCAGAGGTCGCCTCGTGCTCTTCCTTGTCGATTTCGGCGACCCGTCTGAGCAGTACGGGCTTGATGATCTGGTGGAGTTCGTCGCGGAACTCGTCGATCCGCCCGGCCCCTTGGTTCGGGCGTGCGGCGGGAATCAAAATGCGGGCAAGGGCTACGACGACGGCGTGCAGACCACGGTCCCGTGCGCGGGCGGAGAAAGGGGTGACGCTTGTCGACTCGACCTCTCGGTAGAGGGCCGAGTGGAAATGAAGGAAATTCTCGTAGTGCGAACGGTCCCTTGAGCGGGAAGAGTTGAGCATGACCGCGACTAGTCCCGGGTGGCTTCGCCCGACTCGGCTGGTTGCCTGGATGTACTCGGCAGTGGTCTGAGGCTGACCCATGACGGCCATGAGCCCCAGTCGGTCCACGTCCACCCCCACAGAGATCATGTTCGTGGCGAGCAAGACATCCACTGTCTCTTCGTGGGGCAGTTTCCGCTCGATCTGCTTGAGACGGGTCGGAATCTCGCTGGAGTTGGCCCGGCTGGTCAGCTCGGTCTGGTGCAGGATTTCCCGCTTCGGGATGCCGTCCCGTTCGGCCAGATACTCCAAGTACGCCTCGACGTCGTCATGGACCTGGAGTTCGGCTGCGGCGAGCAGCCGCAGACTGTTGAAGTATCCGACGAGAGTCCAGTAGGCGTCGCGCACCTCTTGCGACGTGTCGGAGCGCATTGCTTGATGAAGCAAAGTCGCATACGTACGGATGAGCAACGTCGACTGGCTCGTGCTCGGCGTGAGCAGGCCGATGTACTGGCGACTCGCCTTCTTCTCACGGGGGGTTTCCACGGCGAACCACGAGTCACGGGAGTCGAGGCCCGCAGGCGGGAACTGGGAGACCTCCCGGTCGAACAGAGCCTTTCCTTGTTCCGAAGCCCGTCGGATCGTCGCGGTCGAGGCGATCACCTTGGGCTGGTCGGCCAAGACGTCCACCGCCGTCTCGTACAGGCCGGTGAGAGTGCCGAGCGGGCCGGAGATGAGGTGGAGCTCGTCCTGAACGATCAGTTCGGGCGGTGGGGTGCCGTCCGAGCGGTCCCGGTTGAAGAGAGCGGCGGTCTGCTCGCGCCACGGCATGGAGGCGAATTTGTCGACCGTGGCGATCACCAAGGTGGGCCGGGCATCATAGACGGACTCGTCGACCAGATGGACGGGCAGCCCACTATGGAAGTCGCAGGACGTGTCGGGGCAGCGGACGTGCATGCGTCGGGCTTCCTCGTCCACCTCGTACTGATGGGCGTCGAGACGGGTGCCACACCATGGACACGCGTGCAGCTGGACCGGGTTCTTCTCCTGGAGAGACTTCTCCTTGCGCAACTCGTAGAGGCTTTCGCGGGCGACCTTCAGCGTGTTCGGAGTTGCGGATTGGCCGACCCACATGCCGATGGAGATGGGTTCGGTGCCCAGCTTCTGCTGGTCGGCGAGGCGCATCCGTTCCATGGCACAGATCAAGATGGCGGCGCGCTCGAACTGCTGCAGCGTGAGCAGTCGAAGGGTGTAACGCATGAGGACGGTGACGCCGGCGCCCTGTGCTTTGTGACGTATGCGGCGCAGGAAGGTGGTGAACGCAATCAGCCCGAGGTACGCCTCGGTCTTGCCGCCGCCTGTCGGGAACCAGAGCAGGTCGGCGACATTGCGGTCCTTGTGGTTGGGGTCGACGATCCCTTCGAGGCAGAGCAGCATGAAGGAGACCTGGAACGGCCTCCAGCGGCCGCCGCCCAGGTCCAAGGGCATCGTGCGCCCACCCTTCATCCATGAGCTCCGTGCGCGCTGATGAGCCATGGCCTCATTGGCGAGCTGGAACGCCTGCATGGCTTCCGGCTGGGTCTGCAGCACACGGATACCTCGACGCATGCGCTTCAGCGCTGTGTCGCACAGCTTGATCTGTTCCAGGGCGGGGGCCTCGAATGCGGTACCGGTGAGCGCCGCAGCCTCGGTCCGCTTGCGGCCTATCCATTCCTCGTATCCGGTGACCAGCTCATTGAGCGCTACGAGCACCTCCGCCGGTGCCCGGGTGGCCAGGCCGTGCATGGTGAGGGCCGAGTCGTCGATCTCCGGATTGGAGTCGGTCAACAGCACCTCGTGAGTGGGGACGAATTCGGTCCTGACCTCGGAGACAGCGGCACGCACAGTGTTCGGTGCACCGATCGGGGGCGGAAACCAGTCCCAGTCCGCTGCACAGCCGTGTCCCACCGCGAAGGTCGGAGCATGCCGGTGAAGGAGCCTGCCGGCTGCCTGCTCGGCGTCGACAGCGCCCAGAGTGGCGGGCCGCTCCACGAATGCGCGCGCGCCGGCAGGTGTTGTCACGGTAAGGCGAGGCTGGTACAGGCAGAAGGCGTCCTGCAACTCGCGTTCGCTGATCCGCTTGTCGTTGATGAGCGTGATGGTGACGGTGACAGTCCCACGCGGCCCGGAAGGGCGACGAACGAGAGCTCGGAGTTCCACGCCGTCGGCAAGAGTCTCCGACGGCTGCATCCCCGGCCGAGTCACGTCGATCATGACCGACGGGAGCGTCAACGGGCGACGACGCCAGTGTTCGGACTGTTCGGAGGTACTCCGGATTTCGGCACGTTTGGCTGCTATGGGACGCCCGGTGACATCCACGGGGTCGTAGACGGCGGCTTCTGCGGCGACGACGACACTCGATGAGACAGCAGGGTCGACGGCGAACGTGAGCCCCATGGACGACGGCCGGCGATCATTGGCGAGAGAGACTCCCAGATCGGGCGCAGTGTCGTCGACGTCCCTCTGTTTCAGTACGGGGGCATCGTCCAAGCCGTCGTTCTCCGCGTTCTCTGCGGCGAGTTCCTCCTCCACCGATGTGCTTGCTGCTCGGGGGAACAGCACGCCGATCGGATAGGTCGTGATCGGTGGATCCTGCTTCAGGATCTCGTCCACGGAACCAGGGCCGAGCAGGTCTCGTCGAAGCTGTGTGACGAGCCCCTCGCGCACCGCGTAGTGAGCGGCATGCCTGTTGTCGCCGTTCCTCATGAGTTGCGGTCCTCCTGCGAATTCTTGTCCCACTTGTATCGACCCAGTCCGGACATACGAGGAATGACCCATACTCCGTGGTCGCCAAGTCCTGCGCGAGTACCGGAAGCCTTGCTTCCCGCGACACTCTCCAGTGTGTCCACCCGGAAGCCCACGATTTCTGACGGCCAGTTGATGTCCCAGTTCTTGCTGATTTTCAAGGTCGTGTGGAGGGCCTGACGGAAGCTCTCCGACACCACACCTACGGGCCGGTCGTCGTGGAAGACGGTGTAGGGGGGACTCTGGTCGACGGCCATCGGCATCCCATGCTGGAGACGAAGGGTCAGCTCGTCTCCGGAGTGGACGGACGAGATCAAATAATCCTGGACGGACGACGCCTCCTGCTCGAACCCGTCCGTTCCCGGTGGATGCTCGCGGGAAATGTCCCGACCGGCCGCCTCGATGCCGTAACGGATGTACGACTCCCAACCTCCCACGTACCACCGGTTGATGGCACGGTCCCGGCGAATCTGTGCTGTCCGGGGAGCGGGGATGCGGAACAGGTCGTCCCGGGGGCGAGTCATTGCGACGTACAAAGCCCGAGCCTCGGCTGCCGGATCCACATGGGTGTGCTGCTTGCGCAACTCGACCATGGTCGGTGGCTCGACGACAATCACCCGGTCGAATTCGAGTCCCTTGGCACGGTGCACCGTCGACACGACCAGTGGCGCCGGCTCTACGTCAGCCAAGTCGTCCGGGAACCGTCCCTCCGCTACGAGGCGTCGTACAGCCGCCACGTCGAGCAGTCCGCGCGTCGCACGTGCGGCGCCGCGCAAGGATCGCCATAGGAGTGCCGGATCAGTCGATGGGGGCAGTCTGGTGTCGGAGAGGATCTCTCGGAACCGGTTCTCGCTCAGAGCAGATGAACCCGTACGACGCAACACCTCCGCGACCCAGGAAGGAATGGGGCGATCCTGCAGGGATTGCTGCATGCGGTGGTGCACACCCTTTTGGAACAGCGACTCGGACAGGGCCAATGCCTGGCGGTTGTCCCGACAGAGGATCGCGCAGCTTCCGGTAAAGTCCCGGAGTGAGTCGATCGTGAACGGCTCGTCGAGGTTGCCGAAGGCGGGGCAGCCGAGGAGGCGTTCCCTCAACTCTCGATGCACTGCCTCACCCGCGGTGCCCGACTCGGCCGTGTCGGAGGACAACCGCTGGAGTGTGGGTCCCAGAGACAGCGCGGTGCGAGCCTCTTCCGTATTGGCTCGAAAGTTGGCCGGCAGGTGCAGCTCGATCAGGTCGTCGGCGTAGGAGTTGCGCAACCAGTCGAAAAAGTAGTTGGTTTCCGCCGCCCTGGTGTCGGGGTCGGAAACTTGGAAACCGAAGATTGCCTGGGCCCCGTCACCGACGACAGTGAATCCGCAACCGTCCTGGAAGTGGTCCAACAGTGTTTCCACCATGTCCCGCCGATCTCCGACCAAGTCCTGAACCTCGTCGATCACCACGTGGGCGGGGGCGCCGATTTCGCTGTCCTCGACAGCCCCTCTGATGATGGCCCCGGTTGCTTCGCGGATGCGGTCTTCGAAGGAATAGCGACTCCACTCCTCGTCCGGATAGGCGCTGTTCAGGAGCGCGTACGCCCACGAGTCGAAAGTCTGGACGCGGACCCGTCGAGCCTCCTTGGCGTGCAGGGTGATCCGCTGCCGCAACTCTCGCACCGCTGCTCGGGAGAAGCTGAGGACGAGGATCTCGCGCGCTTCCAGGACCTCTTCGTCGTCTCTCATGAGCGCGTCGAGTCTGCGGACCAACGTGTGAGTCTTACCGGCTCCGGCACCGGCGGTCACCAGGACCCGGGCGTCCCAGGGCTGTTCCACGACAGCCTGCTGCTCCGGGGTGAGAGCGGGACTGTCGGTGTACGTGCTGGTCACTTGGTGCCCCACAGGTGTTCGAACTGGGTGAAGGCCAAAGCCTTTCCGTAGTTGGTGATGTTGTCCCGGACATTGAGAATCAGGCAGCTGTCCTTGCCGCCGTTGCGCGGTCCACGCAGGCCGCGACCGATCATCTGCTGGTAGACGTTGGGGCTGTAAGTGGGCCGAGCCACCACGACGGCCCGAGTGGCCGGCGCATCGAATCCTTGCGTGAGGACGCCATAGTTCGTGAGTACTCGGGTCTGTCCTCGGCGGAAGGAATCGATACGGCGCCGGCGTTCGCTGGTAGACGTCGCCGAGTCGACGGCGGCAGCCGTAATATCACGGTCGTTGAGCTTCGCGGACAGGAATTTCGCATGGCTGACCGAGGTGGCGAAAACCAGCACAGGCCAGTCTGTGGGCATTTCGGTGATCTCGTCGATGATGCGACGATTGCGGTCATGGTCGTCCGCCAGACGTTGCTCGGCAGCTTTCGACAGAACACTGAGTTGATCGGCGCGCTGTTTCTCGTCGCTGGTCAGCTCGATGGTGCCACCGGTCAGCTCTTTGTGTGTGACATGTGCCAGCATCCCCAGATCCTGCAACTCGGCGTAGGCGTCCTCCGAGGCGAAGATGCCTTCGTCGAGGCGTCGACCGCCGAAGCGTTGGACCAGTCGGTGAGTCTCCTCGGCGTTGGTGTTTCGAAATGGTGTGGCCGTCAGCCCGAGCAGGTGTCGGTCGGTGCGTGAATGTGTGAGCCCGAGTTCACTGAGGATCTCCGTGTACTGCGGGGCGATGGCCATGTGTGCTTCGTCCACGATGACGAGAGCGGCGGAGCGGAGCCATACGTAGGCGTCGGTCCCCAGGCAGATCCGCAACTTGGCATCCGTGGCGACGACCAGGTGCGGTCGGTCGCTCACCGGTCCCGCCTCGTTCGTGGACCAGAGACGGCTGATGGCGAGAGGACTCTCGGCTCCCACCTTCGCCCATACGAACTTCCAGCTCTGAACTGCCTGCTCGCAGAGCTCTTCGGACTGTGCGATCCACAGGATCGGCCCGTTGAGCTTTCCGTTCTGCTTGACCCATCGGATGACCGCTTCGGCCGCCACTCGTGTCTTGCCCGCTCCTGTGGGCAGGGAGAGCATTCCGCGCTGGGGAGCGAGTCGGTCCAGCATCGCGAAGACGTTCGTCGCCAGACGTTCCTGGTAGTCGTGAAGACGGGGGAACTCGGACGGCCCGTCCACGTCGATCCGCGGCTCCAGCGACGGGGCGCGGACACCCGCGAAAGAATCGGGGAATCCCAGGTCGGCCACGAACTTGACCGCGGGAGTCGCCCCGGTGAACGACGACGGCGCGTGGCTGGGATACGCGGCGGTCAGATCCCGCACGTGAACCTGCAGAACTCCGTCGCCGTGAGCGTTGAACGCCATCTGCGCGATCCGCTGAGCCGACGGTTCCGTACCCCCGAGGTCCGCCCGCTCACTCTCCAGCAAACCGGCCGGGAGTCCGCCACGCAGAGCATCGGCTCCTATCAGACGTTCCAGCTTTTCCACGACGGTCTGCGACTCGCGGACCTGTCGGAGAGCCTCTTGCAGTCGTTGGTCCTGTTCCTGACGACGATGAGCGTCCAGTACCGCACGGCAGCCCGATTCGCCCAGGCCCCAACGGAGTTCCTTGTCCGCTGCCAACAGGGCGTCCAGCGGTGTCTTCGGCTCCAGGACGAGCACCGTTGTGCCCTGCAGAGCACTGGTCAGCGGGGTCACCCTGGTCCCATTCGGAGTGCGCAAGACCTCTTCCAGCTCCGAACAGGGCAACAGACTGTAGTTGTTGATTACGTTGCCGAGCCGCTGGCGCAAGGTGGGGAATTCGTCCCGGAGGGGTGTCGGTTCGCCAGGGGCGACGTGTCGCGTCTCCTTGCTGATCACATCGGCGTAGCGCAACATGCCCCACGTCTTGACCATCAGTTCCGCGTCTTCCGGGCTGCCGGCCAGGAGGGCAGGCAATTGCTCGGCGCGAAGTGCCTGATATTCCTCGGAGGAGGCGGCGACCGCGATCTCGCCGTCCTCCCGCGTGTCCCAGGTGGCCCCGACACGGCATCGGGTCAGAGAATCCTCGGGGAAGGGCACTTCCAGACGGGTCAACATCACGTAGGTCCGGCCGACGAAAGTGTCGTCCTCGCTCTTCAGAAGCTGGGCCAGGAGCCGATCCCATTGGCGCTCGGGGACCTCGTCCACCGTGACGGGCAGGTGGAGTTTGCGGGCCTTTTCCGGGCTGATGTCCGCCACCGGGAGGACGTCGCTGTATCCGCGGAGCTGTGGGCCCACCGCCTCACCGAGTCGTACGACGCCCTTGGTAGTGAGGACCCGCCCGTGACGGTGCAGCATCCATCGAATCGGCGACGCCACTGCGGCTCGCGTGGCCGCCTGGGCCCCGAACTGACGGGTCCAGGTATCGATCACACTGTCGTCGGACAGTGCCTTGACGAATGCGGCCCTTCCCTCGTCCGTGAGCTTGGGGAGGAGGTGAAGAGGACCGCCGACCGCCGCCCCGTCGAGTTTGAGGCGATGCTGTTGAGGCCTGGTTGCGTTGCTCGGCAGGGTCTTGCAGTACCCCTCGTAGACCGCGACCCGGTACTCGTCGAACCAGGGCTCGCTGTCCGGACGATGACCACCACTGGGCCGATCGCGCAACCCGAACTCCCGGAACACCACGGTGTCGTCGGAGTGGAATTTCATGTCCACGGCGATGCTCGGGTCCCGCGAACCGTCGCCGGGTACCACCGGGCCCGGGAGCATGCAGTCCTTCATCCGGTGAAATCGACCGTCCACGGTGCGAACGAACAGTGTCTCCATGGGCGTCCCGACACGGGAGCGAACCTCAGTCGTGACATGGCTGCCACCGGCACTGTGGAAGAGTTCCCAGAAGCGGGTCCAGTCCTGCGGGGAATAGTTGTCGAACCCCTGGTCGAGGACCCCGACGAAGCGGCCGCGGGCATCAGCCTCCCGGATTCCGAGCTCACTCAGCGAGCTCGCCAGAGACATGTCGTCGGAGAGCCTCGCATTGACGTACACCAAGTCGTCCTTGAGGCCGTCCTGCACCGTGCGGCGGAAAACCTTGCCGGCGACGGGGGCGACCATTCCGTGCGACTCGGTGAGGACGATCTTCGCCGTGCGGGCCTCGGCCGCGAAGGGGGAAGCCGTCTTGATCATTTCTGCCAGAATGCGGATCGCCACGGCCGAACCGTCCGCACTGCCGTCGGAGACCAGCGCCTCCAGCCACTCACGGATCGACGCGCGCTCCCGCTTGGCTGCCTTGAGGATGTGTTCCACCTTGCCGGAACGGATTTCCGCCGCCTCGACCGAAGGGTGGACCCAATCGGAGGGGCGGCCCGGGTACGTGTTCCACATCCGGAGCCACTCGACCTTGATCTTCCCCTGCTTGCCCTTGTCTGGGTGCAGCTTGAGCTCATGAGGAACCCTGAGTGTGCCGTCCTGATCAGGGAGCGAGGGACGCTGGGCGGCCATCTGCCAGATCTGCTCGGTCAGGTACTGGTCCGCCCAGTTCAGGGTTTCCGACTCCCGAGGACGACCGGGCAGGAGGGGGAGATAGGCGCCCGGGTCCTGTGCCGGGGCGAGGTGCGGCAGGGAGTCCACGACGAGCCGGGCCGCGACTTGAATGATCTCTTGGTTGAAAGGACTGGCGTCGAGTAGGTTCTGACGGTCTTCATTGGTCTTCCACGCGCCGTTGAGCGCACCGCTCAGCGTCATGGGGTACTTGGTCGGGAAGAACGACCAGAACTCTCCCCGCCCGCGCTGCGCGTTGAGCACCTCGTCGCCCTTGTACGTCGGCACGGCCCAGGCGATGTCGATCGTTCCGCGGTCATGCATCTCGCCGGCGCTGGCTCGTGCGAGTTCAGTGGGACGATGGGGCTTGGTGAAGACGGTCCATTCGCTCCGTGCGGGGCGCTGTCCGGTCCGCTCCTCGTGAATGGTGTGACTGAAGCCTTCGTGCTCAACTGTGATCTCACGACGCACCGGTGGCATCGGACGGCGATCCTCCAGGATCACTGTGCCTACGTGGTGGGAGAAGAGCTGGAAGCGCGCGGGGAACTCTCGCCGTTCACTGTCCTTCTCCTGGTGCATGTCCCGAGCCAGCCGCTCCGCCGCACCGTCGACCAGCGGGAGTCGTACCACGGTTGTGGCCCAGCCGAGGAGCCCGTCGAGCACGGGGTCGGCCGCTCTCTCCCCGGCGGCGTCGAGGGGGCGTGCCATGCGTAGTACGGGTGTCTCGTGATTGCTGTCAGTAGCAACTCCACTGGCCTTGCTGATTTCCGAATGTGCCCATTCTCGGTCGAATCCAAAACTCCCTGACCGGCTGAAGAACTGAGGGGCGTCAGTAACGGCAAGAATGGATTTTACGCCTACGCCGAATCGCCCGATCTGGCCACCCCTCTTCTTTGATACGCTCATTCGGAGAATGGTCTCCGCACCTTCCGGGGTGACCTCTGTTCCCTCGTTCGCACAGTAGAGGTGCGAATTCGTCAGAACAACGTGAACTTTTCCGCCGGGCTCGTTCGCGATCTCGTCGGCGGCGTTCTGGACCAACTCGAAAAGCTGTCGGTCTCCATAACCACCCTGAGTGATCCGGCGCTCGCCGTTCGCGTGCTCCTGGACAAGTCCGGGATCTACACGGTAGGTCTCCAGGACACGTGCCGACTGCTCGATGATCTTCTTGATCACGGGTGAAATGTTTGCGGCGTCCGCCGGATCGGAGTGGCTCACGGGTTTTCCGTTTCTGTGGCTGCTGACGAGACGCTGGAGAAACCGGAGTGCCGGCCACGACTTTTGAGCGTGGCCGGCAACTCACGTAAAAGATGGCCTGGAAATCCGACAGCGCGTCGGGCTACGACCGCTCGACCACGATGTGCACCGTGATGATCACGGTGACGCCAGAACGGCGGCGGCGGTTCCGTGGGCGCCCGGGAGGGGCTACCGGCGTGGGGCGGTTGCGTCGGCCGCGGCTCCGTGCCGTTCGAATGCCCTTGCGTGCAGCCCGGGTGGCTGCACGGCCACGGTCGGCCGCCGCGACGAGTTGCCGGTAGCGCCTGACGGATTCGAACGTGGTGCCGCTCTGTTCGAGGAAATCGGACTGCAGGTCCGGGTCCTCGCAGGATTCGTACTGAGCCACGAACCGGCGCATCTTTTTCAGCTCGGAATCATCAGCCATCACTGGCCCCACTTTCTGTCGAAATCATTCGCCCGGATAAATGCATGGGGCTCTGTTTCTGGAAGTTCATGCACCCGTACCGGGGCATACCTACTAAGTGACAGGTGGGGCTGTCGAGAATTCGACCATAGGGGGAAAGGCGCCGTACCGCAAGGGGTGGCAGCGAAGCGATTTTCCGGCCGTAGGTGACTCCGTTTCGCGGAATTCCGCGTCAGATAATAAGTGCTGGACCAACCCGTGGATGAGGGTGGGCCACGTAACCCTGCGCAGTAGATGTGGCCCTAAGCGCGGGGTAGAGCTGACGCAACGTTAGGCACGTGAATGCCTGTTTGGCAAGTGTGCCTTCGGTGCGGGAGGAAAGAGGGGGCAAAAGGAGATCGGTCGAGCCGCTTGCGGCGTTCACCGCTTGAAGTGGAATTCGACCGTCCGCTTGTTCCTGTTCGGCTGATCGAATGGCAGGGTCGAATAATTCTCAAAGCCCATCGAATACGGACATGTGTGTCATGTCTTGTCGATCTCTCGACGGGGGGAGCTTCAATGTGCACACAGTGTCGCGTCAACCAGTGGTTTACAGAGGCGTGCGCGTCAAATGAACTGCTAGGTTGGATCAACTTGGTGTTGTCAATACCAGCTGAGGAGTGGTCACGGGTGGACGGTGGAGAAGACTTCGGGCCTTGGCTCGCCCGTCAGTTGCGACGGCTGGGCATCAGCCAGGCCGAGCTTGCTGAGCGAGTCGGGCTGACGCGGGCTGCTGTCTCGGCATGGATCACGGGGCGAGCTGTCCCTCGCGAGGAGACGATGCGCGCCATCGCGGCTGCGATCGGGACCGATCCCGGGACGATCCACACCCGCACGACGGATGCTGTCTCCACTCGGCCGATCTCCTGGTACCACCGGCCCGCATATACCGACGGCGGGCGGGACTTCGGGAATGCTGCCGCGTTTGCCTTCGAGGCCGACGTGGAGGTCTTGGCGCGCGAAGCCACCCAGAACAGCTTGGACGAGCGGCTCGACCGAACGAAGCCCGTCCGAGTTCGCTACATCTTGCACGAGTTGACGGGTGAGGTCTTGGCGAGCTTCCGTGAAGCCATTGGCTGGGACGACCTCTACCCTCACTACGAAACTGCCGCCGCTCAGCAGCAGAAGGTCGGAAGGGTCATCGCCGAAGGACTGAAGGAGATGAATGAGCGTGATCGACTCATTCTCCTGAGGGTCGATGACTACAATGCCTCGGGACTCACCGGAGACGATTACGAGGACGGTCGGTTCGCCGCGGTCGTTCGTCGCCAGCTCGACAGTCGGAAATCCGACGACAGTGCGGGTGGCTCGTACGGGCTGGGGAAGGCCACTCTGTGGGCCGCCAGTCGCCTTGGGATGGTGTTGATCAATTCGACTCTGTCCGTGTCGCACGAAGGGCGCACCGAACGGCGGCTCATCGGCCGGCTTGATCTTCCCTGGCGAGTGGTCGACGGTGTGCCCTTCGCGGGGCCCGCGTGGCTCGGTGAACCGGACACGGCGCCCGGCAGTGAGAACGTTGCGCGTTCCTGGTGGGCGGACGAGGAAACGGTCGCACGGCTGCACCTCACGCGTGAGAGTTCCGAACCCGGCACCTCGTTCTTGATTGTCGGTGCCCACGACGTCGCGAGCATGTTCAACGATGTGGCCGGTGAGGACGACGGCAGGGACGAGCAGACCGTGCAGTCGATGCACGAGAGGTTGGTGACGGCGCTCGCCAACAATTTCTGGGCCGCGATGACTTCCGGAAAGGAGGTGGCTCCGCTTCTGGAGGCATCGGTTCGAACTCTGAGGAACGGCCAAGTGGTGGTCAAGGAAGAGCGCGTTGACCCACAGCTCGCGCAGCCGTCGCGGACGAGGGCGCTCAAAGCGTACTTCGACGGCACCACGGTCGAGCGCCTCACCGATGCCGGACAGGTCGCCATGGCACGCGTGCCTCTGAAGGTGCCGGAGCTCGGTGGCAGAAAGGGAACGGTCGAGCACCAGGCTGTCCTACTGGTCACAGCGGCCGAGGACGGCGACGGCAAGCCCAACCAGCTGGTGAGCATGCGCGGCAGCCGTATGACAGTGAAGTCGGCCAGGGTGCCCGATCTCTCTCTCGGTACGAACCCTTTCCAGGCGGTGCTTCTGGCTGGCCATGCGGCGGGAGCGGCCGTGGAAAACGCCGATCGGGCCGAGGCCTTCCTGCGCGCGTCCGAGCCCCCCGAACACAATAAATGGGGACAGACCGAAGAGCTGTGGGCAAGCTACTCGCCCACGGCGTACCGGCGTATCTCCGCCTTCACGAAGGCCGCCAACGCAGCCGTACGGGAACTCGTGGGGCGACGCAAGGATCAGAACCAGGACGGCCCCAAGGCGCTCCGAGACCTGTTGCGGCTCGACGTTGGCCCCGTCGGAAGCACCAGGAGCAGCAGTTTCCCGGCGATCCGGGACCTTGACGCCGAAGTCGATTCATTCGGGGCCTGGCATGTCAAGGCCGAGGTCAAGTTGCCCGCGCGGCAGGACCCCTGGGTGATGAGCCCTGCAGCCAGGTTCGACGTCCGCTCCGGCAGCAGGCCTTCCGTCGGATGGTCGGAGATCGTCGCGCTCGAGAACTGCCAAGTCATTGATGGTGTACTGCACTTCAAAGCAGGCGCACGGACGGCAACGTTCGCCGGAACGACGGATGTGTCCACCCACCCGGTCCGCGCCGACCTGGCCGGTCTGATCGTTGAACTGCAGAGGGCAAGGGGCGCTGCCGAATGAGGGTTTTTCCGTACAGAACGCTGGCGGGCGAAGTCACGTTCCGTGTGACCGCGGTGAGGCAGGACCGGACGGATCTGGAGACCTCGGTCTTCTCGAATCAGGAGCGTGTGGTCGCTCTCCATCAGGTCGAGCGGGATGACTGGGAGTCCTCCCGGCTGAGCATCACAGCCACGTTGCCCGCGAAGGAGCTGTCCGTCGGGCCCTGGAGCGACGTGTCGGTCATCGCCGTACTGACAGAGAAGGCCACCAACTCCCGTACAACCACCCTCCTCGAACAGGAGTCGAGTGGAAGCCCGACGTGGGCCGGACAGCTTCGGTTCTGGAAATCCGCGTACCGCCGTCAGGCAGAACTCTCCGTGATGGTTGTCGCGACCGTCGAGGGAGTGCGGGGACGCGTCATCGGTCGGTCCGAGGACAATTGGCTGGTGGACTTCACGGCCCGAACCCCGGTCCGACGAAATGAACTTCAGGTCGACGAGGTCGACTTCCGTGACGGGCCGCACGAGTGGCTCCGACCCTTCAAGGATTCTCCGTGGCTGATCGAGACGTCGGGTGACCTGCCCACCGTTTACCTGAATACGAGTTTCGAAGGTATTGCGGAACTCCTCAACTCCAATGGGAGTCCGATGGAGAAGGCCGTCCGGGACATGCTTGCGGCGCAGATCGCGACCGATGTCTGGACTGCGGTGTTCCACTCGGCCGTCAGCGACCTCGAAGTGGATGCTGAAGGAAACCCGCAGTGGCCGGGCGGCTGGCGAGACGCGGTACTGCGGGGGATGCTTTCCGACGTACTGCCCGACCAGTCCGGAGCCGACGCGTTGCGTGAGATCCATGCTCGGCGCAGCGAGTCCTCGGGGTGGAACGAATTGCAGTCGCGCATCAACTACGCCGCCACACGCCGGGCCAAGGTCGCCAGGCATCTCGGCACGGCAGTCAGAGTCCTCGAAACGTCTCAGAAAGGAAGTAAGGCGTGACCGACAAGCCCGAGCACATGCCGGACCGCCTGGCGCTGCTCTCCGATGCCAATGCCGCGAAAAACTTGAGCACGGGTGTGCTGGCCGGTAAGGAGAACCCTCCTTGCATCGCCTTGAACAAAAGCGCTGAGCTGCTCGACGGCACGAGCACCCGGCTGGACGTCGAGCCGCTGAGGGACCTGATCGACGACGTCATGCACTTTTATCACGACGATGTGCGCACGAAGGCGGATGCCTGGCTGGCTCCACGCATGCACGCCGCTCTCCGACTGACCCGCAGAGAAGCGGCCGACGCGAGACTGTGGAACTTCATCGCCCTGTGTGTCGCTCCGGACTATGTCGTGTGGCGTCACCTGCCGGCCAGGGGCAAGGACGGTCTTCCTCCGATGGTCGCCGCCGAACGCTTCCGCGGTGCTCACTACACGCAGGCGTTCTCACGCCTGTGGTGGGCCGCCGAACTGTTCCGTGACGGGGCCGACTACCGCCCGGTGCAGGTGGCGTGCGGAAACCAGGACGTCCTCAATACAGTCCTGAGACTCGACATCATCGACCACCGGCCCACGGCCCAGGCGCTGATACGGCTCGTGGAGAAGGAGATGGCGAGCAAGGGCCGCGAGGTGAACGCCCTGGCTGCCGTCGCCAATACCGCCGCAAGCACGTTGATGTACGACGTGTTCGCGCCGGATGACGAGTGGGACGGCAGCCTTCTCGAAGATTGGATCCACGAGGCCGATTCGGCTCCGCCGGTGCCCCGCAAATTTCTTCCGGACGGCCCTGCTGACGGCCCGGTACCGGAAAAGGCAGTGGACACTCTCGTTCGCTACTTCGAGGAACTGTTCGCGGATGCCAAGATTCGAGGAAAGGTCACTGAGGCGAGTTGACCAGCTCCGGCTGCGCTCGGGCAGGTCCTGGTACTTCCAGTTCCACCCGAGCGGGGGCCGGTACGTGGCCCGGGCGACCTTCGTGCCCGGGTCGCGTCCCGGGAATCACGGACGCTTCCAAAGCGGCGATGGCGTTGTTGAGCCTCTCCTCGCCGAGGTCGAGGGCTGCGGCGAGGACATGGAGAGCAAGGCGTGGCGGGATGGCGTTGCCGATCTGCTGTGCGATGCCGCGACCGGACCACTTGTGGTCGGCCGGGAAGGTCTGCAGCTGTCCTGCCTCGGCATCGGTGAACCGGGATTCCGTGCCGTCGGCCGCTACGACCCGGTTGCGGGAGATCTTCCCGGTGACAGTGGCGGACGGTTCGTCCGAGGTACGTCGTCCGCGGGCCTTGGGGTCGCCGCCCGTTCCGTAGTTGGAGATCACCTCGAACGACTGCGGCCACTTGAGCACGTCGTTCATTGTCACCCAGGGCTGCAATCCCCCGCTCGCTTTCGGGCGTTCCATGCCTTTTCTGTACGGGTGGTGCGTCGGCGTGGGCAGGCTCGCCCGCACCTTGTTGGCCCGGTCCCTGCCTTCATAGCGAGCGATGAGAATGGCGCGACGGCGAGTCTGCGGCACCCCGTATTCCTCCGTGCGCAGTATGCCGTGAACGACCGAGTAGTGCTCATCCTTGAGAGCTTCACCCACCACTTCCCACACGGGCAGTACGGCCGGTACCTGCTCCAGCACGATCGCCTCGTAAGGGCGGCCTCTGTCGATCGCGGCGAGTGCCCACCGCAAGGGTTCCAGCACCAAACCTGTTCGTTCGTCGTCCAGGTTCTTGATGTGTTCACTGATGTCCTCACGGGCAGCCATGCGCTTGACCAGGGTGAGGATTTCTTCCAAGGCGCGGCGTCCGGCGCCGGCGCCGGCGACGGTGTACGTCTGGCACGGCGGCCCGCCCGCGAGGACGTTGGCGGACGGGAAGTCCTCGGGGCCGAAGTCACGCACATCACCTTGCGTGGTCAGCAGCCCTGCTGCTGTGCGGGTCTCACATGCGTCCGCATCCCACTCGATGCCGGTCACCAGTTCCACCAGGTCCAGCTGTCGCACGGCGACGTCCAGTCCGCCCGGCCCGGCGAAGAGATCAACGATCTTGAATGGTGCGGCAGGGGACTCGTGCGAGGCGGGGGCGGTCATGGGATTGAAGTGTAGCCGGCGGTTTTAGGCACAACGGCCACAGGAGGCGAGATGATCACCTCTATGGCAAAAGCACTGGTGGAGGCTGTGTGGGTCCTCCATGAGTGAGAACCCACACAGTTCTCAGGCGTCCAGGGCGGCGGCGATGGCTCGCCCGAGGGCCTCGCCGACCGGAGGCGGGGATGCATGGCCGATCTGGCGGTATTGCTTTGTCTTCCCGCCCGCGAATGTCCAATCGTCGGGAAAAGACTGCAGGATGGCCGTCTGTGGCACGGTGAGCTTCTTCAGAGAGGACCCGGAGGTGTCCGATTCCTGGATGCCATTCGGTCCGGGCACCTCGTCACTCAGGGCCCCGCCGTTGATTCCCATACGGGCCCAGGCCCTCTTGGTGCCTGTCGGCCCGAGGTCCGCGCCCCCACGATTGTCCGAGCCGCCCACAAGGGTCGGCGCGACGTGGTCTGCCTGCGCCGCCCATGCGTCGGCCCCCGTCCAACCGCGCTGCGACATGGAGACATGCAGGGCCTCGCCTGCCGTGATGTGGTGGGAAACGGTCGGTGTCGGCTGACTGAAGGCATCGAAGAACCGATCCTTCATGGCGACGAGCACGCCTTGTTTCCGGTCCTGGGGAACGCCGAAATCGGCGGCGTTGAGGACGAACCAATGGAATCGATAACCGAGGTGCTCGAGTTCCTTTCGGATGAAGTCCCGTACCTCTGCGAATTCCGGGCCGTCCACGAGCCCGGGAACGTTCTCGATGAGCAGGGCTCGTGGACGTACGGCATGGGCCAGGAGAACAGTGGCTTCGAGGAGCCGCAGCTCGTTGCCTGTTTCCACTCTGTTCGCGGTTGCTGAGGACGTCACCCGGGGCAGCCCTGCGGAGAGCAGATCCACGTCGTAGCTTTCCTGGTGTTCCACCGGATCGAAGACCTCGAGATCCATTTCGAGGACGTTCCACGTCGGTCTGTTGTAGCGCAAGGTCTCGCAGGCGACGAATTTTTTGTCCAGCAGCAGTACCGGGTCGAACCCGGCGCGCTCCAGACCCAGTGCCAGACCCCCCGCGCCCGAGCACACGTCGACCGACCTCAATCTCCCCATGGGAGCCCCCTGCCGCATCAAGATCAATAAATGGTGACGACGACGATAGGTGGGACGGTCACGCGTGTCGATGAAGAGTGGAATATCTGGACGATCCTGTTACGTCGTTCTTTTCCCGGACCGATGCTGAAGAACGGTTTCCATGACATCGGCTGCCACCTCTCGCGTTCCCTCGTGTTCCCAGTAGCGCAGGACCGTCCACCCCTGGGCTTCGAGGTGCTTCGTCGTTTCGCGGTCTCGGGCCATGTTCTTGTCGAGCTTGGTTCGCCACCATTCGGCGTTGGACTTCGGGTGCGTCGCGTGCTGCGGGCAGCCGTGCCAGAAGCAGCCGTCCAGGAAGACCGCGATCTTGGCCGGCCCGAAGGCGATGTCGATCGTTCGGCGGGGCATCCCGGGGACGGGGGCGTTCACGCGGTAGCGCAGGCCGGCGGCGTGGAGGAGTTTGCGTACGGCGATCTCGGCGGCTGTGTCGCGGGAGCCCTGGCGGCTCATGCGGGCCGAAACGGCGGCGGAGGAAGGGATGGGATCGGGCACCCGCGCATTGTGCCGGCGGACCTGTGGCGAGTGGGTTTCCCGGCTCTCGCGACGGGGGCCGCGGCCCCCGTCGCCTTGGTGCGGATGCCTCGTATGCCCAGGAGGCGCAGGCCCCTCGGGCCGTGCAGCGTGGAGCGGGTCGTGGTGATGCCGTACGCGAGCCATCGGTAAGAGGGAGGGTCAGGGGAGGTCGGGGGTGCCGTGGCAGTCGCGGTAGGGGGTGTCCGAGCCGCACCAGCACGGGGCGTTGCGGGCCGGGGGCCAGGAGGTTGCCCGGCCGCGGGCCGCCAGGGTCGTGGCGTACTGGGGGAGGAGGGACGCGTCTTCGGGGGACGCTGATTCCGACGCGGCGAACGCCTCGTAGGAGGGGACCGTTCCGCGCACGATGCCCAGGTTCTGGGTGCCCGTCGAGGACAGGTCGCGCAGGGACGCCTCGACCGCGGACAGGTGGACGGCGTGGGTGGGGTAGTCCGCCGTCAGGGCCGGGTACGCCGACAGGAGTTCGCGCAGCTCCTCCTCGGGCCAGTGGAGCATCGCCACCGGGAACGGGCGGGACAGCGCGGTGCGGTACGTGCCCAGTTCGGCGCGCAGGCGGGCGATCTCGGCCCGGAGCTCCGCCGGGTTGTCCGAGCCCAGCGACCACAGCCGGTTCGGGTCGTGCAGCTCGTCCAGGGCGATGGGGCCGGTGTTGACGGTGTCCGCCCGCGCGTCCCACTCGTCGTGCGGCAGGCCCAGCATGCGGCGTACGCGGTGGCGGCCGGTGAGGAGCGGCCCGGCCGCGTACGGGATCTCCTCCGACGGGTCGACGAGGAGGGTCACCGCGGCGGTGAAGGCGTCGTGGGAGGCGTGGAGTTCGTCGTGGGATTCGAGGGCCTCCGCGATGATCACCCACGGCGCCGCCTCGCGCGGGGTCGCGGCGCGGATGCCGTCGATGATCGCGCGGGCCTCCGCCTCGTGGCCGTACTCCCACAGGTTGGCCGCCTTGAGGGCCTTCACGAGGGGCGGGTTGTCCGGGTCCTTCGCCAGGAGCTGGTCGTACAGCGTGGCCGCGCGGGCACGGTCGCCGGAGAGCTCCAGGTGGGCCGCGGCCTGGAGGTACAGCGGTTCCTGGTCCTCGGGGTACTGCGTCGCGGTGCGCAGCAGGCGCTCGGCTTCGGCGGTGTGATCGGCGTGATCGGCAGGCGTGTCGGGGCGCATGGTCCATACCGTACTGCTGTACGGCGGGTCGGTGAGAGAACCCGGAGGGGTGGAGACCGGACGCGGTCCGGGGCAGGACCACCGGCGCCGTGTCCGGCCCGGAGGCCCGCTGGTGCTCACCCGACCGGAACGGTGAACGCGGGGATCGTGGCGCCCGCGGGGAACCTGGTGGCCGCGTTGTGCGTCAGTCAGTACGGGCCGTGTGGGGTGAGGCGTCCGGCAGGGCCCGTTGTCGGTGCCGGGCATTGGCATCGTCGACGAGTCAGTGGGAGGAGGGGGAACGTGATCAGTTGTTCGGCGCGGTTGGCGCGCACGGTCGGCCTTGTCCTCTTCCTCCTCATCGAAGTCCTCCTCGTCGGGAACGGCAGCTTCTCCGCCGCCGTCGCGGTCGCCGCCACCGCCGCGGCCGGTTCCGCGCTCATCGCCTGCGCTCTCGTCGCGGCGCGCTCCGTTCCCGCGGTGCCACGCACCCGGGTGCGTACGGCGATACGGGACCGGGAGCAGCGCACCGCGTTCCTGCCCCAGCGTGATCCCGACGCGCGCGGGCGGACCAGGCCCCGGGCGCCGGGTCGTCGTCCTTCGACGACCACCGCGTAGGGACGCGAGCCGCCCCACCTCTTCTCCGCCCCTCACCTCGCGTGCTCCGCGTGGGTCGTCGATGCCGATCTGTCTCTCTTCCGGCACGACGAGACCCTTCGGAGGGCTCACCATGTCCGTCTTCATGTCCGCTTTCGCCAGCCTGGTCGCACGCCTCGCGGATCTGCTCGAACCGTTCTTCCACGCCGCCGCCGCAGCCGCCGCGATCATCCTGTTCACCGCCTGCGTACGACTCGCCGTCCACCCCCTGTCACGGGCGGCGGCCCGCGGCCAGAAGGCCCGCACCAGGCTCGCGCCGCAGATCGCCGAGTTGCGCAAGAAGCACGGCAGGAATCCGGAGCGCCTCCAGAGGGCGATCCTGGAACTGCACACCAGGGAGAAGGTCTCGCCGCTGTCGGGCTGCCTGCCCAGCCTCCTCCAGCTGCCGGCGTTCTTCCTGATGTACCACCTCTTCTCGAACCGGGAGATCGGCGGCGAGCCGAACGAACTCCTCGGCCACGCCCTCTTCGCCAGCCCGCTCGGCGACCGCTGGACCGACGCGCTGGCGGACGGCGGGGTCTTCGGGGCGCAGGGGCTGCTGTACGTCGCGCTGTTCGCGGTCGTCGCGGCGGTGGCGACGTTCAATTACCGGAGTGCCAAGCGGCAGATGGCGGCCACACCGGGCATGGGTGTGCCGGGGTCGCAGGACGGGCCGCAGCTGCCGGGCGCCGGGGCGATGAGCGCGATGACCAAGGTGATGCCGCTGATGTCCTTCGCGATGCTCTTCACCGTGGCCGTGGTGCCGCTGGCCGCCGCGCTGTACCTCGTCACCAGCATGACCTGGAGCGCGGTCGAGCGGGCCTGGCTCTACCGGGATGTTCCCGCTGGTGGAAGCGCGGTCGCTACTGCCGCGTAACAGTCCAGTACGTGAACGGGGTCTTGCAGAGCGGACTCCGACCTTGGAGGATCGGCCAATCCTCCGATGGCCGCATCCATCGGCCGGGGCCGGGCGCGACACTCGACCAAGGAGACTGACCATGAAGCTGCTGCGTGTGGGAACGGCGGGAGCCGAACGTCCGGCGCTGCTCGACCAGGACGGGACGCTCCGGGATCTGTCGGGTCTCGTCCCGGACATCGACGGTGACCTGCTCGCCGACGAGACGGCGCTGGGGCGGATCCGCGCGGCCGCGGCCGGCGGTGAGCTGCCGGTGATCGACGGCGCGGCCGGGACGCGGGTCGGCCCGCCGCTCGCCCGTATCGGCAAGATCGTGTGCATCGGGTTGAACTACCACGATCACGCGGCCGAGACGGGTGCGGCGATACCCGCCGAGCCGATCATCTTCTTCAAGGCCCCGGACACGGTCGTCGGCCCCGACGACACCGTTCTCGTACCGCGCGGCAGCACGAAGACCGACTGGGAGGTCGAGCTGGCCGTCGTCATCGGCCGCACCGCCCGCTACCTGGACTCGGCCGAGGCCGGACTCGCGCACGTCGCGGGGTACGCGGTCGCGCACGACGTCTCCGAGCGCGAGTTCCAGATCGAGCGCGGCGGGACCTGGGACAAGGGGAAGAACTGCGAGACGTTCAACCCGCTGGGCCCGTGGCTGGTGACGGCGGACGAGGTGCCGGACCCGCAGGCGCTGGACCTGAAGCTGTGGGTGAACGGCGAGCTGAAGCAGGACGGCACGACGGCCGAGCAGATCTTCCCGGTGGGCGAAGTGGTGCGGTACGTGAGCCAGTTCATGACGCTGTACCCGGGTGACGTGATCAACACGGGTACGCCGGCGGGCGTGGCGATGGGACAGCCCGAGCCGAAGCCGTACCTGCGGTCGGGGGACGTGGTGGAGCTCGAGGTGTCGGGGCTGGGACGCCAGCGACAGGAGCTCAAAGAGGCGTAACCGCCTCCCGGCGAAGGGGCGGTGAGGGAACGGCGAAGGGCCGTCGAGGCGGTGGCCGCAGCACGCCGGGGACGTTGCGCCGCGGGGAGGCCGGAGTGAGAGTTCCCGGCACCCCGGCACCCCGGCACCCCGGGCGCCTTGTGGCCGGGGTGCCGGGGTGCCGGACGGGCTCGGTCCTGGGGGTGCTGCGTCCGGCGATCGGGGCGCGGGGCCGGGGCTCAGCCCTTGAAGCGGGTCAGGGCCTCCACCACCATCGCGTGGTCCTCCGCCTGCGGGAGGCCGGAGACCGTGACCGTGCCGATCACGCCCGCGCCCTCCACCGTGACCGGAAACGCGCCGCCATGTGCGGCGTACACGTCCGGGTCCAGGCGCGAGGAGTCTTCGAAGGTCGTGCCCTTCGCGCGAAAGCGCGTGCCGACCAGGTACGAGCTCTCCGCGTACCGCTCCACGACGCGTCGCTTGCGGTCGATCCACGCGTCGTTGTCCGCGCTCGACCCCGGCAGCGCGCAGTGGAAGAGCTGCTGTGCGCCGCGCCGGATGTCGATCGCCACCGGGGCGTCGCGCTCGCGGGCCAGCTCGACCAGGAGGCCGCCGAGTGCCCAGGCGTCCTCGTGGGTGAAGCGGGGGAGGACCAGGCGGCGTTCCTGGGCGGTCAGTTCGGCGATCAGCTCGGTGGCCCGTTCGGCGGCCGTGGGACCTGTGGGGCCTGCGGGGCTTGCAGGGGTGTTCGTCGTGCTCATGCGGGGATCTCCACGGTCACGCCCTCGCGGGCCGAGCGGCGCGCCGCCTCCAGTACGTCGAGTGCCGCGGCTGCCTGCGCCGCGGTGACCGGGGGAGCGGTCCGCGCGCGCACGGCGGTGGCGACGGCCGCGTAGTACGCCGGATAGTCGCCCGGCCGCGTCGGGACCGGGCTGCCGCCGCCCGTCGCCGGGGACTCGCCGGCGCCGATGCGGCCCCAGGCCGCCTCCGGCTCCTCGCCCCAGTTGCCGTCCGCCGCCGGCCGCCTGCCCTCGCGCAGCGCGGTCTCCTGCGGGTCCAGGCCGTACTTCACATAGCCCGCGCGCGAGCCGAGCACGCGAAAGCGCGGGCCGAGCTGGGCGGTGGTGGCGCTCACGTAGAGGTGCGAGCGGACGCCGTTCGCGTGCGTGATCGCGATGAACGTGTCGTCGTCGGCCTCCGCACCGGGGCGGCGTACGTCGGACTCGGCGTACACCCGGACCGCCGGGCCGAAGAGCACCAGCGCCTGGTCGACGACGTGGCTGCCCAGGTCGTACAGCAGCCCGCCGATCTCCGCCGGGTCGCCCGACTCGCGCCAGCCGCCCTTGAGCTGCGGGCGCCACCGCTCGAAGCGGGACTCGAAGCGCTGTACGTCGCCGAGCTCGCCGGAGGCGATCAGCTGCTGGAGGGTGAGGAAGTCGTTGTCCCAGCGGCGGTTCTGGAAGACGGAGAGCAGCAGGCCGCGTTCCTCGGCGAGGGCGGCCAGCTCGCGCGCCTCGGCGGCGGTGCCGGCGACCGGCTTGTCCACGACGACCGGCAGCCCCGCCTTGAGGGCGGCGGTCGCGAGCGGGACGTGGGTCTTGTTGGGGGACGCGACCACGATCAGGTCGAGCTCGTCCGCGCGCGTCCACAGTTCGTCGGACGAGGCCGCGACGCGGACGTCGGGGAACTCGGCGCGGGCCTGTTCCTGCCGCTCCGGGTTGGAGGTGACGACCGTGTCGAGGACGAGGTCGGCGGTGGCGGCGATGAGCGGGGCGTGGAAGACGGAACCCGCGAGGCCGTAGCCCACGAGTCCGACGCGCAGGGGCGCGTGGGTGTCGGTACCGGTGCCAGTCATGGCATCCACTTAAACAACGCTGTTGCCAAAGTGCAAGCGCGGTGGACAATGGGCTCGTGAACAGGAGCAATACGGGCGCGAACCTGCCGGCGCTGCGCAGCCACAACGCGGCGCTGATCCTCGATCTGCTGCGCACGGCGGGCGAGGCGGGCATCAGCCGCCTGGAGCTCGCCGAGCGCACCGGGCTCACGCCCCAGGCCGTCAGCAAGATCACCGCGCGGCTGCGGGCGGAGGGGCTCGCGGCGGAGGCAGGCCGGCGCGCGTCGACGGGCGGCAAGCCGCGGACGGTACTGCGGCTGGTACCGGACGCGGGGTATGCGGTCGGGCTGCACCTCGACCGCGACGAGCTGACGGCGGTCCTGGTGGACCTGGCGGGTGCGACGGTCTCGGCGCGGAGAGCGCCGCTGGACTTCGGGGCGGGGGCGCAGGCGGTGATCGAGGCGGCGTCCCGTGAGATCGCCGCCCTGGCCCTTCCCCCGCCCCGGGCGCTCCCTCTCGCCCCCGAGGGCTGCTCGGGGTCGGGGTCGCCGTGCCGGGGCCGCTCGATCACGGTCGGGGGGTGCTGCACCGCGTCACCGGGTTTCCGCAGTGGGACGGCTTCGCCCTGCGGGACGTGCTGGGCGAGCGGCTCGGGCTGCCCGTCGTGGTGGACAAGGACACCAACGCCGCCGCTCTCGGACTCGCCCTCCGGGCCCGGCCCGCCGGCGGGTCCTTCGCGTACCTCCACCTCGGTACGGGGCTCGGCGCCGGGCTGGTGCTCGGCGGGGCGCTCTACCGCGGGGCGCGCACCGGAGCGGGCGAGTTCGGGCACCAGACGCTCCAGCTGGACGGCATCCGCTGCTCCTGCGGTGGTCGCGGCTGCATCGAAGCGCTCTGCCTCGCCGCCGTCGCCCGCGGCGACCTCGCGGAGGCCGCACGGGTCCTGGGGACCGGGGCGGCCAACCTCGTCGGGCTGCTCGACATCGACCGGGTGCTGCTCGGGGGGCGGGTCGTCGCCGCGCGGGAGGACGTGTTCGTACGGGGCGTGGGGGCGGTGCTCGCCGGACTCGCCCGGCGCGAGGGCAGTGGCCCCGCCGTGCCGGTCGCCGCGGCGGTGGGCGACGGGAACGCCGTCGCCGACGGGGCCGCGCAGCTCGTTCTCGCCCCGGTCTTCGGTCACGCGAACGTCGCGTTCCCGGGCACCGGGAGCGCGGGGGAGTAACAGGGAGGGAGCGCGGCGAGCGGCCGGCGGCTGGCCCGTCGGAGGGATTTCATTCAGTCGTACAAGCGCACCGGGGTGTGGCGTCCGCGGCCCGCCCCGCACGCATGGCAGGGTCACGCACCATGACCGGGCGATCCCGACCTGCGAAGGCTTGGCTCCTCATCATCCTCATGCGACTGCGCGGTGCTCCCGCCCTCGGAGCCGCAGTAGCCGCGGCAGCCGCTGTGGCTTCTCCCGCGGCCGTCACCGCCCATGCCGACGACGACGCGGCGGACGACACCGCGCCCCTGGGCGCCGTCGCGGACCAGCAGCCCTCCTGCGGTGACCCCGTCTCCCCCGACTTCCCCCTCACCACCCGCCTGCGCGGCGGCCCCGGCACCTACCGGGCGGGCGGCGCGGCGGGCGAATGGCTCCTGGAGCTCACCAACACCACCGGGCGGAGCTGCCGCAACATCCACCCGGTCGTCGTCCTCACCGACAGGGACCGGAAGCTCGACGCCGGGCAAGTGGAGCTGGAGTTCGACGACGGCGCGGGGCGGTGGATCGACGTCCCCTTCGACACCACCGACGAGGACGAGCACATCGGCGTCTTCGACGGCGGCTTCCCGGGCTTCACCGTCGCCGCCGACCGTACCGTCACCGTGAAGGTGCGGCTCGCCTTCGACTCCGGCACGGCTCCCACCGAAGCCGTCGTCAGCGCCGCGGTCGTCCAGCGGCAGCCCGACGACGGCGAGTGGGTCGGCGAGTCGAACGACTACCGCTTCGCCATTGTCGAGGCGAAGTCGAAGGCGGATACGGATGCCGACGCCGACACGGACACGGGCACGGGCACGGACACGGACACGGGCACGGACTCGGATCCGGAAACCGGCACCTCCGTCGCCCCGGAGCCGGACGCCCCCACCGGCGCCCCCGACGGCGATCGCCTCGGCGACCACCCGAGGGGCGGTCTCCGCGAACCTCCCGCCCTCGCCAGGACCGGCCAGGACCACCTGCCCGCGCTCGGGGCCGCCGCCGGCGCCTGCGTCCTCGGCGGCGCGGTTCTCGTGGTGGTGGCCCGGCGGCTCCGCGCGCCCCGGCGCTGAACCGGCCGTCCCCGCCACCGCCGCGCCGCGTTCACGACCGTCTGCGAACATCCATCCGTGGACTACCCGAAGGACTACCCGAACGCGCACGACCACGACCCCGGCGCACCGGTCCGCTCCGGCGTCCCCGAGCACGGCCGCGTGCCCAAGTACTACGCCGTGAAGGCCCGCATCGCCGCCCTGATCGGCGAGTTGGGCGAAGGCGGGCTGCTGCCCACCGAGCGGGACCTCGCCGTACGGTACGAGGTCTCGCGCGAGACCGTGCGCCAGGCCCTGCGCGAACTGCTCCTGGAAGGGCGCCTCCGCCGCCAGGGCCGCGGCACCGTCGTCGCGGGCCCCAAGCTCGAACAGCCCCTCGCCCTCGCCAGCTACACCGAGGGCGTACGCCGCCAGAACCGCAGGCCCGGACGCCACCTCATCGGTCTCGACCGCTTCCCCTGCCCCGCTGCCCTGGCCGCCGACGTGGGAGTGGAGAGCGGCGCCCCGGTCTGGCACCTGGAGCGGGTGCTGCTCGCGGACGACGAGCGGGTGGGCCTGGAGAGTACGTACGTCGCCGTCTCCCGCGTCCCGCGCCTGGACGCCGACTTCGAGCCGGACTCGTCCTTCTACTCCTACCTCCACGACCGTGTCGGCGTGGCCCTCGGCGACGCCGACGAGCGGATCGAGACGGTACTCGCGACCCCCCGCGAGGCCCTCCTCGTCGGCACTCCGCCGGCGCTCCCCATGCTGCTGATCCACCGCCTCTCGCGGGACGCCGGGGGGCGGCCGCTGGAGCGGGTGCGGACGCTCTTCCGGGGCGACCGCTTCAGCTTCACGGTGCGGCTCGGCGACCGGGGCTGAGCCCCCTCTCCCCCTCCGCGCCGCTGCTCAGACCACCCAGTGCGGCCGCCGGGCGGCGGACGAGGGCGGGAGGCCGCCGGCCAGGGTGGCGGCCATGCGGTGCACGGCCTCGCGCAGGGTGTCCGGGGGCGTCGTGTAGGGGATGCGGAGCCGCTGTTCGAAAATGCCCGGGTCGGTGGCGAAGTGGGCACCGCTCTCGATCCGCACCCCGTTGCCCAGCGCCCGTTCGGACAGCGCCGAGGCGACGGGCTCGCCCAGGTCGACCCACAGCGACAGGCCGCCGGGCGGCAGTCGCCAGGTCCACTGCGGGATGTGCTCGGCCAGGGCCGCGGCCAGGGCGGCGCGCTGCCGGCGCAGCTGTTCCAGACGGGACGGCAGCAGGTCCCCGGCCCGGGCCAGCAGGGCGAGGGCCAGGAGCTGGTCCAGGACCGAGCCGCCCATGTCGGTGGCGACCCGCTGGCCGGCGAGTTCGGTGACGAGCCGCGCGGGGGCGCGCAGCCAGCCGATGCGCAGGCCGCCCCAGTGGGTCTTGCTCATCGAGCCGATGGTGATGACCTGGCCGGTCGTGCCGGGCGCGGCGTGGGAGGCGAAGGGCGCCGGGGCGGGGACGTCGAGGGCGAGTTCGGCCAGGGTCTCGTCGACGACCAGCCAGGTGCCGGCGCGCCTCGCGGCGCGCAGGACACGGGCGCGCTCCTCCCCGGGCATGAGGCAGCCGGTCGGATTGTGGAAGTCGGGGATCAGGTAAGCGAGTCGGGGCACCGCCTGGCGCAGGGCCGATTCGATGATCTCGACGTCCCAGCCGGTGTCGGTCACGGGGACCGACACGGTGCGCAGCCGGGCGCGGCGCATCGCCTCCAGCGCGTTCGGGTAGGACGGGTTCTCGACCACGACCCGGTCGCCGGGGCCGCACAGCAGCCCCAGGACGAGCGTGAGCGCGTGCTGGGCGCCGGAGGTCACCAGGATCTGTTCGGGCACGGTGGGCAGGCCCCGCCGGGTGAAGCGTTCGGCGACGGCGGCGCGCAGCTCCGGCAGGCCGTAGGGGTGGTAGCCGGGAGTGTGCGCGTGCTCGGCCAGCCGGGGGGCGACCTGGGCGAGGGCGTCGACGAGCGTCTGCTCCGGCAGTCCGGGAGCGGCTTTGGCCAGGTCGATCGCGGTGTCCTGGGGCGCGAGGAGCCGTGTGATGCTGCTGGGGGTCCGGCCCTCGGGCAGGGCCGTCCAGGTGCCGGAGCCCTGGCGGCTGTGCGCGTAACCGCTCTCGCGCAGCAGGTCGTACACGGCGGTGACGGTGGTCCTGCTGGTGCTGAGGGCGGTGGCCAGTTCCCGTTCGGCGGGGAGCCTGACGTGCAGTGCGATGCGTCCGTCCAGGATCAGCGCGCTGATCGCCTGGGCGAGGTGGCGGTAGGCGGGCCTGGCCCCCGCGGGGTCGGGCAGCATCGCGGCGAGCTGCCGGCTTCCCAGGGTCCGGGTCGTACGCCCCGCCCTGTCCGCGAGCGGGAACGCATGCGTGTCAGCCACACCATTCTCCCAGGATTGGCCGTGTCGTCCGGGCCAATGACTGTACAGAGTCGCCTCAATGGCCTTGAAGGCCGCGAGCGCACTGTGGAGGCGATCAGGCATGCGGCAGGACATCACGGACCGCTCCGGGCGCGGGCTCCGGCGCGGTCGCGAGGGGCGCACCGCGACTTCGCCCCCGCTCACCTACGTCCCCCTCGGTGAGAGCCCGCTGAGACGCCTGCCCCAGCTGCTCACCGGCCTCGCCCTGTACGGGTTCAGCCTCGCGCTCACGGTCCGGTCCGCACTGGGCGCCAACCCCTGGAGCGTCCTGAACGAGGGTCTGGAGCACCGCACTTCCCTGAGCTTCGGCACGGTCACCGCCCTCGTGGGCGTTCTCGTACTGCTGCTGTGGATCCCCCTCAAGCAGAGGCCGAGGTTCGGCACCGTCGCCAACATCGTCGTCCTGGCGTACGCGTCCGACCTCGGTCTCCTGTTCGTCCCCGAGGACCTCGGGCTTCCCGCCCGGGCGGGTCTGCTCGCCGGCGGTGTCCTCCTCAACGGGTTCTCCGTCGCCGTCTACGTCGGCGCGCGTTTGGGGCCCGGCCCCCGGGACGGGCTGATGACCGGCCTGTCCGCCGCGACCGGGCGTTCGATCCGGCTGGTCCGCACCCTGATCGAGATCGCCGTGCTCGCCGCGGGCTGGCTGCTCGGCGGGACCGTGGGCGCCGGCACCGTGCTGTACGCGCTCGCGGTCGGCCCGACCGCCCAGTTCTTCATGCCCTGGTTCGCCTGCCGGGCGACGGCCGACCGCGCGGACGCGCCGCCCCGTACCCGGCGGGCGGCTGTACCGGCGCAACACGAGTAACGGAAAGGTAACGGGTCTGGGCCAAGCTTGGGGGCCTGTCCACCGCGCCGTCGCTCCGCGGATTCACGGGGTCCACCCGCCCCGAGGAGCGTGGCCGCCGTGAGAGTCATCGTCGTAGGAGCCGGCGTGGTGGGAACCATGCACGCCTGGCACGCAGTGGAACGCGGCCACGAGGTCGTCCAGATCGAGCGCGAGACGGAAGCCCGCGGCGCGAGCCTTCGCAACTTCGGCCAGATATGGGTCAGCGGGCGCGCGGGCGGCGAGGAGCTGGAGACGGCCCTGCGCGCCCGCGAGCTGTGGGAGGGCGTCGGGACCCGCATCCCCGAGCTGGGCTTCCGGGCCATCGGCTCGCTGACGCCCGTACGCAACGACCTGGAGCTGGCCGTCGCCGAGGCCGCGCTGGCCCGCCCCGACGCGCCCGCCCGCGGCTACAAGCTGCTGACGGTGGGCGAGGCGCGCACCGTGAACCCCGCCCTGCGCGGCGGGTTCGAAGCCGCCCTGTGGTGCGAGCGCGACGCGGCCGTCGAACCGCGCGCGGCCCAACTCGCCCTGAGGAAAGCACTGCTGGCGTCCGGCCGGTACACCTTCCTCGGCGGCCGCGAGGTCCGTGACGTCGTGGGGGAGAACGCCGTCCGGGACGACCACGGTGACGTGCACACCGGTGACGCCGTCGTCCTCTGTACGGGCGCCTGGCTCGGCGGGCTCGTCAAGGAGCTCGTCCCCGACCTGCCCGTACGGCGCGTCCGCCTCCAGATGATGCAGACCGAGCCGCTCGGCGAGACCCTCACCACCTCCGTCGCCGACGCCGACAGCTTCCGCTACTACCCGGCGTACGCGAGCGAGGCACTCGACGTCCTCAACGCCGCCCAGGCCCAGGACCCCGTCGCCGCCGCGCACAAGATGCAGCTGCTCATGGTCCAGCGGCAGGACGGCGGACTGACCATCGGCGACACCCACGAGTACGAACACCCCTTCGCCTTCGACGTCGTCGAGGAGCCGTACGCACACGTCGCCCGGGTCGCCGAATCCTTCCTCGGCCACCCGCTGCCCAGGATCCGGCACCGCTGGGCGGGCGTTTACGCGCAGTGCACCGACACGAGCCGCGTCGTACACCGCCAGCAGGTGCGAGGCGGCGTCTGGCTGGTGACCGGTCCCGGCGGGCGCGGCATGACGTGCTCCCCGGCCATCGCCGAAACCACCGCGAACGAACTGGGCTGGTGAACGAAGCGTGACCGAAACGCACCCCGCCACGATCAAGCTGGTCGTCCTCGACATGGCCGGCACCACCGTCGCCGACGGCGGACTCGTCGAGCAGGCATTCTCCGCCGCCGCCCAGCGCCTCGGCGTCGAGCCGGACTCGGCCGACCACGCCGTGAAACTCGACTACGTCCGCGCCACCATGGGCGAGTCCAAGATCTCCGTCTTCCGGCACCTCTTCGGCGACGAGGACAGGGCCCAGCAGGCCAACACCGCCTTCGAGGAGGCGTACGGCGGCCTCGTCGACGCCGGACGCCTCGCACCCGTGCCCGGCGCCCGCGAGACCATCGAGAAGCTGCGCGCCGAGGGCCGACGGGTGGTCCTGACCACCGGGTTCGCCCGCGTCACGCAGGACGCGGTCCTCGCCGCCCTCGGCTGGCAGGACCTCGTCGAGCTGACGCTCTGCCCGGCCGACGCCGGGGGTCGCGGCCGCCCGTACCCCGACATGGTGCTCGCCGCGCTGCTGCGCACCGGGGCGGCCGACGGGGTGCGGGAGATCGCGGTCGCCGGCGACACCTCGTACGACATGCTCAGCGGCGTCCGCTCCGGCGCGAGCGTCGTCCACCGTGAAGCTGGCCTTCACCACCTTGTACCGCCAGGAGGGCGGTCAGAGCGCCCGGATCCTCGCCTCCTGGAACGGCGCGAGCCCGGTCCCGGTCACCTCGTACACGGCGGACGCGATCTCGCAGCCCCAGTCGCTGACCCTGAACGTCCCGTCCGGGGCCACCAGCGTCAGCTTCCGCTTCCACTGCACCGGCGGCAACAACTGGTACTGGACGATCGACGGGGTCAAGATCACGGCTGTCTGATTAGGCTGGGGGGCGCCCGGACGGTGTGGTCCGGGCGCCCCCCAGCGTTTATTGCGTACGGCAGGAGTCCGGCACATGGCAGAGCGCAAGCCGATCGAATCATGGCTCACCGACATGGACGGCGTTCTCATCCACGAGGGCACGCCCATCCCCGGCGCCGATGCCTTCATCAAGCGGCTGCGCGAATCGGGCAGGCCGTTCCTGGTGCTCACGAACAACTCGATCTACACCGCCCGCGACCTGCACGCGCGCCTCTTCCGCATGGGCCTGGACGTGCCCGTGGAGAACATCTGGACCTCGGCGCTCGCCACCGCCCGCTTCCTCGACGACCAGCGGCCCGGCGGCACGGCGTACGTCATCGGCGAGGCGGGACTGACCACCGCGCTGCACGACATCGGTTACGTCCTGACCGACCACGACCCGGATTACGTCGTCCTGGGGGAGACCCGTACGTACAGTTTCGAGGCACTCACCAAGGCGATCCGGCTGATCAACGCCGGTGCGCGCTTCATCTGCACCAACCCCGACGAGACCGGCCCGAGCCGCGAGGGTCCGCTGCCCGCCACCGGAGCCGTCGCCGCGCTGATCACCAAGGCGACCGGCAAGGACCCGTACTTCGCGGGCAAGCCCAACCCGCTGATGATGCGGACCGGACTCAACGCGATCGGCGCGCACTCCGAGACCAGCGCGATGATCGGCGACCGGATGGACACGGACGTCCTGGCGGGGCTGGAAGCGGGCATGGAGACGTTTCTCGTACTGACCGGTCTGACGGGACCGGCGGACATCGACCGCTACCCGTTCCGGCCGTCGACGGTCGTCGATTCGATCGCGGACCTCGTCGACCGCGTCTGACCCGGCCGCCCGTCCGGCCCGTCGCCGCGCTCCAGGGGCCCGTACGGCGCACTGACGCGCCCCTGGAGATGCGGAAACGGCCCGTACCGGTGAATCTTCGTAATACCAGGAGGTTCACTATGCGCTCATTGCAGATCGCTCTGTGTGCCGGCGTGGCGGCCGCTGTGGTCGTCACGCCGGCGGCGACAGCCCACGCCGGCGACGGGGCCGAGGGCCGGATCGCCGTCACGCCGTCCACCATCGCGCCGGGCGGGGAGGTGGATCTGCAGGTCGACGTGTGCAAGGGCGGGCAGGCCACCGGCACGTCCGACGCCTTCTCGACGGCCGTCCACTTCAGCCCGGCCGCGGACCGCGGTGCCCTCTTCGCCGAGGCCCGCATCCGGTCGGACGCCCAGCCCAAGGACTACGAGATCCGGGTCAAGTGCAGGGACGGCGGCCGGGCCACCGGGACCGTCACCGTCGTCCCTCAGGACAAGCCCGGCCAGCGTCCCGACCGCCGTCCGGACCAGGGTTCCGGCCAGCGCCCCGATCACCGCCCGGACCAGGGCTCCGAGCAGGGTCCCGATCAGTACGCGGACCAGGGTTCCGAGCAGGGTCCCGATCACCGTCCGGACCAGGGTTCCGAGCAGCGTCCCGATCACCGTCCGGACCAGGGTTCCGGCCAGCGCCCTGATCACCGTCCGGACCAGCGCCCGGATCACCGCCCGGACCAGGATTCCGATCATCACTCGGGCCAGCGCCCCGACCACCGCCCGGACCATCACCCGACTCCCCACGCCCCCGTGCACGCGGGCGGCGGCGGTACGGCGCAGCTCGCCGCGGCCGAGGAGGACGGGCCAGGGACGCCGCACACCGTGATCGGCCTCGTGCTGGCGGGTGTGGCGGCCGTGGCCGTGGCGTACCGGAGTGCGCGCCGCCGTCGTACGGACACGGACTGACATGTCCGGTGAGGACAGGCCGTCCGGCGGCGGAAGGCTGCTGACCGGTATCGCCTGGGCGGTGCTGCTGCTCGGACTGTCGCTGTGGGGCCGCCAGGCGGCCGACGGCCCCGGCGGCAGCTCGGCACCGACCACCGGAGACGTGGCCGCGGTCGGCCGCCCGCTGGGGGCGGTGCTGCCTCCGCAGCATCCCCCCGTCGGGGGCGTGGCGCCGCAGCGCGTCGAGGTGCCGTCCACAGGCGTCGCGGCGCCCGTCGTGCCGCGCGGGCTCGACACGACGGGCGCCGTCGATCCGCCGCCGTACGACCAGCCGTCGAAGGTCGGCTGGTACGGGGACGGGACCAGGCCGGGCGAGGCGGGGGCCGCCCTGCTCGTCGGCCACGTCGACACCGAGAGCGAACCGGCCGTCTTCTACCACCTGAGCGCGACCCGCCCCGGCGCGGAGGTCCGGGTGACGGGAGCCGGCGGCGAGAGCCTGGAGTTCACCGTCGACGACGTCCAGGTCTTCACCCGCGAACGCTTCGACCCGCAGAAGGTGTACGGCCCCCGCCAGAGCGGCCGGGCGGAACTGCGCCTGATCACCTGCGGGGGCACGTACGACAAGAAGGCCCGCACCTACACGGCGAACGTCGTGGTGTCGGCCTACCTGACGGGTGCCTCCAGACCGTCCGGCGTCTGAGGAACGGGTCCCGGGGCCAAGCCCCGCACGCGCCCGCCCCGCCCCTGTCTCCCATGTTCCGTCACGGACCCGTGTGCCAGGATGGTTTCGACCGGATGTGTCCGGGAGGGGCCGGGGGGCTCTCATCTATGTCGGTGCGGTCAAGGGGGAGTGGATGTACGGCAGTTACAGCGGCCGTAGGCGCAGGGGTGTCCGGGCGGCCGGGGTGGGGGCCGTGGGGGCCGCGCTGCTGCTGACGGGCTGTTCCTCGTCCGACGGCGGCGGGGGCGGCGAGACGAAGCAGCCGTCGGTGAAGCAGCGGCCGAAGGGCAGCGACCCGTACTGGGTCAATCCGGAAGGGACGGCCGCCCGGCAGGTCGCGGAGTACGCCGAGAAGGGCGACGACGAGAAGGCCGGGCTGATCGGGAGGATCGCCGAGCAGCCGGCCGCCGAGTGGATCCTCCCGGAGAACGCCGAGGCGCAGGCCAAGGGCTTCACCGAGGCGGCCGAGAAGGCCGACCGTGACGCGCTGCTCGTCCTCTACAACATCCCGCACCGCGACTGCGGACAGTTCTCGAAGGGCGGCGCGGCCGACGGCGACGCCTACCGCGCGTGGGTCGACGGGATCGCCAAGGGCATCGGCGAGCGCCCGGCCACCGTGATCCTGGAGCCGGACGCGCTGCTGCACATGGTCGACGGCTGTACGCCCGAGGAGTTCCACGAGGAGCGGTACGACCTCCTCAAGGGCGCCGTCACGCGGCTCAGGCAGCAGCCGAAGGCCAAGGTGTACCTGGACGCGGGCAACGCGGGCTGGAAGTCGCCCGACGCGCTGTTCGAGCCGCTCCAGCGGGCGGGCATCGCGGAGGCCGACGGCTTCGCGGTGAACGTCTCCAACTTCCAGACCACCGAGGTGAGCAAGGACTTCGGCAAGAGGCTCTCGGCGAAGGTCGGCAACAAGCCCTTCGTGATCGACACCAGCCGCAACGGCAACGGTCCGTACACCGGGGGCGACCCCGCGGAGAACTGGTGCAACCCGCCGGGCCGCGCGCTCGGTGAGAAGCCGACCACCAAGACCGGCGACGACCTGGTCGACGCCTACCTGTGGATCAAGCGTCCCGGCGAGTCGGACGGCGACTGCAAGGGCGGTCCGAAGGCGGGCGAGTGGTACGAGGAGTACGCGCTCGAACTGGCCCGCAACGCGAAGGAGTAGCCACGGCTCACGTGCGGGGAGGCCCGCCCCGGCGGGGGTCGCCCTCCCCGCGCCGTTGTCACCCGCGCGCGTTCACGCCCGCGCCCGCTACGGGACCTCGATCCAGACGCCCTCCGAGGGAGTGCCCTGGTCGTCCGTCACGAACAGCATGTAGTAGCCGGACGGGACCGGCGCCCGGTTCTCCGGCACGGTGACGGAGATGCCGTCCGCCGTCTTCTCCATCCTCAGCGCGACCGTGCGCTGGTCGACATCGGTGACATGGGTGACGGCGCTGGGCCGCATCAGCTTCGCGTTCCTGACGGACGCGGCGTGCACCGACCTGAAGGCCGCCGTGGCGCCCCGCCCGATCGTCTTCGGGCCGCCGGCGAGCTTTCAGGGCGGACATCGGGTAGAAGATGATCATCATCGTGTAGTTGAAGAGCTTGCCCGCGGGCAGTGTGCCGAAGCCCCGCCAGTACTGCTTGAGGATCGTCTCGTAGGTCCCGCGCGACCAGCGCAGCTGCTGCGTGAAGAAGTCGGTCCAGGCGGTCGGGCCCTCGCCGACGGCCGGCACGTCGGGCGTGTAGACGGACCGCCACTTCCTGCCGGTGGCCGAGTTCGTGGTGCGGTGGATCTCGAAGCCGGTGGCCATGTCCTCGGTGATCGAGTCGTACAGGCCGCCGACCTGCTTCAGCGCCCTGACGCGCACGGCGTTTGAGGTGCCGACGAACATCGGGGCGCCGTAGCGGTTGCCCGCGCGCTGGATCAGGGCGTGGAACAGGAACTGCTGCGACTCCGCGGCCTTGGTGGCGAAGGTGTCGCAGTTGCCGTACACCTGCGGGCCGATGACGAAGGCGATGTCCGGGTCGCGGAAGTGACCGAGCATCCGCTCCAGATAGTTGGGGAGCGGGACGTGGTCGGTGTCGACGGAGGCGAAGAAGTCGTAGGCGTCGCCGTGCGCGTCGAGCCAGGCGTTGTAGTTGCCGTGCTTGGTCTTGGCGCGGTGCGGGCCCTCGGCCCGGTTCCACTTCGCGACGCCCTTGCGGGAGAAGTGGTGCACGCCGAGGCGATCGCACACCTCCTTGACCGCCGGGTCGTCACCCTCGTCCAGCAGCCAGACGTGCAGGAGGCCGCGGTGGCGGATCCTGACCGCGGCCTCCAGCGTCTTCGTCACCATCTCCAGCGGCTCCTTGCCGGGCACGAAGGAGGTGAGGAAGACGACCCGGGTGCCGGTCCCGGGCACCACGGGGACGGGGTCGCGGGCGACCAGCGTCGCGTGCGCGTTCGACAGGACGTTCATCGTGCGGAAGAGCTCGATCATCCGATCGAGACCAACATGACGAGGTCGAGGACCAGCAGCGTGTCGTTCTCGAGGTCCGGGTCGCGCTCGGTCCAGTGCGCCGACCGCATCAGCCAGACGAACAGGCCCAGCGACAGCAGCGGCGCGGCGCACAGCAGCAGGGCGGCCCGCACGCGGTGCGTCTCCTGCGAGAGCAGCGAGCGGTACCGCACGGTGTACGGCCCGGCCGGGTCGGGCTGGGGCAGTGGCCCGGCGAGCCGGCTGTAGTGCTCGTAGTCGTATCGCGGCAGCGGTTTCCCGGTCCGTACGCGGGACCCGCCGGGCCGCAGCTGCGGGGGTAACCGAAGCTGCGCCGTCCGGGAAGGGTCGTTGTTGTGCCGGGCGCCGGGCGCCGGGCGCCGGTCGGCGTCGACGTCATGAGTCATCCCCCCCGCACGCATACTGGCTGCGTGTTTCGTCGGTCTCTTCACCCGGAGCCGGTCCCCCCGGCCGTCGCGCCGGACGTGCGAACGGTCTGCTGTCGTCCCTCCGGACAGGGGACGACGGCTTCCCGGTTTCCTGATGAGCGCCCCGTGATGTGTTCGGAAACGGGCCCCCGCCCGTGTGCTCCGTCAGCTCCCCCCGGATGGCCGACTCCGCCCCAACCCGCCGGACGACCCGCCCCCTCGGGGTCGTCGGCTCCAACCGGAGTCCACGACCCCCTGCCTTGATCGCAAGGGTGCAAACGAGGTGTTTACCGGTCATACGCGGGCTTTGAGGGCCGCTCGGGACACGGGCTCGACAAGGGGGAGATGTCCGGAAACCATCGAAGCCCCCTCACGGTGAGTGAGGGGGCTTCGATGTTGCGTGCGCCGCCAGGGACTCGAACCCCGGACCCGCTGATTAAGAGTCAGCTGCTCTAACCAACTGAGCTAGCGGCGCCTGCCGACCCGGAGAACTTTACCCGACCGGTGCGGGTGCTCGGAACCGGCCACGTCGAGTGATGTCCGATTAGTAATAATTTGCACCGTCAATATGTATGATGTCCAGGTATTTGAAGTTCTGTCATCTGTGTACACGCCTCACAGGAACCCACGGGAGGGGAACCGCATGACGATGCCGGTGTTCGAGGAGTACGAACCCGCGGCCGACTGCGGCTGCCCGGGCTGTGCCCGGCGGCGCCGGGCCGCCGCCCTCGGTCTGGCGGTCGCGGCCGGCGGCCACCCGGCCGCCCACGGAGCCCGCCGCGCGCTGGTTCTCGCCACCGCCGCGGGCGTGGTGCTCGGCGGGGGGACCGGTGCGGCGGACGTCGCGGCCTCCGGGCACGCGCCCGCCAGGACGGGCGCCGACAGCGACCCCGAGTCCCCGCAGGGCGGGAGCGGCCCGTTGCACGGCGAGCGTCCGGGCGGGGCGCCCGGGCGGCCCGGACGTCCCGCGCAGGCCGTGAGCGCGTCCCCGGTCCAGGCCGTCGCGCCCGCCCCGCGCCGCATCACCAGGGCCGAGATCCTCGAACGCGCCCGGCGCTGGGTGGACGCCAAGGTCCCGTACAGCATGGAGAAGTACTGGTCGGACGGGTACCGGCAGGACTGCTCGGGCTACGTCTCGATGGCCTGGAACCTCGGCGGCAACGAATGGACGGGGAGCCTCGCCGCGTACGGCACGCGGATCACGCGGGAGCAGCTCGAGCCCGGCGACATCCTGCTCTTCCACAATCCGGCCGATCCCACCAAGGGCTCGCACGTCACGATCTTCGGCAGCTGGACCGACGACTCCCGCACCCGCTACATGGCCTACGAGCTGGCCCGCCCGCACGCCCGCCACAAGGCCACCCCGTACGCCTACTGGAACAACTCGTCGCGCTACATCCCCTACCGCTACAAGGGCGTCACCGGCGGCGACAGTGGTGACGCCCCCTCCGGGACCGCCTATCCCGGTGGGGAATTCTTCGGGCGCGGCGCGGACAACGCGTACGTCACCCAGCTGGGGCGGATGCTCGTCGGCCGGGGCGGCGAGCGGTTCTACAGCAAGGGCCCCGGGCCCCGCTGGAGCGAGGCCGACCGGCGCGCCACCCAGGCGTTCCAGCGGGCCCAGGGCTGGCGCGGGACGGAGGCCGACGGGCTGCCGGGCCCGCACACCTGGCGGCTGCTGGTCCAGAACGCGGGCAAGGACATCCCGGGTGCGGGCAGCGGCGACAGGACGGGCGCCACGGCGTTCCCCGGACGGGGGTACTTCAGGCCCGGCCAGTCGAACGAGCACGTCGAGAAGCTCGGCCGGCAGCTGGTGGGCAAGGGCTACGGCAAGCACTACGCGTGGGGGCCGGGGCCGCGCTGGAGCGAGGCGGACCGGCGCAACGTCGAGGCGTTCCAGCGGGCCCAGGGCTGGCGCGGCGCGGCGGCCGACGGCTACCCCGGCCCGCAGACCTGGCGGCGGCTCTTCGCATGACGGAGGCAACGATGAGCACCACGGTTTCAGAGACATCAGGGACACCGGAGGCGTTCGAGCCGTCCGGGGCAGCCGGGATGTCCGGAGCGGCCGAGGCGTCCGGGAGGTCCGGGGCGGCCGAGGCGTCCGGGAGGTCCGGGCCGGACGGCTTCGCACCGGCCCCTCCCGGGCGGCCGGACGCACCGGCCGCCCGGCGGGCCCCGGTCGTCAGGAACGAGTCCACCGCCGAGATCCCGGTGCACCTGCTGTTCCGCGACGACACCGGACCGGCCGCGCTGACGCTGCCGCCCGGCGCCACGGTGATCAGGCGCAGAAAGGGCGCCGCGGACCGGCCGCGCGCCGAACGCCGGGCCGCGGTCCCGCGCCCGCCCGCGACCGCCTCGCCCGCCTCCGCGTCCGTCTTCGTTCCCGCCTCCGCACCGGTGCCCGGACAGGTGCGGTCCCTCCGGCCCGCCGCGCCCGCCGATCCCGGTCTGTCGGAGCGGCCCGGTCCCTCGCTGTCCGGCTGGAGCGCGGTCGTCGTGGGGACGGGCGCGCTCGCGGCGGGCGCGGCGGCGGTGTGGTGGAGGGGGGTGGTGCCCGTGCGGGCCGCCGAGCTGCTCGGGCTGCCCCTTCGCCCGTACCACGGCATCGGGCTCGGGACCTGGGCGGCGCTGGCCGTGCTGGTGCTGGTCGTGCTGTTCGCGTTCGGTGGTCTGGGGCGCGGGCGGACAGGATACGCGTGGGTGCTCTCGCTGTTCGGCGACTACCGGGGGACGGTGCGGCGCAGCGGCCTGGTGTGGGTGAGCCCGCTGCTGCTGCGCCGCCGCATCGACGTACGGCTGCGGCACTGGCGCAGCGAGCCGATGGACGCCGTGGACGCGAACGGGGTGGCGCTGCGGGTCGTGGTGCTCGTGGTGTGGCAGATCAGGGACACGGCGCGGGCGATGCTCGCCGTCGAGGACCACACGCGGTACCTGCGCGAGCAGGTCGAGGCGGCGATGGCGCGGGTGCTGTCCCAGCTGCCGGCCGACGCCTTCCACGACACCGCGCCGACGCTGCGCGACGCGGAGGCGGTCGGTGACGCGCTGACCCGGATGCTGGCGGCGGAGGCGGCGCCGGTGGGCATCGACGTCTTCTCGGCGCAGCCGACGCGGATCGAGTACGCGCCCGAGATCGCGGCGGTGATGCGGCGCAGGCAGGTCGCCGCGCTCGACGCGCGGCAGCGGGACGGCGTGCTGTCGTCGGTGGTGGACGCGGTGGACGACACGGTGACGCGGCTGACCGCGCGCGGTCTCGTGGAGCTGGACGACTACGAGCACAAGGCGCTCGTGAAGGATCTGACGGTGGCCTTCTGCACGGGACGCGGGGAGGGTCTGTGAACGCGTTCGTTATTGGTCTGGACATGTTCATGACCCGTCAATACATTGGGACTTGGTCTAGACCGCACAACATGCGCGCGCGGCACAGCTCACAGAACTGCCCCCACGTTCAGGAGCCAGCATGCGAAACAAGATAGGTGCGGCCGTTGTCGGCCTCGCGGTAGCCGGTGTGTCCTTCCTCGCCACCGGCAGCGCGAGCAGTCACGGCTACACCGACGCACCCATCAGCCGACAGAAACTCTGTGCCAACGGCGCGGTGACCGGCTGCGGAAACATCCAGTGGGAACCGCAGAGCGTCGAAGGACCGAAGGGATTCCCCGCCTCCGGTCCGGCCGACGGAAAGATCTGCTCCGGCGGCAACAGCCAGTTCGCCCAGCTCGACGACCCCCGTGGAGGAGCCTGGCCCGCCACTAAGCTGACTGCCGGTCAGGGATACGGCTTCCGCTGGCAGTTCACCGCCCGGCACGCGACCAGTGACTTCAGGTACTACATCACCAAGAACGGCTGGGACTCCAGCAAGCCCCTGACCCGGGCGGCCCTCGAATCGCAGCCGTTCATGACGGTCCCGTACGGCGGTCAACAGCCGCCCGCCACCCTGACCCACCAGGGCACGGTCCCGACCCAGAAGACCGGGCGGCACATCATCCTGGCCGTCTGGAACGTCGCGGACACGACCAACGCCTTCTACGCCTGCTCCGACGTCCAGTTCTGACCGTCGGTTCCGAAAGCCGGCTCCGAGGGCCGGTTCTGACGGCCGGTCGTGAGGGGCGGGGCCCGCCCCGCCCCTCACGCACCCGGGCCCGGACGGCGGCCGCCCGGACGCCTCCGCATACCGTTGCCGCCATGACGTGCGCCCGCACCCTCCGGCAAGCCCTGACCAGGGCCGACTGCCTCCGCACCGGCTGGCCCTGGCGTGCGGTCGCGTACCCGGTGAGCGGCGCGCTCACCGGGTACGCGACCTGCTCGCGCTGCTGCTTCTCGTAATGTTCTCGTTCGGCCTTCTGCTCCGGACGGAGGTACGGGACGAGGGCGCGGGCGGCGCGGACGCCTCCGCCGGCACCGGGCTGACCGGCCTGGCCGACCGGATCGCCGTGTTCGACGGCACGCTCACGGTCGGCAGTCCGCCGGGCGGGCCGACCGTGCTGCGGGTGCGGATCCCGTGCGAACCGGCCGTCGGCCGCAGGGAGCCCTGACCTCTCCACGCCCTGGTCTCTCCACGTCCAGGCCCCGCACGTTCCGCTCTCCGGCCGGCGCGCCTTCGGTCGCGCCCCGCGCCGCGACGGCTGCCGCCGAGGCGGCGGGACACGAAAAGACCCCCGCTTCAGCGAGGGTCTTTTCCGTCTGTGCGCCGCCAGGGACTCGAACCCCGGACCCGCTGATTAAGAGTCAGCTGCTCTAACCAACTGAGCTAGCGGCGCTTGACTCGTAAATAGTACCTGGTCCGCAGGGGTGCCGCGAACCACCCGGGGCCACCCCGGCCCGGGGTGGCCCCGGTCACAGCGCCAGCGACAGCACCACCGGCGCGGCCCTGCGGTTCAGGGTGTCCGCCGCCGAGCGCAGGCGGTGGGCGTGCTCCAGCGGCAGGGACAGGGCCAGGCAGCCCACCGAGGAGCCGGCCGTGAGCGGCACGGCCGCGCAGACCGTGCCCACCGCGTACTCCTGGAGGTCCAGGACCGGCACCGTGGGCGGCTGGCTGTCCAGCTGTGAGAAGAGGACCCGCTCACTGGTGATCGTCCTGGAGGTGAGCCGGGCGGTCTTGTGGCGGGAGACGTGGTCCCGGCGCCCGTTCTGGTCGAGCTGGGTCAGCAGGCACTTGCCGATCGCGCTCGCGTGGGCCGCGGACCTGAAGTCGAACCACTCGTTCACCTTGGGTGTGCGCGGCCCCTCGGCGACCTGCATGATCTTGATCTCGCCGTCGATGTAGCGGCTTATGTAGATCGCCGCGCCCACCGAGTCGCGCAGCTGGTCGAGGTGGTGCCGCAGCTTGGTCTGGAGCGCCTCGCGCCGGGTGGACCCGGATCCGAGGAGCACGAGCGAGTCGCCGACGGCATAGGCGCCGTCCGCCACCTGTTCGACGTACCCCTCGCGGCGCAGCATCAGCAGCAGGGAGGCCAGGTGGGCGGTCGGAAGCCCGGTCTCGCGGGCGATCTGTACATCGGTCACACCGCTTCCGTGCCTGGAGATCGTCTCCAGTACACGCAGGGCGTACTGCACCGAGTGGAACGGTGCGGTCGGCTCCGGCTTCAGCGCCACGGTTTCCCCCCACCAGGTTGTGACCGCTTGCATCCGTTCCACGATAGCCGTCAAGAACCGTTCGCGGAGCAGGGGTTGACAAGACGGATGGCGCGCACCAGGCCCGTAAGCTGGGGCGTGCCACCATGGCATATGCCGGGGTCAAGGTTTTCGAACGGACCGCGAGGTCAGAGCACCGCGCCGAGGAACTCGCGCGTACGTTCGTGCTCCGGATCGCTGAAGATCTTCTCCGGGGGACCGGACTCGATCACCCGGCCCGCGTCGAACATCAGGACGTCGTCGGAGATGTCCCGCGCGAAGTTCATCTCGTGCGTGACGCAGAGCATGGTGATGTCGGTCGTACGGGCGATGTCGCGCAGTACGTCGAGCACGCCCGCCACCAGCTCCGGGTCGAGCGCCGACGTCACCTCGTCCAGCAGCAGCACCTGCGGGCGCATGGCGAGGGCTCGCGCGATGGCGACCCGCTGCTGCTGGCCGCCGGAGAGCTGGGCCGGCTTGGCGTCCTGCTTGTCACCGAGCCCGACCAGGTCGAGCAGGCCCTTGGCGCGCTCGGCGGCCTCGTCCTTCGACATGCCCAGGACCCGGACGGGGGCCTCGGTGACATTGCGCAGGACGTTCATGTTGGGGAAGAGGTTGAACTGCTGGAACACCATGCCGATGTTCTTGCGCACCTCCCGGACCTCCTTCTCGCCCGCCGGGAAGAGCTGCCCGCCGTTCACCCGGATCACGCCCTCGTCGGGCTTCACCAGGGTCATCAGCAGCCGCAGGATCGTGGTCTTGCCGGAGCCGGAGGGACCGATCAGGGTCACGTGCTTCCCGGACTGCACCGAGAAGCAGAGGCTGTCCAGGACGGTGTTGTCGCCGAACCGCTTGGTGACGTCGTCGAAGCGGATCAGTTCGTTGGGGATCGGGTCAGCGGACAAGACGGCGCTCCAGGGCTCGCATGAGAAGAGAAGCCGGGTAGGCGATGAGGATGAAGGCGACGCCGACGACGGTCAGCGGCTCGGCGTACTGGAAGGTCTGCGCGCCGGCCAGCCGCCACTGCTGGAGCATCTCCATGACGCCGATGGCGGCGAGCAGCGGGGTGTCCTTCAGCATGGAGATCACGTAGTTGCCGAGCGCGGGCACGATCCGGCGGATCGCCTGCGGCAGGATCACCGCGAACCAGGTGCGGGAGACCGGCAGGCTCAGTGCCGTGGCCGCCTCCCACTGCCCGGCCGGTACGGCGTCGATGCCGGCCCGGTAGACCTGTGCGGTGTACGTCGAGTAGTGCAGCCCGATCGCGAGCGTGCCGGTGACCAGCGCCGAGGCCTGCACGCCCCACTCCGGCAGGACGAAGAAGAAAAAGAAGAGCTGCACCAGCAGCGGGGTGTTGCGGATGAACTCGGTGACGGTGTTCACCGGCCAGCGGACCCAGCGCGGCCCTCGGTAGCCGATCGCCCAGACCAGGCCGAGCGTGAACGAGATCAGCGAACCGAACGCCAGGACCTGGAGCGTGACGAGCACGCCGTCCCGGAACGCCGGCATGAAGTCCGCGACCGCGGACCAGTCCCAGGTGTTCATCGCGCACCTCCGGCGGGGGCGGTGATGCCGATGCCGGCCTTGGCCCTGCGCTCCAGCACGCGCATGCCCCGGGTGAGGGCGAAGGCGAGCACGAAGTAGATCACCAGGGTCACCGAGTAGATCTCGGCGCTCTCCTGGGTGGCCAGACGCACCAGATAGGCGGAGAACGACGTGTCGGCCACACCGAGCAGCGACACCAGCGCCGTGCCCTTGAGCAGCTCGATCAGCAGGTTGTTGAAGGGCGGGATCATCTCGGGCACCGCCTGCGGCAGCATGATCAACCGCATCCGCTGCCAGGGGGTGAAGCTGAGCGCGATCCCCGCCTCGCGCTGGGCCGGGGTCACCGAGTTCAGCGCGCCGCGCACGACCTCGGCGCCGTACGCCCCGTACGAGAGCCCCAGCGCCAGGACGGCCGACCACATCGGGACGAGCGCCCAGCCGAAGAGGATCGGCATCACGAAGAACAGCCAGAACATCAGCACCAGCGCGGACGTGCCGCGGAAGACCTCGGTGTAGAAGCCCGCCAGGAAGCGGACGAAGCGCGAGTGGTGGGTGCGGGCCATGCCGATGCAGAACGCCACGACGGCGGCCAGGGCGGCGCTGTACACCGTGAGCTGGAGGGTGATCCAGATGCCAGGAATAACCCAGTTGGTCCACAGTCCGGCTGTCATGCGCACAGCTCCTCTGCGGTCATCGTGGTCATCTCCGACTCGGTGAAGCCGAACGGCCGCAGGATCCGGAAGAGCTCGCCGCTCTTCTTCATCCTGTGGATCTCCTCGTTGAAGGCGTCGCGGAGCCCGGTGTCGGTCGGCCGGAAGGCGAAGCCGCCGCCGTCGATCTTCTTCTTGCCGTCCACGACGGGCGCGAAGGGCTTCGTCGCCTCGGCCTTCGTGCTCTTCCTCACCACGTTCCGGCTGGTGAGGGCGGTGCCCGCGAAGACGTCGACGCGGCCGGACTCGACGGCGTTCAGGCCCGCGACCGGGTCCTGGAGGATGACGATCTCCTTGCGCGGGATGCCCGCGGCGACCGCGTAGTCGATCTCGGCGTAACCGGTGCCGGTGGCGAGCCTCGCCCTGGCCGCCACCACGTCCTCGTAGGAGCGGAGGTTCTTGGGGTTGCCCTTGCGGACGATGAAGGAGTCGAGCATCTGGTACTCGGGGTCGGCGAAGACGACCTGTGCGCAGCGGTCCCTGTTGATGTACATCCCGGCGGAGACCACGTCGAACTGCTGCGAGTTGAGGCCGGGTATCAGTGAGGAGAAGTCGGTCGGCGAGGGCTGCACGCCGGGCACGCCGAGCCGCTTGAAGACCACCTTCGCCAGCTCCACCGCCTCGCCGGTGAACGCGCCCTGCTCGTCGATGTATCCGTACGGGGCCTCGCCCGCGATCCCGAGCCGGACGGTGCCCTGGGACCTGAGCCGGGCGAGCGTGTCGCCGGACGGAACCTTGCCGCACCCCGCCGCGCCGAGCGCTCCTGCGGCGCCCAGAGCGGCCGTGCCGAGCAGGAGCGAACGCCTGCGTATCAAGGGTCTTGCCGTATTGCCTGAGTCTTTCCCCGGTGGTGAAGCCATGGGCGCGCGGCTACCCCACTCCAGACAAGGTATGCCGGTCAATTCCGGCCGTCGGCGCCCCTGGCGGGGCGGGGCGCCCTTGACCCGCCGGGGACATGACCGACTGATTCGTGGAGGTATCGCTCGACAGGCGCGGTGTGCGCTGCACCGCGAAACTCCTGGACGACCGGGCGCCGGTCACCTGCGAGGCGGTGTGGCAGGCGCTTCCGCCGAACGGGGACGTCTGGTGCGGGCCCTGACCGCGGTGGCGCCCGAAGTCGTCGCGTACGCCCGTACGTCGGGGAGCTTCGCCGGCGGATTCACCGGCGAACGCGCCGTGTGCGCGGCGATGACCCGGGCCGGGGAGCTGCCCTCGGTCACCACGTCCGGCGCGCTGCCCGACGCGCTCGGTGAGCTGGGGGCGCGGCGGGTCGCCCTGGTCACCCCGTACACCGAATCGGTGACGAGTGCCCTGGGGGGATGTCTCGCCGAAGCCGGGACAGCGGTCACGGGACGCGCTTTCCTCGGACTGACCCGGCACATCCGGAAAGTCCTCTGCCGGGATGTGGTGGACACGGCCGGACAAGTGGTGGTGGGGGCGGCCGACTGCCTCTTCACCAGCTGCGCCAACCTGCCGACGTACGACGTGATCCCGCAGCTGGAGGCCGAGCTGCGGATGCCGGTGCTCTCCGCCAACCAGGTCACGATGTGGTCCGCGCTGCGGCGGATCGGGGCGCGCGCCGTAGGCCCGTACCAGCAGCTGCTCACCGACGGGGCGGCACAGGTGCCCGAGCCCGCGCCGGCGCCGGCGCCCGAGCAGCCCCGGCAACAGCGACAGGAGGGATGGTCGTGACAGCGGTCGGTTTTCTCCACCCCGGACACTCCGCGGAGGACGACTACCCGCGGATGGAGACGCTCGCTCGACAGCGATGTGCGGCTGGCCGTCGTGCACACCGACACCGGTGAGGACGCGCACCGCGTCGACGCCCTCCTGGAGACGGGTTCGCCCGCGCGCCTCGCGGCCGGGGTGGAGGAGCTGCGGCCCGCGGGCGCGGAGGCGGTGGTGTGGGCGTGCACGAGCGGCGACTTCGTCTTCGGCCCGGACGGCGCGCGGGACCAGGTCGGCCTGCTGGCGCAGGCGGCCGGCCTGCCCGCCTCCGGCACGTCGTTCGCCTTCACCCACGCGGTACGGGACCCGGGCGCCGCCCGGGTCGCGGTCGCGGCGACGTACCCGGACGACGTGACGGCGCACTTCACCGGCTTCCTCGAAGCGGCGGGCACCGAGGTCGTCGCGGCGCACGGCAGCGGCGTCGTCACCGCTGCCGGGGCCGGCACGTGGGGCCGGGACGAGGTGCTGGGACGAGGTGCTGGCGCTGGCCCGCGCGGGCGACCGTCCGGACGCGGAGGCGGTGCTGCTGCCGGACACGGCGCTGCACACGGCGGGGTACCTGACGGAGCTGGAGGAGACGCTGGGCAAACCGGTCCTCACCGCGAACCAGGTCACGGTGCGGGAGGGGCTGCGGCTGGCGGGGCGGCGGGTGCGGGCGAAGGGGCTCGGGGCGCTCTTCGCCCGTGAGGACCGGAACGCACCTCTTTGATCCGCTTTGATCCGCACGGTCCGGTGGGGTGACCGCCGTGGCGCGCGCCGGCCGCCTCCCGCTCCGCTACTGCCGCCCGCGGCACAGTGGAGGCATGGACACAGACGGCAAGGGCCTTCTCGCCCGGGCGCGCGTGGCGACCAGGCTTCCCGCTCAGGACCTGGACCGGGCGCGGCGTTTCTACGCCGAGCGGCTCGGCCTGCGGCCCGTCGACGAACGGCCCGGCGGACTGCTGTACCGGTGCGAAGCCGCGGAGTTCGTGCTGTTCCGGTCGACGGGGGCCTCGCCCGGCACCTTCACGCAGATGGCCTTCGAGGTCGACGACGTCGAGGCCGTCGTCTCGGAGCTCAAGCGGCGCGGCGTGGTGTTCGAGGAGGTCGACGTGGACGGGTTCCGGACCAGGGACGGGATCGCCGAGATCGACGGGAACTACCCGAGCAAGGGCGCCCGGGGCGAGCGCGGCGCCTGGTTCCGTGACAGCGAGGGGAACGTGCTCGGCATCGGCGAACCGGTCGTCTGAGCGACCGGACCCCCGCCCGGGGAATAAGCGGAGCCCCCCTCCTGTTGTTGCCTCCGTCGTACGTACCGCACTCAGGAGGACACACCGGTGGACGCGATTCGAGGCACGGCGAGCGCAGGCGCGCCGGTACCCCTTTCCGTACTCGACCTGGCGACGGTGGGCAGCGGAACCACCGCCACCGAGGCCCTGCGCACCAGCGTCGCCATCGCGCGCCAGGCCGAGAAGCGCGGCTTCCACCGCTACTGGGTCGCCGAGCACCACTCCATGCCCGGCGTCGCCAGCTCCTCCCCGGCCGTGATCCTCGCCCACATCGCCGCCCACACCGACCGCATCCGCCTCGGCTCCGGCGGCGTCATGCTGCCCAACCACGCACCGCTGGTCATCGCCGAACAGTTCGGCACGCTCGAAGCCTTCGCCCCCGGTCGCGTCGACCTGGGACTGGGCCGCGCCCCCGGCACCGACGGCGCCACCGCGGCCGCGCTGCGCCGCACCGACCGCCTGAACGAAGGCGCCGACGACTTCCCGCAGCAGCTCGCCGAGCTGACCCGGTTCCTCGACGACGACTTCCCCGACGGCCACCCGTACGCCCGCATCCACGCGATCCCGGGTCCGGTCCAGGGACCGTCGGCCCGCCCGCCGATCTGGCTGCTCGGCTCCTCCGGCTTCAGCGCCCGCCTCGCGGCCACGCTCGGCCTGCCCTTCGCCTTCGCCCACCACTTCTCGGCGCAGAACACCATCCCGGCGCTCGACCTCTACCGCGAGTCGTTCCGCCCCTCGGCCGTCCTCGACGCCCCGTACGCCCTGATCGGCGTGTCGGCCCTCGCGGCGGACGACGAGAAGGAGGCCCGCCGCCAGGTCCTCACCGGCGCCCTGTCGATGATCCGCCTGCGCACCGGCCGCCCGGGGCTGATCCCGACGCCGGAGGAGGCCGCGGCGTACCCCTTCAGCTCCATGGAGCGCGAGTTCGTCGACAGCTGGCTCGGCAACGTCGTCCACGGCACCCCGGACGAGGTCCGCACCGGCCTCGACGACCTGGCCAAGCGCACCGGCGCCGACGAGCTGATGATCACGGCAAACGCCCACGGCGGCGACGCCCGCCTGCGCTCGTACGAACTCATCGCGGACGCGTACGGCCTGCCCCGCGCGTGACCTCCCCGGCGGTCGCCGTCAGACCCGCTGCGGGCTGACGGCGATCATCGCGGCGATCCGCTCGGGGCGCACCGCCCGCGAGTACAGCCACCCCTGTCCCGTGTCGCAGCCGATCCTGCGCAGCCGCGCGGCCTGCCCGGTCGTCTCCACGCACTCGGCCGTGACGGTGAGCCCCAGCCGGTGCGCGAGCTGCACCATGGCCTCGACGATCGTCTCGTCGGCCGGGTTCGCGTGCGCCTCGTCCTGGAAGCCGCGGACGAAGGACCCGTCCAGCTTGAGCACCGAGACCGGGAGCCGGCTCAGATACGCGAGGTTCGAGTAGCCGGTCCCGAAGTCGTCGATCGCGATGTGCACTCCCATGTCGCTCAGCGCCTGCAACGCCTGGAGCGGCCGTCCCGCCGAGCCCATCACCGCGGACTCGGTCAGCTCCAGCTGCAGCAGGTCCGGCGCGAGGCCCGTCTCGGCGAGGATCCCGGCGACATCGGCCACCAGGTCGGAGTCCCACACCTGGCGGACGGCGACGTTGACGCTGACGAAGATCGGCGGGGTGCCCGGGTGCTCGATCTGCCACTGCCTGGCCTGCCGGCAAGCCGTCCGCAGCACCCAGCGGCCGAGCTGGACGATCGAGCCGTCCTCCTCCGCGATGGGGATGAACCGATTCGGTGCCAGTGTGCCGAACTGCGGATGCTCCCAGCGGACCAGCGCCTCCACCCCCCGTACGCCGCCGCCCTCCAGGTCCACCAGCGGCTGGTACTCCAGCGTGAACTCCCCGCGCTCGACGGCCGGACGCAGCGTGCTGGACAGGGCCTGGCGGGTCATCCGGTGGGCGTTGCGCTCGGGGTCGAAGAGCGTCCAGCGGGCCTTGCCGTCCGCCTTCGCCCAGTACAGCGTCGTGTCCGCGGCCTGCATCAGAGCGGTCGCCGTGGTCCCGGCCGCGGCCCGCTCCACGACCCCGATGGACGCGGACACCGCCAGCCGCTGCCCGGCCAGGTCGAAGGGGAGCTGAAGGGCGGTCAGCGCGGCCTGGGCCAGGTCGGCGAGCTGCTCCGTGCCGGTGGAGTCCTCGACGAGCAGCGCGAACTCGTCACCGCCGAGCCGCGCGACCAGATGGCCGCCGGTCCGGGCGTAGCCGTACTGCTCGGCGCACCGGGTCAGCCGCGAGGCCACGGCGGTCAGCAGCCGGTCGCCGATGCGGTGGCCGAGGGTGTCGTTGACGGCCTTGAACCCGTCGAGGTCGAGGTAGCAGATGCCGATCCGGCCCGTGCTCCCGTTGTCGTACGCCGCGTTCTCCAGCGCGGACGTGAGCCGCTCGAAGAACAGCGTGCGGTTGGGGAGCCGGGTCACCGGGTCGTGCATCTGGAGGTGGCGCAGCCTGGCCTGGAGCTCACGCCGGTCGCTGACGTCCGCGACCGAGAGCAACGCCGTGCCGCTGCCCGGTACGGGCGTCATGGTGATCTCGGCCCACAGGGACCGCCCGTCGGGGTGCTTCAGCCGGCGGGTGCAGCGGAAGCGGGCGCGCCGGCCGGCGAGGACCTCGCGGTAGGCGTGCAGGTGGCGGGCGTCGGCGGTGAGGTCCAGGAGGTCCGCCGCGCCCCGCTCGCGCAGCCGGCCGGCGTCCGTGCCGAGGAGCCCGGCGAGGGAGGGGTTGGCGGTGACGACGAGTCCCTCGCGGTCCACGACGGCCATGGCGAGGTGCGCGGCGTGGAAGGCCGCCCGGTAGTCCCGCAGCTCGGACGCGGAACGACCAGATTCATTACACTGTGTGACTGTCGGTCGAATGGTGTGGGGGGCCGAACCGGGTCCTTCGAAGGTTCCGCTCACCGCTCGCTCCCGCAGGGCATTGATCGCTTCCAGGTGTCGTCGGGGTCGGCGGCGGGGTGGAGAACCACCGCCCGGGGCGGATTCCATGCAGGAAAGTGTGCCGATCATAGAGGCTGCCGGGACGGCCGGGCCAGCTACGCCACCGTGACGCGGCGCACCTGACGTCCGCGGACGATCGTTTCTGCACGTGCGCGCCTTGTGGTGTTCCTCCGCGACCGTTTGTGACTTTCCGTGATGTCTCCCGGGGTGTCGGGCTACGGATGGGGCGTTGGAGACCCTGTCACCCGTGTGGGGTAGTGGAACAGGGCATACCTCATAAAAACGCAACAATGTGGGTGGGGCGTCCCGTACTTACGCACCCGGAGGTCGACGTGGTCCGTCAGCAGGCACCCGGGGGAGCCGACCGGTCCCGCCGGTGCCGGCGCGAACGCCTGCGCCGTACAGCCGCGGTGTTCACCTCCCTCACGGCGCTCGTCGCCACCTCCCTCGTCGCGGGCCCCGCCGTGGCGGCGCGGGGCGAGGGGCCCTGCGTGCTGGCGCGCACCACGGCGCACCATTCGCTGGGTCTCGACAGCTGGAACCCGGCCTACCCGCGCCCCCTGCGCACCCTCGACGCGGTCATGATCTTCCTGGCCTTCCCCGACTCGGCGCCCACGCTCACCCCGGACGAGATCGCCGCCGACTACTTCCCGGCCACCAGTGACTTCTTCCGGCAGGCCTCGTACGGGAAGTTCACCCTGCGGCCGCACCCGCAGAGCGAGTGGGTCGAGATGCCGCGGGACTCCACGGCGTACGGCATAGAGCGCGACTGGGACGCCGGGCACCGCACGGCCTACCTGGGCGACGCGGTGGCCGCGGCCGACGACCGGGTCGACTTCGCGCGGTACGACATCGTCTATCTCGTCGCCGACCCGAACGCGCCCGGCGTGGACTCCGACGCGACGAAGGTCGTCAACTTCGACCGACCGCTGCGGGCCGACGGCCGGGACATCAAGCGCATCGTCACCGTCTTCGAGCAGCACCCGCCCGACCGCAATGTGCTGGCCCACGAGACCGGCCACGTCTTCGACCTGCCCGATCTCTACCACCGGCCGGTGGACGGCAAGGGCGACTGGGACACGTACGTGGGGGACTGGGACGTCATGGGCAGCCAGTTCGGGCTCGCGCCGGAACTCTTCGGCTGGCACAAGTGGAAGCTGGGCTGGCTGGATCCGCAGCAGGTGGCCTGCGTGCCGGGGAGCGGCGAGACCCGCCTCACCCTGGAGCCGCTGGCGGCCGACCCGGCCCGGAGCGGGGAGGGCGGCACGCGGCTCGCGGTCGTACGCACCGGGGAGGACAGCGCTCTGGCCATCGAGGCGCGGAGCGGGTCCGGCAACGACCGGGCGCTGTGCACGGAGGGCGTACTGATCTACCGGGTGCGCAACGGACCCGCCTCGGGCGGCGGGCCGATCGAGGTGGTGGACGCCCACCCGGACAGCGAAGCGTGCTGGGACCGGTCGGTGTACCCGCCACTGGCGGACGCGCCGGTGCAGGAGGGGGAGACGTTCACGGTGCCGGGGGAGCGGACGAGAGTGGAGGTGGCGGACCGCGGACGGTCGGGGACGTGGACGGTGCAGATCACACCGGACGCCTGACCGCCCGGCGGTCAGGCGCGGGCAACGGAAAGGCCCCTCGCTTCCGCGAAGGGCCTTTCCCGTCTGTGCGCCGCCAGGGACTCGAACCCCGGACCCGCTGATTAAGAGTCAGCTGCTCTAACCAACTGAGCTAGCGGCGCCTGCTGACGTCGTAGACCTTAGCACCCTGATCGGCGGGAGGAAAAATCGATATCCGGGACTCCGCGTCCCGGTCGGGGCGGGCCGCCCGTACGCACGCCCAGAGCACCGCCTCGGCGCCCGGCAGCCACGGACGGCGGACGTCGGGGGCGACCAGCCAGCGTGGCCCCGCGCCGGCGGGAGCGGTGACCGGGGCGCTGAGCGGGGGGACGGTCACCGCGTCGCCCGGGCCGTGGCACAGGACCGACGGTACGGCGCCCTTCCCGCTCTCCTCGGCGGTACTCCCCGTTCGGCCCCACTCCTCCCAGGTGAGCAGCGACGGGAGCCGCTGGGCGGTACCGGGGGAGGTGAAGAGCAGCATGCGGCCGCGGTGGACGGCGACCGGACCCGAACCCGGCCCGTCCGCCCATAACCGGTCCAGCATCCGGCGGCCGAGGACCGCCGGGACGCTCACGACGTCGAACACGGAGCCGCAGGGCAGGACGCCGGGATCGGTGGGGCGGGCTTCCCACAGCGAGAGGGTGCTGCGCGGGTACGCGGCGGCGGAGGCGAGCCAGGCGGCGCCGGCGGAGGTGACGTGGGCGGGGGTGCTGGAGTGCGCGTACGGGGAGACGTCGTTTCGCTTGCAGGCGGTCATGCCACCTACGTCTACCGACAGGAACTGCTCCGCCCCGAGGGTTCGGGGAAACCGGGACAGGGAAGGGCGGCGGGCGGTATCTTGCGGCCCGGCATATGCCATGAGTCTGTGACGGCCCGAAGGGCGAAACCGCCGCGTCCGCTGCGGCTCCACGGAGACTGCGGCTCCACGGAGGCTTCGGTCCTACCTACGGAGGCTTCGGTCCTACGGCAGTTTCGGGCCGCGGAGCAGGTCGCGGCCGAACTCCACCATCTTCTTGGCGTAGTCCTCGGTCCAGTCCGCGCGCCGTGCGATGTCCGCCGCCGTCAGCCGGTCGAAGCGCTTGGGGTCGGCGAGCTGAGCCGCGGCGATCGCCTGGAACTCGACGGCCCGGTCGGTCGCGGTCCGGAACGCCAGCGTCAGTTCCGTGGCACGTTCCAGCAGCTCGCCGGGGTCCTCCATCGACTCCAGGTCGAAGAAGTGCTCGGGGTCGGCGGCTGCCTCCGAAGGCTCGAAGAGCAGCGGCGCGGGGCGCAGCCGCCGCTCGGTGCGCTCGGGTTCCGCCATGGGTTTTCCTTCCCTTTTCGGCCACGTGTGCTCGATGGCCACGGTCCATTGTCCCGGACCGCGCAAGTACGCCTCGGGCCCCGGCCCGCGGCCCTGGTCTACGGCCGAGGCCGGTACCGGACCCGGTGCTCCGCCAGGTGGGCCAGGACCGCGTGGTTCGCCTCCCAGCCGTCCGGGAACTTGACCGTGACGCCCAGCTGGACCGGCTCCGTCGAAGGGTGCTCGTCGAGCAGGTCCGCGACGCCCTCCCGGCACACCACGACGCACGCGTGCCGGTGGCGCGACGCCAGGACGCACAGGCGGCCCGTCTCCAGGTGGAACGCCGTCGCGTCGGGCCGCCCCGACAGCGGGTGCAGCACCACCGTCACATCGAACTCGCGGCCCTGGAGGCGGTTCGCCGTGTCGACCGCGACACCCGTGACGCCGAGGCCGGCCAGTGCAGCCCGGACCGCCGCCGCCTGGTCGCGGTGGGCCGTGCCGACCGCGACCCGGTCCGCCGTCAGCGGGACCGGGTCGGGGGAGCGCTCGCTGACCGCCGCGCCGCCCCGGTCCAGGAGGCGGCGTACGACCTGGGCCACCGCCCCCACGGCCTCGGGGTCCGTGCGCGGGGTGTGCCGGGCCGGGAGTTCCAGCAGGCCCCAGCCCGAGGCGGCCGCCTCGTCCAGCACCCGGTCGGGGCCCGAGCCGTCGGACGGGACGCCGAAGGCGAGGCGCCGGTCGCCGTGGCCCGTACCGCTGCGGAAGGGCGTGTACGGGTAGAACGCGTCGGAGACCAGCGGCGCGGCCGAGGCAGGGAGCCGCCAGGACACGGGCAGGCGGTGCTGGGGCAGCTCGGGGTTGTGGGCGAGCAGGGTCGAGACCGCGCTGGCGGACGGGTCGTAGGAGAGCCCCGCCCACTGGTCGGCGCCGACGATGGAGAACGGGTCCAGCTGGCCCGGGTCGCCGACGAACAGCGCCCGCTCGAAGAGCCCGGCCACGGCGAGCAGTGCGTCCGAACGCATCTGGTACGCCTCGTCGACGATCGCGTGCGTCCACGGATCCGCGGTCTTCACGTGCGCCCACTTCGCGGCCGTCGAGATGACGACGTCCAGCCCCGCGAGGTCGGCGGCCTTCGCCGACTTCCGTACGTTCGCGAGGTCGTCGAGGGCCTTGTCGTACGGGTCGGTGTCGCTGCTGTGGAGACGGCCGACCGGGAGGTCCGGCTCCTTCTCCGCGAGCCGCAGGACCAGGTCGTCGACCTGGGCGTTGGTCTGCGCGACCACCATCAACGGCCGCCCCGCGGCAGCCAGTTCGAGTGCTGCCCGCACCACGAGCGTCGACTTGCCCGCGCCGGGCGGCGAGTCCACGACGACGCCGCGGTCCGCACCGTGCAGTGTGTCGTGGAGGATCGCCGCGGTCGCGCGGGCGGCCTCGGCGCCGGGGTCGAAGCGCGGCGCCCCGGCGGAGGGGGGACGGGTCACAGGAGGTCCTCCGGGGTCACGGGGTCGGGGCGCTCGGCGCTCGCGCCCGGCGGGCCGCCGTGGGTCCAGGGCGTCGCCTCCGGGTCGGGCAGCTGAGGGCCGCCGCGCTGGTCGTGCTCGAAGAGCGTCCAGCAGACGTGCTCGCCCTTCTCCGGCACGGACCCGGGCGCCGGCTCCTTGCCGCGGCCCATCTTGTCGGTCACCCGCAGCACCAGGACACCTTCCTCCTCCTCGTACCGCACGAACTCCGCCGTCTGCGGCCTGCCGTCCAGCGAGCGGTAGACCTTGGTGCGCCCGCCCAGGTGCGGGGCGTCGTCCGTGCGGACGGTGACCAGGGGGCGGGGGCCCGGCCGTCTGCCCTCGCTCATGGTCATCACCACGTCCAGGACCTCGCTGGTGAACGCCTCGCCCGTGAGCCGCCGCCCGGCCATCACCAGCGGATCGTCGAGCGCCTCCTGCGCCTCCAGCTGCGCCTGCGCGGTCTCGCGGGAGGCGAGCTTCTGCGCGGCGGTCACCGCGTCGTCGCGCCGGGGCTGCGGCGGTTCCCCGGCCCGCACGCGGTCGCGGTGGCCGGTGTACGACCAGCGGTCGCGCGTCCAGCGGTCCGCCGCCCGCGTTCCCTCCGGCAACTCCCGCAGCAGGTCGAGGCCGCGCCACACGGCCTTCCAGGTGGGCAGCATCTGTCCGGCGAGCAGCTCGCGGATGTGCCGTTCGGCGGCGGCCAGTTCACCGAGGCGCGCGTCCGCCGCGAGGCCGTCCTCGGCGGCGGCGAGCGCCTTGCGGGCCCGGTCGTAGCGGTCGATCGCGGGTGCCAGCAGTGTGTTGTCGAACACCGGGTCGGTCGCGGGCCCGGCCGGCGGGCACACCAGCTGCCCCTGCCCGTCCCGCTCCAGCTCCGCGCGCAGGGCGGCCTCGGCGCCGGATCCGTCCGGACGTCCCGCGGAGCCCGGATCGATCCAGGCGAGCAGCGCGCCCAGGTGCTGGTCCTCCAGGCCGGACTGCCCGGTCGCCCAGTGGCGGCCCAGCAGATCGGTCGCCGCGAGGAGGAGCGAGGACCCCGGCACCCGGGCCCGCTCGCCGTAGTGCGTCAGCCAGCGGCCGAGCAGCGGGATGTGCGGGGGCGCGGGGTAGGGCGTGTCCGGATCCTGCTCGGCCGTGCGCCGGAAACGCGTCGACCGCCCGAGCAGCCGTACGTACTCGATGCCCGCCCGGCTCGGCACGATCAACTGCGGCGCGTCCCTGCACAGCTCGACCTCGACCTTGACCCGCTTGCCGGTCGCGGGGTCGGTCTCGCCCCGCTCGGCCGGTTCGACGTCGTCGGCGTACCCGTCGATGTACGGCAGGACGGCCTCGGCGAGCTCCGCGAGGAACGCGAACCGCAGATCGCGGTCGCGCGGCTGTGTCACCGCGAGGAGCCGCGGCGCGTCCCGGTCGGTCCCGACGAGCGCCCCGAGCGGCGCACCGGCCTCGCCTGCGGTCGTCAGCGGTACGAACACCATGGGCCGGTCGGACAGATGCCGGTGCCGGACGGTGGCCAGCGCCTGGGCCCGCCCCGTCCGTACGGCGTCCAGCCGCGCGAGTGTGCTGATCAGCGACACGCCGCCCCCTCCGGCGCTCCGGACGCGGCCAGCGCCTGTGACCGCAGCGCCGCCGCCCGGCGCAGGGCCGCCACCGTCGGATCGGCCGGATCCCCCGCCGTCCCCTCCGCCGCGGCCAGGACCTCGCCGATCGTCGTCAGGCCGCCGAGCTCGCCGCGCACACTGCGGCCCAGCGTCTCCACCGTGCCCGCCGCCCGCGCCTTCTCGCGGCAGTGGAAGGCCAGCTCGCACGCGGCCAGGCACTCCGGGGCGTACGCCGCGCCGACCGATTCGACGGCCGCCGCCAGCTTCTCCGCCGGCTGGTCCACGGCGAAGGTCGTGCCCTCGGGGAGCGCGGCGGCGAGGTCTTCGACGCGGGACAGGCGCTCCAGCTGGCGCCGGGTCACCGACCGCTGTTTGCGTACGTCGACGGCCGACGCCGCCGGCAGGTTGGAGAAGTCCTTGGGGCAGACCAGCAGCACCGAGTGGCGCACCCGCGCGTCCGCCACCTTCGCCGCGACCCGCTCCAGCGCCAGGACGTACACCGCGGCCTGGCGGGCGGCCGCGCCCACCTTCGCCGCGTCCGCCGAGCCGTCGATCATCGGGAAGGACTTGATCTCCACGACGGTCCAGTGCCCGTCGGGGTGGACCACCACCGCGTCCGGTTCCAGGTACGCGGGCGAACCCGCCACCTCCAGGGCCAGCAGCGGGTGGTCGAGCAGCGTCCAGGCCGCTGCCGCCGTGGCCTCGCGCAGGGCCAGGGCCGTCCGCGCGGCCCGGCCCTCGGGACCGGCCGCCGCCAGGTCGGGCACACGCGTCCCGCCGGGGGCGGGGGGCTCGCAGCCGACGCCCATGCGCTCGTACAGCAGCCGCATCAGCTCCGTGCCGCCGTCGGCCTTGACCCGGGCCTCGAACGCGTTGCCGCGCATGAAGGCGAACTGCGACTGCCCGAATCCCGACGGGGAGCCGAGCGCCGCGGCGAGCGCGGTCTTGTCCACCCCCGCGCCGTCGAGCAGCGCGCGCCGCTCGCAGCCCGGGTTGGCGGCGAGCGCCGCCAACGCGCGCGCGTCCAGGGGCAGTGGCGCGACGGACGGGCCGCGCAGTTCAGCGAGCCGCTGCCGCAGTGCCGTCGCCGGTTTCGGCGCCGTGCTCTGCGGCGGTATGTGCGGATGCACCTGCGGAGGTGTCAGTTCGTGTCCGCTGCCCAGGAATTCGCTCACCCGCGGAAGTCTCGCATCCGGCACTGACAACGCCACCGGAAACACTGGACTCCACGGCGCCCGCCACCGGGGCGAACCGGTCCCGCACCCGGTCGGCCAGTCGTACGAACGGCCTGGTCAGAGCCAGTCCAAGGCTCATCACGGCAGCGCCGGCGACCGCGTCGAGAAAGTAGTGGTTGGCCGTCCCCATCACCACGAAAGTGGTCAGCAGCGGATACGCGGCGCCGAGGAATTTCATCAGCGGCGTACGTCCGTGCCGCCACAGCATCACCCCGCACCACAGCGACCATCCGACGTGCAGGCTCGGCATCGCCGCGTACTGGTTGGTCATCGAGCCGAGCCCGCGCGGCGCGCTCGCCGCGTCGCCCCACCAGCCGTACGCGCTGTACTGCGCCATCGTGTCGACGAAGCCGTGCCCCGCGTCGAGGAGGCGGGGCGGGCAGGTCGGCATCAGCGTGAAGCCGACCAGGCCGAGCACGGTCGAGAGCATCAGCCAGGTGCGCGCGGCCCGGTAGCGGGCGGTGCGCCGCCTGAAGAGCCAGACGAGGATCGCCGGGGTGACGAGGTAGTGCAGTGACGCGTAGGCGAAGTCGGCGGGTATCCCGAGCCAGGCGTGCTCGGTGAAGAGCCGGTTGAGGGGGTGCTCGGCGTTGAGACGCAGGAGCTTCTCGACGCGCAGGATCGCCAGGCCGTGCGCGACGGCCGTCGCCTCGTCACCGCGTACGAACAGCCGGCCGCCGGTGTAAGCCGAGTAGACGACCACGATCAGCAGCAGCTCGGTCCACCAGCGTGGCTTTCCGCGGGGCGCGGTGTCCTGCATCCGAACGCTCTCCATTTGTCTGATGTGCGGCCTACGGGCTGTCTGGCCACCCTTTCAACCGTACGGTGTACGAGAACACGTGTGCGCACCGGGTGCGTGAGTACAGGGACGTCGGGATCGCCCGGCAGGTTGCCCCTCGAAGGCGTGCGCGATGATGGTGCGGGCGGCCCTTCCCGCCCGTATCACGCCGTTCCTCGCACCGTCAGGGAGACATCGTCATGGCACCGCGCATCCTGCTGGCCCGGCACGGACAGACCGAATGGTCGCTGTCCGGCAAGCACACCGGCAGGACGGACATCCCTCTGCTCGACGAGGGCCGCCGCGGCGCGAAGCTGCTCGGCGAGCGTCTGGACCGGGCGCCGTTCGGCGGCCTCCCGGACGCCGAGGTGCGCACCAGTCCGCTCCTGCGGGCCAGCGAGACCTGCGAGGTCGCCGGGTTCGGCGCCCGCGCGCAGGAGTGGGACGCGCTGATGGAGTGGGACTACGGGGCGTACGAGGGCATGACCACCCCCGAGATCCAGAAGGAGCGGCCCGACTGGGTCATCTGGCGCGACGGGGTGCCGGACGGCGAGACGCTCGCGGAGCTCTCCGGCCGCGTGGACGAGGTCGTCGCCTGGGCGCGCTCGGCCGACCGCGACGTGCTGGTCTTCGCGCACGGCCACATCCTGCGCGCGCTGGGCGCCCGCTGGCTCGGCCTGGACGTCTCGTTCGGCGCCCGTATCCGGCTGGACCCGACGTCCCTGTCGGTCCTCGGCTGGGCGTACGGCGACCCGGCGATCGAGCGCTGGAACGAGACCGGCCACCTGACCGCCTGACCGCGCGCCGGGGCCGCGGCGGCCGGGGCCGCACGGTTCAGGCGCCGCGCGGCGTCCTCGCGCTCGCGTGCCGGGTCAGGAACGGAGCCACCGACGGCGAGCGGCGGTGCGGCAGCAGGACGCGCGTCGTCGCGGTGAGCATGGTCTGGATACGGGACGACTGGACCTCTTCCAGGAGATCCAGTACGTCCTGGCCCACCGCGGCCGCCTCGTCCGGCGCCCCGGCGCGGGCCAGGTCGTCGGCGAGTTCGGCGCTGTAGAGGGCCAGGTTCCGGGTGAAGTGGGGGTCCTGGAGCGACGCCGCGCGCCGGGCGTGCCGGGCGGCGCGCGACCAGTCGCCCAGGGCCGACCAGCACTGGGCCTCCAGCCCCTCCAGCTCCGCCTCGCCGAAGAAGCTCATCCACTCGGGATCCGCCTGTGCCGTACCGCGTTCGAAGAGGGACTTGGCGCGGCCGATCGCCTGTTCGCAGCCCGTACGGTCACCGAGCCCCGCCCAGCCGCCCGCCTCGCGCAGGGTGAGCAGCGAGAGCAGCCGCGGCGAGGCCACGTGCTGCGCCGCGCGCTGTCCCGCCTGGGCCGCCCGGACCGCCTCGCGCGGCCGGCCCGTGTCCCGTGCGAGGAACGCCGAGTTGCTGAACGCGTGGGCCTCCAGCGCGGGGTCACCGGCCACCCGGGCCGTCGCGAGCGCTTCCGCGTAGTGCGAGCGGGCGTCGTCGAAGCGGCCCGAGTCGTGCGCGAGCCAGCCCACGGAGAGAGCGAGCTCACCGGCGCCGGCGTGCAGCCGGTCGGCCATCGACCTGCGGGACGTCGTGCTCGCCTCGAGCAGGGCGTAGGCGGTCCGGAGCGGCTGCGCGGCCCGCTTGTACAGGCCGTCGGCGCCGTGCCGGTCGTCGAGCAGCCGGATCTGCCGCACCGCGTCCTCCACCGCCTTGACCTCGGCCTCGCCGAGCCGGCGGTGCGCGGCGGCCGGCGTACCGGCGGCGTCAGCTGCACCGGAGGCACCGGAGGCGCTCGGCGCGGTGCCGAACCCCAGGGATACGGCCGCCACGGTGGTGGTGCCGCTCGTCATGAACGCGCGACGCAGCACGTCGCTCTCCTCGTCGCTGTCGCTGTGGGTCGTGGTGGTGCGCGCCCCCCTGCCACGTACCGTTTCGCGGGCCGAGAAGCCCAGGTCCGCCAGCGTCAGGCCGGGGAACATGTACAGGAAGACGCGTTCGTACGCGTAGTTGGGACAACGGATCTCGCCGGCTTCGACGCGCCCGATGTAGCGCGCGTCGCACGCGACCTGTTCACCGATCTCACGCGCCGCCCTGCGGACGGCGGCGGCGAATTCGGCCGGTGAACGGGACCCTCGCAGGCGGCGGAAGTCGTTGTTCGGCATGGCCAGGACCTCCCGCAAGGTTCGCGTGCTTCAGCGGAGCAAAAACGTACCCGCTGTGACGACTTGAACACACGCTGTTCCGCTACAAACGGGATATCTCACCCACGATCTGCCATGAACTGCCATCCTTTGCGGCGGCGCGGCGCCGTAGCCGTTGACGCTTTCGCGCGTTGGAGAATGAGGAGCGGGAGCGCGGTTCCCGTTCGAGCGAGGAGGGTTCCCTTGTTGGAGGCCGACGTGGAGATCAACGGCTCAAGGACAACGGCTCGGCACAGGCCCACCCAGGACTTCAGCGCCGGCCCGCCGGCGGCGGGAGGAACTCCCGTTGTCCCTGATGCCGAACCGTGCGACCTGGTGACGGTCCCGGTGCGTCAGGGCCTCGAAGCGGTGGACATCATCCGCCGCGCCTCCGCCCCCGCCGTCGGCCCCGTGCTGCACGACGGCTCCTGCGCCACCCTCGGCTTCCTGGTGCCCCCCGGCACCGCCGACGGCTGGGACATGCCGGGCAGCGCCTGTACGCAGACGGCCGGACGCGGCCTGCGCCTCCCGGCGGACCTGACCGGCGGCACCGGGGCCGACGCGCGGCCCGTGGTTCCCGAGCCGCCCGTCAGCGGCACCGGCTGGCTGCTGCCGCCCACGGACACGGGGCCGGTCACCGACCCTGCGGTGCTCAGGGCCGCACTCGGCGAGGCGGCCCGGCTGATCGAGGCGGCCGACCGGGTCCGTTGAGCGGATCGAACCGATACTGGCTGTGTGGCAAAGAACAACAGACGGCGCGAGCGCGCCGCCCCCGAGCCGGTCGTCGAGCACGTCGACGGCGGACTCGCCGAACTGATACCCGACCGGGACCGGCCGCGCGGCTGGACCCTCCTCATCGACGGTGCCCCGCAGTCCCACGTGGACCTCGACGACCCGTCCCACCTCGACTTCGCGTACCAGCGCAGGCTCGGCCACATCGCCGATCTCACCGCCCCGCCGGGACAGCCCGTCCACGTCCTGCACCTGGGCGGCGGCGCCTTCACCCTGGCCCGTTACGTCGCCGCCACCCGGCCCCGCTCCACCCAGCAGATCGTCGAGGTGGACGCGGCGCTCGTTCAACTGGTGCGCAGGGTGGTGCCGCTGGACGCCCAGGCCCGTGTCCGGGTCCGCTCCCTCGACGCCCGCGCCGGGCTCGGCAAAGCCGCGGACGGCTGGGCGGACCTGGTGATCGCGGACGTGTTCAGCGGAGCCCGTACGCCCGGGCACCTCACCAGCACCGAATTCCTCGCCGACGTACGCAGAGTGCTGAGGCCCGGGGGCTTCTACGCCGCCAACCTCGCCGACGGTCCGCCCCTCGCGTACCTGCGCGGCCAGATCGCCACCGCCGCCGCCGTCTGGCCCGAACTCGCCCTCGCCGCCGATCCGGCAGTGCTGCGCGGCCGGCGCTTCGGCAACGCGGTGCTGCTGGCGTCGGACCGTACGCTGCCCATCGCCGAGTGGACCCGCCGCATCGCGACCGACCCGCACCCGGGGCGGGTGGAACACGGCCGGGAACTGGCCGACTTCACGGGGGGCGCGGCCGCCGTCACTGACGCGAGCGCGCGGCCCTCACCGGAGCCGCCGGCGTCCGCCTTCACCTGACCGGGGCCGGACGGCCGGGAGCGGACGACCCGGATCGATTGACCCGGATCGAACGACCCGGATCGAACAACCGGGATTGAACGACCCGGATCAGGACTTCACGATCTCGACCGCCGGCTCGTGGCCGTGCCAGGTGCAGAGGACCGAGACCGCGGCCGCGCCCGCGGTGAACTCCTCCGGGATCCACGACGGATCCTTCCAGACCTGCATCGACCAGCCCGTCGCCGGCGTCGCGGAAACCAGCTTGGCGGAGGCATTCCCCAGGTCGAAGGTCACCCGGCCGCCCTCGGTGGTGTAGCTCTCCACTCGGCTGTCCGCGGCCGCCGGCGGACGCGACGACGGTCAGGCCCGGCGTACGCGTCCCCGAGGAGGGGCGGCCGGAACTGCGCTCCGCCGCCGCCGCGTTCAACTCCACGGCCGACCAGGTGGTCCAGCTCCTCGCCAACGAGCGTGAACTGGCTGCGGACCTGTCACATCGGCTGCGGACCCCGCTGACGGTGCTGCGCCTCAACGCGGCCTCGCTCGGCGAAGGGCCGGCCGCCGAGCAGACCAGGGCCGCGGTAGAGCAGCTGGAACGCGAGGTCGACACAATCCATCCGTACGGCGCGCGAACAGCGGTCGCAGGGGCCGGGACACGGGCTGGGGCACGGGCTGCCGGGACCCGGCGCGGGCTGCGACGTGTCCGAAGTCGTACGCGAACGCATGGACTTCTGGTCGGCGCTGGCGGAGGACGAGAGCAGGAAGGTGCGTCTCGCGAGTGTCGACCGTACGGTACGCATCCCGGTCTCCCGGCCCGAACCGGCCGCCGCGCTCGACGCGTTGCTCGGCAACGTCTTCCGCCACATCCCCGTGGGAACGGCCCTCTCGGTGGACGTGCACAACGACGACGACGCCGTCATCGTTCTCGTATCGGACGCGGGCCCGGCATCTCCGACCCGGAGGCGGCGCTGGTGCGCGGCAACAGCGGGGGCGGGGGCGGATCCACGGGCCTCGGCCCGGACACCGTGCGGCGGGTCGCGGAGCCGACGGGCGGGGACGTACGCGCCGGGCATTCGGCGCTCGGCGGTACGGAGGTCCGCATCTGGACCGGCCTCGCGCGGCCCTCGCACGGCGGTGCCCGCGGCGGATGGGGAACGGCCGGCCCCGGGGGGCGTGCGGACTGCTCAGCCGGCGGCGGCGTACACCCGCGACGCGAACTCCGCGATCTGTTCGTCGCTGAGGTTCTTGGCGAGGTTGGCCTCCGTGATCATGCCGACCAGCTGGTGGCCTCCCGCGACGTCGATGACCGGGAGACGCTTGATCTGGTGCGTTTCCATGGTCTCCAGGGCCTCGCCGGCGTCCGCGTCGGCGTCGATCCAGTGCACGTGCCCGCTCAGCGTGCCGGCCTGCACCGTCGCCGGGTCGACGCCTTCGGCGCAGCACTTCACGACGATGTCGCGATCGGTGATCAGGCCGGTGATCCTGTTGTCGTCGCCGCAGATGGGCAGACAGCCGACATTCAGATCACGCATCATCTGCGACGCCTCGAACAGCGACTGGTGCGCACCGACGCACTGCACGCCGCCGGTCATGATGTCGCGAGCCTTGAGCTGCTTGTTCATAGCCATGATGTCGGGGTTCCTCCCGCGCTCGGGACGTGGTTTTCTCCTCCATCGATGACAACACGGATGGCGTACAGCCGCCCCTCGGCGGGGTCGCGGCGGTTCACGGAACGAGTTCAGCCACCGGCCGCGGACGTGGGGACGGCGTAGTCGCCGAAGCCGACCCAGTCGAGGAACACGCACGGCTCGTCACCGAGGACCCAGGCGTCGTGACCGGGTGCGACGGAGACGAAGTCGCCGGGTCCGACCTCGATGCTCTCGCCGTCGTCCATGACGATCTTCATCCGGCCGTTCACGACGTAGCCGACGTGGGCGGCCTGGCAGCTGTCGGTTCCGGCGATGGGCCGGACGTGCTTGGTCCACTGCCAGCCCGGCTCGAAGACGGCGCGGCCGACCGGTCCTCGGTCTGTGGTGAGCAGGTCGAGCCTGCCCTTGTCGTCCTCGAAGGGACGGGTCTCGTCTGAGGAGTCGAAGTTCTTGCATACGAGCGATGCCATGACCATCCGCCTCCGGCGGGCGATTGAACGGCCCCCGAGTCCGGTTTCCAGACTACGCCGGGAGGGGACGGGTGCGGGTGGGCCGGGTCGGGTCAATACGGCCTGGTTCGATCCGGGTTCCGGTCGAGCTCGCCGCCGTCCTCCTCGGGTGCGTACGCAGGCGGAGTGGCCGATGGAGGGTTCGGCTCCGTATGAATCCTGCTTGATGGGCCCGGCCGGGGGAGCCCGCGATGAGGTCATCCACTGAACCGAATGACCACCACGAGAGGTGGGGCCGCGTGTTCGAGTTACGGGCGGGACTGAAGGCCGGAGCCATCGGTGTGGCGGGTGCGGTCGCGTGTACCGCACTGGTGGCGTACGGGAGCGACGGCCCGGACACGGGCGGCAAGGCCGGGAAGAAGAGCCCCGGCGCGCAGGAAGAGGGCACGGCGGCGGTGCGTACCGCCTACGACAGGACCGCCGAGGCGGAGACCGCGCGCATGACGCTGAGGACGCGGACGTCGGCGGAGGGCAGGACCGCCTCCGCCGACGGCGAGGGGGTCATCGACCTCGCCGACGGCGACAGCGAGATGACGCTCACCGCCGAAGGCCAGAAGATCGAGCAGCGCGTGGTCGACGGCACGGTCTACCAGAAGGTGCCCGAGGCGCAGCAGGCGAACGTACCGGGCAACAAGCCCCGGATCAAGATCGGTCTGAAGAAGGCCGCGCAGCGGAACGACGGCGGCAGCGGTGGCGCGGCGCAGGTGAACGACCCCGCCGAGGCGGCCGGATTCGCCAAGGGCGTCACCGACAAGGACGTCAGGAAGATCGGTACGGAGGAGGCCGGTGGTACGAGCACGACCCGCTACCGGGTCACGATCGACGTCGACAAGCTCGCCGGCCCAGGCGACCGGGCCAAGGCCGAGCAGCTGAAGAAGCAGCTCGGCCCGACCCTGCCGATGGACGTCTGGCTGGACGACGACGGCCGTATCCGCCGCCAGCAGATGGGCATGAGCATGAAGGCACCGGACGGCTCGGGGGCCGGCGGCCCGCAGAAGGTGGACGTCCGGACCGTCATCGAGTACAGCGACTTCGGCACCGAACCGGAGGTCGAGCCTCCGGCGGCCGGCCAGACCGCCGACATGACGGGCAGGGCGCAGCGGTAGTCCGGGGGGCGCGGGCTCCGGGGAGCCCGGCCCGGCGGGACGCCGGGCATGCGCTCCATGGTGCGGGTGCGGGTGCGGGTGCGGGTGCGGGTGCGGGTGCGACGGGGCCGGGTCACTCGTCCGGCATCGGGTACGGCAGTACGCCCGTCCTCGCCACCCGCCCGTACCACCGCGCACTCGACTTCGGCGTACGCTCCTGCGTCCCGTAGTCGACGTACACCGCGCCGAACCGCTTGCTGTAGCCGTACGCCCACTCGAAGTTGTCCATCAGCGACCAGAGGAAGTAGCCGCGCACGTCCGCCCCGTCCAGCATCGCCCGGCGCACCGCCGCCAAGTGGCCGTGCAGGTAGCGGATGCGGTCCGGGTCGTGGACCGTGCCGTCGGCGGCCGGCTTGTCGTCGTACGCCGCGCCGTTCTCCGTGACCATCAGCGCCACGCCCGGTGCCTCGCGGGCGTACCGCATCAGCAGGTCGTACAGGCCGGTCGGGTCGACGGACCAGTCCATCGCGGTCAGCTCGCCCGGCGGCTGGTGGAAGACGACGGACTCCGAGCCGGGCCAGGGGGAGTGGTCGCCGCCGCCGTGGCCGTCGCGGCTCGCACCCGTCGCGGTGTCGCCGGGCGCGGAAACCACCGCCGGGGCGTAGTAGTTGATGCCCAGCGTGTCCAGCGGCCCGCCGGCCGTCGCCTCGTCCCCGTCCCGCACGAACGACCAGTCCGTCAGGTGCGCGGTGTCGGCGAAGAGGTCGGAGGGGTACGCGCCCGCCAGCATCGGGCCCGTGAAGATCCGGTTCGCGAGGGCGTCGATGCGACGCTGGGCGTCCAGGTCCCCCGGCGACGGTGTGAGCGGCCTGACCGCACTCGGGTTGAGGCTCACGCCGATCCGCGCCCGGGCCGGAAGCGCGGCGCGCAGCGCCTGGACGGCCAGGCCGTGTGCCAGGTTCAGGTGGTGGGCGGCGCGCAGGGCGGCCACCGGGTCGGTGCGACCGGGGGCGTGCACCCCGGAGGCGTGCCCCAGGAAGGCGCTGCACCACGGCTCGTTGAGGGTGGTCCACAGCTCGACGCGGTCGCCCAGCGCCTCGGCGACCAGACCCGCGTACTCCGCGAAGCGGTACGCCGTGTCGCGCTCCGGCCAGCCGCCCCCCGCGGCGGAGCCGCCGGCGGAGGGAGTCTCCAGCTCCTGCGGCAGGTCCCAGTGGTAGAGGGTGAGGCTGGGCGTGATCCCGGCCGCCAGCAGCTCGTCGGCCAGCGCGCGGTAGAAGTCCAGGCCGCGCCCGCACGCCGGGCCCCGGCCGCCCGGCTGCACGCGCGGCCAGGACACCGAGAAGCGGTAGGCGCTCAGGCCCAGGTCCGCCATCATCCGTACGTCGCCGGGCATGCGGTGGTAGTGGTCGGCGGCCACGTCCCCGGTGTCGCCGCCGAGCACCTTGCCCGGCGTACGGCTGAAGGTGTCCCAGATCGACGGGGTGCGGCCGTCCTCCCGCGCCGCGCCCTCGATCTGGTACGCGGCGGTCGCGGTGCCCCACAGGAAGCCGGGCGGGAAGCTCACGGCGCTCTCGGTGCTCTCGGTGCTTTCGGTCATGGAAGCGCTCCTGGTAGGAGGGGGAGGAGGGGAGAGAAGAGAAGGTAATGGGAAGTCAGCCCTTGACCGCGCCCTGCATGATCCCGCCCACGATCTGCCTCCCGAAGAGCGTGAAGGCCAGCAGCAGCGGCAGTGTGCCGAGCAGGGCGCCGGCCATGACGACCGACTGGTCGGGGACGAACCCCTGGCCGAGGTTGGCGAGCGCCACCTGCACGGTCGGGTTGTCCTGGGTCAGCGCGATGATCGGCCAGAAGAAGTCGTTCCAGGCGGCCACGAAGGTGAGCATGCCCAGCACCGCCATCGCGGGCCTGGCCGCCGGGAAGACGATGTGCCAGACGATCCGCAGACTGCTCGCGCCGTCCGTCCGCGCCGCCTCGACCAGTTCGCCCGGCAGCGCCTGCACCAGGTACTGACGCATGAAGAAGACCCCGAAGGCGCTGACGAGAGTCGGCAGGATGACGGCCTGGAGCTGGTCGGTCCACTCCAGCTCGGCGATGGTCATGAAGAGGGGGACGACGCTGAGCTGCGGCGGCACCATCATCGTGGCGATGACCAGCAGCATCAGCAGGTTCTTGAAGCGGAAGCGCAGCTTGGCGAAGGCGAAGCCGGCCAGGGTCGAGAAGAGGACGGTCCCCAGGGCGATGCTCCCGGCCACCACCGCCGTGTTGAGCAGGGCGAGCCCCATGTTGGCGTCGGTCCAGGCGGTCTGGAGGTTCTTGAAGAGGTTCCCGCCGAACCAGAACGGCGGCGGCGTCTGGGACAGCCGGGTGCTGTTGCGGGAGGCCGCGATCGCCGTCCAGACGAGGGGGAACAGCGAGCCTGCCGTGAAGAGGATCAGCACGGCGTAGGTGAGGGGGCCACCGTGCAGATGGCGGCCGGCGCGTACACGCGTCAGTTTCGTCATTGGCTCTTCCTCAGGCGGCGGGCGACCAGCAGGTGGATGCCCGCGACGATCAGCAGGATCAGGAACATCGCCCAGGCGATCGCGGAGGCCCGGCCGAGGTGGAAGTTGAACCAGCCCTGCTCGTACAGGTAGAGGCCGAGCGTCTGGAACTGGTGCGACGCCCCGCCCTTCTGTCCGCCCGCCCCGCCGAACAGCAGCGGCTCGCCGAACAGCTGCGTCGCGCCGATCGTGGAGACGACGACCGTGAAGAGGATCGTCGGCCGCAGGGAGGGGACGGTGACGTGGAGGAACTGCTGCCAGCGCGTCGCCCCGTCCAGCGCCGCCGACTCGTACAGATCGTTCGGCACGGCCTGCATCGCGGCCAGGTAGATCAGCGCGTTGTAGCCCGTCCACCGCCAGATCACGATCGAGGAGACCGCCACCTGCGACGACAGGGTCCCGCTCTGCCAGTCGACCTTCCCGAGCCCCACCGCGTCCAGCACCCAGTTGATCATCCCGTAGTCGCGCCCGAAGAGGAGCACGAAGACGAGCGTCGCGGCGGCCACCGAAGTGGCGTACGGAGTGAGGATCGCGACCCGGAAGAAGCCCGAGGCGCGCAGCCGGTAGTTGAGCAGGTGCGCGATGCCCAGCGCCATCAGCAGCTGCGGCACCGTCGAGATGATGCCGATGGTGAAGGTGTTGCGCAGCGCGTTCCAGAAGAACTCGTCCTCCAGCAGCCGCGTGTAGTTGTGCAGCCCCACCCACTGCATGTCGTTCGGCGCCGACAGCGACACACGGTGCAGCGACGACCAGCCCGTATAGAGGAGGGGGAAGACCCCGAAGGCCGCGAAGAAGACGAAGAAGGGCGCGACGAAGGCGTACGGGCTGTACTTCATGTCCCAGCGGTAGCGTCTGCTGCGCCATGCCCGGCGGCGGCCGGTGCCCCCGGCCGCCCGGCCGCCGCCGGTACCGCTCCCGGGCGGTCCGCGGCCGCGTCCCCCGCGGAGGGGGACACAGCCTGGTCGGTGTACGGACGCATCAGCCGCCGTCCACCGCGTTGTCGATCTCCTTCAGGGCCGCTTCCCAGCCCTGCTCCGGGCTCTTGCCCTGCTGCTCCACCTGGAGGATGCCGACATCACCGAAAGCGGTGCCGATCTGCTGGTCCTTGGGGCCGAGCACCAGCGTCGGGATGCTCTTGGCCGCCTCGGCGAAGAGCTGCCCGGTGGGCGCGTCGCCGAAGTACGGGTTCCTGGCACCCGCGACCGCGTCCAGCTCGTACGCCGGCGGGGTGGACGGGAAGCTCGCCTGCTTGTCGAAGAGCTTCGCCTGCTGTTCGGGCGCGGTCAGCCAGGCCGCGAGCTTGATCGCCTCCGCCTTGTTCTTGCCCGCCTTCGGTACGCCGATGAACGAGCCGCCCCAGTTGGCGGGCCTGGGCGCCGCCGCGACGTCCCACTGGTCCTCGCCCGCCGCTCCCGCCTTCTCCTTGATGTAGCCGAGCATCCACGGCGGGCAGGAGACGGTGGCGAAGGCCCCGTTCGCGTACGCCTGGTCCCACGCCTTGTCGAACTGCTTCAGCTTTCCGGTCAGTCCGCCCGTCGCGGCCTGCATCGCCAGGTCCCAGGCGGTCCTCACCGCCGGGCTGTCCTTGTAGATCAGCTTGCCGTCGGCGTCGTAGAAGCGCTCCGCGTAGCCGTTGTTGACGGCGGCGAAGAGACCGGCCGCCGAGTCGGTGAACGTGGTGCCCCTGGGCCCCTTCGCCTTGTACCGCTTGCCGGCGTCGACGTACTTCTGCCAGTCGCCCGCCCACAGCTTGCCGACGGCCTCGCGGTCGGTCGGCAGCCCCGCCTTCTCGAACAGGTCCTTGCGGTAGCACATGCCCATGGGCCCGATGTCCGTACCGAGCGCGACGGTCCGCCCGTCCTTGGCGGTCGCCTGCGCCCACTTCCAGTCCAGCCAGTCCGACTTGTCGACGCCGGGCGCCTTGGACAGGTCCTCGAACTTGTCGGCCTGGGTGGTGGCGATCTCGTTGATGTTCCCGACCTCTATGGCCTGGATGTCCTGGAGACCGCTGTTGGCCGCGAGGTGCGTCAGCAGTTCCGGGTAGTACGTGTCGACGCGCTCGGTCACGTCCTCCTTGATGAGGATCTCCGGATGCAGCTTCATGTACTCGTCGTAGAGCCCGGCCTGCTTGTAGCCGAAGACCCGAAGGTGCCGATCTCGATCGTGGTTCTGCCCCCGGCGTCCGTCCCGCTGTCGCCGGAGCCGCCGCCCGGGCCCTCGCTGTCCTCGGCACAACCGCCGAGCAGGCCGGCGCCGAGTGCCACAACAGCGGCGACGACCACCGCCCGGTGAGGCGTTCGGGTGCTGATGCGCATTGCGTCCTCCTTGTGCCCTGACGCGCCGCCCCCCGGCCAACTGCGCTGGTGAGCCCGTGGATTGCGGCTGCGGCCCGGGTGGGGAACGTGCGGGATGTGTACGGTTCGGGTACTGTGGGAGCGCTCCCACGTGTGATGTGTTGAAGGTTGGCGGCTCGCCGTGGGGGTGTCAAGACGCCGGACGGCGGGATGTGCGGTCCGAGACCGCTATGAGATATTGCGCAGCGCCGGACGGTGACCGGACGGCGCACAGGGCGGGGAGGTCGGGACATCGTGACTCGTGGATTCCGGAGCCGGAGCGGCGGACGGCCGACGCTCGAAGAAGTGGCCGCGCGCGCCGGTGTCGGCCGGGGCACCGTCTCCCGGGTGGTCAACGGCTCCCCGCGGGTGAGCGACGAGACCCGCGCCGCCGTCGAGGCCGCCGTCGACGAGCTGGGGTACGTACCGAACCGCGCGGCCCGCGCCCTCGCCGCCAACCGCGCCGACGCCGTCGCGCTCGTCGTCCCCGAGGTCGAGTCCCGCTTCTTCACCGAGCCGTACTTCTCCGACATCCTGCGGGGCGTCGGCGCCGCCCTCGACAGCACCGAGATGCAGCTGCTGCTCACCATCGTCGGCAACGACCGCGAGCGCAGCCGCCTGGCGCACTACCTGGCGGGCCACCGGGTCGACGGCGTTCTGCTCGTCTCCGTACGCGCCGGCGACCCGCTGCCCGAGCTGCTGGCCGAGCTGGGCATACCGACCGTCATCAGCGGCCGCCGTTCCGAGCGCGAGCCGCTCGCCTGGGTCGACGCGGACAACGTGGCCGGCGCGCGCGGTGCCGTGGACCACCTCATGGCGCGCGGCCGCCGCACGATAGCCACCATCACCGGACGGCTCGACGTGTACGGCGCCCAGTGCCGCCTCGACGGCTACCGGCAGGCACTGGCCGCGGCCGGCCTCGACGCCGACGAGCGGCTGATCGCCCCCGCCGACTTCACCGAGGCGGGCGGCCGCCGCGCCATGGCGGAGCTGCTGGAGCGCCGCCCGGACATCGACGCGGTCTTCGCCGCGTCCGACGTGATGGCGGCGGGCGCCCGCCAGGTCCTGCGCGAGCGGGGCCGCAGCGTTCCCGGCGATGTGGCACTGGTCGGCTTCGACGACTCGGTCATCGCCCGCCACATGGACCCGCCCCTGACCAGCGTCCGGCAGCCGATAGAGGAGATGGGCCGCGAGATGGCCCGGGTGCTGCTCGAGGAGATCGCCGACCGCCGCCCGGCGGGCACCCGCAGCGTCGCCCCCCGCCAGGTCGTGCTCCCGACGGAGCTGGTGACCCGCGCGTCGTCCTGACGGCCACGGCGGCCGTGGCGCGTCCCACGGCTGCCGCGGCGGCGTCATGGAACGCAAAAGATCCGAGCTCCCGGCCCGTTTCCAGGTCGGGAGCTCGGATCATTCAGGGTGAGTGACGGGACTTGAACCCGCGGCCACCTGGACCACAACCAGGTGCTCTACCAACTGAGCTACACCCACCGCGGCCGGTCGTTCCCGACCGGCTGAGAAAAAGTGTACAGGGTCCCAGAGGGTGCTCGCGCCCAGGTTTCGCCGGGCCTCGCCGGGTGTCTACTCCGCGGGCTGCGCAGGCAGGACGTACTTCGCCGCGATCTTCTTCGCCGTGTCGGAGTCGGGACCGGGCTGGGGCACGAAGACCGCCTCCCGGTAGTAGCGCAGCTCCGCGATGGAGTCCTTGATGTCGGCGAGCGCCCGGTGGTTGCCGTTCTTCTCCGGGCTGTTGAAGTACGCCCGCGGATACCAGCGGCGGGCCAGCTCCTTGACCGACGAGACGTCCACGATCCGGTAGTGGAGGTACGCCTCCAGCGTCGACATGTCACGCAGCAGGAACCCGCGGTCGGTACCGACCGAGTTCCCGCACAGTGGGGCCCTGCCGGGCTCCTTCACGTGCTTCCTCACGTACGCCAGGACCTGCTCCTCGGCGTCGGCCAGCGTCGTTCCGCCGGCCAGTTCGTCGAGGAGGCCCGAGGCGGTGTGCATCTGCCGCACCACCTCGGGCATGGTCTCCAGGGCCGCGTCCGGCGGGCGGATCACGATGTCCACCCCTTCGCCGAGCACGTTGAGCTCCGAGTCGGTGACCAGCGCGGCCACCTCGATAAGTGCGTCGTCCGTCAGCGAGAGCCCGGTCATCTCGCAGTCGATCCACACCATGCGATCGTTCATGTGTCTCACCCTACGGGGCGTTCCCGCGGGCCGGGCAGCGTCGGGCGGCCCGGGGCGTACGCATCGGAGCCCGGCTTGCCCGGATCGGGTGCCGCCGACGCGGTCGCGGAGGGACCCGACGGCGTACTCGCCGCCGCCGCGCGCCTGGCCTGCTGCGGCAGCGCGTCCATGGTCTGGGTGACCGTGGACGGGTGGAGCTCGCCCTGCGGCCGCCGGGCCCGGTAGGCGGCCCGGTACGCGGCCGGGGACGAGCCCAGCTGGCGCCGGAAGTGCCCGCGCAGCGCGACCGGCGAGCGGAAGCCGCAGCGGCCCGCGACCTCGTCGACCGAGTAGTCGGACGTCTCCAGCAGACGCTGCGCCTGGAGCACCCGCTGGGTGATCAGCCACTGCAGGGGAGCGCTCCCGGTGAGGGAGCGGAAACGCCGGTCGAACGTGCGGCGGCTCATGTAGGCGCGCGCGGCCAGCGTCTCCACGTCGAACTGCTCGTGGAGGTGCTCCAGTGCCCAGGCGACGACCTCGGCCAGCGGGTCGGCGCCGATCTCCTCAGGTAAAGACCTGTCGAGGTAGCGCTCCTGCCCGCCGCTGCGGCGCGGCGGTACGACGAGCCTGCGGGCCAGCGCCCCGGCGGCCTCGGTGCCGTGGTCCGTACGCACGATGTGCAGGCACAGGTCGATTCCGGCCGCCGTGCCGGCCGAGGTGAGGACGTCGCCGTCGTCGACGAAGAGCTCGCGCGGGTCGACGTGGACCGACGGGTAGCGCTTGGCGAGCGTCGGCGCGTACATCCAGTGCGTGGTGGCCGGGCGGCCGTCGAGCAGACCCGCCGCCGCCAGCACGAACGCGCCGGTGCACAGCCCGACGATGCGGGCCCCCTCCTCGTGGGCGCGGCGCAGCGCGTCGAGGGCCTCCGGAGGTGGCGGCGAGGTGATGGAACGCCACGCCGGCACGACGACGGTGCCGGCCCTGCTCATCGCCTCCAGGCCGTAGGGGGCGGTCAGTTCGAGTCCGCCCGTGGTGCGCAGCGGTCCGTCCTCTCCCGCGCACACCAGTAGCCGGTAACGGGGTACTCCTGCGTCCTGCCGGTCAATGCCGAACACAGAGAGTGGGATCGAGCTCTCGAAAATGGGGCCGCCGCTGAAGAGCAGCACCGCTACGATTTCCCGGCGGCGGCGTCCGGAGAGCTTCCGTGCGGCCTCCGGTACGGCAGTGGAGTCCTGGCTCATGACGCTAAGCCCCCCTCGGTGTTCGCGTCCTCTCGGTCCTGCACGTTTCCCCTCGGTCCTGCATGATTCCCCCGCCGTATATACCCATGATCGAATCTACTGTGTCCCATGGCGCCGGCGTGACAACTTCGGCATTCGGCACTATGTCGACAAGGTCACTTGGCGTGAAGCATTCGATCACGAAGCGTTCCACTCGCGGGCCCCGCAGGGAAGTGCGCCTCGCCTTCATGGCCCGTCCCCGTAGGGTGCGTTGGCCGGAGGTGGTCCTTTCACGCCTGGTGGAACAGGGGTGGGAGGGCCATTCCGCCAAGGGCTGGGCGGCCACATGAAGTTGGCTGAAAAGATACGGGCGCATGGGGGCCGGGTCACCGCTCCCCCGGCGTGCTTTCCCCGGCGAAGCGCCCGCCCCGGCGCGCCCCGGCCGCCCGCGCCTGCAGGCGCGGGCGTTCTCCCTGCCGCCGCTGCCGCCGTTGTCGCCTGCGGACGTGGCCGAACGTACACCGGTGAGCCGCGCCGGCGGCCGTGCCGACGATCATGTCCGCCGGGCGCCGCGGCCGGCGGCACGCGTCTGTCGAGACACCTGTAAGGGGCAACCGGCATTGCCTTACGGGCCGGGCTCGTGCATGCTCCCTTGGACGCCGCCCGAGGGGCGGCCGGCTCTGGGCAGAAGAGGAGTGTCGCCGTACCCTTGGGGGTATGGAGTCGGGAAGATGATTCCCGGACACAGCTCCACCGCTCGTTGCCATTCCTTCCCTCAATAAAAGCGACCCCTCCCCAGAGGACTTCTTCGCCGAGACACCCATGGCCGGTCACGAAACCCCCGAACCCGCGGACCGCAAGCAGGTCGTCGATCCCCTGGACGACCTCCGGGCGGTGGAGCAAACACGCCATTCCTGCGACCCCGCCTTCCAGCACGGTGTCGTCGTCGGCTTCGACGGCTCCACGTCCAGTGAGCGGGCCCTCTCGTATGCCATCGGCATGGCGGTGCGGTCGGGCTCCGGCCTGATCATCGTCCATGTGGCCAACAGGCTGCCGACCACGGTCTGGGCGGGGTGCGAACCGCCGGTCTTCGTGGACGTGCCGGATCACCGTACCGAGGTGCTCGGACTGGAGCTGGCCTGCGCGGACTACCTCTCCGAAGTGCCGTGGATCCTGGTCGAGCGCGGTGGCGACATCTGCCACGAGCTGGAGGAGGTCGGCCAGGAGTACTCGGCCGACGCGATCGTGGTCGGGACGACGCACGGCCTGGTCGGACGGATCTTCGGCTCGGTGGCGGGCCGGCTGGCGCGGCGCGCGCAGCGGCCGGTCGTCGTGATCCCGTAAGCACTGCGGCACGAGGCCGGCCCCCCGCTTCGCGCGGGGGGCCGGCCTTCGTCGTACCCGCGGCCCGGGCCGCGGCTGCTACTCGACCGTCACGGACTTGGCGAGGTTGCGCGGCTTGTCGATGTCGCGGCCCATGGCCAGTGCCGTGTGGTAGGCGAGGAGCTGGAGCGGAATGCCCATGAGGATCGGGTCCAGCTCCGTCTCGTTCTTCGGGACCACGATGGTGTGGTCGGCCTTCTCCTGCTCGCGGTGCGCGACCGCCAGGATCCGGCCGCTGCGCGCCTTGATCTCCTCCAGCGCCGCGCGGTTCTTCTCCAGCAGCTCGTCGTCGGGCACGATCGCGACGGTCGGCAGGGCGGGCTCGATCAGGGCGAGCGGGCCGTGCTTGAGCTCGGAGGCCGGGTACGCCTCGGCGTGGATGTAGGAGATCTCCTTCAGCTTGAGGGAGGCCTCCAGGGCGACCGGGTAGCCGCGCACGCGCCCGATGAACATCATCGACTGGGCGCCGGCGTACTCCTCGGCGATCTTCTTGATCTCGTCCTCGGTCTTCAGGATCTCCGCGATCTGGGCGGGCAGCTTGCGCAGGCCCTCGATGAGCCGCTTGCCGTCCGAGACGGACAGGTCGCGGATGCGGCCCAGGTGCAGGGCGAGCAGCGCGAAGGCGACGACCGTGTTGGTGAAGCACTTGGTGGAGACGACGCAGACCTCGGGACCGGCGTGCACGTACATGCCGCCGTCGGCCTCGCGGGCGATCGCCGAGCCGACGACGTTCACCACGCCGAGGACGCGGGCGCCCTTGCGCTTCAGCTCCTGCACGGCCGCCAGCACGTCGTACGTCTCACCGGACTGGGAGACGGCGACGTAGAGGGTGTCGGGGTCCACGACCGGGTTGCGGTAGCGGAACTCGGACGCGGGCTCGGCGTCGGCGGGGATGCGGGCCAGTTCCTCGATCAGCTGCGCGCCGATCATGCCCGCGTGGTACGAGGTGCCGCAGCCGAGGATCTTGACGCGGCGGATCCCGCGCGCCTCGCGGGCGTCCAGGTTCAGGCCGCCCAGGTGCACGGTGGAGAAGCGGTCGTCGATGCGGCCGCGCAGCACGCGGTCCACGGCGTCGGCCTGCTCGGAGATCTCCTTGTGCATGTACGTGTCGTGGCCGCCCATGTCGTACGACTCGGCCTCCCACTCCACGGTGGTCGGCGTGGCCGTCGTGCGCGAGCCCTCGGTGGTGTACGTGCGGAAGTCGTCGGCCTTGAGGGTGGCCATCTCGCCGTCCTCGAGGGTGACGATCTGGCGGGTGTGCGAGACCAGCGCGGCGATGTCGGAGGCGACGAACATCTCCTTCTCGCCGATGCCGAGGACGACCGGCGAGCCGTTGCGGGCGACGACGATGCGGTCGGAGAAGTCGGCGTGCATGACGGCGATGCCGTACGTGCCCTCGACGTGGCGCAGGGCCTCGCGGACCTTCTCCTCCAGCGTCACGGCCTGGGAGCGGGCGACGAGGTGGACGAGGACCTCGGTGTCGGTCTCGGAGAGGAACTCGACGCCGTCGGCGACGAGCTTGGCGCGCAGCTCGGTGGCGTTGTCGATGATGCCGTTGTGCACGACGGCGACCCTGCCCTCGGCGTCGAGGTGCGGGTGGGCGTTCTCGTCGCTCGGGGCGCCGTGGGTGGCCCAGCGGGTGTGGGCGATGCCGGTGGTGCCGGCGAAGCGCTTGGGGACCCTGGCCTCCAGGTCGCGGACGCGGCCCTTGGCCTTGACCGTCTTCAGGCCGCTCGCCTTGGGGCTCGTGACCACGATGCCCGCCGAGTCGTAGCCGCGGTACTCCAGGCGCTGGAGGCCTTCGAGCAGCAGCGGGGCGACGTCACGCTTGCCGATGTAACCGACGATTCCGCACATATGGTGTGTCCCTCGAGTCGTTGAGTGGGTGCTCAGCCGTAGACGATGCGGCGCAGTTGCCGGAGCGAGAGCTCCGGCGGCGCCACGGCGCGGTGCGGCATCTCGGCCGCGATCCGCTCGAAGATCTCCGCGTTCACCAGGCCGCCGGACTGAAGCTCACGGTGGCGGCGGCGCACGAAGTCCTCGGCCGTCTCGTCGAAGTACGCCAGCACGTCGAGCACCACCCGGGCGGCCTCACCGCGCGGGAGCGCGGTGCTGCGGACCAGATGGTCGATGAGGTCGTCGTGCGGCGACGACGGGCGGCGTTCGAGCACCCGTAGATACTGCGGGGGTTTTGGGGCACATGCAAGAATCCTGCCCGAATCCGGGCAGGATCTCGCTCCTGGAGGGGGAGGATCCGGTCGTATCCGGGCGTCTCCCGGTGCGGGACACGGACGGAGAAGTGGTCTAAACCCTTGACCCCGGAGTGGGGCGCGCGATACCCATGGTGACCGTTCGCCTGCACTACGCCACTGTTGCGAAGCCCGCCGAAGGGACCGCCCGTGAGTCAAAGCAGAACGCTCCCACGCCTGTTCGCCCCGCTGGTCCTCGTCGTCGCCGCCGGCGCGACGGGCGTCGCGGCCACCCCGGCGGCCGCCGGACCCGCCGCGGAAGCAAGACCACTGGGCCAGGTGATTCCGGCGCCCGCCTCCGTCTCCGAGGGCGGGCCTTCTTATGCCCTCACGCACCGGACGCGCATCAGGGTCGACGACGACTCGCACGAGGCGCGGCGGATCGGCTCGTACCTCGCGGACATCCTGCGCCCGTCCACCGGCTACGCGCTGCCGGTCACGGAGCGGGACGCCAAGGACGGGATCCGGCTGCGGCTCGGCTCCAGGGACGCCTCGCTGGGCGACGAGGGCTACCGGCTGGAGTCCGGCCGCCACGGGGTCACCGTCACGGCCCGCAAGCCCGCCGGGCTCTTCCACGGCGTGCAGACGCTCCGTCAGCTGCTGCCCGCGTCCGTGGAGGAGGACACCCGGCAGCGGGGGCCGTGGAAGGTCGCGGGCGGAACGATCGAGGACGCGCCGCGCTACGGCTACCGGGGCGCGATGCTCGACGTGTCGCGGCACTTCTTCAGCGTCGACAAGGTCAAGACGTACATCGACCAGATGGCGCTCTACAAGGTCAACAAGCTGCACCTGCACCTCTCCGACGACCAGGGCTGGCGCATCGCCGTCGACTCCTGGCCGCGGCTCGCGACGTACGGCGGCTCGACCCAGGTCGGCGGCGGCCCCGGCGGTTACTACACGAAGGCCGACTACAAGGAGATCCTGCGGTACGCCGCCTCCCGCCACCTGGAGGTCGTCCCCGAGATCGACCTGCCGGGGCACACCAACGCGGCGCTCGCCTCGTACCCCGAACTGAACTGCGACGGCGTCGCCCCGCCCCTCTACACGGGGACCAGCGTCGGCTTCAGCTCGCTGTGCGTGCCGAAGGACATCACGTACAGGTTCGTGGACGACGTGGTGCGCGAGATCGCCGCGATGACGCCCGGCAAGTACCTCCACATCGGCGGCGACGAGGCCCACTCCACGTCGGACGCGGACTACGTCGCCTTCATGGACAAGGCGCAGGCCGTCGTCGGCAAGTACGGCAAGACGGTGATGGGCTGGCACCAGCTGACGGGCGGCAACCCGGCCGAGGGCGCCGTCGCCCAGTACTGGGGGCTCGACAGGACCTCGGCGGCGGAGAAGGCGCAGGTCGCCGATGCCGCGAAGAACGGGACGAAGCTGGTGCTGTCGCCGGCCGACCGGGCGTACCTCGACATGAAGTACGACAAGAGCACCCCGCTCGGCCTCGCCTGGGCGGGCTACGTGGAGGTGGAGCGCTCGTACGACTGGAACCCCGGGGCGTACCTGCCGGGCGCGCCGGCCGAGTCGGTCCTCGGGGTCGAGGCGCCGCTGTGGTCGGAGACCCTGTGGACCAACGACCAGGTCGAGTACATGGCGTTCCCGAGGCTGCCGGGCATCGCCGAGCTGGGCTGGTCGCCGGCGGCCACGCACGACTGGGACACGTACAAGGTGCGGCTGGCGGCCCAGGGGCCGCGGTTCTCGGCGCTGGGCATCGACTACTACCGCTCGGCGCAGGTGCCCTGGCCCGCGGAGTAGGGGCGGCGAGGGGCGGGCGTCCGTGAGGGCCCGGGGCACGGACGCCCGCCCGCTCGTCGTTCCGGTCGGCGGCCGGGTCAGGCCCGGGCGAACCGCGCGATCGGGTTGTCGAGGGTGCCGACGAGCTGGAGCGCGCCCGACGGGTCCTGGAGGTCGACCATCTGCTTGTTGTTGCGCAGCTGGAGTCGGTTCAGGCAGGACAGCGCGAACTCCGGTGCGAACATGTCGTACTGCTTGAACTTGTCCGCGAGCTGCGGGTGCGCCTCCTGGTAGTCGGACACGCACTCCGCCACCGTCCGCCAGAAGGTGTCCTCGTCGGTGACGCCGTCGGTGGCGAGCGTGGCGCCGAGGAAGCGGAAGAAGCAGTCGAAGACGTCGGTGAAGAGCGAGAGCAGCTTCATGTCGTCGGGCACTTCGGCGCGGACGCGCTCGACGGCGGGCGGCAGCACCGCGTCCGGGTCCATCACGCAGATCTCCTCCGCGATGTCCTTGAAGACCGCCCGGGTGACGACGCCGTCCTCGATGGCGAGGATGACGTTCTCGCCGTGCGGCATGTAGACCAGGTCGTACGCGTAGAAGCTGTGCAGCAGCGGCGTGAGGTACGCGTGGAGGTAGCGGCGCAGCCACTCGGCCGGGGCGAGACCCGACTCGGCGATCAGGGCGCCCGTGAGGGACGCGCCCTCGTGGTCGGTGTGCAGCAGCGACGCCATGGTGGCGAGGCGCTCGCCCGGCGCCAGGGACGGGACGGGGCTCTCGCGCCAGAGCGCGGCGAGCATCTTCAGGTACGGGGAGCCCTTGGCGGTGGCGGCCTCGTACTGGCGGTGGTGATAGCCGATGGCCGCGCGCTCACGGATGATCGTCAGGCCGGTCGCCCGGAGGGTCTCGTCGTTCTCGATCAGGCCGGCCAGCCAGTCGTTGATGGCGGGCGTGGCCTCCATGTAGGCGGCGGAGAGGCCGCGCATGAAGCCCATGTTGAGGACGGACAGCGCCGTTTTGACGTAGTGCTTCGCCGGGTCGCTCGTGTTGAAGAAGGTACGGATCGACTGCTGGGCGAGGTAGCTGTCGTCGCCCGCGCCGAGGCAGACGAGGCGGTGCTGGGCGACCTCGGCGGCGAAGGTGACGGAGAGCTTGTTCCACCACTGCCAGGGGTGGACCGGGATGAGGTAGTAGTCGGCCAGGTCCAGGCCGAGACCGCTCAGCGTCGCCGCGAACCGGCCGAGGACCGCGTCGCCCAGTTCGGCGCGTACGAAGTCCTCGTAGTCCAGCCCGGCGCCGGCCGTGAAGGTGGTGTGGTCGCGACGGGCGGCCAGCCAGATCAGCTGGACGGGGGAGGCGGCCTCGGGGGCGTACGAGCGGTACTCGTCGATGCCGAAGCCGAGTCGGCCGTTGTTGGCGACGAAGCAGGGGTGGCCCTCGGTCATCCCCGTCTCGATGGCCTGGAAGCCGGCGCGGGCCAGCGCGGCGGCGGTGACGGGCGTCTTGGTGAGCTTGTACGCCGTGCCGGAGAGGGTGGAGCTGATCTCCTCCAGGTAGACGGGGAGGATCTCCGGGCTCAGCCCGAGTGCCCCGCGCAGCTCGATGAAGAACTCGAGGGCGTCGAGGGGGATCTCGGCGCCGTCGCGGTGGCGGGTGATGGACTCGGGGAAGACCTGCCAGTGGTCCAGCGCGTGGCGGTGGGCGGTGAAGCGGTACTCGGTCGCGCCGTCGTCGGAGCGGACGGCGTACCGGTTGTCACCGAGGGGCTCGGGGGTCAGCAGGCGCTCGTGGGAGAACTCGGCGAGTGCTTTGCGGACGAGGAGCCGGCTCGCGTGGGCCCAGCGCTCGGGGGAGAGGTGGGAGACGGCGTCGGTGGAGCTCTCGCGGTTCACAGGGCGGCTCCGGCGGTACGTGCTGCTTCGAACCGGGCGCGCGTGCAGACGCTCAGGTAGGCGTCCTTCTCCGGCTTGGCGATCTTCTCGACGATCTCGAAGCCGACGGCCTCGTTGAGGCGGTGGACGGCTTCGTTGCGCACGTCGGGCTCGACGACGACACGGCGGGTGGCCGGGTCCGCGAACAGCTCCTCCATCACCGCGGTGATCACGGCGCGGGTGAAGCCGTGGACGGGCGTGTCGGTCGGCGCGACCAGGAAGTGCATGCCGACGTCGCCGGGCTGGGCGTCGTACAGACCCACGAGCTCGACGTGGGCGGGGTCGTAGCGCTCCATGAGGAAGGCGGGCTCGCCCTCGTGCAGGCCGATGAAGGCGTCGTGGTGCTCGGCCGCGGCTATCGCCATGTACTCGCGCTCGACGTCCGGCAGCGACGCGTCCTGCATCATCCAGAAGGCGGCCTTGGGGTGGGTGACCCAGCCGTGCAGCAGCTCGGCGTCCTTGAGCGGGTCGAGGGGACGGATGGAAAACGAGCTGTTCATATCGCGAACTCCTGGAAAGCGATGGCCTTCTCGACCGGGTAGTACTCGGAGCCCAGCAGCTCACCGATGATGTAGGCGTTGCGGTACGCGCTCATGCCCAGGTCGGGCGAGGTGATGCTGTGGGTGTGGACGGCGGCGTTCTGGAGGAAGATGCCGCGGCCCGTCGTGTCGATGCTGTAGTTGCGGGCCACGTCGTAGCGGCCCTGGCCGTCCCAGCGGATCCGGTCGCGCACGCCCTCCAGGAAGGCGGGGGTGCGGTAGCGGTAGCCGGTCGCGAGGACGAGGCCCTCGGTGTCCAGTTCGAAGTCCTTGCCCTGCTCCTCCTGGCGCAGCCCGAGGGTGTACGTCGCGCTCTCGGCGTCGTAGCTCGCGGTGTTGAGGGAGGAGTTGGTCAGGAGCCGGGTGGGGACCGGGCCCTTGAGGTTCTTCTGGTAGAGCAGGTCGAAGATGGCGTTGATCAGCTCGGAGTCGATTCCCTTGAAGAGGTTCTTCTGCTGGGACTCCAGGCGGTAGCGCGTCGTCTCCGGGAGGGCGTGGAAGTAGTCGACGTACTCCGGGGAGGTCATCTCCAGCGTGAGCTTGGTGTACTCCAGCGGGAAGAAGCGCGGCGAGCGGGTGACCCAGTTGAGCCGGTAGCCGTGCACGTCGATCTCGGAGAGCAGGTCGTAGTAGATCTCCGCCGCGCTCTGGCCGCTGCCGACCAGGGTGATGGACTTCTTCGCCTGGAGCGCCTCTTTGCCGCTCACGTAGCGCGAGTTGTGGATGAAGTCGCCGCCCAGGTCCTGGCAGGCGTCCGGGATGTACGGCGGGGTGCCGGTGCCCAGGACCAGGTGGCGGGCGCGGTAGGCGGCGTCCTGGGTGCGGACGACGTACAGCTCGGCCTCGGCGTCGTAGTCGACGGAGGCGACCGTCTGGTTGAAGCGGATGTTGCTGAGCTTGGCGGCGGCCCAGCGGCAGTAGTCGTTGTACTCGGTCCGCAGCGGATAGAAGTTCTCGCGGATGTAGAAGGAGTACAGCCGCCCCTGCTCCTTCAGGTAGTTGAGGAAGGAGTACGGCGAGGTCGGGTCGGCCATCGTGACCAGGTCCGACATGAACGGGGTCTGGAGGTGGGCGCCTTCGAGGAACATCCCCGCGTGCCACTCGAAGTCCGGCTTCGTTTCGAGGAAGAGGCCGTCGAGCTCGTCGATCGGCTCGGTCAGGCAGGCGAGTCCGAGGTTGAACGGACCGAGTCCGATACCGATGAAGTCAAGAGGCTCAAGAGGCGTGGACAAGGGACTCTCCCAGGTACTGCTCGGCGTGGCCGGCGATGAGGTCGAGGACGGCCGCGATGTCGTTCAGCGTCGTCTCGGGGTTGAGAAGGGTGAACTTCAGGTAGTGCTTGCCGCCGACCTTCGTCCCGGCCACGACGGCGTCGCCCGACGCGAACAGCGCCTTGCGGGCGTACAGGTTGGCGCGGTCGATCATGGCGGGGCCGGTGACGTCGGCCGGGACGTAGCGGAAGACGAGGGTGGAGAGCGAGGGCTGGACGACGACGTCGTAGCGCGGGTCGGCGGCGAGCAGCCGCCAGCCCTCGCGGGCGAGGTCGCACACCTCGTCGAAGAGCTCGCCGACACCGTCGGCGCCCATGGTCCGCAGGGTCATCCACAGCTTGAGGGCGTCGAAGCGGCGGGTGGTCTGGAGGGACTTGTCGACCTGGTTGGGAATGCGCTCCTCGACCATCCGGCGCGGGTTCAGGTAGTCGGCGTGGTACGTCGCGTGGCGCAGGGTGGCACCGTCGCGGACCAGCAGCGCGCTCGAACTGACCGGCTGGAAGAAGGACTTGTGGTAGTCCACGGTGACCGAGTCGGCGTGCTCGATGCCGTCGAGGAGGTGGCGGCGGGTGCGGGAGGCCAGCAGGCCGCAGCCGTACGCCGCGTCGACGTGCATCCAGGCGCCGTACAGCTCGCACAGCTCGGCTATCTCGGGCAGCGGGTCGATCGAGCCGAAGTCGGTGGTGCCGGCGGTGGCGACGACGGCCATCGGGACGAGGCCCTCGCTCGTGCAGCGGGCCAGCTCGCGGGCGAGGACCGCGGTCTGCATGCGCTTGTCGTTGTCGCAGGGGATCGCGATGACGGCTTCGGGGGAGAGGCCGAGGAGCTTCGCGGACTTCTGGACGCTGAAGTGACCGCACTCGGAGGCGAAGACGCGCAGTCTGGCGGAGTCGTCGGTCTTGGCCTCCTCGCGGGCCAGGAGCAGCGCCTGGAGGTTGGACTGGGAGCCGCCGCTGGTGAAGACGCCGTCGGCGCCCGTCTTCTCGGCGGTGCCGAAGCCGATGCGGCTCGCCGTCCAGTCGACGAGGCGGCGCTCGATGAGGGTGGCGCCCGCGCTCTGGTCCCAGGTGTCGAGGGAGGAGTTGACGGCGGAGAGCACGGCCTCGGCGGCGACGGCCGGTATGACGACCGGGCAGTTGAGGTGCGCGAGGTAACGCGGGTGGTGGAAGTAGACGGCGTCGCGGAGGTAGACGGATTCGAGTTCGTCCAGGACGGCGGTGGTGTCACCGAGCGGCCGGTCGAGGTCGATCGCGTCGAACCGGGGGGCGAGCTGCTCCGGGGTGATGCCGGTGAACGGCCTTGTGGTCGTGGCGAGTTTGTCCGCCACCCGCTCGACCGCTGCGGTGGCGGTCCGGCGGTACCGCTCGGCGGTTGTGTCATTGAGCAGGTGTGAACGCATGAACTGTCCTCCCGGGTACGGGAATTCATTGCGCCTTCAGGACAGGAGGAGGGGGCGAAGGCGCGATGTCTGGGTTAGGTTAGCCTAACCTAAATGTATCTCGCAACGTCGTCGCCCCCAGGGGCCCGGCTGTTGTGCCTTACTGCGCGTCTTCTTCTTCCACGCGCTCGCGCAACTGCTCCTCGCTCAGCCCGCGGCGCCAGTAGCCCACGAACGTCACGCGCTTGCGGTCGAACTTCCGCTCCTGGACGAGATGGCGGCGCAGCGCCCGTACACACGAGGACTCGCCCGCGATCCAGGTGTACGGCGTACCGTCCGGCAACCCGGCCTCGGGGACGGCGCGTACCGCGTCCAGCGCGGAGGGCGCGTTCTCGTCCCGCACCAGCCAGGTGATGTCCGCGTCGGCCGCCGTGGTCAGCTCCAGGCGGTCGTCGGTGTGCTGGACCTCGATCCAGACCTTGGCCCTCGTCCCGGCCGGCAGCCACTCCAGGGCGGCCGCGGCGGCCGGCAGTGCGGTCTCGTCCGCCCACATCAGGACCCAGTCGGTGTCCTCGGGCGGGCGGAAGCGCACGGCGGTGTTGTCCTCGACCGCAGGTCCGAGGACCACGACGCGGTCACCGGCGCCCGCCTGTCCCGCCCAGCGGCAGGCGGGTCCGCCGTCCTCGTGGAGGGCGAAGTCGATGTCCACCTCGTCGGCCGGGGCCCCGTCGGCGGCCCGGCGCTGCTCGCGCACGGTGTACGAGCGCATGACCGCGCGTACGCCGTCGGGCAGCGCGCGGTACGAACCGAACCAGTCGGGATCGGTCTCCGGCGGAAGCACCGGTTCCGGCTGGCCGGGGTGCGGCAGGAAGAGGGAGAGGCTCTGGTCGCGGCCCCCGGAGGCGAAGGCCCGCAGGTCCTCGCCCCCGAACGTCACCCTGACCAGGGAGGTGCTGAGCCGCCGCGTCCGGACGACCGTCAGGCCGAAGAAGCGGAACGGGACGGCGGCGGTTTCGGCTTCCTCGGCTGACCCGGTCATGCTCAGGCGACCTTCTTGGCCTTCTCGATGGCCTCGGCGAGGTCCTCGAGGATCGGCGCGCACTTGTCGTAGGAGTAGATCGGCTCCGTGGTGCGCGGGACGACCTGACCGGCCTTGACGGCGGGCAGGCGGGTCCAGGTCGGCTTGTTCTTGAGGTCGTCGGGCTGCAGGATCCCGGTCCGGTTGTCCATCATGATGACGTCGGCCGGGTACTTGTCGACGTTCTCCCAGCTGAGCTCCTCGAAGAAGCCGGCCGCGTTCACCTTCGGCTCGACGAAGTTCACGCCCAGCTCCTGGAAGTAGAGCGTGTCCGCCGACATCTTCGCGAGGGAGACGTAGAAGAGGTCCGGGCTCGCCGAGCCGATCATGACCTTGACCTTCGGGTTGGCCTTGGCGGCCTGGCGCAGGCGCGCGGCGGCCTTCTCGAAGCGGGTCTTGGCGTCGGTGACCTTCTTGGCCCCGACGTCGGCGCCGAGGGACTCGGCGAGGTCGGCGTGGCGCTGGATCGCCTTGGGGACGGTGGTCTCCGCGGCCCACAGGGCGACGCTCGGGGCGACCTTGAGGATCTTCGCGGTGGACGCCTCGGGGACGTACCAGAGCTTGTCCTTCTCCCACATCGCCGTGACGAGGAGGTCGGGGTCGAGGGCGACGTACTCCTCGACGTTGAACTCGTCGTAGACGTTGCCGATGATCTTGACCTTGGTGATGTCGAGATCGCCGGCCTGGACGTCGGCCTTGCCGTCCGCGGTCCTGGTCGGCCCGAACACGCCCTTGACCTCGACGCCGAAGTCGTGGAGCGCGGCGGCGACGCCGGTGAACGCGACGATGTTCTTGGGGGTGGCGGGGCTCTTCACCGTCTTGCCGCGGTCGTCCTTGAAGGACCACGGGCCCGACTTCCCGGTGGCCTTCTCCTCGCTTTTCTCGGAGGTCTCGCCGCAGGCGGCCAGCGCGGCGCCGATGCCTATGGCGCCGCCGGCGGCGAGCAGACTGCGACGGGAGAGGCGGGAAGCTCGGGCGTGAGGCATGACGGTGTCTGCTTTCGTACGTGCGGTCGGGGTCCACCACGGGACAAGTCCGAGGGTAGGTTAGCCTAACCTCACACATTGTCCAGAGGGTGGCCCCGGAAGCTTCCGCAGGCCACCGCACTGCGCCGCGCCGCGCCGTGCCGCACTGCGCCGCGCCGCGCCGTGCCGCACCGTGCCGCAGCCCGGCCCGGCCGACTGCCGTGCCGCACAAGGCGGTCGGCCCGTGAGGTGGTCACGGCTTCAGGCGGCCACCGCGCGAGGCGGTCAGCCCGTGAGGCCCAGTTCCCGGGCGATCAGCATGCGCTGGACCTCGCTCGTGCCCTCGCCGATCTCCAGGATCTTCGAGTCGCGCCACATCCTGGCCACCGGGTACTCGTTCATGAAGCCGTAGCCGCCGTGGATCTGCGTGGCCTCGCGGGCGTTGTCGACCGCGACGGTGGAGGAGTAGAGCTTGGCGAGAGCCGCTTCCTTCTTGAACGGCTCGCCCCGGACCAGGCGTGACGCCGCGTCGCGCCAGCCGATGCGGGCCATGTGGGCGCGCATCTCCATGTCGGCGAGCTTGAACTGGATCGCCTGGTTGGAGCCGATGGGGCGGCCGAAGGTGTGGCGTTCCTTCGCGTACGCCACCGACTCGTCGACGCACCCCTGGGCCAGGCCGGTCGCGAGCGCCGAGATGGCGACGCGGCCCTCGTCGAGGATGCGCAGGAACTGGGCGTAACCGCGGCCCTCTTCGCCGAGGAGGTTGGTGAGCGGGACGCGTACGTCGGAGAAGGACAGCTCGCGGGTGTCCGAGGCGTTCCAGCCGACCTTGGAGTAGGGGGCGGCGACGGTGAAGCCGGGGGTGCCGGAGGGGACGATGATCGCGGAGATCTCCGGCTTGCCGCCGGCCCCCCGGCCCGTCACGGCGGTGACGGTGACCAGACCGGTGATGTCCGTGCCGGAGTTGGTGATGAAGCACTTGGAGCCGTTGATCACCCACTCGTCGCCGTCGCGGCGCGCGGTCGTCTTCGTGCCGCCGGCGTCCGAGCCGCAGTCCGGCTCGGTCAGGCCGAACGCGCCGAGCATCTCGCCCGAGCACAGGCGGGGCAGCCACGCGCGCTTCTGCTCCTCCGTGCCGAAGCGGAAGACGGGCATCGCGCCGAGCGAGACGCCCGCTTCGAGGGTGATGGCGACCGACGAGTCGACCCGGGCCAGCTCTTCGAGGGCGATGCCCAGGGCGAGGTAGTCGCCGCCCATGCCGCCGTACTCCTCGGGGAAGGGCAGGCCGAAGAGGCCCATGCGGCCCATCTCGCGGACGATCTCGTACGGGAACTCGTGGCGTTCGTAGAGGTCGCCGATCTTCGGGGCGACGACGTCGTGCGCGAACTCCTCGACCGTACGGCGGAGTTCTTCGTGCTCGGGGGAGAGGCGGTGGTCGAGGGACATGACTACGACTCCTTGTGGGACAGGGCACGCACGGTGCGGGAGGGGCTGGGGCGGCCCAGCCGTTCGGCCATCCACGCGCTGGTGGCGGTGAGCCGGCCGAGGTCGACCCCGGTCTCGACGCCGAGGCCGTCGAGCATCCACACGAGGTCCTCGGTGGCGAGGTTCCCGGTGGCGCTCTTCGCGTACGGGCAGCCGCCGAGGCCGCCCGCGGAGGCGTCGACGGTGGTGACGCCGTACTGGAGCGCGGCGAGGGTGTTGGCGAGGGCCTGGCCGTACGTGTCGTGGAAGTGCACGCCGATCACGGAGGCCGGGACTCCGGCCTCGTCGAGGGCGGTGAGCAGGGCCAGGACGTGGCCGGGGGTGGCCACGCCGATCGTGTCGCCGAGGCTCAGCTCGTCGCAGCCGAGGCCGAGGAGCGCCCGGGCCACCTTGACCACCTGCCGGACCGGGACCGCCCCTTCCCACGGGTCGCCGAAGCACATGGAGAGGTAGCCGCGTACGTGGACCCCCTCCTCCTTCGCGCGGGCGACGACCGGCTCGAACATGGCGAGCGACTCGTCGACGGTCCGGTTGAGGTTGCGGCGCGCGAAGGTCTCGGTCGCGCTCCCGAACACGGCGATGCGGCGCGCGCCGAGGGCGAGGGCGCGGTCGAGGCCGCGGGCGTTCGGCACGAGCACGGGGAGCTCGGCGCCGACGTCGTGCAGGAGGGGGAACAGTGCCTCGGCGTCGGCGAGCTGGGGCACCCACTCGGGGCGCACGAAGCTGGTCGCCTCGACGGTGGTGAGCCCGGCGCCGGCGAGGCGGTGTATGAACTCGGCCTTCACCTCGGTCGGTACGACGGTCTTCTCGTTCTGGAGGCCGTCGCGGGCGCCGACTTCGTGGATGCGTACGCGAGCCGGCAGGCCCGCCGCCGGCACCCGCATGGGCAGTGCTTCGGTCATGACTCCTCCCGCGGGACGACCACGGCCAGGACCTGGTCCATGGCCACGGTGGAGCCCGGCGTCACGTCGAGTTCGGTGACGGTGCCGGCGTGCGGGGCGGAGATGACGTGCTCCATCTTCATCGCCTCGACGACGAGGAGGCTCTGCCCGGCGTCGACGTGGTCCCCGACGGCCACCTTGACCACGGTGACGGTGCCGGGCATGGGCGCGGCGAGGGTGTCGACGCCCGAGCGGGCGCCGCCGGTCAGGCTCGCCTCGACGGGGTCGTGGTGCTGGACGTGCCAGGAGTCCCCGTCCCGGCCCAGCCACGTGCCTTCCGGGCCGGTGGCGTGGCGGAAGGTGTGCGTCACGCCGGCGAGTTCGACGGTGACGGTGCCGGCGTCGGCGCCGACGCCGACGCCGACGATGCGCGCGCGGACCGGAAGCCGTTCCTCCGTCGCCCCGCCCCTCCCCGGCTGCGGCATGTGCGGCTCCGCCGCGACAGGGGGCAGGTCCCCGGATGCCGTGGGCGGCGGCTGCGCGCCGGTGGGGGCGACCGGTTCCAGGGGGACGGCGGCCGCCAGGTCCGGGGCCGGGGACCGCGCTTCGGGGATCAGGATCTCCTGGCCCCCCGCCGTGGTGCGGAGCCGGATCTCCACCGGGTCGTGGCCCGGTACGCGGGCGTGGTGGACCGTCCAGGCGGGGGAGCCGCCCAGGCGCCAGCCCGTACGGGCGGAGAAGGGGTCCGTCCAGCGGGGTGTGCTGCCGGCGACAGCCGGCTCTGCCGACCTCAGCAGCGCCGCCGCCGCGTACACCTCCGGCGGGACCCCGTCCGGGACCAGGCTGTCCGCGTCGCGCTCGACGAGGCCGGTGTCGAGGTCGCCGGAGACGACGTCGGGGTGGGCCAGCAGGCGCCGCAGGAAACCTGCGTTGGTCGGGACGCCGAGGACGACGGTGTCCGCCAGGGCCGCGCGCAGGCGGCGCAGGGCGGTGGCGCGGTCCGGGGCGTACGCGATCACCTTGGACAGCATGGGGTCGTAGAGGCTGCCAACCTCCGTGCCCTGCGTGAGCCCGGAGTCGGTCCGCGCTCCGTCGCCCTGCGGTTCGTGCAGAGCCAGGACCGTGCCGCCCGAGGGCAGGAAGCCGCGGGAGGGGTCTTCGGCGCAGATACGGGCCTCGACCGCGTGGCCCGTGAGCGTGATGTCCTTCTGGGCGAAGGGGAGTTCCTCACCGGCCGCGGCCCGCAGCTGCCACTCCACCAGGTCCAGGCCGGTGATCAGCTCGGTCACCGGGTGCTCCACCTGGAGGCGGGTGTTCATCTCCATGAAGTAGTACGACGACGGGTCGTTGCCCGGGACGATGAACTCCACCGTGCCCGCGCCCCGGTAACCGCAGGAGCGCGCCGCCTGGACCGCCGCCTCGCCCATCGCCGCGCGGGTGGCCTCGTCGAGGAGGACCGACGGGGCCTCCTCGATGATCTTCTGGTGGCGGCGCTGGAGGGAGCACTCGCGCTCACCCAGGTGGACCACGTTGCCGTGGGCGTCCGCCAGGACCTGGATCTCGATGTGCCGGGGCCGGTCGATCCACCGCTCCACCAGCAGCGTGTCGTCGCCGAACGACGCCCGCGCCTCGCGCCGCGCCGCCGCGATCTCCTCCGCCAGCGCGGACTCGGTCCGCGTCAGCCGCATGCCCTTGCCGCCGCCGCCCGCCGAGGGCTTGAGGAGGACCGGCATGCCGATCTCCCGCGCCGCCGCCGCCAGCTCGTCGTCGGTCAGGCCGCTGCCGGACGAACCGGGGACGACCGGGACGCCCGCCGCCCGTACCGTCTCCTTCGCCCGGATCTTGTCACCCATGAGCGCGATGGCGGACGCGGGCGGCCCGATGAAGGCGAGCCCCGCGTCCGCGCAGGCCTGCGCGAACGCCGCGTTCTCGGCGAGGAATCCGTAACCGGGGTGGACGGCCCGGGCACCGGTACGGGCAGCCGCCTCCAGCAGGCGGTCGGCCCGCAGGTAGCTCTCCGCCGCCGCCGCCGGGCCGATGCGGACGGCCGTGTCGGCCTCCCGCACGTGGCGGGCGTCCGCGTCCGCGTCGCTGAACACGGCCACCGAGCGCACGCCCAGCCGGCGCAGGGTGCGGATGACGCGGACCGCGATCTCACCGCGGTTGGCGACCAGAACTGTGTCGAACATCGTCATGTGTCACTCACATCCGGAAGACGCCGAAGGCGGGGTCGGACAGCGGGGCGTTGGCGCAGGCGGTCAGGGCCAGGCCCACCACCTGCCGGGTCTCCAACGGGTCGATGACCCCGTCGTCCCACAGCCGCGCCGTCGCGTAGTAGGCGTTGCCCTGGGTCTCGTACTGCTCGCGGACCGGGGCCTTGAAGGACTCCTCCTCGGACGCGGACCAGGACTCCCCCCGTGCCTCGATCTGGTCCCGCTTGACCGTCGCCAGCACCGAAGCCGCCTGCTCGCCGCCCATCACCGAGATCTTCGCGTTGGGCCACATCCACAGGAAGCGCGGCGAGTACGCCCGCCCGCACATCGAGTAGTTGCCCGCGCCGTACGACCCGCCGACCACGACCGTCAGCTTCGGGACGCGCGTGCAGGCCACCGCCGTGACCATCTTCGCGCCGTGCTTGGCGATGCCGCCCGCCTCGTAGTCCTTGCCGACCATGAACCCCGAGATGTTCTGGAGGAAGAGCAGGGGGATGCCGCGCTGGTCGCACAGCTCGATGAAGTGCGCGCCCTTCTGGGCGGATTCGGAGAAGAGGATGCCGTTGTTGGCGACGATGCCCACCGGGTGACCGTGGACCCGGGCGAACCCGGTCACCAGGGTCTGGCCGTACTCCGCCTTGAACTCCTGGAAGCGCGAGCCGTCGACGGTGCGCGCGATGACCTCCCGCACGTCGTAGGGCGTACGGGGGTCCACCGGCACCGCGCCGTAGAGCCCGGCCGGATCCACCTTCGGCTCCTCGACGGGCTCCACCGGCCACGGCAGCGGCCCGCGCCCCGGCAGCGTCGCCACGATGCTGCGGACGATGCGCAGCGCGTGCGCGTCGTCCTCGGCGAGGTGGTCGGTCACCCCCGAGACGCGGGAGTGGACCTCGCCGCCGCCCAGCTCCTCCGCCGTGACCACCTCGCCGGTCGCCGCCTTCACCAGCGGCGGCCCGCCCAGGAAGATCGTGCCCTGGTTCCGCACGATCACGGCCTCGTCGCTCATCGCCGGGACGTACGCCCCGCCCGCCGTGCAGGACCCGAGGACCGCGGCGATCTGCGGGATGCCGGCCCCCGACATCCGCGCCTGGTTGTAGAAGATCCGTCCGAAGTGCTCCCGGTCCGGGAACACCTCGTCCTGCATCGGCAGGAACGCACCGCCGGAGTCCACCAGGTACAGGCACGGCAGCCGGTTCTCCAGCGCCACCTCCTGCGCCCGCAGGTGCTTCTTGACCGTCATCGGGTAGTACGTGCCGCCCTTGACCGTGGCGTCGTTGGCGACGACCACGCACTCGCGGCCGCTCACCCGCCCGATCCCCGCGATCACACCCGCCGCCGGCGCCGCGCCCCCGTACATCCCCTCCGCCGCCAGCGGCGCCAGCTCCAGGAACGGAGAACCGGGATCCAGCAGCGCGTCCACCCGGTCGCGCGGCAGCAGCTTGCCGCGCGCCGTGTGCCGGGCGCGGGCCTTCTCGCCGCCGCCCAGCCGCGCCGCGGCGAGCCGCCCGCGCAGCCCCTCCACGAGTTCCTGGTGAGCCGCTTCATTGGCCCGCCATGCCTCGGCTGCCGGATCGGCGGTGCTGGTCAGCACCGGTGCCTGCCGCATCTCCTGAGCCCCCTCGCCCGGTCGGTGTGCTGTCGGTGAGCATGTTAATGAGCGTTAACGCCTTCTCAGGTTAACGACCGCTAACCCCCCTGTCCAGGGCTCTCCTCCCGGAGAGGGGCGGGCGATTCGTCCTGCGGTATGACGCACTGGCGTCCGAGGGCTGTCAGGATCTGTTCGGACTGCGCACGGGGTGCACTACGGGGGCGGGGCTGGTGGCCACACTGCGAGACACGGCGGGAAGCGGGGCGGGGCCGCAGCCGCGGCAGCGCGTTCCGGAGGTGGACGCCCTTCGCGGCTTCGCGCTCCTCGGGATCCTCCTGGTCAACAGCCTGACCATGGCCGGCCCCTACGGCCTGGTGGGCGGCCGGCCGGCGGGCGCCGCCGACTCCGTGGCCCTCTGGCTGGTCCAGTTCCTCGCGCAGAGCAAGTTCTACCTGCTCTTCTCGTTCCTCTTCGGCTACAGCTTCACCCTCCAGGCGGTCTCGGCCGAGCGCGCCGGCGCCCGCTTCGGGCCGCGGACGATGCGGCGGCTGCTGGGGCTCTTCGTCCTGGGGGCCCTGCACGCGGTGTTCCTCTACGTCGGCGACATCCTGACGACGTACGCCCTGCTCGGCCTGATCCTCTTCGCCGCCCGCCGGGCCACCCCCGAAGGGGCGTACCGCGCCGCGCTGTGGGTGTGGGGCGCCTTCGGTTCGGCCCTGCTGCTGCTCGGCGCGCTCGCGACGCTGGTCGACCCGGGCGCGGAAACCGCGCGGAGCGCCGCCGCCGCGGAGGCCGCCGAACTCACCGCCGCCTACCGGGGCGGCTTCGCCGACGTCGTCGGCGCGAACCTGGAACAGGTGTGGTTCGCGGCCGTCGCGCTGCTGACCATAGGCGGCCTCGTCGTCGCCGTCTTCCTGCTGGGACTGGCGGCCGGCAAGCGGCAGTGGCTCACCCGCGTGAGCACCGCCGGCCTGCGCCGCGTCCTGGTCACCGGCCTCTGCGTGGGTGTGCCCACGGCCGCCTTCTCCGCCGCCGGCACGGCGGGCCCGCTCCCCGCCCGCTGGGAACTGCTCGCCGGGATGGCCGGCACCGTCTTCGCCCCGGCGCTCACCGCCGCGTACGTCGCCGGACTGCTGCTCTGGTTCGGTACGCCGGGCGGGGCGCGGGCGGCGGGGATCCTCGCGCCGGCCGGGCGCATGGCGCTGACCAACTACCTCGCCCAGTCGCTCGTCATGGCCCTGGTCTTCACGGGCTACGGCCTCGGTCTGTACGGACGCCTGGGCATCGCCGTCCCGGTCTGCCTCGCGCTCGTCCTGTACGCGGCGCAGCTCGCCCTCAGCGGCGCGCTGCTGCGCCGGTACCGGCTCGGACCGGTGGAGTGGCTGCTGCGGGGGTTCACTCATTTCCGCGAGCGTCCCGGCGGGCGTTTCCATGAGGTTAACGGGCGCTAACCGGCCGGTTTAGAATGACCTCATGAGCACCAACGCCGCCGCCCGCGTCGCGGCTCCGACCCGCCGCGAGCAGATCCTCAAGGAGGCCGCCCGCCTCTTCGCCGAGCGCGGCTTCCACGGTGTGGGCGTGGACGAGATAGGCGCCGCCGTCGGCATCAGCGGACCCGGTCTCTACCGCCACTTCCCGGGCAAGGACGCCATGCTCGCCGAACTGCTCGTCGGCATCAGCGAGCGGCTGCTGGACGGCGGCAGGCGGCGCGCCGCGGCGGAGTCCGCGGACAGCCCGGAGGCGGTGCTCGACTCCCTCATCGACGGCCACATCGACTTCGCCCTCGACGACCGGCCCCTGATCACCCTGCACGACCGCGAACTGGACCGGCTCAGGGAGAGCGACCGCAAGCGGGTGCGCAGGCTCCAGCGGCAGTACGTCGAACTGTGGGTCGCCGTCGTACGGGAGCTGAATCCCGGCGTCCCGGAGGCGGAGGCGCGGTCGGCCGTGCACGCGGTGTTCGGACTGCTGAACTCGACGCCGCACCTCGGGGCGTACGGCAAGGGACTGCCGGGGCGGGCGGCGATGGAAGGGCTGCTGCGGCGGCTGGCGCACGGCGCGTTCGGCGCGCTCGCGCCGCGCACCGCGGCCTGACCCGCCTTCTCCGGCTTATCCGGCGGCACCTCCTCCGGCGGCGGCTTTCCCGGACGGGGGCCGGAGCCGGACGGCACAATGGGCTCATGCCGATACCCAGCCGCGCCGCCCTCGTCGACCATCTCACCCGCACCCGCATCGCCGGTGACGTCGCCACCCCCCGCGACAACAACCTCTCCCACTACCGCAAGCTCGCGAACGGCGACCGTCACTACTGGCTCGGCCTCGAACTCGGCGACCGCTGGACCGACGAGCAGGACGTCCTCGCCGTGATGGCGGAGCGCTGCGGCGTCAGCGACGACCCCGGGCACCGCAGCGGCCAGGACACCATCGCCCCCGAGCTGACCGTCGACGCGCTGGAGCGGATGGCGGCGCGGCTGCGCAAGGCCGCCGCGGGCAAGGAGCGCGTGCTGTTCGCGACCGGGCACCCCGGCGGGCTCCTCGACGTGCACCGCGCGACCGCGGACGCGCTGCGCATCGCGGGCTGCGAGATCGTACGGATCCCGGGCGGGCTGACCGCCGACGAGGGCATGGTGTTCCAGTTCGCGGACGTCGCGATGCTGGAGCGCGGCGCGACGCTGTGGCACACGCACTCGCCCGAACCGATGACGGCGATCCTCGACGGTCTGGAGCGCGAGGGGCGGCCGCTGCCCGACCTGGTCGTCGCCGACCACGGGTGGGCCGGCTGCGCGGGACAGCGCGGGATCGACGCGGTCGGGTACGCCGACTGCAACGACCCGGCGCTCTTCATCGCCGAGGCCGAGGGCACGCTCCAGGTCACCGTCCCGCTCGACGACCACGTCACCGACCCGCGCTTCTACGACCCGATGACGGCCTACCTGCTGGACGCGGCCGGCCTGCTGGGCACGGCCTGATCCGGGGTACGGGCGGGTGACGCCACGAGCCACGCGGGTCAGCGCGGGACCCGGACCACGCCCTCCTGGATGACGGAGATCGCGAGCCGGCCGTCCCGCGTGTAGATCCTGGCCTGCCCCAGGCCCCGCCCGCCCGACGAGGACGGCGACTCCTGGTCGTACAGCAGCCACTCGTCCGCCCGGAAGGGCCGGTGGAACCACATCGCGTGGTCGAGCGAGGCGCCGACGACGTCGCCGGTCGCCCAGCCGCCGCGCCCGTGGGCCAGCAGCACCGAGTCGAGCAGCGTCATGTCGGAGACGTACGTGGCGAGGCAGACGTGCAGCAGCGGGTCGTCGGCCAGCTTGCCGTTCGTACGGAACCACACCTGCGAGCGCGGCTCGCGCGGTTCGCCGACCGTGCCGTACGGCGGGGCGTCCACGTACCGCAGGTCGACCGCCGCGCGGGCTTCGAGCAGACGGTCGACGACGCCGGAGTCGAGGAAGTGGTCCGCGTACTCCGGCAGCATCCGGGCGGCCGTCGGGAGCGTCTCGGGATCCGGTGCGGGCGGCATGTCCGCCTGGTGCTCCAGGCCCTCCTCGTACGTCTGGAAGGACGCGGAGAGGTGGAACACGGGCTGGCCGTGCTGGACCGCGACGACGCGCCGGGTGGTGAAGGAGCGGCCGTCGCGGATGCGGTCGACGGTGTAGACGATCGGCGCGCCCGGGTCGCCGGCGCGCAGGAAGTACGCGTGCAGGGAGTGGGCGAGCCGGTCCTCGGGGACGGTGCGGCCCGCCGCGACCAGCGCCTGGGCGGCCACCTGGCCGCCGAAGACGCGCGGGACGACGGCGGAGCGCGACCGGCCCCGGAAATAGTCCTGCTCGATCTGCTCCAGGTCGAGCAGATCGAGCAGGCTGTCGAGCGCTTCGGTCACCTGGACTACAGGCCCATCGACTTGGCGATGATGGACTTCATGACCTCGCTCGTGCCGCCGTAGATGCGGTTGACGCGGTTGTCGGCGTACAGGCGGGCGATCGGGTACTCGTTCATGTAGCCGTAGCCGCCGTGCAGCTGGAGGCAGCGGTCGATGACGCGGTGGGCGACCTCGGTGCAGAACAGCTTCGCGGACGCGGCCTCGGCGGGCGTCAGCTCGCCGGCGTCCAGGGCCTCCAGTGCGCGGTCGGCCACGGCCTCGGCGGCGTCCACCTCGGCCTGGCAGGCGGCCAGCTCGAACTTGGTGTTCTGGAAGGACGCGACCGGCTTGCCGAAGACGGTGCGGTCCGTGACGTACTGCTGGGCGAACCGGACGGCGGCCTTGGCCTGCGCGTACGCGCCGAAGGCGATGCCCCAGCGCTCGGAGGCCAGGTTCGTGCCGAGGTAGTGGAAGCCCTTGTTCTCCTCGCCGAGCAGGTCCTCGACCGGCACCTTCACGTCGACGAACGCCAGCTCGGCGGTGTCGGAGGTGCGCAGGCCGAGCTTGTCCAGCTTGCGGCCGACGGAGTAGCCCTCGGACTTGGTGTCCACGGCGAACAGGGAGATGCCGAAGCGGCGGTCCTCGGCGCTCGGGGCGGAGGTGCGGGCGCACACGATGACGCGGTCGGCGTGCACGCCGCCGGTGATGAAGGTCTTGGCGCCGTTGAGGACGTAGTGCGTGCCGTCCTCGGAGAGCTTGGCGGTGGTCTTCATGCCCGCGACGTCGGAGCCGGTGCCCGGCTCGGTCATCGCCAGCGCCCACATCTCCTCGCCGGAGACGAACCTGGGCAGGAAGCGCTTCTTCTGCTCGTCGGTGGCGAGCATCTTGATGTAGGGCAGGGCGAGCAGCACGTGCACGCCGGAACCGCCGAAGTTGACGCCCGCGCGCGCGGTCTCCTCGTAGAGCACGGCCTCGAACTTGTGCGTGTCCAGGCCCGCGCCGCCGAACTCCTCGGGGACGCTGATGCCGAAGACGCCCAGCTCGCCGAGCTTGTAGTAGAAGTCGCGCGGCGCCTGGCCAGCGGCGAACCACTCGTCGTAGACGGGGGCGACCTCGGCCTCGATGAAGGCGCGGATGGTCTCCCGGAACGCCTGGTGGTCCTCGTTGAAAACGCTACGGCGCACGACGACGCCCTCCCTCTGTCCTCAGCTCCGGCTTCGACCCAGCTTGTCTAAGCGCTTGCTCAGCCGAAGTTACCGGGTGGTCACCAGGGCTGTCCAGGTCGGTGCACGGTCATACGCGTCACAACCAGCGCAGCGCGAACCAGAGGTCCATCCGTACGTCGGCGTCGTCCAGGTCGGCTTCGAGGAGGGCGGCGCAGCGGGCGATGCGCTGGCGGACCGTGTTGCGGTGGACGTCGAGCGCGACGGCCGTGCGGTCCCAGCTCCCGTGCAGTGACAGCCAGGTGCGCAGGGTTTCCGTCAGGGCGGGGGAGGCGGCGATCGGCGCGAGCCGGGCGCGGGCCTGGGCGCGGGCCTCTTCGGGTGCGACGAGCGAGGCGAACCCCGCCCCCGACCCGGCCCGGTCGCGCACGAGGGTGCTGCGGGTGGCCTCGGCCCGGCGCACCGCCCGGGCGGCGCGGACGTCGGCGGCGGGCAGGTCGTGCGCGGGCACGGCAGCGCTCACCCCGAGGATCCACCCCGGCTGCGCCTCGATCTCCCCGGCTCCGCTCAGCAGGACCCGTACGACGCCCTCCTCCTCGTCCGCCGCGTCCACCAGCGCGCTGCCGAGCGCCGCGCCCAGCGCCGCGGCGGCGAGCGGGTCGGGTCCCGTGGCACCGGTCGCCGGCCGGGCGTGCACCACGGTCCACTCGTCCGCGCCGAGCAGCGGTGCCACCGCGCCGGTGTCCGCCCCGAGCAGCAGCCGCACCAGCGCGGCGGCGCGGGCGGACTCCGCGGCGCCCTGATGCGGCGTCGTGAGCAGGGACAGCAGGACGACGGCGACGCCCGCGATGGTGTGGTCCCCGGCCTCGCGCCGCTCGGAGGCCACCCCGAGAACGAGCCGCTGGCCGCCCGCCAGGGCGTACGCGGCGAGATGGCTGCCGCCGGCGGTGTCGGTCGCGGAGGCGGGCACGGCCCGGGCGGGGGCCTCGTCCGGGGGCGGGTTCACCACCCGGGTCAGCCGGGTCAGGGCCGCGTGGGTCTCCGGGGACGGGGGGCGGCCCGCCGTCGCCAGGGGCGCGCCCTCCGCCGACAGCAGCACCGCCCACGCCCCGCCGAGCCACGCCGTCAGCTGCCGCAGCACCGCCGGGACCGGATCGGGACGGGCCGCCGCCGTGGCCAGGCCCTGCTGGGCCTGCGTGACCCGGCGCAGTTCGCGGTGGCGGGCCTCCGCCATCAGCCGCCACACCGCGCGGGCGACCCCCGAGAACGTGGTCGCGGGCTCCACCTCCACCAGGGGCAGGCCGTGGCGCTCGCAGGCGGCCACCAGGGCGGGCGGCACCGTGTCGTACACCGGCGTGACGCCGAAACCGAGCGCCGCCGCGCCCGCCTCCACCACCCGGGACACGTACCGGTCCGGGTCCGTGAGCAGGACCCCCGCGGTCAGGAGGAGCTCACCGCCGAGCAGGTACGGGTACGGGTCGGCCATCTCCGACGTGTGCACCCAGTGCAGATCCGCGTCCTCGGGGCCCGCGATCCGGCGCAGGCCGAGTTCCTCCCGCGCCAGCAGCGCCGCCAGCGAAACCGGCGGGGTCGGAGGAGAAGGAGGGGGCGGGGTGTCCGGCATGGACGGTCCATCCGTTTGGGATCTCGAAAGTAGATGAAACGTACACTTCAGCGTCGCCTTTCGGCCACTTAATGTCGACCCGACCGGTGGCCGCGGGTACGGGCGGATGTCCCCGCAGAAGAGCTGCCGCGCTCCGCACACATCTCTGCACGACACGCCACCGAGCGCGCGAAGGAGGGCCCATGGCCGTCGACTACACAGTGATCGTCATCTACCTGGCCGGTATGGTCGCCATGGGCTGGTGGGGCATGCGCCGCGCCAAGTCCAAGAGCGAGTTCCTGGTGGCGGGCCGCCGCCTCGGGCCCGCCATGTACTCCGGCACGATGGCCGCCATCGTCCTCGGCGGCGCCTCCACCATCGGCGGCGTCGGCCTCGGCTACCAGTACGGTCTCTCCGGCGCCTGGATGGTCTTCACCATCGGCCTCGGACTCCTCGCCCTCAGCGTCTTCTTCTCCGCGCGCATCGCCCGCCTGAAGGTCTACACCGTCTCCGAGATGCTCGACCTCCGCTACGGCGGCGGCCGTGCCGGCATCATCTCGGGCGTCGTCATGTGGGCGTACACGCTCATGCTCGCCGTCACGTCGACCATCGCGTACGCCACGATCTTCGACGTCATCTTCGGCATGGACCGCGCCTTCTCGATCATCCTCGGCGGCGCCATCGTCGTCGCGTACTCGACGCTCGGCGGCATGTGGTCGATCACGCTCACCGACATGGTGCAGTTCGTCGTCAAGACGATCGGCGTGCTGCTCCTGCTCCTGCCGATCGCGGTCGTCAAGGCCGGCGGCTTCAGCGAGATGAAGGCGCAGCTGCCCACCGAGTACTTCGACCCGCTCGGCATCGGCGGCGAGACGATCTTCACGTACGTGCTGATCTACACGTTCGGCATGCTGATCGGCCAGGACATCTGGCAGCGCGTCTTCACCGCCCGCAGCGACAAGGTCGCGCGCTACGGCGGCACGGTCGCCGGTACGTACTGCCTCGTCTACGCCCTCGCCGGCGCCGTCATCGGCACCGCGGCCAAGGTCCTCTACCCGAAGCTGCCCCACGCCGACGACGCCTTCGCGACCATCGTCAAGGACGAGCTGCCCATGGGCGTACGCGGCCTGGTCCTCGCCGCGGCGCTGGCGGCCGTGATGTCGACCTCGTCGGGCGCGCTGATCGCCTGCGCCACCGTCGCCAACAACGACATCTGGTCGCGGCTGCGCGGCGCCGTGTCGAAGGACAAGCCGGAGGGCGAGGTCCACGACGAGGTGCGCGGCAACCGCATCTTCATCCTGATCATGGGCATCGCGGTCGTCTGCATCGCGATCGCCCTGAACAACGTCGTCGAGGCGCTCACCGTCGCCTACAACCTGCTGGTCGGCGGTCTGCTGGTGCCGATCCTCGGCGGCCTGCTGTGGAAGCGCGGCACGGTGTACGGCGCCCTGGCGGCCGTCGCCGTCGGCGGACTCGGCGTCGTCGGCCTGATGGCCTGGTACGGAATCCTCGCCAACGAGCCCGTCTACTACGGCCTGTTGCTGTCGCTCGCGGCGTACGTCGCCGTCAGCCTCGCCACCCGTCCGACCGACGCCGCCGTCCTGGCCGCCTGGCGCGAGCGGCTGGCGGGCCGGGGCGCGGAGGACGAGCCCGAGTCCGCGCCCGCCCCCCTGCCCGGCTAAAGTCGCAAACCGCAATAAAGCGCAAAGAAGCGCAATAAGGAAGGCATTTCACATGAGCAGCAGCAGCGAGCAGCAGTTCCGCGGCCCCGTCGACTCCTCCCGCATCCCGCGGTACGCGGGCCCCGCGACGTTCGCGCGGCTGCCCCGCCTCGACGAGGTCGGCGGCCGGGCCGACGTCGCCGTGGTCGGCGTGCCCTTCGACTCCGGCGTCTCCTACCGCCCCGGCGCCCGCTTCGGCGGCAACGCGATCCGCGAGGCCTCGCGCCTCCTGCGCCCGTACAACCCGGCGCAGGACGCCTCGCCGTTCGCGCTCGCGCAGGTCGCGGACGCCGGTGACATCGCCGCCAACCCGTTCAACATCAACGAGGCCGTCGACACGATCGAGGCCGCGGCCGACGACCTGCTCTCCAGCGGCGCCCGCATGATGACGCTCGGCGGCGACCACACCATCGCGCTCCCGATCCTCCGCTCGGTCGCGAAGAAGCACGGCCCGGTCGCCCTGCTCCACTTCGACGCGCACCTGGACACCTGGGACACGTACTTCGGCGCCGAGTACACCCACGGCACGCCGTTCCGCCGGGCCGTCGAGGAGGGCATCCTCGACACCGAGGCGCTCTCCCACGTCGGTACGCGCGGCCCGCTGTACGGCAAGCAGGACCTGACCGACGACGAGAAGATGGGCTTCGGCATCGTCACCTCCGCCGACGTCTACCGGCGCGGCGCCGACGAGGTCGCCGACCAGCTCCGCCAGCGCATCGGCGACCGCCCCCTCTACATCTCCATCGACATCGACTGCCTCGACCCGGCCCACGCGCCCGGCACCGGCACCCCCGAGGCGGGCGGCATGACCTCCCGCGAGCTGCTGGAGATCCTGCGCGGCCTGTCCTCCTGCAACCTCGTCTCGGCCGACGTGGTCGAGGTCGCGCCGGCGTACGACCACGCGGAGATCACCTCCGTCGCCGCCTCCCACACCGCGTACGAGCTGACGACGATCATGTCCCGGCAGATCGCGGCCGGCCGCGCCCGGGGCGCGGAGCGCGGCGCGAAGTAACCTCACCGCCGGGCCGGCACCGGCCCGCCCGCCGCGCACGCGCGTACGGCGGGCCGGTCACGGCGCGCGGCCGGAACGTCGGCACCGGGCCGCCAGGCCCGGCCCGGAAGGGATGTACGCATGACCCACGACCACGACCTGGTCCTGCGGCCCACCGAGGCGCAGACCGCTGCGGCGCTCAGCCCGCCCCCCGGCCGCAACGGCGGTGACCTCGTCGTCGAGACCCTCCAGGGCCTCGGCGCGACCACGGTCTTCGGCCTCCCGGGCCAGCACGCGCTCGGGATGTTCGACGCGCTGCGCCGCTCCTCGCTCTCGTACGTCGGCCTGCGCGTCGAGAACAACGCGGGTTTCGCCGCCGACGCGTACGGCCGGATCACCGGAGAGGCGGCCCCGCTGCTCCTCTCCACCGGCCCGGGCGCCCTGACGTCGCTCGCCGCGCTCCAGGAGGCGGCGGCGGCGTCCGCGCCCGTCCTCGCGATCAGCAGCCAGGTCCCGTCGGCCGGCATCGGCGGCGGCCGCCACGGCTACCTGCACGAACTGCGCGACCAGAAGGCGTCGTTCAGGGACATCGTGAAGTCGGTCCACACGGTCCGTACGGCGTCGCAGATCCCGTCGGCGATCGCCGAGGCGTGGGAGTCGGCCCTGACCGCCCCGCACGGCCCGGTGTGGATCGAGATCCCCCAGGACGTCCTGCTCGCGCGGACCTCCCTCCCCGTCGTCACGGCGATGGACGCGACCCCGCGCGAACTGCCCCCGCGCCCCGAACTGACGGCCGTCGCCGCCCACCTGCTGTCGACGGCCGCGCGCCCGGCGGTCATCGCGGGCGGCGGCGTCGTCCGCTCCGACGCCTCCGGCAAACTGCTCGCGCTCGCCGAGAAGCTGGACGCGCCGGTCGTCACGACCTTCGGCGGCAAGGGCGCGTTCCCGTGGACGCACCCGCTCTCCCTCCAGTCCTGGCTGGAGGACCGCCACACGACGGACTTCCTCGAAGACGCGGACGTCCTGCTCGTCGTCGGTTCGGGTCTGGGGGAACTCTCCTCGAACTACCACACGTTCGAGCCGCGCGGCCGGATCGTCCAGATCGACGCGGACCTCGGCAAGCTGGAGTCCAACCACCCGGCACTCGGCATCCACGCGGACGCCCGCCTGGCGCTGTCGGCGCTCCTGGAGACGGTGGAGGACCGCGAGGACAGTACGGCGCGCGAGCGCGTGAGCGAGGTCCTGGCGAAGGTACGGGAGCGCATCGCGTCCCAGGACCTGCCGCTGGAGCAGCAGTTGCTCGCCTCCGTCCGGGAGGCGCTGCCGGACGCGTCCCCCAGCTTCTGGGACATGACGATCCTCGCCTACTGGGCCTGGTCGGCCTTCGACCCCCGCCACCCCAACACCATGCACTCGGCGCAGGGCGCGGGCGGTCTCGGCTACGGCTTCCCGGCGGCGCTCGGCGCGGCGGCGGCGGACCCCACCCGCCCCGTCCTCGCGGTCTCCGGGGACGGCGGCGCGATGTACTCGATCGCCGAACTCGCCACCGCCCGCCAGCACAACCTCCCGGTCACCTGGCTGATCGTGGACGACGGCGGTTACGGCATCCTCCGCGAGTACATGATCGACGCCTTCGACGAGGCCACCGGCACGGAGCTGTCCCGCCCGGACTTCGTCGCCCTGGCCGAGTCCTTCGGCGTACCGGCGCGCCGCACGACCCCGGAGACCCTGGCCGACGACCTGGCCGAGTCCCTGTCGGCCCCCGGTCCTTCGGTGCTCGTACTCCCCGCCCTGCTGCGGATGTTCGCCCCGACGCACCTCTGATGAACCGGTCGGGCACCCGGCCCGGCTACGCCAGCGCCGGGTGCTCCTTGCGGAGCGTCTGCGCGTGCAGGAACCGGCTCTCGCAGAACTCCTGGCGCTTTTCGTGGTCGAAGGCGCGCGGGAGCTCCTTCCCCGGGGGCAGCAGGTCGGGTATCGACCGCAGGAGCGCGGCGGCGGCCTCGCCGTGGCCGCGTCCGCGTGCCTTCAGGAAGTAGGGACCTATCTTCTCCAGGTACTCGTTCATGCGGTCGAAGGGCCTCTCGGCGGCCTTCGCCGATGCACCGGGCTGCCCCAGCGAGTGGTTGCCGCCCGGTGCGCTGAGCTTCTGCAGCGCGGCGAGCGTCGCGTAGAGCCGGCCGCAGAGCTGGGCCTCGCTCGGCTTGGCGGTTGCCATGTCCCTCCCGGTTCCGTACGTGCGAAGGCATCACTACCCAGAAGGATTTCGCGGAGAACTTCGATCCCGCGCCCGCCTCCCGTGCAACCTTTCCGCCCCTGGAGAGTCATTTCAGCCAGGGACACAAGGGGACGGCAGGGACACCGAGGGGACGGGGACCCAACACCATGACACACCACCGCATACACCGCGGGGCGATCGCCGCAGCACTGGCCCTGGGCGCGCTGGCTCCCGTGGTCACCGCGGCGCCCGCCGCCGCCACCGCGCCGACGGTGGCCTGCGCCTCGGGCAAGGCGGGCCTCGCGGCCAAGCTGACGAAGGACATCACCGCCGCGCTCAAGGGGCGGAGGTCCACGACGGCCCTCTCGCTGTACGACCGCACCACCAAGACCACCTGCACCCTGCGCGCCACGCAGAAGTACGACTCCGCGAGCGTGGTCAAGGTGACCGTCCTCGCCGCGCTGCTGTGGGACGTCAAGAAGACCAACCGCTACCTGACGTCCCGTGAGGCCGAGCTCGCCACCGACATGATCACCAAGTCGGACAACAAGGCCACCAGCGCGCTGTGGCGCCAGCTCGGCATGACGAAGATCAAGGGCTTCCTGGCCGCCGCCGGGATGACGCAGACCGTCCCCGGCACCGGCGGTTACTGGGGCCTGACGCAGATCACCGCCCGCGACGAGCAGAAGCTGCTCGCGCTGCTCACCGCGAGGAACACCGTCCTGAGCGACAACGCGCGGAAGTACACCCTCGGCCTGATGGGCAAGGTCGTCTCCTCCCAGCGCTGGGGCACTCCGGCCGGAGCCCCGTCCACCGCCACAATCCAGGTGAAGAACGGCTGGCTGCCCCGCTCCACGCACGGCTGGCGGGTGCACTCCGTCGGCGCGTTCACCGGCGGCCGCCACGACTACGCGATCACGGTGCTCACCCACGGCAACCCCACGATGAACGACGGCGTGGGCACCGTCCAGGCCGTGTCCCGGGCGATCCACAAGGCCATCAACCCCACGGCCTCCGCCTCCGCGCTGTACGCCCCCACGCAGACCCCGCGCGAGGCGATCCCGGCGGTGCCGAAGCCCTGACCCGGCCCGCCGGACGGCGGTGGTGCGTACGCGGAACGCGGCGACGGACGTATCACCGCCGTCCGGCGAGCTCCTTCTCCCGGCGACACGGGGCACGGGGGCCCGGACCGCCTTTGCATGACCATGCGCCATCATGCATACTCTTCCTATGTCCAAGGTCCTCACCTCCCTGCCCGCCGGCGAGCGCGTCGGCATCGCCTTCTCAGGCGGCCTCGACACCTCGGTCGCGGTCGCATGGATGCGCGACAAGGGCGCCGTCCCGTGCACCTACACCGCCGACATCGGCCAGTACGACGAGCCCGACATCGCCTCGGTGCCCGGCCGCGCGAAGACCTACGGCGCCGAGATCGCGCGCCTGGTCGACTGCCGCGCGGCGCTGGTCGAGGAGGGCCTGGCCGCGCTCACCTGCGGGGCGTTCCACATCCGCTCGGGCGGGCGCGCCTACTTCAACACCACGCCGCTCGGCCGCGCCGTCACGGGCACCCTCCTGGTCCGGGCGATGCTCGAGGACGACGTACAGATCTGGGGCGACGGCTCGACCTTCAAGGGCAACGACATCGAGCGGTTCTACCGGTACGGCCTGCTCGCCAACCCGCACCTGCGGATCTACAAGCCCTGGCTCGACGCGGACTTCGTGACCGAACTCGGCGGCCGCAAGGAAATGTCGGAGTGGCTGCTTGCCCACGACCTGCCCTACCGGGACAGCACGGAGAAGGCGTACTCCACCGACGCCAACATCTGGGGCGCCACCCACGAGGCCAAGACCCTGGAGCACCTGGACACCGGCGTGGAGACCGTGGAGCCCATCATGGGCGTGCGGTTCTGGGACCCCGAAGTCGAGATCGCCACCGAGGACGTGACCATCGGCTTCGACCAGGGCCGTCCGGTGACGGTCAACGGCGAGGAGTTCGCCTCGCCGGTCGACCTGGTGATGGAGGCCAACGCCATCGGCGGCCGCCACGGCATGGGCATGTCCGACCAGATCGAGAACCGGATCATCGAGGCCAAGAGCCGCGGCATCTACGAGGCGCCCGGCATGGCCCTGCTGCACGCGGCGTACGAGCGCCTGGTCAACGCGATCCACAACGAGGACACCCTCGCCCAGTACCACAACGAGGGACGGCGCCTCGGCCGGCTGATGTACGAGGGCCGCTGGCTGGACCCGCAGGCGCTGATGGTGCGCGAGTCGCTCCAGCGCTGGGTCGGCACGGCCGTCACCGGCGAAGTGACGCTGCGGCTGCGGCGCGGTGAGGACTACTCGATCCTCGACACCACGGGCCCGGCGTTCAGCTACCACCCGGACAAGCTGTCCATGGAGCGCACCGAGGACTCGGCGTTCGGTCCGGTGGACCGGATCGGCCAGCTCACCATGCGCAACCTCGACATCGCCGACTCGCGCGCCAAGCTGGAGCAGTACGCCGGGCTCGGCCTGATCGGCACCGCCAATCCCGCCATCGGCGCCGCCCAGGCGGCCGCGACCGGGTTGATCGGCACCATGCCGGAGGGCGGCGCCGAGGCCATCGCCTCCCGCGGCGAGGTCTCCGGCGACGACGAGATGCTGGACCGCGCCGCGATGGAGTTCGGTACGGACTGACCGGCCCGCCGAGCGGAAGGCCCGGCGCCGGGAAGCGCGGGCGCACCGGTGCACGTCCCGGTGCGCCCGCGCGCGGGCACCGCACGTGGCCCGCGCAGTCCTGGGACCGAAGACCCCTCTTCACCCCGGCGGGATGAAATCCGCACCTCACCGTGTTGGTGACTTCCGGCAGATCAGGACGACCGGGAGGCACCAGTGACGGCGGCAGATCAAGGGTGGGCACGGCGGCTGGCGGGTTATGCCTGGAGGTACCGGCGCAATGTCGTGCTCGCACTGGGATCTTCGCTCGGCGGCATGGCCGTCATGGCGCTCGTCCCGCTGATCACCAAGGTCGTCATCGACGACGTCATCGGGGACGGCTCCAAGTCCCTCGCCGTATGGACCGGACTGCTGATCGCCGCGGCCGTCGTCGTGTACGTCCTCACCTACGTACGCCGCTACTACGGCGGCCGCCTCGCCCTCGACGTCCAGCACGACCTGCGCAACGAGATGTACGGGACCATCACCCGCCTCGACGGGCGCCGTCAGGACGAGCTCTCCACCGGCCAGGTCGTCGGCCGCGCCACCAGCGACCTCCAGCTCATCCAGAGCCTCCTCTTCATGCTCCCGATGACCATCGGGAACATCCTGCTGTTCCTCATCTCCCTCGCGATCATGGCGTGGCTCTCGCCGCTCCTGACCCTGGTCGCCCTCGCCGTCGCCCCCGCGCTCTGGTTCATCGCCAAGCGCAGCCGCACCCGGCTCTTCCCGGCCACCTGGTACGCCCAGGGCCAGGCCGCCGCCGTCGCGGGCGTCGTCGACGGCGCCGTCTCCGGCGTACGCGTCGTCAAGGGCTTCGGCCAGGAGGAGCAGGAGACCGGCAAGCTGCGCGAGGTCGGCCGGCGGCTCTTCGCCGGGCGCATGCGGACCGTCCGGCTCAATTCCCGGTACACCCCGGCCCTCCAGTCCGTGCCCGCCCTCGGCCAGGTCGCGATGCTCGCGCTCGGCGGCTGGCTCGCGACGCGCGGGCAGATCACCCTCGGCACGTTCGTGGCCTTCTCCACCTACCTCGCCCAGCTCGTCGGCCCCGTCCGCATGCTCGCCATGGTCCTCACCGTCGGCCAGCAGGCGCGGGCCGGTGTCGAGCGCGTCCTGGAGCTGATCGACACCGAGCCGTCCATCGAGGACGGGGCCAGGGAACTTCCCGCCGACGCCCCCGCGACCGTCGAGTTCGACGACGTGACCTTCGGTTACGCCGACGACCGGCCCGTCCTCGACGGCTTCTCCCTCGAAATCCGGTCCGGCGAGACCGTCGCCGTCGTCGGTTCCTCCGGCAGCGGCAAGTCCACCGTCTCCCTCCTCCTGCCGCGCTTCTACGACGTGTCCCACGGCGCCGTCCTCGTCGGCGGGCACGACGTCCGCGAGCTCACCCTCGACTCGCTGCGGGCCGCCATCGGGCTCGTACCGGAGGACAGCTTCCTGTTCTCCGACACCGTCCGCGCCAACATCGCGTACGGGCTGCCGGACGCGACCGACGAGCAGATCGAGACCGCCGCCCGCGCCGCCCAGGCCCACCACTTCGTCTCCGAACTGCCCGGCGGCTACGACACGGCCGTCGGCGAACACGGCCTCACCCTCTCCGGCGGTCAGCGCCAGCGCATCGCCCTCGCCCGCGCCATTCTCACCGACCCCCGCCTGCTCCTCCTCGACGACGCCACGTCCGCCGTGGACGCCCGCGTCGAGCACGAGATCCACGAGGCGCTGAGGTCCGTCATGGCGGGGCGTACGACGCTGCTCATCGCCCACCGCCGCTCCACCCTCAACCTCGCCGACCGCATCGCCGTGCTCGACGGCGGCCGCCTCGCCGACATCGGTACGCACGAGGAGCTCCAGCGGCGCTGCGCCCTCTACCGGCGGCTGCTCACCGACCCCGACGAGCTCGGCGGCGTATCGCCCGGACACCTCCTCACCAAGACGCCGGAGCCGGCCGACGACCGGTCCGTACAGGCGGAGCTGGACGCCGAGTTCGACGCCGAGCGCGGCATCACGCCCGAACTGTGGGTACGGGACGAGGCTTCGTCCGGCGGCCAGGACACCGATCACGCGCCCGGCATGCCGGCCACCCCCGAACTGCTCGCCCAGGTCGCCGCGCTGCCGCCGGCCGACGACGTACCGGACGTCGACGAGGACCGCGCCGTCCGGTCCGAGGAGTCGTACGGCCTGCGCCGCCTCCTGCGCGGCTTCGGGCTGCCGCTGCTGGTCAGTCTCGTACTCGTCGCCGTCGACGCCGGCATGGGGCTGCTCCTGCCGGTCCTGATCCGCCACGGCATCGACGAGGGCGTCACCCAGCTCGCACTCGGCGCGGTGTGGGCGGCGTCCGGGCTCGCGCTGCTGTCCGTGCTCGCGCAGTGGGTCGCGCAGACCGCCGAGATGCGGATGACCGGCCGGACCGGCGAGCGCGTGCTCTACGCGCTCCGGCTCAAGATCTTCGCCCAGCTCCAGCGCCTCGGTCTCGACTACTACGAGCGCGAGCTGACCGGCCGCATCATGACCCGCATGACGACGGACGTCGACGCCCTGTCGACGTTCCTCCAGACCGGTCTCGTCACCGCCTTCGTCTCCCTCGTCACCTTCTTCGGCATCATGGTCGCGCTCCTCGTCATCGACGTGCAGCTGGCCCTGGTGGTCTTCGCGACGCTGCCGGTGCTGGTCATCGGCACGTACTTCTTCCGGAAGTCGAGCGTCAGGGCGTACGAGCTGGCGCGCGACCGGGTGGGTGCCGTCAACGCCGACCTCCAGGAGTCGGTGTCCGGCCTGCGCATCGTCCAGGCGTTCCGGCGCGAGCGCACCGGCGCCGAGCGGTTCGCTGAGCGCAGCGACAGCTACCGCGAGGCGCGCGTGCGCGGCCAGTGGCTGATCTCCGTCTACTTCCCGTTCGTCCAGCTGCTGTCGTCGGTCGCCGCCGCCGCGGTGCTGATCGTCGGCGCGGGGCGGGTGGAGGCGGGCACGCTCACCGCCGGTGCGCTCGTCGCGTACCTCCTCTACATCGACCTGTTCTTCGCGCCCGTGCAGCAGCTCTCGCAGGTCTTCGACGGGTACCAGCAGGCCACCGTCTCCCTGAGGCGCATTCAGGAGCTCCTGCGGGAACCCACGTCGACCGCCGCCGCCGAGCGGCCGAAGGACGTCCTGTCGCTGCGCGGCGAGATCGCCTTCGAGGACGTGCGCTTCCAGTACGGGACCGCCGACGAACCCGAAGAGGCACTCAGCGGGATCGACCTGCGCATCCCGGCCGGCCAGACGGTCGCCTTCGTCGGCGAGACCGGCGCGGGCAAGTCCACCGTGGTCAAGCTCGTCGCCCGCTTCTACGACCCGACCTCGGGGCGCGTCACGGCCGACGGCACCGATCTGCGCGACCTGGACATCACGGCGTACCGGCACCGCCTCGGCGTCGTACCGCAGGAGGCGTACCTCTTCGCGGGCACGGTCCGCGACGCCATCGCCTACGGGCGGCGCGACGCCACCGACGCCGAGGTCGAGGCGGCGGCCCGCGCGGTCGGCGCGCACGAGATGATCGCCACCCTCGAGGGCGGCTACCTGCACGAGGTCGCCGAACGCGGCCGCAACCTCTCCGCGGGCCAGCGCCAGCTCATCGCGCTCGCCCGCGCCGAACTCGTCGACCCGGACGTCCTGCTCCTCGACGAGGCGACCGCCGCCCTGGACCTCGCCACCGAGGCCCAGGTCAACCAGGCCACGGACCGGCTCACCGGCCGCCGCACCACCCTGGTCGTCGCGCACCGCCTGACGACGGCGGCGCGGGCCGACCGGGTCGTGGTCATGGACCGCGGCCGGGTCGTCGAGGACGGCACGCACGACGAACTGCTGGCCCTGGACGGGACGTACGCCCGGCTGTGGCGCACGTTCGTCGGCGAGGACGAGCCGGCGGCGGTCTGAGCACGGCGGGTCGCCACCCGCCGCGGCGTCCCGGATCTCCCTCGCGCCGCCCGCAACCGAGCCACCCCCCTCGGGCGTCCGTACGCACGTGTGTGCGTACGCTCACGAGGAAGAGGGCGCGAGTGTTCGGTGGGGCGATGAGGAAACACCTGATGTACGGGCTTGCCGTGGCGGTCGCGGTGGCGGGACTGACCCTCACGGGCCCCGGCACCGGGAGCGCCGAGGCGGTCGCGGCCTGCTCCGGCCGCAAGGTCAAGACGGTCGCCTTCGCCACCGGTGAGCTGCGCGTCTACAAGAGCCGCCGCTACGCCTGCGCCGTCACGGTCGCCAAGCGGCCCGGCGCACGGCAGAGCATGTCCGTCACCATCCAGGCGCGCGGCAGCCGGGCCGCCAAGGACAGCGGCCGGTTCACCCACCGCGCGGGACCGGTGACGGTCTACGCCCTCAACCGCTGCGTGCGGGCGCACGGTTCGGTCGGCACCAGGAAGGCGTCCACCGGCTGGATTCTCTGCTGAGGCTGGTGATACGGGAGTTGCCCGGCTAGGTTCGCCCCGTCGTCTGTGACTGAACAGGGGAGGGCGAATGCGCAAGGCGCTCAGATCGCTGCTGTCGGCCGCGGTGCTCATAGGCACCGTCGGGCTCAGCGGCGCACCGGCCGGGGCGGCCACCACCGCCGGGCCGGGCAGCACCGAGCAGGACATCCAGGACATCAAGGAGCGGATCCTCGCGATACCGGGCATGAGCCTGGTCGAGGAGAAGCCGTACACCGGCTACCGCTATTTCGTACTGAACTACACCCAGCCGGTCGACCACCGGCACCCGTCCAAGGGCACGTTCAAGCAGCGCGTCACCTTGCTGCACAAGGACGTCGACCGCCCGACGGTCTTCTTCACCAGCGGCTACAACGTCTCGACGACACCGCGCCGCAGCGAGCCGACGCAGATCATCGACGGCAACCAGGTGTCGATGGAGTACCGCTTCTTCACTCCGTCCCGGCCGTCGCCCGCCGACTGGTCGAAACTCGACATCAAGCAGGCCGCGAGCGACCAGCACCGCATCTTCACCGCGCTGAAGAAGATCTACTCCAAGAAGTGGCTCTCCACCGGCGGTTCCAAGGGCGGCATGACCGCGACGTACTACGAGCGCTTCTACCCGCGCGACATGGACGGCGTCGTCGCGTACGTCGCTCCCAACGACGTGGTGAACAAGGAGGATTCGGCGTACGACCGCTTCTTCCGCGGTGTCGGCACCAAGGAGTGCCGCGACGCGCTGAACGCCGTGCAGCGCGAGGCACTCGAGCGGCGCGGTCCGCTGACCGCGAAGCTCAAGGAGTGGGCGGACGCCGAGAACGCCACCTTCGAGACCGTCGGCAGCCTGGACAAGGCGTACGAGTCGACGGTCCTGGACTTCGTGTGGGCCTTCTGGCAGTACAGCAAGGAGAGCGACTGCGCGGACGTGCCCGCCGCCGACTCCTCCGACCAGGTCCTCTACGACTACGTCGACCAGATCTCCGGCTTCGCCGCGTACAGCGACCAGAGCCTGGCGACGTACACGCCGTACTACTACCAGGCGGGCACCCAGCTGGGCGCGCCGCAGGTGGAGTACCCGCACCTCGACGGCCTCATGAAGTACGGCCCGGACTTCTTCCAGCCGCGCGTCTACGTGCCGCGCGACATCCCGATGAGGTTCGACCCGCGCGTCATGCGCGACGTGGACGGCTGGGTGCGGCACAACGCCACGCGGATGCTGTTCGTGAACGGGCAGAACGACCCGTGGAGCGCCGAGCCGTTCCGCCTCGGCAAGGGCGCGCGCGACTCCTACGTCTTCACCGCGCCCGGCGCCAACCACGGCGCCAACGTCGCGGGCCTGGTCCCCGAGCAGAAGGCGAAGGCGACCGCCGCGATCCTCGAATGGGCGGGTGTGGCCCCGGCCGCCGTCCAGGCGGACCCGTCGAAGGCGAAGCCGCTGGCGCCGTACGACGCGAAGCTCGACAAGCGCGGTATGGAGCAGCGGCAGACCCTGCGCCCGTAACGCGTCCGGCCGCGCCCGCCGGATGTGACGAAGACTCACACCCGGCGGGCGCGGCCCACCGCCTTCTCTCCGCCCAGGAGGACGGAGAGCCGTGTCTCCGGCGGGCACGCGCCGGACGTGCGGGGGGCTTTGCGCCACCTGGTGGTGGTGCGCCGGCGGTCCGGCGTACGGCGCGTACGCCTAGTACGTCAGCCCGTACCCGACCGGATACAGCACCTTCGCCGGATCGTCCGCCCGCTGCACCGGAACGGGCAGCTTCCCTCCGGGCCGGGCACGGCCCGCGATGACCCGCACCGCCGCGCGCAGTTCGACATCGGTCCACGAGTACGCCGCGACGCTCGCACGCAGCCCCGTCCCGTCGAGCTGGGCGATGTCGTACGGATTGCGGATGGCCAGAGTGACGACGGGCACCCCGGTCGCCGCCAGCTCGCGGACGAGCGTGCGCTGCGGACTGGTCGCCGAGACGTTGTACGTCCCCACGACCACCACGTCCTTGCCCCTGGCCGCCGCCACCGCCTCGTCGATCTTCGCCCGGGTCGGGGTGATCCCGGTGGACAGGGCCGTGGCGGTGAAGCCGAGTCCGGTCAGGGCTCCGGCGACGACGGTGGTGGGCGGCCCGGTGGTACCGGAGGGCGACGCGGGGTCGGCCCCGACCACCAGCACGTTCTTGTGCGCACGGCGGCTGAGCGGCAGCAGCCGGCCCTCGTTGGCGAGCAGGGTGGTCGTCTTCTCGGCGATCCTGTCCGCCGCCGCGAGGTGCGCCCGCACGCCCACGGTCCGGTCGATCTCCTCGAGGGAGGCGTAAGGGGAGCGGAAGAGCCCCAGCTTGTCCTTGAGGAGCAGGATCCGCAGGACCGACTCCTCGATCCGCGCCATGCCGATCTCCCCGTCCCGCACGGCCTTGAGGACGGCGTTCCAGGCGGTGGGCAGGTCCGGCGGATTCAGCAGCTGGTCGCACCCGGCGAGGAGCGCGAGGACGGGCACCCGGTCGTCGCCGTACTTCTGGCGTACGCCCGCCATGGCGAGGGAGTCGGTCACCACGACCCCGTCGTACCCCAGCCGCTCGCGCAGGACCCCGGTCAGGATCGGCTTGGAGAGCGTCGCCGGGTCCTCGGCCGGATCGAGGGCCGGTACGACGATGTGGGCGGTCATGATCGAGTCGATGCCGGCGGCGATGGCGGCACGGAACGGCGGGGCGTCCAGCTCCTCCCACTGCTCGGCGGTGTGACGGATCGTCGGGAGGGAGTAGTGGCTGTCGTCCTTGGTGTCGCCGTGCCCGGGGAAGTGCTTGGAGGTCGCGGCGATCCCGGCGCCCTGGTACCCCTTGACCTGCGCGGCGACCATCCCGGCGACGGCTTGCGGATCGGACCCGAAGGACCGTACGCCGATGACGGGGTTGGCGGGGTTGACGTTGACGTCCGCGACGGGCGCGTAGTTCTGCACGATGCCCATGGCGGCCAGCTCGGCCCCCGCGATCTGCGCCGCCTTCCGCGCGTCGGCGTGCGAGCCGCCGGCCCCGAGCGCCATCGCCCCCGGCACGAGGGTCGCGGGCCTGCCGACGCGGGCGACGATGCCGTGCTCCTGGTCGGTGGAGATGAGGAGGGGGACGGGGGTGTCCTGCGCGAGCCCGGCCCGCTGGATCCCGTTCGACAGACCGGCGATCTGATGGGGATCACGGGTGTTGTGCGCCCAGGTGAAGTAGATGATGCCGCCGACGTGGTACTTCGCGACGAGTTCGGCGGCGGTCCTGACCCCCGTCTCCTTCAGATTGAGGTCGATGTCGACCTGGTCGGGCTCGGTCGCGGAGTGCCCGTACACCCGCGTCACGAAGAGCTGGCCGACCTTCTCCTCCAGGCTCATCCGGGAGACGAGGCGCTTGAGGCGGTCTCGGGCGGGTCTCCTCGTGGACTCCTCACCTGCGGCTATGGCCGGCGTGGTGGTGATGGCGGCCGCGGCCACTGCGGCGGCGGTCGCGCTGAGCAGGGTGCGTCTGGAGGTGCGGTGATGGTGCACGTGAACTCCTTACGGCCGTACCCGACAACGGAGTTGAAGGAAACTTCCAAGGAGTCACGGATATCCGGAAACTAACTGCCAGGTCAAGGGTGCGGCAGCACAAAGGAGCCCGTGTCGCATACGGGACGCGGCGAAGGGGCCGAACGGGGAGGGGGAGCCGCCACTGGCGCATGCGGAGGGGGCGCACCAGTGGCGGCTGTGCTGCCGGCCGCGGGCGGCTGGAGAGGGGGCGGTCAGCGAGTGCCGACACCGCTCCGCGAAGACTCACCGGCAGTACGCCGGTTGGACGGAGGCGGTTCGCTGCGGGTTCCCCGGTACGGAGATCTCACGGAAACGGTGCGGAGGGGACGGGCGGGGCGGCCGGAACCCCCTCAGCCCCCCCCCGCACGCCCACCGGTCAGTCCAGCAAGCCCCGCAGGTACGCCCGCCCGTCCGCCAGCAGCCCCGGCAGGTCCGCCGCCGCCGGGTACCAGCGCTTCTCGTACTCCCAGCACACCCACCCGTCGTCGTCGAGCAGCGCGAGGCACTCGCCCAGCGGCAGCACGCCCGCACCCAGCGCCAGCGGGGTCGTGTCGTCGGCCGACGCGATGTCCTTGACCTGGGTGTAGCCGAGGTGCGGAGCCAGTACGGCGTGGGCCGCCGCCGGGGTCTCGCCGCCCAGCCAGGTGTGCATCACGTCCCACAGCGCGCCCGCGTTCTTGTGCCCCACCGGCCCCAGAACGCGCGAGGCCGCCGCGCCGGTGCGGTGCGAGTCGTGCGTCTCCAGCAGGATCCGCACGCCCAGGCCGGCCGCCGTCTCCGCCGCCAGGCCCAGCCGCCGGGCCGCCGTCGCGTCCGCATCCTCCTGGCTCTGTCCGTCGCCGCCGCCGGGGAAGACGCGGACGTACGGCGCGCCCAGGTCGTGCGCGAGGGCCAGCAGGGCGCGGAGCTCCTCGTACACGGGCTCGTCCTCGCCGGGGGCCGCCACCCGGGTGTACCCCGCCACCGCCAGGATCTCGACACCCGCGCGTTCGAACTGTTCGACGACGTCCCTCCGCGCCTTTGCGCCGATGCCCGGATGGACCGGCTCCTCGGGGTGCGCGCGCAGTTCCACGCCGTCGTAACCGGTCCCGGCGGCCAGCCGTACGACCTCGCTCATCGGCATGCCCGGCACCCCGAGGGTGGAGAAGGCGTACTTCACTGTGGTGTTCCTTCCTTCGGTCCGTACGAGCGGTGCGGCTGCCAGCACATCATTTCGTCCCCATCACGACTTCCCGGTAGTCCGCCCCGTAAGCGGAACCGGTGGCCGCACGCCCCGCCGGGCGGCGCACGGAAGCTTCCGGCGGCTTCCGGCGGGGCAGGACTCGCCCATGACTGAAGCAGCAGCGATATGGCAGTTCGGCGACGACCGCGGACAGGTGTCGTCGGCCTCCCGGTGGCCCACCGGGGTCGTGGCCTACATACAGGCGGGCGCGACCCTCTGGGACCACGGCCTCCTTCCCCTGGGCATCTTCGGTTCGTACCACGACGGCCCCGCGCCCGACCGCGCCAAGTCCGGCCGGCTCCCGCTCGGTGAGGTCACCTACTTCGGCGCGGGCGGCTCGCTCGACCCCGACCGCGTCCTCTCCTCCGGGGCCGACCTCGTCGTGGCCGTCAGTTACGGGGGCGGCCAGGTCTACGGAATCGAGCCGGCCGCGGCCAAGCACCTGGAAGCCCAGATACCGGTCGTGGTCCTCGACGTCGGGCAGGGGCGTTCGCTCGACGGGATCCGGGGACGCTTCGCCGCCCTCGCGGCCTCGCTCGGCGGTGCGGAGCCCCCGGTCGCCCTGGACGCGGCGCGCGAGCGGCTGCGTACCGCCGCGACGGGCGACGCACCCCGCGTCCTGGCCCTCTCCCCGGCCGGCGACCAGGTCCACCTCGCCCGCCCCCACTCCTGGCCCGACCTGCGCGCCCTCGCCGGACTGGGCGTACGGCTGACGGACCCGCCCGCCGGGAGCGGCGCGAACTGGTCCACCGTCGGCTGGCCCGAAGCCGCTTCGCTCGCCCCGCAGATCGTCCTGGCGGACACCCGCGCCAACGCGACCCCCCTCGACGCGGCCCGCCTGGGCGACGCGCGCGTGATCCCCTGGAACCCGGAACTCCCGGCCAGCCACGCGGCGCACGCACGCTTCTTCACCCAGGTGGCGGACGTACTGACCACACCCTGACCGCGACCGGCGCGAGCAGGCGGGCCGCGCGGGGCCGGCACCGCACCCCCCGGGACGCACGGCGCCCGCAGGCCACCACCCACCGGCGCGAGGGGGCGGGCCGCGCAGGGGGTGGTGTTCGGGACGTGCTGTGCCTGCCCGGGGGCGCCCCCCGGACCCCCGGCCGACGGCCCGAGGGCTGTCCACCGGCCCGCCCCGGCCCGGCCCCACGGCGCCGGCCACACCCACGGCCCGCTCCCGCGGCGCCGGCCACACCCGCCCAGCCCGCGTCTTCCCCCCCGACCTCAGCCCCGCAACGCCCCCGTGGATCCCCGCACCATCAGCTCCGCCGCCACCGAAGCGACACCCCCCGGCGGCGGCGCCTCCCGCCCCGTAGCCAGCCGGCCCGCTCGCGCCCCCGCCTCGTACAGCGGCAGCCGCACGGTCGTCAGCGCGGGCACCGTGTCCACCGAGAACGGGAGGTCGTCGAAGCCCGCCACCGACACGTCGTCCGGGATGCGGAGCCCCCGGTCGCGCAGCGCCGCGCACGCCCCCAGCGCCACCGTGTCGTTCGCGGCGACCACGGCCGTCAACCCCGGATCCCGCCGCAGGAGTTCCAGCGTCGCGTCGTACCCGGACCGCCGGTCGTACGGCCCGTGCACCGTCAGCTCGCCCTCGTCGGGGACGCCGGCCTCGGCCAGCGCCTCCCGGTGCCCCTCCAGCCGGTGCCGCGTGGTCGTACGCTCCACCGGCCCGGCGACGTACCCGATCCTCCGGTGCCCCAGCGCCAGCAGATGCTCGGTGAGCCGCCGCGCCCCGCCCCGGTTGTCGAACGTCAGCGCGGCCACCACCGACTCGCCGTCCCCCGACAGCGGCGGCCGCCCGCACAGCACCACCCGCGCACCCCCGTCCGCCAGCTTCGTGAGCTTCGCCGCGACCGCCGCCGAGTGCCCGGGGTCCTCGATCGCGCCCCCGGTCAGGATCACCGCGGCCGCCCGCTGGCGTTGCAGCAGCGTCAGGTACGTGAGTTCCCGCTCCGGCGATCCTCCCGTGTTGCAGACGATCGCGAGTTTCTCGCTCCCCGCCCGCCCCGCGCCGGTGCCGTCCCCTTCCGTCCCGCCGATCTGCGACTGGGCCGCCCCGGCCATGATCCCGAAGAACGGGTCGGCGATGTCGTTCACCAGGATCCCCACGAGATCCGACGTGGCCGCGGCGAGCGCGCTGGCCGGCCCGTTCAGTACGTAGTCGAGATCGTCGACCGCGCGCAGCACCCGCTCCCTGGTGGCGGCGGCGACCGGGTAGTTGCCGTTGAGCACACGGGAGACGGTGGCCGGCGACACCTGGGCGCGGGCCGCCACGTCCGCCAAGGTCACTGTCATCTGGTCGTCCTCCGGGTCTTGTACGAGCAGCTGTCCGCAGGCTAGCTTCATAGCGCATAGAAAGCGCTTGCTATGGTCGTACGGAGGGAACTTTCGTGACACGCAGGACAGTGCGCATCGCCATGAACGGCGTCACGGGCCGGATGGGGTACCGCCAGCACCTCGTCCGCTCGATCCTCGCCATCCGCGAGCAGGGCGGCCTGGACCTCGGCGACGGCACGGCCTTGTGGCCCGAGCCGGTCCTGGTGGGCCGCCGCGAACACGCGCTCAAGGAGATGGCCGAACGCCACGGCCTCACCGAGTGGTCCACGGACCTCGACGCCGTCCTCGCCGACGAGACGGTCGACATCTACTTCGACGCGCAGGTCACCTCGGCCCGCGAGGAGGCCATCAGGAAGGCGATCGCCGCCGGCAAGCACGTCTACACGGAGAAGCCCACGGCCACCGGCCTCGACGCCGCCCTGGACCTGGCCCGCCTCGCCCGTGACGCCGGCATCAAGCACGGCGTCGTACAGGACAAGATCTTCCTCCCGGGCCTGCTCAAGCTGAAGCGCCTGATCGACGGCGGCTTCTTCGGCGAGATCCTCTCCGTCCGCGGGGAGTTCGGCTACTGGGTCTTCGAGGGCGACTGGCAGGAAGCCCAGCGCCCCTCCTGGAACTACCGCGCGGAGGACGGCGGCGGCATCGTCGTCGACATGTTCCCGCACTGGGAGTACGTACTGCACGAGCTGTTCGGCCGCGTCACGACCGTCCAGGCGCACGTCACGACGCACATCCCGCAGCGCTGGGACGAGCAGGGCAAGCCGTACGCCGCCACCGCCGACGACGCGGCGTACGGCATCTTCCAGCTGGAGGGCGGCGCGGTGGCCCAGATCAACTCCTCCTGGGCGGTCCGCGTCAACCGCGACGAACTCGTCGAGTTCCAGGTGGACGGAACGCACGGCTCCGCCGTCGCCGGCCTGCGCAACTGCCGCGTGCAGCACCGCAGCGCGACCCCCAAGCCGGTCTGGAACCCGGACCTGCCGGTCACGCACTCCTTCCGCGACCAGTGGCAGGAGGTCCCCGACAACGACACGTACGACAACGGCTTCAAGGCCCAGTGGGAGCTGTTCCTGCGCCACGTCGCGCTCGACGAGCCGTACACCTGGGACCTCCTCGCCGGCGCGCGCGGCGTCCAGCTCGCGGAGCTCGGCCTCGAGGCGTCCGCCGAGGGCCGCCGCCGCGACGTGCCGGAGCTGTCGCTGTGACGGTCAACCTCCCGCACGGCGCGCACGGACACCGCGCCTACGAACCCCGCACCGAGCCCTTCGCCCTCGCACCCCACGGCGCCCCCCTCACCTCCCGCACGGTCTACTCGGCGGCGCACGTGGTGGCCGACCCGTACGCCGACGTGTCGCCCGACGCGCCCGCCGCGATCGACTGGGACGCCACCCTCGCCTTCCGCCGCCACCTGTGGTCGCACGGCCTGGGCGTGGCCGAGGCGATGGACACGGCGCAGCGCGGCATGGGCCTCGACTGGGCGGGGGCGAGCGAGCTCATCGTCCGCTCGGCCGCCGAGGCCAGGGCGGCCGGCGGCGCGATCGCCTGCGGCGTGGGCACCGACCAGCTCGCCGCCGGCGTCACCCACGCCCTCCCGGACGTCACGGCCGCGTACGAGGAGCAGCTCGCCCTGGTCGAGTCGACCGGCGCCCGCGCCATCCTCATGGCGTCACGGGCCCTGGCGGCGGCCGCCCGGGGCCCGGAGGACTACCTGGCGGCGTACGGCCACCTCCTGCGCCAGGCGGCCGAGCCGGTGATCCTGCACTGGCTGGGCCCGATGTTCGACCCGGCACTCGAAGGCTACTGGGGCAGCACGGACCTGGACGCCGCCACGGACACCTTCCTGGAGGTCATCGCCGCGCACCCCGACAAGGTCGACGGCATCAAGATCTCGCTCCTGGACGCCCAGCGCGAGATCGACCTGCGCCGCCGCCTGCCGAAGGGCGTGCGCTGCTACACGGGCGACGACTTCAACTACCCCGAACTGATCGCGGGCGACGACCACGGCTTCAGCCACGCGCTGCTGGGCATCTTCGACCCGCTGGGCCCACTGGCGGCGGAAGCGGTCCGCACCCTCGACACGGGCGACACGAAGAAGTTCCGCGAGCTCCTCGACCCCACGGTCGAGCTGTCCCGCCACCTCTTCGAGCCCCCGACCCGCTTCTACAAGACGGGCGTCGTCTTCCTCGCCTGGCTGGCGGGCCACCAGTCGCACTTCACGATGGTCGGCGGCCTCCACTCGGCCCGCTCGCTGCCCCACTTCTCCCGGGCGTACGAACTGGCCGACGGCCTGGGCCTGTTCCCGGACCCGCACCTCGCCGAGGACCGTATGAAGACCTTCCTCACCCTGCACGGAGTAGACCAGTGAGTTCAGTGAGTCCAGTGAGTGACCTCTCCCGGCTCTCCCTCAATCAGGAGACCATCAAGCAGTGGTCGCTGCCCGAGCTGGCCGAGGGCTGCGCGAAGGCGGGCGTCCCCGGCGTGGGCCTGTGGCGCGCACCGGTCCAGGAGTACGGCGTCGAGCGCGCCGCCCGCCTGATGCGGGACGCGGGCCTGACCGTCACCAGCCTGTGCCGGGGCGGCTTCCTCACGGGCGTCGGCGACGCCGACCGCGCCTCGGCCCTGGCCGACAACCGCCGGGCCGTCGACGAGGCCGCCGCACTCGGCACCGCCACCCTGGTCCTGGTCTCCGGCGGCCTCCCGCCCGGCAGCCGCGACCTGCACGCCGCCCGCGAGCGCATCGCGGACGCGCTGGCCGAACTCGCGCCGTACGCCGCCGAACGGGGCGTACGCCTGGCCATCGAGCCGCTGCACCCGATGTTCGCCTCGGACCGCTGCGTGGTCTCGACCCTGGACCAGGCGCTCGACCTCGCGGAACGCTTCCCGGCGGACCAGGTGGGCGTGGTCGTCGACACGTACCACCTGTGGTGGGACGACCGCGTCGCGGACGGCATCGCCCGCGCGGGCGAGCGCATCGCCGCGTTCCAGCTGGCGGACTGGATCACTCCGCTGCCCGCCGGCGTCCTGCTGGGCCGGGGGCAGCTGGGCGACGGCGCGGTCGACTTCCGCCGCTTCCACGCCCTGGTGGACGCGGCCGGCTACATGGGGCCGGTCGAGGTGGAGATCTTCAACGAGACCCTCTGGGCCCGGGACGGCACGGAAGTCCTGGCAGAGGTGGCCGACCGCTACGTCACGCACGTCCTTCCTTCGTGACCGAAACGCTGCGGACGCGATCACTTCGCGGTCGCCTCGTGCCGTAATCAAATTTCTTCGGTCCGCCGTGCAACCCTTCCGCCACCTTGCGGGTCGTACTTGGCATCAGGGCTTCCGGGGAGGGATCCGGGGGGATTCGGGAAGACCTGTTGCGGAGGGGGATCTGAGGAGCCCGGTCGACGGACCGGGCCTCCTTGGTTTCCCCGCGTCGACGAGCGCGCCCCGATGGGTGGTTCCGGGAACTCTGACGCCCGTGATTCGTCTCCGGGCGTACGCTCAATTTCATGGGTGCCAATGTTGGGGAGCGGCTCCGCGAAGTCCGCAAACGCCGGGGCCTGTCACAGCGCGAGCTCGCGAACGAATCAGGTGTCTCGCTGTCCCTGATCCGAAAGCTGGAGCAGGGGGAGCGGGAGGACGCGCGGCTGGAGACCGTGCGGCGGCTGGCGGCGGCGCTGCGGGTGCCGACCACTCAACTCGTGGTTGCTTCCCGTGCCGAGGACGATGTCGTCGATGCGGACGCCCAGTGGAAGCCCTTGCGCCGGGCGCTTCTGACCTCGTCAGTGGTCGACACCGTGGACGAGCCACCGACCACCGCCGGGGTGCGCCAGGCACTGGACGCCGCGATGCCGTTGTTTTCGGGTGACCGTTTCGTGGAGCTGAGCACGATCCTGCCTTCGCTGTTGCGGGATGCCGAAGCCCTGGTGCGGAGTGATCCCGAGGGGCGTGCCGTCCGTGCGCGGATTTTGCAGCTCACCGGTTGGCTACTGACTCAGATGCGTCAGTTCGACGCGGCGGAAGCAGCACTGGAGCGGTCGATGGACGAGTCGTCCGACCGGCTCCACAGTGCAGCGACAGCCAGCATCACGTGCTGGCTCCTGCTCCGGCGTGGCCGACTGGGCGAAGCGCGTGATCTGGCGTCTCGGTGGGCTGACGAAGTGGAGCCTCGGCTCTCCCGTGCCACGCCCGCTGAGCTGAGCGCCTGGGGGTGGCTGCTGCTGAGGATGTCTGCCGCCGCGGTACGGGACAACCGGCCCGGCGAGGCGGAGGACGCCATCCGGCTGGCACACGCTGCGGCGGTTGCCCTGGGGCGGGAGTACACGCCCGAGGGGAACTTCCTGCAAGCGTTCGGCCCTGTGACCGTAGCGCTCAAGCGGGCTGAGAACGCGATGGTGGTGGACCGTCCCGACCTGGTGCTCAAGCTGGCGGCGAATGTACCGGTGCACGGCCTGCGCCCGACCTCGAACAATCGCAACCGGCACCTCTTGGACGTGGCGAATGCCCATGCCCGTACACGGCAGTACGCGGAAGCCGTTGACATCCTGGCCGGCCTCCGGGCCACCGCGCCCCAGTGGTTTCCCAAGCAGCGCTATGCCCAGGACATCGTGAGCGGGATCCTTGCACGGCGCCGGACGCTCACTCCTGAGATGCGCAGCCTTGCTGATGCCGTGGGCATGCCCGTGTGACGGTGTGTGGCACTTCCGCCCGACCTCCGTCCGAAGTGCCATTGCTGCTGGTTACGGCTCTCCCTAGCGTTGCTCTCCTGGCGCAGTGCGAGCCCCGGCGACGGGACTCGCCCGCCAGTGAGAAGACTCCCGCGACCGCGTTGGGCGCGGCCCGGGGGCGCGGCCGACCTGAGGAAAGCAGGCTGACATGGCGGACTTTATCGCTCGCCTCTTCGAACCGCTGCTGCGGTTCCGGCGCTCCGGCAGAGAGGGGCACCGACCGACGGATTCGCGTGCGTACGAGCGCGCGTACCCGTACCCGTACCCCTGCGCCTGCGCCTGCGCCTGCGTCGGAGGGCCGGTCGCCCACCGCACCGGCGAACGCCCTGCGCGCGAGGGGACCGGCCCGCTGGTCCGCCCGCACCTCGACGTGCACGAGCGGCAACTGGCCGAAGTGCGGCGGCAGCGGACGCGGCGGCGCGCGCTGCGGCTCGCCGTGCACGGGGCGGACGCCGGACCCCGGTCCCTCCACGGGGTGGAGGTCGGCGCGTGAACGGCGAGCAGTGCGATCGGCTCACGTTGCGGCTACTGCCCTGGACGGGGGAACAGGGCAAGCCGTGCTACGTCCTGGGTGACGGCGCCGGCCGTGTGTCACGGGTCGCGGACGGCATCGAGAGCATTCAACTCGGCATGGCGGACGACCTTCTGGGCCACGCGGCCGACCTGCTCGCGGACCGCCGGGTGACCGGTGGCGAGCTGCACTTCCTCGCCAGTCGGCTGAGCGAGTCGCTGCGGGACGTCAAGCGGGTCGCGGAGAGCCGGGGAGCGCGGCTGGGCACGGCGGGGCCCGCCCCGGACAGCGGTCCGTCGCCGCGCCGCGCACCGGGCACCGACAAGTGACGAACCCTCAAACCGCCTGACAGTCCCGCGTTGTCGCCACTCCTGCATCCAGGTAAGCGCGACAGCGCGGGGTCTTCGCATATTTCATTCCCAAGCCGTACCCGGACCTGCCAGGGGAGTTGGTGTACGCGCTCGTCAGCCTTGTTGCGGCTCGTGCGGCAGCGATCTCTGTCGTCGTTGATGGGGGAGATTGTCTGATGGTGGCATTCCGAGCGAGCGACCATCAGGGTCGGGTTTGGAAGGAGTGGACGCTTTGTTGACCAGTGTGATCAAAGCAGTCAGCGAGTTGAGGATCTGCGCCGAATCGTAGGTAAGCGCGGTCTGTAGATCCATCAACGCTGTCTCGAGGTCCCGGTCGCCCACTCGGTTTGCGACCTCGATCAGGCGAGCCAGGTGTTTTCGATCCCTTCGTCGAGATCCGGCAGCTGAAGTGTGGCCTCGTTTGCTCTGATCGCGTTGACGATGCTGATGAGCCCATGCAGGTCTCCTGCGCTCCGCTCAGGCACTGCCCCGTCCGCCCACGTTACGTACCGAATGAGCCAGAGGGGCAGGCTGGTGAGCCAGGCACGGACCTGTCGCCGCGCTGCCTTCATCTGACCGGTGAGCCCCCCGAAGCCGCCACTGGTGATTCCTGCGGTGGCTGTGGAGGCAGCCGCCAGGCCGCCCATAGTGAGCGAGTTGGAGAGCTCCTGGCCGAACCCCACGTCGAACACCAGGGTCGAGGCGACACCGGCACCGGTCGCGCGGGCAATCGTCATGAATCGCCGGTAGGTGGCCGCCTCTTCCTTCCATGAAGTACTTCGGTGTACTTCCGTTGCCATCTTCTCGCGAAGCCGATTGAGAGAATCGGGCAGATCGTGACTGAGGAGCAGACCAGATGTCTTGGCCACCACCCTGTTCGCGAAGAGGCGGGCGCGGTCCTCTCCTGGCGGAAAGCCCGCGTAGTCCAGAGCCGCGTTCCCTGCCTCGCTCTTCGCCGTAGCCTCAGCCCAACTGTGCAGCCGGTCATAGTAGGTATGGCAGTAAGGGCCATCGTGGAGGGGGTACCGGACACCGCGGGTGATTTTCTCCCGGATCCAACGCCCCCACTTATTGAGGAGACCGTCCTCCACCTCCATGGGAATGGCGATGGAATCGAGGATTTCGCACATACGGAGCGCCGCCTCGTTGACGTGGGGCGGAGTCGGTTGGCTGGCGTCACCCGGCATCCACAGGGCGCTCGCCACAGCTTGGTACCTCAAGTGGTAATACCAGAGGCGTTGCTTGAAAATCCTCCAGACGAACCAGCCGGTGCGTGCCGCACTCGAAGCTGTCCGGCCAACAGTAGTGATATCAGTCACATTGAAATGTTAGTGGCTCACGGGCCAGAGTCAGGGTTCTTTTGCCTTACCGGCGCACTCCACAGTCCCTGCGGCGCTGTCGGTGCGGAGGGGTGGCGTCGGATTATTCCAGTCCAGCAGCGTTCGTCCCGGCGGTTGTCGAAGGAGCCCTCGAACGGATCGCGTACGTCAACGAAGAGAGCGGTCACGCAGTCGCCCGCGTCGACTGGCCGAGCCGTTTGGGCCGATCCGGTCCGCAGGAGGCGGAACTCCCGGTCTGCCGACCGTGCCGCGGCTGTCACCGGCGGGGAGTACCGTTTTGACTACTGCGAGTCAGAACGGAGACCGGCATGTCTGTTCATGTTGACAGCACTTCACCGGACCACACCCCCACCTTCGGCCAGCGGGTACGCCGCACCCGTGAGCGGAACGGTCAGACGCGGGCCGTTGTCGGTGGCCTGGTAGGGCGCTCCGCAGAATGGGTCAAGGCAATCGAGAACGGGCGGTTGCAGACCCCTCGCCTACCGCTGCTGCTACGACTGGCCGACGTACTCGGCGTCAAGGATCTCGCGGAGCTGACCGGGGACGAGCGCCTGTCGGCGGCCACTTACGCCAAGGCGGCTCACGGAGCCCTGCCTGCTGTACGCGAAGCGGTGACTACGTACAGCTTGGGGCGGGCGGAGGAGGAACCGGAAAGTGCGCCTGAACTCCTTGCGCGGGTGAAGGAGGCTTGGCGGCTCTGGCACGGCAGCGGCGGCCACCGCACGCGGGTCGCTGTGCTGCTGCCGGACCTGCTGGCCGACCTTCAGTACGCCGCACGCAACTTGGACGGTGATGATCGGCGTCGTGTCCTGGTCGGCCTCGCCGAGACCTATCACCTCACTCAGCTGTACCTGTCGTTTCAGCCTGTGCCGGAATTGGTCCTGCTTACAGGTGACCGCTCCATGTCGGCCGCGCAGGATGCGGACAGTCCGCGCGCGATCGCCGCTGCTGCCTGGTACATGAACCACGTCTTCCGTGACGCGGGGGAGCGGCACGAAGCACGGGTGGATCTGGCGATGAAGGCCGCAGACCTCCTTCGTCCGGCGAACGACCGCGACGAGCTTGCCCGTTGGGGCTTGCTGCATCTTGCTGCCTCACTGTCCTGCGCGAAGGTCGGGCAGCGTGGAAATGCCGAGCGGTTCTGGGATCACGCGGACGACGCCGCAAGGCGACTCGGGGACGACTACGCGCATCCCTACCTGATCTTCGGCCGGGGAATGGTGGACGCTTACGCCATCACGATGAACGCCGATCTGGTCCGCGGGCGGGACGCGGTGGAGGTGGCCGGTCGAATTGATCTTTCCACTATGCCGTCGGCCACCCGGCGCTCATTCCACATGATCGAGTCGGCGCGGGCCTACAGGATGCAGGGCGAACACGTCGCGGTCGTTCATCTGCTCAGGAAGGCGCTGGACATCTCACCGGAGACTGCGCGCTTCAACCTCTTCGCCCGTGCGGCTGTGACCGAACTGGCCGAGGCCGACAACAGCGTCGTCCGTGACGACGTACGGCACTTGTCGACGCGGATGGGGGTTCCTCTCGCGGCGTGACCGAAGAGAGGGGTACAACCTGTACCCCTCTTCAAGGGGGGAGAAGTCCTACCCGTCACCTGCGCGGGCGGTCCGTACGGTCAGTGGCCAACTGACCGAGTCAGACCCCCGCGACCGTGGATGGACGGCCCGGGGGCGTGGCCGTCCTGAGGAAGCAGGCTGACATGGCGGACTTTATCGCTCGCCTCTTCGAACCGCTGCTGCGGTTCCGGCGCTCCGGCAGAGAGGGGCACCGACCGACGGATTCGCGTGCGTACGAGCGCGCGTACCCGTACCCGTACCCCTGCGCCTGCGCCTGCGCCTGCGTCGGAGGGCCGGTCGCCCACCGCACCGGCGAACGCCCTGCGCGCGAGGGGACCGGCCCGCTGGTTCGCCCGCACCTCGACGTGCACGAGCGGCAACTGGCCGAAGTGCGGCGGCAGCGGACGCGGCGGCGCGCGCTGCGGCTCGCCGTGCACGGGGCGGACGCCGGACCCCGGTCCCTCCACGGGGTGGAGGTCGGTGCGTGAACGGCGAGCAGTGCGATCGGCTCACGTTGCGGCTACTGCCCTGGACGGGGGAACAGGGCAAGCCGTGCTACGTCCTGGGTGACGGCGCCGGCCGTGTGTCACGGGTCGCGGACGGCATCGAGAGCATTCAACTCGGCATGGCGGACGACCTTCTGGGCCACGCGGCCGACCTGCTCGCGGACCGCCGGGTGACCGGTGGCGAGCTGCACTTCCTCGCCAGTCGGCTGAGCGAGTCGCTGCGGGACGTCAAGCGGGTCGCGGAGAGCCGGGGAGCGCGGCTGGGCACGGCGGGGCCCGCCCCGGACTACGGGAAGTGACGAACCGTCAGCCTCCCTGACCGGTCCCGTGCTGTCGCCGACCCCGAACAAGCACTTTCAGGGGACGTGCGGCAGCGCGGTGCTTCCGCGGCGCACCGGCCCCGACCACCGGCCCCGGCGGCCGTTGTCATCCGTCCGCAGGGTCCTCGGCCTCCCAGCGCAGCAGGTCTCCCGGCTGGCATTCGAGCGCCTCGCAGAGCGCGGCGAGCGTCGCGAAGCGCACCGCCTTGGCGCGGCCGTTCTTGAGCACCGCCAGGTTGGCGGGGGTGATCCCGACGCGGTCCGCGAGCTCGCCCACGGACATCTTCCGCCTGGCCAGCATCACGTCGATGTCGACGGCGATCGGCATCAGATCACCTCGTCCAGCTCGGCCCGCATCCGCGCCGCCTCGGTGTCGCGCGCGACGGCCTGGGCGAGCAGCATCCGCAGGACGAGCACGACGAGTGCGACCCCCAGGACCGCCACGACGACCCCGCAGAGCAGGAGGACGATGCCCGGGGCGACGGCTTCGCCCGGCGCCAGGACGACCGCGAGCGCGAACACCAGGAGGGCGGCCGCCACGAACGCGCCGATCACGACGTGCACGTACCGGAAGGCGGCGTCGGAGAACACCGTTCCGCGTCGCACCATCGTCACCAGCCGCCACACGCAGGCCAGGACGGCCTGGGCCGCCACGATGCCCAGGACCATGATCACGAGAATCGGGACGCGCCGTTCCGCGAGGGACCCGCCGCTCTCCTCCAGGTCGGTGGCCAGCAGTGCCACCATCACCGTCTGCACGAACACCGAGCCGGCGAGCAGTACCACGAGCACGGCGCGCAGCGCGAGCACTGTCAGCTTTCCCATCATCTCTCCCTCGACCGAGCAACGATGGAAATCTATCGAAAATCGATAGGTACGGCAAAGGGGCGGACCACTGCCCCTGAGGGCCGCCGATGTTTTCCGCAGTCCCTGCGGCGCTGTCGGTGCGGAGCGGTAGCGTCGGATCATGTCCAGTCCAGCAGCGTTCGTCCCGGCGGTCGTCGAAGGGGTCCTCGAACGGATCACGTATGCCAACGAGGAGAGCGGCTACACGGTCGCCCGCGTCGACACCGGGCGCGGGTCCGACGACCTCCTCACGGTGGTCGGCTCGCTGCTCGGCGCGCAGCCGGGGGAGTCGCTGCGCATGGAGGGCCGCTGGGGCTCGCACCCCCAGTACGGCAGGCAGTTCACCGTCGAGAACTACACGACCGTCCTGCCCGCCACCATCCAGGGCATCCGCCGCTACCTCGGCTCCGGGCTGATCAAGGGCATCGGTCCCGTGATGGCCGACCGGATCACCACGCACTTCGGCGTCGACACCCTGGACGTGATCGAGACCGACCCGAAGCGGCTGATCGAGGTGCCCGGCCTCGGCCCGAAGCGGACCAGGATGATCGCGGCAGCCTGGGAGGAGCAGAAGGCCATCAAGGAGGTCATGATCTTCCTTCAGGGCGTGGGGGTGTCGACCTCCATCGCGGTGCGCATCTACAAGAAGTACGGCGACGCCTCGATCTCCGTGGTGAAGAACGAGCCCTACCGGCTGGCCGCCGACGTCTGGGGCATCGGCTTCCTCACCGCCGACCGGATCGCCCAGTCCGTCGGCATCCCGCACAACAGCCCCGAGCGCGTGAAGGCCGGCCTCCAGTACGCGCTGTCGCAGTCCACGGACCAGGGCCACTGCTACCTCCCGGAGGAGCGGCTGATCAGCGACGCCGTGAAGCTGCTCCAGGTGGATACGGGCCTGGTCATCGACTGCCTGGCCGAACTGGCGGCGGACGAGGGCGTCGTACGGGAGAAGGTGCCGCCGCCGGAGGGCGGCGAAGGCGACCCCGTCACCGCCGTCTACCTCGTCCCCTTCCACCGGGCCGAGGTGTCCCTCGCCGCGCAGACCCAGCGCCTCCTGCGCACCCCCGAGGACCGGATGCCGGCGTTCCGGGACGTGGCCTGGGACAAGGCGCTGGAGTGGCTGGCGGGGCGTACCGGCGCCGATCTGGCGCCCGAACAGCAGGCGGCCGTCAAGCTCGCGCTGACCGAGAAGGTGGCCGTGCTCACCGGCGGTCCCGGCTGCGGCAAGTCCTTCACGGTCCGCTCCATCGTGGAGCTGGCCCGCGCCAAGAAGGCGAAGGTGGTGCTGGCCGCGCCCACCGGCCGGGCGGCCAAGCGGCTGTCCGAGCTCACCGGGGCCGACGCGTCCACCGTGCACCGCCTGCTGGAGCTCAAGCCGGGCGGCGACGCGGCGTACGACAAGGACCGTCCCCTCGACGCCGACCTGGTCGTCGTCGACGAGGCGTCCATGCTCGACCTGCTCCTCGCCAACAAACTGGTGAAGGCCGTGGCCCCGGGCGCGCACCTGCTCCTGGTGGGCGACGTGGACCAGCTGCCCTCGGTGGGCGCGGGGGAGGTGCTGCGCGACCTCCTGGCCGACGGCGGACCGGTTCCCTCCGTCCGCCTGACCCGGATCTTCCGCCAGGCCCGGCAGTCGGGCGTGGTGACGAACGCGCACCGCATCAACTCCGGTGTCCAGCCCATCACCCAGGGCCTTCCGGACTTTTTCCTCTTCGTCGAGGACGAGACCGAGGACGCCGGACGGGTCACGGTGGACGTCGCCGCCCGCCGCATCCCCGCCAAGTTCGGTCTCGACCCGAGGCGCGACATCCAGGTGCTGGCCCCGATGCACCGCGGCCCGGCCGGCGCGGGAGCGCTCAACGGCCTGCTCCAGCAGGCGATCACGCCCGCCAGGCCCGACCTCCCGGAGAAGAGGTTCGGAGGCAGGGTCTTCCGCGTCGGAGACAAAGTGACCCAGATTCGGAACAATTACGAGAAGGGGCAGAACGGGGTCTTCAACGGCACCGTGGGCGTGGTCACCTCGCTCAACCCCGACGACCAGCGCCTGACGGTGCTGACGGACGAGGACGAGGAGGTTCCGTACGACTTCGACGAGCTGGACGAGCTGGCGCACGCGTACGCCGTGACGATCCACCGCTCGCAGGGCAGCGAATATCCGGCGGTGGTGATTCCGGTCACCACCGGGGCCTGGATGATGCTCCAGCGCAATCTGCTCTACACCGCGGTCACCCGGGCCAAGAAGCTGGTCGTGCTGGTCGGCTCCCGCAAGGCGATCGGCCAGGCCGTCCGTACGGTTTCCGCAGGTCGGCGGTGTACGGCACTGGATCACCGGCTCGCCGGACGGGTGGAGAGGAACCGTACGGTGGCGTAAAACGCGCCATAGGGGGACTGTTCATGGCAAACGTCTCCCCGGACTTCCAGAACTGGGGCGAAGGGGGCAGGATGAGCAGGTTGGCGGCACTGAGTGCCGCGAATGGGCCTAATGGCCGACCCCGAGTGCACTCTGCTGAGCCAAATGGGGGATGGTAGAGACAGTCAGGGCACCTCGAAGAAGAGGCACTACGTCGGTGAGGGATGACGTGAGCGACAACTCTGTAGTACTGCGGTACGGCGATGGCGAGTACACCTACCCGGTGATCGACAGCACCGTCGGCGACAAGGGCTTCGACATCGGGAAGCTCCGGACTCAGACCGGTCTGGTGACTCTCGACAGCGGATACGGCAACACGGCCGCCTATAAATCCGCGATCACCTACCTCGACGGTGAGCAGGGCATTCTGCGCTACCGCGGATACCCCATCGAGCAGCTGGCCGACGGTTCCACCTTCGTCGAGGTGGCGTACCTGCTGATCAACGGTGAGCTCCCCAAGGTCGACGAGCTTTCGGCCTTCAAGAACGAGATCACCCAGCACACGCTGCTGCACGAGGACGTGAAGCGGTTCTTCGACGGCTTCCCGCGTGACGCGCACCCGATGGCCATGCTGTCGTCGGTGGTCAGCGCGCTGTCCACCTTCTACCAGGACAGCCACAACCCGTTCGACGAGAAGCAGCGTCACCTTTCGACGATCCGCCTCCTCGCCAAGCTTCCGACGATCGCGGCGTACGCGTACAAGAAGTCGATCGGCCACCCCTTCGTCTACCCGAGCAACGACCTCGGGTACGTCGAGAACTTCCTGCGCATGACCTTCTCGGTCCCGGCGCAGGAGTACGTGCCGGACCCGGTCGTGGTCGCGGCGCTGGAGAAGCTGCTGATCCTGCACGCGGACCACGAGCAGAACTGTTCGACGTCCACCGTGCGCCTGGTCGGCTCCTCGCAGGCGAACATGTTCGCCTCGATCTCCGCCGGCATCAGCGCCCTGTGGGGCCCGCTGCACGGCGGCGCCAACCAGTCCGTCCTGGAGATGCTGGAGGGCATCCAGGCTTCGGGCGGCGACGTCGACAGCTTCATCCGCAAGGTGAAGAACAAGGAAGACGGCGTGAAGCTCATGGGCTTCGGGCACCGCGTCTACAAGAACTTCGACCCCCGGGCGAAGATCATCAAGGCCGCGGCGCACGACGTTCTCTCCGCCCTGGGCAAGGACGACGAGCTGCTCGACATCGCGCTCAAGCTCGAAGAGCACGCGCTGGCCGACGACTACTTCGTGGAGCGCAAGCTCTACCCGAACGTCGACTTCTACACCGGCCTGATCTACCGGGCCATGGGCTTCCCGACCGAGATGTTCACGGTGCTCTTCGCGCTGGGCCGTCTCCCGGGCTGGATCGCCCAGTGGCACGAGATGATCAAGGAGCCGGGTTCCCGCATCGGCCGCCCGCGCCAGATCTACACCGGCGAGGTCCTGCGCGACTTCGTCCCGGTCGAGGGCCGCTGACGCGACCGGCTCCACCGCGTCACCCGCACCACCCGCTGAAAAGCAGAAAGCGCCCCGCTGCCGATCCCCCACGGGTCGGCAGGTCGGGGCGCTTCCCTTTTCCCGGAGCGGATTCCCCCCACGGGATCCGGCCGGGTGTCGATGGGCGCACGAACTCCCTGCGCGGGCTGCCGGGACGCGTACGTACGGGAGGGCCGCTCAAAGCTCCCCGGTGCACGTGCCCCGGCCAACGCTTGCCCGGAACGTCCCCCAAGACATTCCGCGAACGTCCCCCAAGACGTTCTCGGCATCGCCTACTTAGACTCGCGGGTCGCCCGAATGGTTACCCTCAAACCTCAGTGACGTGCGTCACTTTGTGTGCGTCCTGTGAAGGTACGCAGCCTGAGGCTGTTTGTCACTACGAATACCGAGGAAAACGCCATCGCGAATCCGGCGATCATGGGGTTGAGCAGCCCGGCGGCCGCCAGGGGCAGGGCGGCGACGTTGTAGCCGAAGGCCCAGAAGAGATTTCCCTTGATGGTCGCCAGCGTCCTGCGGGACAGCAGGATCGCGTCCGCCGCCACCCTCAGGTCCCCCCGGACGAGCGTCAGGTCGCCCGCCTCGATCGCCGCGTCCGTACCCGTGCCCATCGCGAGCCCCAGATCCGCCGTGGCCAGCGCCGCCGCGTCGTTCACACCGTCGCCGACCATCGCCACGCTGCGCCCCTCGGCCTGGAGCCGCTTCACGACGTCGACCTTGTCCCGCGGCAGGACCTCGGCGTACACATCGCCCGGCTCGATCCCGACCGCACGCGCCACCGACTCGGCGACGGCCCGGTTGTCGCCGGTCAGCAGGACCGGGGTCAGGCCGAGCTCGCGCAGCCGCGCGACCGCCTCCGCGCTGGTCTCCTTCACGGCGTCCGCGACGGCCAGGACGCCGCGCGCCGACCCGTCCCAGGCCACGGCCATCGCCGTACGCCCCTGAGCCTCAACCGCGGCCTTGGCGTCGGCCAGCTCGCGCGGAAGCTCCATGCCCGCTTCGGCGAGCAGCGCCTCGCGCCCCACCAGCACCTCGTGCCCGTCGACCAGGCCGCGCACCCCGAGCCCCGCGATGTTCTCGAACTTCTCCACTCCCGGCAGCGGCCCGGTCCGGTCGGCGGCGCCGGACGCCACGGCCCGCGCGACCGGGTGCTCCGAGGCGTGCTCCAGCGCGCCGGCCAGGCGCAGCAGCAGGGTCTCGTCGGTGCCGGGTGCCGTGAAGATCTCCCTGAGCTCCATCCGCCCCGTCGTGACCGTCCCCGTCTTGTCGAGTACGACGGTGTCCACGCGCCGGGTCGACTCCAGCACCTCCGGCCCCTTGATCAGGATGCCGAGCTGGGCGCCGCGCCCCGTGCCGACCATGAGCGCGGTCGGCGTGGCCAGCCCCAGCGCGCACGGGCACGCGATGATCAGCACCGCCACGGCCGCCGTGAACGAGGCGGCCGGGTCGTCCGTGAGCAGCAGCCAGGTGACGAGCGTGCCCAGGGCGATGAGCAGGACGACCGGCACGAAGACCGCGGAGACGCGGTCGGCCAGGCGCTGCACCTGTGCCTTGCCGTTCTGGGCGTCCTCGACGAGGCGGGCCATGCGCGCGAGCCGGGTGTCGGCGCCGATCCTGGTCGCCTCGACGACGATCCGGCCCGAGGTGTTCACGGTGGCGCCGGTGACGGCGCTTCCGGCGGCCACGTCCACCGGCACGGACTCGCCGGTCAGCATGGAGGCGTCGACGGCGGAGGCGCCTTCGGTGACCGTGCCGTCGGTGGCGATCTTCTCGCCGGGGCGTACGACGAAGCGGTCCCCGACGGCGAGCGTGCCGACCGGGACGCGTACCTCCGTACCGCCCCGGAGCACGGTCACGTCCTTCGAGCCGAGTTCCATCAGCGCGCGCAGCGCCGAGCCCGCCCTCCGCTTGGCCTTCGCCTCCAGGTAGCGGCCGAGGAGGATGAAGGTGACGACTCCGGCGGCGACCTCCAGGTAGACCGCCGAAGCCCCGTCGGTGCGCTGGGACGCCGTCAGCTCGAAACCGTGGCGCATGCCCGGCAGGCCCGCGTGCCCGAAGAACAGGGCCCACAGCGACCAGCCGAACGCGGCGAGCGTGCCGACCGAGACGAGGGTGTCCATGGTGGCGGCGCCGTGCCGGACGTTGGTCCAGGCGGCCCGGTGGAAGGGCAGCCCGCCCCAGACGACGACCGGAGCGGCGAGGGTGAGCGAGAGCCACTGCCAGTTGTCGAACTGGAGCCGGGGGATCATCGCGAGCGCGACCACGGGGACGGAGAGGACCAGCGAGACGAGGAAGCGCTGCCGCAGCGGGGCGAGGGCGGGATCGTCCTGCTCGCGCCCGGTCGCCTGCTCCGGTGCGGCGGGGGCGGTGGCGGCCGGGGCGGCGGGCGGCGGGGGCTCCTCGGCGGTGTAGCCGGTCTTCTCGACGGTGGCGATGAGGTCCGCGACGCCCACCCCGTCGGCGTAACTGACCCTCGCCTTCGCCGTCGCGTAGTTGACGGTGGCGTGGACGCCGTCCATGCGGTTGAGCTTCTTCTCGATGCGGGCGGCGCAGGAGGCGCAGGTCATCCCTCCGATGGAGAGCTCGACCCGGGACGCGTCCGCGGTGGTCGCCGGTGCCTCTTGCGCTGTGCTGGTCATGTGTTCTTGCTCCAGGAAAACGGACCGGGCCGTACGGGAGCCAGTATGAACTGGTCCGGTACGGCCCGGCGGGAGAGGGCGGTCCGGGTCAGGCCTGGCCGACGAGCTCGTAACCGGCCTCGTCGACGGCGGCGCGTACGGCTTCCGGGTCCAGCGGGGCGTCGGAGACGACCGTCACCCGGCCGGTGGAGGCGACGGCCTTCACCGAGGTGACGCCGGGGATCTCCGAGACCTCGCCGGCGACCGCGCCCTCGCAGTGCCCGCAGGTCATGCCGCTCACCTGGTACTCGGTGGTGACGGCGCCCACCTGGACCTCGGCCGGGGCGTCGTGGCAGGAGCCGGACGGCGAGCAGCAGGAGCCGGTCGTGGTGGCCTCGGTCTTCGTCTCGGTCTCGGCGGTCATGTCGTTCTCCCTCTCTCAGGCTTACGCAGGTGTGGTGCCCCAGAAAGCCGCGGGGATGCCGTGACTTCCTGATGCGGCCCAGACTATACCCCTAGGGGGTATGAACGCGACTTTCCCCGGCCGCGATTTCGGCCATGTGGGTGCCGGTGGCCGCGCGGTCGCCGATGACCGGATCCGAGTGGCGGAACGAGGCCGCCCCATTCCTTCCTCACCCCTTGCGGCCCCTGTTGCCCGGCCGGCGCGAGACCCAGAGGCGGATGGTGTCCGCGTACCAGTAGGGCTTGCCGTTCTCCGTGTGGTCGGGCGGGGGGAGCAGTCCGTGCTTGCGGTACGAACGCACGGTGTCCGGCTGGACCTGGATGTGCGCGGCGATCTCCTTGTACGACCAGAGCCTGCGGTCGGTCATCTGTGACACCTCCCTGCGCGCGCCTCGGCGGTGGCCTGGGGGGCCGTCGGGGGAGCCGGGGCGTGGAACGCTGACGATCACTCAGCCTGTGTCCCTTGAACGACGCTGAGTGATGTGCGGGGTGGGGCTGTCGAATACCTGTGACGGAATTCCCGTCCAACCGGGACATGTGTGACAGGAGTTCAATGAAAGTGACGCCTGCGGCGCGTGTTCCGCCGCGGTCCCCGGCTAGGCGCCGCAGGAGCGGAGGAAGCGGCGGGTGCGCCGGGCGATCGGCAGGGGTCTGTCCGGCGGACACGGGTACATGTCCTGCTCGACGATCGCGAACAGGTCCACGTCCAGCCGTCCGGCCGCCGCCAGCACGGGTTCCAGCGCCGGCACCCCGGCCGGCGGCTCGCACATCACGCCCCGCCCGACGGCGGGGCCGAACGGCACCTCGTCCGCGACGACTTCGGCGAGGATCCCCGGGTCCACCTGCTTGAGGTGGAGGTAGCCGATCCGCTCCCCGTACGTCTCGATGAGCTCGACGCTGTCCCCGCCGCAGTACGCGTAGTGGCCGGTGTCCAGGCAGAGCGAGACCAGGGCGGAGTCGGTGGCGTCCAGGAAGCGGGCGACGTTCTCCTCGTTGTCGATGTGCGTGTCCGCGTGCGGATGGACGACGATCTTCAGCCCGTACCGCTCGCGCACCTCGCGCCCGAGCCGCTCGGTCTGCCGGGCGAGCGTCCGCCACTGGGCGGCCGTCAGCGTGCGCTCCTCCAGCACTTCACCGGTCCTGTCGTCCCGCCAGAAGGATGGGATGACGACCAGGTGCTCCGCGCCCATGGCCCTGGTGAGCCCGGCCACGTCCGCGACATGGGCCCACGTGGCGTCCCAGACCTCGGGTCCGCGGTGGAGGCCGGTGAAGACCGTGCCCGCCGAGACGGACAGTCCCCGGCGGCGCGTCTCGTCGGTGAGGCGGGCCGGATCGGTCGGGAGATAGCCGTACGGGCCGAGTTCGATCCAGGGGTAACCGGCCTCCGCGACCTCGTCGAGGAAGCGTTCCCAGGGCACCTGGAGCGGGTCGTCGGGGAACCACACCCCCCAGGAATCGGGGGCGGAACCGACCCGGATGCGGGTCGGCGCGGGTACGGGAGAGGTCATGAGCGCCAGCTTTCAGGCCGTACGAGAAAGGTGTCAACCCTTCGTCCGAATGTAAGGACAAAACATTGACAGGGTGCCGTGGCGCCCATTAGACCTGGGAGCAGCCGCCGGACCGGAGGGACGCGCATGGAGTCCGATGCGTACGAGCAGCACGACCCGTACGACCTGATCGCGATGGGCCGGATCGGAGTGGACCTCTATCCGCTGCAGGCCGGGGTCGCGCTGGCGCAGGTCGAGACGTTCGGCAAGTTCCTCGGCGGCTCGGCCGCGAACGTGGCGGTCGCCGCGGCCAGGCTGGGCCGGCGCACGGCCCTCGTCACCCGCACCGGGACCGACCCCTTCGGCGACTACCTCCACCGGCAACTGCGGGAGTTCGGCGTCGACGACCGCTGGGTGACGGGGGTCGCGGACCTGCCGACCCCGGTGACGTTCTGCGAGATCTTCCCGCCGGACGACTTCCCGCTCTACTTCTACCGGCAGCCGAAGGCGCCCGATCTCGAACTGCGGGCCCGGGAACTGGACCTGGACGCGATCCGTTCGGCGCGGATCTTCTGGATGACGGGCACGGGCCTGTGCGCGGAGCCGAGCCGTTCGGCGACGCTGGCGGCGCTGGAGGCGCGGAAGGCGGGGAGCACGACGGTCTTCGACCTGGACTGGCGGCCGATGTTCTGGGGCGACGGCGACCCCGGCCGGGCCCGCCCGTACTACGCCGAGGCCCTCCGCCACGCCACCGTCGCCGTCGGCAACCTCGACGAGTGCGAAGTCGCCACCGGTGAGCGCGAGCCGTACGCCGCCGCCCGCGCCCTGCTCGCCGCCGGCGTCGGACTCGCCGTCGTCAAACAGGGGCCGAAGGGCGTGCTCGCCGCGCACCGCGACGGCACGGCGGCCGAATGCCCGCCCGTACCCGTCGACGTGCTCAACGGGCTCGGCGCGGGCGACGCCTTCGGCGGGGCCCTCTGCCACGGGCTGCTGGCCGGCTGGGACCTGGAGCACACCATGCGGTACGCCAACGCGGCCGGCGCCATCGTCGCCGCCCGCCTCGCCTGTTCGTCCGCCATGCCCCGCCCGGCAGAGGTGGAACAGGTCCTCGCGGGCGGCCCCGTCCCCGCGCAGGAGCCCACGACGTGACCACCGGCCTGCGCATCCGCGATCTCGTACGGGTACGGACCCGCCACCCCGAAGCGATCGCCGAGGCCGCCGCCCGCCGCCCCCGCAGGCCCCTGATCGGCGCGAGCGGGCGGCTCATGATCATCGCGGCCGACCACCCGGCCCGCGGCGCCCTCGGCGTCGGCGACCGCGAACTCGCCATGGCCGGCCGCCCCGACCTGCTGGAGCGGCTCTGCCTCGCCCTCTCCCGCCCCGGCGTCGACGGCGTCCTGGCCGCCGCCGACATCCTCGACGACCTGCTCCTCCTCGGCGCTCTCGACGGCAAGGTCGTCGTCGGCTCCATGAACCGCGGCGGCCTGGCCGGCGCCGCCTTCGAACTCGACGACCGCTTCACCGGACCCCGCGCCCAGGACCTGGAGCGCCGCGGCTTCGACGCCGGCAAGCTGCTCCTGCGCATCGACTACGACGACCCCGGATCGCTCGACACCCTCCACGCCGCCGCCCGCACCATCGACGCGATGGCCGAACGCCGCCTCCCGGTCTTCGTCGAGCCGTTCATATCCCGCCGCGTGGACGGGAAGGTCCGCAACGATCTGAGCGCCGGGGCCGTCACACACGCCATCGCCATCGCCTCGGGCCTCGCCGGGACCTCCGCGTACACCTGGCTGAAGGTCCCCGTCACCGAGGACGCCGACGACATGGCGCGGGTCATGGAGACCTCGACGCTGCCCGCCGTGCTACTGGGCGGCGAGGTCGGCGCCGACCAGGACGGCGCGTACGAGAAGTGGCGCGAGGCGCTGCGGCTGCCGACCGTCCAGGGCCTGGTCGTCGGCCGGTCGCTGCTCTATCCGGCCGACGGGGACGTGGCGGGGGCGGTCGACACCGCCGTCGGACTGCTGTAGCGCACGGCCGACGGGTAGGGAGAGGGGCATGACGGACAACGACACGCCGTACGTACTACGGGCGGGGACCGCCGGGCAGGGACCGTACGCCCTGGACATCGGTCCGAAGCGGGCCGGCTGGCGCTATGCGGGCCTGCGCGTGCTGGAACTGCCGCCCGGCGGCTCCCACACGCTCACGGCCGGCGACAGCGAGTGGATCGTGCTGCCGCTCAGCGGCGGCTGCACGGTGCGCGTGGAGGACCGGACCTTCGAACTGCTGGGCAGGAAGAGCGTGTTCAGCTCGGTCACCGACTTCGCGTACGTGCCCCGCGACGCCCACGCCCGGATCTCCTCCGTCGCGGGAGGCCGCTTCGCCCTGGCAGGAGCGAGGTGCGAGCGACGGCTCCCCGCCCGCTACGGCCCCGCGCCGGAGGTCCCCGTCGAACTGCGCGGCGCCGGCGACTGCTCGCGCCAGGTCAACAACTTCGCGGCCGCGGACGCCTTCGCGTGCGACCGGCTCATCGCCGTCGAAGTCCTCACCCCCGGCGGCAACTGGTCCTCGTACCCGCCCCACAAACACGACGAGCACCACCCGGGCGTCGAGTCCGAGCTCGAAGAGATCTACTACTTCGAGACCGGCCGCGAAGGCGGCCTCGGCTACCACCGGGTCTCCCCGTCCCGCCCCGGAGGCACGGACCTCCTCGCCGAAGTCCGCACCGGCGACGCCGTCCTGATCCCCGACGGCTGGCACGGCCCGTCCGTCGCGGCGCCCGGCGACACCCTCTACTACCTCAATGTGATGGCGGGCCCGGGGGAGGGGCGGGAGTGGCTGATCCGCGACCACCCCGACCACCGCTGGATCCGCGACACCTGGCCTTCACAGCCGGTCGACCCCCGGCTGCCGCTGTACGGACCCGAGGAGCCGACGCAGTGACCACCCGCCGACTGACCACCGCCCAGGCCCTGGTGGCCTTCCTCACCCGCCAGCACACCGAACGCAACGGCATCCGCCACCGCTTCATCACCGGCACCTGGGGCATCTTCGGCCACGGCAACGTCGCCGGCATCGGCCAGGCGCTCCTCGAACCCGGCTCGGCCGGCATGCCGTACTACCAGGGCCGCAACGAGCAGGCCATGGTGCACGCCGCCGTCGGCTACGCCCGCCAGTGCGGCCGCCTCTCCGCGCACGCCGTCACCACCTCCATCGGCCCCGGCGCCACCAACCTCGTCACCGGCGCCGCCCTCGCGACCGTCAACCACCTCCCGGTCCTCCTCCTGCCCGGCGACACCTTCGCGGCCCGCCCCGCCGACCCCGTCCTCCAGCAGCTGGAGGCCCCGTACGCCGGTGACGTGTCCGTCAACGACTGCCTGCGCCCCGTGTCCCGCCACTTCGACCGGATCACCCGCCCCGAGGCCCTGATCCCGGCGGCGCTCCAGGCGATGCGCGTCCTGGCCGACCCCGCCGAGACCGGCGCCGTGACGCTCGCGCTGCCGCAGGACGTGCAGGTGGAGGCGTACGACTGGCCGGAGGAGTTCTTCGCCGAACGCGTCTGGCAGGTACGGGCCCCGGTGCCGGACGCGCATCAACTCGCCGAGGCGGTCGGGGCCTTCCGCGCCGCCCGCCGCCCCCTCCTCATCGCGGGCGGCGGCGTCCACCACAGCGGCGCCGAGACGGTCCTGAAGATCTTCGCCGAGGCGACCGGCATCCCCGTGGCCTCCACCCAGGCGGGCAAGGGATCGCTCCCCCACGACCACCCGGCGGACGTCGGCGGCATCGGCCACACCGGCACCGCCACCGCCGACGAACTCGCCCGCGCCGCCGACCTGGTGATCGGCGTCGGCACCCGCTACTCCGACTTCACCACCGCTTCCTCGACCCTCTTCCAGAACCCGGACGTCCGCTTCGTCAACCTCAACATCACCGGCTTCGACGCCCACAAGATGGGCGCGCAGCAGGTGGTCGGCGACGCCCGGGTCGCCCTGCAGTCCCTCAAGACCAGCCTGCGCGGCCACCGCGTCCCCGACGCCTACGTCGCCGAGTACAGCGAGGCGAAGGCGCGCTGGGAGGAGCGCGTCACCGCCGCCTACGCCGCCCCCGACGAGGACGCCCGCCCCACCCAGGTCCAGGTCCTCGGCGTACTCGACTCCCTCGTCACCCACCAGGACATCCTCATCAACGCGGCCGGCTCCCTCCCCGGCGACCTCCACAAGCTGTGGCGGACCCGCTCCCGGGACCAGTACCACGTCGAGTACGGCTACTCCTGCATGGGCTACGAGATCCCGGCCGCCATCGGCGTGCAGCTCGCCGCGCCCGGCCGCCCGGTGTGGGCACTGGTCGGCGACGGTACGTACCTGATGAATCCCACCGAAATCGTCACCGCCGTACAGGAACGCCTCCCCCTCAAGGTCGTCATCCTCCAGAACCACGGCTACGCCTCCATCGGCGGCCTCTCCGAGTCCGTGGGCGCCGAGCGCTTCGGCACGGCGTACCGCTTCCGGGAGCCCGACGGCTCGTACACCGGCGCGCCGCTCCCGGTCGACCTGGCGGCGAACGCGGGCTCCCTGGGTATGCGGGTCATCCGCGCCGATACCGTCCGTGACCTGCGGGAAGCTCTCACCGAGGCGCGTCGGTCCGACGGCCCCACATGTGTCTACGTCGAGACACGAACGCCCGACACAGTGTCGGGCGCGCCCGCCGCCCAGGCGTGGTGGGATGTCCCCGTGGCCGAGACCGCGACCCGTCCGTCGACGGTCAAGGCCCGGGAGGAGTACGACCGTCAAGCCGCTGCGCGACGCCGCCATCTCTGACCGCCCCCGCTGCAACACAAGGAGTTCCTGGGATGAAGACCGTCAACCACTTCATCGGCGGCAAGACCGTCGAGGGCGCGTCGGGCAACTGGGGCCCGGTCACCGACCCGGCCACCGGTGAGGTGACCACGCGGGTCGCGCTCGCCTCGGTCGAGGAGGTCGACGCCGCCGTCGCGTCGGCGAAGGCCGCGTACACGACCTGGGGCACGTCCTCGCTGGCCGCGCGCACCACGGTCCTCTTCCGTTACCGCGCGCTGCTGGACGCCCACCGCGACGAGATCGCCGCGCTGATCACCGCCGAGCACGGCAAGGTCCACTCGGACGCGCTGGGCGAGGTGGCGCGCGGTCTGGAGATCGTCGAGCTGGCGTGCGGCATCACCACGCAGCTCAAGGGTGAGCTGTCCACGCAGGTGTCGAACCGCGTGGACGTCTCCTCGATCCGCCAGCCGCTCGGCGTCGTGGCCGGCATCACGCCGTTCAACTTCCCCGCCATGGTGCCGATGTGGATGTTCCCGCTGGCCGTCGCGTGCGGCAACACGTTCGTACTGAAGCCGAGCGAGAAGGACCCGTCCGCGTCGGTCCGGCTGGCCGAGCTGGCGTCCGAGGCCGGTCTGCCCGACGGCGTGCTGAACGTCCTGCACGGCGACAAGGCCGCGGTCGACGGCCTCATCACCCACCCGGACGTCGCGGCGGTCTCCTTCGTCGGCTCGACCCCGATCGCCCGCCACATCCACCGGACCGCCTCCGCCAACGGCAAGCGCGTCCAGGCCCTCGGCGGCGCGAAGAACCACATGCTGGTCCTGCCGGACGCCGACCTGGACGCGGCCGCCGACGCGGCGGTCTCGGCGGCGTACGGCTCGGCGGGCGAGCGCTGCATGGCGATCTCCGCGGTGGTCGCGGTCGGCGCGATCGGCGACGAACTGGTCGACAAGATCCGCGAGCGCGCCGAGAAGATCAAGATCGGTCCCGGCAACGACCCGGCGTCCGAGATGGGCCCGCTGATCACCGCCGCCCACCGCGACAAGGTCGCCTCGTACGTCACGGGCGCGGCCGCGCAGGGCGCGAAGGTCGTCCTGGACGGCACGGGCCACACGGTCGAGGGCTTCGAGAACGGCCACTGGATCGGCCTGTCCCTGCTGGACGAGGTCTCCACGGACTCCGACGCGTACCGCGACGAGATCTTCGGTCCGGTGCTGTGCGTCCTGCGCGTCGACACGTACGAAGAGGGCGTGGCCCTCATGAACGCCTCGCCCTTCGGCAACGGCACCGCGATCTTCACCCGCGACGGCGGCGCGGCGCGCCGCTTCCAGCTGGAGATCGAGGCCGGCATGGTCGGCGTCAACGTGCCGATCCCGGTGCCGGTCGGCTACCACTCCTTCGGTGGCTGGAAGGACTCGCTCTTCGGCGACCACCACATCTACGGCAACGACGGCATTCACTTCTACACCCGCGGCAAGGTCACCACGACCCGCTGGCCGGACCCGGCGGACGCGCCCGCCGGCGTCGACCTGGGCTTCCCGCGCAACAACTGATCCACCGGCGCCGCTCGGGGCCCCCGCCACGGCCGGCGGGGGTCCTGCTCGTGACAGAACCCCTGGCGGGGCACGGCCCCGTACCGGCATCCTGGCCGGATGCTGATCAGAGAGGCCACCGCCGAGGACTGGCCCGTCATCTGGCCGTTCTTCCACGAGATCGTCGCCGCGGGCGAAACCCTCACCTACCCGCTCGACCCCGGTGCGGACGACGCCCGCGCGTGGTGGTACCTGGCCGCCCCGGACCGTACGGCCGTCGCGGTCGACGACGCCGGTACGGTCCTCGGCACGGCCAGGATGAACCGCCACCACATGGGCAACGGCTCCCGCATCGCGAGCGCCGGCCACCCGGTCGATCCCGGCACTCGGGTCGGGGCGTGGGGCGGGCGTTGTACGAGCACAGCGTGAAGTGGGCGCGGGAGTCGGGGTTCCGGGCGATGCAGTTCAACGCGGTCGTGGAGACCAACGTCCACGCGGTGAAGCTCTACAAGTCGATCGGCTTCGACGTGATCGGGACGCTCCCCGGAGGGTTCAACCATCCCACGCGGGGTTACGCCGGCCCGCACATCATGCACTTGGGCCCCTGAGGTGGATGCGGACGCGTGAGATACGCGTACGGCGGCGCCCGCCACCCCGAGGGGAGGGAGACCGGGCTGCTAGAACAGGGAGTGCAGGAGCCTGTTCGGGGAGCCGGTGCGCGGGTCCTGGACCTTGTCGGGGGTCGCGTTGCCCACCAGGGCGTCGCGGACCTGGGCCGGGGTCGCGGTGGGGTTGGCGGAGACGTAGAGGGCGGCTGCGCCCGCGGTGTGGGGCGCGGCCATCGACGTGCCGGAGATGGTGCTGGTGGCCGTGTCGCCGTCCTTCCAGGCCGAGGTGATGTTCACTCCCGGCGCGAACAGGTCCAGGCAGGTGCCGTAGTCGGAGAACGACGCGCGGCGGTCGCCGCTGTCGGTCGCGCCGACGGTGATGGCCTCGGGGACGCGGGCGGGGGAGTAGTTGCAGGCGTTGGCGGGCCAGCCGAGGAAGTTGCCGTTACCGGCCGCGACGGCGTAGCTGACACCTGACGCGATGGACTTCTTCACCGCGTCGTCGAGGGAGGTGTTCGCGCCGCCGCCCAGGCTCATGTTGGCCACGGCCGGCTTCTGCGCGTTCGCGGTCACCCAGTCGACGCCGGCGATGACGCCCGCCGTCGTACCGGAGCCCGCGCAGTCCAGGACGCGCACCGCGACCAGCTTGACGGCCTTGGCGACGCCGTACGTCTTCCCGCCGACCGTGCCCGCCACGTGCGTGCCGTGGCCCTGGCAGTCCTGGCCGTTCCGGCCGCCGCCCACCGTGTCGGTGCCGACCGTGGCGCGGCCGCCGAACTCGCTGTGGGAGGTGCGGATCCCGGTGTCGATGATGTACGCCGAGACGTTCGACGCGGTGGTGCCGTAGATGTACGTCGTGGAGAGCGGGAGGTCCCGCTGGTCCACGCGGTCGATGCCCCACGTGGCTCCGGTCTGCGTCTCGTTGAGCCGTACGCGGGAGTCCTGCTCGACGTACGCGACCCTCGGGTCCGAGGCCAGCCCCGCCGCCCGCGCCTTGGACATCGTGGCGGAGAAGCCCTTGAGGGCGCTGCGGTAGACGTGCTTCGGGGCGACGCCCAGATCGGCCGCGCGCGTCGTGCCGTCCTTCAGGACGACGATCCAGCTGTTCCCGACCGCCGTCGAGGCCGGGGCCGGGCGGAGGTCTCCGACGGGCGCGCTCTGTGCTGGGGGAGGGCCCGCGAACTGGAGGCCGGCTGCGAGGGCCACGGCGGGTATCAGGGTCCCTGCGCGGCGGAAAGCGGTTCTCATTGTGTCGTGCACCTGACCTTTCGTTGACCGGATCGCGGGCAATTACGGGTTGCGTGGTGCGCTGTGGCGCGAATGCGCAGCACAACGTCTCGTGCGGCGCACAAGTGCACAAGGTGGTGTTGCGGGCGGGACTACGCCAAAGAGATGCCTGCGGCGCGGAGCCGCCCGGCCACGGCCGTCCAGTCGGGCGGGGAGAGGGGCTCGAGCGGCACCGTACCGGTGCTCATGTCCTTGAAGCCGCTGGAGGTCGAGACGCAGACCACCGCCCCCTCGTCGGACGGCGGCAGTTGGCGCATCCCCGCCAGGGACACGGCCGACGAGAACTCCGCCCACAGCCCGCCGGCCGCCAGCTCCGTCCGTGCCGCCGCCATCTGGGCATCCGTCACCCGCAGCGCCCGGCCGCCGCTCTCCCGTACCGCGACCACGCCCCGGTAGCCGCTCACCGCGCAGTCGATCGCATACGCCGAAGTGGGGCCCACCTGGACCGTGGCCGCCGGAACACCCCGGTCCAGTGCCGCCGCCAGCGGGGCGCCGGCGGCCGGCTCGCAGGCGTACATCCTGGGCGTACGGGCGGCGAGCCCCAGGCGGACCAGCTCCGCGAAGCCCTTCCAGACGCCGAAGAGCAGCTCGCCGTACCCCGTCGGGACGAACACCGCCGCCGGAACGCCGAGTTCGGCGTGGATCTCGTACGCGACGGTCTTGTAGCCCTCCGGACCGAAGGCGTGGCCGGTGTGCGCGGCGGCGGTGAGATTGCTGACGGGGTGGTAGCCGAGACGGTCGGCGATCCGCCGCATCAGAGGCCACCGCTCTTTCTGCGGCACGGGCAGGACGACCGCGCCGTACGCGTCGAGGAACGACTGGACGGCGGGCGGAGCGCCGGTCGACGCCAGCACCACGCACCGCAGACCGGCGCGGGCCGCGTACGCGGCGGCCGAAGCACCGTGGTTGCCGGAGGAGGCCACCACGACGCCCTGCGCGCCCGATCCCACCGCCGCGCTCACCGTGCAGCGGTTCAGCCGGTCCTTGTGGCTCCAGGTGGGGTTGCGGGACTCGTCCTTGATCCAGACGCCGTCGGCGAGTTCGACGAGCGGGGTACGGCCCTCCCCCAGGCCCGGGGCGTGGAGCGGTGGCAGCAGGGGAGCCCAGCGGTCGATTCCGCCCTTGTCCGGAGCGGGATCGAAGAGGGTGTCCGGTACGTCGTCGTACGCGTAGTCCACCTCGACGGGGTACGCCGTGGCGGCAGTGCTGGTGACGGGGCAGCCGGCGGTGAGCGGCGGCCACAGCGGATAGCGGACCCGGGGGTCGCCCAGCGAGCGCTGCCCCTCGGCCAGCGAAAGCCCGGCACTCCCGCTCCCCTTCCCACTTCTGTTCACGCTCCCACTCCCGCTCACTCGAAGGTCCAGGTCAGCATCGCGAAATCACCGTCGTCCCCGGCACCCGCCGAGCGGTACGTCGCCAGCGCCGCGTCGTTGTCGCGCTCCACGCCCACCCACATGCCGTAGCAGCCGCGTTCCTCGGCCACCTCCGCCAGCGCCCGCGTCAGGGCACGGCCGATGCCGCGCCGCCGGTGCGGCTCGTCGACGGACAGTTCGTACAGGCACATCTCGGTGCCCTTGTCCGGGTGGATCATCTCGACGCCCGAGACCATCCCGGCCGGCTCCCCGTCGACGTACGCGACGAGCATCAGGTGGCCGGGCGCGGCCAGGAACCGCTCGGCCCGTTCCGGGCGCGCCGGGCCGTCGTAGAGGTGCTCGGCGGAGGTCAGTTCGGCGACCGTCGTCGCGCGCCGGACGACCGGGCGGATGTCCATGGGGCTCCCTCTGCTACTCCGGCTGCGATACGGGGCGACGGCACCGTACTCCTTGCGTACCCCGACGAGGTCCACCCGGGGCCTCATCGGTTGTCTTACCGGGGACCTAGGGTTCAGGTATGAAGCTACGCATTCCCCGCAGCCGGGCGCTCGCCGGCGCGGCCGCCGCGTTCGCCGTCCTCGTCGGGGGCGGCACGTGGACGGCCGCCGCCTCCGACGGCGACGCGCCCGCCGTGCACCGCGAGGAACGGATCATGGGCATGGACGGGGCGAGAATCGACACCTCGTTCTTCACGGCGGACGGCGCGGGCGGTGAGCGCCGTCCCGCCGTCCTCCTCGGCCACGGCTTCGGCGGCAGCAAGCGCGACGTGCGGGCGCAGGCCGAGCAGCTGGCCCGGGACGGGTACGCCGTGCTGACCTGGTCCGCGCGCGGCTTCGGGAAGTCCACCGGGAAGATCGGGCTGAACGATCCGGACGGTGAGGTCGAGGACGTGTCGCGGCTGATCGACTGGCTGGCCGAGCGCCCCGAGGTGCGGCTCGACGCCGACGGTGATCCGCGCGTGGGCGTCAGCGGTTCCTCGTACGGAGGCGCCGTCTCGCTGCTCGCCGCGGGCCACGACAAGCGCGTCGACGCGGTCGCCCCGCAGATCACCTACTGGAACCTGGCCGACGCACTCTTCCCCCACGGCGTCTTCAAGAAGCTCTGGGCCGGGCTCTTCATCAACACGGGCGGCGGCTGCGACAGGTTCGAGAAGCACCTGTGCGAGATGTACGAACGGGTCGCGGTCGCCGGAGAGCCGGACGACGCCGCCCGCGACCTGCTGGAGTCGCACAGCCCGTCCGCGGTCGGCGACCGCATCGAGGTGCCCGCGCTCATCGTGCAGGGACAGAACGACTCGCTCTTCCCGCTCGACCACGCCGACGCCATGGCGAAGGCGATCGAAGCCAACGGCGCGCCCGTCGCCGTCGACTGGATCGCGGGCGGACACGACGGCGGGGACCGCGAGACGGCCCGCGTGGAGGGCCGGATCACCGACTGGTTCGACCGCTACCTGAAGGACGAGAAGGGCACGGACACCGGACCGGCCTTCCGCGTCACCCGCACCGGGGGCGTGGACTCCACCAACGGCGGAGCCCAGTTGCGCGGCGCCACCGGCGACCGCTACCCCGGTCTCGAAGCCGGGCAGCGGCGGCTGAAGTTGGTGGCGGGCGAGCGCGAGCAGCGCTTCGCCAGTCCGGCCGGGGCGAACCCGCCCGCCATCTCCTCCGTGCCGGGCGTCGCCGGCGTCGGGGCGCTGTCCCAGCTCTCCGGGCTCGGCGTCGGGCTCTCCCTCGACTTCCCCGGCCAGAACGCGCGCTTCGAGACCGCGAAGCTCGCCTCGGACCTGCGCGTCACCGGCTCGCCGACCGTCCGGGTCACGGTGAAGTCGGACCGCGAGGACGCCGTCCTGTTCGGCAAGGTGTACGACGTGAGCGCGGACGGACGCCGGCAGGTGCTGCCCTCCCAGCTCGTCTCGCCCGTCCGCGTCACCGGGGCCGGCGCGAAGGACGGCGCCACCGTCGAGCTGCGGCTCCCGGCGATCGACCACGAGGTCAGGGCCGGGCACCGGCTGCGCGTCGTCCTCGCCGCCACCGACCTCGGATACGCCTCTCCGGCCGACCCGACGGCGTACACCGTGACCCTGGAAGGGGGCGGGGCGCTCACCGTGCCCACCGCGTCCGGTGTGAAGACCCAGGCGGCCCCGCTGCCCTGGTGGGTCTGGGGGCTGCCGGCGGCCGGCGCCGTCCTGGCCGTGGCGCTGCTGCTCACCGCCCGGCGGCGGGCCGCCGCGCCCGCGCCGGACCCGGCGCTCGCCGGGGTGCCGCTGCAGATCACCGGCCTGACGAAGAAGTATGCCAAGTCCGTCGACCGCTACGCGGTACGGGACCTCTCGTTCCGCGTCGAGAAGGGCCAGGTGCTCGGGCTCCTGGGCCCGAACGGCGCGGGCAAGACCACCACCCTGCGCATGCTCATGGGCCTCATCACGCCGGACAGCGGCGAGATCCGGGTCTTCGGGCACGCCATCAGGCCCGGCTCGCCCGTCCTGTCGCGCGTCGGTGCGTTCGTCGAGGGCGCCGGCTTCCTGCCGCACCTCACCGGGCGCGCGAACCTCGACCTGTACTGGCAGGCGACCGGCCGGCCCGCCGAGGACTCCCGCATGGAGGAGGCCCTGGAGATCGCGGGGCTCGGTGACGCGCTGGAACGGGCCGTGCGGACGTACTCGCAGGGCATGCGGCAGCGGCTCGCCATCGCCCAGGCCATGCTCGGCATGCCGGACCTGCTCATCCTCGACGAGCCGACGAACGGCCTGGACCCGCCGCAGATCCGTGAGATGCGTGACGTGATGATCCGGTACGCGGCGGCGGGGCGCACCGTCATCGTCTCCAGCCACCTCCTCTCGGAGGTCGAACAGTCCTGCACGCACCTCGTCGTCATGGACCGGGGCCGGCTGATGCAGGCCGGACCCGTCGCGGAGATCACCGGCGGGACGGACACGCTGCTCGTGACGGTGGAGGGCGGGGTGAGCGAGGCACTGGCCGGGAAGGTGGACGCGCTGCCGGGCATCGGGTCCGCCGTACGGACCGACGAGGGTCTGCTCGTACGGCTGGACGGAGCCTCGCCCAGCACGCTCATCGGCGAACTGGTTCGTCTGGACGTCCCACTGACGGGTGTCGGGCCGAACCGCCGCCTGGAGGACGCGTTCCTCACCCTGATCGGAGGCTCCTCCGCATGAGCACCAACATCACCGAGCCGGCTGCTGAGCCGGTGGCCGAATCGGCCCCCGGTTACCGTCCCGGCCACACGCTCCCGCTGCGCGTCGAGGCGATGCGGCAGTGGCGCAGGCGGCGCACCATGGTCATGGCCATGGTGCTGGGCGCCCTGCCGCTCGTCCTGATCGCCGCGTTCGCGATCGGCGGCACCTCCGACAGGAACGACAGCCGGGTGTCCCTGATGGACACCGCCACCGCGTCCGGAGCCAACTTCGCCGCGACCTGCCTGTTCGTCTCCGCGGGGTTCCTGCTGGTGGTACCGGTGGCGTTGTTCTGCGGCGACACAGTGGCCTCCGAGGCCAACTGGTCCTCGTTGCGTTACCTGCTCGCGGCGCCGGTACCGCGCGCCCGGCTGCTGTGGAGCAAGCTCGCGGTGGCCCTGGGCTTCAGTCTGGCGGCGATGGTGCTGCTGCCGGCCGTGGCACTGGTGACGGGTTCGGTCGCGTACGGCTGGGGCCCGCTGCAACTGCCGACGGGTGGCTCCCTGCCCGCGGGAGACGCGGTACCGCGCCTCGCGCTCGTCGTCGTCTTCATCTTCCTCTCGCAACTGGTCACCGCCGGGCTGGCGTTCTGGCTGTCGACGAAGACCGACGCCCCGCTGGGCGCGGTCGGGGGAGCGGTGGGCCTGACGATCGTCGGCAATGTCCTGGACGCGGTGACGGCGTTGGGGTCCTGGCGCGAGTTCCTGCCCGCGCACTGGCAGTTCGCGTGGGTGGACGCACTCCAGCCGCAGCTGGAGTGGGGCGGGATGCTCAAGGGTGCGTCGGTGTCGGTGACGTACGCACTGGTGCTCTTCGCCCTGGCCTTCCGGGGATTCGGCCGGAAGGACATCGTTTCCTGAGCCGGTCGGCCATGATGTCCGCCATGGCCACTCTCCTGACCGCCCTGTCCGTAGTCGCCACGGGGCTGTACGCCGGGTTCATGCTGATCTTCCTGACCGGAGTCATGCCGGCCCTGGGGCGGCTGGCCGACGAGCAGTTCGTGGCGGCGATGCGGCGCGTCAACGAGGACGTGCCGCGCGGAGTGTTCGTGTCGGTCATGCTCGCCTCGGTGGCCTTCCCGGCGGCCGCGCTCGCGGTCCCGGGCGACGACGGCCGGCCGGCCGCGCAGTGGATCCTCCTGGCGGCCGGTCTCGGGCTCGTGGTCCTCAACCACCTGGTCACGATCGCCGGGAACATCCCCCTCAACAACGCCCTCGCCGCGTCCGAGCGGACGGGCGCCGTCGACCGGGAGGTCCGCGCGGCCTTCGAGACGCGGTGGAACCGGCTGCACCTGGTACGCACACTGCTGGCCACAGCCGGTTTCGTCCTGGTGGTCGGCGGATCCTTGTCATAACGGTGCGACAGCCGGCGGAGCCGGTCCCGGTTCCTCGTTCCATCGCTGACGTCCACGGGAAGAGCGGTGCCCCGCCGCAGGGAATGTGCGGCGGGGCACCGGTGGTAAAGGGTACGTATCACGTAGCCCATTTGCGGTAACGGCCGTGGGCCGAACGGCCGGAGCGTTTCCCGGCGCCAGGAAGCAGACAGGGGAAGGCCCCGGACCCCGTGAGTGATCACGGGATACGGGGCCTCGGAGGAAAAGCGTCGTCGTTGCAGCGCCGGCGGCTCAGCGCTTCAGTGGGCTTTGGGGAATGACGTCGAGGACGCCCATCGAGCTTCTTAGTTGTTGCCCACGACGGCGGAGTGGTGCTTGGCGTCGTTGCACTGGGTGGAGCTCGAGTCGGCGCGTCCGAGGATGCCGAGGGTGACCACCCGGTTGAGCACGCAGACGTCGTCGATGACCTGGATCTTCTGCGAGAACGACGGGTCGTCGCTCTTGTGGTCCCCGCCGCCGTAGGCCGCGGCGGGAGACACTGCGAAGCCGGTGGCGGCAAGCGTGAGCAGGGAGCCGGTGAGGGCCTTCTTGGCGTTCATGCGATGAGCCTTTCATGAAGAAGGGGAGGTTTCGGCACTGCGGAAGTGTCGATGCAATATCTAACGCGAAAATCGCGGGAGGGTTGCGGTTGTGGGGCCGGAATTCCCTCGTTCGCTATTCGTTTCATGCCGGAGCGGACCCTGTCGGGGAAAGTGGTACTCCCGGCCGGTCGTGTGCTGCGGGCATGGTGAACGCCGGGCCTCGTGGAAGAGTCCGTAAGGCCCGGGGTTTTCCTGGTGAGCCAGGAGGGAGTGCTGCGACTGGGCTTCCTGTTCGATGGCGTCGAGGACGCCCATCGAGCTTCTTAGTTGTTGCCCACGACGGCGGAGTGGTCCTTGGCGTCGTTGCACTGGGTGGAGCTCGAGTCGGCGAATCCGAGGATGCCGCGGGTGACCACCTGGTTGAGCACGCAGACGTCGTCGATGACCTGGATCTTCAGCGAGGACGACGGGTCGTCGCTCTTGTGGTCCCCGCCGCCGTAGGCCGCGGCGGGAGACACTGCGAAGCCGGTGGCGGCAAGCGTGAGCAGGGAGCCGGTGAGGGCCTTCTTGGCGTTCATGCGATGAGCCTTTCATGAAGAAGGGGAGGTTTCGGCACTGCGGAAGTGTCGATGCAATATCTAACATGGAAATCGCGACAGGGTTGCGGTTGTGGGGCCGGAATTCCCTCGTTCGCTATTCGTTTCATGCCGGAGCGGACCCTGTCGGGGAAAGTGGTACTCCCGGCCGGTCGTGTGCTGCGGGCATGGTGAACGCCGGGCCCCGTGGAAGAGTCCGTAAGGCCCGGCGTTTTCCTGGTGAGCCAGGAGGGAGTGCTGCGACTGGGCTTCCTGTTCGATGGCGTCCAGGATGCCCGCCGCCGGCGTTTCTTAGTTGTTGCCCACGACGGCGGAGTGGTCCTTGGCGTCGTTGCACTGGGTGGAGCTCGAGTCGGCGAATCCGAGGATGCCGAGGGTGACCACCCGGTTGAGCACGCAGACGTCGTCGATGACCTGGATCTTCAGCGAGGACGACGGGTCGTCGCTCTTGTGGTCCCCGCCGCCGTAGGCCGCGGCGGGAGACACTGCGAAGCCGGTGGCGGCAAGCGTGAGCAGGGAGCCGGTGAGGACCTTCTTGGCGTTCATGCGATGAGCCTTTCATGAAGAAGGGGAGGTTTCGGCACTGCGGAAGTGTCGATGCAATATCTAACATGGAAATCGCGACAGGGTTGCGGTTGTGGGGCCGGAATTCCCTCGTTCGCTATTCGTTTCATGCCGGAGCGGACCCTGTCGGGGAAAGTGGTACTCCCGGCCGGTCGTGTGCTGCGGGCATGGCGAACGCCGGGCCCCGCGGAAGAGTCCGTAAGGCCCGGCGTTTTCCTGGTGAGCCAGGAGGGAGTGCTGCGACTGGGCTTCCTGTTCGATGGCGTCCAGGATGCCCGCCGCCGGCGTTTCTTAGTTGTTGCCCACGACGGCGGAGTGGTCCTTGGCCTCGTTGCACTGGGTGGAGCTCGAGTCGGCGAGCCCGAGGATGCCGATGGTGACCACCTGGTTGAGCACGCAGACGTCGTCGATGATCTGGATCTTCTGCGAGAACGACGGGTCGTCGCTCTTGTGGTCCCCGCCGCCGTAGGCCGCGGCCGGAGAAGCGGCGAGGCCGGTGGCGGCGAGCGTGAGCAGGGAGCCGGTGAGGACCTTCTTGGCGTTCATGCGATGAACCTTTCAAAAGGAGGGGAAGTCCCGGCGCCGCAGAGGCGCCGATGAAATATCTAACGCATTCATCGCGAACTGGTCGCGGTGGGAAACGAGATTCACTCCCTCGCGGGATTGTTTGCACCTGCCGTTGGCGCGGGGGTGTTCCGCCGAAAGAGGGAAGGGGAATTTGGTCATCTGCGGGTAATGCCTGTTCAGGGCGTCGATGACGGCGCTGTGGGAGATGGGGAAAGATGCCCGGAGGTACTCGGCCGTGAATCTCCCGGGTACCCGAGGATTTCGTCCGCAGCCGTGTGCTGCTGTATGGGCCCACCACATCCGGGTGAGGCCGGCACCAGTGATTAACGATTCTGATCCGCTTGTATGGCAAGTGTCATCGAAAAGGCCGGGGCAACGGTGCAGGAGCGCCGCCTGTGCGGGTATGCGGGTATGCGGGCCGTGCGGTCTCTGCGTGGGTCATCGCGGAAACAGGAGTAATTCGCCGGGCGCCGGCGAACCCAGGAGGCTGCGACGGAACTCATGGGGAGCGTCCTCACCGCTTCTGTATCGACCCGCGGCGGGAGATGCGGGTGCCGGGAGCGGTCTTCACGTCCCGGGGGCCGCTGCGGGATGCCGGGATGCCGGGAAGTCGCTGGAGCGGGTGGTCAATGTGGCGACGCTGCCGGGCATCGTGAGCGCTTCGTGCGCCATGCCGGACATCCACCGGGGCTACGGCTTTCCCGTCGGCGGAGTGGCCGAAGCCGACACCGACGCGGGCGGTGTCGGCTTCGGTATCTCCTGCGGGGTGCGGCTGCCGGCCACGGCCGGCGGAAGCTCGAACCGGTACTGTCCGCGCTCATGGACGGCCTGGGCCAGGTGATCCCGCGCGGCGCCGGACCGGGCGGGGCGTGGCGGCCGAACGGCCACCGGGAGCTGGACCGGGTCCTGGGAGCGGTTTCCGGTACGCCGTGGAACAGGGCCACGGCGACGAGCGCGGCCTGCGTCGCTGCGAGGAGGGCGGGGCGGTCACCGGCGCCGACCGAATGAACGAGCGGGCGATCGAGTGCCGGCTCGGCAGCCTCGGCTCCGGCAACCACTTCCTGGCGGCCCGGCAGGTCGCCCAGGTCTACGACGAGACGGTCGCCGCCGCGTTCGGACTCGCCGCCGACCAGGCGTGCGTGATGATCCACTGCGATTCGCGCGGACTCGGGCACCGGATCCGTTCCGACTGCGTACGGGCGATGGGCCGGCCATGGCGCGGTACGGGATCGACGTGCCGGACCGGGTCGTCCCTGTCCGTGTCACCGGCCGTGACGCGTGCGTGGCCGCTCATACCGCACCCATGCGTGAAGGTGCCCCGAACGGGAGAAAAGCGGCCCTCCGCGAGGGGAGGGCCGGGTACCGCGCGGACTGTGCGCCCCCGGCAGGACTCGAACCTGCGGCCAAGCGCTTAGAAGGCGCCTGCTCTATCCACTGAGCTACGGGGGCCGGATCGTGGCCTTGTCGGTCTGGAGCCCCGGGCTGGGAGAGTCCTGGGCCTTGCCGGGGACAAGGATAGGGCTCCGATCGCCTTGGGCCGGTTGCTTCAGCTGCGTGGCACGATGTGGAGGTTCAGTGAAGCGAACCCGATAATCGCAGGCAAGTGCGAATCCTGCACCGCTTTTGGCGTCTCGCGCCCCGGCTGTTGTGCACTCGTTATGCCTGGGTCTCACTCGTACCACCTGTCCCTGACCGCCAATCGGCGCGCAAAGATGCCTTTAAGCTTCTAAAAGACTCTAAAATTGGGCATTCTTCGCATGTGGTGACCTTGGACGCACGGCCTCAGCTGATCGACGCACTCTCCGCCCTGCGCGACCGTGTCGCTGCCGTGGGCCTTCCGCTCCCCCTGGCAGGGGCTCCGTACGCGCGACGGACGCGGCTCGAGTTGCTGGCACAGCTCGACGACTACCTGCTGCCCCGGCTGAGACAGCCCGAGGCCCCCCTGCTCGTCGTCGTCGGCGGCTCCACCGGAGCCGGAAAGTCCACGCTCGTCAACTCGCTGGTCGGCAGAAGCGTCAGTGAGGCCGGCGTACTGCGGCCCACCACGCGGACGCCCGTGCTCGTGTGCCACCCGGACGATCACCACTGGTTCGCGAACCTCCGCGTCCTGCCGCAGCTCACGCGCGTATGGCTGCCGCGGCAGGAGGAGGAGCAGGGGACGGGGAGAGGACCGGCGCCGGAAGCGGCGGGGGGCGGGGACGAAGAAGCCGGGGAATCGCTGCGGGTGGAGACCGCGGGGTCGCTGCCGCGCGGACTCGCGCTGCTCGACGCCCCCGACATCGACTCGCTGGTCGCCGGGAACCGGGTGCTCGCCGCCGAGCTGATCTGCGCCGCGGACGTCTGGGTGATGGTGACGACCGCTTCCCGGTACGCCGACGCGGTGCCGTGGCACCTGCTGCGTACCGCGAAGGAGTACGACGCCACCCTCGTCATCGTCCTCGACCGGGTGCCCCATCAGGTCGTCGGCGAGGTGTCGCACCAGTACGGGGCGCTGCTCACCAAGGCCGGACTCGGTGACGTGCCCCGGTTCACCATCCCCGAGCTGCCCGAATCGACGGGGGGCGGCGCGGGCCTGCTGCCCGACACCGCCGTCGAGCCGCTGCGCGCCTGGCTGGCGCACCGGGTGCACGACCCGGCGGCCCGGCAGCAGGCCGTCGGCCGTACCGCGGCGGGCGTCATCACATCGCTCAACGCCCGGATGCCGGGACTCGCGGGGGCCGTCGCCGCGCAGTACGCCGCGTCCGTACGGCTGATCATGGATGTCGAGGAGGCGTACGAGAAGGAGGGCGAACGGGTGCGCCGGCAGCTCCGGCGCGGCGCGGTCCTGGCCGGGGACGCCCTCACCCGCTGGCGCGGTTATCCGCTGGACAGTTCGGCGGGTGAACTCCTCGACTCGCTCGTCGAGAGCCTCACCGCGCTGTTGCAGTGCGCGGTCGCCGCCGCCGACGAGCACGTTCACGAGGCATGGCGGCGCGAACCCGCCGCGGGCGAGATGGCGTTCACCGTCCCCGACCGGGAGGCGGGCGAGCGGCTCGGGGTGGCCGCTCGGCGCTGGCGCCGGGTGCTCGAAGAGCTCGCCGAGGAGGAGGTACGGGAACTGGAGCGGCCCCCCGCACCCGACTCCGAGACCGTCGCCGCCCTGCTCGCCGCCGCGCTGCTGGGCGGGCGCCGGGCGCGCAACGCGGGGGAACGGCTCGCCGAGCGGATCGGCGCGGTCGCCGCGACCCGGCTGCGCGACAGGGGCGGGGAGATGCTCACGGCGTACATCGACCACGTACTGAACGCCGAAAGGGACCGGCGGCTCGCGCCGGTCGACGCCCTCGAAGTGACTCCGGAGCCGCAGGCCGCGCTGATCGCCGCGCTCTCCGTACTGCAGAAGGAAAAGTGACCGGAAACGTGACTGCTGTGACTGATGACACGGACGACACCACTGAGGGACACAGGCCCCGCCGCGGCGAGGGGCGGTGGGACGACGGGCTGATCGCCCGGCGCGCCGCCGCGCGCGCGGCGAAGGGCAAGCCGTCCGCGCACCCCCGGTCCGAAGAGACGCAGGAGCCCCAAGAGCCGCAGGAGCCCGACGAGTACGACGGCCTGCCGCGCGGTGGCGCCTACGACGACGCCTACGGCGGCGGGCTGCGCGGACGCCTCGACGCCCTGCGCGAGCTGGTCGGGCTCTCCCGCACCCGCATCGACGCGGCCACGCTCGCCGAGGCCGGTCGCGTGCTCGACGAGGCCGCCACCCGCCAGCGGCTCTCCGCCCGGCACACCGTCGTCGCCGTCGCGGGCGCCACCGGCAGCGGCAAATCGATGCTCTTCAACGCCCTCGCGGGCGCTCAGATCTCCGACACGGGACTTCGCAGGCCGACCACGTCCGCGCCCATCGCCTGCAGCTGGACCGACGGCGCCGCCGGGCTGCTGGACCGGATCGGCATCCCCGGGCGGCTGCGCCGCAGGCCGCTGCACGGCGGCCTGCGCGACGAGGCGTTGGGCGGGCTCGTGCTCATCGACCTGCCCGACCACGACTCGGCCGTCACCGCCCACCGGGACCAGGTGGACCGGGTGCTCACACTCGTCGACGCGGTGATCTGGGTCGTCGACCCGGAGAAGTACGCCGACGCCGTACTGCACGAGCGCTATCTGCGGCCGCTCGCCGGACACGCGGAGGTCACCTTCGTGGTGCTCAACCAGGTGGACCGGCTGCCGGGCGACGCCGCCGACCTGGTCCTCGACGACCTGCGCAGGCTGCTCGACGAGGACGGCATGGCGCTCGGCGAACACGGCGAACCCGGTGCCACGGTGCTGGCCCTGTCCGCGATGACCGGGGAGGGCGTCGGCGAACTGCGCGAGATGCTCGGCCAGTTCGTGCAGGAGCGCGGCGCCGCCGCGCGCCGGCTGTCCGCCGACGTGGACGGCACTGCGGTCCGGCTGCGTCCGGTCTACGTCGCCGACGGGCGGCGGCCCGAGCTCGACGAGCGGGCCCGGGCCGAGTTCACCGACCGGTTGGCGGAGGCGATGGGCGCGACGGCGGTGGGCGAGGCGGCGGAGCGCGAGTGGCGCAGGAACGCGGGGAAGGCGTGCGGGAACCCCTGGCTGAGACTGTGGCGCCTGTACGAGGAGAGCCGTACGCCGGGGGCCGGGATCGAGCCGGTGGACAGGCGGACCGAGGACGAGGGGGAGATCACCGCCAGGCAGCGCGTGGAGCAGGCCGTGCGCGTGGTGGCGGACGAGGCTGCCGCCGGGCTGCCCACTCCCTGGGCGCAGGCGGTGCGGGAGGCCGCGGTGCGCGGCGCCGCCAGGCTTCCGGAGGAGCTGGACGTACTGGCGGTACGGGCCGGAGTGCCCCTGGGCAGGCCCCCGAGGCCCGCGTGGTGGCCTGCGGCGGTGCTGGCCCAGGCCTCGATGACACTGCTCCAGGTCTTCGGCGGGCTGTGGCTGGTGGGCCAGATCGTGGGCGTACTGGACCCGGACCTGCTGCCGCCCGTACTGGTGATGCTCACCGGGATCATCGGCGGCCCGCTGGTGGAGTGGGCGTGCTCGGCTGCGGCCAAGGGGCCCGCGCGGCGGTACGGGCAGGACGCCGAACGCCGGCTGCGGGAGGCGGCCGCCGGATGCGGCCGGGCGCGCGTACTGGATCCGGTGTCGGCGGAGCTGCTGCGGTACCGGGAGGTGCGGGAGCAGTACGTGGCGGTGACGGGAGTGTCCACAACCGGCCGGTAGTCCACAGGCTCCGGCGGGCCCGCCGCGCCCGGTCCAGCATGGGACCGGCCGGCCGGCCGAACGGCCGGGGGCGGAGGGGTGCTGGGATGAGCGACACCTGGGTGACGCTGGTGGGCAACGCCGCGACCGGCGTGGACTACCGGGATTCGGCGGCGGGCGGCGTGGCCCGCTTCCGGTTCGCGGTGACGGCGCGGTACTGGGACCGCCAGAAGGAGAGCTGGGCGGACGGGCACTCCAGCTTCTACACGGTATGGGCGCGGAGAACGCTGGCGGTGAACCTGGCGGGTTCGCTCTCCATCGGCGAACCACTGCTCGTGCACGGGCGGTTGAGGATCCGGGACGAGGAGAAGGGCGGGCAGCGCAGATTTTCCGCGGACATCGAGGCGCTGGCGGTGGGACACGACATGACGCGCGGGACATCCGCGTTCAGGCGGGTGGTGAAGGGAGATCCCTCCCTGACACGGCGTTCGGTGACGGAAGACCACAACTCGGCCGATTCGTACGGTGATTTGTCGACAGCGTCGGTTCAGGGAAGCGAGGGGCGATAACGATTCCGATTCGGAATGACTGTCTGACGGCTTGACAGGGCGCTGTCGTTCCACGCGTACCTAGGATTTCTGGATACTCACGGGGCACTTGAGTCTGCCGGCGAGGCCTTCCCCACACTCGCGTCACGCGAGAGAGCCTCGCCCGAAGGGGAATTCTGTGTTTGCTTCGCTCTCTGTGTTTTCTGCGTTCTCCGCGTATCCCGCGTTCTCCGTACGGAGACGGGGCTCCGCCCGTCTCGTCGCCGCGGCCGTGGCTTCGGGCCTCCTCACCGCGGGGGCGATAGCCGCCGCGGGCCCCGCCGCCGCGGAGGAGGCGCCGCAGCACCAGGGCGGCGCGGCAGCCACGCTCGACGGGCTGAAGACCTATGACAGGGCCGTCATCCACACGGCCGGCGGCGACCAGCGGATCCCCGCCGGCCTGTTCGAGATGACCGTCGACGGCGGCGGCACCCTCAAGACGTACTGCATCGACGTCCACCGCCCGACGCAGGAGCAGGCGAAGTACCTGGAGACCTCCTGGGACCAGACGTCGCTCGGCACGAACGGCGACGCCGGCAAGATCCGCTGGATCCTGGAGCACTCCTACCCGCAGGTCGACGATCTGAGCGCGCTGGCCGAGCGGGCCGGGGTCGACTCGCTCACCGAGCAGACGGCCGCGGCCGGCACGCAGGTCGCGATCTGGCGGTACTCCGACCACGTCAAGGTCGACGCGCTCGACGCGAAGGCGGAGAAGCTCGCCGACTACCTCGAGAAGAACGCGCGCGACGCCGCCGAGCCCGGGCCGTCCCTGACCCTGGAGCCGAGTGCGGTCTCCGGCAGGGCCGGCGAGAAGCTCGGCCCGGTCACCGTCCGCACCAACGCGGACCGCGTCACCGTGGCCCCGCCCGCCGACGCCGCCGCCAGCGGCATCAAGGTCGTCGGCAAGGACGGCGAGCCCGTCACCGCCGCCGACGACGGCAGCGAGCTGTACTTCGACGTCCCCGCCGCCGCGGCCGACGGCTCGTCCGGACTGACCGTGCAGGCCACCACCTCGGTGCCGGTCGGCCGGGCCTTCGCCGGTGTCACGCAGAGCCAGACCCAGATCCTGGCCGGTTCCAGCGAGTCCACCGTCTCCGCCGGCGCCACCGCCGCCTGGGCGAAGGAGGGAGCCGTTCCGGCGCTCTCCGCCAGGAAGAACTGCGCGAAGGGCGGTGTGGACATCACCGCCACCAACAAGGGCGACGAGCCGTTCAGCTTCGAGCTCATGGGCTTCGAGCACACCGTCGCGGCCGGCCGGTCGCAGACCGTCACCGTCCCGGTCCAGGAGGACCAGGCGTACGACTTCACGATCAAGGGCCCCGGCGGCCTGAAGAAGAACTTCAAGGGCATCCTCGACTGCAAGACCTCCGCCGCCACGGGCGTCGGCACCATGGAGGAGCCCCGGAACCAGCCCAGCCCCGCCACCGCCGGTGACGCCCCCGTCGTCCACGACGGCCCGGACCTCGCCGAGACCGGCAGCTCCAACGCCACACCGATGATCCTGGGCATCGCGGCCGTCTTCGTCGTCCTCGGCGGCGCCGCGGTCTTCTTCGTCCGCAAGAAGGAGCCCGCACCGGGCCCGGGCGAGGAGTGAAGACAGAAGCAGACACGGCGACGCACGGTCGCCGGGCGGTCACCGCGGCCCCGGTACGCGTCGGCGTACCGGGGCCGTCGGCATACCCGTTTCCGTCCCGGGGTGGACGTCAGGCAAGATGGGGTGTATCTGCCCACACATCGATTGCCGGACGGTTTCTCTTGGCTGAGTACATCTACACGATGCGCAAGACGCGCAAGGCGCACGGCGACAAGGTGATCCTTGACGACGTCACGCTGAGCTTCCTGCCGGGCGCGAAGATCGGTGTGGTGGGGCCCAACGGTGCCGGTAAGTCCACGGTGCTGAAGATCATGGCGGGCCTGGAGCAGCCCTCCAACGGTGACGCCTTCCTGTCGCCCGGTTTCAGCGTCGGCATCCTCATGCAGGAGCCGAAGCTCGACGAGTCCAAGACCGTCCTGGAGAACGTCCAGGACGGCGCCGCCGAGATCATGGGCAAGCTCAAGCGCTTCAACGAGGTCGCCGAGCTCATGGCCACCGACTACTCCGACGAGCTGCTCGAAGAGATGGGCAAGCTCCAGGAGGACCTCGACCACGCCAACGCCTGGGACCTCGACGCCCAGCTGGAGCAGGCCATGGACGCGCTGGGCTGCCCGCCCGGCGACTGGCCGGTCGACAACCTCTCCGGTGGCGAGAAGCGCCGTGTCGCGCTCTGCAAGCTGCTGATCGAGGCGCCCGACCTGCTCCTCCTCGACGAGCCCACCAACCACCTCGACGCCGAGTCGGTGAACTGGCTGGAGCAGCACCTCTCGAAGTACGCGGGCGCCGTTGTCGCCGTCACCCACGACCGGTACTTCCTGAACAACGTCGCCGAGTGGATCCTCGAGCTCGACCGCGGCCGCGCGATCCCCTACGAGGGCAACTACTCCACGTACCTCGACAAGAAGGCGGCCCGCCTCAAGGTCGAGGGCCGCAAGGACGAGAAGCGCGCCAAGCGGCTCAAGGAAGAGCTGGAGTGGGTCCGCTCCAACGCCAAGGGTCGCCAGACCAAGTCGAAGGCGCGTCTCGCCCGGTACGAGGAGATGGCCGCCGAGGCGGACAAGATGCGGAAGCTGGACTTCGAGGAGATCCAGATCCCGCCGGGCCCGCGTCTGGGCTCGATCGTCGTCGAGGTCGAGAAGCTGTCGAAGGCCTTCGGCGACAAGGTCCTGATCGACGACCTGTCCTTCACGCTGCCGCGCAACGGCATCGTGGGCGTCATCGGACCGAACGGCGCCGGCAAGACCACGTTGTTCAAGATGATCCAGGGCCTGGAGAAGCCGGACTCCGGCGCGATCCGGGTCGGCGAGACCGTCAAGATCTCGTACGTCGACCAGAACCGCTCCAACATCGACCCGAAGAAGTCGCTGTGGGCGGTCGTTTCGGACGAGCTGGACTACATCAACGTCGGCCAGGTCGAGATGCCCTCGCGGGCCTACGTCTCCGCGTTCGGCTTCAAGGGCCCGGACCAGCAGAAGCCGGCCGGTGTCCTGTCCGGTGGTGAGCGCAACCGCCTCAACCTGGCGCTGACGCTCAAGGAGGGCGGCAACCTGCTGCTCCTCGACGAGCCGACGAACGACCTGGACGTCGAGACCCTGTCCTCGCTGGAGAACGCGCTGCTGGAGTTCCCGGGCGCGGCCGTGGTGATCTCCCACGACCGCTGGTTCCTGGACCGGGTCGCGACGCACATCCTCGCGTACGAGGGCGACTCCAAGTGGTACTGGTTCGAGGGCAACTTCGAGTCGTACGAGAAGAACAAGGTCGAGCGCCTCGGCGCGGACGCGGCGCGGCCGCACCGCGCGACGTACAAGAAGCTGACGCGAGGCTGATCTTGTCCCGCCATATTTACCGCTGTCCCCTGCGCTGGTCGGACATGGACGCCTTCGGGCACGTCAACAACGTCGTCTTCCTCCGTTACCTGGAGGAAGCGCGGATCGACTTCATGTTCCGGCTGGCGCCGGGGGACGGCTCGCCGTCGTTCGCCGGCGGGTCCGTCGTGGCCCGGCACGAGATCGACTACAAGCTGCCGCTGGTCCACCGGCACGAGCCGGTGATCATCGAGTCGTGGGTGACGAAGATCGGCGCGGCGTCGCTGACGATCGCGTACGAGGTGAAGGACGCCGAAGGCTCCGAGCGGGTGTACGTCCGGGCCTCGACCGTCGTCGTGCCGTACGACCTCGAAGCGGCGCGGCCACGGCGGATCTCGGCCGAGGAGAAGGCGTTCCTCCAGGAGTACCTGGACGAGGACCGCGACCGCGGCGGCCAGCGGGGGGCTGTCGCCGCATGACGGCGCTCGGGCGGCTGGCGCTCGCCGACGCGGGGGAGGCGGCGGATCTCGCCGCGTTCCTCGGGCGGCTGATCCGTTACGACCGGGCCGCGGCGGTCCGTCTTCAGGTGGGCGACGGGGCGGTGGCCGTCTTCGGACGGCCGCCGGCGTTCGAGGTGCTGGCCGTGCGGACTTCGCGGCTCGCGGGCGTCGGCGCGGGCCCGGACGTGGACGAGCTGGACGTCACCGTGTCCGCCGGGGAACTCCTCGAAGGCATCGAGGAGTCCACGGGGGCCGTGGCGGTGCCCGGCGCGGTCACGGGGCCGCCGTGGGCCGGTGTGCTGCCGCCGCGTGGCGGCTGGCGGCAGGTTCCGGGGCTCCCGGAGCCCGAGGCGATGCGTGCGGCGCTCGCGGCGGCGGTCGCGGAGTTCCGGGCGCGGGACGAGGCGCTGGCGCCGACGGAACGGACGCGGGCCGCGCGGGACCGTATCGGCAGGGAGATCTGGTCGCGGACGCTGGGCGACACGGAGTTGCCGCTGCGGGCGGTGCACGCGGCGCAGTCGCTGGGGTTCCTGCGGGCCGGACCGGCGGGCGCGGACGCGACCCCGGGTGCGGCTTCGGGCGCGGTGGCGCTGCTGGCCGCGGGGGGCTGGCTCCGGCTGCGTACGCCGTACGGGTCGATCGTGGTGCGACGGGCGGGGCTCGGAGTGCTTTCGGTGGCCCCGGTGTAGGTGCGGCCGGGGCGGTTTCCCCCGGCCGGTTCAGCGGGGGGTGCTGTCGGGGTGGATCTCTATGTGGTCCTGCTCCAGTTCCAGCATGACCCGGTGTTCCATGCCCAGGGCCTGGATGTACTCGGCGGGGAGCTGCAGGCGGCCCGCCCGGTCCAGCATCGCGTACTCCCTCGCCACCACCGACTCCTGGCCCGTCGTCGCGTCGACCTCCGTGCGGCGCAGGACCTCGGACGACGTGCGGCCGTCGCGGATGGCCACCGTGCGGCGGACCTCGCCCGCCACCTGCTGGTCGTGCGTGACGATCACGATGGTCGTGCCGAGTTCCTCGTTCGCCGTGCGGAACGCCTCGAAGATCTGCTCCGCGGTCGACGAGTCCAGTTCGCCGGTCGGCTCGTCGGCCAGGAGGACCGAGGGGCTGTTGGCGAGGGCCACCGCGATCGCCACGCGCTGCTGCTCGCCGCCGGACATCTGGTGCGGCCGGCGGTCGCGGCAGTGGGCGATCCTCAGCATCGTGAGGAGCGCGTCGGCGCGTGCCGTACGGTCGCGACCCCGACCCCGACCCTGGTCCCGGCCGCGCAGCTGCATCGGCAGCGCCACGTTCTGCGCCGCCGTCAGGTAGGGGAGAAGGTTGCGGGCCGTCTGCTGCCAGACAAAACCCACCACGTCCCGCCGGTAGCGCAGCCGTTCCTTCGCGCCCATCGTCAGCAGGTCGCACCCCGCCACCTTCGCCGCGCCCGCCGTCGGCTCGTCGAGGCCCGCCAGGATGTTCATCAGGGTTGACTTGCCGCTGCCCGACGCGCCCACCAGGGCCATCAGCTCGCCCTCCTCGACCAGGAGGTCCAGACCCTGGAGTGCCTGGACCTCCACCCCGTCCGTCGTGAAGATGCGCACCAGGCGGTCGCAGGAGATCAGCGCGTCGTGACCGTACGCCGGACGGCCGCGGCGGGCCGCCGCCCGCTGTTCGAGCTCTGCCAGGGAGGCCGGGGAGGCCGGGGAGGCCGGAGAAGCGGGGGAAGTGGGGGAAGTGGGGGAAGCGGGGGAGGTCCCGGTCGTCATCGTGCGTCTCCTGCCCTGAGTTCTGTCGTCGTCCTGAGCCGCGTCGTCCACCACGCCTGCGCCACCGCGACCGCGGCCGCGATCGCCACCACGCCCAGCGCGGGCAGCAGCAACGACCACGGATCCGTACGCAGGGGTACGGCGCCGAGCACGTCCAGCCGCTGCGGCACCGCCACCGCCAGCTCCGCCAGGCCGATCCCCGGACCCAGCAGCCGGATCGCCGCCCAGCCCACCAGCGCCCCGCCGAACGCCGCCGGCAGCGCCTGCGGCAGGGATTCGAGGACGAGCAGGCGCCTGCCCTGGGCGCGGGTGAGACCCATGGTGCGCAGCCGGGCGAGGAGCGCCCGGCGTTCGGGGGCGGTCCGGAGCAGGGAGAGCAGTACGGCCAGCACCGCGTACCCGGCGCCCGCCACCACGGCCGCCGTGTAGACGCGGCCGGCGCCCGCCTGGACCGGTGAGTCGGCGAGCGCGGCCCGCTCCTCGGAACGGAACCGGGCCACGACGTCCTTGCCCGCGCCCCGTACCGCCGCCGACACGGCCGCCGTGTCCATGCCGTCGCCCGTGACCAGCAGCGTGTTCGGCTGCGGACGGTCCAGGTCGGCGGCGTTGACGAGCAGGAAGCCTTCACCGGGCAGCGCGGGTGTGGTGGGGCGCCGGGCCGCGACCCGTACGTCGAACTGTCCGGCCAGGGACGAGAGCCGCGTCGTACCGGGACCGAGCCGCGCGGCGACGGACGGGGACGCGACGGCCCGGACCGGGCCGGTGGAGGAGGAGCCGGGCCCCTTCAGGATCTCGGCGGGGAAAGCGCCCAGGCCCGTGTGGCGGGCCAGCCGGGCGTACGACTCGGGTTCCACGGCCACCATCGACACCGAGCCTTTGCGGTCGTGCAGGTCCAGGTCGTAGTCGATGAGCACGGGTGTCACCTCGCGCACGCCGTCCACCTCGCGCACCGCGTCCGCCAGCGGCGGCGGCAGGGCCTTCAGCCCCGCGATCCGCACGTCCGCGCCGACCGCCAGCGTCGACACCCGCTCCCGCGCGTCCGCGATCCCGGCGAGTACGGAGCCGCCGAAGGCCGCCGTGGTCAGCGCGGTCAGCAGGGCGAGCAGCGGCAGCGCGGCGGTGGCGGGGGAGCGGCCCGCGCGGGCCAGCGACAGGAAGCCGATGGCACCGCGCCGCCGTGCCACGGCCCGGACCGCGAGCCGCAGGGGCAGCGGGTAGAGGCGTACGAGCACGAGCGCCGCGATGACCGCGACCAGCACCGGGGCCGCGCTGACCAGTTCGTCGACCCGGCCCGTGCCCGTGCCCCGGCGGCGCAGCGCGGCGACCGCTCCGGCGGCGAGGACCAGCAGGGTGAGTTCGGCGACCGTACGCCGCCTGGAGGGCCTCGCGTGGACCAGGTCGTCGCGTCCGCCGTGCGCCCGGGGCCCGCGGTGGACGTACACGGCGCGCAGCGGCAGTGCGCAGCAGGCGATCAGGGCGACGGCGCCGGAGGCCAGTGCGGCCGGCAGCGCGCGGCCTTCCGGGAGCAGCAGCACGGCCGACGCCCAGCCCGCGGCGGCCGCGGGCACGGCCAGGACGGCGGTCTCGGCGAACAGCCGGCCGGCGATGCCGCGCAGGGAGCCGCCGCGTGAGCGCAGCAGGCCGAGCTCGGCGGCGCGGCGCGCGGCGGCCAGGCCACCGGCCATCAGCAGCACCACGGACGCGACGGTACCGACACCGAACGCCGCCACGGCGACGACGGAGCCGATGGCGCCGAGGGTGCCGGAGAAGGAGGCGAGGATGTCGTCGAGCCGGGAGTCGACCCTCACGCCGGGTACGGCCTCGGCGCTCATCCGGGCCAGGTCCGGCCCGTGTTCGAGGGAGGCGATACGGGTTCTGAGCGTGGGCAGCCCACCGGCCGTCAACCCGTCGGCCCGGGGGGCGAAGCGCCAGTACAGCTCGGGTCTCGGGTCGACGCCGAAGACCGCGGGACCGGCGTCGGGGGCCAGCAGCAGCGCCGCGACCCAGTACCGCTCCGGGTCGCCCCCGCCGGGCTTCATCTTCAGGCCGGGGGTGCGCAGCAGCGGTTCGACGGACCAGTAGCTCAGTTCGGGCAGGTGCGGTTCGACGATTCCGGTGACGGTCACCGCGAGGTCCTCGCTCTGCACGGGCGAGTCGATGTGGACCGTCGAGCCGACCTCGAGCTTCAGCGCCTCGGCGGTCGCGGCGGTGACCGCCGCCTCCACCGCGCGCGTCCGCCAGGTGACCGCGCCGGCCTCGGTCCGGGGCAGCCGCCCCTCCCGCAGCCGGGAGTGCTCGGGCAGCGCCGACTGGGTGCTCAGCGAGAACATGGGCGGCAGGCCGTCCGGGCGGGGCAGCCAGGGGTCGTCCGCGACGAACGGCTCGATGGTGTGCACGCCGTACGCCGACTGCCGCGCATCGGCCCGCAGCCCGTCCGGGAGCAGCGCCGTCGCCCTGCGGTACTGCTCGGCCATGAGCGCGGGCCGGGCGTACTCGTCGCGCCGCGCCGGATCGACCGAGGGGTCCGACAGGTCGCTGGTCAGCTCGACGACGCTCTGGCCGGCCGACGCTTCGGTGACCGCGTGGCGCAGGCCCCGGTCCTCGTAGGTGTCGACCGCGCGCGGGAACGCCGCGGCGAGGGCCGAGGTGAGCAGTACGAGCAGCGTGAGCGCGATCGCCGGACCGGGCGCGGCACGCAGCCGGGTGCGGACCCAGGGGGCGGCGGCCTTCTTCCCGGCGCCGCCCGTGCCGCCCACGTCCCCCGTGCCGCCCTTGCCGATGCCGCCCATGTCAGTTGCCTCCTCGGGTGCGCAGCGCGGTCGCCGGATCGCCGCGGCGCAGCGCGAGCGCCGCCACGATCAGCAGGGGTACGGCGGCCACGCCGGCCAGCAGCGCCGCCACCTGCCCCGCGGGCAGCTCGACCAGGACGTGCGGGACGGGCTGGGCGGCCTGCTCGGTGAGCACGATGAGCGGGATCACGGCGCGCGTCAGCACGGTGCCCAGGGCCAGACCGACGAGCAGCGCCAGGCCGATCAGCAGGCCCTGCTCGGCGGCGTGCAGGCGCGCGAGCCGGCGCCGGGGCGTGCCCAGGGCGCGCAGTACGGCGAACTCGGCGGAACGTTCCCGCAGCGACCCCGCCACGCTGACCGAGAACCCGACGGCGGCCAGCGCCGCCGCGACGACGGCGGCCGCGAGCAGCGCCGCCTGCGGACCCGCGCCCAGCGGGTCGTCGTGCAGCTCCCGGGCGATCTCCTCGCGCACCTGGACCTGCGCGGGGTCCAGGTCGCGCCGCTCGCGCAGCGCGGACGCCACGTCGCCGGACGCGCCGGGTTCGGTGAACAGCCACCATTCGGTGGGCGGGAGCGAGGCGTCGGGCAGCGCGGCGAGCACCCGGTTGACGGCGCGCAGGTCGAGCAGGACCGCGCCGCCCTCGGTCCTGGGGTCCTTGGCCTGCGCGAGGGTACGGGTGCTCGGCCCCGTGGTCGGCAGCTCCCGTACGACCGCGGCGATCCTCACCTTCACGGACTCGCCCGCCAGCGGGATCTCCAGGAGGGAACCGGCCTCGGCGCCGCTGGAGGCCAGAAACCGGTCGGTCACGACGGCGGCGGGCGGTGGCGGCTTCGCGGCGCCGGCGCCGGCGCCGGTGGTGATCCGGACGTTGACGGCCTGCGGGTCGGCGAACGGGCCGCCGGGGTTCTTCGGCCTGCCCGTGGTGTACGTGAGATCCAGCGGTTCGGCCGCGGAGGAGACCAGCCGTCCGACGCCCGGCATGACGTCGACGGCCGCGCGGCTCGTCGAGCCGATGGACGCCTTGGCGTGCCACTTCAGCCCCTCGGGCAGCGGCACCTCACGGGAGGCACCGTCCGCGCCGAGGGACCGTACGGCGCCGACGGTCAGCCGCTCGCGGGAACCGGTGACGTCCAGCAGCTCCTGGTCGAGGTCGATCGCGGTGAGCGCCAGCGGGCCGGCCGGCTTCCCTTCGGGGGCGTCCGCCGCGCCGGCGATGTCCACGCTGTAGGTGTGCGGACGGCCATCGGGCCGCAGTTGTCCCGCCGACAGCTGGTACGGCACGCCGTAGCGGTCCTCCAGCGTGAGCCGCAGGGTCGGCCCCGGGCCGTCGCCGGGGGCCGGGCCCGTCGAGCGGAACGTCGCGTCGAGGGCGAGCCGGGAGGTGTCCCCGGGCAGCAGGAGCCCGTCGCGCGCGCCGGAGCGCGGCCCGGGCTCCCCCAGGGCGCCGATCACGCGGTCCGGGTCCTCGCCGCCGGCCAGGTCCTCGCGCAGCCGCAGCCCCTCGGCGGCGAGCGCGGTGTCCAGGGCGAGGACGGTCGCGGAGCGGCCGTCGGACAGCTCCAGGGTGGTGCGGGTGGCGGGTGCCGCCGAGCACACGCCCGGCATCCCGTCGTACACCCCGCCCTGCCCCAACTGCGCGGTGCGGCTGCCCAGTACGCGTACCGGCGCACCCGCTCGGAAGTCCGCCTGGTCGCCTTGCGAACGGTCCCGGGTCGCCCCCTGGCCGATCGCCAGCATGCCCATCGCCACGGCCAGCACGAGCAGCAGCACCGGGCCCGCGCCGCGCATCGGGCGGCGGCTGAGCTGCCAGCCCGCCAGCGCCACGGACAGGCCCCTGCCCCGGGCGGCGCGGCGCTCGGCGAGGCGGGCGACGGGCGGCAGCAGCCGCAGGGTGAGCAGCGTGCCGGCCAGCAGCGCCAGCGCGGGGGCCGCGACCAGCAGCGGATCGATGCCGAGCCGGCCCTCGCGGTCGCCGCTGAGGGCGCCGCTGCCCGAGGTCTGCCGGTCGAGCTGCCAGTACGCGACACCGGCGATCACCACGAGCCCGAGGTCCGCGCCCGCCCGCAACGGGCCGGGCAGCGCACGGGCACGGCCGCTTTCCCCGCCGCCCGCGCCCAGTGCCGGGGCCACCACGGCCGCGGCGCAGCCGACCGCCACCGCCGCGCCGACCAGCCAGACCTGCCCGGTCGGGGCGGTGTCCAGGCGCAGCCCGATCCGGGACAGCGACCCCTGGCCCGCGATCAGCCGGGTCAGTGGCCCCGCGAGCAGCGGCGCGCACAGCCCGGCGGGCACGGCCAGCAGCACGGCCTCGACGGCGGCGAGCACGGTGATGCGCCGTCGGGAGCCGCCGCGGGCCCGCAACAGGGCGGTCTCGCCGGTCCGTTCGGCGCTGAGCAGGCGGGCGACGAGCAGGAGCGCGTAACCGGCGAGCAGCACCAGCTGGAGCGAGATGATCAGCAGCGTCGAACGCGAGACCAGGAGCGAGCGCTCCGACCGGTCGAGCACCTCGGGCAGCGCGGTACGGACGGAGACCTTGCCCTTGAGCGGTTCCCGCGCGTCGAGGTGCGCCGGGCCGCCCTTCGCGGCCTCGCGCAGCGGACCGATCCGGTCGGTGGTGACGGTACGGAAGTCGGCGGTTGCCAGCCAACCGGTCTGGCCCGCGCTGACCCGGCCCGAGTCCATGAGCGCGGGGCCGGCGAGCAGCGGGCCGTATGTCGTGAAGGCGAGCTTGCTGACGCCCCGGCCGCCCTGCTCGTCCAGCTGCCAGTACGGATCGGTCCGGTCGACGGGCCGGTAGAGACCGGTGACGCGGACCTTGAGGTCCGGGCCGCCGAGCCGGTCGGTGAGCGGGAACACCTTCCCGCCCGGCCGCGCCTTCAGCTCCTCGGCGACCGCTTCGGGCAGCGCCACGTCGTGGACGGGGCCCGGCTGCTCCCGGGGCCAGGCGCCCGCCGTCAGCCGTACCCGCGAGCGGTCGAGGGAGGCGAGGTGCGTGAGGTCGGGGTCGTCCGCGCTCGCGCCGGACGACCGGAGGGTGGCGGGCAGGGCGTACGGTCCGGAGCGGGCGAGCCTGCGCAGCTCCACCGGCAGCCCGTCGAACGCCTCGCGCGCCCCGGCCAGCACGGCTTCGTCCGCCGCCCCGCCGGCCGCCCCGGCCCGCCCGGTCAGCGATTCGGCCTTGATCAGCAGTGCTGCCGACGCGGCGTTCCTGGCCCGCAGGGAGTGGCGGAGCCCGGCGTCACCGATGGAGGCGGAGAAGGCGGCGAGGGTCGCGAGCACGGCCGTGGTCAGGAGGACGCAGAGCAGTGCGGCGGCGAGCAGCAGCCGATGCGCGCGCACGCGCAGAAATACGAACCCCGCCACCCGTTCCCCCCGAACCCGAATCCGAACCCTGACCTGGAACCGGACCCGCCGCGCCGGGGCGCCTCGCGCACCACTGGCCTGTGGGGATGCTGTCAGAGTCGGGTGGCGGAGGAAACCGCTTGCACGGTGGTCTTGACACGATCGTGACCGGATTCCGGGCGCCGGTCACCGCAATGTGCGGGTCAGCCGGGGGTGTTCAGCATCGAAGCGGCGGCGTACGTCAGGTAGTTCCACAGCTGCCGCTCGTGCTCCTCGGACAGCCCCAGCTCGTCGACGGCCACCCGCATGTGCTTCAGCCAGGCGTCGTGTGCGGCCTTGTCGACGGTGAACGGCGCGTGCCGCATCCGCAGGCGCGGGTGGCCGCGCTCGTCGCTGTACGTGCGGGGGCCGCCCCAGTACTGCATCAGGAAGAGCGCGAGCCGCTCCTCGGCGGGGCCCAGGTCCTCCTCCGGGTACATCGGCTTCAGCAGGGGATCTTCCGCGACCCCCTGGTAGAAGCGGTGGACCAGGCGCCGGAAAGTCTCCTCGCCGCCGACCTGTTCGTAAAAAGTCTGCTCCTGAAGCGTGCCGCGCGGAATCTCGTTCACCCGTCCATCGTCTCAGACCGGGCGGCCGAGGACCCGGGCCCTAGGACCACCGCCCGTCCGGGGTTCCGGGCCACTCGCCTTCGGACGCGTGCCGCGGGACAGTGGGCGTATGGGCGCAGACGCGGATGTGCACGCCGGGGCCCGCGCGGCACTGGTGCGGGAGATGACGGCGGCCGGGGCCCTGGACGACCCGGCCTGGCGCGCGGCCTTCGCCGAGGTCCCGCGCCACCTCTTCGTGCCGTACTACTTCGCGGGCGGGGCGGCGGGCTACCGGCGGCTGTGGGGCGAGGATCCCGATCCGGCGCGGCGGGCGCGCTGGCTCGAGGGTGTCTACCAGGACACCCCGCTGGCCACCCGCATACGCAACGGCGAGGTGGTCTCCTCCAGCAGTCAGCCGTCGCTGATGGCGGGGATGCTGGAGGAACTGGAGGTACGGGACGGGGACGCCGTACTGGAGATCGGCACGGGCACCGGCTACAACGCGGCCCTGCTCGCGCACCGCCTCGGCGACGACCGGGTGACCACGGTCGACCTCGACCCGGAGATCACGGAGTCGGCGCGCAGGCACCTGGACGCGGCCGGGTACCACCCGGCGGTGATCACCGGCGACGGGGCGCGCGGCTGCCCTTCCCGCGCTCCCTTCGACCGGATCATCGCGACCTGCGCCCTGCCGTCCGTACCGCGTGCCTGGCTCGCCCAGTGCCGGCCCGGGGCGCGGATCCTGGCGCCGCTGGCCACCGGCCTGATCGCGCTGGACGTCCGGGACGCCTCGCACGCGGAGGGGCGCTTCCTGCACACCCCCGCGTACTTCGTCCCGCTGCGCGGCGGCCCGGCGGGGCCCTCGCCCCGGAACCTGGGGGGCCTGCCGCGCCGAGTGCTGGAGAACGATCTGTTCCGGTTCCTGCTCGCCCTCACCGCGGGCAGCCTGGACCCGCATGACGCGCTCACGCTGTGGCACCGCGAGAAGCGGCCCCGGCGCGAGCGCTTCGGCGTCACGGTCACCGAGCACGGCGAGTGGGCGTGGCTGGACGACCCGCGGGGGCCGTATGCGTGGCCGCTGGCGGCGGCCGGGGACTGACCGGGGTCCGCGACCGGGGCGCGGAGGCCCCGGCCCCGGAGCCGCTCAGCCCCGGCGGACCGTGATCGTCGTCCAGGCGCCCACGTGGACGCGGTCGCCGTCCTGGAGCGGGACCGGGACATAGGGCTGGATCGGGTCCTCGGCGCCGTTCACCGTGGTGCCGTTGGTCGAGTTCTGGTCGACCACGGCCCAGGAGCCGTCGGGCTGCTGGACCAGGACCGCGTGCTGGTGCGACACGCCCGGGTCCTCCGGCGGTACGGACAGGTCGATGTCGGGGGCCTCGCCCGTGCTGTGGCGGCGGCGGCCGACGGTGACCTGGTTGCCGGTGAGCGGGCGGCGCTGTTCGGGCGAGTACGCCGGCAGGCTGAGGCCCGCCGCGTCGGGGCCGCTGCGCTGCATCATCGCCATGAAGTACTCACGGTCGGGCCCCACGGTCGCCGTCCAGCCGGCGGGAGCGGGCGCCTGGTGCTGCTGCTGGGGTGCCTGCTGCTGTGACGGCGGTGGCAGCGTCCAGTCGTCGTCCCCGTTGCTGTCCCGCCGCGGGGGCGCCGGCGGCTGCTGGAACGGCGGGGGCGGCGGTGGACCCGGCTGCTGCTGCGGCTGGAAAGGGGCCTGCGGCGGGAAGGACTGCGGCGGGGCCTGGCGGCCGGACTGCTCGGGTGCCAGCGGCTCGGCGGGCCGGTTCATCTGCGACGGCCGTGAGCTCTGGTACTCGTACGGATCAGGGGCCTGCGGTGGCCGCTGCGTCTGCGCCTGGAACCCGGGCGGCAGGTTGAGGCCGGAGCCCGGGCCGGGAGCGGGGCCGGAATTCTGCGGGGCGACCGGTGTGTACGAGGTCGCCGTGTTCGTCAGGAAGTTCCAGCGGCACTCCTCGCAGAACGGGGCCATGGCCTCGCGCGGGGTGCGGCACTGCGGGCAGAGCTCCGCCTGGGCGGTGGCGTCCGGACCCGGCGGCGGGAAGCCGTACCCCGAACCGGGACCGGGACCGGGGCCGGGGCCCGCGGGGCCGGGACCGGGGCCCTGCGGGTATCCGTAACCGGGAGCGGGCGGCGGGGGCGGAGGAGGCGGCGGCACGGCGCCGGCCATGCGGTGGCCGCAGACCTCGCACCAGTCGTCGGAACCCGACTGGTGTCCGTTCGGGCAGGTCGGCATGTCGGCGCTTCCCCCTCTCTCGTTCGGCCCGAAGGCCGCAAATCGTTACTTCACGCAGCTGTTTGGTTACTTCTTGACGCGGACTGTCTTGGTCGAGCGCGTTTCCAGGGTCATCTCGTCCGCCTCTGCGACCTTCGCTTTGAGTCGCACAGTACCCGTCGCCGCGTCGACGACGTCCACCACCTTCGAGAGCAGTTTTGCGGTGTCCGCGTTGCCCGAAGCGGTGGCCAGCTGGACCGCGCGGCCGAGTTTCGCGGTCGCCCCGTCGAAATTGCCGGACTTGCGGGCATCCAGCCCCTGTTGGATGACTTGTGCCAGTTCGGCCTGCCCCGTGTAGTGCGCCACCTGCGGGTCGATGGAGGTGGACGCCGCCATGTCGTCCGTCCACATCGCCCGTACGAGCCCCTGGGAGAGCGTGTGCGGCGTACCGCCCGACGGGCCGGGGAGGACGAGGGAGACGCGGGCCGCCAGCATTTCCCGGCCGATCCCGGCCTCCGGCACCTGTACGCACACGTGGTAGTCGCGGGACTCGTCGCCCCAGGAGCCCGTCGGGTAGTCCCCGGCGCGCGGGCCCGCCCCGGCGCGCCGGCCGGTCAGGTCCTCGACGGCGGGTGCCACCTGCTTGACGAACTTGATCTCCGCGCCGACGGGCGTCCACAGCCGCAGCGCCACGTCCGCGACCTCCTTGCCCATCGCGTTCTCCATCATCCGCGTGAAGTCCGCCGCCAGGCCGCCGGGGTCGGCGACGATGTCGGCCGTGCCGAGCAGCGCCGAGGCGATGCCGGTGACCTCCTTCACCTCCCAGTCCGTACCGACGCCACGCGCGTCGCAGGTGAAGCGGCCCGCACAGGCTTCGAGCGCGGCCTGCAGGTCCTTGGGCGACTCGTGCTCGTTGCGCCCGTCGGTCAGCAGGATGCCGTGTCTGATGGAGACTTCGGCCGTGCCGAGCAGCCGGTCGGCCAGCCGCAGCCAGGTGCCGATCGCCGTGCCGCCGCCGGCGCTCAGCCCGTACAGGGCCTCCTTGGCCTGGGCCCTGGTCAGCTCGCTCGCGGTCGCGAGGCGGCCGTTGCCCGGGTAGACCTCCTTGGCGAAGTGCGTGCCGCCGACCACCGCGAAGGCGACGCCGTCGCGCAAGGTGTCGACGGCGGCTGCCGTGGCTTCGCGCGCGTTGCGCATCTTGGCCGGCGGGTACTCCATCGAGCCCGAGCAGTCGACCATGACCACGACGGCGGCGTCCGGCCCCTGCCCCGGTATGCGCGCGGGCGGGGCGCCGGCCCCCGCCAGGAGCGTGCCGCCGCTCGTGCCGCCCCCGGTGGAGGTAACGGTGACGATCGCGTTGACCTCGCGGCCGCCCTCCGGCAGGTACTCGTTCTGGTACACGTCGACGGAGAACCGGGGCACGTTCGACTTGGAGAAGTTGGCCATGGTCAATCGGCTCCTCGGGGCTCGACTCCACGAAGCGGGCGGTGGAGGCGGGGAAGACGTGGAAAGAGTGACGTGTGCGGTCGGAATGCGGGGCCCTACGCCGTGCCGTAGGCCGATCCTGCCCCTTGCTCCGGCGTGGCGAACGGCAGCACGGCCACTGTTACGTTGTCGTGGCCCCCGCCGTCGAGCGCGTGCCCCACCAGCACCTGGGCGCAGTGCAGCGGCCGGGCGGCGGCATCGGCCGGTGCGGCCTGCGCCATCTCCTGCGCCGCTTCCGCGTAGTTCCACAGGCCGTCGGTGCACACCACCACCACACCCGGCCGGTCCGGCTTGAACGACGCGGTGTGCGGCTCCAGTTCGTACGCGTCGGCGCCGAGCCAGCCCGTGATGGCGTGGGCGCGCTCGTCGGCGTACGCCTCCGCCTCGTCCATCAGCCCCGCGGCCACCATCTGGGCCGCCCACGAGTCGTCCTCGGTGAGCCGGGCGGGCGGCGCGCTGCGGTCGTCGGGCACCCAGTAGACGCGGCTGTCGCCGACCCAGCCGACGACGAGCAGACCGCTCGCCACGATCGCGCCGACCAGGGTGCAGGCGGGCGCGTTCGTGTGGCGGCCCGGGTCGTGCTCCACGGCGTGGGCGGAGTCGGCGGCCAGGGAGTTGACCGACTCGGCCGCCGCGACGATCGCCTCGTGCATGGCCTGCTGCGGGTGCGTGCCGCGCGGCAGTGACTCCAGGAGGGCCTCGTTGGCGGTGCTCGCGGCGGCCGCCGACGCCTCGTCGGGGCGGGTCGCCGAGGACACGCCGTCGCAGACGATCGCGACGACGGCGGGCGAACCGTCGGGCAGGGCCGCCGCCGAGACCGCGAACGCGTCCTCGTTGCGGTGGTGGCGCAGTCCGCGGTCGCTGACCGCGGCGACCGCGTCCAGCTCCTGCTCCATGTGGTCGCGCTCGCGCGGCTGTGCGTGGCCGCAGTTCTCGCAGTAGCCGTCCGCGTCGATCCGGCCGGCGCGGCAGGCGACGCACACCTTGGCGGGCGGGCCGGCCGGGGGCGCGGGCTCGGGCGCGGCGGAGCGGGGGTCGGCGGATTGTGGTGCGGGCGCGGGCGCCGCGAGCGTGAAGTCGTCGCCCCCCGGCTCTTCGTGCCGTACGCCGGCCGGGGGCAGGTCCGCGCCCGGCCCCGTACGGTCCGCCGCGGCGGGGTCCGGCGGCTGCGGCGACCCCTGCGGCGGGGCCGACAGGTCGTACCCGCACGCCCCGCAGTACAAGTCGCCCGGCTCCAGCGGCTCGTGGCAGCCGGGACAGGTCGGCTCAGCAGGCAGCTGGCGCATCTGCGACATCTTTCACACCCAGGTCCGGGGGCGGAAACGGTTGGCCCGTTCCACCAGGTCGATCCTCTCCTCGCCGCGCTGGGCGAGCCGGGCAAGTGCCCGGTACGAGCGTTCCAGACCGAAGCGCAGGCCGCGCTCGTCCAGTCGGCTGCCGAGCAGCGCGGTCTGCGCGGGGCCGGCCCCGCGCCCACCGGAGAGTACCCAGTCCAGGGCGGTGCCCAGCACCTCGGTGGACAGCTGCTCCCGGCGTACGGCGTCGAGCCCGAAGTCCCGCAGGGCCTCCACCTGGGCGGCGGCGGCCGTCAGGTCGTCGATCAGCGGATCCTGCGCGGCGCGCCGGCGAAGGCGCGCCCGTACGGCCGCCACGCGCGCCGCCGTGTAGTGGATCGACACCTCGGACACGGACTCCAGGGTGTGGACGGCGCCGGTCCGGTCGCCCGCCGCGAGCTGGACGCGGGCGAGTCCGAAAGCGGCGCTCACGTAACCCGGATCGGTCACCCAGACGAGACCGTAGTACTCGGTGGCGTTGTCCAGCTGGCCGAGGAGCTCGGCGCAGACGGCGAGGGCGAGCTTCGGCGCGACCTCGCCGGGGAACGCGTCGTAGACCGCGTCGAAGGACAGTGCGGCGTTCTCGTCGTCCCCCGAGACCAGGGAGGCGATGCCCCGGTACCAGACGACCCGCCAGTCGTCCGGGTACCGGAGCTCCAGGGCGTGCAGCACCTCGGCGGCGGCGTCCTGTTCGTCCGTCTCCAGCCGGGCGCGCAGCTCGTGCAGCCGGAGCTCCACGGAGTCGCCCGGCGCGGACCGGAGCGCGGTGACGAGCTCCGCGGGCGCGGAGGCGAGCAGGCCGGCGAGGAACCCGGCGTTGGGGTCGTCCGGGTCGACGCGCGGCACGGGCAGCGCGAGCGCGGTGGCCGCCGTTCTCAGGGGCGCGAGGTACGGCGACAGCGCCGGTACGCCGCCGGGCCCGGCCCCGGGGGCGGCCCCCGGCGGCGCGACGGCCCCCGGCACGGCCACCGGCGCCGGTACGCCCTGCGTGCCCGCCGCCGCCCTGCGCGCCCGCCGGCCCGCCGGGGCGGCCCGGCCGCCCAGCCGCGACACGTCCCCCGCCGGATCCGCGAACAACCGGGTGTCCGTCACCCGCAGTTCCGGCCCGAACAGGGTGGAGAGCGCGGGGCGCGGGCGGCCCGTCTGGAGGGCCACCACCTCCCGCAGCACGCCCGTCAGCTGCTCCGCCATCTCCGTCGCCGACGCGAACCGCCGCGCCGGGTCCGGGTCGGTCGCCCGGACCAGCAGCCGGTAGAAGGACTCGTACCGCTGGAAGACCTCGATGTGGCCGGGGTCGGGCAGGCTGTCCGCGAAGACGTTCGTGTAGCCCTGGAAGTCGAAGGTCAGCACCGCCAGTGTGCGCGCCACCGTGTAGAGGTCGGAGGCGACGGACGGCCCGGTCTCCGCGACCTCGGGCGCCTGGTACCCCACCGTGCCGTAGATCGCGCTCTCGTCGTCGTCCGTCCTGCGGACCGCGCCCATGTCGATGAGCTTCAACTGGTCCTGCTGCTGGATGGCGTTGTCTACCTTGAAGTCGCAGTACAGCAGGTTGCGGCTGTGCAGGTGCCCCAGCGCCTCCAGTGCCTCGATGCCGTACGCGCACGCCTGCTCGACCGGCAGCGGATCGCGCCGGCCCGTCGCGTCGCGGCGCTCGTCGGCGATCTCCTTGAGGGACTTCCCGCCGACGTACTCCATGACGATGTAGCCGTCCAGGGAGCCGGTGCGCTGGTCGAGGTGCTCGACGAAGTTGTAGATGCGGACGATGTTGGAGTGCTCGATCTCGGCGAGGAAGCGCCGCTCCGAGATCGCCGCCGCCATCGCTTCCTGGTCGCCCGTGTCGAGCAGGCCCTTGAGTACGACCCACCGGTCCGAGACCGCGCGGTCGACCGCGAGGTAGACCCAGCCGAGACCGCCGTGCGCCAGGCAGCCCATGACCTCGTACTGGCCGTGCACGATGTCGCCCGCGCCCAGCTTGGGCACGAAGGAGTACGGGTGCCCGCACTTGGTGCAGAACCCCTCGGTGCGTCCGGGCCGCTCCCCGCGCGAACGCCCCACCGGGGCCCCGCAGTCGGAGCGCGAGCAGAACCGCTTGCGCTCCGGGACCTCCGGGTTCTCCATCACCGCGGACCGCGGGCCGGGGCGCGGCACCTCCGGCACGGAGACCAGGCCCGCGCCCAGCCGGTTGCGCCCGGACGAGCCCGTCGGCGTACCGGAACTGCGGGCCGAGACCGACCGGGGCCCGGCGGTGCCCGGCAGGGAGCGGGAGAGGCGGCCGGAGACCGAGCGGCGCGAGGTGGAGGACCGCGACGAGCGGGAGGAGGAGCGGGCCGAGGGCCGGGAGCCGCTCCGGGCGGACGTGCTGCCGCGTCCGCCGGCCGCGATCCCGGCCGGCGGCGACGACGGCAGGCCGGACGGCGAGACGACCGGTGCGAGTCCGCACGTGTCGCAGTACGTCTCGCCGCCGCCCATGTCCTCGTACGACCCCGCGCATTCGGGGCGCTGACACTCGCTCACGGTGTTCTCCCCCTGTGGTCCGTGCGGTCCGTGGGACCGGACTGCCGCGGAACCAGCAGCTCCGCCGCCGCCTGCTGATACCGCAGCACCGCCTGTTCGGCGACGCGCAGATCGCACGGCGCGCTCCACAGCATCCGGCGGGCCGCGTCGTACCGCTCGATCAGCAGCGGGTCCTCCGCCATGCCGTGGCGGGCGACCTTCGCTCTGTACGCGTCGAGCCGGCCGCGCAGCTCCGCGCGGACCGCCAGCGGCGCGGTGACCGCGGTCAGCGACTCGCGCGCCCGCAGCAGTTCGTCCTCGGCCTCGCGCTCCAGGGACTCCAGGAGCGGCGACAGCCGGTGCCACTGGGCGTGCCTGCGGTAGTCGGCCGCCAGCGCCAGCCGCTCCTGGAGCGCGGTGGGCGGGCCGCCGACCGCGGGCACCTCGGAGGCGGCGATCTTCGCCAGCACCTCGCCGCGCGCCGACCTGGCCTCCGTCAGGGTGCGGTCCGCGCGCGAGAGCACGTCGCGCAGCCGTACCAGCCGCTGCTCGGCGTCCTGCCGTACGGTCAGCACCGCCTCGATCTCGCGCCTGACGTCCTCCAGCGCGCGGGCGGCCCGGTCGTAGCGCTCGGTGTCGGGCCGGCCGCCGCCCGGTGCCGAACTCCCCATTCCCGGGCGCCAGAAGGCGAGCGGGTCGGTCACCACCTGGGCGCGCAGTATCGCCAGCTCGTGGGTGATCGACTCCAGGTCGTCGCCCGAGGGGTGCTCGCCCGGCCGTACGCCGACGGAGTGGGCCAGTGAACGGGTGCGCTGGAGCTCCGCCGCCAGGAGGTCGATCCGGGCGGGCAGCGCGGACCACACCGCGTCCGCGGTGACGATCATGTCGAGCGAGTGGGCGTACAGATCGTTCATCCGGGACACCAGCGCCGCCAGCGTGAACCGCTCGGAGAGCTTCGCGGGTCCCGTGATCCCCGTGACCGGCGGTGCGGACGGCGGCGCCGGCGACTGGGCGGCGGCAGCCACCGCGCCGCCCGCGACGGTCACGCTCTCGCCCCGCAGTACGTCGGTCAGCTCGGCCAGGTCCTCATGGCTGGGCCGGCGCCGCCTCGCCCGCAGCTCACGGGCGCCGCGCAGGGCGGCGGTGTACGCGTCGAAGTACGACCACAGCAGCGCTATCGCCTGCTCGGCGGCGGCCCAGCGGTCCTTCGTGACGCCCGTCAGCTCGGCGCCTTCGAGCAGCCTGCGGCCCGCGTGGTCCTGCAGCGCGAGGAGCGAGCTCTCGATCGCCTCGTACTCCGCGCCGAGCCGCGCCAGCGCACGGTCCACCTCGTCCCGGTCCATCACCGGCCCGGTGGCACCCGCCACGCCCATCGATCACCTCTCCGCTCTTCCGCTGCTCCGTGTGGTCGTGCCAGGAGTCACTGCCCAGGAACCGGCCGGGTCAATTGTCCCGGTACTTCGGTTCCGGCGGTTTCCTGATGCCGGGCAGGTCCTCCTTCAGCCATTTGCCGTACGCCCGCATCCACGGCCCGCTGTCGCCGCCCTTGCGGTAGTCGTCGAGCACCCGGTTGATCCGGCGCACCAGGTCGTCGTTGCCGAGCTTCGTCGCGACGCCGTAGAACTCCCGGGTGAACGGCTCGCCCTTCAGTTCGACCGCCGGATCCTGCGCGGCCTGCCCGGCCGCCAGGGCGTTGTCCGTCACCACCGCGTCCACCTCGCCGAGCTGGAGCCGCACCAGGCAGTCGAGCTGACTGGAGACGGTGAAGCCCTCGAACCTGGCGCCGAACGACTTCGCGGCCAGCGCGTCGTACGCCGTGGAGCCCTCCGCCGTGCAGACCCTCTTGCCGGCGAGCGACTCGTCGTAGCCCTCGACCGCCGACTTCTCGGGGGCCAGCACCTGCTGTCCCGCCTGGAAGTAGGCGGTGGAGAAGGCGACGTCCTCGATCCGGGCGCAGTTGACCGTCATCGTCCTGACGACGACGTCGACCCTGTCCTCCTGGAGGGCGAGGACGCGCTGGTTGGTCGGTATCGCGCGGTAGGTGACCTTGTCCGGGTCGCCGAGTATGTCCTCGGCTATGGCGCGCACGAGGTCGATGTCGAAGCCTTCGAGGTCGCCGGTGGCCGGATTGAGGTAGCCCCAGCGGAAGCTGTTCTGGTCGACGCCCGCGATCAGCCTGCCCCGCTCCTTGATCTTCCCGATCGCCGGACCGTCCTCGTCCGAGGGCCGCAGACTGCGCTCCGGTTCCTCGCAGGTGTCCGCCCGCGCGGCGGACGCCCGCGTCAGGTCCGGATCCGCCTCCGCCCCGCCGTCCCCGGCGCCGCGGGAGAGCGGCAGCAGCGTCACCGCGGCCGTCAGCGCGCAGGCCGCGGCCATCCCGGCCACCCCGCCCCAGCCGCGCAGTCTGCTGCCCCCGCGGCCGGTCCCGGGGCCGGCCGTGCCGTCGGTCCCGGCCCCGGTCCTGCTGCCCGCCTCGGCCACCGCGCCTCCTCCCACCCCAGTCACCTGTACTCCGAAAGCCTGCGCCCGACGCCGAGCACCGCACCCGTCGCGCCGAGCACCGCCAGGGCCGCGGCGCCCAGCGGCAGTCCGGCGAGCGCGCCGCGTCCGCTCTCGGCGGCCCGGGTGAACTCCCCCTGCTCGTGGGCGAGCGCCTTCTCCAGCGACGCGTCGACCGCGTTGAAGGAGGCGCCCGTGGAGCCCTCGTCCCCGATGACCTTCTCCAGGGCGCCTTCGTAGTCGCCGCCGTCGTCGGCCGCGCGCGCGGCCGCGTGCCGCTCGCGCCACTCCTCGGTCTTCGCGGCCGCCTGTGCCACCGGGCCCCTGCCCTGGGGGTCGTCGGCGAGTTCGCGCGCCTGTCCGAGGCGCCGGCCGAGCACCTTCATGCCGTTCACGTACTGCGATTCGTAGAGGTCGCGCTTGCCGTCCTCGGCCAGTACGGCGCCGCGCGCGACCAGGGTGAGATTCTCGTTGGCGCGCGCGTTCAGCGAGTTGACGCGTGCGTCGTTGAGCACTTCGAGCGACTCCTGGCCGTGCGCCATGGCGTCCTCCAGTCCGGACCGCGCCAGGGCGTGCCCGGCACCGAGCCACAGCAGGACGACGGCCGAGGCGACACTCGCGGCCAGCAGACCGTGGTTGAACACCCGGTTCGTACGACGGTAGTTGCGCCGCTGGGCCCAGAACAGGCCGCCCAGTGCCAGGACTCCGAGCCCGAGTGCGGCGAACGGCCATGCCCGGGCGTCGTCGTAGTCGTCCCCGAGCCGGCCGGTCTCCGCCGTGTAGAGCCGCTCGGCGGCGGGCAGCAGCTCGGTGGTCATGCGCTCGTTCGCGTACCGCAGGTAGGCGCCGCCCAGGGGCAGGCCGAGGCGGTTGTTGGCGCGGGCGCGCTCCACCAGGCCGGTGTACTGCGGGAGTCGGCTGCTGAGCGTGGCGATCTCGCGTCCGGAGGCGCTGGTGCTGTCCGTGCCGGCCGCGGCTTTCACGAGCAGCGCCGAAGCGGTCGAGATGTCCTTCTCGTACCGCTCGCGCACGTCCTGCGGTTCCTGCGCCCCCGCCAGGAAGCCGCTCGCCGCGGCGGAGTCGGCGTCCGCCAGCGAGCGGTAGATGCTCGCGGCGTCCGCGCTCAGGCGCTGGCTGCGGGTCACCACGTCGTCGGCGGCCGCCGTGCGGTCCGAGATCTCCCAGGCCGTCACCGCTCCGAACGCCACGACGAGCGCGGCCACGAAGGCGCCGATGGCACGCAGCCGGCCGGGTTCGGTCGTCGCCGCGGCGCGCAGTCGGGCCACGCCCTCCGACCACGCGGTGCTCCGCGCGGGCGGCTGCGCTTCGTGCCCGCTCGACGGGTGTGCCACGTGACCTCCCCCTCGGTCATGGACGGCCTGTCGTCTCCCGGTGCGTCGGGGGGACGGTGCCCGGCAAGCAGTATGGCCGCAGGCACCCGTATCCACACCAGGATTGACCGGATCTTGCGCCGGTCAAGGTCTCGCCCGTTCTGATCCCCACCATGTATACGCGGCGTAGATCTGTTCGGTTCCCGTACGGCGGCCCGGGGCCGCCCGGCTTCCGTGAGGGGCGGGCAGGGGGGGCGCCGGGGGAAACCGCACCCCGTCGCGCCCCCGCCGCCCCCGGGCCCGCCCCCACTCACGCGTAATGCGCCCGCAGGCGCTCGTGCGCCTCCGCCGGGGCCGCCGTACGGTCCAGGCCCAGCAGCGCCGCGCCCAGCACCGGCGGCGCCGTCACCACGCGCAGGACCGCCTTCGGGGCCCGTTCGGACATGAGGGCCGCGATGCGGTCGTCCAGCTCCGGGTGGCGCGCCGCCAGCACGCTGCCGCCCAGCAGCACCGGCGCCTCCTCGGCGAGCAGCCCCAGGCGTCCGAGTGCCACCGTCGACATCGCGACGACCTCCTCGGCCTGGCGGTGCACGATCGACCGGGCGACCCGGTCCCCCGCGCGCCGACGGCGAAGAGCACGGGCGCCAGTTCGTGCCGGCGGGCAGGCGCGATGCGCCCCAGGTGCAGCGCCTCGATCAGCGCGTACATCGAGTCCAGGCCGAAGTGCGCCGGGAGGGCGTGCGCCAGCTCCGTGGGCTCGCCCCGGCCGTCCTCCGCCCGCGCCGCGCACCACAGGGCCTCCTCCGCCAGGCCCCCGCCGCCGCCCCAGTCGCCGGAGAGCCGGCCGATCGCGGGGAAGCGGGCGGTGCGGCCGTCGGGAAGCATGCCGACGCAGTTGATGCCCGCTCCGCAGACCACCGCGACACCGCGCGGCTCGTCGGCCCCCGCCCGGAGCACGGCGAAGGTGTCGTTGCGGACATCTGTCGTACGGCCCCATCCCCGCGCGTGGACGGCGGCCCCCAACTCCTCCTCCTCGACGGGGAGATCGACGTTGGCGAGGCAGGCGGAGACGTGCTCGGCGGCCGTCGCGCCCGCCTCCTCCAGCGCCCGGCCCACCGCCTCCGCCAGCGTGTCGACCGCCGGCCCGACCCCGGTCTCCGGCGGCTGGAAGCCGCCGCCGCGCGCGGCCGACAGGACCGAACCGTCCGGCCCGACCACCGCCACGTCCGTCTTGCTGTTGCCCGCGTCGATGGCGATCACGGCCGCGGTCACGCCCACGTCAGGTGCTCCCGGTTGTGTGCGATCAGGCGGTCGGTGAGCCCCTCGGCGTACTCGAACTGGCCGATCAGGGGATGGGCGAGCAGCGCCCTGAAGACGCGTTCCCGGCCGCCGTGCAGCGCCGCTTCCAGGGCCAGGTCCTCGTACGCCGTCACGCTCGCGACGAGCCCCGCGTACAGCGGGTCCAGCTCCGGGACGGCCAGCGGTGTGGCGCCCGTCCGGCCGACCCGGGCCTGGACCTCGATGACCGCGTCGTCCGCGAGGAAGGGCAGCGTGCCGTTGTTGTACGTGTTGACGACCTGCACGGGGCTGCCGCCGTCGCCCAGCAGCGCCGCCGCCAGGTCCACCGCCGCCTCCGAGTAGAAGGCGCCGCCGCGCCGGGCGAGCAGCGCAGGCTTCTCGTCGAGCGCCGGATCGCCGTACAGGGCGAGGAGTTCCTTCTCCATCGTCGCCACCTCCGCCGCCCGCGACGGCTTGGTGCCGAGTTCCCTGACGACCTCGTCGTGCGCGTAGAAGTAGCGCAGGTAATAGGAGGGGACGACACCGAGGCGGTCGAGCACCGCGCGCGGCAGGCGCAGGTCCCCGGCGATCGCGTCGCCGTGCTCGGCGAGCAGCTTCGGCAGCACGTCCTCGCCCCCGGGACCGCCGAGGCGCACGCCCGTCTCCCAGGTGAGGTGGTTGAGACCGACGTGGTCCAGGTGTACGTCGGCGGGCGCCACCTCCAGCAGCTTCGCGAACTTCCGCTGGAAGCCGATCGCGACGTTGCACAGGCCGACGGCCTTGTGGCCGGCCCGGAGCAGTGCCCGTGTGACGATGCCGACCGGGTTGGTGAAGTCGATGATCCAGGCGTCCGGGTTCGCGCGGCGCACCCGCTCGGCGATGTCCAGGACGACCGGGACCGTGCGCAGCGCCTTTGCGAGGCCGCCCGCGCCCGTCGTCTCCTGTCCGACGCAGCCGCACTCCAGCGGCCACGTCTCGTCCTGGTTGCGGGCGGCCTGCCCGCCGACGCGGAGCTGGAGCAGCACCGCGTCGGCGTCCGCCACGCCCGCGTCGAGGTCGGAGGTGGTCGTGATGCGCCCCGGGTGGCCCTGCTTGGCGAAGATGCGGCGGGCGAGCCCGCCCACCAGGCCGAGGCGGTCGGCGGCCGGGTCGATCAGGACGAGCTCCTCGACCGGCAGGGTGCCGTGCAGACGGGCGAAACCGTCGATCAATTCGGGGGTGTAGGTGGAACCGCCACCCACTACTGCGAGCTTCATGCCAGTCCTCGTCATCAGCCCTTCGCTCCGGTCGGTGTGACGCCTTCGACGCACGCCTCGCGGGCGAGGAGGAAGGCGACGGTCACAGGGGCCGCGACCGGGACGGTCGCGGCCATGGTCGGGTTCCAGTCGGTGTGGTGCGCGCCGTGAACGGCGTGGGCCCGTACGGGAGCGTCCGGGCGGCCGGGTTCTCGCAGGCGCGGACCTGCGGTCCGAAGCGGTCGTTCCAGGCGTGGAAGAGGGGGACTAGCGGAAGGTGGTGTCGAAGACCTCGTCGCGCGTGGTGGCGAGGGCGCTCTCCAGCGCCCCGCGCAGCACGGGCTGCTCCTGTACGGAGCCGACGACGAGCCGGGGCCGCGGCGCGGCCAGCTCGGCCAGTTCCGCCTGGACCAGCGCGCGCAGCGGTTCGCCGCCGGCGGCGAGGACCCCGCCGGACAGCACGATCAGTTCGGGGTCGAGGATCGCGACCATGGAGGCGAGGCCGGTCGCGATCCCGGTCGCGAAGGACCGGAGGAGCTCCCGGTACGGTCCGCCGGCCGCCCGGGACGCCTCACCGATCAGCGCGATCGCCTCATCGGTGTGCGTCGCCCCGGCCGGCACCGCGATGCCGAGCTCCCGGGCCAGCCGGGGCACGGCCTGCCCGCCCGCCAGCTCCTGGAAGCCGCCGGAGTTGGCCCTGGTCACCCGGCGTACGAGCGGGGTGCCCGGCACCGGCATGAACCCGACCTCGCCGGCGCCACCGGTCCAGCCGCGGTGCAGCTGCCCGCCGATCACCAGCGCCGCGCCGAGACCGCCGTGGTTCCACAGCAGCACGAAGTCCTGATGGCCCCGGGCCGCGCCCAGGCGCTGCTCGGCGACGGCGGCCAGGTTCACGTCGTTCTCGTACTCGACGGGCAGGGGCAGTGCGGCCGCCAGGTCGTCGAGGAGGGTGGGGGAGTGCCAGCCGGGGAGGTGGGAGGCGTACCGCAGCCGTCCGGTGCCGGGGTCGAAGGCGCCCGGGGTGCCGATGACGACGCGGTGCACGTCGGACCGTACGAGACCGGCGGCCTTCACCGCGCCGTCGAGCGCCTCGGTCACCTGGCGCACGGCGGACTCGGCGCGGCCCGGCGGGGTCGGCAGTTCGAACGCGCCGGCGGTCTCACCGGTGATGTCCGCCACGGCGGCGCGGATGCGCCGGGGCGTCACGTCGAGGCCGGCGACGTGCGCGGCCCGCGCGTTGACCGCGTACAGCTGCGCGTTCGGCCCCGGACGCCCCTCGGTCGTACCGGTGGCGACGACGAGGCCGGCGGTCTCCAGGCGGACGAGCAGCTGGGACGCGGTGGGCTTGGAGAGACCGGTGAGCTTGCCGATCCTCGTGCGGGAGAGGGGGCCGTGCTCCAGGAGCAGGTCGAGTGCGGCACGGTCGTTCATCGCACGCAGAACGCGCGGCGTCCCCGGTGTTCCGGCCACGGCACAGCACCCGCCCTTCGGTCGCCCGCTCTCCCGACACCACTGTTAGGAAAGTTTCCTGTTCGGTGCGGCGAACGTACGGCGCGCGCACGCCGGGCGTCAAGGGGGCCCGCCACGCACGGCGCCCCCGCGGCAGCCGAAGCGTTGCCCGCGGGGGCGCCGGACGGACGTACGGAATCGCCCGGGGTTACTTGGAGAGGTTCGTGGACGGCGGGATCGGAGACGCGGCGAGGGACTGCGGGGACGTCGGACTGGCCAGCGCGGACGGCGCCGACATGCCCGCCGTCGGATCGGCCGGCGCGTCCTCCTGGCCGAGCGGCACCGGGCCGCCGACGATCCGGATCCCCGCCCGGTCGAAGGCCTGCTTGATGCGCCAGCGCAGTTCCCGCTCCACCGCGAGCGCCTTGCCCGGCATCGTCTTCGCGGAGAGCCGCACCACCATCGAGTCCAGCAGCACCGAGTCCAGGCCCAGCACCTCGACCGGGCCCCACAGCAGCTCGTTCCACGGCTCGGCCTTGGCGAACTCCTCGGAGGTCTTGACGATGACCTCCCGCACCCGGTCCAGGTCCTCGGAGGGGCGCACCTGTACGTCGACCCCGGCCGTGGCCCAGCCCTGGCTGAGGTTGCCGATCCGCTTGATCTCGCCGTTGCGGACGTACCAGATCTCACCGTTCTCGCCGCGCAGCTTCGTCACGCGCAGGCCGACCTCGATCACCTCGCCCGAGGCGACACCCGCGTCGATGCTGTCCCCGACGCCGTACTGGTCCTCCAGGATCATGAAGACGCCGGAGAGGAAGTCGGTGACGAGGTTGCGCGCACCGAAACCGAGCGCCACACCGGCCACACCCGCCGAGGCGAGCAGCGGCGCCAGGTTGATGTCGAGCGCGCCGAGCACCATCAGGGCGGCCGTACCGAGGATCAGGAACGACGCGACGGACCGCAGGACGGACCCGATCGCCTCCGAGCGTTGGCGGCGCCGCTCGGCGTTCACCAGGAGGCCGCCGAGCGCGGTGCCCTCGACCGCCTGGGCGCTGCGGTTCATGCGGGCTATCAGCTTGGTGAGCGAGCGGCGGATGACCGTGCGCAGCACGGCGGCGATCACGACGATCAGCAGGATGCGCAGGCCCACGCTCAGCCAGGTGGACCAGTTCTCCTCGACCCAGCTCGCGGCGTTGGTCGCCTGCTGCGCGGCCTCGTCGAGGGTGACCGGTTCGGATGTCGGATCGGCGGCCGACACAGCGGACCACAGCACGGCGGGGACCTCCAGGCGGAAGACAGGGGGGAACCAACCACACTAACGGGGCATCCCGTTTGATCCGGCGCCTTGTTCGAGGGAGAGACAAGACTCACCAGGGCATGAGGGCCGGGAAAGCCGTGTGGTCGAAAACACTCCGAGCCCGTTACCCGGACGTGGTGGCGCTTCGACCAGGCATGAGGAGAGACTGAGAGCAGATCGTCCCGGCGCGAGCCACGCGCCGCCGGCGTTATAGGAGGCATCCGTGCCGCATGTCCTGGTCCTCAACGCGTCGTACGAGCCGCTCGGCGTCGTACCGCTCCGCCGCGCGCTCGTCCTCGTCCTGGAGAACAAGGCTGTCTGCCTCGAGGAATCCGGCGCCTTCATGCACAGTGCGACCCGCGCCGTCCCGGCCCCCAGTGTCGTCCGGCTGAAACGGTTCGTGCGGGTCCCCTACCGGGGCCCCGTCCCTCTTACCCGCCGTGCGCTCTTCGCCAGGGACGGCGGGCGCTGCATGTACTGCGGTGGCGTCGCAACCAGCGTCGACCACGTCGTTCCGCGCAGTCGCGGGGGACAGCACGCCTGGGAGAACGTCGTGGCGGCCTGCCGCCGCTGCAACCACGTCAAGGCCGACCGGCACCTCATGGAGCTCGGCTGGCGCCTGCGCCACCAGCCCGCCCCGCCGTCCGGGCTGGCCTGGCGGATCATCGGGACCGGGCACCGGGATCCGCGGTGGCTGCCGTACTTGCAGCCGTTCGGCGCGGACGACGTGCTGGCCCGGATCGACGGCGTCTCCGCCTGAGGACCCGGGCCCTTGCCGTCCCCGGGGGGGGGGGGGGAGTACCGGTTCGGGAAGGGGTGGGGCGGGGGAGGCACCGCGGGCCCCCGCCCCCGGCCGCTATCCCGCGGGGGGCCCGTCCGCTGCGTCCGTCTTCGCGGGGGGCCCGTCCGCCGGGTCCGTCTTCGCGGGGACCTCGTCCACCGCGTACGCCTCCACCGCGAACAGCGAGTAGCCGTACGGCAGCGCCCGCTCGTCGCACTGCACCCGCACGAACCGGGCGCCCTTCGCGTCCATCCGCACCGCCTCGCGCCCGCCGCGCCCGTCCCTGACGGTCGCCGCCGTGCGCCAGGTGCGGCCGTCCTCGGACACCTGGACGCGGTACTTCTTCGCGTACGCCTCCTGCCAGTGCAGTACGACCTGGCCCAGCCGCACCGGCTCCGCCAGCTCGGCCTGCCACCACGCGGAGGGGCCCACCGGCGACGTCCAGCGCGTGGCCGGATCGCCGTCGGCCGCGTTCGGCGCGAGGAAGTCGGCGGTCTCGTCGCCGGACGACGACACTCCGACGCCCGCGCCGCGCACCAGGTCGGGCCCGGCCGTGCGCGGGAAGGCGCGCACGGTCAGGACGCTGTCCTGGCCGTCGAAAGCGACCGGGATCCGGTACTCGCCCGAGGGGACGGCCTTGTCGACCGTGATGTCCAGGGGAACGGCGGTGGACGTGCCGCGCGGCACCGTCGTCTCCCGGGGGGCCTTCACCCCGATGCCCTTGGGCGGCTCGGCCGTCAGCCGGCCGCGCACCTCCTCGGGGCGCTGCCCGGTCAGCCGCACCGTGACGCGCTGCGGCTTCCCGCCGATCTCCGCGTCCGTCTCGCTGCGCTCCAAGCGCAGCCCGGCGCGCGGTTCGTCCGCGAACCACGGCACCACGCGGTGCACCACGGGCGCGCCGCCGCCCGCGTCCCAGGACAGGCGCACGGCGTCCACGCGTGCGCCCCTGGCGTCCGTCTGCGTCCAGCCGCTGCCGGAGAGGGTGCCGACGCGCCGCCAGCCCTGGCCCTGGACATGGGCCTCGACGGCCGTGCCCTCGCCCGTGCCCGGCTCGGTCATGGCGGTCAGCGCCTCGACGGGACGCGGCCTGTCGAGGGTCACGGTGTACGAGCCGGCGCTCTCGGAGACGCTGCCCGCCTCGCGGTCCGCGCCGGTCCAGGCGTCCGCCGCCCTGGCGGCCTTCGCCACGAAGGAGTCGAGCACGCCCTTGCCGACGGTGACCCGGCTCGCCTTGAGGGAGCCGCGCAGCGCGTCCAGGTCGAGCGAGGCGCGCCACGCGGCCGGGCCGTCGCCACGCGCCTGCGCCTGGAGCAGGTCGACGGACACCTCGCCCGCCTCGCCGTAGCGCGCCAACTGCTCGGTCCACGGCCGCACTTCGTCGTCGAATGCGCCGCCCGCCGGACTCCGGAGCTGCTGGGGGACCTCGCGCATCGCCGTGAAGGCGGCGCGCAGCCGCTTCGCCGCGGCGTCCCGTACGCCCGCGTCGGTGGACGTGCGCGACCGCCAGAAGCTCTCGACGAGCGGACGCAGGTACGCCGACTCCTCGCCGCCCAGGACGGAGGAGGCGTCGTTCCCGGCCAGCGCCCGCAGGGCCTCGCGGGCCGGGCCGTCACCGTCCGCCAGGTCGTCGATCGCCGCCTTCCAGGACTCCTGCGGCTGGTAACCGCGCGGGTTCCAGGCGTAGTCGGCGGCCGTGAACAGCGGGATGCGGGAGGCGGAGGGCTGCTCCATGGCATTGGCGAGGAGGGCGGCGGAGCCGGTCGCGACGGCGGGCTCCCGGCCCGTGTAGGGGCCGAGGAAGATACGGTCCTGCGCGTAGTCGTTGACCGGGTAGTTGTCCATGGTGACCAGCGGATGCCGGAACGCTTCCCGCGCTCCCGCCAGTTCGCGCCCGGTGATCGTCTTCGGCACGACGCCGACGCCCGTCCACGCGACCTGCACCCCGCCGTCCAGCCGCTCGGCGAGCGCCTGCCGGTAGTCGGTGTCGCCCTCCTGGTAGAACTCCGTCGGCATCACGGACAGCGGCTCGGACCCCGGGTGCCGCTCCGCCAGGTGCTTCGCCACCGCGTTGGCCACCCGCGCGTGCGCCTTCGCCGCCGCCTCCGGGCCCGAGCCGAAGGCGCGGGCGTCCGCGTCGCAGTGCCACTCGCTGTAGCTGACGTCCTGGAACTGGAGCTGGAAGGAGCGCACCCCGAGCGCCCACATCGCGTCGAACTTGCGGTTCAGCGCCTTGATGTCGTCGTCGGACGACATGCACATCGCCTGCCCGGGGGCCACGGCCCAGCCGAGCGTCACATGGCTGCTGCGGGCCCGTTCGGCGAGCGCGCGGAAGTCGGCGCGCCGGTCCGCCGGGTACGGTTCGCGCCAGCGGGCCTGGCGGTACGGGTCGTCGCCGGGCGCGTAGAGGTACCGGTTCTGCTTGGTACGGGCCATGAAGTCGACCTGGGCCAGGCGCTGTCCGCGCGTCCACGGCTGCCCGTAGAAGCCCTCGGTCATGCCGCGCACCGCCGTCCCGGGCCAGTCGTGGATCACGGCCCCGGCTATCTGCTTGCCGTCCTTGCCGCCCGGGGCGGCCGTCACCAGCTGACGCAGCGTCTGGGCGGCGTGGAAGAGGCCGTCGTCGCCGACGCCGTCGAGCGCGACCGTCTCGCGGCCCTCGACGAGACCGACGGCGATCCGGTATCCCCCGGACGGCAGATCGGCGCGTTGAGGCGCGCGCAGGGCGCGCAACGCGTCCTGCGCGCCGGTGCCGCCCGCCCGTACGACCAGGCCGCGCGCGGGCAGCGGCTCGCCGGGCCCGACGCTGTACAGCGTCTGCACCCCCGCGCCGCGCAGCAGCTCTTCGACGGCCCGCACGGCGTACGGATCGGATCCCGGCTCCGTGACGAGCACCGCCTCCCGGCCCACCCGCACCGGCTGGCCCGCCGCCTGTACCGACTGCGGACGCGGCCACACGGCGGGCAGGGCGGTGGTGTTCTCGCGGTCCCGCGTCGTGGCCGCGGGCGTGGCGGGCGCTGTGGGGTCGGGGTCGGAAGGGGCGGCGAACGCGCCGTGCGCGCCACCGAGCAGCCCGCCAATGACGGCGACCGCGACGGCGGTCGCGCCTCTCCTGCGCCCGAACTGCACGGCCGTCTCCTCAGTCGCGTCAGCCTTCTCCTGTGGGCCCAGAGCCCACCACCCGTCCGCCCGGGTGTCAATTTTCATACAGAGAAGCGAGTGTGACGCGGGACACGTTGATGGAATGCATACGTCTGCGGCCGTGCCCATTGGGTAGGGCTGCTGTGTCCGCACAGTCCACCGTAGGGAGGCCCCTGTGGCCGCCGCACAGCTTCTCCTTTCCGCCCTGTCCAAACCGGTGCCGTCCCCCCGCACCGGGCTCGACGCCGGATTCCCGCTCGACGCGGGATTCGCCGAGCCGCTGCTCACCACCGAGCCGCCCCTGACCAGCGAACCCCCGATGGCCGACGCCGCGCCGCTCACCAGTGAGCCCCCGATGGCCGACGCCGCCCCCCTGACCAGCGAACCGACAGCCCACGGCACGGCATCGGGCACGGAGCCCACGGGGGTCTAGATGGGCCTTGCCCGGCTCGCGGCCCTGCACGGTGTCGCCACGTCCTACCAGCCGTCGGCGCACCGCACGCTCCAGGTCCCCGACGACACGGTGATCGCCGTGCTGGCGGCCCTGGGCATCGACGCGCGTACGCCCGAGGCGGTGCGTACGGCCCTCGAAGCCCACGAGGCCGCCGCCCGCCGTCTGCTGCCCACCACGGTGGTGTCCTGGACGGGCGAGGACGGCCCGCAGCCGCCGCCCGCCCTCGCGGGCCTGCCCGCGGGCACCGTGCTGCGCGTCGGGACGGAACAGGGCCCGGCGGTGGAGTGGGGGTCCCCGCCCCCGGATCCGTCCCAGGCCTCTCCGTCCCAGGCCTCTCCGTCCCAGGCCTCTCCGTCCCAGACCTCTCCGTCCCAGGTCCCTCCGCCTCCGGGCTCGCGGAGTCCGTCCGAGGCCCCGCCGCACGAGGAGGAGGGAGCGGCCGGCCCAGGCCCCGCCCCCGGTTCCGTCGCGCCGTCGTCCGTCGCGGGCGAGGGGTGGCGGCAGCTGCCTCTCGGAGTGCACCGGCTGTCGGCGCGCACACCGGACGGGACGGAGGACGCCGCCACGCTCGTCGTCGCCCCCGGCAGGGTCCCGCAGCAGCCCGGCCGCACCTACGGGCTCCTCGTCCAGCTCTACTCCCTCCTGTCCCGGCGCTCCTGGGGCATGGGCGACCTCGGTGACCTCGCCGAGCTCGCCGCCTGGTCCGGGCGCTCCCTCGGCGTCGGATTCGTGCAGATCAACCCGCTGCACGCGGCCGTTCCCGGTGCGCCCACCGACCCGTCGCCGTACCGCCCCTCCTCGCGCCGCTTCCCCGACCCCGTGCACCTGAGGGTGGAGGACGTTCCCGAGTACGCCCATGTCCCGGCGGGGGACCGGGCGCGCCTCGACGGCCTGCTGGAGCGGGCCGCGGCCCTGCGCGACGGCGTCCTGAACAAGGGCGGGCTGATCGACCGCGACGCGGTGTGGGAACTCAAGAAGGAAGCCCTGGAGCTGGTACGGCCCGTCCCGCTCGGCCCCGGCCGCCGCGCCGCCTACTGCGACTTCCTGGCCGAGCAGGGCACGGCCCTGGAGGACCACGCCACCTGGTGCGCGCTCGCCGAGGTGCACGGTTCCGACTGGCACGCCTGGCCGGCCGAACTGCGCGACGACCCGCGCTCCGCCGCCGTCGAGCGGGCCCGGGACGAGCTGTGCGACCGCGTCGACCTGTACTGCTGGCTGGCCTGGCTCACCGACTGTCAGCTGGCGGCGGCCCAGCACGCCGCCCGCGAGGCGGGCATGCCCGTCGGCATCGTCCACGACCTGGCCGTCGGCGTGCACCCCGGCGGCGCCGACGCCTGGGCGCAGCAGGACGCCTACGCGCGCGGCATGTCGGTCGGCGCCCCGCCGGACGCCTTCAACGCGCTCGGCCAGGACTGGGGGCTGCCCCCGTGGCGCCCCGACGCCCTGGCCGCCGCCGCGTACGCCCCCTTCCGGGGCCTGCTGCGCGGGCTCCTGCGCAACGCGGGCGCCCTGCGCATCGACCACGTCATGGGGCTGTTCCGGCTCTGGTGGGTCCCGGAGGGCCGCCCGCCGACGGACGGGACGTACGTCAGGTACGACGCGGACGCGATGCTCGCCGTACTCGCCCTGGAGGCCCACCTGGCGGGCGCGAGCGTCATAGGGGAGGACCTGGGCACGGTCGAACCGGGGGTGCGGGACGCCCTCGCCGAGCGCGGTGTGTCCGGCACGTCGGTGCTGTGGTTCGAGCGCGACTGGACCGGTACGGACGAACCGCTGCCCCCGGAGGCCTGGCGCGAGCACTGCCTGGCCACCGCCACCACCCACGACCTGCCGTCCACCGCCGCCCGCCTGACGGGCGAGCACGTCGCGCTGCGCCACCGGCTCGGCCTGCTCACCCGGCCCCTGGCGGACGAACGGGCCGAGGCGTCCGTCGAGGTCGCCGACTGGCTTTCGTACCTGGTCAGGCTCGGTCTGCTGCCGGAGGGCACGGGCGACGAGGAGGGCGGGATCCGCGCCGTCTACCGCTTCCTGCTGCGCACCCCGGCCCGGATGGTCGGCATCTGGCTGCCGGACGCGGTGGGCGACCGGCGGCCGCAGAACCTGCCCGGCACCTGGGACCAGTACCCCAACTGGCGTCTGCCGGTCGCCGACGCCGAGGGGCGCCCCGTCACCCTGGAGGAACTCGCCGCGTCACCCCGCCTGCACGACCTGATCGACGTCTTCCGGACCCGTGCGGCGCCCTCGGCACCCCCTGCGGAACCCCCTATGGCACCCCCGGGCGCGCGGCCCGCTTAGGCGTTCGCTACGTTTGCACCGTGGACAAGAAGAACGCCCTGCGCGCCGGCGCCGTCGCGGCCGGTACGACGCTGATGATGCTGCTCATGTCGTCCCCCGCGCTCGCGCTCACCCGCGACGACGGCGACGACCCGGGTCCCGGCCTGAGTGTGGCCGAGACGCTCGGCCTGTATGTCGTGGCCCCGATCGTGCTGTTCGCGGTGATCACGGGTCTCGTCATGGTGCTGGACAAGTCCGAGAAGCAGGTCTGACGGCAGACCCGACAGCAGCGGTCCTGCCGACGGGCACGTCTTTCTGATTTCCGAGTCGTACCGAGGGCGTCCTCGTCCGTGTCGCGATCCGCGTACGGACGAGGACGCCCTCGACGTGTTTGCGTACGGCCGTACGGCAGCTTTCCGTACGGCGTGTTCCCGTACGGCGGGTTACGTCCGGGCCGATCCGGCGAGCAGCCGCCGCAGCAGTTCCTGGAGCTGCTCGACCCGCTCCTCGCCCAGCCCTTCGAGCGCCTCGTGCTGGATCTCCAGACCGGCCACCACCGCCTCGTCGACGAGCGCGAGACCGCTCTCGGAGAGCGTCACCCGCAGTCCGCGCCGGTCGTGCGGATCGGGGCTGCGGCTCAGCAGCCCGGCCCGCTCCAGCTTGTCGAGCCGGCCCGTCATCCCGCCGGTGGTGAGCATCAGCGTCGCGGAGAGCTGGCGCGGCGAGAGGGTGTACGGCTCACCGGAGCGGCGCAGCGTCGCGAGGACGTCGAACTCGCCGAGTGAGACCCCGAACCGGGCGTACGCCTTCTCGATGCGGTCGCCCATGGTGCGTGCGATCCGGTAGACGCGGCCGAAGACGGCCATCGGGGCGGTGTCGAGTTCGGGGCGCACCTCGGCCCACTGGGCGGTGATGGCGTCGACGGGGTCCTTGGTCGTCATGTCCGCAGTATCGGCAGAGTCCGGGTCGGCCGCAAGAAAGTTGCTTGACGGAAAGTAGCTTGGAAGTAAGCTACTTTCTACCAATCTACTGTGGGGAGCGAGCGTGAGGAATCGCGCCGGAACCATCGCTCTGACCGCGCTCGCGCCCGTCTCCTGGGGCTCGACGTACGCCGTCACCACGGAATTCCTGCCGCCCGACCGGCCGCTCTTCACCGGTCTGATGCGCGCCCTGCCCGCCGGGATCGTGCTGCTCGCGATCGCCAGGACGCTGCCGCGCGGTGTCTGGTGGGGGAAGGCGGCCGTGCTCGGGGCGCTGAACATCGGGGCGTTCTTCCCGCTGCTCTTCCTCTCCGCGTACCGGCTGCCCGGCGGCATGGCGGCGGTCTTCGGTTCGCTCGGGCCGCTGTGGGTGGCGGGGCTCGCGGTGCTGCTGCTCAGCGAGAAGCCGACCGTACGCACCCTGCTGACCGGGATCGCGGCGGCGCTCGGCGTGAGCCTGGTGGTGCTGCGCGCCACCGCCGCGCTGGACACGGCCGGCGTGCTGGCGGCGCTCGCCTCCTCCGCCTCGATGGCGGCCGGAACCGTGCTGACCAAGCGCTGGGGGCGGCCCGAGGGGGTGGGCCCGCTGGTCATGACCGGCTGGCAGCTCACCGCGGGCGGACTGCTGATCGCGCCCGTCGCGCTCCTGGCGGAGGGCGCGCCGCCGGCGCTGGACGGGCGGGCCGTCGCGGGTTACCTCTACCTGGCGCTGGTCAACACGGCGGTCGCGTACTGGCTGTGGTTCCGCGGCATCGGCCGGCTCACCGCGACCTCCGTGACCTTCCTCGGCCCGCTGTCGCCGCTGAGCGCGGCGGTCATCGGCTGGGCGGCACTGGGGGAGGCGCTGGCACCGGTGCAGCTCCTGGGGATGGCGATCGCGTTCGGGGCGACGCTGCTGGGCCAGGCGGGGGTGACGAAGCCCAAATTGTTCAATTCTACTGAAAAGAATAATCGGGAACATTCGATGGACCTGATGGATAAGGTGCTGCGACGGTAGGTCCCGAACGCAACCGAGGCTCCCGGCAGGGGAGCGGAGCGAGGGGATACCAGTGGCAGTCCAGGACCGTGTCCGTACCGGCGGCGAACCGACGGCCGGCAAGGCGGAGAAGGCGTCGGCCGTCGGCCTCGTCCTCGCCGCCGTCGCGACGGTCGTCTGGTCCGGCAGTTTCGTCACCTCCCGCGCCCTCCACGACTCCGTCCCGCCCGTGCAGGCCGCCTTCTGGCGCTGGATCGTGGCGATCGTCGCCGTGGCCCCCTTCGCGGCCCGCGAGGCATGGCGTCAACGAGAGCTGCTCCGGCGCCACCTGGGGTTCCTCACCCTCGCCTCACTCCTCGGCGTCACCGTCTACAACACCCTCGTCAACCAGGCCGGGCTCTCCACCTCGGCGGGCAACATGGGCATGATCATGGCGGCCTCGCCGGTCCTGATGGCCGTCTGCGAACGCCTGGGCGGCGCCCGCCTCGGCGCCCGCCGCACCACCGGGATGCTGGTCGCCTGTGCCGGAGTGCTGCTCCTGGTCAGCAAGGGCTCGCTCGCCCCGGACTTCGCCACCGGGGATCTGTGGATGCTCGCGGCGGCGGTCTGCTTCGGCTCGTACAGCGCGCTGCTGCGCCGCAAGCCGGCCGGGATCGGCGGACTCGCCTTCCTGTTCAGTGTGTTCGTGCTCGGCGCGCTGATGCTGGCGCCGGCGTACGCCGTCAGCCTCGCCCTCCAGGGCGGCTTCGAGCCGACGGCCGGAACGGCAGGGCCACTGGTCTACGTCGGCGTCTTCTCGTCCGCCGTCGCCTTCTTCGCCTGGAACAGGGCGATCACGCTGATCGGCGCGGCGCGGGCGGGCGTCGTCTACTACCTCCAGCCGGTGTGCGTGGCTCTGCTCTCCTTCGCCCTGCTGGGTGAGGCGACGGGGCCGATGCGGATCCTGTGCATGGCGCTGATCCTGGGCGGAGTGATGCTCGGGGCGAGCCGGGGCCGGTGACGGGCCGGGATAGGTTCCGTCCCATGATCGAGTGGGACATCAAGAAGTTGCGGATCCTGCGGACCCTGCGCGACCGGGGGACCGTGACCGCGACGGCCGAGGCGTTGCTGATGACGCCGTCGGCCGTTTCGCAGCAGCTGTCCAACCTCGGCAAGCAGCTCGGCGTACCACTGCTGGAGGCGCACGGGCGGCGGGTGCGCCTCACCGACGCGGCCCACCTGGTCCTGCGCCACGCGGAGGCGGTCTTCGCCCAACTTGAGCAGGCCGACGCCGAGTTGACGGGGTACATGCGCGGGGAGGCGGGAGAGGTGCGGATCGGGGCGTTCTCGACGGCCGTGCCGGCGCTGGTCGTACCGGCGGTGCAGCGGCTCCGTACGACACATCCCGCGCTGGAGGTGCGGGTCAGGGAGGCCGAGGCCGCCGAGGCGTACGAACTCCTGGCGAGCGGGGCGGTCGACCTGGCGCTGTCGCTGGCGGCGCACGCCCCTACCGCCCGCGACCCCCGGCTCGCCCGCGTCCCGCTGCTGGCCGACCCGCTGGACGTGGCGCTCCCGGCCGGACATCCGCTGGCGGCGGCGCCGGGCCTGCGGCTGGCGGACCTGTCGGGCGAGCCGTGGATCTTCGGCGGGAGCGGACCGTGGTCGGAGATCACCCGCCACGCGTGCGAGGCGGCGGGCTTCGTGCCGGAGCAGGCGCACAGCGCCGCCGGCTGGACGGCGATCCTGGCCATGGTCGAGGCCGGGATGGGGGTGGCCCTGATCCCGCGGATGGCGTCGGCGGAGCGGCGTACGGGGGTGGTCATGCGGGTCCTGAGCGCGGACCGGCCCCAGCGCCACGTGGTGGCGGCGGTACGCCGCGGGGCGGAGGCGGGCCCGGCGGTGGCCCGCGTGCTGTCGTCCCTGCGCGAGGTGGCGACGGCGCGGACACCGTGACCGGCGGGTGGGGTCGGCTCACGGGGCCGGCTCGCGAGACACGCCTCCACGGGGCCACATCCCTGCGGGACCGCAACCGCGGGTTGCTTCCGGGGGTCCCGGTTCGCCCCGAGCGCTCCGGGCCGCGGTGGGCCGGAGCTTTCCACGGGCTTTCTCCAGGACCTCCGCCGCCTCCTCGCCCCCGTGGCGGCCCCCGCACCGGCAGCGGCCGGCGCCCGGGCTCCAGCCGCCCCGCCCCGCCCGCCGCGGACCGCGCCGCCTCCCGTTCCGCCCCTCTCCTCAACCGTTCAGTCCTGCTTAAAAGCTTGTCCAGAAACTTTCGATGGACCTGACCGGTCGTGGGCTGTGACAGTCGGAGCATGACGACGACCGACGCGCACCTCGAAGACCCGCACGCCAACGACGCCGCCCCCTACGGCGGAGGTGACCCGTACGCCGACTACCGGGGCGGGGACTTCCCCTTCACCGAGCTGGTCGATCTGGCCGACCGGCGCCTCGGAGCCGGTGTCATCGCCGCCAACGACGAGTTCTTCGCCGAGCGCGAGAACCTCCTCATCCGCGAGCGGGCCGTCTTCGACCCCGAGCACTTCGGCCACAAGGGCAAGATCATGGACGGCTGGGAGACCCGGCGCCGGCGCGGCGCCGACGGGTCGCACCCCTTCCCGGCGCCCGACGACCACGACTGGGCCATCATCCGCCTCGGCGCCCCCGGCGTCATCCGCGGCATCATCGTCGACACCGCCCACTTCCGCGGCAACTACCCGCAGCGCGTGAGCGTCCAGGCCACGGCGGTCGAGGGCTCGCCCAGCCCCGAGCAGCTCCTCGACTCCGAGGTGAAGTGGGAAGAGATCGTGGCCCCCACGCCCGTGCGCGGACACGCGGCCAACGGGTTCGAGATCACGAGCGAGCGGCGCTTCACCCACATCCGCCTGTGCCAGCACCCCGACGGCGGCGTCGCCCGCCTGCGCGTGCACGGCGAAGTCGTGCCCGACCCCCGGTGGCTGGACCTTCTCGGGACCGTCGACCTCGTCTCCGTACTCAACGGCGGTGTGTACGAGGACGCTTCCGACAAGTTCTACTCGTCGCCGACGCAGATCATCCTGCCGGGGACCTCGCGCAAGATGGACGACGGCTGGGAGAACCGCCGCCGCCGCGTCCGCGACACCAACGACTGGGTGCGCTTCCGCCTCGTCGCGCAGGGCGCCATTCGCGCCGTCGAGATCGACACGGCGTACCTCAAGGGCAACTCGGCCGGCTGGATCGCCCTGAGCGGGCGCAACGGCGAGAGCGGCGAGTGGTTCGAGATCATCCCGCGGACCAGGCTCCAGCCCGACACCCTGCACCGCTTCAAGCTCCCGGCCCAGGCCGTCGCCACCCACGTCCGCCTCGACGCCTTCCCCGACGGTGGCGTCGCCCGGATGCGGCTGCACGGGGCGCTCACCGAGCAGGGCGCGGCCGAGCTGCGGGCCCGCTACGAGGACGTGGCCGGCCGGTAGCCGGCTCCGCCCACCAGACCCCCGCCCGGCGGACGGCAGCGGTACAGCGCCCGGCCGTCGGGCGGTTTCCACGTCCCACGGCGGAGAGGGCCGCCCCCCGCGCGTCGCGGGGGGCGGCCCTCTCGTGTCCTCGGCCGCCGGACGGGCGGGGAGGCCGCCGCGCCTACGCTGCCGCCGAACCCGCCGCCGCGTCCGCCGCCTGCGCCTTCAGCGCCCGCTCGATGCCCGAGCGGGACTCCGAGACCAGGCGGCGCAGGGCCGCGCTCGGGTCCGCCGACGCCAGCCACGCGTCCGTCGCGTCCAGCGTTTCCCGGGAGACCTGCACCGTCGGGTACAGGCCGACCGCGATCTGCTGCGCCATCTCGTGGCTGCGCGACTCCCAGATACCCTTGACCGCCGCGAAGTACCTCTCCGTGTACGGCGCGAGCAGCTCACGCTGGTCGGTCTGGACGAAGCCGCCGATCACGGCCTCCTGCATGGAGTTCGGGAGCTTGTCGGACTCGATGACCGACGCCCACGCCTCCGCCTTCGCCTCGGCCGTCGGCCGCGCGGCCCGCGCCGACGCGGCGTGCAGTTCGCCCGCCGACGTCCTGTCGCGCTCCAGCTCCGCCGCGATCACCTTCTCGTCCGCACGGCCCGTGGCCGCGAGACGGCCCACGAAGGCCCAGCGCATCTCGGTGTCGACGGCCAGCCCCTCCACCGTCTGCGTGCCGTCCAGCAGGCCCTGGAGGATGTCGAGCTGCTCGTCGGTACGGGCCGTCGCGGCGAACGCCCGCGCCCACGCCACCTGGTGGTCGCTGCCCGGCTCGGCCGCGCGCAGGTGCTCCAGCGTCGCCGCCGTCCACCGCGCCAGGCCGCTCTCGCGCCACTCCGGCGCCGCGTACAGGTCCAGCGCCAGCTTCGCCTGGCGGTGCAGGGACTGGACGACGCCGATGTCCGACTCCTTGCCGATGCCCGACAGGACCAGCGCCAGGTAGTCGCGGGTGGCGAGTTCGCCGTCGCGCGTCATGTCCCACGCGGCCGACCAGCACAGCGCGCGCGGCAGCGACTCGGTGAAGTCGCCGATGTGCGCGGTGACCACGGCCAGCGAGTCCTCGTCCAGGCGCACCTTGGCGTACGACAGGTCGTCGTCGTTGAGGAGGATCACGGCCGGGCGGGGCGTTCCCGCCGGGAAGGGGACCTCGGTCAGCTCGGCGGCGTCGACGTCCATCTCGATCCGGTTCGTACGGACCAGGTGGCCCGCGCCGTCCAGGTCGTAGCAGCCCACCGCGATGCGGTGCGGACGGAGGATGGAGGCGCCCTTCGCGCCCGCCGGGAGCGCCGGGGCCTCCTGCCGGACGGCGAAGGACGTGATGGTGCCGTCCGCGGCCGTCTCGATCTCCGGGCGGAGGATGTTGATGCCGGCCGTCTCCAGCCACGCCTTCGACCAGGTCTTCAGATCGCGGCCGGACGTCCTCTCCAGCGCGCCGAGCAGGTCGGGCAGGCGCGTGTTCCCGAACGCGTGCGCCTTGAAGTACGCCTGCACGCCCTTGAAGAACTCGTCCTGGCCGACGTACGCGACGAGCTGCTTGAGCACCGACGCGCCCTTGGCGTACGTGATGCCGTCGAAGTTGACCAGCACGTCGTCCAGGTCCCGGATCTCGGCCATGATCGGGTGCGTGGAGGGGAGCTGGTCCTGGCGGTACGCCCAGGTCTTCTCCGAGTTCGCGAACGTCGTCCACGAGTGCGGCCACTTCGAGCCCGGCGCGTGCGCCTGGCAGGCGACCGACGTGTACGTGGCGAACGACTCGTTCAGCCACAGGTCGTTCCACCACTCCATGGTGACCAGGTCGCCGAACCACATGTGCGCCAGCTCGTGCAGGATGGTCTCGGCGCGCCGCTCGTACGCCGCGTCCGTCGTCCGGGAGCGGAAGATGTACTGGTCGCGGATGGTCACCGCGCCCGCGTTCTCCATCGCGCCCGCGTTGAACTCCGGCACGAAGAGCTGGTCGTACTTCGCGAAGGGGTACGCGTAGTCGAACTTCTCCTGGAACCAGTCGAAGCCCTGCCGCGTGACGTCGAAGATCTCGTCCGCGTCCAGGAACTCGGCCAGGGACGGACGGCAGTAGATGCCCAGCGGCACGCTCTGGCCGTTCGCGTTCTCGTACGAGCTGTGGACGGAGTGGTACGGGCCGGCGATCAGCGCGGTGATGTACGTCGAGATGCGCGGCGTCGGCTCGAAGACCCAGATGTCGTCCTTCGGCGCCTCGGGCGTCGGGGAGTTCGAGATCACCGTCCAGCCGGACGGCGCCTTCACGGTGAACTGGAAGGTCGCCTTCAGGTCGGGCTGCTCGAACGACGCGAAGACGCGCCGCGCGTCCGGCACCTCGAACTGGGTGTAGAGGTACGCCTGCTGGTCCACCGGGTCGACGAAGCGGTGCAGGCCCTCGCCGGTGTTGGTGTACGCGCAGTCGGCGACGACCTTCAGTTCGTTCGGGCCGGCCTCCAGGTGCTTGAGGGTGATGCGGGAGTCCCGGAAGACGGCGGCGACGTCCAGTGACTTCCCGTTCAGCACGACCTGGTGCACGGCGGGCGCCACCAGGTCGATGAACGTCTGCGCGCCGGCCTCGGCGGACTCGAAACGCACGGTGGTCACGGAACGGTAGATGCCGCCCTCCTGCGCGCCGCTCAGATCGAGTTCGATCTCGTACGCGTCGACGGTGAGCAGGCTCGCCCGCTGCTGGGCCTCTTCGCGGGTCAGATTCGTGCCAGGCACCCGGTCATCTCCTCGGTATGTGTCGTTTTCCGTCATCCTTCCACGCCGCTTCCGTCATGAGTGCAGAGTCAGCTCGCAGCTGACAGAGCGCGACGTCCGAAGTCCGCGAGCGCGTGGCCGGGGCCGTGGCGAAGCTGGGCACATGACGTTCCATACCGCGCGCCCCATCGAGCCCGCCGCCCTCAAGCAGCTGCGGGACACCGACGACGCCGGCCGCGCCTGCGCCCCGTACACCGACGAGGAGGGCGGCGCCCCGCTGCGCTGCTGCCTGCGGCTCAGCGAGCCCGGCGAACGCGTCGCGCTCGTCTCGTACGCGCCGCTGCGGCGCTGGGCGGCCGGAACCTGGGCCAGGCCCGGGGCGTACGACGAACAGGGCCCCGTCTTCGTCCACGCGCACGAGTGCGAGGGGCCGGCCCGGGCCGGGGGCTACCCCTTCGCCCGCCCCGGCGCCCTGCGCACCGTGCGCCGCTACGACGCCGACGGGCACATCGTCGGCGGCCGGCTCCTGGAGCTCCCGGACGACACGACGGCGGGCTTCGACGCCGCGTTCGCCGAGGCCTTCGCCGACCCGGAGGTGGCGCTCGTGCACGTCAGGGCGGTGGAGTACGGCTGCTTCCACTTCGAGGTGCGCCGAGCGTGACCCCCCTCACCCGGCTGTACGCGGCAGCGGCTCCAGCCGGGTAGCAAGCCTGGTCGTACCTGAGTAGCATCGGTGGTATGAAGATCAGTGTGAGCCTGCCGCGGGAGGACGTGGCCTTCGTCGACGCGTACGCGGCCGAGACGGAGGCGGAGTCCCGTTCCGCGGTGATACATGCCGCGATCGAGCTGCTGCGCAACTCCCGGCTGGAGTCGGACTACGCGGCCGCGTTCGAGGAGTGGGACGCGAGCGAGGACGCGGCGTTCTGGGACCGGACCGCCGGGGACGGGCTGGCCGATGCGCAGAGGTGAGATCTACCTGATCGACTACGACCCGGTGCGCGGCAGCGAGGTGAACAAGGCCCGCCCCTCGGTGGTCGTGTCGAACGACGCGGCCAACCAGACCGTCCAGCGCATGGGCAAAGGCGTGATCACCGTTGTTCCGGTGACGTCGAACACGTCGCGGGTCTTCCCGTTCCAGGTTCTCCTGCCGGCCGGGGAATGCCACCTCGCGAAGGATTCCAAGGCCCAGTGCGAGCAGGTCCGCGCGGTCGCGGTGGAGCGGGTGCTGCACCGCATCGGCACGGTTCCCCCTCAGCGCATGGCTGAACTCGACACAGCCCTGCGGCGGCACCTGGCCCTCTGAGGGACCTCCTCACCCCGCGCCGGCCGGCACAGCAGCATCACCCCGCGCCCGGCGGCCACCGGGGTCAGGCCCTCCCGGAGCCTCGTGACCGACGGGCCGGGGACGGCCGAAGGGGAGTACGCCGGGCGGACGCACGACGGCGGGGCGGGACTCCCGTACCGGAGAGTCCCGCCCCGCCGTCGTGACGGAGAGGATCAGGCCTTGAGCTCGGCCGCGACCAGCTCGGCGATCTGCACGGCGTTGAGCGCCGCGCCCTTGCGGAGGTTGTCGCCGGAGAGGAAGAGCGCCAGGCCGTTCTCGGCGGTCTCGTCGCGGCGGATGCGGCCGACGTACGAGACGTCCTGGCCGGCGGCCTGGAGCGGGGTCGGGATCTCGGACAGGGCGACGCCCGGGGCCCCGGCGAGCAGCTCGGTCGCGCGCTCGACGCTCAGCGGGCGCTCGAAGCGGACGTTGACCTGGAGCGAGTGGCCGGAGAAGACGGGGACGCGCACGCAGGTGCCGGAGACCTTGAGCTCCGGGATCTCCAGGATCTTGCGGGACTCGTTGCGGAGCTTCTGCTCCTCGTCGGTCTCGAAGGAGCCGTCGTCGACGATCGAGCCGGCCAGCGGCAGCACGTTGTAGGCGATGGGGCGCTTGTAGACGCCGGGCTCGGGGAAGTCCACGGCGTCGCCGCTGTGGGTCAGCTCGGCGGCGTGGTCCACGACCTTCTTGATCTGGCCGTCGAGCTCGGCGACACCGGCCAGGCCCGAGCCGGACACGGCCTGGTAGGTGGTGGCGACCATCGCGGTCAGGCCGGCCTCGGCGTGCAGCGGCTTGAGGACGGGCATCGCGGCCATCGTGGTGCAGTTCGGGTTCGCGATGATGCCCTTGGGGCGGTTCGCCACCGCGTGCGGGTTGACCTCGGAGACGACCAGCGGCACCTCGGGGTCGCGGCGCCAGGCGGAGGAGTTGTCGATCACGACGGCGCCCTGCGAGGCGACCTTCCCGGCCAGCGCCTTGGAGGTCGCGCCACCGGCGGAGAAGAGCACGATGTCCAGGCCGGAGTAGTCGGCCGTCGACGCGTCCTCGACGGTGATGTCCCTGCCCTGCCACTCGATCGTGGAGCCCGCGGAACGGGCGGAGGCGAAGAGGCGCAGCTCGTCGGCCGGGAATTCGCGCTCGGCCAGAATCCTGCGCATGACTGTGCCGACCTGACCGGTGGCTCCGACGATTCCGACCCTCACGGGGACTCCTTCGTACGTACGAACGTGGTGCGAACGTGGCGCTGGGCGCTTGACCTGGTGCTGTCCATAATGCGTATGTCCTGGGCCGCCTTGTCCAATCCATTGTCCGGCCCCTGGACCGGGTGACCGTTCTCACGGCCGTCGTGCCCCCGTCACACGGCCGTCACCGGATCTCCAGGCTCCACGCGCCACCGGTCCTGATCTGCAGAAAACCGGTGGGGAACGTGTGCAGCCCGGGGGCGGTGGTGATCCGCCGCACCGGCTCCAGACGCTCGCCGAGCGCCCAGACGACGGGCAGGTCCAGGGCGCCCTTGGGCTCGTGTGTGAGCATCATCCCGCTTTCGGACCCGGTGTGGCGTACGACGGTGTAGCCCTGCCCGGAGACCCGGCCCCCGGCCGCCCGGTCGAGGACCCGGGGGGCGCGGCCGTCGTCGGGTCGAGCTGCCGGCCGGTCGCCCCGGACGCGGTGACCAGGACGTAGCAGTGGCCCGCCTCCGTCACCCACAGCGGGCCGGTGACCGGCCGGCGCCGGCCCTGGGTGTCGGCGGAGGTCACCGTCTTGCCGTGGGCCTGGACGGTAGGAGAGCGGGTCGTCGTCGGACGTGGTGCGGCGCAGGCCCAGCAGCGAGGGCGGCCCGTCGTAGCGGAGGACCGCGCTGCCGAAGTCGGTCGCGAGCCCGGCGAGCCCGGACGCGTACCCCTGCCCGACCGCGCGGAACTTCCAGCCGCCGCCGCGCCGGTAGAACTCCCCGATGACGAAGGCCGTCTCGGTCGTCGCGTCGTTCACCGCGTAGAGCGCGACCGGCGCCCCGCCGCCGGTGAGCACCTGGACGTACAGCCCCGGTACGGAGCCGAAGACCCCGCCGTCGCAGGAGCCGGCTATCACCACCCGCTGCACCTCGGGCCCCAGGCGTGGCAGATCGGCCTCCAGCCACTCGGCGAGCTGCCCGTTGCCCTCGTCGGTGCCCAAGTGCCGCACGGTGCCCGACGGATGGTGCGGCTGGTTGTAGAAGACCAGGTCGGCGTCGCCGCGTACCTTGCCGTTCGCGTCCAGCAGGAGGGCCGACGCGTCCACGGTCGGGGCTCCGGCGACGTTCTGACGGCAGACGGCCACGCGGAGAAGTTCGCTGGGCACAGGAATGTTGGCACCCTTGGTGATGTGCGTCATGGGGCCATCGTGGCAGTGAAGGCGGTGCGTAGCCGATGTGAAGCCGGCGTGTGGTTCGCGTTCTTGGGGACGGAAGCCACCGGGGAACGCGGAGGGGCGGGCACCCGCACGGGCGCCCGCCCCTCCTCCGTGACCGACGTTCGGACGAACGGTGTTACGGAGTGACCTTCTCGATCTGGGCGCTGCCGGAGCCCGCGACCGTGCCGCGCGCGTTCACCAGCTGCACCTCGCCGAAGAAGCGCCGGCCCTCGGGGGCCGCGCCGGCCACCACGACCTCGGCCTTCACCTGCGCCGAAGCGCCGTTGGCCAGCTTCACGACCTGTGCGTCGTCGACCTCGACCTGGCCGAGCGACGGCGCGAAGTACACGTCGCGGTAGTCGTACTCGGTGCCGGCGGCGCCGACCGCGTAACCGTCCACCTCGATGGTGTAAGTACCGGCCGCGGGCTTGACGAGGCTGACCGCCTCCTCCGAGTCGCCGTCCGCGGCCTGGCCGACCTGGACACCGTCCCTCTTGACCGTGAGGTCGAGGTCGGCGGTGGCGTCGGAGACTCCGCCGATGGCGACGTCGAAGCGCTCGACGCCCTCACCGATGGTGACCGTGGTGGTCTGCTTCTCGCCCTTCTTGATGCTCGGGCGCGCGTCCTTCGAGGAGCCGAGCGGGCCGCCCTTCAGCTTGCCGTCCAGCGTGGCGAAGCCGTTGGTGGCCTTCCACTCGACCGGGGCCGGAGTGCCGGCCTTGGCCTCGGGGATGGTCTGCACGGCCGGGTCGAAGGTGGCGCCGAGCACCGACACGTCCAGCGTGTACGGGTTGTCGAGCAGCGGCGACGTACGGCGCGACTCGACCTCGATCTCCCACACGCCGGCCTGCGGGTCCGTGTACGAACGCAGGTCCGGACGGCAGGTGTTGGCCGGGTTCGTGTAGTTCGGGTAGCAGACGATCGACGACGTGGAGTCGACCGGGACGCCGTACGGGTGGATCGCGATGAACCGGGTCTGGCTGCCCTTCGCGAGACCGCCCAGCGCGACCTCCAGGGACTTCGCGCCCTCGGGGACGTTGATGAAGTACGACGTGCTGCTGTTGCGCTGCACCGAGCCGGAGCCCGAGAACGCGTAGGCGGGCTTCACCAGGTCCTCGGCCACGACCACGGTCGCGAGGATCTGCTTGTCGACGCCCTCGGTGCGCTCGTCGTCGGCCTCCAGGACGGCGCTGTGCACACCGGCGGAGCCGGGCCGGGCCTGCACCTTGACGGTGACCGGCTTGTTCAGCGGCAGGTCGATCTCGTCGTCGCCCAGCAGGCGGAACGTGCCGTCGTTGTACTTCCAGTCCAGCTCGTGCTCGATCGCGCGGTCCGGGCCGCTCGTACGCGTGATGGTCACGTCGTACGTCTTCTTCTGCCCGGCCTTCAGGCCGCCCTCGCGGTCGTAGAGACCGGTGCCGAAGCCCGGCGTCTTGAGCGCGTAGTCGATCGCGGTGTCCACCGGGGCCCTGACCGCGTAGTCGTGCGCGGTCGCGCCGTCCTCGATCGCCTCCCAGGCGTCCACGATGTCGATCAGGCCGGAGCCCTGCTCGTGTGCCTGCGTGCCCTTGATCCGGTCGGCGGTGCTGGTCAGCGCGGTGCGCAGCTCGACCGGGGTCAGGTCGATCTTCTTCTGCTTCGCGGCCGAGAGCAGCAGCGCGCTCGCGCCCGCCGCCTGCGGCGAGGCCATCGAGGTGCCCTGGAGCATCGAGTAGCCGGCCGGGAGCTTGTAGCCGGCCTCGGCGACCGGGCCGCCGGGCGCCCAGGTCTGGGTGGTGTTGATGGACGCGCCGGGCGCGGAGATGGTCGGCGTGAAGCCGCCGTCCTCGCGCGGACCGCGCGAGGAGAACGGCATCATGGCGTACTTCTTCTCCACGACCGAGCCGTAGTTGGCGGCCCAGGTCTCCTTGGAGATGGACGCGCCGACCGAGACGACCTTGTCGGCCAGCGACGGGTCGCCGATGGTGTTGGTGCCGGGGCCGCTGTTGCCGGCCGAGACGACCAGCTGCACGCCGTACGTGTCGATGAGGCGCGTGTAGAGCTGGGCGCGCGCGTTGTTGCCGTCGTTCAGCGCGGGCAGGCCGCCGATCGACATGTTGACGATGTCGACACCGCGCTTGGTGACGAGGTCGATCATGCCCTCGGTGAGCGCGACGTTGGTGCAGCCGCCGCTCCAGGTGCAGGCGCGCGAGGAGACCAGCTTGGCGCCGGGGGCGGCGCCGTCCATCCGGCCGCCGAAGAGGCTGTTGGCGGCGGTGATGCCGGCGACGTGCGTGCCGTGCGAGCCCTCGATGACACCGATGTTGACGTAGTCGGACTTCGCGCCCGCCGCGTTGACGACGACGTCCTTGCGGATCTCGGCGACGAACGGGATCTGCTCGACGACCTCGGTCGCCGGGTCGTCCTTGCCGAAGTACCGGACCTGGTGCTTGTCCTTGTACGGCTTCATCGCCTCTTCGTCGCCGAAGTCGGCGTCGTCGTCGAGGTCGACGCGGACCGTGCCGGCGGCGGCGTCGTACAGCACGCCCCACACGTCGGTGGTGTCACCGTCGCGGTTCAGGTCGCCCGCCATGTCGCCGCCCTTGGTGGCGGCCTCGGCGAAGGTGCGGAACATGTACGAGCCGGCCGGGGCCGAGTACGTGCGGCTGCCGGCGGTGAACACCGGGCCGGTCACGGCACCGTTCATCCGCAGCCAGGTGCCGTCGCCGTCCGCGACCGGGTCGGTGGCCGTCACCCAGTCGACGATCTTGCGCTCGCCGGTGGTGGTCTTCTGGAGCGCCGGGTGGCCGAGGTCGACACCCGAGTCGAGGATGCCGATGGTGACCCCGCGGCCGTCGGCCTTCGGGTGGTCCTCCACGAACTCCACGGCGCCCGTCTCGAAGGACGGGTTGTACGGGTTCTTCGCGGGCGTCCGCTTTCCGGGGCCGGGGTACGTGCCCTCGGCGGCGGCCTCCGCGCCCTTGCCGCGGTCGGCCGCGGGCGTCGGGTCGTCCAGCAGGATCTCCTGCTTGAGGTCGATGCCGTGGACGGAGGAGAGCTTGGCGGCGGCCGTGATGGCCGCGTCCGCCTTGCCGGTGGGCAGGGTGGCCCGTACGTAACCGAGCTTGTCGTCCGTACGGCCGACCACGCCGCCCTCCACGGCGTCGAGCTGGCGCGCGACCTGCTCGGTGGAGCCGGGCGTGGTGGCGACCATCAGCGTGACGCTCTTCGTGCCGTCGGCCTCCGCCTCCGCGAGCAGCTGGGCGTCGGCGGAACCGAGCTTCGCGGCGGCGGACTTGGGCGCGGGCGCCGTGGTCCGGGGATCGTCGGAGCCGGCCGCCAGGGCGGGTACCGGCGCGGCCGCACACAGCGCCGCGACCAGGCCCGCGGCGAGCGCTATGCGGGCCGCGGATCTGGCCCCGGGTATGGAGCCGGATGATTCGAGGGTCATGGGCTTCCCTGTATGTGAAAGAAGGAGTCCGGAATACGGTGCCGGATGACCGCTCAGCCTCGCCTAAGAGATGGTCGTTTGGGGAGAGTTGTCGGGGGCGGAATTCCGTCGTGGCACACATCCGCCACCGCGCGGTATGCGCCACCGGGGCCGAACCGCCAGATATCGGGCGCCCCGTTCCGCGCCGCATAACAACCCCGTAACCTCGGCCAATGAACCGAGAGCTCAGGGTGGCGGCCTACGCCGTGTGTGTACGGGACGAACAGGTGCTCCTGGCCCGCTGGGTGGCGCCCGACGGCGCGAAGCGGTGGACGCTGCCCGGCGGCGGCATGGACCACGGCGAGGACCCGTACGACACGGTGATCCGTGAGGTGGAGGAGGAGACCGGCTACGTGTGCGAACCGGTCCGGCTGCTCGGCGTGGACTCCGTCACCCGCCGCTATCCGCGCAGGCTCGGCACGTTCGCGGACTTCCAGGGCCTGCGGATCGTGTACGAGGGCCGGATCACCGGCGGTGAACTCCGCCACGAGACGGCCGGATCCACCGACCTCGCGGCCTGGCACCCGCTGGACGAGGTGGCCCGCCTCGACCACGTCGAGCTCGTCGACACCGGCATGGAGCTGTGGCGTACGAAACCGGCCGTGGGCCGCGCCGCCTTCCCCGGCAGGTGAACGGGGAGTGAGCGCGGCCGCTCCGTCCGGGGAGGACATGATGGCGTTTTGCGGTGATCCGCAGGGGCAGTGATCCCTGACCGGCGATCGGCGCCGACCGTTGCGGAGCAGTTAACGCGCAGGTCATTCCGGATGCCAACGATCCAGTGGGGCAAGGGGGTTCCACCCCGGGCCCGGCCGATGTGATCGCACCCCGGGGAGACCGCGCCATGTCACGCCTACGCTCCGCAGCCGAAGCCGCCCTCGACCGCCGCAGGTTCCTCGCCGTGACCGGGGCGGCCGGTGTTTCCGCCGGCCTCGGCCTCGTGCTCCGCCCGGAGGACGGTGTCCGGGCCGTGGCCGCCGGTGTTCCGGATCCGGCCGGCGCCCCCGCCGCTCCCGCCCCGCACGCGGCGTCGCCGAGCGCGGCCCCCGCCGCCGCCCCCGTCGCCGCTCCGGCCTGGGCCGCCACCACGCTGGGTACGGTCGCCACACCGCGCGGCCCCGCCCCCGGCTCCGGCTACCGGCGGCTCGGCGCGGGCCCCGGCTGGAAGCGCGTCGTGCGGACCCCGCTCGCCGCCGCCCGCCCGGGGCGCGAGGACCGGCGCACCGCCCTCGCCTCCTTCGTGCAGCTCACCGACCTCCACCTCACCGACGTACAGCACCCGGTCCGCACCGAATACCTGCGCGTCCGGGCGGCCGGCGCCTGGCGTCCGCAGGAAGCCCTCACCGTGCACGGCGCGGTCGCGCTCGTGGAGCGGGTCAACGCCCTGCGCGGCGGGCCCGTGACCGGGGCGGACCTCGGCTTCGTGATGACGACCGGCGACAACACCGACAACAACAACAAGGCCGAACTCGACTGGTTCCTGCGCACCATGAGCGGCGGCCGCATCACCCCCGACACCGGCGAACCGGGCCGCTACGAAGGCGTCCAGGACTCCGGCCTGCCCCTCTACTGGCACCCGGACGCCGCCCTGCGCGACGCCGACAAGCAGCGCGGCTTCCCCCGCGTCGAGGGCTACCTCGCCGCCGCACTGCGTCCCGTCAACAGCCCGGGTCTGCGCGTCCCCTGGTACTCCACCGTCGGCAACCACGACGACCTGCCCAGCGGCTGCTTCGCCAACGGCAACGCCTCCGGGTTCCTCGCCGACTTCGCCGTCGGCGGCCGCAAGCTGCTCTCCCTCCCGGTGTCCGACGCGAACGCGCTCGAAGCCGTACTGAAGAAGGGCGACGACCCGCGCGGCAGTCACTTCACCGACCTCCTGCGCCGCGAGACCCGGCGGATGCGCCGCATCACCCCCGATCCGGCCCGCGCCCCCTTCACGCCCCGCGAGTACGTCGAGGCGCACCTCGACCCGGCGTACGCCGGCGCGGGACCGGCCGGGCACGGCTACACCCGCGAGAACGCCGGCACCGGGAACCTGTACTACTCGTTCCGCATCTCCGACGGCGTGCTCGGCATCAGCCTCGACACGACCGACCGGGGCGGCCACTTCGCCGGCTCGATCGGCGCGGCCCAGCTGGGCTGGCTGAGGCGGACGCTCGCCGCCCACCAGGACGACCACGTCATCGTCTTCAGCCACCACAACAGCTGGACGTTCGACGACGGCGGCGGCGACAGGATCCTCGCGCTCCTCAAGAACAGCCGCAACGTCGTCGCCTGGATCAACGGACACAGCCACCGCAACGCGATTCTCGCGCACGACACGTTCTGGGAGGTCTCCACCGCCTCGCACGTCGAGTTCCCCCAGCTCGCCCGGGTCGTCGAACTGACCGACAACCACGACGGCACGCTCTCCCTCTTCACCACGCTGATCGAGTCCGCCGCCCCGCACCGCACGGACTACACCGACCTCTCCCAGACGGGCCTGGCGGCCCTCTACCGCGAACTCTCCCTCAACGCGCCGGGCGCCCGGCAGAACCTCGCGGGTCCTGCGGACGCCCGGAACACGGAACTCCTGCTGAAGAAGCGCTGACACGGCCCGGAGGAGTACCGGCACCGCTCAGCGCGGCAGCGCGACGACATAAGCGGCCGGATCCCGGTCGGCCGACGCCATCAGGGCGGTCCGCACGACAGTCGCCTGCTGCTCCGGCGACTCCCGCAGCTTCTTCGGCGTGAGGTGCACGACGGTGATGCCGAGCCGCTCCAGGTGCTCGCGCTTGCGGGCGCACTCCGTCCATTCCCCGAGCTCACGGCTCCGGTCGGACAGGGGAGACCCCGTCGCGTTCCCGTCCTGCCGGGGCGACCGGGTGTCCAGCTCCACGGCCACCGCCTGGTCGGGCCAGTAGATGTCGACGCCGCCGAGGTGGGGGCCGCCGGGCAGCCGCAGGTCGACGTTCCAGAGCGGGTCGGGCAGCCCGTGGTCGCGGACCATCGCGTACAGCCGGTTCTCGGCGACGGCCCGCCCCTCGGCGAGCAGCGAGTCGACGGCGTCGACGACGTACGGCCTGGACAGCAGCCGCGCGAGCGTCAGCTCCCTGACCACCGCCGAGGGTTCGCAGTGGAATCCGCGCACGGCCTCGGTGAGCAGCTGCCGTACGGCGTCGGCGTCACTGAGGTGCGCGACGGTGTCCGCGAGGGCGCGGGCGACGGGAGCGACGGGCACGCCGCCGATCCGCTGGGCCCGGGGCATCGTGTGGACCCGGACCAGGCGCGCACACCCGGTGGACCGCAGCCGCCTCGTGCGCGGCACCAGTACGTCGATCCGGTCGAGGGAGGACAGCGGGGGAGCGGCACGGAAGTGGTGCAGGGCGAGCGCGGCCGGCCCGGTGACCATGACGTCGCCGTACGGGTCCGTCCCGTCCTCCGCCCTGGCCTGCGCCGGCACCGCCGCGTCCGCGGGCGGCCGCCCCGCGTACAGCAGCGTGGCGTGCAGCCGCTCCTCGCCGGAGGGCGGGCCGGGGTGCAGGACGAAGACGCCGGGCAGGATCTGCTGCCAGGGAGCGCCGGGCCGGCACTGCGCGGCGGCCTTGGCGGCGGACACGCCGCGCGTACGCAGCTGCGCGGCGGACAGCACGCGCTGCTGGGCGTCGGCGAGGTGGGCGAGAGGGCGGCGGGAGACCGGGGTGTTGTGGTTCATGTCCCGGGGTTTCCCGCCCGCACCCCACCCGCTAACCGCTGTTACACACCCGTCGACAATCCGGGACAACTCCGCACTAAAGTACGGCCGTTCGATTGCCGAAACCCTACCCGCCGGACGGGGCGGGGACCCTGGCCCCCACCGCGTCCGGCGACGGGGTCCTCACACCGCCGAGGCCCGGTCGCACACCTGTCCCCGCAGCGCCCGCGCCAGGTCGTCCCGCGCCTCCAGCACCAGCCGCCGCAGCGCCGGCGCCGCGTCCTCGTGAGCGGCCAGCCACGCGTCCGTCGCGTCCAGCGTGCGCCGGTCGCCCTGGAGCGCCGGGAACAGCCCCGACACCACGTCCATCCCGATCTGGATCGACCGCTCGGCCCACACCCGCTCGATCGCGGCGAAGTACTTCTCGGCGTACGGGGCGGTCAGCTCCCGCTGCCCGGGCTGCATGAAGCCGTCGATCGTGGCCACGACCAGCGCGTTCGACAGCGCGTCGGACTCCACCACCGCCGCCCACGCCTGCGCCTTGACCGCGGCCGAGGGGCGCGACGCGAGGCACCGCACCTGGTGGCGCTTGCCCGACGCCGTGTCGTCCCGCGCCAGCTCCGCGTCGATCGCCTTCTCGTCCGCCGCGCCGTGCGAGGCGAGCGGACCGAGGAAGGTCCAGCGCAGTTCCTGGTCCACCTCCAGGCCGTCGATCCTGGCCGTGCCCTCCAGCAGCCCCCGGAGCAGCTGGAAGTCCGCGTCCCGGCAGGCCGTCGCCGCGAAGAACCGCGCCCACGTCAGCTGGTGCTCACTGCCGGGCTCCGCGATCCGCAGCTCCCGCAGCGCGCCCTCCGCGAGGAGCCGCCCACCCTCCTCCCGCCACTCGGGCGCCGCGTAGTGCGTCAGCGCGGACCGCGTCCACGCGTGCAGCATCTGGAGCACCCCGATGTCGCTCTCGCGCCCCGCGAACCTCAGCACCAGGTCCACGAAGTCCCGTGCCGGGAGCAGCGCGTCCCGCGTCAGATTCCACAGCGCGGACCAGCACAGCGCCCGCGCCAGCGGGTCGCTCACGTCGTCGAGGTGCGCGCGCAGCGTGGCGAGCGACTCCGGGTCGAAGCGGATCTTGCAGTACGTCAGGTCGTCGTCGTTGACGAGTACCAGGTCCGGCTTCTCGCTGCCGACGAGCTCCGCCACGACCGTGCGCGAGCCGGCGACGTCCACCTCGGCGCGGGCGTACCGCACGAGCGTCCCGCCGGCCTCCTCGCGCCGGTACAGGCCCACGGCCACCCGGTGCGGACGCAGTTCCGCATGGGGCCCGGACCCCTCCTGGAGCACCGCCAGCTCGGTGATCCGCCCGGACGAGCCGTACGTGACCTGCGGGGTGAGCGAGTTGACCCCGGCGGTCTGGAGCCACGCCCGCGACCAGCTCGCGAGGTCCCGCCCGGACGTCTCCTCCAGTACTGCCAGCAGGTCCTCCAGCCGGGTGTTCCCGTACGCGTGGCGCTTGAAGTACCGCCGGGCGCCCTCCATGAAGGCGTCCTTGCCGACGTACGCGACGAGCTGCTTCAGGACGGAGGCGCCCTTGGCGTACGTGATCCCGTCGAAGTTGAGCTTCGCGTCCTCCAGGTCACGGATGTCGGCCGTGACCGGATGCGTCGAGGGCAGCTGGTCGGCCCGGTACGCCCATGACTTGCGGTTGTTGGCGAAGGTGATCCACCCGTTGGTGAAGCGCGTCGCCTCGACCATCGAGTACGACCCCATGAAGTCGGCGAAGGACTCCTTCAGCCACAGGTCGTCCCACCACCGCATGGTGACGAGGTCGCCGAACCACATGTGCGCCATCTCGTGCAGGATGACGTTGGCCCGCCGCTCGTACGACGCCCGGGTGACCTTCCCGCGGAAGACGTACTCCTCGCGGAAGGTCACGCAGCCCGGGTTCTCCATGGCGCCGATGTTGTACTCGGGTACGAAGGCCTGGTCGTACTTCCCGAAGGGGTACGGGTAGTCGAAGTTGTCGTGGAAGAAGTCGAGCCCCTGCTTGGTGACCGTGAAGATGTCGTCCGCGTCGAAGTGCCGGGCGAGTCCCCTGCGGCACATGGCGCCGAGCGGGATCTCGATCTCGGTGCCGTCGCCGAGCGTGCGCCGGTACAGATCGCTCTCGTAGTGGTACGGACCGGCGACGACGGCGGTGATGTAGGTCGAGATCGGCCTGGTCCCGGCGAACCGCCAGACCCCGTCGTCCGTCACCTCGCCCACGCCGTTGCTCCACACGGTCCATCCGTCGGGAGCGGTCACCTCGAACCGGAACGGTGCCTTCAGGTCCGGCTGTTCGAAGTTGGCGAAGACGCGCCGCGCGTCGGCCGGCTCGTACTGCGTGTAGAGGTAGACCTCGCCGTCCTCAGGGTCGACGAAGCGGTGCATGCCCTCGCCCGTGCGGCTGTACGCGCACTGGGCGTCCACGACCAGGACGTTCTCCTCCCGCAGCCCTGCCAGCGCGACCCGCGTCCCGTCGAAGACGGCCGCCGGGTCCAGCGCCTCGCCGTTCAGTGTGACCGCCGTCACCGACGGCGCGAGCAGGTCGGCGAAGGTGTCCGCGCCGGGGCGCGCGCAACGGAAGCGGACGGTGGTCACCGAGCGGAACGTGCGCGGTCCCTCCCCGCCTTCCCCGACCGCGGACCGCAGGTCGAGGGCCACTTCGTACCCGTCGACGGACAGCAGTTCGGCCCGCTCGCGGGCCTCGTCGCGGGACAGATTCTCACCGGGCACGGGCACTCCTTCGTGTCTCGTTCGAACATGCCGATACTCCCATGCGGCACGGGCGCCGCACGCGCGGGAATGTCTCCGGCGACCAGCGGTGTTGCCACCGTCGAGGTGCGACCGCTTCGTCGATGAGGAGAGACATGTCCGAGAACGGCAGGACCACCGCCGACTTCTGGTTCGACCCGCTGTGTCCCTGGGCCTGGATGACGTCCCGGTGGATGCTGGAGGTCCAGAAAGTCCGTGATGTGGAGGTTCGCTGGCACGTCATGAGCCTGGCCGTGCTGAACGAGGACAAGCTCGACGAACTGCCCGAGCAGTACCGCGAGCTGCTCGGTCCCAGGGGCTGGCGCCCGGTACGGGTGGTGACGGCGGCCCGGGAGCTGCACGGGGACAAGGTGGTCGGCGACCTGTACACCGCGCTCGGCACCCGCTTCCACAACAAGGGCGAGGGCGCGACCCTGGAGGCGATGGCCGGCGCGCTGGCCGAGGTGGATCTCCCGGCGGACCTGATCGAGTACGCCGACAAGGACACGTACGACGCCGAGGTGCGCGCCTCCCACAAGGCGGGCATCGACAAGGTGGGCCAGGAGGTCGGCACCCCGGTCATCTCGGTCCCCGGCGCGGACGGCGAGGAGGTCGCCTTCTTCGGCCCGGTGGTCACCCCGGCGCCGAAGGGCGAAGAGGCGGCGCGCCTGTGGGACGGCACGCTGATGGTGGCGTCGATCCCCGGCTTCTACGAGATCAAGCGCACGCGTACGCAGGGTCCGGTCTTCGACTGACGGCGGCGCTCTTCGGGCCTGTCGCCCACCTGTGCATGAAAACAGCCGGCCCCCGCGAGTCACGTCCTCGCGGGGGCCGGCCGTTTCATCCGCCTGCAGGTGAAAGGTGAGAAGACGATCACGAGCAGGACGCCTCTGCGTGCTTACGGCGCGAGCAGCAGGTTGTTCGCGCGCTCCTTGGCGGCGGTGTAACGCTTCGCCACGTCCTGCCAGTTGACGACCTTCCACATCGCCTCGATGAAGTCCACCTTCTGGTTCTTGTACTGAAGGTAGAAGGCGTGCTCCCAGGCGTCGAAGACCAGGATCGGCACCGACCCCTGACCGACGTTGCCCTGGTGGTCGTAGATCTGCTCGACGATCAGACGGCCGCTGACCGGCTCGTACGCGAGCACTCCCCAGCCCGAACCCTGGGTCGTGGCGGACGCCTTGGTCAGCTGGGCCCTGAACTTGGCGAAGGAGCCGAAGGACTCGGCGATCGCGTCCGCGAGCTCACCGACGCCGTCCTTCTCCAGCGGCTCGCCGCCGCCGTCGCCGGTCATGTTGTGCCAGTAGATGGAGTGCAGGATGTGGCCGGAGAGGTGGAACGCGAGGTTCTTCTCCAGGCCGTTGATCGTTCCCCAGGACTCCTTGTCGCGCGCCTCTTCGAGCTGCTCCAGGGTGTCGTTGGCGCCCTTCACGTAGGCCGCGTGGTGCTTGTCGTGGTGCAGCTCGATGATCTGCGGATTGATGACAGGCTCGAGCGCCGCGTAGTCGTACGGAAGTTCAGGAAGTGTGTACATGGCCATGTCCGAGCCCTCCGACTGCTTATTGCGACTGATATGCAAGTGCAGATTAGCAGCAGGAGGGCGCGGGGATGATCAGGACCGGGTCGTCCGTCGGTCCTGGGACCCGGCGGCGTCCCTCGCCAGGACCGCGAGATCCGGGAAGTCGGTCACGACCGCGTCGACGCCGAGCCCGTAGTGCAGCGCGTACTCCGCGAAGGCGTCCCCGAAGTCGTCGGGCGCGGTGCCGCGGCGGAATCCGGCGGGCAGGAACTGGTTCTCGCTGCGGAAGGTGTACGCCCCGACCTTCAGCCCCGCGGCGTGCGCGTCCGCGAGCAGCGGCGACGGCGCCACCACCGACGACTTGTCCGGGCCGATCCAGGCGGCGTACTCCGCGATCTGCCGCAGACCGGCCGGCGTCATCATCTCCCTGTACGTCGCCGGGTGGCCGTACGGGCCGCCGTTCCCCGTCCCCAGCGCCTGCCACAGCGGCAGGCGCAGCCGTGCCTCCGCGATCCGGATCAGGCTCGACGGCTCGAAGGACTGGACGACGCACTCGTGGGCACCGAGCCGGTTGCGCCGGATCACGCGGACGAGCTCCGGTTCGAGGGGCAGGCCGATCGAACGGAAGTAGGTGGGGTGCTTCGTCTCCGGGAACACGGTGACCGTCCGCCCGTACCGCTTCGACAGCTTCCTCGCCAGATCCACGACCTCCTGGAAGGTCAGGACCTCCAGGCGGCCGTCGAAGACGGTGTTCCTGTTCCTGACCAGCGGCAGGCGCTCGACGGCGCGCAGGGTTTTCAGCTCGGCGAGCGTGAAGTCCTCCGTGAACCACCCGGTGACGGACCGGCCGTCCACGGTCTTCGTCGTACGCCGCGACGCGAACTCCGGGTGTGCCGCGACGTCCGTCGTCCCGGAGATCTCGTTCTCGTGCCGTACGACGAGGACATGGTCCTTGGTCGGTACGAGGTCGGGCTCGATCCAGTCGGCGCCGGTCTGGACGGCGTGCGTGTACGACGCGGCGGTGTGCTCGGGGCGCCAGCCGGCGGCGCCGCGGTGTCCGATGACGACGGGACCCTTGCGCGGGCGCGGCTCGGCGGCGGAGGCACTCGCCGCGGGCATCGCGGCGACGGCGGAGGCGGCGCCGGCGAGCAGTACGGAGCGGCGTCTCGGCTGTGCGGACATGGAAGTCTCCCTGACAAGAGCGGACACGGAGGAGGGGGGCGGCGACTGCACGATAGGTCGCGGCATATCGTTCCGGGGCCGCGTACGACGCCCTTTCACGCAGTGGCCGGAGCCCGTCCACGTGGGATTCACCCGGTGCCCGGCCCCGCCCCACGACTCACGGTGCCGGGAGGGGACGTGTCGGGGCGCTCCCGCGGAGCACCGAACACCACCACCCCGAAGCAGAACCCGGTGCCCGGACGTTCGGCACCCGAGGAGACGCCCCGGCACGGCACCGCCCCCGAAGCCCCCGCACCCGCCGCCCCCGGCCGCCTCCGGAGCGCCGCGCCGCCGGCCGCCCCCGGCCGCCCCCGGCCAAGAGGCTCACCCCCGCGCCGAGCGCGCACGCGGGCAGGTCGTACGGGCCGTCCGCGATCCGCGTGCCCGGCGGCAGGCCGGGGCCGCGCGTCTCGCCGACCGCGACCGGGTCGGCGACCGGGGCCGGCAGGCCCGGTTCGCGGGCGCCGATCAGGCCGCGCGTCCCGTCGGTCAGGCGCGCGTGCAGGGTGACGACGCGCGAACGGGACAGCAGCGCGTCGAGCGAGGCGGCCCGCACGCCGTGCACATCACCGCGCACGTACGGGTCGTACACCTCCACCTCCGCACCGAACGCGCTCAGCACCCGTGCGACCCGGCTGCCGACCGCGTCGTAGCCGATCAGTCCGACCCGCGTGTCCTCCAGTTCGAAGCCGCAGCGTTTGTACGTGCGGTACGAGCCGTCCCAGACGCCCTGCCGGGCCAGCGAGTCGTGCGCCTGCGGGAGGCGGCGCATCGCGGCCGGCATCATCGCGACCGTGAACTCGGCGGTGGCGGCCGCGTTGCGGCCCGGCGCGAAGCACACCCGCACCCCGCGCGCCCGCGCCGCCTCCACGTTGACGTTGACCGGGCCGCCGCGGCGGACGGCGACGAGCCGCGGGGCGGGGGAGGCCTCCAGCACCCGCTCCGTGAACGGCGCCATCTGGGTCACGCACACCTCGACGTCCCGCAACGCCTCGATCAGCGCCTCCTCGCAGTCGCCGGCCTCGTCGACCCCGGCGACCCTGCCGAAGGGTTCGAGCGGCCAGGGGAGGGCGAGTTCGGTCAGCTCGAAGGGGGACGCGGTGACGGCGGCCTCCAGGGCGTCGCAGATCAGCGAGTTGAGGACGAAGTGGTCACCGGCTGCCAGGATCTTCATCGCAGGGCCTCTCCCGTCTCGGCGTCGAAGACATGCGTGAGCCGCGGGTCCGCGCTCACCCGTACGGTCTCGCCCCGGTCGAGGCGCACCTCGGGACCGGTCTGCACGACGAGGGGCTCGGCCACCCCGTCGAGCGCGAGCGTGGCGATGCCCGCCTCCAGAAGCGGTTCGTGGGCGTTGACCCTCGCCCGCAGGGCCGCCGCGTCCTCGCCCGCGAGCCGCAGATCCTCCGGCCTGACGCCCAGCACCACTTCCCGGCCCGCCGCCAGGCGCACGGGAACGGTCAGCCGCACACCCTCCGAGAGGCGTACGCACCCGTCGGACTCGGCCACCCCGGGCAGCAGGTTGACCGCGGGCTCGCCGACGAAGTCGGCCACGAAGAGGTTCGCCGGACTGTCGTAGATCTCGTACGGCGTGCCGAGCTGCTGGATGACGCCGTCCTTCATCACGGCGATCCGGTCGGCGAGTGACAGCGCCTCCTCCTGGTCGTGCGTGACCAGGATGGTGGTGTGCCCCAAGTCCTTCTGGATGCGCTTGAGTTCGCGGCGGGTCGTGTCGCGCTGCGCCGCGTCCAGGTGCGAGAGGGGCTCGTCGAGCAGGAGTACGTCCGGCTCGCGGATCAGGGCCCGCGCCAGCGCCACCCGCTGCTTCTGGCCGCTGGAGAGTCCGCCCGGCCGCGCGTCGAGCAGCTCCGTCAGGCCGATCCGCTCGGCCATGCCCCGTACCCGCGCGGTCACTTCCCCGCGGGGCCTGCGGCGCGCCGCGAGCCCGAACCCGAGGTTCTCGGCGACGGTGAGCGGCGGATAGAGCGCGTAGTTCTCGAAGGCGACCCCGATGTTGCGCCGCTGGGCGGGGACCTTCACCACCGAGCCGCCGCCGACGAGGATGTCCCCGCCGGTCACCGTCTCCAGGCCCGCGATCATCCGCAGCGTGGTGGACTTGCCGCAGCCGGAGGGGCCGAGCAGGCCCAGCAGTTCACCGGAGCGCAGCTCCAGGCCGATGCCGCGTACGGCCTCCACCGGGGGCCGGCCCCGGGTCGCGTAGGTCTTGCGCAGCTCGCGCAGCACCAGTTCAGTCATCGCCCGGCCCTCCCGCCGCCGTCGGGCACACCTCGTACGGGACCTCGTGCTCGTCGAGGTCGCGCAGCAACCGGTCCGACGTCCCGTCGTCGACCAGCACCAGGTCGAAGCGGGAGAGCGGGGCGAGCCGGTGGAGCGCGACGCGGCCGAGCTCGGAGTGGTCGAGCAGCAGCACGTTCTTCGCGACGGAGCCGGAGCCGAGCCGGCGCGCTATCTCCAGGGTGGAGGTCGAGTCGTCGAGCATCACCGCCATGCCGGGCTCGATGAGCTTCAGCGCGTACTCGGCGACGGCGGCCTTCTCCGCGCGCATCGCCTTGAGCCGGTACGCGACGTTCGACTCGAAGACACCGGACGGCTGGGCGGTGACCCCGCCCCTGAACTTCCTCACCAGGCCCTGCCGCTCGAGCTCGTCGAGGTCCCGGTGGATGGTCATCAGACTGACGTCGAAGCGATCGGCCAGCTCGGCGGCGGTCGCCGAGCCCGCCGCGAGCACCTGCTCGGCGATGGCGGCCTGGCGGGGCGCGGGGCCGCGCTGCGGACCGTCGCTCATCCGGTGACCCTCCGCCCCGGTTCGCCGCCGGCACCGTCCGCCTCGAACAGCAGCAGGCCCTCCGGCCGTACGGTCAGCCTCACCGGAGCGTCGGGCCGCAGCCCGGCGGCGTCCGCGCGCGGCGCGACCAGCGACAGGTGCTGCCCGCCGAGCCGTACGGTGACCTCGGTGGCGCGGCCCAGGACCTCGGTGATGTAGACGGTGCCGGTGAGCTCGACGGGACCGGACCCGAGCGAGAGGTCGCGCGGCCTGACGCCGATCTGCACAGGGGCGCCGGGTGCGGCGGACCGTACCGCGAGCGGGCCCAGCGGAATCTCGAAGAAGCGGTCCGCCGACAGGAAGGTGCCGTGGCCGGTGACGGTCCCCGGCAGCAGGTTGATGCGGGGCCTGCCGAAGGAGCGGGCGACGAAGGTGTCGTACGGCTGGTGCCAGATCTCCTCGCGGGTGCCCGTCTGGACGATCCGGCCCTCCCTGATCACCCCGATGCGGTCGCCGAGCGCCAGCGCCTCCACCGAGTCGTGCGTGACGTACAGGGTGGTGGTGCGCCGGACCGCGCCGATCGCCTTCAGTTCGGCGCGCATCGCCTGGCGGAGCTTGGCGTCGAGGTGGGACAGCGGCTCGTCGAGGAGGAACGCGCGGGCCGGGCGCACCAGGACGCGGCCGAGCGCGACGCGCTGGCGCTGGCCGTTGGACAGCCGGCCGACCGGGCGGTCCAGCAGCGCACCGATGCCGAGCAGGTCGGCGACCGCGCCGATCCGCTCGTGCGCCTCGGCGGCCGGCAGCCTGTGACGGGGGAGCGGAGCGGGGAGGCGAGGTTGTCGTACGCGCTGCGGTGCGGGTAGAGGGCGTACGACTCGAAGCACATCGCGACGCCCCGGTCGTACGGCTCGACGCCCGTCATGTCGGCGCCGTCGAGCGAGACCGTGCCCGACTGGGGCTCCTCCAGCCCCGCGACGGTCTTGAGCGTCGTGGTCTTGCCCGCGCCGGACGGCCCGAGCAGGCAGAAGAACTCCCCTTCCCCGACGTCGAGGTCGAGGCCGTCGAGCGCGGTGTTCCTGCCGTACGACTTGCGGATGCCGCGCAGCGAGATCGCGGAGCTCATCAGGACTTCACCGCCCCGAAGGAGAGCCCGCGCACCAGGTACCGCTGGATGGTGAGCGCGAGGAGCAGCGGCGGGACCACCGACACCAGCGCCGCCGCGGCCGTCAGGTTGTACTTGGGCCGGTCGCCGCCGAGGAAGGACAGCGCGCCGACCGTCACCGTCTGGGCCTCGGACGACGTCAGGATGAGCGGGAAGACGAAGTTGTTCCAGGCGAAGATGAAGGCGAGCAGCGAGACGGCGGCGATGCCCGGCCTGACCAGCGGCAGCGCGACCTTGAAGAAGGCCTGTTTCCTCGTGTAGCCGTCGAGCAGCGCGGCCTGTTCCAGCTCGGGGGAGAGGTCGGAGAAGTACGAGCGCATGATCCAGACGATCAGCGGCAGCGTGACGAGCTGGAGCACCCAGACCATGCCGACGTAACTGTCGAAGAGCCCGAGCTTCTGGTAGAGCACGAACAGCGGGATGATCACGGTGAGTTCGGGCGCGAACCGGAAGGACAGCAGCGTGAACATCAGGTTCTCCGAGCCCCGGAACCGCCACCGGGCGGCGGCGTAGGCGGCGGGCAGCCCGATCACCAGCGACAGTCCGACCGCCCCCAGCGACACCACCAGGCTGTTGACGAAGAACCGCAGGAACGGCACGCCCTCGTCGCTCCCCGCCCCGAGCACCGTCCTGTACGAGTCGAGGGTGGGCGTGAAGGAGAAGTACGTACTGAACAGGTCGTTCGCCGGCTTCAGCGACAGGACGATCATCCAGGCGACCGGGAAGAGCGCGAAGACGAAGTAGAGGATCAGCGCCCCGTCGGCGGCGACGGCAAGCAGCCTGCGCTTCACTTCGGCACCTCCGCCGCCCGGTTCTGGACCTTTCCGAGGTAGCGCACCAGCACCATCGTGACCAGGTAGACCACCGCCCACAGCACGATCATGTAGCTGATCCCGAACGAGTACCGCTGGAAGCGGATCGCCTCCAGGTACGCCCGGATCTGGAGCACCACGGTCGAGTCGCCGGGCCCGCCCTCGGTCAGGGCGTAGATGATGTCGAAGACCTTCAGCGAGTCCATGAACCGGAAGATCACCGCCACCAGGACGTACGGCCACAGCATCGGCAGCGTCAGCTTCCGGAACGTGAACCACCAGCCGGCCCCGTCCACCGCCGCCGCCTCGAAGGGCGACGCGGGCAGCGACCGCAGCCCCGCCAGCGCCAGGATCGCCACGAACGGCGTGTGGACCCACACGTCCACCGCGATCGACGACAGCAGCGCGCCGGCCGGGGTGTCCGTCCACTGCACCCCACCCATGCCGAAGGGTTCCAGCAGGTGGTTGATGACGCCGACACTCGGCTGGAGCATCAGCTTCCACATGATCGCGGCGATCACGGGCGCGATCATCAGCGGCAGGATGAGGACCTTCTCCAGTACGCGCCCGACCCGCGTCGAGCGGTGCAGCAGCAGCGCCACCCCCACCCCGAGCACCGTCTCGACGGCCGCCGCCCCCACCGCGTACAGCACCGTCACCCGGGCCGATTCCCAGAACGACGACTCGGTGAAGATGCGCCGGTAGTTCTCCAGCCCGACCATGTCCGGCTGCGGCTTGCTCGCCGCGAAGTCGAAGACCGTGTAGTACAGCCCGAGCCCGAAGGGGTAGAGGATCCCGCCGGTGAGCAGCAGAGCGGGCGCGATCAGCAGGTACGGCCGCAGCCCGCGCCGCAGGCGCGGAACGGCACGCGCCGGCGGTCCGCCTCTCCCGGGTGGGGCCGCCCCGTGGCCGGTCCCGGCGAGGGACGGGGACATCGAGCCGTCACCCGACCTTCGAAGCCAGGTCGCCCGCCAGGCCGTTCAGCACCGACGTGGCGTTCTTGCCGCCGTAGATCTCCTGGAGCGCAGCCGCCCAGCTCGTCGTCGCGTCGAAGAACTGCTCCTGCGGCGTGAACTGGATCTTCGTCTGGTCCACGACCGTCTCGAAGGTCTCGATGAAGCCCTCGATCCCCTTCATCTTGTCCTTGTACGCCCCGTCCCGGCTGACGGACCTCCGCACCGGGTCGATGTGGTTGCCCTCGACCGCCGCCTTGCGCAGGTGCTCCTTGCCGGTCGCCCACTGGAGGAACAGCCACGCCGCGTGCTTGTTCCCGCTCCTGGCGTTCATGCCGAGCGACCAGATCCACATGTTCGTGGCGAGCGACCCGTCCGGCCCCTTCGGCCCCGGGTGGAAGGCGATCTTCCCGGAGGCCGGGGAAGCCCCCTCCACCGCCTGGAAATAGGCCGCCGTATCGGCGTCGAAGAGCATCCCGGCCTTCTGCGCGCCGAGGTCGCTGGAGCACTGGTACCAGGTGTACGACGTCCAGGACGGCGGCCCGCCCTTCTTGACCATCTCCGCCCAGTCCCGGGTGAAGGCGACGGCCTCGGGGCTGTTCATGGCGGGTGTGATCCTCCCGCCGTCGACCGTGAAGTCCTTGAGCCCGTACCGCGAGTACATCGTCATGAAGCCGGGGTGGATCGTCGCCCAGCTCCGCGACCCGCGCACCGCGACGCCGTACATCCCGTCGAATCCGGCCCCCGGCGCCCTGCGCTCGATGGCGCCGGACATCTCGCGCAGCTCGTCGAAGGTCTCGGCGGGCCTGAGCCCCAGCTTCTTGAAGACCTCGGTGTTGTACGCGACGACGTTCGTCTCCCAGCCCCACGGCAGCGCGTACTGCCCGCCCTGCCCGAGCGGCGCACCCGCCTTCAGCGACCACTGGCCGGCCTGGAGCAGATTCGGGAAGAAGTCACCCTGGTCCCACTCGGCGCCGGTGGCCGACGAGTTGCCCATCCACGGCCCGAGGTCCTCCAGCCATCCCGGCGGCCCGTACTGCCAGACCATGTACGCGCCCAGCATGAAGACGTCGTACGAGGCGCGGCCGCTGGACAGGTCCACCGTCAGCTTGTCGAAGTAGTTGTCCTCCGGGAAGACGTCGTACTCGACCTCGATGCCGGTCTTCTCGGTGAAGGACTTCAGATCGGCGATCAGCGCGTCGGTGTACGGGTGCTTGTTCAGCAGCGCCTTGACCGTCCTGCCCTCGGCCTTCTTCCAGTCGAAGGAGCCGGTGACGTCGTCGGCCGCCGACCCGCCGTCCTTGCGCTCCTCGTTGCCGCCGAAGCCCGCTCCGCAGGCGCTCAGCAGGGGAGTGGCGGATGCGGCCGCCGTGAGGGCGAGGAACCGCCGTCGGTCAGGTACCCGCATGCCCATCACGACCTCCGCCAACACGTGCAGTCGATTGGTTAACAGAGCTTGGAACAGCGGTAGTTGGGCGTCAATCCCCCGCGCAACGGAAAAACACGGTGCACGGTGTGAACTTCACAGGCGGCGCCGATGTCCGCGGGAGGGCCGTGTGCGGTCCGGCGACGGCAGGGCACGGCCGGGTGCCGGCCCCGGTACGCGGGGCGTCCGGGCGGTGGCCGTGGCCACCCGCGGACACCTGCCGGGCAGCCGCCGGCGGCGCGGCGCACGCCCTGGCCCGTACGCGGTGCGGACGCGAAGGACCCCCCGGCCGTGACGGCCGGGGGGTCCGGTGCGCTGACACGGACGTCCGTGCGTAACGCTCGTACGTATCGCTTCGCTCAGTCTTCCTTGCCCGCGCCGGCCGCCGCGTCCGCGCCGGCCGCCGACTTGCGGACCTGCTGGAGCGCGTAACCGACGACGGCGAGGGAGAGCGTCAGGCCGCCGCTCCAGTACAGCTGGAGCCGGGTGTCCTCCTCGCGGGCCATCAGGACGAAGACCGCCGCCATGCCAGCGAGCGCGACCCAGGTCAGCGCCGGGTAGAGCCACATCTTCACGACGAGCTTCTCCGGCGCCTCGCGCTCGGTGCGGCGGCGCAGCAGCAGCTGCGAGACGGCGATGAAGATCCAGACGACCAGGATCAGCGCGCCGATCATGTTGAGCAGCCACTGGAAGATGTCGTTGGGCCGCCAGTAGCTGAGCAGCACGCACACGAAGCCGAACACGGAGGAGACCAGCACGGCGATGCGCGGCACACCGCCGAAGACCGCGCCGAGGACCTTCGGGCCCTGACGGCGGGAGACCAGCGAGCAGGCCATGCGGGAGGCGCCGTAGATGTTGGCGTTCATCGCCGAGAGCAGGGCGATCAGCACGACGACGTTCATGATCTGACCGGCGGCGGGGATGCCCAGGTGGTCCAGGGTCGCGACGTACGGACCCTTCGCCACCACCTCCTTGTCGTTCCACGGCACCAGCGTGACGATGACCGCCATCGAGCCGATGTAGAAGACCGCGATGCGCCACATCGCCGTACGCACGGCCTTCGCGACGCCCTGGACGGGGTGCTCGGACTCGGCCGCGGCGATGGTGACCGTCTCCAGGCCGCCGTACGCGAAGACCGAGGCCAGCAGGCCGACGATCAGGCCCTCGGAGCCGTTCGGCATGAACCCGCCGATGCCCGTGAGGTTTCCGGCGCCGGGGGAGGGGGTGTCGGAGCCGGGCAGGAGGCCGAGGATCGCCAGGACGCCGATGCCCAGGAACACGACGATCGCGCCGACCTTCAGCGCCGCGAACCAGAACTCGAACTCGCCGAAGTTCTTCACGGCCGCCAGGTTCGTGCAGCAGAACACCAGCATGAAGAGGGCGACCCAGGCCCACTCGGGCGTGCCCGGGAACCACCCCACCATGATCTTCGCGGCGCCGATGCCTTCGAGGCCGACGGCCACGCAGAGCAGGAACCAGAACGCCCAGCCCGCGGTGAAGCCGGCCCACGGGCCGATCGCCCGCTCCGCGTGCACGGAGAACGAGCCGGAGGCCGGGTTGGCGGCCGACATCTCGCCGAGCATGCGCATCACGAGCATCACCAGGAGCCCGGATATCGCGTAGGCGACGATGATGGAGGGGCCGGCGGCGGCGATGCCCGCGCCCGAACCGACGAAGAGCCCCGCGCCGATGACGCCGCCGAGGGCGATCATCGACAGATGGCGTTGCTTGAGTCCGTGCGTGAGCGGTGAGTCGACCTTGTTGTCGACGGAGCCGACATCCTCGACGGGCGTCGGCGCGGGAGACCGGGACATGGGCGGACCCTGTTCAGTAGCTGAGACGGGGAAACAGACGCCACAGTCTGAGTACGCGCACCGCTCACAGGGAACACTTGACCGCTATACGGACACGATGCTCACACAACGTGAACGCTCATGCACGTCTTGCACGCAATTCCCTCACCATTGCCACCAGCAGCACCGCACCGGTCGCACCGGCCGACCACAGCAGCTGCGGCCGCGCCGCGTCGTCGGTGAGCATCAGCACCAGGACGCCGCCGAGCCCGGCCAGCGTGATCCAGGTGAGCCAGGGAAAGCCCCACATCCTCAGCGTCAGCAGCTCGGGGGCCTCCCGCTCGATGCGGCGGCGCAGGCGCAACTGCGAGGCGGCGACGAGCCCCCACACGAACAGCAGCACCGCGCCGACGGCGTTCAGCATGTACAGGAAGACCGTTTCGGGCCACAGGAGATTGAGGAGTACGGAGACGAACCCGAAGGCGACCGACGCCAGCACGGCCCGGCGCGGCACCCCGCCACCGGCTCCGCCCGACACCTTGAGCAGGCCCTTCGGCGCCTCGCCGCGCTCCGCGAGCGAGAACACCATCCGCGAGGACCCGTACAGATTGGCGCTGAGCGCGGACAGCAGCGCCACGAACACCACGATGTTCATGACCTGCCCGGCGGACGGAACGCCGATCGCGTCGAGCACGGTGACGTACGGGCTGAGCCCCGCCTGCTGCGCGCTCCAGGGCAGCACGGTGACGATGACCAGCATCGACCCGACGTAGAAGAAGAGGATCCGCCACACGGCGGCGCGCACCGCGCGGGCGACGTTGTGGGCCGGATCCTCGGTCTCGGCGGCGGCGATGGTGACGACCTCCAGCCCGCCGAAGGCGAAGACGACCGTCAGCACGCCCGACACGACGCCCTCCCACCCGTTCGGCAGGAACCCGCCCTGCCCGGTGAGATTGCCGAGCCCCACCGGCTCCGTGTCCGGCAGCACCCCGAAGACGGCCAGCAGCCCGAGCCCGAGGAACAGGACGATGGCGCCGACCTTGAGCGCGGCGAACCAGAACTCGAACTCCCCGAAGTTCTTCACGGCGGCGAGGTTGGCGCAGGTGAACACCACCATGAAGATCAGCACCCACGCCCACTGCGCGATGCCCGGCACCCAGCCGTTCGCGATCCGCGCCGCGGCCGTCGCCTCCACCGCCAGCACCACGACCAGCAGGAACCAGTACAGCCACCCCACGCTGAACCCGGCCCAGCGCCCCAGCGCCCGCTCCGCGTGCACCGAGAACGACCCGGACGCGGGCATCGCGGCGGACATCTCGCCGAGCATCCGCATCACCAGCATCGCGAGCGCGCCCGCGATCAGGTACGAGACGACGATGCCGGGGCCGGCGACCGCGATCCCGGCGCCCGAACCCACGAACAGTCCTGCGCCGATCACCCCGCCGAGGCCGAGCATGGTCAGGTGGCGCTGCTTGAGCCCGTGGGCGAGGGGCTCGGCCTGATCGTCGTGCATGTTGCTCGCAGCTCTGGGAACGTTCGGTGGACCGTTTGGCAAGAACCTACAGTCTCCCCGAGTCCGTCACTTCTCGGCAAAGGGGCCCCCGGCTCCCGGACCTCAGTGACGCGCATCACGCGCATACAGGGTTGCCGCCCGCCCTTTGTCCGAACTCCACCAAGCGATCAACCCCCGCTTTGTCGGCCACTGATGGTGATCGCTCGTTAACCCCTGGGCTACGGTCACGGTGTCCCTTCCCGCCCGCACCCTTCCTCACCCGCGGAGTCCCGATGAGCACTGCTGCCGCCCCCGCCCGTTCCGGAGCGGTCCTCGCCGACCTGCTGCCGTCCGCCACCACCGCCGGCCGGGCCCTCGCCCGCGACGCGGTCCTGGTGCTCGGCGGCGCCGCGCTCACCGGCATCGCGGCCCAGATCGCCGTCCCGGTCCCCGGCTCCCCGGTCCCCGTCACCGGCCAGACCTTCGCGGCGCTGCTCGTCGGCACCGCCGTCGGCGCCCGCCGCGGCTTCCTCTCCCTCGCGCTGTACGCCCTGGTCGGCATGGCCGGGGTGCCGTGGTTCGCGGGCGGCACCTCGGGCGCGGGCGGCGCGTCCTTCGGCTACGTACTCGGCATGCTGCTGGCCGCCACCGTGGTCGGCGCGCTGGCCCGCCGGGGCGGCGACCGCTCCGTGCTGCGCACCGCGGGCACGATGGTGCTGGGCTCGGCGGTCATCTACGCCGTCGGCGTGCCGTACCTGGCCTTCTCGGCCGGCATGTCGCTGAGCGCGGCCGTGGCGGCGGGCCTGGTCCCGTTCCTCCTCGGCGACGCGCTGAAGGCGGTGCTGGCGATGGGCGCGCTGCCGGCGGCGTGGAAGCTGATGGGCGACCGCGGCTGAGTCCGCCCGTACGGACGACGAAGGGCCCGTGCCCCATGGGAGGCGCGGGCCCTTCCGTCACTCCGTCTGCGCCTTCTGCCCGCGCTTCACCTTCTCGCGGACGAACGCGATACCGACGACGACGACCGCCACCAGCAGCGACAGCAGCACCTGTTCGCGCGCCGCGTCGTCGAACGCCATGTAGACGATCACAAACATGATCATCGCGGCGGTCGCCCACGTCAGGTACGGGAAGAGCCACATCTTCACGATCAGCTTCTCCGGCGCCTCGCGCAGGATGATGCCGCGCATCCGCAGCTGCGTGAAGCAGATGACCAGCCACACGAACAGCGCCACCGCGCCCGAGGAGTTCAGCAGGAACGCGAACACCGTGTCGGGCCACTTGTAATTGAAGAAGACGGCGACGAAGCCGAAAGCGACCGACGACAGGATCGCGGCCCGCGGCACGCCCTTCCCGTTCGTACGGGCGAACGACTTCGGCGCGTCACCGCGCTGGCCGAGCGAGAACGCCATGCGCGAGGCGGTGTAGAGCCCGGAGTTCAGGCACGACAGCACGGCCGTCAGCACGATGACGTTCATGATCTGACCCGCGTGCGGGATCCCGATCGAGTTGAGGGCGGCGACGTACGAACCGTCCTTCAGGATCGACTTGTCGTTCCACGGCAGCAGCGTGAGCACCACGAAGATCGAACCGAGGTAGAAGACGCCGATGCGCCAGATCACGCTGTTCGTGGCCTTGGTGACGGCCCGCTGCGGGTCCGACGACTCGCCGGCCGCCAGCGTGACGATCTCGCTGCCCATGAACGAGAAGACGACCATCAGCACACCGGTCAGGATCGCGCCGTACCCGTGCGGGAAGAACCCGCCGCTGTCCGTCAGGTGCGCGAATCCGGCGCCCGGGTTGTCGGACCCCGGCAGCACACCGAACACGGCCAGCAGGCCGATCACCACAAAGCCGCCGATCGCGACGACCTTGATCCCGGCGAACCAGAACTCGAACTCGCCGTACGACGAAACCGACGCCAGGTTCGTGGCGGTCAGCACGACCATCACGATCAGCGCCCAGCCCCACTGCGGTACGGCCGGTATCCACCCTTCGAGGATCTTCGCGCCGGCCGTCGCCTCGACCGCCAGCACCACGACCCAGAAGAACCAGTACAGCCAGCCGATGGAGAAGCCCGCCCAGCGTCCGAGCGCGCGGTCGGCGTACGCGGAGAACGAACCGGACGTCGGGTTCGCGGCGGCCATCTCGCCGAGCATCCGCATGACGAAGACGACCATCGCACCGACGAGCGTGTACGACAGCAGAATCGCAGGACCGGCGGCGGCGATACCGCCGCTCGACCCCACGAAGAGGCCGGCGCCGATCACACCGCCGATGGCGATCATGGACAAATGGCGGTTTTTGAGACCGGCCTGGAGACCGTCGGAGACCTGCGGATTCCCTGGTTCTTCAGGGTTTCCGCCTGCCTTCGCAAGGGTCGGCTGCGCGCTCATGCACAATCCTTAGCTTCTCGGGTTACGAGCCCCCGCATTCAAACCGGAACTCACGCGGGACGGAAGACCCGATTCCGGATCGTTGTACGGAATCCGAAGCACGACGCCCGTCCTCACCCCGGCGACAGCTACCCGGCGGCGCCCGTGCCACACTCGTCCCATGCGCGTGTACCTCGGTTCCGACCATGCCGGATACGAACTCAAGAACCATCTCGTCGAGTGGCTGAAGGCCCACGGGCACGAGCCCGTCGACTGCGGCCCCCACCTCTACGACGCCCTGGACGACTACCCGCCGTTCTGCCTGCGTGCCGCGGAGAGGACCGCCGCGGACCCGGAGAGCCTGGGCATCGTGATCGGTGGCTCCGGCAACGGCGAGCAGATCGCCGCGAACAAGGTCAAGGGCGTACGGGCCGCGCTGGCCTGGAGCGAGCAGACGGCGGCGCTCGGCCGTGAGCACAACGACGCCAACGTGCTCTCGATCGGCGGCCGGATGCACACCGAGCAGGAGGCCACGAAGTTCGTGGAGATCTTCCTCTCCACCCCCTACTCCGGCGAAGAGCGCCACCAGCGCCGCATCGACATGCTGGCGGCGTACGAGCAGACCGGCGACCTTCCCCCGATCCCGGCCCACCACCCCCAGCAGCCGTAACCCCGCTCCCGTCCCGCACCGTCGCACAGGCCGCGGTGCGGGACGGGCCGCCGCCCGACGGAGACGCAGACCCATGCCCGAGGGGCACACCATCCACCGCCTCGCGGACGACCACCGCGCCCGCTTCGCGGGCTCCCCGGTACGTGTCACCAGCCCCCAGGGCAAGTTCGCGGACAGCGCCGCCCTCCTGGACGGCACCCGCCTGGAAGCCGCCGAAGCCCACGGCAAGCACCTCTTCCTCGGCTTCGAGGACACCGGCTGGATCCACATCCACCTCGGCCTCTTCGGCAAGCTCGGCTTCGGCGCGGCGCCCGCCCCGCCCCCGGCCGACACGGTGCGCCTGCGCCTGGTCGACGCCGGCCACTACGCCGACCTCCGCGGTCCCACCACCTGCGCCCTGATCACCGACGGCGAGAAGCAGGCGATACACGACCGCCTCGGCCCCGACCCCCTCCGCGAGGACGCCGCCCCCGACCGGGCCTGGCAGCGGGTCTCCCGCAGCCGCACCACCGTCGCCGCGCTCCTCATGGACCAGAAGGTCGTCGCCGGCGTGGGCAACGTCTACCGCGCCGAAGTCCTCTTCCGGCACGGCATCGACCCGTACCGCGCGGGCAAGGACCTGACCCGCCGCGAGTGGGACGCGATCTGGGCGGACCTGGTCGTCCTCATGCGCGAGGGCGTACGCAACAACCGCATCGACACCGTCCGGCCCGAGCACATGCCCGAGGCGACGGGCCGGCCGCCCCGCGTCGACGACCACGGCGGCGAGGTCTACGTCTACCGCAGGGCGAACCTGCCCTGCCACATCTGCGGCGGCGAGATCCGCACCGCCGCTCTGGCCGCCCGCAACCTCTTCTGGTGCCCGGCCTGCCAGGCCCGCTGACCCGCACCGCACCGGACGCCTCGCCCCCGCCTCGCCCGGCGCGGCACCGACCCTCAAGCCCCCGCGACAGCACCGCCCGAGGCCGCCCCCCCCAGAGCCCCAGAGCCTCAGAACCCGTGCGGAAGCCAGGGCGCGACCCCCGCCCCGAACGCCACCGACGCCTCCGCCAGCGCCCCCGGCCGCAGCTCCCGCACCCGCCCCGCCGCCGCCAGCGCGGCCAGGCCGACGCCGCCGAGGTACGCCTCACCCAACTCCCGTACGGACAGCGCGAGATCCGCCGCCTGGTCCGTCCGCTTGCACGACGCACCCCCCTTGGCGTCGCCGGTCAGCCGCCAACGCCCCCCGTTCCAGGGGCAGAAGGAGTCCGTCACCTCCAGCACCACATCCACCGGCGCCTGGTACGCACGCGCCTCCAGCGCCGCCCCCACCTCCACCAGCCGCACGTACAGCGAATCCCGCAGCCGTACGTCGCACCGCCGGATGTCCGAGACAAGGTGCTGCCAGGCATCGTCCACGGGCCGGTTCCGCGCCCGGATCCTCGACGTCAGGTCGATGTCGAACAGGAAACGCCACAGCGCCGCGTACGCCGCCGGGTCGAGCGCCTCCAGATCCCGCAGCAGGACCGCGCCATTGGGACCCGCCGTGTCCCACTCCGGCTTGACCTGGAACCGGACGTACCCGACGACGTCCCCCGTACCCTCCGCCTCCCCGTTGCCCCCGCCCCGCTCGGCCAGTACGCACCGCAGCGGCGACGCGCCCCCGCGCCCGCTCTCCGGGTCGAGCAGCGGCAGCCGCTCCCAGTGCGGCCGGCGCGCGAGCATCCCGGGCCGGCCCGTCACGTTCCGCGCGTACACCGCCTCGCACACGTCCCGCGCACCGGCCGGTTCCGCGGACCTCAGCCGTACGTCGTCCGTCCCCGCCGACACCGCCAGCCGCACCCGTGACGTGTCGATCTCCGCCGACAGCTGCTGCGTCGCGGCGCCGTACCCGAAGCGGCCGTAGATCGCGGGCTCCGAAGCGGTCAGCAGCGCGACCGGCTCCCCCCATGCCCGTACGTCGTCGAGCTGGCGCCGCATCATCGCGGTCAGGATCCCGCGCCGCCGGTGCGTCGTCGCCACGCTCACGACGCTCACGCCGGCGGCCGGCACCAGGGCGCCGCCCGGCACGGACAGGCGGAAGGTGTACGCGCCCGCCGTGCCGACGCACTGATCCCCGTCCCAGACACCCACGCAGCGGGCAGGTTCGGTCAGCGCGCGGTCGAGTTCCCGGGCCTCCGCCTCCTGCGCCACGCCCCCGAAGGCCAGTTCGAAGGCCGCGTACCAGTCGTCCCACTCCGATGCCCGTAACACACGTAAGTCGGTGGTCATATGCCATCCCTACCAGGCCCCTGGCACAAGGGCGACCCGATTTCGAACACAATGTCATAGGGGTCCCCCTGCGGAGCACCGGCCGGGGTGGATAGGGTCCAGCGCAATGGCAGGTGGAGTGGGAACCGAATCGTTCTCGGCCCGGACGCGCAAGTCTGCGCACCGGGCCCGTGTCGCGCTGCGCAAATCCGGCGTCGACTACTTCCGGGGCGACGGCTCGGACTGGATCGCCCTGGCCGGCCTCCTCCTGACGGTCCCGGCGATCGCCGTCGGCACGATCGCGTCGCCGGTCTGGTGCGCGCCGTCCCTTCTGGTGCTCCCGATCGTGGCCGGCGGCCTCCTGCTGCGCCCGGCCAGCCTGCTCGGCCTGTACGCCGCCGCGGCCACCGCGCTGATCGTCGAGTCGATCGTCCTCGGCCCCTACACGCAAGGCGCGGCCCGCGTCACCCCCGGAACCGTCCTCACCGTCGCGGCCTGCGGCTTCTTCGGCCTGATCATCGCCCAGTTCAGGGCCAGGGTCGGCGTCCCCTGGCGGCGCGGCGGCACGATGCTCTTCGACCTCCGCGAACGCATCCGCGTCCAGAGCGCGCTGCCCCGCCTCCCGAAGAACTGGCACAGCGAGATGGCGCTGCGCCCCGCCGGCGGCCAGTCCTTCTCGGGCGACTTCGTGGTCGCGGCCCGCACGAACGGCGGCAGCACCCTGGAAGTCGTCCTCACCGACGTGTCCGGCAAGGGCATGGACGCGGCATCGCGCGCCCTGCTCCTGTCCGGTGCCTTCGGCGGCCTCCTCGGATCGCTCCCGCCGCACGGCTTCCTCCCCGCCGCCAACGGCTACCTCCTGCGCCAGGACTGGGACGAGGGCTTCGCGACCTCCATCCACCTGGTCCTGGACCTGGACTCCGGCGACTACGAACTCCTGTCGGCGGGCCACCTCCCCGCACTCCAGCTCCACGCGGGCAGCGGCCGCTGGGAGGAGAAGTCCGGCGAGGGGCCGCTGCTCGGCGTGTACGACGGCGCGCAGTTCGACCCGTGCAAGGGATCACTGGCACCCGGCGACGTACTGATGCTGTTCACGGACGGCCTGGTGGAAGCGTCCGGCCGGGACATCGCCGAAGGCATCGACCGCCTGACCGGCGAGGCCGACCGCTACGTGACGCCGGGCTTCCAGGGCGCCGCGTGGCACCTGATCGAAGCGGTGGCCAAGGACGTCAACGACGACCGCGCCCTCCTCCTGATCTGCCACGGCGCGTAACGAGACGGCCGGCCGCACCGCGTCAGCCCACCAGCTCCCGCCCGCGGCCCGGCCCCGGATCCGCTCCCGCCGCCCGGCAGCACCTTCGCCAGCCAGTGCGACCGGCCCGCCGCCAGCGGGCCCAGCACCGCGAGCAGCAGCACGTACCCCGCGATGAACGGCGAAAGCCGCTCGTCCAGGCCCGCGCCCGCCGCCATCGTGGCGAGGACGAGCGCGAACTCGCCCCGCGCCGGCAGCGTGGTCGAGATGTTCGCCGCAGGGCCCGCCCCGAAGCCGTGGATACGGGCAGCGGCCAGCCCCGCCACGACATTCATGACCAGCGTCACCGCGACGGCGGCCAGTACCGGCCAGAGCACCACCGGCAGGCCGCCCGGGTCGATCGACAGCCCGAAGGCGAAGAAGATCGCGCCGAACGCGTCCCGCAGCGGGTGGGCCAGCTTCATGATCCGCTCGCCCGAACTCGTACTGCCCAGCATCAGGCCGACCATGAAGGCGCCGATCGCGTCCGCGACCCCGAACCACTCCGAGACCCCGGCGACGAAGACCGCGGCCCCCAGGAAGGAGATGACGAGCAGTTCGTTGTCCTTCGTCCCGATCAGCCGCCCGACCGCCTTCCAGGAACACCCGGAGCCGGGCCCGGGAGGCGGGCCCGCACACAGCACGGACCCCGGTCCTCTCCTCACGTTCGACGAGAGGACCGGGGTCCGTTTCACGCTCGCGCAGGAAGAGGCGCGCCACCCTTCCGGGGTCGGAGCCCGGGTCTGCCCGGAAGCCCGGTCCTTCTAGGAGGCCTTGCCCACGGGGCGGCGCTCCCGCCGCCGGGCGTCCTCGGCCGGGTCGCGGAGGAAAGCCCAGTTCATCTCGGGCTCCATGGACCAGCGGAACAGCCGCCGCACGGGCGGAGTGCACATCAGGGTGACCGCGACGGCGATCGCGACGGTCAGGAAGACCTCGCCGAGCGGGCTGGAGAGCCAGGGGTACGAGTCGAACAGCCCCGCGTAGTTGGCGCCCTTCACCAGGAAGCCGTGCAGCAGGTATCCGCCCAAGGTGCCGGCGCCCAGCACGGTGAACCACATCGTGCGGCCCGGGACCCAGGACAGGAAGCAGGCCGTCAGAAGCAGCGAGCAGCCGAAGAGCGCGAAGGTCATGACGATCCCGGTCCACCACGGAGCGCCCCTGTCCTGAGCGGCACTGCTGTGGTAGAACCACCCGAGCTCGAGACGGGGGGCGGCCCAGTACGCGAAGGCCAGCGTGGACAGGACGACGGGAACGGCCAGCAGCCTGACCTCGCGGCGCCGCACCATCTTGAAGTGCTCGGGCTTCAGCAGCAGGCCGAGCACGAAGAACGGCAGGAACTGCAGGACGCGCTGGAGGTTGAGGTCGTCTCCGATGTCGGGGGTCACGGAGGCGAGGACGGCGATGGCGAGCGCGACCGGCAGGGGGTGGCGGAGCGAGCGCCAGATCGGGGTGGTCAGCCGCCAGACGAACAGCGCGACCAGGAACCAGGTCAGGTACCAGGGGTCGAGCAGGCTGATGGAGTGGCCGGGGTCGTCGTCCGCCCACCGTTTGAAGAGGCTGTAGACGGTCTCGAAGATCAGATACGGCACGGCGACGCCCGTGATCAGGCGCTGGACCTTCTTGGGTCTCAGGTCGAAGCCGCGCGAGAAGTAGCCGGAGATGATGATGAAGGCCGGCATGTGGAAACTGTAGACGACCATGTAGAGCGCGCGGGTGGCGCGGCTGCCGTCCATCACCGGCTCCCACATGTGCGCCACCGCCACGAGCACGATCGCCAGGTACTTGGCGTTGTCGAAGAACGCGTCGCGCTGCTTCGGAGCGGGGGCGGGGGCGGGGGCGGACACGGCGGTGGGGACCGGGGCCGGGGCGGGGGTGGCGGGCGCGAGGGTCCGTGCGAGCGGTGTTTCGGGCTCCTGCTCCCGGGCCGGGGGGAGCGGGGCCCTCTGATATCCGTGCGGAGCGTGAAACATCTGAGGCACCCTAGCGTCGCCGGATGGATTCCGTAAAACCTCGTTCCCGGCCCTTTGTCATTCATGTGAGTGGCCTGTGAGCAGAGAAGTCGACATGGCGATGAGCTCTTATGGTGTGGCTCACATTTTCGCCCCCGTATGGGGTAACTCATCCCGACTAAATAGTGCATACCGCCAGTAGGTGACTCTGGCGATATGTCCCGCTTGCTACCTCTTTTTCGACCGGCGTCATGTGACCGTCCGTGCAATTCGAATTTCCAGCGAATGTGATGTGTGGGTAGCGAAACGATCAGGATTATCAATCCCCGGACGGGGCATCGGAGTGGGTGGCGCGCATGTGCGGCGCCCGCGCCCCGGCGTGTACGCCGGACCCCCTCGCGGCGCCAACCGTTCACCAACGTTCCGTCACCCGGCAGCCGCCGCTGGTGAGTTGGTGGCACGATGGTCCCTGCGGGAGTGCGCCGGGCCGTGCGCTCCCGGGCCGGCAAGGCGGACCGACCGAGGGTGTGATCAGTTGTGGCCATTTCACTGTCTGTGGTGCTTCTGTTGGCGATCGTCCTGGTGGTGTTGATCCGCGGGGGCTCGATCAAGGCGGGACCGGCGGTGGTGGCCGTTCTCTTCGGCTTCTTCCTCGCGTCCACGGGCATGGCGCCGTCGATCAACCGCTTCATGAACTCGATAGCGGAAACCATCAACCAGATCAGCTTCTGAGTGGCGCGGGCGGCCGGCGCCGCCGGGCGTTCCGGCCGGACGTCGAGGCTCCGGAAACACCTCCGGCCCGGCTCGGTGACGTTGTCACCGAGCCGGGCCGGAGGCCGTGGAGCGGGCGACGGGAATCGAACCCGCGTAGCTAGTTTGGAAGACTAGGGCTCTACCATTGAGCTACGCCCGCACAGTACGCACCGCAGGTCGTGCGACCGCGGCACGAAGAGCATCGTAGCGGGTTCCGGGCCCGCGGTGCACACCCGGCGGGCCCCTCGTAAAGCGGGGGACCGCACTGTCTGCGGGCATGTACCCTACGTGTCGCACCGACGGGGTGTGGCGCAGCTTGGTAGCGCGTCCGCTTTGGGAGCGGAAGGTCGTCGGTTCGAATCCGGCCACCCCGACCATCACCAGGCATGATCCCGTGCGATCCCGATCAGGATCGCGTTGTGGGAGTCTTCCTGCTTGCCGTTACTATGCAGAGTGCGGGTCCGTGTGTCTGATGTACCGGGCCCGATCGGCGAAGCCGCCTCCCGCGCGGCCCAGCAGAACCTCAGAAGTCAGCCCCCAAGGAGACCGAACCGTGAAGAGCGCCGTGGAGACCCTGAACCCGACCCGGGTTCGGCTCAGCATCGAGGTGCCCTTCGAGGAGCTCAAGGACAGCCTCGACGCGGCGTACAAGAAGATCAACCAGCAGGTCACGGTGAAGGGCTTCCGCAAGGGCAAGATCCCGAACCGAGTCATCGACCAGCGGTTCGGCCGTGGTGCTGTGCTGGAGGAGGCCGTCAACGACGCCCTTCCGAAGTTCTACACCGAGGCTGTCAACGAGGGTGAGCTGAACGTTCTCGGCCAGCCCGACGTCGACATCACCGAGCTGAAGGACGGCGAGCTGCTGTCCTTTACCGCAGAGGTCGACATCCGCCCGACGATCGAGATCCCGGACTACTCCGGCATCGAGGTCGAGGTCGACGCGGTCGAGGTCAAGGACGAGGACGTCGACAAGGCCGTGGAGGACCTGCGCGCGCGCTTCGCCTCCACCAACCCGGTCGAGCGCCCCGCCGCCGACGGTGACGTCGTGACGATCGACCTGGAGGCCAAGGTCGGCGGCGAGGTCCTCGAGGACGGCGTCGCCGAGGGTGTCTCGTACACCATCGGTTCCGGCGAGCTCCTCGACGGCATCGACGAGGCCGTGACCGGCCTGGAGGCCGGTGGCGAGGCCACCTTCACCTCCTCGCTCAAGGGCGGCAGCGCCGAGGGCAAGGAGGCCGAGGTCACCGTCAAGGTCACCGCGGTCGCCGCCCGCGAACTGCCCGAGCTGGACGACGACTTCGCGCAGATGGCCAGCGAGTTCGACACCCTCGACGAGCTCAAGGCCGACAGCCGCAAGCGCCTCGAGAACATGAAGCAGTACGACCAGGCCACGCAGGCCCAGGAGCGCGTCCTGGAGAAGCTGCTGGAGCTGGTCGAGGTCCCGATCCCCGAGAAGCTGCTCGAGGACGAGGTCAAGACCCGCAAGCACAACCTGGAGCACCACCAGCTCGGCCAGATGGGTCTGGACATCGAGAAGTACCTCGAGATCCAGGGCAAGTCGGCCGAGGAGTTCGACGCCGAGCTGAGTGAGCAGGCGGTCAAGGGCATCAAGACGCAGTTCGTCCTCGACGAGCTCGTCAACAAGGAGAAGCTGAACGTCAACCAGGAGGAGCTCACCGAGCACCTCATGCGGCGCGCGCAGTCCTCCGGCATGAGCCCCGACCAGTTCGCCCAGGCCGTCGTCGAGGGTGGCCAGGTGCCGATGCTCGTCGGCGAGGTCGCCCGCGGCAAGGCGCTCGCCGTCGTCGTCGAGGCCGCCAAGGTCACCGACACCAACGGTGAGGCCGTCGACCTGGAGGACGACGAGGACGAGGCGGCCGAGACCGCCGACGCCGCCGAGACCGTCGAGGCCTCCGCCGAGGCCGAGAAGACGACCGAGGCCTGAGCTTCGGTCTGACTGTCTGATCCACGAGGACGGGCCCGGACGCGTGACGCGTCCGGGCCCGTCCTCGTACGCGGGTGCGGGCCCGGACCTTGCGCTCCCAGCGAACAGTTCGGGAAGCGGGATGGCGTTGTCCCACCTGCGCGTTAGGGTCCATGAAGAGGAGAGTGGGGAGTCCCCGCCCTCCGGTACGAAGACGCTGAGACGGTTGAAGCCGTCAGAGACGAGCAGGTGTATACGTGACGAATCTGATGCCGTACGCCGCGGGTGAGCCGTCCATCGGTGGAGGCCTCGGCGACCAGGTCTACAACCGGCTGCTCGGCGAGCGGATCATCTTCCTCGGCCAGCAGGTCGACGATGACATCGCCAACAAGATCACAGCGCAGTTGCTCCTCCTTGCCGCGGACCCCGACAAGGACATCTACCTCTACATCAACAGCCCCGGCGGTTCGGTGACGGCGGGCATGGCGGTCTACGACACCATGCAGTACATCCCGAACGACGTGGTCACCATCGGCATGGGCCTCGCGGCCTCGATGGGCCAGTTCCTGCTGACCGGCGGCACCGCGGGCAAGCGCTTCGCGCTCCCCAACACCGACATCCTGATGCACCAGGGCTCGGCCGGCCTCGGCGGTACCGCCTCGGACATCAAGATCCAGGCCGAGCAGCTGCTGCGCACGAAGAAGCGCATGGCGGAGATCACCGCCCGGCACTCGGGCCAGAGCGTCGAGACGATCATCCGCGACGGTGACCGCGACCGCTGGTACACCGCGGAGGAGGCCAAGGAGTACGGCCTCATCGACGAGATCATCAGCCTTGCCTCGGGCGTTCCGGGCGGCGGCGGTACCGGGGCCTGATCCCCGCAGCCGAGCCTCCCCAGCCCACCGAACGCCACCAGGATGGTGAAAACCCACATGAACGACTTCTCCGCGAGCGGCCTCTACACCGGCCCGCAGGTGGACAACCGCTACATCGTGCCGCGCTTCGTCGAGCGCACCTCGCAGGGCGTGCGCGAGTACGACCCGTACGCGAAGCTCTTCGAGGAGCGCGTCATCTTCCTCGGCGTGCAGATCGACGACGCCTCCGCCAACGACGTCATGGCGCAGCTGCTGTGCCTGGAGTCGATGGACCCGGACCGCGACATCTCCATCTACATCAACAGCCCCGGCGGCTCCTTCACGGCCCTCACGGCCATCTACGACACGATGCAGTTCGTGAAGCCGGACATCCAGACGGTCTGCATGGGACAGGCGGCCTCCGCCGCGGCCGTGCTGCTCGCCGCCGGTACGCCGGGCAAGCGCATGGCACTGCCCAACGCGCGTGTGCTGATCCACCAGCCGTCCTCGCAGACCGGCCGCGAGCAGCTCTCCGACCTGGAGATCGCGGCGCAGGAGATCCTCCGGATGCGCTCGCAGCTGGAGGAGATGCTTTCGAAGCACTCCACCACGCCGATCGAGAAGATCCGCGACGACATCGAGCGCGACAAGATCCTGACCGCCGAGGACTCGCTTGCGTACGGTCTGATCGACCAGATCGTGTCCACGCGCAAGAACGCGCCCGTGGGCGCCTGACACGCGGTAGCCCGCCCCTTGGCGCAGTACACGTCAATGTGAACCGCGCCAAGGGGGGCCCGAACGGGGGGCCAGGCAAGGTACCGTCGAATATGAGGCACCAGGAGTCGCTGAACGTGGCGTCTCCCAGGCGAAGGGGAAGCACCTCGTGGCACGCATCGGTGATGGCGGCGATCTGCTCAAGTGCTCGTTCTGCGGCAAGAGCCAGAAGCAGGTGAAGAAGCTCATCGCAGGTCCCGGTGTGTACATCTGCGACGAGTGCATCGACCTCTGCAACGAGATCATCGAGGAGGAGCTCGCAGAGACCTCCGAGGTGCGGTGGGAGGAACTCCCCAAGCCGCGGGAGATCTATGAGTTCCTCGAGGGTTACGTGGTCGGCCAGGAGCCGGCCAAGAAGGCCCTCTCGGTGGCGGTCTACAACCACTACAAGCGCGTTCAGGCCGGCGAGAACGGCGGCGGCGCGGGCCGCGACGACGCGATCGAGCTGGCGAAGTCGAACATCCTCCTGCTGGGCCCCACGGGTTCCGGCAAGACGCTGCTGGCCCAGACGCTGGCGCGCATGCTCAACGTCCCGTTCGCCATCGCGGACGCGACGGCGCTGACGGAGGCCGGGTACGTCGGCGAGGACGTCGAGAACATCCTCCTGAAGCTGATCCAGGCGGCCGACTACGACGTCAAGAAGGCCGAGACCGGGATCATCTACATCGACGAGATCGACAAGGTCGCCCGCAAGAGCGAGAACCCGTCGATCACGCGCGACGTGTCGGGTGAAGGCGTGCAGCAGGCCCTCCTCAAGATCCTTGAGGGCACGACGGCCTCGGTCCCGCCGCAGGGCGGCCGCAAACACCCGCACCAGGAGTTCATCCAGATCGACACGACGAACGTGCTCTTCATCGTGGGCGGCGCCTTCGCCGGCCTCGAGAAGATCATCGAGTCGCGGGCGGGCGCCAAGGGCATCGGCTTCGGCGCGACGATCCGCTCCAAGCGGGAGATCGAGGCGAGCGACCAGTTCCAGGAGGTCATGCCGGAGGACCTGGTGAAGTTCGGGATGATCCCCGAGTTCATCGGCCGTCTCCCCGTCCTGACCTCGGTCCACAACCTGGACCGCGAGGCGCTGCTCCAGATCCTCATCGAGCCGCGCAACGCGCTGGTGAAGCAGTACGAGCGGCTCTTCGAACTCGACGGTGTGGAGCTGGAGTTCGAGCGCGAGGCGCTGGAAGCGATCGCGGACCAGGCGATCCTCCGCCAGACGGGCGCGCGTGGCCTGCGCGCCATCATGGAGGAGGTCCTGATGTCGGTGATGTACGAGGTCCCGTCCCGCAAGGACGTGGCCCGCGTCGTCATCACGGCCGACGTGGTCCACAGCAACGTCAACCCGACGCTGGTCCCGCGCGAGCCGCGCATCATCAAGAACGACGGCCGCCACGAGAAGTCCGCGTAGCGGTTCGGTACGTACGGCGAAGGGGCGCCCGGCGAAGTCTCGCCGGGCGCCCCTTCGATGTCCTGCGCGCTACTTGATCTCGACGCGGACGTCGTTGCGCAGCTTGGCCGCGTTGGCGGCGGCGTCCGCCAGCGGGATGGCTTTGCCGATCGCGGTGGAGGCGACGTCGGAGTACGAGACGTACGCGAGCGTGCTGTGGTCACCCCACACGCACATCGGCGTCTTGAAGCTGTTGGGGAGGCCCGCGTTGGTCGTGGAGGCCTCGCCCATGACGAACTCGGCGTCCTGGCACTTCATGATGCCGTTCTCGAAGCCTTCGGGCGTGAACTCCTCGGGGCTGCCGACGAGCTTAAGGGTCCCGGGCTTGCCCGCGCCCTTGTCGGAGTTCTTCTTGAACTCGGCGAACATGGCGTCGACGACCTCCTCGGGGTCTTCGATCTCGCCGTACAGGCCGGAGAAGCCGATGCTTTTCAGGGTCGCGCCCTCTCCCGACTTGTACTGGCCGGAGGCCTCCGTGGGGTTGACGATGCCCTTGCCCTCAAGCTCGTTGATGTCGCTGGAGGACATGCCGCCGCCACCGCCGGCGGCCGGGGCCGACCCCGTGAACTCGCCACCGAGGACCGCCGCCGGCGTCGTCAGCTTGTACTTCTTGCCGTCGTCGGCGACCGAGCTGCTGCCGCCCGAGGTCAGGAAGTACACCCCGCCGCCGATCACGGCCAGCGCCACGATCACCGCGCCCACGATCAGGCCGGTCTTCTTCTTCGGCGCGCCCGGCGGCGGGACCATGCCGCCGGGGTACTGCGGCTGCTGGCCGTAGGGGCCCGGGTGCTGCGGCTGGCCGTACGGAGGCTGCTGACCGTACGGGGCCTGCTGCTGGCCCTGCTGGGGGTAGCCGTAGCCCTGCGGCGGCGGAGCCTGCTGGGGGTAGCCGTAGCCGGGCTGGCCCTGCGGGGGCTGCTGGCCGTACGGGTTGGGCTGGCCCTGCGGCGGCTGCTGGCCGTAAGGACCGGGCTGCTGCCCGCCGTACGGGCCCGGCTGGTTGTAGCTCATGGACTGGGTTCCCCTCCAGATGCTTATGCGTTGCGGACATCCTGACGGAACCCCCGCCGTCCCGGGGCGGCGGGGGCTCACCGTTACCGAGAATCCGGTTTCGGTACGGGGCTGTGACGCCCGTAAACTGGGCCCGTGACCGAGAACTCTCAGCAGCAGCCAGCAGCCCCCGCCCCCGAACTGCCGACCCAGTACGCGCCGGCCGAGGTAGAGGGGAAGCTGTACGAGCGCTGGGTGGAACGTGGTTACTTCGAAGCGGACGAGAAGAGCGGCAAAGAGCCGTACACCATCGTCATCCCGCCGCCGAACGTCACGGGATCGCTCCACCTCGGCCACGCCTTCGAGCACACGCTGATCGACGCCCTGACCCGCCGCAAGCGCATGCAGGGGTACGAGACCCTGTGGCAGCCCGGCATGGACCACGCCGGCATTGCCACCCAGAACGTCGTCGAGCGCGAGCTCGCCAAGGAGGGCAAGTCCCGCCACGACCTGGGGCGCGAGGCGTTCGTCGAGCGCGTCTGGCAGTGGAAGGCCGAGTCCGGCGGGCAGATCTCCGGCCAGATGAAGCGCCTCGGTGACGGCGTCGCCTGGTCGCGCGAGCGCTTCACCATGGACGAGGGCCTGTCCAAGGCCGTCCAGACGATCTTCAAGAAGCTGTACGACGACGAGCTGATCTACCGCGCCGAGCGCATCATCAACTGGTGCCCCCGCTGCCTGACGGCCATCTCGGACATCGAGGTCGAGTACCAGGAGGACGACGGCGAGCTCGTCTCCATCCGGTACGGCTCCGGGGACGCCGAGATCGTCGTCGCGACGACCCGCGCCGAGACGATGCTCGGTGACACCGCCGTCGCCGTCCACCCCGACGACGAGCGGTACGCGCACCTCGTCGGCACCGAGATCGAGCTGCCGCTCACCGGCCGCCGCATCCCGGTCGTCGCCGACGAGCACGTCGACCCCGAGTTCGGCACGGGCGCCGTCAAGGTCACGCCCGCCCACGACCCGAACGACTTCGAGATCGGCCAGCGCCACGGCCTGCCCAACCTGGCCGTGATGGACGAGCGCGCGGTCATCACCGCCCACGGTCCCTTCCAGGGCCTCGACCGCCTGGAGGCGCGCAGCGCCATCGTCGCCGCCCTGCGCGCCGAGGGCCGCATCGTCGCCGAGAAGCGCCCGTACGTCCACTCCGTCGGACACTGCTCGCGCTGCAAGACGACCATCGAGCCGCGCCTGTCCCTCCAGTGGTGGGTCAAGGTCGGCCCACTGGCCAAGGAGGCCGGCGACGCGGTCCGCGACGGCCGGGTCACGATCCACCCCAAGGAGATGGAGCCCCGCTACTTCGGCTGGGTCGACAACCTCCACGACTGGTGCATTTCGCGCCAGCTGTGGTGGGGCCACCGCATTCCCGTCTGGTACGGCCCGAACGGCGAGGTCGTCTGCGTCGGACCCGACGACGAGGCGCCCACCGGCGAGGGCTGGCACCAGGACACCGACGTCCTCGACACCTGGTTCTCCTCCGGCCTGTGGCCGTTCTCCACGCTCGGCTGGCCCGAACAGACCCCGAGCGTCGAGAAGTTCTATCCCAACTCGGTCCTGGTCACCGGCTACGACATCCTCTTCTTCTGGGTCGCCCGGATGATGATGTTCGGCCTGTACGCGATGGACGGCACCCCGCCGTTCCACACCATCGCCCTGCACGGCATGGTCCGCGACCAGTTCGGCAAGAAGATGTCGAAGTCCTTCGGCAACGCGGTCAACCCGCTGGACTGGATGGACGAGTACGGCTCCGACGCGGTCCGCTTCACGCTCGCGCGCGGCGCCAACCCGGGCGTCGACGTCCCGATCGGCGAGGACTGGGTCCAGGGCTCCCGCAACTTCGCCAACAAGATCTGGAACGCCACGCGCTTCGCGCTGATGAACGGCGCGACGGTCGAGGGCGGACTGCCGCCCGCCGAGCAGATGTCGGCGACCGACCGGTGGATCCTGTCCCGGCTGAACGCCACGGTGGCCGAGGTCGACGCGTACTACGAGGACTACCAGTTCGCGAAGCTCTCGGACGCGCTCTTCCACTTCGCGTGGGACGAGGTCTTCGACTGGTACGTCGAGCTGTCCAAGACCACCTTCTTCGCGGGCGGCGAGCCCGCCAAGGTCTCCGCCCGCGTCCTGGGCGAGGTCCTCGACGTCATGCTGCGCCTGCTCCACCCGGTCGTCCCCTTCGTCACCGAGACGCTGTGGACCACCCTCACCGGCAAGGAGTCGCTCGTCATCGCCGAGTGGCCCAAGGACTCCGGGTTCCGCGACGCCGACGCGGAGAAGGAGATCGGGCTCGTCCAGCAGGTCGTCACCGAGGTCCGCCGCTTCCGCTCCGACCAGGGCCTCCAGTCCGGTCAGAAGGTCCCGGCCGAGCTGACCCTGGACGGGACCGCGCTGGCGCCGCACGAGGCGGCCATCCGCCAGGTGCTGCGCCTGACGCCCGCCGGCGAGGACTTCCACGCCACCGCGTCCCTGCCGGTCGCGGGCGCCAGGGTCGCTCTCGACCTGTCGGGCACGATCGACGTCGAGGCGGAGCGCAAGCGCCTGGCGAAGGACCTGGCGGCGGCCGAGAAGGAGAAGGCCCAGGCGACGGGCAAGCTCGGCAACGAGGCCTTCCTGGCCAAGGCCCCGGACAACGTGGTCGACAAGATCCGCGGGCGGCTCGCCAAGGCCGAGGCGGACATCGAGCGGATCACCGCCCAGCTCGCGGCGCTGCCGCAGAAGTAGGAGGCGCGTACGACGCCGAGGGGCCCCCGCTGCCGTGTGCGGGGGCCCCTCGGCATGTCGTGGGCGGTACGCGGAAGGTCCTGGCGGGGCGCTGCGGGCGGTGCTCCGTAGACTGGTCCTGTGAGCCAGCTCCCCCCGCACGATGACAGCGACGCACCCGACGCCTTCGAAGAGATCGTCGAGGCCGAGACCGGCCGCGACCCCGACCTGGCGGTGATCGAGGCAGGCAGCCGTACCCTGCGCACCCAAGGTGCCCCGCAGCAGGGCGACGAGGCCGTCCGCCGCCCGCAGGACCCGGAGGTGGACAAGGCGCTGCGCGTGATCGAGCAGGAGCTCCTGGGCCGCTGGCCGGAGACCAAGCTCGACCCGTCGCTGGTCCGCATGGCGGCGCTGATGGACGTCCTGGGCGAGCCCCAGCGCGCGTACCCCTCGGTCCACATCACCGGCACCAACGGCAAGACCAGCACCGCCCGCATGATCGAGGCGCTGTTCGGCGCCTTCGAGCTGCGCACCGGGCGGTACACCAGCCCGCACGTGCAGTCGATCACCGAGCGCATCAGCCTGGACGGCTCCCCGATCGACCCCGAGCGCTTCATCGAGACGTACAAGGACATCCAGCCGTACGTCGAGATGACCGACTCCGTGCAGGAGCACCGCCTGTCGTTCTTCGAGACACTGACGGGCATGGCGTACGCCGCGTTCGCCGACGCGCCCGTCGACGTGGCGGTCGTCGAGGTCGGCATGGGCGGCAGCTGGGACGCGACGAACGTGATCGACGCGTCCGTCGCCGTCATCACGCCGATCGACCTGGACCACACGGACCGGCTCGGCGCCACGTCCGGCGAGATCGCCGTCGAGAAGTCCGGGATCATCAAGCAGGGCGCCACGGTCGTCCTGGCGCAGCAGCCGGTCGACGCGGCCCAGGTGATGCTGAAGAAGGCGGTCGAGGTCGACGCGACGGTCGCCCGCGAGGGCATGGAGTTCGGCGTCGTCTCCCGCGAGGTCGCGGTCGGCGGCCAGCTGGTCACCCTGCGCGGGCTCGGCGGCGAGTACGAAGAGGTCTTCCTGCCGCTGCACGGCGCGCACCAGGCGCACAACGCGGCGGTGGCCCTGGCGGCCGTCGAGGCGTTCTTCGGCATCGGCGCGGAGCACGCGCGCACGCTCGACATCGACACCGTCCGCAAGGCCTTCGCCTCGGTCACCTCGCCGGGCCGCCTGGAGGTCGTACGCCGCAGCCCCACCGTCGTCCTGGACGCGGCGCACAACCCGGCGGGCGCGCGGGCGGCGGCGGCGGCCGTCGGTGAGGCGTTCAGCTTCAGCCGTCTGATCGGGGTCGTCGGCGCGAGCGGCGACAAGGACGTGAAGGGCATGCTCGAAGCCTTCGAGCCGGTCTTCGCGGAGGTCGTCGTCACCCGCAACTCCACCCCCCGCGCAATGGACGTCGACGAGCTCGCCGCGATCGCCGTCGAGGTCTTCGGCGACGACCGCGTCCAGGTCGAGCCGCGCCTCGACGACGCGCTGGAGGCGGCCGTCACGCTCGCCGAGGAAGAGGGCGAGTTCTCGGGCGGTGGCGTCCTGGTGACCGGTTCCGTGATCACGGTCGGCGAGGCCCGGCTGCTCCTGGGGAGGGGCTGACTCCTGTGCGTACGCTCTGTGCATCCACTCTGATCAGTGAATTCTTCGTAGTGGCCTTCGCCGGCCTGGTCGCGATGAAGTCCGACGACCTGTCGATGACCGCGGTCTGGACGGTCTGCGGCATCGCGATGCTGCTGTCCGTACTGCTCTGCGGCATGATCGGCCGGCCGGGTGGGCTACAGCTCGGCTGGGCGCTCCAGGCCGGGCTGATCGTCAGTGGTTTCGTGGTCCCGGTGATGTTCTTCCTGGGCGCGGTCTTCGCGGGCCTGTGGTGGGCCTCGATCCACTACGGCCGCAAGATCGACGAGGCGAAGGCCCGCTGGGCGGCGCAGGCGCAGGCGGAGGCGGAGGACGGGGCGCAGGCGCGGTAGGCCCGCTGTCCGTGCCGGGTGCGGTGCCTGCGGCGTGTCCTTGTAGCCTCTGGACATCGCATCCGCTATGCCCGCAAGGAGCCGTACATGACTCAGCGCACTCTCGTCCTTCTCAAGCCCGACGCGGTCAGGCGCGGGCTGATCGGCGAGGTCGTCGGCCGCATCGAGCGCAAGGCGAACTGGACGATCACCGCGCTGGAGATGCGCAGCCTCGACCACGAGACGCTGGAGCAGCACTACGGCGAGCACAAGGGCCGGCCGTTCTACGAGCCGCTGGTGGAGTTCATGTCCTCCGGCCCGGTCGTCGCGCTCGTCGTCGAGGGCGAGCGCGTCATCGAGGGTGTACGCCAATTGGCGGGTCCCACTGACCCGATCGCCGCAGCACCCGGCTCCATTCGTGGCGATTTCGGGACCATTGTCCGGGAGAATCTCATCCACGCCTCGGACTCCGAGGAGTCCGCCGAGCGGGAGCTGAAGCTCTTCTTCCCCGGCATTTCCTGACTGGGCGCCAGCCATACAGCGGCCATGGCCTGGGGCGACCGAAGTAATTCGGTCGTCCTTCGGCATATGCGCGGAGAAGCGGGGAACGCATCCCCCCGACACGACGTCACCATTACTGGGACGGGTACGTGTTCCGCTCACAATGGCGAAGGACCCTCGCGCTGTGTCCGCGCAGGCGGCACTACGATGGAAGACTCCACGTCCGCAGTACCCACTTCGCCGACCTGAAAAGCCAACCGCTCCACTTGGGAAGGCCCGACGCATCCTCATGGGGAACAAGGGGAACTCAATGTCGTTCATCGGCCGTGACATGGCTGTCGACCTCGGGACCGCCAACACGCTGGTGTACGTCAGGGGTAAAGGGATCGTGCTCAACGAGCCCTCCGTCGTCGCCATCAACACCAACACCGGCGGCATCCTCGCCGTTGGCTCCGAGGCCAAGAAGATGATCGGCCGGACGCCGGGCAACATCGTTGCCGTCCGGCCGCTGAAGGACGGCGTCATCGCCGACTTCGAGATCACCGAGCGAATGCTCCGTTACTTCATCCTCAAGATCCACAAGCGCCGCTACCTGGCCCGCCCCCGGGTCGTCGTCTGCGTTCCCTCCGGCATCACCGGAGTCGAGCGCCGCGCCGTCATCGAGGCGTCCACCCAGGCCGGCGCCCGCCAGGTGCACATCATCGAGGAGCCCATGGCCGCCGCCATCGGCTCGGGCCTGCCCGTCCACGAGGCCACCGGCAACATGGTCGTGGACATCGGTGGCGGCACCACCGAGGTCGCCGTCATCTCGCTCGGAGGAATCGTCACGGCACAGTCGATCAGGGTGGCCGGCGACGAGCTGGACAGCTCGATCATCCAGCACATCAAGAAGGAGTACTCCCTCCTGCTCGGCGAGCGCACCGCCGAACAGATCAAGATCACGATCGGCTCGGCGTTCGACCTCGAAAAGGACGAGCACACCGAGATCCGCGGCCGCGACCTCGTCTCCGGTCTGCCCAAGACCGTCGTCATCTCGGCGGCCGAGGTCCGCAAGGCCATCGAGGAGCCGGTCAACGCCATCGTCGACGCCGTGAAGACGACGCTCGACAAGTGCCCGCCCGAGCTCTCCGGCGACGTCATGGACCGCGGCATCGTCCTCACCGGTGGCGGCGCCCTGCTGCGCGGCCTCGACGAGCGCCTGCGCCGCGAGACCGGCATGCCGATCCACATCGCCGAGGACCCGCTCGACTCCGTCGCGCTCGGAGCCGGCAAGTGCGTCGAGGAGTTCGAGGCGCTCCAGCAGGTACTGGACGCACAGCCCCGCCGATGAGCCGTCTCAACGGATCCGCCGCACGAGACCTGCCGTCTCGTGCGGCGGATCGTTGACATACAGACACAAGAATTCCGAAGAGGAAGGCACGGCCGCCGCACGTGAGGGACACACGAGAGAGCCGGCTGCTCCTGGTGCTGCTGATCGCCATCGCATTCGCTCTGATTACGGTGGACATCCGCGGCGGCGAGGAGTCGCCGGTCGACGGCGCCAGGCGGGCCGCCGCCACCGTCTTCGGACCGGTGGAGAACGGGCTCGCCACAGCGGTCGACCCGATCGGCAACGCCATCGGGGCCGTCCGGGATTCCGGTGAGCGGCACGACCGCCTCGCCGTCCTTGAGCGCGAGAACGCCGCGCTCAAGCAGAAACTCGGCAGCGACGACCGCAACCGCAACCGCGCCCGCGCACTCGACAAGATGCTCAAGACGGCCGGTGCCGGCCAGTACGGCATCAAGGGCGCCGAAGTCATCGCGATAGGCGCGGCCCAGGGATTCTCCTGGACCGTCACCATCGACGTCGGCAGCAATGACGGCATCGAGCGCGACATGACGGTGCTCAACGGCGACGGACTCGTCGGCCGCGTCACCACCGTCGGCCCGGACGCCGCGACCGTACTGCTCGCCAACGACCCCGACTTCACCGTCGGCACCCGCCTGGAGAAGACCGACGAACTCGGCTTCGCCAACGGCCAGGGCGACCGCCCGCTGCGCGTGCAGATGCTCAACGGCAAGGCCAAGGTGAAGGCGGGCGACCGTCTCGTCACCTTCGGCTCGCAGGCCGACAAGCCGTTCGTACCGGGCGTCCCGGTCGGACGGGTCACCCGTGTCGACCCCTCCGGCGGCGACCTCACCCGCACCGTCTACGTCCGCCCGTACGTCGGCTTCACCAAGCTCGACATCGTCGGCGTCGTCGTCGAGACCCCCCGCAAGGACCCGCGCGACACGGTCCTGCCGCCCAAGCCCGCAGGACCCAGGCCCACCCCCACGGTGACCGTCACGGCCACCCCCTCGGCGCCCCCCGCCGACGGCACCGTTCCCGCCGACGGCACCCCGTAGGAGCTGAACCCCATGCGCCTCAATCGGATGCTGCTCTCCACCGCCCTGGTGTTCGTCGCCCTGGTCGTCCAGGTCAGCGTTCTCGCCAGGCTCCAACTCCCCGGTGCCGTACCGGACCTGATGCTCCTCACCGTCCTGGGGTTCGCCTTCGTGTACGGCAGCACCAGCGGAGCCCTCATCGGGTTCGGCGCGGGCCTCCTCGCCGACTTCGCCCCGCCCGCCGACCACGCCGCGGGCCGCTACGCACTCGTCCTGTGCGTCATCGGCTACCTCGCGGGTCTCGCCAAGCCGGAGAACGGCCAGCTCAAGTCCGCGACGGCCCCGATGGTCGCGGTCGTCGTCGCCGCCATCGGCTCCACCCTCCTGTACGCCGGAGTGGGCGCCCTGGTCGGCGACACCGCCGCCCGCCACGTGGGCCTCGTGAACCTGCTGTTCACCTCCGCGCTCTACGACCTGCTGCTCGCCCCCTTCGTCGTACCGGTCGTCATGTGGCTGGCCAGACGTGCCGAGAACGATCCGCTCGCCGACAGCCGGAGCGGCAGCAACGGCGCCGACGTGTCCACCGGCTGGCTCGCCTCCGGCACCGGCCTGCGCATCGGCGACCGGCGCGGGGGACTGAGGAACAGGGCCGCGCGTTCGCGGGCGGCAAGGGCCGGACGCATCAAGGGGGTCAAGCGACTGTGACCACTCGCTCCGAGGACTTCGAGGAGGGGACCGCCGTATGAGCAACATTCCCGAGACTGGCCGGACCCCCAGAGTCCGGATCCGGCTCGTCGTCATCCAGGTCCTCGTCCTCTCCCTCCTGCTCACCCTCGGCGGCCGCCTCTGGTACCTCCAGATCCGCAACGGCGACGAGTACACCGCCGAAGCCGCCGGCAACGGCGTCCAGCAGGTCGTCCAGCCCGCCGTCCGCGGCTCGATCCTCGACGCCCGCGGCGTGCCGCTCGCCGACAACGAGACCCGCCTCGTCGTCTCCGCCAGCCGCACCGACCTGATGAAGATGAAGGACGACGGCAAGGCCGTACTGGCCCGGCTCGCCGGCGTACTCGGCATGACGCCCAAGGAAGTCGCCGACAAGGTCAGGCTCTGCGACTCCAAGACCCCCCAGCCCTGCTGGAACGGCTCGCCCTACCAGCCGATCCCCGTCACCGACGAGGCCACCACCAAGCAGGCCCTCCAGATCCGCGAGCGCGCCGAGGACTTCCCCGGCATCACGGCGGAGCCCGCCGCCGTACGCCGCTACCCCGCCCCGGGCAAGGCCAGGACCTCCCAGGTGCTCGGCTACCTCTCGCCCGTCACCGACGAGGAGATCGAGAAGGCCAAGGACGGCCCGTCGCCGTACCTGCGCTCCGACATGGTCGGCCGCTCCGGACTGGAGCGTACGTACGACAAGGAACTGCGCGGCAAGGCGGGCGTCACCCGCTACGAGGTCGACAACCTCGGCCGCGTCATGGGCGAGGCGGAGAACGACCCGACGGTGCCCGGCTCCAACGTCGTCACCTCCATCGACGCCCGGGTCCAGTCCGTCGCCGAGTACGAGCTCCACCAGGCGATGAAGACCGTCCGCAAGGAGACCGACAAGATCACCGGCCGCCCGTACGAGGCCGACGCGGGCGCCGTCGTCGTCATGGAGTCCAAGACCGGCCGCGTCGTCGCGATGGCCTCCCAGCCCGACTACGACCCCAACGCCTGGATCGGCGGCATCTCCGGCAAGGAGTACGCCCGGCTCACCGACAAGAACTCCAACTACCCGCTGCTCAACCGGGCCATCCAGGGCCAGGCACCCGCCGGCTCCGTCTTCAAGGTGGTGTCGGCGAGCGCGGCCGTACGGGCCGGCCACCCCTTCGACGGCCTCTACAACTGCAGCAGCTCCTACAGCATGGGCAACCGGAGCTTCGCGAACTTCGAGTCCAAGGGACACGGCCCCATCACCCTCGGCGACGCCCTCAAGTACTCCTGCAACACCGTCTTCTACCGCCTCGGCCACCAGGAGTGGCAGCGCGACGGCGGCATCAAGCCGAAGAAGAGCGCCCACGACTGGTTCTACCGGACCGCCCACGACTTCGGGTTCGGCTCCGAGACCGGCATCGACCTGCCGAACGAGGTCAAGGGCCGCATCCCCGACCGCCAGTGGAAGCATGCCTTCTGGGAAGCCAACAAGGACGTCTGGTGCAAGCAGGGCAAGAAGGGCGGCAGCTACGTCGAGCAGATCGCCTACGAGAGCTGCCTCGAAGGCAACCAGCTGAAGGCCTTCGACAGCATCAACTTCGCCATCGGCCAGGGTGACGTCCTCATCACCCCCATCCAGCTGGCCACCGCCTACGCCGCCATCAGCAACGGCGGCACCCTTTACAACCCCACCCTCGGCAAGGCCGTGATCAGCGCCGACGGCAAGAAGATCAAGGAGATCAAGCCCAAGGCCCACGGCAAGTTGCCGGTCGACGCCGAAACCGTTCGTGACCTCGACAAGGGCCTGCGCTCCGTCGTCGAGCCCGGTGGCACCGCCGCCTGGCGGTTCGGCGGCTGGCCGCAGGACAAGATCCCGATGCGGGCCAAGACCGGCACCGCCCAGGTCTACGGCAAGCAGACCACCTCGTGGTTCGCGACCTACACCGACGACTACACGATCGTCATGACGATCTCCCAGGGCGGTACGGGCTCCGGCGCCTCCGGACCCGCCGTACGCAACATCTACGACGCCCTCTACGGCGTCAGCGACGAGGGCAGGATCGACCCGAAGAAGGCCCTGCTGCCCAAGCCGCAGAAGGGGCTTCCGAAGATCGGTACGGACGGCTCCATCGACGCCCCGGAGATCAGGCCGTACGTACCCGAGAAGCCCAAGGACCCGGCTGCGGACCAGCAGATCGCGATCGGCAGGAGTGGCGACTGATGTCCGGTCCACACGGTTTCTCCGTCCAGCGGTACGCCCCCGAGCGCGGCACTCTCGCCAAGCTCACCGCCCGCGACTCCATGGTGCGCCGGCTCGACTGGCCGCTGCTCTGGGCGTCGCTCGCGCTGTCCGTCATCGGCGCGCTGCTTGTCTGGTCCGCGACCCGTACCCGCGACCAGCTCAACCAGGGCGACCCGGAGTACTTCCTCTGGCGCCACGTCCTCAACACCGGCATCGGCATCGTCCTGATGATCGGCACGATCTGGCTGGGCCACCGCACCCTGCGCGGCGCGGTCCCCGTCCTCTACGGACTGTCCGTCGTGCTGGTGCTCGCCGTCCTCACCCCGCTCGGTGCGACCATCAACGGCGCGCACGCGTGGATCGTGCTCGGCGGCGGATTCTCCCTCCAGCCGTCCGAGTTCACCAAGATCACGATAATCCTGGTCATGGCCATGCTGCTCGCCGCCCGCGTCGACGCGGGCGACCAGGAGCACCCCGACCACATCACCGTCGTCAAGGCGCTGTGCCTCGCCGTCGTACCGATCGTCGTCATCATGCTGATGCCCGACCTCGGCTCGGTCATGGTCATAGCGGTGATCATCCTCGGTGTGCTGCTCACCTCCGGGGCCTCCAACCGCTGGGTCTTCGGCCTGATCGGAACGGGCGCCGTCGGAGCCGTCGTCGTCTGGCAGATCGGCCTGCTCGACGAGTACCAGATCAACCGCTTCGCCGCGTTCGCCAACCCCGAACTCGACCCGGCGGGCGTCGGCTACAACACCAACCAGGCACGCATCGCGATCGGCTCCGGCGGCCTCACCGGCACCGGCCTCTTCAAGGGCAGCCAGACCACGGGACAGTTCGTCCCGAGCAGCAGACCGACTTCGTCTTCACGGTGGCAGGCGAAGAACTCGGCTTCCTGGGCGCGGGCCTGATCCTTCTCCTCCTCGGCGTGGTGCTCTGGCGCGCCTGCCGCATCGCACACGAGACGACCGAGCTGTACGGCACGATCGTCGCCGGCGGCATCATCGCCTGGTTCGCCTTCCAGTCCTTCGAGAACATCGGCATGACGCTCGGCATCATGCCGGTGGCGGGGCTCCCGCTGCCGTTCGTCTCGTACGGCGGATCGTCGATGTTCGCGGTCTGGGTCGCGGTCGGACTGCTCCAGTCGATCAGGGTGCAGCGGCCCATAACGGCATGACGGCATGACGCATAACGGCACAGCGGCTGCCCGGAAGCCCTTTCGCGTCTAGATTCGATTCATGGCGGACACCAAGCGCGAAACCGAGCGGAAGTACGAAACCACTGGCGAGACCCGGCTGCCCGACCTGACCGAGGTGGCCGGCGTCTCGTCCGTGGAGGACAGAGGCGTCATGGAACTCGACGCCGTCTACTACGACACGGACGACCTGAGACTCGCCGCCGACTCCGTCACCCTGCGCCGCCGCACCGGCGGCGACGACGCCGGCTGGCACCTCAAGCTGCCGGTCTCCCCGGGCGTGCGCGACGAGATCCGCGCCCCGACGGCCGCGACCGTCCCGGACCCACTGGCGGAACTGGTCCGCTCCCGGACCCGAGGCGCCCTGCTCACCCCCCTCGTGCGGCTCCGCTCCTCGCGCGACGTCCGCCACCTCGTCGGCGCGCGGGGCGAACTGCTCGCCGAGGTGAGCGTCGACTCGGTCACCGCCGAACGGATCGGGGCGCAGGGCGCCACGGCGCACTGGACGGAGGTCGAGGTCGAACTCGCCGACGACGGCGACCCGGCGTTCCTCGACGCCGTGGAGAAGAAGCTCCGCGCGGCCGGTCTGCGCCCCGCCGCATGGGCGTCCAAACTGGCCAAGGCGCTGGCGGACACGCAGCCGTCACCGCCGCAGAAGAAGCCGAAGAAGGCCGAGGAGCCGAAGAAGGCCAAGCGGGCCAAGCGGGCGAAGGACGAGCAGTCCGCCTCTCCCGCTCCCACCGCGGGCGACCACGTCCTGACGTACCTCCGGCAGCAGTACGACACGCTCGTCGCCCACGACCCGGCGGTCCGGCGCGACCTGCCCGACGCCGTGCACCGGATGCGCGTCGCCACCCGCCGCCTGCGCAGCACCTTCCGCACCTACCGCAAGGTCCTGGACCGGACGGTCACCGATCCGGTCGCCGGAGAGCTCAAGTGGCTGGCACGGGAGCTCGGCGCGGACCGCGACCAGGAGGTCCTCGACCACCGCCTCCGGAGCCGCATCGCCGCCCTTCCCCGGCCACTCGTCCTCGGCCCGGTCGACGCCCGCCTGCGCATCTGGTCCGTGCCCCGCCACCACGGCTCCCGGCACGAGGTCGTCGCCGTACTCGACAGCGAGCGGTACCTGGACCTCCTCACCGCCCTGCACGCCCTGCTGGCCGACCCGCCCCTGCTCCCCGCCGCGTCCCGGCCGGCCCCGAAGGTCCTCTCCAAGGCGCTCCGCAAGGACTACGCCCGCCTCGCCGCCCGCATGGAGCGCGCACTGGCCCTCCCGCCCGGCGAGGACCGCGACCTGGCCCTGCACAAGGCCCGCAAGGCGGCCAAGCGCACCCGCTACGCCGCCGACGCCGCCGGCCCCGCCCTGGGCAAGTCCGCCCAGCGCTTCGCGAAGCGCGTGAAGGCGGTCCAGTCCCTCCTGGGCGACCACCAGGACAGCGTCGTGTCCCGCGACGCCCTGCGCGAGCTGGCGGTCCAGGCCCACGCGGCGGGGGAGACGGCCTTCACCTGGGGCCTGCTGTACGGCCAGGAGGAGGCGGCCGCACAGACACGGGAGCGGGAGCTGCCGCAGGCGTGGGCGCAGGCTTCCGGGCCGAAACTGCGGGCGGCTCTGGGCGACTGAGGGCCGGGGTACGCTTGACAGTCGTCCCCCAGCCAGCTCAGGAAAGTTCTCGATGTCTGTCGATTCGGTCTTCCCACAGCTCGAAGCTCTGCTCCCGCATGTGCAGAAGCCCATCCAGTACGTCGGCGGTGAGCTCAACTCCACCGTCAAGCCGTGGGACTCCTGCGATGTCCGCTGGGCACTCATGTACCCGGACGCGTACGAGGTGGGCCTGCCCAACCAGGGCGTCATGATCCTCTACGAGGTACTGAACGAGCGTGAGGGGGTCCTGGCCGAGCGCACCTACAGCGTGTGGCCGGACCTCGAAGCGCTCATGCGCGAGCACGGGGTTCCGCAGTTCACCGTGGACGCGCACCGCCCCGTCAAGGCGTTCGACGTCTTCGGGCTGAGCTTCTCCACCGAGCTCGGCTACACCAACATGCTCACCGCCCTGGACCTGGCGGGCATCCCGCTGGAGTCCAGGGACCGCACCCTCGACGACCCGATCGTCCTCGCGGGCGGGCACGCCGCCTTCAACCCCGAGCCGATCGCGGACTTCATCGACTGCGCGGTGATCGGCGACGGCGAGCAGGCCGTCCTGGAGATCACCGAGATCATCCGCGCCTGGAAGGCCGAGGGCCGGCCCGGCGGGCGCGACGAGGTGCTGCTGCGGCTGAGCAGGACCGGCGGCGTGTACGTCCCGCGCTTCTACGACGTCGAGTACCTGCCCGACGGCCGTATCGCCCGCGTCGTGCCCAACCGCTCCGGCGTGCCGTGGCGCGTGTCCAAGCACACCGTCATGGACCTCGACGAGTGGCCGTACCCCAAGCAGCCCCTCGTGCCCCTCGCCGAGACCGTCCACGAGCGGATGTCCGTCGAGATCTTCCGCGGCTGCACCCGCGGCTGCCGTTTCTGCCAGGCCGGCATGATCACGCGCCCCGTGCGGGAGCGAAGCATCACCGGCATCGGCGACATGGTGGAGAAGGGTCTCAGGGCGACCGGCTTCGAGGAGGTCGGCCTGCTCTCCCTCTCCTCGGCGGACCACACCGAGATCGCCGACGTCGCCAAGGGCCTCGCCGACCGGTACGAGGAGGACAAGATCGGCCTCTCGCTGCCGTCGACCCGCGTGGACGCGTTCAACATCGACCTCGCCAACGAGCTGACCAGGAACGGCCGCCGGTCCGGCCTGACCTTCGCCCCCGAGGGCGGGTCGGAGCGCATCCGCAAGGTCATCAACAAGATGGTCTCGGAGGAGGACCTCATCCGGACCGTCTCGACGGCGTACGGCAACGGCTGGCGCCAGGTGAAGCTGTACTTCATGTGCGGCCTGCCCACCGAGACCGACGAGGACGTCCTCCAGATCGGTGACATGGCGGTCAAGGTCATCGCCGAGGGCCGCAAGGTCTCCGGCCAGAACGACATCCGCTGCACCGTCTCCATCGGCGGGTTCGTGCCCAAGCCGCACACCCCCTTCCAGTGGGCGCCGCAGCTCTCCGCCGAGGAGACGGACGCCCGCCTGGAGAAGCTGCGCGACAAGATCCGCGGCGACAAGAAGTACGGCCGTTCCATCGGCTTCCGCTACCACGACGGCAAGCCCGGCATCGTCGAGGGTCTGCTCTCGCGCGGCGACCGGCGCATCGGCTCCGTCATCAGGGCCGTCTACGAGGGCGGCGGCCGCTTCGACGGCTGGCGCGAGTACTTCTCGTACGACCGCTGGATGGACGCCGCGGCGAAGACGCTGCCCGGCTTCGGCGTGGACGTCGACTGGTACACGACACGTGAGCGTACGTACGAGGAGGTCCTGCCCTGGGACCACCTGGACTCCGGTCTCGACAAGGACTGGCTCTGGGAGGACTGGCAGGACGCGCTCGACGAGACCGAGGTCGAGGACTGCCGCTGGACCCCGTGCTTCGACTGCGGCGTATGTCCTCAGATGGACACGCAGATCCAGATCGGCCCGACGGGCAAGAAGCTCCTGCCGCTGACGGTCGTCAAGTAGGACGGGCACGAGCAGGAGTTGCGCCGCCGTGAAGGCCCGGCCGGGAGAGTCCCCGGCCGGGCCTTCACGCGTACCGGCACCGGCACAATGATGCGATGCCGCAGCTCGTAGCCCCTGACGTCCGCTTTCGCGTCTCCCTCCTCGCGGCGATGGAGGAAATCCGGCCGAGGACGAGTAGGCCGGTGCCGCCCTCGCCCGCGAGTCCGCCGTGTACGGCGACACCCGGCACGCGCCCGAAGGGTTCCGCCCGGTACGTCACCGCCTCGCGCCCCGGCCACGGGAAACGGGCGGGCACATCGGCTACGGCGCACGGCCCGGCGCCCGCCGGCAGGGGCATGCCGCCGCGAAGCCGCGCGGCTGTCTGCCGTACGTCCGCGAGGGAAAGCCCGGTTCCTGGATCCGGACGACGGGCTGACGCGTCCTCATGAGCATGGACTTCGAGAAGCAGCCGCACTCTCAGCCGCCCGCGCCCCGGCGCGAGGCACCGCAGGGGGAGGGCTGTCTGACTGCCGTCATCAGGATCCCGGTGCGCCTCGTCGTGCTGGTCCTGGTCGTCCCGGTGCGGATGGTGTGGGACCTGCTCGCCGTCTGCGGGAAGGCGGTCGGCCGCGCGCTCGCCGCGGTCTTCCGGCTGCTGGTCGTGACACCGCTGGTGTGGCTGTACGGGAACGTCCTCCTCCCCGTCACGAAGGCGCTCGGGTACGTCGCCCACGCCGTGCTGATCATGCCGTGGGTGCTGCTGTGGAAGTACGTCGTGGTGCCCGTCGCCCGGTACGGGATCGTCGTGCCGGCGGTGTGGCTGTACCGCCGGGTGCTGGCCCCGGCCGGGCGCGGACTGGCCTGGCTCGGGCGCACGGCGGGGCACGCGCTCGCTGCCGTCGCGCGCGCCGTGGGCACGGCGGTGGCAGGGGTGGTCCGGACGCTCGTCGTGGTGCCGCTGGTGTGGCTGTACACGTACGTCCTGACGCCGGTGGGACGCGGGCTCGGCTGGCTGGGCAAGGCCCTGTTCGTGTGGCCGTGGGTGGCGCTGTGGGGTCACGTTCTCGCGCCGCTGGGCCGGGGTGTCGCGTGGCTGGCCGCCGGCCTCCGGCGCGGGGTGATCTGGTGCGTCATGACCGTCCTGGTCGCACCCGTCGCGTGGCTGTGGCGCGCGGTGCTGGTCCCCGTCGGGCGCGAGATCGCTGCCGCGTTCGGGCACGCATGGCGCATCGCCGGGTACATCTCCCGGGCGGTGGGACGTGCGCTGAAGTGGCTCGGGTGGAACCTGGTGGGGCGGCCGGTGCGCTGGGTGTGGCTCAGCGTGTGTACGCCGGTGGGGCACTGGGTGCGCGACACCCTCTGGGCGCCGGTGGGGCGGGCGGCCGCCGAAGCGGGCCGGGCGGCGCGCGGTGTGCTGCGGAGCGCGCGGGAGACGGTGCGCCAGGCGCGGCGCGACGCGTGGCGCGCGCTCGTCGGGGGGCCCGCGGACACCTGGCCGGCCGAGCGCCCGGCCGAGGCCGTGGAACCGGTGCGGGCTCCTGCGCGTACTCTGGGTAGTAAGACGACCGCCCCCAGCGCGGCACCCGCGTCCGAGACCTCCCTGCTTGGCGGAAACCCGGCCAAGCAGGGGTGAGCCGGCCGCCGGGACGCGAGGGGACGGACCCCACGCCGGAGGGTGGCGCGCGGACAGCGCGCCGCCCCGCACGAGGAGAAGAACCACTGGGCAAGCGACAGCCCGAAGGCCCGCCGCCCGCACCGGCGGTGCAGCGCATCCGACTGCGCTACACCAAGCGCGGCCGCCTCCGGTTCACCAGCCACCGTGACTTCCAGCGCGCTTTCGAGCGGGCGCTGCGACGCGCCGACGTACCCATGGCGTACTCGGCCGGCTTCACCCCGCACCCGAAGGTCTCGTACGCCAATGCCGCACCCACCGGCACGGGCAGCGAGGCCGAGTACCTGGAGATCGCACTGACCGCCGCGCGCGACGCGGACGAGCTGCGCGAGCTGCTCGACGAGTCATTGCCGGACGGGCTCGACATCACGGACGCGGTCGAGGCGCGTACGTCGGGTCTCGCCGACCGGCTGCAGGCCTCCGTGTGGGAGATGCGCCTCGACGGTGTCGCTCCCGAAGACGCGGAGAAGGCCGTCGGAGCCTTCCTCGCGGCCGAGAGCGTCGAGGTCCAGCGCCGTACCAAGAACGGCATGCGGTCCTTCGACGCCCGGAGCGCCGTCGTGGATCTGCAGGCGGTCCGTCCGCCGTCCGATAGGCCGGGGGTCGGGCCCTGTGCGATACTGCGGCTGGTTGTTCGGCATGCGACACCCGCCGTACGACCCGACGACGTCCTGTCCGGTCTCCGAGCTGTGGCCGACCTGGCGCCGCCGGTCCCCGCAGCGGTGACCAGGCTGGCGCAGGGGCTCTTCGACGAGGAGTCCGGCACGGTGACCGACCCGCTCGCGCCCGACCGCGAGGCAGTCACGGCCGCCCCACCCAGGGCCGCCGGACTGACCACCGCGACGGCGCCGGAAGGTGCAGGTTCCGCGTAGGGCGGTCGTTGCAGCGCAGCCCTGGGACTCGGGAGCCACCTGGGTCGGGCCGCGCACTGACCAGAAGACTTTCGCCAGGCCGTACGCACACCGCGTACGGAACCGGCGAGCTAGACAACAGCTCCCGTGCGGCGCCCGCGCCCCGGACGGCGGTACCGCGCTCATCGCGCGGACCGGACCGGACCGGAATCAGGCGCGGCGCCCGGGAGCGCGACGGGAGAACCGCCCGCATGCTCGAGCCGAACGATTCCACCGAGCCCTCGGCAGGTACCGCGCGTACCGCCGGGGAGACCGACGACAACCACTCGCCCAGCGACACGCTGCCGCCGCGCCGCCGGCGCCGCGCGGCCTCGCGCCCCGCCGGTCCTCCGGCCGGGGGCGCGAAGGCCGTGGTGACCGCCGAAACCGTAGAGGCCGCGGCTCCGGCCATACCGGCCGGAGAGGGCGCCGTGAGCGAGCCCGCAGAGAACACAGAGTCCGTACAGCCCGCTGCGGAGAGCGACGAGGCGGCTCCGCCGGCCCGTACGCGCCGCCGTGCCACCCGTAAGGCGACCGCGCCCGCCGGTGCTCCGAAGCCCGCCGAGGCGGAGGAGGCGCCTGCGGTCCCCGCGGCCGCCGCCGAGGAGCCCGCCGCCGTGGACGAGGCCGCTCCGCCGGCCCGTACGCGCCGCCGTGCGACGCGCAAGGCGACGGCTCCCGCCGGTGCGCCGAAGAGCGCGGACACGGCTGCCGCCGAGGTCGAGGCCGCCGCCGCACCCGAGCCCGCCGCACAGGCCGAGGCCGTACAGCCCGCTGCGGAGAGCGACGAGGCGGCTCCGCCGGCCCGTACGCGCCGCCGTGCCACCCGTAAGGCCACCGCGCCCGCCGGTGCCCCGAAGCCCGCCGAGGCGGAGGCCCCGGTCGAGGCCGAGGTGCCCGAGGCCGTTGTGGAGGCGCCTGCGGCTCCGGTCGCTGCCGCCGCTGCCGTTCCTGCCGCCGACGAGGCCGCCGACGAGGCGCCGCGTGGGCGTGGCCGTCGTCGGGCGACCCGTAAGGCGACCGCGCCCGCCGGCGCGCCGAAGACCGAGCCGAGGACCGAAGAGGCCCCCGCCGAGGAGCCTGCCCCGGCGGCGCCCGTGGCGGCCGAGGCGGAAGAGGCACCGCGTGGGCGCACGCCGCGTCGTCGCGGTGGCCGCAAGGCCGCCGACGAGGCCGCTGCCGACGAGGCCGCCGCGCCGAAGTCCGAGGCCGAGGCCGAGGCCGAGGAGCCGCCGCGTTCGCGCCGCCGGGTGTCGCGTCCCGCTGTCGCCGTGTTCCAGGCGCCGGTCTTCACCGAGCCGATGTTCCAGACCCCCGAGACGGCCGCAGCTGCCGCTGCCGCCCGGATGGCGGAGCCGGACTTCATCGAGGACGTGGAAGAGGACGAGGAGGAGCAGGAGACGGTCGTCGAGGCGCCTCCCGCGCCGCAGGCCGCCCCGCAGCGTGGCCGTCGTCGCCGTCGCCGCGGTGAGCCCGCCGAGGACGAGCGCGCGGAGCGCGTCGAGCGTGTCGTCGAGACCGCGCCCGCCCCGGAGGAGCCCGCCGAGCTCGTCGAGGAGGAGCAGGACGAGGAGGACTCCGCGCAGGACGACTCCGACGAGGCCGAGGACCGCAGGGCACGCCGCCGTCGCCGCGGTGGCCGCCGGCGTCGCCGTGGCGAGCCCGTCGACGCGGAGGAGTCCGAGGAGCCGGACACGTCCGACGAGGCCGCGGCCGACCGGGCCGACGAGGACGCCGACGAGGCCGACGAGGACGAAGCCGACCAGTCGGGTGCGGGTTCCGCCTCCAGCCGCCGTCGCCGCCGCCGTCGCCGCCGCAGCGGTGACGCGGGCCCGGAGTCCGAGGCCAACGGCGTCGACGACCCGGAGCGTACGGTCGTCAAGGTCCGTGAGCCGCGCAAGAAGGAAGCGGAGCGCGAGCCGGGCACCGGCTTCGACGAGGTCCAGTCCATCAAGGGTTCGACCCGTATGGAGGCGAAGAAGCAGCGCCGCCGCGAGGGCCGTGAGCAGGGCCGCCGCCGCGTCCCGATCATCACCGAGGCCGAGTTCCTGGCGCGCCGCGAGGCCGTCGAGCGCGTGATGGTCGTCCGTCAGCACGGCGACCGCACCCAGATCGGTGTGCTCGAGGACAACATCCTCGTCGAGCACTACGTCAACAAGGAGCAGTCGACCTCGTACGTCGGCAACGTCTACCTGGGCAAGGTCCAGAACGTACTGCCGTCGATGGAGGCCGCCTTCGTCGACATCGGCAAGGGCCGCAACGCCGTCCTGTACGCGGGCGAGGTGAACTTCGACGCGCTGGGCATGGGCCACGGCCCCCGTCGCATCGAGTCCGCCCTCAAGTCCGGCCAGTCGGTCCTCGTGCAGGTCACGAAGGACCCGATCGGTCACAAGGGTGCCCGCCTCACCAGCCAGGTCTCGCTGCCCGGCCGCTACCTGGTCTACGTGCCCGAGGGCTCGATGACCGGCATCAGCCGCAAGCTGCCCGACACCGAGCGCTCGCGTCTGAAGACCATCCTCAAGAAGATCGTCCCCGAGGACGCGGGCGTCATCGTGCGCACCGCCGCCGAGGGCGCGAGCGAGGACGAGCTGCGCCGCGACGTCGAGCGCCTGCAGCAGCAGTGGGAAGACATCGTCAAGAAGTCGAAGAGCAGCGGCGCGACCAGCGGTCCGACCCTGCTCTACGGCGAGCCGGACATGACCGTCCGCGTCGTGCGCGACATCTTCAACGAGGACTTCTCGAAGGTCATCGTCAGCGGTGACCAGGCGTGGGAGACCATCCACGGTTACGTCTCGCACGTCGCCCCGGACCTGACGGACCGGCTGTCGCGCTGGACGTCGGAGGTCGACGTCTTCGCGACGTACCGGATCGACGAGCAGCTGATGAAGGCACTGGACCGCAAGGTCTACCTGCCGAGCGGCGGTTCGCTGGTCATCGACAAGACCGAGGCGATGATCGTCGTCGACGTCAACACCGGCAAGTTCACCGGGCAGGGCGGCAACCTCGAGGAGACCGTCACCAGGAACAACCTGGAGGCGGCCGAGGAGATCGTCCGTCAGCTGCGCCTGCGCGACCTGGGCGGCATCGTCGTCATCGACTTCATCGACATGGTCCTGGAGTCCAACCGCGACCTGGTGCTGCGGCGCCTGCTGGAGTGCCTGGGACGCGACCGTACGAAGCACCAGGTCGCCGAGGTCACCTCGCTGGGCCTGGTCCAGATGACGCGCAAGCGGGTGGGCCAGGGTCTGCTGGAGTCCTTCTCCGAGACCTGCGTCCACTGCAACGGGCGCGGTGTGATCGTGCACATGGAGCAGCCGGTCGCCGCGGGCAACGGTGGTGGCGGCAAGCGTTCCAAGAAGCGCGGCCGCGGTGGTGCGGAGCTCGATCACGAGCACGCGGAGCTGCCGGAGACCGAGGTCGAGACCGAGGCCGAGCTCGCCGCCGAGGTGGCGGCGCCGACGGCGCTCCCCGAGCCCGAGTTCGTGCCGGACGAGGAGCTGTACAGCAGCCCCGCGGAGGCCGAGGCGGCCGCCGGCCGTGGCCGTTCGCGCCGTCGGGCGTCCCGCAAGGCGACGGCTCCGGCCGGTGCGCCGAAGGCGGCGGAGCCGGTGTACGTCCCCGAGCCGGAGCCCGCTCCGGAGCCCGAGGCCGTGGCGGAGCCCGAGCCCCAGCCCGAGCCCGAGGTGGAGCAGGCGCAGCCCGCGCCCGAGCCGCAGCCGGAGGCTGCCCCGGTCCGTACGCGGCGTCGTGCGACGCGCAAGGCGACGGCTCCGGCCGGTGCGCCGAAGAGCGCCGGCGCGCCGGCGGCCGAGGAGGTCCAGGTCGCCGCCCCGGCCCCCGTGGTCGAGGAGCCGAAGACCGAGGAGCCGAAGGCCGCGGAGCCGGTGGCCGCCGAGATCCCGGCCGAGCAGCCCGCGGCCGAGGAGCCGGCAGCGGCGGCTCCGCCGCGTGCGCGCCGTCGTGCGACCCGCAAGGCCTCCGCGCCCGCGGGATCGCCCAAGGGTGCGGAGGAGGCGGCCGTGCTGGTCGTCGAGACGCCGGTGACGGACCAGAGCGCCGCCGCCGAGACCCAGCCCGCCGCCGAGACCGCCGCCGAGGCTCCGGCTCCGGCCAAGAAGGCGACGCGCAAGGCCGCGGCCAAGAAGGCCCCCGCGAAGAAGGCGACCGCCGCGAAGAAGACGGCCGCCAAGAAGACCGCGGCCAAGAAGACGACGGCCAAGAGGGCGTCGGCTTCGAAGAAGACCGCGGCCGCGGAGCAGCCGTCGCAGTCGGCGGCCTCCGCCCCCACCGAGGACTGACCTTCGGGCAGTACCTCGCGCAGTACAGCTCTGTGGGCCGCCCCGGACGGTGAATGTCCGGGGCGGCCCACACTGCTGCCCGGCCTCCGGAGTGACGTACGCGACGCCTGTGGGTTCAGGGGGCCCGTGCAACCTTCCGGGGCCCCGGGGAGTCTTGTGTGCGATCTCTTTCTCTGGAGTTCATCTCCGGTTTTTCTTGAAAGGCCCGTCACCCATGGCGTCCACTCCCCCAGGCACCGGCATAGTCCCCGAGCAGTTGAGCCGGAGCATGAAGTACTTTCCGGAGGCCTCGGAGGAAGACCGTGCCGGATTCCTTGCCGCGGCGAAGGAGTTCGTGGTGGAGGCCGGCCCGAAGAAGATGGCGAAACTGCCCCCGGTCGGCCGCATCCAGTGGCAACTGGCCGCCGAGGGCCGTGCGGACGAGCTGATCGAGGTCCTGCGGTACGACCGGGAGAACCCGGGCGTCCATCAGGTCAAGGGCCTCAGGCGGGCCCGCGTCGAGCTGCCGGGTGTGGGGCTGGGCGCGCTGCCGCCCCTGGTGAAGAACCTGAAGCGCAGTGAGCTGCCGGTGAGCAGCAGGCTGACCGACATGGAGTGGCGGGACGGCCGTCTGGTCCTGCGCGGCTACGCGTACGTGCCCAATGCCCCGGCGGCGACGGGGAAGCGTTCCGTCCGTGTCGCCGGGCTGCGCAAGGAGGGCGGCGGCGGCAGCGTCCCGCTCAAGCTGAAGACCGTCCTGGAGCCGAAGGCGACCAGGTCGGCGCCGGGCGCTCTGCACTGTTACGACTGGTCGGGCTTCGAGATCACGATCGACCCGAGGCGACTGCGCTCCCGCGGCCGCTGGCAGTCCGGCACCTGGTTCCTCGGCATCGGCATACCGAGGCCCGGCGGCCTCTCCGTCGGGCGGGTGTACAGGAACGACGCGGGCCGCGGCGGGCACAGCCAGGTCCAGGTCGCCGAGAGCGGTGTGCGGGTGGTCGCGGGCTTCGAGGAGGACTGCTTCCGGCTCACCGTGGACGTGGTGCCGGCCGAGATCGAGGCGCACGAGGCCGCACGGGACGGTGTGGAGGTGACGGTGCGCTCCTGCCCGAAGACCACGGGCGGCAGGACCCCCGTGGAGCTCCGGGTCAGCCACCCCGGCTCCAGGACGGCCGCCAGGTACCCCCTGGAGAGCCGGGAGGGCAGCTACGGCGACGGCTGGGCCAGGAGCGCGGCGTACGTCCCCTTCGCGGACCTGCCCGTCGACGGCGTGCGGCCCAAGAAGGTGCAGAACTCCCGCGTCAGCATCGTGTTCGCCGACGGCACCTCCCGCCGCGCCACGGTCGCCCAGAGCCTGCGCACCGGTACGTACCAGCTGCCCGGTGGCCGGGAGGTGGCCGCGCACACGGACGGGGCGGGCACCTTCTTCCTCCAGACCAGGGTCGTCCAGCCGGTCGTCGACCGGATGCGCTGGACGGCGCAGGGGGAGCTCTCCCTCCAGGGCACGTACCCCGGCCCGGAGGAGCCGCTGCGGCTCGTCCTCAGGCACGGCACCCGGCACGAGGAGAAGGTGCTGCCCGTCGAGGTCGCCGACGGCCGGTTCTCCGCGCTCGTCGCGCCGGACGCGATGGCGACGTACGAAGGGACGCTTCCGCTGCGCAGCGGGCGCTGGTACTTCACCTTCCGCGCCGCGGCCGAGTGGGACCACGCCAACGACATCCCGGTGACGCTCCGCCCCGACCTCGTCGGCACGCTGCCGATGGCCCACAAGGGACAGCACCGCAGGTACACCGTGGACCGCCGCTTCTTCAACCGGTTCTTCCTGAACTCCGGGTCGGCGCTGAGCCCGCAGGTCCGCGGCGGCTACCGGCAGCGGCAGCTCAGGGAGACCTACTACCCGGCGCAGCAGCGGCTTCCGCTGCGCGAGGCCGTCCTCTACAACAGCTTCGGCGGCAAGCAGTTCTCGGACTCGCCCCGGGCCGTGTACCAGGAGTTCGCGAGCCGCGGGACGGACATCGAGCACATCGCCGTCGTCGCCGACCAGCAGGCGGTCCTGCCGGCCGGGGTCCGCGGCGTCGCCTGGGGCAGTGAGGAGTGGTACGAGGCGCTGGCCCGCAGCCGGTACGTCGTGACCAACGTCGGCATCAACGACTGGTTCACGCGCCGCGAGGGCCAGGTCGTCGTGCAGACGTGGCACGGTACGCCGCTCAAGCGCATCGGCGCCGACCTGCTGGGCACGCCCAAGGCGAACCTCGCGTACATCGCGAGCCTGCCGCAGCGCTCGCGGCAGTTCAGCCTCTTCGTGTCGCCGAACGCCTTCACGACCCCGATCATGACCCACGCCTTCCGGCTCAAGTGCGAGGTGCTGGAGTCCGGTTACCCGCGCAACGACGTCTTCCACGCGCCGGAACGGGAGAAGACGGCCGCGCGGGTGCGCGAGCAGCTGGGCATCCCCGAGGGGAAGAAGATCGTGCTGTACGCGCCGACGTGGCGTGACGACCAGCGCTACGACGGCAAGCGGTTCAAGCTCGACCAGCAGGTCGACCTGACCGCCGCCGAGGCGGCGCTCGGCGAGGACCACGTCTTCCTGTACCGCAAGCACAACAAGGTCCTGGACAGCATCCCGGGGGCCGGCCAGGGCTTCGTCTACGACGTGGCGGCGTACCCGGACATCGCCGACCTGTACCTGATCGCCGATGTGCTGATCACGGACTACTCCTCGGTGCTCTTCGACTTCGCGCACTCGGGCCGCCCGATGCTGTTCTTCACGTACGACCTGGAGCACTACCGCGACACGCTGCGCGGTTTCTACTTCGACTTCACCGAGCGCGCGCCCGGTCCGCTGCTCAAGAACTCGGAGGACCTGGTCGACGCGATCCGGAACATCGACTCGGTGTCGGCGCGGTACAGGGAGAAGTACGAGCAGTTCGTGAAGGACTTCTGCGAGCCCTCGGACGGCCGCGCCTCCGCCCGGGTGGTCGACCGGATGCTGGAGATCGCGGCGGGGGAGTGACGCCCGGGCCCCGGGAGGCCGGGGGCCGGGTTTGACCCTCCCTTCGGGGGCCCGTACTCTTGACCGTCGGCGTGTTTTTGTGCACGCCATCTCCTGAGCACCTCCCTTCCGGCACTCCTTCGGGGTGCCGTTAGAGGCCGCTCGTCCATTCGGATCTGTCGCGGGCCCCACGGCCCGTGCGAACGGCTGGCATCAGGGGTCCCGTCCCGAGCGAAAGAGAGATCAGCGTGTACGCCATCGTGCGCAGCGGTGGTCGCCAGCACAAGGTTGCTGTCGACGACATCGTTGAGGTTGACAAGATTCCCACGGCCAAGGTTGGCGACACGGTCGAGCTCTCGACCCTGCTCGTGGTCGACGGCGACTCCGTCACCAGCGACCCGTGGGTCCTGGCCGGCATCAAGGTCACCGCCGAGGTCGTGGACCACCACAAGGGTGCCAAGATCGACATCCTTCGGTACAAGAACAAGACCGGCTACCGCCGTCGCCAGGGTCACCGCCAGCAGTACACGGCGATCAAGGTCACCGGTATCCCCACGGCTGCGAAGTAAAGGGACTGAGACATGGCACACAAGAAGGGCGCATCGTCCACTCGGAACGGTCGCGATTCCAATGCCCAGCGGCTCGGCGTGAAGCGCTTCGGCGGTCAGACCGTTCTCGCCGGTGAGATCCTGGTCCGCCAGCGCGGCACCCACTTCCACCCGGGCACGAGCGTCGGCCGTGGCGGCGACGACACGCTGTTCGCGCTCGCCGCCGGTGCGGTGGAGTTCGGCACGCACCGTGGCCGCAAGGTTGTGAACATCGTTCCGATCGCCGAGTAATTCCGGCTTTCGTCGAGCGGTACGCACAGCACTTTCCGAGGGCGGACGCTCTTTCCCGGATGACGGGGAAGCGCGGCCGCCCTTGGCGCGTTACGTATGTAGATATTTCCGCATGTACTGGAGGACCCACCCATGACCACCTTCGTGGACCGCGTCGAACTGCATGTCGCCGCGGGTAACGGAGGCCACGGCTGCGCCTCCGTACACCGTGAGAAGTTCAAGCCGCTGGGCGGTCCCGACGGCGGCAACGGCGGGCGCGGCGGCGACGTCACCCTTGTCGTCGACCAGTCCGTGACCACCCTGCTGGACTATCACCACCACCCCCACCGCAAGGCCACGAACGGCCAGCCCGGCGCGGGCGACAACCGTTCCGGCAAGGACGGCCAGGACCTGGTCCTGCCCGTTCCCGACGGCACCGTGGTCTACGACAAGGACGGCAACGTCCTGGCCGACATGGTCGGCCACGGCACGACGTACGTCGCCGGTGAGGGCGGTCGCGGCGGCCTCGGCAACGCGGCGCTGGCCTCGGCCCGCCGCAAGGCGCCGGGCTTCGCGCTGCTCGGTGAGCCGGGCAAGGGCGGCGACATCGTCCTGGAGCTCAAGACCGTCGCCGACGTGGCGCTGGTCGGTTACCCGAGCGCCGGCAAGTCCTCGCTGATCTCGGTGCTGAGCGCGGCCAAGCCGAAGATCGCGGACTACCCGTTCACCACGCTCGTCCCCAACCTCGGTGTCGTCACGGCGGGCTCGACCGTCTACACGATCGCCGACGTCCCGGGTCTGATCCCCGGTGCGAGCCAGGGCCGTGGCCTGGGCCTGGAGTTCCTGCGCCACGTCGAGCGCTGCTCGGTGCTCGTGCACGTACTGGACACGGCGACGCTGGAGTCCGACCGTGACCCGCTCACCGACCTCGACGTGATCGAGGAGGAGTTGGCGCAGTACGGCGGCCTCGGCGACCGGCCGCGCGTCGTCGTCCTCAACAAGGTCGACATCCCGGACGGCCAGGAGCTCGCGGACATGATCCGCCCGGACCTGGAGGCGCGCGGCTACCGCGTCTTCGAGGTGTCGGCGGTCGCACACCTGGGCCTCAAGGAGCTGTCCTTCGCGCTGGCCGAGGTCGTCTCCAAGGCGCGCGCCGCGAAGCCCAAGGAGGAGTCGACCCGGGTCGTCATCCGCCCCAGGGCCGTCGACGACGAGGGCTTCACGATCACCGAGGAGGACGGCGTCTACCGCGTGCGCGGCGAGAAGCCGGAGCGCTGGGTGCGCCAGACCGACTTCAGCAACGACGAGGCCGTGGGCTACCTCGCGGACCGCCTCAGCCGTCTCGGCGTCGAGGAGAAGCTGATGAAGGCCGGTGCCCGTGCGGGCGACGCCGTCGCGATCGGCCCCGAGGAGAACGCGGTCGTCTTCGACTGGGAGCCGACGGTGATGGCGGGTGCGGAGATGCTCGGCCGCCGTGGCGAGGACCACCGCCTGGACGCCCCGCGTCCGGCGGCTACGCGCCGCCGGGACCGCGAGGCCCAGCGCGACGACCCGCAGCGCGAGTACGACGAGTTCAACCCCTTCTAGGGGAGCGCGGCCGCGGCCGGCGGGCGGACTCCGCCCGCCGGCCGCGGCTGTGGCATCGCTCACCCCCGGGAGTGGACCCCCGGACACCTCCCGCACCGGCCCCCCACCACCGCACAGGCTCAAATGCGCGCGCCTGTGCGGTGGTTGGGGGCCGGCAAAGGTTTCGTACAGGTGTCGGCAGGGGGGCGTCCACCTTGCGAGACGGTCACGGAGAGTGCAACCATCGTGTGTCTCCCAGTCCTCGCGAGGTAGGTCGTCTGTGTCTGTGCAGCCCATAGCCAAGCCCCGAACCACAGCAGTCGTGCTCGCCGGTGGTACCGGTCAGCGCGTGGGCCTGTCGATCCCAAAGCAGTTGCTGAAGATCGCCGGCAAGGCGGTCATCGAGCACACGCTGTCGATCTTCGAGCAGGCGGAGGGCATCGACGACATCATCGTTCTCATGGCGCCGGGCTATGTGCCGGACGTCGAGAAGATCGTCGCGAAGGCCGGTCTCACCAAGGTCACCCGGGTCATCGAGGGCGGTTCGACGCGCAACGAGACCACCGAGCGCGCGATCTCCGCGCTCGGCGAGGGCCTCGCCGAGGGGGAGGACCGGAACGTCCTCTTCCACGACGCCGTGCGCCCCCTCCTGTCACAGCGGGTGATCCAGGACTGCGTCGACGCGCTGGAGCGCTACGAGGCGGTCGACGTCGCCATCCCGTCCGCGGACACGATCATCGTGACGCGCACGCACGGCGGCGACGGCGAGTTCATCACCGAGGTCCCGGACCGGTCCCGGCTGCGCCGCGGCCAGACGCCGCAGGCCTTCAAGCTGTCGACGATCCGCAAGGCGTACGAAGTCGCCGCCGGCGACCCGAACTTCCAGGCCACCGACGACTGTTCGGTCGTCCTGAAGTACCTGCCGGACGTGCCGATCTACGTCGTCGCGGGCGACGAGTACAACATGAAGGTGACGCAGCCGGTCGACGTCTTCATCGCCGACAAGCTGTTCCAGCTCGCCTCCACCGCCGCCCCGCAGCAGGCCGACGAGGCCGCCTACCGCGAGCTCCTCGCAGGCAAGACGCTCGTCGTCTTCGGCGGTTCGTACGGCATCGGTGCGGACATCGCGGCCCTCGCCGAAAGTTACGGCGCCAAGGTGTACGCCCTGGGCCGCTCCACCACCGGCACGCACGTCGAGAACCCCGAGCACGTCGACGACGCCCTGTCGAAGGCGTACGCGGAGACCGGCCGCGTCGACTACGTGATCAACACGGCGGGCGTGCTCCGCATCGGCAAGCTCGCCGAGACGGACAGCGCGACCATCCAGGAAGCGCTGAACGTCAACTACCTGGCTCCCGTGCAGATCGCCCGCGCCGCGCACAAGTACCTCGCCGAGACCAAGGGTCAGTTGCTGCTCTACACCTCCAGCAGCTACACCCGCGGCCGCGCCGAGTACAGCCTCTACTCCTCCACGAAGGCCGCCATGGTGAACCTCACCCAGGCCCTCGCCGACGAGTGGGCCGCCGACGGCGTGCGCGTCAACTGCGTCAACCCGGAGCGCACGGCGACGCCGATGCGCACCAAGGCGTTCGGCGAGGAGCCCGCGGGCTCGCTGCTGTCCTCCGAGGCCGTGGCGCGTACGTCGCTGGACGTACTGCTCTCGGAACTCACCGGTCACGTCATCGACGTACGGCAGGTGGACCCGACGCGTGGCGCGTCCGAGGCGTCGGGATTCGAGCAGGCACTGGCCGCCGTCCTGAATCGCCAGGAAGATGTGTAATACTGCTTGGCAATCTGTGATTCGGGCCTCTGTAGTCGCCAATAAAGCGATGCGCAGAGGCCCGAATTCGTGGAGCGGAATTTTATATTCCTCTTACACTGTAAATGACCGGCACCCCTCTGGAGCAGGTTCTTCGTGATTTCGACCGCCATCCGCCTGGCCCGCGTGGGCAGTGGGTCCGAACTGGCCGCCGCCGCCGTCCTGGGGCTGGGATATCCGTGCATAATGCTGGCGGCACTGATTCCGAACCTCTGGTTCTTCGCGGCCGCCGTGGCCGCGACCTACCTCGCGGACCAGCATCTGCACCAGCGCGGCAGCTACTTGGTCAACCGTCTGGGCAAGGTCCGGGCCGGCCTTTCGATCCGCTTCCTGGTACGCCAGTTGCTGCTGATCCTCCTGCTGGCCCGCATGGAGCTGGCCGAGCAGACGATCTTCTACGTGACGATCGCCGGCCTGCTGCTGTTCTACGCCCTCCAGGCCCCGCACGGCGCGCTCGTCACCCTGATCCGCCTGCGCCGCAGGATGCCGGTGGTGACCCGCAACATCGACCTCTCCATGCTGCGCATCCCGGCGGCCCCGCCGAGGCGGCTGCTGAACCGGTCCGCCGAGAAGATGCTCCACCTCGACGTCTTCGCCGTGGTGGGCGTGCTGGCCGCGGTCGAGAGCGGCCGGAGCGCCTTCGGCTACGCCGGCCTCGCGCTCACCCTGGTCCTGGCGATCGCCTACGTCGCGGCGCTGCTGCCGTTCACCCGGCGCGGCCGCCGGGTCCCGCCGGTGAACACCGTCCTGGAGGGCATCGACGGCTGGCTGCGCGACTACCGCCCGACCACGGTCCTGTACTTCTCCGGTTCCCGGGAGTCGGCGTACCAGGTCAACATGTGGCTCGACACCATGAAGCAGCTCGACGGCAGGCCGCTGATCATCCTGCGCGAGCGCCACATCGTGCCGCAGCTCGGCCCGACGTCGGTGCCGGTCATCTGCGTCCCGAGCGCCACGCACCTGATGAACATGGACCTCTCCACGGTCCGCGTCGCGCTCTACGCCGCCAACGTCGGCAAGAACATCCACATGCTGCGCATCCCCACCATGAAGCACGTCTTCATCGGGCACGGCGACAGCGACAAGGTCGCGAGCATCAACCCGTACAGCAAGGTGTACGACGAGGTGTGGAGCGCGGGCCGGGCCGGCCGCGACCGCTACGCGCTCGCCGACGTCGGCGTCCGCGACGAGGACATCGTCGAGGTGGGCCGCCCGCAGCTCGCCCCGATCCAGACCTGGGGCGGTACGCCGAAGAACCCGGTCCCGACCGTCCTGTACGCCCCCACCTGGGAGGGCTGGGACGACAACCCGGGCAACACCTCGCTCCTGCTCGCCGGCGAGAACATCGTCAGGCGCCTGCTGGAGGCCCGGGAGCCGGTCCGGGTGCTCTACAAGCCGCACCCCTTCACCGGGACCCGCAGCCCCCAGGCCAAGGCCGTCCACGAACGCATCACCGCCATGGTGGAGAAGGCCGCGACCGAGCGCGCCACCGACCCGCGCTGGGCGCAGGAGAGTTCCGCGCTCCGGGCCGAGCAGAGCGCGGCGCGGGCCGAGCTGGCCCGTATCGAGGCACGCCTGGGCGAACTCGGAGCCGACGGCAACGGCAAGACGAGGGCCGGCAAGGACGAGGCGGAGACCTCGCGTGACGCCCTGCCCGACCTGGCGCGCGAGGCCGAGCTGGCGACCCTCGGGGACGAGTGGAACGCCGCGTACTGGCGCTCGTTCGGGTGGTGGGAGCACCGGGTCGTCACCGGCGCCGAGCCGCGTCTGTACGACTGCTTCAACGAGTCGGACGGCATGGTCTCCGACATCTCCAGCGTCGTCTCGGACTTCATCGCGAGCGGCAAGCCGTACGCGGTGACCGACTCCGCGGAGCTGGGCGCCGAGGAGTTCAAGAAGCAGAACACCGCCGTGCGCGCCGCCGTGATCCTCTCCAACGACGCGCAGCAGCTCGGCGAGTTGCTCGCCGCCATCACGGGCGGCGAGGGCGCCGACACGCTGGCAGAGGACCGGCGCGAGCTGAAGGAGTACCTGCTGGGCCCCGACGAACCGGCGTCCATCGTGCAGTTCAACGACGCCGTACGGGCGCTCGCGGCCAAGTCCGAGGCCCGCAACCTGGGGGTGGCCCAGCGCACCGGCGTCGAGGTCGCCGTCACCGCGGCGGACCCGAGCGACTCCGCGCCGGAGGCCACGGGGCTCGACACGACCGTGGCGGGCTGACCCCCGACATCCGGACGACACTCGCACGAAGATCTGAATTCGGCCCGGCAGGGCGTCTTTCGAGACGTTCTGCCGGGCCGTTCGTGCGTGTTGTGGCAGGCGTCACGTGGAAAAGTAACGATGGTGAACAACCCTTACCCCTGTAACGGCGGTCTTGGATGTCGATGAACGAGAATGGGACGGGTATGGCCTCAGCTGAAATTCCCGATGTAACCGTGATCATCGGTGCCTACGAGGCGATGCCCTACTTGATCCCCTGCCTGGAATCGGTCGAAGCCCAGACGCTGGGCGCGGACCGCTTGGAGATCGTGGCCGTCAACGACGGCTCGACCGACGGGACCGGAGAATATCTCGACGATTTCGCGGCCAGGAGCAAGGTCAGGACGCGCGTGGTCCACCAGGAGAATTCCGGTGGTCCCAGCAAGCCCCGCAACGTGGGCCTCGACATGGCCCGCGGCCGTTATGTCTTCTTCCTCGACGCCGACGACTACCTCGGCGCGGAAGCCCTGGAGCGGATGGTCGCGATGGCCGACCGCAACGGCACGGACGTCGTGCTGGGCAAGATCGAGGGCATCGGACGCGGCGCGCCCAAGTCCATGTTCGGGCGCACCCTGGAACGCACGGACGTCTTCTCGTCCAACATCAAGATGACGCTCAGCGCGGAGAAGCTCTTCCGGCGCGAACTGCTGGAGAAGCACAAGATGCGCTTCGACCAGCAGCTGTACACCGGTGAGGACGCGCGCTTCACCCTTGAGGCATATGTGCGCAGCGCCGGGGTCTCGGTCATCGCCGACTACGTCTGCCTCTACATCGTGCGCCGCGACGACGGCAAGCACATCACGCAGAGCGGCAGTTACGCGATGCGCTTCGACTCGGCGAAGGCCCTGATGGACCTGATCGCCGAGCTCTACCCGCCCGGTGACAAGCGCGACGATCTGATGATCCGGCCGTTCGTGATCACGCTGCTGCCGCAGTTCGACCACCGCTGGCTGAAGGCCAAGGCCGGCACGCGCCAGGACAAGCTGGACCTCGCGCGGCCGCTCATGGAGAAGTACTGGACGCCGGGCGTGGCCCGCCGGCTGAAGGTGCCCGAGCGGCTGCGGATGCACTACGTCGCCGAGGGGCGGGCCGATCTCCTGGAGGACCACCTCACGTTCCTCCAGGAGAAGAAGGTGCCCGAGGTGATCCGCAGGGGCGCGGCGGCCAAGCCCTACCTCGCGTATCCGCACTTCGAGGACGAGGCGGCGGGCGTACCCGCCGAAATGTTCGCGGTCACGGTCTCGGAGTGGGTCGACGGGGTACGTGTCACCGCGCCCAGGGGGACCGTGCCCCAGCGTGCCGTACCCAAGCCGTCCTTCGCCCGGCGCGTGGTGCGCAAGCTGCGCAGGATGGCCCGCGGCGCGATGGCGGGCCGCCGCCCGGCCCGCTCCTGACGCAGGCTCACCAGACCCCTGGTCCGTCTCCCGGCCCTCCCGGAACCGGCGGGAGACGGACCAGGGGCGGTGTCCGGCCGGAAGCCCGGGCGGCGCGAACGCCGTCCGTACGACGACCGGCGGTCCAGCGGGCGGAATGCGCAGGCGCCGCCCGGAGCGGCTCACGTACATTGCGGGGAGAACCGGGCGAGCAAGAGTGGGGTCTGTACGTGTCAGGGGCAAGGCAGGGCGTCGCGGAGGCCCGCAGGATCGTCGTCAAGGTCGGTTCCTCATCGTTGACCACCGCGTCGGGGGGTCTCGACGCCGACCGCGTCGACGCGCTCGTCGACGTACTCGCCAAGGCGCGCAGCGGCGGCGAGAAGGAGATCGTGCTGGTGTCGAGCGGCGCCATCGCCGCCGGGCTGGCGCCGCTGGGGCTCGCCCGCCGCCCCAAGGACCTGGCCAGGCAGCAGGCCGCCGCCAGCGTCGGCCAGGGGCTGCTCGTGGCCCGCTACACCGCCTCCTTCGCGCGGTACGGCGTGCGCGTCGGACAGGTGCTGCTGACCTCCGACGACACCAGCCGCCGCGCCCACTACCGCAACGCCTACCGGACACTGGACCAACTCATCACCATGGGCGCGGTCCCGGTCGTCAACGAGAACGACACCGTCGCCACGGACGAGATCCGCTTCGGCGACAACGACCGGCTCGCCGCCCTCGTCGCCCATCTCGTCCGGGCCGACCTGCTGGTGCTCCTCTCGGACGTGGACGGGCTGTACGACGGCGACCCCAGCACCCCCGGCGCCTCGCGCATCGGCGAGGTGCACGGCCCCGGCGACATCGCGCACGTCTCCATCGGCAGCGCGGGCAAGGCGGGCGTCGGCACCGGCGGCATGGTGACCAAGGTCGAGGCGGCCCGTATCGCCGCGGCCGCCGGCATCCCCGTCGTCCTCACCTCCGCCAGCCACGCCGCCGACGCCCTCGCGGGCCGCGACACGGGCACGTACTTCCACCGCACCGGCCGCCGCAGCGCCGACCGGCTGCTGTGGCTCGCGCACGCCTCGACGCCGCAGGGCGCGCTCACGCTCGACGACGGGGCGGTACGGGCCGTGGTGGAGCGACGCACCTCGCTGCTGCCCGCCGGGATCGCCGGGGTCGAGGGGGAGTTCAGCGCGGGCGACCCCGTGGAGCTGCGGGACACGGCGGGCGTGGCCGTCGCCCGGGGGCTCGTCAACTACGACGCCAAGGAGATCCCGCAGCTGCTCGGACGCTCCACCCACGACCTGGCGAAGGAGCTCGGGCCCGCGTACGAGCGCGAAGTCGTACACAGGGACGATCTGGTCGTTCTCCACCCCTGAAACGGCTGAAAGACCCGATCCGGGACGGAGACCTTCGCGAAAACCGCCCCGCGCCGGGCCCAGGACTGGTCAACTTTGTTGCGGGGATCCAGGGGGACACGGCACAGCGACACATCAGAGGAGGCCGCCGGTGAGACGAGTACGTCCGGGGGCGCTGCCCCGAGGCACGGTCGGGCGAACCCTGACCAGTGTCGGGGCGGGAGCGGACTTCGACGGAGGCCCGGAGCCGGATCAGGCGCCGGGCACCGGCCGGGAGGCCCACGACAGCCGGGAAGCGTCGAGGCTCTGGCACATCACCCTCAGCGTCTCGGGGGCCGAGACGCCGCTGCAGGAGGTCAGACGAGGTCTCGAACAGCTCGCCCACGACCATCCCTTCCTGCTGACCAGCAGGTACGCCAACGACCACGCGGAGATCCGCTACTGGGAAGAGGCCCGGGACCTGCACGACGCCGCGGCCGTCGCGCTGCGCCTGTGGGGCGAGCACCGGTCCACGTCGAAACTGCCGCCGTGGGAGATCGTGGGCCTGGAGGTCATCGACCGGGACACCTACCACCAGCGGATCGCCGAGGGGTACGGCCCGCCGCCCGCGGCCCCGGTCGGTGTGCACCCGTACTGACCGGCCGCCGCACCGCCGGGGCGGCCGGGTCCCGGCGTGCGCTGTCTCGCGGAACGGGATACCCGGTGGATGCCCGCGGAGCGCGCATTAGTCTGCGGGTATGACCTCGCACTCTCCTCTCGCCGACTCCGACACGACCGCCGCCGGGTCCCCGGTCGCGTCGACCGCACGCCGTGCCCGCGTCGCCGCCGACGCGATCGCGCCACTTCCGCGCTCCGCCAAGGACGCCGCGCTGCTGGCCGTCGCCGACGCGCTGGAGGCCCGTACGGACGAGATCGTCGAGGCCAACGCCCGGGACACCGCGAAGGCCCGCGCCGCCGGGACGAGCGACACGGTGATCGACCGGCTGACGCTGACCCCGGAGCGGATCGCCGCCATCGCCTCCGACGTCCGGGACGTGGCCGCGCTGCCCGACCCGGTCGGCGAGGTCGTACGCGGCTCCACCCTTCCCAACGGCATCGACCTGCGACAGGTGCGCGTGCCGCTCGGCGTCGTCGGGATCATCTACGAGGCCCGCCCGAACGTGACCGTGGACGCCGCCGCGCTCTGCCTCAAGTCCGGCAACGCGGTGCTGCTGCGCGGCTCGTCGTCGGCGTACGCCTCCAACACCGCGCTCGTCGGCGTCGTGCGCGACGCGATCGCCGGGGCCGGTCTGCCCGCCGACGCCGTGCAGCTCGTACCGGGGAAGTCCCGCGTCTCGGTACGCGAGCTGATGCGCGCCCGCGGCCTGGTCGACGTCCTGATCCCGCGCGGCGGCGCGTCCCTGATCCGTACGGTCGTCGAGGAGTCCACCGTCCCGGTCATCGAGACGGGCACCGGCAACTGCCATGTCTACGTGGACGCCGAGGCCGACATCGACATGGCCGTCGAGATCCTGGTCAACTCCAAGGCACAGCGGCCCAGCGTCTGCAACGCCGCCGAGACGCTCCTCGTCCACCAGGACATCGCCGGCGCCTTCCTGCCGCGCGCCCTGGACGCGCTCGCCGGGGCGGGCGTCACGGTCCACGGCGACGAGCGGGTGCTCTCGTACGCCGAGGGGTCCAAGGCGGCTGTCGTGGCCGCCACGGAGGAGGACTGGGAGACCGAGTACCTCTCGTACGACATCGCCGCCGCCGTCGTCGACTCGCTGGACGGGGCCGTCACCCACATCCGCCGCTGGACCTCCGGGCACACCGAGGCGATCGTCACGACGTCGCAGGCCGCGGCCCGCCGCTTCACGCAGCTGGTGGACTCGACGACGGTCGCGGTGAACGCGTCCACCCGCTTCACGGACGGCGGTCAGTTCGGTTTCGGCGCCGAGATCGGCATTTCGACGCAGAAGCTGCACGCCCGCGGTCCGATGGGCCTGCCCGAGCTGACCTCGACGAAGTACATCGTGACGGGCGACGGCCACACGCGTTAGCGAACTCCTCGTTCGCACGTTCTCTGCCCAAAACGACCGTCCCGGTCTACGCTGAACGGGTGCCGGACGACGTGGGGGGCAAGCCGTTCGAGGACGGCTGGGAGCCCAGCGACGACCGCGGGGGCGCGGACGAGGACTTCGCCTCCGTGGTATTCGACGAGGATTTCGTACGGGCCGCCGAGGTCCATGAGCCGACCGCTGTCGAGCGGCTGCTGGCGGCCGCCCAGGCGCGCGCCGAGGCCGAGGCGGCCAGGGCGCGGGCCGGCAAGGTCCCCCCGGACGACGACCTCTACGAGGACCTCTACGACGACGGGTACGGATCCGGCTACGGCGCCCGCGGGTACGGCCACGACGGCGCGTACGGCCCGTTGGACGACGAGGACGAGTACGGCGACGGCACGGGCCCGTACGGGCGGCACGGCGGTGCCCTGCGCCCGTACCGCGGGAACGCGCGCTGGCACCGGCCCGTGGCGTGGATGCTGGCCCTGCTGATGGGCATCGGGATGGTGGCGCTCGCCTTCACCGCGGTCTACCGGGGCGCGTCGGCGGGGCGGCACGACCAGGTGCCGCTGCCCGCGACGAGTGACAACTCCCGGCCCGGCGGTCCCTCGGCCTCCGCCGAGTACTCCGCGCCGGCCGCGCCCGCGGTTCCGCGTACCACGCCCTGACCGGCGGGAACGGCCGCGGAGGGGCCGCCCGCCGAGCGGGCCGGGCTCGGGCGGGAACCGGTCACGACTTGGCACATACCAGGGCGTTTACCTCCGCCTCCGCCGACCTACTCTGAAGGTATGGCAGGGCGCGGAGACCCGCCGGAAGGCCCGCCCGAGGGCCTCTCCGGTGGCAGCGACGACGAATACCGGTCCGTCGTCTTCGACGAATCGTTCGTGCGGGCTGCCCGCCTCCAGGAATTCTCCGCGCAGGAGCGGATGAACGACCACGCGGAGGCCGTGCGCAGCCGGCCCGCCCGAGCGGCGTCCCGCCATGGCGGCAGCGGTGGCCGCCGCAGGGGCACGGGGGCCAAGCAGGCGCTGGCGCTCGTCCTGGTGGTCGCGCTCGCCTTCGCCATGGCGATCTACCTGGGCGTACGCCACCCCTACCAGCCGTCGCCAGCCCCGCACGCCGGACCGCTGCGGATGTCGGTGGTACCGCTGGCCCCGGAGAGCACGGTGCCGGGCGGAGCGCCCGCCGAGCTCTTCGAGCACAGCCCGGCCGCGCGGTTCCGGACGGGCGCGGAGGGCATCGCCCTGCCGACCGCACGGCGCACCGCACACTTCTCGGAGGGCCAGGTGCTGTCCGCCCTGACCATCGCGAAGGACTACCTCGTCGCGTCGTCCCTCGTCCCGGACGTGCTGAAGGGCTCCACCGTCCGTCCGGTGCGCGTACTGCTCGACCCCGACCAGCTGACGCAGTTCGACCGCAGCATCGACGCCCCCGCCGGTGACGGCAGGCACGCGGCCACGGGCTGGCTGGTGCGCTTCGATCCGGCGAAGGCGGCGCTCGCGTCCCCGCAGGTGCGCGTCCGGGGCGTACTGCGCGTCGAGGAGACGGGGACCGGCCGTCTCGAAGTGACCTCCGACCACACCTTCGTGTACGCGCTGCGGCCGGCGGGGGACTCCGCCGGGCTGCCGCGGGCGGACGGCGCGTCGCTGTTCACCGTCCGCCGCGAACTGCACTTCCGCTTCGACCGCGACGACCTGCGGATGCACCGGGCCGAGCTGCTCTTCTCGTCCGTCCAGGCCGGGCCCCAGGCATGCGCGGCCGACGCGGCGGACCGCCTGCGGCCCGTGCTGGCCGGGCAGCGGGCGGCGGACGGCCGGGGTCCCGCCGGGACCGATCCGTACGCGACGGGCCGGGCCACGACGGCGCTGTGCGGGACACTCGCGCCGAGCGCCATGCCCAGCATCCGGGACGACGGCTGACCCGGGGCGCCGCCCGGATCCGGGCCCGGGACGGGGCTCAGGACCGGAACCCGGACCCGGGATCCGGTGCTCAGCCGTCGGACGGGCTCGCCTTGCCTCCGCCGTTGAACTTGTCCCGCAGCTTGCCGCCGAGGTCCCCCGCACCGCCCGCGATGTCGCCCACGAGCTTCATCAGCGGGTCCTTGCTGGTGCGCACCGTGTCGGCGTAGTGGGAGGCGGACTCGCGGAAGGAGTCCGTGACGGACGTGTCGCCGTCCTCGTCGCGCTTCGGGTAGTGGCCGTCCATGATCCGCTGGTGGTCGCGGCTCTCGGCCCACTTCTTCAGCTCGGCGGCCCGGACCGTGGTGAACGGGTGCGAGCGCGGCAGGACGTTGAGGATCTTCAGCACGGAGTCGCGCAGGTCGCCTCCCGCTTCGTACTCCTCGGCCTGCTCCAGGAACGCGTCCACGTTCATCTCGTGCAGGTGATTGCCACCGGCGATCTTCATCAGGCCGCGCATCGACGCCTGGAGGTCCTGGCCGACCAGCAGGCCGGCCCGGTCGGCGGAGAGCTCCGACTTGCGGAACCACTCGCGCAGCGCCGTCACGATCCCCATGATCGCGATGTTGCCGAGCGGGATCCAGGCGACCTTGAGCGCCAGGTTCGTGAGGAACAGCAGGATCGTCCGGTAGACGGAGTGCCCGGACAGCGCGTGGCCCACCTCGTGGCCGACGACCGCCCGCATCTCCTCCTCGTCGAGCAGCTCGACCAGGCCCGTGGTGACCACGATGATCGGCTCGTCGAGGCCGATGCACATGGCATTGGGCTTCGGGTCCTGCGTGACGTACATCGGAGGGACCTTCTTGAGGTCCAGGATGTAACAGGCGTCCAGCAGCATCGTGTGCAGATGCGCGAACTGGGCCTCGCCCACCCGCACCGAGTCGGAGAGGAAGAGCAGCCGCAGGCTGCGCTCGGGAAGCAGGCCGCTGAGTGCCTTGAACACCGTGTCGAAGCCGGTGAGCTTGCGCAGGGCGACCAGGGCCGAGCGGTCCGCCGGGTGTTCGTACGCCCTGGACGAGATGTCCGGGAAGCGCCGGCGATTGCGGCTCGGTACGTTCTCGTGATTGCCGTCGGTCATGGATGGCCCCCTGTCTACGAGTGTTTCCCGTCCCCCGGACGGCCCCAGCGTATGTGCTCACGTGCGCCGCGCTCGGCCGGTTCCCGGAGCCGGTCATTGCGTGAACGACTGAGTCGGCGTGAGCGTGCCCGGGCCGCCCGCATACGATGTTCGTGAAGTCTCCCCTCCGACTCCCGACTCCCGATAGGTCCTGCCGAAGATGAGCCTCCACAGCACCGCCGCCTCCCTCGTGACCCTCGCCTCCGGTGAGGGCGGCGAGCACGGCGGGAACCACGCGTCCCTCAGCCCCTACGTCACCGGCGTCGGCGCGTTCCTCGCGCTCATGCTCCTGCTGTGGATCACCACGCGCTTCAACCGGGACCGCTGAGTCGGGGCCGCGGCAGGGGGCCAGTAGGCTCTGCACGCATGGGAGAGCAGCAAGTGCCGAGCGGTCCGGGCAAGCGCCGACTCGGCGTGATGGGCGGGACGTTCGATCCGATTCACCATGGGCACCTGGTGGCCGCCAGCGAGGTGGCCGCCCATTTCCACCTCGACGAGGTGGTGTTCGTGCCGACCGGGCAGCCGTGGCAGAAGAGCCACAAGCAGGTCTCCCCGGCGGAGGACCGCTATTTGATGACGGTCATCGCGACCGCGTCCAACCCGCAGTTCTCGGTGAGCCGGATCGACATCGACCGTGGCGGTCCGACCTACACCATCGACACGCTGCGGGACCTGCGTGAGCTGAACAGCGACTCGGACCTCTTCTTCATCACCGGCGCCGACGCGCTCGCCCAGATCCTCACCTGGCGGGACGCGGAGGAGCTGTTCTCGCTCTCCCACTTCATCGGTGTGACCCGGCCCGGTCACGACCTGACGGACGACGGTCTGCCCAAGGGGGGCGTCTCCCTGGTGGAGGTGCCGGCCCTGGCGATCTCGTCGACCGACTGCCGGGCGAGGGTCGCGGCGGGTGAGCCTGTCTGGTATCTCGTTCCGGACGGTGTGGTCCGCTACATCGACAAGCGCGAGCTGTACCGCCGCTGAGCGGTCGGCCCGGCCGTACGGGGAGCACAGACCAGCAGGGAGAGGGCCACCGGTGAACGACCGACAGCACCCGTACGACCCGTACGACCCGTATGCCCAGCAGCCGGAGATCATCGGTTACGACGCGTACGGGCAGCCGGTGTACCAGCAGGCGCAGCAGTACGACACGCAGCAGTACGACACGCAGCAGTACGACGCGCAGCAGTACGACACGCAGCAGTACGGCGCGCAGCAGCAGGGTTACGGCTACGACCCGTACGCCCAGCAGCCGCCGTACGACCCGTACGCCCAGCAGCAGGAACAGCAGCAGTACGGGTACGTCGACACCGCTCAGCAGCAGTGGATCCCGCAGCAGGCCGCACCCGCATCCGATCCCGCGCCCGTCCCTGAGCCCGCTCATGTGCCGGACCCGGACCCGGAGCCCCAGGTCGATTCCGTGCCCCAGCAGCGCCGCCCCACGCCCGAGTACGCGACCGAGCAGTTCTCCTTCGTCGAGGAGCCGGACGAGAACTCCGAAGACGTCATCGACTGGCTGAAGTTCACCGAGAGCCGCACCGAGCGCCGCGAGGAGGCCAGGCGCCGCGGCCGCAACCGTGTCGTCGCCCTGGTCGCCGCGGTGGCGCTGGTGGTCGCAGGCGGCGTCGGCTACCTCTGGTACGCGGGAATGCTGCCCGGCCTCTCCGGCAAGGAGGACACGCCGCCCGCCGCGGCGGGCGGCCCGCAGAAGCGCGACGTGATCGTGGTGCACCTGCACACCAGGGAGGGCGCCACCTCCACCGCACTGCTCGTGGACAACGTCACCACGAAACAGGGCACCACCGTCCTGCTCCCCAACTCGCTCGCCGTGGCGAGCGACGACGGCACCACGACCACGCTCGGCAAGTCCGTCGACGACGACGGTTCGGCGGGCACGCGCGAGGCGCTCGGTTCCGTACTGGGGACGAAGATCGGCGGCTCCTGGCGGCTCGACACCCCGTACCTGGAGAACCTCGTCGAGCTGGTCGGCAACGTGGAGGTCGACACCGACACCGATGTGCCCGACTCCAAGAAGGGCGCGTCACCCGTGGTGCGGCAGGGCAAGGGGCAGACGCTGAGTGGCCGCATGGCCGTCGCGTACGCCACCTACCGCGCGCCCGGTGAGGCCGAGGCCGAGCAGCTCCGGCGCTTCGGGCAGGTCATGCAGGGCGTGCTGAAGAAGATCTCGGACGACCCGCAGGCCGCGACCACCACCGTGCGCTCGCTGGCGCAGATCCTCGACCCCTCACTGCCGGAGAAGGACCTGGGCGCGTCGCTCGCCAAGCTCGCCGGACACGCCAAGGCCGGCGACCACCGGACGGCGCAGCTGCCGGTCCAGCCCGACGGCACGCTGAGCGACTCCGACGCCGAGAGTGTGGTGAAGGACATTCTCGGCGGCTCGGTCAGCAGCCCGGAGCAGGGCGCGGCCGTGCGGGTCGGCGTCAGGAACGCCCAGGGGACCACCGGCGCCACCGAGACCGCGAGGATTGACCTGGTCAACGGCGGATACGCGTTCGTGGACGCCGGCCAGGCCGCCTCCGTGGTCACGTCGTCGCAGGTCAGCTACGGCGACGCGGCGAAGAGGGCGACGGCGGAAGAGGTGGCGAAGACGCTGGGTCTGCCGACGGGCGCGGTGCGCAAGGGCAAGGCGGCCGCGAACGCCGACGTGACGGTCGTACTGGGCCAGGATTTCAAGGTGGAGTAATCCCGTCGGCGCCGTCGGCGGTCCGTGAGACCCTGGGGGTATCTCTGACCGCCGACGAAAGCCTGCTTGTGACCGCCACTGACCGTTCCATCGAGCTCATCAACGCCGCCGCTCAGGCGGCCGCAGACCGGCTCGCGCACGACATCATCGCGTACGACGTCAGCGATGTGCTCTCCATCACCGACGCCTTCCTGGTCGCCTCGGCGCCCAACGACCGCCAGGTCAAGTCGATCGTCGACGAGATCGAGGAGCGGCTGAACAAGGACCTTGGCGCCAAGCCCGTGCGTCGCGAGGGCGACCGCGAGGCCCGCTGGGTGCTTCTCGACTACGTCGACATCGTCGTCCACGTCCAGCACAGCGAGGAGCGCGTCTTCTACGCGCTGGAGCGCCTCTGGAAGGACTGCCCCGAGATCGCCCTGCCCGAGGACGCCGTCAAGACCCGCGGTCTGGCCGAAGAGCACGCGAAGCTGCATGCGGCCGGCGAAGTGGACGGAGACCTGAGCTGAACGCCAGCGACACCGGCAAGCGGAGCCGGGGCCGCAGGATCATCCTGTGGCGACACGGCCAGACCTCCTGGAACCTGGAGCGCCGCTTCCAGGGCAGCACGGACATCGAGCTGACCGAGACCGGCGTCGCCCAGGCGCGCCGGGCCGCGAGGCTGCTCGCCTCCCTGAAGCCGGACGCGATGATCGCGTCCGACCTCAAGCGGGCGGCGGCCACGGCCGGTGAGCTGTCGGCCCTGACCGGCCTCGACGTGACGTACGACGCGGGACTGCGCGAGACGTACGCGGGTGCCTGGCAGGGACTGACGCACGAAGAGATCATCGGGCGGTTCGGCGAGCAGTACGCGGCGTGGAAGCGCGGCGAGCCGGTGCGGCGCGGTGGTGGCGAGCTGGAGACCGAGGTCGCCGACCGGGCGGCTCCCGTCGTACTCGCGCACGCCGACAAGCTGCCCGACAACGGCACGCTCGTCGTGGTCAGCCACGGCGGCACCATCCGTACCACCATCGGACGGCTCCTGGGCCTGGAGTCGTACCACTGGGAGGGCCTCGGCGGCCTCTCCAACTGCTGCTGGTCGGTGCTGGGCGAGGGCGCCCGCGGCTGGCGGCTGACGGAGCACAACGCCGGGACGCTCCCGGAGCCGGTGCTCGGCGACGACGACTGACGGATTTCGCTTTCCGGCAGGTCGCAGGCTAAAGTTCTTCTTGTTCGCAGCGCACAGCGCAGAGAACAGCGGGGCTATAGCTCAGTTGGTAGAGCGCCTGCATGGCATGCAGGAGGTCAGGAGTTCAATTCTCCTTAGCTCCACAATCAGGATCCCGGTTCCTCCTCCAGGAGGGGCCGGGATTTCTTGTTGTGCTCGCCGTCGGGGGTGTGGGCGACGTTCCGGCGTTCCGTCGGCGGACAGCGACAGCGACACCGGCGCCGGGCTCGGCGCCATGGCGACGGCCCCACCTGCAAGTCCCGTATCCGGTAAGGGACCTGCCCCTGACGACTGCCCCGGGCCGGTTGCCCGGTGCGGCGGCATTCGGCACCCGCTTTCCGAACCGGCTGAAGGAGTCGGGGCGCACGCATACGCCGATGCGCTGTGGGTATGCGCCCTTGCGCCGGCTGCCGCGTCGATCTTCGGCGCCGCGGCGGGCCTCCTGTGCCCACGTCGCTGCCCCCTTGCGGAGCCATGGCAGAATCGGACGGCCGGAGGGGGACGACGGTCTGACGGGGAGGGAGAGCGCGATGCCCGTGAGCATCCTCGATGCGGTCCGTGCTCTGCCCGGCAGCGACAACGGAGGTATCGCGTACGTGTGCACGGCCTGCCGCCACAGCTGGAACTGAGTGATGGGCGCACACAGGCGGAAATGCGACTGGTGCGGCAGTGGCACGCCCATCGTCAGGGACATGGAACCGGTCAACGCCGACTACCAGTACTGGTGCGAGGAATGCGCCCGGGCGCTGATCATAAAAGGCGACCCCATCGAGACGTACCGCGAACTCGAGGGTGAGCCCATCTACGGCCGGCTGCTCGACGAGCACTGCACGCTCAAGCGTTTCTACTCCTTCGCCACAGCGTGAGCGCACCGTCGGTCATATGCGGACAGAACGGGCGTGTGGGTAAAGGATTTGGTGGAGCGCCGGGGGGCCGGTAATGTTGGCGGAGCCGCCGGGGAAGCCCGGGAAGCGGCAGAACGCACGGGGCTATAGCTCAGTTGGTAGAGCGCCTGCATGGCATGCAGGAGGTCAGGAGTTCAATTCTCCTTAGCTCCACAGAAGGAAGATCCCGCCCGGTCGAATCGACCGGGCGGGATTTTCTCTTTCCGGTGGGCCGGCCGGCTCAGCCCCGGCCGCCGCCCAGGGCCTTTCTGCCGCCACCCGGCAGCGCGGGCCGCCCCGGCCGTTCGGGGGCCTCCCGCTCGATGCGCAGCGCCAGCGCGGGGCAGCGTCGCACGGCGCGCTGGGCGGCCCCCTGGATGTGCACCGGAACCGACGCGTCCGCGAGGGTCGGATAGCCGTCGGGGCCGAGCCGGATCAGCTCCGGGACGATGTCGGCGCACAGCCCGTGGCCCTTGCACAGCGTCCAGTCCACCGCGAACTTCTCGCCGCTCGGGACGCCCTCCTCGTGACCGGGGCCCGGCAGCGGCAGTACGCCCAGCGTCTCCCGGCCGCAGCCGCCGCCCAGGACGTGCGCCGCCAGGTCGTCGGTGAAGGCGCTGAGGGTGGAGACGAAGAAGCGCACCGAACCGTCGGGGTGCTTGCACGCGCCCCGGCCCTTCACGGCCCGCGTCACTTCGCGCAGGGCCTCCAGTGCGGCCTGGCCGCCACCGTTGAGTACGTCGGAGAGGCCGCCGGCGGCGGCGGGCAGCCCCAGCCGGCAGGGGCCGCACTGGCCCGCCGTCTCCGCCGCCAGCCAGTTCGCGACGCGCAGTGACTCGCCCAGCGGGCAGGTCTCCGGGCCGATCGGGAGGATCGCGCCCGCGCCGAGCGCGCCGCCGAGGGAGGCGAGGGACTCGCGGGAGATCACGGCGTCGTGCGCGGCGACCGCGTCGATCCAGTTGCCGTGGTAACCCCCCGTCAGCACGCCCTGGGGCAGCGGCGGGGCGCCGGCCATCTGGAGGACGTAACGCAGCGGCACTCCGGTGGGCACCTCGACCACCATGGGGCGCGAGACCGCGCCGGAAAGGGTGAGCATGACCGTGCCCGGCTCGTCCACCAGGCCGGTGTGGCCGTAGCGGCGGGCACCGGTGCGGGCGGCGACGGCGAGCTGCGCGAAGGTCTCCGTATTGGACAGCAGGGTGGGAGCGCCCCCCACCCCTGTCTCGGAGGCGCGCTCGCGGCGGCCGGGCGGCAGGGCCGGGCCGCCGTTCGCGGCGCGGATGAGGGAGGACGCTTCGCCGGAGACCATGCGCTCGGGAGTGCGTACGATCCGCGCGCGCAATTGCTGACCGCGCCGGTCGGACAGGCCGCGTTCGGCGAAGGCGGCGCGGACGGAGGCCTCGGTCGAGTTGCGGGTGACGCCGACGACCAGGGTGCGGGCGCCGAGCGCCTCGGCCGCGAGCAGGGCGCCGTCGAGCGCGAGGTGCGGGGCGCGGTTGAGCAGGACGGTGTCCTTGCGGCAGGCGGGCTCGCCCTCGCTGCCGTTGATGACGACCACGGGCCGCACGCCGCGCCGGATGGAGGCCTGCGCGACCGCCCGCAGTTTCCTGCCGAAGGGGAAGCCGGCGCCGCCGCGGCCGCGCAGCGAGATGTGGTCGGCGAGTTCGGCCAGGCGTTCTCCGGCCATCGGTTCCAGCGGGCCGTGCACTTTCAGGTGCATACCGAGGTCGAGGCGCTCGACCAGGTCGAAGCCGGCCGTCAGCTGGGGGAGGCCGACCACGCGTACCTCGGGGACGTCGGGAAGGGGGGCGTTCAACGTCGGTCTCCTGCGGGTGCGTGCCAGGGTTCTCCGGCGGCGGGCCGGTAGAGCGGACCCGGCGCGGGTTCGGTGCCGTCGTGGGGGCGGGGGTGGGGGAGCGGTCCGGCGGGCGCCCGGGGAGCGTGCGCGGGGCGTTCGGGGACATACCCGGAGAGGCCGGGGGCGGCTCCCGGGCCGTACACCGCGCGGTCAGGGTCGTACGGCGGGCGGGCGGCCTGTGCGGGGGGAGGGGGCGACGGGGTCGGCCAGCGGGGCGGGGGAGGCGCCGTCTGGAGGGGGATCTCCTCGGTCGGGGGAAGGCGCTGCGCCGGGGGGATCTGTCCGGTGGGGGCCGAATCGGCGGAGGCGGCCGCGGCGGATACGGCGCGGTACGCCGCCGATATGCCGTTGTCCGGCGCCGCACGGAGCCCGTCGGGGGAGTGCCCGGCCTCGTACAGCGGTGGGGCGGGGGCCGCCGGCCGCTGGTGCTGCGGCTGCGGCTGTGGCTGCGGCGGTGCGAAACCGCCGCCCGGCAGCGGGGAGAGCGTGGCGTCACGGGGCGCCGGGCCGGGTGCCCCGGCCCGGGACCCGGACGTGGCCAGGGCCACGATCCGTTCGGCGGCGGCCCGCTTGAGCGGGGGCGGGAGCAGGCGCAACGACAGGACCGTCGCGACCGCCGCAAGGGACAGGGCGTACATCGTGACGACCCACCCGGCGGCGGGCCGGCCCGCGAACAGGCCGTGCACCAGGGCCGATCCCCAGGCCGGGTAGGAGAGCATGTGCAGCGCCCGCCAACGGCCGGCGATGCGTCCCGGGGTGGCGAACGCGCTGCGCAGCGCCCCTGTCGAAGCCGCGACGACCATGAGGAATCCGGCGAGGGAGCCGAATCCGATGAGGCCGGCCGTACCGCTGATTCCGAGGCCGAAGGGGACCAGGGCTCCGAGGAGCGCCACGTGCCCCAGCGAGACCTTGACCGAAACGTGCAGCAGCAGGAAACCGAGGGAGGCGACCGCGGTGGCCCGGTGGACGGCCTGGGCGAGAAGGCGGTGGCGCGGCCGGAGCAGCAGCCGGTCGGTGGCCAGCAGGCCCCAGGCGACGGCGGCGGTCAGGGAGACCAGGGAGAGGACGCCGGTGGTGAAGTCGAGCGCGGCCCGCAGACTGTCGCTGCCGGCCGTGGCGAGCAGGGGTATGAGAATCAGCGCGGCGGCGGTCAGGCCCCCTTGGGCGGGGCGGCTCAGTGCGGGGAGAGCGGGGGAGGAGCGGGTCTTTCGACGAGAGGCCGGGTGGGTGTCCGGGCGAGGGGCCGGGCGAGAACTCGGATGAGAGTGCGGATGAGGGCTCATGGGGCGACTCCGAATGCTTCGGCAAAGTGGTCCCGTTGCCGCATGCTAGGTCGCTCCATACTGGGCAGTACGGCGTTTGGAGGTTTAGCGCGCGGGCTGTGGGAAAACTTGCTCGGACGTTGCCCCGGATAGGGTCGATACGCGGAGTAACCCCGGCGGCGAGGGGAGCCCGGTCCGCCGGACGGACGCTCGATGCGGCCGTCCCGGGCCCTGCGGTACCCTGACGCCATGCGTGCCGTACGCCTTCTGCTTGGCGAGCCGCGCTGATCAGTCCCGACGGATGGAAGATCCGGTCGGAATCGGCGCGGCGTCCCCTCCTGTGCGAGGGGATTTTTCATTCCCGGATGTCACAGCGTGCATGTCCGTGAATGTCACAGCCTGAATGTCGCAGCCGCTGGCAGAGACGATTGATGGAGCTTTGAGGATCATGAGCGAGACGAATTCTGCTGCCGAGGTGGCAGCACCGCACCGCTATACGGCCGCGATGGCCGCTGACATCGAGGCACGCTGGCAGGACTTCTGGGACGCGGAGGGCACGTACGAGGCGCCGAATCCCAGCGGCGACCTGGCAGGCGACGCGGCGCTGGCCGCCAAGCCGAAGAAGTTCATCATGGACATGTTCCCGTACCCCTCGGGTGCGGGTCTGCACGTCGGCCACCCGCTCGGCTACATCGCGACCGACGTCTTCGCCCGCCACCAGCGCATGACCGGCCACAACGTCCTGCACACGCTGGGCTTCGACGCCTTCGGCCTGCCCGCCGAGCAGCACGCGGTCGCCACCGGCACGCACCCCCGGGTGTCGACCGAGGCCGCCATGGACAACATGAAGCAGCAGCTGCGCCGGCTGGGCCTGGGCCACGACAAGCGCCGGTCCATCGCGACGATCGACCCGGACTACTACAAGTGGACCCAGTGGATCTTCCTGCAGATCTTCAACTCCTGGTACGACGCGGAGGCCGGCCGGGCGCGGCCCATCGCCGAGCTGGTGGCGCAGTTCGAGAGCGGGGAGCGCACCACGCCGGACGCGCGCCCCTGGAGTGAGCTGAGCGCCGCCGAGCGCGCCGACGTCCTGAGCGAGTACCGCCTGGCGTACGCCTCCGAGGCGCCCGTGAACTGGGCCCCGGGCCTGGGCACCGTACTGGCCAACGAGGAAGTCACCGCCGACGGCCGCTCCGAGCGCGGGAACTTCCCCGTCTTCAAGGCCAAGCTGCGCCAGTGGAACATGCGCATCACCGCCTACTCGGACCGCCTGCTGGACGACCTGGACGGCCTGGACTGGCCCGAGGCGATCAAGCTGCAGCAGCGCAACTGGATCGGACGGAGCGAGGGCGCGCGCGTCGACTTCCCGGTCGACGACCACGCGATCACCGTCTTCACCACCCGCCAGGACACGCTGTTCGGCGCGACCTACATGGTGCTGGCGCCCGAGCACGAGCTGGTCGAGAGGATCGTTCCGGCCTCCTGGCCCGAGGGCACGCACGACGTGTGGACCGGCGGCCACGCCACCCCGGCCGAGGCCGTCGCGGCGTACCGCGCGCAGGCCGCCTCGAAGTCCGACGTCGAGCGGCAGGCCGAGGCCAAGGACAAGACCGGCGTCTTCACCGGCGCGTACGCCGTCAACCCGGTCAGCGGCGAGCAGGTCCCCGTCTTCATCGCGGACTACGTGCTGATGGGCTACGGCACCGGCGCGATCATGGCCGTACCGGCGCACGACTCCCGCGACTTCGCGTTCGCGCGCGCCTTCGAGCTGCCGATGCGCTGCGTCGTCGAGCCGTCGGACGGCCGGGGCACGGACCCGGCCCAGTGGGACGACGCGTTCTCCTCGTACGACGCGAAGATCGTGAACTCGTCGAGCGGGGACATCTCGCTGGACGGGCTGGGCGTCGTCGACGCCAAGGCGAAGATCACCGAGTGGCTGGCCGCGCGGGGCATCGGCGAGGGCACCGTCAACTACCGTCTGCGCGACTGGCTGTTCAGCCGTCAGCGCTACTGGGGCGAGCCCTTCCCGATCGTCTACGACGAGGACGGCATCGCTCACCCGCTGCCCGAGTCGATGCTGCCGCTGGAGCTGCCGGAGGTCGAGGACTACTCGCCGCGCACCTTCGACCCGGACGACGCTGACACCGAGCCGGAGACGCCGCTGTCGCGCAACGAGGACTGGGTGAACGTCACCCTGGACCTGGGCGACGGCCCGAAGAAGTACCGGCGCGAGACCAACACCATGCCCAACTGGGCCGGTTCCTGCTGGTACGAGCTGCGCTACCTGGACCCGCACAACAGCGAGAAGCTGGTCGATCCCGAGATCGAGCGGTACTGGATGGGGCCGCGCGAGGGGCAGCCGCACGGCGGTGTCGACCTGTACGTCGGCGGCGCCGAGCACGCCGTACTGCACCTGCTGTACGCGCGGTTCTGGTCCAAGGTGCTGTTCGACCTGGGGCACGTCTCCTCGTCCGAGCCGTTCCACAAGCTCTACAACCAGGGCATGATCCAGGCCTTCGTCTACCGGGACTCGCGCGGCATCGCGGTGCCGGCGGCCGAGGTCGAGGAGCGCGACGGCGCCTTCTGGTACCAGGGCGAGAAGGTCAGCCGCGTCCTGGGCAAGATGGGCAAGTCCCTGAAGAACGCCGTCACCCCGGAGAAGATCGCCGCCGAGTACGGCGCGGACACGCTGCGGCTGTACGAGATGGCGATGGGCCCGCTGGACGTGTCGCGGCCGTGGGACACGCGCGCGGTGGTCGGCCAGTACCGGCTGCTGCAGAGGCTGTGGCGCAACGTCGTCGACGAGACGACGGGCGAGGCCACGGTCGTCGACGCCGAGCCCGACGAGGACACGCTGCGCGCCCTGCACAAGGCGATCGACGGCGTCGGCAAGGACATGGCGGGGATGCGCTTCAACACCGCCATCGCCAAGGTCACCGAGCTGAACAACCACCTGACGAAGACGGGCGGGCCGGTGTCGCGGTCGGTCGCCGAGCGGCTGGTGCTGCTGATCGCGCCGCTGGCCCCGCACATCGCCGAGGAGCTGTGGCGCAAGCTGGGGCACGCGGATTCCGTGGTGTACCAGGACTTCCCGGTCGCCGATCCGGCGTACGTCGTGGACGAGACCGTGACGTGCGTGGTGCAGGTCAAGGGCAAGGTCAAGGCGCGGCTGGAGATTTCGCCGGCGATCGGTGACGAGGAGCTGGAGAAGCTGGCGCTGGCGGACCCGGCGGTGGTCGCGGCGCTGGGCGGGGCCGGTATCCGCAAGGTGATCGTGCGGGCGCCGAAACTGGTCAACATCGTTCCCGCGTAACACGGGGTGCGGCGGTAGGTGCTTTCCCCTACGGGCAGGTTGGGGGTTCCGGCGGAACCCTCAGCCCGCCCGTTCCGTTTACGGTGGAGAGACCACACAAGCCGAGTGGCCGAGTGGACCGACAACGGAGGGGCGCTCATGGAAGCCGGCACCGTCATCATGATCCTGGCGTTGCTCTTTGTGGCGTTCGTGGCGGCGGGGGTGTACGTGGGCGTGAAGGCGGTCGGTGCGGCCAAGCGCGGCGTGGACCGCACGATCACGCAGGCGCGGCGCAGCGTCGAGGACACCACCCTGCGGGCGAAGAGCTTCGGGCAGGTGGGCGTCGCCGGGGAGCTGGCCCAGCTGAGGCTCTCTCTGCGTACGTCGATGAGAGCCACCCAGGAGGCGTTGCAGGCGGGCGTCGCGGAGGACGCCTCGCTGTCGGAGTCGATCGGCCTGTTCGAACGGCTGGGCGGGCACGGGCGCGAACTGGACGACGACCTGAAGCGGCTGGAGCGCGAGCCGGACAAGGCGCGGGTCGCGGAGCGGCTGCCGGACCTGCGTGAGCGTACGGAACGGGTGACGCACGCGGCGGACTCGCTGCGGTGGGCGGCGCGGGACCGGGCGCAGCGGTTCGCGGACGACGACCTCGCGTCGCTGAGCGCGCAGATCGAGGTGGAGTCGGGGGCGCTGCGGCACTGGGCCACGTCCCCGGGCGCGGACACGTCCCCCGCAGCGGACGCGGCGGGCAGGGCCGCTCGGGCGGCTGACGGGGCGACCGGCGGGGCGGGCGCGGCGGGTCGGCCCGCCACCGGACCGGAGGCGATCACGGCGCGTGACCCTCAGCGGCAGACCACCTACCCGTGGCAGAAGACGGCCCGTCCCGAGGGCACCGTCTGAGACGGCCCGACGCTCCGGAACGGACTGGAACGGACCGGAACGGATCATTGAGCGGGGCCGGACTGCCGCCGGGTGCCCCCGCCGGGTAACCTCCCGCTCATGTCCCGCCATGTCGCGATCGTCACCGATTCAACGGCCTACCTGCCGCAGCAGACGATGGAGCGGCACGGCATCACCGCGGTGCCGCTGACCGTCGTCATCGGCGACCGGGCCTATGAGGAGGGCACCGAGATCTCGGCCCGCTCGCTGGCCCTGGCGCTCCAGAAACGCCGGTCCGTGACGACGTCGAGGCCGAGCCCCGAGGTCTTCGCCGCGGCCTACCGAGCGGTTGCGGAGGCCGGCGCGACCGGGATCGTGTCGCTGCACCTGTCCTCCGAGTTCTCCGGCACGTACGACGCGGCCGTGCTCGCCGCGCAGGGCGCTCCGGTGCCGGTGCGGGTGGTGGACACCGGGATGGTCGCGATGGCTTTGGGCTTCTGCGCGCTGTCGGCGGCGGAGGCCGCCGACGCCGGCGGCACGGTGGACGAGGCGGTGGCCGCGGCGGAGAAGCGTGCGGCGGGCACGTCGGCGTACTTCTACGTGGACACGCTGGACTACCTGCGCCGCGGGGGCCGCATCGGAGCGGCGCAGGCGCTGCTGGGGTCGGCGCTCGCCGTGAAGCCGCTGCTGGAGCTGGACGGCGGCCGTATCGAGATGCTGGAGAAGGTGCGTACGGCGTCCAAGGCGATCGCCCGGCTGGAGGAGATCGTGGCCGAACGGGCACAGGCGCGCCGTGTGGACGTCGCGGTGCACCACCTGGCGGCCCCCGAGCGGGCCGAACGGCTGGCGGGGCGGCTGCGCGACCGGCTCCCCGGGCTGGCGGAGCTGCACGTCAGCGAGGTGGGCGCGGTGATCGGCGCGCATACGGGGCCCGGGCTGCTGGGGGTCGTGGTCTCGCCCCACTGACCTTCCCTCCGCGGTTGCGTGAGGCTGTGGTCTTGTGAGCTGTGGACCGTGAGCCGTGGCCTTGTGAGCTGTGGCCCATGAGCCGTGGACCGTGAGCCGTGGACCGTGAGCCGTGGTCCTGCGGGGTGGCCGGGATATCCACAACCGGCGAGTTCTCCACGGCAATCGTCCATGATCGGCGGCGTCGGGCGGATGTGCCTACCGTCTCGTGGCATGGCTCTCCGATCACACTCCGCAACCAGTGGACCGGGCCGCGCTCCGGCCTCCGACCCCCGGTCGTCCGACGTCCGCTCGTCCGGCATCCGGGCGCGCCACGGGCACGGCCGCGGCGGGCGCCGCTTGCGCCGCCGAGTAGCTGAATCCGTCCGGTCCACGGCGCTGCGCCGCCGCGCGGAGGCGCTCCTGGCGCCCGTACCGCGACCGGTGCGGCCCGTGCGTCACGGCCTCGGACCGCCCGGGCCGGAACCGCTCGTCCGGCGGGGCGGAGGCCGGGCGGCGACGGATGTCCCGGCCCCGCGCCCGTCCCTGAGCCCGTCCGCACCCACACATCAGCCCACGCATCCATCCATGCCCGCACACCCGTCCGCGCCCGCCACCGGGGCGAGCAATGAGGTTCCAGCGCCGGACGGCGAGGGCGCCGGTGGCGGGAGCGTGGGGCGGGTCCGGTCGGCTGTGCGGGAGCGGCTGCCCGTCTGGGTGCAGTCGCGGTGCGGACTCGAACCCAGGACGCTGGCCGCGCTGGCCGTTGTTCTTGTCGTGGCCGCTGGCTTCGCCGCCCAGCACTTCTGGACCGGGCGGCCACAGCCCGTACAGCCTCCGGAGATCGTGGGCGAAGGACCGGCCGCAGCGCGGCCGGAGCCGTCACCGTCGCCGGGGCCGCCCCCGACGGCGGCAGCCGACGGCCCGGGGCCGGACGAGGGGCGCATCGTCATCGACGTCAGCGGCAAAGTGCGGCAGCCGGGCATCCACCGGCTGCCGGCCGGATCGCGGGTCGCCGACGCGCTGCGGGCCGCAGGCGGCGTCAAGGCGGGCGCGGACACCGCGGGGCTCAACCGCGCGCGCCTGCTCATGGACGGCGAGCAGGTGGTGGTGGGAGTGCCCGCGCCGGCCGGGGCCGCCGGGCCGACTGCCGGCGGCGCTCCGGCGTCCGGTCAGGCAGCGGCTCCGATCGGCCTCGGCTCCGCCACCGCCGAGCAGTTGGAGACGCTGCCCGGAGTGGGGCCGGTGCTGGCACAGCACATCATCGACTACCGGACCGAGCACGGCGGGTTCCGCTCCGTCGACGAGCTTCGCGAGGTGAAGGGGATCGGCGACCGCCGGTTCGCGGACCTCCGGCCGCTCGTACGGCCATGACACGCCCGGCGGTTCACGCCGCGTCCGGGCACCGGCTGGGCGCGTCCGACCCCTGGCAGGAAGGGCCTGCGGATCTGCGGCTGGTGCCGCCCGCGCTGGCCGCGTGGGTGGCGGCCGCCGTGGCGGTGGGGGTCTCGGGACGCTGGGCGGCCGGATTCGCGGTGGGGTGCGTGGTCGTGGCGGCCGGACTGCTGGTGGTCCGGGCGTCGCGGGAGGAGCGCGGCGCCGGGGTGCGGCGCGGGCTGAGCATCACGGCCGTCGCTGCCGTCCTGTTGTGCGCGGCGGCAGGGGCCGCCTCGGGCGGGTTGCACGCGGCCGACCTCCACCGTGGCCCCGTGCCGGCCCTGGCGCACCAGTACGCGCAGGTCACGGTGGAACTGACGGTCACCTCGGACGCGCGCACGACCCGGCCCCGGGTGCGCGGCGACCACACGATGCCGAGGTCGGTCGTACTCAACGCCGACGTCACCCGCGTCACCCGCGCCACTGGGCCGGACCGGGCGGCGGCGACCGTGCGTACGCCGGTCCTGGTGGTCGCACCGGCCCGGGACCCGGCGTCCCGGTGGCAGCGGTTGCTGCCGTCCACCGGGCTGCGGATCACGGCGCGGCTCGCGCCCCCGACGGGCGGCGGGGACCGCATCGCCGCGGTGCTGCGCGTACCGGACGGCAGGTTCCCGGAGACCGTACGCCCGCCGACCGCCGTACAGCGCACCGCCGGTGGGCTCAGGGCCGGACTGCGCGAGGCGACCGAGGACCTCGCCCCGGACGCGCGGGCGCTCCTGCCGGGTCTGGTCGTCGGCGACACCTCCAGAGTGCGGCCCGAGCTGCACGAAGCCTTCGAGGCCACCGACCTCACGCATCTTCTCGCCGTGTCCGGAAGCAACCTCACGATCGTTCTGATCCTGCTGATCGGTCCGCCCGGCAAGGCCCTGCGCGCCGAACGGGGAGGGCTCGCCCCGCGTCTCGGCATCTCCCTGCGGGCGACCGCGCTGCTCGGCGGGGCGCTCACGCTCGCCTTCGTCGTGGTGTGCAGGCCCGAACCGAGCGTGCTGCGGGCCGCGGCCTGCGGGCTCATCACACTGCTCGCCATCGGCACGGGGCGCCGCAGGCAGCTGATCCCCGCTCTCGCCGCCGCCGTCCTGCTGCTCGTGCTGTACGACCCGTGGCTGGCCCGCAGTTACGGTTTCCTGCTCTCCGTACTGGCCACGGGCGCCCTCCTCACCATCGGCCCGCGCTGGAGCGCCGCGCTGCAACGGCACGGCATGCCGCCCAGGCTCGCGGAGGTGCTGGCCGCGGCCGCGGCGGCCCAGGCGGTGTGCGCGCCCGTCGTCGCGATGATGGCGGCCAGGGTGAGCCTGGTGGCGATCCCCTGCAATCTGCTCGCCGAGTTCGCGGTGGCCCCCGCGACGGTGCTCGGATTCGCGGCCCTGGCGGTGGCCCCGGTGGCGATGCCCGCCGCCGAGCTGCTGGCCCGGTGCGCCGCGTGGCCGGCCGGGTGGATCGCCTCCGTCGCCCGCACCGGGGCCGCGCTTCCCGGCGCGGAGGCCGACTGGCCGGACGGCTGGCGCGGCGGGCTGCTGCTGGCGGCCGTGACCGTCGTCACCGTGTTCGCCGCCCGCCGGATCCCGCGCCATCCGTGGCTGAGCGCGGGCCTCGCGCTGCTCCTGGTGCTCGCGATCCTGCGGCCCGTGCCACTCACCAGGATCCTCACCGGCTGGCCGCCGCCGGGCTGGAAGTTCGCGATGTGCGACATCGGGCAGGGAGACGCCTCCGTCCTGGCGGCGGGCGAAGGGACGGCCGTGGTCGTGGACGCGGGCCCGGACCCGCAGCGCGTCGACCGCTGCCTGCGCGCACTCGGCGTCACCCGCGTCCCGCTCGTCCTGCTCACCCACTTCCACGCGGACCACGTGGCGGGACTGCCGGGCGTGCTGCGCGGCCGGTCGGTGGGCGAGATCCGGACGACGACCCTTCAGGAGCCCCGGGAGCAGAGCGAGTTCGTCCGCAGGACGGCCGCCACCGCAGGGGTGCCGCTCCTCCTCGCCGGCCCGGGGGAGCGGCGCCGGGTCGGGCCGCTGTCCTGGCGGGCACTGTGGCCGCAGTCCTTCCCGGCCCTCGTCCCCGAAGAGCCGAACGACGCCAGTGTCACGCTCCTCGTCCGCTCCGGCGGCCTCACCCTGCTCCTCCTGGGCGACCTCGAACCCCCTGCCCAGCAAGGTCTGCTGAGGGCCTATCCGGCACTTCCGCCGGTGGACGTCCTGAAAGTCGCCCACCACGGCTCGGCCTACCAGGACCCCGCCCTGCTCGCCCGTGTCCGTCCCCGGCTCGCCCTGGTCTCCTGCGGCCGCGGCAACCCGTACGGCCACCCGTCACCCCGTACGCTCACCGCGCTCCGCACCGGCGGCGCCGCGGTGCTGCGCACGGACACCGACGGGTCGATCGCGGTGACCGGCTCGGGCCCCGGCCTGCGTGCGGCGCCGACGGGCCCGGACGCCCCATAGGGGGCCACGTCGTGCCCGGTGCGTCCGCGGGCCTTTCCCGCCCCGCCCGCCCCTCTCTCCGGGTGCCCTCCACCGCCGGGCACGCGTCAGACAAGCCAGCGGCCCTCGCGCATCAGTTCACGCTCGGCCAGCTCGTTCACCTCGCGCCATGCCTTCACCGCACGTGGTGTGATGCGGAAGTAGAGCCAGGGCTTCCGGTCGCGCGGGTCCCAGCCGTTCAGCTTCGCGGCGAAGGCGTCGGCCGACTCCGGCGCCAGCTCCGTCCCCTCCACCGGTTCGGCGGTGCCCTCGATGTGGACCACGTCCCTGGTGTGCCCGAGGGTGACCCGCACCTCTCCGGCGGGGGTCAGGTTGCGTGCCGTGGGGTTCGTCCGGCGGGTGCACATCAGCAGCGTGCCGCGGTCCCAGACGAAGGACAGGGGGACGAGGCAGGGTTCACCGTCGGCCGACGCCGTGGCCACCCACATGTCGTCGTCCTGCGCCAGCCGGTCCAGTACGTCCTGCTTGCGCTGTTCCCGGCTGCGCGCCGGCTCCGTGGTCGTCATCCCCGTACGTTATCGACGGCCCGCTCCCGCCCGCCTCGGCCGACGGATCTAGGACCAGCGGCCCATGACGTACGGGAACACCCGGGCGAGACTTCAGTCATGGACGCCACGCCTGACACGGACACGGACACAGGTACAGACAGGGGTACGGGTACGGACACCAGCCCCCCGGACACCGACGCCTACCTCCGCCGCACCGGAGCCGCCCGCCCCGCGCGCCCCGACGCCGGGGCCCTGCGCGACCTTCACGTCCGGCACCTGCGGACCGTCCCTTTCGAGAACCTGTCCATCCACCTCCGCGAGGACATCGTGCTCCGGGCCGAGCCGCTGCTCGCCAAGGTCGTGACGGCCCGCCGCGGCGGCTTCTGTTACGAGTTGAACGGTGCCTTCACCGAGTTGCTGCGTGCCCTCGGCTTCCGCGTGACCCTGCTCCAGGCCCGCGTCTTCGGCCCAGACGGTGTCCTCGGCATCCCGTACGACCATCTAGCCCTGCGCGTCGAGACCGACGACGCCACCGGGCCCTGGCTCGCCGACGTCGGCTTCGGCGACCACAGCCACCACCCACTGGCACTCGACGGGCGCGGCGACCAACGGGACCCCGGCGGTACGTTCCGGATCACCGAGGCGCCCGAGGGCGACCTCGACGTACTGCGGGACGGCAAGCCGCAGTACCGCCTCGACCAGCGCCCGCGCGTCCTGGCCGACTTCGAGGCCGGCGCCTGGTGGCACCGCACCTCACCCGCGTCCCCCTTCGTGCGTTCCCTCGTCTGCTCCCGCCTCACCGCCGACGGCCGGGGCCGGGTCACCATCAGCGGCGGCAAGGACGGCGTCCGGCTCGTGACGACCGTGGACGGCGAGCGCACCGAGCTGCCCCTCGCCACCGAAGCCGAGACTCTCGCCGCCTACCGCGACCACTTCGGCATCACCCTCGACCGCGCCCCCCGGCCCCGGCCGACCGGAACGGGCAACGGCGCCCCGGGCCTCTGACGGCAACGGCGCCAAGGAGTCCGGGAGGGAGCAGGGAGCAGGGAGCAGGGAACGGAGAACGGAGCAGAGAGCAGAGGGCAGGATGCAGGGGGCGGAGGACAGGGAACAGGGACAGGGCTAGGGGCGCTCCAGCCACCCTTCGTACTCGCCGGCCAGCGCGTGCAGCTCCCCGGCGTCGAGCCTGCCGTTCGGGTCCTCCACCACGACCAGCCACTGCGCGTCCTCGGCATCGTCCTCGCCGGCCAGCGCGTCCCGTACGAGCTGCGGTTCCTCAACGGCTCCGAAGCGCTCGCAGACCTCCACGGCCACCTCCTCCGCGGCATCGCGGTCGGGCAGTACCAGTACGTGTCTCACATCGCTCACCTGCCCATTCTCCAATACGGACAGGGCTGTCAGCGGGTCATGGGATGCTGGACCACGATGGCCACCAGGAAGAATTCGACCGACGACCCGCTCGCCCCCGTCACCCTCGCCGTGGGGCAGGAGGACCTGCTGCTCGACCGCGCCGTGCAGCAGGTGGTGGCGGCCGCCCGCGCCGCCGACGCCGACACCGACGTACGCGACCTCACGCCCGACCAGCTCCAGCCCGGCACCCTCGCCGAGCTGACGAGCCCCTCGCTCTTCGCCGAGCGCAAGGTCGTCGTCGTGCGCAGCGCGCAGGACCTCTCCGCCGACACGGTCAAGGACGTGAAGTCCTACCTCGAAGCCCCTGCCGAGGAGATCACGCTCGTACTGCTCCACGCGGGCGGAGCCAAGGGCAAGGGGCTGCTCGACGCCGCCCGCAAGGCAGGGGCCCGCGAGGTCGCCTGCCCCAAGACCACCAAGGCCGCCGAGCGCCTGTCGTTCGTACGGTCGGAATTCCGCACGCTGGGCCGCTCCGCGACCCCCGAGGCGGGCCAGGCCCTGGTCGACTCCATCGGCAGTGACCTGCGCGAGCTGGCCAGCGCCGTGGCGCAGCTCGTCGCCGACGTCGAGGGGACGATCGACGAGGCCGTCGTCGGGCGGTACTACACGGGCCGCGCCGAGGCCTCCAGTTTCACGGTCGCCGACCGCGCCGTGGAGGGCCGGGCGGCCGAGGCCCTGGAGGCCCTGCGCTGGTCCCTGTCCACCGGCGTCGCCCCCGTCCTGATCACCAGCGCCCTCGCCCAGGGCGTACGGGCCATCGGCAAGCTGTCCTCCGCCCGGGGCGGCCGCCCCGCCGACCTCGCCCGCGAACTCGGCATGCCCCCGTGGAAGATCGACCGGGTACGGCAGCAGATGCGCGGCTGGACGCCGGACGGCGTGGCCCTCGCGCTGCGGGCCGTCGCCGAGGCCGACGCCGGCGTCAAGGGCGGTGGCGACGATCCGGAGTACGCGCTGGAGAAGGCGGTCGTCACCGTCGCCCGCGCCGCCCGCCACAGATAGCGGCGCAACAGCGGTTCAGCAGCAGCACGAAGGCCCCGGCCGCCGTCCTCGGGAGGAGGACGGGCGGCCGGGGCCTTCGAGTGAAGCCCTGAAGCCTGTCAAAGCCTTGATGCGCCGCACCCGCGTGGCGAACGCAGGCCGCGTGCGGCGCGAGGTTGCCGGATCAGGAGCGGAAGAGAGGGCCCGCTGAGTCCCTACCGGCGATCGTGCGGGTCGTGCAAGCGGATGCTCAGCCCTGCAGGGAGGCAACCTTGTGCGCCAGCGCCGACTTCTTGTTGGCGGCGGCGTTCTTGTGGATGACTCCCTTGGAGACTGCCTTGTCGAGCTTGCGGGAAGCCTCGCGGACGGCCACGGTGGCCTTCTCGAGGTCACCGGCGGTGACAGCCTCACGGGCCTTGCGGATCGACGTCTTGAGCGCAGACTTGACGGCCTTGTTGCGCAGGCGCGCCTTCTCGTTCGTCTTGTTCCGCTTGATCTGGGACTTGATGTTCGCCACGAAAGAGCCTCTACAGGTTCGTTGGATCTTCGATGAGCGTCCCGCCGCTCAGAAGGCTGCGAGACACAGCTGCTCAGCGTACCAGCGGCCCGCCGGGCGGCCCAAACCGAGGCCCGCCCGCCGTCCGTGGGACCATGGAAGCTACGTATCGATCCAACATCGCCCCGAGACGAGACCCTGCGTGCCCGCGACTCCTACCAACGTGCCCGAGCCGAGCCGTACCGACCCGGCGCTGATCCGCAACTTCTGCATCATCGCGCACATCGACCACGGCAAGTCCACGCTCGCCGACCGGATGCTCCAGCTGACCGGTGTCGTCGACCAGCGGCAGATGCGTGCTCAGTATCTCGACCGGATGGACATCGAGCGCGAGCGCGGCATCACGATCAAGTCCCAGGCGGTCCGGCTGCCCTGGGCGCCCACCGAGGGTCCGGACGTGGCCAGGACCCACATCCTGAACATGATCGACACTCCGGGCCACGTGGACTTCACGTACGAGGTCTCGCGCTCGCTCGCCGCGTGCGAGGGCACGGTGCTCCTCGTCGACGCCGCCCAGGGCATCGAGGCGCAGACCCTCGCCAACCTCTACCTGGCGATGGAGAACAACCTCACCATCGTCCCGGTGCTCAACAAGATCGACCTGCCGGCCGCCCAGCCGGAGAAGTTCTCCGAGGAGCTGGCGAACCTCATCGGCTGCCAGCCGGAGGACGTGCTGAAGGTCTCCGCGAAGACCGGCCTCGGCGTGGACGCGCTCCTCGACCGGGTCGTACGCGACGTGCCGGCCCCGGTCGGCGTCGCCGACGCGCCCGCCCGCGCGATGATCTTCGACTCGGTGTACGACTCGTACCGCGGCGTCGTCACGTACGTACGTGTGGTCGACGGCCAGCTCAACAAGCGCGAGCGCATCCGCATGATGTCGACCAACGCGACCCACGAGCTGCTGGAGATCGGCGTCTCCTCCCCGGAGATGACGCCGTCCGACGGCATCGGCGTCGGCGAGGTGGGCTACATCATCACCGGCGTGAAGGACGTCCGTCAGTCCAAGGTCGGTGACACGATCACCTCCATGAACAAGGGCGCCACCGAGGCCCTCGGCGGCTACAAGGACCCGAAGCCGATGGTCTTCTCGGGCCTGTACCCGCTGGACGGCTCGGAGTACCCCGACCTGCGCGAGGCCCTCGACAAGCTCCAGCTCAACGACGCCGCCCTGGTGTACGAGCCGGAGACCTCCGCGGCGCTCGGCTTCGGCTTCCGCGTCGGCTTCCTCGGCCTCCTGCACCTCGACGTGATCCGCGAGCGCCTGGAGCGCGAGTTCGGGCTCGACCTGATCGCCACCGCGCCCAACGTGGTCTACCGCGTCGTCATGGAGGACGGCAGGGAGCACACGGTCACCAACCCGAGCGAGTTCCCCGAGGGCAAGATCTCGGACGTGTACGAGCCGGTCGTGCGCGCCACGATCCTCGCCCCGAGCGAGTTCATCGGCGCGATCATGGAGCTCTGCCAGACCCGCCGCGGCACGCTGCTGGGCATGGACTACCTCTCCGAGGACCGCGTCGAGATCCGCTACACCCTCCCGCTCGCGGAGATCGTCTTCGACTTCTTCGACCAGCTGAAGTCCAAGACGCGCGGTTACGCCTCCCTCGACTACGAGCCCACCGGTGAGCAGGCCGCGTCCCTCGTCAAGGTCGACATCCTGCTGCACGGCGACCGGGTCGACGCCTTCTCCGCCGTCACGCACAAGGACGCGGCGTACGCGTACGGCGTGCGGCTCGTCGCCAAGCTGCGCGAACTCATCCCGCGCCAGGCCTTCGAGATCCCCATCCAGGCAGCCATCGGTTCCCGCGTCATCGCCCGCGAGACCATCCGCGCCATCCGCAAGGACGTCCTCGCCAAGTGCTACGGCGGTGACATCTCCCGTAAGCGGAAGCTGCTGGAGAAGCAGAAGGAAGGCAAGAAGCGGATGAAGATGGTCGGCAGCGTGGAGGTCCCCCAGGAGGCCTTCATCGCGGTGCTGTCCAGCGACGACTCCGGCGGTGGCAAGAAGAAGTAGCCGCGGGAACGGCGGAAGCGGCAGAAGAAGCAGCCACGCCGACAGCACGCGAAAGCGCCCGTCCGCACCGCGGACGGGCGCTTTCGCGCAGCATGGGAGGGCGGTGGACCGGCGGTCCGTTCCGTTATGAAGCCGCGCGCCGCATCCTCTTACGCCCCGGGCCCGTGCGCTTTACTCTGATCACCACTCGAAGGTTACTCGCCAGTTAAATACCAGCCAGTCGTGCAGCATGCCGCAGGCCCGGAGGACGTCGTGAGCGACACACAGACCTTGATCGAGAACCGGCCGCCGTCGGTGGCGGCCCTCTTCGTTGAGCGCGTAACAGCCACGCCCGATGCCGAGGCATACCGCTACCCCGTACCGGCCGCGCCGGGGCGGGGGGCCGACTCCTGGAAGTCGCTGAGCTGGGGGCAGGCGGCCGAGCGCGTGTACGCCATCGCCGCAGGTCTGATCGACCTCGGCGTGCAGCCGGAGGAACGGGTCGCGCTCGCCTCCAACACCCGGGTCGAGTGGATCCTCACCGACCTCGGCGTGATGTGCGCCGGCGCCGCGACGACCACGGTCTACCCGTCCACCAACGCCGAGGAGTCCGCCTACATCCTGGCCGACTCCGAGAGCCGGGTGCTCATCGCGGAGGACGCGTCGCAGCTCGCCAAGGCACGGGAGCGCCGGGCCGACCTGCCGAACCTCGCCCACGTCGTCGTCATCGACGCCAAGGACGCCGAGCCGGCCGAGGACGACCCCCAGGGCTGGGTGCTCACGCTCGCCGACCTGGAGGCGCGCGGGGCGGCCCACCTGGAGAAGCACCCGCGGGCCGTCACCGAGCGGGTCGACGCCATCACCGCCGACCAGCTCGCGACGCTGATCTACACCTCGGGCACCACGGGCCGCCCCAAGGGCGTACGGCTGCCGCACGACTGCTGGTCGTACATGGCGAAGGCCACGGTGGCCACCGGTCTGATCAGCGCGACCGACGTGCAGTACCTCTGGCTGCCGCTCGCCCACGTCTTCGGCAAGGTGCTGACCTCGGGGCAGATCGAGGCCGGGCACGTCACCGCCGTCGACGGCCGGGTCGACAAGATCATCGAGAACCTGCCGGTGGTCCAGCCGACGTACATGGCCGCCGTGCCCCGCATCTTCGAGAAGGTCTACAACGGTGTCGCGGCCAAGGCGCGGGCCGGCGGCGGTGCGAAGTACAAGATCTTCCAGTGGGCCGCCGAGGTCGCCCGCGAGTACGCCAAGGTCACGCAGGACAACTTCCGCCGCACGGGCACCGCCTCCGCGCCCTTCGGGCTGACCGCCAAGCACAAGGTCGCCGACAAGCTCGTGTACGCCAAGATCCGCGAGGCGTTCGGCGGCCGGCTGCGCGCCTGCGTCTCCGGCTCGGCCGCGCTCGCGCCCGACATCGGCTTCTTCTTCTCCGGCGCCGGCATCCACATCCTGGAGGGCTACGGACTCACCGAGTCCAGCGCCGCCTCCTTCGTCAACCCCGGCGAGGCGTACCGCACCGGCACGGTCGGCAAGCCGCTCCCCGGCACCGAGGTGCGCATCGCGGACGACGGCGAGATCCTGCTGCGCGGCCCCGGCATCATGCAGGGCTACCACCAGCTGCCCGAGAAGACCGCCGAAGTGCTGGAGTCGGACGGCTGGCTGCACACCGGGGACATCGGCGAACTGTCCGTCGACGGCTACCTGCGCATCACGGACCGCAAGAAGGACCTGATCAAGACGTCGGGCGGAAAGTACATCGCGCCCGCCGAGGTCGAGGGCCGGTTCAAGGCGGTGTGCCCGTTCGTCTCCAACATCCTGGTGCACGGCGCGGACCGGAACTTCTGCACCGCGCTGATCGCGCTCGACGAGCCGACGATCCTCGGCTGGGCCGAGGAGAACGGCATGGGGGGCAAGTCGTACGCCGAAGTCGTCGCCTCCGAGAAGACCGAGGAACTGATCGAGGGTTATGTGAAGCGGCTCAACGAAGGGCTGCAGCGCTGGCAGACGATCAAGAAGTTCCGTCTGTTGCCGCGCGACCTGGACATCGAGCACGGCGAGCTGACGCCGAGTCTCAAGCTCAAGAGGCCGGTCGTGGAGCGTGAGTACAAGGACCTGATCGAAGAGATGTACGCGGGGTCGCGCGAGGCGTAACCGGCGGCGGGGCGCGCGGACGGAGCCGGTCACGGCACCGCCCGCGCGCTCTTTCGTAGGCCACTTCGGTGACACCGTGCTTATGAGCGGCGCCGGTCTGTCACTCTGTTCCATGGCGCCGGCGGCGCCATCACAGAACCGACGGGGAGCCGCACTGTGGGGTCCATTCCGAGACAGCGGGAGACCACCTACCGCTCGACGCACCTTCCGGGCAGCCTGCCCGACGCGCGCTCGGTCGCCTGGACGAGCCTGCCCGGGAACCCGCTCGCGCCGGCCGCCGCGCGGCGGTTCGTCCGGGCCGCGCTCGCCGAGTGGACCGGACTCGGGCTGCCGGCCGCCGACGGCTTCACCGACCGGGTCGCCGACGACGCGGTGGTCCTCGTCAACGAACTGGTGACCAACGCGGTCGTCCACGCGGGCACCAACGTCGAGCTGGTGTGCCACCTGGAGGAGGCGACGGACGACGATCCCGCCGCGCTGGTCGTCGAGGTCTCCGACCACCACCCCGCCCGCGTCGTGCACAACGATCCCGAGGGAGGGCCCGGCCCGGCCGGACGGGGCGGCCAGGAGTTCGGGCGCGGCCTGCACCTCGTCGCCGCCCTCTCCGTGTGCTGGGGCGTCACCTACCGCACCGGCCTGAAGACCGTCTGGGCCCGGATCGCGGTCGAGGGCGCACACCCGGCCCTGCCGGCCGGACCGGCGGACAGCGCCGGCCAGGCCCTGCAGCGCGGGCTGCGCGCCGCCGAGATCCTGGCGCCCGTGCCGCGGCGGACGGCGCGCGAGTACGACAGCGACTGGATCAACCGGGGCGCGCTCTCCTTCCTCGCCGAGGCGTCCGACCTCCTGACGGGCCAGTTCGACGAGGACATGATCGCGGCGCTCGCCGCCCAGCTCCTCGTGCCGAGGCTCGCGGACTGGTGCGCGGTGTGGCTGGAGGAGGAGGGCGCCGCGCCGCGGCTCGCCCGCGTCTGGCACCAGCGCGAGAGCAGCATCGAGGAACTGCGCAGGTGTGTCGAGAAGGAGCCGCCCCGGGCGCCCGGCTCCGCGCGCGGCGGGCCGGTGCCCGTGCCGTGGCCCGCCCCGGGCGATACGGACGGCAGCGACGGCGCCGCGGTCGCGTACCGGCTGATCGCGGGCGGACGCGGGCTCGGGACGCTGGTGCTGGGGCAGGCGGGGGTGACCCGGATGCCGGACGAGGTGACCGGCCTCATCGAGGACTTCGTACGCCGGGTCGCCCTCGCCGTCGCCGCCGCCCGCCAGTACACCCGGCAGGCCACCATCAGCCGCGTCCTGCAGCGGGCCCTGCTGCCGGGACAGATGGCCGACATCCCGGGTGTCGCGAAGGCCCTCGTGTACGAGCCGCGCGGGCAGGGCGTCGCGGGCGGCGACTTCTACGACGTCTTCCCCGGCGCGAGCGGCAGCTGGTCCTTCTCGCTCGGCGACGTCCAGGGCAACGGACCCGAGGCGGCGGTCGTCACCGGTCTCGTCAGGCCCTGGCTGCGGCTGCTCGCGCGCGAGGGCCGGGCGGTCGGCGAGGTCCTCGGCCGGCTCAACGGGCTGCTGCTGGACGACGCGGTCGAGACGGCGGAAGCCACGGCCAGACTGGCGGCGGCAGCGGCCGCCGTGGCACCCGTGGCACCCGGGGCCGGCATCACGGGAGCGGCCGGTGCCGGGGCGGCGGCCGGGCTGTGGGAAGCGCCGCAGCCCCGCTTCCTCTCGCTCCTGTACGGCGAGCTGGTGCCGTTCGCGGCCGAGGACGGCGGCGGGGCGCGCTGCACGCTCGCCTGCGCGGGGCATCCGCTGCCGCTCCTCCTGCGGCCCGACGGGAGCGTGCGGCCCGCCGCAGCCTCCCAGATGCTGCTCGGGGTCGTCGACGGCGTCACGTACGAGAGCGAGACCTTCGTCCTGGAAGCGGGCGACACCCTGCTCTGTGTCACGGACGGCGTGACCGAGCGGCGCTCCGGGCGGCGCATGTTCGACGACGCGGACGGGCTGGCGGCGGCGCTGGGGCGGTGCGTGGGGCTGAGCGCGCAGGGGGTCGCAGAAAGGATCATGCGCGAGGTGCACGACTTCTCGCCGACGCCGCCCGACGACGACCTGGCGCTGCTCGTCCTCCAGGCGATGTGACCGGAGCTGTGACAATGGGGGCATGCCTTCTGTACTGCCCGACGGTGAGCCCATGCCCGAAGACGGGGCGCTGCCGCCGCACGCCCTGGTCGGCGCGGCCGAGCGGCCGCTCGGCTTCTACCTGCACGTTCCGTACTGCGCGACGCGCTGCGGCTACTGCGACTTCAACACTTACACGGCGACCGAGCTGCGCGGCTCGGGCGGTGCGCTGGCCTCGCGCGACAACTACGCGGACACCCTGCTGGAGGAGGTGCGCCTGGCCCGCAAGGTCCTCGGCGACGACCCCCGGCCGGTACGGACCGTCTTCGTGGGCGGGGGGACGCCGACGCTGCTGGCGGCCGGGGACCTCGTACGGATGCTGGGAGCGATCCGGGACGAGTTCGGGCTCGCGGACGACGCGGAGATCACCACCGAGGCGAATCCGGAGTCGGTGAATCCGGCGTATCTGGAGGAGCTGCGGGAGGGCGGCTTCAACCGGATCTCGTTCGGGATGCAGAGCGCGAAGCAGCACGTGCTGAAGATCCTGGACCGTACGCACACGCCCGGGCGGCCGGAGGCGTGCGTCGCGGAGGCGCGGGCGGCGGGCTTCGAGCACGTGAACCTCGACCTGATCTACGGCACACCGGGGGAGTCCGACGCGGACTGGCAGGCGTCGCTGGACGCGGCGGTCGGAGCCGGCCCCGACCACGTCAGCGCGTACGCCCTGATCGTGGAGGAGGGAACGCAGCTGGCGCGGCGGATCCGGCGGGGCGAGGTGCCGATGACGGACGACGACGTACACGCCGACCGGTACCTGATGACGGAGTCCGCGCTGTCGGCGGCGGGCTTCGAATGGTACGAGGTCTCGAACTGGGCCACTTCGGACGCGGCGCGGTGCCTGCACAACGAGCTGTACTGGCGCGGGGCGGACTGGTGGGGCGCGGGTCCGGGCGCCCACAGCCACGTGGGCGGGGTGCGGTGGTGGAACGTCAAGCACCCGGGCGCGTACGCGCAGGCGCTGGGGGACGGACGCTCGCCCGGAGCCGGGCGCGAGGTGCTCCCGGCGGAGGACCGGCGCGTGGAGCGCATCCTGCTGGAACTGCGGCTCGCGGACGGCTGCCCGCTGTCCCTGCTGGCCCCGGCGGGGCTGGCGGCGGCGGAGCGGGCGCTGGCGGACGGGCTGCTGGCGGGCGGGCCGTTCGGCGAGGGGCGGGCGGTCCTGACGCTGCGGGGGCGGCTGCTGGCGGACGCGGTGGTCCGGGACCTGGTGGACTGACCCGGGGCGCGGGTGCGGGGGTGCCGACGGCGCCGTTCCCCCACCCGCGCCTCCCGGTACCGGGCACCCCACCCCCCGGGCACCCCCCGGGCACCCCCCGGGCCCCCAGCCCCCTCCGGGCGTGTCCTCAACCGCGTGAGGGGCTCGGACCGAGCCCCTCACGCGGCGGAGCCGCACAAGGTCCCAGCGGGAAGGGGCGGCCCGTACCCCCGTCACGTCCCCGTCACGCGCCGGGCGGCGCCGTAACGAAGTCGATCAGCTCCTCCACCCGCCCCAGCAGCGCCGGCTCCAGATCCCGGTACGAACGGACCGACGCCAGGATCCGCTGCCACGCCGCCCCCGTGTTCTCCGGCCAGCCCAGCGCCCGGCACACGCCCGTCTTCCAGTCCTGGCCCCGCGGGACCACCGGCCAGGCCCCGATGCCCACCGCGGACGGCTTCACCGCCTCCCACACGTCGATGTACGGGTGGCCGACGACCAGGACGTTCGCGCCCGTGACCTGCGCCGCGATACGGGACTCCTTCGAGCCCGGCACCAGGTGGTCGACCAGGACACCGAGCCGCGCGTCCGGGGCCGGGGCGAAGTCCGCGACGATCGCCGGGAGATCGTCGACGCCCTCCAGGTACTCGACGACCACGCCCTCGATGCGCAGGTCGTCGCCCCAGACCCGCTCGACCAGTTCCGCGTCGTGGCGCCCCTCGACGTAGATCCGCCCGGCCCGCGCCACCCTCGCCCGCGCCCCCGGCACGGCCACCGAACCCGACGCCGTACGGGCGGGCCGGACCGGAGCGGCGGAGGCCGGGCGCACCAGGGTGACGACGCGGCCCTCCAGGAGGAAGCCGCGCGGCCGCATCGGGAACACCCGGTGCTTCCCGAAGCGGTCCTCCAGGGTCACGACCGGCCCTTGCGCCGTCTTCTCGCACCGGATCACCGCACCGCAGAAACCGGTGGTGACCTCCTCCACGACAAGATCGGCCTCGGCGGGGACTTCGGGGACGGGGGCGGTCTTCTTCCACGGCGGGGTGAGATCGGGCCCGTACTGTCGGCTGCGCATTCGGCCGACGATAGTCCGGTGCGCCGGTCCGGTGCGCTTCGTCACACGGCGAAACGGGCCGCCAGCGCGTCGCGTTGCGCGCGGACGTACGCCGCGTCCACCACCGCCCCGTGCCCCGGCACGTACGCCGCCCTCTCGCCGCCCAGCGCCAGCAGCCGGTCCAGGGCCGCCGGCCAGTGGGACGGGTGGGCGTCCGGGCCGGCCTGGGGAGTGCCCGACTCCTCCACCAGGTCGCCGCAGAAGACGACCTCGGGACTGCCCGGCACCAGTACCGCCAGATCGTGACCGCTGTGTCCGGGGCCGACGTTCGCCAGCAGCACCTGGCGGCCGCCGCCCAGGTCCAGCGTCCACTCACCGCAGACCATGTGGTGCGGCGCGACCAGGACGTCCGCCGCCTCCGCCGCCGCGCCCCGGTCGACCCCGTGCCGCACGGCGTCGTCCCGCACCGCATCCCGCTCCCGCCGCAGCAGTTCGTCGACGCCGACCGCTCCGTACACCTCGGTTCCCGCGAACGCGGCCGTGCCCAGGACGTGGTCGAAGTGGGGGTGGGTGAGAGCGATATGCGTCACTCTCCGGCGGGGGCCCAGAAGCCGCTGTGCCTGGGCGCGGAGCTCCGCACCCTCGCGCAGTGTCGCTCCCGTGTCGATCAGCAGCGCGGAGCCGCAGCCCTCGTCGTCCCCGGTCACCAGGCCCACCGTCGCGTCCCAGACCGGCATGCGCCGCCGTCCCACCCCCGGTGCGAGCCGTTCCCAGCCTGCCTCTTCCCAACTGACGTCCATACCGCGACGCTAGTCCCATCCCCGGGGCCCCCGCCCGCTGAACAGGGCCGTCGCGGGGTAAGGTGACCGGCCGCCCTTGCTAGGTATGCACCTCGCCGCCGTACACTGGCCCGGGGGATTGCTGGCACTCCCCCGCAGCGAGTGCCAGGCAGGCGCCAACGATCGACAGCTGGAGGTGTGCGCGATGCTCAGCGAACGCAGACTCGAGGTGCTGCGCGCCATCGTCCAGGACTACGTGGGCACCGAGGAACCCGTCGGCTCCAAGGCGCTCACCGAGCGGCACAAGCTCGGCGTCTCCCCGGCCACGGTCCGCAACGACATGGCCGTCCTGGAGGACGAGGGCTTCATCGCCCAGCCGCACACGAGTGCCGGGCGCATCCCGACGGACAAGGGCTACCGCCTGTTCGTCGACAAGCTCGCGGGCGTCAAGCCCCTGTCGTCGCCCGAGCGCCGCGCCATCCAGAACTTCATGGACGGAGCGGTCGACCTCGACGACGTGGTGGCCCGTACGGTCCGGCTGCTCGCGCAGCTGACCCGGCAGGTCGCCGTGGTGCAGTACCCGTCGCTGACCCGTTCGACGGTGCGGCACGTGGAACTCCTCCCGCTGGCCCCCGCCCGCCTGATGCTCGTGCTCATCACGGACACCGGACGGGTCGAGCAGCGCATGATCGACTGCCCCGCGCCCTTCGGCGAGACGTCCCTGGCGGACCTGCGGGCCCGGCTCAACAGCCGGGTCGTGGGACGCCGATTCGCGGACGTACCGCAGCTGGTGCAGGACCTCCCCGAATCCTTCGACAAGGAGGACCGGGGAACCGTTGCGACGGTTCTTTCCACCCTCCTGGAGACTCTGGTCGAGGAGACCGAGGAGCGGCTGATGATCGGCGGTACCGCCAATCTCACCCGCTTCGGACATGATTTCCCCCTCACCATCCGGCCGGTGCTGGAGGCGCTGGAGGAGCAGGTCGTGCTCCTCAAGCTGCTGGGTGAGGCAACGGACTCGGGCATGACCGTACGAATCGGGCACGAGAACGCCCATGAGGGGCTCAGCTCCACGTCCGTCGTCGCGGTCGGCTACGGTTCGGGCGACGAAGCAGTCGCCAAACTCGGCGTGGTCGGACCGACCCGCATGGACTACCCCGGAACGATGGGAGCGGTACGCGCAGTGGCACGTTACGTCGGACAGATCCTGGCGGAGTCGTAAGTGGCCACCGACTACTACGCCGTACTCGGCGTACGCCGCGACGCATCCCAGGACGAGATCAAGAAGGCATTCCGGCGGCTGGCGCGCGAGCTCCACCCGGACGTGAATCCCGACCCCAAGACGCAGGAACGCTTCAAGGAGATCAACGCCGCCTACGAGGTGTTGTCGGACCCGCAGAAGAAGCAGGTCTACGACCTCGGCGGCGACCCGCTCTCGCAGGCGGGCGGCGGAGCCGGCGGCTTCGGCCAGGGCGGCTTCGGGAACTTCTCGGACATCATGGACGCGTTCTTCGGAACGGCGTCGCAGCGCGGCCCGAGGTCGCGCACGCGGCGCGGCCAGGACGCGATGATCCGGCTGGAGATCGACCTCAACGAGGCGGCCTTCGGCACGACCAAGGACATCCAGGTCGACACGGCCGTCGTGTGTACGACGTGCTCGGGCGAGGGCGCCGCTCCCGGCACCTCCGCCCAGACCTGCGACATGTGCCGCGGCCGCGGTGAGGTCTCGCAGGTCACCCGGTCCTTCCTGGGCCAGGTCATGACCTCGCGCCCCTGCCCGCAGTGCCAGGGCTTCGGCACGGTCGTACCGACCCCGTGCCCGGAGTGCGCCGGTGACGGGCGTGTGCGCTCGCGCCGGACGCTGACGGTCAAGATCCCGGCCGGTGTCGACAACGGCACGCGGATCCAGCTCGCGGGCGAGGGCGAGGTCGGCCCCGGCGGCGGCCCCGCCGGCGACCTGTACGTCGAGATCCACGAGCTGCCGCACGCGGTGTTCCAGCGGCGCGGCGACGACCTGCACTGCACGGTTACCATCCCGATGACGGCGGCGGCGCTGGGCACGAAGTGCCCGCTGGAGACGCTCGACGGGACGGAGGAGATCGACGTCCGTCCGGGCACGCAGTCCGGCCAGTCGATCCCGCTGCACGGGCGCGGTGTCACGCACCTGCGGGGCGGCGGCCGCGGCGACCTGATCGTGCACGTGGAGGTGCTGACCCCCACGAAGATGGACCCGCAGCAGGAGGACCTGCTGCGCCAGCTCGCGAAGCTGCGCGGCGAGGAGCGCCCGACGGGCCAGTTCCAGCCCGGGCAGCAGGGTCTGTTCTCGCGCTTGAAGGATGCGTTCAACGGGCGGTAGGCGCGCGCCCGCCAAGGGCCGGAAGCCTCGATTCGGCGCAGTGCGGAGGGCATGAAACTATGCGTTCATGTCCTCCGCACTGACCGATCTTTTCCGTTATCCGATCGTGCAGGCCCCCATGGCGGGCGGCGCCTCCAGTCCTCAGCTCGCCGCCGCCGTCTGTGACGCCGGCGGTCTCGGGTTCCTCGCCGCCGGGTACAAGACCGCGGACGGCATGTACGAGGAGATCAAGCAGCTGCGGGGCCTGACCGGCCGGCCCTTCGGCGTCAATCTCTTCATGCCGCAGCCGAGCCACGTGGACCCGGCCTCCGTGGAGGTCTACCGTCACCAGCTCGCCGGTGAGGCCGACTGGTACGAAACCCCCCTCGGCGAATCCGACAACTGCACCGACGACGGCTACGAAGCCAAGCTCGCCATCCTCCTCGACGATCCCGTCCCCGTCGTCTCCTTCACCTTCGGCTGCCCCGCCCGCCCCGTCCTCGACTCCTTCGCGAAGGCCGGCACCCTCACCGTCGTGACCGTCACCACGCCCGAAGAGGCCCAGGCCGCGCAGTGGAGCGGCGCCGACGCCGTGTGCGTCCAGGGCATCGAGGCCGGCGGCCACCAGGGGACGCACCGCGACGACCCCCAGAACGACGGCGCGGGCATCGGCCTGCTCTCCCTCATCACGCAGGTGCGCGAGACCGTGCAGCTGCCGATCGTCGCGGCGGGCGGCCTGATGCGCGGCGCACAGATCGCCGCGGTCCTCGCGCTGGGCGCGGACGCGGCGCAGCTCGGCACGGCGTTCCTGGTCTGCCCCGAGTCCGGTGCCAATGTCCTGCACAAGCAGGCCATGACCAACCCGCTGTTCGTCCGCACGGAACTCACCCGGGCCTTCTCGGGACGCCCTGCCCGTGGCCTGGTGAACCGCTTCATGCGTGAGCACGGCCCGTACGCCCCCGCCGCCTACCCCCAGGTGCACCACATCACCTCCGGCCTGCGCAAGGCCGCGGCCAAGGCGGGCGACCCCCAGGGCATGGCGCTGTGGGCGGGGCAGGGGCACCGGATGGCGCGCGAGATGCCCGCCGGGCGGCTGGTCGACGTCCTCGCGGCCGAGACCGACGCGGCCCGCGCGGCGCTGGCCCTGCGCGGCGCGGGCGGTGCGGCATGACGGCGCCGGTGTTCGTCGTCGACGCCGTACCGGCGAAGGGGCCGTACGTACTGGAAGGTCCCGAGGGGCGGCACGCCGTCTCGGTGCGGCGGCTGCACGCGGGCGAGGACGTCGTGCTGACGGACGGGCGCGGCACGGGAGCGGTGGCCGTGGTGGTGGCCGCCGAGGGCAAGGACCGGCTCGTCGTCGAGGTGACGGACGTGACGGCGGAGCCGGAGCCGTCCCCGCGCATCACCGTCGTACAGGCACTGCCCAAGGGCGACCGCGGTGAGGTGGCCGTCGAGACCATGACGGAGACCGGCGTCGACGCGATCGTGCCGTGGCAGGCGTCGCGCTGCATCACGCAGTGGCGCGGCGACCGGGGCGCCAAGTCCCTCGCCAAGTGGCGGGCCACCGCGCGCGAGGCGGGCAAGCAGTCGCGCAGGCTGCGCTTCCCCGAGATCGCGGACGCGCTGACGACCCGGCAGGCCGCCGCGCTCGTGGCCACGGCGGACTTCGCGGCCGTACTGCACGAGGACCCGTCGGCGGGCAGCGGGACGCTGGCCACCGCGGACCTCCCCGACGCGGGTTCCATCGTGCTCGTCGTGGGGCCCGAAGGGGGCGTGTCCCCGGAGGAGTTGGCGGTCTTCGCCGGAGCCGGGGCCGAACCGTACCGGCTGGGGCGCAGTGTGCTGCGTACGTCGACGGCCGGCACGGCGGCCGCCGCGCTGCTGCTGGGGCGCACCGGCCGCTGGTCCTGACGGGACATTTCCCGCCCCGTGGCCGCGGCGCGGGCGGATAGCATGCGGCCATACTCGATCACTACATCAGCACATCAGCACACGCTGATCCAGCCGTATCCGAGGAGGCCGGGACCATGACGGGACAACCGCAGGCGGACTGCCTGTTCTGCAAGATCGCCACAGGTGAGGTGCCCGCGACGGTCGTCCGTGAGACGGACACGACCGTCGCGTTCCGCGACATCAACCCCCAGGCCCCGACGCACGTCCTGGTCATCCCCAAGGCGCACCACCCGGACGCCGCCTCGCTGGCCGCCGCCGAGCCGCAGGTCCTCGCGGACGTGCTGGCCGAGGCCGGCAGGGTCGCCGAGGACGAGAAGGTCGACCGGACCGGCTACCGCGTCGTCTTCAACACCGGCTCGGGCGCGGGCCAGACCGTCTTCCACGCGCACGCCCATGTCCTCGGCGGACGCGGCCTCAACTGGCCTCCCGGGTAAGGCAGTTCCTGTGTCCGTACGAGAACTCGTGATCCTCGGCACCGCCAGCCAGGTCCCCACCCGGCACCGCAACCACAACGGTTACTTCCTGCGCTGGGACGGCGAGGGCATCCTCTTCGATCCCGGTGAGGGGACCCAGCGCCAGATGCTGCGGGCCGGCGTGGCCGCGCACGACATCAACCGGATCTGTGTCACCCACTTCCACGGCGACCACTCGCTCGGTCTCGCCGGGGTGATCCAGCGCATCAACCTCGACCGCGTCCCGCACCCCGTCACCGCGCACTACCCGGCGAGCGGGCAGCGCTTCTTCGACCGCCTGCGGTACGCCACGGCCTACCGCGAGACGGTGCGGCTGACCGAGGCGCCGGTCGCCGCCGACGGACCGGTGTCCACCGGCCCGTCGTACGTCCTCGACGCGTGCAGGCTCTCGCACCCCGTGGAGTCGTACGGCTACCGGCTCACCGAACCCGACGGGCGCCGCATGCTGCCCGGGCTGCTCGCCGAGCACGGCATCAAGGGCCCCGACGTCGGTCGCATCCAGCGCGAGGGGGAGCTCGGCGGTGTCACGCTCGACCAGGTCAGCGAGGTGCGGCGCGGGCAGCGTTTCGCGTTCGTCATGGACACCCGGCTCTGTGACGGGGTGTACGCCCTCGCCGAGGGCTGCGACATGCTCGTCATCGAGTCGACCTTCCTCGACGAGGACGAGCAGATGGCCGTCGAACACGGCCATCTGACCGTGGGCCAGGCGGCCCGGGCGGCGCGCGACGCCGGCGTGCGCCACCTCGTCCTCACCCACTTCTCGCAGCGCTACAGCGACCCCGAAGTCTTCGAACGCCAGGCCCGCGCGGCCGGTTTCGACGGTGAACTGACCGTCGCCGCCGACCTGCTGCGGGTCCCCCTGCCCAAGCGCCACCCGTGAACCCCTGAACGAGAAGACCCCCCATGCACCTCCCCAAGGCCGAACTCCACCTCCACATCGAAGGCACCCTCGAACCCGAGCTGGCCTTCGAGCTCGCCGCCCGCAACGGCGTGGAACTGCCCTACGCCACCACCGAGGAGCTCCGCCGCGCCTACCTCTTCGACGACCTCCAGTCCTTCCTCGACCTGTACTACGCGCTCATGGCCGTCCTGCGCACCGAGGACGACTTCGACCGGCTCGCCGACGCCTACCTGGCGCGGGCGGCAGGACAGGGCGTACGGCACGCGGAGATCTTCTTCGACCCGCAGGCGCACACCGCGCGCGGGGTGGAGATCGGCACGGTCGTCGGGGGCCTGGCCCGCGCCCTGGACAGGAGCGAGGAACGGCACGGGATCTCCACACAGCTGATCATGTGCTTCCTGCGCGACCAGTCCGCCGAGTCGGCGCTGGAGACCCTGGACGCCGCCAAGCCGTACCTGCACCGGATCGCGGCCGTCGGCCTGGACTCGGCGGAGGTCGGCAACCCGCCGTCGAAGTTCCGTGAGGTGTACGAGGCGGCCGCCGCGCTGGGGTTGCGCAAGGTCGCGCACGCGGGGGAGGAGGGCCCGCCGGCGTACGTCTGGGAGGCTCTGGACGTCCTCGGTGTCGAGCGCGTCGACCACGGGCTGCGCTCCATGGAGGACCCGGAGCTCGTCGAGCGGCTGGTGCGGGACCGGGTGCCGCTGACGCTGTGCCCGCTGTCCAACGTACGGCTGCGGGCCATCGACATCCTGGAGGAGCACCCGCTGAAGGAGATGATGGCGGCCGGACTGCTGGTCACCGTGAACTCCGACGACCCCGCCTACTTCGGGGGCTACGTCGGCGACACCTTCCACGCGGTGCACGAGGCGCTCGGTCTCGGCCAGGAGCAGTTGCGCGAGATCGCCCGCAACTCCTTCCTGGCGGCCTTCCTCGACCACGACGAGGAGCGCAGGGCGGCGTACCTCGCCGAGGTCGACGCGTACGTCTTCCCGTAAGGGGCGGGGCCGGACGGCCCGGAGGGCGTGATCCCCGCCTCGGCGGGGGTCACGCCCTCCGGACGCGGAACGGCGCGGGAGCGGCGGGCGCGGTGCGCTCAGCCCCTGCCCACCTGGATGACGACGGTGCTGCACACCTTGTCGGCGAAGGTCTGCTTCTTGTCGTCCCACAGCGGCCACAGCCAGCCCAGGTAGCACGCGATGCTGTCCAGGAAGTGGGCCAGCTTGCGGACGAAGGCCATGCCGAAGCCGAGGGGGACGCCGTCCCTCTCCCGGCGGAGGCTGATCCCGAGGGCCTTCTTGCCGATGGTCTGGCCGGTCCTGCCCTCCTTGTAGAGCTGGAAGATGCCCATTGCGAAGGCGTACAGCATGCCGATGAGGCCGAAGACACCCGGGCTGGACGGGTCCTGGCTGCCGGCGAGGTCGATGAAGCCCAGCGCGTACATCGGACCGACGATGATCAGCATGTCGAGCAGGTAGGCGCCGACCCGCTGTCCCCAGTTGGCCAGCGGAGGCATGCCGGCTCCCGGCATGCCCGGCATGCCGGCCGGCGGGTAGGCCCCGTAGGGAGACTGCTGCGGGTACCCGTACTGCGGAGGCATGCCCTGCGGCGGTACGCCCTGCGGGGCCTGCTGCGGGTGGCCGTAGCCGCCGGCGGGCTGGCCCTGCTGCGGGTAGCCGTAGCCGGCGGGCTGGCCCTGCGGCGGCTGCTGTGCGTAGGGGTTGTTGGGGTCGCCAAAGCTCACGGCGAGATACCTCCGGGGTGTTCCAGGAGCCGGGCGATACGGACAAACGGCGCGGTCCGCAGCCGGCAGAGAGTTGATCAGCGGCCCCATACTTTCCGAGCGGGGGCGGGAAGTCGAACCGCGCCCGGCGGACCGCCTCGGGCGGGACCGGAGGCCACGGGGAACGGACGGCGTCCGTGCCGCTCCGCCGGCCGTGGGGAAGCGCCGTCGCACGACCGCGGGCCCCGTGGGCGCGTATCGGGCACACTGGCCTGAATCCGCACCACACCACGGGAGCACAGGGTGAGCACGGTGAGAAAGCACGCGGCGACGACCGACCACACCGGGCAGCAGGAGGGGGCCACGCACCTCGATCCGCTGGACGGACTCCGTGCCCCCGACGGCCCCCGCTGCGACGTGTTCCTCACCGGCACGGTCTTCCTCGACATCATCTTCACCGGCCTCGACAGCGCTCCCGTGCGCGGCACCGAGTCCTGGGCGCGCGGCATGGGCTCCAGCCCCGGCGGCGTCGCCAACATGGCCACCGCGCTGGCCCGGCTCGGCCTGCACACGTCGCTGGCCGCCGCCTTCGGCGACGACCACTACGGGGAGTACTGCTGGGACGCGCTCGCCGACGGCGAGGGCATCGACCTGGACATGTCCCGGACCGTGCCCGGCTGGCACTCACCGGTCACCGTCTCCATGGCGTACGAGGGCGAGCGGACCATGGTGTCCCACGGCCACGAGGCCCCGCCGCCCGCCGAACCCGGCCCCTTCCCCGACTGCCCGCCCCGTGCGCGGGCCGCCGTCGCCGCCCTCACCCCCGGCCGCACCGAGGAGTGGATCGCCTCGGCCGCCCGCCGCGGCGCCAAGATCTTCGCCGACGTGGGCTGGGACGAGACGGGCCGCTGGGACCTGGCGGGCCTCACCGACCTGGAGCACTGCGAGGCGTTCCTGCCCAACGCCGAGGAGGCGATGCGCTACACCCGCACCGGCTGCCCGCGCGCCGCCGCCCGCGCCCTGGCCGACAAGGTGCCGGTCGCGGTGGTCACGCTGGGCGCGGAGGGCGCGTACGCCGTGGACGGCTCGACCGGGGAGACCGCCGAGGTCCCCGCCATCGACGTCGAGGCGCTCGATCCGACCGGAGCCGGTGACGTCTTCGTCGCCGGATTCGTCACCGGTACGCTCGCGGGCTGGCCGCTCGCCGACCGCCTGGCCTTCGCCGGGCTGACCGCCGCCCTGTCGGTGCAGGAGTTCGGCGGGTCGCTGTCGGCGCCCGGCTGGTCGGAGGTCGCGGGCTGGTGGGAGCGGGTGCAGGCGCTCGACGGGCAGAACCCCCAGGCACTGCGCCGCTACGCCTTCCTGGACGAACTGCTGCCGGCCGCGGCGGCCCGCGTGTGGCCCCTGCGCAGGGCGGTCCCGACGATCGGCTTCCGCAGGACGGCGTGAGCTGCCACGCCGAAAAACTCTCGGCCTTGTCGGTGCACCGACGTACGCTTGATGTTCCAGAGGTTGTCGATCGGCGAGAACCCTGCAACAGGAGGTATGCGCAGGCCATAGTGCCGGCCCATGACTCAGACACCCACACAGCCACAGGCCCGCGCCCAGTTCACCGTCCCGGACAGGCACCCCATGGTGATGGTTCTGGGTTCCAGCGATTCCCTGTTGCGCGTGATCGAGAAGGCGTTCCCCGGCGTGGACATCCACGTCAGGGGGAACGAGGTCAGCACGACCGGTGACGCGACGGAGGTCGCCCTGGTCCAGCGTTTGCTGGCCGAGATGATGCTGGTGCTCCGCACCGGACAGCCGATGACGGAGGACTCAGTGGAACGATCGATCGCCATGCTCAGAGCGGCGGACGGCGTCGGGGAAGCGGTCACCGAGACCCCGGCCGAGGTGCTCACCCAGAACATCCTCTCCAGCCGCGGCCGCACCATCCGCCCCAAGACGCTCAACCAGAAGCGGTACGTCGACGCCATCGACAAGCACACGGTCGTCTTCGGCATCGGCCCCGCCGGTACGGGCAAGACCTACCTCGCCATGGCCAAGGCGGTCCAGGCCCTGCAGTCCAAGCAGGTCAACCGGATCATCCTGACCAGGCCCGCCGTCGAGGCGGGCGAGCGGCTCGGCTTCCTGCCCGGCACGCTCTACGAGAAGATCGACCCCTACCTGCGCCCGCTCTACGACGCCCTGCACGACATGATCGACCCCGACTCGATCCCGCGCCTGATGGCGGCGGGCACGATCGAGGTCGCCCCACTGGCGTACATGCGGGGTCGGACCCTCAACGACGCGTTCATCATCCTCGACGAGGCGCAGAACACCAGCGCCGAGCAGATGAAGATGTTCCTGACGAGGCTCGGCTTCGACTCGAAGATCGTCATCACGGGCGACATCACCCAGGTCGACCTGCCCGGCGGGACCAAGAGCGGTCTGCGTCAGGTGCAGGGCATCCTGGAGGGCCTCGACGACGTGCACTTCTCCCGCCTCACGTCGCAGGACGTGGTCCGGCACAAGCTGGTCGGCCGTATCGTCGACGCGTACGAGAAGTACGACGACAGCCAAAAAGGGCTGTGACGGACGAGCAGGGGTAGAACCAGCACCATGTCGATCGATGTCAACAACGAGTCCGGAACCGAGGTCGACGAGCAGGCGATCCTCGACATCGCCCGCTACGCACTCGCCCGGATGCGGATCCACCCGCTCTCCGAGCTCTCGGTGATCGTCGTGGACACGGCCGCCATGGAGCAGCTCCACATCCAGTGGATGGATCTGCCGGGCCCGACCGATGTCATGTCCTTCCCGATGGACGAACTGCGTCCGCCGTCCAAGGACGACGAGGAGCCCCCGCAGGGGCTCCTCGGTGACATCGTGCTCTGTCCCGAGGTCGCCAAGAAGCAGGGCGAGGACGCCGAGACGCAGCACTCCATGGACGAGGAGCTCCAGCTCCTCACCGTCCACGGAGTGCTGCACCTGCTCGGCTACGACCACGAGGAGCCGGACGAGAAGGCCGAGATGTTCGGCCTCCAGGCGGCGATCGTGGACGGCTGGCGGTCGGAGAAGGGCCTGACCGGCCCGTCCCCCGCGCCGACCGTTTCATGACCGCGCAGCTGATCACGGGCGCGGTCCTCCTCGTCGTGGTCGCCTGGCTGGCGGCCTGCGCCGAGGCCGGCATCGCCCGTGTCTCCACCTTCCGGGCCGCCGAGGCCGTACGGTCGGGCCGGCGCGGCGGCGCCCGGCTGGCGCAGGTCGCCTCCGACCCGACCCGCTACCTGAACGTGGCCCTGCTGATGCGGGTGGCCTGCGAGATGGCCGCCGGGGTCCTCGTCACGTACGCCTGCCTGCGGGAGTTCGACGAGACCTGGGAGGCGCTCACCGTCGCCATCGTGGTGATGGTCCTCGTCTCGTACGTCGCCGTGGGCGTCTCCCCGCGCACCATCGGCCGCCAGCACCCCATGAACACGGCGACCGCCTCCGCGTACGTCCTGCTCCCGCTGGCCCGGATCATGGGGCCGGTCCCGCAGCTGCTGATCCTCATCGGCAACGCGCTCACCCCCGGCAAGGGCTTCCGCAAGGGCCCCTTCGCCAGCGAGGCCGAGCTGCGCGCGATGGTCGACCTGGCCGAGCAGGAGTCCCTGATCGAGGACGACGAGCGCCGCATGGTGCACTCCGTCTTCGAGCTCGGCGACACGCTCGTGCGCGAGGTCATGGTCCCCAGGACCGACCTGGTCTCCATCGAGCGCTTCAAGACGATCCGCCAGGCCCTCACCCTCGCCCTGCGCTCCGGTTTCTCCCGCATACCGGTGACCGGCGAGAACGAGGACGACATCGTCGGCATCGTCTACCTCAAGGACCTGGTCAGGAAGACCCACATCAACCGCGACTCCGAGTCCGAGCTGGTCTCCACCGCGATGCGTCCCGCCGTCTTCGTCCCCGACACGAAGAACGCGGGCGACCTGCTGCGCGAGATGCAGCAGGAGCGCAACCACGTCGCCGTCGTCATCGACGAGTACGGCGGCACGGCCGGCATCGTCACCATCGAGGACATCCTCGAGGAGATCGTCGGCGAGATCACCGACGAGTACGACCGCGAACTGCCGCCCGTCGAGGAGCTGGACGACGGCTGCTACCGGGTGACCGCCCGGCTCGACATCGGCGACCTCGGCGAGCTCTTCGGCTTCGACGAGTTCGACGACGAGGACGTGGAGACGGTCGGCGGGCTGCTCGCCAAGGCGCTCGGCCGGGTGCCGATCGCGGGCGCGTCCGTGACGGTGGACCTGCCCGACGGGCGCGCGCTGCGCCTGACCGCCGAGTCCCCGGCCGGCCGTCGCAACAAGATCGTCACAGTGCTGGTGGAGCCGGAGGAGAAGAAGGAGGCGGCATGACGCCGCAGGAGCTCAGGGCGTTCTGTCTGGACTTCGACGGGGCGGCCGAGGAATTTCCCTTCGGCCCCGAGATCTCCGTCTTCAAGGTCCTCGGGAAGCTCTTCGCGCTCGGCGCGCTGGACGCCGAACCGCTCACGGTCAATCTCAAGTGCGACCCGGAGATCGCCCTGAGGCTCCGCGAGGAGCACGAGGAGATCGTCCCCGGGTGGCACATGAACAAGCGCCACTGGAACACGGTCACCGTCGACGGGAAGCTCCCGGACCGCATGGTCCGAGAGCTGATCGAGGACTCGTACGACCTGGTGGTGGCCGGCCTCCCGAAGGCGGAGCGCCTGCGGCTCGACCGGGCCTGAGCCCCTGCTTCCGCCTCCGCAGCCCCACACCCACCGCCACCGCCGCGACCAGCACGATGCGTACCCCGTCGTCGGCACGCTGGTCATGGAGGCGGCCCAGCTGCGGGTCCCGGCCCGCCCCGACCTGGCGATCGTGCTGCACACACCGCTCCCGGCGGCGGACACGGCGGCGAAACCGGAGTGGCTGGCCTCGCCGGAGGGGCGGCGCGGGTCGATGTACCCGGTCGCGGGATGACCGGGGTCCGCTCCCTATGCTCTGGGCATGACTGAGACCACTCCGAGCGCCGAGCTCGACGCCGAGGACCGCAAGATCATCACGCTGGCGCGGAGCGCGCGTGCCCGCAACGGGGTGCCGGAGGGGGCGGCCGTACGGGACGAGACGGGGCGCACGTACGTCGCCGGGACCGTCGAACTGGACTCCCTCAAGCTCAGCGCGCTGCGTACCGCGGTCGCGATGGCCGTCGCGAGCGGCGCGAAGTCGCTGGAGGCGGCGGCGGTCGTGACCGAAGCGGACACGGCTTCGGAGGAGGACCGGGCGGCGGTGCGGGACCTGGGCGGTTCCGGGACGCCGGTGCTGGTGGCGGGGCCGGACGGGGCGCTGCGGGGCAGCGTCACCGCGGGCTGACGACCGCGGACGCCCTTCGGGCGTGTCCTCGGACGCCGGAGCGGCTGGAGAATCCAGCCGCTCCGGCGTCCGAGGAGCGGAGCCCCCGCGCGGCGGAGCCGCGACACGGCACAGCGGGAAGGGGCGGGCAGGGGAAAAGCCCCGCAGGGCCGTTCCCCGGGCCGCACTGGTCGGCCTCGGGGCGTACATCGGGGAGAATGGCACGCATGAGCGCTCGCACCCTGTCTTCCGAGGCCCCCCACCGGGCCGGCTTCGCCTGCTTCGTCGGCCGCCCCAACGCGGGCAAGTCCACCCTGACGAACGCTCTGGTCGGCCAGAAAGTGGCCATCACCTCCAGCCGCCCGCAGACCACGCGTCACACCGTGCGCGGCATCGTGCACCGCCCTGACGCGCAGCTGATCCTGGTCGACACCCCGGGGCTCCACAAGCCGCGCACGCTGCTGGGCGAGCGGCTCAACGACGTCGTACGGACCACCTGGGCCGAGGTCGACGTGATCGGCTTCTGCCTGCCCGCCGACCAGAAGCTCGGCCCCGGCGACAAGTTCATCGCCAAGGAGCTCGCGGGCATCAGGAAGACGCCGAAGGTCGCGATCGTCACCAAGACCGACCTCGTCGACTCCAAGCAGCTCGCCGAGCAGCTCATCGCCATCGACCAGCTCTCCAAGGAGCTCGGCTTCGAGTGGCAGGAGATCGTCCCGGTCTCCGCCGTCGCCGGCAGCCAGGTCTCGCTCCTCGCCGACCTGCTGATCCCGCTGCTGCCCGAGAGCCCGCCGCTCTACCCCGAGGGCGACCTCACCGACGAGCCGGAGATGGTGATGGTCGCGGAGCTGATCCGCGAGGCCGCCCTCGAAGGCGTACGGGACGAACTGCCGCACTCCATCGCGGTCGTCGTCGAGGAGATGCTGCCGCGCGAGGACCGCCCGGCGGACAGGCCGCTGCTGGACATCCATGCGAACGTCTACATCGAGCGTCCCAGCCAGAAGGGCATCATCATCGGCCCCAAGGGCCAGCGCCTGAAGGACGTCGGGACGAAGTCGCGCAAGCAGATCGAGGCCCTGCTGGGCACCCCGGTCTTCCTGGACCTGCACGTGAAGGTCGCGAAGGACTGGCAGCGCGACCCGAAGCAGCTGCGCAAGCTGGGGTTCTGAGCCGGCGGGCGGCAGTCGTCGCCCCCCAGCTGCCGCAGAGCTTCGTCATGCCGTCGTGTCGTCGACATCGGACGTCGGTGTCGCGACCGGTCCCGGCTGCCTGAGGGCCGCCTCGGCGACGGTCGCGCCGACGGCGTACTCGTGGCCGTGCGGCCCGGCGTCCTCGAACGGCCGGGCCGCGGTCTTCGCGTGGGTGACTCCGACGACCGTGCCGGCGCTGATGACCAGGTCTGCCCGGCCGCGCCGCGTCGAATCGACGAGCGCGGTCGCCGTGCGGTCCTCGGCGTCCCGGCGTGCCGGGTTTCACGCGCCTTCTTCGAGGACCTGAGAGATGAGCCGGGTCTGCGCCTCCGTCAGCCGCGGGTCCGCGCAGTAGACGGTCCTCCCGTCGACCGTGATCTGGTAGCTGAACCCGTCCGGTACGCCGACGGGCGGCGTGCCCCGGCCTTCGGCGACCGCCGACTCGGCCAGGGCGTGCCACTCGCCGGCATCGGGCCGTTCCGAGGTGTCCACCTCCGCGTACCGCTCGATGCCGGCGAAGCCTCCCGTACGTCTTACCGCGATTCGCATGCTCTCCGTTCTAGTACGGATACGGCTCAGCCGGTAGGCACCCCGACCCGGGACCATGCTTTCAGCAGAGCCTCCCGCTCCTCACCGTCACCGAAACGGGCCTGCGCGGCGGCCGCGGTGGCGCGGGCGAAGCCGGTGAAGTCCACGTCGGCCTCCAGGTTCCCGGCGGTCAGGGTGTCGTACCAGATCTGCCCCGCCCGCTCCCACGCCTTGCCGCCGAGGGCGGTGGCGAGCAGGTAGAAGGCGTGGTTGGGGATGCCGGAGTTGATGTGGACGCCGCCGTTGTCCCGGGTGGTGCGGACGTAGTCGTCCATGGTCGCGGGCTGCGGGTCCTTGCCGAGCAGGTCGTCGTCGTACGCCGTGCCGGGCGCCTTCATGGAGCGCAGGGCCACTCCGTTGACCCGCTCGGTCAGCAGGCCCGCGCCGATCAGCCAGTCGGCCCGGTCGGCGCTCCGGTCGTCGACGTACTGCTTGACCAGGGAGCCGAAGACGTCGGACACGGACTCGTTGAGCGCGCCGGACTGGCCGAAGTACGTGAGGTTGGCCGTGTACTGCGTCACGCCGTGGGCCAGCTCGTGGGCGATGACGTCCACGGGGAGGGTGAAGTCGCGGAAGATCTCGTCACCGTCGCCGAAGACCATCTGCTCGCCGTCCCAGAAGGCGTTTCCGTAGTTCTCGCCGTAGTGGACGCTCGCGACGAGCGGCAGGCCGTTGCCGTCGACCGAATCGCGGCCGAACGCCTTCAGCAGCAGCTCGAAGGTCGCGCCGAGACCCGCGTACGCCCGGTTGACGGTCGCGTCCTGGTGGGGCTCGTCGCTCTCGCCGCGCGCTTTTCGGCCCGGCAGGTTCTGGAGGTGCTCCGCGTCGTGGACGGTGCGGTGGGGGGTGCGGGCGGCGGCGTCCCCGGGCGGGGCCGCCGACGCGGCGCCGAGCACCGGGGCGAACTGGCGGCGGGCGCGCTGCGCGGCGTCCGCTTCGAGGGTCCGCCGGGCGGGGCCCGCGAGCGCGGGGTCGTCGGCCCGGGCCAGCTTGTCGAGGACGTGGGGCGGCACGATGGTGCAGAAAACGGGATGCGTGGCTTTCATGACGGCAATGTGGCACTGCGTAACCCAAGCGTCTCCCCTTGTCACCATGATTGACGAAATCGAGTGAAGGATCACTCTCAACCCCTTATCGGTGACCGGTCCCGCATACTGATACAGGACCGGCGCTCCCGGCGCCCCTGGGCTAGGCTGCGGCACATCATGCGTTACGGGCTGCTCCTCCTTAGCTGCCGCGGCGAGGGTCTGTAGTTATAGGCCGACCCCCTCCCCGCGGAGTCTGGCGCTGCAGCGACACCGTCGGCCGTCCCCTCCGCAGGACACCGAGGAGCCCCACGCAATGAACGCCCCCGTTGGACGCCCCACGCCGATCACCAACGCGACGCAGTTGCAGAAGCCGTCCGGGATGCCGGTCCACAAGTACGGCGCGTACGAGGCCGTCGACATCCCCGACCGCACGTGGCCGGACCGGCGGATCACCAAAGCGCCCCGCTGGCTGTCCACCGACCTGCGCGACGGCAACCAGGCCCTGATCGACCCGATGTCCCCCGCCCGCAAGCGCGAGATGTTCGACCTGCTGGTGCGCATGGGCTACAAGGAGATCGAGGTCGGCTTCCCCTCGTCCGGCGAGACCGACTTCAACTTCGTACGCTCCATCATCGAAGAGGGCGCGATCCCCGAGGACGTGACGATCTCCGTCCTCACCCAGGCGCGCGAAGAGCTGATCGAGCGCACCGTGGAGTCGCTGGTCGGCGCCCGCCGCGCGACCGTGCACCTGTACAACGCCACCGCGCCGACCTTCCGCCGTGTCGTCTTCCGCGGCTCCAAGGAGCAGGTCAAGCAGATCGCCGTGGACGGCACGCGGCTGGTCATGGAGTACGCCGACAAGCTGCTGGGCCCGGAGACGGTCTTCGGCTACCAGTACAGCCCGGAGATCTTCACCGACACCGAGCTGGACTTCGCCCTGGAGGTCTGCGAGGCCGTCTGCGACGTGTGGCAGCCGGAGGAGGGCCGGGAGATCATCCTCAACCTGCCCGCCACCGTGGAGCGTTCGACCCCGTCCACGCACGCGGACCGCTTCGAGTGGATGTCCCGCAACCTGTCCCGGCGCGAGTACGTCTGCCTGTCCGTGCACCCGCACAACGACCGGGGCACCGCCGTCGCCGCCGCCGAGCTGGCGATCATGGCGGGCGCCGACCGCATCGAGGGCTGCCTGTTCGGGCAGGGCGAGCGCACCGGCAACGTCGACCTGGTCACCCTGGGCATGAACCTCTTCTCCCAGGGCGTCGACCCGCAGATCGACTTCTCGCAGATCGACGACATCCGCCGCACCAGCGAGTACTGCAACCAGATGGAGGTCCACCCGCGCCACCCCTACGCGGGCGACCTGGTCTACACCGCCTTCTCCGGTTCCCACCAGGACGCCATCAAGAAGGGCTTCGACGCGATGGAGGCGGAGGCGGCCGCCGCCGGCAAGACGGTCGACGAGATCGAGTGGGCCGTGCCGTACCTGCCGATCGACCCGAAGGACGTGGGGCGTTCGTACGAGGCGGTCATCCGGGTCAACTCGCAGTCCGGGAAGGGCGGTATCGCGTACGTCCTGAAGAACGACCACAAGCTGGACCTGCCGCGCCGCATGCAGATCGAGTTCTCCCGGATCATCCAGGCCAAGACGGACGCCGAGGGCGGCGAGGTCACGCCGAAGGCGATCTGGTCGGTCTTCCAGGACGAGTACCTGCCCAACCCGGAGAACGCGTGGGGCCGCGTCCAGCTGCGCTCCGGCCAGACCACCACCGACACGGACGGCCGGGACACGCTGACCGTCGAGGCGGTCGTGGACGGCGTCGACACCGTGCTGACCGGCACCGGCAACGGCCCGATCTCGGCCTTCTTCGAGGCGCTGGGCGCGGTCGGCGTGGACGCCAGGCTGCTGGACTACCAGGAGCACACGATGAGCGAGGGCGCGAGCGCCCAGGCCGCCTCGTACATCGAGTGCGCGATCGACGGCAAGGTGCTGTGGGGCATCGGCATCGACGCCAACACCACGCGCGCCTCGCTGAAGGCGGTCGTGTCGGCGGTGAACAGGGCCGCGCGCTAAGGGAGTTCCGGATCCCCGAATCCTCCGGGGGGCCGCTCCTGACCTCACGTTCTGCCCGGCCCCGCCCACCCGGACCGGTGGGCGGGGCCGTCACTTGTCGTGGCGGGGTACTGACGTGGCATCACTGATGTGGCTAACATCACGTCAAAGCGGCAGTGTTGCCGGATACGGAGGTGCGACGTGCTGCCAGTCCGAGGGCGGAAACAATACGTATGGGGCATTCGCACCGCTTGGAGCACCGTCGGCGACGGTGACTTCTTCTGCCCCGGCTGCGGCGGCGACCGCAACTACCGGCGCCGCACGGGCCGCAGGCGCCTCACCGTCCTCGGCGTCCCGCTGCTGCCGCGCGGCTACGAGGGCCCGGTCGTCGAATGTGCCGCCTGCCGCCACCACTTCAGCACCGACGCGCTCGGCCACCCCACCTCCGCCCGCCTCTCCGCGATGCTGCGCGACGCCGTCCACACCGTCGCCCTCGCCGTACTCACCGCGGGCGGCGCGTCCTCCCGCACGGCCAGGGTGACCGCCGTCGCCGCGGTGCGCGCGGCCGGCTTCGACGACTGCACCGAGGACCAGCTCACCACCCTCATCGACGCGCTCGCCGCCGACACCGGACGTCTTCCCGGGGCGTACGAGGGGACCGGCGAGCCCTGCGGCGCCGCGCTCGCCATCGAACTGCACGAGGCGCTCGGACCGCTGGCCCCGCACCTCGCGCCCGGTGGCCGCGAATCGATTCTGCTCCAGGGCGCCAGGATCGCCCTCGCCGACGGCCCGTACAGCCCGGCCGAGCACGAGGTGCTGACGATCGTGGGCGGTGCGCTGCTGATCCGCCCCGAGGACACGGTCCGGCTGCTCGCGACCGCCCGCACGCCGTCCTGAACCGTCCGCCGTTCACCGCTGCCCTGCCGCCCCCGGGGCGAGGCGGCCCGCGTACCGCCCCGGCGGCAGCGCTGTCCTCGTCCGGACGCGCGACGCATAGGCGCCATCCCGCGACGGGTCTGCCGGTGAGGGCCGGAGACCCGCCCGGGAGAGGAGGCCCGCGAAGGGGCCGGTACGCCACGTCCAGGGCCGGCGCGGCCAGGACCGGCCCGCTGGTACGCCGGCGAGGGGAGCGGGCCGTCCCCGGGCCGTGGTCGCGTTCCGGGCCGTCGCTGTCGCCGTCGCGGTGTCGCCGAGACGCTTGCCCTGAGCCCGCTCGCCGCGAAGACCCGCGTCGGCCGGATCGCGGGCAAGGCCGGGGCCCGGCCTCGGGCCCCGGCCCGTCGTCGCGTACGAGCCGGGCCGGGTCCGCCCGGCTCAGTCCTGAGCCGGGGCCTCGCTCGCCCGCAGCATCGCCTCGCGTTCGACGATCTTCACGCGCTCGCGTCCCTCGGCGGCGCCCAGCGCGCGCTCGGCGCTGTCGAGGTGGTGCCAGCCCTCCCACGTCGTGTACGCCACGCCCTTGGCCGCGAGGAAGTCCACCACGGCGTCCTCGGCGGGCGCGGCGGGCGCGGGCAGGCGGCCCGCGCCGTGATCCGCCAGCAGGTTGGCGACGGTCTCGTTGGCGTCGCCCTTGGTGTGGCCGATGAGGCCGACGGGACCGCGCTTGATCCACCCCGTGACGTACGTCGACGCAAGGTGCTCGCCCGCCTCGATGACGCGGCCGCCCTCGTGCGGGACGGTGCCGGTGGTGAAGTCGAAGGGCAGCTTGGGCAGCTCGTCGGAGAGGTACCCGACGGCCCGGTAGACGGCCTGCACGTCCCACGTCTGCGTCTCGCCGGTTCCGGTGACGTTGCCCGTGCCGTCGAGCCGCGTCCGCTCGGTGCGGAGTCCGACGACCCTGCCGTCCTCGCCGACGACCTCGACGGGCGACTCGAAGAAGTGCAGGAAGAGCTTGTGGGGACGGTCGCCGACGTCCCGGATCGCCCAGTTCTCCAGCGTCTTGGCGACCATGTCCGCCTGCTTGTTGCCGCGGCGGGTGGCGATGCTGCCCTCGTCGTAGTCGATGTCCTCGGGGTTGACGACGACTTCGATGGTGGGGGAGTGGTCGAGCTCGCGCAGCTCCATCGGGCTGAACTTCGCCTGCGCGGGGCCGCGCCGCCCGAAGACGTGGATCTCGCGCGCCCTGTTGGCGGCGAGGCCGTCGTAGACGTTCGGCGGGATCTCGGTGGGCAGCAGCTCGTCGGCGGTCTTCGCGAGGATGCGGGCCACGTCGAGCGCGACGTTGCCGACGCCGAGGACGGCCACCTTCTCGGCCTCCAGCGGCCAGGTGCGCGGGACGTCCGGGTGGCCGTCGTACCAGGAGACGAAGTCGGCTGCCCCGTAGGAGCCGTCGAGTCCGATGCCGGGGATGTCCATCGCCCGGTCGGCGCTCGCGCCGGTGGAGAAGATCACCGCGTCGTAGAACGCGCGGAGGTCGTCCAGGCCGATGTCGGACGGGTAGTCGACGTTGCCGAAGAGGCGTATCTGCGGCTTGTCGAGGACCTGGTGCAGGGCGGTGATGATGCCCTTGATGCGGGGGTGGTCGGGCGCGACGCCGTAACGGATCAGGCCGAAGGGCGCGGGCATCCGCTCGAAGAGGTCGATGGAAACACCGGGCTCGGAGGCCGCCTCGGATTTCAGCAGGGCGTCGGCGGCGTAGATCCCGGCGGGGCCGGCACCGACGATCGCTATCCGCAGGGGGCGGGGCATGAGGGTTCCCTTCGAGCGGCGACAACTGGACAACTGTCTCAAGCGTCACCCTAGGCAAGAAATTACCTGCTCAGGTACCTGACCCCCGCCTATGACCTCATAAGTCGCACTTATGACTTCTCATAGGCACCCTTGATGGTGCGGAGTGCCGCATGTGTTGGCCATGGGTTAACTCCCTTGTGGTGCCAGCGGGTTGCAGAGCATGTCGTCCTGCCGATTTCGGATGCGTGGCCTCAAGGTGGAGGGAGAAAAGGGAAAAGGGTAAGAAAGAGGCGTGCATGGTGTCAAAGGGAATGGAAGAAGGCGATTTCGTCATCGATACGCGTACCGGGCGCGTGGGATGCGTCGGGGGGAGCGGGGGGCCGCGTCTTCGGCTCCGGCCCGTCGGCGGCGGACGGGAATGGGACTGCTCTCCCGGCGACGTGCGCCCCGCCACCATCGCCGAGACGATGCGCGCCAAGGTCGCGGCGGCCAATGCCCTCAGCCGGCGTGGGCGGTGACCGGAGGAGAAGCAGGCCTGTGACATACGCCATGCGCTGCGGGGCCCGGCGAGGCGAGTGCGGTCGCGAGGTGGGCGAGAATGGACGTATGAGCCTGTTCCGCGACGACGGCATCGTGCTGCGCACCCAGAAGCTGGGCGAGGCGGACCGGATCATCACGCTGCTCACCCGCGGTCACGGCCGCGTACGCGCCGTCGCGCGCGGGGTCCGGCGGACCAAGTCGAAATTCGGGGCTCGACTGGAGCCCTTCTCGCACGTCGACGTGCAGTTCTTCTCGCGCGGCAGCGAGCTGGTCGGGCGCGGGCTGCCGCTGTGCACGCAGGGCGAGACCATCGCCCCGTACGGCGGCGGCATCGTCACGGACTACGGCCGCTACACCGCCGGTACGGCGATGCTGGAGACCGCGGAGCGGTTCACCGACCACGAGGGCGAGCCCGCCGTGCAGCAGTACCTGCTGCTCGTCGGCGCCCTGCGCACCCTCGCCCGCGGCGAGCACGCCCCCCACCTCATCCTGGACGCCTTCCTGCTGCGCTCGCTGGCCGTCAACGGCTACGCGCCCAGCTTCACCGACTGCGCGCGCTGCGGCCTCGACGGGCCGAACCGGTTCTTCTCGGTGGCGGCGGGCGGCGTCGTGTGCGGCGACTGCCGGGTGCCCGGAAGCGTCGTACCCTCGGCGGAGGCCGTCGGTCTGCTCAGCGCGCTGCTCACGGGGGACTGGGAGACCGCGGACAGCTGTGAGGCCCGGCACGTCAGGGAAGGCAGTGGGCTGGTGTCGGCCTATCTGCACTGGCACTTGGAACGCGGACTGCGTTCGCTGCGGTACGTGGAGAAGTAGAGAAGTGAATCGAGGGAGAGAAAAACTCATGGCGCGACGCGGGATTCTCGGCCGTAACCGGCGCGAATACAAGACGCCGGAACCGCACCCGTCCGGCGCGCGGCCGCCGAAGATCCCCGGCGAGCTGGTTCCGGAGCACGTGGCGATCGTCATGGACGGCAACGGCCGCTGGGCGAAGGAGCGCGGACTGCCGCGCACCGAGGGCCACAAGGTCGGCGAGGGCGTCGTGCTCGACGTGCTCAAGGGCTGCCTGGAGATGGGCGTCAAGAACCTCTCCCTGTACGCCTTCTCCACCGAGAACTGGAAGCGCTCGCCCGAGGAGGTGCGCTTCCTGATGAACTTCAACCGGGACGTCATCCGCCGCCGCCGGGACGAGATGGACGAGCTCGGCATCCGCATCCGGTGGACCGGCCGCATGCCGAAGATGTGGAAGTCCGTCGTCCAGGAGCTCCAGGTCGCCCAGGAGCAGACCAAGGACAACGACGCCATGACGCTGTACTTCTGCGTCAACTACGGCGGGCGCGCGGAGATCGCGGACGCGGCGCAGGCCGTCGCGCGCGACGTCGCGGCGGGCAGGCTCGACCCGTCGAAGGTCAACGAGAAGACCCTCGCGAAGTACATGTACTACCCGGACATGCCGGACGTCGACCTCTTCGTGCGCCCCAGCGGCGAGCAGCGCACGTCCAACTACCTGATCTGGCAGAGCGCGTACGCCGAGATGGTCTTCCAGGACGTCCTGTGGCCGGACTTCGACCGCCGCGACCTGTGGCGCGCCTGTGTCGAGTACGCCTCCCGCGACCGCCGCTTCGGCGGCGCCGTCCCGAACGAGGAGCAGCTCGCCGCGGGCAGCATGTAGGCGGCGGCGAGGGGCCGGCGGCCGGCCGAAGGGCCGCCGCCGGGATCCCGCCCCGCGGCTCACCGGGGGCGGGACGCCGACCGGGCCGCGGAGGCCGCCGAGGCGGTCTGCCGGCCGGTGCGCGGCGGCATTCCGGCGGGCGCCCGGCGTCCGGACGCGCGACGGCGTCCGGCGCCCCGCCCCGTGTCCCTACGCCGCGCCCGCGCACTCCACGCACGTGCCGAAGATCTCCACGGTGTGGGCCACGTTCACGTAGCCGTGCTGGGCGGCGATGGCCTCGGCCCACTTCTCCACCGCGGGGCCCTCGACCTCGACGGCCTTGCCGCACATCCGGCACACCAGGTGGTGGTGGTGCTCGCCGCTGGAGCAGCGCCGGTACACCGCCTCGCCCTCACTGGTGCGCAGCACGTCCACCTCGCCGGCGTCGGCGAGGGACTGAAGGGTGCGGTAGACCGTCGTCAGCCCGACCGAGTCGCCCCGGTGCTTGAGCATGTCGTGAAGCTCCTGCGCGCTGCGGAACTCGTTCACCTCGTCGAGCGCGGCCGCTACGGCGGCCCGCTGCCGGGTGGACCGGCCGCGCACCGGGGATGGGGTTCCCGCAGTCGTCACAGGTGCCTCCTCTGGTCGCCCGTACGTATGCCGGGCCATTCTGCCAGGTCGCTGCCGACCGCCGGTCAGACCTTGACGTCGTCAGTGGGGCGCCGGGTGTCCGGCAGACCGCCGGCCTCCACGCTACAGCCGCCCGCCGGTCCGGCCTCCGCCTCGCCCAGGGCCCGGCGCCTCGCCAGGGGAGCGGCCAGCGCGGTCAGTACGAAGAAGGCGGCGATGGCCAGCAGCACGATCGTCGCGCCCGGCGGCACTTCGTACTCGTACGAGGTCACCGTGCCGGCCAGCGTCACGACCGTGCCGATGACCACGGACAGGACGAACGTGACCTTGAACGACCGGGTGATCTGCTGGGCCGCCGCCACCGGCACCACCATCAGCGCGCTGACCAGCAGCAGTCCGACGACGCGCATGGCGACGGTGACCGTGACGGCCGCGGTGACCGCGATCAGCAGATTCAGGGCGCGCACCGGCAGACCGGTCACCCGCGCGAACTCCTCGTCCTGGCTGACCGCGAAGAGATGACGCCGCAGCCCGACCGTGACCAGCATCACAAAGGCGGCGAGCAGACAGATCGCCACGACGTCCGCGTCCGAGACCGTCGACAGCGAGCCGAAGAGGTACGAGGTGAGGTTGGAGTTGGAGCCGCCCGGCGCGAGGTTGATCAGCAGGACGCCGCCCGCCATGCCGCCGTAGAAGAGCATGGCCAGCGCCATGTCGCCGCGCATGCGCCCGTACCAGCGGATCAGTTCCATCGCGACGGCGCCGGCGACCGAGACGAGCGCCGCCATCCACACCGGGTTGGCGCTCAGCAGGAAGCCGAGGCCGACGCCGGTCATCGCGACATGGCCGATGCCGTCGCCCATCAGGGCCTGGCGGCGCTGCACGAGGTAGATGCCGACGGCGGGGGCGGTGATGCCGACGAGGACGGCTGCGAGCAGCGCCCGCTGCATGAAGGCCGTTTCGAGGATTTCCATCAGTCAGGTCAGCAGTCCTGTGCGGACGGGCTCGGAAGCCGCGTGCGGGTGTACGTGGTCGTGGCCGGGCAGCGCGTGCTGGCCCAGGGACTCCGGGGGCGGCCCGTCGTGCGTGACGCAGCCGTCGCGCAGGACCACCGCGCGGTCGATCAGCGGCTCCAGGGCGCCGAGCTCGTGCAGGACGAGCAGCACGGTCGTACCGGCCGCCACCTGCTCGCGCAGGGTCGTCGCGAGGATCTCCTGGCTGTTCAGGTCCACGCCCGCCATCGGCTCGTCCATGATCAGCAGTTCCGGCTCGGCGGCGAGGGCCCGCGCGATGAGCACGCGCTGGTGCTGGCCGCCGGAGAGGGCGTTCACGGAGTCCTTGGCGCGGTCCGCGAGCCCGACGAGCTCGATGGCGCGGTGCACGGCGGCGCGGTCGGCCTTCGAGGGCCAGCGCAGCTTCGCGCGGGAGAGGCGGCCGGAGGAGACGACCTCGTACACGGTCGCGGGAACGCCGCTCGCGGCCGTGGTGCGCTGCGGTACGTACCCGACGCGCGCCCAGTCGCGGAAGCGGCGCAGCGGCGTACCGAAGAGGTCGACGGTGCCGCCGGTGAGCGGCACCTGGCCGATCACGGAACGCACCGCCGTCGACTTGCCGGAGCCGTTGGCGCCGAGCAGGGAGACGACCTCACCGCGGTGCACGGTGAGATCGACGCCGCGCAGCACGGGACGTGAGCCGAGTGTGGCCGTGGCGCCGCGCAGGGATATGACGGGCTGCTCTGGCTCTGGCTTCATGGCTCTCGCCTCCGATGCTGCAGGTGATGCCGGGGTGCCGGGTTGTACGGGGGAGGCCTGCCTCACTTCGCGCCGAGGGCCTTCTCCAGCGCGGCGAGGTTGGACTCCATGACCTCGATGTAGTCAGCGCCCTTGGACTTGTCCGTGATTCCCTCCAGCGGGTCCAGGACGTCGGTCTTGAGGCCGGCGTCGCCCGCGAGGGTCCTGGCGGTCTTGTCGCTGGCGAGCGTCTCGAAGAAGACCGTGGTGACCTTGTCCTCCTCGGCGATCTTCTGGAGGTCCTTCATGCGGGACAGGCTGGGCTCGGAGTCGGGGTCGAGGCCGCTGATGCCTTCCTGCTTGAGGTCGTAACGCTCGGCGAGGTAGCCGAAGGCGGCGTGGGTGGTGATGAAGGTCCTGGTGTCGGTGTTCTTCAGACTGCTCTCGAACTTCGCGTGCAGGCCGTCGAGCTTGCCGACCAGGGCGTCGGTGTTCTTCTTGTACGCGGCGGCGTTGTCGGGGTCGGCCTTCTCCAGGGCCTTGCCGACGCCCTTGGCGACCTCGGAGTACTTCACGGGGTCCAGCCAGACGTGGGGGTCGCCGGCGGCGCCTGCGTGGTCGTGCCCGTCTTCGTCCGCGTGCTCGTCCGCGTGCTCGTCGGCGTGCTCTTCGCCCTCGTGCTCGTCGTGGCCGGCCTCGGTGCCGTGCTCTTCGAGGTGGGTGAGGCCGGCGGCGTCGACGGTGTTCTTCGCACCGGACTGCGCGACGGCCTCGTCGACGGCGGGCTGGAGGCCCTTGAGGTAGAGGACGAAGTCCGCTTCGCCGAGCCCGGCGGTCTGCTTCGGGCTGAGCTCCAGGTCGTGCGGCTCGACGCCGGGCTTCGTCAGGGTCGATACGGCGACGTGCTCGCCGCCTATCTCCTCGGCCAGGTACTGCAGGGGGTAGAACGACGCCACCACGTCGAGCTTGCCGTTGCCGTCCTTGTCGGCGGCGCCGGAGGAGGAGGAGCAGGCGCTGACGGCCATCAGGCCGAGTGCGACGGCTCCGGCGGTCGCGGCGGTGGGTATGAGGCGTCGTCGTACGTTCATGACACCCATTTTCAACAAAAGTGGAAACGATTGTCAATAATGCCGGATGTGATCCGGGTCCGGCCCCCTCAACAGGGATACCGATTTGATCCGGAGGGTGTGAGCGCCGGTAACCTGAATCATTCGCGTTCGTCGTCGTAATGAAGAGAGCACCGTGGCCGCCGACAAGATCGACACCATCGTCAGCCTGAGCAAGCGCCGTGGCTTCGTCTACCCGTGCAGTGAGATCTATGGCGGCTCCAAGGCCGCCTGGGACTACGGACCGCTGGGTGTCGAACTCAAGGAGAACATCAAGCGCCAGTGGTGGCGCTCCATGGTCATCGCGCGCGAGGACGTGGTCGGTCTCGACTCCTCCGTGATTCTGGCCCCCGAGGTCTGGGAGGCGTCCGGCCACGTCGCGACGTTCTCCGACCCGCTCACCGAGTGCACCGCCTGTCACAAGCGCCACCGCGCGGACCACCTGATCGAGGCGTACGAGGCCAAGCACAACGGCCGCGCCCCCGAGAACGGCCTGGCCGACATCAACTGCCCCAACTGCGGCACCAAGGGCCAGTTCACCGAGCCCAAGCAGTTCTCCGGCATGCTGGAGACGCACCTCGGCCCGACCCAGGACACCGGTTCGCGCGCCTACCTGCGTCCCGAGACCGCGCAGGGCATCTTCACCAACTTCGCCCAGGTCCAGCAGACTTCGCGCAAGAAGCCGCCGTTCGGCATCGCGCAGATGGGCAAGTCCTTCCGCAACGAGATCACGCCGGGCAACTTCATCTTCCGCACGCGCGAGTTCGAGCAGATGGAGATGGAGTTCTTCGTCAAGCCGGGCGAGGACGAGCAGTGGCAGGAATACTGGATGGAGCAGCGCTGGAGCTGGTACCGCGAGCTTGGTCTCCGTGAGGAGAACATGCGCTGGTTCGAGCACCCGGCGGAGAAGCTCTCCCACTATTCGAAGCGCACCGCCGACATCGAGTACCGCTTCAACTTCGGCGGCAGCGAGTTCTCCGAGCTGGAGGGTGTGGCCAACCGCACCGACTTCGACCTCAAGGCCCACTCCAAGGCCTCGGGCCAGGACCTGTCGTTCTTCGACCAGGAGGCCGGCGAGCGCTGGACCCCGTACGTCATCGAGCCGGCGGCCGGCGTGAACCGCGCCATGCTCGCCTTCATGCTCGACGCGTACATCGAGGACGAGGCCCCGAACGCCAAGGGCGTCATGGAGAAGCGCACCGTGATGCGCCTCGACCCGCGCCTGGCGCCGGTCAAGGTGGCCGTGCTGCCGCTGTCGCGCAACCCGCAGCTGTCGCCCAAGGCCAAGGGCCTGGCGACCGACCTGCGCAAGAACTGGAACATCGAGTTCGACGACGCGGGCGCCATCGGCCGCCGCTACCGCCGTCAGGACGAGATCGGTACGCCGTTCTGCGTGACCGTCGACTTCGACACCCTCGACGACAACGCGGTGACGGTGCGCGAGCGCGACACGATGAAGCAGGAGCGCGTCTCGCTGGACCAGATCCAGTCCTACCTGGGCGGCCGTCTCCTCGGCTGCTGACCCGGGCGTACGCGTACGTACGTCTCCGAGACCCCGGCTGCGCACGGCGGAGCCGGGGTCTTCGCGTCCCCCGACCGGGCCGGGCGGCGGGAAATCCGGTGACCGGCGGCGCCGGGGCCCGGTACTCTCACAAGCATGTTCTTCCAGATCTACGAGTGAGCGCGCGGCGGACCCCGTCCGCCCCCCACCAGACGAATCCGCAGATCACTTCTCATCACTTCGGGAGAACCCCGTGGCAAAGAGCCGCAACAACCTTCTCGGCGTAGGCGGGCAGCGCAAGAGGATGTCCCGCGCCGAACTCGCGGACAACGGCCCCACGCGCAACGCCGACCGCAGGACGGCCGCCGAGCAGAAGGAGGAGCTGCTGCGCAAGATGCGCGAGCGCACCACCGGGGAGGACGGCGACGAGGCGGCCGCGGAGGGCACTCAGGACGCTCAGGACGCCCAGGACGCCCAGAGCTGACCTGCTTTCCGGCACAGGCACACCAGTGGGCCCGGACCGCACACCGCGGCCCGGGCCCGCTGCCGCGTCCGGGCCGTCCTCAGCGCGCCGCGCCCGCCGGGACCCGACCGGCCTCGGCCCCCTCCAGCCGGGCCGCCGTCCGCCGCGCCGACCCCAGCGCCCACGGCCCGCTGGTCAGCGCCCCCACCAGCAGTACGCACAGTCCGCAGCCGGTGAGGATCCACCAGGCCGGCCTGCTCGCCGCCACGAAGGTGTCGTCGTACGACCGTCCGTGCACCCCGGCCGCCAGTACCGCGCCGATCACGGCGACGCCCAGCGTCTGGCCGACCTGCCTGCTGGTCGAGGCGACCGCGGCGGCGACGCCCGCCTGGGCACGCGGCATGCCGGACACGGCGGTGTTGGTGATCGGCGCGTTCACCATGCCGAAGCCCAGGCCGAAGAGGACGTAACCGGTGAACAGCAGGGGCGTGGACGTCTCGGCCTCGAAGACCGCGAACAGCACCCCGCTCGCCGCCATCGCGACCCCGGCCACCAGGAGCGGCAGCCGTGGTCCGCGGCTGCCGACGAGCCTTCCCGAGAGCGGTGCGCAGACGAACGTCAGCGCGGCCATGGGGAGCATGTAGAGGCCGGCGTGCAGAGCGGAGAACCCACGTACGTCCTGGAGGTACAGGGTGTTCATGAAGAGGAAGCCGCCGAGCGCGGCGAACGCGCACACGGCGATCACCGTCGCACCGCTGAACGGCGCACTCCGGAAGAACCGCAGGTCGACCAGTGGTTCCGCCCGCCGAGGTTCGTACACGAGGAGCCCCACGAGGGACAGCGCGGCCGTTCCCGCGAACGTCAGGATGAGCGGTGACGTCCAGCCCGCCAGGGGCGCCTCGATGATCGCGTACGTGAGCGACCCGAGCAGCGCGACGATCAGCAGCTGTCCGACGGGATCGGGGCGGCGCGCCTTCGGGGCGCGCGACTCGGGTACGTACCGGACGGTCAGCAGCAGCGCGGCGAGTCCGACCGGCAGATTGACCCAGAAGATCGCCCGCCAGCCGACCGAGTCCACCAGCAGTCCGCCGACCAGCGGGCCCGCGGCCATCGAGATGCCCACCACCCCGCCCCACACCCCGATCGCACGGGCCCGCTCGCGCGGTTCGGTGAAGGTGTTGGTGATGATCGACATCGCGACGGGGTTGAGCATCGAGCCGCCGACCGCCTGCACCATGCGGAAGGCGACGAGCGATTCGAGGTTCGGCGCGAGGGAGCAGAGCAGCGACCCGAGCGTGAAGAGCACGAGCCCGGCCTTGAAGACCTTGCGCCGCCCGATCCGGTCGGCGGTGGAGCCGGCGAGCATCAGCAGTGAGGCGAGGACGAGCGTGTACGCGTCGACCGTCCACTGCATTCCGGCGACTGACGCGCCCAGTTCCTTCCGCATGGAAGGGAGGGCGACATTGAGCGCGGTGTTGTCGAGGCTGACGATCAGCAGGCTCATGCAGCAGATCGCCAGCACCAGCGACCGCCGCCGGTGGCTGAGCTCGGGCATGAGTCGATAGTACGGCTCACTAACGACTCTCGTCGTGCGGGACAATGGGGCCATGACGACCGCCCTCCCCCTGTCCCCCACGCTGTCCATCGGCCCGCACTCCGTGCAGCCGCCGGTGGTGCTCGCCCCCATGGCCGGCATCACCAACGCCCCTTTCCGCACCTTGTGCCGCGAGTTCTCCGGCGGCAAGGGGCTGTTCGTGAGCGAGATGATCACGACGAGGGCGCTGGTCGAGCGCAACGAGAAGACCATGCACCTGATCCACTTCGACGCGGCCGAGACACCTCGGTCCATTCAGCTGTACGGGGTGGACCCGGTCACCGTCGGCAAGGCGGTCCGCATGATCGTGGACGAGGACCTGGCCGATCACATCGATCTGAACTTCGGCTGCCCGGTGCCGAAGGTGACGCGCAAGGGCGGCGGCTCGGCGCTTCCGTACAAGCGGCCGCTGCTGCGGGCGATCCTGAACGAGGCCGTGTCCAACGCGGGCGAGCTGCCCGTGACGATGAAGATGCGCAAGGGCATCAACGACGACCACCTCACCTACCTCGACGCCGGGCGCATAGCGGTCGAGGAGGGCGTCACGGCGATCGCCCTGCACGGGAGGACCGCCGCCCAGCACTACGGCGGTACGGCCGACTGGGACGCCATCGCGCGCCTCAAGGAGCACGTGCCGGAGATCCCGGTGCTCGGGAACGGCGACATCTGGTCGGCGGACGACGCGCTGCGGATGATGCGCGAGACCGGCTGCGACGGCGTGGTCGTCGGGCGCGGTTGCCTGGGGCGGCCGTGGCTGTTCGGGGACCTGGTCGCCGGGTTCGAGGGCACGGGCGCGTACGCCGCTCCGACGCTGCGCGAGGTCGCCGCGGTGATGCGCAGGCACGCGGAACTGCTCGGGGAGTGGATCGGGGACGAGGCACGCGGGGTCATTGACTTCCGTAAGCATGTCGCCTGGTACCTCAAGGGCTTCTCGGTGGGTTCGGAGATGCGTAAGAAGCTTGCAATCTCCTCATCCCTGGATGAAATGGACGCTCACTTGAGCGAGCTCAATCTGGACCAGGCGTGGCCCGAAGGGGCGGACGGGCCGCGGGGCCGTTCGTCCGGCAATGGGCGTGTTGTCCTGCCCGATGGCTGGTTGAAGGACCCGTACGACTGCTCGGGCGTGAGCGTGGAGGCCGAGCTGGACACGTCCGGAGGCTGAGATTCGGGTCTCGTTCGGGTCTCATCTGTGACGTGATTCTCGCCACGCCTGATGTGCTCATTGCTCAGATGAGCACATCAGGTGGGGCTGCACCTCTCAAAAGGTGGCACTGGGTGCCACCTCTTTTTGTTTTGATCGATCAAATCACCCGTCACTCTGTGGTGCCGATGTGCGGGAAGTTCGATGCTCTCCGTGTTGATGTGTAAGACACTTGAATGAATGGGTTGGTCGCTCCGCAGGAGTTGACCACTTTCGATCTGCTGGCGGACGAGTGGTTAAGGCCGCATGACAGTCAGGTGGACGTACCCAGGCACCTTCGATCTGGGTATGTTCCTCGCCGTCAGGGCAGCCACCGCGTCCTCGAGGAGTCGAGACCCGTGTCGGAAAACAAAGAACCCCAGGTAGCCACCGAGCCCCAGGGGCAGAAGTTCGTTTATGACTTCACCGAGGGCAACAGGGACCTCAAGGACCTGCTGGGTGGCAAGGGCGCCAACCTCGCCGAGATGACCAACCTCGGGCTGCCGGTCCCGCCGGGCTTCACCATCACCACCGAGGCCTGCAAGGTCTACCTCGACAGCGGCGAGGCGCCGGACGCCCTGCGCGACGAGGTCAGCGCGCACCTCGAAGCCCTCGAGCGGAAGATGGGCAAGAAGCTCGGCCAGGCCGACAACCCGCTGCTCGTCTCCGTCCGCTCGGGCGCCAAGTTCTCCATGCCCGGCATGATGGACACCGTCCTGAACATCGGGCTCTCCGACAAGTCGGTCACCGGCCTCGCCAAGCAGGCCGGCGGCGACGAGCGCTTCGCGTGGGACTCGTACCGCCGTCTCATCCAGATGTTCGGCAAGACCGTCCTCGGCGTCGACGGCGAGCTCTTCGAGGAGGCGCTGGAGCAGGCCAAGCACGCCAGGAAGGTCACGGTCGACACCGACCTGGAGGCGGCCGACCTCAAGAAGCTGGTCCGCAAGTTCAAGAAGATCGTCTCCGACGAGGCCGGACGCGACTTCCCGCAGGACCCGCGTGAGCAGATGGACCTCGCCATAAACGCGGTCTTCGACTCGTGGAACACCGACCGTGCCAAGCTCTACCGCCGCCAGGAGCGCATCCCCGGCGACCTCGGCACGGCCGTCAACGTGTGCTCCATGGTCTTCGGCAACCTCGGCCCCGACTCCGGCACCGGCGTCGCCTTCACCCGCGACCCCGCCAGCGGCCACCAGGGCGTCTACGGCGACTACCTGCAGAACGCGCAGGGCGAGGACGTCGTCGCCGGCATCCGCAACACCGTGCCGCTCGCCGACCTCGAGCACATCGACAAGGCGTCGTACGACCAGCTCATGCGGATCATGGAGACGCTGGAGACCCACTACAAGGATCTCTGCGACATCGAGTTCACCATCGAGCGCGGCCAGCTGTGGATGCTCCAGACCCGTGTCGGCAAGCGCACCGCCGGCGCCGCCTTCCGCATCGCGACGCAGCTCGTCGACCAGGGCCTCATCGACGAGGCCGAGGCGCTCCAGCGCGTCAACGGCGCCCAGCTCGCACAGCTGATGTTCCCGCGCTTCGACGAGGAGGCGAAGACCGAGAAGCTCGGCCGCGGCATCGCCGCCTCCCCGGGCGCGGCGGTCGGCAAGGCGGTCTTCGACTCGTACACGGCCGTCAAGTGGTCGCGTTCCGGCGAGAAGGTCATCCTCATCCGCCGTGAGACGAACCCGGACGACCTCGACGGCATGATCGCCGCCGAGGGCATCCTGACCTCGCGCGGCGGCAAGACCTCGCACGCCGCCGTCGTCGCCCGCGGCATGGGCAAGACCTGTGTCTGCGGCGCGGAGGAGATCGAGGTCGACACCAAGCGCCGCCGGATGACGGCCCCGGGCGGGATCGTCGTCGAGGAGGGCGACGTCGTATCCATCGACGGCTCCACCGGCAAGGTGTACCTCGGTGAGGTGCCCGTCGTGCCGTCCCCGGTCGTCGAGTACTTCGAGGGCCGCATGCACGCGGGCGCCGACGACGCCGACGAACTGGTCGCCGCCGTGCACCGGATCATGGCGTACGCCGACCGGGTGCGCCGTCTGCGCGTGCGCGCCAACGCCGACAACGCCGAGGACGCCCTGCGCGCCCGCCGCTTCGGGGCCCAGGGCATCGGCCTGTGCCGCACCGAGCACATGTTCCTCGGTGAGCGCCGCGAGCTCGTCGAGCGGCTGATCCTGGCCGACACGGACGACGAGCGCGAGCAGGCGCTGGACGCGCTGCTGCCGCTCCAGAAGGCCGACTTCATCGAGCTGTTCGAGTCGATGGACGGTCTGCCCGTGACGGTGCGGCTGCTCGACCCGCCGCTGCACGAGTTCCTCCCCGACATCACCGAGCTGTCGGTGCGCGTCGCCCTCGCCGAGTCCCGCAAGGACGCGAACGAGAACGACCTGCGCCTGCTCCAGGCCGTGCACAAGCTGCACGAGCAGAACCCGATGCTGGGTCTGCGCGGTGTACGGCTGGGCCTGGTCATCCCGGGTCTGTTCGCGATGCAGGTCCGCGCCATCGCCGAGGCGGCCGCCCACCGCAAGAACGCCAAGGGCGACCCGCGCGCGGAGATCATGATTCCGCTCGTCGGCACGGTCCAGGAGCTGGAGATCGTCCGCGAGGAGGCCGACCAGGTCATCGCCGAGGTCGAGGCGGCCACCGGCACGAAGCTGAAGCTGACCATCGGCACGATGATCGAGCTCCCGCGCGCCGCGCTGACCGCCGGCCAGATCGCCGAGGCCGCGCAGTTCTTCTCCTTCGGTACGAACGACCTCACCCAGACCGTGTGGGGCTTCTCCCGCGACGACGTCGAGGCGAGCTTCTTCACGGCGTACCTGGAGAAGGGCATCTTCGGGGTCTCCCCGTTCGAGACGATCGACCGGGACGGCGTCGGCTCGCTGGTGCGGTCGGCCGTCGAGGCCGGACGCGCCACGCGCCCCGACCTGAAGCTCGGCGTCTGCGGCGAGCACGGCGGTGACCCGGAGTCGGTGCACTTCTTCCACGAGGTGGGGCTGGACTACGTGTCCTGCTCGCCCTTCCGGATCCCGGTGGCGCGCCTGGAGGCGGGCCGCGCGGCGGCCCAGTCCACGGGCAGCGACTCGCGCTAGCGGGACCACCGGAGCTCCCGTCGGTCCACCCCAACCCTCGAACGGACCGGCAACGGCTCCGGCGCAACAAAGAAGCGGCGGCACCTCGTGCGGAGGTGCCGCCGCTCTGTTGTGCCGACGACGGAAAGTTCAGGAAACAACAGAAAGCAACAGCAGGTGAATTCCGCCATTCTTCGCTGAAAGCAGGGCAGGATGCGGTCGCCGGATCCCCACCCGCCGACCGCATCCTGATACCCCGCCGGACAACGAACTGCTTCCTTCGCCGACCGCCGCCAGACCCGGCGAAGCCCCCCACGGCCTTCGCTGTGCCTTTCCGGTGACTCCGGTGTCGTGCCCGACGGGGAACAGCATTTCGTTCGGCGCGGGGGGCGCGCGATGCGTTTCAACTGTGGCTGAAAGGCCGTGGTGACGGCGTGTGATGGCATGCATACTCGACTGCGGGGGCGATTGCGGATGCAACAGATGGGGCTTCGGTGCTGCGTGTTCATTTCTCCGGTGTTGACTTGTCGAGGGTTCGGCTGTCCGACCGGCCGGACGCGTTATGGGAAACAGTCCTCAGTTTTCACAGATTAAGAGACCGGCGCGGTGCCAAGGTGTTCGGAGAATGGCGCAGGGAATCGCGGACTCGGTTGAATGGTGAAACACGGATGCTGGCCTCCGTGATACCGAACAGGGGTTATTTCCCGGATTTCCTGACACCCCGTGAGGGGGTGCGCGGCATGGACGCGGGACTCGAAGCGCTACGGGCCACCGCCTCCGACCGGCTGCGCGCCGAACTGGCCCTGCTGACCGCCTCGCACCGACCGGACCGTACGGCTCCGCCAGGCCGTGCGGCATCGGCACGGCACGGCGTCGCCCCGCTCGCCGGGCGCCGGGGCGACGCCCTCGGCCGGCTCGCCGGAGCCCTGCGCGGCTACCACCGCGCCGCCGTCGAGCCGTACTGGCCGCACATCCGGGCCCGTGTGGAAGCCGACCGGGCGGCCCGGGGCCGCGCGCTGCTCGACGGCGGCGCGGACGAGCTCCTCGCCTCGCTCCCACCGATGCTGCGCTGGCGTCCGCCGGTCCTGGAGGCCGACTATCCGGTCGACCGGGACCTGCATCTGCGGGGCCGGGGTCTGCTGCTCCAGCCCTCGTTCTTCTGCCGCGGCACCCCGGTCGTCTACCGCGACCCGAACCTGCCGCCCGTCCTGGTCTACCCGGTGACCCACGCCGAGGCCCCGGCCCCTTCGGACGACCCGGGCCCGCCCCTGGGCCGCCTGGTCGGCCAGACCCGCTCGGCGGTCCTCGCGGCCATCGGCGGCGGCTGTACGACGAGCGAGCTGGCCCGCAGGGCCGGGGTGTCGCTCGCCTCGGCGAGCCAGCACGCGTGCGTCCTGCGCGAGGCGGGCCTCGTCGTCACCCTGCGCCACGGGAACGCGGTCCTGCACACCCTGACGCCACTGGGCGCCGCCCTCCTGCGGGGCGGCGCCACGGCGGAAGCACTGCGGTGACACGGGGGCCGGCCGCACGGGGGCGGCCGGCCCGTCCGGGGCCGTCAGCTGCGGAAGGGGCCCGTCACCTCGTACGTGATGCCGCCCGAGGAGCTGCCGCTGGTGCCGCGCTGGCTGGAGAAGTACAGGCGCTTGCCGTCCGGTGAGAACGCCGGGCCCGTGATCTCCGAACCCGACTGCCCGTCGATCCGCAGGAAGGGCGCGACGACGTCGTCCGGGGTGATCACGCAGATCTCCATGGTGCCGCCGTCCTCCGCGACGAACAGGTCGCCGGAGGACGTGCCGGTGACGTTGTCGACGCCCGTCAGCGGGGCGGTGCCGCTCACCAGCGAGTCGTCGTAGGCGAGCTGGATGGTCTGCGCCGCCGCGTTGTACTGCCAGACGCGGTTGTCGCCCTTGGTGGTGAACCAGCAGGTGTCGTCGGCGTAGTAGCAGCCCTCGCCGCCCGTGAAGCGCTTGGCGCCCGAGACCTGGTTGCGGGTGGCGGTCGTGGCGCCGCTCGGGTCCGGGACGGTGGCCCAGGTGACCGGTCCGGACGTGCCCGAGCCCATCTTCAGGACTTCGAGCCTGCCTGCCGACAGGTCGCCCCAGGTGGTGGGCGTGAAGCGGTAGAAGCAGCCGTCGGTGACGTCCTCGGTGAGGTAGATCGTCCTGCGTACGGGGTCGGCCGCGGCGGCCTCGTGCTTGAAGCGGCCCATCGCGTCACGGCGCACGGCGGCCTTCACGCCCCACGGGTCGGTCTCGTAGACGTACCCGCGGTCGACCTCCTCGCAGGACAGCCAGGTGTTCCACGGGGTCGTGCCGCCCGCGCAGTTCTGGCGGGTGGAGGACAGGATGCGGTACGCGCCGGTGATCGCGCCCGTCGAGGAGAAGCGGACCGCGCCCGCGCCGCCGGAGGGGTTGATCTCGGAGTTGGAGACGTAGATCCAGCCGGTGCCGTCCGCGTAGCAGGCGCCGCCGTCCGGCGCGTTGTGCCAGGTGTACGCGGTGGAACCGACCTTCTGGCCGGAGCGGGCGATGACGCGGCTGGTGAAGCCGGACGGCAGGCGCAGGCCGTTGGCGTCGGGGGAGCGCAGCGCCCCGTAGGGGCCGGTGCCGGGCTGCGCGGGGTCGGCGTACGCGGCGCCGCGCCAGAGGGTGCCGCCGAAGGCGGCGACGGAGGTGCCGATGACAGCGCCGCGCAGGAAGCTACGACGTTCCATGTGTCACTCCAGGGTGGGGTGGTACCGGGACTGTGACCTCGGAACGTAAGGCTCTCGAATTGACAGTGCATCAACAACCGGTGAGCGGGAGGTGATCAGTCGTCGGAGTCGGAGCCCGAGTCGGGGCCCGAGTCGGGGCCGGGGCCGGAGGTGCGGTCGAGGCCGTCGAAGACGCCCTGCGCCACCGCGAACGCCGAGTTCGCCGCCGGGACTCCGCAGTACACCGCCGTCTGGAGCAGGACCTCGCCGATTTCTTCCCTGGTCAGGCCGTTGGTCAGCGCGGCCCGTACATGCATCGCCAGCTCCGCCTCGTGGCCGCGGGCGACGAGTGCGGTGAGCGTGACGCAGCTGCGGGTGCGCCGGTCCAGGATATCGCTGGTCCAGATCTCGCCCCAGGCGTACCGCGTGATGAAGTCCTGGAAGCGGGCCGTGAACGGCGTCGTACGGTCGGTCGCGCGGTCCACGTGGGCCGGCCCCAGGACCGCCCTGCGGACCCGCGTGCCCGCCGCGTGGCGGGACGCGTCGGTGGCCGCGGGCGGCGGGTCCGGGGCGAAGTGGGCGAGCAGGGCGGCGGTCACCGCCTCCGGCTTCTCCACGCCCGCCAGATGGGCCGCGCCGGCGACTTCCAGCAGACTCGCCCCCGGGATCGCGTCGGCGATCTCGCGGGCGTGCGCGGGCGGCGTGGCCGGGTCGTCGCGGCCGGCGACGACCAGGGTCGGTGCGGTGACCGTGGGGAGCGCGTCGCGCAGGTCGTACGCCGCGAGGGCGTCGCAGCAGGCGGCGTAACCGGCCGGGTCGGCGGCCCGCAGGTCGTCGATGAGGGCGCGGGCGATCGGCGCCGAGGCGAAGGCGGGCGCGAACCAGGTGCCCGGGCGGCTCGCCACCATGGCCCCGGTGCCCCGGGTGCGTACGAGGCCGGCGCGTTCGTGCCACGCGGCGGGGTCGCCGAACCGCGCCGACGAACAGACCACGGCGAGGGAGGAGATCCGCTCGGGGCGGTGCGTCGCCAGGTGGAGCCCGACGGCGCCGCCGATGGAGACACCGGCGTACGCGAACGACGTCCAGCCCTGTGCGTCGGCCGCCCGCAGCACGAGCGCCGCGAGGTCGGCGACGGTCGCGGTGCCGTCCAGCGGGATCAGGCCGGCGGGGGTGGAGCCGTGGCCCGGGAGATCCCAGCGCAGGACGCGGTGGGTGCGGGCCAGGGCGGCGAGCTGGGGCTCCCAGACGGCGAGGGAGGTGCCCAGGGAGGGGCCGAGGATCAGCGGAGTGCCGGACTCCGGGCCGTCCAGGCGCAGGTGGGGAAGGGCGTGGGTGTCAGGCACGGGGGTGCTCCGGCTTTCGTTCCAGGGCGCGGTCCACCAGGGCCGCCGCGGAACCGGTGTAGTGCGTGGGGTCGGTGAGTTCGGCCGGCTGGTCCGCGGGGAGAGCGCCCGAGAGGGCCTCGGCCAGGGAGATGCCTTCCGCGGCTGTGCGCCGTGCGGCCTCGGTGAGGAGTTGCCTGGCGCGGGCCCGGCCGAGGACGGGGGCCAGGGCCGCGGCGATGCGTTCGCTGACGATCAGGCCGTGGGTGAGGCCGAGGTTCTCGCGCATGCGGCGGGGGTGGACGCGGAGGTTCTCCGTCAGTTCGGCCGCGTGGGCGGCCGCGCCGCCGGCCAGGCGCAGGAGCTCGCGCAGGGGCTGCCATTCGGCGTGCCAGGCGCCCGCGGGGCGCTCGTCCCCGGCGGACGCGAAGGAGGCGAGGATCGTGGAGACCAGGGCCGGGGCCTGCTGGGCGGCGGAGGCGATCAGGGTGGAGTGGACCGGGTTGGCCTTGTGGGGCATGGCCGAGGAGCCGCCGCCGGTGCCTTCGGAGAGCTCGGCGATTTCGGTGCGGGAGAGGGTGAGGACGTCCGTGGCCAGTTTGCCGAGGGCGGCGCAGGTGAAGGCGAGGGCGGTGGCGAGGTCGGCGACGGGGGTGCGGAGGGTGTGCCAGGGGAGGGTGGGCGCCGCGAGGTTCAGTTCGGCGGCGTAGGCGGTGAGGAGGGTCAGGGCGGGGTCGGCTCCGGGGTCGGGGACGGGCTCGGGCAGGGGGGCTTCGGGGCCGGGGAGGAGGTCGGTGGTGGGTGCGGGGGCTTCGGGGTCGGCGCCGTGCCGGGGCGTCTCCTCGGGCGCCGAACGTTCGGGCACGGGGGTTTCTTCGGGGTGGTCGCGTCCGGTGCCCTGCGGGGAGCGCCCCGGCGCGTCCCCTCCCGGCACCGTGAAGGCGTCACCGGCGGCCGTTTGGCCGAAGGCAGCCAGCGTGCCCGCCGCTCCGCCGAGTTGTGCGGGGAGGGAGAGGGCTCGCAGGCGGGCGTGTGCGTCGAGGGCGAGGCTTCGCCAGCCCGCCGCTTTCAGGCCGAAGGTGGTGGGGACCGCGTGCTGGGTCAGGGTGCGGCCCGGCATGGGGGTGTCCCGGTGTTCCGCCGCGAGGGTGGCGAGGGCCGCCGCCGTGCGGACCAGGTCGGCCGTGATGAGGGGGAGCGTGCGGGTGGCGACCAGCATCATCGCCGTGTCGACGATGTCCTGGCTCGTGGCCCCCCGGTGCACGTATGGAGCCGCTTCCGGGCCCGCCGCCGCCGTCAGGTCGGCCACCAGCGGGATCACCGGGTTGCCGCCGGACCTGGCCTGCAGTGCCAGGTCGCGTACGTCGAAACGGTCGGCCCGCGCCGCCGCCGTGACCGCCTCGCCCGCCCAGACGGGGCCCTGCGCCCGGGCCAGGGCCGCCTCCGCGTCCAGCATCGCCTGGAGGAGGGCCACGTCACCGGTCGCCGCTTCCGCCGCCGTTCCCGCTCGTACGGGGGAGAGGAGGCCGTGGTCGGGAGAGGTCTCAGCCGAAGTCAAGGAAGACCGTCTCTTCCTCGCCCTGGAGGCGGATGTCGAAGCGGTGGGTGCGGTGGCGGTCCGGTTCGGGCAGGGCGATCAGTGTCGCGCGGCGCTCGGGAGCCAGCGAGGTGAGCAGCGCGTCCGGTCCGTCCGCCAGGTACGCGCGGGTGAAGAGGTGGTGGGTCAGGCCGCGCGCGAACACGCACACGCTGATGTACGGGACGCGGGAAGGGGCGCCCGGGGGGAGGGTGTGGACGGTGTAGTGGCCGTCCGCGTCCGTCGGGACCCGGCCGAAGCCCGTGAAGTCCACGCCGTTGCGGCCGAGGAAACCGCCGGTCACCGGGTCCCGGCGCATCGATCCCGGAGCACCGGCCGACGAACCGTCCGGTCCCGCCTGCCAGAACTCGACGATCGCGTCCGGGACCGGTTCCCCGGCGCCGTCGTAGACGTACCCGTGCAGCGTCAGCGCGTCGGGATGTCCCGCGGGGGCGATGTCGCCGCCCCCCGGGAACGGCAGGGCGTATCCGTAGAAGGGGCCGACGGTGTGCGAAGGGGTGGGCGGCAGGGACGGCATCAGCGGCCTTCCTCGATCCAGGTGGCGGACGGGCCGTCGAGGACGATGTCCCAGCGGTAGCCCAGCGACTGTTCGGGGCGGGAGAGGGAGTGGTCGTACGCGGCGACGAGCCGGGCGCGCGCCGCCTCGTCCGTCACCGACTGGAGGATCGGGTCGTACGCGAAGAGCGGGTCGCCCGGGAAGTACATCTGGGTGACCAGGCGCTGCGTGAAGGCCGAGCCGAAGAGCGAGAAGTGGATGTGGGCGGGGCGCCACGCGTTCTCGTGGTTGCGCCACGGGTAGGCGCCCGGCTTGATGGTGGTGAAGCTGTACGAGCCGTCGTCGCCCGTCAGGACCCGTCCCACGCCCGTGAAGTTGGGGTCCAGGGGCGCCGGGTGCTGGTCGCGCTGGTGGGCGTACCGGCCGGAGGCGTTGGCCTGCCACAGCTCGACGAGCTGGCCGCGCACCGGCCGGCCCGTGCTGTCGAGCAGCCGCCCGGAGACGGTGATGCGCTCGCCGAGCGGCTCGCCCGCGTGCTGCCGGGTCAGGTCGTGGTCGAGTTCGGTGACGTCGGTGTGGCCGAAGACGGGGCCGGAGAGCTCGACGGTCTCGGGGTCCTTGTCGACGGCCACCAGCGGCTGCTTCGGGTGGCGCAGGAGGCTGCTGCGGTACGGGGGGAAGTCGCGCGGCGGGTGGTGCGCGGCCGGGGCCCCGGCCGCGCGGGCCTTCTCGTAACCGGCTCGGATCCCGGCGAGCTCGCCGTCGATGTCGGACTGCGTGAGAGGGGGCGGCGGTGTCATCGGGTGTCGTCCTTTCCTGCGGACTTGAGGGCGCGCAGCGCGGCCAGTTCGGCGGGTGACGGGGGCTCGGTGACCCCGACCGTGCCGGCGGTCCTCAGCTCCCAGCCGGTGGCGGCCCGTACCTGTTCGACGGTGACGCCGGGATGCAGTTCGGTGAGGACGAGCTCGGCGGTGGCCGGGTCGGGGCGCAGGACCCCGAGGTCGGTGATGACGGCGACCGGGCCCGCGCCCGGCATGCCCAGCTCCTTGCGGTCGCCGGGGCCGGAGCCGTGGCCGAGCGTGGTGACGAAGTCGAGCCTGCGCACGAAGTTGCGGGTGGAGTGGCGCAGCACCATCAGCACCTTGCCGCAGTTCGACGCGATCTCGGGTGCGCCGCCCGCGCCCGGGAGGCGGCCCTCCGGCTTGTCGGGGCCCCGGTCCACGACCGTCGTGTTGATGTTGGCGAAACGGTCGACCTGGGCCGCGCCGAGGAAACCGACGTCGATCCGGCCGCCCTGGAGCCAGTAGTTGAACATCTCGGGCACGGGCACCACCGCGTCGGCGGTCTCGGCCAGTTCGCCGTCGCCGATGGAGAGCGGCAGCCGGGTCGGCTTGGAGCCGATCGTTCCGGATTCGTAGATCAGCACGAGACCGGGGTTGACGGTGTGGCGGGCGAGGTTGGCGGCGGTGGACGGCAGTCCGATGCCGACGAAGCAGGTCCGCGCCCCGGCCAGCGCGCGGGCGGCGTTGACCTCCATCAGCTCGTCGCGGGTGAAGCCGGTGAAGTCGTCGGTCGTCGTCATCGGACGGCAGCCCCTTCGGTTCGTACGGTGTCGGTTCGCACGTGCGTGTCCAGCCACTGCGCGAACGTGTCGCGGTCCCGGGCGATCGGGTCCCACGCCTGGTAGAAGGCGTTGTCGCGCACGGTGTACCCGGTGGCGTACGACGGGTGGGCGCCGCCCGGCACCACCGCGACCGCGTCGACGACCCAGGTCGGCAGGACCACGCCGCCGGGCCGGGGCGTCAGCTCGTCGACGATCTCCTCGACCGTCACCAGCACCCGGTCGGCGGCCAGCGCCGCCTCCTTCTGCACACCGGTCAGGCCCCACAGCTGGACGTTGCCGTCGCGGTCGGCCTGCTGGGCGTGGATGACCGTGACGTCGGGGTTGAGCGCGGCGACGGCGGCCAGCTCCTCGCCGGTGAACGGGCAGGTGACGGAGGAGACCGTGTCCGTACGGGTGGCGAGGTCGGAGCCGCGGTAACCGCGCAGTACGGCGAACGGCAGGCGTGAGGCACCCGCGACGTAACGGTTGGCCATGCCGGCGTGGCTGTGCTCGTCGAGCTCCAGGGGGCGGGGCCAGCCGTTCTCGACGGCGTCGCGGAAGCGGTGCAGGGAGCCGACGCCCGGGTTGCCGCCCCAGGAGAAGATCAGCTTCTTCACCAGACCGGCGCCGATCAGCTGGTCGTAGATGACGTCCGGAGTCATCCGGGCGAGGGTCAGGTCGGTGATGCCCTGGCGGACGACCTCGTGCGCCGCGGCGTACGGGATCAGGTGGGTGAAGCCCTCCATGGCGAGGGTGTCCCCGTCGTGGATGAGGTCCGCCACGGCGTCGTGCAGGCTGCGTATGTCGGCCATCGTCACTCCGCGAGTTGTTCAGTGTACTGACTAATTTCTCGTCGAGGCCGTACAATTCCACCGAGTTGCGCCCACGTCAATGACTCAGTACACAGAGCATCACCCGCGATGGCAGGAGGCCCGCATGGCTGCGGTCGATCTGAGCACCCACCCCGGGCACCTCGCCCGGCGGCTGCAGCAGGCGCACACCCTGCTGTGGACCACGATGGTCTCGGAGGAGACCACGTCGCCGCAGTTCGCCGTGCTCAACGCGCTGGCGGAGAAGCCGGACATCGACCAGCGCACCCTGAGCGGGCATGTCCACCTCGACCGCTCGACCATCGCGGACCTGGTGGCGCGTCTCGGCCGGCGCGGCCTGCTGGAGCGGGAGCGCGACCCGCAGGACGGCCGGCGCAGCGTACTCAGGCTGACGGACGAGGGCGCGGCGGTGCACCGCAGGCTGGTCACCCGGACGACTCGGATGAACCGGGTGTTCCTCGCCCCCCTCGACGAGGGGGAGCAGGAGGCGCTGCTGCGGCTGATCGGCCGGGTCGCGGACGCGGCGGAGGAGCTCCGCGCGTAGTCCCCCGGTGCCCTCGATTCTTTTCTCTGCGATTTTCCGTTCGAGCGATGAGTTTCGCGCGGGGCCCGGGTCTACCCCTGCACATGGCAACGACGGCACCATGGCGGCGCCGCGCCGCCGACGAGAGAAGAGAGAGCACGGCTCATGCCTCAGATGATCTTTGTGAACCTGCCGGTGAAGAACCTCGACACCACGAAGTCCTTCTTCGGCAAGCTCGGGTTCTCCTTCAACCCGCAGTTCAGTGACGACCAGACCGCCTGCCTGGTGATCAGCGACACGATCTTCGTCATGCTGCTCGCCGAGCCGCGCTTCAAGGAGTTCACGAAGAAGGAGATCGCGGACACGAGCCGGACCACGGAGGTCCTGCTCGCGCTCAGCGCCGACAGCCGGGAGAAGGTCGACGAGCTGGCCGACGCGGCCCTCGCGTCCGGCGGTTCCCCTGCGAACGAGCCCCAGGACAACGGCTTCATGTACGGCCGTTCCTTCCAGGACCCCGACGGGCACACCTGGGAGGTCGTCTGGATGGACCCGTCGGCAGTCGGGGACCAGGGTTGAGCGGCGGATCGTTCGCCGCGCCGTTCGGCGCCCGGGGCCGCGGCTTCGTGGCCGCGCCCCGCTGCCGCATGCGGCCGGGAGGCCGTCAGGCAGAGGCGCCTCCGTCGATGACGAGGTCGCTTCCGACGACGGAAGCGGCGTCGGCGGAGGCCAGGTACAGCACGGCGGCGGCGACCTCGTCGGTCGACGAGACCCGGCCGAGCGGCGACTCGTCCTTCATGCGGACGGCTCGTTCCGCCTCGCTCTCGCCGGGCCGCAGCGACATGGCGGTGGCGGTGGCGCCCGGGCTGACCGCGTTGATCCGGACTCCGTCCTGGACGTGGTCGAGGGCGGCCGCGCGGGTCAGCGCGGAGACGGCGGCCTTGGAGGCGAGGTAACCGGCGACGCCGGGGATGCGCCGGTGGGCGCCGAGGTTGGAGGAGATGTTGACGATCGCGCCGCCGCCTTCCTGGGTGCGCATCACGTCGATCTCGGCCTGCATGGACAGGAGCACGCCCGTGACGTTGACGTCGAGGAGCGTGCGCCAGTCGTCCTCGGACAGCTCGGCGACGGGCCCGCCGCCCCGGAAGACGCCGGCGTTGTTGACCGCGACGTCGAGGCTGCCGAAACGCTCGACGCTCTCGCGGACGAGCGCCCTGACGTCTTCGGAGCGGCTGACGTCGGCGGTCACCGCGACCGCGCTGCCGCCTGCCTGCCGCACCAGTGCGACGGTCTTGTCGAGGGACGCGGCACCGCGCCCCGCCGCGACGACGTTCGCGCCTTCGCGGGCGAAGGCGAGCGCGAGGGAGCGGCCGATGCCCGAGCCTGCCCCGGTGACGAGGGCGGTCTTGCCGGAGAAGCGAGCAGTCATGGTCTGTCCGTCCTTTTATTGGAACGAGCGTTCTGTTATGAGGGTGTAAAAAGAGACGCCCTCAGGGGCGTCTCGAAAACGGATCGTGCGGCTCAGTCGAGAAGCGTCAGCGCCTGCTCGGCCGCGTCCCGCACCCTGGCCGGGTCGCTGGACGCCTTGCCGACCACCCGCAGCCCCTGCGTCAACACGAGCAGCATGCGGGCGAGCGCCCGCGGATCGCGGTCCTCGGGCAGCTCGCCCTGGGCCCGTGCCCGTACGAGCGCGGAGTGCAGCAGGGTCTCCAGGTGTTCCCAGTTCACCTCCACCCGGCGGGCCGCCGAGTCGTCGTGCGGGGCCAGCTCGGCGGCCGTGTTGGTGATGAAGCAGCCGGTCAACCGCTTCTCGTCGGAGGCGGACTCGCTGGCGAACCGGCGCAGCAGCGCCCGCACGGCCGGCAGTGCGGGGCCCGGCGGGGAGAGCTCGCCGAGCAGGCGCGGGTTGTGGGAGGCGGCGTACCGGTCGAGGGCCTTCAGGTAGAGCTCGTGCTTGTTGCCGAAGGTGGCGTAGAGGCTGGCGCGCCCGATGCCGAGGTGTTCGACGAGGTCCGCCATGGACGTCGCTTCGTAGCCGCGCCGCCAGAACAGCTCCAGAGCTGCCTGCAGCGCGGTGTCGGGATCGAATTCCTTGGTCCTGGCCACGTCATGGACCGTAGCTTTATTGGAACGATCGGTCAACTGGCTTGGACGCGGACGTCGAACGTCTGCACCATGACCGACTCGTCGTCCAGGCAGTGCCCCGTCTCCAGGTCGAAGCGCTGCTTGAGCAGGGGCGACGCGACGAAGGGACGGCCGTTCGCGGACCCCGTCAGGCCGCGGGACAGGACCTGGGCACCGGAGAAGGGGTCGCGGTTGTCGATGGCGTACGGGCGTCCCGCGCGGTCCGTGAACAGCGCTGCCTGACGGCCGTCGGGCAGCAGGGCCGCCACGCCGCGCCCGGGCGTGAGGGCGGACAGTTCGCAGGCGGTGAACCAGGAGTCTTCGATGCGCAGTTGCAGGGTCATCCGGCACGGGTCCCTTCGAGGGTGAGAATGGTCAGGTCCGGCTTCATCTGGTCGCGCTCGGGAACGAACCGTACGGACGGGTCCGGCGCGTCGGGCGCGTTGACGAAGGACACGAAGCGGGACAGCCGCTCGGGGTCGTTGATCGTCTCGGCCCATTCGTCGCGGTAGCCGGAGACGTGATCGGCCATCAGGGCTTCCAGCTGTTCGCAGATGCCGAGGGAGTCGTGGACGACCACGTCCCTGAGGTGGTCCAGGCCGCCCTCCAGGCGCTCCAGCCAGGTGGAGGTGCGCTCCAGGCGGTCCGCGGTGCGGATGTAGAACATCAGGAACCGGTCGATGAGGCGGACGAGTTCCGCGTCCGACAGGTCCTGGGCGAGGAGATCGGCGTGACGCGGGGTCGCGCCGCCGTTGCCGCCTACGTAGAGGTTCCAGCCGTTCGCGGTGGCGATCACACCGAAGTCCTTGGACTGCGCCTCGGCGCACTCGCGCGCGCACCCCGAGACCGCCGACTTCAGCTTGTGCGGGGCGCGCAGGCCCCGGTAGCGCAGCTCCAGGCCGATGGCCATCCGGACGCTGTCCTGGACGCCGTACCGGCACCACGTCTGTCCCACACAGGACTTCACCGTCCTGAGGGCCTTGCCGTAGGCGTGACCCGACTCGAAGCCGGCGTCGACCAGACGCGTCCAGATCAGGGGGAGCTGGTCCACGCGGGCGCCGAAGAGGTCGATGCGCTGGCCACCCGTGATCTTCGTGTAGAGACCGAAGTCGCGGGCCACCTCGCCGATCACGATCAGCTTCTCGGGGGTGACCTCGCCACCCGGGATGCGCGGCACGATCGAGTACGAGCCGTTGCGCTGCATGTTGGCGAGGAAGTGGTCGTTGGTGTCCTGGAGGGCGGCCTGTTCTCCGTCCAGGATGTAACCGCCGCTGAGGCTGGCCAGGATGGAGCCGACCGTCGGCTTGCAGATCTCGCAGCCGTCGCCGCCGCGGGCCGCCTCGCGGCCGTGCGAGTCGAGAAGCTCGGCGTACGAGGTGATCCGCAGGGTGCGGACGATCTCGTACAGCTCGGAGCGCGTGTGCGGGAAGCAGCCGCACAGGCCCTTGTCGCCGGTCTGGGGGAGCAGCTGGCCGATGAGCTTCACGCAGCTGCCGCATCCCGTGCCCGCCTTGGTGCACTTCTTCACCTCGGGGAGCGACGAGCAGGCGGTCACCGCGCCCTTGGTGACGTTGTGGCAGTTGCAGACGACCGCGTCGTCGGGGAGGGCGGACGGGCCGAGGGTGACCTGGCCGCTGCCGGCCGGCGCGATCAGCTGCTCCGGTGCGACGGGCGGTACGGAACCGGTGAGCGGCCGCAGCATCGCGTACGCGTCGGCGTCGCCGACCAGGACGCCGCCGAGGAGCGCGCCGTCCGGGCTGATCACCAGCTTCTTGTAGACGCCGGAGCGCGAGTCGGAGTACGTGACGTCCAGGCAGCCCTCCGCGTGGCCGTGCGCGTCGCCGAAGGACGCCACGTCCACGCCGAGGAGCTTGAGCTTGGTGGACATGTCCGCGCCGGTGAACGCCCTGCCCGCCTCCCCGGCCGTCGCCGCGATCGTTTCGGCGGCGGTCTCCGCCATCTCGTAACCGGGTGCCACTAGGCCGTACACCCGGCCGTCCGACGCCAGCGCGCACTCACCGATCGCGAAGACGGCGGGGTCGGACGTACGGCACTGCTCGTCGACCGCGATGCCGCCCCGCTCGCCGACCGACAGGCCGCAGTCCCTCGCGAGCTGGTCGCGCGGCCGCACGCCCGCCGAGAAGACGACGAGGTCGGTCTCCAGCGTCGAACCGTCCGAGAGGGACATGCCGTTGACGGCTCCGGTGGCGTCGGTGGTGACGGCCTGGGTGCCGACGCCCGTGTGGACCGTCAGCCCCATGTTCTCGATCGTACGGAGAAGGGCCGCGCCGCCGCCCTCGTCGACCTGGACGGGCATCAGCCGGGGGGCGAACTCCACCACGTGCGTGGCGAGTCCGAGACCGCTCAGCGCGCCCGCCGCCTCCAGGCCCAGCAGCCCGCCGCCGACGACCGCTCCCGTGTGCGCCGTTTTCGCGTACGCCTCGATCGCCAGGAGGTCCTCGATGGTGCGGTAGACGAAGCAGCCTTCCGCGTCCTTCCCGGGAACGGGCGGTACGAAGGGGTACGAACCAGTGGCGAGGACGAGCGTGTCGTACACGAAGGTCCGACCGGCGCGCGAGGTGACGGTGCGCGTCTCGCGGTCGATGGCCGTCGCCGGGTCGTCGAGGTGCAGCTCGATGCCGTGCCGGCCCACGAAGTCCGGCTCGCCGAGCGCGAGTTCGTCCGGGGTGCGGCCCGAGAAGTACGAGGTGAGCTGGACGCGGTCGTACGCGGGGCGCGGCTCTTCGCACAGGACGACGACGCGGGACCTGCCGGTCACGCCCCGCTCCGCGAGGGCTTCCAGGAAGCGCTGGCCGACCATGCCGTGGCCGACGACCACGATCGTGGGGGGTGTGGACATCTCAGGCGCCTCCAAGCAGATGGAACAACGGGGTGGAGGGGAGCGGTTCGTCGCCCTCCCAGGTACGGGCGAGCTCGCCGACGGCGCCGAGATCGCCCAGGAGGATTCCGCCGATCAGCCGGTCCCCGCGAACGACGACTTTGCGGTACGCGCCACGGGTCGCGTCGGTGAGACGGACGACGTCGTCGCCGGGGAGGGGATTGGTCTCCCCGAAGGCGGCGAGGTCGAGCGGCCCGGTGGCGGCGAAGGCGGCAGCGGCGGTGGCAGTGGCGGCGTCGGGGCCGGTGGTGCCGTTGCTGTTGCCGCTGAGGGTGAGACGGGTGAGGGCCCGGGTGCCGGTGTAGCGGGGCGGGGGACCGCCGACGGGGCCGTGGACGGAGATCGCGGGCCCGGCTGTGGCTGCCGCTGTGGCGACGGCGTGGTCGGCCGACGGGGTGGCGGGCGGTGCGGCCGGGTGGGAGGACAGCAGCAGCGCGGCCAGGATGTCGGCCTGTTCGAGGGCGGGGCCCGCGAGACCGTAGACGCGGCCGTCGTGCTCGGCGCAGTCGCCGATGGCGCGGATGCGCGGGTCCGAAGTGCGCAGCTCGTCGTCCACGACGATGCCGTGCCGCACCTCCAGGCCCGCGGCCTGCGCGAGGCCGACCCGGGGGCGTACACCGCAGGCCAGGACGACGAGGTCCGCATCGAGGGCGTAGCCGTCGGCGAGTTCGACGGCCCGCACGGTCCCGGCCTCGCAGCGCAGGCCGCGTACCCGGCACTCCGTGTGGACCTCGACGCCCAGTGCTTCCAGGTGGCCGCGCAGCAGCTCGCTCGCGGCCGGGTCGAGGTGGCGCTGCATGAGGTGTTCGCCCTGCTGGGCCAGTACGACCTGGGCGCCGCGTTCCGCGAGCGCGCGGGCCGCCGAGACGCCGAGGAGGCCGCCGCCGATGACGACGGCGCGGGTGCCGGTGCGTACGGCGGCGGCGAGTGCCAGGCAGTCGTCCAGCGTACGGAAGGGATGGACACCGTCGGGGAGCTCGGCGCCGAGGCCGCGCAACGGCGGCAGGACCGGGTTCGAGCCGGTCGCGAGGACCAGCGTGCCGTACGGGACGACGCTGCCGTCGTCGCACTGCACCACGCGCTCGGCGCGGTCGATGCGGACCACCCGCACCCCGCGCCGCACCGGAGTCCCGGGCAGCGCGATGACGTCGGGGCCGTAGCGCCCGGCGAGAACCTCGGCGAGCAGCACCCTGTTGTACGGGGCGTGGTCCTCCTCGCCGATGACGGTGACCGCCGACGCGGTCGGCACGGCTCCCCCCGCCGGTCCTGCCGGCCCGGCCGCCGGGAGTGGCCGGCGGGTCAGCTGCCGGGCCAGCCGGGCACCTGCCGTCCCGCCGCCGATCACCACGATGTCCTTGCTCATGACCGCAGCCTGCGGGGGCGGTGTTACCCGGCCGCATCCCGTCTGTTTCCCGGGGGGAACACTGCGCTCAGCACACCTCGCCCCCCGCTGTGAGGGACTGGGACTGGGACTGGAGGGCGACCGGGGACGGGGTGGACCGGAGCCTGGACTTCCGTACGGACGCCATGGAACCGTGCCTGCGCGCCCGGCTGCCCGGACGCGTGGACACCGCACAGCAGACACCGGCGGCTCCGGCCGCCCCCGGCCGGGCGCCCTCCGCCGGAACCTCGGATGCCACTCAACTCTGCGGGGGTCGACGGGCGCCGCACCCGCCCCCTCCCTTAAGGTCGCGATCATGCCCGACATATCGCTGACCACGCTTGTCGTCCTGTGTCTCGCCGCGGCCGCGGCCGGCTGGATCGACGCGGTGGTGGGCGGGGGAGGACTACTGCTCCTGCCGGCCCTGCTCCTCGGCCTGCCGCACGTACCCGCCGCGCACATCCTCGGCACCAACAAGGCGGTGGCCATCGTCGGCACATCGGGCGCGGCCGTGACGTACCTCCGCAAGACACCGGTGGAGGTGGGGACGGCGGTACGGATCGGGCTCACGGCCCTCGCCGGTTCCATGCTGGGCGCGTTCTTCGCCGCCGGGATCAGCAGCGACGTACTGCGCCCGGTCATCATGGTGGTGCTGCTCGCCGTCGCGGCCTTCGTGCTCCTGCGCCCCTCCTTCGGCCGCGCCGCCGCCGACGGGGCGAAGGCACCGGCCACCCGGGCCCGTACGGTCACCGCGATCGTCCTCGTCGGCGGCGGCATCGGCTTCTACGACGGCCTCTTCGGACCCGGCACCGGTACGTTCCTGGTGCTGGCCCTGACCGCCGTGCTCCACCTCGACCTGGTCACCGCCTCCGCCAACGCCAAGATCGTCAACGTCTGCACCAACGCCGGCGCGCTCGCGATGTTCGCGTACCAGGGGACGGTGCTGTGGCAGCTCGCCGCGCTCATGGCGCTCTTCAACCTGGCGGGTGCCATGGCGGGCGCGCGGATGGCGCTCAGGAAGGGCAGCGAGTTCGTGCGCGGGGTGCTGCTGGTGGTGGTCTTCTCGCTGGTCGCGAAGCTGGCGTTCGACCAGTGGACCTAGGGCGCTGGGAACATCGGGGACACTGGGGGCATCGGGGACATCGGCGGTGCCGGGGCGGGCTCAGCGCACCGCCGTGAGGTGCGCGTACGCCACCACGTTCCCCTCGTAGCCGGTCTCCTCCGAGAAGGCGCCGCCGCAGGTGATCACCCGCAGTTCGGCGCGCCCGGAGGCCCCGTACACCCGCTGCTCGGGGAAGTCCTCGTTGTCGTACACCTCGATGGCGTCGATCGTGAAGACGGCGGTACTCCCGTCCCTGCGGTCCACCTCGACGGTGTGGCCTTTTTTCAGCGCGCCGAGGTGGTAGAAGACGGCCGGCCCCCGCGCGTTGTCGACGTGCCCGACGACGACCGAAGCGCCCTCGGCACCCGGCGGGGTGCCGTCCTCGTACCAGCCGGCGACATTGCGGTTCGCGGCCGGTGGTACGTCGAGACTGCCGTCGGGGCCCAGACCCAGGCGCATGACGGGGGCGTCCACCCGGACGGCGGGTATCCGGATCCGTACGGGCTCGGAGGGCCGCAGCGGTTCTGCCGACGGGGCCGCGCCGCTCGCGACATGCCGGGGGGACCCGGCGGCGAACGCCTCGGCGGACGACGGCCGGGGCGGGGCCTGCCCTTCGACGCCGTTCTGGATCAGCCACAGCCCGGTGCAGACGGCGATGGCGACGAGCCCGCCCTTCGTGCGCCGGTCCGTCATCGGTGATCGCCCTCCAGTCCGAAGTCGTCGGCCCGCCGGGGCGCACGTCCCGCGTGCCCCCGCCCGGCTCGGGGTCGGGGCGGAGACACGCGGAACTCCGGCGGTACGGGCGGCAGCAGGGGCCGGCCCGTCAGCTGTCCCGCGTGCCGCTCGCCCGGCGACGCAGGAGCCAGGTACCGCCGACGGCGGTCGCGGCCAGCACGGCCGCACCCGCCGCGATCTGGGTGGTGTCCGAGCCGGCGGACCCGCCGACACCGGTCTTGACGTGGCCCTTGGGGTGGGCGGGCCGGTGGGTCGGGGGGTGTGCGGGGTGCTTGGGGTGCCCGGGGGCGGGAGTGGATCCCGCGGTCACGGTCAGGACCCCCTGGGCGGTGCTGCCGTTGTCGCAGGCCACCGCGATGTCGTAGCTTCCGGGCAGGGTGTCCGCCGGGATCTCGAACTCCCCGGTGACGACCTCTTTGTGCGTGGCGGGCCGGAGAGGGAAGTCGCCCGCCCCCAGGGCGTTGGCATCGCCCGTGCCACCGCTGTCGGAACCGCAGGCGGTGGTGTTCACCGTGATGGTGGTGCCGGGGCCCGCGCTCGCCGGATACACCTCCAGCGTGTGCTCCGGGGCGTCGTTCCCGGCGTGCGCCGGACCTGCGCCGAGGCCGGACACGGCGGCCGCCAGTGCGGTGCCGGCCAGCAGAAGTGCAGGGCGCATGGTGATCCTCCCGGACGCGTGGGTACGGCACTGCCTCCGAGATAACCGGCGGTACGCGCCCGGCGCCTGCTGACGCCGGGTCAGATCGGCTGTCCCGCCCGCGTGCCGCGTCGTGCATGCGGAGTGTTCGCCCAGGTCAGAGCCGGGACGGCGGGAGGCCGGGCGGTCCGTCCCGCGCCGCGCCCCGAACGGGTGACGGGGAGGCGGTACGCCGGTCCGTGCCCGCCGGTGCCCGCCGGCCGACCGGACCGGCCCTCAGACGCGGTCCCAGGGCGTCGCCTCGTACACCGACACGACCCTCTTCATCAGCTCCTCGTCGACCGCGAGCTCCACGTCGTCGATACGCCGCACCGGTGCGACGCCCTGGGAGTTCGTGACGAACGCGGCCCGGTAGCCGGCGAGGCCGTCCAGCGTCACCGGTCCCCGTACCGACGGCAGGCCGCCGGACTCCGGAAGACGGGTTTCGAGCAGGGCCATGGTGATGCCGTGCAGCGACGGCGCGTCGGGCCAGACGACCGAAGTGCCGTCGTAGAAGGCGATGTTGGCGATCGCGCCCTCCGCGACCACCCCGCCCGGGCCGGTCAGCAGCGCGTCGTCGAAGCCCGCGCGCCGCGCGATCCGGCCGTAGTGGGTCTGGGCGAAGCCGCCCAGGTGCTTGATGTGCGGGAAGGGACGTTCGTACGGGACGGACATCAGGGCCTGCGGTGCCGGAGGCATGGTGACGGGCGGCCGGACGGTGACCATCAGGGTGGCGGCCTCCGTCTCGGGGGCCCGGAACACGTACACCCGCACCGCGCCGTCCCGGACCCCGGCCCCGTCGAGCGCGTGCCGCACCCGCTCGCGCACCAGTTCCCCGTCGAGTCCGGCGCCGAACACCTCCCGGGTGGCGGCGTCGAGCCGCGCGAGGTGCAGGTGGAACCCGCGCACCCGGCCGTCCCTGACCTGCATCGCGGTGAAGTGCGCGTAACCGCCGTACAGGGTGGGGACGAGGAGGTCGTCCGCCGTGGTGGCCCTGCGGCCGTCGACCTCGATGTGAGGCGCGGCGGACGTGGGAGACGCGGAGGGGGTGGTGGGTGTGGTCATGTGCTCACCGTAGGGGGGTGCCCAGTCCTCGATCGGCCGGCGGGCGGCAGGATCCGTGCCCGTGTCCGTGTCCGTGCCCGGCAGGCAGGCAGGCAGGCCGCTGGAGCGGAGGTGACGCGGCGGAGCGTGCCACGGCTGTGCGGTGCTCGCGTTCCGGGCGAGCCGGAACATGGTGGCAAGAGGAGCTTGACCTCAACCCCACTTGACGTACGAGTCTTTGCGCATGGACATCACGACGCATGAATCCGCCCAGGTCAGCCCCCTCGTCGACGCCGCGGCCCCCGCCTCCGGGCAGCCGCTGCGCGTCGCCGTCATCGTGGCGAGCAACCGCGAGGGCCGCTTCGCCCCCGTCATCGCCGACTGGTTCGTCTCCCGGGCCGCCGAGCACGACGACCTCGACATCGATGTGATCGACCTGGCCGGCATCGACCTGCCGACCGCCCTCTCCCCCAACCCGTCCGACGCGACCAAGGCCGTCCTCGCCCAGGTCTCCCCGCGCCTCGCCGCCGCCGACGCCTTCGTCGTCCTCACCCCCGAGTACAACCACTCCTTCCCCGCCGCCCTCAAGAACCTCATCGACTGGCACGGCAGCGAATGGCACGCCAAGCCCGTCGGCTTCGTCTCCTACGGCGGGATGTCGGGCGGCCTGCGCGCCGTCGAGCAGCTGCGCCAGGTCTTCGCCGAGATGCACGCCACCACCATCCGCGAGACCGTCAGCTTCCACGGACCCTGGGGCCAGTTCGACGAGGACGGGCAGCACAAGGACCCGGCCGCCGCCAACACCGCCGCCAAGGCCCTGCTCAACCAGCTCACCTGGTGGGCCCACGCCCTGCGCGACGCCAAGGCCCTCCGCCCGTACACCGGCTGAGGGCACTGGCACGCCATGCTGATCCGGCTGCTGCGCGCCCAGCTGCGCCCTTACGCGCGGACCACCGCCCTGGTCGTCGTGCTCCAGCTCGTCCAGATCCCCGCCACCCTCTACCTGCCCACCCTCGACGCCGACATCATCAACAACGGCGTCCTCACCGGTGACACCGGTTACGTCCTGTCCACCGGAGGCGTCATGCTCGCCGTCACCCTCCTCCAGATCCTCGCCGCCGCGACCGCCGTCTTCTTCGGCACCCGCGTCGCATCACCCTCGACGGCACCGACATCGCCGCCATGACCCGTGAAGAACTGCGGTCCGGCATCGGCATGGTCCTCCAGGACACCTGGCTGTTCGGCGGCACGATCGCCGACAACATCGCGTACGGCGTCGCCGGAGACGTGCCGCGCGAGCGGGTCGTCGAGGCGGCGATGGCGACGTACGCCGACCGCTTCGTCCGCACCCTGCCCGACGGGTACGACACGGTGATCGACGAGGAGGGCGCGAACCTCAACGCGGGCGGGAAGCAACTCCTCACGATCGCCCGCGCGTTCCTCACCGAACCCTCCGTCCTGATCCCGGACGAGGCGACCAGCTCGGTGGACACCCGCACCGAGGTCCTCATCCAGCGCGGTGAACTCCCTACGCATGGGCCGCACCTCCTTCGTCGTCGCCCACCGGCTCTCCACGATCCGCGACGCGGACGTGATCCTGGTGATGGAGGACGGCGCGATCGTCGAGCAGGGCACGCGCGACGAGCTCCTGGCGGCGGACGGCGCGTACGCCCGGCTGCACGCCTCGCAGTCCGCGGCGGCGACGGCGGCTTGAGTGCGGGTACGGGAGCGGGGCGTACGCGTCCGTGCGTTCGGCTCAGTGCGCGCCGCCGGCGGAGGGCGCCGCCTGCCCGGCGGCCTCCGGGGGGAGGGTGCGGGCACTGAGGGCGAGGTCGTTGTTGATGGTGAAGTAGGGGCGCAGCCGCACCGTCTCCGGTCCGGGGCGGCGGGTCTCGGTGGCGGGCAGGACGTCGGTCTTCTTGCGGTGGACGGTGTCTCCGGCGATGCGGGCCAGCCGCACCGGGGGCTCGTGGTCCGCCGGGTGGAGGAAGAGGTCCCACATGGTGTGCTCGCCGGTGTGGCGGGCCAGGGCTTCGGGGTAGGGGAGCGCGCAGGCGAACCGGTCGCCGGGCAGGAGGGTGAGCGGCCGGCCGAAGCCGCCGTCCGTCGCTGTCCCGTTGCGGGGTGTGGCCACCACCGTGGCGTCCGGGCCGGCCGCGAGGCCGTGCAGTCGTCCGGTGATGTGCACGGCCTGGTCGATGACCTGGACGCTCTCCACCTCGGCGTGCCTCGCGCGCAGCCAGGTCCGGACGCTGAGGTTGCCCTCCTCGGTGGTGTAGGGGATCCACGCCGAGGCGGTGCCCTCGCGGACCCGGAGCGGCAGGGAGAGCAGCCGTGCCTGTTCGACGGTGAGGGCGGCCACGCGCCGGTCCTTGCCCCGGACCGGGGTGAGGTAGACGTCCCAGCGGCCCTCGGCGAGCGTGTGCGCGGCCCGCTCCAGGGTGGCCTCCCCGGCGGGGGACAACGGGAGCCGCACGGTGCGCTTGTCCGGGTCCTTGCGCAGCCTGAGCAGCAGCTCCGGGCGCCCCTTGGGCGCTCCGTCGAGCTCCACCCGGAAGCGGATCCCTCCGTCCGCGGTGGCCGCGGCTGCCGCGCGGGGCACCCAGGGGGCGGACCGCGGGGTGGCGCGGGGCGCCTGGCGGAGTGCCAGGCGCAGGGCCGTCACGGCGGCACGGAGCCGCTGCCCCCGCGGGCGCGCCCGGCGGTCGTCGTCGCGCAGCTCGTCGAAGAGATCGAGATAGCGGGCGCAGATCCGGTCGGGGGCGTAGCGGGCGGCCTTCTCGCGGGCGGCGTCCGCCATGGCACCGCGCCGCCCGGCATCCCGCATGAGCGAGGCGAGCGCGTGGGCGAAGGCGTCGGAGCCTTCCTCCAGCGGGACGAGCACACCGTCCCGGCCGTCGCTGATGATCTCCCCGGGACCGTGGGGGCAGTCGGTGGCCACGACCGGCACGCCGCAGTGCATGGCCTCGACGATGGTCATGCCGAAGGACTCGCCGTCGGAGGAGACGGCGGCGATCGCCCCCTTGGCCCACTCCGGCTCGATGGGGGAGACCGCCCCCATCAGCCGCACCCGGTCGTAGAGTCCCAGCTCGTCGATCCGCCTGCGCAGGAACTGCTTCTGCGCCCCGCGCCCGTAGATGCGCAGGGACCAGTCGGGGTACTGCGGGGCGACCTTGGCGAAGGCGTCCAGCAGCCGGTCGTAGCGCTTGATCCCCACCAGCCGCCCGGCCGCGACGATGGTGCGCGAGTCCCCTGTGGAGGGGGCGACACCGGGTGCGGGGACGCTGTTGGGGATGCACAGGATGCGGGTGGACACCCGGGTCAGGGCGGCGCGGTAGCGGGCGGCGTCCGCCTCCGAGACGGTCACGAAGGCGTCCAGCCCGGCGAGAGCGTCGTTCTGGTCCTCGCGCAGCTGGTCGTCGTGCATGTCGAAGGTCAGGTGCTCCTGGCCGATGCGCAGGTAGCGCGGCTCGCCGTAACGGGACAGATAGCCGTTGAGGACCGGGCGGGTGGCGATGACGACGTCGGCGTCCGTCGCCCGGAGGTACGCGGCGACACGCTCGTCGGTCAGCCGGCTGGGCGCGAGCGGGCCGTGCTGCACGCCCCGGTCGGCGAACATGACGGTGGGCTCGGCGGCCGCGGCGGACCCGCCCTCGTAGGCGGGGGTGTCCCGGCGCCAGTCGATCAGGGGCCGCAGGCGCACGCCGGGGCCCAGCCGGAGACTGGCCGTCTCCTGGGGGCGGTAGACGGAGACGACCTCCACCTCGTGGCCGGCGGCGGCCAGCGCGCCGCTGAGATTGACCGTGGAGCGGATGGTCCCGCCGATCCCGTAGGCGTTGTAGATCAGAAACGCGACCTTCACACTGTTCCCCGTCCCCTTGCGGCCGACATGCTTCCCCGTGGCCGGTACTCGGCCTGCCCGGCCGACGGCGCGGGATACAGACCAATTTGTGACTCAGATCCAGCGGGTGCCGGGATGGTTGCTCCGGGAAACCTGATTGTGCGTCACGTCACATGAGGGCCGCATGACGGGGCGTCCTGCGGAGAGGGGGCCGCTGCTCGCGCGGCCGTGCGCCGGTGACCGGGGGTGGCTGCCCCGTCGTGGCCGGGGGGACACTGCTCTGGTGCGGGCCGGGGACGCCCGGGGGAGTCCGCCTTCGCGGACCGACCGACCGGCTGCCCGGCTGCCCGACCGGCTGCCCGGCCGGCGGACCGGCCGACTGCCCGACTGCCCGGCCCGGCTCCGGCAGAGAACCGTCCATGAGGAGAACGCCCGTGACAGTGGCCGAATGGCTGAGCGTACTGACCACGACCGACAGCCGCGAGAAGGCGCTGGAGCTCGCACGTGGTGCCGTCGATGCGCGCCTGGCGGCCTGTGCGCAGGTCAGCGGGCCCGTGGCCTCCGTCTACTGGTGGGAGGGGGCCACCGAGACCGCCGAGGAGTGGCAGGTGGTCTTCAAGACGGCGGGCGCGCGGTACGCCGATCTGGAGGCGCACCTCAAGGCCGCGCACGACTACGAGACGCCCGAGATCATCGCTACGGCCGTTGTCCGCGGCAGCGCGGAGTACCTGGCCTGGGTGGGGGAGGAGACCGCTCTCCCGGACTCCGCCGACCCGGACACCGCCCTCCCGGGCTCCGCCGGCCCGTGATCAGTCCTGCGTGCGCTCGATCCGTACCGCGCACACCTTGAACTCCGGCATACGCGACGTCGGGTCCAGCGCCGGGTTCGTCAGGGTGTTGGCCCGGCCCTCGCCCGGCCAGTGGAACGGCATGAAGACCGTGTCCGAGCGGATCGAGTCCGTGATCCTGGCCGGAGCCACGGCCCGCCCGCGCCGGGACACCACCGACAGCCGGTCGCCCTCCGACACGCCCAGGCGCTGCGCGAGCCGCGGGTGCAGCTCCACGAACGGGCCGGGCGCCGCCGCGTTGAGCTCGTCGACACGGCGGGTCTGGGCGCCGGACTGGTACTGGGCGACGACCCGGCCGGTCGTGAGGAGCACCGGGTACTCGGCGTCCGGTTCCTCGGCCGCCGGCCGGTGGGTGACGGGGACGAAGCGGGCCCGCCCGTCCTCCGTCGCGAAGCGGTCGAGGAAGAGCCGGGGCGTACCGGGGTGGTCGTCACCAGGAGCCGCGGAGGACACGGAAGAGGCAGAGGACGCAGAAGACCTGGGAGACCCCGGAGCCGTGTCCGGGCAGGGCCAGAAGACGCCGTCCTCCTCGGCGATACGGCGGTACGAGATGCCGGAGTAGTCGGCCGGGCCACCCGCCGAGGCGCGGCGCAGTTCGGCGAAGACCTCCTCGGGGTCGACCGGGAAGCCCTTCTCGTGACCGAGCAGGGCGGCCAGGGAGTGCAGGACCTCCAGGTCCGTCCGTACGCCCGGCGGCGGGTCGACCGCCTTGCGGCGCAGCAGCACCCGGCCCTCCAGGTTCGTCGTCGTTCCCGTCTCCTCCGCCCACTGGGTGACCGGAAGGACGACGTCCGCGAGCGCCGCCGTCTCGGACAGGACCACGTCCGCCACCGCGAGGAAGTCCAGGGAGCGCAGGCGCTCTTCGACGTGGGCGGCGCGGGGCGCGGAGACGACCGGGTTCGAGCCCATCAGGAGAAGGGACTTGATGTCGCCGCCGAGCGCGTCGAGGAGCTCGTACGCGCTGCGGCCCGGACCCGGCAGGCTGTCGGGGTCCACGCCCCACACCCCGGCGACGTGCTCGCGCGCGGCCGGATCGGTGAGCTTGCGGTAGCCGGGCAGCTGGTCGGCCTTCTGGCCGTGCTCGCGGCCGCCCTGGCCGTTGCCCTGGCCGGTGAGGCAGCCGTAACCGGACAGGGGGCGGCCCGCACGGCCCGTGGCGAGGCACAGGTTGATCCAGGCGCCGACGGTGTCGGTGCCCTTGGACTGCTGCTCGGGACCGCGCGCGGTGAGGACCATGCCGGCCGGGGCGTCGCAGAACATCCTTACCGCGTCGCGCAGTTGGGGGACGGGGACACCGGTGATGCGTTCGACGAGCTCGGGCCAGTGCGCCATCACGGCCGCCCGCGCCTCGTCCCAGCCGGCCGTGCGGCCCTGGACGAAGTCCTCGTCCGTACGGCCTTCGGACACGACGATGTGCAGCAGCCCGAGCGCGAGCGCCAGGTCGGTGCCGGGACGGGGCGCGAGATGGAGGTCGGCCTGCTCGGCGGTGCGGGTGCGGCGCGGGTCGACGACGATGAGCGTGCCGCCGTTCTCCTTCAGCTCCGTGAGGTAGCGCAGCGCGGGCGGCATCGTCTCGGCGAGGTTCGACCCGACGAGGATCACGCAGCCGGTGCGCGGGATGTCCTCCAGCGGGAAGGGCAGGCCGCGGTCGAGGCCGAAGGCCTTCTGGTGGGCGGCGGCGGCGGACGACATGCAGAAGCGGCCGTTGTAGTCGATCTGGGACGTGGACAGGACCACGCGGGCGAACTTGCCGAGCGCGTACGCCTTCTCGTTGGTGAGCCCGCCGCCTCCGAAGACCCCGACGGCGTCCGGTCCGTACACCTCCCGGGTACGGCCGAGCCCCTCCGCGATCTTCGCCAGAGCCTCCTCCCAGGTGGCCGGCTCCAGCCTGCCGGTGGCGGGGCGTCGCACCAGGGGCCCGGTCAGGCGCACCCGGGAGGAGAGCACTGCGGGCGCCGTACGGCCCTTGCCGCACAACGCGCCCCGGTTCACGGGGAAGTCCGTGCGGTCGACGACTTCCACCCCGTCGCCGTCCCCCGCGGCGGCTCGCAGCTTCATGCCGCACTGGAGCGCGCAGTACGGGCAGTGGGTGGGGGTCGACGGCGGGGTGGCGGCCGGAGCGGGGGAGGTGCGGGGCATGCCGTCAGCATGCGACGGCGGTGTTACGGCGACGGTCGCCCAGGTGTTACGCCCCCGGTACGCCCGGCTCCGCCCGGCCCCTGCCGCCCGGTGAGGCGGCAGACCCGGCCGGCACCCGGGCGGCCGTCAGTCCGCCAGCGCTTCGGTCACACCCGGCTCCTCGCGCCCCAGGAAGCGCGGGTCGGGCTCGGTCGCGGCGTCGAGCGCCGCCTTGCCGGCCGCGAAGATCTCCCGTACGCCGCCGTAGTACCAGGTCGCGTCGCGTCGGGCGTCGACCCCGACGCCGTACGCGTCGACACCGGCGGACCGGCACAGCGCGATCGCCCGGCGGATGTGGAACCCCTGGCTCACCAGGACCGCCCGGTCCACCCCGAAGATCTTCTTGGCGCGTACGCAGGAGTCCCAGGTGTCGAAGCCCGCGAAGTCGCTGACGATGCGCTCGTCGGGCACGCCGCGCTCGGTCAGGTAGGTGCGCATGGCGTCCGGTTCGTCGTACTCCGCCCGGCTGTTGTCCCCGGTCACGAGCACGACCTTCGCCCTGCCCGTCCGGTAGAGCTCGGCCGCGGCGTCGAGGCGGTTCGCGAGGTACGGCGAAGGGCTGCCCTGTCGGAGACCGGCCCCGAAGACGACGACCACGTCGCGGGCCGGGGCGTCGGCCGTCGTCCTGACCCGGCTGTCGGCGGCGGCGTGCAGCCAGGTCGCGGGGGCGAGCGCGAGCACGGAGGCGAGCATGAGGGCCTGAACGGTACGTCGTCGGGCGCGGCGGGTGCGGGGTACGAGGCGCGGGCGCTCCAGTCGTCCGCCCGCCCACCGCTGTGCCCCGGCCCGTGCCCTGCTCCAGGAAAACCGCATGCTCTCGCCCGCCCCCGACTGGAATGATTTCGCCATGTCGAGACAATTCTGGCCCCTGTACGGTCTCCGGATCACGACTCCGCGCCTCGAACTGGCGCTGCCGGACGGCGATGTGCTCGACGAGCTGGCAGGCGTCGCGGCCGACGGCGTGCACGACGAGGCGTCCATGCCGTTCTCGGTGCCGTGGACGGACGGGTCGCCGCAGGACCGGGCGCGGGCGACCTTCCAGCACGTGCTGGGCACCGTCGCCGAGTGGCGGCCGGAGAAGTGGACGCTCAGCCTCGCCGTGCGGTGCGAGGGCCGGACCGTCGGCCGGCAGGACCTCGCGGCGGACGGCTTCCCGGTGACCAGGGAGGGACAGACCGGCTCCTGGCTGGGGCTGGTACACCAGGGGCGCGGAATCGGCACGGAGATGCGGGCGGCCGTGCTGCACCTGGCCTTCGAGGGGCTGGGGGCGCGGTATGTCACGTCGGCGGCGATGACGGACAATCCGCGTTCGCTGCGGGTGTCGGAGAAGCTCGGCTACCGGCCGGACGGCCTGCTGGTGGAGTCGGTACGGGGAGAGGCCAGGACGGTGCTGCGGCTGCGGCTGGGCCGGGAGGACTGGGAGGCGCACCGGACCGTGCCGGTGGAGGTGGCGGGCCTGGGGCCGTGCCGGGAGCTGTTCGGGGCCTGACGGCCCCGCTCCCGGCCGGCGCGGTGGGACCCCCTCCGGCTGCCGGGGCCGGAGGGGTTCTCGCGCGGGCGCCCGCATCGGCCGGAGGGACCCCCGACGGGCTGGATTCCTCGGCGGGGCGGGGGACGAGGAGGGGCCTGCCCGGCGCGGCCTCTGACACCGGCCCCGCCCGGCCGGTGAGGCCGCGGAAAACACCCGTCACCCTCACGCAACGAGGCGGCAACGTGAGCCCGGCAGTATCGGTCCATGACGGAGTCGGCAGCACACCGCGCGTCACTTCCTCTCGACAGCACGGCGCAACTGCTCGCCCGCGTCACCGCCCAGCTCGGCACGCAGCTGAGGTACGTCTCCCTGAACGGAACCCGCCGTCCGATGACCCCGCCACCGCCACCGCCACCGCACCCGCCCCGGACCTCCGCGCCGCCCACCCTCGTCGCCGTCGCCCACGGCAGCCGCGACCCCGACGCACTGCGCACCGTCACCGCGCTGCTGGAGCGCGTCCGCGAGCTGCGCCCGGGGCTCGACGTACGCCTCGGCCACATCGAACTCAACGAGCCGCTGCTGACCGGCACGCTCGCGGGCCTCCACCGCGGCCGGGGCGGCGACGCCGTGCTCGTACCGCTGCTGCTCGGCCGCGGCCACCACGTCAAGTACGACCTGCCGCAGGCCGCCGTCACCGCCCCCACCTGCGCACCCGGATCGCCGCCCCGCTCGGCCCGCACCCCCTGCTCGTCGAGGCGCTGTACGCCCGCCTCACCGAGGCTGGCTGGCAGGCGTCCGACGCCGCGCACCCGGGAAGCGGCATCGTCCTCGCCGCCGCGGGCTCCCGCGACCCCGAATCGGCCGCCGACACCCGCCGCACCGCCGCCCTGCTCAGTGAGCGCCTCGGCGGAGTCCCCGTCGTCCCCGCCTACGCGTCCGCCGCCTCGCCCACCGTCCCCGAGGCCCTGCGCGCCCTCGCCGCACGCGGCCGCCACCGCGCCGCCGTCGCCTCGTACTTCACCGCGCCCGGCCGCTTCGCCGCGCAGAGCGCCGCCGCCGCACCCTGGATCTCCGCCGCGCCGCTCGGCACCCACCCCGCCCTGGCCCGGCTCCTCCTGCTCCGCTACGACCAGGCCCTCGCCTCCCGCTCCACGACGTCCCGGCACCAACTGGCCGCCGCCTGAGCCCCGGCTGTCACTGCCTGCGTCTACTGTCGGTGCATGGAAGGCACAGCGCACGACGTCCCACACGCCGAAGACCGACCGGCCGCCGCCCCACCGCACGACGCCCCGTTCCCCCACGTCCCGCTCCACGACGCCCTCTACGACGGCGCCGCCACCGAGCGCTGGGCCGCCGAGCCCGACAAACGGCCCGGCAGGACCGCCTTCCAGCGCGACCGCGCGCGCGTGCTGCACTCCGCCTCGCTGCGCCGCCTCGCGGGAAAGACCCAGGTGGTCACCCCCAACTCCAGCAGCCAGGTCTGGGACGCCAGCCCCGCACCCGCCTCACCCACTCCCTCGAATGCGCCCAGGTCGGCCGCGAGCTGGGCGCGGCCCTCGGCTGCGACCCGGACCTCGTCGAGGCGGCCTGCCTCTCCCACGACATGGGCCACCCGCCCTTCGGGCACAACGGCGAGCAGGCACTCAACGACTTCGCCAAGGACTGCGGCGGCTTCGAGGGCAACGCCCAGTCGCTCCGCCTCCTGACCCGTCTCGAACCGAAGCGTTTCGTACGGTCGGAGCCGGGCGGCGAGATGGTCAGCGTCGGCCTCAACCTCACCCGCGCAGCCCTCGACGCCGCCACCAAGTACCCCTGGCCGCGCGGCGCCCACCCCACGGACCCCGGCTCGGTGAAGTTCGGGGTCTACGAGGACGACCTGCCCGTCTTCGCGTGGGCCCGCCAGGGCGCCCCGGCCCACCGCCAGTGCTTCGAGGCCCAGGTCATGGACTGGTCCGACGACGTGGCGTACTCGGTGCACGACTTCGAGGACAGCCTGCACGCCGGCCACCTCGACCCCAACGTCCTCTTCGCCGAGCCCGAGCGCCAGGACGTCTTCGCGGTGGCGATCGGCAGGTACGTACCGGAGGACACCAGCCCCGAGGAGCTGGCGGAGGCCCTCGACCGCCTCCTCGACCAGGAGTGGTGGCCGCACGGCTACGACGGGTCCGCCGTCGCCCAGGCCCGGCTGAAGGACGCGACCAGCCAGCTCATCGGCCGCTTCTGCCTGTCCGCCGAGGGCGCCACCCGCCAGGCGTACGGAACGGGCAGGCTCACCCGGTACGCCGCCGAGCTGGTCGTCCCGCGCGAGGTCCGCCACGAGTGCGCCGTCCTCAAGGCCGTCGCCGTCCGTTACGTCATGCAGCGCGACGAACAGGAGCGGCTCCGCGCCGACCAGCGCATCGTCGTCGCCGAGCTCACCGAGGCACTCACGGCCCGCGCCCCCGAGGGCCTCGATCCCCAGTTCCGCGCGCTGTTCACCGCCGCGCCCGACGACAGGGCCCGCAAACGCGTGATCGTCGACCAGATCGCGTGCTTCACGGACGCCGCCGCCCTGTCCCTGCACGCCCGGCTCACCGCCCGCGCACCACGCCGCGCATGACCGTGCCACCGGAACCGGTCCGCCGCCGCGCGGTCCGCCGTCGCACCTCTCCGGAGCCCCCCGCGACACGCCCGCAGCACACCCCCCTCTTCCCCCATCACGCTCCGTGCGGGACGCTCGAATACGGCGGCACAGTGTGGGGCAGGCACAGAGGAGGCACCAAGTGGTCGACGCAGATCTGACGTTCGTCATCGTCGGTGGGGGGCTGGCGGGGGCGAAAGCCGCCGAGACGCTCCGCAGCGAGGGGTTCACCGGCCGGGTGATCCTCATCGGGGACGAACGCGACCATCCCTACGAACGCCCTCCCCTGTCCAAGGGGTTCCTGACCGGCGAGAAGGAACGCGACAGCGTCTTCGTCCACGACACCGGGTGGTACGCACAGGCCGACATCGAACTGCACCTCGGCCAGTCCGTGGTCCACCTCGACCGCGCGACCAGGACGGCCGTGCTCGGTGACGGCACCGCCCTGCGCTACGACAAGCTGCTGCTCGCCACCGGCTCCGAGCCGCGCCGCCTCGACATCCCCGGCACCGGTCTCGCCGGCGTCCACCACCTGCGCCGCCTCTCCCACGCGGAGCGGCTGCGCGGCGTACTGGCCTCCCTCGGCCGCGACAACGGGCATCTCGTCATCGCCGGGGCCGGCTGGATCGGCCTGGAAGTCGCGGCCGCCGCGCGCGGTTACGGCGCCGAGGTCACCGTCGTCGAACCCGAACCGACCCCCCTCCACCAGGTCGTCGGCCCGGAGCTCGGCCAGCTCTTCACCGACCTGCACAGCGAGCACGGAGTCCGCTTCCACTTCGGCGCCCGCCTCACCGAGATCGTCGGCCAGGACGGCATGGTCCTCGCCGCCCGCACCGACGACGGCGAGGAGCACCTCGCCCACGACGTCCTCGCCGCGATCGGCGCCGCCCCGCGCGTCGCGCTCGCCGAGGCCGCGGGCCTCGACCTGGCCGACCGCGCGCACGGCGGCGGCATCGCCGTGGACGCCGGGCTGCGCACCTCCGACCCCGACATCTACGCCGCCGGCGACGTCGCCGCGGCGCACCACCCGCTCCTCTCCACCCGGCTGCGCGTCGAGCACTGGGCCAACGCGTTGAACGGTGGCCCGGCCGCCGCCCGCGCGATGCTGGGCCAGGAGGTGTCGTACGACCGCGTCCCGTACTTCTTCTCCGACCAGTACGACCTCGGGCTCGAATACTCCGGATGGGCGCCCCCGGCACGTACGACCAGGTCGTGATCCGCGGAGACGCGGGAAAGCGCGAGTTCATCGCGTTCTGGCTGAAGGACAACCGGGTCCTGGCGGGCATGAACGTGAATGTGTGGGACGTCACCGAAACCGTCCAGGCGCTGATCCGCTCCGGAGCCCCGGTGGACACCTACGCCCTCTCCGACCCGTCCGTGGACCTGGCCTCCCTGCTCGGCTGACCACCCGGCCGGCCGCTCACCGGCCGCTCGGCCGACGGAAGTGTCCGAGCGCCGCCGTACACTTCACGCGTGGCAGGCAGGATCAACGATGACGACGTGAAGGCGGTCCGGGACGCGGTCCCGATCGACGCCGTTGTTTCCGAGTACCTCCAGCTCCGCAACGCCGGCGGCGGCAATCTGAAGGGCCTGTGCCCCTTCCACGACGAGAAGTCCCCGTCCTTCCAGGTCAGCCCGAGCAAGGGTCTCTTCCACTGCTTCGGCTGCCAGGAGGGCGGCGACACGATCGCCTTCGTGATGAAGATCGACCACCTCTCGTTCTCCGAGACGGTCGAGCGCCTCGCCGCCCTGGCGGGCATCACCCTGCGCTACGAAGAAGGCGGCTACAACCCCGCGCACCAGCGCGGCGAGCGCGTCCGCCTGGTCGAGGCGCACAAGGCCGCCGCGCAGTTCTACACCGAACAGCTCGACTCCGCCGAGGCGGAGATCGGCCGGAAGTTCCTGGCCGAGCGCGGCTTCGACCAGGACGCCGCCCGGCACTTCGGCGTCGGCTACAGCCCGGCCGGCTGGGACCACCTCACCCGCCACCTGCGCGGCAAGGGCTTCTCCGACAAGGAGCTGACCCTCTCCGGCCTCTCCCAGGAGGGCCGCCGCGGTCCCATCGACCGCTTCCGCGGCCGCCTGATGTGGCCGATCCGCGACATCACGGGCGAGGTCGTCGGCTTCGGCGCGCGCAAGCTGCGCGAGGACGACAACGGGCCGAAGTACCTCAACACACCCGAGACGGCGATCTACAAGAAGTCCCAGGTCCTGTACGGCATCGACCTGGCCAAGAAGGAGATCGCCCGGACCAGCAGGGCGGTGGTCGTCGAGGGGTACACCGACGTCATGGCCTGCCACCTGGCCGGCGTCACCACCGCGATCGCCACCTGCGGCACGTCCTTCGGCGGCGACCACATCAAGATCCTCCGCCGCCTCCTCATGGACAACGCCTCGGCCGAGGTCGTCTTCACCTTCGACGGCGACGCGGCCGGCCAGAAGGCGGCGCTCCGCGCGTTCGAGGACGACCAGAAGTTCGCCGCCGAGACGTCCATCGCGATCACGCCCGGCGGCATGGACCCCTGCGACCTGCGGCTCGCCAAGGGCGACGCGGCGGTGGCGTCCCTGGTCGAGACGCGTACGCCCCTCTTCGAGTTCGCCATCCGCCACGTCGTGTCCCGGCACAACCTGGAGACCCCGGCCGGGCGGGCCGCCGCGCTCGACGAGGCCGCGCCGATCGTCGCCAACATCAAGAACATCGCGATCCAGCACGAGTCCGCGGTCCAGCTCGCGGGCATCCTCGGCATCCTCGACACCCAGTTCGTGGTCAAGCGCGTCGCGCAGCTCGCCCGCTGGGCGCGCGACCGGGGCGGCCGGGGGCCCGCCGTGCCCCAGGGCCGCCGGCCCACGCCCTCGTACGACATGGGCCCCGCCCTGCCCCCCGGCCCGTCCGGTCCCGCGCTGAATCTGCGCAGCCCCGCGCACCGCACCGAGCGCGAGCTGCTGAAGCTCGCCCTCCAGCGCCCCGAGCTGGTCTCCCCGGCGTTCGACGCGTACGGGGCGGACGAGTTCACCGCCCCGCCGTACGCCGCCGTACGCCAGGTCATCGAGGAGGCGGGCGGCGCGGAACAGGGCGCGCAGGACACCTCCGACTACCTGGCGAGGGTCCGCGAGACCGCCCCCAACGACACGGTGCGCGCGCTGGTCACGGAGCTCGCCGTCGAACCGATCATGCGCAAGGCCGTCGACGAGGTCTACGCCGGCGAGCAGCTGATCCGGGTCCGCCTGCGCGCGGTCGACCGCCGCATCCTGGACGTCCAGGGCACGCTGGCCCGCCTCGGCGGCCCGCACGCCGACCCGCAGCAGCTCGCCGCCGTGCAGAACGAGCTGTGGGTCCTCCAGCAGTACGCCCAGTCCCTGCGCAACCACGGCGCGGCCGCGCTCTGACGGCTCCTGCCGCCCGGTGACGGACCGGACCCAAAAAGTCACCGCACGCCCCTCGTGGCGGTGATGTGTCGTACCCCACACTGGGTGGCGGTGCCTGAGTCCTCGGAGCGCGGCCGACCCACGCCGAGTGGGCCCCACACCCGCGGATCCGCTCATCGTGTACGGGACGGACGGCGGCCCGGTGGCCGCTCCCGTCCCGCTGCCGCACGCCCCCCGAACCGGCAGCGATCACCTGGAGGTCGCCCCCCGTGCAGACCCAGACCCAGAGCCAGCCCCCGGCGTTGACCGACGTCATCACCACGGTCCCTCCGCGGAGCCGGGGCGAATTCCCCCCCGAAACCGACCCCGTAGATCCCGTAGATCCCGTAGATCCCGTAGATTCCGTAGATTCCGTGGAGGTCGTGGAAGCCGAAGTCCTCGTCGAGGACTCGGTGGACGCTCCCGGAACACCGGAGGCGCCCGGGCGGCGGCGCGACGGCCGCGCCGACAGCGGGGGCCCGTCCTCCGACCTCTTCCGGCAGTACCTGCGCGAGATCGGCCGCATCCCGCTGCTCACCGCGGCCGAGGAGGTGGACCTGGCCCGCAAGGTCGAAGCCGGGCTCTTCGCCGAGGAGAAACTCGGCAGCGTCCGCGACCCGGACTCCCAGCTCGCCGTCGACCTCGACAGACTCGTGGTCATGGGCCGGATGGCCAAACGCCGCCTGATCGAGGCGAACCTGCGTCTTGTCGTATCCGTCGCCAAGCGTTACGTCGGCCGCGGTCTGACCATGCTCGACCTGGTCCAGGAGGGCAACCTCGGCCTCATCCGCGCCGTCGAGAAGTTCGACTACGCCCGCGGCTACAAGTTCTCGACGTACGCGACCTGGTGGATCCGCCAGGCCATGTCCCGCGCGCTGGCCGATCAGGCCCGCACCATCCGCGTCCCGGTCCATGTCGTCGAGCTGATCAACCGTGTCATCCGCGTCCAGCGCAGGATGCTCCAGGAACGCGGCTACGAGCCCACCCCGCAGGAGGTCGCCGCCCACCTCGAACTCACCCCGGAACGGGTCGGTGAAGTACTGCGCCTCGCCCAGGAGCCGGTGTCGCTGCACGCACCCGTGGGCGAGGAGGACGAGGTGGCGCTCGGCGACCTCATCGAGGACGGCGACGCCGCGTCCCCCGTCGAGTCGGCCGCCTTCCTCCTCCTGCGCGAGCACCTGGACGCCGTGCTCTCCACGCTCGGCGAGCGCGAACGCGAGGTCGTCCAGCTCCGGTACGGCCTGGCCGACGGCAGGCCCCGCACCCTGGAGGAGATCGGGCGCCTCTTCGGCGTGACGCGCGAACGCATCCGCCAGATCGAGTCCAAGACCCTCAACAAGCTCCGCGACCACGCCTTCGCCGACCAGCTCCGCGGCTACCTGGACTGACCGCCGGCCCGCCCGGACAGCACGACGAGCACGCGCGACGGCGCCCGGCCACCGGGCCGGGCGCCGTCGTCCGCGCACTCGGGTCAGGAGCCGTCCACGGGGCCGCCCCCGTCGGCCCGGCCCCCGTCGGCCGCGTTCTTCCCGGCCCTGCGGCGCGCGTCGAACGTGGCCCCGATCCCCACACCGATGCACATGCCGCACGCGATTCCGGTCGCCAGGCTGTCGAGCAGCAGCCCGGCGGCGACGCCGACCGACATCCCGAGCGACAGTCCGACCGCGAGGCCGGACGTGTCACTGCGCGCGTTCCGGTCCGCGCTCTTCTTCTCCGTGCTCCCTGCCATGGTCGGTCAGTCCACTTCTGCCACCGCCTGAGCGAACTGCGCCGCGTACAGACGCGCGTACGCGCCCCCCGCCGCCAGCAGTCCGTCATGCGTCCCCTGTTCAACGATCGAACCGTTCTCCATCACCAGGATCACATCCGCGTCCCGGACGGTGGAGAGCCGGTGCGCGATCACGAAGCTCGTACGGCCGTGGGCCAGCCGTGCCATCGCCTTCTGGATCAGCACCTCCGTCCGGGTGTCGACCGAGCTCGTCGCCTCGTCGAGGACCAGGATCACCGGATCGGACAGGAACGCCCGCGCGATCGTGATCAGTTGCTTCTCGCCCGCGCTGACCCCCGACCCCTCGTCGTCGATCACCGTGTCGTACCCGTCCGGCAGCGTCCGTACGAACCGGTCCGCGTGGGCGGCCCGCGCCGCCTCCTCGATCTCCTCGCGCGTGACGCTGCGCGACGGCTGCGCCCCGTACGCGATGTTGTCGGCGATCGTCCCGCCGAACAGCCAGGTGTCCTGGAGGACCATCCCGATGCCCGACCGCAGGTCCTCCCGCGTCATCTTCGCGATGTCGGCACCGTCGAGAGTGATCCGGCCGCCCGTCACCTCGTAGAACCGCATCAGCAGATTCACCAGCGTCGTCTTGCCCGCCCCCGTCGGCCCGACGATCGCGACCGTCTGCCCCGGCTCGACCGCGAGCGACAGGTTCTCGATGAGCGGCTTGTCCGGCTCGTACCGGAAGGACACCTTCTCCAGCGCGACCCGGCCCTCGGGAACGGACGGCAGCTGCGCCCGCTCCGCGTCCGCCGCGTCGGGCTCCTGCTCGTCCGCGTCGAGCAGTTCGAAGACCCGCTCGGCCGAGGCGACGCCCGACTGCACCAGGTTCGCCATCGAGGCGACCTGGGTCAGCGGCATCGAGAACTGCCGCGAGTACTGGATGAACGCCTGCACGTCGCCGATCGACAGCGTGCCGGACGCGACCCGCAGCCCGCCGACCACCGCCACCAGCACGTAGTTCAGATTGCTCACGAAGAACATCAGCGGCTGCATGATCCCGCTGTTGAACTGCGCCTTGAACCCGGCCTCGTACAGCGCGTCGTTCTGCTCCCGGAACGCCTCGGCCGACTCCTCCTGCCGCCCGAAGACCTTCACCAGCGCATGACCGGTGTACATCTCCTCGATGTGCGCGTTGAGTTTGCCCGTGGTCTTCCACTGCTGCACGAACTGCGGCTGCGACCGCTTGCCGACCTTCGCCGCCACCACCACCGACAGCGGTACGGTCACCAGCGCGACCAGCGCCAGCAGCGGCGACATCCAGAACATCATCGCCAGCACACCCACGATGGTCAGCAGGGAGTTGATGAGCTGGCCCATCGTCTGCGCCATGGTCTGCGAGATGTTGTCGATGTCGTTCGTCGCCCGGCTCAGCACCTCGCCCCGCTTCTGCCGGTCGAAGTAGCTCAGCGGCAGCCGCGACAGTTTCGCCTGCACGTCCTCGCGCATCCGGAACACGGTCCGGTTGATGACCCGGATCGACAGCCGCGACGACACCAGCATCAGCAGCCCCGCACCCACGTACACCGCGAGCACCAGCAGCAGTACGTCGCCGACCGCCCCGAAGTCGATGCCCCGCCCGGGGACGAAGTCCACTCCGGAGAGCATGTCCGCGAGCCCGTCGTCGCCCTTCTCCCGCAGGCCCTCGACGGCCTGTGCCTTGCTGCCGCCGTCCGTCATCTGCCGGCCGACGACCCCCGCGAAGACCAGGTCGGTCGCCCGCCCCAGGATCTTCGGGCCGATCACCGAGAGCGCGACGCTCAGCACGCCCGCCGCCAGCATCCACCACAACGTGACCCGTTCGGGAGCGAACTGCCGCAGCAGCCGCTTCCCCGAGCCCTTGAAATCCATCGACCGCTCGGTCGGCGCGCCGCCGGCCATCATGCGTCCACCGGGCCCGCTCATGCCGCCTCAGCCTCCGTCAGCTGGGAGAGCACGATCTCCCGGTACGTCGCATTGCTCTTCATCAGCTCGTGATGGCGTCCCGTGCCGACCACCCGGCCCTCGTCCAGGACCACGATCCGGTCGGCGTCGCGGATGGTCGACACCCGCTGGGCGACGATCACCACCGTCGCCTCGGCCGTCTCCCGTGCCAGCGCGGCCCGCAGCGCCACATCGGTCGTGTAGTCCAGAGCCGAGAAGGAATCGTCGAACAAGTAGATCTCCGGTCGCCGCACCAGCGTCCGCGCGATGGCGAGCCGCTGCCGCTGCCCGCCCGACACGTTCGTGCCGCCCTGCGCGATCGGCGCGTCCAGTCCTCCGTCGAGCCGCTCCACGAACCCCCGTGCCTGCGCCACCTCCAGCGCGTTCCACAGTTCCTCGTCCGTGGCGTCCGGCTTCCCGTACCGCAGATTCGTGGCGACCGTCCCGGAGAACAGATAGGGCTTCTGCGGAACCAGCGAGACGGTCCTCGCCATCAGCGCCGGATCGAGCGTCCGTACGTCGACCCCGTCCACCAGCACCTCCCCGTCCGTGGCGTCGAACAGTCGGGGTATGAGCCCGAGCAGCGTCGACTTCCCGCTGCCCGTCGACCCGATGATCGCCGTCGTCTCACCGGGGCGGGCCACCAGACCGATGTCCCTGATCACCGGTTCCTCCGCGCCCGGATAGCGGAACTCCGCCCCGCGCAGCTCCAGTTCCCCATGCCGGCGCAGTTCCCGGACCGGACTGGCCGGCGGTACGACGCTCGACGCCGTGTCCAGGACCTCCTCGATGCGCTCGGCGCATACCTCGGCGCGCGGCACCATCATGAACATGAAGGTGGCCATCATCACGGCCATCACGATCTGCATCAGGTACGCGAGGAACGCCGTCAGCGCCCCGATCTCCATGCCGCCGCCGTCGATCCGGTGCGCGCCGAACCAGACCACCGCGACGCTGGAGACGTTCACGACCGTCATCACGATGGGGAACATCAGCGCCATCAGCCGCCCCGAGGACAGCGACACGTCCGTCAGCGCGGTGTTCGCCTCCTCGAAGCGGCCCTTCTCGTACCCGTCCCGCACGAAAGCCCTGATCACACGATTGCCGGTGATCTGCTCGCGCAGCACCTGGTTGACCGTGTCGAGCCGCTCCTGCATCGCGCGGAACAGCGGCCGCATGCGCCGCACGATCAGGCTCACGGAGATCCCGAGCACGGGCACGACCGCGAGCAGCACGCCCGACAGCGGCACGTCCTGACCGAGCGCCATGACGATGCCGCCCACGCACATGATCGGCGCCGACACCATCAGCGTGAACGCCATCAGCACCAGCGTCTGGACCTGCTGGACGTCGTTGGTCGTACGCGTGATCAGCGAGGGCGCCCCGAAGTGCCCGACCTCACGGGCCGAGAAGCTCTGCACCCGCTCGAAGACGGCCGCCCGCACGTCCCGCCCGAGCGCCGACGCGGTCTTCGCGCCGTAGTGGACGGCGCCGATGTTGCAGACCACCTGGACGAGGCTGACGGCGACCATGACGGCGCCGAACTCCAGGATGTAACCGGTGTCCCCGGTCACGACACCGTTGTCAATGATGTCCGCGTTGAGGGTGGGCAGGTAGAGGGAGGCGGAAGTCTGCAGCAGTTGCAGCACCACCAGCAGGGCGACGGGTTTCTTGTACGGGCCCAGGCGGGCCCGCAGGAGTCTTATGAGCACACGAAATCTCTCGGAGTCGGCAGGGCGGGGGATCGCCCCATCCTCCGACACCCGGCGCCGGTATTTCCAAGGGATTACCCCATCACCGGGTCAAGACTTCAGGCCCCGAACGCTCCGGGATGGATCTGGTCCCGCGTCGCGCCGTACTGCTGACGCACCGCCTGCCCCACCGCCACCTCGTCGCCCGGCTCCAGCACCTGCGCCGCCGCGCCCTGCCAGGCCGGCGGGGTGTGCGGAGCCAGGGTGCCCTGCGACACCCCGAGCGCCCACGCCGCCTGCCGGGCCGCGCCCAGCGCCGCGTACTCCGCGGGCTGCGGCACGACCACCTGCGTACCGAAGATCGCGGGCGCCGCCGCCTGCACGGCGGGCAGCTCGGCGGCGGCCCCCAGCAGGAAGACCCGCTGCACCTCCACGCCCCGTCCCCGCAGCACGTCCATGGCGTCGGCCAGCGAGCACAGCATGCCCTCGAAGGCCGCTCGCGCCAGGTGCTCGGGCTTCATCGACTCGCGCCGCAGCCCGCTCAGGCTCCCGGCGGTGTGCGGGAGTTGCGGCGTACGCTCACCTTCCAGGTACGGCAGCAGGACGAGCCCGTACGACCCGGGCGACGACTTGAGCGCCAGCTCCGAGAGCCCCTCCAGATCCGTCCCCAGCAGCTCGGCCGTGCCCCGCAGCGCCCGTACGGCATTGAGCGTGTGCACGACCGGCAGGTGCATTCCGGTGGCGTCCGCGAACGACGTGATGAGACCGCTCGGATCGACCAGCGCCTCGTGGTGCACGACCATCACCGAACCGGAGGCCCCCAGGGACACCACGGCGTCCCCGACGCCGACGCCGAGCCCGAAGGCCGCGGCCATCGTCTCGCCGGTCCCCGCGGAGATCAGCAGCCCCTCGGGCGTGGTCCCCGCGGCCTCGGAGGGACCGAGCACCTCGGGCAGCGCGGCCTGGTGCCCCAGCGCCAGCTCGACCAGGTCGGGCCGGTACGTACCGGTGGCGGCCGACCAGTAGCCGGTGCCCGAGGCCGCGCCCCGGTCGGTGGTCCTGCGGGCGGGCCGCCCGAGCAGCTGCCACACCAGCCAGTCGTGCGGCTGCATCACGGCGGCGGTGTGCTGCGCGGACTCCGGCTCGTTGCGCGCCAGCCAGCGCAGCTTCGCCAGCGGCTGCGCGGCCTGCGGCACGGACCCGACGGCCTCGGCCCAGGCCTGGCGTCCGCCGAGCGCGTCGACCAGATCGGCGGCCGCGACCTGGGCCCGCTTGTCGTTGCCGAGCAGTGCCGGACGTACCGACGTGCCGTGGGCGTCCAGCGGGATCATGCCGTGCTGCTGCGCCGATACGCCGATGGCCTGCACGCCCTCGAGCAGCCCGCCGGACGCGGCCTCGCCCAGTGACAGCAGCCACACCTGCGGATCGGCCTCGGCGGCCTTCGCCTCCACGGGGTGCGGGGCGTACCCCTGCCGCAGCACGGCACCCGTATCCGCGTCGCACACGACGATGCGCGTAGAACCAGACGAACTGTCCAAGCCGGCGACTATCCCCATGCACAAGATTCTGCCGCATGCGGGGCCGGGGCCGTGCCGCGCCCGGTGCCGGGGCTAGGTGTTGGTCGTGCCCCAGTCGTCCTCGCCGCTCTGGCCCCGCTCGCGCAGCGACCGCACCCGCTCGGACACGGAGCCGGGCACCCGGTCCCCGACCTTGTCGCTGACCGTGTGGAGCGCCTTGCCCGCGATGTCGCGGCCGTTCTGGGCGGCGGACTCGGCGGCGTTGCGCACGGCGGGGTTCTGGGCGATCTGGCGTGCGGACTTCTTCAGCTGCTCGTAGCGTTCGCGCCCGGATCGGGTCCCGAGCACGTACCCGATGGCCAGTCCGGCGATGAATGTGAGCCGGTAGCGCATGGCTGTCACCCTTCTCTTGCGTCGGCGGTCCCCTGACGCCGTGGGAGTCCCGGACCGCGGGGGGCTGTGCTGGGCGCCTACCCGGAGACGTCTGTGATCACCCCGGGAGATACCGATTGGCGGAGCACCCCCCTGCTTGCGCTAATGTATGTGTCGCAGCGAGCACACGCCCCCCGGGACGCCATCCGGTGGGTACGTTCGATGCAACGCAGCAATCCCCTGTAGCTCAATTGGCAGAGCAGCCGGCTGTTAACCGGCAGGTTACTGGTTCGAGTCCAGTCGGGGGAGCGCGATCCCCTGTAGCTCAATTGGCAGAGCATTCGGCTGTTAACCGGAGGGTTACTGGTTCGAGTCCAGTCGGGGGAGCGGCAAGGAAAAGGGCCCCCTCTGGGGTCCTTTTTCATGTCTCCTGCAACCGCGCAGGCGGCGGCGATGTCCTCATGGGCATGCGTGGTCGACCACCCGAGGCAGGAGATCGTATGAGCGGCTATGCTGCGGCAGACGGCGCGCACAAATGTGCGCGACGCGCCGTTAGGGGCGGTAGCTCAGCCGGTTAGAGCAGCGGACTCATAATCCGTCGGTCGTGGGTTCGAGTCCCACCCGCCCCACCTAGCATCCCCAGGCAGAATCGTTCTGACCTGGGGAAACGTGGATTTCGCGGCTTTTTCCGGTGCGGTACTGGCCCGCTGTCGCAGCATGTCAGCACACTTCAGATGCGTCTGACCTGGCCTTTTACGGCGATTGCCGGGGAGAGCACCGTGGAGCGGTCCCACGGCCGTCGAGGGAGGCTTTGCGCTCCGTCCACAACCCGCCACATCGCATGACGCCTTCCCGCTGTCTCTGCCGTGCCGCCCGGTCCGCCACGGGAGACCGCCTGCATCGGCGAGGCCCGGCGCGGCAGACTCTTGCTTGCCTGGGTGCGGTGCACCTGTGCACGCGGACTCGCGGTCTGCGTCCCACGCAGGGCGCAGTTGTTCTGGACGCTCGCCCGCAGCCGCTCATCGCAGGGGCGCCGAGCGTGCTGGCCTTCGTCCGGGTCAGGCTCTGCAGCTTGCGGAGCACACGCGACCGCGACATCACAGGCGACATCTCTGTCATTCAGATCCACGACACCGCACACCGGTCCTGCGGCCTGCGCTGATTCACTCCAGCCTCGTCTGAGGACCGCTGATCCCTCTACTCCTGCGTTCGCCGCCCCGGGCGCCGGCCACCACTACGCGCGCCCAACAGCCCTGCTACTCAAACAAGGCCGAATCCACGGCCTGGCGGACTCCTCCGGGGCATGTCGGTACCGAAGGCTGGCGGGCCCCTTGAGCTCTCTGCCCGCACCAGTGAAGTGTGAAAATGGCAGCTCGGCAGCGTGGAGGAGCGGAACTGGGTCGTTTTCGCCCGCACGGCGCGACCAGACCACTCCGGATGACATAGAGGGATGACCACAGGCGCGGGACCGAGTCGTGCGCCCGGTCTGCGCGGGGAACCGGCCCAGCCCCGGCTCACTTTCCGTATGCGTCCACGGTGAGTGACATCAGTTGGGAGATCAGCGGGCTCGAAGATGGGTCTCAGGTGCAGATGATGGGGTCGCCCGCGAGGATGGTCCTGCCTGCACTGCGATCGGCCGAGCCAGCGCTGTGTCGACCCAGCGCCCGCGGGGATGGGCCTTGTGCGTAACTCACGATGGCATCGGACGGATCGGAGGAAATCACGGGATCGGCGAAGGAGCCGGGCACCGTGAGTAGTTGCTTGCCGACGCTGGCCAGGAGCGGCCCGAGGTCGGCGATGTCGGAGGCGGGGCGGGTGGCGCGGTACACGCCTCCCGCCCCCTTACCCTCCGGCCCGGGGCCCGGCCACCTGCGCCGCCTCCATGGCCGCAACCTGGGACACGAAGAACGGCCGGTACTCCTCCGACCAGGCCAGGAAATGCGTCGCCCGCGCCGGGCCGCCCGGCAGGGCCCGTGCCGCGTCGACCGCTTCCAACAGCGCCTCCGTGGTCGTCTCGCGGTGGTAGCGGTCGAGCACCCACTGGCGCCCTTCGGCGCGGACCCCGTCCTCCGGACGCCGGACGAGTTCCAGGGCGCGGTCGGCCAGCAGGCCCGTGCGCAGGTCGGGGACGCGCCAGGCCGAAGGCGCGTCGAAGAGCTCCTCGCCGCCACCCAGCGGATAGCCGGTGACCAGGCAGCCGCTCGCCAGAGCCTCGGCGACGGGAAGCCCGAACCCCTCCCCTTCCGGGGAGCCGAGCGCGACGAAGACCGATGTGTCGCCCAGGACCTCGGCGACCTGTTCGTGGCTCAGCCCCCGGATCGGGCGCAGCTCGATGCCTTCGCCGCGCGGATCGTTGCGCAGCAGCCGCTCCAGCAGGAGCGACTCCGCGGGCCGGTTGCGCGGCATCCACGCGATGCTCGCCGTACGCCGCGCGGCGGGCCGGAACACCTCGCCGTCGATGGGGTTCGGTATCAGCAGGGGCGTGGGCAGATACGGGTGCGCGCGGCCGAGCACGTCGACGCTTTCCCGGGAGATCGTCCAGATTCCGGGGTCGGGCGTGAAGCCCGGATAGCGGCCCTTCGCGCCGCTGGTGAGGAAGGTCAGGAAGTGCCCCTGGTTGAAGACGACCTTGCGGGCGCCGGGCGCCGGGTCGTGTCCGGGCAGCACCGAGATCTCCGGGACGACCAGAACGTCGTCGGCCCCCAGGTCGATCTCCATGCCCGACAGGGTCGGTACGCCGCTGTCGTCGAACCACGAGTACCGGAAGCCCGGCGTCGGTGACCACCGGTAGGCGTCCACCCCCGCCTCGGAGAGCAGCTTCACATGCGCCGAGAGAACGCGCGCGCCACCCAGGGGGATGGGGTACTCGAAGTCGGCGTAGACGACACGTCCGTTCATGACACACCACTCATTTCTTCGGAGAGGAACACCGGGGGGTATCGGGAGAGGGAAGGAGCCTGTACGCCGACGTCGTCGCCTCAGCCGAACCAGGGCGGTGCGTCGTCCATCAGCGCGGGCTGAAGCGCGCCGGTCACGAGGAACGCCAGATAGGCGGCGAACGCCGGTGCGCCCGCGGTGTGCCGCCTGCGCCGCTGTGCGCGGAAGTCGAGGACGGTCCAGATGACCAGAGCGAGCGGCAGGGCCGAGACCACCAGAAAGACCGGCCGCACCCCGCCCGTGTCCGAGCCCGGGGACCCCAGGACCACCGCCGCGCGGATCACACACGCGGCGACCATGAGGGCCGCGGCCGCGCCGAGGCTCCACGCGGCGCCGGGCGCCGTCGAGTAGAACTTCTCGCCGGGCAGAGCGAACCGTGATCGCACGGTCTTGCGCGCGATCTCCCAGTGCAGATAGGCCAGTACGAAGGCGAGCACCACCAGCGCCGTCTCCGCAGCCGGCGCCCCGGCCGCGCCGGTCGTGCTCAACTGCGCGACGTAGCAGACCAGTCCGGTCTTGAGCTGGACGGTGACGAGGATGTTCCCCCACATGCTCTCGCGGAAGCGCTCGGAGACCCGCTCCAGCAGGAGCAGGAACAGGCTGTACGTCATGATCGCCGCCGCCGTCACCACGGCCGCCGTGCCGACGACCGCGCTCAGCCCCAGGGCCACGACCGCCGACCCGGCCAGATAGGTGCCTGCGGTCGCGACATCCGTCTCGCCGGTCACCAGGGGACGGTCGGGGTGGAACTCCCGGTCGTAGTCCAGGTCCTTGACCTCATCGACCGCGCGCATGAAGAAGAGGATCACGAACAGGGCCAGCGCGGCGCACCCCTGCTGCGCCGCCCCCGGCCCCACCGCCGCCCCCTCGGCACGCAAGGGGGCGAGCGTGCCCAGGACGCCGACGGGCAGCAGCACGACGTACGCCAAATAGCGCGGGGCGGGGAAGCGGCGGGAGAAGAACCGCCAGAACGCGCGCAGTGCCTTCACCGCGGGGCCTCGTCGAGGATCACGACGGTGCCGGTGCCCCCGTCGACCTCGATGAGACTGCCGTCGGGAATCTTCCGGGTCGCGTCCGGCACGCCCACGATCGTCGGTATGCCGAACTTCCTGCCCGTGATGGCGGTGTGCGACAGCAGGCTGCCGCGTTCGACGACGATGCCCTTGGCGGCGAGCATGAGGTAGAGCCAGCCGGGGTCGGTCTCGCGGGTGATGAGAATGCTGTCGGCGGGGAAGTCCCCGTCGAGACCGGGGTCCGACAGGACTCGGGCGTAGCCGCGGACCTTGCCCGGGCACGAGCCCAGACCGCGCAGCGCGAGGCCCGGGTCCGTACCGGCCGGTGACAGGGCCTCGCGCTGCGGCACCGACCCGGTCACCACGTCACCGGTGGCGAACTCGCGCAGTGGCTGCAGCGCCTTGGACTGCTCCAGGTCACGCCGTCTGACGGCGACCAGCCCCGCCAGATCACGGGTGGAGCCGGTACCGTCCACGAATCCGAAGAGTTCGTCGAGATCGAGGAAGAACACGTCATCGGGATCGCCGAGCACGCCCCGGCGGTGCAGCTCCACCCCCAGGGCGCGGATCACCTGCTTGCTGTAGCCGAACAGCTCACTGCGCATGTACCGGCCGACCTCCCTGTAGTACAGGGTGGTGCGCAGCCGGTCGAACAGAGCGAGCAGGACGGCTCGCTTCAGCCGGGCGCGGGGCAGTTTGTCGTGCAGCAGCTCCTCGCCGGCCAGCCGGGTGGTGCGTTCGACCTCCTCCATGTCCGCGACGGTCAGATCACTCGCGGCGTACTGCTGGACGAGCCGGATCAGGTCCCACGGGGTGTCGCGGAGGTTGGGCTTCTCCAGCTTCAGCTCCGCGATGCCGCGGTCGCCGTAGCGCTCGATGTGCCGGTGGACCTGATCGGTGAAGGTGCGCGGCAGGGCGCCCGCCTCCAAGCGGTCCCAGATGGGGCGCGGTTGTTCGCCGAGGAACAGATCGTGCAGTCCGGCGTCGGCGCGGACCAGCTCGGCCAGCCGCACCGCGTTCAGCGCGATCTCCGCCCCTGTGAGCTGACGGCCGCCGCAAAGGAGCTGGCTGAAGAGGGTCTCCTGCTCATCGACGCCCCAGCGGTCCATGGCCAGTTCGGTGGCTTTGTGGAACAGCACCATGAACTGGTAGTTGACCAGGGTGATGCCCCACAGCTGTCCGGCCGTCGCCCAGGTGCGCCGGTAGTCGGCGACGAGTTTGAGGGGGTGATCGGTCGTGGTCGACCCGGTGCGCACCTCGCGCAGCAGTCCACTCCACTGCTCCTGGAAGTTCTTGAAGTCGCGGGGCAGGGTGTGGTAGCCACGCACCACCCGGCCCCAGCCGGCGGCGAGCCGGACCGCCCGACGGCCGCGCGCGCGAAGGCCTGCGGGCTTGTCGGAGGTGTGGTGGTAGAAGGTGTCGAGTTCGGCGACCAGGCGTTCCCAGTCGCGCCGGACGCTGTCGAACATCGGCACGGCGGACAGCATGGTGATGAAGGAGTTGATGCTGTGGTAAAGGCGGTTGTCGAGGAATCCGATCAGCCGCGTCATCGTCTCGTGCAGATCGTGCAGTTCGCTCTCGGGGACCCCGCTGCGGCGCAGATAGTCGTAATTGAGCAGCCAATAGAAGCGCCGGGCAACCGAGTACGTCATCGGGGTCGTCGTGTTCGGGAAGCTCTCGGAGACATTGGCGCTGCTCCAGATGCGGTGCCGGTCGGCCTCGATGGTGACGGGCCGGGACTGCACCACATGCACGAGGCCGTCCTCGGTGATGGTCGCCTCGATGTCCTGCGGCTCACCGAAGATCTTCTCGATGTCCCGGCCGAGAGCGGCCAGGGAGCGGGCCTCCTCGTCGCTCAGGACGGGCAGGTCGACCCGTTCACCGGCCACGGCGGACTCGACGGTGCCGTACCCCCGCTCACGGTCGAGCGTGACCATGGTCGTCTTACGGGCCACGACGCTCTTCACGTCCCCGGTGCGCGAGTGCACGAAGTAGTGGTCGACCGGTGCCTTCTCCTGAACGACGCCCTCGCCGATGCCCCAGCTCGCGCTGATGACCGTAGTGCGCGCGTAGCTGGTGGGGTCGCAGGTGAACAGCACGAGTGATCGCTCACCGAAGACCATCTGCTGGACGCCGACGGCGACCGACAGTCCCGAGAAGGGCAGTTTCTGGCGGTGCCGGTAGAGCAGCCCCTCGGGGCTGAACGCCGATGCCCAGCACTTGAGGACCGCCTCCTTGACCCCGGAGGGCGGAACGTAGAGAAAGCTGTCGCTCATGCCCGCGAACGGGTTCTGCGCCGAGTCCTCGCCCTGGCCCCGCGCGCCGATGACGGAGGCACGCACCGCCAGCAGCGGACCGTCGGGGAAGTCGGCGGCCAGCCGGTGGTCGAGAGCCCGCTCCACCTCGGGGCCGAGCCCGACCCCGGCGATGATCTCCGCGATACGGGCGCTGGTGGCACGGACACGCTCCCAGTCGTCCAGGTCGGTCTCCCGTACCAGGGCGTCGATGCTCTCCGCGACCGGTGTCACCGCCCGGTGGAAGGCCGCACCGGTGAGGCAGAAGAGGGCCGGGACGCGAACACCCAGCTCATGGAGGGTTTTCAGGCGGGCGAACTTCCAGCCGACGCTGTCGGGGGACAGGGCGTCGCCAAGTGTCTCGATCATGAGATGTCCTGTTCGGATTCGTACGCCCGGTAGGAGCGCACCACCGTTTCCGGTGACTTCGCGGTCAGAGCGGTCCCGATCTCGCCCTCCAGGAGGCCGACATCGGCCCAGTGGGATCGGGTGACCAGGTCGAGCCGCTCGGAGAGCCGGGCGGCCCGGTGTCCGGGCAGCGCCGAGCACAGGGCCCGCACCGGGGCGGCGGGCAGCCAGCGGGTGGGGTCGGACCCCGGTGGGGAGGCCAGGAGGTCGAACAGGTCCTGGAGGGCGACGGGCCTGCGATAGGCGACATTGACCGCCGTACGGACGGGGGTGCCGCGCGCGGCCCGCTCCACCGCCCGGCGCGCGAGCTGGGCGATCACCGCTCCGTAGTCCTCGACGTCGATCACGCTGAAGTGGATCCGGTCCGAGCGCACCCGCAGAGGCAGTTGCCGGAGCCTGTTGATGCCGGGCAGGAACGAGGCGTCGTCGCGGCCGGTGATGAATCGAGGCCGCAGCAGGAAGGCCGTCCCCCCGCCGCGCCGCATAGACTCGGCCACCTCGCGTTCGGCGCCCAGCCGGGCGCGGGCCAGAGCCGTGTAGGGCTGGGGGAGCGCCCTCTCCGTCACCCGGATCTGCGCGCCTTTGCCGTAGACGGACAGGGAACTGCCGAGCAGTACGCCCTTGAGGGAGCAGGGGGCCGCGCCGAGCAGGGTGCGGGTGCCCGCCACGTTCACGGCGTGCAGGACGTCCGGATCACTGCTGCGGTTCTCGTTGGCGAGATGGACCAGGACGTCGGTGCCCGGAGGCGGGAAACCGGCGGGCAGCCGCCCCGGGAGCTCGCCCTGTACGTAGGTGACGAACGGCAGCCGGCGCGAGGGCACGTGCCGTACCAGCGCGGTGACCGGCCAGGGCGAGGGCATCCCCGACAGATGCCGCAGGAAGGCACCGCCTGCGTAACCGGTGGCCCCCGTCAGGGCGATCCTGGGCAGCGGGGCCGTCTCCCGCGCCCCCGTCACCACAGGAACGGCACGAGCCGCTTGCGGCCCGCCATGAAGTCGCGGTATCCGGCGACGGCCGACATCACCTTCTCCTCGACGGAGATCCGCCACACGACCGCGGGAACGAACGCCAGCAGCAGCAGGGCGACGCTGAGCGGGTTGAGGAAGTACGCCACCAGGCCGACGTGCGCGAGGATCATCCCCGAGTACGCCGGATGCCGCAGCAGACGGTAGGGGCCCGAGGTCGCGACGCGGTGCTCGGCGTCCTTGCGTACCCGGTGCGAGTAGAACACCCCGAGCGTACGGATCGAGACGAGCCGCAGCGCGATCCCCGCCAGCACCAGCGACAGCGGGCCCGCGGCCCACAGCGGCGCGGTGTCCGGCAGCGGCCCGTAGAGCGCGGCCACGACGGTCGCGAACCGCGACAGGCCGTAGACGATCTCCGTGCCGTGGTCATCCTCGGTGTCCTGCATCCGCGCCGTACGGAAGGTGATCCGCGCTTCCAGCAGGACCCAGCACAGATAGACGGCGATCATCACCGCGGGCATCGGGAAGGCGGGGCCGGAGCTGTCCCGCGCGGCCCGGACCAGGGCCCCCACGCCGACGAGGAACCCGGTGGCGAAGAACAGGGCCGGGAACTTCTGCGTGATCCACTGCTTCATGCCGTCGCCTTCGCGCCAGGCACCGGAGCGTGCTGCGCCGACGCTTTCCCGGCTTCCCGCATCCGCCGGTAGGCGGCCGGAGGCACGGCGCGGGCTTCGAGGTGCATATGGCCGACCCGTACCCCGTGCACCTGGACGTCGATGTCGATCCCGCCGCGGGCGCGTCCCTTGAGCGGGCTGACGCGGCAGACCAGTTCGGGGGCGGTGGGCCAGGTCCCGGTGCCGGTGAGGGTGAGGCGGATCGACATCAGGATGTACTGCCAGTCGGTGGGGATGTCCCACGCGGTGTGGGAGGTGATGGTCGCGGTCTGCCGGATCGCCTCGACGAGCACGGTCGCGGGATGCACATCGGGCCAGCGGTGGGCGGGCGGACCGATCATGGCGGTGGTGTAGGTGTGGTCGCTGGTGTGCCTCAGCGGACCGATCAGGACGTTGTCCTCGGACGTCTTGTGGACCAGTTCCGCGGGCGCGCGCCGCGGGCGGCCGGTTCGCGGGCGCTCTTCGGTGAACAGTTCCCGCCGGGGGGCCGGTTCCAGCCGCAGCGAGCCCGAGCAGACGCTCGTCCCGTCCTGGCGTACGTCCACCGTCATCGCGCGCCTGCCGGGCACGACGCCCTCCAGATGGACGTAGGCGGCGGAACTTCGCTCGCACAGCCCGTTGAACGCCAGGTCCAGGGCGCGGACCCGCAACGGACCGGCGTTGTCGGCGTCGGACCGGGCGGCGATGTCCTCCGCCTGGCGCAGGGCGGTGTCCACGAGCAGCATGCCCGGTATGTGATCGAGGGCATGGTCGAAGAAGAACGTATGGGTGTCGTCCGGGCTGATCTGGCCGATCTCGCTGATCCGGTCACGGGCCGCGGCGTATGCCGGATTCATGGCATTGGTGGTCATGGAGTGCTCCGAGGGGTTCGGGCGCGCGCCGGGACCGGCGGATGTGGCCGGGCACGGCACGGGGGAGACGGGGGCCGGTACGGTCGCGGAGGTCACCTGGTCCAGCGCACCGGCAGCCGGCGCACACCGCGGACGAGCATCCCCGGGACGTACATCAGGGGTTCGGCGGTGTCGAGGCGCAGCTCGGGGCAGCGCTCCAGCAGGGCCCGGAGCGCGACACCGGCCTCCAGCCGGGCGAGCGGGGCGCCCAGACAGAAGTGAATGCCATGGCCGAAGGAGAGGTGCCCGCGCGCGGGGCGGGTGATGTCGAAGCGGTCGGCGTCCTCGAAGCGCTCGCCGTCGCGCCCCACCGAGCCGAGCGACACCAGGACCGGATCGCCCTTCTCGAAGCGGGCGCCGCACATGTCCATGTTCTCGGTGGCGAACCGGTACGTCGTGGCCTCCACGGGGCTGTCGTAGCGCAGTGCCTCCTCGACCGCGTCGCCGGTGAGGGAGGCGTCGGCGCGCAGCAGCGCGAGCTGCTCGGGGTGACGCAACAGCGCCAGCACCGCGTTGGAAATGAGGCTGACGGTCGTCTCGTGCCCGGCCGCGAGCAGCAGGAAGGCCATGCCGACGACCTCGTCCGGGCTCAGCCGGTCGCCCTCCTCGTCGGTCGTGCGCAGCAGGGCGCTCAGCAGGTCGTCGCCCGGCTCGGCGCGCTTGTCCGCGATCAGACCCGTGAGATACGCGGTGACGGACTCCACGGCCTGGACGGTGGCCTCCGGCGAGGTGGAGGCCACGATCTCGTTGGACCACTGCCTGAACGACTCCCGGTCCAGGTCCGGCACGCCCAGCAGCTCGCACATCACCGACATGGAGAGCGGGAAGGACAGGGCGGCGACCAGATCGGCCCGACCGTCCGGGGCGGCGGTCATCGCATCGAGAAGCTCTGTGGTCAGCTCGCGCACCCTGGGGGCCAGCGCCTCGATGCGCCGTGCCGTGAACTCGCGGGTCACCAGGGAGCGCAGACGGGTGTGCTGGGGCGGATCGCTCTCCAGCATGTTCTCGTTGATCGGCAGGGCGTCGGCCGGCCAGACACCTGAGGCGCGCCAGTCCTTGCTGAAGCGTGTGTCGGAGAGGATACGGCGGCCCTCCTCGTGACGGACGACCAGCCAGAAGTCCCGCTCCTGGCCGGGCACGCGAATCCGGTGCACCGGTCCCTCCGCGCGCAGTTGCGCGTAGAGGGGGTAGGGGTTTTCGACGAATTGCGTGCCGTACGCGGCCAGGTCGACCACAGTCTCTTCTCGCGCGGTATCCGCTTCCATCGCGGCCCTGCCTTTCCAGAACGTCATCGGCTCAGGTGCGCTCCGCGGACCGTGGGCGTGCAGGACCCCTGGGCCGGATCACCACTGGGCGCCGGACCTGCCGCGAAGTGGTACCGATCCTGGAAGGTGAATGTGTCGGTCGTGGGGTGGAGGGGAGGTCGGGACCGGATCGGCTGGGGTGCGACGGTGCGTCCGTCGTGTGTCCGTACGCGGTCGGCGGTGTGTCAGCCGTCCATGGGTTTCGCCGCCGGACCGCGCGGAAGCCGGATCACGGCCACGGCGCCCCCGCCGTCCGGCGCGTTGCCGAACGTCAGCGTGGCGCCGACGACCCGGGCCTGTCCGAGCGCGATGGTCAGCCCCAGACCGTGTCCCGTACCGCGCTCACGAGCACCGGTCCGAAAACGTTGAGGGCCGTTGTCGAGCAGTCCGGGAGGAAATCCGGGACCTCTGTCGCGTACGGACACCGTGTGCACTCCGGTGTCGGCGTCCACCCCCACCGTGAGCGTCACGGGCGGACGGCCGTGCCGGTGCGCGTTGACGACGAGATTGGCGACGATGCGCTCCAGCCTGCGGGGGTCGGTCCACACCCGTACGTCCGCCCGGTCCGCCGCCCCGTGGACGAGCACCGTCGCCGCAACCTCGACCCGCTCCACGGTCTCTTCGAGCAGCGGCACCAGCGCGCAGGGCTGCGGGTCCGCGCGCTCCACGCCCGCGTCGAGCCGGGAGACCTCGAGAAGCTCCTCCACCAGCGAGCACAGCACGCGCACCCGGTCGCGCACATAACGCTCCGCCTCACCCTCGGGGAGGATCTCGGCGGCGGTGAGCAGCCCCATCAGCGGGGTGCGCAGCTCATGGGCGACATCGGCGGTGAAGCGCTGCTCACTGTGCAGCCGTGCCTGCAGGGAGGCCGCCATCGAGTCGACCGCGCCGGAGATCTCGGCGATCTCGTCGTAGGGGCGGGGCCGCGCGGAGATCCGGGCGTCCAGCTCACCGGCGGCTATCCGCCGGGCGGTGCCCGCGGCCGTCCGCAGCCCGCGGCTCATGCCACGGGCGACCAGACACACCGGCGGCAGCACGACGACGGTCGTCAGCAGGCCCGCCCGCAGAACGCTCATATTGAAGGCGGCCAGGTCACCCATCGTGGTGCTCAGCGTGAGCTGGACCGACAGGACGCGGGTGCCGGCGGGGCGCGCCGCCCACATGGTGGGGCCACCCGGTCCGTCCGAGTACTCGGTGCCGTGGCGCCCCTCGCGCACCAGCGACCGCAGCCGGCCGGGCACCCCCGGATCGTCCAGTTCGGCTCCGGTGCCGCTCACCAGACCCGAACGCGCATAGGAGACGGCGGCGCGTTCGAGCGTGAGCATGGCGACCGAACGGGACTGTTCCAACTCGAAGGCGCGTGAGGCACGGTGGACCAGTACCACCAGGACGACGACGGCCACACAGGTCGCCGCGGCCACCAGCCCCGCGATGCGCCACTGCAAGGACCGCGTGGGACGCCAGGCGGCCAGGGCCGACAGCGGGCGCGGAAGCACGTCAGCGCCGCAGCTTGTATCCGAAGCCGCGTACGGTCTCGATCCGCTCGGGATCGATCTTGGCGCGCAGCCGTTTCACATGCAGGTCGACCACCCGGGTGTCACCGTCCCAGGCGTGGTCCCACACCTTCCGCAGCAGCGTGCGGCGCTCCAGTACGACGCCGGGCGATGCGGCGAACGCCAGCAGCAGCCGCAGCTCCGTAGGGGTCAGCGACATGATCTCGCCCGCGCGCCGGACCTCCATACCGCAGGTGTCGATGGTCAGGTCCCCGAACGCGAGGACACCCCGGCCGTCCGCCGCTGCCGGCTCCTCCTCGGTGCGCGCGCCGGGCGGCGCCGCGGCGCGTGTTCGTCCGCGCTCCTCGCGCATGGACGCGAAGGAGGCGCGGCGCAGCAGCGACCGTATGCGGGCGACCAGCACCGCGCTCTCGCACGGCTTGACCACGTAGTCGTCGGCGCCCGCCTCCAGTCCGGAGATCATGTCCAGGTCGTCACCGCGCGCCGTCACCATGAGGATGGGCGCGAAACTGAACTCCCTGATCCTCCGGCACAGGCCGATGCCGTCGAGTTCTGGAAGCATGACGTCCAACAGGACCAGATCCGGGTGCGCGCTGCGGAAGAGTTCCAGTCCGGTGAGGCCGTCGGCTGCGGTGGAGACGGTGAATCCGTAGCGCTGGAGCGCGATCCGGACGGTGTCGCGGATCACCGCGTCGTCCTCCACGAACAGGATGTGCGGTTCGGCGGACTCGTCAAGGAGGGCAGGGGCGCTGGTCATGGCAATGTCCTCGCTGTTCCGGTGGGCGACGGCACGCCGTCGCTGAAGGGGTGGAGGAGAGCGGGGCGGAGGTCGGGCCCGGCGGTGGCGGCGCCGTTCGGAAGGACCAGGACATCGGCGTAGTGCGGGCATTTCCTGGGGGCGGGGGCGGGAGAACTTCGGGGCAAGGTCCCCTCCGGCCGCGGTGGCGACATCTGTGCCGACTGCGGCAGATACTCCGCCACGCCCGCGTCCCGCACCCCCGTGTCGGGCGCGTAGCCGGCCAGCGCCGCGCTCAGTACGACCGCCGCGACCGCGGTGATGGAGACGGCCCGGCCCAGCCCGCTTCCGCGCGACAGCCTGCGGCGGCCGTCGTCCCAGTGGCGCCGCGCCGCGCCCGGACGCGCGGGTCGAAAATGTGGGGAGCGCATGTGGCGGAGCGTAGTGGCAGACCGACACCTGGTTAGCACGACCTGAATTAGGGGAACGCCCAGTGATCTGGTCCCGCGAAGAAGGGGGATTCCCGCTCCTGAAGCGTGAGCCGAGCCGCTCGACCCTCCTGGTGGGCGGCGGTGTGACCACGGGCCGAGCGTGCCCGGGACGAGGTGGTGGCGCGGCTCCACGACCGGGGGCACGGATTACGGCGAGAGGATGCGGCGTCGGGTGTCGCGGGGGCGGGAACAGCAGGTCACGCCGAGCGCGCAGCCGTGGACCGCGGCGTTCCCGGGGCGGCCGTCGTCCCCGGAACTCGGGCGGACGACAGCTCGTTACGAACGCACGTACGCCACAACCGAGTCGACCCCCGACGCGCCGAGCGCCCCGAGCCGCTGAGTTCACAAACTCCCGCCCCACTCATCACGGAGGCCTGGAACACGATCCGAAACCCCCCGGACCGTCCCGTCGCACGGTCCTCGGCGGCGCTGCCGCGCTGGCCGGTATCGGCGTGACGCCCGCTTTCGCCACCCCGGCCGTGAGGTGGCCGACCGAGTTCCCGCTCCCGGACGGATTCCTCCCCGAGGGGATCACCATCGGCAGAGAGCCCGACGCCTGCATGGGCTCGCGCGCCAACGGCGCCGTCTACCGCACCGATCTGCGCACCGGCAGGGGCCGCATCGTCCACGAGGGCGCGCCCGGCACGGCAGCCATCCGCCTGAGACTCGACCACGACGGCCTGCTCTACACCGCCTGAGGCGGCGGGGGAACGACCCGGGTGATCGACGCCGGGACCGGCCGCCTCATGACGGGCCTTGGGCAAAGGCCCGTCATCCGCTCCAACCTTTTCGGTTACTGCTACGGGTCTGCTCTGGCCTGTGTCTTTGCGTCCCACCACGCCGGGCAGACCGGCAGGCTGCTACTGCTCGGCGGTGGCGCCAAAGACCTTCGGGCCGAGACCATGAGCTTCCTTCGCGACGTGCTGAGGCTGTGCGACAACGGAGACACTGAGCCTCTTTCAACCTCAGTTTGAGCAGGTGAGGTGGAGGGTGAGGACGGCCTGGATGAGGCTGGTGATGCGGGTGGTGCTGCACCGGAGCTTGCGCAGGAGCCGCCAGTTCTTGAGGGTGGCGACGGCGGGTTCGACCAGGGCACGGATCTTGGCCCGCGAGCCGTTCACGGCCTGCTGGCCTTGGAACAGGTTCTCCCGTCGACCCTGGAACGGCACGCGGACGGCCGGGCCGGCGCCCTGGTAGCCCTTGTCCGCCCAGCACGGGATGCCTGCGGAAGCGAGGGCATCGAGGATGCCGTGTTCACGGGCGGCGCGGATGTCGTGAATGGCACCGGTCAGGGCGGGTGAAGCCCACAGCAGGCGGCCGGCCGGGTCGGCGAGGATCTGGACGTTCATGCCGTGCCTCTTGTGCTTGCCTGAGTGGAACGGCCGGTCGGTGGCGGTCCGGTCGATCGGCAGCAAGGGTGCCGTCGAGCAGGACGAACGCCTTCCTTGACGCTTCGCGGACGGCTTGGCTGAGCATGGGTGCCAGGGCTGCAAGGAGGTCGACGGCTTCGGCGAGGTAGCGGTAAGCCGTGGTCGTGCCGATGCCGAACCCCGCGGCGAGCTGGGCGTAGGGGTGTCCGTTGCGCAGATGGGCGAGGGCGAGCAGGGCTTGTCGACCCGCGCTCAGCCGACGCCACCGACTGCCGATCGCACGACGGCGTTCGCGGACGCGGACAGTGAGGAACCGAAGATGCGAGCTGGACAGGTCCAGTCCGGACGGGTAGACAAACATGTGAAGCCTCTGGCGGAACGGGTGATCTTGGTCGTGAACCCGTCTACCAGGGGCTTCACTCGTCTGTCACGTCAACTGCTGGACCACCCTGGCAGGTTGGAAAAGTCTGTGTGCAGACAGCGATCTGTGCCCGGCCGTCCGGTCAGCGCAAAGGGTCGCACCTCAGCTGACGATCGTGCCGGCCTTCCCGCCGCACCGCGGTTGCCGGGGATCGAGGAGGGCGGAGCGGGACGCAGCAGGATGTTGATGTCCGCCTCTGTCGCGTTTCCACAGGTGAGAGGCGTCACCCTTTGGGTTCGAGTCCCACCCGCCCCACCCACCTTCCCCAGGCGGAAACGCTCCGACCTGGGGAAACGCGTTCTCTGGGGGTCTGTGGGCTCCGCAACAGCGCAGCGAACGTGCAGCGTTCTGCGTACTCGTGATCTTCCGGGCATCCGTGACCTGGGGTTTTGACGCCTTCTCTGTGGGATGAGTGGTCTGCGGTCCCACGGCCGTCGAGCGCGATCCTTCGCCCCGCCTCACCCGTCGGGACCCATCGATCAGCAGCGACCGTGCCGAGCAGGTTGATGCCTGCCGATGCGCGGCGGCGCCTTGTGCTACTCCTTGCCGACGTCGAGCGCCGACAGGGCGGCGTCCAGTCGACGGGTGGCTTCCTCTGCGACGGGCTCGAAGGCGTCCTGTCCTGTCAGAGTGACCATGATGTGGTGATGCGCTCGCCCTCGGATCGGACGACGACATTGCAAGGCAGCACCAGGCCGATGGAGCGGTCCGCCTCGATCGCCCGGTGTGCCAGGGGCGGTGCAGGCGCCAAGGATCAGGTAGTCCTCCATCTCCTGGCCCAGCTTCTCCTTCAAGGCGGCCTGTACGTCGATCTCGGCTGCCGGGCCAGGGTCGAGCAGGCGGGCTCGAGGCGCAGGCGGCGCGGACGCGCGCCTGATCGCCGGGGTGTGGCCTCCGGCCCTGGTGTGTGCCTTCTCCTCTGACGTCCGACGGCATGGGCACCATTGTCCTCTTCCGGGTACGAGGGAACAGCCCTCGGCGTAAGAAGCGATCGGGCGGTCCGGGACGGCCGAAGGGGTCCTCCCGCGTCTGCCCCACCTGTCTCGTCGCGCACACCGCCGGCCTCCCCGTCGACCTGCTCCGCCCGGGCGCAGGTCCTGACAGAAGCGGCGGAGCCAGTCACGGGACAGTTCGGCGTCCAGCCGACGCAAAGGCAGTCAGGCCCGGCGGGTGGGCGCCACGGCAGTGGGCGGCACGGGTGCCCTGACGGCTTCCGCCCGCCAGGCGTCGGCCAGTTCGGCGGGAAAACGTCGGCCACTGCGGGTGAGTACGACACCGGATGAGAGTTCGACCTCGTCGCCTGGACGGAAGGGACGGTCGGTCTGCGGAGGCAGCTTCTCCCAGGGGTCGAACGCACCCTGTTTACGGGCGCGGCGCATGTGGGTCCCGTAGGTGCTGATGTCACGGATCAGGACTGCGCCGCTCCGGGCGGAGACGGCCACATGCCTGCGGCTGACCTGCTGGGCGACCTGCGGGGGCAGCAGGCTGTGCAGGGCGATTCCCACCTGTCCCGGCAGTCGACCGACGTAAGCCTCGGAGCCCTCGTCAAGGGTGTACCGGGCCACGCAGGTGCCGTCGATGACGGCCTTGAGCTGGGTGGTGCCCAGGCGCGGTCCTTCATTCACCAGAGGCGTGCCGTGAAGCTCGCAGGTGGGAACACCGCGCCGCATACGGGGCAACAGGATCCGTTCGCCCCTGCGGATGTCGTAGAGGGTGCACCGAAGTTCCGGGCAGCGCCAACTCCGCATGATCACCTCCGTCAACGGTGTCCGGGAGGGACCGAGGAGACCCTGCTTCTTCAGTGCGGACAGTTCCATCCTGCGCGAGATCTCCGCCGCCGAGCGCACGCCCATGTCCATCGCCACGAGGGCGACGGACCCGTCGGGGCGGGCATCCGGTCTGAGGAACTGCCAGGTGTTGCCCTGGATCCACGGGTGCTCGAGGCGGTGGTCGACATACTGGTCGCCGGTGATGACCGGCAACGAGGTCATGCGGGCCAGTTCGAGGACGCGCTCATCGGCGTCGTCGACCTCCTCGACCAACCCGTCCGCCACCCAGCCGCGCAGTCGCCGGACCTCGGCCTGATCACCGAACTCGCGGTGCCCACCCAGCAGGCTGGTGTCGGCGACCAGGTAGACGGAGACGTCAGGATCTCGTGTGAGCTCCATCAGGGCCCTCAGCACCAGCCCCAGGCGGCGCAAGGACCGCGGGCCGTGTCCGCCGATGGAGGAGGTGTCCCGTACGACGTTGGAGAGTTCCACGAGATAGTCGGCCCGCTCCGCCGAAGCGGCCAGATGATGTTCCATGGGCACCTCGCTGTCTGACGGCAGGGGGTGTCACTTTAAGGGCGCCCGGTGACATCCGCCATCAGGACGAACTCTCGCGACCCTACGAAACTCCCCGAACTTCACCTCTTTTCCCGACTTCCGCAGAGGCCTACCAGGGGTGCGGGCTCGTCGGTACGATCACCGCAGTGACGGAGGGGGTCAGATTTTGAACAGCGCTGAGGATGTTGGGCAGTTGAGCCCGTTGGGCCCCGAAGACCCGCGAGAGGTGGCCGGTTACCGTCTGCTCGCCAGGATCGGCGAGGGCGGCATGGGATGCGTCTACCTCTCCCGTACGCGCGGCAACCAGCCGGTCGCCCTGAAGGTGATCCGCCGTGAGTACGCTCAGGACGAGGAGTTCCGCCGCCGCTTCGAGCAGGAGGCGACCTCCGCCCGCAGGGTGCAGGGCTACCACATCGTCCCCGTCGTCGACCACGACACCACAGGTCCGCAGCCGTGGCTGGCCACCGCCTACGTTCCCGGCCTCGCCCTGGACCGGCTGCTCACCGGATACGGGACGCTCCCGCTCACCACGGTGCTGCAGCTGACCGGCTGCGCGGCGGAGGCGCTGCACGCCGTGCACAAGGCCGGAGTGATCCACCGTGACATGAAGCCGAGCAACATCCTCATCGGCTCCGAAGGCCCCTGGATCATCGACTTCGGCATCGCCCGGGCCGCCGACGCCACCCAGCTCACCCGCAGCGGCGGGTTCATCGGCACCCCTCAGTTCATGTCGCCGGAACACGCCGGCGGCCAGGACCTCACACCGGCGACCGACGTCTTCTCGCTCGGCCTGATCGCCGCCGTCGCCGCGACGGGCCGCCACCCTTACGGCGATGCCGGAGCCATCACTCTGGCCGCCAAGATCGCCAACAGTGAGTCCCGGCCGCCGGACCTGACGGCGTATCCAGAACCGCTGCGTGCCGTCCTGGAACGCACGCTGGCCGCCGACGCGACCTCCCGCCCCACACCCGCCGAACTGGCGGAACTGTGTCAGGAGCTGAGCGGGCGGCCGTTGCGTGACTTCATCGGCTGGCTGCCCGAGCCCGTCGAGGCGGACATCGCCCGCCGCGAGCAACTCGCCCGGCACCGGTCCGAGGCCGGGTCCGGACCGCATCTTGGGACGGTGGCGGGTGCCGAGACCCTGCCCCCACCGCCCATGACGGGAGCCGCAGCTGTGCCTCCCGGTGCCGCAGCGGCAGCCGACACCGCACCGTCGGTCGGCGTGGCATCGGGTGGGTACACACCCACCCACGCCTCCCGACCCGGTGAGCAGCCCCACCACGGCCGGGCGCAGCCGCCGCCAGCCGGATCCCCTGCCCCGCTCCCGCAGGCAGCACCGCCCCCCAGCGGCCCCCCGTCAGCGAGCCGGAGCCGTACCCCGCTGACGGTCGGCGCGGCCGTGCTGGCCTTGGCGGTGGCGGCGGTGACCGTCTGGGTCCTCACCCAGGGCGACGACACGGACGACGCCCAGGGCAGCGGCGGACACCGTGCCTCGTCGCCGACTGCCAGTGCCCAGGCCTCCGGGGGCACCAAGCCGAGCACCGGTGCGTCGCCCACCGGGAACGCGACGCCGAACGGCTACACGGAGATCTTCAAGGACAAGCCGCTCACCTTGCGCGCCCAGTTCACCTCCAACCGCATCTCCTACACCAACGTCGACCTGGACAAGCCGAAGACCGATCCGAACGCGCTCAGCGAGGGGAAGGGAAACGAGCTGCAGTACGAGGAGTTCGGCGGCACCTACACCCTGCACTTTCTGACGACCATGGGAAAGAGTGCGGGCACCACTCCCCAGGAGTGCGCCGAGGGCGCGGCGGCCGACACGATGTCCTCCGAGCTCGACGGCGACGAACAGGGCGAACAGCTGACCCCGGGCACGGTGCTGTGCACCGTCACCGACGAAGACAATCTCGCGATGCTCACCATCAAGGACGTCGTCGTCCAAAAGGACAACGCGGGTTTCAAGGCACGCGACTACGTCACCGAACTGACTCTCTGGAAGGCGCCCTGACCCGTCCGTCGGTGAAGAAATCCTTGCCCCGTCGTACCAATTCGCCCTGCGTGGACATCGCCGTCCAGGGCTGCCTGTCGCTGAACCGACTGCACCGCAGCCGGCACTGTCACTGTGGCAGCCTGGGTGGGATGATCTTCGAGTTGGTCGTGCTGGGAAAGGGCGTCCGTGGACATCGCGCTGCCGTCGTACATAGGGGCACCGGTACCCGGGCCGAACCCGGTGGCCCCTCAGTTGTGTCAGCGGATCAGGACAGCTTCCCCGGAGCGGGGGACCACGGCTGTCCAGCCGAGTTCCCGGTCGAGCCGACCGCCCGTGGCCATACCCGCGGAGGAGACGATGACGGCCGGTCCGTCGACGCTGTTGATGTCGATGGACTCCTGGACCGTTCTGGCGGCCGGGAACGGCTCAGGGCTGAGGGCGGACGGTCCTTGCGCGAGAGTCTCGCTCCGCAATCCGGGGGAGTGGTCGCGCACGGCCTCGCGGTATACGTCGAGCGCGGCCAACGCCATGGGGCTGTCCACGAGGACCGGAACGGTAGCCGGGAGGAACCCCGGCCTTGGGTCAAGGTCCCCCTTCCTCCCGTAGCACGGTGAGTTCGTGCGGGACGACCTCGGTGCGGTCGATCGCGAAGGCCGGGATCACGATGGTCCCGCCACGGGCACAGGTGCGGCTGAGCACGTCGGCGAATGCCGAGTGTCCCACCCGCTGGTCGTGCCTGCGGTCGCCGTATGTGGATTCCATCAGCAGGATGTCTGCGCCGGAGAACGGCTCCGGCGGTAGCAGCAAGGGATGGCCGGCCCGCCCGAGGTCGCCGCTGACGGCCAGGGTGTGCCCGTCCTTCAGGGTGAGGTGCGCCCAGGCCGAACCGAGGATGTGCCCGCCGTGGTGGAGAGCCAGGCGGATGCCGGAGGTGATCTCGATCTCGTTGCTGATCGGCACGGGATCGAAGTAACTGACTGTCCTGTCGGCGTCGTACAGCGGTTTCGCCGGGCGGTGTTTCGACCAGCCGCGCGCGTTCGTGTGGCGAGCGTCTCCGTCCGCAGTCGCGCGCTGTCCCGCAGCACTACCTCTGCGGGCCGGGCCGTGGGAGCTGTAATCAGAATCGGCCACCGGAACCCGTGCCGGGCCAATCGCGACAGGTAGCCGCAATGGTCGAGGGAGGCATGAGTGACGACGACTGCCTGGATGTCTGCCGCGTCACGGCGGGAGATTCGTTACGATACGTGACTTCCAGTCGTGGGTGGGCGAATGATCGTCAAGGGAAGCTCTGTCGTGTTTGCGGGAGCGGGCTGCCGGTATGCAATGACGAGGATCCGCTCTGCTCACCCGGCGCAGGGAAGCTTCAGCTATGGGGCGAACGTGGTGCAGCGAACACTGCACCGGCACCCGTGCGAGCGGGATTGAGGGGGACGCAGCCGGATGGAAACGGGTGGCTATGCCCGTTGTGTCGGCATCGTCGCAGGTGAGAGCCGTCACTCTTATGGGTTCGAGTCCCATCCGCCCCACCCAGCATCCCCAGGCAGAATCGTTCTGGCCTGGAGAAACGCTTTTTCCGGGGGCGTTTTGCGTGCGGCGGACGCCTCACGGGGGCGCGGCGCACGCGAGTCCCCGCACATCGAAGACGAGCCCCGCACGGCTTTGACCCGGGGCTTTGTGGCGACGCCGCCGTGGGAGGGTCGTGGAACGGCCCCACGGCAGGAGCCCTCGTCGGAACCGTGGCGGCCTTCGCTGCGACCGGAACCGAGGGCAGACGGCTCTGCGGTGGCCCACGCTCGACCGCGGTGCCGGCCGGCTGGAGGCCGCGCGGCGGACCGGCGGCCGTTCCCGTGCGAGCCGTCGTCAGGTGACCGCGGCGGTCATGCGGCGTACCGCCTCTGTGATCATTTCGGGCGAGGTGGCGAGGTTCAGCCGCACGTGGCCGGCGCCGCCGGTGCCGAAGGTCTTCCCGGGGCTGAGGGCGACCCGGCCGCGTTCCAGGAAGACCTCGGCCGGGTCGTCGCCCAGGCCGAGCGGCCGGCAGTCGAGCCAGGCGAGGTACGTGCCTTCCGCGGGCCGGTAGCGCACGTCCGGCAGGTGCTCGGCCAGCAGGCCGGCGAGCAGCCGGCGGTTCGCGTCCAGCCCGGCGAGTACCGCGTCGAGCCAGTCGGCGCCGTTTCGCAGGGCGGCGGTGTGGGCGATGACGCCGAGGTGGCTGGGCCCGTGGCCCACTTCTTCGGGTATGCGGGCGAGGTCGCCGGCGGCGGCGGGACCGGCGACGGCGAGCGCGGCCTTGAGCCCGGCCAGGTTCCAGGCCTTGGACGCCGACATCAGGGAGAGGCCGCTCTCCGCCCCGGGCACGCTCAGGTACGGCACGAACGCCGTCCCGGACGCCACGACGGGGGCATGGATCTCGTCTACGACCACCCGTACCCCGTACCGGTCCGCCAGCGCGGCCACGGCGGCCAGTTCGTCGTGGGTGTGCACCGTGCCGGTCGGGTTGTGCGGGCTGCACAGCAGGTACGCCGCCCGGCCCCCGCCCGCGGTGGCCGCCCGGAACGCGTCGTCCAGACCGGCGAGGTCGATCCGCAGGTCGCTGCCGAGCGGTGCTTCGACGATCCGCCGGTCCATGTGCTCCACGAACTGGTAGAACGGTGGGTAGACGGGGCAGTTGACCACCACGGGATCGCCCGGGTCGCTGATCACCTTGAGTGCCTCGACGATGCCCAGCATCACATCGGGCACGATCGCCGTGCGCTCCGCCGCCGGTCCGCTCCAGCCCCACCGCTTCTGCGCGAACTCCGCCAGCGCCTCGGCGTAGCCGGTTCCGAACGGATAGCCGGTGTCTCCGAGCGTGACCGCGTCCGTGATCGCGCGCGCCACCGGCTCGGCGAGCGGCACGTCCATCTCCGCCACCCACAAGGGCAGTACGTCGTCCGGGTACGTGCGCCATTTCATGCTCGTACGCCGGCGCAACTCGTCGGGGGAGAGCCGGCGCAGGGGATTGGGGTCACCGGATGAGCCGTGCCGTATCACGTCCATGGTGCCGAACCTAGCGCCGGGCGGGGCGGACCGCAGGGCCTTGGCCGAGGTCTCCGCTCCGCCCGGCGCGGACCGGAGGCGGCTTCCGCTCGTTCCAGCGGTTCGGGTCCAGGAGCCCCCCGGGGGGGGTGAATGAGGGATTCCGGTAACGATCTATCCTGGGCTGTCTCGATTAAAAGGTAAACTACATGGTCCTCTCACTCCTCCGTCGCAGGCGATCGAAGGCGGCTCTCGGAGGTGGTGCCGGACTCGTACTCCCCGCGCCGGCGGGGGCGGGCACCATCAACTGCGAAGTGGTGGACCCGGTCGGGCAGCCGCTCGGCGGCGCCGAGGTCACGGTGACCGCCAAGGCCACCGGTCGCGCGATGGCCAAGGGGACCACGGACGCGTACGGCCTGTTCTGTGCGGCCATGCCGCCCGGCGAGTACAGCCTGCTGATGACGGCGGAGGGCATGCAGCCCGCCCGCTGGACCTTCGACATCGCGGCCGGCGAGACGCTGCCGATGGGCCGCGTGCAGCTCGAGGTGTCCGAGCGGCTGGAGCCGCCGTCGCCCGGCACCTGGCTCTTCGACCCGCCCCACACGGCGATCCGCTTTATCGCGCGGCACGTCGGCATGGCGAACGTCCACGGGCGCTTCGAGCGCTTCGAGGGCGGCGTGCGCGTCGCGCACAACGTCGAGGACTCGCAGGTCGAGATACGGATCGATGCGGCGAGCATCACGACGGGCAACAACACACGCGACGGCCACCTGCGGTCCGCCGACTTCCTCGACGTCGAGAACCACCCGTACATCCACTTCATCAGCGACCGCTTCGTCTACCGGGGCGGCAACAACTGGGGCATGCAGGGCTCGCTGACCATGCACGGCGTCAGCCGCTCGGTGGTCCTGGACACCACCTACCTCGGCGCGGTCAACGGCGGATACGGCGAGGAACTGCGGTGCGCCGCGCGTGCCACGGCCGAGCTGCACCGCGAGGACTACACCCTGAACTGGCGGAACATGCTCGCGCGCGGCATCGCCATCGTCGGTCCCACGGTCAAGCTGGAGCTGGACGTCCAGACGATGTTCCAGGGCCCGGACACCCCGACCCCGCCGGACTAGTCCGAACCGGCCGGCGACGGGAGCCTCCGGTCGCGCCCTCGCGGGCGCGGCCGGAGGTTTTTGCGTTCCGATGCGGTCTCGTCACACCATTCATCGGATCAATGAGCCGTTTTTGTCGGGGAATTGGCGCCCGAGGGGTGTTGAAGGGATGGCGAGGTCTGATAGATATTCGTCGCGGCCCCGGCGAGATCTGGCCGTGCTGCCCGGCGCGGCCCAGCACTTCCCTTCGTCGAGGAGTCATCCGATGACTGGCAGGACAGCGGGAACAGGACGAGAGCGGTACGCGCGGTGGCCCTGGCCGCCTGTGCCTCGCCGGCGCTCGCCGCGTGCGGCAGTACCAAGGACACCGTCGAGCACCCCGACGGGAAGGGAACTCCATCGACCCGGTGAGACCCCCGACCCGCACACGGTGTCCGAACCCGGCGGCCGGCGCCGGACCTTCGACCGACCGTGAGAGGCAGCCCCTACGTGACCGGAACAGGTCCCCGCATCACCGCCGTCGACACGTACGACATCAGATTCCCCACCTCGCGCGAGCTCGACGGCTCCGACGCCATGAATCCCGACCCCGACTACTCCGCCGCCTACCTGGTGCTGCGCACCGACGCGGCGGACGGGCACGAGGGGCACGGCTTCACCTTCACCATCGGGCGCGGCAACGACGTCCAGGTCGCGGCGGTCGAGGCCCTGCGCCCGCACCTCGTCGGCCGGCCGGTCGACGGGCTGTGCGCGGACCCCGGCACGCTCGGCCGGGACCTGACCGGGGACAGCCAGCTGCGCTGGCTCGGCCCGGAGAAGGGCGTGATGCACATGGCGATCGGGGCGGTGGTCAACGCCGCCTGGGACCTGGCCGCCAAGCGGGCGGGCAAACCGCTGTGGAAGTTCCTGGCCGACGCCGAGCCCGAATGGCTCGTCTCCCAGGTCGACTTCCGCTACATCGCCGACGTACTCAGCGCCGAGGACGCGCTGGGGCTCCTGCGGCGGGGCCGGGGCGGGCGCGGCGAGCGGGAGGCGCTGCTGCGCGCGGACGGATACCCCGGCTACACCACCTCGCCCGGCTGGCTCGGCTACTCCGACGAGAAGCTGACCCGGCTGGCGCGGGAGGCCGTCGCCGACGGCTTCACCCAGATCAAGCTGAAGGTCGGCGCGGACCTGGCGGACGACATCCGGCGGATGCGGGCCGCGCGCGCCGCCGTCGGGCCGGACATCCGCATCGCCGTCGACGCCAACCAGCGGTGGAACGTCGGCGAGGCCGTCGAGTGGACGCGGGCGCTGGCGGAGTTCGACCCGTACTGGATCGAGGAGCCGACCAGCCCCGACGACATCCTCGGACACGCCGAGATCCGCAGGGCGGTGGCGCCGGTGAGGGTCGCCACCGGCGAGCACGTACAGAACCGCATCGTCTTCAAGCAGCTCCTCCAGGCCGGGGCCGTCGACGTGCTCCAGATCGACGCGGCGCGGGTCGGCGGGGTCAACGAGAACCTGGCGATCCTGCTGCTCGCCGCGGCGTTCGAGGTGCCGGTGTGCCCGCACGCGGGCGGCGTCGGGCTGTGCGAGCTGGTGCAGCACCTGTCGATGTTCGACTACGTCGCGCTCACGGGGACCACCGAGAACCGCGTCATCGAGTACGTCGACCACCTCCACGAGCACTTCACCGACCCCGTGGTGATGCGGGGCGGACACTACGCGGCACCGGACGCGCCGGGCTTCTCGGCCATGATGCGCCCCGAGTCCATCGCCGAATTCACCTATCCGGGCGGCTCGTTCTGGGCCGCCGACCTGGCAGGCGTGACTCCTGCCACCGCTCCTGCCACTGCTCCTGACGCCGTCACCGCCACTGCCGAGGAGGCCGCCGTATGAGCGAGACCGACCCGAACCGTCTCGACGGGCTGAAGGCCCTGGTGACCGGTGGTGCCTCCGGCATCGGCCACGCCACCGCGCGGCTGCTCGCCGCACGCGGCGCCGATGTCGCCGTACTCGACCTCGAACCGGCCGGTGCGCGGGCGCCACTGCTCGGCGTCATGGCCGACGTCTCGGACGACGCGTCCGTACGGGAAGGGGTCGCCGCGGCGGTGGACCGCCTCGGCGGGCTCGACATCCTGGTCAACAACGCGGGCATCGGCGCCGTCGGCACGGTCGAGGACAACGACGACGCGCAGTGGCACCGCGTCCTGGACGTCAACGTCCTCGGCATGGTCCGCACCTCCCGTGCCGCGCTGCCGCACCTGCGGCGGTCCGCGCACGCCGCGATCGTCAACACCTGCTCGATCGCCGCGACCGCCGGGCTGCCGCAGCGCGCGCTCTACAGCGCCAGCAAGGGGGCGGTGCTGTCCCTGACCCTCGCCATGGCCGCCGATCACGTACGGGAAGGGGTACGCGTCAACTGCGTGAACCCGGGCACGGCCGACACCCCCTGGGTCGGCCGCCTCCTGGACGCCGCCGACGACCCGGAGGCCGAACGCGCCGCCCTCAACGCCCGTCAGCCCATGGGCCGCCTGGTCAGTGCCGGGGAAGTGGCCGCCGCCATCGCCTACCTGGCGAGCCCCGCCGCGGCCTCCGTCACCGGCACCGCGCTCGCGGTCGACGGGGGGATGCAGGGCCTGCGCCTGCGCCCGGCGGACCGGGCGGGCCGGTGAGTACGCCGGACACGCCGGGAACACCGGTGAATCCGGGGGACGTCGCCACGCTCGGGCGCAGCGGGGTGCCCGTCACCGCGCTGTCCTTCGGGGCGGCGGCCCTGGGCAATCTCTTCACCCCCGTCACCGACGAGGACGCCGCCTCGGCGGTCGACGCCGCCTGGGACGCGGGCATCCGTTACTTCGACACCGCACCCCACTACGGCCTCGGGCTCTCCGAGCGGCGCCTCGGCGACGCCCTGCGCGACCGCCCCCGCGACACGTACACCCTCTCCACCAAGGCGGGGCGGTTGCTGGAGGAGGCGGGCGGGGCCGACTGCTCCGGCGGGTCCGTGGGCTCGGACGCGGGCTTCGCCGTACCCGCCACGCACCGCCGCGTCTGGGACTTCAGCGGTGACGGCGTCCGGCGCTCCGTCGAGGACAGCCTTCGCCGGCTCGGCCTGGACCGGATCGACGTCGTCTACCTCCACGACCCCGACGACCACGCCGAGCAGGCGTTCCGCGAGGGTTACCCGGCCCTGGAGCGGCTGCGCGCCGAAGGGACCGTACGGGCGATCGGCGCCGGCATGAACCAGACCGGGATGCTCACCCGCTTCCTCCGCGACACCGATGTCGACGCCGTGCTGTGCGCAGGGCGCTACACCCTCCTCGACCAGCGTGCGTCCGGTGAACTGCTCCCCGAGGCCGCCGCCCGCGGCAAGAGCGTCGTCGTCGGCGGCGTCTTCAACTCCGGTCTGCTGGCCGACCCGCGCCCCGGCGCGACGTACGACTACGCCCCCGCGCCGATGAACCTCCTCGACCGTGCCCTGCGCGCCAAAACCGTCGCCGAGCGCCACGGCGTCCCGCTGCGCGCCGCCGCCCTGCGCTTCCCCTTCGGCGGGACGGCGGTGGCGAGTGTGCTGGTCGGGATGCGGTCGGCGGCCGAGGTGGCGGACGCGGCCGCCATGTTCGTGAGAGGGGTGCCCGCGCGGATGTGGGAGGAGCTGCGCGCGGAGGGCCTGCTGGGGGCGGGCGTACCGGTCCCGGCGGAAGCCGGGCGGCCGTGAGAGCCGGCCTCACCGCACGCAACCCGCACACCCCCGAAGCGCCCGAAGCGCCCGCCGTCTCCGCCCTCTCCGAGGAGCCTTGATGAGAGTCACCCTGCGCACACGGGTCCGCGCCGACCGCGTCGAGGAGTACGAGCAGGCCCACCGCGAGGTCCCGGCCGAACTGACGGCGGCCGTCCGCGCCGCCGGGGCCGGCTCGTGGACGATCTGGCGCAGCGGCACCGACCTCTTCCACCTCATCGACTGCGCCGACCGCAGTGACCTCCCCGCCCGGCCGGAGGAGCCGCCGGTCGGCCTCGCCTGGCAGACGCGGACGGGAGAACTGCTCGACGTGGTCCACGACTACTCGGCCGAGGGCGCCGGGGCCGGCCCTCCGGTCGTCCGGGAGCTGTGACCGCTGTGCGCATCGTCGACGCCCACCACCACGTCTGGGACCTGTCCGTACGTGACCAGGACTGGATCACCGGCCCCGAACTGGCCCCGCTGCGCCGCGACTTCCCCATCGGTGACTTCGCCCCGCAGGCCGCCGCCGCCGGAGTCCGGGCGACCGTACTCGTCCAGACGGTCACGGTGGCCGAGGAGACCCCGGAGTTCCTGGCGCTCGCCGCCACGAGCGACCTGGTGGCGGGCGTCGTCGGCTGGACCGACCTCACCGCGCCCGGGGTCGCCGACACGCTCGCCGGGCTCCGTGAACTGCCGGGCGGCGACCGCCTCGTGGGCATCCGTCACCAGGTGCAGGGCGAACCGGACCCCGGGTGGCTACTGCGCCGCGACGTGCACCGCGGTCTCGAAGCGGTCGCCGCCGCCGGGCTCGTCTACGACCTGGTGGTCCTGCCGGGCCAGCTCCCCGCCGCCGCGAAGGCCGCGGCGGCGCACCCCGGACTCCGCTTCGTCCTCGACCACGCGGGCAAGCCGCCGGTCGCGTCCGGCGAGCTGGAGCCGTGGGCCTCGGACGTGCGGCGCCTCGCCGCGCTGCCCAACACCGTGTGCAAGCTGTCGGGCCTGGTCACCGAGGCGGACCGGACAGCCTGGACCGTGGAGGACCTGCGCCCGTACGGCGACACGGTGCTCGACGCGTTCGGCCCGGACCGGCTGATGTTCGGCTCCGACTGGCCGGTGTGCGAGCTGGCGTCGCCGTACGCCGGTGTCCTCGCGGCGGCGCGGGAGCTGACCGCCGGGCTGGAGGAGGGGGAGCGGGTCGACGTCTTCGCCGGGACGGCCGAGCGGACGTACGGGCTCGGCCGTCAGGGCGGACGTACGGGCTCGGACGGCGGGGCGGGGCGCGGTGTGCCCTAGCCGCCGAGCTCCCGCTTCATGATCTTGCCCATGTCGTTGCGCGGCAGGGACTCCAGCAGCCGGACCGCGCGCGGCCGCTTGTGCGGGGCCAGCAGCTCCGCCACATGGGACGCCAGCTCCGCCCCGGACGGCGGCGACTGCGGATCCGCCGGCACGATCCACGCCACGATCCGCTCGCCCAGATCCTCGTCCGGCTCACCCGTGACGGCGGCCTCCGCCACCTCCGGATGCTCCAGCAGCGCGTTCTCGACCTCGCCCGCGCCGATCTTGTAGCCACCGCTCTTGATGAGGTCGGTGGCCTTGCGTCCGACGATGCGCACGTAGCCGTCGGCGTCCCTGGTCGCCATGTCGCCCGTACGGAACCACGACCCGTCGAAGGCGGCGGCCGTCGCGTCCGGGCGGTTCAGGTACTCCGTGAAGAGGTTCGGCCCGCGCACCTGGATCTCGCCGATGCCGTCCGCCTCGTCCGCCAGCCGCAGTTCGACACCGGCCAGCGGCAGTCCGACCGTGCCGGGGCGGGCCTCGCCGTCGGCCCGTACCGACGTGTTCATCAGGGTCTCGGTCATGCCGTACCGCTCGATCACCGCACGCCCCGTCGCCGCCGTGATCCGCCGGTGGTCGTGCACCGGCAGCGGCGCCGATCCCGACACCAGCAGCCGGGCCCCGGTCAGGGCCTTCACCAGCTCCCGGTCGTCGTCGAGCGCATCGGCCAGCCGGTGGTACATCGTCGGTACGCCGAAGAACATCGTCGCGCCCGCCGAAAGCTCCCGCGTGACGCCCCGTACGTCGAACCCGCCCAGGTGCCGCACCTCGCCGCCGCGCCGCAGCGGCCCGAGGACACCCAGGATCAGCCCGTGCACGTGGAACAGCGGCAGCCCGTGCACCAGCACGTCGTCGGCCGTCCACTCCCACGCGTCCTCCAACGCGTCCAGCGTGGCGGCGATCGCGCGGCGCGGCAGGACGGCGCCCTTGGGCGGCCCGGTCGTCCCCGACGTGTAGACGACCAGCGCGGGGGAGCCCGGCGGCGGCTCGTCGGGCAGCGGCCCCGGCGCACCGCCCGCCACCGGGACGTCGATACGCTCCAGCTTCCCCAGCGCCGGGGGGAGCCCGGCACCGGGCGCGGCCAGCACCACCGTCGGTGCGCTGTCCGCCACGATGTGCGCCAGCTCCCGCTCCCCGGTCCTCGGGTTGAGCGGCACCGCGGGCACCCCCGCCAGCAGCGCCGCGACCACGCCCACCGCCGTCTCCGGACTCGGCGTGGCCCAGACGGCCACCCGCCCGGCGCCCGCGATCCGGGCGGCCAGCCCGCCGGCGGCACGGGCGAGTCCGGCGTACGTCAGCGTACGGCCGCCGAACCGCAGCGCGGGCCGGTCCGAGCGCAGGTGCAGGGCGGGGAACAGCGGGGAGGGGGGAGAGGAGGCAGCCATGCGGCCGACCTTACGGCCCCCTCTCCGGCGGCGGCAGTCCGCGCGTCACAGCGGTGCCTGCCAGGTGACCGTCGTACCGCGCCGCCCGTTCTCGGCCGTCCCGTCGTCGGTCACCGTCAGCCGTACGCCGGCCCGCCCGTCCGGCATCCGCGCCTTCGCGTCGACCGTCACCCCGACCTCCGTGACCCCCGCCCGCCGGTGCGCCGCCGCGAGTGCGCCGCGCAGCGCCGTCAGCAGCTGCCGGTCCACCGGTTCGTGCACCAGGGTGTCCACCGCGCCCGTGAAGTGCACCGACGGCCGGAAACCCAGCAGTGTGGCGGCGCCGGCCGTCTCGCGCAGGACCCGGCCCCGGAAACCGGCGGGCGCGTCCGCCGGGGGCTGCTGGAGAGCGAAGATGGCGGTCCGTACCTCCTGGACGGTGGAGTCCAGCTCGTCGACGGCCGCGCCGAGCAGTCCGTCCAGGTCCGTCGGCGTGTCCGTCGCGGCGGAGGCCCGCCGCCGGGTGGATTCCAGCATCATCCCGGTGGCGAACAGCCGCTGTACGACGAGATCGTGCAGGTCGCGCGCGATCCGGTCGCGGTCCTCGAACACCGCCAGCCGCTCCCGGTCGTGCCCGCTGTCCGCCAGGACGAGCGCGAGCGCCGCCTGCGAGGCGAACTGCGAGGCGAGCAGCCGGTCGGCGGCCGTGTACGGAGGGCCGCCGCGCCGCCTCGGCAGGGCGAGCGTGCCGATCAGCCTGCCGCCGCTCTGGAGCGGCAGCATCATGCTCGGTCCGAAGCGGCCCCGTACGCGCGTGGTCATGCGCTCGTCGGTCGCCGAGTCCTCGATGAACACCGGCTCCCCACCGAGCAGTTGCTCCAGGACGGGGCTGCCGGACCCGATGACGGCGCCGAGCAGGTCGGCGGGGTCGTCGGGCGTCGAGGCCGCGACGATCTCCATGCCGCCCTCCGCGGTGGGCTGGAGGACCACGCCCGCCGAGGCGTCGGCGAGGACACGGGCCTGCTCGGCCACGGTCATCAGCGCGTCCTCGGGGCTCTCGCCGGTGAGCAGGGCGGTGGTGCAGGCGGCGGCGCCCTCGATCCAGCGCTCCCGCCGGCGGGCCGTCTCGTACAGCCGCGCGTTGCCGATCGCGATGCCCGCCTGCGAGGCGAGCACCCGCAGCAGTGCCAGGTCGTCCGCGGTGAAACCGGCCGCCCCCTGCTTCTCGGTCAGGTAGAGGTTGCCGAAGACCTCGGTGCCGACCCGGATCGGGACCCCGACGAAGGAACGCATGGCGGGATGCCCCGGTGGCAGGCCCGCCGCGCGCGGGTCGGCGGACAGGTCGGGGACGAGCAGCGGCCGCGGGTCCTGGACGAGGTGGCCGAGCAGGCCGGTGTGCCCGTCCGGCAGCCGGCCGATGCGCTCCCGCGCCTCGTCGTCGGCGCCCGAGGTGTAGAGCTCCGTGATGGTGCCGCGCTCGGGACCGACCACTCCGAGCGCGCCGTACCGCGCCCCGGCCAGCTCCGTGGCGGTGTCCACGATGTGCTGGAGCGTGGCGCGCAGATCGAGGTCGGAGCCGATGTTCAGCACGGCCTCCAGCAGCATCGGCAGCCGGGGCACCACGCGTGCGCCGCTGTCCGGGTCCATGGGTGTCCCGTACCCCCGTACTTCGTACGCGCTCAGTGCCTGATCGGCTGGAGGGTCATCGGCTGGATCCTTCCTTCGAGCATCGCCCCGAGACCGAGCACGGAGCAGACGTCGGGCCGTTCCGCGATGTGCACCGGCATGCCCGTCGCGTTCCGCAGCATCTGGTCGAGGCCCGGCAGCAGCGCGCTGCCGCCGACCATCATGATCCCGCACTCGGCCAGGTCGGCCACCAGGTCGGGCGGGCAGTCGCGCAGCACCTTCCCGAGCCCGTCGAGCACGGTGGTGAGGGGGGTGTGGATGGCCTGGCGCACGGCGGCGGTGTCGACCTGCACGGAGCGGGCGAGGCCCGTGACCACGTCCCGGCCGTGGATCTCGGTGGACGCGGGGCCCTCCGGGGTCAGACCGTTGCCCCGGAGGGCCAGGTGGAGGGGGCGTACGGACTGGCTCGGCATCATCAGCTGGTGGTTCTGACGCAGGTACTGGAGCACCGCGTGGTCGATGGCGTTGCCACCGACCGGCATGCGCTCGGCGGTGACGATCGAGCCGAGCGAGAGCACCGCGACCTGGGTGGTGGCCGCCCCGCACACCATGATCATGGTGGCTGACGGCTTCTCCACGGGCAGCCCGCAGCCGATGGCGGCGGCGATGAGGGTGTCGACCAGCTCGACGCGGCGCGCACCGAGCCCGATCAGGGTCTCGACGGTCGCGCGCTGGGCGAGCGGGTCGCTGTCGTGCGGGGTGCAGGCGGCGGCGCGCAGCCGCGGCTTGCGGCGGAGCTGGCGCCGGAGCTTGTCCCCGAGGAGGTGGCGCAGCATGCGCTGGGCCATTTCGATGTCGACGACGGTGCCGCCGGACACGGGCCGTACGACACGGATGTAGTCCGGCGTGCGGCCCGTCATCTGCTCGGCGAAGGCACCGACGGCGATGAGGGCGCTGCTCCGGGTGTTCACGGCGGCCACACTCGGCTCGTCGACGACGAGCCCGCAGCCCTTGACGTACACGCGGGTCCTGGCGGCCCCGAGGTCGACGGCGATATGGCAGCGGCGCAACTGCTCAAGACGGACGGTCACGGCAGGGTCTTCTCCCGGGAGCACTGACGGACCGGCGGGCGTCGGTCCTGCTTCGCATCGTGCGGGGGCCGGTGGCCGTGCGCGCGCTGGGATGAGCCGGTCGGGCGTACGAGCTGACGCCGTGCCAGGAGCCGGGCGGCCCGGTGTCACGGGGTGTCAGGGAACTCCACGCGCTGCAACAAACCCCAGGTGAACTCCGCGACGCACGCCTTCCCGTCGGGCAGTGTCAGCCCGAGCCGCCACCGCGTGGGCGCCGTTCCCTCCATCGGGCGGGCCGTCGGGAAGGCGCGGGCCACCTCGTCGACGGTGCACGACCAGGGGCGCAGGTCACCGACCGTGCGCAGCTCGGGTGCCGGGGCGCCGGGGGCGCGGACCAGCCACTCGTTCCCTACGGCGCCGCCCGGCGCGGTCAGCACCTCGAAGCGCAGACCGGGCCAGAGCGGCACCGGCCAGGCCAGGGCGACGCACTCCAGGTCGCCGACCCTGCGGCGTACGGACGTCTCGGGCGGCCCGAGCACCGAGCGGTAGCGCGCCACGGCGCCGCGCGTTCGCGCCGGACGGTTCTCCCCCGTGGCTCTGGGGGCGGGGGAGTGGCTCCCGCTCTGCCAGCGGCGATTGGCCTCGCGCATCTCCGCGGCCGTCGCTCCGAGCTCCCGGCGGGCGTCCTCGACCAGGCCCGGCTGGTGGTCGGCCATCCGGCGCAACAGCACCAGCTGGAAGTCGAGGGGTCCGAGGGGGTGCGTGCCCGTATGCATACGCCCATTCTGCCCCGCCCTGCCGACACGCTGCGGAACACGAAGTTCCACACAAGATCCTCACGGGTGCGGTCCCCGATGCCTCCCCTGGGACGCGTAGCCTGCGGGCGCCATGGATTACTGCTACTCCTGCCGCAGGCACCTCAACGGCGCTCTGGCCTGTGCCGGATGCGGAGCCCCCGCCGGTGGATTCGGTCACGCCGCGCCCTGGACGCCGTCGGAACACGACGCCCGTCATGGTGACGACGGCCCCCAAGGATTCACCGGGCCGGCCGGGCTTGCTGAGCCGGCCGGGCCTGCCGTGCCCGTAGCGTCGTCGAGCCCCGAGGCTTCCGAGGGTCCCGAGGGCCCTGCGGGTCCCGGCCGTGCCGCCCGGCGTACTGGTTCCCAGCGTGCCCGCAGTGCCCGCAGCGCCCGCAGGGCGCACCGGCGCCGGTGCAGCAAGATGGTCCTCGTCTGCATGGGCCTGGTGCTGGCCGGGGGCGCGCTGAGCCTGGCCGAGCTCGCCACGGAGTCCGTGGGCGGGGGCCTGGCGTCCGGGGCCGCGCAGGGCGACGGTGAGGGCGGGGGCCCGAACGGGACAGGCTCGGACGGGCAGCCGGCCCGGACCGGCGACGGCGGCGCGGGGAGCACGGGGGCGGATCCGTCGGCGGTGGCACGTACCGCCTCGGCCTCGGCCTCGGCCTCGGCCTCGGCTTCGGAAAGCGGCTCGCCGTCCGCCAAGGCGTCGGAGTCCCCCTCGGCGAAAGCCACGGACGCCGACAGCCCCAGTGCCAGTGACACCGCCACCAGCACCGGCGCCGCGACGGTTCTGGACGCGGAGACCGGTGGCGCACCGTCGGAGACCGGGAGCGGCGCGTCGTCCGCGCCCGCATCGCCCGCGTCGCCGGCTCCGCCGCCGGCGTCGTCCGCGGATCCGGGCCCCGGCTCCCCCCGGCCGACACCGGAACCCACGCCGACCGAGACCTGCGACCGGTTCCTGTGGTGGTGCACCTGATCCGGCCGGACGGCGGGTGAGGCAGAGGGGCAGGGCGCGGAGAGGGCGGGGGAGGGGGCGGAGGGCCCCGGGGTCAGCCCCCGAGCATCCGCTTCAGCAGGTCCCGCAGTGCGGTGCGCTCGTCGTTCGACAGTTCACCGAGCGGCTCGCGCGCGAAGTCCAGCGAGTCGCGCAGCAGGTCCGCGGTCCGGCGCCCGTCCTCGGTGACGGCGGCGAGCTTGACGCGTCGGTCGGCGGGGTCCGGCTTCCGTTCCACCAGGCCGCGCGTCTCCAGCCGGTCGATGATCCCGGTGACGTTCGACGGCTCGCACTTCAACTTTTTCGCGATGCGCCGCATGGGCAACGCCTCACCGGAGAGCAGAGTCAGTACGCGCGCCTGGGCGCCGGTGAGTGAGTGCTTGGCCGCCGCTTCGTCGTACTCCTCGTGGTAGCGGGCCACGACCTCGCCGATGAGCTCGACGACTTCGCGGGTCAGGTGGTCTGCACGAGGGGACATGTGCTTCATCGTACCCACTTACTTGACAACATTAAATATCCAGGAGCATTGTTGTTTCATCATCTGAAGCTTTTCTAGGAGGTCGCACCGCATGACCGCACTGCCCACGACCGGCCGTTCCTGGCACCTCGTCGCCCGCCCGCACGGCTGGCCCAAGCCCGAGGACTTCGCGCTGCGTGAAGCCCCGGTGACCGAGCCGGGCGAGGGCCGCATCCTGGTCCGCAACCTCCACTTCTCGGTCGACCCCTATATGCGCGGCCGCATGAACGACGTGAAGTCGTACGTCCCGCCGTTCAAGCTGGACCAGCCGATGGACGGCGGCGCGGTCGGCGAGGTCATCGCCTCCGCCGACGAGCGCTTCGCCGTCGGCGACCACGTCCTGCACGGTCTCGGCTGGCGCGAGTACGCCGACGTCCCCGCGAAGCACGCGACCAAGGTCGACGCCTCGCTCGCCCCGCTCTCCGCCTACCTCGGCGTCCTGGGCATGCCGGGTCTCACCGCCTACGCGGGCCTCTTCGAGGTCGCCTCCTTCAAGGAGGGCGACGCGGTCTTCGTCTCCGGCGCGGCCGGTGCCGTCGGCAGCCAGGTCGGCCAGCTGGCGAAGCTGCGGGGCGCCTCGCGCGTCATCGGCTCGGCGGGCTCCGACGAGAAGGTCAAGCACCTGGTCGAGGACCTCGGCTTCGACGCCGCCTTCAACTACAAGAACGGCCCCGTCGCGCAGCAGCTGCGCGAGGCCGCGCCCGACGGCATCGACGTCTACTTCGACAACGTCGGCGGCGACCACCTCGAAGCGGCCATCGGCTCCCTCAACGTGCACGGCCGCGCGACGATCTGCGGCATGATCGCGCAGTACAACAACACGGAGTCCACGCCGGGGCCGCGCAACATGGCGCTGATCATCGGCAAGCGGCTGCGGCTCCAGGGCGTGCTGGTCGGCGACCACGCCGCGCTCCAGCCGCAGTTCGTCCAGGACGTCTCGGCGTACATCCGCTCGGGCGAGCTCAAGTACAGCGAGACGGTCGTCGAGGGCATCGAGAACGGCTATGACGCGTTCGTCGGTCTCCTCCGGGGCGAGAACACCGGCAAGATGATCGTTTCGCTCACCCGATAAGCTCACCCCCAGCCGTCGCGGTCGTGGGCGCGAGCCGCGGCGTACACAGCAGGAGGAATGCTTCAGCATGACCATTCTCGACATAGACGTGAAGTACACCGCTGTCGCCACCGCCGAGAACGGCCGTGACGGCCGCGTGGCGTCGGACGACGGCAAGCTCGACGTCGTCGTCAACCCGCCCAAGGAGATGGGCGGCAGCGGCGCCGGCACCAACCCGGAGCAGCTCTTCGCCGCCGGCTACAGCGCCTGCTTCCAGGGTGCGCTGGGCGTCGTCGCGCGCAAGGAGAACGTGGACATCTCCGGTTCGACCGTGACCGCGAAGGTCGGCATCGGCTCGAACGGGAACGGCGGCTTCGGCCTCGAGGTCGCGCTCTCCGCGCACATCCCGACCGTGGACGAGGCCACCGCGCTGGATCTGCTGGAGAAGGCGCACCAGGTGTGCCCGTACTCGAACGCGACCCGCGGCAACATCAAGGTCGAGCTGGCCGTCGTCTGACATCCGTCGGGACGCGAAGCACCGTGTGAGCCGAAAGGCCGCACCCCGTCCGCGGGGTGCGGCCTTTCGCCGTCGCTTCAGCCGCCGGCCGCCGGCCGTCAGTAGGCAGTCGGCGGGAACGGCTTCGCGGGGACGGACGGCCTAACCCACCACGCCCGCGGCCTCCGTCGCCGCCCGCATGACCGCCGCCGACAGCCGGCCGTTCTCGGGCGCCGCGCCGCCGGGGAAGGCGAACCTGCGGCGCGTGTAGCCGTACGTGACACCGCTGCGCGGGTCGGCGAACGCCAGCGAGCCGGCGGCCCCGCTGTGCCCGAACGCGCCCGCCCCCAGGGCCGGGTAGTCGTCCGAAAGGGCCAGGAAGCCGAGGCCGAAGGCGCCGCGCGAGCGGCTCACCAGGTCGTACCCCTCCGAGTGGATCCGGCCGACCTCGGCGATCATGTCCGGCTCCAGCAGCGGAGGGCGCCCGTCCACCTCACCGACGGCCGCCGCGTACATCTTCGCCATGGCGGTCGCGTGGGCCAGACCAGCGGCGGAGGCGTTGCCCCGGGCGCGCGCGAGCCGTGTGTTGGCCCACTCCACCAGGTCCGTCGGCCTCTCCCCGTGGAGGTTGAACGCGATGCCGCCCAGGCTGTGCCGCGAGACCGCGCCGGCGTCGAGCTCCGCCCGCTGCGCCGGTGTCGGGTCCATGGGCTGGATGTCCAGGACCCGCGGTTCCAGCTCCTCGGGCAGCCCGAGGTGGAAGTCCAGGCCGTACGGCGCCCGGACCCGCTCCTCGAAGACCTCCTGGAGGGTTTTCCCCGTGGCGCGGTACACGACCTCACCGGCCAGCGCGCCGATGACCAGCCCGTGATAACCGAAGGCGGTGCCCGCCCGCCAGTACGGCCGCTGCCCCGCCAGCCGTTCCGCGATGACGCGGTCGTCCGTCAGCTCCTCGTCCGTGAACCCGGTGTCGGCGCCGACGACCCCCGCCCGGTGCGCGAGCAGTTCGCGCAGCGTGAGATCCGCCTTGCCCTCCGCCCCGAACTCCGGCCAGTAGTACGCCACTTCACGGCCCAGGTCCAGTACGCCGTCCTGCGCCAGGAGTGCGACGACCAGGTACGCCGCGCCCTTGGTGGAGGAGAAGACGTTGAGCAGCGTGGTGCCCGTGACCTCGTCCCCGCCCCACAGGTCGACGACCTGCCGGCCTCCCGTGAAAACGGCCAGCTGGGCGTCGGCGTGGCCCGGCCGCTCCTCGGCGAGTACGGCGGCGAACTCCTCCCGTACGCCCTCGAATCCCTCGGCGACCGTGCCCTGCACAGTGACCTTCTCCGGCATCGTGTGCTCCCCCCTCGAAACTGCGTGTGCGTGTGCCACGGGTGAGTGACCGGGGGATCAAGCAACGGCCGCCGGGGGATTATTCCGGGCTCAGCCCGCCGAGTGGATCAACGCCCGCCCGACCTGCGCGAAGGCGCCCTTCGGATGCGCGCGGAACAGCGGCTCCGTACCGAAGAGCACGACTTCCGCGCCCTTCGCCGACGTACCGCTGACGACGGCCGCCTGCCCGGCCGCGTCCTCGGGGCCGCCGCTGCCGTCACCGGCCGCGCGCCAGTGGCCGGAGACGAGCGGGTTCCCCGTGCCGTACGACTGCTCGACCCGCACGCCGGGGCCGAGGTCGGTGAACCACATCGGCGAGTAGACGAAGCTGTGCTCCGGCGCGCCGCCGGACACCGCGCCGTCCGCGTGGGAGACCCGGACGACGCCGTTGGCATCCCCGTTGCCCTCGACCGGCTTTGCCGCCAGCAGACCGGCTCCGGCGTTGAACGCCGCGCCCGCAGCGCCGCGGCCGACCAGGCCGCCACCGCCGGCGAGGAACGCGTCGAGTGAGCCGCGCGCGGCCGCGTCCAGCTTCCCGTACTCCAGCCCGGACGACACGAACAGCACCTCGGCCCCCGACCAGTCGAAGCCCGCGTTGAGCGCGGCCGTCGAGACCGGCAGCACCTCGAAGCCCATCTCGCGCAGCGCGAACAGCTCGCCGGGCGTGACGGCCGCAGCGACCCGGGTGCGGTGCAGCGGGGCGATGCCCCTGGCCTCGGTGGCGTGGAAGGCGACGCCGTACCGGACGGCGAGGGCGGCGGCCTTCTCGCGGGCCGAGGCGGGCACGAGCGCGCTGCCGTCGGCCGTGCGCCGCACCTTCACGCCGTCCCTCAGCAGGGAGTTGAGCGCGGCCAGCTCCCTGGGGTCGCCGAGCCGCAGCCGGAGGTCGCCGCGCGCAGCGACGTGACCGGTCGGCGTCGCGGCACGCACCGCGCGCCCCGGAACATCCACCCCACCGGGAGCCTTCTGCACCTTCTCGACGCTCGCGCCCCACAGCAGGCCGAGGCTCCAGCCCGAGATGTCGTACATCGTCGAGACGTCCGCGCTGATGTCCCGCCCCTCGTGCAGGATCACATTGGCCAGCCCGCGCTTGGGCTGACGCATGTCGACGACGTACGACCCCGCCCCGTACGACCGGCCGCCGAGCCGGAAGTCCCGCCGGGCACGCTCCACCCTCACGTCATTGGCGACGAGGTGGTCGACGAGCCGGGCCGCGGCCGTCGCGGACCGCTGGCCCCGGCCCGCCGGGACGACGTACGCCCGGGGGAAGTCCGTCGTGTAGACGTCCTCGGGGCCGATCCCCGGCACGCCCGGAACGGTCTCCTCCGACACCGGCACCTGCGCGGCACCCGCCGCGCCGCGCCGGAACGTCTCGATCTGGTCGGCGACGACCGAAGAGCGCTTCCCGGCCGTGTAGTCGAGGGTCGCGCGCATCGCCGCGCCCGCGATGTCCGTGTTGATGGCGGCCCTGCGGCGCAGCTCGGCGACCGGCAGCGTGTCGTACGACCGGTTGTTGACCTGCATCGGGAACTCGATGGTGTGCGCCGCGACCGCGCCCTGGAACGGCATGTACTGCGGCGTGAAGATCGGCGGCCAGTCGTCCCAGCCCTCCTCCTGGTCGCGGAAGGGGATGACGGCGGGCTCGACGCCGTCCTTCTCCGCCGTGTAGCCGAGGCCGTTGACGGCCCGCTCCATCCCCAGCGCGTTGGCGTAGGAGTTCTTGAGGAAGAGGTCGTACTCGTAGTTCTCGCCGTGCGGCGGGGTCGTCGGCTCGATGAGCGTGCCGTTGACGTACCCGTGCAGGTCGATCATGACGGCCGGCTGCTTGTCGATGGCGATCTGCCGGATCGCGCGCGCCTCGGGCTGGGTGGCGGTGATGAAGTCCCGGTTGAGGTCGAAGCCGTTGGAGTTGGCGCGGGTGCCCGCGATCCGCCCGTCGGGGTTGGCGGTCACATTGAGGTAGACGCGGGTCTTCGCCAGCAGATCGGCGGTCTTGCGGTCCTTCGCCTTCGCGAGCTCCTCGATGAGCTTCAGGGCGGCGTCCGTGCCCTCCCACTCATTGCCGTGGATGTTGTTGTTGATGAACACCGGCGCCTTGTAGTCCGCCTTGACGCGCCGGTCCTTGGCGGCGGCGGCCGGCGCGTTCTCGATCAGCTCCCGCATCCGCTCCTGCTCGCGGGCCTCACGGTCGCTCTCCGGCGCGGTCACGGTCACCAGGTACAGCTGGCGGCCGCCGGCGGACCGCCCGGCGATCTCGACGCTGACCCGGTCGCCCAGCTTCTGCAGCGCGTTGAGTTTCGGGGCGATGGAGTGGTACGGCGTGAGCCCCAGCCTGATGGACTTGTCGGCCGGATCCGGCGCGGGCGGGGCGAGGCGGGTACGGCGCGGATATCCGCCGTCGTGCCGCGGCCCGGAGGGCGCCCGGCCGTCGAGCGCCGCGGCGGCGGCGCCCGCCGGCGTGCGCGCCGCCTTCCCCTGGCCGCCGCCGGCCCGTTCCCGGTGAACGCCGTTCCCGTCCCCGCCGCCGTCGGCGGGAGGGCCGGGCCGGGCGGCGGCGGGGACGGAGGAGAGCAGAAGTGCGCCTGCCACGGCGGCGGTGGTGATGAGGAGAGGTCTCGGTATGCCTGTGCCCATGCGTGTCTCCGGATGCGTCGGAAGCGATCAGGGATGATCGTTACGCAGGGTCTACCTGGTGAATCCCCCCACAACAAGAGGGCGTTGCACACCCGGCGCCGGGGAGGGAGCCTCGGCGGGGCCGGCGGCCGGAGCGGCCCCCGGCCCGTGCGGGCGGACGCGGGACGGCCCCCGCCCGCGGAACTCCGCCCGGCGGATCCGGTCACCACCGGCCGTCACGGTGGCACCGCGCACGGTCCGTTCCGCCCCGCACCCGCCTGCGGGCGGAACGCGAGTGACGGGCGTGCTCACGCCTTGTACGGTCCACCCATGCCGCTCCTGCCCCCTCCCTGCGCCTGACGCGACTGCGTGACGGTCACGCCCCGGCCCTTCTCGCCTTCGAGCGGGAGAACCGCGCCTACTTCGCGCGGTCGGTGCCCGACCGGGGCGACGACTACTTCACCGGCTTCGAGGCCCGCCACGCCGCCCTCCTCGCCGAGCAGGAAGCCGGTCTGTGCCACTTCCACCTCCTCGTGGACGAGCGGGGCGCCGTCCTCGGACGCGTCAACCTGGTCGACGTCACGGACGCGACCGCCGACCTGGGCTACCGCATCGCCGAGCGGGCCACGGGCCGGGGCCCGGCGGTCGCGGCCGTGCGGGAGATCCGCACGCGCGCCGCGACCGACCACGGCTTCGAAACCCTCACCGCGGCCACCACCGCCGACAACCCCGCCTCGCGCGCCGTCCCCACCCGCAACGGCTTCGTCCCGGTCGGCGACACCGACCTGGACGGCCGGCCGGGTACGCGGTACCAGGTCCGCCCCGGGCAGTGGATAGGCTGTTCGCATGCGTGATCTCGGGGTGGGCTTCGGCTACTTGATGAAGGGCCAGCGGTGGGTCGGCCGCCACGGCAAGTCCTACGGCTTCGGGCTGCTGCCCGGCCTGGTGACCTTCGTGCTGTACGTCGGCGCCCTCATCGGGCTCGTCTACGGCGCCGACGACCTCGCGGCCTGGGCCACGCCCTTCGCCGACGACTGGGGCTCGCCCTGGCTCGGCCTCTTCCGCGGTGCGCTGACCGCCCTGCTCTTCGCCCTCGCGCTGTTCCTCGCGGTGATCACCTTCACCGCCGTGACGCTGCTCGTCGGCCAGCCCTTCTACGAGGAGCTGTCCGAGCGCGTCGACCGCTCCGTGTCCCCCGACGGCACCGCCCCCGAGTCGGATCTCCCGCTCGTCCGCGAGCTGTGGATCTCCGCCCGCGACAGCCTGCGCGTCCTGGCCCGGGTGGTGCTGTACGGCGTCCTGCTCTTCGCCTGCGGTTTCATCCCCGTCGTCGGCCAGACCGTCGTCCCCGTGCTCGGCTTCTGCGTCTCCGGCTTCTTCCTCGCGCACGAGCTGACGTCCGTGGCGCTCCAGCGGCGCGGCGTCGAGCTGAAGCAGCGCCTCACCCTGCTGCGCGGCCGCCGCCTGCTCACCCTCGGCTTCGGCGTCCCGCTCACCCTCGCGTTCCTCGTGCCGCTGGTCGCGGTCTTCCTGATGCCGGGCGCGGTGGCCGGTGCGACGCTGATGGCGCGGGACCTGCTGGAGGAGCCGTCGGCCGACGCGGACCACGCCGGCACGGCCCTGCCCCCCGCCACCGCGTAGGCGGCTACCGCGCAGGCACCTCCACCAGGACGAGGCCCGCCCCGTCCGGCGCCGCCTCGGCGAGCGCCGTACCGTCGGGGCCCCACACCGCGCTCAGCCCGCAGGCGTCGTACGGCCCCGCCCGTCCCACGTGATTGGCGAGGACGACGTACAGCCCGTGGTCCCTCGCCCGCGCCGGATAGACCGCGAGGCGCTCCCGCTCGCCGTTCCCCCTCCCGTAGAGCGAACTCGCCATGTAGACACGGCAGGCGTCGGCGGCGGCCCGCTCCGCGACGTCCGGGAAGTGGCTGTCGAAGCACGTCGCCAGCGCGAACCGCACACCGTCCAGCTCGAACCGTCCGTCGCCCGTGCCCGGTGTGAAGACGTCGTGTTCGTTCTCGTACAGATGCTGCTTGTCGTAACGGGTGAGCAGCGCGCCGTCCGGACCCAGGACGAACGACGCGATGGCGGGCCGGCCGCCGCCGTCCACGGCCGGGGCCGCGCAGTTGACCACGGCTGCCGTGGCCGTCTCGCGGCAGGCCGCCCCGACCGGTTCCAGGCGCGGGTCGCCGGGCGTGACGAGCAGCGACGGATCCCGGGCGAGCAGTTCCAGTTCGTACCCGGTCAGGGACAGTTCGGCGAAGCCGGTGACGCGGGCTCCGCGCCCGGCCGCCTCCCGGACGTACGCCGCCATCCGCTGCGCGTTCGCGTCGACGGAACCGGGCTCGGACGTGAACTGCGCGGTGGCCACGATCATGAGGTCCAGTATCCGCAAAGCGCTTGATGGCCGGACGCCCGGGCGCCGGCATCACCCCATGACCGAAGTGACCGCCGTAGCCGTCATCACCCTCCTCGCCGTCGTCAGCCCGGGCGCCGACTTCGCGATGGTCGTCCGCAACAGCTGCCTCTACGGGCGTACGACCGGCCTGTTCGCCGCCGGCGGAGTCGCCGCGGGCGTCCTCGTCCACGTGACGTACACGATGTTCGGCGTCGGACTGCTGATCGCCTCGTCGACCGGGCTCTTCACCGCGGTCAAGCTGGCGGGCGCGGCCTACCTCGTCTACGTCGGCGTCCGGACCTTCACCGCCCGCGCCGACCTCACCGTAGACCTGGAGTCGAAGCCGGAGCCGGGCCCGCTCGGCGCGCTGCGCTCCGGCTTCCTCACCAACGTCCTCAACCCGAAGACGACACTCTTCGTCGTGTCGACCTTCACCCAGGTGGTCGGGCCGGGGACGCCCGTGTGGCAGCAGGCCGGCTACGGCGTGTTCATGTCGGCCGCCCACCTCGGGTGGTTCGGTGCGGTCGCGCTCTTCTTCTCCGACTCCCGGCTGCGCGCGGCCCTGCTGCGCCGCCAGAAGGCCCTCAACCGCGCGATCGGCTCGGCACTGATCGGGCTCGGAGTCACCCTGGGCTTCGCCCGCTGACCCCGTACCCGCCGCCCGGCGGAAGCCCGCCCGCGGGCTTCCGCTACGGCGTGCCGGCCGCTTCCGCTACGGCGTGCCCGCCGCCACCGTCACGATCGCCCGCACCTGCGCGACGATGTCCAGCCGGTTGCGTACGAACGCGGGGTCGGTCACCTCGGTGGTGTTGCCCGCACCGAACCGCAGCACCGGCGTGTGCACATGCCCGCCGGGCAGCTCCTTCAGCCCGAGGCGGTCGCGCAGCAGCGTCGCCCGGTACGCGATCTCGTTGGAGAGGTAGTCGCCGCCCCCGCCCGCGCGGGCGGTCGAGCCCGCGGTCGGGCCGTCCGGGCGGACCACGGGGGCGGTGGCGCCCGCCGGGACCTCGGTCACCGACGTGTTGTCGTACACCGGGAAGCGGCCGGTGTCCGCGGCCACGATCTCCTGGTACGGGAGCGTGGTCGCCGTCCACTGCGGCTGCGAGGCGGGATCGGCCACCGGAACGGTCTCCGTGCGCGAGACGTTCTCGTTGTCCGGGAAGCCGCCGCGCCAGGCCCCGTTGAAGCGTTCGACGTCGATCCGGCCGACCCGCCCCTGGCTGACGGTGGTGAAGAGGTCGAGGTGCGGCAGGTGCGGGCGCAGGGCGCGCTCGACCGTGCCGTCCGCGAAGTCCTGCCAGCGGACCGGGAAGACGGCCGTCTCGATCCGCGCGGGGCCGGCGGCGGTCCGTACCACCGTGCCGTCCAGCGCGAGCGCCGTCGCGCCCGACGGGTTGCTGATCCGCACGTCCCGGTCCAGCGTGAACGGGTCGAAGCCGGTGACGAGCACCCGCTTCATGCCCTTGTCCGCCGCCGTCTTCGTCGCCGGGAAGCGGATCGTGTCCTGGCCGCGCGACGACCGCTCCAGCCGGTCCAGCAGTTTCGCCCGTGCCGCACCGGAGAGCCCGAACGGCGCCTGCCACTGCCGCAGTTCGCGGGTCATGCCCAGCCGCGCCCAGTACAGCGGCCGGTCGTCGTCCCGGCTCAGGGCCGCCCGCCGCCCGCCACCGTCCTTCCGGGAAAGCGCTTCACGCCCTCCGTGTTCCGCCGGGCCCCGCCCCTGCGCCCGGTCCACGGCGCGCTGCCACAGCCGTGATCCGTGCCGTACGACGGCCCGCTCGGCCGCGGCGTACGACCGCGCACCGCTCAGTGTCTTCCCGAAGTCCGCCGCCACGGTGTCGAATCCGCTGCGCCGCAGGATCTCCTGCGGCGCGGCCCGTTCCAGCCGCTGCTCCTCGACGGTGGCCGGATCCACCGCCACCGGCTCCGCCGCCGTGGCGGGCAGCGCCCCGAGGAGGGGGACGAGCGTGAGGAACGCGACGCCGAGTGCGTGGCGCCGGAGAAGTGCCGGGTGTATGGGGGACACGGGTGATCCTTCCGTCGGGTGGCGGAAGTATCCCGGTACGCCTGCGCCGTGCGCTACGGGGCGGGCTCGTGCTGCAGGAGGGAGAGGAAGTCGCGGAAGGCGGCCGGCATGTCCACCGCCTGCGGATCGAGCAGCCACTGGTACTGGAGCCCGTCCATGACCGCCACCAGAAGCGGCGCCGCCCGTTCCGGCGTCAGCCCGCCGGGCAGCCGGTCACCGTACTCGGCACGCAGGGCGGCCGCCATGTCCCCGCGGACCTGGGCGTAGCGGTGGGTGAAGAACTCCCGCGCCGGGTGGTCCTCGGTCACGCTCTCGCCCAGCAGCGCGGAGAAGGTCTGTACGACGCCGGGGCGCATCGCGTTGTACTCGACCAGTGAGTCGAGCAGGTCCGGCCGCCAGGCTCCGGCCCCGCTCCCCGGGCCGCCGGTGTCCCACTGGTCGCGCTCCTCCAGGACGGCGACGAGCAGGGCCTCCTTGGTGGGGAAGTAGTGGAGCAGTCCCTGCTGGGTCAGGCCCACGCGCTCGGCGACCGCGCTCACCGACGCTCCCCGGTAGCCGCGTTCGGCGATCACTCCGAGGGCCGCGCGGAGGATCTCCGCCCGCCGCTCCTGGCTCCTGGCCCTGGCCATCGCCCGGTTCCTTCCCCTCGTACGTGCTGGCAGGACGGTACGCCATCCCCGTGCATCCCGGAAGGGTAACGAACCCTACCGCCCTACAGGTGGACGCGTGACGATGGAGGCACCAGCAGGACTTCGACGAGGAGGTACCGCCGTGGCAGCCGAACCCCCCACCCAGGACGCCGGCCGGATGCGCGAGGAGGCCGTCGAAGCGGCCCTCGGCAAGCTCGGCCTGGACGTCAGGACCCGCCTGCTCGCCGGCCAGGACATGTGGTCGCTGCCCGCGCTCCCCGAGATCGGCCTGAAGTCCCTGGTCATGTCCGACGGCCCGGTCGGTGTCCGCGGTGTCCGCTGGACCGCCGACGACCCGTCGGTCGCGCTGCCGTCGCCGACCGCGCTCGCCGCGACCTGGGACCCGGAGCTCGCGCGCCGCGTCGGCCGCCTGCTCGCCCAGGAGGCCCGCCGCAAGGGCGTGCACGTCCTCCTCGCGCCGACCGTGAACCTGCACCGCTCGCCGCTGGGCGGCCGGCACTTCGAGTGCTACTCCGAGGACCCGTACCTCACCGGCGAGATCGGTTCGGGTTACGTGAAGGGCGTCCAGGACGGCGGCGTCGGCACGACCGTCAAGCACTTCGTCGCCAACGACGCCGAGACCGACCGCTTCACCGTCGACAACGTCATCGCGCCGCGCCCCCTGCGCGAGCTGTACCTGGCGCCCTTCGAAGCCATCGTCAAGAACGCCCGCCCGTGGGGCATCATGGCGGCGTACAACCAGGTCAACGGCGTGAGCATGACCGAGCACCGCCACCTCCAGAACGAGGTGCTGCGCGGCGAGTGGGGCTTCGACGGCTTCGTCGTCTCCGACTGGACGGCGGCCCGCTCCACCACCGGCGGTATCGAAGGCGGCCTCGACGTCGCCATGCCGGGCCCCGCCACGGTCTACGGCGAGGCGCTCGCCGGCGCGGTCAGGTCGGGCGAGGCCGACGAGTCCGCCGTCGACGGCGCCGTACGCAACGTCCTGCGGCTCGCCGCCCGCGTCGGCGCCCTGGAAGGCGCCCCGCCCGTCGTCACCGAACCGCCGGCCGCGATCGACGGGCAGGCGCTGGCCCGCGAGGTGGCCCGCCGCGCGTTCGTCCTCCTGCGCAACGAGAACCACACCCTCCCCATCGACCCCTCCAAGCTCCGCAAGCTCGCCCTCGTCGGCGCGGCGGCCCGCGACGCGCGCATCCTGGGCGGCGGCTCCGCCACCGTCTTCCCCGAGCGGGTCGTCGCCCCTCTCGACGGCCTCGCCGCCGCCCTCGTGGACTCCGCCCCGGCCTACGCCGTCGGGGCCGATCCCAGCGACGAACTCGGCCCCGCCGGCAAGGGGTTCATCCTCCGGGCCGTCTGCCGCGACGCCGCCGGCGGCATCATCGGTACGCGCTCGCTTCCCGGCGGGCAGGTGCAGTGGATCGGCGACGACCTGCCGGACGGCGTCACCCACGAGGCACTCCACAGCGTCGAGGTCAGGGGCACCTTCACCCCGCGCGAAAGCGGCGAGCACGCCTTCGGCACCCGCGGCCTCGGCGCGTTCACGCTGACCGTCGCCGGCGAGGTGCTCTACGACGGCGCCCAGGAAACGGGCGGCGAGGGCGACCCCTTCGAGGCGCTCTTCGGCGCCCCGGCCGAGCGCGGCCGCGTCCGCCTCGCCGCGGGCGAGCCGGTCGAGGTCTCCCTCGTCCACCCCGTCGCGGGGACGGCCGGCGCCCCGCTCCCGGCGGTCGTGTTCTCGTTCCTGCACGGGGCGCCGCGGCGCGACGCCGACGAACTGATCGCCCGGGCCGTCGAAGCGGCCCGTGACGCCGATGCGGCGGTCGTCGTGGTCGCCACGACCGAGCGCGTCGAGTCGGAGGGCTTCGACCGTACGGACCTGCGCCTGCCGGGCCGCCAGGACGACCTGGTCCGCGCGGTGGCCGCCGCCAACCCGAACACCGTCGTGGTCGTCAACTCCGGCTCCCCGGTGGAGATGCCGTGGCGCGAGGACGTGGCGGCGGTACTGCTCAGCTGGTTCCCCGGCCAGGAGGGCGGCGCCGCGCTCGCCGACGTGCTGCTCGGCGCCGCCGAGCCGGGCGGACGGCTGCCCACCACCTGGCCGGCCGCCCTCACCGACGCACCGGTGACGCAGGTCGTGCCGACGGAGGGCGAACTGCGCTACGAAGAGGGCCTGTTCATCGGCTACCGCGCCTGGGACAGGGCCGGCGCCGTCCCGGCGTACGCGTTCGGCCACGGCCTGGGCTACACCACCTGGGAGTACGAGTCCCTGGAGGTGACCCCCACGACGGCCAGGGTCCGGGTCCGCAACACCGGGTCACGCACCGGCCGGGAGGTCGTCCAGGTCTACCTGGCCCCGCAGGCGGACCCGGTGGAGCGTCCGGTGCGCTGGCTGGCGGGGTTCGCGGGTGTCGAGGCGGGGCCGGGCGAGTGGGCGGAGGCACGGATCGCGCTGCCGGGCCGCGCGTTCGAAGTCTGGGACGAGGAGACCGGCTCCTGGTCCTTCGTCCCCGGAACGTACGAGGTCCGGACGGGCCGTTCCCTCGCCGACATCCGCCTGACCGCGACCCTGGACATCGAGGACTGAACCCCTGCGGGGGCTTGTCCGCCCGTTCCGCCCCTTCCCGTGACCGGAGGGCAGGACCCGGCTCCGGGAAGGGCGGGCGGGGAACGGCCCCGCAGGGCATCCGGACCCGTACCCGCCGCCTATCCCCGCACCCCGAACCCGTAGACCGTCGCCGAGGCGAAGACCTCACCCGGCCGCAGGACCACCGCCGGGAACTCCGGCCGGTTCGGCGAATCGGGGAAGTGCTGGGTCTCCAGCGCGACCCCGTCGAACCCGTCCGGCGTGTACACCTGCACCCCCGGCTCGGTCGTCGCGACGGTCACCACGCGCCCCGACCCCGGGTCGTACAACTCACCCACCACCTCGGCCTCGTCCGTCACACCCTTGTCCAGCACGAAGTTGTGGTCGTACCCGTCCCCGAGCACCCGCGCCTCACGGAAGTCGAACCGCGACCCCGCCACCGGCCGGATCTCCCCGGTCGGTATCCCGCCCCCGTCCACCGGAGTCACCGCCCCGGCCGCGAGCCGCAGTTCGTACGGACCGCCGCCCCCGAGGCTCCAGTACGTGTGGTTCGTCAGGTTCACCACGGTCGGCGCGTCCGTCACCGCCCGGTAGGCGATCCGCAGCGCCCCGCCCTCCTCCAGCGTGTACGTCGCCGAGACCTCGACCCGCCCCGGAAAGCCCTCTTCGCCGTCGGGGCTGACCCGCGAGAGCCGCACCCCGTGCGGGGCCACCGCCTCCGCGTCCCACACCCGCTTGTCGAAACCGCGCTCGCCGCCGTGCAGGCTGTTGTCCGGCGCGCTGTTGCGCGCCAGGGCGTACGTCCGCCCGTCCAGCTCGAAAGCCGCGCCCGCGATCCGGTTCGCGTACCGGCCGACCAGCGCCCCGAAGTACGGCTCCGGGCGCTCCAGGTAGCCGGCGAGACGGTCGAACCCGACCGCGACAGCGCCCACCCGCCCGTCCCGGTCCGGTACTTCCACCGACTGGACGATCCCGCCGTACGTCAGGACGCGCACCACCACCCCGTCCCGTTCCAGGACCCAGCGGTGGACGGGCGTGCCGTCGTCGAGCGTGCCGAAGAGTTCCGCATTCATGATCTGGAACCCTATGCGAACGGCCTACGCCGGGGGTTCCTCGGCCGTGATGTTGCGGTACGCGATCTCCGCCAGCCGTTCCTGCCCGTTCTTGCTCGGGTGGAACCAGTCCCAGGGGCTCAACTGCGCTCCGGTGAACCGGTACTCGAAGACCGCCCCGCCGTCGTACCGGCAGCGCGCGTCCTTCCCGCACACGTCCTTCAGTACCTCGTTGTACGCGACGACCCGGTCCCGCACCGACTCCCGCCGCGCCACCGCCGCCGCGTCCATCGCGTCCGGCGAGCCCAGCATCGACTGGCAGAGGCCCAGCTCCCAGATCTGCTTTCCGAGCGGGTTCCCGCGCCCCTGGGACCACAGCCGCTTCAGATCCGGCACGCTCGACACGTACAGCTGCGACGTGGGCAACTCCTTGCGCAGCTTCTTCACCGAGGTCTCGAAGTACGTGCGGAAGTCAGCCACCGATGTCATGTGCGACACGTCGTCGCGGCACGCGTCGTTCGCGCCCACCATGACCGTCACCAGCTCCGGTTCGTCCGCGACCGCCCGCGTCATCTGCTCCGGCAGCTCGGCGATCCGCGCCCCCGACTTCGCATGGTTCCAGGTACGCGCGGCCACACCCGCCGTGCCGAGCAGCCGCAGCGCCACGCTGCGCACCGTGGCGTCCGTACCCGTCGCCCAGGACACCTCGGGGCAGTCCGCGAGCACCGCGCACGCGTCGAAACCGCGCGTGATCGAATCCCCGACGGCGGCGATGGACGCCGGGCTGCGGTCCCACACCGGAGTGGGTCGGGGGGCGGGCCGCGGCCCCGCCGACGAGCCGCCCCCGTCCGGGGCGTTCCCCGCGTCGCACCCCGCGAGCCCGCCCAGGAGGACGAGCAGTGCCGCTGTCGCGGTGGCGACGGCGGCGCGCGACCGGCGGCTGTGACGGCTCTCCCGCATCCCGTGGTCCCCTCCGTGGCGTCGTGCGGGCGCCCTGGCGAGTGAAAGCTTCGTGTTCACGGCACCCCGGACCGACAGTACGTCACCCGCCGGGTGCCGCCGCACGGTAGTTTTTCCCCGTCGAACCAGCAGCGCTTCGCCCATCCGGGGCACCGGTAAATTACATCACGTCACATACTGTCCCTTTTCAGGAGATTCACTCCCGATGCTGTTTACTGTTGACAACCTCGGGAGCCGACCGGGAAGAGGCGGTACGGGCGCGAGGCCGCTGGGGAAGGCGAACCTCGTCCCACACTGGAGGTCCCGGTGACGACACGTGGAGTTCTGTACGTTCACTCCGCACCGCGCGCGCTGTGCCCGCACGTCGAATGGGCAGTAGCGGGCGTACTCGGCGTGCGGGTCAATCTCGACTGGATCAGACAGCCGGCCTCGCCCGGCACCTGGAGAGCCGAGTTCTCCTGGCAGGCCCAGCCGGGCACGGCCTCCAGACTCGCCTCCGCCCTGCGCGGCTGGCATCTGCTGCGCTTCGAAGTGACGGCCGAACCGTCCCCCACGGCGGAGGGCGAGCGCTACAGCTCCACGCCCGGACTCGGCATCTTCCACGCCGTCACCGGGATGCACGGCGACATCCTGATCCCCGAGGACCGGCTGCGCGCCGCCCTCGCCCGTTCGGTCGGCGGCGAGACCGACCTGGAGGCCGAGGTCGCCAAGCTGCTCGGCAAGCCGTGGGACGACGAACTGGAGCCCTTCAGGTACGCGGGCGAGGGCGCCCCCGTCCGCTGGCTCCACCAGGTCGTCTGACGGGGCGACAGGGCCGCATACGGACGAAGGTCCTGCCGGGAGCTCGCGAGCTCCCGGCAGGACCTTCGTCCGTGCCGCCGTGCCGCTGTGTGCGGATCAGACCGTACGGAAGGCCAGCACCACGTTGTGGCCGCCGAAGCCGAACGAGTTGTTGATCGCGGCGATCGTTCCCTCGGGCAGTGCGCGCGGCTTGTCCCGCACGATGTCCGCGTCCACGTCGGCGTCCAGGTCGTCGACGTTGATGGTCGGCGGAGCCGTCCGGTGGTGCAGCGCCAGGACCGTCGCGACGGTCTCGATGCCGCCGGCACCACCGAGCAGGTGACCGGTCATCGACTTCGTGGCGGAGATCGCCACGTGGTCGAGGTCGTCACCGAGGACCCGGCGCAGGGCCTTGATCTCCGCGACGTCACCCTGCGGGGTCGAGGTGGCGTGCGCGTTGAGGTGCACGATCTCGGACGGCTTGAGCCCGCTGTCGTCGATCAGGTTCTGCATGGCGACGGCGATGCCGCGGCCGGTCGGCTCGGGCTGCGCGATGTGGTGGGCGTCCGCGGACAGACCCTGGCCCACCACCTCGCAGTACACCCGGGCGCCACGCGCGGCCGCGTGTTCGGCCGACTCCAGGACGACGACGCCCGCGCCCTCGCCGAGGACGAAGCCGTCCCGTCCCGTGTCGTACGGACGCGAGGCCTTCTGGGGCTCGTCGTTGCTCTTGGACATCGCCATCATGTTGGCGAAGGCGGCGATGGGCAGCGGGTGGATCGCCGCCTCCGTGCCGCCGGCGACGACCACGTCGGCGCGGCCGGTACGGATCATCTCGACGGCGTAGCCGATGGCTTCGGCGCCGGAAGCGCACGCGGAGACCGGGGTGTGCACGCCCGCCTGGGCGTTGACCTCCAGGCCGACGTTGGCGGAGGGGCCGTTCGGCATGAGCATGGGCACGGTGTGCGGGGAGACGCGGCGTACGCCCTTCTCCTTGAGCACGTCGTACTGGTCGAGCAGGGTGGTGACGCCGCCGATGCCGGAGGCGATGACCGCACCGAGACGGTTGGGCTGGACCTTGTCGTCCTCGCCCGCCTTGTCGGTGTAACCGGCGTCGGCCCACGCCTCGCGGGCCGCGATCAGCGCGAACTGCGCCGAGCGGTCCAGCTTGCGGGCCAGGGGCCGGGGCAGTACGTCGCCCGGGTCGACGGCCGCGGGGGCCGCGATGCGGACGGGAAGTTCGGCGAAGCGCTCGCCTTCCAGGGGCTTGACGCCGGAGCGCCCTGCCATCAGACCTTCCCAGGTCGATGCGGCGTCGCCACCCAGCGGTGTTGTTGCGCCGATACCGGTGACGACCACGGTGCGATTGGTCTGGCTCACAGGAATTCTTTCTCCACGTGTAGAGGGTGCTGAATTTTCACGGCGCCACCGCCGGGCGGCGACAGACGCATGTCAGGCTCAGGCCTTGGAGACCTGGTGCTGCGCGATGTAGTCGGCGGCGTCGCCGACCGTCTTGAGGTTCTTGACGTCCTCGTCCGGGATCTTGACGTCGAAGCGCTCTTCGGCGGCGACGACGACCTCGACCATGGACAGCGAGTCGACGTCCAGGTCGTCGGTGAAGGACTTGTCCAGCTGGACGTCCTCGGTGGGGATACCGGCGATCTCGTTGACGATCTCGGCGAGGCCGTCGACGATCTCTTCCTGGGTGAAGGCCATTGTGGCGCTCCTTCGTGTTGGGCTGAGGGAATGGGGTAAAGCGGCAGGCCCGGAACGGTCCGGACGTGCCTAGGGGAGGGTAACGACCGTCGCGGCGTAGACGAGACCCGCCCCGAAGCCGATGACCAGTGCGGTGTCGCCGCTCTTCGCCTGCCCGGTCGCCAGGAGCCGCTCCATCGCGAGCGGAATCGAGGCGGCCGAGGTATTGCCGGTGGTTTCGACGTCACGGGCGACCGTGACGTGCTCCGGCAGCTTCAGAGTCTTCACCATCGAGTCGATGATCCGCATGTTCGCCTGGTGCGGAATGAAGACGTCCAGGTCGTCCGCGGTGATCCCGGCCGCGTCCAGCGCCTGCTGGGCGACCTTCGCCATCTCGAAGACGGCCCAGCGGAAGACCGCCTGGCCCTCCTGCGTGATGGCCGGGAACTTCGCGACCTCACCACCGTTGCGGTAGTCCGACCACGGAACGGTCTGCTTGATGGTTTCGGACTTGTCGCCCTCGGAACCCCACACGGTCGGGCCTATGGCCGGTTCCTGCGCGGGGCCGACGACGACCGCGCCCGCACCGTCGCCGAACAGGAAGGCCGTCGCGCGGTCCTCCAGGTCGGTCAGGTCCGAGAGCCGTTCCACGCCGATGACGAGGACGTACTGCGCGCTGCCTTCGACGACCATTCCCTTGGCGAGGGTCAGGCCGTAGCCGAAGCCGGCGCATCCGGCCGAGATGTCGAAGGCGGCGGGCTTGTTCGCGCCGATCTTGTCCGCGATCTCGGTCGCGACGGCCGGGGTCTGCTTGAAGTGCGAGACGGTGGAGACGATGACGCCGTCGATCTGCTCGGCGGTGATCCCGGCGTCGGCCAGTGCCTTGCCCGCGGCCTCGATCGACATCGTGGCCACGGTCTCCTCGTCGGAGGCCCAGTGGCGGGTCACGATGCCCGAGCGGGAGCGGATCCACTCGTCGGAGGAGTCGATTGTCTCGAGGATCACCTCGTTGGGCACGACACGGGTCGGACGGTAGCCGCCGACACCCATGATCCGCGCGTACGGGGCGCCCTGACTGGGCTTGATCTTCGACATGCTCTCGGGCTCCTATCGCGCCGCGTGCTCAGCGATGAGCGCGCGGGCCGCGTCGAGGTCGTCGGGGGACTTGAGCGCGAGCGTCTTCACACCGGGCAGTGCGCGCTTGGCGAGCCCCGTCAGCGTTCCGCCGGGGCAGACCTCGATGAGCGCGGTGGTGCCCAGCTCCTTGAGGGTCTCCATGCACAGGTCCCAGCGGACCGGGTTGGAGACCTGGCTGACCAGACGTGCGACGACATCGGAGCCGGTGGAGACGGCCTTGCCGTCGGCGTTCGAGACGTACGTGAGGGCCGGGTCGGAGACGGCCAGGTCCTGCGCCGCCTTGCCCAGCTCGGTGACCGCGGGGGCCATGTGGTGCGTGTGGAACGCGCCGGCGACCTTGAGCGGTACGACGCGGCGTACGCCCTCGGGCTTGTCCGCCTCCAGCGCGGCGAGCTGCTCCAGCGTGCCGGCGGCCACGATCTGGCCCGCGCCGTTCACGTTCGCCGGGGTCAGGCCGAGCTTCTCCAGGTGCGGGGCGACGACCTCGGGGTCACCGCCGAGGAGCGCCGACATACCGGTCTCGGTGACGGCGGCGGCCTCGGCCATGCCCAGCCCGCGGGTGCGTACGAAACCGAGCGCGGCCTCCTCGGTGAGCACGCCGGCGTACGCGGCGGCGGTGATCTCACCGACGCTGTGGCCGGCGACCGCCGAGACGTCGGTACGGGCGTCCAGCGCGGCGGCCGACAGCAGGCCGGCGGCGACCAGCAGAGGCTGTGCGACGGCCGTGTCGCGGATCGCGTCCGCGTCGGCCTGCGTGCCGTAGTGGACAAGGTCGAGCCCGATGGCGTCGGACCACGCGGCGAGCCGGTCGGCGGCGCCGGGGAGGTCGAGCCAGGGAGTCAGGAAGCCGGGCGTCTGGGCGCCTTGGCCGGGAGCGACGAGTACGAGCACCCTCACACTCTCTCTTGTGGACGGCTGTGCGGGCCCGTGGGGACAGGGACCAAGAACCGTCGGGGGAATTGTTGGATTGCGACAAAAGTCTAGGGCTGTGAATCTCCGTCGGCCAGGCGCCCCAGGATGAGGGCGATCCGCAGCGTGAACGCGGAACGGACGTCGGAGGGTGACCATCCGGTGACATCCGTCACACGTCGAAGCCGGTAGCGCACGGTGTTGGGGTGCACGAAGAGCATCCGCGCCGCGCCTTCGAGGCTGCTCGCCTGCTCCAGGTACACGCTCAGTGTCTCCAGCAGCGCCGAGCCCGCTTCCTCCAGCGGTCTGTAGATCTCCTCCACCAACTGCTCCCGCGCGGCAGGATCCGACGCGATGGCCCGCTCCGGAAGGAGATCGTCCGCGAGGACCGGACGCGGGGCGTCCTGCCAGGCCTGGCACGCCTTGAGCCCGGCGGCGGCGGCCTGCGCGGACCGGGTGGCGGCGAGCAGGTCCGGGACCACGGGCCCGGCGACCACGGGGCCCGCCGCGTACGGGCCGATCAGGCCCTTCGCGACCTGGAGCGGGTTGTCGCTGCCGCCCGCGATGACGACCAGACGGCTGCCGAGCACCCCGGTCAGGACCTGGAGCCTGGCGTGCCGGGCGGCCCGCCGGATCGCCTCGACCGTCAGCTCGGAGTCGCCGTCGGGCGCGGTGCCGAGGACGACGCAGACGTGTTCCGGGGAGTTCCAGCCCAGCGCCGCCGCGCGGGAGACCGCGCCCTCGTCGGCCTCGCCGGACAGCACCGCGTTCACGACGAGGGATTCCAGGCGGGCGTCCCAGGCACCGCGGGCCTCGGCGGCCTGCGCGTACACCTGGGCGGTCGCGAAGGCGATCTCGCGGGCGTACACGAGCAGGGCCTCGCGCAGGACCGACTCGTCTCCCGGCGCCGCGACCTCCTCGATCGCGGTCTCCATGACCTCGATCGTCGTGCGCACCATCTCGACGGTCTGGCGCAGGGTGATCGCCCGGGTCAGCTCGCGGGGCGCGGTGCCGAAGACGTCGGTGGAGATGGCCTGCGGGGTCTCGGGATGCCGGAACCACTCGGTGAACGCGGCGATGCCGGCCTGGGCGACCAGGCCGATCCACGACCGGTTCTCCGGCGGCATGGCCCGGTACCACGGCAGCGTCTCGTCCATGCGGGCGATCGCGTTCGCGGCGAGGCGGCCGGAGGACTTCTCCAGCCGGCGCAGGGTCGCGGTGTGCGGGTGGGCGGCGTTCGCGGCGGGCTGCTCAGGATCGGGTTGGGGCACGGGACAAGACTGCCTTATCGGAACCGCGGCCCGTCGGGCCGGGGGCTACGGTGGTCCCTGTGATTTCCGTACGGCGCTCCGCGGACCGCTTCCGCGGGGGCGACGCCCCCGCCGGCATCGAGTCCTTCCACGCCTTCTCCTTCGGGCACTTCTACGACCCCGACCACCTCCGCTTCGGCGCGGTCCTCGCCTGCAACGAGGAGCGTCTCGCGCCCGGCGCCGGATTCGACGAGCACCCGCACAGCCACACCGAGATCGTGACGTGGGTGGTGGAGGGCGAGCTGACCCACCGCGACTCGGCCGGGCACTCCACCGTCGTACGCCCCGGCGACGTGCAGCGGCTCAGCTCGGGTGCCGGGGTCCGGCACGTGGAGCGCAACGACGGCGAGGGACCGCTGGTCTTCGTGCAGATGTGGCTGGCGCCGCGGGGCCCCGGCGGCGAACCCTCGTACGAGGTCGTGCGCGGCATCGCCGACGCCACGCCGTACGCCCTGCCGGCGGCCGGCGCGCTGCTGCACGTGCGGCGCCCCGGGGCCGGCGGGCGGACGGCGGTCCCGGACGCGCCGCTGGTGTACGTCCATGTCGTACGGGGCCGCTTCGGCCTCGGGGAGCACGAGCTGGGGCCCGGCGACGCGGCCCGGATCACCGGGGCGGACGGCCTGGAGCTGGTGGCGGCCGCCGCCCCCGCCGAGGTGCTGCTGTGGGAGATGAGCGGCTGACGGTGCGTCAGCCGCGCAGTGCGCTCTTGGCCTTCCACCACTCCCAGGGCACGTTTTGGACGCCGTAGCCGTTGCCCTCGGCGACCGTCCCCTTGGTGTCCGCGCCCTTGATCTCGAACGGGTCGCCCACCCGGACCCGGCCGTAGGAGTACGCCGCGTCGGAGTCGCTCATGCCGATGCAGCCCGAGCTCATGTTGGCGTTGCCGAAGTGGGCGGCGTTCCAGGGCGCGGCGTGTGCGTACATCCCCGACCAGGCCGGACGCGTCGAGTGGTCGACCATCTTGTCGTAGGCGTCGCCCAGGCCCACCGTCTCCGAGCTCATGTCGGCGACTCCGCCCGTGACTGAAGTCGCGAGCTTCCTGCGCCGGTGGCTAAGCCTTCGCGCAGAGGACCAGCCCGGCCCTGTGCTTGACGTTCAAGGCGCCTACTGCGTCGGCGTTCTCGACGAACCCGCACCTGGCGCACTCGAACTTCGCTTGGGTGACACGGTTCTCCCTGGCGACGTGCCCGCATCCTCCGGCTGAGGGTGGGCGGGTGCGGGAGGTGTTGCGGGCACCTACCGGGATCACTCGGTGAGCGGCACTTTCAGCCTTCTGCGCCAGGATTCCGAAGAACATCCCCCGACCCGCGTCCAGGGTGCTGCGGTTCAGCCCAGCCTTGGCGTCGGCTTCGCTGCTGCTCGCCGGGTGCGGGATCCGGGCCAGCGAAGCGGTCGAGGCGGGCGGCCCGGCCGTCGTCCCCGTCGTCCCCGACCGGTTGGAGAGGATGCTGCTCTTCTTCGTCGGGCCGGACGGCAGGCCGGTCCCCGTGGCCAGGCCCCTCGACTGGGGGAACAGCCCCCCGCCGACCGCCGAGGCGCTCGCCGTGCTGCTCGCCGGCCCCACCGAGGAGGAGCGGGCTGCCGGGCTCACCACCCGGCTGCCCGCAGATCCGGAGCCGGTCGAGGCGGTGCCGGCGGCCCGGGAGGACTCCGTACCGGGCGCGCCGGAGGCGGTCCAGGTCACGACCGCGTTCGCGGTGCGCCCACTCGACGCCGCCGCCGTCCGGCAGCTGGTCTGTACGACGGCACACGCCGAGGACCCCGAGGGCCTGGTGAAAGTGGCTCTCACGGGCAGCGACGGCTCGCTGCCGGCCACCGGCTGCGTCTAGGCGGCGGCCGGGCCGAATTCGGCGAGCACGGCGTCCGTGAACTGCGGCCAGACCTCGACGGCCCACGGCCCGAACGCCCGGTCCGTCAGTGCCACGCACGCGATCCCCGCGTCCGGGTCCACCCACAGGAACGTGCCGGACTGGCCGAAGTGTCCGAAGGTGCGCGGCGAGGACGAACCGCCGGTCCAATGCGGGGACTTGGAGTCGCGGATCTCGAAGCCGAGGCCCCAGTCGTTCGGGTTCTGGTGGCCGTACCCGGGCAGCACGCCCTTCAGCCCCGGGTGGACGACGGCGGTGGCCCCGGCGACCGTACGCGTGTCGAGCAGGCGCGGGGCCTGGAGTTCGGCGGCGAACCGCGCCAGGTCGTCGACGGTCGAGACGCCGTCCTTGGCGGGCGAGCCGTCCAGCGACGTGGCCGTCATGCCCAGCGGCTCCAGCACCGCCTGGCGCAGGTACTCGGCGAAGGGAATGTCCGTCGCCTTCGCGATGTGGTCGCCGAGGACCTCGAAACCCGCGTTGGAGTAGAGCCTGCGCTCGCCGGGGGGCGCCATCACGCGGTGCTCGTCGAAGGCGAGGCCACTGGTGTGGGCGAGGAGGTGGCGGACCGTGGATCCTTCGGGGCCGGCCGGCTCGTCGAGCTCGACGGCACCCTCCTCGTACGCGACGAGCGCGGCGTACGCGGCGAGCGGCTTGGTGACCGACGCCAGCGGGAAGCGGTGCGCGGTCGGGCCGTGCGCGGCGGCGACGGTGCCGTCCGCCCGTACGACGGCGGCCGCCGCGGTGGGTACCGGCCAGTTCTCGGTCATCGCCAGGCTCTGCATGGGTACGAGCGTAAAGGCCCTAGAGGTCGAGCCGCATCGAGGGGTCGGGCTTGCGGACGAAGCCCAGCGAGGCGTAGAGCGGCTCCGCCTCCTCGGAGGCGTTGAGGCCGACGCTCACCACGCCCGCTCGCGGAACCAGTCCAGCAGCGCCTCCATGCACGCGCGGGCGTGGCCGCGGCGGCGCTGGTCCGGGTCGGTGGCGACGCTGAGGACGTGACCGACGGCGCCGTGCGGATTGCCGGAGCGCCCGATGCGGTACTCGACCGTACCGGCGGTGAGCGCGGCCAGGGCTCCCGGCCGGTCCGGGTGGTCCATGACGAAGGCGGCGAAGTTCCCGTCCGGGTCCGCCGGTCTCCCGCGCAGGGTGGGGAGGGAATCGGTGTGCCAGTCGGACGGGTGCGCCCCCCCGCCCGAGCGGAGTCGGGAGTTTGGGAGAGTGCTGGTGGGGAAGACCGAGTCGATCATCACCTGGCGCAGGCGGAGGACTTCCGCGGCGTCGGCGGCGTCGGCACGGCGTACGCGGCTCACGGGGACGGAGGATAGTGCGCACGGCCGGAAACTTCTTCAGGCTTACGGTTGCTTCGAGTGCACTCCAAGGTCCTAGCGTGGAGGCCATGACCGTGACGGAAACCGCACCCGCGCGCACCGACGTCTGCGGAGCGGCGCCCCGGGCGCACCCCCGCCCCGAAGGCCAGGACCACTACACGATCAGCGAGGTGGCGGCGCACACCGGGCTCACGGCGTACACCTTGCGCTGGTACGAGCGGATCGGCCTCATGCCGCACGTCGGCCGCTCGCACACCGGCCAGCGGCGGTTTCGCAACAGGGACCTGGACTGGCTCGCCTTCGTCGGCAAGCTGCGGCTGACCGGGATGCCGGTCGCGGACATGGTCAGGTACGCCGAACTGGTGCGGGAGGGCGAGCACACCTTCGAAGCGCGCCAGGAACTGCTGGAGGCCACCCGCAGGAACGTGCGCACGCGCATCGCCGAGCTCCACGACACGCTCGCCGTACTGGACCACAAGATCGACTTCTACGCGGACGCCCGGCGGGCGTCGGAGAGGGCCTGAAACCCACATGAGCGACAGCAGGATCCAAAAAGTCCAGCTCGGCACCGGCGGACCGGAGGTCGGCGTACAGGGCCTGGGCTGCATGGGCATGAGCTTCGCGTACGGACCCACGGACGCCGATGAGGCGCGGGCCACGCTGGAGCGGGCGCTGGAACTCGGCATCACGCTGTACGACACGGCGGACGCGTACGCGGCCGGCGAGAACGAGAGGTTCCTGGCGCCGTTCTTCAGGGCGCACCGGGACGAGGTCGTCGTCGCGACGAAGTTCGCGCTGGCGATGGACCCCCGCGACCCGGCGAAGCGGATCATCAACAACGACCCCGCCTACATCCGCCAGTGCATCGAGAACAGCCTCCGGCGCCTGGAGGTCGACGAGATCGACCTCTACTACATGCACCGGCGTGACGTGAACGTCCCCATCGAGGAGACGGTCGGCGTGATGGCCGAGCTCGTGCGCGAGGGCAAGGTCAAGCACCTCGGACTGAGCGAGGTCACCGGCAGCGAGCTGCGGGCCGCGCAGGCCGTGCACCCGATCGCGGCCGTACAGTCCGAGTGGTCGCTGTTCAGCCGCGACATCGAGGCGGGCGTCGTACCGGCGGCACGCGAACTCGGCGTCGCCCTGGTCCCGTACTCCCCGCTCGGCCGCGGCTTCCTCACCGGCTCCTTCACCAGCGCCGAGAAGGACCTGACCGAAGGCGACTTCCGCCGCAACCAGCCGCGCTTCAACGGTGACAACGCCGTCGCGAACGCCTCGCTGCTCGACCCGGTGCGCAAGCTCGCCGAGGGGCGCAATGCCACGCTCGGGCAGGTCGCGCTCGCCTGGGTGCAGCAGCAGACGCAGGTGCACGGGCTCCCCGTCGTACCGATCCCGGGAACGCGCAGGCGCACCCGGGTCGAGGAGAACGCCGCCGCCACCCGGCTCCTGCTCACCGAGAGCGAGATGGAGCTGCTCGAACCGATCGCGGACCAGGTGGCCGGCGGCCGGTACGCGGACATGACGTTCACCTCCGCCGGGCGCGAGTAGCGAGGACGGGAGGGGCCGGCGGGATCCGCACCGGCCCCTCGCTCCGGAGCCTCACGCCAGCCCCAGCGCGAACACCGCGAAGCCCGCCGCGAGCAGCCCCGCTGCCGCGCGGCGGGCCTTCGTCGTCCTCGTCCACGGCGTCTCGAACCCGCGCGTGTAACGCCCGATCAGGATCAGCAGCCCCGCGAACACCGGCAGCCACGCCGCCCTCGCCAGGACCCAGCCCAGCGAATCGGGCGCCGCCGTCAGGCCCGCGACCGTACCGAGGAACGAGCCCGGGACGGCCGCGGCGAGCATCGCCGTCTGGTGCCAGCACAGCACCGTCATCGCCGACAGGTTGATCACCACGACCGGGGCCCACAGCGACGGCCTGCGCAGCAGCCTGCCGATGCGTTCGCGCAGCAGGATCGCGGCGCCGCTCTGGGCCGCGGCGAGGGCGAGGACCAGCAGGGACGGCGGGTGCGAGTTGGTGCGGGCCTCACCCGGTACGCCGACCATCGACGCAGGGTAGTGGAAGGCCAGCAGCAGCACGGCGAACAGGGCCGCACCACCCGCCAGCAGCAGGACGCCGCCGCGCCTGCCGATGCGCTTCTCGCCCCAGCAGACGCCGAGCTGGTACGCGAAGAGCCAGCCGGGGAGCAGGTTCAGCAGGTTCAGCCAGGACGGCACGGCGTCGGCGTACGGGCCGTAGCGCAGGAAGTCGACGACGGCGACAAAGCCGATGAGGGGTGCGGCGGCCCAGGCGCCCGTCGCGCGGGCGGCGCGGACGCAGTACGGGGTCAGGGCGGTCACCGCCACGTACACGCCCACGAACCACAGTGGCTGGATCACCAGCGTCGCCCCGGTCCGCAGCGTCGTGCCCGGCACCCCCAGCGCGTACAGCACCGGGATCATCACCGCCCACACGGCGGTCACACCGAGCACGGGCCGGCCGAGCCGCGCGATCCGGCCGCGCAGCCACGCGCCGGTGGAGCCCTGGTGGCGGCGGTACGACAGGGCCGAGGCGTAGCCCCCGACCAGGAAGAAGATGCCCAGCATCTGGAGCACCCAGCTCACCGGTGCGAAGAAGCCGAAGGAGGAGAGCGGGCTGGCGTTGTGCAGGGCGCCGTCGCCGTCCAGGGTGAAACCGCCGAGCATCCAGTGGCCGGTGGGCACGGCGAGGAGGGCGAGCGCGCGCAGGCCGTCGACCGCGCGGTCGCGGTGGGCGGGGGTCCGCGCCTCGATCTTCGCTGCGAGGGCGCTCATCACAGCTCCTCCCCGAGGGTGATCGCGGCGAAGGCACGGAGGGACCGGGTGCCGGGGGCGAAGTAGCCGGTGTGTCCTTCGGCGTCACCGGCCGGGACGCGGCGGGCGCCGAAGGCGGGGGCGGTGGGGTCGGCGCCGTGGCCGAGGCCGGCGAACTCGACGTTCGGGATGTCGTCGATCCAGTCGGACGGGCTCTTGGCGGCCCATACGCGGGCGTCCGTGCGCAGGTCGCCGACGTTCTTCGCGCGCATGCCGGGGGAGCCGAGGGCCACGACGTCGGCGGCATCGAGGCGCGGGGCGGCCAGGCCGCACACCACCGAGCCGTAGCTGTGGCAGAAGAGGGCCGGATCCGGGGCGCCGGTCGCGTCGAGCCCGTCCGCCAGCCGTGCGAGACGGCCGGCGCCGGCCTCGGCGAGGTCACCGGTGGCGGCGTCCGGGCCCAGGCCGACGGGGGTGGTGTACCCGGCCCACGCGATCACGGCGGTGCGGTGGCCCTTCGTCGCGTCGCGCAGCGACCTGGCCATGCCGGCCGGGGTGCCGTAGGGGTCCTTCGTACGGTCGAAGGTACGGGCGTCCATGTCCGACCCGGGGACGACGACGGCCACGTGCTCGGCCGTGTCCAGATCGCCGTACACCTCGGCGGCCCGACCACGGCCGCGCGGGTCGAGGGCGAGGATCTGACGGCCGGGGTCCGCGAGGCGGTCGAAGCCGTGGGCTTGCGCGGTACGGGAGTTGGCGGCGTAACGGAGCTCCACGGGGACGCCGTCCAGGTTGCCGACGACGGTGGGGTGACGGCGGACGAGGTCCCGCTGCCGACCGGGGGAGAGGGCCGCGAAGAACCGGGCGATCCGGGCGGGGGTGGTCGCGACCGGGTCGGGCAGCCCCTCGCGCTGCCAGGCGGCGCTGCCGGGGGGCGGGCCGGTGACGGGCTCCTGCGCGGTGCCGGAGGCCCAGCCGGCCGTGCCCGAAACGACGGTTGTCGCGAGAACGACCGCGACCAGGGTCCTCTTGCAACGGCGCATGGGTGCCTCTTCTTCCTCTTCCGGCGGGTGACGGAGAGGAAGGTAGGAAGACGACGCCTGCGGGGGCGTCACACCGGAGAGCCAAGTCGGAAGTACTACCGGGGTACGGGGGGTACCGGGGGCGTGCCGCTCCGGGGTGCCGTTCCCGTAGGCCCCGGCACCCGGCACGAAGCCCTCACCGGGGCACCGTCACGCCCCCGGCGAGACCAGCCCCGACTCGTACGCGAAGATCACCGCCTGCGCGCGGTCGCGCAGGTCCAGTTTGGCCAGGACGCGGCCGATGTGCGTCTTGACCGTCTGTTCGGCCAGGATCAGGTGGGTCGCGATCTCCTGGTTCGAGAGGCCCCGGGCGATCAGCTCCAGGACCTCCGTCTCACGCGGCGTAAGCCCGTTGAGCCGCAGCGACGGGTCCTTCCGGGGCGCGGGCCGCAGCCGCGCGAAGTCCGCGATCAGACGCCGCGTGACCGACGGCGCCAGCAGCGCCTCTCCGGCCGCCACCACCCGTACCGCCGAGATCAGGTCCGCCGGGGGCGCGTCCTTCAGCAGGAATCCGGATGCCCCGGCGCGCAGCGCCTCGTACACGTAGTCGTCCACGTCGAACGTGGTGAGCATCAGGACCTTCGGCCGGTGGACGACCCCGGCCGGCGGATCCAGCAGTTCGCGCGCCGCCGCCAGCCCGTCCGTCTCCGGCATCCGGACGTCCATGAGGACCACGTCGGGGTGCGTGCTCCGGCTGACCTCGATCCCCTGCCTCCCGTCCGGCGCCTCGCCCACCACGTCGATGTCGCTCTGCGCCGACAGCAGCGCGGCGAACCCCGCCCGCACCATGGCCTGGTCGTCGACGATGATCACGCGGATGGTCATGGGGCGGTGGGATCCTTCGCGCCGAGGGGAAGCCGGGCGGCGACCCGGAAGCCGCCGTCGGGCAGCGGGCCCGTGTCGAGCGTGCCGCCGGTCAACCGTACGCGTTCACGCATCCCGACGAGGCCGTGACCGCCCGCTCCGCCCGCCTCCACGGGCGAAGCCGGCCCGGCGGGCGGCCCGTTGACGACGAGGACGGTCAGGTCCGTGCCGTCCGAGGAGACCGAGACCCGGGTCGTGGCGCCCGGCGCGTGCCGTACGACGTTCGCCAGGGCCTCCTGCACGATGCGGTACGCCGAAAGGTCGACGGACTGCGGCAGCCGACGCGTGCCGGCGAGGTCCGCGGTGAGCGACAGCTCGGCGGGCACCCCGGCCCGCACCGTCGCCTCGACGAGCTGCTGGAGCCGGTCGAGGCCGGGCTGCGGCCCCCGCTCGCCCGTCGTGTCCTCGCTGCGCAGCACCGACAGGAGCCGTCGCATCTCGGTCAGCGACTCCCGCGCGCTCGCGGCGATCGAGGCGAACTCCTCCCGCGCCTCGGGGGAGAGGCCGCCGACGCGGTACGGCGCGGAGTCCGCCTGCACGGTGATCACCGACATGTGGTGGGCCACGACGTCGTGCAACTCGCGGGCGATACGGGTGCGTTCCTCGAGCAGTGTGCGCCGGGACCGCTCCGCCTCGCTGATGGTCTCCTGCTCGACGAGCCGCCGCTGCGCGTCCCCGCGCTCGCGCAGCGCGCCGCCGATCACCAGGACGACCGCGCTGAGCACGATCAGCAGGACGTTCGTGCCGTCGCTCTCTTCGGGGAAGAACTGGCCGAGGACGAGGCCGGCCACGCCGGTGACGATCCATACACCGATGAGGGTCCGGCGCGTCTCGCGCAGCGCCAGCGCGAGCATCAGGAAGAGGTACGCGACGATGACGGGCGGCGTCCACGGCCAGATGCCGCTGCCGTCCGGACCGCCCAGGGCGAACAGCCCGCCGACGACATCGGCGGGCAGGATGATCCACCACGCCTGGAGCGGCCGGTGCGCGACCATCAGCAGCGGAACGGTCTGGGCGGCGGCGATGGCCCCGGCGAGGCCGCCGGACACGGCGTAGTCGTGGGTGAGGACGGTGACGGTGACGGGGAGGAACGTGGCGACGAGGGCGAGCGCCACGGCGTACGGCAGCAGCCGCTGCCACTGCTGCGGGGCGTCGGCGAACAGGGGCGTCGGCGGGTGCGAGGGGTGGGACACGGCGTGGGCGAGGGCGCGCAGGTTGCGGCGCCCGGCGCTGATCAGGCCGTCGGCGGGGGGCGGGGGCGGGGGCGTGGGCCGGTGCGGGGAGGGTTCGGTCATGGCCCGGCCAGCGTAGGCAGGCGGTCCGCGTACGGGCGTCATACCGTGGGGTGCGAAGCGGTCCCGTACCCCGGTATGACGCCCGTCTACAGCTCCGCGAGCAGCTCCGCCTTCTTCGCGGTGAACTCCTCGTCGGTGACCAGGCCGGCCCGGTGCAGGTCGCCGAGGTGCCGTATCCGCTCGGCGATGTCGGCGGGGTCGCGCCGCCCGGAGACGTGGGCGGGCACGGGCTCGGCCGGTACCGCGTCCAGGGCGGCCGCGCTTCCGCTGCGTACCGCACCGAGCACCGCCGCCGCGAACGGCAGGGACTCGTGCACCGGCCCGTAGCCGAGGCCGAAGACGACGGCCGCCGGGTCCTGGTCGGCCTGGGCCGACTGCGGCGAGGCCGTGGTCATGGAGCCGGCGCGCCGCAGGAGCCGCAGGTAGCCGTCGAAGACATCGGGGGAGCGCCACTCGACGCCGTTCAGCTCCTGGACCCGGAAGCTCTGGTCGCCGGCCTTCCACTTGGCGGAGGACGCGCCCGTCCAGAACCAGCGGAACGACACCTGCGACCCGTCGAAGGACGCCTTCCCGTCGTACGCCTTGAAGTGCAGCGGGGCCTGCGGGGCGGCCACCAGGAACTTCTCGGCGGGCAGCTTCGCGTCGGACCCGAGCAGGGCGCGCAGTGCGTCGGCGTAGTACTCGGCGAGGGTCTCGCGCTCGGCCGGCAGCACCAGCCGGTACGGGTCGGCGCCGTCCCGCAGCTGTCCGGCGGCGGCCTCCATCAGCGGGTCGGCACCCGGTCTAGGGATCGCGTGCAGGACGACTGTGCCGCGCTTGCCCGGCGTCAGGGTCACCGACGCCAGCGCCTCGTGCGGGATGCGTCGTTCGCCGAGCGCCTGGAACAGCTTCGGCGTGCGGATCCCCCGTTCGAAGCGGATGAGCACGGAGTCGTCCTCGAACTCCCAGGTGGCATGAATTCCGGCCAGCACATCACCCATGCGGCTCATCGTATGCGGCGCGCGCCCGCGCGTCGCCCCTCGGCGCCGGCCGCAATGTCGGGGCCGCACTCCGGTCGATACGGCGTTCTACGCGCGTCAGTTCGCTTCCGCACCGGAAATTCCGCTCCGACAGGCCCCGTCACCGTCCGCGCAGCTGATGGTGGAGTACGAGCCGACGCCTATCCCGGCGAAGTTGCTGAGACTTTCCGTCCCCGGCTCGAAATAGCCGGTGTGCCCGATCGCGCCGGACGCGGAGAAGACCCGCGCCCCGAACTCCGGCCTCACCGGGTCCGCGCCGTGGCCGAGCCCGCCGACCTCCAGGTACGGCACGCCCTGGATCCAGTCGTCGCGGTCCCGGGTGGCCCACACGCGGGCCCCGGTGCCGAGCTGTTTCGCGCTCTCGACCCGCATGCCGGGGCTGCCCGCGACCGCGATGTCGGCGACCCGGGACGGCAGGGCGGGGGCGGCCACGCCGCACACCACCGAGCCGTAGCTGTGGCAGAAGAGCGACACCTCCGAGTCGCCGGGCAGGGCCCGCACGAGGGAGTCGAGCCGCCTGGAGCCGTCCCGGGCGAGCTTGCCGATGGCCGCGTCCATGCCGACACCGACGGGCGAGGTGTAGTCGGCCCAGGCGATGACGGCGGTACGGGTACGGGGCGCCGCGGCGCGCTCGGCGGCGTACAGGGACTTCGCCATGCCGACGGGCGCGGTGTGCTTGCGGCGCGTCCGCTCGAAATTCACCACATTGGTGTCGACGCCGGGGACGACGACCGAGACCCGCTCGGCGCGTCCGAGGTCACCGAAGACCTCGGCGACCCGGCCGGAGCCGTCGGGGTCGAAGGCGAGGATCCGCCGCCCCTCGCCCATCAGCGACTCGAAGCGGTGCATCCTGCGGTCCGCCGTCTGGCGGCCCGCCAGGGTGAGCCGCTTGTCGTGCACGCGCTCCCGCTCGACCGCGCGGGCCCGGGCGAGCGCCAGGCGGTTGGCCCGGTAGCGCAGGGTGAGCGGGACGCCGTTCAGGTTGCCTACGACGAACGGGTAGCGGTCGACCAGCCGGGCGCGCTGGGAGGCGGTGAGACCGGCGAAGAAACGAGCCAGCAGGCCGGGTGCGGAACCGGCCTCCGGAAGGTCGGTTCCGTCGATGCCGTCCCGTGCCCAGGCGGCGAGCGATGCCGTACGGAGATCGGAGCCGCCCTGGTGACGGCGTATCGCGGTCCACCCCGTGGTGGCCAGCAGCACGAACACCACGGCGAGAGCGAGCAGCGCGCGCCACGCGTTGAGGGTGGGGGAGGTGTCGAAGGAAGTCACTGCGGGCCACCCTAGGAGAAGCATGAGGCCCGCTGTGAAATCAGTGACGCGGATCACGTTTCAGGGCGGAAACGGCAGGGGCGTCATCACACCGCGTGTGCACCCGGCGTACGCGCCGACGTGCGCCACTCCGCGGCGAGCGCCGGCCCGAGGTGGTCCAGGTAGAGCTCGGTCAGCGTCCTGATCGACTCCATGCTGGCGTCCTCGCCCTGCCCCCACAGCCGCCCCGCCACCCGCATGACGCCGGTGAACGCCGCCACGGCGACGCGCGGCCGCGGATCGGCGTCCAGGTCGAGCTCCTCACGCTCGGCGACGATCCCGGCTATCCGCTCCTCCAGATCGGTGGAGCGGCGCAGATGGGCGGCGAGCAGGGCGGGCGTCGATTCGATCATCCGGTAGGTGCGCATGTGCAGCTCGACCGGGATGACGGCCTCGATCGCCTCGCCGATGGTGTTCCAGGAGCCGAGGACGGCATTGCGCATGGCGGCGAACGGGCCCTCCTCCGGGGGGCGCGCGAGCAGTTCCGCCACGAAGTGCGACTCCACCATCTCCTGGACGGCGAAGGCGACTTCCTCCTTGCTGGCGAAGTAGCGGAAGAAGGTGCGCTGGGACACCTCGACGGCGTCGGCGATCTCGTCGACGGTCGTGCGCTCGTACCCCTGTGTGGTGAAGAGCTCCAGCGCGACCCGCAGCAGGGCGTCGCGGGTGCGCTGTTTCTTGCGCTCGCGCAGCCCCGTCGTCGACTCGATCGTCGCCTGCCGCTCGGTCATTCGAAGGTAGCCTCTTTCGCCTTTGTCCAGCTCAGGATACCTGTGAGCTACCTGACAGTTACCGGCGAGTGAATTCGTTTGTCAACTGTCAGTCACTGACATTAGCTTGAGCGGTATGACTAGTCAGACGACCATCGACAAGGCTCCGCCGCCGCAGGAACCCGCGGCGGGGCCGGCCAAGGGGCTCCGGGGACACCCTTGGCTGACGCTCTTCTCCGTGGCGATCGGCGTGATGATGGTCGCGCTCGACGGCACGATCGTCGCGATCGCCAACCCGGCCATTCAGAAGGACCTCGGTGCCACGCTCGCCGACGTCCAGTGGATCACCAATGGCTACCTGCTCGCCCTCGCCGTCGCCCTCATCACCGCGGGCAAGCTCGGCGACCGCTTCGGTCACCGCCAGACCTTCCTGATAGGCATCGCCGGCTTCGCCCTCGCCTCCGGGGCCATCGGTCTTTCCACCGAGATCGCCCTGGTCATCACCTTCCGAGTGCTCCAGGGCCTGTTCGGCGCGCTCCTCATGCCGGCCGCGCTCGGCCTGCTCCGCGCCACCTTCCCCGCCGAGAAGCTGAACATGGCCATCGGCATCTGGGGCATGGTCATCGGTGCTTCCACCGCGGGCGGTCCGATCGTCGGCGGCCTGCTCGTCGAGCACGTCAACTGGCAGTCCGTCTTCTTCATCAACGTCCCCGTCGGGATCGTCGCGCTGGCCTTCGGCCTGGTGATCCTCAAGGACCACCGCGCGGCCAATGCCCCGCGCTCCTTCGACATCCCCGGCATCGTGCTGCTCTCGGGCGCGATGTTCGCCGTCGTCTGGGGCATCATCAAGGCCGGCGAGTGGGGCTGGGACAGCCCCAGCACCTGGGCCTGGCTGGGAGCTTCCGTCGTCCTCTTCGCGGTCTTCGCCGTCTGGGAGACGAAGGTCGCCGAACCGCTCATCCCGCTCGCCATGTTCCGGTCCGTCCCGCTCTCCGCGGGCGTCGTCCTCATGGTCCTCATGGCCATCGCCTTCATGGGCGGCCTCTTCTTCGTGACGTTCTTCCTCCAGGGCGTGCACGGCATGAGCCCGGTCGACAGCGGTCTGCACCTGCTGCCGCTGACCGGCATGATGATCGTCTCCTCGCCGCTCGCGGGTGTGCTCATCACCAAGTTCGGCCCGCGGGTCCCGCTGGTCGGCGGCATGGTCGCCACCGCGGCCGCGATGTTCGGCATGACGACGCTCTCGGCCGACACGAGCACGTTCATGATGTCCCTCTGGTTCGGTCTCCTCGGCCTCGGTCTCGCGCCGGTCATGGTCGGAGCCACCGAGGTCATCGTCGGCAACGCCCCGATGGAGCTCTCCGGCGTCGCCGGCGGCCTCCAGCAGGCCGCCATGCAGGTCGGTGGCGCGCTCGGCACCGCGGTCCTCGGCGCGATCATGTCCTCGAAGGTCAGCGCCGACTTCGCGGGCAACTGGAAGGAGGCGGGCATCCCGATCCCGGCCGACCCCAAGCTGGAGGAAGCGGCCGAGTTCGCCTCCGTGCCGACCAAGGAGCTGGCCAAGGCGGGCCTGGAACCGCCCGTCATCGACAAGATCGGCGCCGTCATCCATGACACGTTCGTGTCGGGCATGCACCTCGCCTTCACCGTCGCGGGCGCCGTCGCGGTCGTGGCGGCGCTCGTCGCCACCCTGACCAAGCGCGGTGAGAACGCGGACGCGGCCGCGGGCAGCGCCCACATCTGACGTCCTCCGACGTCAACCCGGTACGTACGACAGCCCCGCCGGACGGTTCCGGCGGGGCTGTCGCCTATCCGGGTGGAACAGCCCCCGGCACCTTCCGCCACCCGTTCCCGCAGCTCAGGGTGGGAGCGACTGATCCACACCACACGGGGGCCGATTCCGATGTTCCACATGCGTACGACCGTCCTCGCGGCCGGGCTCCTGGCCGTCACCGCGCTGCTGCCGCAGACCGCCCACGCCGCGCCGCCCCGCCTCGGGGCCTGTGCGACCGGGGAGCTCTGCCTCTGGGCGAAGCCGGACTTCAAGGGCGGGCGCCAGGCCCACGAACTGTCCGGCATCGACATCGAGAGCTGCGTCCCCCTGCCGGCCGGCACCGACGCCCAGGCCCTCGCCAACCGCACCGGCCGGCCCGTCACGACGTACCAGTCCGGGGAGTGCGAGGAGACGGGGGAGTTCGAGACCTATCCGGGGGGCGGGACCTGGGTGCCGCAGTCGCCGTACCGGGTGCGGGCCTTCAAGGTGTGGGAGAACTGAGGGGGATGCCCGCCGGAAAGCGGGGCAACTGGTCGTCAAGCCCGGATCACACGAATTCCAGGGCACGACTCAGGGAGTGACCATGGCGAGCAACAGCCGTACGCACAGCCCGTCCAACACCAGCGCCCTCAGCTGGGTCTCGCTCATCTGCGGCATCATCGGCTTCTTCACGCTCGGGATCATCCTCGGCCCGATCGCGCTGATCACCGGCTGGATCGCGATGGGCAAGCGCTTCAACAGCGGCAATGTGCCGGCCATGATCGGCTTCATTCTCGGTGCGGTCATCACCGTCCTCGCGGTCATCGCGCTGATAGGCGGCGCGGCCGTCTACGGCATGTCGATCTGACGCGCTACGCCGGACGCCGTGGCGCCGGGGCCGTCCCCACGGACGGCCCCTCGCGCATGCCGGGGGCCGGGGCCGCCGCCCCCGACGTCAGTTCCGAGACCTGCGCCCGCAGCGCCCGCACCTCCTCCGTGAGCAGCTCGATCGCGGCCGTCTGGCGGCGCTCCTCGGCGTCGTCCCGGTCGAAGCGGGAGATGAACCACGCCGCGATGTTCGCGGTGACGACACCGAGCAGCGCGATGCCCGAGAGCATCAGGCCCACCGCCAGCACCCGGCCGAGTCCTGTCGTGGGGGAGTGGTCGCCGTATCCGACGGTCGTCATCGTCGTGAACGACCACCACACCGTGTCACCCAGCGTCTTGATGTTCCCGCCGGGGGCGTCCCGCTCGACCTCCAGCACGGCCAGCGAGCCGAACATCAGCAGGCCGATCACCGCGCCCCCGACGTACGTCGTGAGCTGGACCTGGGGAGCCGTCCTGGCCCGCCGGCCGACCAGCAGCAGCGTGGAGACGAGCCGGAGCAGCTGGAGCGGGCGCAGCAGCGGCAGCACCACCGCGAGCAGGTCCAGCGGGTGGCTGCGGACGAACGACCACTTGCCGGGCGACAGCGACAGTCGTACGACGTAGTCCAGGGCGAACGCGCCCCAGACCGCCCACTCGGTCACCAGACAGATCCGGCGCACCGCGTCGCCCGCGTCCGGCGCGACGATCGGAACCGCGTACGCGAGGGCGAAAGCCACCGCCAGCCCCAGCAGGGGCCCCTGTGTGCGCTCTTCCCACCTGGCCTGCGCTGTCTGCACCTTCATGCCCCGAATGGTAGGGAACGACGAACGGGCGGCGGAGCCAGCAGGCCCCGCCGCCCGTTCGTGTCCTGTGGGCGTTACGCGTCGCCGCCGGCCGCACCGGGGTCGGCCGCGGTCACGTCGAGCAGCTGGTAGCGGTCGACCGCCTGCTTCAGCGCGGAGCGGTCGATCTTGCCCTCCTTGGCGAGCTCGGTGAGCACCGCCAGGACGATCGACTGCGCGTCGATGTGGAAGTAGCGGCGCGCCGCACCCCGCGTGTCGGCGAAGCCGAAGCCGTCCGCGCCGAGCGAGGAGTACGTGCCCGGGACCCAGCGCGAGATCTGGTCCGGAACCGAACGCATCCAGTCCGAGACGGCCACGAACGGGCCCTGCGCGCCGGAGAGCTTCTCCGTCACGTACGGCACGCGCTGCTCCTCCTCCGGGTGGAGCAGGTTGTGCTCCTCCACCGAGACCGCGTCGCGGCGCAGCTCGTTCCAGGAGGTCGCGGACCAGACGTCGGCCTTGACGTTCCACTCCTCGGCGAGGAGCCGCTGGGCCTCGACCGCCCACGGCACCGCCACACCGGAGGCCATGATCTGGGCCGGAAGCTCGCCCTTCTCGCCCTCCTTGAAGCGGTAGATGCCCTTGAGGATGCCGTCGGTGTCGACGTTCTCGGGCTCCGCCGGGTGCTGGATCGGCTCGTTGTAGACGGTCAGGTAGTAGAAGACGTCCTCGGCGTTCTCGCCGTACATCCGCTTCAGGCCGTCCTGGACGATGTGCGCGATCTCGTACCCGAACGCCGGGTCGTACGCGACACAGGCCGGGTTTGTCGAGGCGAGCAGCTGCGAGTGGCCGTCCGCGTGCTGGAGGCCCTCGCCGGTCAGGGTCGTACGGCCGGCGGTCGCGCCCAGGACGAATCCGCGTGCGAGCTGGTCGGCCATCTGCCAGAACTGGTCGCCGGTCCGCTGGAAACCGAACATCGAGTAGAAGACGTAGACCGGGATCAGCGGCTCGCCGTGCGTGGCGTACGCCGAACCCGCGGCGATCAGCGACGCGGTGCAGCCGGCCTCGGAGATGCCGTCGTGCAGCATCTGCCCGGTGGGCGACTCCTTGTACGCGAGCAGCAGCTCACGGTCGACCGCCTCGTACTGCTGGCCCAGCGGGTTGTAGATCTTCGCGCTCGGGAAGAACGCGTCCATGCCGAAGGTGCGGTACTCGTCGGGCGCGATCAGCACGAAACGCTTGCCGATCTCCTTGTCCCGCATGAGGTCCTTCAGGACGCGCACGAACGCCATCGTCGTGGCGATCGACTGCTGACCCGATCCCTTCCTCGCGGCCGCGTACGTCTTCTCGGCCGGCAGCGGCAGCGGCTTGGCCCGGACGACACGGGTCGGTACGTACCCGCCCAGCGCGTTGCGCCGGTCGTGCATGTACTGGATCTCCTCCGAGTCGCGGCCCGGGTGGTAGTACGGCGGGTAGCCCTCGTCCAGCTGCTTGTCCGTGATCGGGATGTGCAGCCGGTCGCGGAAGCGCTTCAGGTCCTCGACCGTCAGCTTCTTCATCTGGTGGGTCGCGTTGCGGCCCTCGAAGTTCGGCCCCAGCGTCCAGCCCTTGACGGTCTGGGCGAGGATGACGGTCGGCTGGCCCTTGTGGGCCTTGGCCGCCGCGTACGCCGCGTACACCTTCTTGTGGTCGTGACCGCCGCGTCCCAGGTGCAGGATCTGGTCGTCGGTCATGTTCTCGACCATGGCCCGCAGGCGGTGGTCGTCACCGAAGAAGTGGTTGCGGATGTACGCGCCGGTCTCCGTCGCGTACGTCTGGAACTGGCCGTCGGGGGTCGTGTTCAGCTTGTTGACCAGCACGCCGTCGCGGTCCTGCGCGAGCAGCGGGTCCCAGCTCCGGTCCCAGACCAGCTTGATGACGTTCCAGCCGGCGCCCCGGAACTGCGACTCCAGCTCCTGGATGACCTTGCCGTTGCCGCGCACCGGGCCGTCGAGGCGCTGGAGGTTGCAGTTGACGACGAAGGTCAGGTTGTCCAGGCCCTCGCGGGCGGCGATGGACAGCTGGCCGAGCGACTCGGGCTCGTCCATCTCGCCGTCGCCGAGGTACGCCCAGACGTGCGACTTGGAGGTGTCGGCGATGCCGCGCGCCTCCATGTAGCGGTTCATCCGCGCCTGGTAGATCGCGCCGAGGGGGCCGAGGCCCATCGACACGGTCGGGAACTCCCAGAAGTCCGGCATGAGCCGCGGGTGGGGGTACGACGACAGACCGTTCGGGGCCTTCGACTTCTCCTGGCGGAAGGCGTCGAGCTGCGCCTCGTTCAGCCGGTCGAGCAGGAACGCGCGGGCGTAGATGCCGGGGGACGCGTGTCCCTGGAAGAAGATCTGGTCGCCGCCGTCGCCCTCGTCCTTGCCGCGGAAGAAGTGGTTGAAGCCCACGTCGTAGAGTGAGGCGGAGGAGGCAAACGTGGCGATGTGACCGCCCACGCCGATACCGGGGCGCTGCGCGCGGGACACCATCACGGCCGCGTTCCAGCGGGTCGCGTTGAGGACCTTGCGCTCGATCTCCTCGTTGCCGGGGAAGAACGGCTCGTCCTTGGTGGCGATGGTGTTGACGTAGTCCGTGCTGCGCATCTCGGGGACCGCCACGCGCTTCTCCCGCGCGCGCTCGATCAGACGGAGCATCAGGTAGCGGGCACGCTCACGGCCCCGCTCGTCGACGGCGGCGTCGAGGGAGTCCAGCCATTCCCGGGTCTCTTCAGGATCGAAGTCCGGGACCTGGCTCGGAAGGCCGCCAATGATGATCGGATTGCGATCGGATCCGGAAGCCACGCTGTTCCTTCGCTGGTTGGGTCTTGAGAGGTGTCGCGCCGCATCCATCGTGTACCCCGGAATCGCAAACGTCATCTTTACCGAGGAGTAACCATCGCTCGGTGAGAAGTGCGGCACCGGCCGAGGACGGATCCGGCCGAATCGCAACCCTACGCCCGACACGTTGATGCGTTCCGTAAGGCCGTTCGGGACCGATTGGCCTACCGAAGCCACGGAAGCCGTCAAACGTGGTCGAATGGTGTGGGATGAATCACGAAGAGGGCTCAGGAGGTGTCCCCAGGCCCATCCTTTGGGCGGGATCGGGGGCGGGGTACTTGCGAGATTCGTCCCGCACGTGTGGACTACGGCCAATGCCCCGCGCACGCGCGGGTCCGAAGCATTTTCCAAAACATGATCAGGAGGCAATCCGTGAGCGCGACCGCGGACCACGCGGAGGAGCGGACCAACCTTGCCGCGAGGCTGGGTTTCCAGCCCGAGCAGGTGGTCCAGGAGATCGGCTTCGACGACGATGTCGATCAGGAGCTCCGCGAGGCCATCGAGGAACTCATTGGCACCGAACTCGTCGACGAGGACTACGACGATGTGGCTGACGCCGTCGTGCTGTGGTTCCGAGACGAGGACGGGGATCTGACGGACGCGCTGGTCGACGCTACGCAGCTGATCGACGAAGGCGCCCCCGTCTGGCTGATGACGCCGAAGACAGGCCGTGAAGGCTATGTCGAGCCGAGCGACATCAATGAAGCCGCGCAGACCGCGGGTCTGTCTCAGACCAAGAGCGTCAACGCGGGCAAGGACTGGACCGGCAGCAGGCTGGTTACCCCGAAGGCGGCGAAGTCCGGCAAGCGCTGAGCGAAGAACCGACGCAGACGACCGGACACCGTCACCGGACGCAGTCAGGGCCCCCTCCGACCTCGGTCGGCGGGGGCCCTTTGCGTAGGGTGGAGCCCCGGAACGGACTGAGGGGGGCGACGCTTCCATGGCGGCAGAGGTGGGCACCAAGGCCCCGGATTTCGAGCTGAAGGACAACCACGGCCGGACCGTGAGGCTCTCCGGCTTCTGGGTCCCGGACGGCCCGGGCGGCGACGGCGGGGCCAGGAACGTGGTCCTGCTCTTCTACCCGTTCGCCTTCACCGGCGTCTGTACGGGCGAGCTGCGCGCGCTCCGCGACGAGCTGCCGAAGTTCGTCAACGACGACGTACAGCTGCTCGCCGTGTCCACCGACTCCATCCACACCCTGCGGGTCTACGCCGAGCAGGAGGACATCGAGTACCCGCTCCTGTCGGACTTCTGGCCGCACGGCGAGGCCTCGCGCGCGTACGGCGTCTTCGACGAGGACAAGGGCTGCGCGGTGCGCGGCACCTTCGTCATCGACAAGCGGGGCGTGGTGCGCTGGACCGTGGTGAACGGCCTGCCCGACGCGCGCGACCTGAATGACTACCTCAAGGCCCTCGACGCTCTCTGACGTACCCGAGAAATCGGGGTTCCGGGCATGCTGCGCGGGGGAACCGGTCACTAGGATCGACTCGTTGATCCGATACCAGCGCATTACGGGGGTCCCTCGGCCCCTCGACACATATGGGAGGACTCGTGGGAGTCAGCCTCAGCAAGGGCGGCAACGTCTCGCTGACCAAGGCCGCCCCCAACCTGACCGCGGTCATCGTCGGTCTGGGCTGGGACGCTCGTACCACCACCGGGGGTGACTTCGACCTCGACGCCAGCGCTCTGCTGACCAACGCGGAGGGCAAGGTCACCAACGACTCGAACTTCGTCTTCTTCAACAACCTCAAGAGCCCCGACGGCTCGGTCGAGCACCTCGGCGACAACACCACCGGTGAGGGCGAGGGCGACGACGAGGTCATCAAGGTGAACCTGGCCGCCGTGCCGGCCGACGTCGCCAAGATCGTTTTTCCGGTCTCGATCTACGAGGCCGAGGCCAGGCAGCAGAGCTTCGGCCAGGTGCGCAACGCGTACATCCGCGTCGTGAACCAGGCCGACAACACCGAGCTGGCGCGCTACGACCTGAGCGAGGACGCCTCGACGGAGACCGCGATGGTCTTCGGCGAGCTGTACCGCAACGGGGCGGAGTGGAAGTTCCGGGCCATCGGCCAGGGGTACGCCTCGGGCCTGCGCGGCATCGCGCAGGACTTCGGCGTCAACGTCTGAGCGGGACCCCCTTCACGTCCGGCGTCGCACGTGCACGTGCGACGCCGGACGCGCCTCACCACTCATTTCCGTACCGCGGGGAGGAAGCAGGATCATGGGCGTCACGCTCGCCAAGGGAGGCAACGTCTCCCTCTCCAAGGCCGCACCGAATCTCACCCAGGTGCTGGTCGGGCTCGGCTGGGATGCGCGCTCCACCACAGGAGCCCCCTTCGACCTCGACGCCAGCGCGCTGCTGTGCCAGAACGGCCGCGTGCTCGGCGACGAGTACTTCGTCTTCTACAACAACCTCAAGAGCCCCGAGGGCTCGGTCGAGCACACCGGCGACAACCTGACCGGTGAGGGTGACGGCGACGACGAGTCGATGATCATCGACCTCTCCCTGGTGCCCGAGCACTGCGACAAGATCATTTTCCCGGTCTCGATCCACGACGCGGACAACCGCGGCCAGACCTTCGGCCAGGTCAGCAACGCCTTCATCCGCGTGGTCAACCAGGCCGACGGCCAGGAGCTGGCCCGTTACGACCTTTCCGAGGACGCTTCCAGCGAGACCGCGATGATCTTCGGTGAGGTGTACCGGTACGGCGGGGAATGGAAGTTCCGGGCGGTTGGACAGGGGTATGCGTCAGGTCTGCGGGGCATCGCCCTAGACTTCGGGGTCAACGTTTCGTAAAGCCGCGCACGGCGCGGGGGAGACCCGTACTTACACGATGGGGTAGCCAGTGGTTCTGAAAACCTTCGGCTGGTCGTTTGCCGTCACGGCACTCGGGCTGGCTTTCGCCGCCTGGCAGTGGGGGTGGGAGGCGTTCGGGGTCGTACTGATCCTGTCGATCCTCGAAATCTCGCTGTCCTTCGACAACGCGGTGGTCAACGCCGGAATCCTGAAGAAGATGAATGCCTTCTGGCAGAAGATCTTCCTCACCATCGGCATCCTGATCGCCGTCTTCGGTATGCGGCTGGTCTTCCCTGTCGCCATCGTCGCGATCAGTGCCAAGGTCGGTCCCATCGAGGCGATCCAGCTCGCGATGGACCAGCCCAAGCAGTACGAAGCCCTGGTCACGGACGCCCACCCGGCGATCGCGGCCTTCGGCGGCATGTTCCTGCTCATGATCTTCCTGGACTTCATCTTCGAGGACCGGGACATCAAGTGGCTCGGCTGGATCGAGCGTCCGCTGGCCAGGCTCGGCAAGGTCGACATGCTGTCGGTCTGCATCGCGCTGATCGTCCTGCTCGGCACGGCGATGACCTTCGCGACCCACGCGCACACCAGCTCGGGCTACCAGGACAAGTCGGCCACGGTGCTGCTCTCCGGCGTCGCCGGCCTGATCACGTACCTCATCGTCGGCGGTCTCTCCAGCCACTTCGAGAACAAGATCGAAGAGGAAGAGGAGCGCGAGCACGAAGAGGAGGAGAAGGCCAAGGCGGAAGGCAAGGACCCGTCCCTCGTCGGTCTGGCGGGCAAGGCCGCGTTCTTCCTCTTCCTGTACCTGGAAGTCCTCGACGCCTCCTTCTCGTTCGACGGTGTCATCGGCGCCTTCGCCATCACGAACCACATCTTCTGGATGGCGCTCGGCCTCGGCATCGGCGCGATGTACGTACGTTCGCTGACGGTCTACCTGGTCCGCCAGGGCACCCTGGACGACTACGTCTACCTGGAGCACGGCGCGCACTACGCGATCGGCGCGCTCGCGGTCCTCCTGCTGATCACCATCGAGCACGAGATCAGCGAGCTCATCACCGGTCTCATCGGTGTCCTCCTCATCGCCGCCTCCTTCTGGTCCTCGATCCGCCGCAACAAGCGGCTCGCGGCCGCCGAGGACGGCAAGGGGCCGTCCTCGGGAGACAAGACTGAGGTCCCGTCCGGGGTGTGACCCGGCAGGGATTGAGGAACGCTCTGAGCGGGGCGGTCACGAGGCGTCGGCCTCGGGGCCGCCCCGCGGCCTTGCGTGCCGTTGTGCGGGGTTTTCAAGAGATATCTGAGGGTGGGGGCGGGATGGCTTTCTGGGACGGCATGCGGCGGAACAGGGCCGATCAGTTCGCGTCCGGCAATGCCGCGGCCAACGCGATCGAGCTGACCAAGCGGAACCCTTCGGTCTCGCTCACCAAGCAGGGCGCGGCCACCGGCAATCTGCGCGTCAACCTCTCGTGGCGGATGCGCACTTCCGACATCGGAGGCAAAACGCGGCGCAGCGGCAGTCTGCTGCGCCGGCCGCTCAAGTTCTTCCAGCCGGAACTGGTGCAGGCGCACACCCAGGGCGTGGTCAACGTCGACCTCGACCTCGGCTGCCTCTACGAGCTGGTGGACGGCACCAAGGGCGTCGTACAGCCGCTGGGCAGCTTCTTCGGGAACCTGAACGCGCCGCCGTACGTACAGCTCAGCGGCGACGACCGGTTCGGCGCGCCGTCGGGCGAGACGATCTATGTGAACCTCGACCACCGCGAGGCGATCAAGCGGCTGCTGGTCTTCGTCTACATCTACGACCAGACGCCGGCCTTCGACCGTACGCACGCCGTGGTGACGCTCTTCCCGAGCAACGGCCCGCGCATAGAGATCGAGCTCGACGAGCACGCCCCGCAGGCCCGTTCGTGCGCCGTCCTCACCGTCGAGGACGTCAAGGGCGACCTGGTGGTGCGGCGCGAGGTGAAGTTCGTCTACGGCTTCCAGGCGGAACTGGACCGGCTGTACGGGTGGGGTCTGCAGTGGGGGCGCGGCTACAAGACCAGGGCCTGACGGGCCCGACGGGCCCGGTCTCCGGGCCCGTCGGGAGTCGCGTTCCCCAGATGTGCCTTCTAGGCGCGGACGAACTGCGGCCCCTGCGGCGGCAGCCGGAAGTTCGGGTCCGGTGCGAAGGCAGCGGCGGCGGCGGGCTGCGGGTAGCCGTAGGCGGGCTGGGTCGACGCCGACTGGGGATAGCCATAGGCGGGCGCGGTCGTCGGCTGCGGGTAGCCGTACGCGGGCTGAGCGGGGTGGAGCGGCGGCTGGGCGGGCGGTGCGGGCGGCTCGGGGGCCGGGGCGGGTCCTGCCGCGGACGCCGCTGCCGACGCGGGTTCCGCGGCCGCTCCCTCCGCCCCCTCCGTCTCGTCCACCGAGATGCCGTGGTCCGTGGCCAGGCCGATCAGACCGTTCGAGTAGCCCTCGCCCAGCGCCCTGAACTTCCAGCCCTCGCCGCGCCGGTACAGCTCCCCGCAGATCAGCGCGGTCTCCGCACCCGTCTCCGGCCTGATCTCGAAGTACGCGAGCGGCTCGCCGCTCCCGGCCGCGGTGGTGTCGTACACCTCGATGCGCAGGTCCCGTACGTGCTCGAACGGGACGTTCTCCGTCGAGGCGACGATCAGGATCCGGTCCACGGCCGGTTCGAGCGCCGTGAGGTCCGTCTGCACCGAGTCGGTGACGCCGTCGGGCATGCGCTTCTTGCCCAGGCTCCGGACCAGGCCCGAGGGGTGGCGGGGCTGGTTGTAGAAGACGAAGTCCTCGTCGGAGCGCACGCGCCGGTCGACGCCGAGCAGCAGGGCCGAGGCGTCCACTTCGGGGACGTCGGGGCCGGGGGTCCAGCGCAGCACAGCCCGTACGGCCGTGGCGTCGAGCGGGACGTTCGAGCCCTTCAGCATGGCGTGCGTCATGCCTGTCATCCTGCCTTCCCGCGGCTCCCGCGGACAACGCGGGGCCCCGTTTCCTTGTGGTCGGAGGTCGTGCTTTTGTGTGAGTAACCTGAAGTTCATGCGCACGGGGAACTCTTGACACGGCCCCTACGTACTATTACCGGCCACAGAGCAATGGGCCGACACGGCAGCACGGGGGGATTTTGATGCGTCATTTCGGGCATATCCCGCCCACTGTCCGAGAGGGCCTCTTTCATCAGGAGCCGGTCGCGTTCGATGCCGGGTCCTCGGCCCGTACGCTCTCCGCCGCTCTCGGCGCCACGCTCTACAGCCCGGCAACCCGGCCGGCGCTCGCCGACGACGTGGTGAAGCAGGCGGGGCGCGGGGTCGTCTCGATGGTGCTCTGCCTGGAGGATTCCATCGACGACGCGGAAGTCGCCGGGGCCGAGGAGAACCTCGTCCGGCAGTTCGCCGAGCTCGAGGCGCGGGGCCCGGAGCTGCCGCTGCTGTTCGTCCGGGTCCGCGAACCCGGGCAGATTCCCGATCTGGTGCACCGGCTGGGCCCCTCGGCGCGGCTGCTGTCCGGATTCGTACTGCCGAAGTTCACCGAGGAGCGTGGTGTCGCCTTCCTGGAGGCGCTCGCGGCCGCGGAGGCGGCGAGCGGGCAGCGGCTGTTCGCGATGCCCGTCCTGGAATCACCGCAACTGCTCCACCTGGAGACCCGGGCCGAGACGCTGGGCGGTATCGCCCGCACCGTCGACAAGTACCGGGAGCGGGTGCTCGCGCTGCGCCTGGGCGTCACCGACTTCTGCTCGGCGTACGGGCTGCGCAGGGCGCCCGACATGACGGCGTACGACGTGCAGATCGTGGCCGGGGTCATCGCCGACGTGGTGAACGTGCTCGGGCGCTCGGACGGCACGGGCTTCACGATCACCGGTCCCGTGTGGGAGTACTTCCGGCTCCAGGAGCGGATGTTCAAGCCGCAGCTGCGCCGCAGCCCCTTCGTGGGGCAGGCGGAGGCGCTGCGGGCGTCGCTCATCGAGCACGACATGGACGGGCTGCTGCGGGAGATCTCGCTCGACCGTGCGAACGGGCTGCTCGGCAAGACCTGCATCCATCCGTCGCACGTGCTGCCCGTGCACGCGCTGTCGGTGGTCAGTCATGAGGAGTTCAGCGACGCGCAGGACATCCTGCGGCCGGAGCGGGGCGGTGGCGGAGTGATGCGTTCCGCTTATACGAACAAGATGAACGAAGTGAAGCCGCACCGCGCGTGGGCCGAACGCACGCTGCTGAGGGCCGAGGTCTTCGGGGTGGCCCGCGAGGACGTCGGCTTCGTGGAGCTGCTGACCGCCGGAATAACCGGCTGAGGCGGCTGACGGCCGGTGGCTGGGCCGGACGGGCCGACTGCCGACTGCCGACCGAGCCGGCTGAGAGCGAGACTGAGATGGGGACGGACGACGTGGTGTGGTCGGGAACGTGGGTCGCGGAGCGGCTGGGCGTCGAACTCGTCGCCGACGGCGAGGGGCAGCGGCCCGACGGCTTGAACGATCTGCTGGGACTGGCCCTGCGCCGCAATCCGAAGCGAGCCCATCTGCTGGTGTCGAACGTGCTGGGCAAGCACGTGCCGCAGCTGCCCTCCCGGGTGTACGGGGCGGGATTCGCGCTCGGCGAGGACGTACGGAAGCTGCTGGGTGACGAGGCGGCCGCACGCGCGGTGGTCCTCGGATACGCCGAGACGGCGACGGGACTCGGCCACGCGGTCGCGGACGGCGTGGGCGTGGCACCGTACCTCCACTCGACGCGCCGCCCGGTCGACGGCGTGCCGGCGGCGGGCGGCTTCGAGGAGTCCCACTCGCACGCCACCTCGCATCTGCTGCTGCCGGAAGATCCCGGGCTGCTGGCCGGCGAGGGGCCGCTGGTCCTCGTCGACGACGAGTTCTCCACCGGCAACACGGTGCTCAACACCATCCGCGACCTGCACGGGCGGTACCCGCGCGAGCGGTACGTGATCGTGGCCCTGGTCGACATGCGTTCGGCACGGGACCGCGGGCGGCTGGAGGAGTTCGCGCGGGAGATCGGCGCGCGCGTCGACCTGATCGCGATGGCCTCGGGCACGGTCCGCCTGCCGGAGGGCGTACTGGAGAAGGGCCGGGCCCTGGTGGCGCGGTACGACCCCTCTCCGCCACCCCACTCCGGCTCCACGTCCCCGGAAACCGGCGCTGCCGCCGAACCGGACGGCACCGGCGCCGGGATCAGCACCGGCACCGGGCCTGCCGGGGCCGGCGCCGCTTGCCCGGAGCCCGCCCGCGCCACTTCCCGGGCCGCCACGCCCACCCGCGTCGAGCTGGGCTGGCCGAGCGGTGTGCCCGATGGAGGACGGCACGGGTTCGCACCCGCGCACCGGGCCGTGCTGGAGGGCGCGCTGCCGGGCATGGCCGACCGTATCGCCGGAGCACTGCCCGAAGACGCGCGCCGCGTACTGGTTCTCGGCTTCGAGGAGCTGATGTACGCGCCGCTCAGGCTGGCCACCGCGCTGGAGGAGCGCGTCGAAGCCGAGGTGCGGTACTCGACCACCACCCGCTCACCCGTGCTCGCCGTCGACGACCCGGGTTACGCGATCCGCACGCGCATCGTCTTCCCCGCGCACGACAACCCCGCCGACGGCCCCGGCGCGCGTTACGCCTACAACGTCGCGGGCGCCGGCTTCGACGCCGTCGTCGCCGTGGTCGACTCAGCCGCCGACACCCCCGCACTGCACGCCCCCGACGGCCTCCTCGCCTGCCTGGCCGCCCACACCGGGCACGTCGTGCTGGCAGTCATCCCCTCGTACATACCCGCGATACCCGATGTGCCAGGCATACCCGAGATGCCCGAGCGACGCGTCCCCGAACGGCAGGAACCGCCCATGCCCGAGCCCCTCCGCGGCCCCGCCTTCTCCTCCTACGCACCGGAGGACGTCGGCTGGCTCCTCCAGGACCTCTCGGGCGTCGAGCTCGAGGCCCCGACGGAGGAGCGCGAGGAAGCGATCCAGAGCGGCGGCGCGCACTACGCCGAGTCGCTCCCCGTCGAGTACCAGCCGAGCGCCCAGTACCAGCAGCTCTTCATGGCCGCCCTGGAGACCTCGGCCACCCGCATCGCCCGGGCCGTCGCCACCGTCACCGAAACCGTCCTGGCCGAACGCTCACCCTTTCCCGTCCTGGTCTCCCTGGCCCGCGCCGGCACGCCCGTCGGTGTACTGATGCGCCGCTACGCCCAGCACCGGCACGGGCTCGACCTCCCGCACTACGCCGTCTCCATCGTCCGCGGCCGGGGTGTCGACGAGACCGCCCTGCGCTGGCTGGCCGCACACCACGACCCGGTCGACGTCGTCTTCGTCGACGGCTGGACGGGCAAGGGCGCGATCACCCGCGAACTCGCCCAGGCCCTGGACAGCTTCGCCGCCACCACCGGCATCGACGGCTTCAGCCCGGAGATCGCCGTCCTCGCCGACCCCGGTGGCTGTGTGAAGACCTACGGCACGCGCGAGGACTTCCTCATCCCCTCCGCCTGCCTCAACTCCACCGTCTCCGGTCTGGTTTCGCGCACGGTCCTCCGTTCCGACCTGGTCGGCCCCGACGACTTCCACGGGGCGAAGTTCTACCGCGAACTCGCTGACGGCGATGTGTCCGGCCACTTCCTCGACACCGTCGCCGCCCGTTTCGACGAGGTCGCGGACGCCGCGGACGCCGAGGTCAAGGAACTGCTGTCGGCAGACCGCGCCCCCACCTGGGAGGGCTGGGCGGCCGTCGAGCGCATCAGCGAGGAGTACGGCATCCACGATGTGAACCTCGTCAAGCCCGGCGTCGGCGAGACCACTCGTGTCCTGCTGCGCCGCGTCCCCTGGAAGATCCTCGCCAAGCGCGGCGCCGGCGCCGACCTCGACCACGTGCGCCTCCTGGCGGAGCAGCGCGGAGTCCCCCTCGAGGAGGTCGACGGACTCCCGTACACCTGTGTCGGGCTGATCCATCCCCAGTACACACGCGGCGCCACCGGCGCGGACGGCAAGGCGGTAACAGCGAAGTGACCAGCCGCCCTCCCGTTCTTGTCGCCAGCGATCTCGACCGCACTCTGATCTACTCCACCGCGGCCCTCGGCCTGCGCATGCCCGACGCCGAGGCGCCGCGCCTGCTCTGCGTCGAGGTCTACCAGAGCAAGCCGCTCTCCTACCTCACGGAGACCGCCGCCGGCCTGATGACGCAGCTCGCTGCCGCGACCTGGTTCGTACCGGCGACCACCCGCACCCGCGAGCAGTACCAGCGCATCCGGCTTCCTGTCCCCACCCCCCGTTTCGCGATCTGCGCCAATGGCGGTCACCTTCTTGTCGACGGAGTGTCCGACCCGGACTGGCAGGCCCAGGTGGCGAAGACGCTCGCGGACGAGTGCGCCTCCCTGGCCGAGGTCCGCGCCCACCTCGTCGCCGCCGCCGACCCCGCCTGGCTGCTGAAGGAACGGGTCGCCGAGGACCTCTTCGCCTACCTCGTCGTCGAGCGCGCGCTGTTGCCGGACGAGTGGGTCAAGGAACTCGGAGAGTGGGCACAGGCCCGAGGCTGGACGGTCTCCCTCCAGGGCCGCAAGATCTACGCCGTACCGAAGCCGCTCACCAAGAGCGCGGCCATGCGCGAGGTGGCCCGGCGCACCGGCGCCACTCTCACCCTCGCCGCAGGCGACTCCCTCCTCGACGCGGATCTCCTGCTGGCCGCCGACCACGGCTGGCGACCGGGACACGGCGAGCTGGCCGACACAGGCTGGACCGCCCCTCAGGTCACCGTCCTCCCCGAGGCCGGCATCGCGGCGGGCGAAGAGATCCTGCGCTCCTTCATCCACGCCGCCGGCCGACACCCGGCCTGAGCATCCGAACGCCCACGAAGAGCAGCACCGCCAGCACGGCCCCCACCAGCACCACCTTCGAGTATGTGGAGACATAACCCGTCACGTCCGTCCAGTTCTCGCCCAGTGCGTAGCCGGCGAGGACGAAGACGGTGTTCCATATCGCGCTGCCGAGCGTGGTGAGCCCGAGGAAGACCGGCAGCGGCATGCGCTCGACCCCCGCGGGCACCGATATCAGGCTCCGGAAGATCGGAATCATCCGCCCGAACAGGACCGCCTTGGTGCCGTGGCGCAGGAACCAGGCCTCAGTCCGCTCGATGTCGGAAACCTTCACCAGCGGCAGCTTGGCCGCTATCGCGACGGTCCGGTCACGCCCGAGCAGCGCCCCCACCCCGTACAGCGCGAGGGCACCGATCACTGAGCCCGCCGTGGTCCACAGCAGGACGGCGATCAGGCTCATCTGCCCGGTACTGGCGGCGAATCCCGCCAGCGGCAGAATCACCTCGCTGGGCAGGGGCGGGAACAGGTTCTCCAGGGCGATGGCAATGCCGGCGCCCGGCGCCCCCAGGGTGTCCATGAGGGAGTTGATCCATTGTGGTGCGCTGCTCTCGGTCATGCGATCCACATTAGGAATCCGGACCTGAAGCCACACTGAAGAAAACCGCAGGATTCCCGGCGTCAGCCACAGGAAAACACTGCGGTTTTCCGCAGTGTGCGGGCCCGCGCCGCCCGGCCAGCGTGCTTGATCATGAAAGCAGTCGTGTGGCGCGGAGTCCGGTTCGCGGCAGGTCTCGTCATCGGGGCGTGGTCCGCGGTCGCCGAGCCGGTCTTCGTGCTCGTCCCCGGAGTGGCACCGCTGCTCGTGCTGGCGTGGCCGCACGGGCGGCAGACGGTGATGCGCCCCGTCGCGGCCGGGAGCCGCCGCCTGACCGAGTTCGAGCGCGGCCGGCTGGGCACCTTCCTCGGAATACGGATATCCGAGACGTACGCGAGCGAACGCGCCCTGCGCTACCTCGCCGCGCGCTGGACGCTGGGCCTGCTCGGCGCCGTCGTCCTGGTCTCCGTCCTCATCGGCGCCGGCTACGGAACCTTCTTCGTGTACGGCTGGCTGATCGCCGACATCGAGTCTCCCGGCATGGTCGCCTTCGGCACCCTCGGCGGGCTGGTCCTGCTCTTCCTGGCGTTTCGGGGAGTATTCGGAGTCGCCTCACTGGAGGGTCAGCCGGCCCGCCACTTCCTCGGCCCGAGCCACCAGGACGAGCTGGAGCGCCGTATCGCGCAGCTGGCCGCCAGCCGCGCCGGAGTCGCCGAAGCCGTCCTCGACGAACGCCACCGTATTGAAAGGGACTTGCACGACGGGGTGCAGCAGCACCTCGTGGCCCTGGGCATGCTGCCCGGCCGCGCCCGTCGCAGCCGGGACGCCGAACGCGCACAGGCGCTGCTGCGCCAGGCCCACGAGCAGAGCGGCGAAGCGCCGGCCGAGCTGCGCGAAGTCGCACTGCCGGGAAACAGTGGCTACAGTCGCCGGGTTCTGGCCGTACACCGATATCTGGGCACCTGAGAGGGACGCGATGAGCAAGGGAAACAGCACCCCCGTCACCGACGAGCTGTACGCGTACATGCTGGCGCACAACCCCCCGCTGGACACCGTGCAGCGGGAGCTCGTCGACATCACCTACCGGCAGTTGCCGGAGCACGCGGGCATGCAGTCCGCCGAGGAGCAGGGGCCGCTCCTCGCCTTCCTGGTCCGGCTGACCGGGGCACGGCACATCGTCGAGATCGGTACGTTCACCGGTTTCTCCGCACTGTCGATGGCGCAGGCCCTGCCCGCGGACGGCCGGCTGATCACGTGCGACGTCTCGGAGGAGTGGACGGCGTACGCGCGCGACGCCTGGGCGAAGGCGGGCGTCGCCGACCGCGTCGAACTGCGCGTAGGCCCTGCCCTGGACACCCTGCGCGCCATGCCCGCGGAGCCGCACATCGACGTCGCCTACCTCGACGCAGACAAGGTCAACTACGTGCCGTACTGGGAGGAGCTGGTGCCCAGGATGCGGCAGGGCGGAGTGATCGCCACCGACAACGTCTTCTTCCACGGAGGCGTCACGGACCCGGACGCGACGGGCGCGGCGGCAGCGGTCAAGGAGTTCAACGACCGGGTGACGGCCGACGCGCGCATGGAGAGCATCATGATCCCCGTCGCGGACGGCGTGACGCTGTCCAGGAAGCGCTGACCCTCAGCCGCAGCACCCGCCGCCGCAGCACCCGCCTCCGCCCCCGCCGGAGGGCGCGGCCGAGGCGGACCTGGCCGTACCGCCCACGGCGACGGCGGACAGCAGCTTGACGGTGTCGTCGTGCCCGTCCGGACAGGTGGCGGGCGCGGAGGACTCGGCCATGGGCCGGTTCAGCTCGAAGCTGGTGCCGCAGGAGCGGCAGCGGTACTCGTAACGAGGCATGCCCACAGGTTACTGAGTCGCCCTCCGGTTCAGGAGCCCGCGCCCCGTTCCTCACGGATCTCCGAGACGACCCGCGCCACCGTGCGCCGTACGGCCTCGGTCTCGGTCAGGAAGTGCCAGTAGTCGGGGTGGCGGCCTTCCAGACCCGCGACGGCCCGTTCCAGCCGGGCCACCGAGTCGTCGAGCGGACGGGCATGCCGCGGATCGGGCGTATTGCGCCCGGCCATGGCCAGCCGCTGAGCGTCCCTGATCGTGAACCGCGTCCGCTCGATTTCCTGCTGCGGGTCCTTGGACACGGCATTGAGCCGCTGCAACCGGTCGCCGGCGGCCGAAACCGCCTCGTCGGTGGAGTTCAGCAGCGCCCTGACCGTGCTGAGCAGGGAGACGGCATCGGGCCACCGCTGCTCGTCACGCGCCTTCGCCGCTTCCGCGATCTTCTCCTCGGCCTGCCGGACCGTTTTCGCTGTCTGCGCGGGTACGGTCTGCAAGTCCTGCCAACACGCGGCGGTGAACCGGCGCCGCAGCTCGCTCAGGACCGGTTCGACCTTGCCCGCCCGGGTCGTCAGCGCCTGGGCCCGGGTCCGCAGCGACACCAACCGCCGGTCGATCTCCGCCGCCCGCTCCGGCAGCCGCTCGGCCTCGGTCCGCACGGCGTCGGCGTCGCGCAGCACCTGGTCCGCACGCTGCAGGGTCTCCGGTACGCCGTGCCGTCCGGCGCCCTCGTTGAGCCTGGTCAGCTCGGGCGCGAGGGCCGCCAGCCGGGCCGCGAGATCATCGGCCCTGAGCCCCGAGGCCCGTACCGCATCCAGCGCGTTGCTCGCCGCGAGAAGCGTCTGACGGGCCCGCTCCACGGCGGGCGCGAGCCGGGCGAGCTGCGTCTCCGCCGTGTCGAGCAGCGGCCCCAGCCCCTGCGCGTACCGGTCGAGCTCGCCCTTGACCCGTACCAGCTCGTCCTTGGCTTTGCTCAGCTCCGTGCGCGCCTTGGCGGCCGTGGCGGCCTCCAGGTCGTCACGGTCGAGGTCGTGGGCGTCGACGGCGGTGATGTACGTATGGCTGACCTCGTCGATGCGCCGCCCCAGCGCCGCGAAGTCCTCCACGGCTCTGCGGGCCTTCGGCGAACTGTCCACCGCCGTGATCGTCTCGATCGAGATCCGCAGGTCGCGCTGGGCGGTGTCCAGTTCGTAGAAGGCCGCGGCGGCCTCGTCCTTGGCGGCCTGGGCGTCGGCGCGCACATTCTCCCCGCGCCCGCCGAACCAGCGCCTCGTACCGCCGCCCGCGAAGGCGAAGGGAAGCGCGACGATCAGCGGCACCGGCAGGAGCACGAGCGCGACGACGTCCCGGACGGCACCCGCTTTCGTACGGCGGCGTACTCGCTGCGTGTACGGCTGCGCGTGTGTCGCCGTCACATCCCTCTCCCGTGCTGTGTCCGCCCCTGCCCGGTACATTCTCCCACCAGGTAAGGACGAACACACGGGCCGGTTAGTTCGCGCTTCGCAGGGTGATTTCCCCGTTGTCGCTGTTCGCCCTCACCACATGGGGGCTGCTCGGGTCGCGCGGCACGTCGACCCGGACGTCGCCGTTGTCGCTCCTGGCCGTCACGCTGTACGTGGCCCTGGGCAGGTCGAGACCGATCTCGCCGTTGTCGCTGCCGGCCTCCACCCGGTCCGGGACGACGGTGAAGGCCACCCGCACACTCCCGGAGTCGGAGACCGCTTTCACCCTCTTCGACGAGATCCCCTCCGCGACGATCTCCCCGTTGTCACTGGACAGGTCCAGCGGGCCGCCGGAGTCCTTGACGATCACCTCGCCGTTGTCGGAGCGGAGCGTGAGGGCGGTGTCGAACCCGGTGGCCGTGACCTTCCCGTTGTCGTCCTTCACGGTCACCGCGACCCCGCGCGGCACCTTCACCCGGTGCCACGACTCGCAGTCGCTCACCATCGCGTCGCAGTGCTGTCGCAGCACGAGTTCGCCCCCCTTCATCCCCCAGGTGGACTCGGGCCCCTCACCGAGGAACACCCACCCGTCGGCACGCCGCGTGACTTCGACGTCCTTCACGTCGGCCGGAACCAGTTCGAGGACCGAGTCGTCGGCGTCGATGGCCAGCGTCTTCCCGCTGAACGGAAACGACCGCTGCTCGACGGGCGCGTCCTTGGCCTCGCTCCCGCCGCAGCCACTCAGAGCGACCACGGCGGCTACGGCCCCGCCGACGGCGAGAAAGGTGCGGGTACGGAGTGCCACGGTGATCGATCCCCCAAGTAGTCCCAGCGTGAGCCTTCACCGTACGAACGGCCCCGCCCCGGCGCGATGCGGACCACCACCGAACCGGGGTGGGGTTATCCCCACCACCGCCCGACGCCGTCCGGCCGGGGAACGGATTGCCATCCCTCCCCGTGGGCCATGTACGCTGTTGCCTCATCCACGGGTGCGTAGCTCAGGGGTAGAGCGCTGCTCTTACAAAGCAGATGTCGGCGGTTCGAAACCGTCCGCGCCCACCAGTGCGAAGGCCCCCAACCGATCATGGTTGGGGGCCTTTGACGTCCACTTCTGATGTCAACGGGCGCAGTCGCCCACGGTCGGGACGCTGCCGCTTCAGCACGCGGTCCAGGTGACTCACCGCCTCGCGCCGGGTGTCCTGGACGGCGTGGGCGCGGATGTTCATCGTGGCCCCGGTCTGACTGTGCCCGAGGATCTCCGTCACGAGGCGGGGAGCGGCGCCGGCGGCTGCGCGCAGGGGGCAACCTGCCGCAGCCGTTACCGGCGGAGCGGGGCGGCGCAGAGGGCGAGCGGAGGCGGTGTGTGCTTCCCGCGACGCCCTTGGGCCGTCCTCGTACACCTCACCGCGGACACGCTGCCGCTGAGTACGGACCCGTATCTCCCGCTGTTCAAGCACCCGTCGTCGCTCCGCTCCTCCGGGCGGGAGACGGGGCACGGGGCATGGGGCATGGGGCATGGGGCCAGAACAAGCCTCCGGCGGGGGACCGGCCGACGCCGGGGCGGAGAGGGGGCGGAGAGGGGGCCCCGCACCCGAGTGCGTGTGCGGCGGGGCAGGCGTGGGAGGGGAGCTGAGCCGAGGTGAGTGGTGGGATGGGCCGGTCAGCCGGCATGCGCTGCTAAAGGGCGGCCAAGTAGGCGAACGCCCCTGCTCCGCAGCCAAGGATCAAGAGCTGAACCGTGCCAGGAATGTGCCATCGCAGGGCGAGCAGACCACCGCCTGTGACCGCAGCACCACCAGCCAGGAACCACATCGCTCGCCGCGCGAAATCCGGTGCCTCCGGCGCGTTGCCTCCGTTGAGACTGTCGGCCCAGCCGGAAATCCCATAGCCGTACAGCAGCCAGGCCATGGCCAGGAGGTCGATGACGAGCAGCGCGACGCTTGCCCCCACCTGCCGGCCGGTCGACGGATTGTTCACGAGTTCCACGCCCCCACAAGGCCGCTTGAAGGCGACTCCCCGTCGATCGCCACGCGAGCCAGCATGGTGGCCCCGTCGGCGCTTCACCTGAGCACGCGTACTCAGACGCCCCCAGTTGTGTCCGGGCCACCGGTGCTCCCGGACCCGTCGCGTCGGTGCTCGACCGCGCCATGGAGACTCCGTCGATGCGCTCGTATCTGGTGGAGGGCGCGTCCGCCTGCCAGGATCAGGCCGTGATCAAGCCTTCGAAAACCGCAAGATTGAGCAGAGCCATGGACTGGGCGGGGTTGATCCCCTCCACTCTCATGCTTGCAGCCGGCATCAGGGAATACCGCGACAGCGGGTCCCTCGGGTGGCTGACGGGCGGAGTGCTCCTGGTTCTGGTCAGCCTGTGGGTGGTCTGTCGCGGGACGGCCCGCCGAAGCGGCAAGGCCGCCGGTTCGCCGTAGGAGTACAGCAGCGCGGTACCGCCACCACGGCGACCGCCCCGCCCGCTACCGTCTCTCCGAGGCCTCGTAGCGGCCGGCACGACCCTCGCTGACCGATCCTGCCGGAACTGCGGACCAGAAGGTGTACGACGCAGACAGCCGCGTTGCCGCAGCCGTGCCGGGTACAGGGGCCGGCCACGGTCGACCAGGGTGGCTTCAGGTGCCATCCGGGCCCGCCGGCCCGGCCGAAGAAGCCGCGGGTCATCGGCAAGGCGGCCCAGCACCTCTCCGGAGCGGGTGCCGCAGGTTCGAATCCTGCCGGGGGCACTTACGCAGATCTCGCCGAGGTCCAAAGCCTCCGGGCCTCGGCTCCCCTCAGGGACGGAAGCTTGGTGAGGTACCCCTATTTGGCGAAACTGCCCAGTATCCAACGGCGTATCCGCTACGGTCGGCTTCTTTCGCCACGCCCCTTGGGGGATCCATGTCGCACAACCCGCCGCCGCAGCAGCCGCCTTGGGGCCAGCCGCCCGCCCCTGGGGGCCCCGGCCCCTACATGCCCTACACGCCTCCGGCCCCGCAGCCGGAGCGCTCGAAGTGGACACGCAAGCGGGTGCTGATCCCGGCTGCGCTGATGTTGTTCTTCATCGGCGTCGTCGCCGGGTCCGACGGCGAGACGGAGTCCGACACCGTGGCGAGCAAGAAGGCGGCGCCTGCCGCAACCGTGACCGCGACGGTCACAGACACCCCGGCGCCGGCTGCCACGGTGACGGCGACGGCGACGGCGACGGCGACGGCGACGGTCAAGCCGGAACCTGCGCCGACTGTGACGAAGACCGTCCATGTCACGGTGGCCCCCGCTGCGGGAGGCAGCGACGACGGCAGCGACGACGGCAGCGGATCTGGCGGTTCGGCCTACTACGCGAACTGCACCGCGGTGCGCGCCGCCGACGCCGCTCCGATCCGTACGGGGGACGCAGGCTACGGCAGGCACCTGGACCGCGACGGTGACGGCGTCGCCTGCGAATAGCGCACGTCGCACAGGGTGCCCCTCGGAAAGCACAAGGGCTTCGTCATCAGGCAAGGGTCGCCGTGGATGCGTGCCGTTCGTTTCGGGGTCGTGCTGACATTCATCGCTGACATCAACGACGGCTGACATCAACGACGGCTGACATCAACGGCAACGAGCGGTCGATAACGCCCCCGTCTTCCGTACGCCCCTGTGTCGCCAAGTCCCGCTGATCGGACGTGCACAGCGGATGCCGGCGGTTCGAAACCGTCCGCGCCCACCAGGCGTGACCAGACAGAACGCCCCCGCCGAGCACGGCGGGGGGCGTTCCGGCGATCCAGTGGGAGCAGACCGGGAGAACGGCCCCGCATGTCCGGCCGCGGCAGCCCGCACGGAACCACGGGGCGGGGAGACCCGGCTACACGGAGGAGGCGGCGACCGTCTCCACCGCTTCGAGAGCCAGGCCCCACGGGTACCCCTCCGGCTGCCCCTGGAGCCCCTGGACCGGCTCGTTCGGCGTGAACCCGCCGTCCCCGTACAGCACCGTCACACCAGCCCCCCGCAGCATCGCCACCGACCGTTCGAACTGCGGGTGCTGCACGTGGGCCGCGTTCACGCACGGCGTCGTCACCAACGGAATCCGCTTGCCGATACCCTCGGCGGCCACGCCCACGACGAACGACGAAGTGATTCCCTGCGCCCACTGGTTGACCGAGTTGAACGTCGCCGGCGCGAACAGGATCGCGTCCGCCTCCGGCCACACGTCCGGTTCGCCGGGCAACTTGTACTCGGAGCGCACCGGATGCCCGGTCAGCACGGCCAGCCCGTCGAGGCTGTTGCCGAGCCAGCGGGCCGCGGTCGGCGTCAGTCCCAGGCACACGTCCCACCCGCGGGCCTGCGCGTCCTCGACGATCCGGGCCACGTCGAATACGGGCGGTGCGGCCGAGCAGAGCAGGTACAGAGTCCTCGTCATGCCGTCCAGTGGATCACACGCAACAACCCCCGGACCAAGAGGAACAGGGGCGGATGGCGGGTTTTGGACCATGGAGCACGGAGGCGGTTCCGGCGGGGCGGAGCACTGCGCGGACGCTGCGCGGGGGCCGGCTGTTTCGTGTGGTCGTCCGGGCTGGGGCCGCGAGGCGTGGGCTATGTTGAGCATCAGTGGGACGAGAGGGAGGCACGCCGGTGCCATCAAGGCAGCAGGCACGCGCACAGGCGTCCGCGATCACGCCGGGAAGGCAGTCTCCGGACACGGAGGCATCTCCCACGGACAGCGTGCGCGCACTGTTCGGCGGCCACCGGCTGTCCCCCGCGCAGCGGCGTATCGCCCAGTACATCGTCGACCACCTCACCGAGGCCGCCTTCCTGTCGATCACGGACCTGGCGGAGCGCGTCGGGGTGAGTCAGCCGTCGGTGACCCGCTTCGCGTCCTCCCTGGGCTTCAGTGGGTACCCCGCCCTGCGGGAGGCCCTGCAGCCCATCGCGCTCAGCTCCGTCGCGGGCTCCCCGGACACGCGGGAGACGCGGGAGGAGATCCGCCGCAACGAGCTGCAGGCGGCCGTCGACGCCGAGATCGAGAATCTGGAGAGCCTGCGGCGCACCCTCGCCGATCCCGGCCGGGTCCTCGACATCGGCCGGGAGCTGGCCCGGTCCGTGCCTCTGACGGTTCTGGGGCTGCGGATCTCCGTGTCGCTGGCGGAGTACTTCGCCTACGCGGCGCGGCGGATCCACCCCGACGTGCGGCTGGTGACCCGCGGGGGCAGCGTCGCCTACGACGCGCTGCTCCAGTCACGGGAGGCGGGCGGGACGTGGGTGGTGGCGTTCGCGATGCCCAGGCACGCGAACGAGACCCTGGCGGCCCTGCAGGCCGCCCGCAGCACGGGGCTGCGCGTCGCGCTGATCACCGACCTGACGCTCGGTGCGCTCGTGGACGAGGCCGATGTGGCGCTCACCGCCGGCACCGGATCCCGTCTCGTTTTCGACTCCTATTCGGCGCCGGGCGTCCTGTCCGCCGCCGTCCTCCAGGCCATGGCCGACGCCGACCCCGTGCGTACGCAGTCGCGGCTGGAGGGGTACGAGCAGGTCGCGGAGCAGCACGACTTCTTCATCGAGGACTGAACCGGGCCGGGACGGGGTCACGGGGTCACGGGGTCACGGGGTCACGGGGTCACGGAACGCAGCTTTTCATAACACGTGAGGAATGAATTTTTTCATACCCTTGCTTACTCGGCCGTATATATGTTTACTGCCTGTGGTCGCCGCATCCTCACGCCTCACATGACCGGACACCCACGGGCGGCGCACTCCTCCTCACGCCGGCCCACGGGTGTTCCACCCGGGCACTCCGCTTTCCCCGGCGGAAGCCCCCTTCGGCGGTCCCGGTCAACCCCTGGGCCGGGACCGCCGCACACCTCCGCGGGGCTCCGCGACCGGAGAACCCGTCCACCATCCCGCCGGAGCGACGACGATGCCGCAGATCCTCTCACCGACCGGCCCGGACCGGCCGTGTCGGGTCAAGGCCCCCGGCACCCAGGACTGGGAGCGCACGGCGGCCCGGTGGCCGCGGGACCTCCTGCCGGCCCGCTACGCCGGGTACCCGGCGCTCACCCGCCACCCCTCCTCCTCGCCCGCCACGCGCAGCTCCAGGTCGGGCACGAGATCCGTGCCGTACGGGTCGCGCTGCGCACCTGCCGGGCGGAACTGCCCGCCCTCGACGTCTCCGAGAGGGTCATCGAGAGCACCATCCGGCTCTGCGCCGTCGAGCTGGAGCAGCTCGGCCGCCTGGCCCGCGCCGTCCGGCTCGTCACCGAGGCGCTCCTCGCCGGCGCCCGTACCGGCCAGGAGCGGCAGGGCCGCCGAGCGGGATTCCCGTCCGCGGCGGCCGTGCCGAGGAGGGCGGCCCGGGGATACCGTCGTGGTATGTGCCGCAGCATCAAGACGCTCCGTCCGCCCGTTCTGCCCGGGGAAGCCTCCGACGAGGAGATCGACGCGGCTGCCCTGCAGTACGTGCGCAAGGTCTCCGGGTTCCGGGCGCCCGCCGCCCACAACCGCGAGGTGTTCGACCGGGCCGTCGCCGAAGTGGCCGGGGCGACCCGCAGACTGCTCGCCGGGATCGAAGTGCGAGGAGGGGCGGCCAGGCAGGGCTAGGGCGCGGCCGGCGCGGGGGCCGGCGCCGGGCGGCGTACGAACAGGGCCGCCAGGGTGCCCGCCACGAACAGAGCCAGCAGCGAGACCGCCGCGCCCAGCCACGACGCGCCCAGCCACTGGGCGCCGAGATAGCCGAGGCCCACGCTGTAACCGGCCCAGGCGACGCCCGCCAGGGCCGACCAGGGCAGGAACTCCTTCACCTTGCGGTGTGCGGCGCCCGCGCCCAGGGAGACGACGGAGCGGCCCGCCGGGGCGAAGCGGGCAATGACGACGAGGATGCCGCCGCCACGGCTGAGCGCGGCGCCGAGACGTTCCTGCGCGGTGGTCAGGCGGTGTGAGCGGGCGATGGCGCGGTCGAGGCGCTCACCGCCGCGCCAGGCCAGGCGGTACGCCACGAAGTCGCCCAGTACGGACGCCGCCGTCGCGCACACCATCAGCGCCAGGATGTCGGGCACCTGGTGCGCGACCTGGCCGGTGGCTCCCGCGACGGTCGTGGTGCCCGCCGCGGCGGCGGTGGCGGCCGTGATCACCAGGACTCCGCTGGGGAGGACCGGTACGAAAACGTCCAGGACGACGGAGAGCGCGACCACCGCGTAGATCCAAGGGCTGCCGGTCAGCGCCCCCACACTTTCCAACAACGTGACTCCCCGGTTCGTGACAACGCCGCGACGTCGCAGGGGAGCGGCAGGGGCGGCAGTACAGCCATACAGCGTACGCCTGCCATATCGGCCGAGATCGTCAGGGGCCTGACGATGTTGGACATGTCACGCTCCGCGGGCTGTCGGGAATACGGCTGGGAACAGGGCCGGGAGCACGGCCGGAACAGCGGGAGGGAGCGGTCGGGTCAGGTCGGGGTCCGGTCCGTCGGCAGCGAGGTCAGGACCGCGGCCGTACGTACCGTCACCGCCGTCCGCAGCGCCGCGCGCGCCACCGCGTCCGCGTCCGCCAGCGTCACCGAGTCGACCCCGGGCCTGGCGCCCGCCGCGGTCACCCAGTGCACGCCCTCCGTGGGCACTCCGAACGCGAACCGCCCGGGGTGCGGCCGCCCCTCACCGTCCGTCAGGCGGTACGGGCGGCGGGTGACGTCGAGGCCGCCCGTCTCGTACCCGTCGACCGTGTGCGGACGGCACTGGCCGGTCTTCAGGAGGCGTGCGAGGAGCTCGTCCGACGTACGCCGCAGATCGGGCTCCGGCAGCCGTGCCTCGATGAGCGTCGTGGCCGCGACCTCGGACCCGGCTATGTCGGGGGAGCGGGCGACGAAGGCGTGGTCCGCGGTCTCCACCGTCATGCGCGGACCCACCACGTCCAGCACGCCCGCCTCGATCAGCGCCGTCATCTCCTCGATCCTCCTGCGCGGCGGCCCGATGGAGAGGAAGGCGTTCAGCGGCGTGTACCAGCGGTCGAGATGGTCGCGGCGGGACGCGCCCGGCAGGCCGGCGTGGTCCACGATCTGCCGCAGTTCGTTGCGCAGGTCGCGCAGCACGTCGAGGGCGGCCTTGCGCGGGCCCGCCACGTTGCCGAGCGCCGCGTGCGCCGCGTCCCGCCGCAGGTGGCGCAGCAGCCAGGCGCGGTGGTCCGCCGGGTCGCGGAAGGTCTGTCCGGTGTACGGGCGGGCGGTCAGGTCCCAGCACCAGCGCTCCGCGTGCGGCACCCCGAACGCGGCCAGCACGTCCGCCTCCTCGGCGCTGCGGTGCGCGGTGGCGAGGAAACGCCCGCGAAAGCCGGTGCCGCCGCCCGGTGCGGCGGTGGCGTGTGCGCCCAGCAGCGTCTCGTAATAGACCGTCTCCACCTCCTTCGCGACCAGCGGCCATATCTCGGCCAGGAAGTCGGGCGGGTCGCCCGCGTCCGCGCGGGCGCGGAAGGCCGCGATCACGCGGGGGGTCAGGAGCAGCGGCTCGTGCCGGCCGTACGGGCCCTTCGCGTTGTCGCCGCGCGCCTGGTGCGGCACGCCGCGCCGCGATCCCGCGAACAGGCGCGGTTCGCGGCCCGAGCGGTGGTAGACGAGGCCGCCGTCCGCGGCGTGGGTGAAGGTGCCGCCGCGCCCTGCGGTCAGCAGCGCCATGTGGTCGAAGAAATTGAGGCCCAGGCCGCGCAGCAGAACGGGTTCGCCGGGGGCGAGGAACGACAGGTCGAGGTCGGCGGGGTTCGCGGGGAGCAGATGGCGCAGGCCGTGGCGGGCGGCGTGCGCGGTGAGACGCGCGTCCGACGGGCCGGGGTGCACGGGCAGGTGGCCCTGGGCGAGGACGACCGCGCTCAGGCCGGTGAGTACCTCGCCGTTGTCGAGGGTGAGGGTCTGGGGGGCGCCGGGGGAGCCGTGGGTGTCCTGGAGGTTCACGGCCCGCGCCGGGTGCACCCGTACGGTGACCGACTCCGGTGCCCCGCGCACCACTTGGCGGAACACCCACTCCAGGTAGCGGCCGTAGCAGGCGCGGGTCGGGTAGTCGTCGGGGCCGAGCGCCGCCTCGCCGCTCCGGGAGGCGGCCCACTCGTACAGGCTCGGCCCCGGGCGTATCGGGCCCTCGCAGCCGACGCTCGCGTCGGTGAAGAGCGTGACCTGCGAGGCCACCGTGTTCATCAGCAGCTCGGCGGGCTGGTCGGTACGCCAGACCCGGCCTGCCCCCGGCGGCGCGGGGTCGACGACGTGCACCGTCAGCCGGGTGTCCGGGGCCAGGTCCGGCACGGAGGCGCAGAGCCTTTCGAGCACGCTGGTGCCGCGCGGGCCGGCACCCACGACAGCGATGGCTTGGTGCACTGCGGACAAAGCGTGGACTCCCGGGACGGGTGTGGCGGCGGGTGCGGTGTGGGGCGCCGGAGGCGGAGGGTTCGCATCATCATGCCGGGGGAGCACGGGAAGTCGTAGCCCTGTACCGGTGATCTCCACCCGCTGTGGGAAGGATCACGGGGCCGGACCGCGGGCCGGCCCGGACCCCGCCCGCCGGATCCGCCCGGGATCCCGGCCGCCGGCAGGTCCGGGCCGTCGGCCGGCGGCCCGCCCGGACCCTCAGCCGCCGGTCCGCCCCGGCCGGGTCAGGTCCCTCTCCAGTACGGTCACGAGCCCCGTGCCGCCGCCCTTCTTCGCCCGCGCCTGATCCAGCCGCAGCGCCGCCGAGCGGCCCCGCATCGTCAGCGTCATCAGCTGGTTGCCGAACCACGGCCCCGACGTCCTCCGCCAGCCGAGCCGCGGCTCCCTCATCCGCCCGTGCCGGGCCAGGAGACGGCCGATGCGCCGGCCCGTCCCGCTCCAGCCGAAGCGGAAGCCGAGCCGTATCGAGGCCGGGATGCTGTTGTGCACGGGGGAGCAGGTCAGCTGGACCACCTGCGCCGCCGGACCGCCCTCCTCGCCGCGCCAGCGCGCCTCGGCGACGTACGCGTGGTGCACGTCGCCCGACAGCACGCACACCGTCGCCGGGGCGTCGGGACCCGAACCCGCCTCCGCGATCATGTCGGCCAGCCGGTCGAAGGACTCCGGGAACGCCGCCCAGTGCTCCAGGTCCGCCTTCCTGCGCAGGTTCTCGCCGAAGCGCGCCCAGCGCGCACCCCGTTCGCCCCGGCACAGCGCCGCGTTCCAGCCCTCCGCTTCATGGATGAGCGGGGGCAGCAGCCAGGGCAGCGAGGTCCCGATCAGCAGGTGGTCGTACGAGGCCGGGTCCTCCAGCGCCTGGTCGCGCACCCACCGCTCCTCGGCGTCGTCGAGCATCGCGCGCTTGTCCTCCTCCAGGACGCGGGCCGCGCGCGTGTCGACCATCAGCAGGCGCACCCGGCCGAAGTCGCGCCGGTAGCTCCAGTGGACGCGCGCCGGCTCGTTGTCGGCGAGCGAGGCGAACTCCCGCAGGAGGTCCGTTCCGTCGGAGGCCGCCCGTACGGCCGCGTAGAGCTCGTCCTTCGCGAGCTCGGCGGGGGAGAGGTTGCCCAGGTGCTGGTAGACCCAGTACGACATCAGGCCGCTGAGGATGCGCTCCCGCCACCAGGGCGTGGCGCGCATGTCCGCCACCCAGGAGGCGCTGGTGTTCCAGTCGTCGATCACATCGTGGTCGTCGAAGATCATGCAGCTCGGGACGGTGGAGAGCAGCCAGCGCACCTCCGGGTCCAGCCACGACTCGTCGTAGAGCCGGGTGTACTCCGTGTAGTCGGCGACCCCCGCGCCCGGCGCCTCGCGCAGATCGCGCCGCGTGGCCAGCCAGCGCCGCGTCGCCTTCGACGTCTCGTCGGCGTACACCTGGTCGCCGAGCAGGAGCAGGACGTCGGGGCGGGCCGACGGCGGGGCCGCGGCCAGTCCCCGGGCGAGCGTGTTCAGCGCGTCGGGCCCCACCGGGTCCTTGCCGCCGTGGGCCGGCGCGGCCCACCGGCACGAGCCGAAGGAGACGCGCACCTCCTCGTCCGGCCCCGCCGGTGTGCGGATGGTGCTCGGCGGGAAGCGGGAGTCTTCGAGCGGCCACGCCCGGTGCCCGTCGAGCAGCACCTCGTACGCCGTCTCCGAACCGGGGCGCAGCCCGGTCACGATGACCAGCGCGTAGTGGTGTCCGGCGATCTGGAACGTGCGGGACGAACCGCCCGCGCCGCCCGTTCCGTCCTCGCACCGCACCTCCGCCGTGCACGGCCGGTCCGCCTCGACCCAGACGGTCGCGGCGTCGCCGGCCCCGTCGACGTACCGCAGCAGTGGTCCCAGCCGCAGCCCGGCCATGTGGTGCCCTCCTCCGTCGCGTCCCGTACAGGGATCGGCCCCGTGCGGGGTTCGCCCCCGTACGGTACGGAACGACGGAGGAGGGTGGTGGGATTCCTGCTCAGCAGTTGTTCAGAACGCTCTGGAGCGCGCTCTTCTCCGCGGAGTTCACCGTCAGCTTCCAGTGGTGCTTCACGTCCACCCACATCCGGGCGTACATGCAGTGGTAGGCGGTGCGCGGCGGCAGCCACTCGCCCGGATCCTGGTCGCTCTTCTCCTGGTTGACGTTGTCGGTCACGGCGATGAGCTGCGGCTGGGAGAGGTCGTTGGCGAAGGACTGCCGCTGCGCGGTCGTCCAGCTGCTCGCGCCCGAGCGCCAGGCCTCGGCGAGCGGGACCATGTGGTCGATGTCGACGTCGGACGCGGCGGTCCAGGTGGCGCCGTCGAACTCGGAGTACCAGCTGCCGCTGACGGCGGCGCAGCTGGAATCCTGCTGGACGTTCGTACCGTCGCGCTTGAGGACGACCTCGCGCGTGTTGCAGGTGCCGGACTGGGTGATCCAGTGCGGGAACTTGTCGCGGCTGTAGCCGGTGGACGAGCCCTCGGCGCGCTCGGTCAGCTCGCCGAGGTACGTGCGGGCGGTGGCGGCGCTCACGGGGGTGGGCGGAGACGCCTGGGCGGTGGAAGACGTGAGCAGGACGCTCGTGCCGGCGAGGGCGGCAGACGCGGTGAGTACGGCGATCCGGCGCGGTATTCGGAGCGTTCGGGGCGTGCGGAGCGGCACTCGACGCGCGTAGACACCTGACATGTGAACTCCCTTGTGGTGGGGACCGACCGGACTGCCCGTCGCCGGGCCCGGTCATCGTGGCGGCGCCGGGTTACCGGGGGATGGGCGCCGGGTAACAGCGTGACGACATGAACACGTCACATCAAGGGTTCCGGCGTTCCGGCACCGTTCCTCCACCGCCCTAGAGTTGGGCGGTGACCGCCTCGTCAGCGCCGCCCCTCGCCGCAGCGGGCAACGTCCTGCTGCCCGTCGGCCCCGTGCTCGGAGCCGCCCTCGCCGTGCTGCTCGCGGTCGCGGTGACCGTCGTCGCCTGCGCCCGCCTCTCCGGCGACGGATCCCGCGGCCGGGCCCGCTCCGTCGCCACCGCCGGCCTGCGGGCCGCCGTCCAGCTCGCCGCCGTGTCCCTCCTGATCGGCTGGGTCGTGCGCTCCGGATGGCTGCTGCTCGCCTTCCTCGCCCTGATGTACGCCGTCGCCGTACGCACCGCCGGGCGCCGCGTCACTCCCAACGGCACCTGGTGGTGGGCCGCCGTGCCGATCGGCGCGGGCGTCGTCCCCGTGGTGGCCGCGCTCGTGCTCACCGGGCTCGTACCGGTCGACGGCATCGCGCTCGTCCCCGTCACCGGCATCCTCATCGGCGGCGCGCTCACCGCGACGGTGCTGGGCGGGCGGCGGGCGCTCGACGAGCTCGCGGTACGGCGCGGGGAGGTGGAGGCGGGCCTGGCGCTCGGCCTCGTCGACCGCGAGGCCCGGCTGGAGATCGCCCGCCCCGCCGCCTCGGACGCGCTGCTGCCGGGTCTCGACCAGACCAGGACGGTGGGACTGGTCACACTGCCGGGCGCCTTCGTCGGCATGCTGCTGGGCGGCGCCTCGCCGCTGCTCGCCGGGGTGGTGCAGCTGTTCGTGCTGGTCGCGCTGATGGCGGTGCAGGCGATCGCGGTGGCGGCGGTGCTGGAACTGGTGGCGCGGGGGCGGCTGCACCGGGACCAAGGGGCCTGAGGGGGCCGGAGCCCGTTCGCGTACCCTGTACGGAGCAGAAGGGGAGTAGCTCTTCGCCGGACCGTCGACATACTGCTGAGCACGCCTCAGCCGGCGCCCGGAGGCGGACACGGAACCACGTCCGCCAGCGAGACCTTCGGCCGCAGTGTTGTTGTCTTTCCACGACGCTGCCGTGCCGAAGCGACCCCTGATTCACGCAGGTTCCCCTCGGCGCGGGCAGCCCGACCGATTGAGGAACCCCACCCCCGTGATCAGTTTCACCATCATGGCGATCACCTTCGGCACCGTCTTCCTCGCCGAACTCCCCGACAAGACCGCCCTGGCCGGTCTCATGCTCGGCACCCGCTACCGCGCGTCGTACGTCTTCGCGGGCGTCGCGGCCGCCTTCGCCGTCCACGTGGCCCTCGCCATCGCGGCGGGCAGCGTACTGACCCTGCTGCCGCACCGGCTGGTGCAGGCCGTCGTGGGCGTCCTCTTCCTCGCGGGCGCGATGGTGCTGCTCTTCAAGAAGGACGACGGCGAGGAGGAGGTCAAGGCCCCCGCCGACCAGTCCTTCTGGAAGGTCTCGGGCGCGGGCTTCATGCTCATCCTGGTCGCCGAGTTCGGTGACCTCACGCAGATCATGACGGCCACCCTGGCGGCCCGCTACGACAACCCGGTGTCCGTGGGCATCGGCGCGGTGCTGGCCCTGTGGGCGGTCGCGGGCATCGGCATCGTGGGCGGCCGCACGCTCATGAAGTACGTGCCCCTGAGTCTGATCACGAAGGTGGCGGCGGCGCTGATGCTGGCACTGGCGGCGTTCAGCCTGTACGAGGCCGCCGTCGGCTGACCGCCGCCCCTCGGCCGCTTCCCGGCCCGCCCCTGCCTCCGCTGCCGCCGGTCCGTCCCGGCGCCGCCCGCACAGCCCTGCCGGCGCGCGATTCGGCGGCTGCCGGTGCGGGCCGGGGCACGCCCGCCCCGGACGGGCCCAACCCGAGCGGCGCTGTTCGCACCGGGCCGGCTTCCCGAAGGCCCGGTACCGGGCGGCCGCCCTCGGGCGCGCCCCGGCGTCCGCCCGCTCTCAGGCGGTGACGTGCAGCCGCAGCGTGCCGTCGGGCAGGGCCTCGATCCGTACCTGCGTGAGGTCGTTCACGTGCACCGTCGGGGCGTGGACGGCCGCGCGCGGCCCCACGCCCACCACGCGCATCCCGGCCGCCCTGCCCGCCGTGATGCCCGCCTCGGAGTCCTCGAAGACGATGCAGTCGGCCGGGGCGTGGCCCAGCTCCGCCGCGCCCTTCAGGAAGCCCTCGGGGTCCGGCTTGCTCGCGCCCACCAGCTCGGCGGTGACGCGGGTGCGCGGCATCGGCAGCCCGGCGGCCGTCATACGGGCCTGGGCCAGCCCCTCGTCGGCCGAGGTCACCAGGGCGTGCGGCAGGCCGGCCAGCGCGGCCATGAAGGCGGGGGCGCCGGGGACGGGCACGACGCCCTCGACGTCGGCGGTCTCCTGGGCGAGGAGTTCGCGGTTGTCGGCGTGGTTCTGCTCGACGGGGCGCTCCGGGAGGAGGACGGCCATGGTGGCGTACCCCTGACGGCCGTGGACGACCTTGAGGGCCTCTTCCGGGTCCAGGCCGTGCGCCTCGGCCCAGCGGCGCCAGACGCGCTCCACGACGGCGTCGGAGTTGACGAGCGTGCCGTCCATGTCCAGGAGGAGCGCGTGGGCGTTCAGAACGGTGCTGGCCGGCATCGGCGTACTCCAGAGCGCGGAGGGAAGAGAACAAGCGGCCCCGCCCGCCGGTCAGGGAAAACGAGCGGAGGCCACTTTGTTCCATCACGATACAAAAGAGTCGGGGGCAGCGCCACCCCGCCCCCTGCCGGGGCGCCGGCGGAGGCTGCGCCGCGGCGCGAACGCCATGGCCCGTCAGGGCTCCTCCGTCTCCGCCTCCAGCGCGCGGCGGGTGTGGGGGCCGTAGGTTCCCTCCGGGTCGCCCTGGATGTACTTGTACGACTGGTACGTACGCACGGCCTCCTCCACCCGGCCGTCGAAGCGACCGTTCCTCCGGCCGCGGTAGAGCCAGAGCTGCGCCAGCCTGTCCTGGAGTTCCGCGACCTCGGGGCCCCGGTCGCCCCTCCTCAGCGTGGCGGCGGGCTCCGGCGGTTCCTCCGCCGTGGTGGTGGTCCGTACGGCGGAGGGCGTCGCCGGCGCGGCCGGCTTCGACGAGCCGGCGGAAGCGCTCGGGGACGCGGCGGCCGAGCGCGAGGCGGATGCGGAGGCGGACACCGGTGCGGACGCCTCTGCGGACGTGGACGTGGACGCGGAGGCGGACGGGGAGACCGACGCGGAGGCCGAGGCCGACGGCGAGGGAGTCGGAGACCGCGACCCTGCGCCGGACTCCGACGCGGACGTCTCGGGGCCGTCGCTCGCGCTCGGCACGCCGGTCACCGTGTCCGGCAGTGCGCGCTCCCGCTCGTCGTCCCCGGAGAACAGTCCGCCCGCGAAGACCGCGGTGCCCACGACCGCGGCAGCGGCCGCCCCCACCGCGAGCCACGGCACCGGCCCTTTGCGCTGCCGCCCGCGGGGCTCCGGCGGCTCCCCGCCGGAGCCGGAGCCGTGTGCCGGGCCCGCGCCGGACGGAGGTCCGTACGACGGCACGGCGCCCATGAGGGCAGTGGTGCCGGCGGCGCCGGTGGCATCGTCCCCGGGCCCGCCCCCCGGCCCGTCCAGCACCTCCGGCGGCATCGTCATCGCCGCTTCGCCCCCAGGCCCCGCGTACGACGACGACGGCAACGGCGCCCCGGCGTCCGTCTCCTGAAGCGTCACGTACGGGCGTATCCGCAGCGGATCGAAATCCTCCGCCGCGGCGATCTCGGCCGACCGCTCGGCCCGTACGGCCCGGGCCGTACGCTCCGCGCACCCGCAGCCGGGTCTGCCCGCGTCGTCGGACGCGGCCCCCCGGCCCGTACCGCACTCGGGACATATGTGTCCGTTCATCTTGGGTCCCCTCCTTCGAACTGCCAGCGATTATGCAGATCCGCCGGGGGATTCCCAGCAGGTGCGCTCCGCTCGGCAGGCTGTATCCGCCCGCACCACCCAGGATGGAAAGGGTGCACGACTCCCAGGGGACCCGAGGAGAAGTCCATGGCCCAGCAACCGGGCGGCGCCCCCGCCGCGGCCCCGGCCGCCGGCCCCGGCACAGGCACGGGTGACAGCCGGCGGACCATTCTCGTAGCCATCGGAGCGCTGCTCCTCGGCATGCTGCTCGCCGCGCTCGACCAGACCATCGTCTCGACCGCCCTGCCGACGATCGTCAGTGAACTCGGCGGCATGGAGCACCTGTCCTGGGTCGTCACGGCGTACATGCTCGCCGCGACCGCGGCCACGCCCCTGTGGGGCAAGCTCGGCGACTGGTGGGGACCCGACCGGCCGACCGATCTGATCAAGCTGGTCAAGGAGTTGAGCGCCGAGGTGAGCGGCTCCGACGAGGAGCGCCCGTACGCCCCGGCGCCCAGGTCCGACCACACGCTCTGAGACCCGTCGCGCTCCGAGTCCCGTGGCACCCGCTCCCACGGCGGCCGGGCCGCCCTGCGGGGCTAAAGGGACTTGGCGAACCAGTGCTCGGCGTACGGGCCGTTGTTGAACGCCGGGACCTCGGCGTACCCGTGCCGGGTGTACAGCGCCCGCGCCTCCACCAGGTCGTCGCGGGTGTCCAGCCGGACGCGCTTGACGCCGAAGCCGCGGGCCGCCGTCTCGATCGCGCCCAGCAGCAGGGCGCCGCCGCCGGTGCCGCGGAAGGCGGGGCGTACGTACACCCGCGTCAGTTCGGCGGTGTCCGGGTCCATCACGCGCAGCCCGGCACAGGCGGCGGCCGCGCCGTCGTACCGGCCGACGACGAACTCGCCCGTGGGCGCCGTGAGCCGCTCGACGCCGTCGCCGGCGAGCCCTTCGTCCACCTCCCGCGCGGTCGCGGGGCGACCCCAGTAGCGGCTGGCCACCTCGTCGTAGTAGGCGCGGCGCAGCGCCGTCGCCTCAGAGGTGTCGTAGCGCTCAGGGGTCACGTTCCAGGTCATGGTCACGTCTGTACCGGAGCGCCCGGCCGTTTGGCCAACGGATTACGGGCAACCCGCTGCGTAACAAGCCGTTGACGGAACGAGAACCGGGAAGGCAGCCATGTCCACACTCTGGATCATCGCCCTGTTGGCGGTGGTCGTCATCGCCGTCGTCGCCGTCTTCGTCGTCGCCGGACCGGGCAGGGGCGGCGGCGGTCGCGGGCTCAAGAGGCGATTCGGCCCCGAGTACGACAGGGCCGTGGCCCGCCACGACGGTGACACCAAGGCGGCCGAGCGCGAGCTCGACGAGCGCGTGAAGCGGTACGGGTCGCTGGAACCGCGGCCGCTGCCCCCCGAGACGCGTGAGCAGTACGTCGCCCGATGGGCCGGTGTCCAGGAGCAGTTCGTGGACTCCCCGCGCCAGGCCGCCGCCGAGGCCGACCGGCTGCTGGCACGGCTCGCGGCCGACCGTGGGTTCCCGGCCGACGAACAGTACGACGAGCAGGTCTCCGCGCTCTCCGTGCACCACGCGGGACATGTGGAGGGCTACCGCAGGATCCACCGTGCGGCGCACACCGACAGCAGTACGGAGCAGATGCGCGAGGCCATGCTCGACGCGCGTGAGCTCTTCGAGGCGCTGGTCACCGCCAAGCCGGCGGACAGCGGCCGGCACCGTCCGCACCACGCCGGCGACCGTGACCGTGACCGTTCCGGCCGGGCCCGCTCCCACGTCTCGTGGTCGCCGGGCCGGGGCCACCACGCGAAGGGAAGTGGCGCGTAATGACGTACGAGACCGACGCGGCCAACCGTGCACAGCGGCAGCAGCCGCCGTCGCAGCAGCAACCGCAGCAGCACCCCCCGCAGCCGCCGCCACCGCCGCTCACCGTGCCCGGGCAGACCGCCCGGCACGCGACGACAGAACCCGGTCACGAAACCGGTCATGGCCCCGGTCCCGGTCACAGCCCCGGTCACGAGACCGCCTCCGCCTCCGCGGCGGCCGCTCAGGAACCCGCCCCTCATGGGCTCCTGCCGCACGGCGAACGCGACAAGCTGGCCCTGCGCCTCCAGCAGGCAGTCAACGCCTTCGTGGACGGCCCGCGACGCTCGGTCGAGGAGGCCGACAGCGTCTTCGAGGAGGCGGCCCGCTGCCTGACCGAAGCCGTGGCCGAACGGCGCGGCTCCCTCCGCACGGCCTGGGCGGGCAGGGACCGCGAGGCCGAGACGGAGGAACTGCGGGTGGCCCTGCGTACGTACCGCGAAGTGACGGAGCGTCTTCTGCGGATATGAGGTTCCGGCTGTTCGCGGCACCGGGCAGAATTATCTGCCCGGTGCCGCGAACAGCTCTGCGCATTCGCTTTGGGTAACGTACTGGATGTAATGAGCCACTGAATTCTGCGACCGAAAGCGGTTGAGCATGGCGACAGTGCAGAAGCCCGACGCCAACGCTGCGGAATCCCTCGTTTCGCCGGTCAGTTCGCACAACGAATGGGATCCACTGGAGGAGATCATTGTCGGGCGTCTCGACGGCGCGACGATTCCCTCCCATCATCCGGTCGTGACCTGCAACATCCCGCCATGGGCGGCGCGGTTGCAGGGACTTGCCGCCGGTTTCAAATATCCGCGCGCGCTGATCGAACGGGCGCAGCAGGAACTCGACCAGTTCATCGCCCTCCTGGGGTCCCTCGGCGTCACGGTCACGCGCCCGGACGCGGTCGACCACAGACAGCGCTTCAGCACCCCCGACTGGTCGTCGCGCGGCTTCTGCAACACCTGTCCGCGTGACAGCATGCTCGTGATCGGCGACGAGATCATCGAGACCCCGATGGCGTGGCCGTGCCGGTATTTCGAGACGCACTCCTACCGCACGATCCTCAAGGACTATTTCCGGCGCGGCGCGCGCTGGACGGCGGCACCGAAACCACAGCTCACCGACGAACTGTTCGAGGTGGATTTCCGTGTCCCCGCGGCCGGTGAGCCCATGCGTTACATCCTCACCGAGTTCGAGCCGGTGTTCGACGCGGCGGATTTCGTGCGCGCGGGACGCGATGTGTTCGTCACGCGGAGCAACGTCACCAACGGCATGGGCATCGACTGGCTGCGCCGTCATCTCGGCTCCGGCTACCGCATCCACGAGATCGAGAGCCGCTGCCGCACGCCCATGCACATCGACACGACGTTCCTCGTGCTCGCGCCCGGCAAGGTGCTGGTCAATCCCGAATACATCGACGTCGACCGTCTGCCCGACGTCCTGAGTTCGTGGGACGTCCTGATCGCTCCCGAGCCCGACCCGATCGACGAGCGCTTGCTCAAGGTCACCTCGATGTGCGGCAAGTGGCTCAGCATGAACATTCTCATGGTCGACGAGAAACGGGTGATCGCGGAGCGGCACCACACCGGCATGCTGCGCGCGCTCGAAGCGTGGGGGTTCGAGCCGATCCCCTGTGACCTGCTGCACTACGCGCCGTTCGGCGGCTCGTTCCACTGCGCGACACTCGACGTCCGGCGCCGCGGCACGCTCGAATCGTATTTCGACTGAGCGGTCGCCGGTCCGGGAGCGCTGAAACGGCTGTGCCCCGTACCGGATCGGTCCGGGTACGGGGCACAGGGCCGAAGCCGGGCAGTGGCCGGTGCCGTCCCCGGGCCGGCGCGGCCCGGGGGCGAATTGCCGCTGCGGGAGACCTAAGCGCCCTTGGGCGCGGCCTGCTGGACCACCTCGAACGACCACAGCGTGGAACCGGAGGCGGCGGGCTTGGGACGCTCGCCGCCCTCACCCGCGCCCGGACCCTGGTGGGCGGCCTTCATCGGCCCCTCCATCCAGGCCTGGAACGACGCCTCGTCGGCCCACCGGGTGTAGACGAGGTACTGGTCGGTGCCCTCGACGGGCCGCAGCAGTTCGAACCACTCGAAGCCGTCGGAGTTCTCCACGGACCCGGCCCGCGCCGAGAACCGCTTCTCCAGTACCTCGCGCTGCTCGGCGGGCACACTCAGCACATTGATCTTCACGATGCTCATGCGGCCATCCTGCCGTACGAAGCCCGCAGTTCGCGGGCCTCCTCCTGCGTGGCGACCGACGGCGGCGAACCCGGCAGGGGCCTGCGGGCGCTCTCCGTCATGAAGAACACCGCGATGCCGCCGACGACGGCCGCGGCCATCATGTAGTAGGCGGGCATCATCATGTCGCCGGTCGCGCCGATCAGCGCGGTGACGACCAGCGGCGTCGTGCCGCCGAAGAGCGAGACCGAGACGTTGAAGCCGATCGACAGCGAGCCGTAGCGCACCCTGGTCGGGAAGAGCGCGGGCAGCGCGGACGGCATCGACGAGGTGAAGCAGACCAGCAGAAGTCCCAGCGTGCCCATGCCGAGTGCGATGGCGAGCAGCGAACCCTGGCGGATCAGCAGCAGGGCGGGCACGGACAGGACCAGGAAACCGGCGCAGCCCGCGGCGATCACCGGACGGCGGCCGACGCGGTCGGTGAGACGGCCCATGAAGAGCTGCGCGCACATCATCAGCGCCATCACGCCGAGGACCACCAGCAGGCCGTGCGTCGCGTCGTACTCCAGCTGCTCGGTGAGGTACGTCGGCATGTACGAGAGCAGCATGTAGTCGGTGACGTTGAAGACGAGCACCAGCGCGATGCACAGCAGCATCGTCCGCCACTGTCCGATCAGCGTGTCCTTCAGGCCCGCCTTCTCCTTGCGGGCCGCCTGGTCCGCACGCGCCTCCTTCTCCAACCGGGCAAAGGCCGGGGTCTCTTCGAGGCGCAGGCGCAGGTAGAGGCCGATGATGCCCATCGGGCCCGCGATCAGGAACGGGATGCGCCAGCCCCAGGAGACCAGGTCGTCGGCGCTGAGCAGGGCGGTCATCAGGGTGACCAGGCCGGCGCCGCCGATGTAGCCGGCGAGGGTGCCGAATTCGAGGAAGCTGCCGAAGAAGCCGCGGCGCTTGTCGGGCGCGTACTCCGCGATGAAGGTGGAGGCGCCGCCGTACTCGCCGCCCGTCGAGAAGCCCTGGACCAGGCGGGCCAGGAAGAGGAGCGCGGGCGCCCAGATGCCGATCGTCGCGTACGACGGGATCAGGCCGATCGCGAAGGTGCCCGCCGCCATCATGATCATGGTGATGGCGAGGATCTTCTGGCGGCCGACGCGGTCGCCGAGCGGGCCGAAGACCATGCCCCCGACGGGCCGTACGAGGAATGCCGCCGCGAATGCTCCGAACGTCGACAGCAACTGCGCGGTGGGGTCGCCGGAGGGGAAGAAGACCTTCCCGAGCGTCACCGCGATGTAGCTGTAGACGCCGAAGTCGAACCACTCCATGGCGTTGCCCAGGGCGGCCGCCTTCACCGCCCGCCTGACCATCGCGGGATCGGTGACGGTGATGTCGGGGGTGTCGGTGATGGCGGATCGGGGGTCAACGGGTGTGGGGGTCGGCACGAATTTGCCCGCCTGCGCTTTCTCGTGTGGGACGGCACGGCATGAGCCGCCTCGTCGGGGCGGCCCAAAAAGACCATAGGTGCTTAACCGGTCTTTACGGATGGTGCGGAGTTGATCGCTCTTCGTTCACCCGACCACCCGCCAGCTGGGCAAACGTGCCGTACACCGGGTCTGCCCCGCACCCCTCGTCTGTGATCCATCTCGCGCTCCACCGGTGGAACGAGGATCGTGGAAGGAGTCGTCCTTCGGACAAAACCGGATGACGGCCAGGCGAATCGGGGGTTGCCTGCGTCTTCCGTACGGGGCAGTGCGACGCTCTACGCACCGTGCACGCGGGTGCGGGACAGGTGGGGAGGGTCGGCGCGACATGGCGAATGCGGAGCGGGGCGGACCGGGCGGAGCCGTCGGTACGATCGGCGCCGGTGGCAGGGTCGGCGCGGCACGGATCGTGCTGTGGGCCGTCGTGGCCGCACTGGCGGTGCGGCAGGTCGCGACGGTCCTGCGCACGCCGCCGGGCGAGCGCTTCACCGATCTGGAGACCTGGATCGGCGACCGGGGTGTGCTGCACGTCACCGGCTCCCTCTACGACACCGACCGCTTCAACGGCACGCCCTTCGCCGGCCTCGTCCTGAAACCGCTCGCCCGCTCGGCCGAGCAGAGCCTCGGTGTGGCCTGGACCTTCGGGACGCTGCTGCTCGTCGCCGTACTGGGCGTGGTCGCCGCCCGCGCCCTGCCGGGGCCCGTCTCGCGGCGTACCGCGCTGCTCGCCGCGCCCGTCGCCATCAGCCTGCTGATGCTGTCGCTGCCCGTGCGCAATACGCTCCACCTCGGCCAGACCAGCGTCATCCCCGTCCTCTTCGTCCTCCTCGGCTGCTTCCAGGCGCGCGGGGAACGCGGTTCCGGCGTCCTCATAGGGATCGCCGCCGCCCTCCAGCCCACCGTGCTGCTGTTCGCGCCGCTGCTGTGGCTGACGGGACGAAGACGCGCCGCGCTCACCACGGGCGCCACGTTCGCCGTCTGTTCGGGCCTGGCCTGGGCGGCGATGCCGCAGGACTCCTGGACGTACTGGGTGCACCACATGGCCGGCGCCGGGCTCGGCGCGCGCCCCGACAGCCTCGCCAACCAGTCACTGCACGGAGCGCTGCTGCGGCTCGGCCTGGAAGGCCCGCTGGAGATCGCCCTCCTCCTCCTGCTGGCCGCGGCCGTCGTCGTCCTGGGACTGCGCCGCGCGGTCCGCTACGCCCAGGACGGCCAGCTGCTGCTCGCCGTGGCGCTGACCGGCTGCGTCGCGGTCGCCGTGTCGCCGACGGCCTGGCAGCACCAGCTGCTGTGGGTGCTGCTCGCGGTGGTCGGACGGGTCGGCAGGCGGGCATCGGACCGCATGGTGTGGCCGACGGCCGTCGTACTGGTGATGACGCTGCCGGGCACGATGCTGCTGCCGAACGTGGCGCCGCTCGTGCCGGTCCGCGACAACGCGCTGCTGGTGGCGGCGGTGGCGGCGGCCTGCGCGGTGCCTTTCGTGTCGCGGACCTCGCCGTACTGGAGCCGGCCCGTCCCCACCGACTGCGCGGCGCCGGCGCCGGCCCGCTGGAGCCGGGTGCCGCTGGCGCCGTTCTGGCGCCGGGTGCTGACTCGCCCCAACCTGCTGCTCGAACTGCTGCTGATCCGCGCCGGCTACTCCCTCTACTCGCAGGTGCGCACCGCCGCGGCGGGCGGGCGCGCCACCGCCGAGGAGCACGCCCGGCAGATCGTCTCGGTGGAGCGGTTCCTGCACATCGACATCGAGCGCTGGGCCAACCACGCGGTGGTGAAGACGGACTGGCTGGAAGCCTTCTTCAACTTCTACTACTCGTCGTTCCACTTCGTCGTACCGCTGGCGATCCTCGGCCTGCTGTACGCCCGCCGCCCCGCCGACTACCGCTGGGCCCGCAGCTCGCTGGGGTTCGCGACCGTGCTCGCGCTGGTCGGCTTCTGGCTCTACCCGCTGGCGCCGCCCCGCCTGGTGCCGGGGCTCGGCTACATCGACACGATCCACGGCCCGCAGGACCTCGCGAGCCCGGAGTACGGCGCGCTGACCGCCCTGACCAACCAGTACGCGGCGATGCCCTCCCTCCACTTCGGCTGGTCGCTGTGGTGCGGGCTGGTCGTGGTCCTGATCGCGCCGAAGCCGTGGATGAAGCTGCTGGGCCTGCTCCACCCCCTCTTCACGGTGTGCGCGATCGTCGCCACCGCCAACCACTGGGTGCTGGACGCGGTGGGCGGGGCGGCGGTGGTCGGCGCGGGCTTCGGCCTGACGTACGTCCTGGCCGGCCCGCGCAAGCTCCTCCGGCCCGTGCCGCAGCTGCCGTCCGTGCCGCAGCCGTCGTCCGGGCCGCCCGCGCCGCAGCCGTCGTCCGCGCCGCAGCTGCCCGCGCCCGGAGCTCCGCTCCCCGGCGCCGGCAGGTCCGACGGCAGGGAAGTCCCGGCGGGCAGCGCGGGATCCGGCTCCGGTACGCCGAAGTAGGCGCGCACCGGCACGACTTCCGCCCACCGCCCCGGCCCCCGTCGGGGCGGTGGGTCACGGCCCGCTGCTGATTCTGTTGCCCGGATCCCCTTTCCCCGCCGATCCAGTCCAGTTGATCTGCTGGACCGACTATTTCAGTCGGGCGGGGCAAAACGGGACGATCTCCGCAGGAGCCGGGGGCAAAGGCGGACGTGGCCCTGGTGCATCACGTTCCGTGGTTACCATGGCCACGGCCCAGCGGAACATCACCGTCAACTCTCCTTGCTCCGCCACCACATGGTGTCTCCGCTGCCGGCCGGTCACCCCCACACACCGTCTGAGGGATCCGCGCTATGACCATGCCTGCCGCCGTCCGCCCGCGCCGCGCATCGAAACGGCGGCCGCCCTGGACTGCGCCGGTAGCAGGTCTCGTCGTCGCCGCCGCGGCCGGTGGCGCCGCGGTGGGGGCCGCTCCGGACGAGGCGCGCCCGTGGGTGCTCGGTACGGCCGCCGCCGGCGTCCTGTGCGTCCTCGCGCTCTCCGTCGTCGCCGCGGTACTGACCGAACGGCTCGCCGCCGCCAGGCGCGCGGCCCACGAGGAGCAGACCGCACTGCGCGAGCGAATAACCCGCAGCACCGGTGACACCGCGCACCTGGTGAACGTCACGCTGCCGCAGATGGTCCAGCGCCTGCGCGACGGTTCGGACACCGGCGAAGCGCTCGCTTCCGCCCAGCGGCCCGCCGACCCCCAGCTGGAGAACCTGCTGCGCGTCTTCACCACCGAACTGGGTGAGACGGCCCGCCGTACGGCGGCGGCGGAAGCCGACCACAGGGCAGCCGTACAGCGGATGACCCGGGGCGCGGCCGACCTGGAGCGCCTGACGGCCACCGCGCTGCCCGCAGCCGTGGCGGCACTGCGCCAGGGCGCCTCCGCCGACACGGTCCTCGCCGGACTGGACCTGCCCGCTGAGGAACGGCTGCGGGCGCTGCTGGAGCAGATGGTGCGCGAACTCGGCGTCAGCGAGCGCCGCGCGGCCGCCGCGCAGGCCGCCAGCGCCAAGGCGCTGGGCCGGGTGCAGGCCAGGGCCGTCAGCATGCTGGCCGACCTGCGCGAGATGCAGGACCGGCACGGAGCCGATGTCTTCAGCGACCTGCTCAAGCTGGACCACAGCACCTCGCAACTCGGGCTGCTCACCGACCGGCTGGCCATTCTGATGGGCGGCCGGGCGAGCCGGGCGTGGAACAAGCCGATCGTCATGGAGAGCGTCCTGCGCGGCGCGGTCGGCCGCATCGCCGACTTCCGCAGGGTACGGCTGCACTCGGCCAGCACCGCCGCGGTCGCGGGCTTCGCGGCCGAGGGCGTGATGCACCTGCTGGCCGAACTCATGGACAACGCCGCGAACTTCTCGCCGCCCATCGACGAGGTCCACGTGTACGTGGAGGAGCGCAGCGCCGGCATCGTGGTCACCATCGAGGACAGCGGCCTGCGCATGGCCGACGCCGCGATGCGCCGCGCCGTGGAAGCCGTGTCGGGCCGGTCCACCGACCTGGCGGCCCTTCAGGGCACCCGGCTCGGCCTGGCGGTGGTCGGCATCCTGGCCGCCAAGTACGGCATCTCCGTGAACTACCGGCCCTCCTCCCGGGGCGGCACCGGAGTGGTGGTGCTGCTCCCGCCGCAGCTGCTGGCCCAGCAGCGTGTCCCGGCCCCGTACCGGCCCGGACGCCCACGGCCCCCGCGGCCGTCCCGCGCCGCTGTCCGAGCCCGCCCCGCGGCCGGCGCTCCCGCCGGCCCCCGAGACCCCGCCGGTGCCCGCCTTCCCGCCGGCGCCCGCGCGCACCGACGCCACCGGGAGGGCACAGCGCCCCGCGACCGCGGGCGGCCTTCCGGTACGCCCGCCGGGACGCACGATGGCCGCCGCGGACCAGAAGCGCCCCGAGACCCCGGACGCCCGGCCCGCCCCGCCCGCCCGCAACGCCGGGTCGAGCTTCGGCGCCTTCCACCAGTCCCAGCGCCGCAAGGACCCGCGCCCGCCCGCCTGAGCGCCACGGTCCCACCTCCGCGCGCCGCATCTCCGCGCGCTGCCGTCCCGCAGACGACCGACCTTTCCCATGACCCTTGAGATTGGAGGCACGGGCCGACCGGAGCACCGCGCCGCACCGGCCCATGACCACCGTGCAGACCACCGACACCAGCCTGACCTGGCTCCTGGACAACCTCGTGGAGCGCACCCCCGGCACCCGGCACGCCCTGGTGCTCTCCCGCGACGGCCTCAAGCTGTGCCGCAGCAGCCACCTCACCCTCGACCAGGCCGACCAGCTCGCGGCCATCTCCTCCGGAATGCAGGCCCTCGCGCACGGTGCCTCGGTGGAGTTCGGTGACGGCACCGGAGGCGTCAACCACCTGATGGCCGAGTTCCGCGGTGGGCTGCTGCTCATCGTCGAGGCCGGCGAGGGCGCCCACCTCGCCGTCGTGGCCGGCGACGGCGCCGACCCGGGCGTGGTCGGGCACAACATGAGCGAGTTGGTCGAGCAGATCGGTGAGCACCTGCGGGCCGAACCCCGCACCAGTGCGCAGGACACCCCGACGTCATGATCCGCCGCCCCGTCGACACCGGGTCTCCGGACCGCCTCTACACGGTGACCGGTGGCCGCAGCCGCCCCGTGGACACCGCGGTGTTCGATCTGGTCACCCTGGTGGTCAGCGAGTGCGACCCGACGCCGGGCATGCAGTCGGAGCACGTCCGCATCCTCACCCTGTGCCGTCACCCCGCCGCGGTGGTGGAGATCGCCGCCGACCTGCAACTGCCCATCACCGTCGTACGGATCCTCCTGGAGGACCTGCTGGACGCCGGACGGATCACCGCCCGCCGTCCTCGTGCCGCGGCCGCCGCCGACCTGCCCGAATCCGCCCTGCTGAAGGAGGTGCTGCATGGACTCCGCAATCTCTGAGGCGACCTCCCCGGCGCCGGAGCGCACACCGCTCGCCGATGCCGCCGACACCGGACTGAAGATCGTCGTCGTCGGCGGGTTCGGCGTGGGCAAGACCACGCTGGTCAGGTCCGTGAGCGAGATACGCCCGCTGAACACCGAGGAGTACATGACGCAGGCCGGTGTCGGCGTCGACGAGACATCGGGGGTCGCCCAGAAGACCACCACGACGGTGGCCTTCGACTTCGGGCGGATCAGCCTCAACGAGACCATGGTGCTCTACCTGTTCGGCGCCCCCGGACAGGAACGGTTCTGGTTCCTGTGGGACCGGCTGTTCTCCGGCACCCTCGGCGCGGTCGTCCTGGTCGACACCCGGCGCATGAGCGACTCCTGGTACGCCATCGACCGGCTCGAACACCACAGGACGCCGTTCGTCGTCGCCGTCAACCGGTTCGACGACGACGCCGCGTACTACTCCCTGGACGAGATCCGCCAGGCGCTGTCGCTGCCCGCCCACATTCCGCTGCTCGACTGCGACGCCCGCGTGCGCAGCGACGGCAAGCACGTCCTGATCACCCTCGTCGACCACCTCTACAAACTGGCTCTGGCACAGGAGACGACCTCATGAGCGACCTCACCGCCTCCGCCTCCGCGGTGACGCCTCCGCCGGGCTGCCCCGCGCACCAGCCGGGCGCGATCAGGCTCAGCGGCCTCCAGTACCAGCAGACCCCCTCCGAGCTGTACCGGGCGATGCGGCGCGAACACGGAGCCGTGGCCCCGGTGCTGCTCGACGGCGACATCCCGGCCTGGCTGGTCCTCGGTTACTCCGAGGTCTCCTACGTCACCCGTCACGACGAGCTGTTCGCCCGCGACTCCCGGCGCTGGAACCAGTGGGACTCCATTCCCGCCGACTGGCCGCTGCTGCCCTTCGTCGGCTACCAGCCCTCGGTCCTGTTCACCGAGGGCGCCGAGCACCAGCGGCGCGCCGGCGTGATCAGCGACGCCCTGGAAGCCGTCGACCAGTTCGAGCTCGGCTACAACTGCCGCCGGATCGCCGACGAGCTCATCGACCGGTTCTCGGGCAGCGGCCAGACCGAACTGATGTCGGCGTACGCCCACGCCCTGCCGATGCGCGCGGTGGTCCAGATGTGCGGCATGCCGGCCCACGGCACCGACACCGACGACCTGGTCGAGGACCTGCGGATGTCCCTCGACGCGTCGGAGGGCGACGATCCGGTGGCCGCCTACGCGCGCGTGGGGGAGCGTCTCCAGCAGCTCGTCGTGGACAAGCGGGTCGCGCCCGGCCCGGACATCATCTCCCGCATGGTCGCCCACCCGGCGGGCCTGGCGGACGAGGAGATCGTCCAGGACCTCATCTCCGTCATCGCCGCCGCCCAGCAGCCGACCGCGAACTGGATCGGCAACACGCTGCGGCGGCTGCTCACCGACGACCGGTTCGCCCTGAACGTCTCCGGAGGGCGGCTCAGCGTCGGGCACGCCCTCAACGAGGTCCTCTGGCTGGAGACCCCCACCCAGAACTTCATCGGCCGCTGGGCCGACCGCGACGTCCAGCTCGGCGGCCGCCACATCAAGGCCGGCGACTGCCTGGTGCTCGGCTTCGCGGCCGCCAACACCGACCCGCAGATCTGGCCCGAGGGCCACGTCGGCGCGGAGGGCAATTCCTCGCACCTGTCCTTCAGCAACGGCGAGCACCGCTGCCCCTACCCCGCGCCCCAGCTCGCCGACGTCATGGCCCGTACCGCCGTCGAGGCCCTGCTGGAACGGCTCCCCGACCTGATGCTCGCGGTCGAGCCGGAGGAGCTGACCTGGCGCCCGTCCATCTGGATGCGCGGCCTGACCACCCTGCCGGTGTCCTTCACCCCCGTGTCCCACTAGGGCCTGCGGCGAAGCGCCGGTCACCGCCGCCCGTCGAGGGCCGGGCCGGCACGGCCGTCCCGTGTACCGCGCCTGCCCGCGCAGGCAGGCGCGGTACCTGCGGGAGCCGTACGCCTGTCCGCCCGGCCCGTCATGGGGAGCGGGCAGCCGGGGCGGGCGCTCAGCAGGCGATGCCCCGGGAGCGCAGCCACTCGCACTGGGTCTCGCCGGACGTCTTGCCGCCGTCGTACGCGCGCGGGTCCTTGTAACCGGGACCGACCGGCTCGTGCGGCTCGTAGACGCCGTCGCCGTCCAGGTCTCCGCCGTCGGGATCGATCGTCCCGCCCGGGTTGTGGCAGGCCGCCCGGTCGGCCGGGTCCGTCGTACACGCCCCCGGGCTGTCCGTGGCAGAGCCGGACCGCCCGGATTCCGGAGTCCGGTCAGGTGCCTTCGCGACCTCGCGTTCGACGGCCTTCCGCGCCGCCGCGTCCTGCGCCGTGGCCTGGGCCTCCAGCGTTTCGGTGAGCGAGGGGCCGAAATCCAGGGGCCCGGGGGAGACGAGAGCCGGTTCGCCGGCCTGCTGCCCCGCCGGGGGCGCGGTGGAACCGCATGCCGAGAGGGTGAACGGGAGGCCCGTGGCCAGAAGGACCGAGCCGGCGAAGACGGCTGCCCGGCGGCGGACGCGGAAGATAGCAACCATAGTGACCCTAATGGGCGATTAGCGCTGTTGGTGCGCTTCACCCTACGGTGACGCCCGAGAGCGGGTCAATGGCCCCAGGGGTGGCCGGAACGGCGGAGCCGGGGGCGGGCGCGCTCCGCCCGCCTGCGGCTCCCACCTCCGTGCCCCACTGGCCACTCCCCGCGCCGGGGCCTCCTGGACCACCGTCCGGTCACCGGCGCGGGGAGCGGCCGCAGTCCTCAGCCGACAGGTGTGAACACCACCGGCACGGCCTTCGGCCCCCGGGTGAACACCCCCTGCTCGGTGATCCCGGCGCCGTCCGCGAGCCGGATGCCGGGCATCGCGTCGAGCAACTGGTTCACCCCGATCTGCACCTCGACCCGCGCCAGCAGGGCTCCGACGCAGAAGTGCCGCCCCAGGGCGAAGGCCAGGTGGTCGGCGGCCGCGGAGAAGGCGTTCGTCGCGTTGAGGTCCTCCCGGAAGATGTTGAACGTGTCCGCGTCGGCGTAACGGCTCTCGTCGCGGTTGGCGGAGCCGATCAGGCAGGTGACGGTGGCGCCGGCGGGGACGGTGCCGCCGCTGAGGGTCACCTCCGCCGCCGTCTGGCGCATGATCATGTGCACGGGCGGAGAGAAGCGCAGCGTCTCGGCGAAGGCCCGGTCGATGAGGCTCCGGTCCTTCTGTACCGCGGCGAGCTGGTCGGGGTGGGCGAGCAGGTTGGCGAAGAGCGCCGCGATCGCCTTGTCGGTGGTCTCGCCGCCGGCGGCGAGCAGCAGGCTGCAGAACGCCTTGATGTCCTCGTCGCTCATCCGCACCCCGTCGACCTCCGCCGCGCACAGCGTGGACAGCAGGTCGGTCCCCGGCGCCTTCCGGCGCTCCTGGATGATCGGAATCATGTACTCGGCGAACTCCTCGCGCGTGCGCTCGCCCGCCGCGGCCACCTCGGGGTCACCGGCCAGATTGCCGAGGAAGGCGATCACCGTGGTGTACCAGTGGTGGAACTTGGCGTGGTCCCCCTTGTCGAGACCGAGCATGTCGGCGATGACGTTCACCGGGAAGCGGGTCGCGAACGCACCGACCAGATCGGCCGCGCCCCGGTCCCGGAAGGTGTCGATCAGCTCGCGGGCGTTGCTCTCGATGACCGGGAGGAACATCTCCTGGAGGTCCCTGCCCCGGAACGCGGGGGCCACCAGCGCCCGCCGCACGGCGTGTTCCCGGCCGCTGAGCTGAAGGATCGTCTTCCCGTGCACGGGCTCGATCTGCCAGTCGTAGTTGTCGGTGGTGAACACCGACTCCTTGTCCTTGAAGGCCCGTTCCACGTCCTCGTACCGGGAGATGACGTAACTCTGCATCGTCTCGTGCCAGAACAGCGGCGCGGACTTTCGCATCACCGCGTAGGCGGCGTACGGGTTCTCGGCGAACTCGGGCGAAAGTATGTCGGGGACCTGCTGGGCCGTGGACATGGTCGGGTGCTCCCTCGGAAGGCAATACGCGGTCGGGGCAACGTTATTGACCAACCGCCGGAACGGACAGACCGGATCCGCTTGCAGGAGTGCGTCCGTGCGGCTGCCGCCGGCGACGGCGCGGGGGCGCACCGCTCCCGAAGGGGCGGAGGCGAGCGAGGGGGGACCCGCCTCGGGGTGGTGCGGCGGTCGCTGCCCGCCGCGGTCGAGGACCGGGGCCGTGCGGGGCTCTCAGCGTCCCGTCACCGCTGCGGGCCCTCGAACGTGGCCTGGGCCTCGAAGGCCGCGCGGCGCGTGGCCCGGCGCAGCGCCTTCAGGAGGGGCGCACCGATGCCGAGGGTCAGTACGACGGTGAGCACGGCCCGGCCCAGGTCCCAGCCGAGGGAGGTGGCGAGGCAGTACGCGAGGAACCGGACCAGGTTCTCGTGCACCGGGTCGCCGGGATGGAAGGAGACGCCGGTCGAGAGGCCGCCGATGTACGTCCACCCCTGGAGGTTCATGACCGTGCCGTAGAGGAAAGCGGCCGCGCAGCCGTACGCCGCCAGCATCACCAGTTCGCCCCGGCCGCGCAGCCGCTCCGCGCCCGGCAGCAGGCCCGCGCCCATGGTGAACCAGCCCATGGACAGCATCTGGAACGGCATCCACGGCCCGACCCCGCCGGTGAGCAGCGCGGACGCGAACATCGTCACCGAGCCGAGCACGAAGCCGAAACCGGGGCCCAGGGCCCGCCCGCTCAGCACCATCAGGAAGAACATCGGCTCCAGGCCGGCCGTCCCCGCCCCGAGCGGACGCAGCGCGGCCCCGACCGCCGCCAGTACGCCCAGCATCGCGACGGCCTTCGCGTCGAGCCCGGAGTCGGCGATCGTCGCGACGACCACGGCGACGAGGAGGGGGAGGAGAACGGCGAGCAGCCAGGCGGCGTCCTGGGAGTGGTCGCGGGTGAGCTCGGAGGCGGGGTCGGCGAGGAGCGGCCAGCCGACGGCGATCACGCCGATCACGCTGATGAGCAGCAGCGCGGCGACGGAGCGCGGGCCGAGACGTACGGGGCGTGGGGGGCGTACGGGGCGTGGGGGACGCACCGGCTTGGTGTCGCTCATGCGGCTCCCTCCTCCAGCGCGTCCCGCACCTGTGCGACGGTCAGCCACTTCTGCGGGGTGAGGACCTTCGCGACCTGCGGGGCGAAGGCGGGGGAGGAGACGACCACGTCGGCCGTCGGGCCGTCCGCGACCACCTCGCCGTCGGCGAGGATCACGACGCGGTGCGCCAGTTCCGCGGCCAGCTCCACGTCGTGGGTCGCCAGTACGATCGCGTGCCCCCCGGCGGCCAGGGAACGCAGGACCCCGACCAGGCGGGCCTTCGCCGCGTAGTCCAGGCCGCGCGTCGGCTCGTCGAGGAGGAGGAGCGGAGGGCGCCCGGTGAGCACGAGGGCGAGGGCGAGGGCGAGGCGCTGGCCCTCGGACAGATCGCGCGGATGCGTGTCGTCCCGGATGCCCGGGAGCAGCTCCGCGACCAGGGCCCGGCAGGTGCCGGGGACCGCGCCCGCGTCGCTGTCGGCCGCCGCGCACTCGGCGGCGACGGTGTCGGCGTACAGCAGGTCGCGCGGCTCCTGCGGGACCAGACCGACCTCGCGGACCATGTCGCGGGGGCGGGTGCGGTGAGGAGTGCGGCCACCGACGGACACCGTGCCGGAGGTGGGCTCGATCATGCCGACGAGGGCGGAGAGGAGGGTGGACTTGCCGGCGCCGTTGCGGCCCATGAGGGCGATGGTCTCGCCGGGGGACACGGTGAGCGTGACGCGGCGGAGGGCCTCGACGCGGGCGCGGCGGACGCCGAGGCCGGCCACGGTGGCCACGGCACCGGCGGAGGCACCGGCGGCGGCCTCGGCGGTGCGGGCCGGTTCCGTGCCGCGGCGGCGCAGCAGGCGCGCGAGCCTTTCCCCCACCCGCCCCTTCCCGCTGTGGCCTTGTGCGGCTCCGCCGCGTGAGGGGCTCCGCCCCGGACCCCGCTCCTCGGACGCCGGAGGGGCCGGGTGCGGCCGGGCGGTTCCTCCGCGCCCCTCCGGTTCCGCGCCGGCCAGGCTCGCCCGCAGGGCCGTCGCCCGGCGGCGGGCGTCCCGTACCGACAGGGGAAGCGGGTCCCAGCCCGCCAGCCGGCCCAGTGCCACCACGGGCGGATGCACGGGCGAGACCGCCATGATCTCCGCGGGCGCGCCCATGCGCGGGGCCTCTCCCGGGCCCGGCAGGAGGATCACCCGGTCGGCGTACTGCACCACCCGCTCCAGCCGGTGCTCCGCCAGCAGCACGGTCGTCCCCAGGTCGTGGACCAGGCGTTGCAGCACCGCCAGCACCTCCTCCGCCGCCGCCGGATCCAGCGCGGACGTCGGCTCGTCGAGGACCAGTACCTTCGGGTGCGGGGTGAGCACCGAGCCGATCGCGACGCGCTGCTGCTGGCCGCCCGACAGCGTGGCGATCGGGCGGTCGCGGAGCTCCGCGAGGCCGAGCAGGTCCAGCGTCTCCTCGACCCGGCGGCGCATCACGTCCGGTGCGACGCCCAGCGATTCCATCCCGTACGCCAGCTCGTCCTCGACGGTGTCGGTGACGAAGTGGGCGAGCGGGTCCTGGCCCACCGTCCCGACGAGATCGGCGAGTTCGCGCGGCTTGTGGGTGCGGGTGTCGCGGCCGTCGACCGTCACGCGGCCGCGCAGGGTGCCGCCCGTGAAATGGGGGACGAGGCCGGAAACCGTGCCCAGCAGGGTCGACTTTCCCACCCCGGAAGGGCCGACCAGCAGCACCAGTTCGCCCTCCGGCACGGTGAGATCGACGCCCCGGATCACGGGCGGCGCGGCGTCGTCGTAGCCGACCGACACATTCTCGAACCGGATCACTGCGGAGTCTCTTTCACTACGGGAGGTACGGGAGGTACGGGAGCCACGAACGCCGGGAGCAGGCCGATCAGTACGGACGCCGCGGGCCAGAGCGGAAACTCGGGAGCGACCAGCGGCACGACCCCGGGGTGCAGGGCCCCCGGATCGTACGAGGCGGCCCAGATCGTCAGCGCCGCGACCGCCGCACCCGACCCGGCCACCAGCCACGCCCGTACGCCCCACTCGTCGGGCCGGTAGCGCGTACGGACGCTGCGCCGGCCGCCCAGGCGCAGCCCCGCCAGCGCGGCGACGACCCCTGCGGCCATGACCGGCAGGCCGTACGCCGCACCGTCGGCGGTCAGCAGCCCGTACGCCCCGGTGCACACCCCGAGCAGCCCGCCCAGCGTCAGCACGGTCGTCGTGTGCCGCACGGCGGGCGGGACCGGCGCCGTGCGCCCGTAGCCGCGCGCGTCCATCGACGCGGCCACCGCCACCGACCGCTCCAGCGCGCCTTCGAGGACCGGCAGCCCGATCTGGAGTACGGCCCCCACGCCACCCGTCGGCCGGCCGCGCAGCCGGCGCGCGGTGCGCAGCCGCACCACGTCGGCCACCATGTTCGGCGCGAACGTCATCGCGACGACGACGGCGACCCCGGCCTCGTACAGCGCGCCCGGCAGGGACTTGAGCAGCCGGGCCGGGTTGGCGAGCGCGTTCGCGGCGCCCACACAGATGAGGAGCGTGGCCAGCTTCGCCCCGTCGTACAGGGCGAAGACCAGCTGCTCGGCCGTCACCCGCCCACCGATCCGCACACCCTGCGCCCAGTCGGGCAGAGGCACTTCGGGCAACGTGAAGAGGGTGTGGCTGCCCGGGATCGGCGAGCCCAGGAAGACCGAGAACACCAGCCGGACGCCGATGACGAGCAGTCCGAGCTTGACGAACGTCCCGTACGAACGCGCCCACGGCGCATCCGTCCTCCGCGCCGCCACCACATACCCGGCCACCCCCACCAGCATCCCGAGCAGCAACGGATTGGTGGTCCGGGACGCGGCGGCGGCCAGACCGAGCGCCCACAGCCACCAGGCCCCGGCGTGCAGGGCGTTGCTGCGGCTCGCTCGCGGCGCGCGCAGGAGTATCGAGGTCATCAGCGGCGGCGGCGCGCCTGCCACACGCCCGCGGCGCCGAGCGCGAACACGGCGGCGAGGCCGACGAGCAGCCCGGCGGAGGGGCCGCCGCCGTCGTCGTCGCTGCCGTCGGTGGGCCCGGCGGTCGCCGAGGAGCGGGGTGTGCCGTCACGGCCGGACACCTGCTCCCCGCACCCCGTCTTCGGATAGCCGGAGATCGCGCAGAGCAGCGCCGTGCTGTCGTAGCGCAGCGGCTTCGCCACCGAGGCGAGCGCGTCCGCCGCGGTCGCGTCCGCAGCGGTCCGCGCGCACACGGAACGCTGCGCGGGCGGCTGCTCGCCGTCGGGGGCGTCGGCCGCCGTACCGGGGTCGATGACGACAGCGATCCGCTTGGTGCCGTCGCCGGCGGGCGTCCTGCCGCAGATCGCGTCGAAGCCGTCCGCCGCGTGGCGCGGCTTCGCGGAGTCCTGCGAGTTCTCGCTCACCGAGAACCGGAAGCCGATCACATCGCCGTCGGCGGGCCTGGCGGTGGCGGGTCCCTGGCTCGCGTACGTCCACTCGCCGCCGTCGCTCTCCCAGAACGACCAGTAGCGGTACCCCGTCGTCGCCTGCGCGGCCCCCGCCCCGGCCGGCACCGCGAGCGCGGCGCCGAGCAGCAGGACGAGAGCCGTCAGTCGCGTCCGCAGTCCCCTCGTCACAGCTGCTGGTTCTTCTTCTTGCGACCGCTGAAGAGGATGCCGGCGCCGACGCTGGCGATGAAGAAGACGGCGACGATCCACCAGGCACCGAAGCCGCCGTCGCCGTCCTTCTTCTCCTCGTCGGACTTGTCCGCGGACTTCTCCGCGGCCTCGGGCGCGGGCCCGGCCGCGTTGAGCCCCTTCACCAGATCGGTGCCGCCGAAGTTCCTCGGGTCGGTGCCGGTCGCGTTCGCGGCGAAGACCAGCTGGGCGTAGGCGGCGGGGCCGTGCTCCTCGGCCCAGCCCGCCGCGTTCTTCTCCAGCCACTTCAACGGCTTCTGCGCCCGCGCGGCGCCGCCCTGCGCGGCCAGCGCGACGACGGCGTCCGCGGTGTTGCCGAAGTCGGGCTGCGCCTCGGTGTCCTCGGCGCCGGGCATGGGAGGCGTGTCGAGGTGTCCGGACCCGGCGAGTACGCCGTCGAGGTACGCGGCACCGTTCGCGGCGGCCCGCGCGGGCGTCGGCTCGCCCTTCACGCACGCACCGGCCTTCTCGTCCTTCTCGCCGCCCCCGGCGGCCAGTCCCTTCCCGAGCCCGCCCAGCACACCCGCCGCCGTCGCGTCGGCGTTGGGCGCGAGCTTGCCGTCCTTGTCCGGCTGGTACGCGAACGCGCCGCCGCCCGTCTTCGCGTCGCACGGCACCGAGAAGGCGACGAGCGCGTCGTACGGCGACTTGCCCTTCGGCGACTTCACCGCGCCGGGCTTCTCACCCGCCGCCGCCAGCGCGCCGATCACGACCGAGGTGGAGTTGGCGTCGCTCGGGCTGCCCGGGTTGTAGCCCCAGCCGCCGTCCTGGTTCTGCGCGGACTTCAGCCAGCCGGCGCCCTTCTCCACGGCGGCGTCCTGCCCGCCGAGTGCGCTCAGCGCCTGCACGGCCGCGGCGGTGGCGTTGCTGTCCACCACGGTCTTCGCCGTGCACGGCTCGGCGGCGTCGGCGCGGAAGGAGGCGAAGCCGCCGTTGTCGCACTGCTGCCCGACCAGCCAGTTCACGGCCTTCCCGGCGGGCTTCACGCCCACCGTTTCCTGCGCGAGGAGGGCCAGCGACTGCCGCCAGACGCCGTCGTACGTCGGGTCCTTCTCGCCGTACAGCCCCGAGGGGATCACGGGCGACGGGGACGGGGACGGGGACGGCGCGGCGACGGCAGCCGTGGCCGCGCTCGCGCAGAGGACGGCGGAAGCGGCGAGCACGGTGGCCGCGCTGCGGCGAAGGGGGGTCATGACGGGCGGGGGCCTCTCCTGCTGAGGAGCCGGGCCCGGGCACGCGGAAACACACGCACCAGGCTCCGGCTCCGTATACCTCGACGGTGCCGAGCCAGTGGTCATGCCGGACCGGGCGTTCCGACTCGCCGTCCACCGGGGACGGCTCACGGCTGCGGGGTCAGTGCCGGATTCGCACCGGCTTCCCCCAGAACGGCATGATGACGACTCGCACACTCTACCGGCCCGTGGCGGGCGGCTCCGGGGGCGCCGGGGCGGCGGGACCATGGGGTTCTGCGGCGGAGGCGGTCGCGTGCCACCCCGCTTTCGAACAGGGGCGAACACTTCTTTATCCATGAGTAGCGCACTGTCACTACGTGACAGGTGTGACTGTTCCCGCCCCTCGGTCGCGTGGAAATCTCGGTGGCACCGCAGCCGAGGGGGGACCCATGGACAACCGGTACGAGGTCTTCTGCCTCGCCGACAGACAGTTCTACGAGACCCCGGACCGGCTCTCCGCGAGCCGGGCCGGACAGTCCTCCTCGGTGCCGCTGTACGAAGCGGCCCAGCGCGAGCTCCCGCCGGGGTGGCGCCGGTTCGTCTCCGGCGACTGGATGCACATCAACCCGGTCGGCGCCGACGGCGCACCGCTCCCCGGCCGGCCGGCGCAAGGCTGGAAGATCCACGTGTCGGCCTGCCTGGACAACGCCGAGAAGACGGCGGCCAAGGTGTGGGACTACTGCGTCCCGCGCGCTCTCCCCTTCAAGTTCGTACCGGGCCCGCAACCGCTCCACCTGCGCAACTCCAAGTACGCGGGGCGCGGCTCCAGCGGCAAGTTCGCCACGCTCTACCCCGCGGACGAGCAGGAACTTCACCTCGTGCTCCAGGAGTTGGGCGGCCTGCTCGACGGAGAGCCCGGACCGTACATCCTCACCGACCTCCGCTGGGGCAACGGCCCGCTGTACGTCCGCTACGGCGGCTTCGCGCACCGCTACTGCGTCGACGCCGCCGGCGCCCTCGTCCCGGCGATCGAGAACCCCGAAGGGGTCCTCGTCCCCGACCTCCGCGAGCCGGCCTTCCACGTCCCGGAGTGGGTGGAGCTCCCCGCGTTCCTGGAACCGCACCTCGCGGCCCGCAACGCCACCACCACCAACGACCTGCCGTACCGCATCGAAAGAGCCCTGCACTTCTCCAACGGCGGCGGGGTCTACCTCGGTGAGGACCTGCGCAGCGGCGAGAAGGTGGTCCTCAAGGAGGCGCGGCCGCATGCCGGGCTCGCCGCCGACCGGGCCGACGCCGTCACCCGCCTGGAGCGGGAGCGCGCCGCGCTGGAACGGCTGTCCGGGCTCGGTGTCGCCCCCGGGGCCCGGGACTGGTTCCTGCTCGGCGACCACCGCTTCCTGGTGATGGACCACCTGCCCGGCCGCACCCTCAACTCCTTCTTCGCGCAGCGGCACCCGCTGCTCGAACCCGAGCCGGACCCGGCCGCCGTCGCCGGCTACACCCGCTGGGCGCTGCGCATCCACCGCGCGGTCGAGGAGGCGGTCGCCGCCGTGCACAGCCGGGGCGTCGTCTTCAACGACCTGCACATGTTCAACATCATGGTCGGGCCGGACGAGGAGTCCGTGCGCCTGCTGGACTTCGAGGCCGCCGCGCACGTCGACGAGAACCACCGTCAGGCCATCGCACACCCCGGCTTCATCGCGCCCCGCGAGCGCACCGGGTTCGACGTCGACCTCTACGCCCTCGCCTGTCTGCGGCTGGCGCTCTTCCTGCCCATGACCACGCTGCTGGTCGTCGACCGCGACAAGGCGCGTCACCTGGCGGAGGTCGCCGCGCGCCGGTTCCCGGACGTCCCGCGGGAGTTCTTCGACGACGCGGTGGCGGTGATCTGCGGGACGGACACGGCCCGCGGCACGCCGTACGTGCCCGTGGAGCCCGCCGACTGGCCGCGCAGCCGCGACTCGATCGCCGCGGGCGTCCTCGCCTCCGCCACTCCCGGACGCGACGACCGGATCTTCCCCGGTGACATCGCGCAGTTCGCGGACGGCGGCGGTCTCGGCATCGCCCACGGCGCCGCCGGTGTCCTCCACGCGCTCGGCCAGGCCGGCGCCGGCCGGTACGAGGACGGTGAGGAATGGCTGCTGAGACAGACCGCCCCGCCGCCGCTCGGCACCCCGCTCGGCCTCTACGACGGGCTGACGGGCGTCGCCCACGTCCTCGACGGGCTCGGCCACCGCGCACGCGCCCTGGAGCTGGTCCAGCGGGTGCTGGACGAGAAATGGCAGCGGCTCGTTCCCGGACTGTACGGCGGACTCGCCGGCATCGGTCTCGTACTCGCGGAACTGGCCCGCACCACAGGGGAAACGTCCCTGCGGCAACGGGCCCTGGAAGCCGCGCAGCTCCTGGCCGACCAGCAGCAGTCAGGAAGCGGCACCAGCACCGGCAAGCGCGCCGGGCTGCTGCACGGCGCCACCGGTCCCGCGCTGCTCTTCCTGCGGCTGTACGAGGACACGGGCGCGCCGCAGCTCCTGGACCTGGCCGCCGACGCCCTGCGCGCCGACCTCGCACGCTGTGTCCGCAACAGCGCCGGCACGCTGCTCGTGGACGAGGGGGCGCGCACCATGCCCTACCTCGGGGCCGGTTCCGTCGGCATCGGCATGGTGCTCGACGACTTCCTCGGGCACCGCGAGGACGAGGAGTTCGAGGCGGCGCGGGGCGGCATCGTACGGGCCGCCCGCTCGCGCTACTACGCCCAGCCGGGGCTGTTCAACGGACGTGCCGGCATGGTCCTCCACCTGGCCAGGACGACCGCCCGCGAGGCGCGCCCCGACCACCTCGCCGCACAGCTCGAAGGACTCGGCTGGTACGCCCTGCCGTACGAAGGGCACCTCGCCTTCCCCGGCGACCAGATGATGCGCCTCTCCATGGACCTCGGCACCGGCGGCGCCGGCGTGCTCCTCGCGTTGGCAGCGGCCCGCGGCACCGGTGCCCACCTGCCTTTCCTCCCGCCGCTGAAGCGGCCCTAGAACCGGTCCTGTTCCAGCCCGGAGCCGGACCGCTACAAAACCCCGTCCCCACGGGAACGGACAACCGAAGGGAACCACCATGGCACTTCTCGACCTTCAGAGCCTGGACACCCCCGAGACCGACGGCGGCGGCGACCAGAGCAGCCTGAGCCTGCTGGCGTGCGACAAGCACAGCTCCAACAGCTTCCTGCTGTGCCTGTGACGTCGTGTCTGTGACGTCGTGCCTGTGACGTCGGGAGAAATTCCTGACGTGTTCTGACAGGGGCGCGGCCCCGGGTGGCACGCTCGCTGCCCGGGGCCGCATCTCTGTGCCGTACGAGCCGTACGTAGGAAAGGGGGTGGGCGCGCATGGAGCACGGCCCGGACCGGCACCGGGCGGCCGACCGGCTGTTACGCGCCTCTCTGCGGCACAGCGCCGTCCCCGGTACGGCGATCCTGTTCCTCAGCACCGCGGGCGCCGCGGCCGGTCTCGCACTGCCCGCCGCGCTCGGCCGCACCCTGGACCTGCTGCTGGCCGGGCGTCCCGCCACCACCTGGCTCACCCTCTGCGCGGCCCTCACCTGCCTGCTCGTCCTCCTCGACGCCCTCGACGGCGTGCTGACCGCCACCACCAACGCACGCTCCACCGCTTGGTTCCGCCGTCGTCTGCTGCGGCACGTCCTCGCGGCCGGCCCGCGCACCACGGACCGGAACCCGCCCGGCGACGTCGTGGCCCGCCTGGTCGGCAACGCGGCCCACGCCGGCGGCGCCCCGGCCGCGCTCGCGGGCACGGTGGCCGCCGTCGTGACACCCGTCGGCGGGCTCGTCGCCCTCGCACTCGTCGACCCGTGGACGGCCGGGGCGTTCCTCGTCGGCATGCCGCTGCTCGTCCTGCTGCTGAAGGCCTTCGTCCGCGAGTCCGGCGACAGCGTCGCGCGCTACCAGGAGCGCCAGGGCGAGATCGCCGCACGCCTCGTGGAGGCGGTGGGCGGCGCCCGTACGATCGCGGCCGCCGGCACGGCCCGCCGCGAGCAGGCCCGCATCCTGGAGCCGCTGGCGGGGCTCAGCGCCCAGGGCTACCGGATGTGGCGGGTCCAGGGACGTTCCACCGCACAGGCCGCCGTGATCGTGCCCCTGCTCCAGATCGCCGTACTGGCGGTGGCCGGAATCCGTCTTGCGGCCGGTGAACTCTCGGTGGGCGGGCTGCTCGCCGCCGCCCGGTACGCGGCGCTCGCCACCGGCATCGGCATGCTGGTCGGCCGGCTGAACGGCCTGGTGCGCAGCCGGGGCGCGGCCCGCCGCCTCGCGGCACTGCTCGCCGTACCGGCCACCGCGCACGGCGGCACGCCGCTCCCGCCCGGCGACGGGACGCTGGAGCTGCGCGGCATCACGGTGGCCCGCGGCGACCGGACGATCCTGGACGGCCTCGACCTCACCGTCCCCGGCGGCACCTCGCTCGCCCTCGTCGGCCGCTCCGGCTCCGGCAAGTCCACCCTCGCCGCCGTCGCCGGCCGCCTCGCCGATCCCGACGCGGGAACGGTCACGCTCGACGGCGTTCCGCTGTGCGAGCTGCCCCACGACGTGCTGCGCCGCGCGGTCGGCCAGGCATTCGAGCGGCCCGCGCTGCTGGGGGGCACGATCGGCGGCACGATCGCCTTCGGCCTCGACGAACCGGACCCCTCAACCGTGCGGGAGGCGGCTCGCGCCGCCTGCGCGGACAGTTTCGTACGCCGCCTTCCGCACGGCTACGACACCCCGTGCGCCGAGGCTCCGCTCTCCGGCGGTGAGGCGCAACGCCTGGGCCTGGCAAGGGCGTTCGCGCACCCCGGCCGGCTGCTGATCCTCGACGACGCGACCTCCAGCCTGGACACGGTCACCGAACTGCGGGTCGGCGGGGCCCTGACCCGTGGCGGGTCCGGCGTCGGCACCCGGCTGATCATCGCCCACCGGGCCTCGACCGCGGCTCGCGCCGACCGGGTCGCCTGGCTCCACGAGGGCCGCATCCGCGCGGTCGGACCGCACGCGCGCCTCTGGCGGCAACTGGCCGAATACCGCGCGGTGTTCGCGGAAACGGACACAGAAACGGACACGGACACGGACGCGTGCACGGACGCGGGCGGAACGGGACAGGCGCGTCATGACGGCTGACGCCGCCCGCCTGCGCACCGAGGGCCTGCGCTTCCTGAACCGGCGCCGTCCCGTGCTCGCGGGGCTGGCGGGCTGGTCGCTGCTCGAAACCGCACAGACCTTCCTCTTCGGGTACGCCCTCGCCCGCGCCCTCGACCACGGGTTCCTGGCCGGCCGTACGGCCGGGGGGCTGGGCTGGCTGGCGGCCGCCGCGGTGGCCGTCGCGGTCGGGGCGTACGGCACCGGGCGGGTCTTCAGGGCCGTGTCCGAGCTGGTGGAGCCCCTGCGCGACGGCCTCGTGCGCCGGGTCGTCGACCGCGCTCTGCGGGACGCCGACCACGCGGCGGTGTCCCGGCTCACCCATCAGGTGGAGATCGCCAGGGACACCTTCGCCGGGCTGGTGATGGTCTCCCGGTCGTTCGTCTTCACGGCGGCCGGGGCGCTGGCCGGGCTCGCCTCGCTCGCGCCCGTGCTGCTGCTCGTCGTGGTGCCGCCGCTGGTCCTCGGCCTCGGTCTGTTCCTCGTGACGCTGCGGCCGATGGCCCGCCGCCAGGAGGCGTTCCTCACCGCCGACGAAGCGGTCGCGCAGACGCTGGACGCGACCGCCGCCGGGCTGCGGGACATCACCGCGGCGGGTGCGCAGACGCGGACGGCCGCCGAGGCGGACGCCCGGTTCACCGCCGAGTTCCGCGCCGCGCGCGCCCTCGCGCGCTGGGGCGTGCTGCGGGTGCTCGCGGTGGCGGTGGGCGGCCGGCTGCCGGTGGTCCTGCTGCTGGTGACCGCCCCCTGGCTGCTGAGCCGCGGGGTGACGCCCGGCGATCTGGTGGGCGCCCTCACGTACCTCATGTACGCCCTGCTGCCCGCCCTCCAGAGCCTGATGCAGGCCCTGGGCACCGCGGGTTCCCGCCTGGCCGTGGTGCTCCGCCGCCTCACGGCCCCGGGGCACGGGCCGCCCGTGCCCGGGCGGGCACCGGACGCCGGACGGGCGCCCGCGCCCCGCCCGCCCGCCGCTCGCGCGCCCCGGCGGCCGGGGCGCGGGGGGACCGCGGTGGAGCTGCGCGGGGTGACCTTCGCGTACGGGCCGCACGCCGAGCCGGTGTTCCGAGAGCTCGATCTCGTCGTCCCGGCCGGCGGCCGTCTCACCGTCGTCGGGCCCAGCGGCATCGGCAAGTCCACCCTGACCGCCCTCGTCGCGGGGCTGCTGGAACCCGGCCGCGGCGAAATCCTGGTCTGCGGAGAGCCGGTGCGCGGCGCCGCGCACCGGCGCGTCCTGGTGCCGCAGGAGGCGTACGTCTTCTCCGGCACCCTCCGTGACAACCTCACCTACCTGTGCCCGGGGGACCCGCCGCCGGATCCGGCCGTGCTCGACTCGGCCCGCGCGGTCGGGGCGTACGCACTGCTCGTGCGGCTGGGCGGCCTGGACGCCGCGGTGACACCGGGCGAACTGTCGGCGGGCGAGCGGCAGCTCGTCGCCCTCGCCCGCTCCCACCTGGCGCCCGTGCCCGTCGTCCTGCTCGACGAGGCGACCTGTCATCTCGACCCCGCCGCCGAGGCCCGCGCCGAGCGCGCCTTCGCCGAGCGCGCCGATACCACACTGATCGTCGTGGCCCACCGGATCAGCTCGGCCCGGCGCGCGGACCGCGTGCTCGTGATGGACGGTAAGCACGCGGTCTGCGGTACGCACGACGAGTTGATCCGGCGCTCCGCGCTCTACCGGGACCTGGCCGGGAGCTGGTCAGAGCCAGCCGGCGCCCTGCGAGATGCGAATGGCGTCCACGCGGTTGCGGGCCCCGGTCTTGCGGGTGATCGCGGCGATGTAGTTGCGCACGGTCCCGTTGGTCAGGTGCAGGCTGCGGGCGATCTCGGTGACGCCCGCCCCCTCGGCGGCGAGTGACAGCACACTCAGCTCGCGCGTGGTGAGCGGACTGCGGGCGGCTTCCAGGAACCCGCAGGCGAGGGAGTCGTCGACGAAACGTTCGCCCGCCGCCACCCGGCGTATCCCTTCGAGGAGCCGCTCGGCCGGGGCGTTCTTGTTGACGTACCCCTGGGCCTCGGCCTCGTACGCGCGCCGCAGCAGGCCCGGTTTGCCGGCCGGGACGAGGACGAGCACCGCGCAGCCCGGGTACGTGCCGCAGGCACCCGCCACCTCCACGGCGGCGGTCAGGCCCGGCGATCCCGGCCCTTCCGCGTCGGCCACGCACACGTGCGGCGGTAACGACCGCGCGTTGCGTAACGCTCCGTCCGGCGTACTGGTGGATATCCCGATGTCGGGCTCCTTTTCGAACAGCGCGGCCAGCCCCGACCGCATCAGACCGATGTCGTGCACGAGAAGAACACGGATCATGCGGCTCACTGTCTGCTCCCCCTGAGGTCCCACCGTGTAGCACTGCATGGACATGGCACGTCGCTCATTAGTACCCGTGGCGGTCGATGTCAGAGGGACCGGTTCAGGCCAACAGGGAGCGCGAGAGGGGTGTGGTGGGCGCACTTCGGGCGCGCGTGCGCCTGCTACCGACGGTAACGCGGGTCGGCCGGTCCGTCTCGGCCGGCCGGACCGGTCAGGTCGATCAACCTGCACACCGTCTCGATGTCGATCCCCGCCTGGGCGATCGAGGCCCGGCCCGAGAGCCACGTGATGAGCGTCGAGTGCCAGGTGTGCTCGATGACCCTGACCGCCGCCAGCTGCTCCGGCGTCGGCGGCCCCGGCAGGTTCATCGCCTCCAGGACGATCGCCGTCGTCTGCCGCGAGACCGTGTCCACCTCCGGGCTCACGCTGCGGTCCGCGAAGGTCAGCGCCCGCACCATCGCGTCCGCCAGCTGAGGCTCCCGCTGCAGCGCGCGGAAGGCCCGCATCAGCGTCTCGGCGACCCGCTCGGCCGCGCTCTCCCCGGCCGGGGGCCGTTTGCGCAGGGTGCTGTGCAGGTGTTCGAGCTGGTCCTGCATGGTGGCGACCAGCAGGTGGATCTTGGAGGGGAAGTAGCGGTACAGCGTGCCCAGTGCGACGCCCGACGACTCGGCGACCTCGCGCATCTGCACCGCGTCGAAGCCGCCCCGGCCGGCCAGCTGCGCGCTGGCGTGCAGGATGCGGCGGCGACGTGCCTCCTGACGCGCCGTCAGGGGTGGCGGCGCCGACTTGACTTCCACGGTCATGCGTCCCATTCCATGGCTTCTGTGCGTACTGCGGGCCTGAGGGGGCGGGCCCCGGGTGGCACAGCATGGCAGGCGCCCGTCGTGGCGTGAATCACCTGATCCGACGCTTCCGGTTGCGCTACCTGCCGGTAGATTCAGAGCTCGTCGAGCGATCGATACTGAAACTTGTTCTAGGTTAGCGCCAGCGGCTACGCTCCGGTGAAAGAGCAGTGAGAAGGGGGCCGGGAGTGACCGCTGAGGCCATGGAGGCGAGCCCCCACGCGGGGGACCCCGGCAAGGGCGAACGCCCGCTGCGCATCGCGCTCCTCACCTACAAGGGCAACCCCTTCTGCGGAGGCCAGGGCGTCTACGTACGCCACCTCTCGCGCGAGCTCGCCCGGCTCGGCCACAGCGTCGAAGTCCTCGGTTCCCAGCCCTACCCCGTACTCGACGAGGGCGTACCGCTCACCGAGCTGCCCAGCCTCGACCTGTACCGCAGCCCCGACCCCTTCCGCACCCCCGGGCGCGACGAGTACCGCGACTGGATCGACGCCCTCGAAGTGGCGACGATGTGGACCGGCGGCTTCCCCGAGCCCCTCACCTTCTCGCTCCGCGCCAGGCGCCACCTGACGGCCCGCCGCGGCGACTTCGACGTCATCCACGACAACCAGACGCTCGGCTACGGCCTGCTCGGCGACCTCGGCGCACCCCTGGTCACCACCGTCCACCACCCCATCACCGTCGACCGCCGGCTCGACCTCGCCGCCGCGACGAGCCGCCGCAAGCGCGCCTCCGTGCGCCGCTGGTACGGCTTCACGCGCATGCAGAAGCGCGTCGCCCGCCGGCTGCCCTCCGTGCTCACCGTCTCCGGCTCCTCGCGGCAGGAGATCGTCGAGCACCTCGGGGTGCGCCCCGACCGCGTCCGCGTCGTGCACATCGGCGCGGACACCGGCCTCTGGTCGCCCGATCCGTCCGTCGCCGAGGTCCCGGGGCGGATCGTGACGACGTCCAGCGCGGACGTACCGCTCAAGGGCCTCGTCCACCTCGTCGAGGCGCTCGCCAAGCTCCGCACCGAGCAGCCCGACGCCCACCTCGTCGTCGTCGGCAAGCGCGCCGAGGACGGCCCGGTCGCCCAGGCCATCGAGCGGTACGGGCTCCGGGGCGCCGTCGAGTTCGTCAAGGGCATCAGCGACCGCGAGCTGGTCGACCTGGTCCGCAGCGCGCAGATCTCCTGCGTCCCCTCCCTCTACGAGGGCTTCTCGCTCCCCGCCGCCGAGGCCATGGCCACCTCCACCCCGCTCGTCGCCACCACCGGCGGCGCGATCCCCGAGGTCGCGGGCCCCGACGGCGAGACCTGCCTGGCCGTGCCGCCGGGCGACGCCGGCGCGCTGGCCGCCGCGCTCGGCCGGCTGCTGGACGACGCCGGGCTGCGCCGGCGCCTCGGCGCGGCCGGGCGCGACCGGGTGCTGGACAAGTTCACCTGGGCCAGGGCCGCCCAGGGCACCGCCGAGCTCTACCGCGAACGGATCGCCGCGCACGGCGCGGTGCGCGGGGGAGCCCGGTGAGACCCCGCTGAAGCGGAAACCGCCCGCCCCCGACCCCTGCCACCCCCCGCCACGCGTGCCCGGTGACCCGGCGCCGCAACCATCCCCACCCGGAAGGGCAGACCCCGTGCTGACCGTGGACTTCTCCCGCTTCCCGCTCGCCGCGGGCGATCGCGTACTCGACCTGGGCTGCGGCGCGGGCCGGCACGCCTTCGAGTGCTACCGGCGCGGCGCCCAGGTGGTGGCCCTCGACCGGAACGGCGAGGAGATCCGCGAGGTCGCCAAGTGGTTCGCCGCCATGAAGGAGGCCGGTGAGGCCCCGGCGGGCGCCACCGCCACCGCCATGGAGGGCGACGCGCTCAACCTGCCCTTCCCCGACGCCTCCTTCGACGTCGTGATCATCTCCGAGGTCATGGAGCACATCCCCGACGACAAGGGGGTGCTGGCCGAGATGGTCCGCGTACTGAAGCCGGGCGGCCGCATCGCCGTCACCGTGCCGCGCTACGGGCCCGAGAAGGTCTGCTGGACGCTGAGCGACGCGTACCACGAGGTCGAGGGCGGCCACATCCGCATCTACAAGGCCGACGAACTGCTCGGCAAGATGCGCGAGGCGGGCCTGAAGCCGTACGGCACGCACCACGCGCACGCGCTGCACTCGCCCTACTGGTGGCTGAAGTGCGCGTTCGGCGTGGACAACGACAAGGCGCTGCCGGTCCGGGCGTACCACAAGCTGCTGGTCTGGGACATCATGAAGAAGCCCGCGGCGACGCGGATCGCCGAGCAGCTGCTCAACCCGGTGGTCGGCAAGAGCTTCGTGGCGTACGCGACCAAGCCGCACCTGCCGGCCCCGTCGGTAGCGGCGGCCGCCAAGTGACGACTCCAGGACGTACGGAACACCTGGTCCTCCCCGGTGTCCTCACCGCCGGCGAGGCCGCCGAGACCGTGGCGGGCATTCTCGCCGTGCAGCGCGAGGACGGCGCCATCCCGTGGTTCCGCGGCCACCACCTCGACCCGTGGGACCACACCGAGGCCGCCATGGCGCTCGACGCGGCCGGCGAGCACGACGCCGCCGCCCGCGCCTACGCGTGGCTGGCGAGGCACCAGAACGCGGACGGCTCCTGGTACGCGGCGTACGACGACGGGGACGCGGAGCGGGTCACCGACCGGGGCCGCGAGAGCAACTTCTGCGCGTACATCGCCGTCGGCGTCTGGCACCACTACCTCGCCACCGGCGACGACGCGTTCATCGACCGCATGTGGCCGGCCGTCTACGCGGCGACCGAATTCGTCCTCGGGCTCCAGCAGCCCGGCGGCCAGATCGGCTGGAAGCGCGAGGACGACGGCACGCCCGTGGGCGACGCGCTGCTGACCGGCAGTTCCTCCGTCCACCAGGCGCTGCGCTGCGCGCTCGCCATCGCCGAGCAGCGGGAAGAGCCACAGCCCGACTGGGAGCTGGCGGTCGGCGCGCTGCGGCACGCCATCCAGCGCCACCCGGAGCGGTTCCTCGACAAGAGCCGCTACTCGATGGACTGGTACTACCCGATCCTCACGAGCGCGGTGACCGGACCGGAGGCCAAGGCCCGCATCGAGGCGGACTGGGACCGGTTCGTCGTCCCGGGTCAGGGCGTGCGCTGCATACTCCCCAACCCCTGGGTGACCGGGGGCGAGAGCTGCGAACTCGCCCTGGCCCTGTGGGTGATGGGCGAGTCGGACCGGGCGCTGGAGATCCTCCAGTCGATCCAGCACCTGCGGGCGCCGGGCGGCATGTACTGGACGGGATACGTCTTCGACGACGACGCCGTGTGGCCGCGGGAGCAGACGACGTGGACGGCGGGGTCGCTGCTGCTCGCGGTGGCCGCCCTGGGGGGAGACGAGGCGACCACCGCGGTCTTCAGCGGCGAACGGCTGCCGCTCGGCCTGGACCCGGACTGCTGCTAGCCACGTTGCCGTTTCAGTGGCGGCGCAGGACGTTCGCCAGCGCGTGCCCGGCGAAGAGGTACACGAGCGCGGCGAGACCGTAGCCGGCGACGACGCGCGCCCACGCCTCGTCGAAGGTGAACAGGTCGTGCGACCAGCCGGCCAGCCACCGGGCGGCGTCCTGGACGAAGTTCACCAAGTCGTTCGCGCGGTTGGCGTCCAGCAGGTACATCAGGATCCACAGGCCGAGAACGAAGGCCATGATGTCGGCGATGACGACGACGATCGTCGCCGCCCGGCTGCTTCCACTGCGATGGCGGGGGGACATGCCCGTCGTGTTGCCGCTTCACGCCCGCCGAAACCCGGGAGACCGTACGGACGGGCCCCATTAGAGTGCCTGTATGACCGACCTCGGATATGCACGTCATTGTGATGAAGTCGTCCGTCAGACCGACCTGTTGAGAGCCGTGCTGGTGGACGCCGACCTGACGGCGAAGGTGCCGACCTGTCCCGGATGGACTCTGGGCCACCTCGCACGCCATGTCGGCGGCGCGCACCGCTGGGTCGAGGCGATCGTACGGACGAAGGCTTCCGAGGCCGTCCCCGAGGACCAGGTGCCCGACTTCGCGGGCCCCGGGGACGCCGAACCGGCGGCCCTGGACGCATGGCTGGAAGAGGGCGCGCGGAAGGCCGTCGACGCGCTGCGCACGGCCGGGCCGGACGCCGAGGTGTGGTCCTGGAACGGGGACAACAGCACGGCCTTCTGGGCGCGCCGCATGGCCCACGAGACGGTGGTCCACCGCGCGGACGCGGCGATCGCCGCCGGGATCGTCTTCGAGGTGGATCCCGACGTCGCCTCGGACACCATCGACGAATGGCTGGAGATCGTCGCCTGGGTGCAGTCCACCGGCACCGACGAGCAGGTGAAGGAACTGCGGCGCGGCGGGGGCCGCTCCCTCCACCTCCACGCGACGGACGTGCCCGGCGCGGAGTGGCTGATCGAGTTCGGCGAGGACGGCTTCACCTGGCGCCGCGGCCACGAGAAGGCCACGGTCGCCCTGCGCGGTCCGCTCACCGACGTGCTCCAGGTCTTCTACCGCAGGCTGCCCGCCGACAGCGACCGGGTGGAGGTGCTGGGCGAGGCGCAGCTGCTGGACTTCTGGCTGGAGCGCTCCTCCTTCGGCTGAGCGCCGGGGCGAGGGGCACCCGGCGCAGGCCGGGTCGCCCCAGCACAACGGCCCCCCGCCCGGAAGGCGCATTCCAGGGGTCGTTGCAACACAAGTTGATCAACTGGCTGTCGCCAGGAGCTTAGCGAGACGCTCGGCTGGGGTTTCCCAGCCGAGCGTTTTGCGTGGTCGGCTGTTCAGCTCAGCCGCGACGGCGTCCAGCTCCTCACGGGTGTAGCGGGCCAGGTCGGTGCCCTTGGGGAAGTACTGCCGCAGCAGGCCGTTGGTGTTCTCGTTCGAGCCGCGCTGCCAGGGACTTCCCGGGTCGCAGAAGAAGACCGGCATGTCGGTGGCGATGCTGAACTCCGTGTGCAGGTGCATCTCGGAGCCCTGGTCCCAGGTGAGGGAGCGTCTGAGCTGGGCGGGCAGGGTCGAGACGGTCTCGATCAGCGCGTCCCGCATCTGTGAGGGCCGGCGGCCGTCGGGCAGGTGCACCAGGGTGACGAAGCGGCTGGAGCGCTCCACCAGCGTGCCGATCGCGGACTTGTGGGCCTTGCCGATGATGAGGTCGCCCTCCCAGTGCCCGGGGACAGCCCGGTCGGCTGCCTCGGCAGGCCGGTCGCTGATCATCACCATGTCCCTGGCCATGCGTGGCTGGCGCCGGTAGGACTGCCGGTGAGGCCGGCGCATTGTGCGGCCCGTGCGCAGTGCCTTGGCCAGCTCCCGGCGCAGGTCGCCGCGGCCTTGGACGTAGAGGGCCTGGTAGACGGTTTCGTGGGTCACGTGCATCTCCGGCCGGTCGGGGAAGCGTGCCCGCAGAGCCTGGCAGATCTGCTCGGGGCTCCAGCGCCGTTCGAGGTGGTGCTGGATGAAGTCCCGCAGCTCCGGGTTCTGGCCGATCTTGCCCGGCTTCGGCCGAGGCCGGCGGGCGTCGGCACGGGACTGGGCGGCGTGCGGCCGGTAGGCCCACCGAGAGGCGTCCCCGCGCAGTGGCATGCCGTTGCGGCGTATCTCCCGACTGATGGTGGAAGGGCTCCGGCCCAGCTCAGAAGCTATCTGCCGGATCGACGCCTTCTCTCGCAGGCGGTCGGCGATGTGGATGCGGTCGGCCGCGCGCAGATACCGCGACGAGCCGTCAGAGCTGAGCGGCCGACGGATCGGCGGTGCACCGCGCGTGCTTCCCGTGGCCTGGCGTCCGTTGCGCCACCGCTTCCCGGTGCGCCGGTTGATGCCGACGATCCGGCAAGCCTCCATGCTGCTGACGCCCTGGTCCATGAGCCGGAAGTATTCCTCCCGCTCACGGACCAGGGCCCTACGGCCTGGAGCCTGCCCCCGGTCCTCCCGAATCTTGAAGTCCATCGCATCCCCTGAACTGGGGTGTTGCGACGACCACTAGAACGGAAGGAAGGGGCGGGGGGCCGTTGTGCTGGGGCGGGGCGTGTGGCGTCAGCCGCGCTGGATGCCGGTGGTGTCCTGGAGGACACCGCGGCGGCCGTCCTGCGTCTGGGCGACCAGACCGGGACCGCGCTGCTCCACCGCCAGGTACCAGGTGCCGGGCGCGAGTTCGGCGATCGGCGTCGGCGAACCGTCCTCGGCGTACAGCGGACGGGCGACCGGCACCGCGAACCAGAACGGCGCGAAGTCGGAGGCCGGCGCGCCGCCCTGCTGCTGCCCCTGCGGGGCCGGGGTCTGCTGCGCCTGCGGCTGGCCGCCGTACGACTGCTGCTGACCGGGGCCGGGCTGGCCCGGCTGACCGCCGTAGGGCTGCTGCTGGGCGCCGGGGTAGCCGTAGCCGCCGGGGCCCGGCTGACCGGGCTGGCCGCCGTACGGCTGCGCGACCTGCGGCTTCGGGGCACCCATGAGCGGGGCCTTGAGGGCCGGGACGAGCGGGGCCGCGACGGCGGCGGCGGCGAGCACGAGGGTGGCCAGCAGACCGAGGATCATACCGGCGCCCGCGTCACCGGGCATGTCGATGAGCGTCCAGAAGGCCGTCCACAGCGCGAAGACGGCGAAGGCCACCCCGAACTGCCCGAGGTCCAGACCAGCGACCTTGCGCCCCGGCATGGCGCGGCTGAGGATGATCAGCGCCGCGGCGATGACACCGGCGAGGAACATGCTCATCAGCAGGCCCAGCGAGTCCCACGCACTGGGTGACGAGGACGAACTCGGGCAGAACTCGCCACTGCATTCGGGCACGGAGACAAGGCTGAGGAACGAGGCGATGAACAGCACCACCGCTGCTCCGATCACCACGCCGTCGCCTCGAGTGAGGGAGCGGATGTTCACTTTGAAGGTCCTTAGTGGGTCGACTCGTCGGGGCGGCACAGTGCGAAGCTCGGGGGAAGCTCCCCATCGTACGGATGAATGTATCGTCCCCCCGGCAGGGTCGGCCGCCGGGTATCGGACCTACCCCTTGAGGTAGCTGCCGATGCCGTCGGAGATTCCCCGCGCCGCCTTCTGACGCCAGCCGCCGCTTGCCAGCAGGGCCGCGTCCTTCGGGTCACGCATATTGCCGCATTCGACGAACACTTTCGGCACAGTCGTCAGATTGAGACCACCGAGATCCTCGCGCACGTCCAACGCCGTGCCGTCGCCCACGTAGTTGGAGGGCGCCATGCCGGTCGCCTGGACGAACTTCCCCGCGATGCGCGTGCCGAGTTCGCGCGAGGGGCCGACGATCTTCGCGGTGTCCGCGGCGCCGGCCTTCACTGCGGCGGGCAGGATCACGTGGAAGCCGCGGTTGCCGACCGCCGAGCCGTCGGCGTGGACGGAGACGACGGCGTCGGCCTTCGCCTCGTTGCCGATACGGGCGCGCTCGTCGACGCAGGGGCCGTACGGACGGTCGTCGTTCTGCACCAGCGCGACCGTCGCGCCCTGCTCTTCCAGGAGAGCGCGCAGGCGGCGCGAGACGTCGAGGGTGAACGCGGCCTCGGTGTAACCGTCGTTGGTGGACGTGCCGGTGGTGTCGCACTCCTTGCGGTGCGTTCCGACGTCGACGGTCTTGTTGATTTCTTTCGTATGGCGGAAGTTGCCGGGGTTGTGGCCGGGGTCGATCACCACGACCTTGCCGGTGAGCGGCCCGGCCCGGTCCGGCTTGTCGTCCTTCGGTCCGGACGGCGTGGATGTCGGGGCGGTCGTGGGCGTGGGCGTGGGCGCCGGCTTCGAGGCGGTCGCCGTCGCGGACCGGCTCTTGTCGGGCAGCGGCATCACCGTCGGCCCGCCGTCGCCGGGGCCGCTCATCGCCTGCCACGCGAACCAGCCCGCCAGGGCGGCCGGCGCGAGCACGGCGACCGCGACGGCGAGGGCCCTGGGGCCGAAGAGGCGAGGAGGAGTGGGGGAAGGAGGCGAAGTGGGGGGCTGGCTGTCGTACGACACGCGGCGATGCTATCCGGGCCGGTCAGATCCCCGAGGATGTACGACGCAGGACGCGCAGCGAGTCGGTCACGGAGATCTCGGTGAAGGCACCGGACGCGAGGGCGCGCTGATGCACGCGGTACGGGGCCTGGCCGCCGTCCGCCGGGTCCGGGAAGACGTCGTGGATGGCGAGCAGCCCGCCGGCCGCGACGTGGGGGGCCCAGCCCTCGTAGTCGCCGTTCGCGTGCTCGTCGGTGTGTCCGCCGTCGATGAAGACGAGGCCGACCTCACCGCCCCAGACGGCCGCGACCTGCGGCGAACGCCCGACGATCGCCACCACGTGGTCTTCGAGGCCCGCCTTGTGGAGGGTCCGGCGGAAGGTGGGCAGGGTGTCCATCAGGCCGACCTCCGGGTCCACGACCGTCGGATCGTGGTACTCCCAGCCCGGCTGCTGCTCCTCACTGCCCCGGTGGTGGTCGACGGTCACGGCGACCGTGCCGGCCTCGCGGGCGGCGTCGGCGAGGAGGATCGTGGAGCGTCCGCAGTACGTGCCGACCTCCAACAGCGGAAGCCCGAGCGCGGCGGCCTCGGTGGCGGCGGCGTACAGGGCGAGCCCCTCGCGTACCGGCATGAAGCCCTTGGCGGCGGCGAAGGCGGCGAGCGTCTCCGGCTTGGGAGCGGCGGCGGCCATGGGGTTCTCCTACTGGTCGGTACGTACGGGCCGCCCATTATCGCTTCACGTCGTTCCCGGGCCGTTGCACCGCCCTGCCTCCGGGCCGCGGACAGCCAGTTGTGTGATTCGCGTCACCGGAGTGTGGTGATGTGATTACGCTCGGCTACGTACCGAACCGAACGCCGCACGGCGTCAGCTTGGGGGGACCGTCCCATGGTCAACATCCGCGACCTCGATCCCGGCGCTTCGCCGCTGGACTACTACGGATCGGAACTGCGCCGCCTGCGGGAGGAGGCCGGCCTGAACCAGGGGGAGCTGGGAGGCTGCGTCTTCTGCACGGGCTCGCTGGTCGGGCAGATCGAGACGGCGAGGAAGGTGCCGACCCGCGACTTCTCGGAGCGCGTGGACGCGGCGCTGGGGACGGGCGGGGTGTTCTCGCGACTGGTGGGGCTGGTGCTGCGGAGTCAGCTGCCGACGTGGTTCCAGGCGTACGCGGAGATGGAGGCGAAGGCGGCGTACATCTCGTCGTTCCAGGCCCAGCTGGTTGATGGGCTGCTCCAGACGCAGGAGTACGCACGGGCCGTGCTGGGAGTGCGTACCGAGGGCGATCTCGATGCGAAGGTCGCAGCCCGTATGGAACGGCAACGCATCCTGGAACGGGAGCAGCCGCCCTTGATCTGGGTGGTGCTGAGTGAGGCCGTACTGCACCAGGAGATCGGCGGCCGGGAGGTCATGCGGCACCAACTCGCCCATCTGCTGGAGGTGCAGGGGCGGGAGTGGGTGAAGGCGCAGATCCTGCCCTTCACGGCCGGTGAGCATGCGGGACTGATGGGCTCGTTCAATCTTCTACGGTTTGAGGACGACCCGGACATCGTCTACACCGAGGACTTCGTCCAGGGCCATATGACGGCCAATTCGCAAGCCTTCAGGGAGGGTTCGCTCCGTTACGATCATTTGCAGGCCGCCGCGCTCTCCGTGGAGGATTCGGCAGCGCTGATCGCCCGCGTAATGGAGGAGCGTTATGGGAACGAACCGGAACCTGACGGGCGCGCGGTGGCGTAAGTCGTCGTACAGCGGTGACACCGGCGGCCAGTGCGTCGAGTGCGCCCCCCTCGGCGCCACCGCTTGGCGCAAGGCGTCGTACAGCGGTGACACCGGCGGCCAGTGCGTCGAGTGCGCCCCCCTCGGCGCCACCGCTTGGCGCAAGGCGTCGTACAGCGGTGACACGGGCGGGGACTGCGTCGAGATCGCCGCCCAGCCCTGCCGCATCGCAGTCCGCGACTCCAAGAACCCCGGAGGACCCGCCTTCACCGTCGCGCCCTCCGCCTTCGCGGCCTTCGTGGCGGCGGCGGCCGACGGCGCGGTCTAGTCCGCCGGGCGGGGCCGGCGGACAGTACGGCCCCGCCCGGTGAGTCAGGGCGTGGCGCCCGGGTTGCGGGATGTGGCGAGGGGGCGAAAGGTGGTTCTTATAACGCCTGTACACCGTTGAGGTAGGGATCTCCGGTGACCCTGAGCCGCCGGGACCACGTCCGCAAGGGCAAGGCGACACATCACAAGTGCATCTGGAACCATCATGGCCAGAACCGCCCGACGGCGAATCCCCCGCATTGTTGGCGCGTCCTGCTTGACTGCCGCGCTCGCACTTCCAGTAGGCATGGGCACTGCTGTGGCAGCGCCTGATGCCCTCACTCACGTTACGGCGATGGCGGGGCCTCCCGACCCCCGGACCCGCCACCGCAGCCGGAGCAGCAGGACCCGCCACCGCAGCAGGAGCAGCAGGATCCCCCTCCCCAGCAGGAGCAGCAGGACCCGCCACCGCAGCAGGAGCAGAATCAGCAGGAGCAGAATCAGCAGGAGCAGAACCAGCAGGAACAGAATCAGCAGGAACAGAACCAGCAGGAACAGAACCAGCAGGAACAGAACCAGCAGGAACAGAACCAGCAGGAACAGAACCAGCAGCAGCAACTGAAGCAGTTGAACACGCCTGAGGAGCAGAAGAAAGTCCAGGATCAGGTAGGGGACGCACCGCAGCAGGTGAGGGCCAACCTGGACAAGGTGCTGACCGAGGCGCTGAAGATAATCAACAGCCCGACCGCATCGAATGTGGACAAGGAGATATACGCAGCCATTGTGGCCGATATCAGCAGAACGCTGAACGTCATCGACGACCCGAATACGTCGGCAGAGGACAAGGCCACGTACACGAAGTTCCTGGCCGGGATCACCGGAGCGCTGCAAATAGCCCAGGATCCGAAGAAGTCGGCGAACGACCGGGCCGTGTACAGGGATATAGCCGATGACCTTGCCATTTGGGTGACGGTCATGCAATCCCCCGAGACGAAGCCTGCGGACAAGGCGTACTACAAGGCGCGGGTGGAGCTGCTCAGCGACGCACTGGCGAAGCTCGCGAAGGGGGAGGTGAAGAAGCCGGAGCAACAGAAGAAGATCGAGACGGGCGTGAAGAAGACCCTCGACGCGCTGAAGGCAATTCAGAACCCGAACACGAAGCCGGAGAATCCGCAGGATCAGGACAGCATCAAGCAGGTCGTCGAGAGGAACAGCGAAGCACTGGTGACAGCCCAGAACCCGGATGCGTCGGAGCAGGAGCGGAATGACGCGCAGGCAACGGTGGACCAGCTGGCCGGCGCCTCCCAGAATTCCCAGTTCCAGGAACTCATGGAAGAAGTCAAGCGTCTCGGAGCACCCTCGGCCTGTGTCGAGGCGATAGAGAGCCGAACGAATGAGGCCGGCTGGCCGGACGGATCTCTCTGGGGCCTTTCTGACCCGTCGTGTGCCAATACGGTGGCTGCGGGTGCCAATGAAGGCGGCAAGTGGAGCGCGCTGTTCGAATGCGTGCAGAACGGCCCGTTCTCTGAATGTGTGGGCACCCTTCCCAAAGAGTAAAGCCACGAGGCCGGTTCCAGACTCCGGGTAGGCCGCGAGAAGGCCCTCCGCGACGAATTCACAGTGGGCCTTCTTCCGCTCGGGCCTTCGGTGACGTGGCGTGTGAACACAGGGAGCGATACGGCGCGGCTGTGGCTCGGCGTCAGGCTCGCCACTGCCTCATACGGTTGACGAGCCGCTCGCCCTCCGCCCGTCGGCTGCCCTCGGAATTCACCTCACCGCAGCATCGACCGCTCCGTGGGCGCCAGCCGTAGCCGCTGCGGGGCCCTGGCCCACCGTTTCGAAAGGGTCGGCAGCACCCCCTCGCGCCAGCGTTCCGAACGCCGCAGGCGGTTCAGGTGGTCGTCGATGTAGCCTTCGCCGGCGAAACGCGCGAACCATACGAAGACCTCCTCGTCCGTCCGTACCGGTAGCGCCGGGAAGGTGTTCGGGGCGTGCTCCGACCGCAGGTACGCCAGTGGTTCGCCGCCGGTCTCGGCCAGGACGGGCCGTACCCGCTGCTCGAAGAACTCGACGAACGCGGTGTCGAACGGACCGTGGCCGTACCAGATCGTGGCGAGGACCAGCGGTGGTGGCGATGACGGCGGCCATGCCGCCGGTTCGCCGGGGGCTCGCCGGGCGGCGGCCGGGACGGGGAACCCGCCGCGCGCCGAGGCCGGCCGCAGCAGCAGGACGTCGTCGGAGTCGGCCATCGTCGCGTTGGCCCGGTCGCGGTGCGCCTGCCAGACCGGCCCGCCGTAGAAGCGCTCCAGTGCCTCGGCGCGGCTCGGCATGTCGTCGAAGCCGCGGAGCCAGACGAACCGGTCGGGGGCGTCCAGGTCGCGGAACTGCCCCAGGACGGTCATGCCCATTGCCTCTTGGGGCTCGACGAACTCCCGGTCGAACAGGTCGATCAGTACGTCCCGCTGCCCTGGGCGCAGGGTGTACTGCCGCAGTTCGACGACCGGACACCGTAAGGGTTTCAACAGTCTCGCTCCTCGTTCAGTTGCTGGAACAGTCTTTGTTACAACAAGCGGTATGCGGCACGGCGACCGCCCGGCCACCGGCCTGACGGCTAGTTCACCAGCGTCTCGCGCAGTACGTCGGCGATCGACGTGCCCGCCAGCTCCCGCCGCATGGCCTGCTCGGCCCGGTCGTAGACCTCGCCCAGAGCGGGCCGGATGCCCCGGCCGACCGGACACTCCAGGTTGGGCTCGGTGCGGTGCAGGCCGAACGGCGGCTGCGCGCCGACGGCGTCGTGCACTTCGAGCAGGGTGATTTCCTCCGGCCCGCGGGCCAGGCTCCAGCCCGCGCCGGCGCCGTGGCGGACCTCCACCAGACCGGCTCGCCGCAGGTCACCGAGGCTGCGCCGGATGATCACGGGGTTGGTGTTGACGCTGGCCGCGACCTGCTCCGAGGTGAGCACCTCCTGGCCGCGGCGCTGCGCCAGTGCCAGCCAGGCCAGTGCGTGCGTCGCGATGGTCAATCGGCTGTTCGCCGCCATTGCTTCCTCCTTGCTGCAACAGCTTCTGTTACAGGCGCGTCCGCAGTCAAGACACGTCAACCGCCCGGAGCCCGGCGCGGCGCGGAGAGCGTGAGGCGTGAGGCGTGAGGCGTGAAAGCAGCTGGTACCGCCCGCAGTTGGATCAGCCCAGAGACGCGAGCGTGAAGTGCCGCACCCGAAGTGGTGCCACGAGGTGCTCGTCCTCGCCCGGCAGGACCACGGGCTGGTCACGCCAGTTCTCGCCGGCGTAGCCGGCCAGGTCCTGCTCGCCGCGCCAGCGGCTGACGTACAGCAGCGAGTCGGGCGGCGCGAGCAGTACCTCGTGGTCCACCAGCCCCGGGTAGCGGCTGGGAAACTCGCGTACCGCCGGGACGATCATGTCGCGGAACGCCTCGAAACGTTCAGGACGTGCGCGTGCTTCACTCACCCTGATGATCAAGGCCGTCAGGGTGTCACGCCGGCAGACGCGGCGTCACCCCCTGTTCGCACCGCGCGTTCCGGCGGCCCTCGCCCCCCGCCCCGGCCGGCACCCGGAATCCAGGCCGTCACCTCCCCCTTTCAGCAGCTCGGCGACCGCGCGAACTCCTGACGCCCCGCCAGAGAGGCCCAGGGCTGCGGGCGTACGCCGATGGCAGGATGTACGGGCCGACAGGCACCTGGGACCATGACACCCATGGTCCAGCCGCACACAGACACCGAGCCCGCCCGCGCCTCCTCCCGCCCACCGCGCCCCCTGCGGACCTGGACCGTGGTCCTGGCAGCCTGCGCGGGGCAGTTCCTCGTCGTCCTCGACGTCTCCGTCGTCAACGTCGCGCTGCCCTCGATGCGCGCGGACCTCGGGCTGAGCGCGATCGGCCTGCAATGGGTGGTCAACGCGTACTCGATCGCCTTCGCCGGGTTCATGCTCCTCGGCGGGCGCGCCGCCGACCTGTTCGGCCGCAAGCGGACCTTCCTGACCGGGCTCGGCCTGTTCACCGCCGCGTCCCTCGCGGGCGGGCTCGCGCAGGAGGACTGGCACCTGCTGGCCGCCCGCGCGGTGCAGGGACTCGGTGCGGCGGTGCTGGCGCCCGCGACGCTCACCATCCTCACCTCGGCCGTCCCCGAGGGACCCGCCAGGACACGGGCCATAGGGACGTGGTCGGCGGTCGGCGCGGGCGGCGGGGCCGCGGGCGGGCTCGTCGGCGGCGTACTGACGGACGCGCTGTCCTGGCGCTGGGTGCTGCTGATCAACGTGCCGGTCGGCGCGCTGGTCCTGGCCGGCGCGGCCCTGTGGCTCGTCGAGAGCCACTCCAGGGACGGCCGGCGCCTGGACCTGCCCGGCGCGCTGCTGGTCACGGCCGGGCTCGCGACCCTGGCGTACGGGATCGCGCAGACCGAGGCCGAGGGCTGGGCGGCGGCGGCCACCCTGGTCCCGCTGACCGCCGGGCCGGCCCTCCTCGGCGCCTTCGTGGCGGTGGAGGCGCGGACCGCGGCACCGCTGATGCCGCTGAAGTTCTTCCGGGTGCGGGCGGTCTCGGCGGCGAACGCGGCGATGTTCGTGAACGGCTCCGCGATGTTCTCCATGTGGTTCTTCATGACGCTGTACGCCCAGAACGTGCTGGGCTACACCCCGCTCGGCGCCGGGCTCGCCCTCGTCCCCAGCTCGCTGAGCATCGTCCTCGGCTCGAAGCTGGCCCCGCGCCTCATGGCCAGGGCCGGTGCCCGCCGGGTCGCGATCACCGGCGCCCTGATGGCGGCGGGCGGAATGGCGTGGCAGTCCACGATGAGCGCCGAAGGGACGTACCTCACGGCCGTCCTCGGCCCGGGCGTCCTGATGATGGCCGGTGCGGGCCTCGCCTCCACCCCGCTGGCCTCGCTCGCGACGTCGGGCGGCGAGCCGGGCGACGCCGGGCTCCTCTCGGGGATGATCAACACCTCCCGCACGATGGGCGGCGCGCTCGGCCTCGCGGTGCTGTCGACGGTCGCGGCGTCCAGGACGGCGGGCGAGGCGGGCGCGCAGGCGCTGACGGCGGGATACGCGCTGGCGTTCAGGGTGGGGGCGGGGGCGCTGCTCGCGGGGGTGGTGCTGATGCTGGTCTGGCTGCCGCGCCACCGCAGGAAGCAGGCGTAGCGCGGGAGAACGCGGGAGAACGCGGGAGAAGGGGTCAGAGCCAGCCCTGCTGCCTCGCCGCCCGTACCGCCTCCATGCGGTTGCGGGTGCCGGTCTTGCCGATCGCCGACGACAGGTAGTTCCGTACGGTCGACTCGGACAGATGCAGTTTCCCGGCGATGTCCGCGACGGTCGCCCCGTCCACCGCCGCGTTCAGTACGTCGCACTCGCGCGCGGTGAGCGGGCTGGGTCCGGAGCTGAGGGCGGCCGCCGCGAGCACCGGGTCGATGACGGTCTCGCCGGTCAGCACCCGCCGGATCGTCACCGCCAGCTCCTCCACCGGGCCGTCCTTGACCAGGAAGCCCGCCGCGCCGGACTCCATCGCGCGGCGCAGGTAGCCGGGCCTGCCGAAGGTGGTGAGGATCAGTACCCGGCAGTCGGGGGCCTGGTCGCGCAGCAGCGCGGCGGCGTCGAGCCCGCTGAGGCCCGGGAGCTCGGTGTCGAGGAGCGCCACGTCGGGGCGGGACATGAGGGCGGCGTCCACGATCTCGTCGCCCGCGGACACCTGGGCGACGACCTCGATGTCCGGTTCCAGGCCGAGCAGCAGGGCGAGGGCGCCGCGCATCATGCCCTGGTCCTCGGCGAGGAGGACTCTGATCATGGGGTGGGCTCCAGTTCTGGTTCCGGTTCGAGGTCGGTGCCCACGGGCAGTTCGGCGCTCACCGGGAAGCCGCCGCGGGCGGAGGGGCCGGCGTCGAGCGTGCCACCGGCCGCCGCGAGGCGTTCGGTGAGCCCTTTCAGGCCCGCGCCGCCGGCGCCGGTGGCGGGCTGCCCGGAGCTTACGCCGCGGCCGTTGCCAGTGATCTTCACATGGACGCGTTCGGGCGAGCTGTCCACCACGATCTCGCAGCGGTCCGCTCCACTGTGCCGCACGGCGTCGGTGACGGCCTCCCGTACCACCCATCCGAGCAGCGCCTCCGTCTGCGGGACAGGGGCGGCCCCGTACGTCGACGTCGACGTCGAAGGGGACGAGGCTACCGCCGGCCGCGCGCCTGAGGCGGTCGCCGCTGTCGTCGGCGACGATCCGGCCCCGGTCGACGACGACGATGCGGTCGGCGTTGTCGTCGGCCTCCTCCAGGTAGTGGGTGGAGAAGAGCACGGTGTTGCCGCGGCCGACGTAGGCCCGCATCGACTCCCAGAAGGCGCGCCTGGCCTCCACGTCGAGGGCGGCGGTCGGCTCGTCCGGGACGACCAGTTCGGGGGAGCCCGCGAGGGCGACGGCGAGGCGGACGCGCTGTGTCCGGCCGCCGGAGAGCTTGTCGACCCGGCGGTTCCCGAACTCGCCCAGCCCGGCGAGGTCCAGCGCCTCGGCGACCGGCATCGGGCCCGGGTAGGTGCTCGCCACGAACGCGACCAGCTCACGCACCGTCACCCGCGGAACCGGCCGGCCGTCCTGGAGCATCGCCCCGACCCGTCCGGCCCGTACCGCCCGCGCCGGGCTGTCCCCGAAGAGGAGGACCCGGCCCTCGTCGGGCTCGTCGAGGCCGAGCGGCAGCGAGAGGGCGGTCGACTTGCCCGCCCCGTTGCGGCCGAGCAGCGCGACGGTCTCGCCGCGCCGGATCTCCAGTCCGATCCCGTCCAGGGCACGTACCGCGCCGAAGCTCTTGACCGCCCCCGCGAAGCTCACCGCGGGTCCGTCGTCCCTTGTCGTCGTCATGCGGACGACGTTATGGAGCGGGGGCGGTGTCCCGGCAGATGCGCTTGTACGGACCGGGCCGGGACAAATGTACTGACGCGGCGGCCGCGCCCCGGTTTGCGGGCCCGAACGCCGGACGGGCCCGGTTTCCCGGGCCCGTCCGATGCTCTTGGACACGCGTGGAGCGCGCCTGACGCCGCGCCTACGGGCGGCGGTGGCGGCCGTGGGCCGGAGCGCTCGAATCCTCCGTCGTGGCCGCGCCCCCTCGGTGCTTTCCGGAGCGGCCGGCGGCGTCCCGTTCGGCGGCCGAAGGCTGCGGCCGCGTCTGGATCGTGTCGGTTCGGGCTTCAGACATGGTGGGAGGTCCCCTGGAATCGCTGCGATCACTTTCAGGTGGTGCAAGGCCCGCCCCGCCGTCACCGTCGGCGTCCAGCCAAACGGCTGCGTAGCCCCGGGCCGAGTCTAACCAGGGGCCCCGCGCCCGGTGAGGGGCGCCTGCTGCAGCGGTACGGGCTTGCACACCACAGGAGTCTCCCCGGCCGCGAATGGTTCCCGACCTGCGCGTTCCGCTTGTGCGGTTTCGGTGATCACCACGTCTTCCGGGGCTTCGACGGAGGCCACCCCGCACGGCACCGCACCCGTCGCGTACGGCAGTCGCAGCACCCCCTCGCGCGTCCAGAGCCCGGCCCCCGCCAGCCACCCCGCCGGCGCCGCGAGGTGGTGCAGCCTGCGCCCGGAAGGACGCCACACCCCGACCCAGCTCCCCGCCGCCCCGTCGATCCGCAGCGCCACCGCGCAGTTCTCCGGCATCAGTTCCTGCCCCGGCTGCACCGCGAAAGGCGTCACCGCGCAGTCGGCGGGCCCCAGGCACTCGGGGAAGCGCACCGGGAGCATGCTCCCCAGCACGCCCCAGCCCAGCCGGTCGTGCCCCGGCGCGTCCGACCTGATCAGCAGCAGCCCGCTGTCCGCGTCGGCGAGCAGCAGCCGGTCGTTGCTGTCCTCCGCGATCTGGAGCAGCGGCGTCACCTCCCCGCCCCGCTCCAGGTCGACGGCCACCGTCTTCGTCACCCCGTCGGCCTCCCGGTCCAGGGCGAGCATCCGCCCCGCACGGTCGAGCCATACGCCCCCCGAGCAGCGCCCCGCGACCTCGGCGACGCGCTCGGGCCCGAAGGCGCCGCCCGCCACCAGCCATACGGTGGTGGACTCCCCGCCCACGGCCAGGGCGTACGCGCGACTGCCGTCCGGGGCCGGCGGCAGCAGCACGAGCCGCTCGCACTCGACCGCGCCGACGGGCAGCTCCCCGGTCCGCGGCCCCGTCGGATACAGCAGCGAGAAGGAGTGCCGTCCGCCGCCACCGCCGAAGAAGTGCGAGGCGCCGCCGTGGCGCCGGTGGATCAGCACCCGCCCGTCCGCCAGCGGCAGCAGCCCGGTGTCCGGCTCCTCGGGCTGGTCGGCGGGGAGCGGCACGGCGTAGGGCTCGGGTCCGTCGAGCGTCCACCGCTCGGGGAACCGCGCGTCCCCCTCGCCCGCCAGCCGCGCGCCGTAGGAACCGTCAGCGGCGATCGTGAACACCACCGCGCCCAGCGCGTCGCCGTCAGCGGCGGTCTCGATGGCAGGGGCCGTCATCGTCAGTCACCTCCGGTGACCGAAGCTAGTTTTCCCCTCCCTGCCGAACAGCACGAGACCGTGCACTTCACACATAAGGGTGGCCATCGCCCGGTTCGGCTGAGGGGGCGGGGCGGGTGTGCTGGGGGGATGCGCCGGGGGTTGTGCGTGAGGCATGCCCGACCGAGGCCGCCGAGAAGAAGGCGGAGCGGTCCGGCACCGGCACCGGCGCCGGGAAGCCCGCCCTCTCGACGGTCCGCTGCCTCCCTGCCTCCCCGCCTCCCCGGCAGGATCCACCCGTACGCGAAGGTCTCCTTCATCGGCGCCGTCCGCGAGGACGCGGGCCTGCCGCGCCCGGCGAACCGGCGCATCAACGGCCTCGCCGCCGGGGTCGGCCCCGGGAGGATCGACGCGGCGGACGCCGACCGGATCCCCACCGGCGTCTACGGCGTCTACGGCGGCCCGAGGCCACCGGCCGGGACAAGGCCGGGGACAACGCCTTCCGGAAGCAGCTCGACGCCGTGAGGAACGGGCAGGCCGAGGACGTTCCGGACGAGACCCGGCCCCTCGGGCCCGGTGCGACCGCCGCCGGCCGGGTCCCCGACGGCCTGCGCGCGTATGCGGTCAAGTGGGGCCGGCCGGGCGGGCCGCCTACGCCATGGCGGGCGGGGCACGTGGCGCAGGTAACCTGTCTGCGTGCCCCGTCTGTCTGAAGTCATCGCCGCGCTCGACGCCCTCTGGCCCCCGGAGCGGGCCGAGAGCTGGGACGCGGTCGGTACGGTCTGCGGCGATCCCGACGCCGGGGTGAGCCGGGTCCTGTTCGCCGTCGACCCGGTCCAGGAGACCGTCGACGAAGCCGTGGAGCTCGGCGCGGACCTCCTCGTCACCCACCACCCCCTCTATCTGCGCGGTACGACGACGGTCGCGGCGTCCACCTTCAAGGGCCGCGCCGTGCACACCCTGATCAAGAACGACATTGCGCTGCACGTCGCCCACACCAACGCCGACAGCGCCGACCCCGGCGTCTCCGACGCCCTCGCGGGAGCGCTGGACCTGCGGGTCACCGGCCCCCTCGTCCCCGACCCCACCGACCCCACGGGCCGCCGGGGCCTCGGCCGCGTCTGTGAACTCGACCCGCCGGCCACCCTGGGCCACTTCGCCGCCCGCGTCGCCGCCCGGCTGCCCGCCACCGCGCAGGGCATCCGCGTCGCCGGCGACCCGGACGCGCTCATCAGCACCGTCGCCGTCAGCGGCGGCTCGGGCGACAGCCTCTTCGCCGACGTACGGGCCGCCGGCGTCGACGCCTTCGTCACGGCGGACCTGCGCCACCACCCGGCGTCCGAGGCCCGCGAGCAGACCCCCCTCGCGCTGATCGACGCCGCGCACTGGGCCACCGAATGGCCCTGGTGCGAGCAGGCCGCCGCACAGCTCGACGAGATCTCCGACCGCCGCGGGTGGGACCTGCGCGTCCACGTCTCGAAGACCGTCACCGACCCCTGGACCTCCCACCACGCCCCCACGACCGCCCTTCCGACGAGCGCCTCGCGCGCCCCCTTTGATCCTTCTGGAGCCCCAACTGAACGCCGCGCCCGCCGACCAGATCCGTCTTCTCGACGTCCAGGCCCTCGACCTGCGCCTGTCCCAGCTCGCCCACCGGCGCAACTCGCTCCCCGAGCACGCCGAGCTCGAATCGCTCACCAAGGACCTCGCGCAGCTCCGCGACCTGCTGGTCGCCGCGCAGACCGAGGAGAGCGACACCACCCGCGAGCAGACCAAGGCCGAGCAGGACGTCGACCAGGTCCGCCAGCGCGCCGTGCGCGACCAGCAGCGTCTCGACTCCGGGGCCGTCTCGTCCCCCAAGGACCTGGAGAACCTCCAGCGCGAGCTCGTCTCGCTCGCCAAGCGCCAGGGCGACCTGGAGGACGTCGTCCTCGAGGTCATGGAGCGCCGCGAGTCCCTGCAGGAACGTGTCGCCGAACTGTCCGGCCGCGTCGCCTCCGTCCAGGCCAAGGTGGACGACGCCACCGCGCGCCGCGACGCCGCGTTCGAGCAGATCGACGCCGAGGTCGCCACGGTGACCAAGCAGCGCGAGGTCGCCTCGGGCACCATCCCCGCCGACCTCCTCAAGCTGTACGAGAAGCTCCGCGTCCAGTCCGGCGGCGTCGGCGCGGCCCGCCTCTACCAGCGCCGCTGCGAGGGCTGCCAGCTGGAGCTCAACATCACCGAGGTCAACGAGGTGCGGGCCGCGGCCCCCGACGCGGTCGTGCGGTGCGAGAACTGCCGCCGCATCCTTGTCCGTACGTCCGAGTCCGGCCTGTAGCCATGGGACGCAGCCTCGTCATCGAGGCCGACGGCGGCTCCCGGGGCAACCCGGGCCCCGCCGGCTACGGCGCGGTCGTCCTCGACCCGCAGACGGGGGAGACGCTCGCCGAGGCCGCCGAGTACATCGGCGTCGCCACGAACAACGTCGCGGAGTACAAGGGCCTGATCGCCGGGCTCCGCGCCGCGCACGCGCTCGCACCGGACGCGACCGTCCACGTCCGCATGGACTCCAAGCTCGTCGTCGAGCAGATGTCCGGCCGCTGGAAGATCAAGCACCCGGACATGAAGCCGCTCGCTGCCGAGGCGGCGACCGTCTTCCCGCGGGTCCGGGTCACCTACGAGTGGATCCCCCGGGAGAAGAACAAGCACGCCGACCGGCTCGCCAACGAGGCGATGGACGCGGGCAAGAAGGGCAAGAAGTGGGAGCCGTCGGCTTCCACGGCCGACCTGGTCTCCGGCCCTCCCCGGGTGGTGGGCGACGCGGTGGCCGGTGCGGCCAAGGCCCGGGCGGCGCTGGGACGGGCGGTGGCCGAGCCGCTGACCCTGCCGGACGCCTCGGAGGCCGAGCCCGTCGCCGCCCCCACCGTGGGCTGGGGTGCCTCCGCCGATCTGGGCACGCCCGCGACCCTCGTCCTGCTGCGCCACGGCGAGACCGCGCTCACCCCGAGAAGCGGTTCTCCGGAAGCGGCGGTACGGACCCCGGGCTGTCGGCGGTCGGCCGCCGCCAGGCCGAGGCGGTCGCCGCCTCCCTGGCCGCGCGCGGCACCGTCCAGGAGATCGTCAGCTCCCCGCTCAGGCGCTGCCGCGAGACGGCGGACACGGTGGCGGCGCGGCTCGGCCTGGACGTACGCGTCGAGGAGGGCCTGCGCGAGACGGACTTCGGGGCGTGGGAGGGCCTGACGTTCGGCGAGGTGCGCGAGCGCTACCCCGCGGACCTGGACGCCTGGCTGGCCTCCCCGAAGGCGGCGCCGACGGGCGGCGGCGAGAGCTTCGCGACGGTGGCGCGACGGGTCTCGGCGACGCGCGACAAGCTGATCGCGCGTTACGCGGGCCGCACGGTCCTGGTCGTCACCCACGTGACCCCGGTCAAGACGCTCGTACGCCTGGCTCTGGGCGCTCCGCCCGAGTCCCTGTTCCGCATGGAACTCTCGGCGGCGTCGCTGTCGGCGGTGGCGTACTACGCGGACGGCAACGCGTCGCTGCGTCTGCTGAACGACACGTCGCACCTGCGGTGAGCGGTGCCGGACGCCGGGTCCCGCGGGAACGGCGTCCGGCACCGCACGCTGTGCTTCCCCGGGGCCGGCCCCGGGCCCCGGCGGGGTCAGCGCCGCAGCGCCGCCGCCTCCCGGGCCAGCGTCTCCACCCGGCCCCAGTCCTTCGCGGCCAGCGCGTCCGCCGGGAGCATCCAGGTGCCGCCCACGCACCCCACGTTCCCCAGCGCCAGGTACGACGGCGCCGAGGCCGGCGTGATGCCGCCCGTGGGGCAGAAGCGTGCCTGGGGCAGCGGGGCGCCCAGGGACTTCAGGTACGCCGTGCCGCCCGCCGCCTCCGCCGGGAAGAACTTCATCTCGCGCACGCCGCGCTCCAGCAGCGCCACGACCTCCGAGGCCGTGGAAACCCCCGGCAGGAACGGAACCCCGGACGCCGTCATCGCGTCCAGCAGCGCGTCCGTCCACCCCGGGCTCACCAGGAACCGCGCCCCGGCCGCGACCGCGTCGTCCACGCCCGCCGGGGAGATCACCGTGCCGGCCCCGACCACCGCGTCCGGCACCTCCGCGGCGATGGCCCGGACGCAGTCGAGCGCGGCGGGGGTCCGCAGCGTCACCTCGATCGCCGGCAGCCCGCCCGCGACCAGCGCACGCGCGAGCGGCACCGCGTCGGCGGCGTCCTCCAGGACAACGACGGGGACGACGGGCGCAAGGTCCAGTACGGAAGTCATGCCGTCATCCTGCCGTCGACAGGCGCAGTGCGCAACGGGCGTTGCAGAGCATGCAACGCTCAGTGGATCTGCCTCACCACCACATCCAGCGCCCACGCCTTGCCGGCCTTCTCCGGAGCCGAAGCCTCCACCACGTGGCCCAGATCCCGCAGCGCCGAAACCAGCTCCGCGGGCCCGGCCGGGGCCGCCCCCGACACGAGCAGGTCCCGTACGATCCGCCCCTTCGTCGCCTTGTTGAAGTGACTGACGACGGACCGCTTCTCGACCCCGGCCGCGTCGGTCCGCGCGTGCAGCACCCGCACGGTCGCCGTCCGCCCCGCCACGTCCCCCTTCGGCTTCCAGGCCGCCGCGTACGCCGACGACCGCAGGTCCAGCACCAGCCCGTCACCCGCGGCCACCGGCATCGCCGCGGCCATCGGCCCCCGCCAGTACGCCCCCAGCGCCCCCAGCCCCGGCAGCTTGACGCCCATGGAGCACCGGTAGGAGGGGATGCGGTCACCGATCCCCACCGCACCCCACAGTCCCGAGAACACCAGCAGCGACTCCCGGGCCCGCGCCCGCGCGGCCGCGTCCAGGGTGGCCAGGTCCAGCGCGTCGTACAGCACGCCGGTGTAGATCTCCCCGGCCGGCCGCGCCCCGGCGGTCCGCAGCTCCACGTTCTTGGCGATCTCGCCGCGCAGCCCCTCGCTCAGGCCGAGGACCGCGCGCGCCTTCTCCTCGTCGGCGGCGCACAGCTCCACCAGCTCGTCCAGCACCGCGGCCCGCGCCCCGGCCAGCTCCGGCAGCGACAGGGACTCCGGCTTCAGGGGCGCGCCGGAGCCACTGGCGGCCTTTCCTTCGGACGGCGGCAAGAGCACGAGCACAGCGGAACTCCTCGATGACGACGACGCGCGTACACACGGCAAAACGCCAGGGTAAGCGGGCCCCGCCGGGCCGCCCCGCCCCGCCGTCCCGCCGACCGTCACGCGGGCTGCGCGGGCGAGCCGTCCGACGCCCGCGTGACGGCGTCGACGAACGCGCGCGGATCGTCGGCGTGCAGGCGCACGGTCCGCGTCTCGGCCCGTTTCCCGAGCGGCCGCAGATAGGCGACCGGCCCGGTCAGTTCCAGGACGACGGTCGTCTGCCCGCCCACGCGGAGGCCGAGGACACCGTCCTCCCCGGTGTCGGAGTAGCGCCGTTCGACGCGTACGGACCGGACCGAGGCGGCCGGCACGCGCACGTCGTAGAAGACGCCGTACCGGATCCGCAGCGACCCGTCCGCGCCGACGACGTGCGGCCGGGTCACGCAGGCGGCGTGCAGCCCGAGGATCTGGATCACCGTGTACACGTCCAGGAACAGCACGACCGCGTGCACCGCCGGCCACGGGATGAGCAGCGCCAGCACCACCGTCTCGACGACGGCGGCGAAGAGCAGGCCGAAGAGCAGCGCCGTCTGCGGCCCGGTGTACGGCGCCGCGTACGCTCCGGGCCCGACCCCGTGCCGCCGCCTCGCGAGCCAGAGCGCGAGGCTGTGCAGCGCCCGCACCTCGTGCTCCACGAGCCGCAGCGTCCGCACCGGAGCGGCGGCGCGCACCGCCGGCCGGCCCCCCTCGGCGTACAGCCGTCGCATGCGCGACGCCTGCCGCACCAGCGCCGCGAGCACCAGCACCTCGGCGGCGACGATCACCGGGGCGGTACGTCGATCCCGGCCGGCAGACACGTGACCAGGGCGAGCTCGGCTCCCACGACGAGGATCCCCGCGGTCCGCCCCGTCACCGCTCCATCCTCTCCGCGAGCAGCTCCATCACCCGGCGTACGACGGCGGCCTGGGCGGGGGCGAAGTCCGCGAGCACGGCTTCCCCGTACGTACCGGCCGAGGCGGCGGGCCCTTCGGGCGGGATCGCGGCGATCGCGGCGTCCGGCACGGCCGCAGCGAGTTCGTCGGCGAGCGGCCCGATCCGGGGGTCGTCGCGGGAGGCGCCGGCCAGCGCGTCGAGCCGCTCGTACAGCACCACCACACCCGGGTCCCGGGTCATCGGAGCGAGCGCTTCCAGCAGCTGATCGCTCTTCCCGTCACCGGCCAGCAGGGTCAGATGGTCCCGGTCCTTCGCCGCCGACGGCGAATCGGTGACCGGCAACCCGCCCAGCAGCTCGGCCAGCGCGGGCGGCACGGGACCCTCGGCGGGCAGCGTCCCGGCCTCGGCCTGCGCCAGCAGCTCGCCGAGCCGCGCCCGCCGCCGCCGGACGTCCGCCTCCTGGCGGGCGAGGTCCGCGTCCAGTTCGCGCAGTACGACGGCGAGTTCGGTCCCGGCGTCGTCGGCGAGGACGTCCCGCACCTCGTCCAGGCCGAGCCCGAGCCCGGTCAGCCGCCTGATCCGGGCCAGGAGGACGGCGTGCCGCACCCCGTACACGCGATAGCCGTTGGCCAGCCGCGGGGGCTCGGGCAGCAGGCCCTGGTGGTGGTAGTGCCGCACGGCACGGGGAGTGACCCCGGCGAGGGCGGCGAGTTCTCCGATCCGCATGAGGCCAGTAGAAACCCTGACGCTGCGGCAGGGTCAACCGGACCGGCCTGGCGGGTAGCATGGTCGGCACGGCAGACGAGCCGGGCGGACGGCCGCGTGGGGATCTCCGGATCTCCCCGAGGAACGTCCGGGCTCCACAGGGCAAGGTGGTGGCTAACGGCCACCCGGGGTGACCCGCGGGACAGTGCCACAGAAAACAGACCGCCGGGGACCTCGGTCCTCGGTAAGGGTGAAACGGTGGTGTAAGAGACCACCAGCGTCTGGGGTGACTCAGACGGCTAGGTAAACCCCACCTGGAGCAAGGTCAAGAGGGGCCGTCGCAAGACGGCCCTGCGCGGACGATCGAGGGCTGCCCGCCCGAGTCCGCGGGTAGACCGCACGAGGCCGGCGGCAACGCCGGTCCTAGATGGATGGCCGTCGCCCCGACGACCGCGAGGTCCCGGGGCACAGAACCCGGCGTACAGCCCGACTCGTCTGCCTCTTAAGGCTTCTGGTCAGTGAAAACGCAGGTCAGGGGCCTTCTCCCGTGGATTGGAAGACTCGGTCCGTACCGTTTCAAACCGGACCGCACGGCTATGTACGTAGCTTCGAAAGCAGCCACGAAGGTGGCCGTGTCCCGCAGGGCCGGATCCGATGTCGGGGCCTTCGGAGCGCCGCCGCCCCATAAACGCCCAGGTGACGCCGGTGTAGCGCCCAGTAGGAGAAGTACTCGTCTAAGAGTTGTCCCGTAACTGTGGTGGCGGAGCAGCCGCAGCCTCGTCAGGCGCTCGGGTTCCTCCACAGATGCCGCTCGTCCAGGGTCCCGAACCGCACGTCTCCGCGTTCAAGGCCGACGAGGATGGGCCAGCAGTCCAACAGTTGCTGTCTCACATCGCGCGAGGCGAGGTACTGCACGGAGTTGTAAGGCACGATCAGGAGCCCGTTGCTCTCGCGGACTCGCTCAGTGTCGATGGCGAGAGGCGGCTCGTCATCACGCTGGCTGTGCGCGAGAAACGCCACCGCGAGTTGCAGGGCTTCGTCCTGCTCTATCATCCGTCTCCAGTCCGTCGGCTCGACGAAGGCACCCTAACCGTCCTGGGATGATCTCGGCGTGGCTGGTGTGATCACGGCGTCACAGCCGACTTGGATAGCCCCGTTCACCGGGTTGAGCCCGAGGCTGTTCGGGAAGCTGGTGACCGTTCTGCGGTGCCAGGGTGCGGATGCCGTTCGCAGGGGCCGGCCGTGGAGTCTTCCGCTGGAGGACCGGGCCCTGCTGGTCGCGGCGTACTGGCGCACGAACCTGACCATGCGGCAGCTCGCCCCGCTGTTCGGGGTCTCGAAGTCGGCGGCGGACCGGATCATCGACCACCTCGGGCCGATGCTCGCGCTCCAGCCCCGCAAGCGGTTCGCCAAGGACAGCGTGCTCATCGTGGACGGCACCCTGGTCCCCACCCGGGACCACACCGTGGCCGAGCAGTCCAAGAACTACCGGTACTCCACCAACCACCAGGTCGTCATCGACGCCGACACCCGCCTGGTCGTCGCAATCGGCCGACCGCTTGCCGGAAACCGCAACGACTGCAAGGCATGGGAAGAATCCGGTGCCAAGGCCGCTGTCGGCACGACCATGACGATCGCCGACGGTGGCTATCCGGGCACCGGGCTCGTGATGCCCCACCGGCGACGCAAAGGCGAGGAGCTGCCCGACTGGAAGCAGGCCCACAACAAGTCCCATAAGCAGGTCCGCGCCCGTGTCGAGCACGTCTTCGCCCGCATGAAGACCTGGAAAATCCTCCGCGACTGCCGCTTGAAGGGCGATGGTGTCCACCACGCCATGCTCGGCATCGCCCGGATGCACAACCTCGCCCTCACCGGATAGGCCAGCGACAACATAGCGATCGACCCTGCCATGGGCGACTCATAGATCATTTACGGGACAGCCCTTAGTGTCCTGGCTACCTGCGACGACGAAGTTGAAGGGAGGCTGGCCTGCGGGGATGGGCATCGTTCGTTCCGGTCGTTTCCGGTTGTCACTCGGTATCTGGTATCCAGGATGAGTCCAGAAACCGACGCCTTCGTGTCAGCCAACCAGGTGCTTCAGGAAGTCGCTCACAAACTTCTGGACCTCTGCTTTCGTCGTGCTGTCTTCTACGCACAGACGGTCCACGTCCCTGATTCCAGCGTGCTTGAACAAGCGGTCCCGGCTGCGGTCGGCAGAGGCCCGGCCCTTATGGTGCGGGCCGTCCACCTCGATGACCCCGACGCGTCCGCGATACGTGATCAGGAAGTCCGGCTCGAAGGTGTGTCCAGGCACTCGCAGTGCCCCGAGGGGCATGATCCCGATTGTTTCATTTTCCGCAAGTCGGGCCTGGTGCTCCTTGAGCACATGGTAGACACGCTGTTCCCATTCATTCGTGAAGTGGAGACCGTCCTCGGCTGGATGCCGAGGTTCGAGCCGGACCTTCCGGGCCTGGTTCGTCTGGTAGCCGCCCTTGAGATCACGGGCCAGCTGCTCCCGCCAGTTCGGCCCGACCCTCGGGACTACCTCTCGGATCAAGACATCCTCGATGTCCCGTCCACACCCGACCGCGACAGTCTGAAAAGCCGACTTGATGTCGTTGAGGAGATAACTGGTGTTGTGAATGAGGTGAGGCTCCAGCTCAAGGACGACCTCTTGGTACTCCCTGTCATAAGAGTAGGACATCGTCTCTTCGTAGACGCTGTGCCTCTCGATTCGGGCGCTCGTCACGTCCAGCATCAATGCGGCTGCCCTCGTGTGCCCCCGCTGAGCCAGCAGCACTGATGCGGCACCGATCACCTCGTCGTCGCTCAGCTCGATGTCACGCGAGCGCACCTGTTCACTCATGGGCAGGATTGTCGCATCGCCTACTGACAACCGAGCAGCCGGCTAAGGGCAGTTATGCGATGCCTCGAACAAGGAGCGTCCCAATGCGCTTGCCAGTCGGCGGTGCGATGACTTCGGCCGTCACGTTCGTGAATCCCGCCCGTTCAAGGGTGACCACCCAGGCCTGCGGCTCGTAGTCCCAGCGCTTCACGTACAACGGCTCCGCGCCCTTCCCCGGCGGCTGTATCTGAGACGCCTGAAGGCCGTAGCAGCCCGCCAGAGCAGGAGGATTGTGGGAGAACGCGAATACACCACCGGGCGCGAGGCGCGCGCTCACAAGCGGCAGCAGCACGGCAGGGTCGGTGAACCAGGCAGCTCCGAACACGGAGAAAATAGCCGCGTACTTCTCCTTCTGGGCGGAGAGGAAGTCCTCGGCAGCTGCCTCCCTGACATCCAGGTACGGCCAGCGACCGCGAGCCTTGGCGATCTGCACGGGCGAGATGTCCACACCGACCGCTTCGGCTCCCAGCTCGACAAGGTGGGCAAGGTTTCCTCCACTGCCGCAGCCAAGGTCGAGGACGCGTGCACCGGCAACGTTGCCGAGGATCTCCACGTCCGGTCCGTGATCCGGCCACTGTGTCCAGTTGAACCACGTGGGCGCCCCGGCCGCGTTCGTCTCCCTGCGACCCGACTTGGCCGCGCCCCACACGTCCCATGCACTGATGTCTTGCTCTCGCACCGGCCCTCTGATTCTGTCGCCGTACGGGTCGAGCCCTCCTTCTTGGCCTGGGGGAGGGGGAGGGCCCGACTGCTGCTTACTTCTTGCCGCCGACGGGGCTGTCGGTGCAGCCCGCGTGGCACTGGGTGCACTCGGCGGCCTTGGACCACAGCGCCTCGTCCACGGCGAATCCTGCCGCACCGATCGCCGCCAGGGTGCGGTTCCGGACAGCCTCCGGGCCACCGGTCTCCGTCGCGTCGGGCACGCCCGGGTGGTGGTGCAGGAACCGGCCCGCGTGCCGGTCGCAGAACTCCTGATACGCCTGCGTGCGAAGCAGGAAGGCGTGCCAGCCCCAGTCCACTCGCTCGGACGGCGACAGCGGCGCGTCCGTCGTCGTCCCGGCGATCAGGAACGCGACGGTCTGACCGACGATCCTCTCGGCCAGGACCCGGCTCGTACCGGGGTGCGCCTTGATGACGTCGGCGGTCAGGGCCTGCCACACCTCGCGAGGCAGGTACATACGGGGCTCGGTGCGGTGGATCGGGGGATGCTCAAGCGCGATGGTCACCTGGATGTCTCTTTCCTCTCGGCGGAGCGCTGCGTGCGGCGGCGCGGGCATGTGCAGACCGGCATCACGCTGGTCGTCAGGGGCGGGCCACCCTCACCCTCGTACAGAGTTCGGGGCTTGGTGCGGGTGCCGTCTGGCCTGACCGTGTAGGCGTCGATGCGGATCGGCATGGCATCCATCGTCGGCGCGCGGCCAGGTCATTGCGGCGGCAGACATGGCGTCATCCGGGCGTCACTCGTGGGCGTCAAATCGGTGTCATTCAAACCGCGTTGAGGCTACCTTCGAACCATGACGACTGCCGCGACGAACGATGTTCTGCGGGCCGTGCGAATCAGCCTGCGCATGAGCCAGGACGATTTAGCGAAGGCGCTCCGCACAGCCGGCGAGGAACTGGGCGACCCGAACGAAGCAAGCAAGCGTCTCGTCCAGCGCTGAAAATCCGGCACCAGCCGCGCTCCACGCCCCGTATACGCCCGCGCTCTGGAGCACGTCACGGGGCGCCCCGTCGAAGCCTTGGGCTTCGCCCTGCCCGTGCCGCGGGCACGCGTCCATCCCGATTCCGCAGGAGGCCACGACATGGACCTCGGGCCCGAAGGCATTCAGGCGGCCACCGCCACACAGCCGCCACCGGGTGGTACGAACTACTCTGGCGTCTGGCTCTCCCGATACGAATTCTTCAGCTCCTCGCGCGGCGAGACGTTCGAGGCCGAGCACTACGTAGTACTGCTTCAACACGGCACCCGGCTGACCGGCCAGAGCCTGCCTGGAGCGTCCGGCAACCCGGACAGCCCACTCACCCTGGACCTGACCATCGACCGCAGCGTAGTCACCGGTTCGTGGGTTGAGCAGACCGCCGCCGACGGCTACTACCAGGGCGCCCGCTACCACGGCGCGATCCAGATGCTGGTGGAGCCGACTGGTCGCCGCATGGCGGGCAAGTGGGTCGGCTTCGGCAAGGACTTCGATGTCAACACCGGTCCCTGGGAACTGAGGCTCATCGACACGTCCACGTCGAAGGCAGCGCTTCAGAAGTACAGCCGCCCGCCGCAGTAGGGCCACTCGGAGAATTGCTTCTCGGGGAGCAAAGCGGTGGCAGGTCGGAGGTCGACCGCTGACCTGGCGGTTACGTCGACACGCCTCCCCCTCCCTCTCCACCGACGGCGGCATCCCGCCGAACACCGCCGCTCCCACACCCGGCACCCACCGACACCCAGCAGACCCCACAAGGCGGGCGTCGCGATGACACCGACGGCAGCACCGGCCGCAACAGAGACAACGCCATGGCGGCTGGGCACGTAGGTGCCCGAGGTCGTGGGACTTCCCCGTGTAGGCGGTGATGGTGCGTACGCTGCGGCCCGACTGTCCCAGAAGCGACGAAGCCCCGCTGGATGGCTTGGCGCCGGGGCGGGGACTTCGTGCTGCGAGGCGAGACGGGGTGTATCCGCGCCTGCGTAGCCGTCACATAGCCACGCTGGTGGCCGTACCGTCCGTTTGTGAGGTCATAGCGATGTGGCGACCCTCCCCGGCGTACAGCCCAGCTCGCCTGCCGTCTGCCGTCTGCCGTCTGCCGTCTGCCGCCCACGCCCGAAGGTCTGTCCTCAGGACTGGAGCCGGGCCGTTTCCTTTGCCCGGTCGCGCCGGGACAGTGCGGCGGCCATGCGCATCAGCGGCGGCAGCAGCCCGTACGCGGCCACCGGCACCACTATCGCCGTCAGGACGAGCGTCTGTACGGCGAGCGGCAGCGGACTGACCCACGGGCGCAGCGCGACCATGACGAGGGTGATCGTCGGGTACACGGCCAGCCAGGTCAGCAGGGCCCGGACGTGCACCGACGGGGCGAACGGGGTGGAGCGTGGTGAGGACATGGGTCTATCCCTCCTGAGTGCTGGAGACGTCTCCAACTCTTTGGTTGGAGATACTGGCACGGCCCGGCGACCATGTCCAACCGCCTGGTTGGAACTGACATACCCTGAGGCCCATGGCATGGGACACGGAACGGACGAAGCGGCTGCTCCTGGAGGCCGCCAGGGCGGAGTTCGCCGAACACGGCATCGCCGGAGCGCGGGTGGACCGGATCGCGGCGAAGGCCGGAGTCAACAAGGAGCGCATCTACGGCTACTTCGGCAACAAGGAGAAACTGTTCAACGTGGTGCTCGTCGACGCCATGACGGAGCTGGCCGACAAGGTGCGGCCGGGCGAGGGCCCGGTCGGCGAGTACGTCGGCCGGCTCTTCGACTTCCACCGCAGGGACCCGGCGCTGCTGCGGCTGCTGATGTTCGAGGCGCTGTACTACGGGGACGCGCTGGTGGACCGGAGCCCGAGGCGCATCGAGTGGTACGAGGACGCGGTCGCGACCCTGGCGGAGACCAGGGGCTGCACGACGGAGGAGGCCGGGCACCTCCTGATCATCCTGGTCGGGCTGGCCGCCTGGCCGATCGCGATGCCGCAGCTGGCCCCGCTGGTGCTGGGCGCGCAGGGGCGGGACGACGAGGCGCTGACCGGTCTGCGGCAGTTCGTGGTCGCTTTCGCGGAACGCGGCGTGCGGCCGGGGGGAGAAGGCGGAAAGCCGGAGTGAGAAGACCGCGGGCCTGCGGACCCGCGGTCCTCCTCGGTCCGCCTCGGCTCTTCTCGGTCTTCCTCGGTGCCGACGGCCCGGCCGGGTGTTCAGGCGCTCGCGCCGTCCCCCTCCTCCGGGATGCGCGCGCCCGCGCCGCCGACCCTGATCCGCCCGTCGCCCGCGCGCAGCCCCACCGTCAGGACGCCGGGGCGCCCCATGTCGTCGCCCTGGTGGAGAGTGAGCACCGACTCCTGCGGTACGAGACCCAGTTCACGCGCGTACGCACCGAAAGCCGCCGCCGCGGCCCCCGTCGCCGGGTCCTCCACGACGCCGCCCACCGGGAACGGGTCGCGGACGTGGAACGTCGTCGCGTCCTCGCGCCACACCAGCTGCACCGTCGTCAGGTCCAGGCGGCGCATCAGCGAGGCCAGCCGCTCGAAGTCGTACGACAGCCGCGCCAGCCGCTCGCGGGTCGCGGCCGCCAGGACCAGGTGGCGGTTGCCGGCGTACGCGATGCGCGGCGGGAAAGCCGGGTCGAGGTCGGCGGCGGCCCAGTCCAGTGCGGCCAGCGCCTCCGCCACCTCGCTCTCCGCCACGTCCGCCACGTGCGGCTCGACGCTGGTGAGGGTGGCGCGGTACGTGCCGTCGGCGGACTCGGTCACCTCCACCGGGACCGTGCCGGCCGGCGTCTCGAAGACCAGCTCCCCCGGGCGGCCCCGGTGCTCGGCGAGCGCGATCGCCGTCGCGACGGTGGCGTGACCGCAGAACGCGACCTCGGCCTGCGGGCTGAAGTACCGGACGGTGAAGGCGCGTCCGGGCTCCAGCTCCTCCGTGAGGAACGCGGTCTCGCTGTAGCCGACCTCGGCCGCCACGGCGAGCATGGCCGTGTCGTCGAGCCCGGCCGCGTCCAGGACGACACCCGCCGGATTGCCGCCCTCCGGGTCGGTCGAGAAGGCCGTGTACCGCAGGACGTCGGTGGGGGTGAACGACTTCATACCGCGGTCAACCACCGCACCCGCCGTGATGTTCCCTCCGTCGTGCTGTCCCCTCAGCCGCGCCCGACGTACGGCATCGTCGTCGCCAGCACCGTCGCGAACTGCACGTTCGCCTCCAGCGGAAGCTCCGCCATGTGCAGCACCGTGCGCGCCACGTCCCGCACGTCCATCACCGGCTCCGCCATCAGCTCGCCGTTCGCCTGGAGGATGCCCGCCTGCATCCGCTCCGTCATGTCCGTCGCCGCGTTGCCGATGTCGATCTGGCCGCACGCGATCCGGTACGGACGCCCGTCCAGGGAGAGGGACTTCGTCAGGCCCGTCATGGCGTGTTTGGTGGTCGTGTAGGCGAGGGAGTGCGGCCGGGGCGCGTGCGCCGAGATCGAGCCGTTGTTGATGATCCGGCCGCCCTGCGGGTCCTGGCCCTTCATCTGCCGGAACGCCGCCTGCGCGCACAGGAACGAGCCGGTGACGTTCACGTCGACGACCGAGCGCCACTCCTCGTACGCGATGTCCTCCACCGGCACACCGCGCGGCCCGAACGTGCCCGCGTTGTTGAAGAGCAGGTCGAGCCGCCCGTACCGCTCACGCGCGGCGGCGAAGAGCGCGTCCACGTCGCCGGGCGCGGACACGTCCGCCGGTACGCACAGGGTGTCGCCGCCGGCCGCCTCCGCGGTCTCTTCGAGGGGCTGCGCACGCCGTCCCGCCAGCGCCACCGACCACCCCGCCCCGGCCAGGGCGAGTGCGACGGCCCGGCCGATGCCCGAGCCCGCTCCGGTCACGACGGCGGTCTTCGTCCGAGGGTTCATGGCCCAGCAGCGTACGTGACACGTACATGAAAGCGTGGCGACGCCCCGTGCCACTCCAATGCCTGTGACAACAGCCGTCAGGGGAGGGGCAGATGACTACCACATCGGGCGCGTCGGACGCGTCAGGCGTGTCAGGCGCATCGGGCACGTCAGGCGTATCGGGCGCATCGGGCCGTGGTCACGGCCGGGAGCTCAGGGCCGCAGCGCGGCACATCCACCGCCGCCGGTTCCTCACCGTCACCGGAGCCGCCGCCGCGCTCGCCTTCGCGACGAACCTGCCGGGGACCGCACAGGCCGCGGAGTTCGACGCCAAGAAGATCGCGGACGACCCCTTCACCCTCGGCGTCGCGTCCGGCGATCCGCTGCCCTCGTCCGTACTCCTGTGGACGAGGCTCGCCCCCAGGCCGTACGAGCCGGACAGCGGCCTGCCGCGCGCCCGCGTCCAGGTGCGCTGGGAACTCGCCCGCGACGCCGGTTTCAGGCGGACCGTCAGGCGCGGCCACGTCACCGCGCACCCCGAGTTCCACCACAGCGTCCGCGTCGAGGCCGGCGGGCTCGACCCCGACCGCGTCTACTACTACCGCTTCCGCGCGGGCGACTGGATCAGCCCGGTCGGCCGCACCCGCACGGCGCCCGCCCGCTCCGCGCGGATCAGCGAGCTGCGGCTCGGCGCGGTCTCCTGCCAGGCGTACCACGACGGGTACTTCACCGCGTACAAGCACCTCGCGGAGGAGGACCTCGACGTCGTCCTCCACCTCGGCGACTACCTCTACGAGTACGCCGTGAACGCCGCCGGGGGCGCCCGCGCCTACCCCGACCGCCGCGTGCCCGCCCACTTCAACCGCGAGACGGTCACGCTGGAGGACTACCGCCTGCGGTACGCCCTCTACAAGTCCGACCCCGACCTGATGGCCGCGCACGCCGCGCACCCCTTCGTCGTCACCTGGGACGACCACGAGACGGAGAACAACTACGCGGGCGGCATCCCCGAGAACGGCGTACCGCCCGAGGAGTTCCTGCTGCGCCGGGCGGCGGCGTACCGCGCCTACTGGGAGAACCAGCCGCTGCGCGCCCCGCAGCAGCCCGACGGCGCGGACATGCGGCTCTACCGGCGGCTGCACTTCGGGCGGCTCGCGCAGTTCGACATCCTCGACACCCGCCAGTACCGCTCCAACCAGGCGTACGGCGACGGCTGGCAGCTCCCGGGCCCCGAGTCCGAGGACCCGTCGCGCACCATGACCGGCGCGGAGCAGGAGCGGTGGCTCATCGACGGCTGGCGCGACTCGCGGGCGCGGTGGAACGTCGTGCCGCAGCAGGTCACCTTCGCCCGGCGGCGCAGCGCGGGCGACCCGAAGGTCAGCATGGACGCGTGGGACGGCTACCCGGCCTCGCGCAGGCGCGTGCTCGACGGCGCGGAGGCGGCCGGCGTCGACAACCTCGTGGTGCTCACGGGCGACGTCCACGTGTCGTACGCCTTCGACCTGAAGAAGGACTTCGAGGACCCGGCCTCGCGCACCGTCGGCACGGAGTTCGTCGCCACGTCCGTTTCCAGCGGCAAGGACGGCGCGCAGAGGCCCGCCAACTACGACCGCCTGATGCAGGGCAACGCGCACCTGAAGTTCTACGACGGCAGGCGCGGCTACACGACACTCACGCTCGGCGAGGACGCGGCGCGCGCGGACTTCCGGACGGTGTCCGCGGTCACCACGCCCGGCGCGCCGGTCACGACCGCCGCCTCACTGGTCACCGAGGCGGGGAATCCAGGACTGAAGCCCGCCTAGACCTCGTCTCCCGGGTAGCGGACGCCGATGCGGTCGCGCACCGCGTCGAGCGTCCGCATCACGGCGAGGCTGCCGTCCAGCGGGACCAGCGGCGACTCCTTCTCGCCCGCGCGCAGACAGCGCATCACCTCCGCCGCTTCGTACTGGAGGCTGTGACGGCTGCCGGCCCCGACGGTGAACTCCTCAGGCTCCGCCCCGTTCCGGTGCAGCGTGAACCGGTCGGGGTAGAAGAAGCCGTGCCCCAGCTCGATCCTGCCCTTCGTCCCCGTCACGGCCGCCGTGACGGGGGTGTCGGCGGTGATGGAACAGCTCAGCAGCGCCGTCGCCCCCGCGTCCCACCCGAGCAGCATGCCGGTGTTCAGGTCGACGCCCTCCGGCGACAGCAGCGCGTCGGCCTGTACGCGGTCCGGCTCGCCCAGCAGCAGATGCGCGAACGACACCGGGTACACGCCGAGGTCCAGCAGCGCCCCGCCGCCCAGCGCGGGATCACGCAGCCGGTGCTCGGGCGCGAACGGTCCCGCGAGCCCGAAGTCGGCGTGCACGGTGCGCACTTCCCCGATCGCACCGTCCCTCACCAGCTCCGCGAGCCGTCTGATGGCGGGGTTGCAGTACATCCACATCCCCTCCATCAGGAACCGGTCGTGGCGCCGGGCCACGGCGACCAGTTCCTCCGCCTCACGGGAGTTGAGCGTGAACGCCTTCTCGCACAGCACCGCCCGGCCCGCCTCCAGGCACAGGCCGGCGGCCACCCGGTGCGCGGAGTGCGGGCCTGCGACGTACACCACATCGACGTCCTCGTCCGCGGCGAGCTCCGCCCAGCTCCCGTACGCCCGCGGTATCCCGAACCGCTCGGCGAACGCCTTCGCGCCGGCGGTCGTACGGGATGCCACCGCCACCACCTCGGCGTTCTCCGCCTCCCGCATCTCCAGCAGATCCGCGGTGAACGAGGACGCGATGCCGCCCGTCGCCAGCACACCCCACCGCACGGTTGTTCCGCCCATACCCAGCTCCCAGGAAAAGGTGTCGACCACTCCGGCCGAGCTGAGAGCATAGATGCGTATTCAACGACATGGAGATGCGAATGCCGGAGACCGGCCAGTCCGCGCAAGGTCACATACCCGGGGCGGAGGCCGCGGCCGCAACCGCCCCCGCCCCCGCCCCCGTTGCCACCACCACCGCCCGTCGCACGGGTCTCCTGGTCACGCTGGTACTCGGCGGGCTCACCGCCCTGCCGCCGCTCTCCATGGACATGTACCTCCCCGCCCTGCCCGTGGTCACGGAGTCCCTGCGCTCGCCCGCCGCGACCGTGCAGCTCACCCTGACCGCGTGCCTGGCCGGCATGGCGCTCGGACAGTTGGTCGTGGGCCCGATGAGCGACCGGTTCGGCCGCCGAGGGCCGCTCCTCCTCGGCATGGTCGTGTACGTCGTGGCCACCGCGATCTGCGCGTTCGCACCCTCCGCCGAACTCCTCGTCGCCTTCCGCCTCCTCCAGGGGCTCGCGGGGGCGGCGGGCATCGTGATCGCCCGAGCGGTGGTCCGCGACCTCTACGACGGCGTCGAGATGGCGCGTTTCTTCTCCACCCTGATGCTGATCTCCGGTGTCGCGCCGGTCGTCGCGCCGGTCATCGGCGGCCAGGTGCTCCGCCTGACGGACTGGCGGGGCATCTTCGTCGTCCTCACCGCCGTCGGCGTCCTCCTCACCCTCGTCGTGTGGAAGTGGCTGCACGAGACGCTGCCGCCCGGCCGGCGCCACGAGGGAGGCGTGGGCGAGGCCCTGCGCACGATGCGCGGACTCCTCGCGGACCGCGTCTTCACCGGCTACCTGCTGGCCGGTGGCCTCGCCTTCGCCGCCCTCTTCGCCTACATCGCCGCCTCGCCCTTCGTGATCCAGGAAATCTTCGGCGCGTCCCCGCAGACCTTCAGCCTGCTCTTCGGCATCAACTCGATCGGCCTGATCACCGTCGGCCAGATCAACGGCAAGCTGCTGGTGGGCCGGGTCAGCATGGACAAGGTCCTGGCCGTGGGCCTGGTCCTCATCGCGCTCGCGTCGCTCGCGCTGCTCCTGATGACCACGGGCGTCTTCGGCGAGGCCGGCCTGGTCCCGGTCGCGGCCGGACTCTTCGTCCTGATGTCGTCGATGGGCCTCGCCCTGCCCAACACCAACACCCAGGCCCTGATGCGCACTCCGCACGCGGCCGGCTCGGCGTCCGCGCTGCTCGGCACGTCGTCGTTCCTGATCGGCGCCATCGCCTCACCGCTGGTCGGCATCGCGGGCGAGGCGACGGCGGTCCCGATGGCGGTGGTCCAGCTGACCTGCGCACTGGCCTCGCTGACGTGCTTCGCGGTCCTGTGCCGCCCGTGGCGGCGCACCGCGTCGGTGTGACCCCGGCGTCCCCCGGGCGGCCTGCCCGCAACCGTCGGGCGCGCCCGGGGCCTCAGCCCCGGCGGGCGTAGGCGATCAGGTGGGGGCGGTCCCTGCGGTCCGTCCAGGAGAACAGGGCCGTGCCCGCCACCTCCACCGCGGGTACCTGCACGTTCGCCGGGAGCGCCGTCGGCTCCGACGTGGTGAGGTCGGCCTCCACGGGGGTGCGCGTCGCCGTCGTGCCGTACGCGATGCCCCTGTCCGTCACCGCCGTCAGGGACAGCGGCTTCGTGCCGTCCGCCTCCTCGAAGCAGTGCCCCGACCCCGTCTCCAGGTCGAATCCCAGCCTTCCCGCCACCACGTACCGCCCCTCCGGCGCCACCGCCGCCTGCGGGTGCCTCCCGGGCTCCATCGCCGGCTTGCGGCACTCCGCCTTCGCCAGCGCCATCCCCGTCGCCGCGTCGTGCACCGCCCACACGTCGTAGCCGCCCGCGCCCGCGCTGCCCCGCTTCTTCTGCCACCTGGCGAGCACGCGCCCGCCCGTCACCGACGTCGGCACCCCCGACGCCGCGTCAGTCCCGGCCGGGGCCGCCTTCCGGCTGTGCCAGCCGTCGCGCACCCAGAAGCCCCGGCGCCCGCTCACCAGGACCCCCTTCTCCGTGACCGCCCGCACCTGGGTCTGCACCCGGCAGTCCCCGCAGCCCTTCGGGTGACGGAGGTCCTGCGGGGCCAGCAGCGACACCCGGCCCGTCACCGGATCGACGACCGCGCTGTCCGCGCCGCCGTCGCTGACGAGGATGCCGGGGCCGGACCCGTTCACGGCCGGGGTGCCGGCCCAGGGCAGTTCGACGCGCCGCTGCGCACCGCTTTGCGCGTCGTACACGTCGAGCGCCACGATCATGTCGGCGGCGGTCAGCGCGTCCTCGCCGGCCTGCCCGTACGACCAGGTGACGAAGAACTCCCGGCCGTCCTTCGCGACCGACAGCAGCCGGGGGAAGTACGCCGGGTCGGAGAGCGGCCGCCAGGCGTCGCCCGCCCACCGCGTCCTCCCGCTCACCGCGTCGACGGCCCGCAGCCGGAAGCGGGCGGCGGACACCCGCTCCAGGTACCCGACCCGGCCCGCGCCCACGGCGACCGCGTACTCGGCCGACGCGCCGGTGACCTCCCAGCCCCGCCGGTTGGTGTACGCCGGAGGAACGGCCAGCCGCGTCGCGGGCCCGGCCGCGCCCTTCCGCGCGGGCTCCGCCGGCCCGGCCTTCCGCGGCCCGCCCGTACGGCCGTCGCCGCCGCACGTGGCCAGCAGGAGCAGCAGGGCCAGGACGGTCACACCGGCCACCAGCGCCACGCGTACGACCCGCTGTCTCATGCGTCCCCCCGACGGTCGAGTCAACGGGCGCCAGCGTAGCAACCGCCTCTCGCACCGCATCAGTTCGTCCGAGCCCCCTCCCGCCCCGGTACGGGCGATCCGCGGCGTACTCCGGAAGTGCCTAAAATCTTCCGGTGAACTCCACCCTCCCCACCGCAGAAGCCCTGCGCACCGCACTCGCCGGACTTCTCGACGGGCTGCCGCCCAAGCAGGCCGCACAGGCCGTCGAGCGGCTGATCACCAGCTACCGGGGGACCACCCCCACCGACGCGCCCGTCCTGCGCGACCGCTCCGACGTCGCCGCGTACGCCGCGTACCGGATGCCGGCGACCTTCGAGGCGGTACGCTCCGCGCTCGCCGCCCTCCGCGACGCGGCCCCGGAGTGGGTCCCGGCGACGCACACGGACATCGGCGGCGGGACGGGGGCCGCGACCTGGGCCGTGGCGGAGGCGTGGCAGGAGGAGCCGGCCAGCACGGTCGTCGACTGGGCCGAGCCCGCCCTCGCGCTCGGCCGGGAGCTCGCCGAGGCCTCCGGCTCGCCCGCCCTGCGCGCGGCGGCCTGGCAGCGCTCCCGGATCGGATCGGCGCTCCGGATCGAGAGCACCGATCTCGTCACCGTCTCGTATGTTCTCAAGGAGCTCACCGCCGCCGACCGCGCGCACCTCGTCACCGAGGCCGCCCGCGCCGCCCGCGCCGTCGTGGTCGTCGAGCCCGGCACCCCCGACGGCTACCTCCGCGTCATCGAGGCCAGGCGGCAGCTGATCGACGCGGGCCTGCGCGTCGCCGCCCCCTGCCCGCACAGCGGCGCCTGCCCCATCGAGCCCGGCGCCGACTGGTGCCACTTCTCGGCCCGGGTGAGCCGTTCCTCCCTGCACCGCCAGGTGAAGGGAGGAACGCTGCCGTACGAGGACGAGAAGTTCAGTTACGTCGCCGCCGTCCGCGACGACGCGGACGGTCCGGCCGCCGTTCCGGCCGCCAACCGCGTGATCCGCAGGCCGCAGATCCGCAAGGGCATGGTCCTGCTGGAACTGTGCGCGAAGCCGGAGGAACTCACCCGCGAGACGGTCACCAAGAAGCGCCACGGCGACCTCTACCGGGCGGCCCGGGACATCGACTGGGGCGACGCCTGGCCGCCGCCCCCGCCGGCCGCTCCCTAGCCGCGCAGCTCCTGTGTGCAGCACTTCACACTGCCGCCGCCCTTGAGCAGCTCCCCGAGGTCCATCCCGACCGGTTCGTACCCGCGCGCCCGCAACGGCTCGAAGAGCCCGAGCGCGCTGTGCGGCAGCAGCACGTGGCGCCCGTCGCTCACCGCGTTGAGCCCGAGCGCCACCGCGTCCGCCTCCCGGGCGACGATCGCGTCGGGGAAGAGCCGGGCGAGGACGGCCCGGCTGCCGGGGGAGAAGGCGCCGGGGTAGTACATGATCCCGTCCTCGCGGTCGTCGAGGACGGCCAGCGCGGTGTCCAGGTGGTAGTAGCGCGGGTCGACGAGGTCCAGGCCGATGACCGGGCGGCCGAAGAACTCCTGCGCCTCGTCGTGCGAGAGCGGGCTGGAGCGGAAGCCCCGCCCGGCGAGGATCCAGGACGAGGTGACGGCGAAGTCGCCCTCGCCCTCGTTGATGTGCGAGGGCTCGCGGATCTCGGTGAAGCCGTGGGCGCGGAACCACTCCAGGTGCGCCTCGGCCTCCGGCGTCCGCTCCGCGTACGCGAACCGGGCGCCGAGCACCCGTCCGTCGATGACGGTGGCGCCGTTGGCGGCGTACACCATGTCGGGCAGGCCGGGCCTGGGGGTGAGGAGCTCGACGGTGTGGCCGAGGCTCAGGTAGCGGTCGCGCAGGTCCTCCCACTGGGCGAGGGCCAGCGGCAGGTCGACCGGCTTTCCGGGGTCCATCCAGGGGTTGATGGAGTACGTCACCCTGAAGTGCTCCGGGGGGCACATCAGATAACGGCGGGGCGAGGCGTCACGAGGCAATGAGGGCTCCTCACGAGCGGCATGGCGCACCGAGTGTGCGTGAGAGCCATGGTGCGCCGTACGGGGCCGTCGCGCTGTGCACCGATCGGGTGGTTCCCGGCTGGTCAGTCCGCGCCCAGCGTGCGAGACGTATCGTCTCGCCATGCTGGTAGATTGGCCTCATGGCCGACACCGGAACCCCCAGAACGCCCAGGACCCCCGACTCCACGCGCCGCAGCGAGCGCTCGCGCCGCGCGATCTACGAAGCGGCCCTCTCCCTCGTCGGCGAGGCGGGCTACGCCAGGACGACGATCGAGGGCATCGCCGCCCGCGCCGGCGTGGGCAAGCAGACGATCTACCGCTGGTGGCCCTCGAAGGCCGCCGTGCTGCTCGAAGCCTTCATCGACCTCGGCGAACAGGCCGCGAAGGCGGCGGGCAGCGGCGACGGCGTGTACGAGTTCCCCGACACCGGCGACCTGGCGGCCGACCTCAGGACGGTCCTGCGCGCCACCGTCGACGAACTTGTCGACCCCAGGTACGAAGCCCCCACCCGCGCCCTCACCGCCGCGGGTGTCGTCGACCCGGCCCTGGGCGCGGAGTTCGTGGAGAAGCTGCTCGAACCGTCGCTCCAGCTGTACGTGAAGCGGCTGCGCGCGGCGCAGGAGGCCGGCGACGTACGGGACGGGATCGACCCGCGCGTCGCCGTGGAGCTGCTCGTCGGCCCGCTCTCCCACCGCTGGCTGCTGCGCACCCTCCCGCTCACGCACGAGTACGCCGACGCCGTCGTCGACTGCGCGCTGGGCGGTCTCGCCCCGCGCCGGTAGCACGCGGAGGTGAATTCGCTCACGGGGCCGCGGGGGCGGTCGCTGCCGTACGGGCGGTCGCCGCAGGGCCGCGTACCGGGGCAAAGGTGTCAATCGCACCGCCGCCGCGCCGACGGCCCGCGTACCCCGGATGGGGACTGCGGCCACCCGGGGCGCAGGATGGTGGCAGCATGGACAGCACAACGCTGAGGTGAGGGGTTGAATGGGCGCCGACTTCGGCCGCTATCGCGGCACAGAGAGCAGGCAGAGGGTGGAGGGCAGACTGCCCCAGTGGCTGCGCCGCCGCCCGAAGGCCGCCGCCCACGACGCGGCCGAGAACCGCGAGGCCCTGCTCCTGGCCGCCGCCGCCGCGGGCCTGCCGCTCGCCCCCGCGGCGCATCCCGTCGGATACCGGTGTTCGTGCGAACGCGTCGGCTGTCCCACCCCCGCCCGGCACCCCCTCTCGTTCGCCTGGCAGACCCAGTCGACCACCGACTCCGCGCAGGTCGAACGCTGGGTCGAGGGGCAGCCCGAGGCCAACTTCATCACCGCGACGGGCATGGTCCACGACGTGCTCGACGTACCGCTCGAAGCGGGCCGCAGCGCGCTGGAGCGGTTGCTCGAAGCCGGGGTCGACGTCGGGCCCGTGGCCGAGTTCGGCGCCGGCAACGGCGACGAGGCGCGCCTGCTCTTCTTCACCGCCACCCGCGGCACCCCGGACGACGAGGACGAGTGGTGGCCGTGCGAGCTGGACTGCCACCCCGAGACCATGGACGAGCATCCGGGGCTGCGCTGGCACTGCCGCGGCAGCTACGTCCTCGTACCGCCCGCGAAGCTGCCCGGCGAGCACGAGGTCAGCTGGGTCCGCGGCCTCGAACACCCGCTGCCCGACCCGCTGACCCTCCTGGAAACGCTGACCGACGCCTGCGCGCGGTACGTCGGCGAGGACGACCCCGACGACCACCACGCGGTGGCCTGGCCGCTGGGCCGCTGAGCTCCGGGCCGCGCGCGGGCGCCGGTCAGGAGCCCTGGGCGGCCGTGAGCCCCTGGATCCGGGAGAGCACCGTCACCTGCTGCTCCTGCTGCCTGCTCCTGCCCGCGCCGGCCGCGCCCTTCTCCGGGACCTGCACGACCTGACTGGAGACCCGCTCCTTGGTGAGCTTGGTCTTCGCGGTGCCGGTCATCAGCGCCCGTACGTCGGCGTTGAGGTCCAGCCGCACCCCCTTGGCCACGGTCTGCTGCTCGTACTGGCGGGTGGCGAAGAACACTGTCGCCCCGCCGCCCTCCGTGGCGAGCCCCAGCGGCGCGAACGCCCCGCTGTCCAGGCGTTGGTCGGCGTACTGGACGGAGCGCCCGATCTGGCGCGCCGCCTTCTGGCGCGCCTGGCGCACGGCGGAGGTGTGCGGCCCCGGCGCGAAGACCTCGGGCTCGCCGTTCCGCAGGTACGACGCGTACTGCTCGCTCAGGTCCTTCGGCGCCACCACGAGTCCGGACGCGTCCGGCTCGACCGCCTCGGCCCAACCGTCCTCGTCCTTCTTGAAGTCCGGCATCCGGGCCGGTGTGAGGACCCACAGGTGCGAGACCTCCCACAACTGGTCGGCGCCGCCGCGTACGAACACCAGCAGCCAGCGGGTGTCGAGCCGGCCGGTGTCCTGGTCGCGGTTGCTGTCGACGTCCGCGACGAACCACCGGGGCCAGCCCGCCTTCTTGGGGATGGCGTACTCCGCGTCGGACAGCTTCAGCGGCTCGTGGCGCGGATTGCCGTCCGGGTTCTGCGCCTGCCGCGCCTTGAGCCCGGCCTGGTTGATCGCGCCGAGCGCGCCGGTGACCCGCCCCGCGTCGAGGGCCGGGTCGTACGCCTTGTCCGCCTTGTTGTACGCGGCCGTGAAGTCCTTGAGGGCCCGGGCGGCCTCGGCCTTCGTCGCCGACGGTACGACCTCCAGCTCGCCGTGCACCGTCACGCACCCACTCGCCGTCACCGACAGTGCCGTCGTCGCCGCGAGACCCGTTCCCAGCCGCTTCAGCGTGCTCAGCCTGCTCATGCGCTGCCTTCTGTGTCTTCGTCCCCACCGACTCCGGAACCCTACCGGGGGCAGGGGAGGCGCGAGCGTGGGGACCGGGTACAGCGGCCGCACCGTGACCTGGCGGACAGCCGGACCACGGCGGGCCGGTGCTTCAATGCCGGGATGAACGAACTCGACGTACTCCACGTCTTCTGCGGCCCCGGCGGACACCACGGCAACGCCCTCGGCGTCGTGCGCGACGGGCGTACGTGTCCCGACGAGGCGTCCCGGCAGGCGCTCGCCGCCGAACTCGGCTTCAGTGAGACCGTGTTCGTCGACGACCCGGAGCGCGGCGTCGTCGACATCCACACGCCGGGCCTGCGCCTGCCCTTCGCCGGACACCCCCTGGTGGGCGTCGCCTGGCTGCTCGACCTGGAAGTGGTCAACCCGCCCGCCGGGGAGGTGTGGGCGCGCCACGACGGCGAGTTCACCTGGATCACGGTGCGCCCCGAGTGGGCCCCGCCGCGCCGCCTCCAGAGGTACGCGACGGCCGCCGAGGTCGACGCGCTGCCCGCGCCTCCTCCGGGGGAGGGCTGGCTGTACGCCTGGGCCTGGGAGGACGAGGCGGCGGGCCGGGTCCGCGCCCGGGCGTTCCCGCGCCGCGACGACGGCATCGCGGAGGACGAGGCGACCGGCGCGGCGGCCCTCCTGCTCACCGCCGGACTGGGCCGCGCCCTGAACATCACGCAGGGCCGCGGCTCCCAGATCCTGACGGCGCCGGCGCCCGACGGCATGATCGAGATCGGCGGCCGGGTCCGCTTCGCCCCGCACGCGGCGCACCGGTCGCACTAAGCGGTGAGCGGGAACTCCCTGCCCAGTTCGCGGAAGACCGCGCCGTTGAAGTCGAAGGCGCGCTTGCACTCGTCGACGATGCGCCGCTTCTCCAGGTCGTCCGCGTTCACCCGGTCCAGCAGCTCGCGGTAACCCCGCTTGAAGGCCGCCGGGTTGGGGATGTCCTCGAAGACGTAGAAGCGCACCCCGTCACCCTTGCGCGCGAAGCCCCACGTCTTCTCCGCCTTGTCGCGGATGATCTGGCCGCCCGACAGGTCGCCGAGGTAGCGGGTGTAGTGGTGCGCCACGTACCCGGCCGGCCAGTCGCGCGCGCACTCGGCGACCCGCTCGGCGTACGCCGCGGTCGCGGGCAGCGGCCCGGCCCCTTCACGCCAGTGCGCGCCGCGCAGGTGCGCCAGGTCGCGCTCCAGCTCGGCCGTGCGCATCAGCTCGGGCTGGATGAACGGGCCCGCGACCGGGTCGTCCGCCAGTGACCCGGCCGCGTCCTCCAGCGCCCGGTACACGAACCACAGCTGCTCGGTGTAGCGCGCGTACGCGTCCACGGGGAGCTTCCCGCCGAGCAGGTCGCTCATGAAGGTCGAGGTCTCCGCCTCGGTGTGCTGCTCGTGCGAGGCGACACGGATGAGCGTGGAGAACGGTGTTCCGGCGGTGGTGGCGGCTGTGACGGTTGCGTCCAAGGCGGGCCTCCGGGGGCCGAGGGGACGGGAAAGGAGGAGCGTGCGGTGGCAGCACGCGCAGCCGCCACCGCCGATCTTCCTACTTAGGTATGCCTAAGTCAATGGGTTCCCGACGACCTGTCGGTAAAAACGCTACCGCGCGGATCCGTTCACGGCAGCGTGAGAATGTCCGCGCCGGTCTCCGTCACCACCAGGGTGTGCTCGAACTGCGCCGTCCGCTTCCGGTCCTTGGTCACGACCGTCCAGCCGTCGTCCCACATGTCGTACTCGTGCGTGCCGAGCGTGAGCATCGGCTCGATGGTGAAGGTCATGCCGGGCTGCATCACCGTCGTCGCGTGCGGGCTGTCGTAGTGCGGAATGATCAGTCCGGAGTGGAACGACGAGTTGATGCCGTGCCCCGTGAAGTCCCGCACCACGCCGTAGCCGAAGCGCTTGGCGTACGACTCGATCACCCGCCCGATGACGTTGATCTGGCGCCCCGGCTTGACGGCCTTGATCGCGCGCGTCAGCGACTCCCGGGTGCGCTCCACGAGCAGCCGCGACTCCTCGTCGACGTCGCCGCACAGGTACGTCGCGTTGTTGTCGCCGTGCACGCCGTTGATGTACGCCGTGACGTCGAGGTTCACGATGTCGCCGTCCCGCAGCACCGTGGAGTCCGGGATGCCGTGGCAGATGACCTCGTTGACGGAGCTGCACAGCGACTTCGGGTAGCCGCGGTATCCGAGGGTAGACGGGTACGCACCATGATCGATCATGAAGTCGTGAGCGACCCGGTCCAGTTCGTCCGTGGTCACCCCCGGCGCGATGTGCTTGGCGGCTTCCTCCATCGCCTGCGCGGCGATGCGGCCCGCGATGCGCATCCGCTCGACGGTGTCGGAATCCTGGATCTCCGGGCCGGTGTACGGCGTGGGCGCCGGCTTCCCGACGTACTCGGGGCGCCGGATGTTGCCGGGGACGGAGCGGGCGGGAGAGAGCTCCCCTGGTACGAGCAGCGACTGGCCAGACATGCAAGCGAGTGTATCCAGCCGCCATCGGGCAGCATGGCGGCAGAGGAAGGAGCCGACGATGGCCCTGTTCAAGAAGCGCACAGCCGGAAAGCCGGGCGAATGGTTCTACTGCCTGGAGCACAAGAAGGTGGAAGAGGGCCCCGAGTGCCCGGCCAAGGACCGCTTCGGCCCCTATCCGACGCGCCAGGAGGCGCAGCGCGCGATGGAGACCGCGGCCGAGCGCAATCTCCAGTGGGAGACGGACCCGAAGTGGCACGACAGGAACGACGAGCGGCCGGGGGCGGACGGCGCCTGACCACCGGGCGCCCGCTTCGCCGGGCGCCCGCTCATCCCGCCGCTTCAGCCGTCGCCGCGTCCTTCTGGGCCCGGCGGCGCTGTGCGTCCGCGTCCGTGTCCGCGTCGTACGTCATGAGCTTCGGCAGCGCCGCGGCCAGCAGGCCGACGGAGGCCAGGCAGGCGAGGCCGCCGCTCCAGACGGCGGGCCGGGTCCCGGACCAGCCCGCCATGGCGCCGGCCCGCACCTGGCCGAGCTGCGGGCCGACGCTGTACGAGAGCACTTCGATGCCCGCGAGCCGGCCGCGCAGCTCCTCCGGGACGGTCTGGTTCCAGATGGTCGACCGCCCGAGCCCGCTGAGCATGTCGCCCCCGCCCGCGACGGCCAGGCACACCAGCACCGCCCACACGTTCGAGAACCACCCGGCGGCGGTGATCGCGAGCCCCCAGCCGGCCGCGCCGTACACGACCAGCTGCCCGTGCCGCCTGATGCGCGAGGTCCAGCCGCTGGTCAGGCTGACGACGACCGATCCGACGGACCCCGCGGCGAACATCAGGCCGAGCGCCCACTCGGCGTCGAGGTCGTCCGCGAGGAACGGGAAGACCGCGTTGGGGAACGCGAAGAACATCGCGGCCATGTCGACGGCGTACGTCCCGAGCAGTACCGGGCGGCTCCACGCGTAGCGCGCGCCCTCCGCGATGCCGCGCAGGGAGGGCCTGGACGCGTCGCGAGGGGCCGGCGCCGCCCCGAGCCGGGTGCACAGCGCGACGGACACCGCGAACGCGGCGACGGTGACGGCGTACGCCGTGGCATGCCCGGCGTACGCGACGACCACGCCCGCCAGGGCGGGGCCGGCGATCGCACCGGTCTGCCAGCGCAGTGAGTTGAGCGCGGCGGCGGCGGTGAGCTGGTCGTGCGGCACGATCCGCGCCATGAGGGAGTCGAGCGCCGGACGCTGCAGCCCGGCGAGCGCGGAAACCCCGGCCGCCACCCCGTACAGCGGCCACAGCGAAGGCTCGTCCAGCAGCGAGTTCACCAGCAGCAGGACCGCCAGCACGCCCAGCCCGGCCTCGCTCAGCAGGATGACCTTGCGCCGGTCGGCGGCGTCGGCCAGCGCCCCGCCGTACAGCCCGAACACGACCAGCGGCACCAGTTCGACGGCGCCCATCGCGCCGACGGCGAGCGGCGAGTCGGTGAGCTCCTTGATCTGCAGCGGCATCGCGACCATCGCCATGAAACTGCCGAAGTAGGTGATGAGCCCCTGGACGAACAGCAGGCGGAAGTCGCGCGACGAGCGCCAGGGGGCGAGATCCGGCAGTACCGCCGCGAGCTTCGAGGTCACGACCGGCCATGGTCCGCGACCACGCACCCCCAGGACAACCGGTTTACGTCCTGCCGGGCGACTTCGGCCGCGTCGGCGCCGGCACCGCCCGCGCTCCCTGACACCGTCCCGGCCGGCTGACGGACCCCTACCACCGCCCCGGCGGCGGGGCCGTCAGCTGGTCGGCCAGCCGGGACAGCCGGTCCCGCAGCCGCCGCTTCCCCCGCGGCGCGGGCAGGCTGTTCTCCCCGGCCGCCGCGCTCACCAGGTGCTGCACCGTGTCCAGGTCCACGTCCCCGTCCGCCGGTACGGACAGCGCCTCGTGCGCCAGCCCCTGGATCTCCCGGTCCCCGCCGTCCAGCGAGAGCACGGTCGCCCCGGCCCGCCGCGCGTCGTGCACCCGCTCCAGCAGCCCCGCCCCCGGCCGCTCCGGCGCCACGACGAGCAGGGTCTCGCCCCGGCCGGCCGCCTCGATCCTGCCCAGCCCCACCGACAGGTGCGCGGGCTCTCCGGGCCGCACCCGGTGGCGTACGAGCGTGGGGGTCAGTTCCGCGAGCCCGGACCAGGCCGCCTCGTCGACGAGGTGTGCGGCCAGGTGCCACGGCTCGTACGCCTCGGTCCCCACCAGCAGCAGCCCGCCGCCGTGCGGTACGACGGACGACCGCAGGGTCCCGGCGAACCGCCGCGTGGCCGGCAACCACTCGGTGCCGTCGAGGACTTCGCGCAGCAGGGCGACACGTACGGCATCCATGCCGCGGCATCATGCCGTACGTCCGCGCCGGTCGCGGGCGAATGCCGTCGCCTCACCCGGACGAGCGTGCTACCTCCGAGTAGGGTCGGCTCATGACTTCCACCGACAACGCGAAGAAGCCCGTCGCCAAAGATCCCTGGGACCTCCCGGACGTGTCCGGCCTGGTCGTGGGGGTGCTCGGCGGGACCGGCGATCAGGGGCGCGGTCTCGCGTACCGGCTGGCCAGGGCCGGCCAGAAGGTGATCATCGGCTCGCGCGCCGCCGAGCGCGCGCGGAGCACCGCCGGCGAGCTGGGCCTCGGCGTCGAGGGCGCGGACAACGCGGAGTGCGCGCGCCGCAGCGACATCGTGATCGTCGCCGTGCCGTGGGACGGCCACGCCGAGACGCTCGAAGCGCTGCGCGAGGAGCTGCGCGGCAAGCTCGTCGTCGACTGCGTCAACCCGCTCGGTTTCGACAAGAAGGGCGCGTACGCCCTGAAGCCGGAGGAGGGCAGCGCCGCCGAGCAGGCCGCCGCCCTGCTGCCGGACTCGCGGGTGACCGCCGCCTTCCACCACCTGTCGGCCGTCCTCCTCCGGGACGCGGCGGTCGAGGAGATCGACACCGACGTGATGGTGCTGGGCGAGACGCGCGCCGACACCGACCTGGTGCAGGCCCTGGCGGCCCGCATCCCGGGCATGCGCGGCGTCTTCGCGGGCCGGCTGCGCAACGCCCACCAGGTGGAGTCGCTGGTCGCCAACCTGATCTCGGCGAACCGCCGCTACAAGGCGCACGCGGGCCTGCGCGTGACCGACGTATAAGCACGATCGGGGCATGGTGGACACTGGACGGGAACCATTCCGCACCCGGACAGGAGCCGCTCCCATGCCCCGCCTCGCTCTGTACGCCCTCGTCGTCTGCGCCCTCGCCGTGGCCGCGGCGGTGGTGTCCTTCGTCCAGGGCACCTGGCTCGGGATCATCTGGATCCTGCTGGCGGGAGTCACCTCCAACATGGCCTGGTACTACCTGCGCAGGGCGAAGGCCGAACGGGGGACCCCGGTCACCCGATAGTCAGGGGCAGCTGCGGTTCGCCCTGCCAGAAGCGGTAGAACCGCTGGCCCAGGGCGGGGTCCAGGGCGGGGACGCCCAGCCCGCGCAGGACCGCGTCCACCGCGTCGAAGAAGAGCTGGTTGACCCCCGGGATCCACAGCACGCCGAAGACCAGCAGCAGCCCGAAGGGCGCGAGCGGCTCGACCTGGCGGCGGATCCCGTACGAGAGCCAGGGCTCTATCACGCCGTAACCGTCGAGGCCCGGCACCGGCAGGAAGTTCAGGATCGCCGCCGTGACCTGGAGCAGGGCGAGGAACCCGAGTGCGTAACGGAACACGTCGGGGACGCCGTCCAGCGCGTCCAGCCAGAACGGCGCGGTGCACACGACCGCGAACAGCACGTTCGTCAGCGGCCCCGCCGCCGAGATCAGGCTGTGCTTCCAGCGGCCCCGGATGCGGTTCCGCTCGATGAAGACGGCGCCGCCGGGCAGGCCGATACCGCCCATGATCACGAAGAGCACCGGCAGCACGATGCTCAGCAGCGCATGGGTGTACTTCAGTGGATTGAGGGTCAGATACCCCTTCGCGCCGATGGAGATGTCGCCGCTGTGCAGGGCGGTGCGGGCGTGCGCGTACTCGTGCAGACAGAGCGAGACGATCCACGCGGACGTGACGAAGAGGAAGACGGCGAAGCCGGTGCTGGCCGAGAATTCCGTCCACACCGCCCAGCCGGAGACCGCCATGACGGCGGCGATCCCGAGGAAGACGGGACTGATCCGCCGGTCGCGACGGGTGAGGGCGGTGGTCATGCGCGGGGCTCCCGGGGTGGAGGACGGGCGTACGGGGGACTGGGAAAACGTCTCGCGCGGCAACGGTAGTTCCGGCGAAGCTGGATCCATGGCGCTCTGGAGAATCATGTACGACGGCCGGCAGACGGAATGCTGCGGCGAACCGTTCCCGGTGGGCGACGATGTGCGGTGGCGGCTGACGCTGCGTGGGCCGGACGAAGGGGCGGCGCCCGAGACGTGGCAGGACAGCTACAGCGCGCTGGAGCCGGTGGGCGGTGGACTGGCGGGCGGTCCCGGCGTCATCGCGCTCCGCGCCGGAGAACCCCCCGCCCGCCCGGTCGGCCTCCTCGCGGTCGCGACGCACGGACCGGGCCCGGACGACGTGCCGGAGACCGTCGGCACGGTCCGCTCCCTCCAGGTGGTCGCCGAGGGGTACGCCGCGACGCGCGCCGGGGGGCGTACGTACGAGCCGGTGCCCGGCGAACGCCTGCTGCGGGCGGTCGGCACCTGCTCCGAGCGGTTCGGCGAGACGGCGGAACCGGACCGGGCGGGGCGCGCTCGCCGGTGCCGGGGGGCCGGGGTCCTGGTCGGACTGGGAACACCCGGCGGCCCGGCGGCCGCACGCCTTGGACAATAGGGCCGTGCGCTACCGCATCCTCGGCCCCACGCAGGCACTCCGCGACGACGGCACGACCGTCCCCGTCGGCGGAGCGCGGCTGCGCGCGCTGGTGACGGCACTGGCGCTGCGGCCCGGGCGTACGGTCACGGCCGGCGCCCTCGCCGACGAGGTGTGGAACGGCGACCCGCCCGCCGACGCGACCGGCGCGCTCCAGGCCCTGGTCGCCCGCGCCCGCCGGGCCCTGGGCCATGCGGCGATCGCCTCCGCCGACGGCGGCTACCGGCTGTGCGCCGATCCGGAGGACGTGGACCTGTACCGCTTCGAGCGCCTCGCGGGGGAGGGTGCGAAGACCCTGGACGCCGGTGACCCCGGCAAGGCGGCGGCGCTGCTCGACGAGGCGCTGGGGCTGTGGCACGGACCGGCCCTGGCCGACCTTCCCGACCGTACGGCGGAGGCGGCCCGCTGGGAGGCCCGCCGCCTCGCGGCCCGCCGGGGCCGTCTGGCCGCCCTGGCCGGCCTGGGACGGGCCGAGGAGGCCCTGCCGGAGCTCACGGCGCTCTGCGACGACCACCCCATCGACGAACCGCTCCACTCCCTGCGCCTGCGCGCCCTGCGCGACACGGGCCGCACCGCGCAGGCGCTCGCGGCGTACGAGGAACTCCGCCGCGACCTGGCGTCGCGCCTGGGCGCGGACCCGTCCCCCCAGCTCCGCGCCCTGCACACCGAACTGCTCACGCCGCCGGACCCGTCCGGCCGCCCCGGCCGGCCTTTGGCGGGCCGGTCGCCGGAGGACCGGCCTCCGGCCGACCACCGCGTCGCGCACGGCAACCTGCGGGCCCGGCTGACCTCCTTCGTGGGGCGCGAGGCCGACATCGAGGCCCTCATCGGCGACCTCGCGCGCGCCCGTCTCGTCACCCTGCTCGGCCCCGGCGGCGCCGGCAAGACGCGGCTGTCGCAGGAGGTGGCCGAGGCCGCCCAGGCCGCCGACGGTGCCTGGCGGGACGGTGTGTGGCTCGTGGAGCTCGCGCCCGTCGACGACCCCGAGACCGTTCCCGAGGCGGTGCTCATCGCGCTGGGCGCGCGCGAGACCGTCCTGCGCGGCGCCGGTGCCGAGGAACTGCGCGCCGCGGACCGGCACGGCGACGATCCGCTCGTACGCCTCGTCGAGCACTGCGCCCGCCGCCGGATGCTGATCCTGCTCGACAACTGCGAGCACGTCGTCGACGCCGCGGCCCGCCTCGCCGAGGAACTGCTGGCCCGCTGCCCCGGCGTGACCGTACTCGCCACCAGCCGTGAACCGCTCGGCGTGCCCGGCGAGACCGTCCGGCCCGTGGAGCCGCTGCCCGACCCCATGGCGCTGCGCCTCCTCGCCGAACGCGGCGCGGCCGCGAGGCCGGGCTTTCGCGTCGACGACGACCCGGCCGCCGCCGAGATCTGCCGGCGCCTCGACGGGCTGCCCCTCGCCATCGAACTGGCCGCCGCCCGGCTGCGGATGCTCACCCCGCGCCAGATCGCGGACCGCCTCGACGACCGGTTCCGGCTCCTGACCGGAGGCAGCCGCACCGTGCTGCCGAGGCAGCAGACCCTGCGTGCGGTCGTCGACTGGTCGTGGGACCTGCTGGACGAGCGGGAGAGGGCCGCGCTGCGCGCCCTGTCCGTCTTCGCGGGCGGCTGCGACCTGGCCGCCGCCGAAGCGGTGTGCGGTCCGGACGCGCTCGATGTGCTCGGCTCACTGGTCGACAAGTCGCTGGTGGTGGCGGCCCCTTCGGACGACGGCGGCGGCATGCGCTACCGCCTCCTCGAAACCGTCGCCGAGTACGCCGCCGAACGCCTCGACGAATCGGGCGACCGCCCCACCGCCGAGCGCCGCCACCTCGTCCACTTCCGCGAGCTCGCCCGCCACACCGAACCCCTGCTGCGCGGTCACGAGCAGCTCGCCCGCATCAGCCTCCTCCAGGTCGAGTACGAGAACCTGCGCACCGCCCTGCGCCGCGCCGTCGCCGCCCACGACGAGCACGAAGTGCTCTGCCTCGTCCACTCGCTCGCCTGGTACTGGACGATCCGCGGCCTGCGCGGCGAGGCCCGCCACTGGTCCCAGGCCGCAACCCGGCTCGGCCCCGACCCCTTCGCCCCGCCGGTCGCCCCCGTTCCCGCCCTGTACGAACGGTGCACGGACGCGCCGCCGCCCATGGCGTCCGAGCAGCTTCTGGAGGCCAGGCGCGGAGCCTGGCTGATCCACCTGGCGAGCATGAACCACGAGCTCGACGACTGGACGGGCGACGAGGCCATGGCATGGCTGCGCCGTGTCGCCGAGGTCTACCGGCCCGGCCTGCCGCAGACCTGCCGCATGCCGGGGAGCCTCTCGTTCTACGCGGTCATGCTGACCGGCAGCCCCGGGCAGCTGCAGGAGATCGTCAACCGGAACGTCGACGCCTGCCGGGAGTACGGCTACACCTGGGAGCTCGCCTCCGCCCTCCAGATGCGGGCCAACATCCTCGCCAACCGGAGCGACTGGGTGGGCGACGCGAGCCGCGACGCGGAGGAGAGCCTGGAGATCTTCACCCGGCTCGGCGACGCGTGGGGCGCGGCCGAGGCCCTCGCCGCGCGCGGCGAGGCGCGCGAGCGCAGGGGCCGGTTCGGTCTCGCCGCCGAGGACTTCCGCGCCGCGATCGGCCACGCGGTCCGGCTCGGCGCGCAGTCGCAGGTGTCGCTGCTGCGGGCCCGGCTCGCGGGCGTACTGATGGAGACGGGGGACGGCGAGGAGGCCGAGGCGATGCTGCGCCGGATCCTCGCCGAGGTCGAGCAGCACGGGCACGAGTCGGAGCCCGCCGCCCGCATGTACCTCGCGATGTGGTGCGGCCGAACGGGCCGCACCGACGAGGCACGCGAGCAACTGGAGCTGATGCGCCGGTCCTTCAACCGGTCCAACCTCGCGATCTTCGCCGGCTTCGTGCTCGGCCTCCTCGCCTGGATGGACAACCTGGACGGCCGGTACGACGAGGCGCTCGACCGTGCCCGCCAGGCGCTGGAGCGCTCGTGCGAGCCGCTGTCCCGGATGGTCGCCCCGCAGATGCCGGCGATCCACCTGGTGACGGTGGCCCGCGCCCTGGCCGGGCTCGCCGGGCCGGGACAGGCACGCGACGCCGCCCGGCTGCTCGGCGCACACGAAAGCCTCCTGCCGGCGGGCCACTTCGTGACGGTCCAGGACCGCGACACCAGGGAGGACGCCGAGGCGGCGACCCGCGCCGTGCTGGGCGACACCGCGTACGAGGCGGCGTACGCCGAGGGCGGCTGCCTCACGCTGGACGAGGCGGCCGCCCTCGTCGGCCTCTGACGCGGTCTCAGGACCTCATGACCTCAGGTCTTCTTGCGGAACTTCGAGATCGCGAGCGGCGCCGTCACCAGCGTGATGACCACGGCCCAGGCCACCACCATCCACACGTCGCGGGCGACCGGCCCGCCGATGAACAGCCCGCGCGCCGCGTCGGCCAGGCTCGACAGCGGGTTGTAGTCGGTGAAGGCCCGGAGCCAGCCCGGCATGGTCGACGGCGGGGTGAAGATCGAGGACCCGAACTGCAGCGGCATCAGGACGAGCATCGCCATCCCCTGCACGGCCTGCGCCGTCTTCACGGACAGTCCGATCAGAATGAAGATCCACATGAGCGAGGCGCCGAACATGAGCGAGAGCCCGATCGCGCCCAGCACGTGCAGCGGCGACGTCTCGACCGACATGCCCAGCATGAAGCCCACGGTCAGCAGGATCGCGAAGGCGACCATCATCCGGCCGACCTCGACGACGATCTTCGCTATGAGGACGGAGGACCGGGCGATCGGCATCGTGCGGAACCGGTCCATGACCCCCTTCTGGAAGTCCTCGTTGATGCCGGTGCCGACCGCCATGGAGACGTTCAGGCCCATCATCGCCATCAGGCCGGGGACCAGATAGCTGACGTACTCGTCCTGCTTGCCGTTGCCCGCGACCGCACCGCCGAAGACGAAGACGAAGAGCAGGGTGAAGACGATCGGCATCAGCAGCACGTCGAACATCGACTGCGGGTCCTGCTTGATCTGCAGGGCGTTGCGGCGGGCGAGCGCGCCGATGTGCCGGAGATTGGCCCGCAGGCCGATCCGTCCCTCGCCGTCGTGCGTCGCCTTCACGGACGCCGGCGCCGGCGGGGTCACTGTCGCCGCGCTCATGCCGCGACCTCCTCGTGCTTGTTGTTCGCGGGGGACTCGAGCGTGGCGGTCTCGGCCGCCGCTTCGCTCGTCTTCTCGCCCGTGATGGCCAGGAACACCTCGTCCAGGCTGGGCAGATGGGTGCCGATGTGCGCGATGCCGAAACCGCGCGCGCCCAGCAGGCCGACCACCGCGGTCAACTGCTCGTCGCTGAGGATCGGTACGTACAGCAGGCCCTCGTCGGCGTCGACCTGCGAGCCCGCGATGCCGTCGAGCCCCGCCTCGCTCAACGCCCGTGCCATGGCGGTCAGTTGCTCGGGATCGGTCGGCCGGACCTCCAGCGTGCGGCCGCCGACCTTCGCCTTCAGCTCGTCGACCTTGCCGCCCGCGATGACGCGGCCGCGATCGATGACCGTCAGCTCGCTCGCGAGCTGCTCGGCCTCCTCCATGTACTGGGTGGTGAGCAGGACGGTGACCCCCTCGCCCACCATCCGCTTGACCTCGTCCCACACCTCGTTGCGCGTACGGGGGTCGAGTCCGGTCGTCGGCTCGTCCAGGTAGAGCACGGCGGGCTGCCCGATCATCGACGCCGCCAGGTCCAGGCGCCGCCGCATGCCGCCGGAGTACTGCATCACCGGCTTCTTCGCGGCCTCGGTGAGCGAGAACCGCTCCAGCAGCTCGTCCGCGCGCCGCCGCGCGTCCTTGCGGGACAGGTCGAGCAGCCGCCCGATCATGTAGAGGTTCTCCCAGCCGGCGAGCTTCTCGTCGACCGAGGCGTACTGCCCGGTCAGGCCTATCGTGCGGCGAAGCTGCCGGGGCTGCTTCACCACGTCGTACCCGGCCACGACGGCCGTGCCGGCATCCGGCCGGACCAGCGTGGACAGGCATCGTACGAGAGTGGTCTTGCCGGCGCCGTTGGGCCCGAGGACACCGAGCACGGTGCCTTCCCGTACGTCCAGGTCCACGCCGTCCAGCGCCTTGGTCTCGCCGTAGTGCTTGACCAGTCCCCTTACCTGGACGGCGTTGGCCGCGCCGCCCGTGGGGTTCGTGTCGAATCGCGTCATGCCGACCATGAGAGCAGCCGCCACTGACAACGCGCCGACAGAACGCCGACGGCAGGCCGACGGCGGGACGGCAGACGCCGACAGCCCGCCGATGGGGGAAGTCGGCGGGCTGTCCTGGTGCGGGCAGTGGCTAGTGGAAGGTGTGCTCCTCCTGCGGGAACGCCCCGCCGACGACATCGCCGGCGAACGCCTTGGCCGCGTCCCCGAGGGTCTCCCGCAGGTTCGCGTACTGCTTGGTGAAGCGCGGCACCTTGCCGCCCGTCAGGCCCGCCATGTCGGTCCAGACGAGGACCTGCGCGTCCGTGTCGGGCCCCGCGCCGATGCCCACGGTCGGAATGTGCAGCGAGCGCGTCACCTCGGCGGCCAGCTCGGCCGGTACGAGCTCCAGCACGACCGCGAACGCACCCGCGTCCTGCGCCGCCTTCGCGTCCCGCAGCAGCTGGTGCGCGGCCTCGTCGCTGCGGCCCTGGACCCGGTAGCCCATGGTGTTGACGGACTGCGGCGTCAGCCCCAGGTGCGACATGACCGGAATGCCGGCCTTCACCAGCAACTCGGTCTGGGCGTGCGAGCGCTCGCCGCCCTCCAGCTTCACCGCGCCCACGCCGGCGTCCTTGATCAGCCGGGTCGCGTTGCGCAGGGCCTGCACCGGCCCTTCCTGGTACGAGCCGAAGGGCAGGTCGCCGACGACGAGGGCGCGCCTGGTGCCCCGTACGACAGCGGCGGAGAGCAGAGTCATCTCGTCCATCGTGACGGGCACGGTGGTCTCGTAACCGAGGTGGCAGTTGCCCATGGAGTCCCCGACGAGCAGGACCGGGATGCCGGCCTCGTCGAAGACGGAGGCGGTCATCGCGTCGTACGCGGTGAGCATGGGCCACTTCTCGCCGCGCTCCTTGGCGGCGGCGATGTCGTGGACGGTGATGCGGCGAGTGCCCTTGCCGCCGTACAGCGCCTTGCCGCTGTCGGCGGAAGTCTTCTGGGCAGCCTGAAGCGTCATGGCCTACGGCTCCTTCGAAATCTCGAGGCGCCCTGACGGCGTCCCCGGACCACGTCCATGGTGGCATCCCCACCGGCTCCCCGGGAAGTGGGGGCGCGCCGTCGCACGCGCCCACTGGCTGGTTTGTGCGCGTTTCGTCACAGCATTCGCCCGACGCGCCCGGGCCGGAACCCGCCGCGGCGCCCCGTCGTCCTCGTGGCAGTACGGCCGCCGTGTTCGGCGGCGGGGAAAAACACCGGTCATCACCTAGGGTCTGAAGGCGGGAGCGGTGTGCACGGCAAGGCAGTGAGGACAGCGGAATGGCGCAGGCGTACATGACGGACACGGAGAACGGCAGCTCAGGGCCTGAGCGTTCCGGATCCCGGCTCCGGCGCCGCCTCGAAAGCCTGCGTCACGACCGCGGCATCTGGCGGCGCGGCATCCTCCTCGCGCTCTGCGCGCTCCTGATCACGCTGCTGATGGTCTTCCACGCGCAGATCCCCAACGCGATCGGCAACCTCGGCAGCCTCACCGAGACCTTCCTTCCCTGGCTGGGCCTGGGCGTTCCGCTTCTGCTCGCCGCCGCCCTGCTGCGCCGCTCGGCGACCGCGTTCGTCGCCCTGCTGCTGCCTGCCCTGGTCTGGCTCAATCTCTTCGGTGGCCTGCTCACCGACAAGTCGGAGACGGGCGGCAACCTCATGGTCGCCACCCACAATGTCAACGCCGCCAACCCGGACCCCCGGGGGACGGCCCGCGAGCTGGCCGACTCGGGCGCGGACGTGGTGGCGCTGCAGGAGCTCAAGCCGAGTGAGGTGTCGTCGTACGAGAGCGCCCTGTCCGACACGTACGCGTACCACTCGGTGCAGGGCACGGTCGGTCTGTGGAGCAAGTACCCGATGACCGGCACGCAGCCCGTCGACATCAAGATGGGCTGGACCCGCGCCATGCGCTCGACGGTGGCGACGCCGTCGGGCGACGTCGCGGTGTACGTCGCCCACCTGCCGTCGGTACGGGTCAAGGTCAACGCCGGTTTCACGGCCGGGCAGCGCGACGACAGCGCGGACGCGCTGGGCGAGGCCATCGCCCGCGAGCCCGTCGGCAAGGTCGTCCTCCTCGGCGACCTGAACGGCACGATGAACGACCGGGCCCTGAACGCCGTCACCTCGCAGATGCGGTCCACGCAGGGCGCGGCGGGCGACGGCTTCGGCTTCAGCTGGCCGGCGTCGTTCCCGATGGCGCGGATCGACCAGATCATGGTGAAGGGGATCAGGCCGGTGTCGTCGTGGGCCCTGCCGGAGACGAACAGCGACCACCTGCCGATCGCGGCGCGCGTGGAGATCTGACGCGCGGGATCCGACGCCCCGACCTGCGGGATCCGACGCCCCGACGTGCGGGATCCGACGCCCGCACGCCCTGCCGCAATCCCGTGTTCACGTGGCGGAACATTTCACCTGAGAGACTTTGTTCAGTACAGGAACGAAGTCCCTCTTGTGGAAGGTCTCCCCATGCCCCGGCCGCCCAGGCCCGTAGCTCTGCTCGCTCTCGCCGTGAGTGCCTTCGGCATCGGCACCACCGAATTCGTCATGATGGGCCTGCTGCCCAATGTCGCGGACGATCTGGACACCTCGGTGCCCACCGCCGGCTACCTCGTGTCGGCGTACGCGATCGGCGTGGTCATCGGCGCCCCCCTGCTCACCGCCCTCGGCTCGCGCATCCCGCGCAAGCGCATGCTCCTGCTGCTCATGGCCCTCTTCACGGTCGGCAACCTCGCCTCGGCCCTCGCCCCCGGCTTCGGCTGGCTGGTGGCGGGCCGGGTGCTCGCCGGGCTGCCGCACGGGGCGTTCTTCGGGGTCGGCGCGGTGGTCGCGGCGCGGCTGGTCGCGGACGGGCGGCAGGCGCGGGCCGTGGCGACGATGTTCCTGGGCCTGACGGTCGCCAACATCGTCGGCGTACCCGCCGCCACCCTGCTCGGCCAGCACCTGGGATGGCGCGCCACGTTCCTGGTGGTGGCGGTGATCGGCCTGGTCGCGATGGCGGCGCTGGCCCGCCTGGTTCCGTACGTGCCGACGGACACCCGGCAGAGCGTGGGCCGCGAACTGCGCACCCTCGGCAACCGCCAGGTCCTGCTCGGCCTGCTCACCGCCGTCTTCGGCTTCGCGGGCGTCTTCGCGGTCTACTCCTACCTGGCCTCGATGACGACCGAGGTCATGGGCTTCGGCGAGTCCTCCGTGACGCTGGTCCTCGCCCTCTTCGGCATCGGCATGACGCTGGGCGCCCTCGCGGCGGGCCCGCTGACCGACCGCGCCCTGCGCCCCACGCTCTACGGCTCACTGGGCGCCCTCGCGGTCGTCCTGCTGGCGTTCGACTACACCGTGCACGTGCAGTGGGCGGCGCTGGTCACCGTGGTGGTGCTGGGCGCGGTCGGCTTCATGACCACCACACCGCTCCAGATGCTGGTCATGAACAAGGCCAAGGACGCCCCCACCCTGGCCTCGGCCTCCAACCACTCGGCCTTCAACCTCGCCAACGCGGGTGGTGCGTGGCTCGGCGGCATGGCGATCACCGCCGGCTGGGGCTGGATGTCCCCGACGCTGGTCGGTGCGGTGCTGGCGGCGGCGGGTCTCGCGATCGCCGTCACGGCGGGCCTCCTGGACCGCGCCCCGGCGCCGTCCCGCTCGCGGGTGGTGGCCGGGGGCGCGGTGAACCGGGAGCCGGTGCGCGACACGGTGGCCTGACGGGGTCTTCCGCCTGCCCGCCGTCCCTTCCCGGGCCCCAGGGGCTCGCCTCCGGACCCCCGGGCCCCCCGGGGCCCTCCAGGGCCCCGGGGCGGAGCCCCGCGGCACACGCGTCAGACGGGCGACTCGCGCCACCGGTTCGTGATCGGCAGGCGGCGGTCCTTGCCGAAGCCCTTCGGTGAGATCTTCGTGCCCGGCGGGTACTGCCGGCGCTTGTACTCCGCCGCGTCCACCATCCGCAGCGTCTTCGCGACCAGCGCCCGGTCGAAGCCCGCGGCCACGATCGAGTCCAGGCCCTGGTCCTTGTCGACGTACATCTCCAGGATCCGGTCCAGCACGTCGTAGTCCGGCAGCGAGTCGGTGTCGACCTGGCCGGGGCGCAGCTCCGCGCTCGGCGGCTTGGAGATGGAGTTCTCCGGGATCGGCGGGGTCTGGCCCCGCTCCTCGGCCGCCTTGTTCCGCCACCTCGCCAGCGCGAAGATCCACGTCTTGTAGACGTCCTTGACCGGCCCGTACGCGCCGACCGAGTCGCCGTAGAGCGTCGAGTAGCCCACCGCCAGCTCGGACTTGTTGCCCGGCGCGAGCACGATCTGGCCCTCCTGGTTGGAGATGGCCATCAGAGTGGTGCCGCGCAGCCGCGACTGGAGGTTCTCCTCGGCGAGCCCGGTCAGGCCGAGCGAGCCCATGTACGCGTCGAACATCGGCTCGATCGGTACGGTCCGGAAGTTCAGTCCGGTACGGCGGGCCAGTTCGGCCGCGTCGTGCCGGGAGTGCTCCGAGGAGTACCTCGACGGCATGGACACGCCGTACACGTTCCGCGCGCCCAGCGCGTCGCACGCGATCGCGGCCACGAGCGCCGAGTCGATGCCGCCGGACAGCCCGACCAGGACGGAGCCGAAGCCGTTCTTGGCGGCGTACGCGCGCAGGCCCACGACCAGCGCCGAGTACACCTCCTCCTCGTCCTCCAGGCGCTCGGCGTATCCGCCGGTCAGCTCGGGCTCGTAGGCGGGGAGGGGCTCCTCGGAGAGCACGACGTGGTCGATGCGCAGCCCGTCGTCGACCGTCCCGGACGGGGGGACGGGGCTCGCGGCAGGCAGGTCCAGGTCGAGCAGCATGCTGCCCTCCGAGAACTGCGGGGCGCGCGCGACGACCTCGCCGTCCTTGTCGCAGACGATCGAGTCGCCGTCGTAGACCAGCTCGTCCTGGCCGCCCGTCATCGCGACGTACGCCGTCGTGCAGCCCGCCTCCCGGGCACGCTTGCGCACCAGCTCCAGACGGCTGTCGTCCTTGTGGACCTCGTACGGGGAGGCGTTGACGGAGAGCAGCAGACCCGCCCCGGCGGACCGGGTGGCCGGTACGCGGCCGCCGTCCTGCCAGAGGTCCTCGCAGATGGCGAGGGCGACGTCGACGCCGTGCACGCGGACGACGGGCATGGAGTCGCCCGGCACGAAGTACCGGAACTCGTCGAAGACGCCGTAGTTGGGGAGGTGGTGCTTGGCGAAGGACAGCGCGACCTCGCCGCGGTGCAGCACGGCGGCGGCGTCCTGCGGGGAGCCGGCGGGCTGGCCGTAGCGCGGCTGGGCCTTCTCGCAGCGGTCGAGGTAGCCGACGACGACCGGGACCTCCCCGAAGCCCTCTTCGGCGAGGCGCACCGCGAGCGCCCGCACGGCGTCGCGCGACGCCTCGACGAAGGACGACCGCAGGGCGAGGTCCTCCACGGGGTATCCGGTCAGTGCCATCTCGGGAAACGCCACGAGGTGGGCGCCCTGCCCGGCGGCGTGCCGGGTCCAGCGGACGATCGCTTCGGCGTTGCCGGCGAGGTCCCCGACGGTCGAGTCGATCTGGTTCAGAGCGAGGCGTAGTTGAGGCACGCGCCCAGTTTATCGTCTCTCTGACGCGATGTCCTCGGAAAGTCATGCCGGACCCGCTCGGCCGGGTCCGGCCCTACGTGGCGGGGCCGGACCAGAAGGCGTCGTCGTACTTCATCAGGTCGGGGCTGAACGTCACCCGTATCCGGTCGGCCGCGCCGGCGGGCAGCGAGAAGGCGTACTTCCCGACCGCACGCTTGCCGGGAAGGAGCATGCCGGTGAGGACCTTCTGCCGGCCGCTGCCGTCGATCAGCAGCTCCGCATCGGCCCCGTCGGCGTCGCCGACCCTCGGCAGGCCCGTCTTGAGGTCGGTCTTCTCGCTGCCCCCGTTGACCACGGTCACCGTCACCTCGACCGCCTTGTTGCCTTTCGGGTGGCCGAACGCGAACTCGTCCGGCACGAACGGCCGCGGCCCGGAGACCGTGACCTTCAGGCCGTTCTCGTACGTGTACGTCTCGCCGAACGCCAGGTTCCTCGCCTCCTCCGCCGCGGCGGAGGCGGAAGCCTCAGCCTTTGCCGACGCGGCGGCGGAAGCCTCCGCCGCGTCCGCTTCCGCCTCGGCGGTCTCGACGTCCGAGCGGATGCCGTCGGTGAACTCCGCGACCTTCGAGAAGGTGAACACCCCGCCGCCGACGGCGAGCAGCAGTCCCGCCGCGCCGAGGACCAGCCCGGTGAGGGCCATCGCCTTGTTGGTCGCCAGCCCCTTGCGGGCGTGGCCGAGCCCGACGATGCCGAAGACCAGTGCCAGCAGGGCGGGCAGCCAGGAGATCCAGAACAGGAACACGGCCAGGCCGAGGACCGCACCGATCGTGCCGAGTACCAGCGCCGTGATGCCCATGCCGTTGCGGGGCTGCTGCCCCACCGGGGGCGGCGGTGCCGGGAACCCGGCCGGTGGCGGGCCCCACGGGCTCTGGTCGGAGGGCGGGGCGGGCATGGTCATCCGGCGTCCTTCAGGCATGGGCGAACGAAAGTTCGACGACTTCAACAGGACGGACCGCCCGGACGCGGTGGTCCGGGCGGTCCGTGAGGGCGGGCGGCGGGGCGGCCCGGTCAGGGGCGGGGAGCCGCGCCCCGCGCCTTCAGCAGGTCGGCCATCAGCTTGATCTCCGACTCCTGGGCGTCGACCATGCCCTGCGCCAGGGACCGCTCCGTGGTGACCTCGCACCGGTCGGCGCAGCCCTGGGCCATCGCGACGCCGCCCTCGTGGTGGTCGGTCATCAGCTGGAGGTAGAGGATCTCCGCCTGCTTGCCGTCCGCCTCGCGGAGCTCCGCCAGCTCGGCCCTGGTCGCCATGCCGGGCATGAGCGCTCCGTCACGCGCCTCGTGCGCCCCGTGGCTGCCGTGGCCGGAGGAATCCTCCCCGGCCATCCAGGCCATCGGCTCGTCCGGCGAGTGCTTCGGCAGGCCCCACAGATCGAGCCAGCCGAGCATCATGCCCCGCTGGTTGGCCTGGGTGTTGGCGATGTCGTACGCCAGCCTGCGCACCTCTTCGTCCTCGGTGCGGTCGCGCACGATGAACGACATCTCCACCGCCTGCTGGTGGTGCACCGCCATGTCCCGCGCGAAACCCGCGTCCGCCGAGTCCCCGGCGGGCGTCCGGCCCGCGGCGGCGGTGCCGCCGCCTTCGCCGCCGTTCCCGGAGGCGACCGTGACCGCCCCGGCCGCGAAGAGCAGCGCGAGGACCACGGCCGTGACGGCGGCCCAGTACGTACGCGTCATCACTGGCCCATACCGCCCGTGCACGCCGCACCGGGCTCGGGCGTCTGCGGTCCCTGCACGTACTTCGTGAAGAACTGGTCGACCCGCGGGTCCGCCGCGCTGTCCACGGTCACCTGCTTGCCCCACGCGCTGAGCATGAGCGCCCCGGCCTGGTCCTTGACCGGGCTCATCATCGAGTACGAGGTCTTGCCGACCTTCTCGGCGAGCTTCTCGACGTCGGCGTCCGACGCCTTGTCGTTGTACGTCACCCAGACCGCGCCGTGCTCCAGCGAGTGCACCGCGTTGACCTTGGGGATCTCCTTCTTGTAGACGTCCCGGTCGCAGTTCATCCACACCTGGTGGTGGTCACCGCCCACCGGCGGCGTCATCGGGTAGGAGACGTCCTTGGTGACGTGATCGCGGCCCAGCTTCTTGGCCTCCCAGGACTTCTCGCCCTTGACGGGAGCCTTGGCCTGGGCCGTCGCCTTCTCCTTCTTCTCCGACTCCTGGAGGAAGACGTACGAGCCGAATCCGACCAGGCCGGCCACGACGACCGTGCTGATGACGATCGTGATGAGCCGGTTGCGGCGCTCGCGCGACTGCTCGGCGCGGCGCATCTCCTCTATTCGGGCCTTGCGCGACGCGTTGGCGGTCTTGTTGGAAGCCATGATGTATGTCCTTCGCCTGCTGAAGAGGGGGTCGTGGGATGCCGGGGGCCCGGGTGCGGGCGGTCCGGCTACGTCCGCATCACCTGAAGGACATGTCGCCCCGGCGCCCGGGGAAGCGCCCCGGCGCCGCGTACCGGGTCGGTGGCGGCCCGCGGTGCGCAGTGCTGCGGCTCGGCGGTCACCGGCGTCGCCGGCGGCGGCACGGTGAGCACGGCGGGGGACAGGTGCGGGAAGGCGCCGCAGTGCTGGGAGTCGTACGGACAGACGTACGCGTGTCCGTCCCGCGCGGGAGCGGCGACAGCGGCGGCCGTGGAGGCGACGGGAACGGGAAGGGCGGTGCCGGCGACGGCCCCGTGGTGCTCCCGGGGCTCGGAACCCGGCTCGAACCCCCCACCCAGGCAGACGAAGAGCGCGACGAGCAGCGTCGCCACAGCGCTCAGCAGCGCTATGGGACGTGTGGTGCGTCTGGTACGCCCGGTGCGGGATTGCCGCAGTCCCCCCATGGGCGCAGATCGTAGTGCGCGAAGGCCCCTCCCATGCCATGCGGGCTGCATCCAGTGGGGCGGATGTTTTGTGTCCCGGCGATCGGCAACCCGTCTTCCATGGTGCAAATCGGATACACGATGATGACCGAGCAGGCCGGGCCCCGCGATCTGGTCGACCACGTGGTCGCCGCGGAGCGCGCCGGCTTCGACTTCTCCGTCACCTCGGACCACTACTTCCCGTGGCTGGACGAACAGGGCCACGCACCGTACGCCTGGAGCGTGCTCGGCGCGGCGGCCCAGGCCACCTCACGCATTCCGCTGATGACGTACGTGACCTGCCCGACGGTCCGCTACCACCCCGCCGTCGTCGCCCAGAAGGCCGCGACCGTGCAGCTGCTCTCGGAGGGCCGGTTCCGGCTCGGCCTCGGGTCGGGCGAGAACCTCAACGAGCACGTCGTCGGCGCGGGCTGGCCCGCCGCCCACGTCCGCCTGGAGATGCTGGAGGAGGCCGTGGAGATCATCCGCGCCCTGTTCGCCGGCGGCGACGTGAGCCACCACGGCACGCACTACGACGTCGAGAACGCCCGGCTCTGGGACCTGCCCGAGCAGCTCCCCCCGATCGGCATCGCGGTCTCCGGCCCCCGGTCCTGCGAGCTCGCCGGCCGGCTCGGCGACCTGGTCGTCGCCACCGAGCCCAAGAGGGAACTCCTGGAGGCGTTCGACCGCCACGGCGGCAGCGGAAAGCCCCGGGTCGGCCAGGTCCCGGTCTGCTTCGACACCGACCGGGACGCGGCGCTCAAGCGGGCGCACGAGCAGTTCCGCTGGTCCGTCGGCGGCTGGAAGGTCAACTCCGAGCTGCCGGGTCCCGCCGGATTCGGCCAGGCCACCCGGTTCGTACGACCCGAGGACGTCGCGCAGTCCATCGCGTGCGGCTCGGACGTCGAGACGTTCGTCGAGGCGGTACGGCCGTACGCCGAAGCGGGCTTCACCGAGATCGCCCTGGTCCAGGTCGGCGGCGACCACCAGCGGCCCTTCATCGAATGGGCGGAGAAGGAACTGCTGCCCGCCCTGCGCGAACTCTGAGAACCGGCGGCGGGGCGGGCGGCGGAAGGCGGCCGGCGCGGACGGAGGGCGGTCAGCGCGGAGCACCCGTGTGGGCCAGCGTGAAGGAGTGCCCCGCCGGATCGGAGTACACGCGTTCGTCGCGCGGGCCGCTGTTGTTCTTCGTGTCCACGGGCCGGGCACCGAGGCTCACGGCCTCGCGCTCCGCCTCGTCCATGTCGCCCCGCCCCACCAGGATCCGCAGGTGCGCCTGCTGCGAGTCCTCCGGACGCGGCCAGCTGGGCGGGGCGTAGCCGTGGTCCCTGCGGATCGCCAGCTCTACGCCCCGGTGGCCCACGATCTCCACGAAGTCCGGGTTGGTCCCGACCCTGGCTTCCGCGCCCAGCAGGGCGGCGTAGAACTCCGCCAGCTCCTCGGGCTTCGCGCAGTCCAGGACGAGAACGCTCTGTTTCGCGACTGTCATCTGCTCTCCCCACTCGACGCAGGCGGCCGGACGGCCGTTCACCCGCCTACCGTCTACCCGCGGGATGCGGCGGCACACGGACCGTCACGGCCTCCGGATCCGGGCCGGACGCATCGCCGCCGCGCAAGCGGGTACCCGCGCCGCAGCCATCCGGGCGCCGACCTGCGGTACCGCCGGACCGCGGACCCGCCGGTCCGCGGTCTCCGGTCGCGTACGCGATCCCGCCGGGTGAGCCTGGGGATCGGCGACGACGAGAGAAAGAGGCCTCACCGTGAACAGCACGGAACACACCGGAACGCAGGTCCTGGTCGAAGTCACCGGGAGCTCCAAGGAGGACGCCAACGCCGTTTTCGGCGCCCTGTGCACCGCCTTCACCTCCGACCGCCCGTCCGACGACGCACCGCGGGACGACACGGGCGGACGTCCGATGGTGTGGAGCGCCACCTACGACGTGTCCGCCGTGCGGGAGCAGGCCGCTCCCGCACGGCTGACGGAGTCCGTCTCCGTCACCCTCCAGGGCGGCTACCGGGCGGTGGACCAGCTGCGCGAGCAGCTCGAATCGGCGTTTTCCGTGTCCGAGGAGGGCTCCGCCTCCGGCGACCAGGAGAAGGAGCTTCAGCTGCGTCTGGAGAGCGGGCCCGGGACGGCACCATGAGCGATGCGGGGCCCCGGGGGCTCCGGCGGGGCCGTAACGAGACGGAGGAGGAGCGGGCGGACCGTCTGTGGGCCGAGCTGCTCCAGGAGCTGCGGGTCGCGCAGACCGGCGTGCAGATCCTGTTCGCCTTCCTGCTGACCGTCGTCTTCCAGCCGCGGTTCGCCGACCTGTCGACGACCGACCGGAACATCTACGTCGTCACGGTCGTGGTCGGAGCGGCGACGGTGGGGTCGCTGGTCGGCCCGGTCTCCTTCCACCGCCTGGTCACCGGCCGCCGGCTCAAGCCACAGACGGTGATGTGGGCGTCCAGACTGACCCTTCTCGGGCTGGTGCTGCTGCTGGGCACGATGGCGCTGGCGCTGCTGCTGATCCTTCGGCTGGCGCTGGACAGCTCGCTCGCCCTGTGGCTGGTCGGCGGGCTGGTGGCCTGGTTCGTGCTGTGCTGGTTCGTACTGCCCGTCTGGGCCCGGCATGCCGGTGCGGGCAAGAACTGACCGAAGTCGCTCCTTGCCCGCACCGGCCCTGCCCGTACTGCGCGCGCTGCCGCGCGTGTCGCTCAGGAAGCGCAGCCCTGATTACGCGGCGCTGCCCCGGCTGCCGCTGCCGCTGCTCCCGCTGCCGTAGGCGCGGCGGCGCGACTGCGCCGGAGCGCTGCGCCGCCCGCGCTGCGAGGACGCGCTGCGCCTGGGGCGCTCGCTGACCGGCGAGGAGATCGTGACGGGGATGCCGGAGGGTGCCTGCGCGCCGGTGATCCGGGTCAGCTCGGCGTCGCCGGAGCGGACCTGGGCGGTGTGCGGGGTGATGCCGGCGGCCTGCATCAGCCGGGTCATCTCGCGGCGCTGGTTGGGCTGCACCAGGGTGACGACGCTGCCGGACTCGCCGGCGCGGGCGGTACGGCCGCCGCGGTGCAGGTAGTCCTTGTGGTCGGTCGGCGGGTCGACGTTGACGACCAGGTCGAGGTTGTCGACGTGGATGCCGCGTGCCGCCACATTGGTGGCGACCAGCACCGTCACGTGCCCGCTCTTGAACTGGTCGAGCGTGCGGGTGCGCTGCGGCTGCGACTTCCCGCCGTGCAGCGCGGCCGCCCGCACCCCGCTGGCCAGCAGGTCCCGGGTCAGCCGGTCCACGGCGTGCTTGGTGTCCAGGAACATGATCACCTTGCCGTCGCGGGCCGCGATCTCGGTGGCCGTGGCCTGCTTGTCGGCCGGGTGGACGTGCAGCAGGTGGTGCTCCATCGTCGTGACCGCGCCCTGTGCGGCGTCGACCGAGTGGACCACCGGGTCGGTCAGGTAGGTGCGGACCAGCTTGTCGACATTGCGGTCCAGCGTGGCCGAGAACAGCATCGTCTGGCCCCCGGGGGCGACCTGCTGGAGCAGCTCGGTGACCTGGGGCATGAAGCCCATGTCGGTCATCTGGTCGGCCTCGTCCAGCACCGTGATCTTCACCTGGTCCAGGCGGCAGTCACGGCGCTCGATCAGGTCCTTGAGCCGGCCCGGGGTGGCCACGACGACCTCGGCCCCGGTGCGCAGCGCGCCGGCCTGGCGGCCGATGGACATGCCGCCGACCACCGTGGCGATCCGCAGCCGTACGGCGCGCGCGTAGGGGGTGAGCGCCTCGGTGACCTGCTGGGCCAGCTCGCGGGTGGGCACCAGCACCAGCGCCAGCGGCTGACGCGACTCGGCGCGCTGTCCGGCCGTGCGGGCCAGCAGCGCCAGCCCGAAGGCCAGGGTCTTGCCCGAGCCGGTACGCCCGCGGCCCAGGACGTCGCGTCCGGTCAGCGAGTTCGGCAGCGTGGCGGCCTGGATCGGGAACGGCACCGATACGCCCTCGGCGGCGAGCGCCGCCAGCAGGGGCGCGGGCATGCCCAGCTCACCGAAGGCCTCGACCGCGGGCAGGGCCGGCGTGGTGCTGACCGGCAGGGCGAACTCACCCTGCGGCGCGGAGGACCGGCGCTGGGCGGGCCGGCGGGAAGAGCCGGAAGACCCGGAGGGGCGGCCCGGCCCCGCCGGGCGGAAGCGCTCGCCGCGGTCGCTGGTGCGGCCGGCGAAGTTGCCGCCGGCGCGGGTACGGGAGAATCGATCACGGTCGTTCGAGCGTGCTGCGCGGTTCATCTGAACCTTTCCTCGATGGGCACGTTTCGAGGAATTCCGGGCAGCAGTGACTGCCGCAAGGAATCGCAAGAACGAGCCGGTAAATAAGAAGCCGAAATGAAGTCGGCCCGGAAAGGTTTGAATACCTTTCGGCCGGGCGCTTCGAAGTGGCTGGAATCCGTACGGAGAAAGCACGGACGGGGGCGGGGCCGACGGGAATCGTGGCCGACCGCTCATGAGTCGGTGGCGCTGTACGGCGACCGAGTCGGGGCAACGATTCGAAGCAACGAGACGGGGCCCGCACCCTCAGGTGCGGGCCCCGACCGTGTGTACGCGTCAGCGTCAGGCGGGAACGATGTTCTCGGCCTGCGGGCCCTTCTGGCCCTGCGTGACGTCGAAGGTCACCTTCTGGCCTTCCTGGAGCTCACGGAAGCCCTGGGTGGCGATGTTGGAGTAGTGGGCGAAGACGTCGGCGCCGCCGCCCTCCTGCTCGATGAAGCCGAAGCCCTTTTCTGCGTTGAACCACTTCACGGTGCCGGAAGCCATGTCATTCTCCTTTGGAGCAGTGCCGGAGGCCGCCCTGTGCGGACTCCGAGTCGCGTTGCCGCGATGATTGCCCCGTCCGGAAACAAAGCACCGGAAATACGAAAGTGCGCCCGCGGCATGGAGCCGTAGGAGCACTTGAAGTTTTGGGAACCACAACTGCAACTTGAGATCCACACTAGCACGGCGTCGCGGACGTGCCAGGGGTCTTTCGTCACATCCGCTGCGCCGCCATAAACTCTCCATGCGGACCGCTTTAAATTCTGCAGCTGCCGCACTAGATATTCTGCTCCTGCTGTTCGGAACGGCCTGGCTCACGCAGTTGTTCGTTCATGCGCAGGGCGTCTTCCAGCTGGTCCTCGAGGATGACGATCCGGCAGGCCGCGTCGATGGGGGTGCCGTGGTCGACCAGTTCCCGGGCGCGGGCGGCGACGCGCAGCTGGTAGCGGGAGTAGCGGCGGTGGCCGCCCTCGGAGCGCAGCGGGGTGATCAGCCGTGCTTCGCCGACGGCCCGCAGGAACGCGGGGGTGGTGCCGATCATCTCGGCGGCCCGGCCCATGGTGTAGGCGGGGAAGTCGTCGTCGTCGAAACGGTCGGCCTTGGTGTTCTGGTGGGTCTCAGCGGTCACTTGCACCATCTTCTGTAGCGCTCGGAGCGGAACACTACGAGTGTGGCATGTCTGCTCCGGCCGTGACAGATATCCCGTCGCCGATGTGCCGGCGTGGACCCGCCCCGGCGTGCCGCGGACACTGTGGGGAAAGCGGTACAGGGGTGGTGCCGGGCCGCAGCCTGCTGTACACCCGTACGACGCCGGATGTCGGTCCGAGGGGCCGCAACGTGTTGGAAACCGTGTGGTGGGATGCTCAGGTGCCCCGACGTGCGCCCGAGGCGTGGGAGCAGGCGGCTTGACCGGCAAGGATGGGTAGGAAGACCAGATGGATAAGCAGCAGGAATTCGTGCTCCGTACGCTCGAGGAACGCGACATCCGGTTCGTGCGCCTGTGGTTCACCGACGTACTCGGCTTCCTGAAGTCGGTCGCGGTGGCCCCGGCCGAACTTGAACAGGCCTTCGACGAGGGCATCGGTTTCGACGGCTCCGCGATCGAGGGCTTCGCCCGCGTGTACGAGTCCGACATGATCGCCAAGCCGGATCCGGGCACCTTCCAGATCCTCCCGTGGCGGGCCGAGGCCCCCGGCACGGCCCGGATGTTCTGCGACATCCTGATGCCGGACGGCTCGCCGTCCTTCGCGGACCCGCGCTATGTGCTGAAGCGGATCCTCGCCAAGACCTCGGACCTCGGCTTCACCTTCTACACCCACCCCGAGATCGAGTTCTTCCTGCTGAAGAACAAGCCCCTGGACGGTACCCGGCCCACGCCCGCCGACAACTCGGGCTATTTCGACCACACCCCGCAGAACGTCGGCATGGACTTCCGCCGCCAGGCGATCACCATGCTGGAGTCCATGGGCATCTCGGTCGAGTTCAGCCACCACGAGGGCGCCCCGGGTCAGCAGGAGATCGACCTCCGTTACGCCGACGCGCTGTCGACCGCCGACAACATCATGACGTTCCGGCTGGTCATGAAGCAGGTGGCGCTGGAGCAGGGCGTGCAGGCCACCTTCATGCCGAAGCCGTTCAGCGAATACCCGGGCTCGGGCATGCACACCCACCTCTCCCTCTTCGAGGGCGACCGCAACGCGTTCTACGAGTCGGGCTCGGAGTACCAGCTCTCCAAGGTCGGCCGCTCCTTCATCGCGGGCCTGCTCAAGCACGCCGCGGAGATCTCCGCCGTCACCAACCAGTGGGTCAACTCCTACAAGCGCATCTGGGGCGGCTCCACCCGCACGGCCGGCTCGGGCGGCGAGGCCCCGTCGTACATCTGCTGGGGCCACAACAACCGCTCCGCGCTGATCCGCGTCCCCATGTACAAGCCGGGCAAGACCGGCTCGGCGCGCGTCGAGGTCCGCTCGATCGACTCCGGCGCCAACCCGTACCTGACGTACGCCGTCCTGCTCGCCGCCGGGCTCAAGGGCATCGAGGAGGGCTACGAACTCCCGCCGGGCGCCGACGACGACGTCTGGGCGCTGTCCGACGCCGAGCGCCGCGCGATGGGCATCGAGCCGCTGCCGCAGAACCTCGGCGAGGCCATCGCCCTGATGGAGCGCAGCGAACTGGTCGCCGAGACGCTGGGCGAGCACGTCTTCGATTTCTTCCTGCGCAACAAGAAGCAGGAGTGGGAGGAGTACCGCTCCGAGGTCACCGCCTTCGAGCTGCGGAAGAACCTGCCGGTGCTGTAAGCGCAGGTCAGCGGGCACTTTCCGCCTGAGCGACGCTCCGGGCCGGCACCGCGATGGTGCTGGCCCGGAGGCGTCTCATTCACTCTGGGCCGTCTCTGGGCCGTCCGGCGTGGATTCGGCGGCCTCGTACATGCTGTCTACCGCCTTGCGGGTCCGGCCCTCGCTGCTGGGCATCAGGTGCGTGTACGTCCGGAGCGTGAAGCCGGGATCGCTGTGACCGAGGTAGGCGCTCAGAGCCTTGATGTTCTCCCCGGCGTCCAGGAGGACCGACGCGTAGAAGTGCCGCAGGGCATGCATCCCGTGCTCGCGCGCTGCCGCGTGCCTTTCCCCGGCCTTTGGCTCTGAGATCACCCCAGCAGCCACGAGCGCAGGCTTCCAGATCCGGGTGTTGAAGTCGGTGCGACGGACCGCGCTGCCACCCGTGAGGCTGAACAGCAGTCGTTTGGTGACGGGGGAGCCGTCCGGGCGGAGCCACGGGAGCGTCACAGGTACCGGCGGGAAATCCTTCCGGTGCTGCCTGAGCACGCGAGCGACGCTCGCGGGCAGCGGTACGTCGCGCTCTTTGCCCCGCTTCGGCGGTGCGAACACGAGGTGCCCGTTGACGACCTTGACCTGATAGGCGACGTGCAGCCACCCGGTCTCGTAGTTCACCTCGTCCTCCGGTAGCCCGAAGATCTCCCCTTGCCTGAGGCCGCAACCGCCCCCAAGGTCGGTCATCGCTTGGTAGCGCTTGGGGAGCGCCGCCCGTACCGCGAAGACGCGCTCCGCAGGCCACGGACGTACGCGAGGCGCAGCCCGCTCCGGCGCTCGGACCGAACGGGCCTTGCACGGATTCTTGGCGAGCAGGGTGTCGTCTACGGCAGCACTCAGGACAGACGACACGCTCGCGAAAATGACACGGCGGTAGGACGACGCGGGGATTGCGCGCTCCAGCTCGCTCAGCCACTCCCTGATGTGCGTGGGCTGGAAGGAGTCCAGCGGGCGCGAGCCCATGTACGGGAAGGCGTGAAGCCTGAGCTGTACTGCCACCGGAACGCGTGTCGTCATGTCGGTGGTCTGCGAGGCGATCCACTTCTCTCCGTACTGCCGGAAGGTGGTGCGGCCGGCGGTCGGGTCGATGTAGGCGCCGCGTGACATGTCGGCCTCTATGTGAGAGAGCCATTGTTCGGCGAGGCGCTTCTGCCGGTCAGGGAAGGACTTGCTCTTCTCGGTGCCGTCGGGACCGATGTACCGGGCGCGGTAGCGCATGCCGGTGCCGTGTCGGTCGGTCTTCACACGCCGAGTCCTGCCGTCGGTTCCTGGTTCGGTCTTGTACCAGCGGTCTTGGATGTGGCCGGCCAACGCGGCCTCCTTGGTCATAGGGCGGGTGTGGTGCCATGCCGAGCAGCGGGGGCCTGACAGGCCCCCGCTGCTCGCGTGACTCGTTCAAGCTGCTTCTTTGTCGAGCGAGTTGACCCACGCGCGGACGGCTTCGGGGTCGTAGCGCAGGTGCTTCCCGACGCGGAATCCGGGCGGGCCGGTGCGCTTCTTGCGCCAGGCGTAGACGGTCTCGACGCTCGGGAGGCTGAACATTTCCGCGAGGTCTTCAGGGGTGAGGTACCGATCCGGAAGCCCGGATCGCAGCGTTGCGCGTGAGTCTTGGGGCGTGGCCACGGCTTCTCCTGTCGATGGCGGAGCGCCACAGAAACCACGAAATACACAGAAAGCCGGGGCAGGTGCTCTGACCTGGGGAAACGTCGACCCCGGGGGTAGGGCGGGCTGCCACAGAAATCGCGGGAAGTTCCACAGAAATAAGCGGCCCGGAGTGGGCTCGTATTTGTGTGGGACTTCTGCGGGTTTCTGTGGCAGCCCGCCCCCAGGCCGCCCCTGACAGTGTTTGTGCAGGTCAGGGGGTGGGCGGGGTTATTTCTGTGATTCTGTGGTTTCTGTGGCGGGGGTCAGACGGCTGGTTCGCTCAGCTGCGGGTGAACCAGGTAGCGCGGTGACGGCGGCCGGCCACGTCCACCGCTGCGGAGGACGGGCTGGGCGCGGATGTAGCCGTGCTCTTCGAGGAGGTTCAGCGCGGGGTCGAGGTCGGCCACGGTGGGGAACTCCGCGCGGGAGAGCTTGGTCATGACCTCGCGTTTGCTGACCTCGGTCCACGCGTTGGCGCGCAGCAGCTCGTAGACGATGCGAGCGCGGTTGGCGGTGTGGTCGGCTCCCATGAGGTCGAAGACCGCGAGGGCGTGGCCGGTGAAGTAGTCCGAGAGCTTGACCGCGTCGGCCATGGTGTCGGCGGGGATGGGCCGCGTGTGCCCGTTCTCGGTGTGCGTGGCCAGGTGGAGGAGACCTGCGAGGCGGCAGGTTGCGCCGCCAAGTTTGGCTGCCCAGTTCCCGACGTGCCCCAGGTCTCCGCCGCGCTGACGAAGCCGCGGCTCCTGCCGTCGCTCGTAGGCGACGAGCACCTCGTTGGCTTCCGGCGAGAGCTGAAGGACGGCGGGGTCTGTCCAGTCCGCGAGGGACATGGTCAGGTCGATGACGCGATTCTCGTAGGTGTCGGCCACCTCGTCGGGGATCGTCTCCGGCAGGATCTTGCGGTGCCCCACCAGGGACTGAGGCAGTGAGTAGAGGAACCGGCCCAACAGTCCTCGATCGCCCGCTCCTTTGATGCGGCCGATGTCTTCCAGGACGGACGGTTGCACGGTCAGGCCCATGGTCAGGGCGGGGGATTCGATGAACTCCTCACGCCCCCGGCGGTCGACCCGGAGGCGGTCGCCCGCCTGTCCCCTGAGGAAGACCTCCATGTTCGGGGTGCCGGAGTAGCGCCCGGCGATGATGTCGAAGATGCCACCCTCCGCGCTCATCACGGAAAGCCTGCCGCCCTGTTCGGCCAGCAGCGAAGCGATGACTTCCGGGGTGGCGTCGTCGGCCAGCAGGCGGGGTTTTGCGGGAACCGTGAGCCCTTCAGCGGCTTGCGCCAACCCGATCGCTTCGGCAATGAGTTCGTCGCGCTTGTCGGCGTCTGCGCGGGCCGCCTTGGCGGCTGCGTTCTCCGCAACTTCCTTGGCGAGCTTCGCGGTGAGCTCGGCCTCGATGATTCGGCCGGCGGACGCGGCGGCCAGCATCGTCTCGGACTTGTAGAGCGGGTTCGTCATCAACGAGAACACCGCCGACTTCCGGTTGCCCGGTGGCAGCGCCACGACCACGAACGCGTTCGTCGGCTCGCGCCACCGCCCCCGGACGTGGACCACGGTGCGGCCCCCGGCAGCGGTAGCCAGCACGGCCAGGGCGAGGGAGGCGGCCATGTCCACCGGCGTCTGCGTCTCCTCCGCCACCGCCCGCACGAAGTCCCCCAGCCAGGCCGGGAAGACCTCGGTGGGGAAGGCGGGCAGTTCCCGCCGTGCGGTGAGCGGGATCGGGTCTTCCCACGGCGCGGTGGCTGCCTGCTGCGCGTCCAGGGCCTCGAAACCGGCCCACAGCTCCGAGCTGTCTACGGGCTGTGCGCTCATGCCGCACTCGCCTCCAGAGCGCCGCCCCGGACGAGTCCCGAGCGGATCGCGGTACGGCACTCTGCGGCGGACAGGCCGATCGACTGTCCGGCGCTCATCAGCTCGCTGCTGACGGAGGTCTCGGTGAAGTCGCCGTTGCGGATCATCCGTGCGAGGGCGTAGGCGGCGAAGTACACCGCACGATTACGACCGCCCTGGCGGGCGGACAACACCTTCTCCAGCTCACCACGCAGTGCGGCGGTGCTGTAGGCAGTGGCGTTGCGCATCCGGGCGGACAGCTCTGCCAGCGGCATCGGAGCCGGTGCGGGCTGCGGGGTAAGCAGGTCACAGAGCCACGCAGGGAGGGGGGCCGGGGGCGCGTCGTGAATGACCTCGTAGGGCGCTCCGCCGACGACGCTGCCGGCCGCAACCACGTACCCGCCCCAAGCGCGGGTATCGACCTTCCACCCCAACGTGCCGCCCGTGCTGCGTAGCCGCTTTTCACCAGGCGCGGTGAAGTACAGGTGCTGTCCGCCACGGCGGGTGCGCACCGTGTAGGTCTCGGTCGGCAGCCGCGCGCCAGCCTGCTCGCACAAGGCGGCGAACACGTCCAAGCCATCGGCCAGGCCCGCCCACTCGGGCGGCGCGGTGTCCGTGTCGTCCTTGGGGAGATCGAGGTCCAACACGACGAGTCCGGCCGGTCCGGTGGCGATGCCGACGTTGTAGGGGGCTGCCTGCCAGCACTGGGTGATGTGCTCCGCGTTGCGGGTGGCGCGCTGTTCGGGGGTGCGGTGCCCGTCCGCGCATCGGCCGGTACGGGGGCAGCGGGCCTCAGCGTGCCCGGCGGGCCGCTTGTCGTCAGGCCGCAGAGGAAAGACGGGCCAGCCCCGTGCGGCGACGGCCAGGGCGGTACAGAGCAGCGCCGAGGAGTTCGTTGGTGTCATGCTAGGGGTTCTCCTGTTTCTGCGAAGGGACAGAGAGCCGGGGCGGTCGCGGTCTTTGGCGAGAGGCGACCGCCCCGGGCGTATTTATTGGTGCTTGGCCCAGCGGGCGTACTCCTGGCGGACGTAGCCGCGCGGGTTGGCGATGGACTCGGGGTGCCCGGGGCCGTAGGGGTCGCTGTTGCTCGCGGAGGGCCCCAGCACCAAGGCGTTGTCGATGACCAGCACCCGACGCCCGGCCTCGGTCGCGGCCTCAGCCGCGTCATTCGGTTCGACCTCGTCGGCCTCACAAAGCGCGATGCGGTCCAGGACCGCGGCCTTACGAAGCCAGAACTCCCTCACGTCCGCCAGACCGATGGGGGAGATGGCTTCGCTGGCGCGCTCTGCGGTCCAGCCGATCTCACTGATGATGCTCGGCGCGCTCTTGTAGGCGAGTTCCGGTGTCGGCCACGGTGCGGTACCGGGCCGCTGCTCGGCGGTGATGTAGAGACGTACCTTGCTGCCGGCAGGGCTGGGGTACCGTCGCGCGTTGCCGGTGGTGAACGTCTGGGACAGCGCATTGGTGATCTGGCTTGCCTCGGGTTCGGTGCAGATGATGCGGATCTCGAACATGGGTCAGTGCTCCTTGGGGTTCTCGATGGCGGGGAGTTCGGGCAGCCCGGCCCGGGTGAGCTGGGTGGGGTCGAAACCGGGCAGCGCCTCGCGGTGAATGAGGGCCTGGGCGAGCGCCTGCGCGTACTGGGCGCCCTCGCGGGCCACCTCGATCTGCGCCCCGGCGCGCAGGGCTTCAACGCGTTCGATGTGGCCGTGTTCCTCGCGCCGCTGGGTGGTGTGCCGCTCGTGGGCGAGCGTGTCACGGCGGTCGGTGCGCCAGTAGCGGGCGGCGATGCCGTAGGCAGCGGTGGTGGCCAGGGCCCACAGCAGCAGCGGCAGCGGCAGGCCGTCGGCGTATCCGGCGACTCCGGCTAGGGCCAGCGCGCCGGAGCTGGCGAACGCGGTCCCGGCGATCACCGGGTCACCCGCGCGGCCGGCCGACGCGAAAGCGCCGGCGGTGGCTGCCCCGGCGGCCAGGACGACCATCAAGGCCGCGTTGCCGGTTGAGTGTTCGGCGCCGTTGGCGTTCCAGACCCGCCCCAGAATCAGCACGGTGGACGTGGCCACGGCGGGGGCCGCCTTGGGGGCGGCGAGGGCGAGCCAGTGGCGGGCGACGATGGGTTCGTTCATGACCGGCCTCCTAGAGGTTGCCGAGGGCGTCTACGACGGCGGTGGTGAGGTCGTTCATGGGCTTGGAGGCTCCGGTGGAGGCGAGGTAGAAGCCGAACATCGTGGCGATGAAGGCGGAGCCGTAGCCGAGGGTCTTTGAGCGGAGGAGGAAGAACAGGACGAGCCCGAACAGGGCGACGAGAGAGACGGTGATGGCCACGGTGGAATCTCGCTTTCGGTGGGCGAGGAGAGCTGGTTAAGATCCGCAGGTCCCCGGGTGCTCGCAAGCTTGGGGATTTGACCGGCGACCGCGCCTGCCTAGCTCCTGCTCGGAGCGGGGTCCGTCTCATGACGGGCGGTCGCCGGTCGCTTTGTGGCCGCTTGGGTCAGCGGGTGCCGTCGCGGTGGATGCGGGCGGCGACGTTGAACAGGTGGCGGCCGACGCGGATGCGCTTGCGGTCGCCACGGCAGCGGCGGCAGGTCTTGCCGGACCTGAGCCGTCCGCGCCGGTCCTTCTTGAGCGCGTAGCCGAAGCCCTTGCACTTGCGGCAGTTGCCGAACGGCGAAGCCGCGCACAGCCCGCCGTAACAGATTGTGATAGCCAGCAGGCAGGCGATAGCTAGGAGGGCAGGGGGCATGAAGGGCCTCCACAGGCGGTTTCAGAGGTTTCCGCAGGTGGGCCGCTATACGCTAGCGACCTGATCAGCGCTCATGTGAGCTGCTATCGGGGCTGCTATCGATAGCGGGTCAGCCCGCTATCGATAGCAGCCTCGGACGGTCAGCTCGCGTCCCGGCTTCGGTTACGCTCCGCTACCACGGTGGTGATGTCGTCGCGCTTGATTCCGCGCTTGTTGACGAACTTGCCGTCGATCCGGCGCCCGACCTGCCCGGTGGCGATGCCGTAGGGCTTGAGGGCTGCGGTCAGGTGCGCGGTCTGCTCCTCGCCGCTCATGCGGGCCCAGTCGCCGTAGCGTTCGGGCCGCAGCTCCGCGAGGCGCTCCACGATCGTCTCGTTCCACACCTTGGCCTCATCGGCGGGCATGACCGCGAGGATGTCGGCCAGCAGGGTGTCCGCGACCTTCTCCTTCTTCGGCGCGTCCAGGTCGGGCAGTGTGCCGGCCGCCGCGCGGGCGGCCTTGGCGCGCTCGCAGATCTTGTCGGCGGTGGCGTTGTCGATGTAGTAGGAGCGGACGATCTGCGGGTTCGGCCCCGCCCCGACCAGGTAGCCGATACCCAGGTCGGCGGCGGTGAACGAGGTGGCGCGGATGCCGTTCTTGTACATCGAGGTCCCCAGGACCATGTCGTTCTCGGGCTGGCCCATGACCTGAAGGCAGAACCGGATGCCGACGTTGGCGCTGATGGCCTTGGGCAGGCTGTCGGCGTCCGGGCGCTGGGTACCGAGCAGCAGGATCACCCCGAGTGCGCGGCCGCGCTTGATGATGGCGGTGGCCAGTTCGGCGGCCTTCTTGCCGAACTTCTCGTGGGTGAAGACTTCCTGGCACTCGTCGATGGACATCACCAGCGGGTGCAGGCCAAGGGAGTTCTTCGCCGCGAGGGCTGGGGTGACCTTGTTCTCCGGGCAGATGTCCTTGGGCAGCTTGTTGATGACCCGCGCCCGCCGGTCCAGTTCGCCGTAGACGTACTCCATGGCGTCCACGCAGCCTTCGACCGTGGCGTCATCGCCGGGGCCGGAGCCGTAGGAGTGGGAGATGGGCTGGAACGAGGAAAAGTCGCCGGTGCCCTTGAACTCCCAGGTGTGCAGCTCCGCCGTGGGGTCCATGGCCGCCGCCAGCAGCAGGATGCGCAGGGCGAACGTCTTGCCGCGGCCCGGCATGGCGCCGGTCAGGAAGTTCGCGTACATCAGGTCGAAACCGACCTGCCGGCCGCGCGGGTCCGTTCCGTACGGGACGGGCTTGAACAGCGAAGCGGTGCCGGTCTTGAGCAGCGGCCACGACGGCTGGGGGGCGCGGGCCATGTCCTGATCCCCCACCCACAGCATCACCCGCCCCGGGTGCTCCCCCGGGACAGGCTCGGGCCACACGCAGCCCAGCGACTTGCGCAGACCCGAGGCGAGGCGTTCGCGCCGGTCCAGCACATCGGACACGGTCACTCCGTACGGGAGATCCAGGTCCGCGCGCCAGCCCTTGCCGTCCCGCTGGATCGGGGCCTTGAACTCGATACCGGGCTTGCCCTTGGCCGCCTGCTTGTTGATCTCCGCGATACCGAGAGCGGCGAACGCCCGGGCCACGATGTCCGAGGTCAGGCGCTGCACCTGCGGCAGGTCCACCGCACGCGTGATGACCGGTGCATCCTCGGGCCGCCCCGCATGACCCAGGGCCAGCAGCAGCGCACTGACCGACACGGCCTGAAGCCAGCCGGGGGCCAGCACGTACAGGGCAAGGGCTGCACCCATGCCGATCAGCCCGGCGAGTACGGCGACCAGGGTCCGCAGCCGCACCCGCGCATCACGCTGCCGGGACAGCTTGAGGTAGGTGGCGGCGTCCTCCTTCTCCACCATCGCCAGCCGAACCGGCTCACCCTCCTTATCGGCAACCCAGCGCAGGGTGCCGCCGACGAACTTGGCGGCCCCGCGTGGTGACAGCAGCGCGAGGCGGGCGGCGTAGACCGGGGAGCGGAAGGCGTGGTACCCGGCCTTGTGGCCGTAGTGCCCGGCCACCCAAGCGGTGGCGGCCTTGAGTTCCGCCGTGGACTTTAGCCACATCGGGACGACCGGGCGGCGCTTGGCGCCCTTGATGCGGTCCATGAACCCGGGCCCGACCGGGGCCGGTCCGTCGACCATCACCGGGGCCGCCCCTGCACCCGACTGAGCCGGGGCCGGGCCGGTCGACTCGCCCGCCTCGGAGTCGGCCGACCCGGTACGGGCCGACCGTGCCTTGTCGAGGTCGACCACGTCCGCACCCGAGTCGGCGGGCATGTCGGCTTCGAGGCGGTTGAACAGTTCGCTTTCGTCGTCGTGATTCACTGCTGATTCCTTCCGGAAACGGAGGGGTTGGAAGGGGCCCGGACGGCGCTTTGGTAGGCCGACCGTCCGGGCCCCGCTGAGCGAAGTGGTGCAGGTCAGGGGGTGCACTGTTCTTCGGGGTAGGCGCAGGTCACGCACATGCCGAGTGATGTCGGGATGCAGTAACCGGCGTCCGTACGGCAGTTAGGGCAGGTGCGGCGGGCGGCCATCGCCTTTGCGTGGGCAGCCCACTTCGCGGGAGTCATCGGCCGTACCGGCTTCGCCCGGTCGATGCGGTAGAGGTAGGTGACCAGGACGCCGGCCTTTCGGCGGCGGGAGCGGCGCATCACCTGTGCGGCGACTGTCTGACCGCCGGGGCGTAAGCCGCGGGCTCGAAGCTGACGGCGGGTGGCGTAGCCGTCCGGGGCGAAGCGCCACTGGAACGTGGGTATCCCGTACGTGGTGCCGTTCGGGTCATAGCACTTGCCGAATGTCGGGGACATCAGGCGACCTCTGCCCCGGGCTCGCGTCCGGCAAGGAACTGAGTGGCGATCCAGTGGGCGTAGGCGGGGGGTACCGCCTTGCGGGCTTCGCGGTTGGTCATCCACGTGCAGCCCATAGCGTCTGCGTAGGCACGCTCGCCCTTGTGTTCAAAGGCCAGCAGGCCCTTGCGGTGCCAGCACGGCGGGACCAGGTCCCCGCCGCCGCCCCAGGACGTCTCGAAAGCCCGGTGGCGGCGGACACTTAACCCGAACTGGGTGCCACACAGCAGGTAGTCGGGGCGCAGCAACTTGCCCCAGGCCGTCTCGGGCACGTTCTCGATCACCCACGGCACGCCTGATGCGGCCAGCCGCTCGCGGCCGGCGGCGAGCAGGTCAGGGTGGTCGTCCTGGCGGCCGCGCCAGGCGGTGACACGGGCGTAGCGCTCGCACGGCCACGACGCGTGGACCAGGTCGAAGCCGTCCAGCGGGAAGGTGAGCGCGTCGGCCCGGTGGAAGGTGAACGGGTAGTTCGGCTGAGGGGCGATGTCCACGCCGGTCACTTCGAACCCGGCCAAGTGGTAACCCATGGATAATCCACCGGCGCCGCAGCACAGGTCCAGCAGCCTGAGGCCATTCGGCTGCCGCAGTGGCAGTACGTGCCCGCTCATGCCGACACCGCCTCAGGCTCTGCGCTGCCCCTATCCCGCTCGGCCCGCAGCGCGTCGCGGAGCATCCGGCCGTTGGCCGACGACGTACGGACCGCCTTACGGATCGCTTCAGCAGTCAGCTCGCCATCCGACCAGTCCGCCGTAGCCTCGCGGGCCTCGCTCAGCAGTTGGTCGGCGGTTCGGGTCGGTCGGGGCGTGCGAGCCGACTGCGGTACCCGACCAGTCGCCCGACGCGGAGTCTGCGCTACGGAGGTGACCGCCTTCACCGGAGGCGGCTCGGGCGGCTCGGTCGGCAGCCCGAGACCTTCCAGGACGCGTTCACGAGCCGTCTCGTCAGGGGCAGCCGATTCGGTCTCAGTCGGCTGGGCAATCGGGTCCGGGTCGGCCGACTCGACCGCCGGGAGTTCGGCCACCGCAGGGGCCGGTTCGGGGGCCGACTCATGCAGGTCAGACCTCAACCGATTTACGGTGATCTCAGGCGTTTCATCCTTGTTTGTGGACAGCGTTGGAGTGCGTGGGCTGGGTGCGGTGAACATGGCCGCGAGGGCGGCGTCGGCGCCGCTGGTGACGCGTTCGCGCTGGATGTCCAGTAGGCGCACACCCAACGACGCGTCGCCCAACCCGACCTTCCGGGCGAGCTTCCAGGACGTGCGGTCGGACGACGCTCGTACCCGCTTCTGCGGGTGGTTCACAGCTCGGGCCCGGTGGTATGCCAGCGCCCGCACGACGGTGGCGGCCTTGGCCTCCGCCTCAATGTCACGCCCGTCCTGGTGGACCACGATCCGCCGGGCCAGGAACGCCATGCCCTCCGCCGACACGCACATGCCCATCGGCGTCACCGCGTAGATCACCGTGCGGCCCGGATCGTCGGCGGCCATCGCAGCCATCGCGGACGCGGCGGCGGGAAGGGCCCACAGGCCCAGCCGGATGATGGCCGGGGAGGACTGCCCCAGCATCGTCAGGCCGAGCAGTACGAGCGCCAGGACGGCGGTCGCGCCCTCGCCGGCCGCGACGGCGCCCAGCGCCGTACCGGAGCCGTAGGCGTGGCTGATGTTGCTGTACGTTCCAGCGCCACCGGCGACCCCGGTGGCGAGCATGGGCACGAACGCAGCCGTCAGGACGACTTTCTGCGCCTTGGTCAGGGACTGTCGGCTGGTCATCACGCCACCTCCCAGCCGGTGCCCGTACGGCCCTCGCGGCGGCCGTTGACCGTGCCGCGTACCGGGCTCAGGCCCTTAGCGACGTACCAGCCGCCTCCTGCCTGCTTCGCCACGTACATGGCCTCATCCGCCCGGCGCATGAGCGTGGGCAGAGTGCCGGCCAAGTCGCCGTCGTTGCGGATGGCGCCGATGGAAGCGCCCAGCTCCACCCGCTGGCCGTCGAAGGTGAACGGCTCGCACAGCGTCTCGTGGAGGTCCTCCAGGGCCGACATCAGATCCACGTCGTAAGCGGCCGTGGCCACGGCGGCGAACTCGTCGCCCCCCAGCCGTGCCGCGCATCCGCTCATGCGGATCGCCCAGTCGTTCAGGCGCGCGGCGACGATGATCAGCCCGACATCCCCGGCCGCGTGGCCGTGGGTGTCGTTCAGGGCCTTGAAGCCGTCGAGGTCGATGACCACCACGGACGTGAGGCTCTTGCGCAGGTCGCGTCCGGCGCGGGCCTCGAACGCCTCACGGCGCATCAGGCTCGTCAGCGGGTCGAGGCGGGCGACCTCGATCCGGCGCCTCAGCCGCAGGCTATGCACGGACCATCCGGCCGCTAGCGGCAGGGCGGCGGCCAGAGCCGTCAGGGTCTGGCTCATGCCGCCACCTCCCCGGCCTGGGTGGAACGGTCGGCGTCGCGGGCGGCGCGCAGGAACGGCACCGTGCGGGTCAGCGCGTCCGCGTACAGCGCGTCCCATGCCGCGATCTCGTCACCGCCCTCGCCCTGGGCGGCCAGTTCCGCGATGACCTCGCGGGCCACCGCCTCGCGGGCCGCCTGCTCCTCGGGCGACTCCGGGGTGAGCGGGCCACGGAACAGGTCGCGGTCAAGGCCCAGCGGCAGCTCGTCGAAGCCGAGCGCCAGCTCTTCGAACTCCACAGCAGTCAGCACCTGGTGTGTGCCGATGTACGTACGCATGTCGATTGCTCTCCTCGAAAGCGAAGGGAGCCGGGGCGGCCTCGGTCCTTGGCGAGAGGCAGCCGCCCCGGCGGGGGGGTGAAGAAAAGGAGCGTGGTCGCGGCCCTTGGCGAGAGACGACCAACCGGGGGTCAAGCCGTGCGGCTCACCTCAGCCCCGCCCGTACGAGACGGGCGGAGGAGGCAACCGACCGCAACGCGTTGAGCGCTGCGGAATGAGGCTGGACCGCGCGAGCTGCACCGGACTGAGGTCGGGGCGTCTCGCGCGGCGGTCATGAGATGACGCAAGGAGCCTTGCCGTCGTACCGGTCCAGCACGGCCGGCGCCCGCGTATGTCGACGGAACACAGCAGCCTCCAAGTGGGAGAACTCAGAGCTTCACTGGAGCACCGTTGCCACGGTGCTCCAGTCCCGAACCTAGGAATCGGGCGCGTCATCGTCGCTGCTCTGACGCCAGCAGGGCGGCGCGGACTGGGTGGCACCCCGAGGGGTGTTCTCCAGAGCCAGCACGCAAAAGGGGCCGCCGACGACGTCACCCGGTCGTCACGGGGACGAGGAATCTCACCTCGTCGATTGGCACGCTGTTCAGTTCTCAACGAACCAACGCTTCCTTCGAACCCGTTTTCAAGGGGCCCTCTGGGCGATGACTTCAGATTGACCTAGGTCAATCTGACTGTCAAGGGGAACTCAGGCAGAAACCGGAATTGACCTAGTACAGCTACGCTCGGGGGCATGGATTCCAGCCCCGAAGCGCCCAAGCCGACGGCCAAAGAGATCGCCACGAACCTGCGCGGTCAGATTGCGGACGGCACCTACGGGCCCAACGCCCAACTCCCGCCGGCCCGCAAGCTGGCCAAGGAGTTTGGTGTGCAGCTCATGACGGTGCAGAGCGCTATCCGACAGCTGCGAGACGAGGGGCTGGTCGTTACCCAGCAGGGTCGGGGGACGTTCGTCCGCGACCCCGCCGTGCCACTCGGCACGGAGGCCGGCAGCAGTCCAGCCTTCACCGCGCTCGCCTCGGAACTCAGCGTGATTCACGAGACGCTCCGGCAGCTCGGCGACCGGATGGACCGCTTGGAGCAACTTGTCGGGCGTGAAACTCCGCCCTCGCAGTGAGGTCATCCGCGCGGCGCAGAAGCCGTGTGGCCGTGGCCCGCGCCTCGCTCAGACTCGCTGTGATCAGCGCGAGTTCAGCGGGCGTGAGGCCGTCCCACTCGTTCGATCGCTCGTTGATCCTTGGCATGCGAACGAGCATGTGGCCGATAAGCGCGAAGGACCCGGACAGAGTGTCCGGGTCCTCTTTCCTTGCAGGTCAGTTGTCTTGACGCTCCATCAGTGAAACAGAGAGTCGACGACGTCGAGAACGGCATCCCAGGGCAGCCCGCGCCCAGCGGCCCCCTCGCGCGGCTCGTACAACGGCCAAACGTCAGGCCCGTACACCAGCCGGACATCCGCTTCGCGAAGCGTGTCGATGTGCCGCCGCCACGCGGGATGGCGGGCGTGGGCTGCATTGACGCGCGGAAAGACGACGACCGGCAGGTCCAGGGTGCCGATCGCCTCGCCCACCTGCGTAAGTGCCTGATTGTCTGCGATACCCACAGCCAGCTTGGCCACAGTGTTCGCACTCGCCGGGGCGACGACGAAGCAGTCCACTGGAGGGTGTGGCCGCGCCTTGCCCGGAAGCCGCGGGGTGTCCCGTACGGGAAGCCCGGTCAGCTTCTCCAGTTCCTCGACCTCCCCGATGGACCGCAGCCACTCGCCGGCCGTCGGCGTCAGGGTCACCGCGACCCGCCAACCGCGTTCTACGGAAGGTTCGACCAGGCCGGTTCGCAGGCTTTCCACTCCGCCGGCGCCTGTGCCGACAACACCGAGCACTCCGCGCGTATTCGTCCTCACCGACTTACTGCACCGCCTTGCATCGCTGCGCCATGATGAACACCTCGGACGAGCGGGTGCCTCCGCTCACGGGCGACTGCTTGATGAGATCCCGCAGCGTCTCCCGCACACGGGGATTGTTGCGTACGAGCTGCGGGGACGTGCGCTCGGCCGTACGCAGCTCGGTGAAGGCGTCGTCACCACGGCCCGCCAGGGTGAGCGCGCGGGCGTAGTCAATGCGATGTGAGACACCGCGCTCGGGTTGCATGTGGTCCACGTCGACCTCGCCGTTCTCGACCACGTACGAGACGTTGTCCAGGTCAAGTTCAGCCGACAGCTTGTGCAGCATGACGTTCGTCGGACCGAAGCTGGTCTGCCAGTGGTTCGCGTCCGAGCCGAGCCGGTTTGCCAACGTCTCAGCCCGACCGAGCAGGTTCGTCGCGGTGGGCCGGTCCTGATGGCGAGCCGCCGCGATAGCGGCACGCAGGTGAATCATGCCGAGCAGGCTCAGTGCCTCGGGGTCGTCCTCCTCGATGCGGGAAGCCAGCCATGTCGCCGTGGTCTCGCCCAGCTCCATTGCGTCGTCATACCGCCCGTTGGCGAGCAGTGCATGTGTGCCGGAACGCGCGGCGGAGGCCAGTACCAGCGGATCACCGGACTCATCCGCCGCCCGCATCGCGCGCTCAGCGGCCAGCCACGAGATATCCGACTCGCCCACCTTCGCGAGCGTCGTCGCTGCGAGGTGATGCGTCCGGGCGGAGACTGCCCAGCAGTCCATTCGCTCCTGTGCCGAGCGCGCCGCACGGTCCTCCAGTTCCTGTGCGGCCTGGAGCAATCCGGGCAGAGCCGCCACGACGTTGCCGAGCCGCCCGCCCTGGTAGTCGGCCCAGCTCCGCTCCACCATCGGCCGGACCGCACCGGGCATGGGTAGCTGCGCCTCTGCCTGCGGTCCGAAGAGTAACCGGGAGAGGCGGCGAGGGCTCATGAGCGCGTCACGCACGGCGGGTACGTCATCTTGCTGTTTGTCGTCCTCCATGAAGACCGTCTGACCGATCAGGTCTCCGAGCGGGACGCGCATGACGCGCGCTAGCTCGGCGAGCATGTCAATGCGGGGCGGCTGCCGACGGCCGGTCTCCGCCTTCGCGAGCCAGTCAGTGCTGCGCCCCACGAGACCGGCCAGCACCTCTTGGGTGTAGCCGCGGCGCTTGCGGTAGAAGGCGATCCGTTCCCCAATGCTGAGGTGATCTCCAAGACCACGCATACGTGCTGCCTCCTGAGAGTTGGGCCAGTCTCACGGTATCGAGACGGCCACAGGGCGGACCGGAACCCTCCGTGCGTACCGGCCCGGCCTGGAACGAGGATGGGCGACGCCAAGCGAAGAGACCCGGACGGTATGTCCGGGTCTCTCATGAACGTCGGGTTGCCTTTTGGACCAGTGCCTTTTTGAGTAGGCCCCAATGCCCTTGGCGGCGCGGCCTGCCTCCTGTCACCGCCCCGGCTGGCTGCGTCCGGCGGCGCGCTACGCGCAGCGGGCGGAGTGGGAGAAACCCTCTGTGCGTGGGGCGGTCCGCAGGATCACCACCTGCCCGAGTTGCCGGCTAGCGTACGACCCCCTGATCAGGCTCAACCCAAAACCGGCAGGCCACCGGCCAAGCCAGATCCACCGACGGGGCCCCCGTCAGTCACGGCGTTGAGGGAGATTTCTGGCCTGCAGAACAAAAAGTGCCCACGCCACTCTCTTTCGTTCCTTCCTGTCTTGGTTCCACTCGGAGAGCGAAATTGCGCCACTCAGAACGCTTCCGATTCCAGGGTGCAGCAGATTTCCTACGGGACCTACGCTGGCCTTGCCAATTGTTCGCAGCCGCCCGCGCCCTTTGATGAATCGCTCCATCACGTCTATAGAATGCTTAGCAGCGAGATCGTTTACCTCACTGGCCAGCGCAAGCGCATCCGCATCCGGTCTGTCTGCTTCTGCCAGGAAATTGCGAAACTCCTCTAGCTGGGAGTGCCCCCGCAGGTCTTCCAGAGACTCGTGGTAGGCCCCGCTCGGACCGAGGTAGTCGACCGTCCGCATAGCGATCGCTTCTTCAGCCGCCTGAATCTGCCATTGCTCGAATGTCTCAACCTTTGGTCCGCTAGTCTCCAGGGAGCGCAAGGCTCGAGCCATTGTGCTGTTAGTAATGACATCCAGGTCTTTATCCAAGGAAGCCGCAATTCCCAAATCCTGAATAAAGAGACGCGCATCTGCGGCATTTCCCTGACCAAACCCGGGGGTGATGCCCCGCGAGTGATTATCGGGCCTAAAGTCGAATTGCAGGCTGCGCTTGATTCGGTCCACGGTTTCGAAGTAGTCGTCTGGGCGCTTCTCGTAGATCAAATCGGCGGCCGCGTGAAAGTCTTCGTGGCCGTACTGTTCGCGCGCCACTAGTGCGCGCTGCCACAGCTCTGGAAAATCTGTCACAAACTGCACGTACGGAAGCTCCTGCAAATCCGAAGGGCAAAACTCGCGGGAGACGAACCAGATTTCGTCATAGCAAAGGAGGAGCCCTGTTACGTTCTCCAGAACGGCGTTGGGCACAGCGGAACCAGAAATGGTTTCACCGACGCTATTGCGGTAGTCGTAGGTGAGAGGGGTGGAAAGTCCTACAAATGCGCGCTTCATATATCCCCCATATAGCGACGTGGACTCCACGCTAGCGACCAGCAGCGCCTCCTACACCTCAGTTGGCCAAACCGATCCGGAAGGGGGAACTGCAGGCGTGTCACTCGTTTCCATGCTAAGAGATCCATGCCACGAAGCAGTAGACCAAGGCGCCCAGTAGACGTTTGTGGCCGCCGTGCCGATGCATGCCATATGGCGTGGTAGATGGCGTTCTTCCACATGCTCATCCTGATCAGGAGCTGCTGCGCCAGGGCCAGTACAGCGCGTCAGGCCATGAGTGCGAGCAGCCGTTGAAGGCCTGCGGCTTCACCTTTCGGCCGTGAGACGATGGCTCGACGAGCCTGCCGCATGTGGCGGTACCCGGGTCAGCACATCTGGTGGAAGTGGGCGGACCTCCCGTCAACCCGCTAGATCCCTGCCCCCACCCACACCTGTTCCGTTTCTGGCATCAGCGGCTGACGTCAACGGCGGGCGCTAGCGGACTAGAGTGCTTGATGTGTCGCCGCACTCACTCGAGATGCGCGGATAGGGCTGCTATTGCACGTTCAGTCACGTCCCGGACTTTGCCAAGGCCAGAAATGGTGATCAGGCGCCCCTCTGTCTGGTATTTACGAATCACAGGAACCGTGCTGTGACTCCAAAGCTCTAGGCGACTCCCGATCACGCGCCTCGAATCGGCGTCCCGCAGAGCGAGACCGCCACCGCAGACGTCACAGACCCCATACTGCTTAGCCGGCATGTAGTCGGTGTGGAAAACGTGAGTGGAATCCTTCAGGCAGATCCGTCGTCCAGCCATGCGCTTGAATATTTCTTCATTTGGGATTTCCAGGTCTAGGGCAACGTCGATCTTTTTGCCTTCTAGCGCCAGCAGTTCATCCACCTTCTGCGCCTGGGTGATTGATCTCGGCACGCCATCCAGAATGAACCCGCGATGGACGTCAGGCTCGGCCAACCGCTCCGAGAGCATGGTCACGAAAACCTCGTCCGGAATCAAATTACCTGACTCGATACATCGCTTGACGGTGGCACCAAGCTCTGTTTGCGCATGGACGTGTGCCCGGAATAGGTCTCCGATGTGTACAGCCGGAATTTCCAGTTCTTGACTGAGGAACGCTTTCTGAGTCCCTTTACCTGACGCTGGCGGCCCCACGAGAACGATCCGAAGTGCCTTCCTGGAACGCAGCTTAGGGACACTCGCCCCTTGCTCTTCGGACTGCGCTGCGATGAGCACCTCCTTTGCCGATAGCAGCGTCGCCTCCGCCTGTGCTCTAGCAGTCGCGAGGAGAGTCTCTGCCTCGGACCGGGCAGCAGCAAGCATCTGGACTGCTTCTTCCCTCGCCTTCTCTAAGACGCGTTCGGCAAGTTCCGGTGGCGGAAGTGGCAGCTCACGAGCCGGGGCCGCCTCGGCCAGATCTTTCGGCCAAGGAGCGCGACGCGCACTTTTGAGCGCGTTCGCTGCTCGTCGCTGGTGGAGCTTCGCCTTCTTCCAGCGTTCTCGCCAGTCCTCCCGTATGCGGGCATCGTCGCCTACCAGTTGACGCACTAGTTCCAGCGTGAACTCCATGGACGGGAGCCTCTTGCCACCGAGGGCCTCGGAGATCGCTGAGGTGGAGAGCGTTACGCGTCCTGCAGCTCTAGCTGCGGCCTGGATCTCGCGGTAGGCGGGGGCGCCACGATCGACATGCAGTGTGCGGAGCGCGTCGGCGAAGGTGGACAGCTCACGCTCATAGGCATGGATGCGCCCAAGATCAGTAGAGTTTGAAGGCTCAGTTGCCACCACGGCTACCCCTCCCGCTTCCGGATGTCCAGCGTAGAGGGGTTCCGCCGAATTTTGCCGAAGAGTTGCGAACGCGCTTCGCGTTCTCCTGTGTTCGGCTCATACCGCCATAGATCCGGTCACGTTCGAGCCTCTCCGAGGCTCGTCGTTCCGCTACCCGTGTGAGTGCTGTCGCCGCTCTCATTGAGTCGTCGCACGGACCGCCTCGATGGTCGGGGAGACCGAATCTGTGCGAGAAACGAGGTTTTCTCATGCCCCGCCTGCCGCGCACGCCCTGCCCATCGTGCTCGCGCCCGGTCGCCCTGCTGCCAACGCAGCGAGTTGGATACGGATCGATCTACGACCACAAGAAGGAGCCGCGTGCTTTGGTGCTGTGTCCCGGCAGCATGGTCCACGTGGCGTACTCGGAGGGGACCGCGTGGCAACTGGAGCTGGCCGACTGGGAGGAAGTGGGCTCGGCGGGCGAGTCGATCGCACTGTTCTGATCTCGCGTCGCCGATGCCGGCGGCGCTCTACGTTTCCGAATTCGACCTGTCGGCTCCCGACCTGTGCGACACACTGCGGGCCATGTACTCGGCATGGATGACGCTCGCGGCGGCCAAAGACCCTGCCGTCTGGGCACCTCTCTGGGCAATCGCTGGTGTCGTGGTCACGGGTGGCTTTGGGCTCGGCCTCGCGTGGGTGCAGCACCGTACGACAATGAAGCAGGCGGAACTGCAAGCGAGCCGTGAACTTAGTAAGTGGCACCGTGAACTGCGGCGTCAGTCGTACGTGGATTGCCTCGTCACCTATGAGCGGTTGCGCGACATGATCGTCCCGCTGAGCAACTCCATTGCGTGGCCGGTCTCCGGTGCGCTCACCACCGATGAAGTGTCCCGCCTGGATGCCCTGCTTGTCTTGCTCGACGAGCGGTACGACGAAGCGTTCCAGCGGTGTCAGGTCGTGCGACTTGAAGGGCCTGTGGACCTTGCTGAGACCGCTCAGAGGCTGCTGTTAGCCGGTTCCCGCTTCCGGCATGCAGCCGAAGCAAGGGCGCAGGCGGCCAAGAGGGGGCAGCTCCTCGTGGGGCGAGGCTGGGACGACGCGGCTGAGGGGATGAACGACGCGTTGGAGTCGTTCATTGAACAGGCAAGGGCCGTAATCGCTGTTGATTGATCAGCACCTCCGCTGATAGTGGCGACTCCGGCCCTGTGGACTACGCGTGCGTCTGATCTGGCGAGCCCTTGCGACGCACGGGGGCCTATGGAGCCATGTGCGCGGGGCCGTCTGGGGGCCGTCGAAGGGCAGCCTGCAGCGACCATCAACGACCACGGAGCACCACTCGGTTGCAGGTCAGCGGCATCGGAACATGGGTTGTTTGAGGACAGCTCTACGCTGCTCAACTTCCTGCGCAACAAGAAGCAGGAGTGGGAGGAGTACCGCTCCGAGGTCACCGCCTTCGAGCTCCGCAAGAACCTGCCGGTGCTGTAGCGGCAGCCCCGGGCCGTCGGGGCCGGCGGCCGTCAGGGCCTCTCCGGCGCCTGTCCGGGCGTAGAGCACCACCCGGCCCGTGCGGTGCGCTCACCAGGCCCGCCGCGCGCAGCGCCGTCAGGTGCTGGGAGACGCCGCCCGGAGTGAGGCCGACGCGGCGGGCCAGGTCCGTGGTGGAGGCGGGGGCGGTCAGCTCGGCCAGCAGCAGGGCGCGGGTGCGGCCGAGTACGCCGGCCAGGGCGCCCGAGCAGGGCTGGGGGCGCTGCTCCCAGAGGGTGCCGACGCCGCGCGGCGGGTAGCGCAGGGTGGGCTGCCCGTCGTCGTCGCCGAGCGCGGAGAAGATCCGCGGCCAGGTGAAGGCGGAGGGACGAGCAGCAGCCCCCGGCCGTCGAGGCGGCGTACCCCGCGGATGCAGCGGTGGGTCATCTGGAGCGTGCCCGCGTCCCAGGTGAGCTGCGGGTCCAGGTCCTCGAAGAGCCGCCGGGCGCCGCCTTCGGCGAAGTGCTTGGCGCGGTGCAGGATGTCGCCCTCGAGCAGGGCGAGGACGCGCGGCCAGTACGGCGCCAGCGCCACCTCCCAGTACGCGGCGATCACGTCCGCCAGCCGGCCGAGCCCGCGCCCGGCGCGTTCACCGCGTCGCTCGACAACCTCGGCGCGCAGATCATCAATACCCTCCTCCCGGTGCTGTTCGCCCGCGAACTCGGCCTGTCCGCGGGCGTCCTCGGCCTGTACTGGGCGGCGGGCGGCGTCGGTATCCTCCTCGGCGCGCGCTGCGCCCGCCCCGTCGCCCGCCGCCTGGGCCACGGCCGCGCCCTCGGCCTCGTCGGCCTGTGCGCCGCGCCGGCCGCGCTGCTGATCCCGCTCGTCGACCGGGGGGCCTGGCTCTGGCTCGCCGGGGCCGGCTGGGTGCCGGCCACGTTCAAGATGGGCGTCGACAACGTCCTCGGCGTCATTCTGCGCCGGCGCCCGACGCCCGCCCCGCTCCTCGGCCGCATGAACGCCACCTTCCGTTTCATGCTCGGCGGTGCGCTCGCCGTCGGCTCCGCGGTGGCGGGCGTGATCGACGAGTTCACCGGGGTGCACACGGCGCTGTGGGTGGGCGGCTGCTGCCTGGCGCTGGCCTTCGTGCGGTCTTCCTCTCCCCGGTCCGTACGCGACGGGAGCTGCCGCGGGAGGAGGCCGCTGTGCCCCGGGTGAGTACCGGGGCGGGGAAAAGCCGGTGCGGCGGGACCGGCGACGATGGGAGGGTGCGCGGATGAACCGATCACTGATCTCGCGGCTGGCCCATGCCAGTCATCCCGTCGCCGCCCCGCTCGGCGACGAATCCGTACGCCGCCTCCTCGGGCGGGCCGTCGTCCGGGGGGACGAGCGACTGCTCGACCTCGGGTGCGGGCAGGCCGAATGGCTCGTACGGGCGCTGGTCGCGCATCCGGGGACGACGGCCGTGGGCGTCGACGTGTCGGCCGACGCGCTGGAGGAGGCGCGCGAGCAGGCCGACGCGCGGGGCGTCGGGGACCGGCTGGTGCTGCATGAGCAGGATGCCGGGGCGTTCGCCTCGGAGCGGGGCTTCGACGTCGTGATGAGCGTGGGGGCCACCCACGCCTTCGGCGGGCTGACGGGCACGCTCGCCACGGCCCGCGAGCACCTCGCGCCCGGCGGCCGGGTGCTCGTCGGTGACGCGTACTGGGAGGCCGCGCCCAGCGCCGGGGCACGGGAGACGCTCGGGGAGTACGAGGATCTGGCCACGACCATGGACCGGGTGGTCGCGGACGGCTGGACGCCCGTGTTCGGGCACCTCAGCACCCGCCGGGAACTGGACGACTACGAGTGGCACTGGACGGGGACCCTGGCGGAGTGGGCCCTCGACCACCCCGGGGACCCTCTCGCCCAGGAGGCCCTCGCGGCGGCGGACCGGCACCGGTCCGAGTGGCTGCACGTGTACCGGGGCTGCTTCGGGTTCCACACCCTGGTGCTGCGGCCCACGCCGGCCGGCTGAAACGGCCGGCCGAAGCGGCCGCGGCCGAGGGATCAGCCGAAGAGCCAGCGGGTCTGGCTGTAGACGCCCTTGCCGAAGCCGAAGGCCGTCGACGGGGCGACGCGGAACACCAGGGCGCGGTCGCCCCCGCCCGCGCCCTGGAACGCCCCGTCGCGTACGTCGAAGTGCCAGTCCGGGCCGTACTTCGTCTCGTACGCCTCCGCCAGGCGCCGCAGGCGCGGCTCGTCGGTCTCCCGCACCGCCTCGCCCTCGACCACCAGGTCGATCCCCTCGTGCAGGGTGTTCCTGCCGGTGGTCAGGACGACGTTCCGGTTGGCGGCGAGGTTCTTCGCCTTGCGTTCCGCCGGGCCCGTGCAGAAGTACAGCGCGTCGTCCTGCCGGACGGCCAGCAGCGGGGTGACGTGCGGGCGGCCGTCCGGGCGTACGGTCGTCAGCCAGAACAGCTCCGCCTGTTCCAGGCGCGCCACCGCGTCGGACCAGGAGGCCGCGGTCGCGCCCTCGTCGCTGTAGCGGGGGTCCAGCCTGCTCTGCGGTTCCGGTTCCGGTTCCACGGTGTTTCCCTCTCGCTCGCGGTCCGCCTCTCGTTACAGAGTCCTGTCGGCAGGGGCAGGCCGCGAGCGGAACTCATCGGGCGTTCGTGCCCACCGGCTGCCAGCCGGAGGAGTCCCGGCCGCTCCAGTGGAGCCGGCCGTCCAGGGCCACCGCCGCCACCGAGGTGTTCCCCGCCGTGTCCGTGGCGGACGCGGGGGCTCCGCCGAAGAGGAAACCGCCGCTCCTGTTCCAGCGCGGTGCGCCGGCGGGGCCGGTGGGAAGTTCGGCCGTGCCGAGCCGGCCCGAGCCGTCGCGGGCCGCCAGCAGGGTGCCCGCGGCGCTCACCGGACCGAAGCCCGCCCGGCCGCCCAGGTCGATGACGCGCGGGGCCGCCGGGGCCGCGGCGGTCACCGCGCCCGGGGCGGTCCCGGCGGTGAAGCGGGCCGTCCGGACCGCGCCGGAGTCCGGCTTGCGGAAGTACAGGCGTACGCCGTCACCGTCCGGACGGACGGTCGGCGGCAGCGGCGTCGCGGGCAGGGCGGTGGGCGCGGGGCCGTGCATCGGGGCGCCGGGTGCGTCCTGGGTCCACACGACGGTCGACGTGAGGGTCTGCGCGAAGACGTAGTCGCGGCCCGCGCTGTCGGTGGCCGTGGCCGGGTCGCCGAACACCTGCCGGCCGCCCAGCGCCCGCCAGGGCGCCCAGGTGCCGTCGGACAGCTGCGTACGGGAGCTGAGCCCGTGGTCGCCGTCGCGGAGGTAGACCGTCGCCCGGCCCCCGCGGTCCACCGTCACCGCCGGGGCGCTGATGTCCAGGGACTCGGGCGCGTGGGCGGGGCGCGGCATGCCGAGGGCCTGCCAGGGGCCGAACGTGCCGCCCACGGTGCGCTGCACGGTGGTGACGACGTCCCTGCGGTAGCCGGCGGGGCCGTCGAAGGAGGTGCGGGTGCCGAAGAGGGCGATGCGGCCGTCGGGCAGCTTCTCGGAGGTGATGCCGCTGTCCAGACCGGTTTCGCCGAGCAGCGTCGGACCGGTCCACACGGGCCGGTCCCCCGCCCCGGTGCCCGCCTCGCGGTGCCAGACCGCGAGGCGCGTGTCCAGCACCGAGAACGCCCACAGCTCGCCCTCCCGCGCGCCGCTCTGGAGCCACGAGGTGCTGGTGTTGCGCGAGTAGCGGATGCCGTACACCCAGCCGGGGCCCGTGGGCCGCCCCGCGACCTTGCGGTCGCCGCAGCCGGCCTCCGCGCCGCAGTAGTTGTCCGGGTAGTCGGTCCAGGCGTACGTCTCCAGCGTGTGCAGCTTCTCCCGCACGGCCTCGGGGCCCAGGACGTGCGGCAGGCTGCCGTTGAGGTAGCCGAGGTAGTTCTGGACGGTGAAGTGCGGGCGGCCGGCGGTTTCGCCGTACTCGCTGAGCGCCAGTTGGGCGAACCTGGCGCCGTACATGTGGTCCTGGTGGTCGGGGAGCACCTGCGGCGTGGTCTCGCGGCCGTTCGTCGGGTCCAGCATCCGCACGAACGTCGGCCGGAAGCGCTCCAGCACCCCGGTGATCGTCCGCACCACCTCGTCCTTGGTGTACGCGAAGGTCTCCTTGACCGGGGTGTCGGACGACAGGTGCGACTCCAGGGCCTGTATCCGGCCGTCCCACAGCCCGTGCAGGCTGTGCGGCCGGTCCGCGGCGCTGGCGCCTGCCTCGTGCAGCTGCAGCCAGACCAGGCTGACCTTCGGGTGCGCCTTCAGCGTGTCCAGCTCGGCCCAGCCGCCGCCCGCCGTGCGGATCGCGGACCGCTTCCAGGGGCTGGTGCGGTCGCCGGTGGCCATCTCGGCGTACGCGGCGCGTATGCCGTTCTGCCGGGCCTCGGCGTACCGCATCTTGTCGGGGGCGGGCAGCGGGACGCCCTCGTTCCTGCCGCCGCGGAAGGAGTTGACCCCGTCCGCCTCGCCCGCCGTCAGGTAGACCGAGGTCAGGCTCTGGCCGGTGCGTATCGACTGGCTGAGGTCGGGGTTCATGAAGAACAGGTCGTCGTCCGGGTGGGAGAGGATCTGCACCACGGACTCGTGTGCGCCGCGGGACGGCCCGTCGGCGTCCGCCGTGCCCGCGGTGTCGGCCGTGACGGTCCTGGCCGCCGTGGAACCGGAGGACGGCGCGAGCGGGACGGCGGGACGCGCGAGCTGGGCGCCCGTCACCGCCAGCAGCAGCGTCGCGAGAGCGAGGCTGGGCATGCTGCGGCGGGGCAGGCGGAAGGGACTACGGGCCCTGGGCGGCATAGGAACGGTGCTTTCGGTGTGCGGGGGTACGGCGTACGGAACGGGGTTGCGCCCAGGACGGCGCTGGCATCGCGCTGACTGTGGAGCAGAAGTGAAGAGAGTGGCACGGGGCATCCGGTTCACCGGCACCGGGAACCGGCGATGTTGTACATGTCACTGGCCTTTTCCGTCACAGCCCTTCTCCCAGGTCCGCCGGGTGGGAGGCCGTCTCGCCGCTCCTGCGGATAGGCTCGTGAGCCGGACCTTGACCGGGCGGCCGTACGGTCCGCGGGACGGCCGGAGCAGGAGGCACAATGTCGGCGCCGGGGCGCAGGAGCAGTACCTTCACGCGGCTGCTGCGGCACGGTTTCACCGATCCGTCCGCCGCCGAGCGGCTCCTCGACACCCCCGAACTCGCGACCGTACGGACCGACCCGGTGCTCCTGGACGCGCTCGGCGCGACCGCCGACCCCGACCTGGCGCTCCTCGGGCTCGTACGGCTGGCCGAGGCGCAGGACGACGCCGGGCGGCGCGTCCTCCTCGACACCCTCGTCACCGCCAAGCCGCTGCGTGACCGGCTGCTCGGTGTGCTCGGCGCGTCGGAGGCGCTCGGCGACCACCTGGCGCGCCATCCGCACGACTGGCACGCACTCGTCATGTACGAGGCGGCCGACCTGCACCCCGGGGTCGTCGAATTCGAGCGGTGCCTCGCCGGTGCCACCGACCCGGTGTCGCTGCGGGTCGCGTACCGGCGCTGCCTGCTGTCGATCGCGGCCCGCGACGTGTGCGGTACGACCGACGTCGCGCAGACCGCCGCCGAACTGGCCGACCTGGCGACGGCGACCCTGCGCTCCGCGCTCGCCATCGCCCGCGAGGCCGCCCCGGAAGACGCCGCCGCGTGCCGGCTCGCGGTGATCGCGATGGGCAAGTGCGGCGGCCACGAGCTGAACTACGTCTCCGACGTGGACGTGATCTTCGTGGCGGAGGCGCCGGAGGGGGCGCAGGGCGCCGACGAGGAGAAGGCGATCGGCGCCGCGACCCGGCTCGCCTCCCACCTGATGCGGATCTGCTCCGAGACGAACACCGAGGGCACGATCTGGCCGGTCGACGCGAACCTGCGGCCCGAGGGACGCAACGGGCCGCTGGTGCGGACGCTCTCCAGCCACCTCGCGTACTACCAGCGGTGGGCCAAGACCTGGGAGTTCCAGGCCCTGCTCAAGGCGCGGCCGGTGGCCGGCGACCTCGCGCTGGGCCTGGAGTACGTCGAGGCCGTGTCACCGCTCGTGTGGCAGGCCGCCGAGCGCGAGAACTTCGTGCCCGACGTGCAGAAGATGCGCCGCCGCGTCGTCGACAACATCCCCGCCGCGCAGGTGGACCGCGAGCTCAAGCTGGGGCCCGGCGGGCTGCGGGACGTCGAGTTCGCCGTACAGCTCCTCCAGCTGGTGCACGGGCGCAGCGACGCGACGCTGCACCACGGGTCGACGCTCGGGGCGCTGAAGGCACTCGCGGCGGGCGGGTACGTGGGGCGGGCGGACGCCGCGCAGCTGGACGAGGCGTACCGCTTCCTGCGCGCCATGGAGCACCGCATCCAGCTGTACCGGCTGCGCCGCACGCACCTCGTGCCGCAGGGCGAGGCCGACCTGCGGCGGCTCGGGCGCTCGCTCGGGCTGCGCACCGAGCCCGTCGCCGAGCTCGACCGGGCGTGGCGGCGGCACGCGGCGGTGGTGCGGCGGCTGCACGAGAAGATCTTCTACCGGCCGCTGCTCGACGCGGTCGCCCAGCTCGCGCCCGGCGAGATCCGGCTCAGCCCCAAGGCGGCGGGGCAGCGGCTCGAAGCGCTGGGTTACGCCGATCCGGCCGCCGCGCTGCGGCATCTGGAGGCGCTCGCGTCCGGTGTGACGCGCAAGGCGGCCATCCAGCGGACGCTGCTCCCGGTGCTGCTGGGCTGGTTCGCGGACTCCGCCGACCCGGACGCCGGGCTGCTCGGCTTCCGGAAGGTGTCCGACGCGCTGGGCAAGACGCCCTGGTACCTGCGGCTGCTGCGGGACGAGGGGGCGGCGGCGGAGAACCTGGCGCGGGTCCTGTCGGCCGGGCGGCTCGCCCCCGACCTGCTGCTGCGGGCGCCGGAGGCGGTGGCGCTGCTCGGCGACCCGCAGGGGCTCAAGCCGCGCGGCCGGGCGCACCTGGAGCAGGAGGTGCTGGCCGCGGTCGGGCGGGCGGACGGTGCAGAGGCGGCGGTCGTGGCGGCGCGGGGGGTGCGGCGGCGGGAGCTGTTCCGTACCGCCGCCGGCGACATCATCGGGTCGTACGGAACCGAGGAGAGCCCGGCGGAGGAGGACCCCGGAGCGCTGGTCGACCGCGTCGGCAACGCCCTGACCGACCTCAACGCCGCCACGCTCGCCGGCGCGCTGCGGGCCGCCGTGCGGGAGCGGTGGGGGAACACGCTGCCGACGCGGTTCGCGGTGATCGGGATGGGACGCTTCGGCGGCCACGAGCTGAGCTACGGGTCCGACGCGGACGTTCTCTTCGTGCACGAGCCGCGTGAGGGCGCGGACGAGCAGGAGGCGGCGCGGGCCGCGAACACGGTCGTCACCGAGATGCGGCGGCTGCTCCAACTCCCCACCTCGGACCCGCCGTTGATGATCGACGCGGACCTGCGGCCGGAGGGTAAGAGCGGACCGATGGTGCGCACGCTCGCCTCCTACGCGGCGTACTACCGGCGGTGGTCGCTGGCCTGGGAGAGCCAGGCGCTGCTGCGCGCGGAGCCGGTGGCGGGGGACGAGGACCTCGGGCGGCGTTTCGTCGAGCTCGTCGATCCGCTGCGGTATCCGCGGGCGGGGCTCGGCGAGGAGGCGGTGCGCGAGATCCGGCGGCTCAAGGCACGCATGGAGTCCGAGCGGATGCCGCGCGGCGCGGACCCGACGCTGCACGCGAAGCTGGGCCGGGGCGGGCTCAGCGACGTGGAGTGGACGGTCCAGCTGCTCCAGATGCGCCACGGGGCGGCGGAGCCGGGCCTGCGGACCACCCGTACGCGCGAGGCCCTCGCGGCGGCGCGCGAGGCGGACCTCATCGCGGCGGACGACGCGGCGGTGCTGGACGAGGCGTGGGTACTGGCGACGCGGGTCCGCAACGCGGTGATGCTGGTCCGGGGGAGGGCGGGCGACACGTTCCCCTCGGACGCGCGCGAACTGGGCGCGGTGGCCCGGTACCTGGGATACGAGGCGGGGCACATGGGGGACATGCTCGACGACTACCGGCGCACGACGCGGCGCGCGCGGGCCGTCGTCGAGGAGCTGTTCTACGGGGGCTGAGGCCTGCCGCGCCCAGTGCGCCGGGATGTGCGCGTCCAGCGCGGCGGTCCACCGCGCCCGGTCCGTGTCCGCGTGGCCGGCGGGCAGCCGCCCCGGGGCAGATCGACGGCGTCCTGGCGGGCGACGAACACCGCCTCCGACTCGGACCGCCCGCGCCCGGCGGACCCGGGGGAGGAGAGGCCGGTCTCCTGCCGGGAGGGCGCCACCCGCCGGCCCCGCATCCGTCCGACCTCGGCGTCCGCTCCGCCGCCCCGGACGGTCACGGCGCAGTGGAGCTGCTCGCCCGGGCGGGCGACGGGATTCCCGGCCACCGTCCCGACGCCGGGCGCGTTGATGCCGAATGAGCTCGGAAGCCTGCGGAACGCCATGAAAAGGACCCCCTCCCTGCCCCCCGAACCGTCCTGTCCGCCGGGCGCTCTAGGCGGACGCACCCCCCAGCAGGCGGCGGCAGTGTGCCATGAAGCCCTCCAGGGCCAGGTCGAACGCCGTGTGGGTGCGGTCGGGGCCGGCCGCCGCCAGGGCGCGGGCCAGCTCCGGCGTCGCCGTCTCGTCCGGAAGCTCCCACATCGTCTCCGGCGCCGCCATGTCCAGCGCCGAGCCCAGCACCAGGTTCTCCAGCGCGCTGATCACGACCATCACGTCCGCCGGCCCGAAACCCGCGTCCAGCAGCAGCCGCGCGGCGCGCTCGTAGTGCCCGAGGACCTTCGGCGCGCGCACCGGTGAGGTCATGAGGAGCGGGATCGCCCGCGGGTGGGCGGCGAAGGCGGCGCGGTAGGAGCGGGCCCAGGCGGTCATCGCGGCGTCCCAGGGGCCGGTCTCCAGCGTCGAGGTGTCGATGGCGGAGGTGACCCGTACGCGCAGCAGCTCGACGATCCCGTCCCGGCCGTCGACGTGGTGGTAGACCGACCCGGTCTGCACTCCGAGCCGCCGTGCGATCTGCGGGACGCTGAATTCGCCCTGCTCGTCGACGAGCTCCAGCGCCGTCGTGGTGATGCGCTCCCTGTCCAGCAGTGGTGTGCGCGGCCGGCCCATGTCTGTTCCCCTTCGGTCTCGGGTCGCTTCCAGGTCTTCCCGGATGACCGTCCGGAGGCTACATTGCCGAAACCGAAAGCCTTTAGGTTTCCGGTCGCCCCTGCCTCCCCGCCTGCCGCAGAAGGGCCTGCCCCCCGCATGTCTGTGACCCCCCAGACCTCCCCGAGCTCCCGGGACGAGAGAACCGGACCGGCCGCCGGGCCGCCCACCCTCCGCCGCGCCACCCTCGGCACCTCGGACATCGTCTTCTTCGTCGTCTCGGCCGCCGCCCCGCTCACCGTCATGGCCGGCGTCGCCCCGCTCGCCGTCATGCTCGGCGGCGTCGGCGCCCCGGCCGGCTACCTCATGGCCGGCATCACCCTCGCCGTCTTCGCCGTCGGGTTCACCACCATGACCCGGTACGTACGCCACGGCGGCGGCTTCTACGCGTACATCACCCGGGGCCTCGGCCGCCCCGTCGGCATGGGCGCCGCGCTGCTCGCCCTGATCGGCTACAACGGCATGGAGATCGGTGTCTACGGCCTGCTCGGCAGCGCCGCCCAGGACACCGCCGAGTCCCTGTGGGGCATCCACATCCCGTGGCTCCCGGTGTCCGTCGCCGGGCTCCTGCTCGTCTGGTACCTCGGCTACCGGTCCATCGACTTCGGCGCCAAGGTCCTCGGCGTACTCCTCCTCGCCGAGACCGGCATCCTCGTGCTGCTGGCCGGCGGCGTCCTGCTGGACGGCGGGGCCCAGGGGCTGTCCGCCGACTCCTTCGCCCCCGGCAACATCGTCGCGCCCGGCATGGTCGCCGTCCTCGCGATGGCCTTCGCCGCGTTCACCGGCTTCGAGTCCACCGCGATCTACCGCCGCGAGGCCCGCGATCCCGGCCGTACGATCCCGCGCGCCACCTACGTCGCCGTCGCCTTCCTCGGCCTCTTCTACGCCTTCGTCGTCTGGACCGTCATCCAGGCCTACGGCTCCGACAAGGTCGTCCAGGCCGCCACGGACGACCCCGGCGGCCTCTTCTTCACCGCCATCACCACCTACGTCGGCGGCTGGGCCGCGGACCTGATGCACATCCTCATCGTCACCAGCGTCATCGCCTCCCTCCTCGCCTTCCACAACGCCATCAACCGGTACGGGCTCTCCCTCGCGGAGGAGAACGTCCTGCCCGCCGCACTCGGCAGGGTCCACCCCCGCCACCGCTCGCCCCACCTCGCCGGCGCCGCGCAGACCGCCCTCGGCCTGGCCGTCGTACTCGGCTTCGCCGCGGCCGGGGCGGACCCGTACACCGAGCTGCTGCTGTGGGTGAACACCCCCGGCATGATCGGCCTGATGGCGCTGCAACTGCTGGCCGCCATCGCCGTGCCGTTCTTCTTCCGGCGCGTCAGCCACACCGAGAACATCTGGCGCACCACCATCGCCCCCGCCGCGGCCGCCGTGCTGCTCGCCACCGCGCTCCTCCTCGTGACGAGGAACGTCGACCTGTTCTCGGGGGCGACCACCGGCGTCAACGTCGTCCTCGTCTCCGTCGTGCCCGCCGTCTTCCTCCTCGGCGTCGCCCTCGCCCTGCGCCTGCGCCGCAGCAGGCCCCAGGTGTACGCCGGCTTCGCCGCAGAACCGAACGAGTGAGAAAGCAGAGAAACATGCCCGCAGCCGACCTCGTCCTCACCGACGCCCGCGTCCGCACCCTCGACCCCGACCGCCCCGAGGCCACCGCCGTGGCCGTGAAGGACGGGCTGATCGTCGCCGTCGGCGGCGAGCCGGACGTACAGGACTGGCGCGGCCCCGGCACCGAGACCGTCGGCCTGGCCGGGGCCACCCTCACCCCCGGCCTGGTCGACAGCCACAGCCACCCCGTGTGGGGCCTGGAGATGTCCACCGGACTCGACCTCTCCGCCGTACGCGACCTCGACGCGCTCCGTGCCGCCCTCGCCGGCGCCGACCGCAACGAAGGCTGGATCACCGCCTGGGGCCTCGACCACAACGCCTTCGGCGGCCGCCCCGTCGACCGTGCCCTCATCGAGGACGCCGTGGCCGGCGCCCCCGCTTTCATCCGCCTCTACGACGGTCACTCGGCCCTGGCCAGCGGCGCCGCACTCGACGCCGCCGGGATCGCCGGGCCGCGCACCTTCGCGCAGCGCTCGGAGATCGTCCGCGACGCCGACGGCCGCCTCACCGGGCACCTGATCGAGCACGCCGCCATGGAACTGGTCGGCGCCAGGGTGCCCAGGCCGTCGTACGCCGAGCGCCGCGCCCGCCTCGGCGAGCTGCTCTCCGCGATGGCCGCCACCGGCCTGACCGGCGCCCATGTGATGGACCTCGGCGGCGACGCCCTGGAGCTGCTCCGGGCGGCCGAGGAGACGGACGACCTGCCCGTACGGCTGCTCCTCGCCCCGTGGTGCATGCCGGGCGCGGACACCGCCGAACTCGACGGGCTCGTCGCCCTCCAGAGGGAAGCGGGCCGCCTCTGGCGCGTCGGCGGCGTCAAGTTCTTCATGGACGGCACGGTCGAGGGCGGCACCGCCTGGCTGGAGCACGCCGACTGCCACGGCCAGGGCACCGAAGCGTTCTGGCCGGACCCGGCGGCGTACACCGGGGCCGTGCGCCACCTCCACGAGGCAGGGGTGCGCACCGCCACCCACGCCATCGGTGACGCCGCCGTGCGCCACGTCCTGGACACCGTCGCGTCCCTCGGCCCGAGCGGGCGGCTGCGCCACCGCATCGAGCACATCGAGACCGTCCCCGGGGACCAGATCGCCCGCTTCGCCGAGCTCGGCGTGATCGCCTCGATGCAGCCGCCCCACACCGCGTACACCCGCGCCGACCACACCGACGAATGGTCGAAGCGCCTCGGCGGCGAACGCGCGGCCCGCGCCTGGCGCTGCCGTGACCTGCGCGACGCCGGCGCCGTCCTGGCCCTCGGCTCGGACTGGCCCATCGCCCACTACGACGCACGCCAGGTCCTGGCCACCGCCCGCGCCCCGCGCGGCGCCGCCGGGGCCGGCCGCGCGCTGACCGGCCTGATGGCGCTGGAGGGCTGCACCACGCACGCGGCGGTGGCGGCGGGCGAGCAGACCGTCTCGGGCCGCATCGCCCCGGGCCTGCGGGCGGACCTGGCGGCCTTCGGCCTGGACCCGGTGGAGGCACCGGCCGACGAGGTGGCGCAGGCGCCGGTACGCCTGACCGTGACCGGCGGCAGGATCACGCACCGGGGCTGACCCGGCGCGGGCACCGCCCCTTGGGCTACGCCCGGACCGGCCACACCCGGCGGCCGGTCCGGGGCCGCGACACGTCCTCGTCGACCAGCTTCGGCAGGCGGTGCGGCAGGGAGCCGTACCAGGCACCGCTGAGGGCGTAACCGAAGGAGAGGCAGAGCATGCCGCCGACCGCGTCCAGCCAGAAGTGGTTGGCGGTGGCGACGATCACGACCAGGGTGGCCGTCGGGTAGAGCAGGCCGAGGGCCCTCGCCCAGGGGACGGTGGCCACGGCGAAGATCGTCAGGCCGCACCAGAGGGACCAGCCGATGTGCATCGAGGGCATCGCGGCGTACTGGTTCGACATGTTCTTGAAGTTGCCCGAAGCCATCGAGCCCCACGTCTGGTGCACCAGGACCGTGTCGATGAAGCCGTGCCCGTTCATCAGGCGGGGCGGCGCCAGGGGATACAGGTAGTAACCGAGGAGGGCGATGCCCGTGGTCGCGAAGAGGACGAGGCGGGTCGCCGCGTAACGGCCGGGATGCCAGCGGAAAAGCCAGACCAGGACGCCGATCGTGACGATGAAGTGCAGCGTCGCGTAGTAGTAGTTCATCGACACGACGAGCCATGTCACCGAGTTCACGGCGCGATTGACCGTCTCCTCGACCGCTATCCCGAGGGTCTGCTCGGCCTGCCAGATCCAGTCCGCGTTGCGCAGGGCCGCGGCCTTCTGCTCCGGCACGGCGTTGCGGATCAGCGAGTACGTCCAGTAACTGACCGCGATCAGCAGGATCTCGAACCAGATCCGCGGACGGCGGGGCGAGCGAAGCCTTTTCAGAGCCGCCGACCGTGCGGACGGCTGATGCTGCTCGTCGTCCGCGCTGGGTGAGGGGGCGGTGGCCGCCCGGCCTTCCACAGTCTTCACGGTCAGTTCACCCATGGGGAGAGAGTCTGCCAGATGAGGGCCACCCCTCCGATCATCCTCCGGTCGGGTGGTGCTCGCACGTGCTCAGCCCTAAGGACGAGGCCCCGATGCCGTTGAACCACGCACCACCAGCTCGGGCATGAAGACGAACTCGCTGGGCGGGGCAGGGGTGCCGCCGACCTCTTCGAGGAGGGTGCGGACCGCGGCCTGCCCCATCGCCGTCACCGGCTGCCTGATGGTCGTCAGGGGAGGGTCGGTGAACGCTATGAGCGGCGAATCGTCGAAGCCGACCACCGAGACGTCACGCGGTACGTCGAGGCCCAGGCGGCGGGCGGCGCGGATCGCTCCCAGCGCCATCATGTCGCTGGCGCACACGATCGCCGTGCAGCCCCGCTCGATGAGGGCCGAGGCGGCGGCCTGGCCGCCCTCCAGGGTGTAGAGCGAGTGCTGGATCCGCTCCTCCGCCTCCTCGGGGGTGAGGCCGAGCCGCTCCTGCATGGCGGTCCGGAACCCCTCGATCTTGCGGAGTACGGGAACGAACCGCTTCGGGCCGACGGCCAGACCGATCCCGGTGTGGCCCAGCGACGCCAGGTGCGTCACGGCCAGCCGCATCGCCGCCCGGTCGTCGGGCGAGATGAAGGGCGCCTGGACCTTCGGCGAGAAGCCGTTGACCAGGACGAAGGGGACACCCTGGGCGCGCAGCTGTTCGTAGCGCTGCATGTCGGCGGTGGTGTCCGCGTGGAGCCCGGAGACGAAGATGATGCCGGAGACACCGCGGTCCACGAGCATCTCGGTGAGCTCGTCCTCGGTGGAGCCGCCGGGGGTCTGGGTGGCGAGGACGGGGGTGTAGCCCTGGCGGGTCAGGCCCTGGCCGATGACCTGGGCGAGGGCCGGGAAGATCGGGTTCTCGAGCTCGGGGGTTATGAGGCCGACCAGTCCCGCGCTGCGCCTGCGCAGGCGGACGGGGCGCTCGTATCCGAGGACGTCGAGCGCGGCAAGTACGGATTCGCGGGTGGCCGCGGCAACCCCCGGCTTGCCGTTGAGCACGCGGCTGACCGTCGCTTCACTGACCCCCGCCTGGGCTGCGATGTCGGCAAGCCGTGCGGTCATGGGAGTGGACTGTACCGGGCGCACGTCAGATTGCCCACCAAGCGCAGGAATCGGGCGGGAGAGTGACGGCGCCGCCGTGCACGGCGGGAGCCTCGGAAGCGACCAGGAGGCGCCCCGGAGCGGGGAGTTCGGCGGGGCGGGCCGTGGCGTTGAGCGTGCAGACGAAGCCGGGGCGGCCGAAGACCAGCAGGCCGTCGGGGGCCTGCCGCCAGGTGATCGGTCCGTCTCCCAGACCCGGGAGTTCGCGGCGCAGGGCCAGTGCGGAGCGGTAGAGCTCCAGGGTGGAGTGCGGGTCACCGGTCTGGGCCTCGACGGTCAGGTCCTTCCAGGTGTCGGGCTGCGGCAGCCAGGAGGGGGCGGCGGACTCGGGGAGAAGCCGTACGGCGGCGCGTCGCCCGACCAGGGCATCGGCACCCTGCATCCGTCGCGCAGGCCGTCCTGGCCGTCGCTGCGGAAGAAGGACGGGTCCTGGCGGACCGCGTCGGGCAGGTCGGTGACCTCGGGCAGACCCAGCTCCTCGCCCTGGTAGAGGTAGGCCGAACCGGGCAGCGCCAGCATCAGCAGCGCGGCGGCGCGGGCCCGGCGCAGGCCCAGCGCGTCGTCCCCGCCGCCGTAACGGGTGGGGTGGCGGACCACGTCGTGGTTGGACAGGACCCAGGTGGTGGGGGCTTCGACCAGGGTGGTCGCGGCGAGCGACGCCTCGATGACGGCGCGCATCGCCTGCGCGTCCCACGGGCAGTTCAGGAACTGGAAGTTGAACGCCTGGTGCAGCTCGTCGGGGCGTACGTACAGGGCGAGCCGCTCGGGGGTGGGGGCCCACGCCTCCGCGACACCGATGCGCTCGCCGTCGTACGAGTCCAGCAGCCTGCGCCAGGAGCGGTGGATGTCGTGCACGCCGTCCTGGTCGAAGAACGGCAGGACCTGGGAGCCGATCATCTTGGCCTGCTCCCGGGCGCCGATGTCCGGCAGCCCCTCCGCCTTGATCATGCCGTGCGCGACGTCGACCCGGAAGCCGTCCACGCCCAGGCCCAGCCAGAAGCGCAGGATCGACTCGAACTCCTCGTGGACCTCGGGGTTGTGCCAGTTGAGGTCGGGCTGCTGGGGCGCGAAGAGGTGCAGGTACCAGTCGCCGTCGGGGACGCGGGTCCAGGCGGGGCCGCCGAAGACCGACTCCCAGTCGTTGGGCGGGAGTTCGCCGGCGGATCCCCGGCCGGGGTGGAAGTGGTAGCGGTCGCGGGCCGGGCCGTCCTGCTGGTCGGCCAGGGCGGCGCGGAACCACGCGTGCTGGTCGGAGGTGTGGTTCGGGACGACGTCGACGATCACCCGCAGGTTCAGGTCGTGCGCCGCGTTGATCAGTTCCGCGGCGTCGTCGAGGGTGCCGAAGAGCGGGTCGACGGTGCGGTAGTCGGCGACGTCGTAACCGCCGTCGGCCTGCGGAGAGGCGTAGAAGGGGGTCAGCCAGACCGCGTCGGCACCCAGGGCCGCCACATGCGGCAGGCGCTCGCGGATTCCGCGCAGATCGCCGATGCCGTCGCCGTCGCCGTCCGCGAAGGAGCGCACGTACACCTGGTAGATGACGGCGTCGCGCCACCAGCCGCGCGCCGGGGTCGTCCGGGTGGATGCGAGCTCCTGCGTCATGAAGGTCCCTCTCGTACGGGCGGGCTGGATCGGTCACTACGAGATCAACGCGGACAGATCCTGAAAGTAACAGCTCTGCAAGTCTTTGCGGTAGTGCTTGCAGGGTCGGCCGCGAGTCACTAAGTCTTCTCCTGCCTGCCTGGCAAGGGGTTCGATGGCAACTGTGAGGACACGTCGATGTAACGATCGGTTGTTCTTGCGGAAAATCTTCGCAAGCTCTTTCGGACTTCTTTCATCCTTGTTACGTTCCTCGACGACCCGGCGCCGCGACGGAGCGGTTCGGCAGTTGAAGGAGTTCAGATGCGACGTGGCATAACGGCCACCGCCCTGGTCGCGACCCTGGCGCTCGCGGCGACGGCTTGTGGTGGCGACAGCGGTGACACCGGTGAGAAGAAGGCTTCGGGCGAGCTGTCCGGCACCGTCACCTGGTGGGACACCTCGACCGTCGGCAGCGAGGACAAGGTCTTCAAGAAGCTCGCCGAAGGTTTCGAGAAGAAGCACCCGGGCGTCGACGTCAAGTACGTCAACGTCCCCTTCGGTGAGGCGCAGAACAAGTTCAAGAACGCCGCCTCGTCCGGCTCCGACGCTCCCGACGTGATCCGCTCCGAGGTCGCCTGGACCCCCGAGTTCGCGGACCTCGGCCTGCTGGCCCCGCTGGACGGCACCGCCGCGCTCAAGGACGACAAGGACTTCCTGGCGCAGGCCGCGGCCAGCACCGAGTACGACGGCAAGACGTACGCGGTGCCGCAGGTCATCGACTCGATGGGTCTCTTCTACAACGAGAAGATCTTCAAGGACGCCGGCGTCGAGGTGCCCGAGAGCATCGACGAGCTGAAGACCGTCTCGAAGAAGATCAAGGAGAAGACCGGCAAGACCGGCCTCTACCTGCGCGGCGACGACGCGTACTGGTTCCTGCCCTTCCTCTACGGCGAGGGCGGCGACCTGGTCGACGCCAAGAGCAAGAGCGTCACGGTCGACCAGGAGCCCGGCGTCAAGGCGATGAAGGTCGTCAAGGACCTCGTCGACTCGGGTGCCGCCAAGACGGACGCCACCGACGGCTGGGAGAACATGCAGGCGGCGTTCAAGGACGGCAAGGTCGCCATGATGATCAACGGCCCGTGGGCCGTCGCCGACACCTTCGCCGGCAAGGAGTTCAAGGACAAGGCCAACCTGGGCATCACCACGGTCCCGGCCGGCAGCAAGGGCCAGGGCGCCCCGCAGGGCGGCCACAACCTCGCGGTCTACGCGGGCTCCAAGAACCTGGACGCCTCGTACGCCTTCAGCGAGTACATGACCTCCGCCGAGAGCCAGGCGCTCGTCGCCAAGGAGCTCAGCCTGCTGCCGACCCGCACCTCGGTCTACTCCCAGCCGGACGTCTCCGGCAACCAGATCGTCGGCTTCTTCAAGCCCGTGGTCGACAAGGCCGTCGAGCGCCCCTGGATCCCCGAGACCGGCAGCCTCTTCGCGCCGCTGGTCACCGAGTACACCAAGGTCCTCACCGGCCAGACCACCCCGGAGAAGGGCGCCAAGGCCACCGGCGACCAGTACCGCAAGCTCCTCAAGGGCTGGAAGTAACAGAAAGGCAGGCCGACTGATGGCTGTCCACACCAGCCAGTCGGTGGCGAAGGCCGCGGGCGACGACGTCGCCCGCGGCCCCAGCCGCGGTGCTGGCACACCTCCGGGCAAGCTCCGGCGATCGCTCTCCACCCACTGGTACGCCTGGACCATGGTCGCCCCCGTGGTGATCGTGATCGGCGTGATCATCGGGTACCCGCTGGTCCGCGGCATCTACCTGTCGCTGACCGACGCCAACGAGCGCAACGTCGAGCGCAGCATCGGCGTCAACCACCTCCCCGCCACGTACGAGTTCGTGGGGCTGGACAACTACGCCGACGCGCTCACCGGCTCCCAGTTCCTCGACACCCTCGGCTGGACGCTGGTGTGGACGGTCTCCTGCGTCAGCATCACGTTCCTGCTGGGCCTGGGGCTCGCGAACATCCTCAACCGCAGGATCGCCGGCCGGTCCGTCTACCGGATGATGCTGATCCTGCCGTGGGCCATCCCCGGCTTCGTCTCGGTCTTCGCCTGGCGCTTCCTCTACAACGAGGACCGCGGCTTCCTGAACCGGCTCCTGGCCGGCGGCGGCATCGACGCGGTGCCATGGCTCAACGACCCGACGATGGCGAAGATCTCGGTCATCGCCGTCAACGTCTGGCTCGGCGTGCCGTTCATGATGGTCGCCCTCCTCGGCGGCCTCCAGTCCATCGACAGCGCCCAGTACGAAGCCGCCGAGATGGACGGCGCCAACGCCTGGCAGCGCTTCCGGCACATCACCCTGCCGGGACTGCGCCCCGTCAGCTCCACCGTGATCCTGCTGTCCACGATCTGGACCTTCAACATGTTCCCGGTGATCTTCCTGCTCACCCGCGGCGGGCCCGGCGACGCCACCCAGATCCTGGTCACCCAGGCGTACAAGTTCTCCTTCGAGATCAGTCCCCGCGACTACGCGCAGTCCTCCACCTGGGGCGTACTGATCCTGATCCTCCTGATGCTCTTCGCCGCGGTCTACCGGCGAGTGCTCCGCAAGCAGGGAGATGTCTGGTGACCACTGCCTCCAACGCCCCCGCCCCGGCCTCCGCGAACGTCCCGGTGAACGCCCCGCTCCGCGGCCGGCGCTCCCCGCTGGCCTCGGCCGGCCTGCACGTCACGCTCGTCGTCGCGTCGGTGATCGCCGTGTTCCCCGTGCTGTGGGTCCTGCTGACCTCGCTCAAGCCGGCGGCGTACGCGACGTCCACCGACTTCTTCAAGGACACGACGTCCGAGAACTACACCAACCTGCTGCGTGACACCCCGTTCCTCACCTGGTTCGGGAACTCGCTGCTCGTCGCGGGCCTGTCCACGGTCCTCGGCGTCTTCGTCGCCGCCACGACCGGCTACGCCGTGAGCCGCTTCCGGTTCCCCGGCAAGCGCGGCCTGATGTGGACCCTGCTGATCACCCAGATGTTCCCGGTCGCGGTCCTGATCGTGCCGATCTACAACATCATGTCGAGCATGGGCCTGCTCAATCAGCCGGCCGGCCTGGTGATCACCTACCTCACCATCTCCGTGCCGTTCTGCGCCTGGATGATGAAGGGCTTCTTCGACACCATCCCGCGCGAGATCGACGAGTCGGGCCAGGTCGACGGCCTCACCCCGTTCGGCACCTTCTGGCGGCTGATCCTGCCGCTCGCCAAGCCGGGCATCGCGGTGACCGCGTTCTACTCCTTCGTCACCGCCTGGGGCGAAGTGGCGTACGCCTCCGCCTTCATGGTCGGCGACGAGAACATGACCCTCGCGGGCGGCCTCCAGAAGTTCGTCAACCAGTACGGCGCCCAGTGGGGCCCGATGGCCGCCGCCTCCGTGCTCATCGCCATCCCGGCGGCGCTCGTCTTCCTCTTCGCCCAGCGCCACCTGGTGACCGGCGTGTCCGCCGGAGCCGTCAAGGGCTGACCGCCCTTTCCCCCTTCCGTACACCGGCGGCGCCGGGCCCCGCACCGAGGACCCGGCGCCGCTCCCGCCCCCATGACTTCCAGGGACGACATGACCCAGCACCTCGCTGCCCCCACCGCCCCCACCCGCGGCAACCGCACCGGCTGGTGGCGTGACGCGGTGATCTACCAGGTCTATCCGCGCAGCTTCGCCGACGGCAACGGCGACGGCATGGGCGATCTCGAAGGGGTACGCGGCCGCCTCCCGTACCTCAAGGAGCTCGGCGTCGACGCCGTCTGGCTCAGCCCCTTCTACGCGTCGCCGCAGGCCGACGCCGGCTACGACGTCGCCGACTACCGGGCCATCGACCCGATGTTCGGCACCCTCCTCGACGCCGACGCCCTGATACGCGACGCCCACGCCCTGGGCCTGCGCATCATCGTCGACCTGGTGCCCAACCACTCCTCCGACCAGCACGAGTGGTTCAAGCGCGCGCTGAAGGAGGGCCCCGGCTCGCCGCTGCGCGACCGCTACCACTTCCGCCCCGGCAAGGGCGCGGGCGGTGAACTCCCGCCCAACGACTGGGAGTCCATCTTCGGCGGCCCCGCCTGGACCCGTACGACGGACCCGGACGGCACGCCCGGCGACTGGTACCTGCACCTCTTCGCGCCCGAGCAGCCCGACTTCAACTGGGAACACCCGGCCGTCGCCGACGAGTTCCGCTCCATCCTCCGCTTCTGGCTCGACATGGGCGTCGACGGCTTCCGCATCGACGTGGCGCACGGCCTGGTGAAGGCGGACGGCCTTCCGGACCTCGGCAGCCACGACCAGCTGAAGCTCCTCGGCAACGACGTCATGCCCTTCTTCGACCAGGACGGCGTCCACGAGATCTACCGCTCCTGGCGGCAGATCCTCGACGAGTACCCGGGCGAGCGCATCGGTGTCGCCGAGGCGTGGACGCCGACCGTGGAGCGCACGGCCAACTACGTGCGCCCCGACGAGCTGCACCAGGCGTTCAACTTCCAGTACCTGGGCACCGGATGGGACGCGGCCGCGCTGCGCGAGGTCATCGACGTCTCGCTCGCCGCGATGCGCCCGGTCGACGCGCCCGCCACCTGGGTGCTGTCCAACCACGACGTGACCCGGCACGCGACCCGGTTCGCCAACCCGCCGGGCCTCGGCACGCAGATCCGCACCCCCGGCGACCGTGAGCTGGGCCTGCGCCGGGCCCGCGCGGCGACGCTGCTGATGCTGGCGCTGCCCGGTTCGGCGTACATCTACCAGGGCGAGGAGCTCGGGCTGCCCGACGTCACCGACCTGCCCGACGAGGCCCGCCAGGATCCGTCGTTCTTCCGCGCGGAGGGTCAGGACGGCTTCCGCGACGGGTGCCGCGTGCCGATTCCGTGGACGGCCGGGGGGCCGTCCCACGGTTTCGGTACGGGCGGCAGCTGGCTGCCGCAGCCGGCGGGCTGGGGCGAGCTGAGCGTCGAGACGCAGACCGGCGACCCGGCGTCGACCCTGGAGCTGTACCGCTCCGCGCTGGCCGTACGCCGTGAGCACCCCGGCCTGGGCGCCGGCACGGACGTGGCGTGGCTGGACGCGCCCGAGGGCGTGATCGCCTTCGCGCGCGAGGGGTTCGTCTGCACGGTCAACACGACGGGCGCGGCGGTACGCATCCCCGCACCCGGCCGCGCGCTGCTCGCCAGCGGCGAAGTGACCCTGCGCGAGGGCGATGTCGACCTGCCGGCGGACACCACGGTGTGGTGGACGGTGTGATCGTGCCCGCGCCGCCCCGGCTGGCGCACATAGCGGAGCACGCCTCCGTCAGCGAGGCCACCGTGAGCCGGGTCCTGAACGGCAAGCCGGGCGTCGCGGACACCACGCGCCAGCGGGTGCTCGCGGCGCTCGACGTGCTCGGGTACGAGCGGCCGATGCGGCTGCGGCAGCGCAGCGCGGGCCTGATCGGGCTGGTGACGCCCGAGCTGACCAACCCGATCTTCCCGGCGTTCGCCCAGGTCATCGAGCAGGTGCTGGCGGGGCACGGCTACACGCCGGTGCTGTGCACCCAGCTGCCGGGCGGGGCGACGGAGGACGAGCTCGTCGAGCAGTTGGTGGACCGGGGGGTCGGCGGCATCGTCTTCCTGTCCGGGCTGCACGCCGACCTGTCGGCCGACCCCGCGCGGTACGGCCGGCTGGCCGAGCGCGGGGTCCCGCACGTCCTGGTCAACGGCTACAACGAGGCGATCAGCGCGCCCTTCGTGTCCCCGGACGACCACGCCGCGATGCGGATGGCCGTCGGCCACCTCGCCGAGCTGGGCCACGAACGGATCGGCCTCGCGGTCGGCCCGGGGCGGTACGTCCCTTCGCGCCGCAAGCGGGAGGGCTTCGTCGACGCGCTCGCCGGCCTGCTGCGGACGCCGCGCGGCGAAGCCGAATCCCTGGTCCAGCACACGCTGTTCAGCGTCGAGGGCGGCCGGGCGGCGGCGGGCGCGCTGCTCGACGAGGGGTGTACGGGCATCGTCTGCGGCAGCGACATGATGGCGCTGGGCGTGGTGCGGGCGGCGCGCGAGCGCGGGCTCGAAGTGCCGGACGGCCTCTCGGTGGTGGGCTTCGACGACTCGCAGCTGATCGCCTTCACCGATCCGCCGCTGACCACGGTCCGCCAGCCGGTGCAGGCGATGGCGACGGCGGCGGTCGGGGCGCTGCTGGAGGAGCTGGGCGGCAGCCCGGTCCAGCGCACGGAGTACGTGTTCCAGCCGGAGCTGGTGGTGCGGGGTTCCACGGCGCAGAAGCGCGCGTAGCGGAACGCGCCGCCGAGGGGCGGGGCGGCAGGGGAACCCCGGGCCTGCCCAGACAGGGCCGCGGGGATTCGACGGTCCGGGGAGTCCCCCGTCGTACCCGACCCGGCCGGCCGGGCGCGTGGGGCCCGGACCTGCCGGGCCCCCGGTCGGCCGGGCCGGAGTCGAGGAGAACGTAGCAGCTCCGCAATGACTTGCGAAAGAGACTGCAAGAAGAAATTCGACAGGTTTCCCGCAGGTGAGCGGAGTGTGTCATAAGGGTTGACCGCGCTGGTGAGGGCTCGTACGGTCTGCCCCGCAGCAAGTTTTCAACTGTTGCTGCAAGAACATTCAAGCCTTGAGGGCAAGGCGCGTTGCCGCGCGAGGCTGCACCGTCGCACCCGCACCTCCCCCCATGCAGGAGGAACACATGGCCCGCAGACCTTTCTCTGCCGCCCTCGCTCTCGCCCTCGCGGCCGGCGCGGGAGTCCTGGTGGCCCCCATGGGCGCCGCGCAGGCCGCCCCGCCCGGCACCAAGGACGTCACCGCCGTCCTCTTCGAGTGGAAGTTCGACTCGGTCGCCAAGGAGTGCACGCGGACCCTCGGACCGGCCGGTTACGGCTTCGTCCAGGTATCCCCGCCGCAGGAGCACATCCAGGGCGGCCAGTGGTGGACCTCGTACCAGCCCGTCAGCTACAAGATCGCCGGAAGGCTCGGCGACCGCACCGCGTTCGCGAACATGGTCAGCGCCTGCCACGGGGCGGGCGTGAAGGTCATCGCCGACAGCGTCATCAACCACATGGCGGCCGGCAACGGCACCGGCACCGGCGGCTCGGCGTACGAGAAGTACAACTACCCCGGCACCTACTCGGGCTCGGACATGGACGACTGCCGCTCCCAGATCAACAACTACCGGGACCGGGGCAACGTACAGAACTGCGAGCTGGTCGGGCTCGCCGACCTGGACACGGGTGAGAACTACGTGCGCGGCCGGATCGCGGCGTACCTGAACGACCTGCTCTCCCTGGGCGTCGACGGCTTCCGGATCGACGCGGCCAAGCACATGCCGGCCGCGGACCTCGCCGACATCAAGTCCCGGCTGAACAACCCGGGCGTGTACTGGAAGCACGAAGCCATCCACGGCGCGGGCGAGGCGGTCTCGCCGGACGAGTACCTGGGCTCGGGCGACGTGCAGGAGTTCCGGTACGGCCGGGGCCTCAAGCAGGTCTTCAACCACGAGAACCTCGCGAACCTCAAGAACTACGGCGAGGGCTGGGGCTTCATGGAGAGCGGCAGGTCCGCCGTCTTCGTGGACAACCACGACACCGAGCGCGGCGGCGACACCCTCAGCTACAAGGACGGCGCCACCTACACCCTCGCCAGTGTCTTCATGCTGGCCTGGCCGTACGGCTCCCCGGACGTCCACTCCGGCTACGAGTTCTCCAGCCACGACGCGGGGCCGCCCGGCGGCGGAACGGTCAACGCCTGTTACAGCGACGGGTGGAAGTGCCAGCACGACTGGACCGAGATCAGGAGCATGGTCGGCTTCCGGAACGCGGCGCGCGGTCAGGGCGTCACGAACTGGTGGGACAACGGCGGCGACCAGATCGCCTTCGGCCGCGGTGACAAGGCGTACGTCGCCATCAACCACGAAGGCTCCTCGCTGACCCGCACCTTCCAGGCCTCGCTCGCGGCCGGCACCTACTGCAACGTCCAGAACAACACCGCCGTGACGGTCAACAGCTCCGGCCAGTTCACGGCCACCCTCGGCGCGAACACCGCCGTCGCCCTGCACGTGAACGCCAAGACCTGCGCCGGCGGCACCGGCCCGGCGCCGATCACCGCCGGCGCCTCCTTCAACGTCGACGCCACCACCACGGTCGGCCAGAACATCTACGTCACCGGCGACCAGCCCGCACTCGGCAACTGGAACACCGCCGCCGCGATCAAGCTGGACCCGGCGAGCTACCCGGTGTGGAAGCTCGACGTCTCCATGCCCGCCGGCACGTCCTTCGCGTACAAGTACATCCGCAAGGACGCCTCCGGCAACGTCACCTGGGAGAGCGGCGCCAACCGTACGGCGACCGTCCCCGCGGGCGGCAAGGTCACGCTGAACGACACCTGGCGCGGCTGACCCCTCCGTCCGTATCCCGTACGTCCCCGCACCTTCCGAGGAGTTCCCGCTGTGATACGCCCGTCCCTGCGAAGAGCGGCCGTCGGCGTCGTGAGCGTGGCGCTGTGCGCCGCGCTCGCGCCCGCCGTACCGGCGGCCGCGGCCGCGAAGCCGCCCGCCCCGCCGTCGGACAAGGCCCTGGCCGCCGAGCCCGCGCGGCACGACCTGACCCGGGAGCAGTTCTACTTCGTGCTGCCCGACCGGTTCGCGAACGGTGACACGGCCAACGACAGGGGCGGGCTCACCGGATCACGCCTCGAAACGGGCTTCGACCCCGCCGACAAGGGCTTCTACCAGGGCGGCGACCTCAAGGGCCTGACGCGGAAGCTCGACTACATCAAGGGCCTCGGCACCACCTCCCTCTGGATGGCGCCGATCTTCAAGAACAAGCCCGTCCAGGGCACCGGCAAGGACGCCTCGGCCGGCTACCACGGCTACTGGATCACAGACTTCACCCAGGTCGACCCGCACTTCGGCACCAACGCCGACCTGGAGGAGCTGATCGACAAGGCCCACGCCAAGGGCATGAAGGTCTTCTTCGACGTCATCACCAACCACACCGCCGACACCGTCGACTACGCCGAGAAGAAGTACGGCTACCGCCCCAAGGGCGCGTACCCCTACCTCGACAGGAACGGCCGTCCCTTCGACGACCGTGCGGGCGTCCCGGACGTCGACGAGGACGCGTACCCCTACACGCCGAAGACGCGCGCGGACGAGAAGAAGGTCCCGGCCTGGCTCAACGACCCGACGATGTACCACAACAGGGGCGACTCGACCTTCGCGGGCGAGAGCTCCGAGTACGGCGACTTCTCCGGGCTCGACGACCTGTGGACCGAGCGTCCCGAGGTCGTCGACGGCATGAAGAAGATCTACGAGAAGTGGGTCCGCGACTTCGACATCGACGGCTTCCGCATCGACACCGTCAAACACGTCGACCTGGACTTCTGGACCCAGTGGGCCACCGCCCTCGACGCGTACGCGAAGAAGCGGGGTCGCGACGACTTCTTCATGTTCGGCGAGGTCTACTCCGCCGACACCGCGGTCACCTCGTCCTACGTGACGCGCGGCCGCCTCGACTCCACCCTCGACTTCCCGCTCCAGGACGCCACCCGCGCGTACGCCTCCCAGGGCGCGGCGGCCGGCAGGCTGGCCGAGGTCTTCGCCGAGGACTACCGCTACACCACCGACAAGGCCAACGCCTACGAGCAGGTCTCCTTCACCGGCAACCACGACATGGGCCGCCTCGGCACGTTCCTCAGGCAGGACAACCCGAAGGCCGGCGACGCCGAGCTGCTCAAGCGCGCCCGCCTCGCCAACGAGCTGATGTTCCTCTCGCGCGGCAACCCCGTCGTCTACTACGGCGACGAGCAGGGCTTCACCGGCGCGGGCGGCGACAAGGACGCCCGCCAGCCCCTCTTCGCGTCGAAGACCGCCGACTACCTCGACGACGACCAGCTCGGCACGGACCGCACGCACGCCTCCGACGCGTACGACACCACGCACCCCCTCTACCGGTCGATCGCCGCACTGTCGAAGCTGACGAAGGACCACCCCGCGCTGCGCGACGGCGTACAGCGGGAACTGCACGCGCAGGGACCGGTCTACGCCTTCTCCCGCACGGACGCCGAGCGCGGGACCGAGTACGTCGTCGCCACCAACAACGACGCCGGACCGAGGGCCGTCGAGCTGACGACCGGCTCCGCGCACACGGACTTCCGTGCGCTGTACGGCACTTCGGAGACGGTACGCAGTGACGCCGGCCGCAAGGTGAAGGTCACCGTGCCCGCGCTGTCGTCCGTCGTGCTCCGGGCGGCCGAGCCCCTCCCCGCCCCGGCGGCCGGGCCGTCCCTCAGCCTCGAGGCACCGGCGGCCGGCGCCACCGGCACCGTCGAGATCGGCGCGGACGTCGACGGCGGACAGCTCAACCGTGTCGTCTTCGCCGCCCAGACGGGCCACGGCAAGTGGCGCACGCTCGGCTCCGCCGACCACGCCCCGTACAAGGTCACCCAGTACCTGGGCGACGACGTGAAGGCCGGAACCACCCTGCGCTACAAGGCCGTCGTGGTGGACAGCGCCGGACGCACCGCGAGCGCCCTCGCCTCGACGACGGCGGGCCGGGCCCCCGCGCCGGACAGGCCGGCGGCCGTCGAGCGCGACCACGCCGTCGTCCACTACAAGCGCCCCGACGGCGACTACGACGGCTGGCAGCTGAAGTCCGGCGACAAGGCCGCCGCCTTCACCGGGCGCGACGCGTACGGCGCCTTCGCGTGGATCAAGCTCGCCGAGGGAGCCTCGTCGCTCCCGTACACCGTCGAGAAGGACGGCACGGCGGACGGCCCGCAGCGCACCGTCGACCTCGGCAGGACCGGCGAGGTGTGGATCGAGCAGGGAGAGGACGGCCAGGCCGCCAAGGCCCCCGACGGCGCGTACCCGCCCCAGGACAAGGCGAAGGCCGTACTCCACTACCAGCGCGCCGACGGGGACTACGACGGCTGGGGCCTGCACACCTGGGCCGGCGCCAAGGAGCCCACCGACTGGTCCAGGCCGCTGATGCCGGTGAAGGAGGACGCGTACGGCGTGACCTTCGAGGTCCCGCTCGCCTCCGGTGCCACGTCCCTCAGCTACATCCTCCACAAGGGAGACGAGAAGGACCTCCCCACCGACCAGTCCCTCGACCTGGCCACCTACGGCCACGAGGTGTGGATGCTGGCCGGGCAGCCCGCGTACCTGCTGCCGCAGGCCGCCGGGGCGGCCTCGCTCGACCTGGCCAAGGCCGAGGCCCAGTGGATCGACAAGGACACGGTCGTCTGGAAGGTCAAGGCCACCGACGCCACCAGCCAGCAGCTCGTGTACGCCCGTGACGGCGGCATCTCCGTCGTCGACGGGGCGCTCTCCGACGAGGGCCGCTGGCTGCGCCTCTCCCCCTCCACCCTGACCGACGCGCAGAAGGCGAAGTACCCGCACCTCAAGGACCACCCCGCCTTCACCGTCGACCCGCGCGACCGGGACCGCGTCCGCGAGGCCCTGCGCGGCCAGGTCGTCGCCACCCAGCGGGCCGCCAACGGCGCCCTGCTCGCCGCCACCGGCGTGCAGCTGCCCGGCGTACTGGACGACACCTACAGCGCCTCCGCCACCAAGGCGTCCCTCGGCCCCGTCTTCCGCAAGGGCCGCCCCGCCCTCTCCCTCTGGGCCCCCACCGCCCAGCGCGTCGCCCTCGAACTCGACGGCAGGACCGTCCCGATGAGGCGCGACGACCGCAGCGGCGTCTGGTCCGTCACCGGCGCCAGGTCCTGGGCGGGCAAGCCGTACCGGTACGTCGTGAAGGTCTGGGCGCCCAGCGTCCAGAAGGTGGTCACCAACAAGGTCACCGACCCGTACTCGACCGCGCTCACCGCCGACTCCGCCCGCAGCCTCGTCGTCGACCTCACCGACCCGAAGCTCGCCCCCAAGGGCTGGTCGACGCTCAAGAAGCCGGCCGCCACCCCGCTGCGCGACGCGCAGATCCAGGAGCTGCACGTCAGGGACTTCTCCGTCGCCGACCGCACCGCGAAGCACCCGGGGGAGTACCTGGCCTTCACCGACCGCGGCTCGAAGGGCATGAAGCACCTCGACAAGCTGGCGGAGGCCGGCACGTCGTACGTCCACCTCCTCCCGGTCTTCGACATCGGCACCATTCCCGAGAAGAGGACCGGCCAGCAGCGCCCCGCCTGCGACCTGGCCGTGTACGCGCCCGACTCCGAGGAGCAGCAGGCGTGCGTGGCGAAGGCGGCGGCGAAGGACGCGTACAACTGGGGCTACGACCCGCTGCACTACACCGTCCCCGAGGGCTCGTACGCCAGTGACCCGGACGGCACGCGGCGCACGGTGGAGTTCCGGCAGATGGTCAAGGGCCTGAACGACTCCGGCCTGCGCACGGTCATGGACGTCGTCTACAACCACACCGTCGCGTCCGGCCAGGCCGACAAGTCCGTACTCGACAAGATCGTCCCCGGCTACTACCAGCGGCTGATGGCCGACGGCAGCGTGGCCACCTCCACCTGCTGCGCGAACACCGCGCCCGAGAACGCCATGATGGGCAAGCTCGTCGTGGACTCCGTCGTCACCTGGGCCCGCGACTACAAGGTCGACGGCTTCCGCTTCGACCTCATGGGCCACCACCCGAAGGCGAACATCCTGGCCGTGCGCAAGGCGCTCGACGAGCTGACGCCCGCCCGCGACGGCGTCGACGGCAAGGAGATCGTCCTGTACGGCGAGGGCTGGAACTTCGGCGAGATCGCCGACGACGCCCGCTTCGAGCAGGCCACCCAGAAGAACATGGCCGGCACGGGCATCGCGACCTTCTCCGACCGCGCGCGCGACGCCGTGCGCGGCGGCGGGCCCTTCGACGAGGACCCGGGCGTGCAGGGCTTCGCCTCGGGCCTGTACACCGATCCCAACCCGTCGGCGGTGAACGGCACCCCGGCCGAGCAGAAGGCCCGCCTCCTCCACTACCAGGACCTGATCAAGGTGGGCCTGACCGGCAACCTGGCGTCGTACACCTTCACCGACACGGCCGGCCGTACGGTCAAGGGCTCCGAGGTCGACTACAACGGCGCGCCCGCCGGGTACGCCGCGGCCCCCGGCGACGCCCTCGCCTACGCCGACGCCCATGACAACGAGACCCTCTACGACGCGCTGGCCTTCAAGCTGCCGCGCACGACCCCGGCCGCCGACCGGGCGCGCATGCAGGTCCTGGCCATGGCGACGGCGGCGCTCTCGCAGGGCCCGGCCCTGTCCCAGGCGGGCACGGACCTCCTCCGCTCCAAGTCGCTCGACCGCAATTCCTACGACAGCGGTGACTGGTTCAACGCGATCCACTGGGACTGCCGCGACGGCAACGGCTTCGGCCGGGGCCTGCCGCCCGCCGCCGACAACAAGAGCAAGTGGTCCTTCTCCAAGCCCCTGCTGACCGCCCCGTCGCCGACCCCGGACTGCGGGGACATCGAGGGCGCCTCGGCGGCGTACGGGGACCTGCTGAAGATCCGTACGACGGAGAAGGCATTCAGCCTCGCCTCGGCGGACCAGGTACAGGAGGCGGTCTCCTTCCCCCTCTCCGGCAAGGAGGAGACGCCCGGCGTCATCACCATGCGCGCCGGCGGCCTGATGGTGGTCTTCAACGCGACCCCGTCCGCGCAGCGGCAGAAGGTCGCCGGCCCCGGCGACGCGGCGTACGCCCTGCACCCGGTCCAGGCGGCGGGCGCGGACGCGACGGTCAAGAAGGCGGCGTACGAGAGGAGCACCGGCACGTTCACCGTTCCCGCCCGCACGGTCGCCGTCTTCACCCGGGGCTGACCCACGGGGCTGACCCACGGGGCGGGCCTCGGGTCCCGGACACCCTCCGGAACCCGGGGCCCGCCCCCGCACGGCCGCCCCGCTGCAGCCGCCGCTCCAGCAGCGTCACCCCGTACGGACTTTCGCCCCGCGGCCCCGCCTCGGCCGGCTGCTCGCCGACCACCCGGTACCCCGCCCCCTCGTAGTACGTCCGCAGCCGCGGATTCGACGTCAGGCAGTCCAGCCGCGCCAGTTCCCGCCCCGCCTCCGCGATCCGCCGCTCCGCCCGCGCCGGCAGGAGCCGTCCGAGGCCGGCCGGCGCGCCCGTGCGGCCGGTCATCAGCCGGTGCACGTACCCCGCGACCGGCGGCTGCGCGCTCCACGCCGGTTCGTCGTCCCACCACAGCTCGTACGCCCCGACGGCCACGCCTCCCGGCGTCTCGGCCAGCCACACCTCGCCCTCCCTCATCCGCAGCCGGAAGTGCTCCTCGTCCTTCCCGCCCGGCTGCCACTGCGCGATCCCGCGGTTCCGCGTCCAGCGGGCGGCCCCGTCGTAGAGGGGGACCAGGCCGGCCGCGTCCTCCTCGTCCGCGATGCGGAACGTCACTTGTGCCGTCGTGCGATCACCGTAAAGGTGATGGGACAGCCCCCCCGACCTGGAGTGTGCTCATGCCGCAGATCACCGTCGACTACTCCGAGCCGCTGGCGGACTCCTTCGACCGCCGGGGTTTCGCCCTGGCCCTGCACCCCCTGGTCGCCGACACCGTCGGCACCCGGCTCGACGCCTGCAAGACGCGGTTCCGCCGCGCCGACGACACCGTGGTGGGCGACGCGGACACCGGCCACACCCTCGTGCACATCGGCATCGCCCTGCTGCCGGGCCGCACACCGCGGGTGAAGGAGGAACTCACGGCCGCCGTACTGGAACTGGCCGCCCAGTACGTCAAGCCGGCCGACGGGACGGAGCTGCACTTCTCGGCCGAGGTACGCGACCTGGAAGCGTCGTACCGCAAACGCTGAGTGGCCACGGCCTCCGGGGGAATCCGTACCGTATGACTCTCACCGGACAGCAGCTCAACAGGCCCCCGCGCCGCACCGGGCTCCCGTGGTGGGCCAAGGCGACGGGCGTCCTCGCGGTACTGGTGGCGCTGCTGCTCGTCGGCGGCAGGCTCAGTCTGCTGCCGGACCTCGACGACGTCTTCGGGGAGGAGACCCACGACCGTTCGGGCCCGGCGCTCCTGAAGTCCATTCAGGACATGAGCCGTTACGAGGCGGCGTCCGGCAACTTCCAGGTCGTCGTCGACCTGGAGAAGGACGCCAAGTTCCTCCCCGACGCCCTGCGCGGCACCCGCACGCTCTACGTCGGCGCGGGCACCGTCAGCGCGTACGTCGACCTCGGCGAGGTGGGGGAGGGGCAGGTCACCGTGAACGAGGAGCGCACCGCCGCCACCCTGCGGCTGCCGCACGCGCGGCTCGGCAAACCGGCGCTGGACGCGGACCGTTCGTACGCCGTGTCCAAGGAGCGCGGTCTGCTCGACCGGCTCGGGGACTTCTTCTCCGACAACCCGGCCGACGAGCGGGCCGTCAACCGTCTCGCCGCCCGTCACATCGGGGAGGCCGCGCAGGAGAGCGAACTGGCCGCGCGCGCCGAGAAGAACACCACCAGCATGCTCCAGGGCCTGCTGCACTCACTCGGCTTCAGGGACGTCACCGTCCACTACGGCGACGTCGGGCGCTGACCGGGCACGCTCTTCGGCGCCGCAGTCAGGGAGGCCAGCCGCGTGAGCAGGTCCCCGAAGGGCCCGTCGGCCGGCTCCAGCACCAGGATCCGCAGCACGATCCGCGCCATCTCCTCGTCGTACGCCGCGCTCACGGCGGCCAGCGCCGCGAAGTCGTGCACCAGCTGCAACTCCAGCTCGGCGCGCGGGATCTGCCGCCCGTCCAGCCAGATCAGCGCCGTCGACTCGGCGAGCGACACCCACGACCGCACGACCATCGCCAGCCTCGCCGGCGGGTCGGTGACCCCGAGGTGCGCGACGATCTGCTCGTACGCCGCCCGGCGCACCTCGTCGATCATGGCGTTCGTCGTCGACGAACCGGCCGCGGGGCCGCCCCGCATCAGCGCGGAGAACCCGGGCCCGTGGTCGTCGACGAAGTCGAAGAAGCGCCCCATGACCCGCAACAGCCGGTCGCCCAGCGGCCCTTCGCGCGGTTCGGTGAACCGGGCGGCGAGCTCGTCGGCCGCCCGGCGCAGCGCGGCTTCGTACAGGTTCTGCTTGCCGGGGAAGTAGTGGTAGACGAGCGGCCGCGAGATGCCCGCGGCGGCCGCTATCTCGTCGATCGACACGTCGTCGGGCGAGCGACGGCTGAACAGCTCCAGCGCCACGCCGATCAGCTGCTGTCTGCGTTCCTCGACGCCCATTCTTCGGCGCACCCCGGTCGTCATACGAGCAGCGTAACCGCCGTTGTCTGCCGGGAACCCCGGGGCCGGGACCGGGCCGGGGGCCGGTCCCGGCCTAGCGCAGTGCCCCCACCCGGGCGCCGCTCTCCACCTGCCCGTCCAGGTCCGCCTGTGCGCCCGCCTTCGCCCGTACGGCGAGGAGGTTGCCCTGCGCGGCGCCCTCCACCCCGCCCGAGGTGGTGACCGAGGTGAACTGCTCGCTGCCGGCCGCGAGTACGTACCAGTTGCCGCCCCGCGACTTCCACAGCACACCCGCCAGCACCTGCGGATCACGCTCCCCGCACGCGGGCGAGTGCTCGGCGCGCGCGACGATCGCGCCCGGCGCCCCCTCCTTCGCGGACGGCGCCTGGAACTGCGCGAGCACCCTGCTGCCCGTGCCCCGCCACGTCTCCGCGCGGGTGCAGAGCCACTGGGCGGTGCCGTTGTCCTCGGGCAGGGGCTGCTCGGCGTACGCCCACGAGTTCACGCTGCGCACGCCGTGCGCACGCACCGCGGGCAGCAGGCAGGCCGTACGGGCCCAGCGTGCCCGCTCGCGCGCGCCCGTCACATCGCGCGGCGCGGAGGGCGGGCCCGATGTCAGCCGGGCCGGGGCGAGTTCACCGAGGTCGGTCATCAGCCGGGGGCCCACGTCGTCGCGCAGTTCGAGCGCGTCCCAGGAACGGCAGTCACGGGCCTGCGCCGGACTCGTGAGCGGGTCCGTCACACCGTCCCGGGTGCGGCCCAGGGGCGCCGGCGCCCCGGCCGGGTCGAGCAGGTCCCGTACGGACGCCTTGCGCACCCAGGGGGCCGTCAGGTAACGGACGTTGCCGTCGGTGCGGCCCACCACCAGGGCGTTCGCCCCGGCCGCGTCCGCGCCGTCCACGCGCGCGAAGTCGAGCGCCGCGCCCACCGTGCCGCCCTGCGGTTCGGCGTACCGGACGACGCGCAGACCGTCGTACAGCAGCACCACCCTCGCCCGGTCGACGTCGCCCGCGAAGAGCAGCTGCGGCGGCCCCATCGGCGGGCCCACCGGCGTGGCGGGCGTCGCGGAGGTCTGCACGGACGGGCCCGGCCTGGCCCAGACGGCGAGGGCGCGGCGCAGCAGGGCGTTGTCGTCGGTGAGGCCGCCGCGGGCCGGCCAGACGGAGAAGTCGGTACGGGAGGACCGCTTCCACACGGCGGGTCCGACCCGGACCGCCTTCGCCGGGTCGAGGGCCCGCTCGGCAGCCGGGTTGCGGGCGTACGAGGGCGCGGCCGCACCGTCGGGGCCCCAGCCCTCGCCCGGCAGCCCGAGCAGCGTCCCGCAGACCACGGCGGCGGCGGTCGCGGCGAGCGCGGCCTTCGTGTGCTGCCTGCGCCGCATCAGGTCGGTGGGCCTGGCCTGGAGGGAGCACGGGTCGAACTCGGCGGACCTCAGCAGCTCCTCCGCACGCGCGCCGTCCGCAGCCCCGGCCTTCGGCCCGGTCCCCGCCGCGACGCCGTCCGCCTCGGCCAGTGCCGCGTCCGGGTCGGCGGCCCCGGCGGCGGCGAGTGTCTGCGCCACCTCCGCGTCCCGCATGCGCTCCAGGCCGCGCAGTACGTACGCGGCCCGGCCGGGACCGCTGAGCGCCGAGAGCCGCTGGTCCAGGGCCAGTTCATCGGCACCGCCGGAGCGCGGGAACAGCCGCAGCCCCCACACCTGCGGCAGCAGCGGCGGCAGCTGCGCCCGCTTGGGCCAGGCCATGCGGCGCAGCGGCAGCCCGGCCTCCAGGGCCTGGCGCAGCACCTGCTGCCGTACGTACGCGTACCCCGGGTCGGGGCGGGCGCCCTCGCGGCGCGGCAGCGGAAGGCCGGACACACCCGGGGTGCGGCCGCGCGGCAGCGAGCGCTGCACGAGCGAATGGGCGGTCAGGACCCGGCGGTTGCGGCCGAGACGCGGCGGCAGCACGAGGTACGCCAGCCGTACGAGCCGCGGATAGTGTTCGACGAGCGCGGCCTCGGCCTGCTCGACGTCGATGGGATCGGGGGCAGGGGGGGTGATGACATCCTGTGGGCGCACGTTCAGCAAAACGAGCGAATCGTCCGATGGTCACCTCGCCGGCCGCCGCACCGGCCCGTGCCCCGCCCCGGGACTCAGCCCGCGATCAGACGCTCGCGGATGCGCGCGATGCTCTCCTCGGACACGCCGAGCCCTTCCCGTACGTACTTCTCGACCGAGCCGTGGCGCGCGTGCGCCTCGTCGAGCGCCGCCGCCAGGTACTCGGGCACGACCCCGATGACGGCGAGGGCGGTCTCCGGGTCGCCGCCGGCGGCGACGAACCCCTCGACGAGGGGGGCGAAGGCCTGCCGCACGGCCGGGTTGACGGAGAGGTACTCGCGCTCGATCGTGGCGTCGTCCGCGCCGAGGAGGGACAGCACCAGGGTCGCCGCCCAGCCGGTGCGGTCCTTGCCCGCCGTGCAGTGGAACAGCAGCGGCCCCGCGTCGGGTGCGCCGAGTTCGGTGAGGAAGGTCCGGTAGGCGGCGCGGGCCGAGCCGGACGTCACGAAGGAGCGGTAGGTGTCGGCGAACAGCTTCCGGGCCCTGCCGCCGCCGAGGTGCTGCTCGGCGAGGGCCGGGTTGGAGAGGATGTGCTTCAGCTGGGCGGGGGCGGCCCGGGCCGTGCCGGCGGCGAGCCGGTCGGCCAGTACGTCGGCGACGATCAGCCGCGCGCCGTCCGGGACCCGGTCGGGGTGGTCGGCGCGCTCGGCGGCGGAGCGGAAGTCGACGACCGTACGGAGGGGGAGCGCGGCGACGGCGGGGTCGGACGCGGGGTCCATCCGGTCGAGCTGCCCGGAGCGCAGGACGAACCCGGGGCGTACGGAACGGCCGCCGGGGAGCGGGGTGCCGCCGAGGTCGCGGAGGTTCGCGACGGTGGTGGCGGGGATCTGGGGCATGGGTGCTCCTGGGGCGTTCGTTCTCAGCCACTGCGCGTCCGGACCGAACGCTATCCGACGGTCCCCCGGCCGGCCGGGGGGCGAGGGCCGTGCGGGTCGCCTGCGCCGCTGTTCCCCTGCCCGCCCCTTCCCGGACGGGGGCAAGCACCGGACCCCGGGCGCCCTTCGGGCGTGTCCTCAATCGCCGGGGGACTCGCACCGAGCCCCTCCGGCGATTGAGGAGCGGGGCCCGGGGCGGGCAGAGGAAAGCCCCACCGCAGGCAACCCGCACCGCACCGCACCGCGCACCGCACCGCACCGCACCGCGCACCGCGCACCGCGCACCGCGCACCGCGCACCGCACCGCGCACCGCACCGCGCGCCCGTGCCCGCACCGCGCATCCGCACCGCACCGCACCGCGCGCCCGCGTCGTTCAGGACACGCGCCACCCGCTGAACTCCACCATCCCCCGCGCCCCGCTCCCCCCATGCGTCGCGCTCATGAACATCCCCGCGTCCTGGACCCTCGTCGCCCCCGCCACCTGTACCGTCGCGACCGTCCGCCACGTCGCCCCGCCGTCCGTCGAGCACGCCCCCGTGAACGCCCCGCCCGCCCGCGAGAGCCGCAGCAGCACCGGTGCCCTGACGCCGGTGACGCGCTGGTAGGTGTCCACCGTGCCGTCGCCGTTCGTGTCGTACGACAGCACCACACCGTTCGCCGGGGTGACCGCGAGGTTCAGGAAGCCCCGCGCCCCCGGTGTGTCCAGGCTGTTGCGGACGGCGATGCCGGCACGCGCCCACGCGCCCGTCACCTCCTGCGCGTCCACCCGCACGGTGATGCCGCCGCCGTCCCGCAGTGCCCCCTGCCGGTACAGCGCGCCGAACTCCGTGGTCGCCTTCCACAGGTCCTGACCCGCCCCGTCGATCGCGTACCGGTCCTCCAGCTGCCCGAAGACCGCGCCGTTGTTCGTGTACGTCCGCCAGCCCCCGGCCAACGGCCCGGCGACGTACAGGCTGCCCTCCTGGACGGTGGTGACCCGGGTCTCGCCCTGCGGGCCGTACGCCGTGCTCAGTTCGTACGGCACCGGTTCGAGTGGACGGGTCAGCGGTGTGCCGGGGGCCTTCACGCGCCAGGAGGCGCTGCCCCTGCCCGCCGCCGGGACGGACGCCAGCGACACCGGGCCCCCGGGCTCCGCCTCCGCGCCGCCGGACGCGAAGCCGAGCGCGAAGTCGACCCGGCCGGTCGCCCGCAGCCCGTTGACGTTGCGGAAGGCGGCGGTGACCAGCGCCGAGCCACCGGGCGGGAAGACGGCGGGCTCGGCGGTGACGGTGACCGCGCCCTGGTAGGGCGCGCGGGCGAGCACGTCGTGGACGCGCCGGGCCGTGCGGTACGGGTCGTTCGGCGGACGCAGCGGATACGCCTCGCGCTCGCGCGTCCACGGCTCCTCGACGGCGTACCAGTCGAAGGACTTGGGCGCGCGGTCCGCCGCGAGCGCGTCCTCCAGCTCCTCCAGGTACGCCCGCCACTGCGGGAGGTGGAAGTCGCCGATGAGTCCCTGCCAGTCGCGGTTGGCGTAGTTGACGAGGCGGCCGCCGTCCGCGGTGGGCCTCTCGGCCCAGGTGGTGACGAGCACGCGCGCGGTGCGCTCCAGCTGCTCGGCCTCGGCGGGCGAGGACGCCAGGCGCTTCGCGTCCTCGATCCACGGCCCGAGCAGGAACGCGCGGTGCGAGCCCGCCATGTCCTCGCTCAGCCGCATCAGCTTGAGCCAGAGGGCGGACAGGGCGCGGAAGGCGGGCAGGTCCTTTCGCGCGTACGCCGCCTTCAGCTGCGGCAGCAGCTGCCAGGAGCGGTTGGCGAGGGCCTGGCGGCCCAGGTCGGTGAGGTCGTAGCGGTACGCGTCGGACCGGCGCAGCGGTTCGCGTACGCCGAGCAGCGCACCGAACGCCTTGTCGAAGTCCGCCGGGTCGAAGGCGGGCGTATGGGTGGCGTAGTGCGTACCGGAGGCGGCGGACAGGCTCGGGCGGGAGGCGAAGACGGAATCGTGCGGGCGGCCGTCGCGGCTGGTGATGCGGTACGCCGTCTCGCGCAGCGCGGCGAAGGCGGCGCGGGCGTTCGCGTCCCGGCCGCCGTAGCGCAGATCGGCGTAGCCCTCGAACCACTCCTCGCGGTCCACCGCCTCCCTCCGCCACGCCAGCTCGGAGAACAGCTCCAGCGCGGCCGGATCGCGCTCGGCGGCCTCCGGCATGTAGGCGGTGCCGACGAGGGCGGACCCCGGCCGGTCGCGCCAGACGGTGAAGCGCTCGGTCCACAGGTGGGTCTTGGCGCCGATCGTCGTGCGGCCGCCGAAGTTGGGGATGGTGCCGAAGGCGTACGGCGCGCCGCCCCAGTCCTTCTCCCGGTCGGTGACGGTGTCCAGGTCGGAGAGGCCGTCCACGATCAGGAGGTGTCTCCTGTCCAGCGCGTCGAGCAGGTCGCGGCGCGGGTTCGCCTGCCAGCCGAGGATCACCCAGGTGGCGCCGGGGCGGGCGTCCTGGAGGGCCGTCTCGACCGCTCGGGCGGCCTCGGGGACGGGCACGTCGCCCGCCGAGCCGCCCTCGTGGAGGAGGTCCATCTTGAAGTGCCGCACCGGGCCGAAGAGTTCGTGCTGGTGGCGGTAGAAGGAGGCGGCGACCTCGCGGAAGGCGGTGGTGCGCGGGTCGAGCCAGTCGGGGCGGCGCAGACCCGCCCAGTCGCCCTGAGGGACGGTGCGGGCGCCGGGGTTGCGGGCGGCGAAACCGTCGGGGACGGTGCCGAAGTAGCCCGGGAGGACCGGTTCCATGCCGAGCTCGCGCAGGCGGTCGGCGATGCGGCGGCCCAGATCGGCGCGTTTCGCGACGAGTTCGGGGGAGAGCGGGCCGCCGTACGCGCTCATGTTCTGCAGGAGCCACCAGGGCTGGTGGGAGGGCGCGGGCAGCCAGGCGCGGGTTTCGGCGTCGGAGTAGCCGAAGTCCTGGAGGAGGCGGTGGTAGACGGCTTCCTGACCGGCCGTGACGAGCACTTCGTTGCAGCCGTGCAGCGCGAGTACGTCGATCATCCGCTCCCAGCGGGACCAGTCGGCGTACGGCGCGGTGTAACCGTCGTGGGTGTCGTTGAACGCGAAGCGGTGCGGGACGGTCGCCGACCGCTCCAGGGGCTCGCGGGGCGCGGGAAGCCGCCGGGGGAGGTCGAGCTGGGTGCCCGACCAGGAGATGTGCGCCCCGCAGACGTACTTGAGGTACCAGTGGACGCCGGTGAGCAGGGCGGCGGGGCTGGTGCCCGCGACCTCGACGCGGCCGGTGGCACCGTCGACGCGAAAGCGCTCGGGGCGGCCGTCGCCCGTCGTGAGGGTGCTGAGGCGGAACTGGCCGGCGTGGTCGGGCAGCAGCCGTTCCAGGGCGGCGCGCGCCGGGGCGGCGGGGTCGGGAGCGGTGGCGGCGCCGGGCCTGCCCGCTGCCGTGGCCGGGGTGGGCCCGCCGACCGCGGCTGTGACGCCGATCGCTCCGGCGGTGCCCAGCAGCGTGCGTCGCGACAGACGGTGATCGGGCATCGGGGCGCTCCTCGGGGGGACGACAGGCGCGTACGGAGCGCACGTTAATGACGGTGCGGGAGCGCAGCAATGGGGCATGCGATGTGTTCGTATCCGCCCCACCGTGTGGCCCAACGCGGCACGATGGGCGGATGCGCTACCAAGGCCGTCGTACGGCAAATTCCGCATCGAATCCGGTGGTTCTGGCCGCCCTGGCCGCCCTGGCCGTGCTCGCCGCGGGCTGCGGTCCGGCCGAGGACGGGAAGCCGGTGCCGGACACGGCGAAGGGCAGCCTCGAACAGCTCGCGGCGAAGGCGGAGTGCGCGCCGGACATCCGGACGGACGCGGCGGAGCTGCGCCAGGCGAACTGCGGGACCGGCGACGGCCGCTATGTGCTGGCCACCTTCGCGACCGACCGGGGGCAGCGCGAGTGGATCAACGAGGCGAAGGACTACGGCGGTGCGTACCTGGTCGGCAGGAAGTGGGTCGCGGCGGGCGACCGGGAGGTGGTCACAGCGCTGCGCGGCCGGCTCGGGGGGACGGTGGAGACTTCCTCGCACCACTCGGGGGAGAGCGGCGGTGGGGGGAACGAGGAGGAGCACTCCGGTCACCACGGGAGCTGACCGCGCAGGTTCTCGGGGGTGGACTCTTCAGTGGCCGGGCGGGCTCACACCGAGCCGGCCCGGCCACTGCCTAGGCGCACTTACGGCCGTCGTTCACGCAGGACACCACCTTCTTCATCAGCCGGCTGTCGAAGACGTTGATGAAGTCCCCGTGGTCGGTGACCGGCTTGTGGAGCTGCTCGGGGAAGGAGTCGACCGCGAACCCGGGGCCCGGCGGGACGTCGTACACGATCCGCTGCACCAACTGCGGAATGGCACGGAATCCGTCGGGGCAGCCACCGTTTTCTTCCGCGAATGCGACATGCGTGCGGTGATTGGCGCTGTCGGTGTTCTTTCCGTCCCAGCAGCTCTGGAACGCGAAGGTGCGGACGACCTGGCTGCCTTCCGGGCAGATCGGGTATTTGTCCTTGAGCTGGCGGTCCTCGAATCCGGTGCAGCTCCAGGAAGCATTGGCATTGGAGTCACCGTTGGTGAACGCCTTGGCGTCGCCGGTGACGATGCGCAGGAAACGCGGCATCGCAGTGACCTTGGCGACGGGACTTCCGACGAATTTCAGCGAGACCTGCGTGGGCGTCTGGATCTCCCCGACGTTGCTGTCCCTGCCTCCGCCGTCGGCATCGGCGTCGTTCTCGTTCTGGCCGTTCTGGAGGCGCAGGACGGGCCAGTAGTACGTCGACCTGTCGCCCTGGTTCCGGCAGGTGGTGGCACCGCGGGCCAGGTCGTTGTCGCTCGCGAAGGCGTCGTTGGCCTGGTTGCCGACGTAGTCGTGCATGTGGTGGGCGCCATTGCTCACGCCTGGGGCGACAATGACGTTGTCCGGATTGAACTTCCCGTTCTCGTTCCGCCCGCAATCGGTGGTGAACTCGCCGCGGGAGGCGCCGGGCCGCTTGCGCGGCTGCTGGACGTTCGGCTGGACGGACTGGATGTCGACGAAGTCGGAGGCGTCGGGGCCGTTGCCGGCCTGCCCGCCGTTGCCGTTGCCGTCCTGGCCGCCTCCCTGGTCACCGCCTTGGTCACCGCCCTGACCGGCGTTGTCGCCGCTGTCGTCCTGGCTGTCGTTCCCCTGTCCGTCCCCGCCGCCCCCCGCGTTGTCGTCGGCGCGCAGTGTGCAGGGTGCGAGGCTTTCGAGGCCCTGGGGGCGCTCGGCCGCGCGGTCGACGGCGGTGGCGATCCGGTCGACGGAAGCCAGCCGCTTGTCCCTCAGCGGCCGGAGAATGGCGTTTTCGGCAAGGCCCGGGTCCCGGGTGATCTGCTCCTTGGAATCGGCGAACCGCTTGTACGCCTCCGTGATCTGGGAATCGAGATTCGCGAGCTCCCGATCGACTTCCCGGCGCGCGGAATCGGGTACGTCGGGCAGGTCGTTCGCCACCTCCGGGCAGTCGATGGTCGACAACTGCTGACCGGCGTTCTGAATCCGGCCGGACTGGCCCGGCCCCGGACCGGACGGCCCGGACCCGCCTTCTCCCGCGGATGCGGAGACATTGACCACGAGCAGTCCACCCCCGCCCAGGATCAGGGCGGCCGATGCGGCAATCGCCCGGTTCGTCAGCGTGGAACGTTTTCTTGATGTGCGTCGCATGGAACTCCTCTGCTTCGTTGCCGGGTGAAGGTAAGGGGGTCCCGGCAGGGGAGAAGCGCTCCCTCCCCATACGGGCCCTGTTCGCGTCCCGTTCAAACCTCTTTCGAATTCGTAGGTGTACACATCCGCGAAGCGGGACGGATGCCGACGTACGGGACGACGTGAGGCGCGGTGTCGCGGGGGCGTGCGGCACGGCAGGACGCGGGAGGGGAGGGGGAGGAGTTCCCGTACTCGTCACCCGCTGTACGACCGAGGACCTGCCGGCGGCGGACCGCTTCGGCTGGTGGCACGACATGACGGCGTCCGCGATGATCCCGACCGCGATAACGAGCGACCGGACGGAGGGCTTCCGGACCGCGGCGGCGGTGCTGGACCTGGGGCCCGTACAGATCACGCCCCTGACGTACCCGACCCTCGTCACCCGGCGCACGCCACGGCTGATCCGCCGGCGCGACCCCGGCTCCTACCAGGTGTCCCTCACCGTGAACGGGACGATGCGCCTGTCCCAGGGCGGCAGGGAGAACGATTTCGGGATCGGCGGCCTCACGGTCTACGGCTCTTCGCAGCCCCTCGTCGGCCACCCGTCGGTCTTCAGCCGGGCCTTCCGGACGGCGTACGGCGCTTCGCCGCAGGAGTACCGGCGCATGTGCGCGCAGCGTCGATGAACCGTGCGCTGTGGGCCGACGACAGGGGTGAGCGGCGCTCCGCCGAATGGGCGCGAGATCCAGCAGGGGGCCACCGCGGCGGGGGTGCGGGGAGCCGGGGCCGGGACGGGGAAACGCACGGCGCGCCATGGGGAAGCGCGCCCCGTCCCGGGACCCGGCCCCGGGCGGGGCCCGACCTCAGCCGGACGGCGTCCCCACCCGGAGCCGGTTGCCGTCGGGGTCCCGCAGCTCGACCTCGCGCGCCCACGGCTGGTCCTGCGCCGTTACGCCGAACTCCGCGGCGACGGCGTCCACGTCGCGCACCTGCAGATACACCAGTGTGTCGGGGAGCGCGTCCCTCTGGTGCTCCGACAGGAACAGCCGCACGGGGCCGCGCGCCACCTCCACGAAGGCGGGGAAGCCCGGCTCGTAGCGGTGCTCCCACTGTTTCTCGAAGCCGAGGCGGGCGTACCAGGCGACCGCCGCCTCCGCGTCTTTGACGTGCAGGACCGGAATGGCTTCCTCGTTGATGGTCATGAGGCCATCCTCCCGCGCCGTCACTCCTTCCAGGCGAACGGCGTGAGCTGTTCGTCCAAGGGGGCGCCGGTCAGCCGGTTGGCCAGGGTCGACGTCGTGTAGGCCCCGATGCCCAGGACGACCTCCAGCGCGTTCTGCGGGGTGTGACCGTGGGCCAGGAAGGTCTGGAGCGTGCCGTCGGAGACCGCACCCGAGGTGGCGACGGCCTCCAGTGTGAACTGCCTTACTGCTTCCAGTCGTCCGTCGCCCAGCGGCTGCTGCTCGCGCAGCGACTCGACCAGGCCGGCACCGGCTCCCAGCGCGGTGAGCTTCGCCGTGTGCATCGCGACGCAGACGTGACAGCCGTTGCGGGTCGCGATCGTCATGATCACGACCTCGCGGGACAGCGGATCCAGGGTCGCCGACTCGAAGAGCGCGCTGATCTTCAGGAAACCGTCGAGCAGTTCCGGGGACGCCGCCATGCGGGCGACGGGGGCCGGCAGGTAGCCCAGGCGCTTCGCCGTCGCCTCCATGGAGCGGCGGGAGGCGGCGGGGGCCGTCTCGGTGGTGTGGTCGGGGAAGCTGGGCCGGGACGCGGTCAAAGGGCCCCCTCGGGTAAAGTGGTCAACATGGTTGTCGAAAAGGTAAACGTTGTTGACGAGTTGCGCAATGGCTGAGGGGTACGAGCTTCCGCTGCTGCTGTTCGCCGGATTCCGCTCGTTCATCGACGAGTTGCACGCCGAACTGGCCGCACAGGGCCACCCCGACGTCCGCCCCGCACACGGCTTCGCCCTCCAGGCCGTCGGCCGCGACGGCGTGACGGCCGGTGAACTGGGCCGGCGGCTCGGGGTCTCCAAACAGGCCGCGGGCAAGACCGTCGAGCGGCTGGAACGGCTCGGTTACGTCGAGCGGGCCGATGATCCGGACGACGGGCGGCGCAAGCTGGTGAGGCTCACGCCGCGCGGGTCCGACGCCCTCGCGCGGTCGGCCGTCATCTTCGGCCGGCTGCGGGCCCGGTGGGTCGAGGCCCTCGGTGCGCAGCGGGTGGACGCGCTGGAGGCGGACCTGCGGGCCATGGCCCCCGGAGGCGGCGGCCTGCGGCTGGACGCGGCCGGCTGGTTCGGGTCCTGACCGTCCTCAGCTTCCGCCGACGCGTCCGTTCCCGCTCCCGTTCCCGTTCCCGTTCCCGCCCCGGTCCAGGTAGGCCAGTACGGCCAGCACCCGCCGGTTGTCGTCGTCCGACACGGGCAGGCCGAGCTTGCCGAAGATGTTCGACGTGTGCTTGGCGATCGCCCGCTCGGTGACGACGAGCCGGTCCGCGATGGCCGCGTTCGACCTGCCCTGCGCCATCAGCTCCATGACCTCCCGCTCCCGCGGCGTCAGGTGGCCCATCGGCTCGTCCTGGGCGCGGCGGGAGAGGAGCTGGGAGATCACCTGGGGGTCCATCGCCGTGCCGCCGGCCGCCACCCGCCGTATCGCGTCGACGAACTGCTCGGCGTCGAAGACCCGGTCCTTGAGCAAGTACCCGATACCGCCGTTGCCGTCGGCCAGCAGCTCGCGGGCGTACAGCTGTTCCACGTGCTGGGAGAGCACCAGCACCGGCAGGCCCGGCCGCGCCCGGCGTGCCTCCAGCGCGCACTGGAGACCCTCGTCGGTGTGGGACGGCGGAAGCCGGACGTCGACGACCGCGACGTCCGGTTCCAGCTCGGCCAGTGCCCGGGACAGCTCGGGCCCGGTCTCCACGGCGGCCAGGATCTCGAAGCCGAAGGCTTCGAGCATGCGGACCAGGCCGTCGCGGAGCAGGAAGAGGTCTTCGGCTAGGACAACTCGCAAGGTATCTCCATGGTGACCATGGTGGGACCGCCCGCGGGACTGCTGACGGCCAGGACGCCGTCGAATGTACCGAGCCGGCGTTCGACACCGCTCAGACCGGAGCCCGCCCCGACGTCCGCCCCGCCGTGCCCGTTGTCGGTGACGGAGATCCGCAGCATGCCGTCGGCGTGGTGCATGTCGGCGTGGATCCGGTCCGCTTCCGCGTGCTTGACCGCGTTCGTGAGGAGCTCGCTGACCGCGAAGTACGCCGCCGACTCGACGGGCGCGTCCACGCGGCCCGGCAGGTCCACCGTCACCTCCGTCTCGACGGGCAGGCGCAGCGCCAACGCCCGTACCGCGTCGCCGAGTCCGCGTTCGGCGAGCACCGGCGGGTGGATGCCGCGCACCAGGTCGCGCAGTTCGGTCAGGGCCTCGGCGGAGGACTCGCGGGCGATGGCGAGGAGCTTCTTGGCCTGGGCAGGGTCCTTCTCGACGAGCGCCTCGATGGTGGAGAGGTTCATGCCCATGGCGACCAGCCGGGCCTGCGCGCCGTCGTGCAGGTCCCGCTCGATACGGCGCAGTTCGGCGGCCGAGGTGCCGACGGCGTCGTGCCGCGTCTCGGTCAGGTGGTCGATGCGCCGGGCGAGCACCATCTCGTGGGTGGGGCGCAGCAGCGACCCGGTGAGGGTGAAGTGGGCGCGCAGCAGCGCCGGGTTGTAGCGCATGGCCACGTGGAAGAGGGCGATGCCGAGCGCGACCGCGAGGAGTGCGGTCCCCTGGCTGTCGACGGGGACGGGGCCGTACCGGTACGGATCGTTCTCGAACACCCGCCACAGCCCCGCCGCCAGCACCAGGCTCTCCAGCGGATAGAGCAACAGCGCGGCGGGCAGGAACGCGCTGAGACAGCCGGCCGTCATGTCCACCTGGAGCCACAGGAAGTCCCGCCAGGTCGCCGGGTCCCTCAGCATCAGCACGCACCGCTCGACCTGTCCGACGAGGCCGCCGCGCAGGTCGGCGGGCATCCGGCGGTACGGGACCGGGATGCGCGCGTCCGACCACTTCGCCACGAGGAGCCTCCGCCGATCGGCGTAGCCGCGGAGCGCGGTCAGAACGACAGGGGTGGTGAAGAGGCCGATCCCGATCGGGATGAGCGCGAGGGAGACGACCGTGAACGTGGACAGGACGACCGATGCCGTGAGCGACATGATCGTCAGTGCCAGTCCCCGCACACCGGCAAGGAACGTGCCGCGTATTCTGGTCGCCATCATGCTGTTCAACCCTCTCCTCGGCGGCCCGTACGCCGGGCACGCGCCCAGTCTTGCCTGAGGCCGCCTCCAAGGTCACGGGGTTCCGCACCCGGACCCGGGGTGTACCTGCCACCACCCCCGGCCCCTCCTCGCCGCACAGCTGTGTCCTGCACCGATGTCCCCACCAGGGCCCCCGGAGTGGCAGCATGTGCGGACCATGACGGACGCCCGGTCACCCCTGCGCGCACTGCGAGCCGCACTCTTCGCGGCGGTGTGCGTCCTCGCGGCGGCCGTGGGCCATTCCTCCCTGTCCGGGCACGGGGTTCCGGTTCCGGGGCTGCTCGCGGCCTTCGCGGTGACGGCCGGGCTCGCGTGGGCCGCGGGTCACAGGCGGCACGGGGTCTTCGCCGTCGGCGGCGGCCTCCTCGCCGTACAGGGCGTACTGCACCTCGTCTTCGGTACGGCGCAGGAGTCGGGCGCCGGCCACCACCGGATGTCCGTCACGCACCAACAGTTCATGGACCCCGAAGCCATGGCGGCCGCGGGGTCCGTCCCCGCCCAGGGTTCCTCCCCGCTCGCGATGACCGCCGCCCACCTCGTCGCGGCCCTCGTCTGCGGTCTGTGGCTGGCGCGCGGCGAGGCGGCCTTCTTCCGGCTCGCACGCGCCGTCGACGCGTCGGCCTTCACCCCGCTGCGGCTGCTGCTCGCCGTCGTACGGCCCCCGGAGCTGCCGGAGCGGGTACGCCCCCGGGGCCCCCGCTCCACTCGCCGCCACGGCCACGGCGTCGTCCTCGCGCACACGCTGTCGCGGCGCGGGCCGCCGCGGGTCCGGAGTACCCGCGCCACGGCCCCCGCCCTTCCCACTGTCTGACCACTGTCCGACCGCGTGACCAGGGGGCCGCTCCACCGACCCCGTGACCCAGGTCACCCCGTCGACAACTCCGAGGACAGTCATGGCCATTGACGACCCCGTACAGCCCGCACAACTCGCACAACCCGCGCAGGAAACGGACGCGGAAGCGGATGCGGATGCGGAAGCCGGTCCGGCACCCGCCGCCGGCGGACGCGGAACCACCTGGAGCGCCCTGCGCCCCCTCGTCCTGCGCGTCCACTTCTACGCGGGCCTGCTGATAGCCCCGCTCCTGCTGATCGCCGCCACCAGCGGCCTCCTCTACGCGCTCTCCTTCCAGGCCGAGAAGTTCATCTACAGCCATGAGCTGGAGACCCCGGTCGGCGAACGCTCGCTGCCGCTCGGCGACCAGCTCGCGGCCGCCCGCGCCGCCCATCCCAAGGGCACGGTGACCGCCGTCTGGCCCTCCGCCGAGGACGGCGCGACCACCAGGGTGCTGATGACGACGCCCGAGGTCGAGGAGGGCAAGTCGCTCGCCGTCTTCGTCGATCCGTACACCGCGGAAGTACGGGGCGAGCTGACCAGTTACGGCTCCTCCGGCGCCCTGCCGCTGCGTACCTGGCTCGACGAGCTCCACCGCGACCTGCACCTCGGAGACCTCGGCCGCCACTACGGCGAACTCGCCGCGAGCTGGCTGTGGGTGGTCGCGCTGGGCGGCCTGTTCCTGTGGCTGGGCCGCAGGCGCACGGCGAAGCGCGACCTGATCGTCCCCGAGCGCGGGGCGAGGGGCCGCCGCAGGACGCTGTCCCGGCACGGGGCCCTCGGCACGGTGGCGGTGCTCGGACTCGTCCTGCTCTCGGCGACGGGTCTCACCTGGTCGCGTTACGCGGGCGAGAACATCGGCGCCGTACAGGACCAGCTCGGCGGCGCGACCCCGGTCGTCTCCGCGGCACTCGCCGAGGGCGGCGGAGGCGGCGGCGGGGAACACGAAGGCCACGAGGGCCACGGCGACGCGGGCTCCCACGAGGGCACGGCCGGCACGGACATCGGCATCGACAACGCGCTCGCGGCCGCCCGCCAGGCCGGGATCGAGGGGAAGCTCTCGGTGATCCTGCCGAGCGAGGGCAGCGGTTACGTCGTCAAGGAGACCGACACCCAGTTCCCGGTCCACCTGGACTCGGTCGCCGTCGATCCCTCCGACGGCCTGGTCATCGACGAACTGCGCTTCGCCGACTATCCGTTGCTCGCCCAGCTCACCCGGTTCGGCATCGACGCCCACACCGGCGTCCTCCTCGGCCTGGTCAACCAACTGGCCCTGGCAGCCCTCGCGGCGTCCCTGATCCTGCTCATCGTCTGGGGCTACCGGATGTGGTGGCTGCGCAGGCCGACGAAGGAACGCAGGCTGTCCGCGGGCCGCCCGGTGCCGCGCGGCGCCTGGCGGAAGGCGCCGGTCACGGCACTGCTGCCCCTGGCGGCACTCACCGTGCTGGTGGGCTGGTTCGTACCGCTGCTGGGCATCAGCCTGCTGGTGTTCCTGGCGGTCGACCTGCTGCTGGGCGCGGTGGCCCGCTTCCGCGCCCGCACGGCCCGTACGGCGGACTGAGGGCCGGGGCTGCCCGTACCGCCGCGCCGGGCGGGCAGCCCCTCCGCCGTACCCCTCAGGGCCTCAGGGCGTGAACTTGTACCCCACGCGCCGCACCGTCTGGATCCTGCCGCGGTGCTCGGCGCCCAGCTTGCGGCGCAGCCGCGCGATGTGGACGTCGACGGTCCTGCCGTCACCCACATGCCCGTAGCCCCACACCGTGGACACCAGCTGGTCGCGCGTGTGCACCCGGTGGGGATGCGCCACCAGGTGGGCGAGCAGCTCGAATTCGAGGTACGTGAGGTCCAGCGTCCGCCCGTCCACGGCGGCGGTGCGCCCGGCGCCGTCGATCCGCACGGGCCCGTTGCCCCGGGCCCCGGCCCCCTCCTCTTCCGCGGCCCCTCCCGTCGCCTTTTCCGTGACGGGCGTGACGGGCGTGACGGCGGGCTGCCGGTCGGCCGGTACGAGCACGAGGTACCCGACCATCGGCGGCCGGCCCGGCAGCGCGGGCAGCGTGTGCTCGGGCGCGGGCAGCCAAGTGGCGCCCGGCGGCAGGAAGTCGCCCATGTCGAGGGCCCGGCCGGGAGCCCCGCCGGTACGTGCCCCCTCGTGCCGTTCGACGGCCCGCAGCCGGTGGCGGCCGATGACGGCGGAGGACTGGGAAGCGGCGGAGAAGGGACGGGTGTTCGCCATGAGAGGTCAGCTTCTTTCGCGCGGAGGAGTCGTCGAGGACGTACTGCGTCGTGCTGCGCGCGGACCGAAGACCGGTGTGAACGGCTTTAGAGGGCCCGCGCGTTCCTCGCGCGACAACACACCCGGTCGAAGTCGTGATGCTGACGGGAAGGCCAGAACGGCTCGAGGTCGCTGCGACGCGCTGTCGCGGTGTCCTGGTGGCCGGTCATGCGCCCCATTGAAGCAGATGCCCGCCGCCGGCAGCAGCCCCCCTTTCCCCGGCAGCAGCCCCCCCTTTCCCCCGGCCTCCGTACGGCCGGGCGCCTGCGGCACGCCGGACCGGGGTACGCGAAGGGGGCGCCCGCCGGATCGGCGGGCGCCCCTTCGACGGGAGGCCGGGAGCGGGGATCAGACCTGGCCGGCCTTCTCCATCGCGGTGCAGCAGGTGTCGACGATCAGGCGCGTCACGACGTACGGGTCGACGTTGGCGTTCGGACGGCGGTCCTCGATGTAGCCCTTGCGGTCCTGGCCGACCTGCCACGGGATACGGACCGAGGCGCCGCGGTCGGAGACGCCGTAGCTGTACTCGTTCCACGGGGCGGTCTCGTGCAGTCCGGTCAGGCGGTCGTCGATGCCCGCGCCGTAGTTCTTGACGTGGTCCATCGGCTTCGATCCCTCGCCCAGCGACTCGCACGCGGTGATGATCGCGTCGTAGCCCTCGCGCATCGCCTTCGTCGAGAAGTTGGTGTGCGCGCCCGCGCCGTTCCAGTCGCCCTTGACCGGCTTCGGGTCGAGGGTCGCGGACACGTTGAAGTCCTCGGCGGTGCGGTACAGCAGCCAGCGGGCGACCCACAGCTGGTCGGCGACCTCCAGCGGCGCCAGCGGGCCGACCTGGAACTCCCACTGGCCGGGCATGACCTCGGCGTTGATGCCGGAGATGCCGAGGCCGGCGGCGAGGCAGTGGTCGAGGTGCTTCTCGACGATCTCACGGCCGAAGATCTCGTCCGCGCCGACGCCGCAGTAGTAACCGCCCTGCGCGGCCGGGAAGCCGCCCACCGGGAAGCCGAGCGGACGGGCACCGTCGAAGAAGGTGTACTCCTGCTCGATGCCGAAGATCGGCTCCTGGTCGGCGAACTGCTCGGCGACCGGGCGCAGCAGCGCACGCGTGTTGGACTCGTGCGGCGTCATGTCGATGTTCAGGACCTCGCACATGACGAGGATGTCGTCACCGCCGCGGATCGGGTCCGGGCAGGAGAACACCGGCTTCAGCACGCGGTCGGACGCGTGGCCCACGGCCTGGTTCGTGCTGGACCCGTCGAAACCCCAGATGGGCAGCTCGGTGACGTCCGCGGCGGAATCCGCCATTATCTTCGTCTTCGAGCGGAGCTTGGCGGTCGGCTCGGTGCCGTCGATCCAGATGTACTCGGCCTTGAAGGTCACGGACGCCATCCTTTGTGGTGCTGCGGTGTGCTGCTGCGGGGCTGCGGCTGATGAGCGCAGCTTCGCAAGCGCTGATTTCCCGTCCGTTGCCCGATGGTGAACCCCGTGTTACTCAGGTTTCCGGCGGATCACGGGCGTTCGCCGGTCACGCACCGGCCGCGAAGGCCGGGAGACCTGCGGGTTCCCCGGCCCCGCGGGCACACTGGCGGGCATGACCGAATCGTTGAGCAAGCCGCGCATCGGACTCCTCGGCACCGGCCCCTGGGCGGCCGGCACCCACGGACCCGCGCTCGCGGCGCACCCCGGTATCGAATTCGCGGGCGTGTGGGGCCGCAGGCCCGAGGCGGCCGCCGCCCTCGCCGCCGCCCACGCCACCACGGCGTACGACGACGTCGACGCCCTCCTCGCCGCGTGCGACGCCGTGGCGATCGCCCTGCCGCCCGACGTCCAGGCCCCATTGGCGGTACGGGCCGCGGCCGCCGGATGCCACGTGCTGCTGGACAAGCCGGTCGCGACGACGGTGGCGGGGGCACGGGAGGTCGCCGGGGCGACGGAGAAGGCGGGCGTGGCGTCGGTGGTCTTCTTCACCCTGCGCTTCGCGACCGGAACGGCGCGGTGGACCGCCGAACAGGGCGCGGTTGGCGGCTGGTTCACCGCACACGCACGGTGGCTCGGCGCGCTGTTCTCCCCCGGCGCGGACAGCCCGTACGCCGTCTCGCCGTGGCGTGGAGAGAAGGGCGCGCTGTGGGACGTGGGACCGCACGCCCTGTCCGTACTGCTGCCGGTGCTCGGCGACGTCACGTCGGTGACCGCGGCGTCGGGCCCCGGAGACACCGTCCACCTCGTCCTGTGCCACGCCTCGGGCGCGTCGAGCACGGTGACGCTCAGCCTGAGCGCCCCGGCGGGTGCGGCGGGTGCGGCGGTCGAACTGCGGGGCACGGCGGGCGTGGCCGCACTGCCTCCGTGGGGCAGTGCGGCCGGGGCCTTCCACGCGGCCGTCGACGCGCTGCTGCACTCCGTACGGACGGGAGAGGCGCATCCGTGCGACGCGGCCTTCGGGCTGCGCGTCACGGAGATCCTGGCCGACGCGGAGGCGCGACTGGGGCGCTGAGGCGGGGCGGTGCCTCTGCGCCGGCCGCGTCGTCCGCACGGTTCGCGCCGCCCGGCCGCCGGACGGGCCCGGTCCGCGAGTCCGCCCGGACGCGGCCCGCTCACAGCCGGCGCGGAGGCACCCCCGGCACAGCGGACCGGGCGGCGACTTCCGCATCAGGCGGGCGGCAGCGCCCGGCACAGCGCGTCCAGCGCCCCCGCGTACAGGTGCTCGGCCGGCGTCGAGTAGCCCACGACCAGCCCGTCGCGCCCGCCGCCCCCGGCGCTGTCCCCGGAGCCGTCTCCCGCCCCCGTCCCGCGGACGCTCCCCGGATGCCGGTAGTCGGAAAGCCCCTCCACCGCCAGCCCCTGCCACGCCGCCGCCTTCACCACCGCCCGCTCGGTGCCCGGCGGCAGTTCGAGCACGGCGTGCAGCCCCGCCGCGATCCCCGTCACGCGCACGTGCGGCGCACGCTCGGCCAGCACCGCGACCAGCCGGTCGCGCCTGCGCCGGTGACGCTGTCGCATCCTGCGCACATGACGGTCGTACGCACCCGAGGCGACGAAGTCCGCCAGCGTCAGCTGCTCCGTCGCGCTCGACCACTGCTCGCGCTCGCCCTTCGCCGCCGCGACGTCGTCCACGAGCCGCTCCGGCAGCACCATCCAGCCGATCCGCAGGGTGGGGGAGAGGCTCTTGCTGACCGATCCGATCAGCACCACATGGTCCGGATCGAGCCCCTGCACCGCGCCCACCGGCTGCCGGTCGTAACGGAACTCACCGTCGTAGTCGTCCTCCAGGACCAGCCCGCCCGTCGCCCGCGCCCAGTCCACGACGGCCGCGCGCCGCTCCGGACGCAGCGGCCCGCCCGTCGGGAACTGGTGCGCGGGGGTGAGCAGTACGGCTTTCGGCCCGGCCAGTTCGTCCACCCTGGCCCCGCCCCCGTCGACCCCGACCGGCACGGTACGCACCCCCTCACCGGTCAGCAGCGCGCGGTGGAACGGCAGTCCGTACTCCTCCACCGCCCACGTCCCGCCCACCACCTCCGCCAGCAGCCGCAGCGCGTGCGCGGCCCCCGAGCACAGCACGATCCGCCCGGCGTCCGCCCGTACCCCGCGCACCCGCGCCAGATACTCCGCCAGCGCCTGCCGCAGCTCCGCCCTGCCCCGCGGATCACCGGGCCCGAAGGCGTCGTGGGGCGCGGCGGTCAGCGCCCGGCGGGCCGAAGCGAGCCAGGCGCCGCGCGGGAACACGGAAGGGTCCGGCCGGCCCTGGACCAGGTCGTACGCCGGCCGGGTGGCCCGCGCCGGAGTGCGTGCCCGCCGCACGGGCGCGGCCGGCTCCGCCCGCTGGGCGACCCGGGTGCCGGACCCCTGCCTGGCCGTCAGCCAGCCCTCCGCCACCAGCTCGGCGTACGCGTCGGCGACGGTGTTGCGGGCGAGCCCGAGGTCGGCGGCGAGGGAGCGGTACGGCGGCAACCGCGTCCCCGGAGCGAGCCGCCCGCTGCGGACCGCTTCACGCAGCGCCCGCATGAGCACGGCGCGCCGGCTGCCGGCCCCCGCCTTCTCCAGCTCCAGGTGCAGATCGCTGCCGAGCCCCTCCGCGGAATTGACCCACGATCGTGCCACTCGAATGCACCTCTCCTCCGGTCGCCCGCGCTCGTAGATTCGTATCCATGACGACGACAGAGCTCCAGCAGAACCCCTCCGCCCCCGCCCCCTCCGCCACCCGCCTCAACTTCGCCAAGAGCGCGCCCAAGGCGTTCAGAGCGGTGATCGGCCTCGACGCCGCCGCCCGCGAGGGCCTCGACCCGGCGCTCGTGGAGCTGGTGCAGATCCGCTCCTCGCACCTCAACCACTGCGCGTACTGCCTGCACATGCACACCTCCGACGCGCGCAGGGCGGGCGAGAGCGAGGAGCGGCTGCACATGGTCGCGGTGTGGAAGGAGGCCGCGCACTTCTTCACCGCGAAGGAGCAGGCCGCCCTGGCCCTCACGGACGCGGTGACGCTGATCGCGGACGGCGGGCTGCCGGACGACGTGTACGCACGGGCGTCCGCCCACTTCGACGACAAGGAACTGGCCCAGCTCCTGGCCCTGATCCTCACGATCAACACCTGGAACCGCATCGCACTGGCGACGGCGAAGACCGCGGGCGAGGACGAACGCGTCTCCTGACCCGGCCGGCGGTGGGGACCCGTGCCCGCACGCCGGCCCGGGGCCTCACCGCCGCGACATGGCGTCCCGTACCGCCTCGTCCGTGCGGGCCACCACGGCCGTACCGTCCTCGGCCGTGATGATCGGCCGCTGGATCAGCTTCGGGTGCTCCGAGAGCGCCGCGATCCACCGGTCCCGCGAACCGGCGTCCCGGGCCCACTCCCCGAGCCCCAGCTCCTTCGCCGCGGCCTCCTGCGTGCGCGTGATGTCCCACGGTTCGAGCCCGAGCCGCTCCAGCACCGCACGGATCTCGTCCTGCGTCGGTACGTCCTCGAGGTAGCGGCGCACCGTGTACTGGGCCCCCTCCTCGTCCAGCAGACGCACCGCGCCGCGGCACTTCGAGCAGGCGGGATTGATCCAGATCTCCATGGCCCCAACCGTATCTTCAAGCACCCGCCGCACAAGGTCTGGCCAGGGCCGATTGTCAGTGGCGGGCAGTAAAATCGAGGGTGTCAGAGAGGGTTCCCGAGCGCCCCCAGGAGGACGCCCATGGCCGCAGCCGCACTGCTTCCGCTCGCTCCGCAGGCCCTGTCGAAGACCCCACTGCCGGCCGGGCGGCCGCGCGCGTGGTACGAGACCCACAACCGCCGCCTCAAGGCGATGCGCCTTGCCATCGCGCTGCTCGACACCGGTGTGTACCACCCGGCGCAGGCGTCCAACGACAAGATACGCACCATGGCGGAGCTCGTCGGCATACACCCGCCGTCGGACACGACCTGCCGGATGGTGCGCGCTCTGATCCGCTACGGCCGCTGACCCAGGAACGACGGACGCCTGAGGGCCGTCACCCCCGCGCGACGCGGGGGTGACGGCCCTCAGGACGTGATCTCGTGATCTTTAGAGGTCGAAGTACAGCTCGAACTCGTGCGGGTGCGGGCGGAGCTGGATCGGGGCGATCTCGTTCACGCGCTTGTAGTCGATCCACGTCTCGATCAGGTCGGGGGTGAAGACACCGCCGGCCAGCAGGTAGTCGTGGTCCGCCTCGAGCGCGTCGAGGACGGCCGGGAGCGAGGTCGGGACCTGCTGGACGTTCGCGTGCTCCTCGGGAGCCAGCTCGTAGAGGTCCTTGTCGATCGGCTCGGCCGGCTCGATCTTGTTCTTCACGCCGTCGAGGCCCGCCATCAGCAGCGCCGAGAAGGCGAGGTACGGGTTCGAGGACGGGTCCGGGGCGCGGAACTCGACGCGCTTGGCCTTCGGGTTCGAGCCCGTGATCGGGATGCGCATGGCCGCCGAGCGGTTGCGCTGCGAGTAGACCATGTTGACCGGGGCCTCGAAGCCGGGCACCAGGCGGTGGTAGGAGTTCACCGTCGGGTTGGTGAAGGCCAGGAGCGACGGGGCGTGCTTGAGGATGCCGCCGATGTAGTACCGCGCCATGTCCGAGAGGCCCGCGTAACCCTGCTCGTCGTAGAAGAGCGGGTTGCCGCCGGACCACAGCGACTGGTGGACGTGCATGCCCGAGCCGTTGTCACCGAAGATCGGCTTCGGCATGAAGGTCGCGGTCTTGCCGTTGCGCCAGGCGACGTTCTTCACGATGTACTTGAAGAGCATCAGGTCGTCGGCCGCGGCGAGCAGCGTGTTGAACTTGTAGTTGATCTCGGCCTGGCCGGCCGTGCCGACCTCGTGGTGCTGGCGCTCGACCTGGAGGCCGTTCTTGTCCAGCTCCAGGGAGATCTCGGCGCGCAGGTCGGCGAAGTGGTCGACCGGCGGGGTGGGGAAGTAGCCGCCCTTGTAACGGACCTTGTAACCGCGGTTGTTCTCGACCGCACCGGTGTTCCAGGCGCCGGCCTCGGAGTCGATGTGGTAGAAGGACTCGTTCGCGGAGGTCTGGAAGCGGACGTTGTCGAACACGTAGAACTCGGCCTCCGGGCCGAAGTACGCCGTGTCGGCGATGCCGGTGGACGCCAGGTACGCCTCGGCCTTCTTCGCCACGTTCCGCGGGTCACGGCTGTACTGCTCGCCCGTGATCGGGTCGTGGATGAAGAAGTTGATGTTGACCGTCTTGTCCTTGCGGAACGGGTCGATGCGTGCCGTCGACAGGTCCGCACGGAGCGCCATGTCGGACTCGTGGATGGCCTGGAAACCGCGGATCGACGATCCGTCGAAGGCCAGCTCCTCGGTCGGGTCGAACGCCGCGGCCGGGATCGTGAAGTGCTGCATCACTCCGGGCAGGTCGCAGAACCGGACGTCGACGAACTTGACGTCTTCGTCGGCGAGGAACTTCTTCGCGTCGTCGGCGTTCTGGAACATCCAACTCCTCCTACTCCCACCCGGTGGGGATGGGGTTGCAGCTCTTCGTGCGGCCAGTGCGGTGGCACACGCTGGACCCGACCATAGGCAAACCGGATTTCTCAAGCATGACCCATTTGTTTCGCCCAAGTTAACCGGACCGGCTCCGGGCGGCCCCGGCCTCCAGGATATGAAAGCGGGCGCAGTACCGTGGACGGGTGGACAACAGGCAAGCAATTGGATCGTGGCTCTCCGGGCCGGGCGAAGCCGCCAAGCAGATGGGTGCCGACACCGGGTACCGCGGCGAGCGGCTCGGATTGCCGGAGCACGGGCCGGGCGCCGTCGCCCCGCTCGGCCGGCGCTTCGGCGCCCTCTTCGCCGACTGGGCGCTCTGCATGCTGATCGCATACGGGTTGCTCACCGGCGGTGACGCGCAGGCGTCGGGCAACTGGGCGCTGGGCGTGCTGCTCGTACTGAGCGTGCTCACCGTCGGCACGATCGGCTCCACCCCCGGCAAGCGCCTCTTCGGCCTGCGCGTCGTCGCCGAGAACGGGGACCGCCTCGGCTTCGGCCGGACGTTCGTCCGCAGCGTGCTCCTGTGCCTCGCGATCCCGGCCCTGGTCTGGGACCGCGACGGCCGGGGCCTGCACGACCGCCTCGCGCGCGCCGTCCAGGTCCGGCTCTGACGCGCCCGTAGCCGGGCAGGGGCGGACGAAGGAGACGAAGGAAGGGCGGCCCGGAACCTCATCGGTTCCGGGCCGCCCTTCGGTGTATGTCCGTATGTCCTGGTGGCGTACGGGAGGAGCGGAAGGCTCTCAGCGCATCTTTCCGCCGCGCGGCATGCGCATCCCCTTGGGCATGGGCCCCTTCGGCAGGGGCATGTTCGACATCAGGTCGCCCATCGCGCGCAGCCGGTCGTTGGCCGTCGTCACCTGCGGACCCGTGAGGACGCGCGGCAGCTTGAGCATCGTGGTGCGCAGCTTCTTCAGCGGCACCTGGCCCTCGTCGTTGCCGACGATGATGTCGTGGACCGGTACGTCCACCACGATGCGCGCCATCTTCTTCTTCTCGGACGCCAGCAGGCTCTTGAGCCGATTGGGGTTGCCCTCGGCCACCAGGACGATGCCGGCCTTGCCGACCGCCCGGTGCACGACGTCCTGGCTGCGGTTCATCGCCACCGCCGGAGTCGTCGACCAGCCCCGGCCGACGTTCTGCAGCACGGAGGCCGCGGCGCCCGGCTGCCCCTCCATCTGCCCGAACGCCGCTCGCTCGGCACGGCGTCCGAAGACGATCGCCATCGCGAGGAAAGCCAGCAGGAAGCCAAGAATGCCCAGGTAGACCGGGTGATCGATCAAGAAGCCGATCGCGAGGAAGACACCGAAGGTGACGATGCCCACAGCCGCGACGACAAGACCCACCTTCGAGTCGGCCCGCCGGGTCATCTTGTAGGTCAGGGCAATCTGCTTGAGTCGCCCGGGGTTCGCAGTGTCCGCGTTGTCTGCGCGTTCCTTCCTCGCCATGCCTGAAGTTTACGTTGCCCGGGAAGTACGGGCCGCCCCGGCCTCCAGTACGCGCTCGGCCTCGACCCGGTCCTTGGCCCTGCGCCGGTCCTCGAGCACCGACGTCCAGGCGTTGCGGCGGGCGGTGCGCTGTCCGCCGCCCATCAGGAGCGACTCGACGGCGCGCAGGGCGGTGGTGACGGACGGGATGGCGGTGGCGCGGGTGACTGGCGTCGTCGCTGCGTGGACGGGCGTCGCGGCCGGCATGGTGGGGATCCCCCTCGGGAGCGGTGACTCGGGAACGGGTGGGATGTGCGGGTGCGCGTGCGGACGCAGGCGCGGGTGCTGGAGTGCAGCTGTGTGTAAGCCCAGGGTCACTGATTGGTGTTACCAGCGCATGGCCGGGCGGTCAAACACCCATGAATCCTTGAGGCGTACGTCCGGGGCGCGGGCCGGGACACGGATGCGGCCCGCACCTTCCCCGACCTGCGGGGACTGTGCGGGCCGCGTCGCCCTGGCCACTGCTGACCGGTAATCGCTTGTGCCTGGATTCACACAGTGGGGGTTGTGGTCAGCGCGCCGCGCCGCTCCATCGCCTGGCCGAAGAGCCGGCCCGCGCGGTACGAGGAACGGACCAGCGGCCCGGACATCACACCGGAGTAGCCGATCTCCTCGGCCTCCTCCTTCAGCTCCACGAACTCGTGCGGCTTCACCCAGCGCTCGACCGGGTGGTGGCGCGGGGAGGGGCGCAGGTACTGCGTGATCGTGATGAGCTCGCAGCCCGCGTCGTACAGGTCCTGGAGCGCCTGGCTGACCTCTTCGCGCTCCTCGCCCATGCCGAGGATGAGGTTCGACTTGGTGACCAGGCCCGCCTCGCGGGCGCGCGTGATCACTTCGAGGGAGCGCTCGTAGCGGAAGCCGGGGCGGATGCGCTTGAAGATGCGCGGCACCGTCTCGACGTTGTGCGCGAGCACCTCGGGGCGGGACGAGAAGACCTCGGCCAGCTGCTCGGGGACCGCGTTGAAGTCGGGGATGAGGAGCTCGACCTTGGTGCGGCCCTCCGCGCGCTCCGACGTCATCGCGTGGATCTGGCGCACGGTCTCCGCGTACAGCCAGGCGCCGCCGTCCTCCAGGTCGTCGCGTGCGACGCCGGTGATGGTGGCGTAGTTCAGGTCCATCGTGACGACGGACTCGCCCACGCGGCGCGGCTCGTCCAGGTCGAGCGCGGCGGGCTTGCCCGTGTCGATCTGGCAGAAGTCACAGCGCCGGGTGCACTGATCACCGCCGATGAGGAAGGTGGCCTCGCGGTCCTCCCAGCATTCGTAGATGTTCGGACAGCCGGCCTCCTGGCACACCGTGTGCAGTCCTTCGCCCTTCACCAGGGCCTGCATCTTGGTGTACTCGGGGCCCATCTTCGCCCGGGTCTTGATCCACTCGGGCTTGCGCTCGATGGGGGTCTGGCTGTTCCGGACCTCCAGGCGCAGCATCTTGCGTCCGTCGGGTGCGACTGCGGACACGTCCGGCTCCCTACGACTTCGATTCTTCGGCGCCCACCAGGGTACGCCCGATATTTGTATGGGGATTACGTCCCGCCAACCCGTGGCCAGAGGAGCGCATTCCCGGGGCTTCCTAGGCGGAGGCCTTCTCGATGATCCGGGGGGCCGGATCCGCGTTCTCCAGTACGTCCCGCAGGTGCTTCTCGACGACCGGCAGGACCTCGTCGACGGTGATCTCCCGGCCGAGCTCGCCCGCGAGCGAGGCGACGCCCGCGTCGCGGATGCCGCAGGGCACGATCCGGTCGAACCAGGTGTTGTCCGGATTCACGTTCAGCGAGAAGCCGTGCATCGTGACGCCCTTGGCGACGCGGATCCCGATGGCGGCGAGCTTGCGGTCCTCGCGGCGCTGGCCGGCGTTGGACGGGGCGTACTCGGGACCGTTCAGCCGCGGGTCGAACTCCTCGTCCTGGAGCCGCGGGTCGAAGTCCAGGGAGAGCCCGCCGAGCGCCTGGCGCTGCTCCACCGGGTCGCCGAGCACCCACACGCCGCTGCGGCCCTCGACCCGGGACGTCTCGACGCCGAACTCCGCGCACGCACGGATCAGGGCGTCCTCCAGGCGGCGCACGTGCGCCACCACGTCGACCGGACGCGGCAGCTTCATGATCGGGTAGCCGACGAGCTGGCCGGGGCCGTGCCAGGTGATCTTGCCGCCGCGGTCCACGTCCACCACGGGCGTGCCGTCCAGCGGCCGCTCGCTGTCCGCCGTACGCCGTCCCGCCGTGTAGACGGGCGGGTGCTCGAGGAGCAGGCACGTGTCCGGGATCTCGTCCGCGAACCGTGCGGCGTGCACCTCGCGCTGCTTCTGCCAGGCCTCCTGGTACTCGACGGCTTCCTCGCCGAACCCCAGTCGGACAAACCGCAGCTCACTCACGGCAACGCCTCCTTAGAACCTTCACCGTGCACGTATCGCGCCCCAGCCACTGTACGGCGGCGACGGTTCCGGCCGCCGGGCAGGTCGTTTTCGTCAGCGTTCCCACAAATCCTCACACGATCGGATGAATGTGGGTGGAAGGGGCCGGAGCGGTCTGCGGGTGCAGCTAAATTCGCGCCGTTCCATGAGGGCTGCTCCCGGAGCCCAGAAGGCAGGAGACCGCACAGCTGATGACGGAACGACCTCCGCAGCGCACCCCCAACCGCCAGCTCGCCGCGCTCATCGCGGAAGCGGGATTCTCCAACGCAGGCCTTGCCCGACGGGTGGACCAGCTAGGTCTGGAACACGGCCTGGACCTCCGGTACGACAAGACCTCGGTGACCCGCTGGCTCCGCGGCCAGCAGCCGCGCGGTACCACCCCCGCGCTGATCGCCGAGGTCTTCGCCCGGCGCCTCGGGCGGCGGCTGACCGCCCAGGACCTCGGGCTGGACGCCTGTGCGCCCGTCTACGCGGGCCTGGAGTTCGCGGCCACCCCCGAGGAGGCCGTCGACATCGTCAGCGGGCTGTGGCGCAAGGACTCCGGCAGCCACGCCGAGCTGCGCAAGATCGCGTTCACCCCGGCCGGACTCGTCGTCCCGAGCCGGGACTGGCTGATCGGGCGGGCGGACGACCGGGTCGCGCGCACCGATCAGCCGGTGACCGGGGCGACCGGGGCGCGGGTTCCCGCTCCGGGCCGCTCCGCGATGCCCCGCCAGCGGCAGACGGACCGCAGCCCCGGGCAGCGCGTCTCCACGGGGGACATCGCGGCGCTGCGCTCGGTCGGCGAGCTGTTCCGGACGCTGGACGACGCCTACGGCGGCGGGCACGCCCGGCAGGCCCTCGTGCGCTATCTGGAGCACGAGGCGGAGCCGATGCTGCGCGGTACGTACGGGGAGGCGACGGGGCGGAGGCTGTTCGCGGCCGCCGCCGACCTGACCCGGCTGGCCGGCTGGACGTCGTACGACATCGCGGCGCACGGCCTCGCCCAGCGGTACTTCGTCCAGGCGCTGCGCCTCTCGCAGGCGGCGGGCGACCGGCCGTACGGCTCGTACGTGCTGGCCACCATGAGCCGGCAGGCCGTCCATCTGGGGCACGGGCGGGAGGCGGTGCAACTGGCCAGGGTGGCGCAGCAGGGTGTGGGCAGCACGGCGCCGGCCGTCGTGCAGGCGCTGCTGCACTCGGTGGAGGCGCGCGGACACGGGGTGCTGGGGGAGGTCCGGGCGTGCACGGCCTCGCTCGTACGGGCGGAGCGGGCGATGGAGGCGGCGCGGCCGGGGGACGAGCTGCCGCACTGGGCGCGTTTCTTCGACGAGGCGCAGCTGGCGGACGAGTTCGCGCACTGCCACCGGGACCTCCAGCAGCACCGGGCGTCGGCGCAGCACGCGGAGCGGTCGTTGCAGTTGCGGCCGCCCGGCCATGCGCGCAGCCGGCTGTTCTGCCGGGTGGTACTGGCGTCGGCGCGGCTCGGGCTCGGGGAGCTGGACCAGGCGTGCGCGCTGGCGGCGGAGTCGGCGCAGCAGGCCACGGAGATGCGGTCGGCCCGGGCGCTGGAGTACGTCCGGGACTTCGAGAAGCGGCTTGAGCCGTACCGGGACGCGGCGGCGGTCCGCAGCTACCGGGACCGGGTCGCGGCGCTGGGGTGAGGAGCGCCGCTCCTCGGGCGCCGGCGGGCACCCGGGGGAACAAGCCCCGCAGGGCGCGCCGGTGGGCGCGGACTCCTCTCGTCCGGGCCCTTTCCGGCTCGTTCGGCGGTGGTGGTCCGCGACATGGACCCTCACCTGAGCGGCACTCAGTGCCTCGCCCCGGATGAACGGTTCGTCCGGCGCGGCGGGAGCGGGGAGGACCGTGGTGCGGTGGCAAGAGGACCTGCGGGGGTCGGATTTGACCGTTCCCCGCAGGTCCTGATCCTGCCGCGGCCCGGACGCACGGGGGCTCAGGCGGCCTCGCGCAGATCCCCGGCCGCGTAACCGGGCTGGATGCCGAAATCGCGGAGGATCTCCTGCGCGGCCCGGCGGCCCGAGTGGAGCGCGCCCTGCACCGTGCTCGTTTCGCGGTGGTCGCCGCAGACGTACAGACCCGAGAGGAGCCGTACGGGGCGGCGCAGGTCGTGCGGCGCCGGCATGGCCGGGACCGCTTCCTTGTCGTGGTGGACCGCGAGGAGTTCCCAGTCGTCCGTGGGGACGCCGTAGAGCCTGGCCAGGTGGGCGCGCACCACGCGGTCGGCGTCCGGCGGGGGAGTGCCCAGGACCGTCGAGGAGATCAGCGCGCGGCCGCGCGGCGCGCGCGACGGGTCGACCTCGCTGAGTACGGCGGTGTGCGAGACGGGGCCGCTGCGGTCGGCGTCCAGCAGCAGGGACGGGTCCGCCAGCGGGGTTGTGGGCGCGGCGTGGTGAAGGACGGTCACCGGGTGGAAGGGCGGCACCCGCAGACCGGGCAGCAGGCCGGCGGCGGCGCGGGCGCCGGTGGCCAGCAGGAGGGAGCGGCAGCCGAACGTGCCGTGCTCCTCGGTGGTGACGGAGGTGGTGGAAGCCGCGGTCACCCGTACGCCCGTACGCACGGTTCCCGGCGGCAGCGTGGCGGCCAGCAGCTCGGGCAGCGCGGATGCCCCGCCCTCCGGTACGCACAGCCTGCCGCGCGCGAAACCGCGCAGCGCGAGGTCGGCACACCGGCTGGAGGTGGTGAGGTCCGGGTCGCTGAGCAGCGCCGACAGCAGCGGGCGCAGGAGACCGTCGACCGTACGGGGCGGCAGTCCGCGCCCGGACAGGGCCTCGGCGGCGGTTTGTTCGGGACGGGCCGCCAGGCGGCGCACCGGGGTGGCCGCGAACCGCCCGAGCGCCGCGCCGAGGCGGGCCTGGTCGAGTGCGCCGCCGAACGGGGGCCGCGGGGCGCTTGCCAGGGCGCGCGCGGCGCTGAGAGCGCCCCGCGCGCTCCCTGCTCCTCCGGCGCGGTAGTGGCGGCCTTCGCTGTGCACGAGGACACCGGGGGAGAAGGTGCGCAGCGCGAGCCCTTCGAGTCCCGGTGTGCGGAGCAGTTCCGGGTACGCCGTGCTGAGGACCTGGCCGATACGGTCGAGCCGGAATCCGTCGACCTCCTCGGTGGCCATCCGCCCGCCGGCCCGAGGTGCTGCCTCCAGGACGCCGACCGTTACACCGGCGCCGGTCAGCCGGTGAGCGGCGGAGAGTCCGGCGACCCCGGCCCCCACAATGACGACGTCCGCGTGGTGTGCGGTGGTGAGCACGTGCCCCTCCCCGAGGTCGGCGTGACCGTGGGAGGACTCATGCCCTCGGCAGGTTCACGGAATGCCCGAGTTCGAGTTGCAGCGTAGAAGCGGACGTGGGAGGGCACAGTCGCGCACCGACCGGGGCACTGGAGCACAACCGGAGCACAATGGTCGCGCGACGATCGCATAGCGGACAGGAACGATCAGAATCGGTCAGTGCGGCACGGGTCGGTGCAGCGCCGCCCGCACCGCGTCGTCGATCTCCGGGAACGCGAACGAGAAGCCCGACTCCTCCAGCCGCCGCGGCAGGGCCCGCTGGCTTCCCAGCACGTCCACGGAGAGCTCGCCCAGCGCGAGCCGCAGCGCCGGCGCCGGCACGGCGAACGGCGTCGGCCGTTTCAGCACCCGCCCCATCGCCTCCGTGACCTCCCGGTTGGTGACCGGCCGCGGCGCCGTGAGGTTCACGGGACCCGAGAGCGACCCGGTGTCGATCAGATGACGCAGCGCCGCGATCTGGTCGTGCATCGCGATGAAGCTCCAGTACTGGCGCCCCGACCCCAGCCGCCCGCCGAGCCCCGCCCTGAACAGGGGGAAGAGTCTTCCCCAGGCGCCGCCCTCGCGTGCGACCACGAGTCCGGTGCGGGCGAAGACCGTCCGTACGCCCGCCTCCTGCGCCGGAGCTGCGGCCTCCTCCCACTCCACACACACGGACGGCAGGAAACCGTCACCGGGCGGCGCGTCCTCGTCGACCGCGCGGTCCCCGGTGTCCCCGTAGAAGCCGATCGCGGAACCGCTCACCAGAACCTTCGGCGGCACGTCCAGGGAGGCGACGGCCTCGGCGATCGCGGCCGTACCGAGGACCCTGCTGTCGCGGATCTCCTTCTTGTACGCAGCACTCCAGCGGTGGTCGCCGATGCCCGCCCCGGCGAGATGGACGACCGCCTCGCACCCGGCGAGCCCGCCGGCGTCGACGTACTGCCGCTCCGGGTCCCACGTCACCTCCTCCGCGCTCCGCGCCGCGCGCCGCACCAGGCGGGCGACCTCGTGTCCGTCCGCGCGCAGTGAGCGCACGAGCGCCGTACCGATGAGACCGGACGAGCCGGTGACCGCAATTCGCATGCCGCCCATCCTGCCCCCGTCCGGGCCCGGACGGGTCCGCATGGCACAGTGACAGCCATGCCAGAGCCCCGCATCGCGCACTTCCGTCCCGCCATACGTCCCGCCACGCGGGCCGACGACAAGGAACTGGCCGCGCTCGACCGGGAGACCTGGTCGCCCGTGCACTCCGTGCAGCCGAGGCCGCAGCCGCCGTACGGTCCGTTCTTCGACGGGAGCGACCGGCCCGAGGACATCCTGGTGGCCGAGGCGGACGGCGTGATCGTCGGATACATCCGGACGGTCCCGCCCACCCCGCTCGCCTCCAACGCGCACGTCCGGCAGATCCAGGGCCTGGCCGTGGCGGAGCGGGCACGGGGCCGCGGGACCGGGCGCGCGCTGCTGCGCGCGTCCCTCGACGCGGCGCGGCGCCAGGGCGCCGTGCGGATGACGCTGCGGGTGCTCGGCCACAACGCGCCCGCGCGTGCGCTGTACGAGGCCGAGGGATTCGCCGTCGAGGGCGTGCTGCCGGGCGAGTTCCACCTGCGGGGGAGTACGTCGACGACGTGTTCATGGGGCGCGCGCTGACGGACGTGCGCTGACAGGCGTGCGGTGACCGCCTGAGCCATAGTGGGAGGGGTATGAAGGAGCTCCGGATGCCGCCCACCCCAGCTGCCTCGTCAGCGACCCGCGCGACCGGTCGCGGGCCCTTCGTCCGATGAGCTCGGTCCGGGCCAGAGGTGCCGAAGAGACCTCAGGCGGGCTGCGCGGAACGCCGCAGCCGCGCTGGCTGAGGGCCCTGCCCGCGGTGATCCTCGCGCTCCTCACCTTCGCCCAGGTCATCACCCCCGAGACCCTCCAGCTGGGTTACTTCGTCGTCGCCGTGACACCGGTCGCGGCGCTCGCCTACGGCCCGGTGACCGTCGTGGTGCTCGGCTGTCTCACCCTGGTGACGCTGAGCCTGCCGTACGGCCGCCGGACCTGGGACGTCGAGACCCCGGACCTGCTCGCGGTGGTGGTCGTCGTCGTGCTCAGCGCGGTCATCGCCTGGGTGCGCACCCGCCGCGACCAGCAGCTGGTGACGGTCCGCACGGTGGCCGAGGCCGCCCAGCTCGCCGTACTGCCGCCGCTGCCCACCGCCGTGGGCCGGGTGCGGTGCGCGGGGCTGTACCGGGCCGCGCAGCGCGGGACGCTGGTGGGCGGCGACCTGTACGACGTGCGCGAAGGGCCCTGCTGCGTACGGGCCGTGGTGGCCGACGTGCGGGGACACGGGCTGGAAGCGGTCTCCACGGTCGCCGCTCTGCTGGGCGCCTTCCGCGAAGCCGTACTGGACGAGGAGGACCTCGCGGGGGTGGCGGCGCGGCTGGACAGGCGACTGGTCGTGGACTCCACCGTCGTGGAACACGCGGAGCTCTTCGCCACCGCGGTCGTGCTGGAGTTCCCCGACGGAGAAGCCGTCGTACGGGTGGTCAGCTGCGGCCATCCGCCGCCGCTGCTGCTGAGGGACGGGGCGGCGCAGGAAATCCGGGTGGACCCGGCGCCGCCGCTGGGCCTCGGCCTGGCCGGGGCGGACCCGGCCCCGGTGGTCTGCGTGCCGCTGGAGCCCGGGGACCGGATCCTCGCCCACACGGACGGGGTGACGGAGGCGCGCGACGCCTCGGGAGCCTTCTTCCCGCTCGCGCGGCGGCTGCCCGCGCTGGCCGCCTCCGTACCGGAGGGGGACCTGCTGGCCCTCAACGAGGCCGTGCACAGGGATCTGGTGCGCTACGTGGGCAAGGTGGAGAACGTGCACGACGACGTGGCCCTGCTCGCGCTGGAGCCCGGGGCACCGTCGGGCGGGAGCCGGCAGCCGCGTCGTCCCCCGACGGCCGTTAGCCCCTCACCTGTACCTGCCGAACCGTTCCCACAGCCGGGGGTAGCGGTCGGCCAGGGCCGCGTCGTCCTCGAAGTCGAACGGTGTGCCCTCCGGCTCCGGGGCCTGTGCCGGGACCCCCAGGTCCGGTGCGACCGCGCCGGTGAGCTGCTCGTACGCCTCGTCCGCCGAGTACCCCAGCTCCTCGCCGTCCCCGTCGACCTCCTCGTCGAACTCGTCGAGGAGGTCGGCCAGGTTGTCCGGATCGTGCAGCGCCCCCTCGAAGACCTCCCGGCCCTGGCCGATCAGCCAGCAGCGGAAGTAGTCGAAGGCGTCGTCGCTCGCACCGCCGAGCAGTACGGTCGCCGCGCCCCACAGGTCCCAGCGGTACGCGCGGTTGTAGCGGACCTCGAAGTGTCTGGCGAAGTCGAGCACGGAATCGGGGTCCCGCTGGAGCAACTGCTCGACCAGCAGGTCGGCGTGGTCCTCGGGGTCGCCCTCGGCGGCCTCGCGGGTGGTGTCGATGATCTCCCAGAATTCCGTCTCGTCCATCACGGGACAAGCATCGGCCCTGGACCCGGGCCCGTGCACGCCCTGTCCCCCGGATGCGGCTGTGTCGTTACCGGACACACGTCGAGAGGAGTAATCACGACAGAAGGTGTCGGCTTTCGCTGTCAGTGTGGAGCCGCGTACGGGACGAAGAGCCACGGACAGCGGTACCGAAGGAGCGGACATGAGCGAGCACGACGCACCCCTCACCGGCAGGATCGCGCTGGTGGCCGGGGCGACCCGGGGCGCGGGGCGGGCGATCGCCGTGCAACTGGGGGCGGCGGGAGCGACGGTGTACGTGACCGGGCGCACCACCCGCGAGAAGGTCAGCGAGGTCGGACGGCCCGGCGAGACCATCGAGGAGACCGCGGAACTCGTCACCGCGGCGGGCGGCACCGGGATCGCCGTACCCACCGACCACCTGGAACGCGACCGGGTGCGAGCCCTGGTGGAGCGCATCGACCGGGACCACGGACGGCTGGACATCCTGGTCAACGACGTCTGGGGCGGCGAGCACCTGGTGGGGGAGGTTATCGAGGAGAAGCCCAGGATGTGGGAGTACGACCTCGACAAGGGCATGCGGATGCTCGAACTCGGTGTCCGCAGCCACATCATCACCAGCAGTCTCGCCCTGCCGCTGCTGGTGCGGAACCCCGGCGGCCTGGTCGTCGAGGTCACCGACGGCACCGCGGAGTCCAACCGGCGCTACCGCGAGAACTTCTACTACGACCTCACCAAGAACGCCCCGATCCGGATGGCGTTCTGTCTCGCCGAGGACCTGAAGGACTTCGACGGCACGGCGGTCTCCCTCACCCCCGGTTTCCTGCGCTCCGAGCAGATGCTCGACGGGCTGGGCGTCACCGAGGACACCTGGCGGGACGCCGTCGAGAAGGTCCCGGAGTTCGCGATCGCCGAGTCCCCGGTCCTCGTGGGGCGCGCGGTGGCGGCGCTGGCCGCCGGCCCCGGGAAGCGGCGCTGGAGCGGCCGGTCGCTGTCCAGCGGGCAGCTCGCCAAGGAGTACGGCTTCACCGACGCGGACGGTTCCCGGCCGGACGCCTGGCTCTACTTCAAGGAGGTCGTCTGGGGTGACAAGGACGCCCCGGTGGACGACTACCGGTAGCGCCTACGCGTAGAGCTCCCGCATCCGCCTCGCGGTCTCCGCGAACCGGTCGCGCAGCTCGCCCGGTTCCAGCACCTCCACCTCGGGGCCCAGCGGCAGGAGCTGGCCGTGCGCCACCTCGGGGGACTCGACGAGCAGGGTCGCGGTGACCCGGCCCTGTTCGTCGGGCGGCCCCGCCGCGTCCAGCGCCTCGTGGGCCGCGGCGCGGTCCATCGCGTACGGCAACTGCCGCACGCCCGCCTCCGACAGCCGCACCACCACCTCGGCACGCAGGATCGAACGGGCGAAATCGGCCGCCCGCTCCTCCCAGAACTCCGGGAGCACGAAGCCCTCGTCCCGTGCGAAATGCTCCTCGGACACGGCCACCGCGGTGAAGCGGTCGATCCGGTACACCCGGAAGTCACCGTCCGTGCGGGCGCACAGGTACCAGACCCCGGCCTTGAGCACGAGGCCGTACGGCGCCAGTTCCCGCTCCGCCTCAGAACCCTGGCGGCGCCGGTAGCGGCCGGTGATCATCCGGTCGTCCCAGACGGCTTCCGCGATCGCCGGCAGCAGCTCGGGCGTCTCCGGCTCCTGATACCAGCCGGGCGCATCGAGGTGGAACCGCTGCGCGGCCGTGTCGGAAGCGTCCCGCAGCGAGGGGAGCAGCGCCGCCGACACCTTCAGCCGCGCGGCCGACGCGGCGTCGTCGAGCCCCATCTCCCGCAGCGCGCCCGGCAGTCCGGACAGGAACAGCGCCTCGGCCTCACTGCGGGCCAGCCCGGTCAGCCGGGTGCGGTACCCCCCGATCAGCCGGTAGCCCCCGCTCCGGCCCCGGTCGGCGTACACCGGAACGCCCGCCTCCGACAGCGCCTGCGCGTCCCGTGTGACGGTCCGCTCGGAGACCTCCAGTTCACGGGCCAGCTCGGCCGCGGTCATGGAGGGGCGGGACTGGAGCAGGAGCACCATCTTGATCAGGCGGGCAGCGCGCATGACGTCATCATGCACGCCGCCTCTGACAAACGGTCCTGATCAGCGCCCCGGCGAGCGGTCCTGGCCGGCAGCCCCTACAGGCCGTACCGCTGACGGGCCTCGGCCACCGCCTCCGCCTTGACCTCGCCCCGGCGGGCGAGCTGGGCGAGCGCCGCGACCACGATCGACTGGGCGTCGACGCCGAAGTGGCGGCGGGCCGCCTCGCGGGTGTCGGAGAGGCCGAAGCCGTCCGTACCGAGCGAGGAGTAGTCCTGCTCGACCCACTGGCTGATCTGGTCGGGGACCTGACGCATCCAGTCGCTCACCGCGAGGACGGGGCCCGGCGCGCCTTCGAGCGCGCGGGTGACGTACGGCGTGCGCAGCTCGCCGCGCAGCAGCGCCTCGTCGCACTCCAGCGCGTCGCGCCGCAGCTCGCCCCACGAGGTGGCGGACCAGACGTCGGCCGCGACACCCCAGTCCGCGGCGAGGAGTTCCTGCGCCTCCAGGGCCCAGTGGATCGCCGTGCCCGAGCCGAGCAGCTGGACGCGCGGGGTCTCGGGGGTGGCGTCCGCCGCCTCCTTGAAGCGGTAGAGGCCCTTGATGATGCCCTCCTCGACGCCTTCCGGCATCGCGGGCTGCGGCTTCGGCTCGTTGTAGACGGTCAGGTAGTAGAAGACGTTCTCGGCCTCGGGGCCGTACATCCTCCGCAGACCGTCCTTGACGATGACGGCGATCTCGTACGCGAACGCCGGGTCGTAGTTGAGCGACGCCGGGTTGGTGGACGCGATCAGGTGCGAGTGGCCGTCCGCGTGCTGGAGGCCCTCACCCGTCAGGGTCGTACGGCCGGCCGTCGCGCCGACGATGAAGCCGCGGCCGAGCTGGTCGCCGAGCTGCCACATCTGGTCGGCGGTGCGCTGCCAGCCGAACATCGAGTAGAAGATGTAGAACGGGATCATCGGCTCGCCGTGCGTCGCGTACGACGTCGAGGCGGCGATGAAGTCGGCCATCGCGCCGGCCTCGGTGATCCCCTCGTTGAGGATCTGGCCGTCCTTGGCTTCCTTGTAGTACATGAGCTGGTCGCGGTCGACCGGCTCGTACGTCTGGCCGAGCGGCGAGTAGATGCCGGCCGACGGGAACAGCGACTCCATGCCGAACGTACGCGCCTCGTCGGGGACGATCGGGACCCAGCGCTTGCCGGTCTCCTTGTCCCGCATCAGCTCCTTCGCCAGGCGTACGAAGGCCATGGTGGTGGCCATCTCCTGCTTGCCCGACCCCTTGAGGAGGGCGCTGAAGGCGCGGTCGGCGGGCTCGGGCAGGGCCACCGCGTGCACCCGGCGGGCCGGGGCGGGGCCGCCGAGGGCGGCGCGGCGCTCCTGGAGGTAGCGGACCTCGGGCGAGTCGGCGCCCGGGTGCCCGTACGGTACGAGCTCCTCGTCCAGCCTCGCGTCCGGGATCGGCAGCTCCAGCAGGTCCCGCATGGCGCGGAACTCCTTGCCGGACAGCTTCTTCATCTGGTGGTTGGCGTTCTTGGACTCGAAGCCCGGGCCGAGCGTGTAGCCCTTCACCGTCTGCGCGAGGATCACGGTCGGCGCGCCCTTGAACTCGACGGCCGCCTTGTACGCCGCGTAGACCTTGCGGGCCTCGTGGCCGCCGCGCGAGGTGAAGAAGCACTCGGCGATCTTCGCGTCGGTCAGCAGCTTCCCGAGCTCGGCCAGCGCCGGCTCGGCGCCGAAGAAGTGCTCGCGGATGTAGGCGACGTCGCGGGTCGCGTAGGTCTGGAACTGGGCGTCCGGCACCTCGCGCAGGCGGCGCAGCAGCGCACCCTGGGTGTCGAGCTGGAACAGCTCGTCCCAGGCGGAGCCCCACAGCGTCTTGACGACGTTCCAGCCGGCGCCGCGGAACTGGGCCTCCAGCTCCTGCACCACGCGGAAGTTGGCGCGGACCGGGCCGTCGAGGCGCTGGAGGTTGCAGTTGATGACGAAGGTCAGGTTGTCGAGCTGCTCGCGGGCGGCGAGGGTGATCGCGGTGGTCGCCTCGGGCTCGTCCATCTCGCCGTCACCGAGGAACGCCCACACGTGGGAGTGGGAGGTGTCCTTGATGTTGCGGTTGGTGAGGTAGCGGTTGAAGCGCGCCTGGTAGATCGCGGAGAGCGGGCCGAGGCCCATCGACACGGTCGGGAACTCCCACAGCCAGGGCAGGCGCCGCGGGTGCGGGTACGACGGCAGTCCGTCGCCGCCGGCCTCCTGGCGGAAGCGGTCGAGCTGGTCCTCGCTCAGGCGGCCGTCGAGGAAGGCGCGGGCGTAGATGCCGGGGGAGGCGTGGCCCTGGATGTAGAGCTGGTCGCCGGAGCCGTCCCCCTCCTTGCCGCGGAAGAAGTGGTTGAAGCCGGTCTCGTACAGCCAGGCGGCGGAGGCGAAGGTGGCGATGTGGCCGCCGACGCCGAAGCGCGAGCCGCGGGTCACCATGGCGGCCGCGTTCCAGCGGTTCCAGGCGGTGATGCGGGACTCCATCGCCTCGTCGCCGTCGAAGGCGGGCTCGGCGGAGGTCGGGATGGTGTTGACGTAGTCCGTCTCCAGCAGCTTCGGCAGCGCGATGCCGGCGCCTTCGGCGTGCTGGAGCGTGCGGCGCATCAGATACGCGGCCCGGTGGGGGCCTGCGGCCTTGGTGACGGCGTCGAGAGAGGCCGCCCATTCGGCGGTCTCTTCGGTGTCACGGTCCGGGAGCTGGTCGAGCTCGCTCGGAGAAATGCCTACGGGGTCGGTCACGATGGCCGCCTTCCGGACAGGAGGGGGGTGCAGAAAAAAGGGGGGGCCTTGTCTGGCAGGACAGGGCGGTGGAGCACGGGTCGGATGGACCCGTCTTCGACTGTAAGTCTCTGATCGATGATCGATCAAAGCCTGGGGCGAAAAAACTTCTCCATGCAACGAAATTGGCATTCCGTGCCGCGAAACGGGGCACGCGGTGCCTGGGCGTATGTGGCATTTCGGGCGTGGACCGGTGGGTGGTGCGGGGCCGGGCGCCTGCGACGCTTCCCTCGCCCGCCCCGCGCGGCGGTACGCGTCACGCGCGCGGGGCGCAGCCCAGGACGTGGGCCTTGACCAGGGCGCCGATGGCGGGGTCGCGGCGGCGGAAGGCCTGCACCAGGGCCTCGTGCTCCTCCGCGTACGACTTCTGGACCGTACCCAGCCAGCGGATGGACAGCGCGGTGAAGACCTCGATGCCCAGGCCCTCCCAGGTGTGCAGCAGAACGCTGTTGCGGGCCGCGCGCACCAGCTCCCGGTGGAAGGCGACGGTGTGGCGCACCTGCGCCGTCCCGTCCGCCGTGCGGTCCGCCTCGTACAGGGCCGCCACATGCGGCTCCAGGGCCGAGCAGTCCTCCGCCAGGGCGGACGCCGCCAGTTCGGCCGCGATCTGCTCCAGGCCGGCCCGTACGGGGTAGCTCTCCTCCAGGTCGGCCGCCGTGAGGTTCCGGACCCGTACGCCCTTGTTGGGCGCGGACTCGATCAGGCGCAGCGACTCCAGCTCGCGCAGGGCCTCCCGCACCGGCGTCTGGCTGACCTCCAACTCGGTGGCGATCCGGCGCTCCACGATGCGCTCGCCCGGCTTCCAGCGCCCGCTGACGATCCCCTCCACAATGTGCTCGCGGATCTGCTCGCGCAGCGAGTGGACGACGGGCGGGGTCATGAAGCGCTCCTTCAAGCCGTGTTCGGTCTCTAGACCATACGGCGGCGCCCCCGCCCGGATGACTCCGGACGGGGGCGCCGACGCTGGTGAGACGAGCGTTACAGGCCGAGCTCGACCTCGAACTCGCCGGCCTCCAGGATCGCCTTGACGGCCGTCAGGTAACGGGCCGCGTCGGCGCCGTCCACCAGGCGGTGGTCGTAGGAGAGGGCCAGGTAGGTCATGTCGCGGATCGCGATGGTCTCGCCGAGGTCCGGGTGGTTGATGACCACCGGGCGCTTGACGGTGGCGCCGATGCCCAGGATGGCGACCTGGTTCGGCGGCACGATGACCGTGTCGAACAGCGCACCGCGCGAACCGGTGTTGCTGATCGTGAAGGTCGCGCCGGACATCTCGTCCGGGCTGATCTTGCCGGAGCGGGCCTTGCCGGCCAGTTCGGCGGTCTTCTTGGAGATGCCGGCGAGGTTGAGGTCGCCCGCCCCCTTGATGACCGGGGTCATCAGACCCTTCTCGGCGTCCACCGCGATACCGATGTTCTCGGTGTCGAAGTAGGTGATCGTGCCCTCGTCCTCGTTGATCCGGGCGTTGACGACCGGGTAGGCCTTCAGCGCCTGGGCCGCGGCCTTGACGAAGAACGGCATCGGGGACAGCTTGACGCCCTCGCGGGCGGCGAACGCGTCCTTCGCCTTGTTGCGCAGCTTCATCAGCTTCGTGATGTCGACCTCGACGACCGAGGTCAGCTGGGCCTGCGTGTGCAGGGCCTTCATCATGTTGTCGCCGATGACCTTGCGCATGCGGGTCATCTTGACCGTCTGGCCGCGCAGCGGGGACGTCTCCAGGGCCGGAGCCTTGGAAGCGGCCGCCGGAGCGGCGGCGGCCGGAGCCGGGGCGGCGGCGGCGGCCTTGGCGGCCTCCGCGGCGGCCACGACGTCCTGCTTGCGGATACGGCCACCGACGCCGGTGCCCTTGACCGAGCCCAGGTCGACGCCGTTCTCGGCGGCGAGCTTACGGACCAGCGGGGTCACGTACGCACCGTCCGCGTCGCCCGAAGCAGGGGCGGCGGGGGCGGGAGCGGCCGGAGCGGCGGCCGGAGCCGGTGCCGGCGCGGGGGCCGGTGCCGGCGCGGGGGCCGGTGCCGGCGCGGCGGGCGCGGGCTGGGCCGGGGCCGGAGCCTCGACAGCGGCCTCGGCCGGAGCCGGAGCCGGAGCGGGAGCGGGGGCCGGTGTCGGCGCGGGGGCCGGAGCCGGAGCGGCGGGGGCCGGGGCCTCCTGAGCCGGGGCGGCGGCCGGGGCCGCGCCCTTGTCACCGATGACGGCGAGCTTGGCGCCGACCTCGGCGGTCTCGTCCTCGCCGACCAGGATCTCCAGCAGCGTGCCCGCGACGGGGGAGGGGATCTCGGTGTCGACCTTGTCGGTCGAGACCTCGAGCAGCGGCTCGTCCTCCGCGACCTCCTCGCCGACCTCCTTCAGCCAGCGGGTGACGGTGCCCTCGGTGACCGACTCGCCCAGCGCGGGCAGCACGACATCGGTACCGGAGGCGCCAGCGGCCGGTGCGGCAGCCGGGGCCGGTGCCTCGGCTGCGGGCGCCGGAGCGGCCTCGGGCTCTGCGGCGGCCGGAGCCGGTGCCTCGGCCGGTGCCTCGGCCGGTGCCTCGGCGGCGGCCGGGGCGGGTGCCTCGGCGGGCGCACCCGTGCCGTCGTCGATGACGGCCAGCTCTGCGCCGACCTCCACCGTTTCGTCCTCGGCGACCTTGATGGACGCGAGGATGCCTGCGGCGGGGGAGGGGATCTCGGTGTCGACCTTGTCGGTCGAGACCTCGAGCAGCGGCTCGTCGGCCTCGACGCGCTCGCCCTCGGCCTTCAGCCAACGGGTGACAGTGCCCTCGGTGACGCTCTCGCCGAGCGCCGGAAGGGTTACGGAAACCGACATGGTTTCTGTTGCTCCTTACAAAATTGCGGAAGTGGTCGTCGCGCCCGGACTGGATCAGTCGTGGGAGTGCAGAGGCTTGCCGGCCAGGGCCAGGTGGGCCTCGCCCATCGCCTCGTTCTGTGTCGGGTGGGCGTGGATGAGCTGCGCGACCTCGGCCGGCAGGGCTTCCCAGTTGTAGATCAGCTGAGCCTCGCCGACCTGCTCGCCCATACGGTCACCGACCATGTGGACGCCGACCACGGCACCGTCCTTGACCTGGACGAGCTTGATCTCGCCCGCGGTCTTCAGGATCTTGCTCCTGCCGTTGCCCGCGAGGTTGTACTTCAGAGCGACGACCTTGTCCGCGCCGTAGACCTCCTTGGCCTTGGCCTCGGTGATACCGACGGAAGCGACCTCGGGGTGGCAGTACGTCACGCGCGGCACACCGTCGTAGTCGATCGGGACGGTCTTGAGGCCGGCCAGCCGCTCCGCGACCAGCATGCCCTCGGCGAAGCCGACGTGCGCGAGCTGGAGGGTCGGGACGAGGTCACCGACGGCGGAGATCGTCGGGACGTTGGTCTGCATGTACTCGTCGACGAGGACGTAGCCGCGGTCCATCGCGACGCCCTGCTCCTCGTAACCGAGTCCCTGCGACACGGGGCCGCGGCCGATCGCGACGAGCAGCAGCTCGGCCTCGAACTCCTTGCCGTTGGCGAGGGTGACCTTGACGCCGTCGTTCGTGTACTCGGCCTTCTCGAAGAAGGCGCCCAGCGAGAAGTTGATGCCGCGCTTGCGGAACGCGCGCTCCAGCAGCTTCGAGCTGTTCTCGTCCTCGACCGGCACGAGGTGCTTGAGGCCCTCGACGATGGTGACGTCGGTGCCGAAGGACTTCCACGCGGAGGCGAACTCGACGCCGATGACGCCGCCGCCGAGCACGATCGCGGACTTCGGGACCCGGTCCAGCGTCAGCGCGTGGTCCGAGGAGATGATGCGGTCGCCGTCGATCTCCAGCCCCGGCAGCGACTTCGGCACGGAGCCGGTCGCCAGCAGGACGTGGCGGCCCTGGATGCGCTGGCCGTTGACGTCGACGGATGTCGGGGAGGACAGTCGGCCCTCGCCCTCGATGTACGTCACCTTGCGTGAGGCGACCAGGCCCTGGAGGCCCTTGTACAGGCCCGAGATCACGTCGTCCTTGTACTTGTGGACGCCCGCCATGTCGATGCCGTCGAAGGTCGCCTTGATGCCGAACTGCTCGGACTCGCGCGCCTGGTCGGCGATCTCGCCCGCGTGCAGCAGGGCCTTCGTGGGAATGCAGCCGTTGTGCAGGCAGGTGCCGCCGAGCTTGTTCTTCTCGATCAGGGCGACGTCCAGGCCCAGCTGCGCTCCGCGCAGGGCCGCGGCGTAACCGCCGCTACCACCGCCGAGGATCACTAGGTCGAAAACGGTGCTGGCGTCGTTCGCCACGTCACGTCCTCCATGCATGTGCGCCGGGCGCGGTCTTCGATGACCGGGCGGCGGCTGGTGTTCGGCCGCTTGTTATTCGGCCCTGTGGTGGGGGCCCTGTCCTGCCGAGAACCCATCTTCGCACTTGTTGACGGACGGCGGGACGCGGGGCCGGAGTGCGAGACGGTCATGGACCGCTCGCCAGGTGTTACCGGGGCGTACAGAGGCGCGGATTTCGTCGAAGGCGAAACCGGCCGTACGCGCCCGTGCGTGGATACGGCCCCGGACGCCGGCCCGGAACCGTATCCACGACGGCTCCGCGGGGGATCAGCCGAGGTCGCCCGCGGCGGTGCGCTCGGCGAGCGCCACCAGGGTGCGGACGGCGGAGCCGGTGCCGCCCTTGGGGGTGTAGCCGAACGGGCCGCCCTCGTTGAAGGCGGGACCCGCGATGTCCAGGTGCGCCCAGGCGATGTCCTCGCCGACGAACTCCTGGAGGAACAGGCCGGCGACCAGGCCGCCGCCCATCCGCTCGCCCATGTTGGCGATGTCGGCGGTGGCGGACTCCATGCCCTTGCGCAGCTCCGCCGGCATCGGCATCGGCCAGGACTGCTCGCCGGCCTCCTCCGCGATCTCGTGGACCGCGGTACGGAACGACTCGTCGTTGCCCATGATCGCGAAGGTGCGGTTGCCGAGCGCCAGCACCATCGCGCCGGTCAGCGTCGCCACGTCGACGATCGCGTCCGGCCGCTCCTCGGAGGCGCGGGTCAGCGCGTCGCCCAGGACGAGACGGCCCTCGGCGTCGGTGTTGAGCACCTCGACGGTCTTGCCGCTGTACATGCGCAGCACGTCGCCGGGGCGGACGGCGCTGCCGGACGGCATGTTCTCGGCGAGCGCCAGCCAGCCGGTCACGTTGACCTTCAGGCCGAGGCGGGCGGCCGTGACGACGGCGGCGAACACGGCGGCGGCGCCGGCCATGTCGCACTTCATCGTCTCGTTGTGGCCGGCCGGCTTCAGCGAGATGCCGCCCGAGTCGTAGGTGATGCCCTTGCCGACGTACGCCAGGGTCTTCTCCGCCTTGGGGTGCGTGTAGGCGAGCTTCACCAGGCGCGGGCCGTGCTCCGAGCCCTGGCCGACGCCGAGGATGCCGCCGAAGCCGCCCTTGGCGAGGGACTTCTCGTCGAACACCTGCACCTTGAGACCGTGCTCCTTGCCCGCTGCGGCGGCCACGGCGGCGAAGGACTCGGGGTACAGGTCGTTCGGCGGGGTGTTGATCAGGTCGCGGGCGCGGTTGATCTCCTCGGTCAGCGCGAGGGCGCGCTCCGCGGCGGCCTTGAAGGCCTTGTCGCGCGGCTTGCCGCCGAGCACGGTGATCTCGGCGAGCGGCTGCTTCGCACCGCCGCCCCCGGGCTTCTCGCCCTTCCCGGACTTCTCGCCGCCCTGGTACGCGGTGAAGGCGTACGCACCGAGCAGCGCGCCCTCGGCGACGGCGGCGGCGTCCTCGACGGCCTCGACGGGCAGCGCGAAGCCGGCCTTCCTGGAGCCGCTGAGCGTGCGGGCGGCCACGCCGGCCGCACGGCGCAGCGCCTCGGCGCTGTACGTGTCGTCCTTCTCCGGGAGCACACCGAGGCCCACGGCCAGTACGACCGGGGACTTGAGGCCCGACGGCGCGGGCAGCTTGGTCACCTCGCCCTCGGCCCCCGAGGCGCCGAGGGTCTCCAGGACGGAGGCGAGCTTTCCGTCGAACGCCTTGTCCACGGCCTCGGCGCCCGGTGCGACGACCGGCCCCTTGGCGCCCTTCGCCACACCGACGACGATGGCGTCGGCGCGCAGCGCCGCCGCGCCGGAAGTGCTGAGAGTGAGAGCAGTCACGGTGGTGAAATCTCGCTTCCGTAGAGTTGTTCGGCCGATGGGGTGGGGCCGACCGTGCCCGGCGCATCCGTCGTGATCCCGGCTGCCCGGCCGGATGAGCGCCGGTGATGAGCCTACGCGCGCTTGCCCCGTTCGATCACAGCAGCGAGCAGTTCACTCATCAGAGGTGTCCTTTTTGCGTTGACGGTGCCCGGCGTGAGACTCCTTCGCGCTGGCCGAGGACCTCTTCGCACGGGTGCCCCGCGCCTACCCCGGGCCGGACGAGCCGCCGCCCGACGGCTCCTGGCGCACGGGCCTCGCCGGCTGTCTGCTGTGCGGGCTGGTGTTCGCGCTGCCGGGACTCGCGCACGTCCTGGGGGCGCCGTTCCTGGCCGGCGCGGCGGGGGACGGGCGCGGCCTGCCCGCCGGGACGGACGTCCTCCTCGTCGGCGCGCTCGCCGGCTGGGCGTGGAACCAGGCGCCGGCCCACCGCGCGTACACGTGGCTCGGGCTCGGCGACCGGCCGGCCGCCGCCCGCGCCCTGCTCACCGGCGCCCCGACGGGTGCCCTGCTGGGCACGGCGGCCGCCGTCGCCGTGACCGGGCCCGGGGAGGGCCGGGCGGCCGCGTTCTCCACGGCCCGGGCGCTGTACCAGGGCGCGGCGACGGCGCTGCTGGTGCCGGGCCATGAGGGCCTGCTGCTGTACGCCCTGGCGCCGATGGCACTGGGCGCCCTGCTGACCCTGGTGCACGACGTGCCGGACGCGGGGAGGGCGGCGCTGCCGGCGGGGCTGGGGGCGGCGGTCCTGGCCCTGGCGGCCCGCGAGGTGCTGCGGGCCCGTCGGCGCGGGGTGCGACGCGGGGTGCGGCACGGGGTGCGGCACGGGGAAAGAAGGAAAAGCCCCGCCGGGCCGTCGCTGCTGCGGTCGCTGCCGTACGGCGTCTTCGGGCTCGCGGCCGGTGTGCTCGTGCTGCACGCCGTGCTCCAGAACCTGGTCGCCGGAGGCGTCTCCGGCATCGTCGCCGCCCCCGGCGCCGTCGCGCTCAGCATGGGGCCCGCCGAGTGGCTCCTGTACCGGTTCCGGCGCCGGTGCGACGCCGGGTTGCGGGCGAGCACCACGTCCCGCGCCTTCCGGCGCGCCGCCACCGCCACTCCCGCCCAGTGCCTCGGCGGGTGCCTCGCCGTGCTGCTCGCCCTCCTCGCCGCGACGACCCTGCTGTGGCTCGGCGCGCTCGTACCCGACGCGACCCGCGCGACCGGCCTGCTGCTCACCGGTGTCATGCTGTGGACGGGGCTGCTGTTCCAGTCGTCCGGCGCGGTGTCCGTCGCCGCGACCGTCTGCGGCGCGGCCGCGCCGCAGACGGCGGCGCTCTTCGCGGACCTCGCCGTCACCGGCCCCGCCGCGCCCGCCGTTCCCGGCGTCGCGTCCGCCGTCCTGACCGCCCTGGTCTGCGTACGGCTCGGCCGCGCGACGGCCCACCGTCACTGAGGAGGCCCACGTGAAGAACCTGCTCGTGCCCTTCTACGAGTACCCCGCCGAACGCCCGGACGCCCGGGAGGCCCTGGTCCGCGCCGCCCCCCGTCTGTACGGCGTCGTCCTCAACCCCGGCAGCGGTTCCGGCACCGCGCCGGACCCGGCCTTCGCCGCCGTGTCGTCGAGGCTGCGCGCGGCGGGCGTACGCGTCCTCGGGTACGCCGGCACGGACTATGCCCGGCGCCCGCACGCCGCGGTGCTCCAGGACCTGCTGCGCCACCGCGACTGGTACGGCGCGGACGGCGCCTTCCTGGACCAGGTGGCGTCGGAGCCGGACGCGCTGCCCCACTACCGGCGCCTCGCGGTCGCCGCGCGGGCGGTCGGCGCGGCCACCCTCGTGCTCAACCACGGCGTCCACCCCGACCCCGGCTACCTAGGACTCGCCGACGTCCTCGTCACGTTCGAGGGCGCCTGGGACACGTACCGCGACGCCCCGGAGGCCCCGCCCCGGACGGCGGCGCACACGCCCGGCCGGTTCTGCCACCTCGTGTACGCCGCGCCGCCCGCCGCCGCGTTCACCGCCGGGACCGGCTGCGCCGTACCGGGCGGCCTGCCGCACCCGTGGGGGGCCCTGCCGCACGCCCTGGAGGCGGCCCGGTGAGGCCCCGGAGCGCACTGCCCCTCCTGCTGGTGCTGCTGCTCCTCACCGGCTGCGCGGGCGGCGGCACCCCCGCACCGGACGACCGCGGGCCGAAGGCCGCGCGCTGGCAGCCGGAGCCCGGACTCACCTGGCAGTGGCAGCTCAGCGGCAAGCTCGACCCGGCCGTCGACGTGGCGGTGTACGACATCGACGGCTTCGACCACCCCGCCTCCGCCGTGGCCGACCTGCACCGCCGGGGCCACAAGGTCATCTGCTACCTCTCGACCGGCGCGTGGGAGGACTTCAGGCCGGACGCCGGCGAGTTCCCGAAGTCCGTACTGGGCCGGGGCAACGGCTGGAAGGGCGAGCGCTGGCTCGACATCCGCCGTACCGACGTCCTGGAACCCCTGATGGCCCGCCGCATGGACCTGTGCCGGGACAAGGGCTTCGACGCGGTCGAGCCCGACAACATGGACGGCTACCGCAACCGCACCGGCTTCCCGCTGACCGCCGCCGATCAGCTGCGCTACAACCGCCTGATCGCCCGCCTCGCCCACGACCGGGGTCTCGCCGTCGGTCTCAAGAACGACCTCGACCAGATCCCGGAGCTGGTGGGCGACTTCGACTTCGCGGTCAACGAGCAGTGCGCCGAGTACGACGAGTGCGCGGAGCTCACCCCGTTCGTCACGGCTGGCAAGGCGGTCTTCCACGTGGAGTACGAGCTGGCGACGCGCGACTTCTGCCCCGGGGCGCGCGAGCTGGGGCTCAGCTCGATGCTGAAGAAGTACGACCTGGGGGTGTGGCGCGAACCCTGCGCGTGACCGCGCCTACTCGTCCTGCGGGCAGTCGTACGACGTACCGCCCTGCTGCCACTCCTTCCCCGCGTCGATGTTCTTTCCGGAGTCCCCGCACATTAGCACCGGTGCCGAACCGTCCTCCCCGTGGTGCAGGACGGTCAGCAGCTTGTTGAGCGGGCGCTGCAGCGAACCCGCCGCGAACCGCAGGCGGCCGCTGGCCCCCTCCAGGTCGAACGAACCGCTGTTGACGATCTGCTGGACATTGGGACGCGTCAGTTCCACGCCCGCCGCGTTCGCCTGACTCGTGGCCTGGGCGAGCACCTGGACCGCGTCGTGGGCGAGCGCGGCGTGCCCGTCGTTCAGCCACAGGTCGGATTCCGTGAATTTCTCGGTGTACGCGTCGTTGAACGCCTTCGCCGTCGCACTGCGGTCCGGATGACCGGCGGGCAGCATATGGGCCGTGTGATAGAGGTGCAGCCACGACTTCCCCACGAATCCGCCGGAGAGCGCCGCATTGGTGAGCTCGTTTCCGCCCATCACCGTGAGGTCCTTGTTGGCGCACTTGCTCAGGCTCTGGTACGTCTCCAGGAAATTGTCGAATTCCCTCACCCGCGAGGTCCAGTAGACCAGCGTCTTCTTCTTTCCCGCGACCCTGCTGCACACCGCCTCCGCCACCTCGGACATGCTGAACTTCATGTCGAGGTCGGGCTCGTTCGGTACGACGACTCCGCTGTTCCCGCCGGGTATGTAGCCGATGCGGCTCTCCGCGGAGCGGAAGTCCTTGGCGAACTCCTTGCCCAGCTCGTCGCTGTACACATCGGTCGGGTCGGTCACCACGGCGACGCTCTCCGCGGGCGCGCAGGAATCCTCGCCCGTGCGTACCGTGTTGGCTCTCTTCGCGAACTCCGCCACGACCCGCGCCTCCCGTTTGTTGTTGGGCGCGGCGCCGTGGTAATAACGCCCGACCTCCATGGCTTTCGCCGTGGCCGTGGAGCTCACGATGGGAATCCGGGCGGAATTCAGCATGCGCAGCGCCTCGACCGTTTCCGTCCGGCTCTCGGTGAATCCGGTGACGCCGATGAGGTGCTGGTCCTTCTCCGCCTCGCGGACGATCTCCGCCGCCACCTTGCGGGCGTTCCTGAACTGCACCCCGGCGTCGTACGTCTTGATCCGCACCCAGATCCCGTTGTCGTTGGCGGGCGCCAGCCCGTGCAGCGCCTGCTGGGCCAGGGCCAGCCCGCGCAGTTCGGGGATGGCCGCGCCGGACCGCCGCTCGGCCGCGTTCGGCGCCATCGAGGCGCGGACGTGGGCGATGGTCACGGTCCGCTCCGGCTCGCCCTCGGTCCGCGCGACCCTGTTCTGCTCCGCGATCATCTCGAGCGCGTCGGCGTACTGGGCGGGGAGCGCGGGCCCGCCCGCCTCGGACTGCCGCACGTAGTCCGTTCCGGTGAGGCACCGCGTGTAGGTGTCGGTGAAGGGGCTGTCGAGGTACGGGACGAAGGCGAGCTGTCCGGTGAGCCAGAGGGTGACGGCGAGCGCCCCCGCTTCGAGGGCCAGTTCCCTGCCGGGCCGCAGCCGCACCCACGGCGTCCACACCGGCGGCACCGTGATGCCGCGGCTGCCCGGCTCCGGGCGGGCGAGCCGCACCTCGTAGGGCGTCGGCACCGTTCCCCTCACGGGGTCGAGCCGGCGCGCGGCCTCCTCCAGCGTGCCGCCGCCCGGCGCCGCGTCGTGCGTGTCCGGCAGCGCGGCCACCACCACCGTGGCGGCGTTGGGACTCGGCCGCTGCTGGTCGCCGTACAGCCGGACGAAACCCGCCACGGCCGCGCTGCCCCCGTCGCCGCCGGGCCCGGTCCGCGCGCCGTTGAGCAGCAGCGCGTGGCGCGGGCGGCGGCGTCTGCGGCCGGGGTGGAGCAGGCCCTGGCGCGCGTGGCCGTACAGATCGGTCATGAGGGCGGCGAGGAGCAGCCCGTCCCACCGGTCGGCGTCCCGGGGGCCGCTGCCGGGCCGGGCGGCCGCCTCCCACATCCGGAGGAACTCGTCGAGCGCCGCGGCGTACGTGCGCTTGCCGCGGTAGTTCTCCGGCCACAGCAGGCGGTAGCGCCTGCGCCGCGCGAGACGCCACTCCCAGCGGCGTTCCCAGAGCTTGAGGCGGACGCGCTCCGCCACCGACCAGACGGAGCGGAGCGGAACGGTCATGAATCCCGCGTTGATCGCGGGGCCCGTGTCGTCCCTGGTCGGCAGCACCGCGGTGGCGCGGCCCCGGTGCCGGGCGAACACCCGGTCCGCCAGCTGCGCGTCGGTCCCCGCCCGGTGGTCGGCGACGCACCGGAGCAGGTCGTACGCGGGCAGCCGCATCCTGCCCGCCTCGTCGGGAGCGTTCTTCTTCAGCTCCTCGGCGATCCTGGAGATCAGCTCGGTCCTGGAGCCGCCGCGCCAGTCGACGTGGGCGTACGGCGTGCACGGTACGGTGCCCCGCGCCCTCGACGAGCGCTGGAGGCCCAGCTCCAGGGCCTCCAGGGCCTGCTGGGCCTCCTCCGCGCCGGTGCGCAGCACGATGGGCGGGTGCTTGGGGCCGCGCTTCGACAGCCGCGACCGGCTGCGCACCGCCTTGCGGTAGGCCTCGGTGAATTCGCTGCTGTGGTCCCAGCCAGGAAACTCGGGCATTTTCTGTCTCCCCCGACAGCCGTGGGGGAAGAGCGTGCACCTTGCAGTGACAGCGCGTCAACTGCCTTGTGCGGCGCGGGTGTTCTCCTGTCACTCCAGCACCAGGACCACCAGTGCGGCCGTCGCCGCGGTCTCCGCGACGCCGCCGAAGACGTCACCCGTGACCCCGCCGAAGCGGCGCACGCAGTGGCGCAGCAGCAGGTGTGCGGCGGCGAGCGCGACCAGGACGGCGACCGCGTGGTGCAGGGCGGCGTACGGACCGAGGAGCGCGCCCGCGGCGCCCGCGCAGGCGACGGACACCAGGAGCGCGGCGGCCGTCGCGGCACCTGCCGGAACCGTCCCCGCGACCGCCGCGCCCAGCCCTTCGGGGCGGGCCGGCGGGACGCCCGCGCGGGAGGCGAGGGTCAGGGCGAGGCGGGCGGCGACGGCCGATGCGGCGGCCCCGGCCGCACCGTGCGCCCACCCGGCGGCGTACAGCTCGAAGAGTGCCGCGACCTGGGCCAGCAGTACGAACAGCAGCGTGATGACGCCGAAGGGGCCGATGTCCGACTGCTTCATGACGCGCAGCGCCTCGTCGGCGGGCTTGCCGCTGCCCAGGCCGTCGGCCGTGTCGGCGAGACCGTCGAGGTGCAGGCCCCGGGTGAGGGCGGCGGGCACGGCCGTACCCGCCACGGCGGCGAGCAGCGGCCCCGAGCCGAGCAGCAGGAGGCCGCCGCCGGCCGCCGCCGCGCACAGGCCCACGACGAGCCCCGCGAGGGGGGCGCACAGCATCCCGGCGCGGGCCGCTTCGCGGTCCCACCGGGTCACGCGTACGGGAAGCACGGTGAGCGTGCCGAAGGCGAAACGTATGCCGTCGCTGAGGAGAGAGGTCACGGCGCGCACGCTAGTCGCCGGGGGAGGCCGGTAAGTTGCGCATAAGGCGCGAAATCACCCAGAGGGGGCCGAGTGGCATGGATCACTGGTGGTACCGGAACATCCTCGAACCGGGAAAGCTCCCGCTGCTGCTGGCCCTGCTCTCCTTCGTCCTCACGTTCGCGGCCACCCGCACCGTCACCCGGATGATCCGGGCGGGCCGCGGCCCCTTCCGGAACGTCTCACCCGGCGGTCTGCACATCCACCACGTGGTCCCCGGCGTGATCCTGATGACGATCGGCGGCTTCGGGGCGGTGGCCACCGGTGCGCACGGCGTCAGCTCGGCGATCTGCGCGGTGATCTTCGGGACGGGCGCGGGACTGGTCCTCGACGAGTTCGCGCTCGTCCTCCATCTCGACGACGTGTACTGGAGCGAACAGGGCCGGCGGAGCGTGGAGGTCGTGGTCGTGACCGCCGCCGTGGTGGGGCTGGTCCTCATCGGATCCGTGCCCTTCGGAGTGGACGAGCTGTCGCCGGACGAGCGGGAGAGCCGCGCCGCACTCGTCCTGAACGTGCTCTTCAACTTCTCCCTGGCGCTGATCGCGCTCAGCAAGGGCAAGGTCCTCACCGCGCTCTTCGGCACGGTCGTGCCCCTCGTCGCGCTCGTCGGCGCGATCCGGCTGGCCAAACCCGGCTCCCCGTGGGCCAGACGTCTCTACCGCCGGCGCCCCAGGGCCCGCGCCAGAGCCGCGCTGCGCCTGTGGCGCCACGACCGCCGCTGGTCGGGGCCCGGCCGGAAGATCCAGGACCTCATCGGCGGGGCCCCGGACCGGACGCCCGCGCGCGACGGGAAGTGAGCACGGGAGGCGCCGCTTCTTCCCTTCGGCGGCTTCTTCCCTTCGGCGGCCGAGCGGACTTCTGTCATGAAGCGCGGTGATACGGGCCGCCGCGGTGCGGAGGGGGCGGCAGGTGCGACCGCGGCCGCACCTGCCGCACACGCGGTCAGCCCGTCGCGCCGCCGGTCCCGTCGGCTGCCACGCCGGTCGTCGCCCCGTCGTCCGCGGCCTTGTCGTCCGTCGCCCCGGCGCCCGGCACCTCGTCGCCCGGCACCTCGTCGTCCGGCGCCCGCTCGGGCAGCTCCGCTGCGAGAGCGGCGGCGGCCTGCACGAGGGGGAGCGCGAGCAGGGCCCCGGCCCCTTCCCCCACGGTGACGCCCTGGTCGAGCAGAGGGGTGAGCGCCATCCGGTCCAGCGCCTTCGCCTGGCCCGGCTCACCGCTCACCTGGCCCGCGAGCCACCAGTCCGGCGCCCGGAAAGCGGCGCGCTGGCCGACCAGGGCGCAGGCCGCGGACACCACGCCGTCGAGGATCACCGGCGTACGCCGTACCGCGCACTGGAGCAGGAAACCGGTCGCCGCGGCGAGGTCGGCGCCGCCCACGGTCGCCAGCAGTTCCAGCTGGTCGCCGAGGACCGGCCGTGCCCGGCGCAGCGCGTCCCGGACGGCCGCGCACTTGCGCATCCACGCCAGGTCGTCGATGTGGACGCCGCCGCGCCCGGTGACCACGGAGGCGTCCGTGCCGCACAGGGCGGCGACCAGGGTGGCGGCGGCGGTCGTGCCGCCGACGCTCAGGTCACCGAGTACGACCAGATCGGTCCCGGAGTCGGCCTCCTCGTCGGCGATCGCCATGCCCAGGCGTACGGCCTGCTCGGCCTCCTCCACGGTGAGCGCGTCCTCGACGTCGATGCGCCCGCTGCCGCGCCGCACCCGGTGGCGTACGACGTCTTCGGGGAGGAGCCCCGGATCGCAGTCGAGTCCGGCGTCGACGATCCGCACCGACGCGCCCGTACGGCGGGCCAGCACGGCGACGGGGCTCTCGCCGTCCAGCACGGCGCGCACGAGCAGGTGGGCGCTCCCCGCGGGACGGGCCGACACGCCCAGCTCCGCCACGCCGTGGTCACCGGCGAAGAGGACCACGCGGGCCCGCTCCACGGGCTTGACCCGTACGGACGCCTGCGCGGCCGACAGCCACTCACCCAGCTCGTCGAGCCGGCCGAGCGCGCCGGGCGGCACGGTCAGCCGCTCCCGGCGCTCTTCGGCGTCGCGCCGTACGCCACCGTCCGGGCGCTCGATCAGGTCGGAAAAGTCGTCGAGGTTAAGCGAGCTCATTCGCCGAACAGTACCGGCACCTTCGCTGACGAACCGTCAGCGGTTCGGGCGCCCCGCGGGGCTGTCCGTGTCCTCGGGCACCGGACGGGCCGACGCGGCCGGGCCGGGTGCGCCACCGGGCGGCTCCGGCCCCTCCGGCGCTCGAAGGGCGGGCCCCGGAGCGCCCCCCGGAAGGCCGCACTCACCCGCGCACCACCATCGCCTGCCCCGCCACCACCAGCAGGACCTGCTCGCACTCCCCTGCGAACGCCGCGTTCAGCCGCCCCAGTTCGTCCCGGAACCGGCGCCCGCTGGCCGTGGCCGGCACCACGCCCGATCCCACCTCGTTGCTCACCGCCACCACCGTCCGCCGCGTGGCCCGCACCGCCTCCACCAGCTCCACCACCCGCTCCCGCAGCGCCCGCTGCCCGTCCGCCGCCCACTTCGCGTCGTCCCACGCCCCGACCCGGTCCATCGCGTCGGTCAGCCACAGTGCCAGGCAGTCGATCAGCAGCGGCGGCCCGTCCGCCGCCAGCAGCGGCGCCAGCTCGCACGTCTCCTCGGTGCGCCACGCACCCGGTCTGCGCTCCCGGTGCAGTCCCACCCGCTCCGCCCACTCCTCGTCACCGTCGCGGGTGCCGCCGGTGGCGACGTACACCACCTCGGGAAAGGTCTCCAGGCGCCGCTCGGCCTCCACCGACTTGCCCGACCGCGCCCCGCCCAGCACCAGCGTCCGGCGCGGCACATCCGGCACCGCGTGGTACTCGCCGACGACCACGGTCGTCCCGTCCGGCACGGCCCGCGCACCCGCCGCCGCGAGCCGCCGCTCCAGCTCGGGGCCCGGAGGCACGTCGTGGTCGAGGTGTACGGCGACGACGTCCGTGGCCGCACCGACGGCTCCGGCCGCCCGCAGCCGCGCCAGCGCGTCGGGCCGGCCCGTGATGTCGGCGACGACCATGTCGTACGTACGGCCGCCCGCTGCCACCCCGGCGGGAGCGCCGCCCGGCGGCAGGTACAGCAGCACCTCGCCGTCCGGCGAGGTCACCTCGTACCCCGTGCCGGGCGCGTCCATCGGGACGGCCCGCACCCGGTGGCCGCTGATCAGCGTCAGCTCCCGTCCGTCCGGCACCCGCCCGGCCGCCGGCAGTCCGGCCGGCAGCTCCATCGGAGGGCCGTCGTGCGGATGCGTCAGCAGCACCTGCCGTACGCCGGTGAGCGGGTGCCCGGCGCGGGCGGCGGCCAGCGCCGCCCCCGGCGTCAGGTCGAGCAGCAGCGCGTCGTCCACGAGCAGGGCGGTCGCCGCCCGCGCCAGACCGCCGCGGGCGGTGGCGCACGAAGCGCAGGGGCAGTCGGGGCGGGGCAGGCCTGCCGGGGCCCCGGTGCCGAGGAGAGTCAGTTCCACGAGGACGATCCTCCCGCGTCCCCGCCGGTGACGCGCGCCCGGATACCCCGGCTACTCTGCGGGGCAGGCTGTGCTGGACAAAAGCACGGGCGGGAACCGGGAGGCGAACATGGCGTGGACGTGGCGGTTCGAGAAGGCCGACGGTACGGAGGTCCAGCCGGCGGTGGTGCCGGAGGAGTTCACCACGCAGGGCGACGCGGAGTCGTGGATCGGCGAGGTCTGGAAGGACCTGGTCGAGGGCGGCGCCGACCAGGTGGTGCTCTTCGACGACGGCACGAAGATCTACGGCCCGATGAGCCTGCACGCCGAAGAGGCCTGACGGTCCGACGGCCTGACGGTCCGACGGTCCGACGGCCTGGCGGCTCGGCGGTGCGCGGATGTGACGGCCGGCCACATGTCCCCGGCCGCCGGACGGGCTCGCGCCGAGCCCGCCCGGCGGCCGGGGACATACCGGACGCGCCCTAGATCTCGCCGAGGGTGACGTCCGCCGTGCGCTTCTCGCCGTCGCGCAGGTAGCTCACCCGCACCCGGTCGCCCGGCTTGTGCGGGGCCAGCGCCTCCGCCAGCGAGGTGACCGTGGTGATCGTGGTGGAGCCGACCGCGGTGATGACGTCCCCGGCCTTCAGGCCCGCCTGCGCCGCCGCGCCGTCCGGCTCGGCCGAGACGACGGCGACGCCGGCCGGTTCGAAGGCGCTGTCCACGACCGTACGAGCCGTGATCTCCAGGGCCGCCCGCCCCGAGTCGGTGACCCTGCCGTCCTTGATGATCTGGTCGGCGACCGTCCTCACCATCGAGGACGGGATCGCGAACCCGATCCCCGGCGCCGCGCTGCCGCCCAGGGCCGGGTCGGTCGCCGCGAGCGTCGGGATGCCGACGACCCCGCTGTCGAGGCCGACCAGCGCGCCCCCGCTGTTGCCCGGATTGATCGCGGCCGAGGTCTGCACCATGTTCGCGAGGGTCGCGCCCGTCCCGCCGCCCGAACGCGGCTCGCTCACGGTCCTGCCGACCGCGGAGACGATGCCCTGCGTGACGCTGCTGGAAAGCCCCAGCGGACTCCCCATCGCCAGCACGATCTGCCCCACCTCGACCCTGGAGGAGTCCGCGAACCTCGCGGCCCTCAGCCCGTCGGGAAGACGGTCGAGCTTGATGACGGCGAGGTCCTGCTCGGGGTAGGCGGCGACCAGCCTCGCGCCGAGCGTGGTACCGCCGGTGGCCGCCGTGACCTTGAAGTCCCTCTCCCGGCCGACCACATGGGCGTTGGTGACGACGTGTCCCTTGTCGTCGTACACGACGCCCGACCCCAGACCGCCGGGCGCTTCGATCTGCACGACCGAGGGCAGCACCTCCCTGATCACCTCTTGGTAGTCGTTCTGCAGGTCCTCCCGCGCCCCGGGCGCCACCGGCGCTCCCGCGTCCGCGGTGGACACCGGCGAGTCGGGCGCCGGGTGCGGGGCGGAACAACCACTCGGACCCAGCAGCGCGACCGCGCAGGCTCCGGCGGTCAGGGGCAGCAGGAGCCGACGGCACGCACGGCTGGGATTACGTGATCCATCCATGCCTGGAGTGTCCCTCTTGTGGAAATCCCAGGCCCGTGGAGCGGGTCCATCGGAGGGCCGCCGGGCTTCTCGGCCGCGTGCGCCGCACAGGTGCGGCAGCGCCGCGACCCGCCGGCAGGGGGCGGTGCGTCCGGCCCGGACTGTTTTGGCGCGTCCCCCGCACCGTTCGGCGCCGGGGCGCCTCTCGGGCTCCGGGCGCTGCGGCGGACTCCGTCCGCAGGGGGTGGGGCGGGGCTTCTCAGCCGCGTACGCCGCACAGGTGCAGCAGCGCCGCGACCTGCCGGTAGGGGTCGGTGCGCCCGGCCCGGTCCTCCAGGGCCAGTACCCGCTCCAGCTCCTCCGGGGAGAGTTCCGCCCCGTCGCCCTCGACGTGGTCGGTGAAGACCCGCACGCCGTACCAGGCGTGCAGCGGGGCGGCGATCCCGGCGAGGGTCGCCTTCAGCGCGCCGAGCCGGTCGGCGCGGACCGGCAGACCGAGCCGGTTGGTGTACGTGTCCGAGTCGAACGCGGCGAGCGCCCCCGCCCAGTCCCCGGCGAGGCCGGGCCGCATCGCGAGCGCGTCGGCGTTCCGTACGAGCAGCGACAGCAGTCCGCCGGGCGCCAGCATCCTCGCCAGGCCCGCGACCATGGCGTCGGGCTCCTGGACGTGCATCAGCACGCCGTGGCACAGCACCACGTCGAAACTGCCGGGCAGGAAGTGGACCCCGGTCTCCGTGCCGTCGCCCTCGATCAGGTGCACCCGCTCGCGGATGCCCTCGGGCTCACCGGCGAGCGCCTCGCGCGCCGCCGCCAGCATGTCCCGGTCGGACTCCAGGCCGGTCACCTTGTGACCGGCCCGGGCCAGGCGCAGGGCCTGCGCGCCCCGGCCCATGCCGACGTCGAGCACGGCGAGCCGCCGGCCCACCGGGAAGCGGGCCGATATCTGCTCGTCGAGCCGGCGGGCGACCAGTTCCTGGCTGACGGTGTCGCGCAGGGCGCCGGCGCCCTGCGGCGATCCGGCCGCCGCGCTCTGGGGCCGGGACGTGCCCGTGATGTCCGTGGCGTCCGCGCTCAGGGCCGTTCCCCGCGCTTGACCTGGGGCTTCGGCAGGCGCAGGCGGCGCATCTGGAGCGTACGCATCAGGCCGTAGGCCACGGCGCCGCGCTTCGGCTCGTTCGGGAAGCGCTCGTTCAGCTGCTTCTTGAGCCGGATGACCAGGCCGATCGAATCGATCACGATCATCACGATCACACCGAGCCACAGCAGCAGCGCGATGTTCTGGATGTTGCTGATGCGGATCATGCTGAGGACGAGGATCACCACCGCGAGCGGCAGGAAGAACTCGGCCACGCAGAAGCGGGAGTCGACGAAGTCGCGCACGAAACGGCGGACGGGGCCCTTGTCACGGGCCGGCAGGTAGCGCTCGTCTCCGCTCGCCAGTGCCTCCCGCTGCCTTGCCAGGTCCGCACGGCGGGCTTCGCGCTGACGCTTCATCGCCTCCTTGCGGTTCGCCGGGGTCGCCGCCACGCTGCGGCGCTGCGACTGTGCGACAGCGCGCTTCGGGGTGGGGCGGCCCTTCGGGGCCTGCGGATCACGGGGCTGCTTGGAGAGGTCCACCTGCACCTTGTCGGTGGGGGCCTTCTCTTCCTTGGAGGAACGGCTACGGAACACAAAACCCAAGGGTACGGGGTGCCGGGCATGGACCACAGCCCTGAGGGGAACGATCCCGCAACGGTCGGTTTCCCCGGCCGTCACCTACTCCCTGGGCCGGAGCCCGGCGGGCCGTAGTCGTCCTGGAGGAGGAGCGCATCGGCCCGCGAACAGTGCGGTAATGGATGCAGGGCCCGTAATGTGGGTTCAAGTGCTGGAGCCTGAGTCCGTAGTCCGTCAGAAGGGGGCGCGCGAAGCCCATGAGCGGTGTCATGAAGCGTATGGGGATGATCTTCCGCGCGAAGGCAAACAAGGCCCTTGACCGGGCCGAGGATCCGCGCGAGACCCTCGATTACTCGTATCAGAAGCAGCTGGAGCTGCTGCAGAAGGTACGCCGCGGTGTCGCCGATGTGGCGACGTCGCGCAAGCGCCTCGAACTGCAGCTGAACCAGTTGCAGGGCCAGTCCTCCAAGCTGGAGGACCAGGGGCGCAAGGCGCTCGCGCTCGGCCGGGAGGACCTCGCCCGTGAGGCGCTGTCCCGTCGTGCCGCGCTGCAGCAGCAGGTCACCGACCTGGAGACGCAGCACCGGACGCTCCAGGGCGAGGAGGAGAAGCTGACGCTCGCCGCGCAGCGCCTCCAGGCCAAGGTCGACGCCTTCCGCACGAAGAAGGAGACCATCAAGGCCACCTACACCGCCGCGCAGGCGCAGACCCGGATCGGAGAGGCCTTCTCCGGCATCTCCGAGGAGATGGGCGACGTCGGCCTGGCGATCCAGCGGGCCGAGGACAAGACCGCGCAGCTCCAGGCACGGGCCGGCGCGATCGACGAGCTGCTGGCCTCCGGCGCCCTGGACGACCCGTCCGGGATGGCGAAGGACGACATCGCCGCCGAGCTGGACCGCATCTCCGGTGGTACGGATGTGGAGCTGGAGCTGCAGCGCATGAAGGCCGAGCTGGCGGGCGGTCCGACGGCGCAGCAGCAGGCGCTCGAAGGCGGCGCGCAGGACGGGACGCAGCAGTCGCAGCCCCGGCACAACTTCGACAAGCAGTAGGCCGCCCTCACTCCACCAAGGGAGAACGTCGTGATCGTACGGATCATGGGAGAGGGGCAGGTGAAGCTGGCCGACAGCCACTTCGCCGAGCTGAACAAGCTGGACGACGAACTGCTCGCCGAAATGGAGAGCGGGGACGAGTCCGGCTTCCGGCGCACGCTCGGTGCGCTCCTCGAAGCGGTACGCCGCCTCGGGGAGCCGTTGCCGGACGCGTCCCTGGAACCTTCGGAACTGATCCTCCCGTCGCAGGACGCGACGCTGGACGAGGTCCGCGAGATGCTGACCGACGACGGCCTGATCCCCGGCTGACCGGGCGGGGGAGCGGCCCCGCGCCCCTGCCCGCACGCCGTACCGTTGCGCCATGACTGCCCTCGGTACGGGTTACGCCCGGTCCCGGTGCTGGCTCCGCGCACACCCCCTCGCCCTCGACGCCGCCCTGGCGCTCGCCGTGCTGGTGATGATCGTGGCCGGGGCCTTCGCCGACCCGCACGGCGGCCCCAACGGGCCGACCTTCGGCACCCGGGCCCCCGGGGGCCGCAGCGTCGTCCTGATGGTGCTCGGCTCCGCCGCCCTCGTCCTGCGGCGCCGCAGGCCCATGGCCGTACTGGCCTTCACGGGCGTGGTCACGCTCGTCGAGCTCGTCGCGGGCGACCCGCCGACGCCCGTCGCGATGAGCGCCGTCATCGCGCTCTACACCGTCGCGTCCCGCACGGACCGCCCCACCACCTGGCGCGTGGGCCTGCTGACGATGACCGGCCTGACGGCCGCCGCGATGTGCTTCGGTTCCGGCCCCTGGTACTCCCAGGAGAACCTGGGGATCTTCGCCTGGACCGGTATCGGGGCGACCGCCGGAGACGCCGTACGCAGCCGCCGCGCCTTCGTCGACGCCATCCGTGAACGCGCCGAACGTGCCGAGCGCACCCGGGAGGAGGAGGCCCGCCGCCGTGTCGCGGAGGAGCGCCTGCGCATCGCCCGCGACCTCCACGACGTCGTCGCCCACCACATCGCCCTCGTCAACGTCCAGGCGGGCGTCGCGGCCCATGTCATGGACAAGCGCCCCGACCAGGCCAAGGAAGCCCTCGCGCACGTACGGGACGCCAGCCGCTCCGCACTGAACGAGCTGCGCGCCACCGTCGGCCTGCTCCGCCAGTCCGGCGACCCCGAGGCCCCGACCGAACCCGCCCCCGGCCTCGCCGTGCTCGACCAGCTCCTGGACACCTTCCGCCACGCGGGCCTCCCGGTGGAGGTGGCCAGGCCGGACAACGAGACGGCCGCCCCCCTGCCCGCCGCCGTCGACCTCGCGGCGTACCGGATCATCCAGGAGTCCCTGACCAACGTCCAGAAGCACGCGGGCCCGCATGCCAGGGCCGAGGTGAGTGTGGTCCGCGTCGGCCCGTCCGCCGAAGTCACGGTGATCGACAACGGTGCGGGGACGGCGGGGGCGGAGGGCCCCGGAGCCGGCGGCGGCCACGGCCTCACCGGGATGCGCGAGCGCGTCACCGCCCTCGGCGGGACCCTGACCGCGGGCCCCCGCTACGGCGGCGGGTTCCGCGTGCATGCGATCCTGCCGTTCACGGCGCGTACCGGTACGGGGGAAGACAGATGACGACGGCCACGACCATCCGCGTCCTGCTCGCCGACGACCAGGCGCTCCTGCGCAGCGCCTTCCGGGTCCTGGTGGACTCCGAGCCCGACATGGAGGTCGTCGGCGAGGCCGCGGACGGCGCCCGGGCCGTCGAACTCGCCCGCGCCCTGCGCGCCGACGTCGTCCTGATGGACATCCGCATGCCCGGTACGGACGGCCTCGCCGCCACGCGCATGATCAGTGAGGCCCCGGAGCTGTCCGCGGTGCGCGTCGTCATGCTGACGACCTTCGAGGTCGACGAGTACGTCGTGCAGTCTCTGCGCGCCGGTGCCTCCGGCTTCCTCGGCAAGGGGGCGGAGCCGGACGAGCTGCTCAACGCCATCCGTATCGCCGCGGCCGGCGAGGCCCTGCTCTCGCCCGTCGCCACGAAGGGCCTGATCGCCAAGTTCCTCGCCCAGGGCGGCACGGCGGAGGACGACGAGGCCACCGCGGCCCGCGCCGAACGGCTCTCGGCGCTGACCGTGCGCGAGCGCGAGGTCCTCGTCCAGGTCGCGGGCGGCCACTCCAACGACGAGATCGCCGAGCGGCTGGTCGTCAGCCCGCTCACCGTCAAGACCCATGTGAACAGGGCGATGGCGAAGCTCGGCGCCCGCGACAGGGCCCAATTGGTGGTAATCGCGTACGAATCGGGCCTTGTGCGGCCGAGGGTGGAGTGAAGGTGTAGGGACGCGTACTCCAGCTGCGGTATGTGCGGCATAAGAAAGGCACCTGGGAGCGACGAATCGCCCTCTTCACATGGCTGATCGTATAAGCGGACCACCGTGTCCGCCTGCCTCGCACGCCACAGAAGAGAGACCCACCCATGTCCTGGCTGTCCAGATTCAGCCTCGCTCAGCGGGCGCTGATCGGTCTGATGTCGATCATCGCGATCGTCTTCGGCGCTCTCGCGATACCGCAGCTCAAGCAGCAACTGCTGCCCACCATCGAGTTCCCGATGGTCTCCGTGCTGGCGCCTTATCAGGGTGCGTCCCCCGACGTGGTCGAGAAGCAGGTCGTCGAACCGCTCGAGAACACCATCAAGGCAGTCGACGGCATCACCGGCGTCACCTCCACGGCGAGCGAGGGAAACGCCGTGATCATGGCCCAGTTCGACTACGACAACGACACCAAGCAGCTCGTCGCCGACGTCCAGCAGGCCGTGAACCGCTCCCGCGCCCAGCTGCCCGCCGACGTCGACCCGCAGGTCGTGGCCGGCTCGACGGACGACATACCGACCGTCCTGCTCGCCGTCACCTCCGCCCAGGACCAGCAGGCGCTCGCCGACCGGCTGGAGAACACCGTCGTCCCCCGCCTGGAGGACATCGACGGTGTGAGCCAGGTCGGCATCGACGGCGTACGGGACCTCCAGGTCGCCGTCACCCCCGACGACAAGAAGCTCGCGGCGGCCGGCCTCGACGTCTCCGCGCTCAGCCAGGCCCTCCAGGCGGGCGGCGCCACCGTCCCGGGCGGTTCCTTCGCCGAGGACGGCAAGAGCCGTACGGTCCAGGTCGGCGGCGGCTACACGTCGCTGCGGCAGATCGAGGACCTGCGCGTCACCGCTGCCGCCACCGGCGCACCCGCCGGCCAGGGGGGCAAGCCGCCGAAGCCGGTACGCCTCGGTGACGTCGCCACCGTCGAGGAGCAGCCCGCCACCGCGGTCTCCATCACCCGTACCAACGGCAAGCCCAGCCTGTCCCTGGCCATCACCATGGACCAGGACGGCAGCGCCGTCGCCATCTCCGACGCGGTCACGGACCTCCTCCCCGACCTGCGCGCGAGCATCGGCGCGGACAGCGAGATCGCGGTCGTCTTCGACCAGGGCCCGGCCGTCTCCAAGTCGATCTCCGGCCTGACCACCGAGGGCGCCCTCGGCCTGGTCTTCGCCGTGATCGTCATCCTGGTCTTCCTGGCGTCGATCCGTTCGACGCTCGTCACGGCCATCTCCATCCCGCTGTCGGTCGTCCTCGCGCTGATCGTGCTGTGGACCCGCGACCTGTCGCTCAACGTCCTCACGCTCGGCGCGCTGACCATCGCGATCGGCCGCGTCGTCGACGACTCGATCGTGGTCCTGGAGAACATCAAGCGTCACCTGGCGTACGGCGAGGAGCGCCACTCGGCGATCACCACCGCGGTCAAGGAGGTGGCCGGCGCGGTCACCGCGTCCACGCTGACCACCGTCGCGGTCTTCCTGCCCATCGGCCTGGTCGGCGGCATGGTGGGCCAGCTGTTCGGCTCGTTCTCCCTCACCGTCACGGCCGCCCTGCTCGCTTCGCTGCTGGTGTCCCTCACCGTGGTGCCGGTCTTCTCGTACTGGTTCCTGCGCGCGCCCAAGGGCTCCGAGGGCGTCGACCCGGCGGAGCTGCGCCGCGAGGCGGAGGAGAAGGAGCGGCGCAGCCCGCTTCAGCGGACGTACGTCCCGGTCCTGCGCTTCGCGACCCGCCGCCGCCTCACCAGCCTGGCCATCGCGGTCGTCGTCCTTCTCGGTACGTTCGCCATGGCGCCGCTGCTGAAGACCAACTTCCTCGACCAGGGCGAGCAGGACACCCTGTCCGTCACCCAGGAGCTGGAGCCGGGCACCAGCCTGGCCGCCGCCGACCGGGCCGCGCTGAAGGTCGAGAAGGCGCTCGACTCCATCGACACGATCAAGGACTACCAGGTCACGGTCGGCTCCTCGGGCTTCGCGGCCGCCTTCGGCGGAGGCACGGGCGCCAACCAGGCGACGTACCAGCTGACCCTCGAGGACGCCTCCGACTTCGAGGCCACCCAGGACCGGATCGACAAGGAACTGGGCAGGCTCGACGGCATCGGCGAGACCACGATCGGCGCGGGCGGCGGCTTCGGCAGCCAGGACCTGAGCGTCGTGGTCAAGGCCGGTGACGGCGATGTGCTGAAGAAGGCGTCCGAGCAGGTGCGGGACGCGGTCGCGACCCTCGACGACGTCACCGACGTCCAGAGCGACCTGGCCCAGAGCGTGCCCCGGATCTCCGTCAAGGCCAACGACAAGGCGGCCGCCGCGGGCTTCAACCAGGCCACGCTCGGCGCCGCCGTCACGCAGGCGGTGCGCGGCACCACCTCGGGCAAGGCGATCCTGGACGACACCGAGCGCGATGTCGTCGTGAAGTCGGCCAGGCCGGCCACCACGATGGACGAGCTGAAGAAGCTGAACCTCGGCCAGGTGAAGCTCGGTGACATCGCCGACGTGAAGCTGGTCGCGGGGCCGGTCTCGCAGACCCGGATCGACGGCGCCCGCGCCGCGACGATCACGGCCAAGCCGACCGCCGACAACACGGGCGCGGTGACCGCCGCGCTCCAGACGGAGATCACCGAGCTCAAGAAGAAGCTGCCGGAGGGCGCGAGCGTCGAGATCGGCGGCGTCTCCTCCGATCAGAACGAGGCGTTCGCCCAGCTCGGCCTGGCCATGCTGGCGGCCGTCGCGATCGTCTTCATGCTGCTGGTGGCGACGTTCCGCTCGCTCGTCCAGCCGCTGATCCTGCTGGTGTCCATCCCGTTCGCGGCGACCGGCGCGCTCGGCCTGCTGCTCCTCACCGGTACGCCGATGGGCGTCCCCGCGATGATCGGCATGCTGATGCTGATCGGCATCGTGGTCACCAACGCGATCGTGCTGATCGACCTGATCAACCAGTACCGGGCCCAGGGCCTGGGCGTCGTCGAGGCGGTCCTGGAGGGCGGGCGTCACCGTCTGCGCCCGATCCTGATGACGGCACTCGCGACGATCTTCGCGCTGCTGCCGATGGCGCTGGGCATCACCGGCGAGGGCGGTTTCATCTCGAAGCCGCTGGCGATCGTGGTGATCGGCGGTCTGATCACGTCGACGCTGCTGACGCTGCTGCTGGTGCCGACGCTGTACGCGATGGTGGAGCTCCGCAAGGAGCGCCGGGCCGGGAAGAAGGCGGCCAAGCGCGCGGCGAAGGCGGGTGCCCCGGCCCCGTCCGGCTCCGAGTCGCCGGAGCAGGAGCCGGCGAAGGTCTGACCGGCGTACGGCACGGCACGGCGGTGGGCCCCGGCCCCCTTCTCCAGGGGGCCGGGGCCCATCCCGTTCCGGGCCCGGCCGGGTCCGCTCAGGGCTCCGGCACCTCGGGCGGCCCCTCCGGGACGGCGTGCACCTCGACCGGGTCGTTCCCGGGCTTTCCGCCGGGGCCGGGGCAGGCCGAGGCCCGCGCGGCGATCTCCAGGGCCCGTTCCTCGTTCTTGACGTCGACCACCCAGTAGCCGGCCAGGATGCGTCCGGGCTCCGCGGGTCCGTCGGTCACCTTCGCCCGACCGTCGTCCGTCGCCCGGACCGTCTTGACCATCGCGGGCCCGCCGAGACCGCGGGCCTCCACCAGCTCGCCCGCCGCGCCGATCTCCTGGTTGAGCGCGTCCATGTGCGCGAACATCGCCAGCATGTCGTCCTTGGAGAACGACGACATCATGCCGTCCCACTCGTCGGCGGGCACGTTCATCTGGATCATGTACTGCATGTTCCTCACCCTTCCGGGGTGCTGATGGCCTTGTGCAGTGGTAGACGCCGGGACACCGCGGAACTCATCGCTTCCCACGCTTGCAGGTAAGCCGCAGCCCCGCACCCGGTAACGCAGGTGAGGGGCACCCCGCAATGCGGGGTGCCCCTCACCTGCGTACGAGAAGCGGGAGGCGCGGCTACGGCAGCGCCAGCATCCGCTCCAGCGCGAGCTTCGCGAACTGCTCGGTCTCGCGCTCGACCTCGATGCGGTTGACGAGGTTGCCCTCGGCCAGCGACTCCAGCGCCCACACCAGGTGCGGCAGGTCGATGCGGTTCATGGTCGAGCAGAAGCAGACCGTCTTGTCGAGGAAGACGACCTCCTTGCCCTCCGGGGCGAACCGGTTGGCGAGCCGCTGCACCAGGTTCAGCTCGGTGCCGATGGCCCACTTGGAGCCGGCCGGAGCCGCCTCCAGCATCTTGATGATGTACTCCGTCGAGCCGACGTAGTCGGCGGCCGCCACCACCTCGTGCTTGCACTCGGGGTGCACGAGGACGTTGACGCCCGGGATGCGCTCGCGCACGTCGTCGACCGACTCGACCGAGAAGCGCCCGTGCACCGAGCAGTGCCCGCGCCACAGGATCATCTTCGCGTTCCGCAGCTCCTCGGCGGTCAGGCCGCCGTTCGGCTTGTGCGGGTTGTAGAGCACGCAGTCGTCCAGCGACATGCCCATGTCCCGCACGGCGGTGTTGCGCCCCAGGTGCTGGTCGGGAAGGAAGAGGACCTTGTCACCCTGCTCGAAGGCCCAGTCCAGCGCCCGCTTGGCGTTCGACGACGTACAGATCGTCCCGCCGTGCTTGCCGGTGAACGCCTTGATGTCGGCCGAGGAGTTCATGTACGACACGGGCACGACCTGCTCGGCCACCCCCGCCTCGGTCAGCACGTCCCAGCACTCGGCGACCTGCTCGGCGGTGGCCATGTCGGCCATCGAGCAGCCCGCCGCCAGGTCGGGGAGCACGACCTTCTGGTCGTCGGAGGTCAGGATGTCCGCGGACTCGGCCATGAAGTGCACGCCGCAGAAGACGATGTACTCGGCCTCCGGCCTGGCGGCCGCGTCCTTGGCCAGCTTGAAGGAGTCCCCGGTGACATCGGCGAACTGGATGACCTCGTCACGCTGGTAGTGGTGGCCGAGGACGAAGACCTTGTCCCCGAGCTTTTCCTTGGCCGCGCGGGCGCGCTCCACCAGGTCCGGGTCCGAGGGCGAGGGCAGGTCGCCGGGGCAGTCCACGCCGCGCTCACTCCTGGCATCGGCCTCGCGGCCGAGCAGCAGGAGAGCGAGCGGCGTCGGCTGGACGTCCAGTGGCTGGGCGGTGGTCACGGCACGCACCCTTTCTTGTCTGCGAACACGCTTTTCGTCGATTTGACGTTATCTATCATAACCGCTTCATGTCACTTTGACGATGCCGATGTCGTCGATGTGACGAATTGCCGTCGGCTCCAGCCCCGTGCCCCCAGGGAACGGTGTGTGCGAGCATGAAGGGAGAAGGCAAGCGCTCAGGCCCGGAATGAATCCGCGGCCGCGCCGGTTGCAACCGTCGGCAAGCAGTCCGTACAACCCGGGAGAGATGTAGATGTCCGTTCAGGACGACAAGACCACCGTGAGCGACGGCATTCTCCTGTCCGACGCCGCCGCGGCCAAGGTCAAGGCCCTGCTGGACCAGGAAGGCCGGGACGACCTGGCGCTGCGCGTCGCCGTGCAGCCCGGTGGCTGCTCCGGCCTGCGGTACCAGCTCTTCTTCGACGAGCGCTCGCTCGACGGTGACGTCGTCAAGGACTTCGACGGCGTCAAGGTCGTCACCGACCGCATGAGCGCCCCGTACCTGGGCGGCGCCTCCATCGACTTCGTCGACACCATCGAGAAGCAGGGCTTCACGATCGACAACCCGAACGCCACGGGCTCCTGCGCCTGCGGCGACTCGTTCAGCTAGATCTGAACCGCGCGTGAGAGAAGGCGGCCGCCCCGGACCGGGACGGCCGCCTTCTCCGTGCTCTGCGGCGTACGGGCCTAAGCGCGCGGCACCGTCTCGCCGCTCCGCGCGTCCACGACCTTCCGGCCGTCCAGCGGCTTGTCGAGCGTCACGGTCTCCGTCAGCTCCTTGGCGATCATGATGCAGGCCCTCCCCGGCTCCGGACTGGTCTCGGTGATCCTCACCTTCACCACCCCGTCCTCCTCGCTCGCCTTCGCGCCGTAGTCGCTGCACACCCCGCCCCAGAAGCGCAGGGTCAGCTCGCGCCCGTCTGCGCTGTACGACTCGACGTGCCGCGCGGGCGCCGAGGGCTCTTCGCTCTCGGGCGGGGCCGGCGGAGCGCTCTCGCGCGGCGACGGCGCCGCGGGCGGCTCGGCCAGGTAGTCCGGATCGACCGCGGGGTGCGTGACGGTGAAGGGCTGCGCGCCGCCCCCCGGCTTCACCTCGAAGAGCCACGAGGGTACGAGCGCCTGCCGCCCGTCGACGTACTGCGCCGCCAGCCCGAAGACCGCCTTGCCCACGGTCACGGGCTCCGGCGCGGCCGGCGGCTGCCCGCCGCCCGTCTCGCACGGCGCCTCGGCCTCGGCCCCGGCGCCGGCCGCACGGTCCTCGGCCCCGTGGGGGACGGGTGTGGCGCAGCCGCCGATGCCGGTCTTGCCGGCGCCCTCGCCGGCCCTGTTCAGCTGCTCCAGCGCCTCACCCGCGCTGATCACCGGGTACTCGGCGCCCTTCGTCAGGCTCTTCAGCTGCCCGCTGCCCCCCACCAGCCGGCCGTCGGGGCCGATCTGGACCCCGGTCGCCCAGCCGTACGTGGGCAGCCCGCCCACCTTCGGGTCGGCGTTCACCACCCGCACCGCGCCCATCAGCTGGCGTGCGTCCAGCTCGGCGTCGCCCTGGCCCACCGCCTTCAGCACCGGCGCCGCCGCGTCCTTCGCGGCTTTCTCGCTCACCGCGGAGCCCTGGCCGCCGGGCGCGTAGGAGGTGTCGGAACACTTCTCGCGTGTGGCGCAGTCGTCGCTGCCGCCCCGGCCGTACTGCGCGAAGGTCCAGGTGCCCGGCGCCTGCCGGTTGACCTGGAGCACCGGTCCCGAGCCGTCCTTGGTGACGCCGGCCTTCCAGGCCGGGCCCTCCACGCGCGGCTTGCCCGGCAGGCCGAGCGCCTCGGCCAGTCGCGCCACCTCGGCCTCGGTGACCGTGCCCGACGCCCGGTACACCGGGGCGGAGCCGGGCCCCTTCGGCAGCTTCCCCGCCGCGCGGTAGGTCGCCCCGCCGTTCGGGTCGGGCTCGCCGGACGCGATGCCCGGAGCGCCGCCCCCATGGCCGTCGAGGTTCAGCGGCGGCGGAGTGCCGTCGCCCGCCGCCACGCCGCTCCCGGTGCCGCTGCCGCCCGGGGCGGTCGACGCCCAGTACGCCGCGCCGCCCCCGGCCAGCAGCACCGCCGCGGCCACTGAGGCGGCGACCAGTGGGGAACGCCGCCCGCGGGCGCTGACTGCGTCCTTTTCCGGTCCCTCGGTGCTCACCGCATCGCTCCTTCGGCTGCTCGGCCGTCCTGTGTCGTATGTCGTATCCCTTTTACGGGGGACACCGGTGGGACGGAACGGGGGAGCGCGCGGTTCCCCCGTATGCCGCAGGAGGAGGACTCAGCCGCCGTATTCGGACATCCCGCCCACCAGCCGTGCCGAGGCGGGCGGCACGGAGATCCCGTGGATCAGGGAGGCCGGTACGGGAGCCGGCGCGGGAGCCGCGGGCACCGCCCAGTGCGGGACCATCCGGGCGCAGTCTCCGCGCAGTTCCTCCAGGCTGCCGTCCTGCTCGGCCCGGACGGACACCATGACGCTGTGCTTGTGCATGCGGGATACTCCCGTAGCTCTCGGGGCCGCACGTCCACGGACCCTGACATGGGCACCGTAGGCACCTCGGGCAACGGAAAAAAGCCCTACTATTGGGTAGTTTTGCCGCTTAGTGCGGGAGGGCTACGACCGGGTAGCGTGAACTGTCCTCACCCCTCGCCCGCAGGAGCGTCCTCGCCGTGCGTATCGCAGTCACCGGCTCCATCGCCACCGACCACCTCATGACCTTCCCCGGCCGCTTCGCCGACCAGCTGGTCGCGGACCAGCTGCACACGGTCTCGCTCTCCTTCCTCGTCGACAACCTCGACGTACGCCGGGGCGGAGTCGGCCCGAACATCTGCTTCGGCATGGGCCAGCTCGGCGGCAACCCGATCCTGGTCGGCGCCGCCGGCTCGGACTTCGACGAGTACCGCGCCTGGCTCGACCGGCACGGAGTGGACACCGGCTCGGTGCGCATCTCCGAGGTCCTGCACACCGCCCGCTTCGTGTGCACCACCGACGCCGACCACAATCAGATCGGCTCCTTCTACACGGGCGCCATGAGCGAGGCCCGCCAGATCGAGCTCCAGGCGGTCGCCGAGCGCGTCGGCGGCCTCGACCTGGTGCTGATCGGTGCGGACGACCCCGAGGCGATGCTCCGCCACACCGAGGAGTGCAAGACCCGCTCCATCCCGTTCGCCGCGGACTTCTCCCAGCAGATCGCCCGCATGTCCGGCGACGACATCCGCACGCTGCTCGACGGCGCGACCTACCTCTTCTCCAACGAGTACGAGAAGGGGCTCATCGAGTCCAAGACCGGCTGGACCGACGCCGAGGTCCTCGGCAGGGTCGGCCACCGCGTGACCACGCTCGGCTCCCGCGGTGTCCGCATCGAGCGCGTCGGCGAGGAGCCGGTGGTCGTCGGATGCCCGGAGGAGGAGAGCAAGGTCGACCCGACCGGTGTCGGCGACGCCTTCCGCGCCGGATTCCTGTCCGGCCTCGCCTGGGGCGTCGGCCTCGAGCGCGCCGCGCAGGTCGGCTGCATGCTGGCGACCCTGGTCATCGAGACCCTCGGCACCCAGGAGTACACGCTGCGCCGCGCCAACTTCATGGACCGCTTCACGAAGGCGTACGGCGACGAGGCGGCGGAAGAGGTCCGGGCGCACCTGTCCTGACCCGGGACGCCCCCGAGGCCTCCCAGGGCGCCGGACGGACGGGAGGACCGGCCGCCCGGCGTCCGGGGAGCGGGGCTCGGGGCGGAGTCCCCGCCCGGCGGAGCCGCGAAGGGCCACAGGGGGAGGGGCGGGCAGGCGGCGGAAAGCGCCGCGGGCCCGCCCCGTCCGCACCCCTCAGGCGAGCCGCCGCACCACGTACGCCACGCCCCGCTCCGCCGCCCGCTCGCCCACGTACTCCTGCCCCCGCATCCCGCACCACGCCGGGATGTCCAGCCGCGCCGCCTCGTCGTCCGACAGCACCGTCACCGTCCCCCCGACCGGCACGTCGCCGATCACCTTGGCCAGCTCGATCACCGGGACCGGGCACCGCTTGCCGAGCGAGTCCACGACGAGCGACGGCGTGCCGGACTGTTCGGCGGCAGGCGGCGCGACCGGCGCGCCCAGCCGCTCCCGCACCCCCGCCACCGCACCCGGCAGCACCTCCAGGAAGCGGTCCACGTCCTGCGCCCGGGTCCCCGGCGGGAGCGAGATCCGGACGTTGCCTTCCGTCAGCACCCCCATCGCCCGCAGCACGTGACTGGGCATGAGCGTGCTGCTCGTGCAGGACGAACCGGACGATACGGAAAAACCTTCCCGGTCCAGCTCGTGCAGCAGCGTCTCCCCGTCGACGTACAGGCACGAGAAGGTGACCAGGTGCGGCAGTCGCCGCACCGGATCGCCGACCACCTCCACGTCCGGTACGAGCTCGGGCACCCGGGCCCGGATCCGTTCCACCAGCGCCCGCAGCCGCGCCGCCTCGCCGGCCGCCTCCGCCCGTACGGCCCGCAGCGAGGCGGCCGCCGCCACGATGGCCGGCAGGTTCTCGAAGCCGGCCGCCCGCCCGGACTCCCGCTCGTCGGCGGGCCCTCGGGGGCGAACCGCACCCCCTTGCGCACGGCCAGCAGCCCGACCCCCGCGGGGCCGCCCCACTTGTGGGCGCTCGCGGTCAGCAGCGACCAGTCCCCCTCCACCGGACCCCACCCCAGCGACTGCGCCGCGTCCACCAGCAGCGGCACACCCGCCGCCCGGCACTCCTGTGCGATTTCGGCCACCGGCTGCTCGGTGCCGACCTCGTGGTTGGCGGTCTGCAGGCACGCCAGCGCGGTGTCCTCGCGCAGCGCCCGCGCGTACGCCCCGGGGGCCACCCGGCCCGTCCGGTCCACCGGGACCTCCGTCGTCGTGCCGCCCCCGCCCTCGTGCTCGGCGGCCGAGTGGAGCACGGAGGAGTGCTCGACGGCGGAGACGACCAGGTGGCGGCCGACACGCCGGCGCGCGGCGAGCGCGCCGGAGATCCCGGAGTGCACCGCGCGGGTGCCGGAAGGGGTGAACACGAGCTCGTCCGGGCGGCACCCCACGGCCTCCGCCGCCGCCTCGCGGGCCGCGTCCAGCAGCAGCCTGGCGCGCCGCCCCTCGCGGTAGAGACGGGCAGGGTCGGCCCACCCCTCGTCGAGCGAGGCCAGCAGGGCCTGCCGGGCGACGGGATGCAGGGGGGCGGAGGACGCGGCATCGAAGTAGGGCACGCCGCCACGCTAATCGCCGTTGCGGCGGGCCGGTGCCCCGCCACCAGGGAAATGGCCGTCAGGAGACGGGCGGAGGCCGTGATTCCACCGAGAAGCCATCCCTTCGGGGAGGGGTACGGCGCGTTGGGCACCCTCCCCGCGCGGCCCCAAATAGCGTCCAGTAGGGTTTGGTCCGCATAAACATCCAAACCCCTGCCCGCGTCAGGGCCGGCGACCGACCAGCGAGACGGCCGCGACCCACCGCGCGGGCGAGACTCTCGGGAAGGCGCTACGTGAGTCCCAACGGCTCCGACCGCTCGTCGCGGCGCCCGATGCGGCGGAAGCTGCTCCAGGTGCTGACCGCGGGCGTGGTCCTGGCGACCGCCTCTGGTTGCTCGTACACATGGGAGGACTTCCCCCGCCTCGGGATGCCTACCCCGGTCACCGAAGAGGCTCCCAGGATTCTCTCCCTCTGGCAGGGCTCGTGGGCGGCAGCGCTCATCACGGGCGTCCTGGTGTGGGGACTGATCCTGTGGAGCGTCTTCTTCCACCGGCGTAGCCGCACCAAGGTCGAAGTACCTCCGCAGACCCGGTACAACATGCCCATCGAGGCGCTGTACACCGTGGTCCCGCTCATCATCGTCTCGGTCCTCTTCTACTTCACCGCGCGCGACGAGTCGAAGCTCCTCGCGCTCGAGGACAAGCCGGCCCACACCATCAACGTGGTCGGCTTCCAGTGGAGCTGGGGCTTCAACTACGTGGAGGACGTGGACGGCGACGCCGCCACGGGAGCCAAGCCCGCCAAGGAGCTCGGTTCCATCCCCGACCGGTACGCCAAGCAGTTCCCCGCAGGGGCCGAAGGCGTCCACGCGGTCGGCACGCCGGGCGAGCGGAACCCCCAGAACGGCAATCCGGGCCCGACCCTGTGGCTGCCCAAGGGAGAGAAGGTCCGGTTCGTCCTGACCTCCCGCGACGTCATCCACTCCTTCTGGGTGGTGCCGTTCCTGATGAAGCAGGACGTCATCCCCGGTTACACCAACGTCTTCGAGGTGACCCCCACCCGTGAGGGCACCTTCAAGGGCAAGTGCGCCGAGCTGTGCGGCGTCGATCACTCCCGGATGCTCTTCAACGTCAAGGTGGTCTCCCCGGAGCGCTACCAGCAGCACCTCAAGGAGCTGGCGGAGAAGGGGCAGACCGGCTACGTCCCGTCCGGTATCGCGCAGCTCGACACGGCCAGGAACGCGGGAGCGAGCAAACTGTGACCATCCTCAACGAACCTCACGGTGGCGCAGCGGCCGACGAGGTGTCTCACCAGAACGAGCTGCCGGTACGGCGCAAGGAGCCGGGAAACCTGGTGGTGAAGTGGCTGACCACCACTGACCACAAGACCATCGGCTCGCTCTACCTGATCACGTCGTTCGTGTTCTTCTGCGTCGGCGGACTCATGGCGCTCTTCATGCGCGCCGAACTGGCCCGTCCCGGCACGCAGATCATGTCGAACGAGCAGTTCAACCAGGCGTTCACGATGCACGGCACGATCATGCTGCTGATGTTCGCGACGCCGCTGTTCGCCGGATTCGCGAACTGGATCATGCCGCTGCAGATCGGCGCGCCCGACGTGGCGTTCCCGCGGCTGAACATGTTCGCGTACTGGCTGTACCTCTTCGGCTCGATCATCGCGGTGGCCGGCTTCCTCACCCCGCAGGGCGCCGCCGACTTCGGCTGGTTCGCCTACGCCCCGCTGTCGGACGCGGTCCGCTCGCCGGGTGTCGGCGCCGACATGTGGATCATGGGCCTGGCCTTCTCCGGCTTCGGCACGATCCTCGGTTCGGTCAACTTCATCACCACGATCATCTGCATGCGCGCACCCGGCATGACGATGTTCCGTATGCCGATCTTCACCTGGAACGTGCTGCTGACCGGCGTGCTGGTCCTGCTCGCCTTCCCGGTGCTGGCCGCCGCGCTCTTCGCGCTGGAGGCGGACCGTAAATTCGGTGCGCACATCTTCGACGCCGCAAATGGCGGATCGCTCCTGTGGCAGCACCTCTTCTGGTTCTTCGGTCACCCAGAGGTGTACATCATCGCGCTGCCGTTCTTCGGAATCATTTCCGAGGTGATTCCGGTCTTCAGCCGCAAGCCGATGTTCGGTTACATCGGACTTATCGGTGCGACGATCGCGATCGCCGGCCTCTCGGTCACGGTGTGGGCCCACCACATGTACGTCACGGGCGGCGTGCTGTTGCCGTTCTTCTCGTTCATGACCTTCCTGATCGCGGTACCGACCGGTGTGAAGTTCTTCAACTGGATCGGCACCATGTGGAAGGGCTCGCTGTCCTTCGAAACCCCGATGCTCTGGGCCGTCGGCTTCCTGATCACCTTCACCTTCGGTGGTCTGACCGGCGTCATCCTGGCTTCGCCCCCGATGGACTTCCACGTCTCCGACTCGTACTTCGTCGTCGCGCACTTCCACTACGTCATCTTCGGCACCGTGGTCTTCGCGATGTTCTCCGGATTCCACTTCTGGTGGCCGAAGTTCACGGGCAAGATGCTGGACGAGCGCCTGGGCAAGATCACCTTCTGGACGCTGTTCGTGGGCTTCCACGGCACGTTCCTGGTGCAGCACTGGCTCGGTGCCGAGGGCATGCCGCGTCGTTACGCGGACTACCTCGCCGCCGACGGCTTCACCCTGCTGAACACGATCTCGACGATCGCCTCGTTCCTGCTGGGCCTGTCCATGCTTCCGTTCTTCTACAACGTCTGGAAGACCGCGAAGTACGGCAAGAAGATCGAGGTCGACGACCCCTGGGGTTACGGCCGTTCGCTGGAGTGGGCGACGTCCTGCCCGCCCCCGCGGCACAACTTCATCACGCTGCCGCGGATCCGTTCCGAATCCCCGGCGTTCGACCTGCACCACCCTGAGATCGCCGCTCTCGAAATGCTCGAGAACGACGGACAGAAGGACACCGCGCTGTTCGGCGGCAAGGAGGTCGGCAAGTGAAGATCCAGGGCAAGATGTTCCTCTGGCTGTCAGCCTTCATCCTCGCCATGGCGATCGTCTATGGCTTGTGGTCGAAGGAGCCCGCCGGAACCACGGCGCTCTTCCTGGCCTTCGGCCTGAGCATCATGATCGGCTACTACCTGGCCTTCACGGCCAAGCGTGTCGACGCCATGGCTCAGGACAACAAAGAGGCCGACGTGGCGGACGAGGCCGGTGAAGTGGGGTTCTTCGCTCCGCACAGCTGGCAGCCGCTCTCGCTGGCCATCGGTGGCGCCTTCGCCTTCCTGGCCGTCGCCATCGGCTGGTGGCTGCTGTACTTCTCCCTGCCGCTGCTCCTGATCGGCCTCTTCGGCTGGGTCTTCGAGTACTACCGCGGTGAGAACCAGAACCAGTAGTCCGCGGCAGGCCCGGCATTCGCAGTAGCCCGTGGCATTTGCAGCACCCCCGAGGGGCCCGCTCACCTGCAGTTCAGGTGGCCGGGCCCCTCGTTTGCATCGCTGGGCTCGCTGAATGTGATGAATGTTCTTAATCTGTGATCATGAGCCAAGCACCCCGATTCCGGACGGTCCTGAGCTGCTCTCTGCTGATCGCGTCCCTCGCGGCGGCCGGGACGGCGTGCGACGGGTCCAGCGACGGCCATCCGCTCTCCGCAGCGCCGTACGACGCGGCGGACCAGGTCTCCTTCAACGCCGGGGCGGGCACGGCGAAGGCCGATCCCGAGAAACCCCTGGAGATCACCGCCAGGGACAAGGACGGCCGGATCACCGATGTCACGGCTTCCGATGCCGCAGGGCGCTATCTGGCGGGCGAACTCTCCGCCGACGGGGCGCGCTGGCGCAGCACCGCCCCCCTGGCCGCGGGGGCGCGCTACACGGTCAGGGTCAGCACCGAGAACTCGGACGGCGCCCCCGGCCTGCGGACGCTCTCCTTCGAGACCGCGCAGGCCCCGGCCAAGAAGCGCCTGACCGTCACCTTCGGTCCCGAACCGGGCAAGTACGGCGTCGGCCAGCCGGTCACCGCCAAGCTCAGCGCCCCCGTCAAGGGCGAGGAGGCCAGAGCGGTCGTCGAGCGCGCGCTGAAGGTCGGCTCGGCGCCCGCGGTGGAGGGCGCCTGGCACTGGGTGGACAGCGAGAACCTGCACTTCCGCCCGAAGGAGTACTGGCCGGCCAACGCCACCGTCAGGGTGCGCAGCACCCTCGAGGGCATCAAGGTCGCCGACAGGCTTTACGGCGGCCCCTCCAAGCAGGTGCAGTTCACCACCGGTGACCGGCTCGAAGCCATCACGGACGCCGGCTCCTACCGGATGACGGTGAAGCGCAACGGCAAAGTGATCAACACCATTCCGGTGACCACCGGCAAGCCCGGCTTCTCCACCCGCAACGGGGTCAAGGTCGTGCTGGGCAAGGAGTACTTCGTACGGATGCGCGGTACGACCGTCGGCATACCGGAGGGCACGGCCGACTCGTACGACCTGCCCGTCTACTACGCCACGCGGGTCACCTGGAGCGGCGAGTACGTCCATGCCGCGCCCTGGTCCGTCGGCTCGCAGGGGTCCGCCAACGTCAGCCACGGCTGCACCGGCATGAGCACCGGCGACGCCGAGTGGTTCTACGAGACCGTCCGCCAGGGCGACATCGTCAAGGTCGTCAACAGCGCCGGCGACATGATGGACCCCTTCGGCAACGGCTTCGGCGACTGGAACCTGTCCTGGGACAAGTGGCGCAAGGGCAGCGCCCTGCTGACCGGCCCCTCGGACGGCGGAAGCCCCGTCGACGCGGCCAGACTGCGGCCGGAGGTCTGACGGGGCCCGCGGGGTGTCACGCCTCGACCGCGCGCCTGCCGCGCAGCAGGGCGGCCAGGGCGCCCGAGAACTCCACGGGGTCGACCGGAAGCGTCACCGCGCTCTCCGCGCGGCTCCAGGTGGCCAGCCAGGAGTCCTGGGGGCGGCCGATCAGCAGCAGCACGGGCGGGCAATTGAAGATCTCGTCCTTGATCTGCCGGCATACGCCCATGCCGCCCGCGGGCGTGGCCTCGCCGTCCAGCACGCAGACGTCGACACCGCCCCTGTCCAGTGCCGTGAGGACGGCCGGCAGCGTGGCGCACTCCAGGAACTCGACCGGCGGCACGTCCGGCGCAGGCCTGCGACCCGCTGCCAGCCGCACCTGTTCGCGGGTGTTCGCGTCGTCGCTGTAGACCAGGACCGTGGCGGTCATTGTTCCTCCATGCATCTGAAAGCCTTCGAAGGCTCGGTGTCGGATCAGGAACCGATGCGCGGATGCTACTCCGTCCGACACCTTGTCAGCAGGGGTTCGGACACCCCTTCGATGAGCCGTTCGGGTCAGGTCGCAGAGCCTTCCGGGAGCGTGGACACACCGAATGGCACCCCCGGGAGTGAGGGCGGGATAAGCGACCGACATAATGTCGGTCGTGGCGACAGCAACGACAGTAGATACCGGGCACGCGCACCCGTCGGTCAATCGACCGAACCTCACCAGCGTCGGAACCATCATCTGGCTGAGTTCCGAGCTGATGTTCTTCGCGGCCCTCTTCGCGATGTACTTCACCCTGCGATCGGTGACGGGTCCCGACCACTGGAAGGAAATGGCGTCTTCGCTGAACTTCCCGTTCTCGGCGACGAACACCACCATCCTGGTGCTCTCCTCCCTCACCTGTCAGCTCGGCGTCTTCGCCGCGGAGCGGGGCGACGTGAAGAAGCTCCGGGCGTGGTTCATTCTCACGTTCGTGATGGGTGCGATCTTCATCGGAGGCCAGGTCTTCGAGTACACCGAGCTGGTCAAGCACGAGGGCCTCTCGCTCTCGTCCGACCCGTACGGCTCGGTGTTCTACCTGACCACCGGCTTCCACGGACTGCATGTGACGGGCGGACTCATCGCCTTCCTGCTGGTCCTCGGCCGTACATACGCGGCCAAGAGATTCACCCACGAGCAGGCAACCGCCGCCATCGTCGTGTCCTACTACTGGCACTTCGTCGATGTCGTCTGGATCGGCCTCTTCGCCACGATCTACATGATCAAGTAGGTCGGGTCCGCACCCGCCTCATATCCAGCACCATCGACGCAGAAGATCCTGACACCGGGGTAATCCGTGAAAAAGCTCTCCGCACGACGACGCCATCCGCTGGCGGCGGTCGTCGTCCTACTCCTCGCGCTGGCGGCCACCGGGGGGCTGTACGCCGCGTTCGCACCCGCGAGCAAGGCACAGGCCGATGAAACCGCCCAGTCCCTCGCCATCGACGAGGGCAAGAAGCTGTACGCCGTCGGCTGCTCCAGCTGCCACGGCACCGGCGGTCAGGGCACCTCCGACGGTCCGTCCCTCGTGGGCGTCGGCTCGGCCGCAGTGGACTTCCAGGTCGGCACCGGCCGTATGCCGGCGCAGCAGCCCGGCGCCCAGGTGCCGGAGAAGCCGGTGGTCTACTCGCAGGCCGAGATCGACCAGCTCGCGGCGTACGTCGCCTCCCTCGGCGCCGGCCCGATCACGCCGACCAAGGAGCAGTACAACCCTGAGGGTGCGGACATCGCCAAGGGTGGCGAGCTGTTCCGCACCAACTGCGCCCAGTGCCACAACTTCACCGGCGCGGGGGGTGCCCTGACGAACGGCAAGTACGCTCCGCCTCTTACCGACGTGGACCCGAAGCACCTCTACCAGGCCATGCAGACCGGCCCGCAGAACATGCCGTCCTTCCCCGACACGACGATGCCGGAGCAGGAGAAGAAGGACATCATCGCGTACGTCCGGACCGTGAACGGTGAGAGGACCGCGACCCCCGGCGGCTTCGGGCTGGGCGGCATCGGCCCCGTCACCGAGGGGCTGTTCGGATGGATCTTCGGTCTGGGTTCGCTGATCGCCGTCGCCGTCTGGGTCGCGGCCCACACCGCTAAGGCCAAGAAGTCATGAGTAACCAAGAGATTCCAGAGAAGAACCTGCCGAGTGGGCAGGACACCGCGCACGGCGCGGTGGCCGTGGCGGAGGACCCGTTCGCGGACCCGGGGCTGCCGCCCCACAAGCCGCGCATCCAGGACATCGACGAGCGGGCCGCCAAGCGCTCCGAGCGTACGGTCGCCCTCCTGTTCACGCTGTCGATGCTGGCCACGATCGGCTTCATCGCCTCCTTCGTGGCGTTCCCGGTCGACAAGATCGTGTACGTGTGGCCGCTGGGCCACGTCAGCGCGACGAACCTGTCGCTCGGTCTGACGCTGGGCATCGCGCTCTTCTGCATCGGCGCGGGCGCGGTCCACTGGGCCCGCACCCTGATGTCCGACCACGAGGTCGCCGACGACCGGCACGCGATCGAGGCCACGCCCGAGGTCAAGGCCAAGGTCATGGCCGACTTCGCGGACGGTGCCCGGGAGTCCGTGATCGGTCGGCGTCCGCTGATCCGCAACACGATGTTCGGCGCGCTGGCCATGGTGCCGCTCTCCGGCGTGGTGCTGCTGCGCGAGCTGGGCCCGCTGCCCGAGAAGAAGCTGTTCCACACGTCGTGGGACAAGGGCAAGCAGCTCATCAACATGAACACGAACGAGCCGCTGCGTCCCGAGGACGTCGTCGTCGGTTCGCTCACCTTCGCCAAGCCCGAGGGCCTGGAAGAGGACGACCACGAGTTCAACAACAAGATCGCCAAGGATGCCTTGATGATCGTCCGGATCCAGCCGGAGGACATCAAGGACAAGCGCGAGCTGGAGTGGTCGCACGAGGGCATCGTGGCCTTCTCCAAGATCTGCACCCACGTGGGCTGCCCGATCTCCCTGTACGAGCAGCAGACCCATCACGTCCTCTGCCCGTGCCACCAGTCCACCTTCGACCTCTCCGACGGCGCCCGCGTCATCTTCGGCCCGGCCGGTCACGCCCTTCCGCAGCTGCGGATCGGCGTGAACAACGAGGGCTTTCTCGAGGCGCTCGGCGACTTCCCCGAGCCCGTCGGCCCTGCATTCTGGGAGCGCGGATGAGCACCACGACCGCAACACAGTCACCGGGCGCCGACGCGCCGGGCAACCGGAAGGCCCCCGCCGGCGAGCGGGTGGCCGACTGGGCCGACGGACGGCTGGGGATCTACTCGCTGGCCAAGGCCAACATGCGGAAGATCTTCCCGGACCACTGGTCCTTCATGCTGGGCGAGATCTGCCTCTACAGCTTCATCATCATCATCCTCACGGGTGTGTACCTGACGCTGTTCTTCCACCCGAGCATGAACGAGATCGTGTACCACGGCTCGTACGTGCCGATGCACGGCATCCGGATGACCGAGGCGTACGCCTCGACCCTGGAGATCAGCTTCGACGTCCGCGGCGGTCTGCTCATCCGGCAGATCCACCACTGGGCCGCCGTCATCTTCATCGCCGGCATGTTCGTGCACATGATGCGCGTGTTCTTCACGGGCGCGTTCCGCAAGCCGCGTGAGATCAACTGGCTGTTCGGCTTCCTGCTGTTCGTCCTGGGCATGTTCACCGGTTTCACCGGTTACTCGCTCCCGGACGACCTGCTCTCCGGCACCGGTGTCCGCTTCACGCAGGGCGCGATCCTGGCGACGCCCGTCGTCGGCACGTACATCTCGATGTTCCTGTTCGGCGGCGAGTTCCCCGGCCATGACATGGTGGCCCGGTTCTACTCGATCCACATCCTGCTGCTGCCGGGCATCATGCTCGGCCTCGTGGTGGCGCACCTGATCCTGGTCTTCTACCACAAGCACACGCAGTTCCCCGGCCCCGGCCGGACGAACAAGAACGTCGTCGGCATGCCGCTGCTGCCGGTCTACATGGCCAAGGCCGGAGGCTTCTTCTTCCTGGTCTTCGGTGTCATCGCGGCCATCGCCGGCATGTTCACCATCAACCCGGTGTGGGCCCTCGGTCCGTACCGTCCGGACCAGGTGTCCACCGGCGCCCAGCCCGACTGGTACATGGGCTTCGCCGAGGGGCTCATCCGTGTGATGCCGGGCTGGGAGATCAACATGTGGGGCCACACGCTGGTCCTGGGCGTGTTCATCCCGCTGGTGCTCTTCGGCGCGATGCTCATCGCGATCGCGGTCTACCCGTTCATCGAGTCGTGGATCACCGGCGACAAGCGGGAGCACCACCTCCTGGACCGGCCGCGCAACGCGCCGACCCGGACCGCTCTCGGTGTCGCCTGGGTCACCGCCTACATGATCATGCTGCTGGGCGGCGGCAACGACATCTTCGCCACCCACTTCCACATGTCGCTCAACGCGATCACCTGGTTCGTCCGGATCGCCTTCTTCGTCGGCCCGGTCGTCGCGTTCATCGTCACCAAGCGGATCTGCATGGGTCTGCAGCGGCGTGACGCGGAGAAGGTGCTGCACGGACGTGAGTCCGGCATCATCAAGCGGCTGCCGCACGGCGAGTTCGTCGAGATCCACGAGCCGCTCAGCCAGGACCAGCTGTACAGCCTCACGGCGCACGAGCAGTACACGCCGGCCGAGGTCGGTCCGTCGGTCGACGAGAACGGTGTCGAGCGCAAGGTGACCCGCGGCCAGAAGCTCCGGGCCAAGCTCAACAAGGGCTACTACGGCGAGGGCAACCAGGTCCCCAAGCCGACCGCCGAGGAGTACAAGGAGATCACCAGCGGCCACGGCCACCACTGATCCCTCCGGTCTTCGACCAGACCGGCCTGACACAGGTCGCCACAGCAGGAGCCCCGTCCACGCGCCGGACGGGGCTCTTCGCCGTCCCCTGGGCTGGATAGGGTAGGAGCCACTCTTACTGGCTGTGGACCCTGGAGCGGACCATGAACGTTGTGACCCCGGTCGGCGGCGACAGCGTGGCGGCCGGCTCCTGGCCGGGCGTGCTGAATCCCCTGCTGCGCGGCGAGAACCTGTCCGCGGACGACACCGCCTGGGCCATGGACCGCATCATGAGCGGCGAGGCGACCGACGCCCAGATCGCCGGTTTCGCGGTGGCGCTGCGCGCCAAGGGCGAGACGGTCGGTGAGGTCACCGGGCTGGTGCGGGCCATGTACGCGCACGCCAACACCATCGAGGTGCCCGGCCGTACGGTCGACATCGTCGGTACGGGCGGCGACCTGGCCAAGACGGTCAACATCTCCACGATGTCGGCGATCGTCGTCGCGGGCACCGGGGCCAAGGTCGTCAAGCACGGCAACCGGGCCTCCTCGTCCGCGAGCGGGGCCTCGGACGTACTGGAGAAGCTCGGCGTCAACCTGGAGCTGACGCCGAAGCGTGTCGCCGAGGTCGCGGAGGAAGCGGGCATCACCTTCTGTTTCGCGGTGAAGTTCCACCCGGCCCTGCGGTACGTCGCGAAGGCGCGCAAGGAACTGGGCGCGCCGACGACGTTCAACATCCTCGGCCCGCTGACGAACCCGGCGCAGGTGAAGGCGCAGGCGGTCGGTGTCGCCGACGCCCGGATGGCCCCCATCGTGGCGGGTGTGCTCGCCGAACGGGGGAATTCCGCGCTGGTCTTCCGGGGCGACGACGGCCTCGACGAACTGACCACCACCGCGACCTCGCGCGTGTGGGTCGTACGGGACGGGGCGGTCCGGGAGCAGTCCTTCGACCCGCGCGACGTGGGCCTGGAGATCGTGCCCGTGGAGGCGCTGCGGGGCGCGGACGCGTCGTACAACGCGGATGTCGCGAGGCGGCTGCTGGCCGGCGAGACCGGCCCCGTGCGGGAGGCGGTGCTGCTCAACACGGCGGCGGCGCTGGTCGCCCTCGACCCGAGCGACGCGTCCCTCGACGAGCAGATCGCGGCGGGGATCGCCAGGGCGGCGGAGTCGATCGACTCGGGAGCGGCCCGTGCGGCGCTGGAGCGCTGGGTGGCTGCCAGCAACAGCTGAGCGACCGGTGCGGGACGCTAGGCGCAGTCCAGACCTCTTTGGTCTCAAACAGTGGACTGCGCCTTGCGTCTTCTTGATCGTGTGGCAGGATGCTTGGCAGGTCATGAGTGACAGCGTTTTGGCCCCGGCTTGCTGTCCGGCAACCCTCCGTCCGTGGCGGGGTGCCCCGGGTGAAGACCGGGTCGTGGACAGAAAGGTCCACGGCAAGCGCGGACCCCTCGAAACCTTGGGGTCCTGGTCCTCAGGGAGCCTCTTGTGAGCAAGCGAATGCGATAGGGCCTTTCGCCCCTTCTTCGCACACCCCTTTTCTCTTTCTTTTCCAGCGCTGCCGCGTATCCGCCGGCGCGGGGAATTCGCCTGCCTGTTTCAGGAGTTCGCCATGTCTGTCTCCACCGCTGCCGCCGACCAGACCGTTTGTGCGCCCCTGCCCGTTCTCGGGCGAGATGTCCTCGTGCCGCTCGTGACGGGTGGTGAGGTCACCTACGCCGCCCTCGACTACGCGGCGAGCGCCCCGGCCCTCCAGCGCGTGTGGGACGACGTGGCGGCGTACGCCCCGTACTACGGCAGCGTGCACCGCGGCGCCGGCTACCTCTCGCAGCTGTCGACGGACCTCTTCGAGAGCAGCCGCGCCACCGTCGCGGAGTTCCTCGGCTGCCGTGACAGCGACCAGGTCGTCTTCACCCGCTCCACGACCGACTCGCTCAACCTGCTCGCCGCGGCCCTCCCCGCCGACTGCCAGGTGTTCGTCTTCGAGACCGAGCACCACGCCTCGCTGCTGCCCTGGCGCGACGCGGAGGTCGACTTCCTGAACGCGCCCCGGACCCCGGCCCAGGCCGTCGAGACCCTGGAGCGGGCGCTGGCCGACCGCGACCCGTACGGCCCCGCCCTGGTGTGTGTCACCGGCGCCTCGAACGTCACCGGTGAGCTGTGGCCGGTGAAGGAGCTCGCCGCCGCCGCCCACGCCCACGGCGCGCGGATCGTGCTCGACGCCGCGCAGCTCGCGCCCCACCACCCGCTGGACATCGCCGAACTGGACGTCGACTGGGTCGCGTTCTCCGGGCACAAGCTGTACGCGCCGTTCGGCTCCGGCGTGCTGGCGGGCCGCGCCGACTGGCTGCAGAGCGCCGAGCCGTACCTCGCGGGCGGCGGCGCCTCGCGCAAGGTCGCCCGCCGCGCCGACGGCGGCGTGGACGTCGAGTGGCACACCACGGCCGCCCGCCACGAGGCCGGTTCGCCCAACGTCATCGGCGTGTACTCGATCGCCTCCGCCTGCAAGGCGCTCACCGAGGCCGGCTTCGACTCCCTCGTCGAGCGCGAGCAGGCGCTGGTGACGGAGGTCCTGGAGGGGTTGGCCGAGGTCGGCGCGGTCAGGGTGCTCTCCCTCTTCGGGGACGACGCCCCGCGCGTCGGCGTCATCTCCTTCGTCGTCGAGGGCTGGAACAGCTCCCATTTCGCGGCCGCGCTCTCCGCCGAGTACGGAATCGGCGTACGCGACGGCCTGTTCTGCGCCCACCCGCTGGTCCGGACCCTGCTCGGCAGCGACCCGCAGGACCCGGGCGAGTGCGGCGCGCCGGAGGCCGAGCCGGGCGAGCGCTCGTTGAACGCGATCCGCGTGAGCTTCGGTGCCGGTACGCCCGACGAGCACGTGAAGCGGTTCCTGCGCGCCGTCAGGGAACTCGTCGAGGACGGCGCGAAGTGGAACTACCGCACCGAGGAAGGCCGCTGCGTCCCGGCGGTCTGAGCGGTCTGAACGGCCCGGGCTCCCATCAGGACCATCCGCAGCGCCCGCTCGGTCGCGTCGGTGAGGAACTCGGCCCCGCGCCCGAGCGCTTCGGTCAGTGACATCGGCGCGGGCAGGATCGAGCTGTACGCGTCGACGCCCGCCGCGCGCACCTCGTGGGCGCCCTCCCCGATCGTGCCCGCCAGCGCGAGCACCGGGCGTCCCGACAGCTTGGCGCGGCGGGCCACTTCGGCCGGGATCTTGCCGCACGGCGTCTGCTGGTCCAGGGCGCCCTCGGCGGTGACGACCAGGTCGGCGCGGGCGAGGCGGGCGTCCAGGTCGATGTGGTCCAGCAGGACGTCGAAGCGGGGGAGCAGCCGGGCGCCGAGCGCGGCGAGCCCGGCGCCCAGGCCGCCGGACGCGCCGGTGCCCGCGCCGAAGCGCAGGTCGGTCCCGGTGGGGGCGAGGGTGCGGTCCAGGACGTACGCCCACCGGTCGAGGGCGGCCGCCAGCTCCTCCACCTGGGGCGGGGTCGCGCCCTTCTGCGGGCCGAAGACGCGGGCCACGCCGCGGGGGCCGCACAGGATGTTGTACGGGTTGCAGGCGACCAGGATCTCGGTGTCCCCCAGGCGCGGGTCGAGTCCGGTCGCGTCGATGTCGTGGAGCCGGTTCAGCTCCCTCCCGCCGGGCGCCAGTTCGCGGCCGTCCGCGTCCAGCAGGCGGGCGCCGAGGGCCTGGAGCGCGCCGGCGCCCCCGTCCGACGTACCGGAGTCGCCGCAGCCGACGAGGATGCGGCGCACGCCCTGGCCGAGCGCGGCGCGGATCAGTTCGCCGACACCGTACGTCGTCGTCGCGCCGGGGTCGCGCAGGGAGCGCGGGACCAGGGACAGGCCGGCCACGGCCGCCATCTCGACGACCGCGCTCCCGTCACCGAGCAGCGCGAAGTGGGTGCCGACGGGCCGGCCGACGGGCCCGGTGGCGGACAGCGCCACGAGGCGGCCGCCGGTGGCCGCGGCGAGCGCACGGGCGGTGCCCTCGCCGCCGTCGACCAGGGGGATCAGGTCGATGTCCGCGTGGGGAACGGCACGGCGCACCCCGGCGGCGATGGCCTCGGCGGCCGACTGGGCGGACAGCGACTCCTTGAAGCCGCTGGGCGCCACGGCGAAGCGGGTGAGGGCGAGAGGCATGGCTCAACTTCCTTCGGTGAGGACGGGGACGCCGAACAGCGGCCAGACGGCGAGGGCGAACGCCAGCACCACGGCCGCCGTCAGCGGGGCGAGCACCGCCGACAGCCGCAGCAGGTCGCGCGAGGTGTACGTCGGGGTGCCCGGGAGGTCGGAGAAGAGAGTCACCGGCTTCGCGGACGCGGGCAGGGTGTGGCAGAAACCGGCCGCCGCGGTCGACGCGAGGGCGGCCGCGACCGGGTTGACGCCGGAGCCGGCCGCGGCCGCGACCACCAGCGGCACCAGCACGCTGGAGCGGGCCGAACGGGACTGGAGGACCAGGTGGGCGGCCGTACTGACCGTGATCACGGCGGCCAGGAAGAGCCACGGCGGAACGCTCACCGGCAGCCCCGACACCAGCCAGCGGGCCGCGCCCGAGTCGGCGAGGGCGACGCCCATCGCCATCGTGGCCGCCATGAAGAGCAGCAGTGGCCACGGCACGGTTCTGAGGGCGTCCTTGAGGCGTACGGTGCCGAGCGCGGGGGACGACGCGACGACCGCGCCGATGAGGGCGACGACGGCGGGAGGCACCTGGTGCAGCGGCTCGCTGCACCACAGCACCACCACCGTGGCGAGCAGCGCCGCGCACCGGGTCTCGGCGGGGCCGAGCGTGCCGGTGACCGGTTTCTCGCTGTGCTCCTGGATCTGCTCGGCGGTGATGCGGACCGGACCGCAGCGGTCCGTGCGGCGCGTGGCCGTCAGCAGCACCGCCTCCGCCGCCAGATGGGACGACACGGCGGCCAGCGGCAGCCCGAGCAGCAGCCACTGGGTGAAGCCGATGCGCTCGCCGGTCGCCTCCCAGAGCACGGAGACCGTGATCAGGTGGGCGCCGGCACCGATCAGGGTGGCGACCGCGGACAGCAGGATCACCGTGGGGAAGAGGAGGGCCAGCATGACGACCAGGCGGCGGCGGTCCGCGAGGACCTTGGCGAGGGCGAGGAAGACGGGCAGGGCGAGGGCCGCGCGGCCGGAGGTGGCGGGCACGGCGAACGCGGTGACGACCAGGGCCGCGGTGGTGAGGTGCGTGAGCTGGCGTACGGTACGGGCGCCGCTCACCAGGAACGCCGCGGCCCGGCCCGCGAGACCGGTCCGCGCCACGGCCGCCGCCAGCACGAACGCGCAGATCAGCAGCCATACGGTCTCGTCACCCAGGGTTCCGAAGAGGGTCTCGCTGCTGATCACGCCGGTCGCGGTGAGGGCGAGGCCGGCGCCGAGGGCGACGTAGGTGTCGTCCACGGGGGTGGCGATCCAGGCGCAGGTCGCCAGGGCGAAGACGGCGAGGGTCAGGCGGGCGTCACCGGACAGACCGGGGGACACGCCGGGGACGGTGAGCAGTGCGCACAGGGTCAGCGCGGTGCAGAGCGCCGCGTACTGCCACGGCTTCAGCGGGGTCAGGGTCACACCGAGAAGCCTCGGAGTCCCGGGTGAGCCTCGCATGAGCCGTTCATGAAGGGAACTTCACCCGGTGCGGCCGGCCTCCTGCCCCGTGGGAAGGCGGTAGCCCATGCCGCGCACCGTTTCGACGCGCTCCGCGCCCAGCTTCTTGCGCAGGGCCCGGACGTACACGTCCACGATGTTCGAACCGGGGTCGAAGTCGTAGCCCCACACGTGGGAGAGGATCTGCTCGCGCGACAGGACCTGGTCCGGGTGGCGGAGGAACAGCTCCAGCAGCACGAACTCACGCGCCGTCAGGTCCACCGTCCGCTCGCCCGACCGCGCCCTGCGCGTCCGCAGGTCCAGTGACAGCCCGCCACTGCGCAGCACCGTGACCTCCGGCGCCCGCGCCGCCGTGCGCAGCCGCAGCCGGACCCGGGCGAGCAGCTCCTCGAAGCGGAAGGGTTTGGTCATCCAGTCGTCGGCGCCGCCTTCGAGGCCGGCCACCGTGTCCCGTACGGAATCGCGCGCCGTCAGGACGATCACCGGCACGCTCACCCGGGCCTCGCGCATCTCGCGCAGCACCGTGAAGCCGTCCTTGCCGGGGAGCCCGATGTCGAGGACGACCAGGTCGAAGCCGCCGGTGCAGGCGTAGTCGTACGCCGTCTCACCGTCGGAGGCGACCGTCGTGGTGAAGCCGTTGGAGCGCAGGCCCTTCTCCACGAAGGAGGCGATGCGCTCCTCGTCCTCGACGATGAGAATCCTGCTCATTGGTCCTCCAGTCCGATGACGAGTACGAAGGTGGCCCCGCCGCCCTCGGTGGGGCGCAGCTCGACGCGGCCCCGGTGCCCCTCGGCGATCGCCTTGACGATGGACAGACCGAGCCCCGCGCCGGTCCCGCGCGCCCCGCGCCGCGCCGTCCCGCGCCGGAACCGTTCGAAGATCACTTCGGTGTCCTGCTCCTGTACGCCCGGCCCGCTGTCGGCCACGTACAACTCGGCCCGGCCCTCGCGGGCCCGCGAGCCGATGTGCACCCGCTGCCCCGGCACGGTGTGCTGCACGGCGTTCTGCGCGAGCTGCACCATCGCCTGCGTGATGCGCTGCGGATCGAGGTGCGCCTCCCGGTCGGCGACCGTGTCCAGTACCCACGCGCGGTCGCCCAGGGTGCGCGCCTTCACGTAGACGTCCGCCGTCAGCTCGGCCAGCTGCACCGGCTCCGGCGTCACGAAGTCGGGACGCTCCGCCTTGGCGAGCAGCAGCAGGTCCTCGACGATGCGGCTCATCCGGTCGAGCTCGTCGGTGACCAGACGTACGGTCTCCTCGCGTTCGGCCGGGTCGTCGCCCATCAGCTCCAGATGGCCGCGCACGATCGTGATGGGCGTGCGCAGCTCGTGGCCGGCGTCGTCGACGAACTCCCGCTGCGCGGCGAACGCCCGCTCCAGCCGGTCGAGCATGGCGTTGAAGGTCTCGGCGAGCGCCGCGATGTCGTCCCGTCCCTGGACGGGGATGCGCCGGGTGAGGTCCTGCTCGGTGAGCTGCGCCGCTGTCGTACGCACGACCCGTACGGGGGCGAGGATGCGGCCCGCGACCGCCCAGCCGATGCCGGTGGTCATCAGCAGCGCCACCCCCGAGATGGCCAGCAGCGTACGGAACGCCTCCTCCGCGATGGCCCGCTCGTTCTCCGCGTGGAAGGCGACGACGAAGGCGGCGTGCGGCGCGGCGCCGGCCGGGGCGATCTCGACCTTGGCCCAGCGGACCTCGCCCTGCGGCCTGCGCAGGGTGCCCGAGGACGCGTCGGAGGCGAAGATCTCGGCGAGCGAGGCCCGGTCCCGGTGCAGGGGGGTGCCTACCGGGATGTCACGGGGCTGGCGCAGCACGTCCGGCACGGGGTTCGGTGACCGGGTGAGGCCGAGCAGTTCCTCGTCCGGGTCGGAGTACTGGCGTTGCAGGAAGACCTCGAGCAGCCTGCGCGGTTCGCCGAAGCGGCCGCCGGTGGCCGGGTCGACTCCCTGGTCCACGAAGTTCGCGAACTCACGGGTCTCCTGGGTGAGCAGCCGGCCGATCCGGTGGTCGAGGTCCCGCAGCAGGATCGAGCGGGTGGTGGTCGCCACGGCACCCAGTGCCACCGCCATCACCGCCAGCAGCCACAGCAGGATGCGGACCCGCGCGGAGATCCTGCGCGATTCAGTCCTTCTCACCGGGATCGTCGTCGTCGGCGTCCGAGTCGTCGTCGGCATCGCCGTTCGTGGCCGTGGGGCCCGGGACGACCGCGTCGCTCGGAGTGGTGCCGGGAGTGGCACCGGGTGTGGTGCCCGGAGTCGTACGGGGCGAGGGCGGCCGGGTGCCCGGAGCGGTGCTCTCCAGCTCGACCTTGGACGGCACCTTCGGCGGCTCGGGGCTGTCGGTCAGGGCGTAGCTGGTCGCGGCGATGCCGAGCGGGATTGCGACGACGGCCGCGAGTGTCGCCAACCGGTGGGAGAAAGCCATGGACGCCATCGTGGTGGGGGCGCGTGGAGCCCGGATGAGGCCGGGATGAAGAAACCTTCATGTGCGCGCCGGGAAGCCGGAGGCGTTACGCGTCGAGCCCGATCGCGAAGGCCGCTTCCAGGTCGTGCTGCGAGTACGTGCGGAACGCGACATGCGTGTCGGTGCCCTCGACGCCGGGGATCTTGCTGATCCGGCCGGGGATGACGTCCGCCAGGTCGTCGTGCCTGGCCACGCGGACCATGGCGATCAGGTCGTACGTACCGGTGACGGAAAAGACCTCGCTGACGCTGTCCAGCGCGGCGATCGACTCCGCGATCTCGGGGATCCGGTCCACGCTGGTCTTGATGAGCACGATCGCGGTGATCACGGTTGGCTTTCTCCCTGGGTGGCCGACGCTGAGGTCTTCACTCTATCCGTACGCCGGTAACGCCCCCAGGTGTAGAGGAAGCCCGCGCAGAACCCCGCCACATGTGCGAGATACGCCACTCCGGGCCCCGGGTCCGCGCTGCGCGCCGCCAGCCACTGCAGGACGAACCAGAAGATCAGGACGATCCACGCGGGGAAGCGCAGCGGCAGGAAGAGGAGGAAGGGGAACAGGCTGGTGACGCGGGCGCTGGGAAAGAGGAAGAGGAACGCGCCGAGCACCGCCGAGATCGCTCCCGAAGCTCCCACCAGCGTCTCCTCGGAACCGGAGTGGGCGACGGCGTACGCGAGCAGGGCGAGGTAGCCGCAGCCCACGGAGAACAGGATGAACGGGACGCGGCCCATCCGTTCCTCGGTCATCACCCCGAAGACGTACAGGAAGAGCATGTTGCCCAGCAGGTGCAGCCAGTTGCCGTGCACGAACAGGGCGGTGAGCGGAGTGACCAGCGCGGCCGGGGTGCCGCTCAGCAGCTCGCGCGGGATCACCCCCCAGCGCTCGAAGTACGCGCTCTGTGTGGCGAGGAGCATGTCGCCGGTGCCGTAGGACGGATTGAGCCCGGAGAGGGGGCCGAGGGCGAAGACCAGGCAGCAGAGGCCGATGGCGCCGTACGTCACCACGGGCCCCCGGGCCGCTTTCCGCCAACTGATCATGCCCGGATCATCCCGTAACGGGAACGGGCGGGGCGGATCGCCTCGCCGGGCCCCGTCCCGCACGGTGGACTGTCCGCCGCATGGGGTACCCGTGAGGCCGTAGGGTTACGGGCAGTAGGCACAAAGAAAGAGGACGCACGATGACCACGGTTCCCCTGCCGACTGCCGAGACCCGGTGGCGCTGCGCCCTGTGCGGCAACCTCACGCGTTTCGATGTGACCCGCTCGTCCAAGGTGGTCGAGTACGTCCACCTCGACCTGGCCGGAGAGCCGAAGGTCGAGGAACGCGAGGTGGTCAGTGAGACCATCGAGTCCGTGCGCTGCCGCTGGTGCAACGCGGTGGACCAGATCGAACTGGTGGACAGGCCGGGTGCCGGCTCCTGAGAGGACCGGCCGAGAAGTAGTGGGGTGACGGATCGTGGAGCATGCAAGCGGCGCTGAACCGGCCGATTCGGCCGGGGACGTCGCGGAGGTGCTCGACCGCCCGCTGCCCGAAGGCGTACGGCACAAGGTCGTCGCGCTGGTCTCGGACGCCTTCGGCGGGCTCACCGTCGCCGAACTCCCGACCCAGCTGAGGCAGTACGCCCGCTTCACCCCGACCCGGCGCGCCAAGTTCGCGGGCAACGCGATGGCCGCGGCCCTGGAGGGGGACCCGGTGTTCCGCCAGCGCATCGGCGAGCGGCTGCGCGAGGCGCAGCCCGAGCTCGCCCGCGCGCTGGAGTCCGGTGCCCCCCCGGCCGCCGCCGACCCCGCCGACGTGGCGGCCGCGGCGTACGTGCTGCGTCCCGTCGGCTGGGTCAAGCTGGTGGCGGCCGCGGGCGAGGAGGCCCTGCGGGCGGACGCCGAGCGCGCCGACGAGGTCGCCCAGCGCGAGCTGGAGCGGCTGCGCGGGGAGCTCGCGCAGGCGCGCGAACACACGAAGACCGAGACCGAGCGGCTCCGCACGGAGCTGGAGGCCGCCCGCAAGGAAGCCGACGTACTCCACCGCAAACTGCGCAGCGCGCTGAGCGACGTGAAGCGCGGCGAGGCCGCCCTGCGCCGTACGAACGCCGAGACCGAGGCGCTCAGGACCGAGGCCGCCGCCCAGGTCGCCGCCGCCGAGAGCGAGGCGCGGCGGCTCAGGACCCGGCTCGGCGAGGCGGAGGCGGCCGTCGAGTCGAGCCGCAGGGCGGTGCGCGAAGGCCGCAGCATGGAGGACATGCGGGTGCGGCTGCTGCTCGACACGGTGCTGGACGCCGCCCAGGGGCTGCGCCGCGAACTGGCCCTGCCGCCGGCGTCCGTGCACCCCGCCGACACGGTGGAGGCCGTCGAACCGGGTCGTATGAGCCCCAAGGACATCGCGGCCAGGGCGCTCTCCGAGACCGACCCCGCGCTGCTCGACCAGTTGCTGGAGCTGCCGCAGTGCCATCTGGTCGTGGACGGCTACAACGTCACCAAGACCGGCTATCCGCAGATGCCGCTGGACAAGCAGCGGTTGCGGCTCCTGGGCGGTCTGTCGATGCTCGCGGCGCAGACGGGCGCCGAGGTGACGTGCGTCTTCGACGGGGCGGAACTGGTGGCGCCGGTACTGCTCGCGCCGCCGCGCGGCGTCCGCGTGCTGTTCAGCAAGCCGGGGGTGACCGCCGACGAGCTCATCAGGCAGCTCGTACGGGCGGAGCCGCCGGGGCGGCCCGTGGTGGTGGCCTCCACCGACCGCGAAGTGGCCGACGGGGTCGCGAAGGTGGGCGCCCGGCCGGTCGCGTCCGCCTTGCTGCTGAAGCGGCTTTCGCGCGTCTAATGACTCTTCGGCGCAATGCCCGGATTGAGGAAACGTAACGTCAAGTGGCCATTACTACGCGTGTGATGTAAGTAAATAATGTGACCAGGGGGTGAGTTTTTAGCCCTTGGGATTTGATCTGATCACAAGAAGGTCACTAAGGTCTGCCCTCGAACCTTCGCACGGTTGATCGCCCACCCGGGGCGGCAGCGGAGGTACCGCCGAGTCCATGCAATTCGGTCCAAGTTCCGCGGGGGAACCGAATCGTGGAGCCGGGGACGACGTCCCCCGCCCCGGTAGGCGGCTCGAGGAAGAAGGAGCTCGCCTTCGTGGCGTCCCACCGTCGTCCCAAGCAGCCGAGCCGCACTCGTGTGACTGTGCTCACAGCGACCGCAGCCGCAGCCGTCGCTCTCACGTCCCAGACCGCTCAGGCCGATCCCAAGCCGTCCAAGAGCGAAGTCAAGGCCAAGGTCGACAAGCTGTACCACGAGGCCGAGGTGGCCACGGAGAAGTACAACCAGTCCAAGGAGCGGCAGGACGAGCTCAAGGAAGAGGTCGACAACCTCCAGGACAAGGTCGCCCGCGGCCAGGAGGACCTCAACGACCTGCGCGGCCAGCTCGGTTCGGTGGCCAGCGCGCAGTACCGCTCCGGCGGCATCGACCCCTCCGTGCAGCTCTTCCTCTCCACCGACCCGGACAGCTACCTCGACAAGGCCGGCGCGATCGACCAGTTGAGCGCCAAGCAGGCCGAGTCGCTGGAGAAGATCCAGGCGAAGCAGCGCGCCCTCGCGCAGCAGCGCGCCGAGGCGACCGACAAGCTCGCCGACCTCGAGGACGTGCGCAAGGAACTCGGCGACAAGAAGAAGAAGTTCCAGGGCAAGCTCGCCGAGGCGCAGCGCCTTCTCAACACGCTCACCGCCGAGGAGCGGGAAGAGATGCGGGAGAAGGAGCGGGAGAAGGAGCAGCGCGCCAGCCGCGCGGTCGGCGACCGGGTGGAGCTGGGCAAGGAGCAGGCCGCTTCCGGGCGCGGCGCCGCGGCACTGGCCGCCGCCGCCACCCAGATCGGCAAGCCGTACGTCTCCGGCGGATCCGGCCCCAGCTCGTACGACTGCTCCGGGCTGACCCAGTGGGCGTACGCCCAGGCCGGTGTCTCCATCACCCGGACCACGTACACGCAGCACAACGACGGCACCAAGATCGGCCGCGGTGAGCTCAAGCCCGGCGACCTGGTGTTCTTCAGCAACCTCTCCCACGTGGGGCTCTACGCCGGCAACGGGCAGGTGCTGCACGCCCCTTACCCGGGAACCAACGTCCGCTACGAGGCGATGGAGTACCTGGGTACCTTCCAGTTCGGCGTGCGTATCTGACGGCGCACGCCCGACGAACGCCGAAGGCCGTCGCCACACCGCCCGTTCGGGCGAATTCCGGCAACGTCCGCTGACTGTCCGCCCCGCCGGTGACCTGGTTCTCCGGCGGGGCGTCACTGTCTGTGCCCGGCGCGGCCTTTGGTCACCGTGTGATCGCACCGCTACTGTCTGCACGCGCAGCTCCCCGGTCCATCGGTCCGCCCGCCCGGGCGGCAGGGGGCTGCACACAGCGGAAGGGAGTGCGGCTTCCTGTGACGATCCATCGGCGTCCTTCACAGTCCGGCCTCACACAGAGCGCCCGGGTCACAGTTCTGTCCGCTGCCGCGGCCACGGCGGCGGCAGCGTTCGCCGCCCCGTCGGCGGGCGCCGACCCCCACGACACCTCCTCGGCCACCTCCTCGGCCACCCAGGCGCGGGTCGACCGGCTCTTCGAGCAGGCCGAGCAGGCCACCGAGAGGTTCAACGAGGCCGACGAGCGCGCGGGCCGGCTGCGCGAACAGGTCGACCGGGCCCGGGACGAGGCCGCGCGCGGCCAGGAGCGCATCAACCGCATGCGGGGCGCGCTCGGCGCGATCGCGGGCGCCCAGTACCGGGAGGGCGGCATGGACCCGGCACTCGCCCTGCTGCTGACCGAGAACCCCGACAGCTACCTCTCCAAGGCCGCGGCACTCGGCCGCGTCAGCGCCCGCCAGGCCGCCGCCCTGACCGAACTGCGGTCCGCGCAGCGCGAGCTGAGCCAGGAACGCGCGGAGACCTCCGCCGCCCTCGGCGAGCTGGAGCGCAGCCGGGCCGCCGTCGCCCGCCACAAGCGCACCGTGGAGCGCAAGCTCGCCGAGGCGCGGCGGCTGCTCAACTCCCTGTCGTCCGCCGAGCGCGAGGAGTTCGACGACCGGGCGTCCCGTTCCGGCCGCAGCGGGACGCCTCCCACGGCCGTGCCGGCCGAGGCGGCGGGAGCGCCCGCCTCGTCGCGGGCCTCGGCGGCCGTGTCGGCCGCGCGGCAGGCCGTGGGAAAGCCGTACGTCTGGGGCGCCAACGGCCCGACCGGCTTCGACTGCTCGGGCCTCACCCAGTGGTCGTACGCGCAGGCGGGCGTCTCCCTGCCGCGCACCTCGCAGGCACAGCGGTACGCCGGACGGCAGGTTCCCCTTGACCAGGCGCAGCCCGGCGACCTCGTGGCGTACCGCGACGACGCGAGCCACATCGGGATGTACATGGGCAACGGCCAGGTGGTGCACGCGCCCTACCCCGGCGCCCCGGTGCGCTACGACCCGGTCGGCATGATGCCCGTCTCCTCGGTGACCCGGGTCTGACCCGGTCGCGCACCGGGGCCCGTACGATCGGCCGGGTGGCAGGACGGCGGCGCGTGACTCGGTGGCAGCGGTGGGCGGGGCCGGGCCCCGCCGCGTTCCTCGCCGCGCTCCTGCTCGCGTCCGGGTGCGCGGCCCCCGGGGAGCCGGCGGACACCGCGGCCCAGGACATCCGGCGGGCACTGGACCGCAGGGCGGCGGCCGTCGTCGACCGTGACGAGAGCGCGTATCTCGCCGCCCTCGACCCGGTGGCGGCGAGCCTGCGGGCGGCGGAGCGCAGGGAGTTCGCGAACCTCGCGCAGGTGCCGCTGCGCTCCTGGGAGTACCGGCTGACCGCCCTCGACCGTACGAGCGCGGAACGCGCCACCGCCGAGGTCGAGCTGCGCTACCGGTTCGACGGGTACGACGACGCGCCCGTGAAGGCGGCCGAGCGGCTGGACCTGGTCCGGCGGGACGGGCGCTGGTACGTCGCCGCCGAGCACCCGGGCAGCGGCGGCGGGCGCCAGTTCTGGGAGCAGGGCGAGGTCACGGTCGTACGCGGCGCACGCAGCCTGGTCCTCGGCGCAGGCCAGGACGAGCAGCGGCTGCGCGCCATGGCGGACGCCGCCGACCGCGCGGTGCAGGCGGCGGACCGGGCCTGGCCGGGCCGGTGGGCGCGGCGCCTGGTGGTCCTGGTGCCCCCCTCGCTCGACTCCATGGGCTCGCTGCTCGGCGCTCCGGCGGCCGGGTACCGGGGCATTGCGGCCGTCACCACCGGGAAGACGGGCGGCTCGGGCGCCGCGCCGGCGGACCGGGTGATCGTCAACCCCGAGGCGTACGCGCTGCTCGGCGGCTTCGGACAGCAGATCGTCCTCACCCACGAGGCCGCCCATGTCGCCACCCGTGCCGACACCTCGGCCGCCACCCCGATGTGGCTCTCGGAGGGCTTCGCCGACTGGGCGGCGTACCGGGGGACCGGGCGCACCGCGAGCGAGGCCGCCCCCGAACTCGGCCGGGCCGTGCGGAAGATGGACCTGCCCACCGCACTGCCGACGGACCAGGAGTTCGGCTTCGGCGCGGACGCGGAGGCGGACGCGGAGGCGGACGCGGACACGCTGGCGCGCTCGTACGAGGGCGGCTGGCTGGCCTGTGCGCTGATCGCGCAGGAGTGGGGCGAGGAGAGGCTGACGGCCTTCTACCGGGCGGTCGGCGGGCACGGGCGGCGCGAGGGCGCGGTCGAGAAGGCGATGCACGAGGTGCTGGACACGACTCCGGAGGACTTCACGGCGCGGTGGCGCGCGTACGTGCGGGAGCGGCTCGCGTAACCGCGGAGCCGGGGCGGGGCGGGCGGGGAGAGGCTCCGCGGGGGCGCGGTGCCCGGCCTGTCGCGCCGGCGGGCCGGGCCGTTCGGTACTGTCGGCGGCGATGCACAAGACCTTGATCGTGACCAACGACTTCCCGCCCCGCCCCGGCGGCATCCAGGCGTTCCTGCACAACATGGCGCTGCGCCTGGACCCCGGGCAGCTCGTCGTCTACGCCTCCACCTGGAAGCGCGGCAGCGAGGGCGCGGCTGCCACCGCGGCCTTCGACGCCGAGCAGCCGTTCACCGTCGTGCGCGACCGGACGACGATGCTGCTGCCGACGCCGCGCGTCACCCGGCGCGCGGCCGGGCTGCTGCGCGAACACGGCTGCGGGTCCGTGTGGTTCGGGGCGGCCGCGCCGCTCGGACTGATGGCTCCCGCCCTGCGCAGGGCGGGAGCGGAGCGGATCGTCGCCACCACGCACGGCCACGAGGCGGGCTGGGCCCAGCTGCCCGCCTCCCGGCAGCTGCTGCGCAGGATCGGCGAGGGTACGGACACGATCACCTATCTCGGCGAGTACACCCGCTCGCGGATCGCGGCCGCGCTCACGCCCGAGGCCGCCGCGCGCATGGTCCAGTTGCCGCCCGGCGTCGACGAGAAGACCTTCCATCCCGGCTCCGGCGGCGGCGCGGTCCGTGAGCGGCTCGGGCTCGCCGGCCGGCCCGTGGTGGTGTGCGTGTCCCGCCTGGTGCCGCGCAAGGGCCAGGACACGCTGATCCTGGCGATGCCCCGGATCCTGCGCGAGGTGCCCGACGCGGTGCTGCTGGTCGTGGGCGGCGGGCCGTACGCCAAGGAGCTGAGGAGGCTGGCCGCCGAGACCGGGGTCGCCGGCGCGGTGCGTTTCACCGGGCCGGTGCCGTGGGCGGAGCTGCCGGCGCACTTCGGCGCGGGCGACGTCTTCGCGATGCCGTGCCGTACGCGCCGGGGCGGGCTCGACGTCGAAGGGCTCGGCATCGTCTACCTGGAGGCGTCGGCGACCGGGCTGCCGGTGGTGGCGGGCGACTCGGGCGGGGCGCCCGACGCCGTACTGGACGGGGAGACGGGCTGGGTGGTGCGCGGCGGGCCCGCTGAGGTCGCGGCCGAGGAGTCCGCGGAGCGGATCGTCACGCTGCTCCAGGACCCGCAGCTGCGGCGGCGGATGGGGGAGCGGGGCCGGGAGTGGGTCGAGGAGAAGTGGCGCTGGGACCTGCTCGCGGAGGAACTGAAGGCATTGCTGTGAGGCAATGAGGCGGGGGGCCGAGGGGGCGACGCCGTGCGGGGCGGCCGGTGGAGTCCCGGCTCCGGGACTCCACCGGCGCCGGGCCGTCAGCCCCGGTAGAGCGCCTCGATCTCGTCGGCGAAGTCCTTCGCCACCACGTTGCGCTTCAGCTTGAGCGACGGCGTGATGTGTCCGGCCTCTTCGGTGAACTGGGCCGCCAGCACGCGGAACTTGCGCACCGACTCGGCCTTGGACACCGCCGCGTTGCCGTCGTTCACCGCCTGCTGGACGACCGCGAGCAGCTCGGGGTCCTCGCGCAGCGCCGTCGCGGTCGAACCGGCCGGCTTGCCGTTCTCGGCGGCCCAGCGGCCGAGGAACTCCTCGTCGAGGGTGACCAGCGCGCCCACGAACGGCCGCCCGTCGCCCACCACCATGCACTCCGCGACCAGGGCGTGCGCCCGGATGCGGTCCTCGATCACCGCGGGGGCGACGTTCTTGCCGCCCGCCGTGACGATGATCTCCTTCTTGCGGCCGGTGATCGCGAGGTAGCCGTCCTCGTCCAGCGTGCCGATGTCGCCGGTGTGGAACCAGCCGTCGGTCAGCGCCTCGACGGTGGCGCTCTCGTTGTTCCAGTAGCCGGAGAAGAGGTGCTCGCCGTGGAGCAGCACCTCGCCGTCGTCCGCTATCCGCACGACCGAACCCGGCAGCGGCTGGCCGACCGTACCGATCTTCTGCCGGTTCCACGGGTTGAAGGCGGTGGCCGCGCACGACTCGGTCAGGCCGTACCCCTCGAGGACGGTGAAGCCGATGCCGCGGAAGAAGTGGCCGAGGCGCTCGCCCAGCGGGGCGCCGCCGGAGATCGCGTACTCGCCGCGGCCGCCGAGCACCGCGCGCAGCTTGTTGTAGACCAGCTTGTCGAAGACCTTGTGCTTGAGCTTCAGGCCGAAGGACGGGCCCTGCGGGGTGCCGATCGCGCGGCTGTAGGCGATCGCGGTGTCCGCGGCCTTGTCGAAGATCTTACCCTTGCCGTCCGCCTGCGCCTTGGCGCGGGCCGAGTTGTAGACCTTTTCGAAGACGCGCGGCACACCGAGGATCATCGTCGGCCGGAAGGAGGCGAGTTCGTCGGTGAGGTTCTTGATGTCCGGTACGCAGCCGAGCTTGATCGGCGCCATCACCGACGCCACCTCGACCAGCCGGCCGAAGACGTGCGCGGCCGGCAGGAAGAGCAGTACGGAGCACTCGCCCGTACGGAACAGCGGCTTCAGGCGCTCGACGACGTTGCCGCACTCCGCGAAGAAGCTGCGGTGCGTGAGCACGCAGCCCTTGGGGCGGCCGGTGGTGCCGGAGGTGTAGACGATCGTGGCCGGGTCGTCCGCCTTGGCGCTCGCGCTGCGCTCGTCGACCGTCTCGTCCGTGACCCCGGCGCCCGAGGCGCACAGGTCCTCCACGGCGCCCCCGTCGATCTGCCAGACGTGCTCCAGGGCGGGCAGCCGGTCGCGTACGGACTCGACGGCGGCGGCGTGCGCGCCGCTCTCGACGATCACGGCCACCGCGCCGGAGTCGCCCAGGATCCACTGCACCTGCTCGGCGGAGCTGGTCTCGTACACCGGCACGGTCACCGCGCCCGCGCTCCAGATCGCGAAGTCCAGCTGCACCCACTCGTAGCGGGTGCGGGACATCAGGGCGACCCGGTCTCCCGGCCGCACGCCGGCCGCGATCAGGCCCTTGGCGGCGGCGCGGACCTCGGCGAGGAACTCGGTGGCGTTGACATCGGTCCAGGCGCCCCCGACCTTGCGGCTCATGACCGCCACTTCTGGGTGCTGCGTGGCGTTGCGGCGGATGAGATCTGTCAGGTTGCCGTCCGAGGGGACCTCGTACAGGGCCGGAAGGCTGAACTCGCGCAAGACTGCTGCTCCTCATCGGGCGCCGGCGCCACGTCGGTGTGCGCGTCGACTGCGGTCCAAGACCGGGCAGGTGCTCAGTGGGGTGAGCACGTTTGGACTGCCCGGACGTTACCCACCAGTAGTCGGTTCCCGATAGGGGGGCAAGACCAGATGTTCGCTGCGTCACACGTCGCGGCGGTGCTCCGCGCAGACTAGTCCAATCCGGCGGCAACCCGGAAGTAACCGCAGGTCCGACCCCCTCTACCCAGTCCCGGGCGGGCGTCCTAGGGTGATCGTCATGCGAGTCCATGTGGTCAGCGACGTACACGGGAACGCCAGGGACCTGGCCAGGGCGGGAGACGGCGCCGACGCGCTCGTCTGCCTCGGTGACCTGGTGCTCTTCCTCGACTACGCCGATCACTCCCGCGGTATCTTCCCCGACCTCTTCGGCACGCGGAACGCGGACCTGATCGTCGAGCTGCGCACCGCCCGCCGCTTCGAGGAGGCCCGCGAGCTCGGCCGCAGGCTGTGGGAGGGCATCGACCGGGCGGCCGCCACCGAGAAGGCGGTGCGCAAGCAGTACGCCGAACTCTTCGCGGCGTTCCCCACCCCGACGTACGCCACCTACGGCAACGTCGACATGCCGCAGCTGTGGCCCGAGTACGCCGGGCCCGGCACCACCGTCCTCGACGGCGAGCGCGTCGAGATCGGCGGCCGCGTCTTCGGCTTCGTCGGCGGCGGCCTCAGGACGCCGATGCGCACGCCCTACGAGATCGACGACGAGGAGTACGCCGCCAAGGTCGAGGCGCTGGGCGAGGTGGACGTGCTGTGCTCGCACATTCCGCCCGAGGTCCCCGAGCTCGTGTACGACACCGTCGCCCGCCGGTTCGAGCGCGGCAGTCGGGCCCTGCTCGACGCGATCCGCCGTACCCGCCCCCGGTACGCGCTCTTCGGCCACGTCCACCAGCCGCTGGCCCGGCGCATGCGCGTCGGCGCGACGGAATGCGTGAACGTCGGTCACTTCGCGTCCACCGGCCGCCCCTGGGCGTTGGAGTGGTGAGTCCGGAGCGGTGACGGGCCCCCGGCCGATCGCGGTAGCCTTCACGCGGACATGCCCCCGAAACCCCCGTCCCCTGACCGGAACCGCACTGGAGGAGCCACAGCGATGGCGGAACACACCAGCTCGAGCATCACGATCGAGGCGGCGCCGGCCGACGTGATGGGCGTGATCGCCGACTTCGCCCGCTACCCCGAGTGGACCGGCGAGGTGAAGGAGGCCGAGGTCCTGGCCACCGACGCCGAGGGCCGCGCCGAGCGGGTGCGCCTGCTCCTGGACGCCGGCGCGATCAAGGACGACCACACCCTCGCGTACACCTGGACCGGTGGCAACGAGGTCAGCTGGACGCTGGTCAAGTCCCAGATGCTGCGCGCCCTCGACGGTTCGTACAGCCTCGTCCCGCTGGACGGCGGCCGCACCGAGGTCACCTACCGGCTGACCGTCGACGTCAAGATCCCGATGCTCGGCATGATCAAGCGCAAGGCCGAGAAGGTCATCATCGACCGCGCCCTGGCCGGTCTGAAGAAGCGCGTCGAGAGCCACCCGAGCCAGCCGAAGGGCTGATGTCCCGCATGCGTACGGTCCTCGTCACCGGCCCCGGCGGCGCGGGCCGCACCACGGTCGCCGCGGCGACCGCCCTCGCGGCGGCACGCGGCGGGGACGGGTCCTCCCCTTCCCGGACGCGGCCGGGAGGCCGGGGAAAGGTCCTCGTCCTCTCCACCGACGCGACGGACACCCTGGGCGCGGCCCTGGGCACGGCGACCGGCCCCGCGCCCGTCGAGGCGGCCCCGGGGCTCTGGGCCGCCCGGCTCGACTCCGGCGCCCACTTCCGCGCAGAGCTCCTGGCGCTCCAGGAGCGGGCGGCTTCCATACTCGACCTGCTCGGCGCGAACCGGCTGGCCGCCGAGGAACTGACCGAGCTCCCGGGCGGCGAGCAGTTCGCCCTCCTGCGCGCCCTGCGCGCCTGCGCCGAGGCCGGTGCCGGCGACGGCACCGGCGGCCTTTCGGAAACGTACGACCTGGTGGTGGCCGACCTGCCGCCACTGCCCTCGGCCCTCGCCGTCCTCGCCCTCCCCGAACAGCTGCGCCGCTACCTGCGCCGGCTGCTGCCGCCCGAGCGGCAGGCGGCCCGCGCGCTGCGGCCCATGCTCGCCCAGCTCGCCGGTGTCCCGATGCCCGCGCAGTGGCTGTACGAGACGGCCGCCCGCTGGGACGGGGAACTGGCCGCCGTCCAGACCCTGCTCGCCGACCCCGGCACGACCGTACGGCTGGTAGCCGAGCCCGGGCCCGCCGGGGCCGACGCCCTGCGCACCGCCCGTACCGGACTGGCCCTCTTCGGCCTCGGCGTCGACGCGGTCACGGCGAACCGGACGCTGCCGCAGGACTCCCCGGACACCTGGCTCGCGACGCTCTCCGCCCAGCAGCAGAAGTGTCTGGCCGAGTGGGGCGACGTGTGGCAGCGGGTGGCGCCGGTCCGCGAGGTGCGTCACCTCGGCCGCGACCCGCGCGGTCTCGACGACCTGGACGCGCTGGCCGGGGACGGGGCCCTCGCGGTGGAGCCGGGGCGCGGGGAAGCGGCCGGGCCCTGGTCCGTGGAGGACCGGCTCGCCGACGACGGCGTCCTCGTCTGGCACCTGCCGCTGCCCGGCGCCGTGAAGGAGGAGATCGGCCTGGTCCGCCGGGGCGACGAACTCGTCATCGACGCGGGCCCGTTCCGCCGGATCCTGCCGCTGCCCTCCGCCCTGCGCCGCTGCGACGTCTCGGGCGCGGGCCTGACGGGCGGCGTGCTGAAGGTCCGGTTCACGCCGGACCCCCGGCTGTGGCCGCAGACCAAGTGAACCGCCTGCCGCCGTTCGGGTAACGTCAGTGGTACGAGGCGTACGTACGGTACGAACCGCCCCCTGTCGCAGGAGTCCGCCATGAGCGATGCCACCGAGCTCCCCCACGGCTCGAAGAGCATGGGAGGGGCCCCCTTCTCCCCTGATCCCGCCGAGGCCCCCGACGCCGACGCGTGGGCGAAGGCGTGCGCCGAGGATCTCGCCGCCGAGAGGGCCCGTCGTCGTGCCCAGGACGGCGGGGCGCAGCCGGGGTCCGCCGCCGAGGAGCTGCGCAAGCTCGTCGACGCCGTCGCCGACAAGGTCGCCTCCCTCCAGTCGGCGCTGCCCGGCATGGCCGCGCAGGGCGCCGTCAGCCAGTTCATCAGCCAGGCGAAGTCCGCCGTCGAGCCGGTCATCGAGCGCAACCCGGAGGTCTTCGACCACCTGGCCGCGGCCGGCAACGAGCTGCTCGCCGCCTACCGCTCCGCCGTCCAGGGCCAGGAGGGCCGCTGGACCCGCGGCCCGTCGCAGCCGGAGGAGGGCAAGCCGGAAGAGCGCAAGAAGGACGGCGCCGACGGCGAGGACGGCCCCGAAGGCCCCTCGTCGAGCACCCACATCGATCTGGACTGAGCCGGGCCTCGGGTACGGTTGCCCCTAGCGGGGCTCGACCGAAAACTGAGGGACACATGGGACTCACCATCGGCGTCGACATCGGCGGCACGAAGATCGCGGCAGGCGTGGTCGACGAAGAGGGCGCCATTCTCGACACCCACAAGGTGCCCACTCCGTCGACTGCCGAAGGCATCGTCGACGCGATCTGCGCGGCCGTCTCGGAGGCGGGCAAGGGCCACCAGATCGACGCGGTCGGCATCGGCGCCGCCGGGTACGTCGACGACAAGCGCGCCACCGTTCTCTTCGCGCCGAACATCCACTGGCGGCACGAGCCGCTGAAGGACAAGGTCGAGCAGCGCGTCGGTCTGCCGGTCGTCGTCGAGAACGACGCGAACGCGGCGGCCTGGGGCGAGTACAAGTTCGGCGCCGGCCAGGGCCACGAGGACGTCATCTGCATCACCCTCGGCACCGGTCTCGGCGGCGGCATCATCATCGGCAACAAGCTGCGCCGCGGACGATTCGGCGTGGCCGCCGAGTTCGGCCACATCCGGGTCGTCCCCGACGGCCTGCTGTGCGGTTGCGGCAACCAGGGCTGCTGGGAGCAGTACGCGTCCGGGCGGGCCCTTGTCAGGTACGCCAAGCAGCGCGCCAACGCCACCCCCGAGAACGCCCGGATCCTCCTCGCCCTGGGCGACGGCACGGTCGAGGGCATCGAGGGCAAGCACGTCAGCGAGGCCGCCCGGCAGGGCTGCCCGGTGGCCGTCGACTCCTTCCGCGAGCTGGCCCGCTGGGCGGGCGCGGGCCTGGCCGACCTGGCCTCGCTCTTCGATCCGTCGGCGTTCATCGTCGGCGGCGGTGTCTCGGACGAGGGCGAACTCGTCCTCGACCCCATCCGCAAGTCCTTCCGGCGCTGGCTCATCGGCGGCCAGTGGCGTCCGCACGCGCAGGTGCTCGCGGCGCAGCTGGGCGGCAAGGCCGGCCTCGTCGGGGCGGCGGACCTGGCCCGCCAGGGCTGACGCCCGCACGTCCGTACGTGTGCGGAGTGCCCGCCATGCCCTCTTGGGGCGCGGCGGGCATTTCCGTATCTTGATCCGCATGGCGACGAGTAGGACTGCGACGAGCACGCTGCCCGCTTCCCGTACCGAGCCGGACGGTTCGGCCGTGATCCGTGTCCTCAGCTACAACATCCGCTCCATGCGCGACGACCGCGAGGCGCTGGCCCGGGTGATCGCCGCCTGCGAGCCCGACCTCGTCCTCGTGCAGGAGGCGCCGAGGTTCTTCCGCTGGCGCAAGCGCGCGGCGTGGCTCGCCGCCCACAGCGGCCTGGTGGTGCTCGGCGGCGGAGCCACCGCTTCGGGGCCGCTGCTGCTGTGCTCGCTGCGCGTGACGGTGGAGCGTACGGAGGACGTGCTGCTGCCGCGTACGCCGGGGCTGCACCAGCGGGGGTTCGCGACGGCGGTGGTACGGATCGGGGGCGCCCGGTTCGGCGTACTGAGCTGCCACCTCAGCCTCCAGGGCGAGGAGCGGTACGCGCAGGGCGGGATGCTGCTCGACCGTGTCGGGGAGATGGGCGTGGAGCACGCGGTCGTGGGCGGCGACCTCAACGACCGGCCGGACGGGCGTACTTTCCGCCGGCTGGCGGGTGAGCTCCAGGACTGCTGGGCGGCGAAACCGTGGGGCGGGGAGTTCACCTCGACCCCGGAAGACCCCCACCAGCGCATCGACGCGGTCTTCGCGACGCCGGGGATCGAAGTCCTGGGCTGCGGCGTCCCGCCGGACCTCCCGGAGGCGGACGTGAGGGCGGCCACGGACCACCTGCCGGTGCTGGCGGCGCTGCGGGTCCCGGCAGCCTAGGCGCGGGCGTGTGCTCGCACCGGACGGGCCCGATCCGAGCCCGCCCAGTGCGTGAGGACACGGGGGAGGGGCGGAGGAAAGCCTTTACACGACCGCGCCGCGGCCGGGGTCGTCGCCGTCCTCGTCGTCGTCGTGCGTCATCCGCGCCACCAGCGTGGCGAAGCCGCCCAGGAAGCCGCCGACGCCGAGTGTCGTCAGCCACCACGTCATGTCCCACCCGAACAGCACGGCGGCGAGCAGCAGCAGCGGGCCGCCGAGAACCGCCATCCAGGCGAACTTGGCCGTGGCGTCGGCGGGCGGCAGCGGGGGCGGCTCCGGCGGGACGAAGTGGCCCTCGTCGCTCCCGTCGAGGTCGTCCTCGCGCGGCTCCGCCAGGGAGTAGTTGCGCGGGCCGCCGATGCCGGGGGCGAAGACGACGGAGCTGCCGAGCGGCCTGTCCGGATCCGGGTCCGTGTCCTCCTGCCCGGTCCCGGTCCCGGTCCCGGTGTCCGCTCCGGCCTCCGGGCCCTTCTCCAGCGGCTCCTCCGGCCGGCCGGTACCGGTGCCGGTGCCGTTGAGGTCGTCGTCGCCCTCCGGCAGGAAGAGGTCCTCGATCGGCTTGAACGGCTTCGCGCCCGGCGGATCCGGCGGCTCCTCGCCGTACCCGGCGACGATCGCGGCCCACGCCGCGTCCTCGTCGGCAGGAGGCCCGGCGGACGGCCCGGCGGGCGCCCGGCAGCGGGCGCTCCGGTGGCGGCCGCCTCGGCAGCCCCCGCCGTCTCGTCCGGCTCCCGCCCCTCCTCGCGGCCCGCGGGTTCCGCGTCGTGCTCAGCCACCGGTGGTGCTCCCCTTCTTCCCGGCACGTGGAGCGAGGCGGCCGATGAACGCATCACTCTCGTCGAAGATCCGCTCCGCGTCATGGTCCAACGTCGCGACGTGGTAGCTCTGTTCCAGCAGGATCTCGGTGACGTCCGTCGACGAGACCCGGCTGAGGATGCGGGCCGAGTCGGCCGCCGGCACCACATGGTCCTGCGGGCTGTGCAGGAGCAGCATCGGCTGGGTCACCTGCGGCAGCTCGGAGTCGACGATCCGGAAGAAGTTCCGCACGGAGTGGGCCGCGTGCAGCGGGACGCGGTCGTAACCGACCTCCTCCACCCCCGTCCTGGCGATGTCGCTGCGCAGCCCCTTCGTCGTACGTACGAGATGGCGGGCCACCGGCAGCGCGTACGCCGACAGGCCGTGCACCTTGTTCGCCGGGTTGACCACGGCGATCCCGCTGATCGCGTCCCCGTGCTTCGCGGCCAGGCGCAGCGTCAGGGCCCCGCCCATGGAGAGCCCGAAGACGAAGACCTGGCTGCACTGCCGGCTCAGCACGCGCAGTTCGCGGTCGACCTCCGCGTACCAGTCCTGCCAGCCCGTGAGCTGCATGTCCTCCCAGCGGGTGCCGTGGCCGGGCAGCAGCGGGAGGGAGACGGTCAGTCCGCGCTCGGCCAGGTGGCCGGCCCAGGGGCGCAAGGACTGCGGGGAACCGGTGAAGCCGTGGCAGAGGAGGACGCCGACCTCTCCGCCCTCGTGGCGGAACGGCTCGGCTCCAGGGAGGACCGGCACCGGGGTCTCCTGTTCATGAGTCTTGGACGGCGAAGGGGGGTGCGCACGATGTACTTCACCGTACGCGACCGGACCGACACCGACCAGGTCCGTCGGGCTGCCTTGTGCGGAGAGAGCGCAGGCCCCGCACCGGTTATGGTCTTGTCGACAGACACAGGGAAGGCACTCGGTTGATCTACGGCGCAATGAAGTTCTCCATCGGAGGGCCACTGAAGGCTGCCTTCAGGCCCTGGGTGGAGGGACTGGAGAACATCCCCGCCGAGGGCCCGGCGATCCTCGCGAGCAACCACCTGTCCTTCTCGGACTCCTTCTTCCTGCCCGCCGTCCTCGACCGCAAGGTCACCTTCATCGCCAAGGCCGAGTACTTCACCTCGCCCGGTGTGAAGGGGAAGCTCACCGCCGCCTTCTTCAAGGGCGTCGGCCAGCTGCCCGTGGACCGCTCGGGCGCGCGCGGCGCGGGCGAGGCGGCGATCAGGGCCGGCATCCAGGTCATCAGGGGCGGCGGCCTCTTCGGCATCTACCCCGAGGGCACCCGCTCGCCCGACGGCCGTCTCTACCGCGGCAAACCGGGCGGCCTCGCGCGCGTGGCGCTCGCCACCGGCGCTCCCGTGATCCCGGTCGCGATGATCGACACCGAGAAGATCCAGCCGCCCGGCAAGGTCATGCCCAAGCTGATGCGGCCGGGGATCAGGATCGGCAAGCCGCTGGACTTCGGCCGTTATCACGGGATGGACGGCGACCGGTTCATCCTGCGGTCGGTGACCGACGAGGTCATGTACGAGATCATGAAGCTTTCCGGCCAGGAGTACGTCGACATCTACGCGACGGCGGCGAAGCGCCGGATCGCCGACGCGGAGAAGGCCGCCAAGGCCGAGAAGGCGGAGCAGGGCGGCGCGTAACCGCGTCCGTCCGGGGGGATGGGGATGATGGCCAAGGCCCGGCGCGAGCGGGTCGTACGCATGTCGGTCGAGCAGCCGCTGTGGCGTGCGCTCACCGCCTACCGCGTCCTGACGATGCTCTACGCGGTGTTCCTCTTCGTGTTCACCCGGGAGAAGTTCGAGCGTCCGTGGGTGGCCGTCGCCTTCCTCGCGGTGATGTCCCTCTGGACCCTCGTCACGCTCCCCAAGGTGGCGAACGCGGCGAGCTGCACCAAGCGCTTCCTCGGCGTCGACCTCGCCGTCGCCCTGACCGGCATCCTGCTCACCCCGCTCGCCGACTTCCACGCGCAGCGGGTCGACGGCTCCACCCTGCCGTCGATATGGACCGCGGGTTCCGTCCTCGCGTTCGCCATCAAGGGCGGCTGGCGCTGGGCGGCCTTCGCCTCCTCCTTCGTCGCCGCCGCCAACATCGTCGAGCGCGGCCACCCCAGCCGGGACACCCTCCACAACGTCCTGCTGGTGTGGGTCGCCTCCATCGCGATCGGTTACGTCGTCGAGGTCGCCCGCGCCTCCGAGCGCACCCTCGCCCGCGCCCTGGAGATCGAGGCCGCGACCCGCGAGCGCGAGCGCCTCGCCCGTGACATCCACGACAGCGTGCTCCAGGTCCTCGCCATGGTGCAGCGGCGCGGCGCGGCCCTCGGCGGCGAGGCGGCCGAACTGGGCAGGATGGCCGGGGAGCAGGAGATCGCCCTGCGCTCCCTGGTCTCCAGCGGCCTCGTACCGGCGACGCGCGCCTCGGAGGACGCCGCGCAGGGCGCGGTGGTCCGTACGGTCGAGGTGGACGACGGCGACGAGGGCGGCGGCACGGGCGACGGACGCCCCTGCGATCTGCGCTCCCTGCTCGCCCCGCACGCCGGTTCCAGGGTCACCTTCGCCGAGCCCGGCGCCCCGGTCCTGCTGGAAGCGGCGGCGGCCCGGGAGCTCGCGGCGGCTGTCGGTGCCGCACTGGACAATGTTCGCAGACACGCGGGAGAGGACGCCCGGGCCTGGATCCTGGTCGAGGACTGGCCGCAGGAAGTGATCGTGACGGTGCGGGACGACGGCCCCGGCATCCCCGAGGGCAGGCTCGCGCAGGCCGAGGGGGAGGGGCGCCTCGGGGTCGCCCTGTCGATCCGAGGGCGGCTGCGGGACATCGGGGGCACCGCCGAGCTGATCTCGGTGCCGGGGCAGGGCACGGAAGTAGAACTGAAGGTTCCACGGGGGAAGGCAGGACAGGGGCGATGAGCGAAGAGCAGCAGCAGGCGATCAGGGTGATGGTCGTCGACGACCACCCGATGTGGCGGGACGCGGTCGCCCGCGACCTCGAAGCCGCGGGCTTCGACGTGGTCGCCACGGCGGGCGACGGGCCGCAGGCGGTGCGCCGAGCCCAGGCCGTCGGACCCCAGGTCCTCGTCCTCGACCTCAACCTCCCCGGCATGCCCGGCGTCCAGGTCTGCAAGGAGCTCGTCGGCGCCGACCCGGCGCTGCGGGTCCTCGTGCTGTCCGCGAGCGGCGAGCACGCCGACGTACTGGAAGCGGTGAAGTCCGGCGCGACGGGCTACCTGCTGAAGTCCGCGGGGCCCGACGAGCTCATCGACGCGGTACGGCGCACGGCCGCCGGCGACCCGGTCTTCACCCCGGGCCTGGCGGGCCTGGTCCTCGGCGAGTACCGCCGGCTGGCCTCCGACCCGGTGCCCGCGGCCTCGCCGAACGAGCCGAAGGCGCCCCAGCTCACCGACCGCGAGACCGAGGTGCTGCGGCTGGTCGCCAAGGGGCTCTCGTACAAGCAGATCGCCGAGCGCCTGGTGATCTCGCACCGCACCGTCCAGAACCACGTGCAGAACACCCTCGGCAAGCTCCAGCTGCACAACCGCGTGGAACTCGTCCGCTACGCCATCGAACGCGGCCTCGACGACGCCTAGCACGCCCGGTGGGCCCGTGAGCCCGGGGCGGCCCCGGACCGCCCCTCCGCCCCGCGCCGTCGTGTCCCGGGCCGCCACCGGCGTGGCCGCGCGCGGCACAGCCGAACGGGGCGAAGGGAGAGCCCCGAGCGGGCCGGAGTGCCGACCGGGGAGGCGGCGGCGCGGCTCAGGACGGCCGGCCCGGAGCTCTGCGCCGGGGCCGGGGGCTTCTTCGGCCGAGCGGGACGAAGACACGGGCCGTATATTCGCGATGTCCGCGGTACGGCCCCTGTCTCTGCTTTCGCTCCTCCCGGGAGACGTCGTGGAAATCCTGGCATTCGGTGTGCAGTCCGACGAGAGACCACTGATCGAGAACGCCTTCGCCGGCCACCACGACATCCGCTGTCTCGATGTCTTCCTCAGCGAGGACACCGCCCCCATCGCGGCCGGCCACGAGATCATCAGCACCAGCGTCAACGCCGATCTGGGGGCGGGCGTCCTGCGCGCGCTCGCCGCCGGCGGAACGAGGATGATCGCCCAGCGCTCCACCGGCTTCAACAACATCGACCTCGACGTCGCCGGGCAGCTCGGCCTGACGGTCGCCCGCGTCTCGTACTACTCGCCGTACTCCGTCGCCGAATTCGCCTGGACCCTCGCGATGGCCGTCAACCGCCGCATCGTGCGCGCCGCCGGACGCACCCGCGACTTCGACTTCCGCCTCGACGGGCTCCTCGGCCGTGACATGCGCGGCCGTACGGCCGGTGTCCTCGGCACCGGAAAGATCGGCGAGGCGTTCACCCGTATCGCCCACGGCTTCGGCATGAACCTGCTCGGCTGGGACCTCGTCCAGAACCCCGCCTGCGTCGGGCTGGGCATGGAGTACGTCGACAAGGACCGCCTCCTCGCCGAGTCCGACCTGGTCAGCCTGCACCTGCCGCTGATGCCCGCCACGCACCGCCTCATCGGTGCCGACGAGCTGCGCGTCATGAAGGACGACGCGATCCTCGTGAACTCGAGCCGCGGTGGTCTCGTCGACACCGCGGCTCTCGTCCGTGAACTGCGCCTGGGCCGCTTCACCGGAGTGGGGCTCGACGTGTACGAGGCGGAGGCCGGGCTCTTCTTCCTGGACAAGTCCCTGGAGGTCGTCGACGACGACACCCTGGCCCGGCTCGTCACCCTCCCGAACGTCCTGGTCACCTCGCACCAGGCGTACTACACCGTCGACGCGGTCGGCCAGATCGTCGAGGCGACGCTCGGGAACGTCCTCGACTACACGGCGGGCCGCCGCAGCGAGAACGTCCTGGTCCCGGCGGAACCGGCCGTGAGCTGACCGAGCAGCTCGCCCACGATCGCCGTGCCCCGCAGCGTCAGCACCGACTCCGGGTGGAACTGCACGCCCGCGAAGCCGGGCCCGCGCAGGGCGTGCACCTCGCCGGTGACCGGGTCACGGCTGACCTCGACGCCGTGCGCGGTCAGCTCCGCCGCCTCGTCCTCGCGGCAGCGGGCGACGAAGCTGTTGTAGAAACCGACGGTCTCCGGCCGCCCGAAGAGATCGATCCGGGTCTGCGCCCCCTGGTACGGCACCCGCTTGCGCACGGTCCCCAGGCCCAGCTCGGCCGCCAGCAGTTCGTGCCCCAGGCAGACCCCGAGCAGTCCGTGCCGGTGTTCGCGCACCAGCTCCGCCGTGAGTCCGCGCAGGAACCGCATCTTGGGGTCGTCCGCGTCGGAGGGGTCCCCGGGCCCGGGGCCGAGCACCACGGGGCCCTCGTGCGCGAGCGCGGCCTCCCGCAGGCCCGGCTCGTCGTACCGCCGTACGGACACGTCGAGCCCGGACGAGCGCAGCAGATGCGCGAGCATCGCCGTGAAGGTGTCCTCCGCGTCGATCACCAGCGCGTGTCCGGTCAGGGACGACGTGCGCTCCTGCATCCGCAGCCAGAACGGCGCGAGGGACGCGCGCCGCGAGTCGAGCGCCTCCCGTACGCGCGGATCGTCCGCCAGCCCCGGCAGTACGTCCTCGCGCTCCGGCCTCGCGGGACGCACCCCCAGCGCCGCCAGTACCCCCGCCGCCTTGGCGTGGGTCTCGGCGACCTCGCTGTGCGGGTCCGAGTCGCGCACCAGCGTCGCCCCGACCGGCACCCGCAGCCGCCCGTCCGGTGCGATGTCGGCGGTGCGGATGAGGATCGGCGAGTCCAGGGTCTGGGCGCCGCCCGCGTCACGGCCGACGAGGGCCAGTGCGCCCGCGTAGTAGCCGCGTCCTCCGGTCTCGTACCGCTCGATGACCCGGCAGGCGTTCTGCACCGGCGACCCGGTGACGGTCGCCGCGAACATCGTCTCCTTCAGTACCTCGCGCACGTCGAGGGACGTCCGGCCCCGCAGCTCGTACTCGGTGTGCGCGAGATGGGCCATCTCCTTGAGCCGCGGGCCGACCACGACCCCGCCCCGGTCGCCGACGGTGCACATCATCTTGAGCTCTTCGTCGACGACCATCGAGAGTTCCGCGGTCTCCTTGCCGTCGTCGAGGAAGTCCAGCAGCCCCTCGGCGCTCGGGCCCTGGGCCGGGTAGCGGTACGTACCGCTGATCGGGTTCATCACGACGGTCCCGCCGCTCATCCGCACGTGCACCTCGGGGCTCGCGCCGACCAGCGTGCGCTCCCCGGTGTGCACGACGAAGGTCCAGTACGCGCCCCGCTCACCGGCGAGCAGCCGCCGGAAGAGCGCCAGGGCGTCGGCCCGCCCGAACCCGGGGACGCTGCCCTCGAAGGTCCGCCGGATGACGAAGTTCGCGCCCTCGCCGCGCCCGATCTCGTCCTCGATGACCCGCCGTACGATCCCGGCGTACTCCTCGTCGGCGATGTCGAAGGCCCCGCCCTCGACCCGCACCTCGTGCGCGGGCAGCTGCGCGAGGACGTCGTCGAGCGGCAGGGCGTACGCCTCGTCGGCGACCAGCACACTCAGCGGTGTCCCGTCGTCCCGTACGTCGAACCCGCGCTCCCTGATCTGCCGGAACGGCACCAGCGCGAGCACGGGCAGGTCATCGGAGCCGACCGGGACGTCGGCGAGGCGCGCGGCCTCGCGCACGTCCCCGATCAGCAGCTCGACGGTGTCGTGGTCGTGGCCGGGGGTCCGCCTGCGCAGGAGGGCGAAGGGGCGGGTGTCGTCCAGTAGTGCGCTGATGAGCATCGGTGGTGTTCCTTCCGAGTCCGGGGGGGAGTCCGAGTGGAGCCCGAGCGCGGAGCCGAGTGGAGAGGAACGGCCTCTGGGAACACCGAAGGCCGCCTCTCGGGCGGCCTTCGCGGTTCAGTGGTGCGCGCGATTGTCAGTGGGCCGCCGGATGAGCGGTCCACCACCAGGTCTGAGTCGTCTGCGCGAACATGCTCCGAACCCTAGCGGACCCGGGCGCGCGCGTCATGCATGTCCGCCGTTCCGCGCGTTCCATGGACCCGGCCCGTCTCATCTGGTGAGCCGAGGGATGGACGGACGGGCCGACCACGTAATGTTGTCAAGGTGACCGTGAACGCTAAGACCACCCCCAACGGTGGCAACACCTGGCGAGACCTTCCCGCGGCGCAGCAGCCCGAGTACCCCGATGCCGAGGCTCTGCGCGATGTGATCGCGGACCTCGAGTCGTATCCGCCGCTCGTCTTCGCGGGCGAGTGCGACCAGCTGCGCGCCCGACTGGGAGCCGTCGCCAAGGGCGAGGCGTTCCTGCTGCAGGGCGGCGACTGCGCCGAGGCATTCGACGCCGTGTCCGCCGACCACATCCGAAACAAGCTCAAGACCCTTCTCCAGATGGGCGCGGTGCTGACGTACGCCGCCTCCGTGCCCGTCGTGAAGGTGGGACGGATCGCCGGCCAGTACTCCAAGCCGCGCTCCAAGTCGACCGAGACCCGCGACGGCATCACCCTGCCGACCTACCGCGGCGACTCCGTCAACGGCTTCGAGTTCACCGAGAAGGCCCGGATCCCGGACCCCGAGCGGCTGAAGCGGATGTACCACGCGTCCGCCTCGACGCTGAACCTCGTGCGCGCCTTCACCACCGGCGGTTACGCGGACCTGCGCCAGGTGCACGCCTGGAACCAGGACTTCGTGAAGTCGTCGCCGTCCGGACAGCGTTACGAGCAGCTGGCCCGGGAGATCGACAACGCGCTGAACTTCATGAAGGCCGCCGGGACCGACCCCGCGGAGTTCCGCACGGTCGAGTTCTACGCCTCGCACGAAGCGCTGCTCATGGACTACGAGTCCGCTCTGACCAGGGTCGACTCGCGTACGGGTCACCTGTACGACGTATCGGGCCACATGCTGTGGATCGGTGAGCGCACCCGCCAGCTGGACGGCGCGCACATCGAGTTCGCCTCGAGGATCCGCAACCCGATCGGCGTGAAGCTCGGTCCGACGACCACGGTCGACGAGGCGCTGAGCTACGTCGACAAGCTCGACCCGGACCGCGAGCCCGGCCGGCTGACCTTCGTCGTCCGCATGGGCGCCGACAAGGTCCGCGACAAGCTCCCCGAGCTGGTCGAGAAGGTCACGGCGTCCGGCGCGGCCGTGGCATGGGTGAGCGACCCGATGCACGGCAACACCTTCGAGGCCGCCTCCGGCCACAAGACGCGTCGCTTCGACGACGTGCTCGACGAGGTCAAGGGCTTCTTCGAGGTGCACAAGGGCCTCGGCACGCACCCGGGCGGCATCCACGTCGAGCTGACCGGTGACGACGTCACGGAGTGCGTGGGCGGCGGTGACGAGATCTTCGTCGACGACCTGCACCAGCGCTACGAGACGGCCTGCGACCCGCGGCTCAACCGCAGCCAGTCGCTGGACCTGGCGTTCCTGGTCGCCGAGATGTACCGCGACCAGTAAGAACCGGCGGAACCGGACCGGAAGAAGGCCGTGGGGCGCGGATCGAATGTGATCCGCGCCCCACAGCCGTCTCCGGGACTTTTGCGTACGGGGGGTGACGGGTAAGGTTAGGTTGACCTTACCGATTGGTCGTCCCCTCGGCCCGCGTCAGGAGGTGTACCGCGTGTTCGTCTGCTCCTGTTTCGGCGTGACCGACCAGCAGATCAAGGAGCACGCGGCCGCCGGTGCCTGCACACCGCGCCAGATAGCGTCGGTCAGCAAGGCGGGCACGGACTGCGGTTCCTGCGTACGCACGATCCAGGGGCTCCTGGGCCGTGGCGGGTGCCCGCGCCGCGCACTGGCCGAACAGGGCGGGGCGGCGCTCACCGGGGCGCCTCTCCCCGAGGCCGCCTGACCGGCGCCCGGCCGGCTGTCAGCTGCTCGGCTGCTCGATCAGCTGGGCGATGTAGAGCGCCTCGCCGAGTTTCTCCACCAGCTCCAGCTGGGTGTCGAGATAGTCGATGTGGTGCTCCTCGTCCTTGAGGATGTCCTCGAAGATGTTCGCCGACGTGACATCGCCCTTGGCCCGCATGACCTCGATGCCGCGCTTGAGGCGGTCGATGGCCTCGACCTCGATCTGCCGGTCGGCCTGGAACATCTCGGTGACGGTCTGGCCCACCCGCACATGGAAGAGCCGCTGGTAGTTCGGCAGGCCGTCCAGGAAGAGGATCCGGTCGGTCAGTGTCTCCGCGTGCCTCATCTCGTCGAACGACTCGGCCCGGGTGTACTTGGCGAGCTTCGTCCAGCCGAAGTTTTCCTGCATCTTGGCGTGCAGGAAGTACTGATTGATGGCGGTCAGCTCGGCGGTCAGCTGCTCATTGAGGAATTCGATGACCTCGGGGTCGCCCTGCATCGCAGAGGCTCCTTCCAAGCGTGGTACTGGGCAGGTTCGCGCATCCTCGCACCATGGGCGGGAGCCGTCTAGTAAGTGCAGACTTATCAGGAATTGCCCCGAATAGGGTCAGACCTGGTCATGACCACCCCTTGCGGTCTGTCACCATGGAGTCATGGGTCAGCCGGAAAGCCGGGAACATCACGAATCAGCACAGCCCGAGCTTCCGCCGGGACAGCGGCTGCAGCGTGGCTGGCCGGTCACCCACTACGGTCCTGTACCCAAGTTCAAGCCGGACCGCTGGGAGTTCAGGGTTTTCGGCGCCACGGCGGACGGCGACAAGCACTGCTGGAACCACGAGGAATTCTCGGCGCTCCCGTTCGCCACGGTCGAGGCCGATCTGCACTGCGTCACGAAATTCAGCATGCTCGGGGCTGAATGGGGTGGCGTGCTCGCTCGTACGCTCGTCGAACTCGCGCCCCCCGCGCCGAGCGTCACGCACGTCATGGTCTGGGCCGAGTACGGCTTCAGCGCGAACCTGCGGCTCGCGGACTTCACTTCCGACCGGACGATCTTCGCCACCCACAAGGGCGGTGAACTGCTGACCGCCGAGCACGGATTCCCGCTGCGCCTGGTCGTACCGCACCTGTACGCCTGGAAGGGGCCCAAGTGGGTCCGGGGCGTCGAGTACATGACGGCGGACCGCCGCGGTTTCTGGGAGGAGCGCGGCTATCACAACGTCGGCGACCCCTGGCGCGAGCAGCGGTACTCCTACCAGGAGGAGCCGGGGGACGGCCCCGAGCTGTAGGGCCCGGCGGCCGCGCCTTCCGGTCGGTGCCTTCCGGTCGGTGCCTTCCGGGCGGTTCCTTCCGGTCAGTGGTAGTACGGGTGGACCGCCACGTGGCCCTTGCCGCGGCCGATCATCCACTTGTTGACGGGTGTGGTGATGAGGGAAGCGGCGAAGAGCGCGAAGGCGAGCACGCCCCAGAACATTCCGTCGGTGAGATGCGCGTCCATCGCGCCGGGCCGCAGCGCGAGCACGCCGTTGTCGATCAGCTCCATCACCGCGATGGAGAGGGTGTCGGCGGCGAGGGCGACCCGGAAGGCGGCCCTGAAGCCGACGTCGGCCTTGAGGACGCCGCGCAGGGTGAGGGCGTAACCGAAGAAGAAGGCCCGGACGACCGCCAGGGCCGTCGTCTGCGCGTTGTCCCACCCGAGCGAGGTGCCGATGACCATGCCCAGTACCTCGCCGATGGCACAGCCGGTGAGGCAGTGGAGCGTGGCCTGGGCGGCCATGGACCAGCCGACCTTGCCGTGGCCGGCGTGGGCTGCGTGATCCATGTGGTCCGCGTGGACTGCGTGATTTTCGTGCCCTGCGTGACCGCCATGGCCGTGGTGCATGCCGTGCGTGTGTGCGTCGTGCTGCATGGCGTGCCCCCAGGGCTGGACAGCGGTTCCTGCCGACAGGCAGGACCATTTACCCCTAGGGGTATTCCTCAAGGGGCTTCAGCGGTTCTCGGCAGGAGTCGCGCAGCTCCTTCAGCCGCGCCACATCGGCCGCGTGGCCTTCCTTGCCGCCCGGCGTCTCGATCGTCAGCGGTACGCCCTCGGTCGCCGGGTGCGCGAACAGCTCCCGGAACGGTTCCGCGCCGATGTGGCCGGAGCCGATGTTCTCGTGGCGGTCCCTGTGCGCGCCGACGCCCTCCTTCGAGTCGTTGGCGTGGATCAGCTTGAGCCGGCCCTCGCCGACCGTGTCCACCAGCAGGTCCAGTGTCTGCTTCATCCCGCCGGGCCCCGCGAGATCGTGCCCCGCCGCGTAGATGTGGCAGGTGTCGAGGCAGACGCCCAGCTTGGGGTGTGCGTCGAGCGCCTCGAAGTACGGGCCGAAGTCCCAGGTGCGCGAGCACAGGGAGGAGCCCTGCCCCGCCGTCGACTCGAGCAGCAGCAGCGGGTCGTCGTCGTGCGTCAGCTCGTCGAGGAGCGGCAGCAGGTACGTGCGCACTTGCGCGAGCGACTCCGAACGCGGCCGGCCACCGGTCGCCGAGCCGGTGTGCACCACCACGCCCAGCGCGCCGATCTCACGTCCGCGGCGCAGCGAGTGCCGCAGCGACTCCACGGACTTCTCGGCGGTCGCCTCGGTGTGCGAACCGAAGTTGATCAAGTAGGGGGCATGGACGTACGCCGGTATCCGCTCGGCGGCGCAGGCCGCGCGGAACAGCTCGTCCTGGGCGGGATTTCCGGTGGGCGTCGCCCAGCCGCGCGGGTTCGCGACGAAGACCTGAACGGCCTCGGCGCCCAGCTCACGGGCGTATGCGAGACCGTTCGTGGCGAGACCGCCGGCTACGGGGACATGACTGCCGACGGGGTTTCGGGAGGGGAAAGGTGCGTTGCTCATCGGCATCAAGGATGCCAGGACGCCGGTGCGAAGGGCCGCCGGCCGGGTGGCGGCCCTTCGCGGGCGGACTCCTACAGGCCCTTGGTCCTGAGGGTGATCGTGCTGCCCTCCGGAGCCTCGTCGCCCTCCTCGACCGACTGGCTCGCGATCTTGTCGCTGAAGGAGAGGAAGGGGCGGTCCACCTTCACCTCGAAGCCCGCCTCCCGGAGCGTGCGCTTCGCGTCGTCGACGTCGTCACCGACCACATCGGGCACGGAAACCATGCGCGGCCCCTTGGAGACCGTCAACGTGACGGTGTCGCCCTCGGCGAGCCGGTCGCCCTCGGCCGCGGACTGCCTGACGACCGATCCCGCCTCCTCCCGGGACGTGACGCGCCCGGGCGCGACCTTCACGGTGAGCCCGGCCTCCTCCAGCTCGGTGGTGGCGTCCTCCACGCTCTCGCCGGTCACGTCGGGCACCTCCACGGGGGCGCCCTTGCTGACGACGAGGGCGATCGCGGAGTCCGGGTGCCGCTCGGTGCCGGCGCGCGGGGTCGTACTGACGACGGAGCCCCGCGGGACGTCCTCGTCGAACGTCCTGGTGACGATGCCGGGGGCCAGACCGGCCTTCTTGAGCTTGTCCCTGGCCTCGGCCAGCGGCAGCCGCCCCACGTCGGGGACCCTCACGGTTTCCGGGCCGCGCGAGACGACCAGCGTGACGGAGCCGTTGCCGCGGATACGGGCACGGGACGCGGGGTCGCTGTTCATGACGGTGCCGCGGTCGTACGCCTTGCTGTACTCGCGCCGCACCTCCTTCACATCGAGACCGGCGGCGGAGAGCCGCGCGGCGGCCTCCTTCTCCGTCTGGCCGAGGAGCGAGGGGACGCGGGTGAACTGCCCGGAGTTGATGTACCAGACGCCGGCGCCGACTCCGAGGACGAGCAGGACGGCGGTCACGACCGCGAGCACGCCGCGCCCGGGCGCGACGGCGCGCCTGGAGGGCGCCGCCGCCGGTTGCGGCGGGGGCATCCGGAGCCGGCTGGTGCGGTTGAGGGGCTCGTCGCCGGTGGCGCCGGAGGTCCCGATCGCGCGCGGGATGACGCTCGTGCGGTCCTCGGCGCCGTCGTGCGTCTGCGCGCGGGCCTGCGGCGGCACCGCGTCGAGCTGCTCGTCGCTGAGCGCGGCGCGCGCCTCCCTGGCCTGCGCGAGGAGTGCCACGGCGTCGTATGGACGGATCTCCGGGTCGCGCGCGGTGGCGCCCGCGACCAGCTCGTCCAGTCCGGCCGAGAGCCCGGGAACGGCGGCGGACGGGACGGGCACGTCCTCGTGGAGGTGCTGGTAGAGAACCTGCGCGGGGGTGCTGCCGGAGTGCGGTTTGGCGCCGGTCAGCATCTCGTACAGCACGACGCCGCAGGCGTAGACGTCGGCGCGGGTGTCGGCCGTGCCGTGCTCTATCTGCTCGGGCGCGAGGTACGACACGGTGCCGAGGACCGACCCGGTGGTGCTGGTGACGGTGTCCACGGCCCGTACGAGACCGAAGTCGGCGACCTTGACCCGGCCGTCGTCCCCGATCAGCACGTTCTCCGGCTTCATGTCCCGGTGCACGAAGCCGGCGCGGTGCGCGGCCCCGAGCGCGGCCAGCACCGGCTCCAGGATGTCGAGGGCGGCACGGGGCTGGAGAGCGCCGCGCTCGCGCAGTACGTCGCGCAGCGTGCAGCCGGCGACGTACTCCATGGCGAGGTAGACGTACCCCCCGTCCGTTCCCTGGTCGAAGACGCCGACCACATTCGGGTGCGCGAGCCGGGCGACCGACTTCGCCTCCCGGATGAAGCGGTCCACGAAGGAGTCGTCGGCGGCGAGGGCGGGGTGCATCACCTTGAGGGCGAGCACCCGGTCGAGGCGGGTGTCGACGGCCCGGTAGACCGTGGCCATGCCACCGACGGCGATGCGCGCGTCGACGCGGTAGCGGCCGTCGAGCACGTGCCCGACGAGCGGGTCCTGAAGGGTCGTATCCACGGAGCGAGTCTACGAGCCGCCGCCGACACGTCCGGCAGGTGCGGGTTTCCCGGGCCGGTACTGCAGCGGAGCTGTGACAGCGGGTGGCGCCCGCGGGACTCCGCCCCGGGACCCGACGGGCGTCCGGGGCGGGGCCTGCTCCCCCCGTCGCGGGAAGGGGCGGGGCGGGGAAGAGGACCGCGCGTCGGCCCGCCGGTCAGAACGCCGGACGTTCCGGGTCCAGCACCGCCCGCCCCGCCACCGGCGACGACGCCTCCGCGAAATGCCGCCGCGGGATCCGCCCCGCCCGGTACGCGAGCCGTCCCGCCTCCACCCCGTGCCGCATCGCCTCGGCCATCAGCACCGGCTCCTGGGCCCGCGTCACCGCCGACGCCAGCATCACCGCCGCGCACCCCAGCTCCATCGCCAGCGCCGCGTCCGACGCGGTGCCCGCCCCCGCGTCCAGCACGACCGGCACGCGCGCGTGCTCCACGATCAGCTGGAAATTGTGCGGGTTGCGGATACCGAGCCCCGACCCGATCGGCGACCCCAGCGGCATGATCGCCGCGCACCCCACGTCCTCCAGCTTCCGCGCGAGCACAGGATCGTCGTTCGTGTACGGCAGGACGGTGAAGCCGTCGTCCACCAGCGTCTCCGCCGCGTCCAGCAGCTCGATCGGATCGGGCAGCAGCGTCCGCTCGTCGGCGACGACCTCCAGCTTCACCCAGTCCGTACCCAGCGCCTCCCGCGCGAGGCGCGCCGTCAGCACGGCCTCGCCCGCCGTGAAACACCCCGCTGTGTTCGGCAGCACCCGGATGCCCAGCTTCTCCAGTACGGAAAGCACCGATCCCTGGACGGTCGGGTCCAGCCGCCGCATCGCGACGGTCGTCAGCTCGGTCCCGGACGCGACGAGGGAGCGTTCCAGTACGTCGAGGCTCGGCGCTCCGCCCGTTCCCATGATCAACCGTGAGGAGAACGTGGTGTCGCCGATGGTCAGAAGGTCGTCGGCCATGGTTCAGCCTCCCTGGACTGCGGTGAGGACTTCGATGCGGTCGCCGTCGCCGAGCACGGTGGCGTCCCACCGCCCGCGCGGTACGACGGTTTCGTTGAGGGCGGCGGCGACCCCCGAAGGGGCCCGGGTGAGGGTCGCGACGAGCGCGCCCAGCGTCGTACCGGCGTCGAGCTCACGGTTCTCGCCGTTCACGGAGATGGTCATACGGGCTGCTCCTGCGGTACGGAGACGGGGGAAGGGAGGGAGGCGGGAGGGGCGGCCGGCGCGAAACGCAGCGGGCTGAACGGACGCGCCTCGTCCGGCAGCTCCCCGCCGGCCAGGACAGCGGCCATCGCATCGCCGGTGACCGGCGTGAGCAGCACCCCGTTGCGGTAGTGCCCGGTGGCCAGATGCAGCCCGTCCAGCGCGGTCGGCCCGAGCAGCGGCGCGTTGTCCGGGGAGCCGGGCCGCAGCCCCGCGCGGGTCTCCGTCAGCGGCAGCTCGGTGATGCCCGGCATCAGCTCGTGCGCGTCGCGCAGCAGCTCGTACACCCCGCCCGCCGTGACCGTCGTGTCCCAGCCGAGCTCCTCGCTGGTCGCCCCGACGACCAGTTCGCCGTTCTCGCGCGGTACGAGGTAGACGTGGCTGCCCCGCACCACGGCACGCACCGTCCGGCTCAGGAAGGGCGCGTACGCGCGTGGCACGGCCAGCCGCAGCACCTGCCCCTTCACGGGCCGTACCGGCGGCAGCGCCTCCCGCGGTACGCCCGCGAGCCGGCCGCTGAGGCTTCCGGCCGCCAGCACCACCTGGCCGGCGGTGAGCTCCGTCCCGTCCGCCAGTACGGCGCCGACGGCCCTCTCCCGTACGACACGGAGCCGTTCGGCCCAGCCGCGGTGGAAGACCACCCCGGCCCGCTCACAGGCTGTCAGAAGGGCTGCGGCCAGCAGCCTCGGGTCGACCTGGTGGTCACCGTCCACCCGCAGGCCCCCGCGCACGCCCGGCGCGAGCATCGGCTCCAGGCGGCGGCACTCGCGCCCCGTGAGCCACTCCGACGCGAGCCCGGAGCGGCGTTGCAGGGCATGGAGCTCGCGCAGGTGGGCGCGGTCGTCCGTGTCCAGCGCGACGGCGAGCGTGCCGCAGGAGCGGTAACCGGTGGCCTGCCCGCTCGCCGCCTCCAGCTCGGCGACGAACGCGGGATAGCGCTCGGCGGACGCGAGGTTGAGGCCGAGGAGCGTCTGCTCCCCGTAGTGGAGTTCGGTGACGGCGGCGAGCATTCCGGCCGCGACCTGTGCGGCCCCGCCGCCCGGCTGCGGATCGGCGACGGCGACGCGCAGCCCGCGCTGCGCCGCCCGCCAGGCCGTGACCAGGCCGATGATTCCGCCCCCGACGACGAGGACGTCTGACGATGTACGCGGCATGGGCGTCCAGCCCCTCCCTTCGCCGGCATGACCCGGATCAGGTTCGTACGGTCGGAGGCCGTCCAGCCTCCCTCTCAGCCCGGTACGTCCGGGCTCCCGCGAGTGCTTTACGGTGGCCACCCTAACGCCAGGCCCCGACGCGCTGTAAGGGAGCAACTCCTGTGGCCCGCTCGCTCGACGGACTCGTCCTCTCGCCGGTCGCCGACCAGGCGCCCGGCCAGGTCGGGACACGGACCCGGTTCACGTACCACGAGGAGGGCGGCCGGATCTGGGCCGAGTACACGGGCGGCGACGTCGTACGGGGCCGTCTCGTCGGCACGCGCGAGGGCGACGCGCTGGACTTCCGTTACGTACAGCTGAAGCAGGACGGCACGACCTCGTCGGGGCACTGCGCGTCCACCGTCGTCGACCTCCCCGACGGGCGCGTGCGGCTGGAGGAGACCTGGGCCTGGGAGTCCCAGGAGGGCAGGGGGACGAGCGTCGTCGAGCAGCTGCCCCTGTGACGCTGCGCCGGAGGTCTTCCTCCGCGGTCCCGGCGAAGGCGGCGGAACGCGCCGTCCTACAGTGACCGGGTGAGCGAGCAGAGGCAGACAGAGCGGCGCGTCGTCATCGTCGGCGCGGGAATGGCCGGTGTCCAGACCGCGGTGTCCCTGCGCGAGCAGGGCTGGACCGGCTCCGTCACGCTGATCGGCGCCGAACCGCATCAGCCGTACGACAGACCGCCGCTGTCCAAGGCGGTGCTGCTCGGCCACGCCGAGGAGTCGGCCTTCGACGTCGACTTCGAGGCGCTCGGCATCGAACTCCACCTGGGGCGCGAGGTGACGGGCGTGCGCCCCGGGGCGCACGAGATCGACACGCCCTCGGGCCCCGTTCCGTACGACGTGCTGGTCGTCGCCACCGGAGCGCTGCCCCTCACGCTGCCCGGCGGCGAAGGCGTACCCGGAGTCCACCTCCTGCGCACCCTCGACGACGCCGCGCGGCTGCGGCCCGTGCTCGGCCGGCGGCACGACGTCGTGGTCGTCGGGGCGGGCTGGATCGGCGCGGAGTTCGCCACGGCCGCCCGCGAGGCGGGCTGCGCGGTGACCGTCGTCGAGGCCGCGGACCGGCCGCTCGCGGGCACCCTGCCCGCCGATGCCGCCGTCCCGATGGCCGCCTGGTACGCCGAGAGCGGCGTGGAACTCCTCACCGGCGCGCGCGTCGCGCGCGTCGAGCCCGGCACGGTCGTCCTCGCCGACGGTCGTCGGCTCGCGGCCGGCGCGGTGGTCGTCGGCATCGGAGCCAGGCCCGCGACGGCCTGGCTCGCGGGCTCGGGGATCGAGCTCGGCCCGGACGGATCCGTCACCGCCGACGCCCGCCTGCGCACCTCGGTCCCCGATGTGTACGCGGTCGGGGACTGCGCCTCCTTCCCCTCCGCCCGCTACGGCGAACGCCTGCTCGTCCACCACTGGGACAACGCGCTCCAGGGCCCGCGCACGGTCGCGGCGGACATCCTCGGCGGGACACCGCGGGACTACGACCCCGTCCCGTACTTCTGGTCCGAGCAGTTCGGCCGCTTCGTGCAGTACGCGGGCCACCACGCCCACGCCGACACGACGGTGTGGCGCGGCGACCCGGCCGGCGCCGCCTGGTCGGTGTGCTGGCTGCGCGAGGGGGCGCTGGTCGCGCTGCTCACCGTGGCCCGGCCGCGCGACCTCGCGCAGGGGCGCAGGCTCATCGCGGCGGGTGCCCCGATGGACCCGGACCGGGTCGCCGATCCGTCCGTCCCGCTCAAGACCGCCACCCTTTAGGCCGGTAGTCGGGGCCGCACGGCAGGCCCCGACTACCGACTGTCAGTCCCAGATGGCACGCTTGTCCCGTGACCGAGATTGACGCAAAGATCGATGCTCTCGTCCCCGCCTGGTTCAACCTCCCCGACATCGCGGAAAAGCTCGGTGTCGAGGTGACGCGCGTCCGGCAGCTGGTCAAGGAAGGCCAGCTGATCGCCGTACGCCGCGGAGAGAACCGGGTGCTTCAGGTGCCTGCCGCCTTCATCGACGGCGACAAGGTGGTCAAGGGGCTCGCCGGGACCCTGACCCTCCTGAGGGACGACGGCTTCTCCGACGAAGAGATGCTCGAGTGGCTCTTCACCCCCGACCCGACCCTGCCCGGCACCCCCGCGCAGGCGCTGAGTGAGAATCGCGGCACGGAGGTGAAGCGGCGGGCCCAGGCGCTCGCCGTCTGATCACTGACGACACAACCGCACGCGGTGCACGGGCCTTCGCCGGCCTGTGCACCGCCCACCCACGGGGGGACACCACCATGCCCACGTCCACCGAGAGTTCCACGACGGCGCGCGAGCAGCTCGCCGGTGCCCGGCTGTACCTGTGCACGGACGCGCGCAAGCGCCAGGGCGACCTCCCCGAGTTCCTGGACGCCGTCCTGGCCTCCGGCGTGGACATCGTGCAGTTGCGCGACAAGGGCATGGAGGCCGCCGAGGAGCTGGAGCACCTCCAGGTCTTCGACGACGCCTGCCGCAGGCACGGCAAGCTGCTCGCCGTGAACGACCGGGCCGACGTGGCCCACGCCGTCGGCGCCGGCGTGCTGCATCTGGGGCAGGGCGACCTGCCGGTTCCGGCCGCGCGCGCGATCCTCGGCGCCGACATCCTCGTCGGCCGTTCCACGCACGGCGAGTCCGAGGTGGACGCGGCCGTCGCGGAGCCCGGCGTGGACTACTTCTGCACGGGGCCCTGCTGGCCCACTCCCACCAAGCCCGGCCGGTACGCCCCGGGCCTCGGCCTCGTCCGGTACGCCGCCGGGCTGCACCAGGACCGCCCGTGGTTCGCGATCGGCGGCATCGACGCGGGCAACCTCGACGAGGTGCTGGACGCGGGTGCCCGCAGGGTCGTGGTCGTACGGGCGATCACCGGGGCCGACGACCCGGCGGCCGCCGCGGCGGAGCTCGCGAAGAGGGTCAGGGCGTACGCCCTGTAACTGCCCCGGCCGTCCGTGACCCTCTGCGGCCGTCCATGGCTGTCCATGGCTGTCCAAGGAGTGGACAACAGTCCGGCAATACGGATAAAACGCCTGCTCTGGTTGGGTCATGGCCGAGCCCTGGTTAACCTGCGGATATGGCCCTTGGCACAGCTTCGACCAGGACGGATCACGCGCCTACCGTGCGTGATCTGCTCGCGACCGGCAAAACTTCGTATTCGTTCGAGTTCTTCGCCCCCAGGACCGAGAAGGGGGAGCGGAGTCTTTGGAACGCGCTGCGCCGGGTCGAGGCGGTGGCCCCCAGCTTTGTCTCCGTGACCTACGGGGCCGGAGGGTCCACCCGTGCCGGCACGGTCGGCGCCACCCAGCAGATCGCCGCCGACTCCACGCTCACCCCGGTCGCGCACCTCACGGCGGTGGACCACTCCGTCGCCGAACTGCGCAACATGGTCGGACAGTACGCGGACGCCGGGATCCGGAACATCCTCGCCGTGCGGGGAGACCCGCCCGGCGACCCGATGGGCGAGTGGGTCGAGCATCCGGAGGGTGTGCGGTACGCCGCCGAACTCGTCCGGCTCATCAAGGAGTCCGGCGACTTCTGCGTGGGCGTCGCGGCCTTCCCGGAGATGCACCCGCGCTCGACCGACTGGGACACCGACATTCGCCACTTCGTGGACAAGTGCCGCGCGGGCGCAGATTACGCGATTACCCAGATGTTCTTCAATCCGGAGAATTATTTGCGGATGCGCGACAGGGTCCAGGCGGCCGGCTGCGAGACCCCGATCATCCCCGAGGTCATGCCTCTCACCAGCGTCAAGCAGTTGGAGCGGTTCCCGCAGCTCAGCAACGCCACGCTCCCGGCGGAGCTGAAAGAGCGGATCCTCGCCGTCAAGGACGATCCCGCGGCTGTACGCTCCATTGGCATCGACTTCGCCACGGAGTTCTGCGCGAGGCTGCTCTCCGAGGGCGTACCCGGATTGCACTTCATCACGCTCAACAACTCGACGGCGACGCTCGAAATCTACGAGAATCTCGGACTGCACGCGCAGTCGTGACCGGCCGTACCCGCTCCCTTCCGCGGTGACGGCCGCAGGAGGGGGCGGGCATGGGCGGCTGGACGGTCCTCTACATCGCATTCGGAATCGTCGCGCTGTGGCTGCTCGGCGAGGTGCTGTTGCAGTACAAGGCGCGGCTGAGATGGCGGCTGCTGGCCTTCACCGGCTTCATGGGCGTGGTTCTCGGGGTGCTGCTGCCCTCCGTGTTCGTGATCGCGGGCGGTGCCGTCGCGTTCGCCATCGGCCAGACCTACGTCACGCTCTCGTTCCGCCGAGGCTTCTCGACGGGCTGGGCGATCGGCGGCAGGCCCGGTGAGAGCCGCCGCCGCAAGCGCGGTGCGCGGGCCGTCGAGCAGGAGCCGACGCTGCAGGTGTCGGACCTCGAGTACGAGCCGGCCGCTCCGGCGGAACCGGTGTACGCGTCGGTGGAGCCCCTCCCGGACGAGACCGGGCAGTACGGCGTGTACGACGCGGCGGCGTACGCGGCACAGGAGCAGCCCCGGAGCGACGGCTTCGGCGCCGGGTACGACGTGTACGACTCCCACTCCGGCCACGGCCGGCCCGGCCAGGACACCTACGCCGGCCAGGACACCTACGCCGGCCAGGACGCCTACGCCGGTCAGTACGACTACGCCGGTCAGTACGACTACGCCTCGGACCGGCAGCAGTACGCCGCGTACTCCGACCCGTACATCGGCACCCAGCCGTACGGCGCTCAGGAGTACGGCGACCAGCAGTACGGCAACGAGACGCCGCCCGGAGGTGTGTGGGTCCCGCAGCAGCGCGACGGCGAGCAGCCCTTCGGGAGCCCGCAGCCGTCCCAGGAGCAGTACCAGAACGACTACGACACCACCGGCTACAACGAGCAGTACCGCTACTGACCGCCCGCTACCGCGAGCCGCGGAAGCCGTCGCCCTCCACGACGAGTCCCGCGACGAGTGCCCCGGACATTCCGGCATGCGCGAGTCCGCCTCCGGGGTGCGCCCAGCCCCCGGCCAGCAGCAGACCGGGCAGCCGCGTGGTGTTGGCCGTGTGCAGATGGCGGCCCCCGGCCCCCGCCAGCGCGGGCGCCGGCACCGAGCCCCCCGCGGCGCCGGTCGCGGCCGCGGTGTCCGCCGGGGTGCGGACCTCACGCCACAACAGCCGCTCCCGCAGGTCCGGCACAGCCGCGAGCGCGGCCTCGGCCACCTCGTCGGCGTACCGCGCGACGAGCGCCTGGTCCGTCCAGTCGACCGGCCCCTGCGCGGCCACGGTCGCCGTGAGCGTGACCGCCTCGTGGGCGTCGTCCGGCCGCGTCAGCGGGTCGTCGGGCCGCAGCACGGTGACGGTGGGGCGCTCGGCGTGCTCACCGCGGAACGCCGCGGACGCCTCCGCGCCGGCGTCGGGGAGTGGACCACCGTCCGGTGGACCGTGCCGTCCGGGCGGCCGCCGCGCAGCGCGAGGAACACCGTGAACCGGCCCGGGAGCATGGGCCCCGGCCCCACGTCGCCCGGTGCCCACACCTCGCGTCCCTGCGTCATCCCGGTGAGGGCGCGGGGGTCGGCGCCGAAGACCACCGAGTCCGCTGCGACGACCGTGCCGTCCGCCAGCTCCACACCCGCCGCACGGCCGTCCTTCTCCGTGACCGCGGCCACCTCGGCACCGAAGGTGAACTCCACCTTCCGGGCCAGACACCGCTCGTACAGCGCCCGCGCCAGCTCCCGCATCCCGCCGCGCACGTACCAGCTGCCGAAGGTCTGCTCCATGTACGGCAGCACGGCCGCCGCCGCGGGCGCGGTGCGCGGGTCGAGTCCGTACGCCAGGGCGTAGCTGTCCAGCAGGGCCGCCAGCCGGGGCTCCGCCAGTTCCCACGCTCCGATCTCCCCGACCGTGGCCGCCTGCCGGTCGTGCCGCAGCACCCTGCGCCGGCGCACCGACGGATACGGATCGCGGCCGAGCACCCGCCAGTCCGGCCGCAGCGGTTCTTCGAGCAGCGGCCGTCTGGTCCTGTCCCACGCGTCACGGGCGCGGTTCAGGAAGTCGCCCCAGCGCTCACCGGCCCCCGCGCCCAGCGCGGTGTCGAGCGCGGAGGCGACCCCGGCACGCGAGGCGTTGGGCAGCGAGACGTCCGTACCGTCGTCGAAGAGGTGCCGGCTCGCGGGGTCCACCGGCGTGAGCGCGACGCACTGCTCCAGGGGCTCCTTGCCGGTCTTGACGAACAGGTCCCGGTAGACGGCGGGCAGGTGCAGCAGTCCCGGCCCCGTGTCGAAGACGAAGCCGTCCCGGTCGAACCTGCCCAGCGCGCCGCCGTACGTCGCCGCGCGCTCGTACACCGCCACGCGGTGGCCCGCGACGGCCAGCCGGGCGGCGGACGCCATCGCGCCCATCCCGGAGCCGATCACCACAATCCGTGCCATGCCAGGGACTGTATCGGCCGCCACTGACAACCCGTTCAGGAGCCCGCGAGGGGGCGGAAGGGGAGTGGGGCAGTACGAACACGGACGTGATCGGGACCAGCCGTCGCCGGGCCGGGCTGGGGCCGAACGCGCAGGCCTGAGTACCTGAGTATTCGTACCTAGTGCGGGAGATGAGTAGGTGTGCGGATGGGCTCCGGCCCGCGCAGACGAAAGAGTGGGGACCACGGAAGGGGCGCAGCGCCGACACCGCCGACACGGGGCGGCGGAGACGGCGCGGCTCCCCTGACGGAGCGGGGGTGTACACGGGGGCCGGGGGCCCGCGGGGGAACACGGGGAAACGCCGGTCCGGCGAGGCTCGGGGGGATCGAGCCTCGCCGGACCGCTTCTCCGCTGCCGTCCGCTAGTGGCCGCTCACCCGGCCGCGCAGCAGCAGGGACAGCGCCGAGTGGACGTCGTCGATCGTCCGCTCCCGCTGGAACGCCTGCCAGTCGAGCGCCGCCACCAGCACCATGCCGACCAGCGCGGCCGCCGTCAGGGGAATGTCGATCTCCTTGCTGAGCTCACCGTTGGCGACGCCGTCGCGCAGCACCGTCTCGACGACGGCGACGGCTTCCTGCCGTACGACCAGGAGCGTCGACTGCCAGGCCCTGTTGGTGCGCCACAGCTCGGCGACGTACAGCTGGGTGAAGGCCGGATAGCGGTCGATGAAGCCCAGGCCGGCCCTGATCATCGCGTCGAGGGCCTCCACCTTGGTGCCCCCGCGTTCCGCCGTCTCGTCGGCCGCTGCCTGGAGGGAGGCGGTGAGCAGCCCGACGCCGTGCCGCAGCAGCTCTTCGAAGAGCTCCGTCTTGCTCTTGAAGTTGTAGTAGACCGTGCCCTTGGCGACCCCGGCGCGCTCGGCGATCTCGTCCACCGTCGTCGAGGAGAAACCCTGCTCCGCGATGAGGGTGACGGCTGCCTCGTAGAGCTTCTGCCGGGTGACCTCGCGGCGCGTTCTGCTGCTTTCCATGGACACGATTCTCACAGGCTGAGCTCCGGGTGGAGACGGTCGAGCGTCCACACCTGCTTGCGCCGGGCGGAGACGGCCGTCAGCGCCAGCGCTCCCACCGTGAAGGCGAGCAGCACCAGGCTGCCCGTCCAGACCGGTTCCAGGCCGCCGCCCGTGATCAGCCGGCGCAGGCCCTCCACGACGTAAGTCATCGGAAGGAAGGGGTGGATGGCGTTGAAGAAGTCCGGACTGGTCTGTACGGGATAGGTGCCGCCCGCCGAGGTCAGCTGGAGCATCAGCACGGCGAGGACCAGGATGCGGCCCGCCGCGCCGAAGCGGGCGTTGAGCCACTGCACGATCGCCGCGAAGCAGCCCGTCACGAGGGCCAGGAAACCGACCGTTCCCGCGACGCGCGCCAACTGCAGCCCGAGACCCCAGTGGAGTACGGACATCAGAGCGGCACTCTGCAGCGCCCCGAGCGCGGCCACCGGCAGCCAGCCCGCGAGGGCGGTCCGCCAGGCGGAGGCCCCCGCCGCGAGGGCGCGGCGGTTGAGCGGCTGGATCAGCATGTACGCCACCATCGCGCCGACCCACAGGGACAGCGGGATGAAGTACGGGGCGAATCCGGTGCCGTAGTTGGGCGCCTTGTGCATCGACTGGGAGGCGAGCTGGACCGGGTCGGCCATCACCTGGGTGCGCCGGTCGCGGTTCTTCTCGTCGTAGTCGGGGATCCGGCCGACGCCCTTGTGCAGGCCCGTGGCGAGTTCACCGGAGCCGTCGGCGAGCTTGACGAGGCCGCCGTTCAGCTCCCCGGCACCGGACCTGAGCCCGCCGATGCCGCTGTCCAGGTCGGTGGCACCGGTTTTGAGCCTGCCGATGCCGCTGTCGAGGCCGGTGGCACCGCTCCTCGCGGTGGCCAGGCCGGTGTTGAGGTCGGCGGCGCCCCGGGCCACCTTCCTGGCGCCGGCGTTGAGCGCGTTGACCTCGCCGACGGCGCTGCTCAGGTCCTCGTCGAGGTGGGGAGCGCGCGTCGAGAGCCTGTGCGCCTGCTGCTGGAGCTCGGCCAGGTACTTGTCCAGCTGCGCCAGGTCGCCACGCTGGTCCTTGACCAGCTCGTCGACGTCCGCGGCGACGAGCGCCGCGTCCGCGGCGGCCTTGTCGGCCTTCTTCAGCTGCGGGCAGGCGGGGTCGGCGAGCGGCTGGTCCACACAGAGCGACTGGTGGACGGTGTGCAGGTCGTCGGCGGCAGCCCGGGACGCCTCTGCCGCGACGGGCGCGTCCTTCACGAGCTTGCCGAGGTTGTCGCGGACCACCCGGGTGCCGTCGGCGACGAACTTCGCCGTGTCCCCGACCGTCCCGCCGTTGTCCTTGAGGTACGGGCGGACGGTTCCCGCGATGTCGTTGACCGTGTCGGCGAGCTTCTGCGTGCCGTTCGCCACCTGCTGCGTGCCGCTCTTCAGATCGCCCGATCCCTTGTGCAGCTTCTTCAGCCCGCCGGACAGGTCACCACTGCCCTTCTTGGCGTTCCCCAGACCGTCCACGAGATCCTTCGAGCCGGCCTTGGCCTTGTCGAGGCCCCCCTTGAGGTCGTCGGAGCCCTTTTTCGCCTTTCCGATGCCGCCCTCGATGCCGTCGGCGCCCTCGGCCGCCTTCTGTGTGGCGTCATGGATGTCGGAGAAGGAGATGAAGATCTTGTCGAGGAACGAGCGGGAGGCGTTCTTCGAAGCGGCGGTGCGCACCTCGGAGAAGACCGTTCGCGAGATCTGCCCGACGATGTAGTTGTTGGCGTCGTTCGTGCGCACCTGAAGGGCGCTCGCCTCGGGAGCGTCGCCCGAGCTGGACGCGATCCGCTCGCTGAAGTCCGGCGGCATGGTCAGGGACAGGTAGTACGCGCCGTCCTCGACGCCCCTGCGGGCCTCGCCGGCGCTCACCTCGTGCCACTCGAAGACCTTGCTGTCGCGCAGCTTCCCGGTGATCTCGTCACCGGCGGCGATCTTCCGGCCGTCTGCGGTGGCGCCCTTGTCGTCGTTGACGAGGGCGACGGGTATCCGGTCGAGCCTGCCGTACGGGTCCCAGAAGGACCACAGGTACAGCGCGCCGTACAGCAGCGGAAGCAGCAGCAGCGCGACGAGCGCGGCGCGCGGCAGCTTCCCCCTGCCGAACCGCTTGAGCTCAAGCGCGGCCAGTTTCGGCGAGCGCATCGGCCGCCCCCTCTTCGGTGTCGTCGGAGTTCCCGGTCCCGGCCCCGCTCTCGCTGCCGGTGGTGACCCGCAGCGCGTCGTCGGGCGCCTCACTGCACACCGCGACGACGGTGGTCCCCGCCCGGGCGACGGAGCGCAGCAGCTCCCAGGCCAGAGCGCGTTCGGCGTCGGAGAGCTTGAGGTCCAGATCGTCCACGGCGAGCAGCCGGGGACGACCCGTCAGCGCCAGCCCGACGGACAGGCGCAGCGCCTCGAGACGCTCCAGATCCCGTACGGACGTACGCGTCCCCTTGGGCAGCGTGTCCAGGTCCAGCCCCGCGGTGTCGAGCGCGGCGTCGAGCCTGGCCCGCGCCTGGGCGGCGCGCTCGGCGCGGGGCCGCAGCAGCGCGCGCAGCGACCCGTCGTAGCGGCGCTGGAGGAGCGCGCGCTCCCGCAGGTGCTCGGCGACCGTGAAGGCCGGGTCGAGTTCGCTGACGCCGGTGACCGGACCCAGCGCGCTCATGCGGCGCACGGCGGCCATCTTCTTCGGCAGCCGTACGCCACCGACCTCCGCGTGGCCCTCGGTGGCGCGCATGCGGCCGGTGAGGGCCAGCAGAAGACAGGTGCGGCCGGAGCCGGAAGGTCCTTCGACCGCGATGAGCGCGCCGGGCTCCGCCGCGACACGCACGTCGCGGAACACCCAGCCGCGAGGGCCCTTCAGTCCGAAGCCCTCCGCCGTCACGGCTGCCCCGTGCGGGCTGTCCACAAGCCCTCCCCATTTTTGAACTGACCAGTCAGTTCAAAAGCTATCCCGAACGCGCGGTCGAAGCAAAAGGCCAGGTCAGCGGTGACTGTCAGTGGCGCCCTTCACGATGGGCACATACGGCCACAGAGCCGTCACGCGACGAAGGAGGTTCGTCATGGCCCGCACGTCCGCAGCCGCCGCACACCGGCGCCGCGCCACCGGCCCTGCCCCCTCACCGGCCGGCCCCGCCGCCGACGTCCACCCGGTGCTGCGCAGGGCCGGTGCCCCGCCCGCCGCTCTCGACCTGCTCGCCCAGGCCCGCGGCGGACTGGACGAGGCCGCCGCCCTCGAAACGCCGAACGAGCGGTACGCCACGGCCCACCTCGCCGCCCTGCGCACCGCTGCCGCCGTCCTCGCGGCCCGTGGTCGGCCCGAGACCACCGTGCCCCGGCGCCGGCGGATCCGCAGCGCCTGGGAGGTCCTTCCGGAGATCGCGCCGGAGCTGGCCGAGTGGAGTGCCCTGTTCGCCTCGGGAGCCACCCGCCGGGCGCGCGCCGAAGCGGGCATACAGGGGGCGGCGAGCGCCCGCGACGCCGACGACCTGCTGCGCGACGTGGCGATGTTCCTGCGCCTGGTCGAGCGGCTGCTCGCGCTGGATCCGGTGCTGCCCCAGGCCCGGATCGAGGGAGCGGACCACCCGGACGCGGGATGACAGGACCGGTTCCCGGAGGCAATAGGGTGGGCATGGCGTTCACCGCCCGCACCGTTCACCGCCCCGCCGCCCGCGGCGGCACCGCGCCGAGGAGTCAACTGCCGTGTCGGACCCGATGCGCCCCCGCGCCTCCCTCCGTACCGCCGTGGTCTGGGAGGTCCTCAGGGACGCTCTCGACCACAAGGTCAAGGCGACCGGGAGCGACGCCCTGGACGTTCTCGACACCGGCGGCGGCACGGGCAACTTCGCGGTGCCCGTCGCCCGCCTCGGCCACCGCGTCACCGTCGTCGACCCCAGCCCCAACGCGCTGTTCGCGCTGGAGCGCCGGGCCGCGGAGGCCGGCGTCGCCGACCGCGTGCGCGGCGTGCAGGGCGACATCCACGGCCTCTTCGACGTCGTCGACCGCGGCGGCCACGACGTGGTCCTGTGCCACGGCGTCCTGGAATACGTCGACGACCCGGCCGAGGGCGTGCGCAACGCCGTCGACGCGCTCCGCCCCTGCGGCATCCTCAGCCTGCTCGCCGCCGGTCTCGGCGGCGCCGTTCTGGCCCGGGCCCTGGCCGGTCACTTCACCGAGGCCAGGCAGGCCCTCGCCGACCCGGCGGGCCGCTGGGGCGAGGGCGATCCCGTGCCCCGGCGCTTCACCGCGGAGCAGCTCACCGGGCTGGTCGGCGCGGCCGGTGTCGAGGTCGGTGCCGTCCACGGCGTACGGGTCTTCGCCGACCTCGTACCCGGTGCCCTGGTGGACACCGAGCCCGGCGCCCTGGACGCCCTGCTCAAGCTGGAGGCCGCGGCCGCCGAGCTGCCCGCCTTCCACTCCGTCGCGAGCCAGCTGCACGTCCTGGGGCAGAAGCAGGAGCCAGGCGACGGCTGAGGAACCGTTCTGCGCGGCGCGAAAAGCGGCTGATCAGCAACGCAGTGGCACATGGAGTCCGCCACAGGCCCCCCGATCGGCCGCCTCGCCCCGTATGATCGGAGCACACCGTGCGCATGGCGGATCAGCCAATGGGGAATGTACTCCTCAGGCGACTGAGACGGCGTGGCGGCCCGGATTGTGAATTGGCGTAGAGGGCGGGTTTCACGGGGGCGATTCCCTGCCTATTCTGAAAGGGCCGCAAACGGTCGCCCCCCGCGACCGACGAGTAGGAGGACTCCCGTGCCGCTCTCGGAGCACGAGCAGCGAATGCTCGAGCAGATGGAGCGAGCGCTGTACGCCGAAGATCCCAAGTTCGCGACAGCGCTTGAGGGAAGCGGGCTGCGTACGTACACCCGGCGACGGGTCTACCAGGCAGTCGCAGGCTTTCTGGTGGGTATCGCGCTCCTCATGGCCGGAATGGTCGCACAGCAGATCTGGGTCAGCGTGGTGGGCTTCCTTGTGATGCTCGGCTGCGCGGTGCTCGCGGTTACCGGCTGGCGCAAGGCCCCTAAACCGGGGGAGCAACCTGCTCCCGCCGGTACCGGTCCGGCCGCTCGCAGTCGGCCCCGGCAGCGACGGTCGGTCATGGACCGCATCGAGCAGCGGTGGCAGCGCCGCCGCGAAGAAGGCCAAGGACACTGAGACAGGTCTCCGAGCGCCGGCCGCGCTCACACCGGCCGCGTCCGATTCTCACCGACCGCATCCGACACTTGCTGTACGAGTGAGGGGTGACCGCCTCCGGGCGGTCACCCCTCACTCGTATCCAGGCCTGTACGGCCCGTCAGCCGCGCTGCCGGGACGGGCGGCGCCGCAGGGCGCCCGCCCACCGTTCCACGGTCCAGCGGCTCGCGCCCCATCGGCTCCTCACGCCGGCCCAGCGTGCCGACACCGCCCAGACCACCCGGACAGCCGAGCGCGGTGCGAGAACAGCCCGCAGGCGTGCCCCACGTCCCGCCGCGCCCCGCAGGCCCGCCCGTACCTGCCGGGCCTCCTCGGTGAGGTTGCCCGGGACAGCAGGCCGCGGGGCGTAGAGCACCTGCTCCACCGCGCCCGCCGCCCGGTGCACCGCATCGGCCGACGCACCGTCGAGCCCGCCGAGGCGCACGATCCGCGCGGCGGCCTTGCGCGGCGTCTGCGAATCGTCGGGCGCGACGCCGTAGTCCCACGCCGAATCGGTGATCTCGCGCCAGCCGGACAGCGTACGGGCGGCCACGTCCTCGGGCGTGCGTCCCACGGAACCCAGCCGCCGCGCACGCACCTGGCTCCGCCACAGCAACGGCAACAGAGGCAGCAGCACCACGAGCACCACGGCCAGCGCCAGCAGGACCAGCCGGCCGACGGGAATCCCCGTGTCCGTGGGGCCCGCTCCGCCCTGCTGCGCGACCCCGCCGCACTCGCCCAGCTTCCGCATCTGCGGAGGGCAGCTGTCGGTGACGCTGGGCGCCGCCGAAGGCGCGGCCGAGGTGCTCGGCTGTGCCTGCGCGGGGTCGGACGCGGAGCCGGACGGGGTGTCCTGACGGGTGTACTCCGGCACTGAGCCCCGGGACGGCGTCGGTTCGAACCGCGTCCACCCCACGCCCTCGAAGTACAGTTCCGGCCAGGCGTGCGCGTCACGCAGACCGACCGACATGGTGCCGTCGGACTGCGCGGTGCCGGGCGTGAAGCCCACCGCCACCCGCGCCGGGATGCCGAGCGTCCTGGCCATGGCGGCCATCGAGAACGAGAAGTGGACGCAGAAGCCCTCCTTGTCCCGGAGGAAACGGACGATCGCCGCCGTACCGCTGCCCGACTGCACCTGTGTGTCGTACCTGAAGCCGCCGTCGGAGGCGAACCAGTCCTGGAGCCTGACCGCCCGCTCGTAGTCGTTCGAGGCGCCCTTCGTCACGTCGAGCGCGGTCGACCTCACCACCTGGGGCAGCGCCTCGGGAACCTCGGTGTACTCGCGCAGCAGACCGGCCGGCGGCGTGGTGGCCGCGGCCAGCTGCTCGCGGGTCGGCCGCACTGTCAGGCTGCTGACCGTGTAGCGCACGCCGCGGGTGGTCTGGCCGCGGTCGCCCACGAGCGTGCGCCCGGACGGCTCGTAACGCCAGCGGCCGTCGATGCCCACCTGCGTCGCCGGGTAGGGGAGCGGCAGATAGCTCTGGGAGTACCAGCCGGCCGCCGAGACGGTGGAGTTGATCTCGGTCGTACGGACGTCGGTGCTGAGCCCCTGCGGGCGGGGCAGCCGGTCCGGTACGTCGTCGATCCTGCGTTCCGCCGACTTCCAGGCGGATCCGTCGAACTGGTCCAGCGCGACGATCCGCAGATAGAAGTGCTCGGTGTCCTGCGTGTTCGTGCGGTACCGCAGCACCTCGCGGTCCTCGGGCTGGTTCAGGCTGTTCTGGAGCGAGACCAGCGGGTTGACCGCCGAAATGGTCCCGCCGCCGGAACCGCCGCCGCTCCCGCCGCCCGCGCCGCCCAGCAGCCCGCCGTCCAGGGCGGGCAGGGACGCGGGGACGACCAGGGCGATGCCCAGCGCCACCGCGCCGATGCGCCGGCCCGTACGGACCGGCACCGGCGCAGAACCGCCCGCCGTCTCGAATCCGGCGGCTGCCGTGCGTCCCCCGGTGCGCGGCGCACCGCCGAAGACGCGGCCCCACTGGGAGAGCCGGTCCCGTCCCTCGGCCAGCAGGAGCAGCAGGTAGCCGGAGGCCGCCAGCACGAACCACAGCCAGCTCGCGCCACCTGGTGAGAGCCCGGCGGCCACCGAGTAGAGCGCCAGCAGCGGCAGCCCGGCCGGGGCCGCGCTGCGGAACGTCACCGCCAGCGCGTCCACGGCCAGAGCGATCAGCAGGACACCGCCGATCAGCATCAGTCTGATGCCTTCGGTCGCGGGCGCCGGGATGGCGTACCGACCGACGTCCTCGACGCCGGCCGTCAGCAGCCGTGCGAACTCCTGGAACGCCTCGGGTCCCGGCAGTACTCCGCCGATCGCCGAGTCCATGGCGAACACCACGGTGAGCATCACCAGCGCCACGAACGCCTGGACGGTCACGGTCAGCGGCCGGGCCAGCGGCACCCGCCGGGCGAGCGCGCCCACCCCCGCCTGGATCACCACCGCGACGGCCGCCGTCAGGAACCAGGACGTTTTGTTGATCAACGGCAGCAGCGCGCCCGCCGTCATCAGGGTGGCCGCCGTGGCGCACAGCGCCATCCGTCCGCGACCGCTCATGACCAGCCCCCACTCGTACCTGCCGCCCCGCCGGCGGGAGAGCCCCCCGTACCGGTGCGCTGTCGTTCGGCCATCCGCCACAGGTCTGCGAGGAGCATGCCGGGGGGCACGGTCAGCACCGTCCACCCCGCCTCGCGCAGCGACCTGACCCGCTCCTCGGCGGCGGCCGGTACGCGTGCCATGAGGCCCGCGGCGTCCGCCGCCCGGCCCTGGACCGGGCCCTTCCCCCGCGTCCAGGCCCCGCTGTCCAGTACGAAGGCGACGGCGGCCCCGCTGCGCGGGCGCATGCGCGCCACCACGGCCGCCTGGTCCTCGTCCAGGTCACCGAAGAAGGCGACCAGGAGACCTTCGTTCCCACCGCGCAGCGCGTCGTACGCCGCGGAGAGTCCCGTGCCGTCCGAGTGCTCGACGACGGCGAGCGTGTCCATCATCAGCCCGGCGGAATCGGCCGTCTCCTGGGTGGCCCCGGCGAAACCGCCGGCCCCTTCACCGGGCACCGAATTCCCGGTGTCGGTCAACAACCTCACCGAATAGCCCCGTTCGAGCATGTGCACCAGGGCGGAAGCGGCCCCCGACACCGCCCACTCGAAGGCCGAGTCCGGCCCGGCCCCCTGGTACGCGGCCCGCCGGGTGTCCAGGAGCACCGTGCACCCGGCGCGCTGCGGCTGCTCCTCGCGGCGCACCATCAGCTCGCCGTAGCGCGCGGTGGAGCGCCAGTGCACGCGGCGCAGGTCGTCACCGTGCCGGTAGCCGCGCGGGATGACGTCGTCCTCGCCGGCCAGCGCGAGCGAACGGTTGCGCCCGTCGCCGTATCCCGGCGCCTCGCCGGTCAGCCGCACGGCGGGCAGCGCCTCGACGCGCGGAATCACGGTCAGGGTGTCGTACGCGCTGAACGAGCGGGTCAGCTCGCACATGCCGAAGGGGTCCGTCAGCCGCAGCTGGAGCGGGCCCAGCGGGTAGCGCCCGCGCAGGTCCGAGCGGACCCGGTAGGACACCTCGCGCCGGCCGCCCGCCTCCACCCGGTCGAGGATGAACCGCGGCCGCGGCCCCAGGACGTACGGCACCCGGTCCTGGAGCATCAGCAGACCGGTGGGCAGCCGGGAGACGTTGTCCAGTCGCAGGTGCACGCGCGCCTCCGAGCCCGTCGCCGCGCGCGACGGTGTCAGCCGCCTGCTGCCCGCGACCCGGTAGCGCGTGCGGTACAGCACGGCCACGCAGACCAGCGGCAGCACGGTGAGCAGCAGCCCGACCCGCAGCAGGTCCGCCTGGCCCAGGACGTACGCGCACACCGCGGCGGCCACGCCCGCCGCCAGGAACGACCGGCCGCGCGTGGTCAGTCCCGAGAGCGCGGCCCGCAGGCCGCCCTTCCCGCCCTCGTCGTCGCTGCCGCCGACCCCGTCCGCCCCGGCGGGCACGGTGGCAGCGACCGGCGCGGCGGGCCCCCCGGCCGCCATCACAGTCGCCGTACGCCGGGCTGCTGGTGGCCGTACAGCGGAGCACCGGAAGGCGGCGTCGCCGCCGCCCGCCCCGTGGCGTAGCCACCGTCGGGCGCCGCGGCCGTCGGTACGGCGGTGCGCTGGAGGATCTCCAGTACGACCTGCTCGGAGGTACGCCGGTTCAGCTGGGCCTGGGCCGTCGGCAGCAGCCGGTGCGAGAGCACCGCCACCGCGAGTGCCTGTACGTCGTCGGGCAGCGCGTAGTCGCGCCCACTCAGCGCGGCGGACGCCTTGGCGGCGCGCAGCAGGTGCAGCGTGGCGCGGGGCGAGGCGCCGAGCCGCAGGTCGGGGTGGCTGCGGGTGGCCGCGACCAGCTCCACGGCGTACCGCCGCACCGCGTCGGCCACGTGCACCGTGCGGACCGCGTCGATCAGCTTCAGGATCTCGTGGGCGTGCGCCACCGGCTGGAGGTCGTCGAGCGGTGAGGCCGCGCCGTGCACGTCCAGCATCCGGAGCTCGGCCTCGGCGCTCGGGTAGCCGATGGAGACCCGCGCCATGAAGCGGTCGCGCTGGGCCTCGGGCAGCGGGTACGTGCCCTCCATCTCCACCGGGTTCTGCGTGGCGACCACCATGAAGGGCGTGGGCAGTTCGTACGTCTGCCCGTCGATGGTGACCTGGCGCTCCTCCATCGACTCCAGCAGCGCGGACTGGGTCTTCGGCGAGGCGCGATTGATCTCGTCACCGATCACGACCTGGGCGAAGATCGCGCCCGGTTTGAATTCGAAGTCGCGCCGCTGCTGGTCGTAGATGCTCACACCGGTGATGTCCGAAGGCAGCAGGTCCGGCGTGAACTGGATCCGCCGTACCGAGCAGTCGACGGATCTGGCGAGCGCCTTGGCGAGCATCGTCTTGCCCACGCCCGGCACGTCTTCGATGAGCAGATGCCCCTCGGCGAGGAGCACGGTCAGAGAAAGCCGTACGACCTCCGGCTTGCCCTCGATCACACCCTCCACCGACCTGCGGATGCGCTCCGCTGTGGTGGTCAGATCTGTGAGGCTCGCTCGATCGTCATAGGTCGTCACCCGGCCCTCCTCGGCCCCTTCCCCGAGCTCTTGACGAGCAGGGGATACACCATCAAGGGCCGGCGCCACGACGACGGAACGGCCCACCCCGAAACACGGACCTCACGCGCGGACGGATCCGGCGCGATGTCACACCCGCATTGTTGTTGCCGTTACCGCTTCGTGTCACTCGGCTGTGGATAACTGAGGGTGGTATGTCGAGGGTTGTCGGGTTTTCGTCCGCTCGGCCGCGCTACTTCACCGGGGCGATCTCCCGCAGCAGGCCGGTGGACACATCGAAGACGAAGCCGCGCACGTCGTCGGTGTGCGGCAGGAACGGCGAGGTCCGCACGCGCTGCATCGACTGGCGTACGTCCTGGTCGACGTCCCGGAAGGACTCCACGGCCCACGGCGGGCGCTGCCCGACCTCGGCCTCCAGCTCGTGCCTGAACTCCTCGGTGAGGGTCTCCAGGCCGCAGCCGGTGTGGTGGACGAGTATGACGCTGCGGGTGCCGAGCGCGCGCTGGCTGATGGTCAGGGACCTGATGACGTCGTCGGTGACCACGCCGCCCGCGTTGCGGATGGTGTGGCAGTCGCCCAGTTCGAGGCCGAGCGCGCTGTGCAGGTCCAGGCGTGCGTCCATGCAGGCGACCACGGCGACGCGCAGCACGGGCCGCGCGTCCATCCCCGGGTCGCGGAAGTCCGCTGCGTACTGCTGGTTCGCTTCGACGAGGCGGTCGGTGACCGTGCCTCCGGTACGTGCCGCGGAGGGCGTCGCGACGGCGGGATCGGCGGGAAGGTGCGCAGAAGTCGACATGCCGTAGACGTTAATGGGAACGCGCGGCTCGGGCTCGCTGTGAGAAGGGACAAAGAACGCCAACAAGGATTGTTGTGAGGTAACCCACAAGGATGATCCGTGAGCGTCGGTGGACGTCCTCCGTGCGGGTGAAAACCAGGCCGTGCGGCGCGCTGGCCCGTTGATTGACCGGGAGGACGGGTGGACTAAAGTGACGCGAAGTGGGTGGCGTGATGTGCCCTTACTGCCTTACCGACACATACCGCACATTCCGAATTTCTCCCGCGTGCGCGGCGTACGTACGGCCCGGCCTCCTCCCGCTCGCCGGTCGGCCGACGCCCCTTCCCCGGCGGCGGCAGGCCGTTTCCCCTTCTGAGCGGGTGGGGGCCAGGCCGTACGTACACGACCGCGCCGGTACCTGAGAGGGCGCATGAGCCAGACCCGACACGTCCCGGTGATGCTCCAGCGATGCCTGGACCTGTTGGCCCCGGCCCTCGGCGAGCCGGGAGCGGTGGTCGTCGACTGCACCCTCGGCCTCGGCGGACACAGCGAGGCCCTGCTCACCGCCTTCCCCTCGGCGCGGCTCGTCGCGCTCGACCGGGACAAGGAGGCGCTGCGGCTCTCCGCCGAGCGGCTCGCCCCGTTCGGCGACCGGACCACCCTGGTGCACGCCGTCTACGACGAGCTGCCCGAGGTCCTGGAACGCCTCTCCGTCCCGCGCGTCCAGGGCGTCCTCTTCGACCTCGGCGTCTCGTCGATGCAGCTCGACGAGCGGGAGCGCGGTTTCGCGTACGCCCACGACGCCCCGCTCGACATGCGCATGGACCAGACGACGGGCGTCAGCGCGGCCGAGGTCCTCAACACCTACCCGCCGGGCGAGCTGGTGCGGATCCTGCGCCAGTACGGCGAGGAGAAGCAGGCCAAGCGGATCGTCTCGGCGATCGTGCGCGAGCGCGAGAAGGAGCCGTTCAGCAACAGCGGCCGGCTCGTCGAACTGATCCGCGACGCCCTGCCGCAGGCGGCCAAGCGCACCGGCGGCAATCCCGCCAAGCGCACCTTCCAGGCGCTGCGCATCGAGGTCAACGGTGAGCTCAGCGTGCTGGAGCGGGCCATCCCGGCGGCGGTGAAGTCGCTCGCCGTGGACGGCCGGATCGCGGTCCTCTCGTACCACTCGCTGGAAGACCGCCTGGTCAAGCAGGTCTTCGCGGCCGGAGCCGCCAACACCGCGCCCCCCGGTCTGCCCGTCGTGCCGGAGCAGTACCAGCCGCGGCTGAAGCTGCTGACGCGCGGCGCGGAACTGCCGACGGACGAAGAGGTCGCGGAGAACCGCCGCGCCGCCCCGGCCCGGCTGCGCGGGGCGCAGCGCATCCGGGAGGACGTGCTGTGACCGAACCGGCCAAGCAGCTGAAGGGGCGGGCCGCGCGGTTGTCGCGGCTGATGCCCTCGGGTCCGGCCCAGGCGGCCAGGACCCCCTTCGTGCTGCTGGTCGTGCTGCTGCTCGGCGGCGGCCTCATCACCCTCCTGCTGCTGAATTCCTCGCTCAACCAGGGCTCGTTCGAGCTGAGTGAACTCAAGAAGCGGACCACCGAGCTGACCGACGAGGAGCAGGCGCTCCAGCAGGACGTGGACGACCGGTCCGCGCTCGGCGCGCTGGAGCGCAGGGCGCGCGAACTCGGCATGGTGCCCGGCGGCAGCCCCGCCTTCCTCGGCCCCGACGGTACGGTCCGGGGCGTACCGTCCAGAGCGGCCGCCGAGACCGCCGCCGGTCCCGTGCCGCTGAGCCTGCCCGGTCCCGTGCCGCTGAGCCCGCCCGATCCCGGCCCGCCCCTGGCGGCCTTCTCCCCGCAGGTACCGGCGCCGCCCGCGCCCTCCGCGGCCGCCGTTCCTCCCGCCGCCGTTCCCGTCCCGTGAGCCCGTCCGCGAAGCCGACCACGACCCCCGGCAGGTGACGCAGTGCCCCCCCAGGAACCACCGCGCCGTCGCGTGCCCGGCCCCGGGCGACCGCACAGCGGCGGGCGCCCGAGGCCCGCAGCGCGGCCCAGGACGCGCCCCCCGGTGGGGCGGCCGCGTCCCGCGCCCAGGGCCGCCCGCTCGTTGCAGCTCGGCAGCCCCAGGCCCCGGCTGCGGCTGGTCGGCGTCGGACTGACCCTGGTCATGCTGGCCTTCGTCGTACGGCTGCTCCAGGTCCAGGCCGTGGACGCGAGCGCGTACGCCGCCAAGGCCGAGGAGAACCGGTACTTCACCTCGACCCTGGCCGCCGAGCGCGGCAAGATCACCGACCGCAGCGGCATCGCCCTGGCCACCAGCGTCGACGCGCACGACATCACGGCCGACCCGTCGATGTTCACCGCCAAGTTCACCAAGGCTCCGGACACGCCCGAGCGGGCCGCGGAGATCCTCGCGCCGATCCTGCGCAAGGACGCGGCCGAACTGACGAAGAAGCTCAGGACGCCCAAGAGCAGGTACGCCGTCCTGGCCCGCCGCCAGACCCCGCAGATCTGGAAGCAGATCAAGGACCTCAAGAGCGTCTTCGCCAAGAAGGCCAGTGCGGACAGGGCCAGGGGCGGCAAGGGCGTCGACGTGCTCGCCGGTGTCTTCCAGGAGGCCAGCAGCAAGCGCGTCTACCCCAATGGCGACCTCGCCGCCGGGGTACTCGGTTACGTCAACGCCGAGGGCAAGGGCGCGGGCGGTCTGGAGACCCAGCTGGACGAGGAACTCGCGGGCAAGGAGGGCGAGATCAAGTACGCCCAGTCCGGCGGCCGCAGGGTTCCCACGGTCGGCGCCCGGGAGGTCCCCGCCGTCCCCGGCTCCGACATCGAGCTGACCATCGACCGCGACATCCAGTGGGCCGCCCAGGACGCCATCGCCGAGCAGGTGGAGAAGTCCGGGGCGGACCGCGGCTACGTGATAGTCCAGGACACCCGCACCGGCGAGGTCCTCGCCATGGCCAACGCCCCGGGCTTCGACCCCAACGACCTCTCGCAGGCCGACGCGGCCGCCATGGGCAACGCCGCCCTCCAGGACGCGTACGAACCGGGCTCCACCGCCAAGGTCATGTCCATGGCCGCGGTGCTGGAGGAGAACGCGGCGGTGCCCGGCACCCATGTCGTCGTACCCAACCGGCTGCACCGCGGCGACCGCCTGTTCAAGGACGACATCGACCACCCCACCTGGTACCTGACGCTCAACGGTGTGCTCGCCAAGTCCAGCAACATCGGCACGATCCTGGCGACCGAACAGCTCGGCAAGACCCGGGCGCAGGCCAACCAGGTCCTCTACTCCTACCTGCGCAAGTTCGGCCTCGGCCGTCCCAGCGGGCTCCACTACCCCGGCGAGACCGCGGGCATCCTCGCGGCCCCCGGCGACTGGAGCACCTCGCAGCAGTACACGATCCCCTTCGGCCAGGGCCTCTCGCTCAACGCCATGCAGGCGGCCTCCGTCTACTCGACGATCGCCAACGGCGGCGTACGGATCCAGCCAACCCTGGTCCGCGGCACCAAGGGGCCCGACGGCCGCTTCACGCCCGCCCCCGAGCCCAAGAAGAACCGGGTGGTGAGCGAGAGGACCGCCAGGACCCTGGCCACCATGCTGGAGTCGGTCGTCGACGACGAGGAGGGTACGGGGACCAGGGCCCGCATCCCCGGCTACCGCGTCGGCGGCAAGACCGGAACCTCCAACCGGGTGGATCCGGCCACCGGACGCTACAAGGGCTACACCGCGTCCTTCGCCGGTTTCGCCCCCGCGGACAAGCCGCGGGTCACCGTGTACTGCGCCATCCAGAACCCCACCAGAGGCAGCTACTTCGGCGGCCAGATCTGCGGCCCCGTCTACAAGCAGGTCATGGAGTTCGCACTCAAGACCCTCCAGGTCGCACCGACCGGCAGCGAGCCCGCCCGGCTGCCGGTGTCCTTCACACCCGGCGAGTGACTCAGGACCATCAGTGACAACGATCACCCCGTACCCCGGGAACCAAGAAGACCCCGCTCCGCGTCGGCACCCCTCGTTTCGCGAGGGGCCGGGTACGCCCGGTACGCTCACCGCCGTGCCACACGCTGATCAGTCCCAAACCACCCAGAAGGACGCCCCGGTGACGTATCCCGGAGCGCCCCGGCCGGTCCAGGTCCGCCCGACACCCCTCGGGGAGCTGGCCGAGCGGCTGGGTACCGAGGCCCGAGCCGTCGAGAGCGCCGTCGAGGTCACCGGCATCACGCACGACTCCCGTGCGGTGAGGCCCGGCGACCTGTACGCCGCCCTCCCGGGGGCGCGCCTGCACGGCGCCGACTTCGCCGCGCAGGCGGCGGGTCTCGGCGCGGCCGCGATCCTCACCGACCCGGCGGGCGCCGCGCGCGCGGCCGAGGCCGGCCTGCCGGCCCTGGTCGTCGACGACCCGCGCAGCCGGATGGGCGAGCTCGCCACCGAGATCTACGGCCACCCCGGCGACGCCCTGCTCCAGCTCGGTATCACCGGCACGTCCGGCAAGACCACCACGGCGTACCTCGTCGAGGGCGGTCTGCGGGCGGCCGGGAGGCTGACCGGCCTCATCGGCACGGTCGAGATGCGCATCGGCGACGAGCGCATCAAGTCCGAGCGGACCACCCCCGAGGCCACCGACCTCCAGGCCCTGTTCGCCGTCATGCGCGAACGTGGCGTCGAGGCGGTCGCCATGGAGGTCTCCAGCCACGCGCTGGTGCTCGGCCGGGTCGACGGCTGCGTCTTCGACGTCGCGGTCTTCAACAACCTGAGCCCCGAGCACATGGAATTCCACTCCGACATGGAGGACTACTTCCAGGCGAAGGCGCGTCTCTTCACCCAGGAGCGCAGCAGGGTGGGCGTCGTCAACTTCGACGACGAGTACGGGCGCAGGCTCATCACCGAGTCCGGCGTCCCGGTCACCTCCTTCTCCGCCGAGGGCCACCCGGACGCCGACTGGCGCGCCGAAGGCGTCGAGGTCGGCCCGTTCACCAGTACGTTCACGGCGGTCGGCCCCAAGGGCGAGCGCATCGCCGCGAAAGCCCCGCTGGCGGGTCCCTTCAACGTCGCCAACACGCTCGCCGCGATCGTCACGCTCGCCGTGGCCGGCGTGGACCCGCAGACCGCCGCCGACGGCATCGCCGCCGTCCCCGGCGTCCCGGGCCGCCTGGAGCGCGTGGACGAGGGCCAGCCCTACCTCGCCGTCGTCGACTACGCCCACAAGACGGACGCCGTCGAATCGGTCCTGCGCGCGCTGCGCAAGGTCACCGAGGGCGAACTGCACATCGTGCTCGGCTGCGGTGGCGACCGCGACAAGCAGAAGCGGCCCTCGATGGGCGCCGCCGCCGCCCGCCTCGCCGACACCGCCGTACTGACCTCCGACAACCCGCGCTCCGAGGACCCCCTCGCGATCCTCGCCGCGATGCTCGCGGGCGCGGCCGAGGTACCCGCGCACGAGCGCGGCGACGTCCTGGTCGACGCCGACCGTGCCTCGGCCATCGCCGCGGCGGTCGCCCGCGCCAAGCCCGGCGACACCGTGCTCGTCGCGGGCAAGGGCCACGAGCAGGGCCAGGACATCGCCGGAGTGGTACGCCCCTTCGACGACCGCCAGGTGCTCCGCACCGCGATCCTGAGCGCCGCACCGACCCACGACGGCGAGGTGGCCCGTTGATTGCCCTCTCCCTCGCCGAGATCGCCGGGATCGTCGGCGGGCAGTCGCACGACATACCGGACAGTGCCCTGCGGGTGACCGGCCCCGTCGTCATCGACTCCCGCGAGGTCCGGCCCGGCAGCCTCTTCGCCGCCTTCGCGGGCGAGCGCGTCGACGGCCACGACTTCGCCGCGCGCGCCGTCGACGCGGGAGCGGCAGCCGTACTGGCGACCCGCCCCGTCGGCGTACCCGCCATCGTCGTGGACGACGTCACCGAGGCGCTGGGCGCCCTGGCGCGCGCCGTCGTCGAACGGCTCGGCACGAAGGTCGTCGCGCTCACCGGCTCGGCCGGCAAGACCTCCACCAAGGACCTGATCGCCCAGCTGCTGGAGCACAAGGCCCCCACGGTCTGGACGCCCGGCTCCCTCAACAACGAGATCGGTCTGCCGCTCACCGCGCTGCGCGCCACCGAGGAGACCGAACACCTGGTCCTCGAAATGGGCGCGCGCGGCATCGGCCACATCCGGTACCTCACCGGTCTGACCCCGCCGCGCATCGGCCTCGTGCTGAACGTCGGGACCGCCCACATCGGCGAGTTCGGCGGACGCGAGCAGATCGCCGAGGCCAAGGGCGAAATGGTCGAGGCGCTGCCGCCGGCGGAGGAGGGCGGCGTGGCCGTCCTCAACGCCGACGACCAGCTCGTACGGGCCATGACGTCCCGTACGAAGGCCCGGGTGGTGCTCTTCGGCGAGGCCGCCGACGCGGACGTACGTGCCGAGAATGTCCGGCTCATGGAGAATGGCCGGCCCTCCTTCGTCCTTCGCACACCCACCGGGTGCAGTGACGTGACCATGCGGCTGTACGGTGAGCACCACGTGTCGAACGCGCTCGCCGCGGCCGCCGTCGCCCATGAGCTGGGCATGTCCGTCGACGAGATCGCCACCGCGCTCTCCGAGGCGGGCACGCTGTCCCGCTGGCGCATGGAGGTCACCGAGCGTCCTGACGGCGTGACAGTCGTCAACGACGCCTACAACGCGAACCCCGAATCCATGCGAGCCGCCCTGCGCGCGCTCGCGGCCATGGGCCAGGGGCGTCGTACGTGGGCGGTGCTCGGCCAGATGGCCGAACTGGGTGACGATTCGCTCGCCGAGCACGACGCGGTCGGACGGCTCGCCGTCCGGCTCAACGTCAGCAAGCTCGTGGCAGTCGGGGGCAGGGAAGCGTCCTGGCTGCAGCTGGGCGCTTACAACGAGGGTTCGTGGGGTGAGGAGTCGGTGCACGTGTCCGACGCGCAAGCGGCGGTCGACCTGTTGCGCAGTGAACTGCGTCCGGGAGACGTCGTGCTGGTGAAGGCTTCCAGGTCGGTCGGTCTCGAGCGGGTCGCCCAGGCGCTCCTCGACCACCGCACCGAGGGCGAGGTCACCGGCCGATGAGGCAGATCCTCTTCGCGGGAGTCATCGGGCTCTTCCTGACCCTGATCGGCACCCCGCTGCTCATCAAACTGCTGGCCCGCAAGGGATACGGGCAGTTCATCCGGGACGACGGTCCGCGCGGCCACCACGGCAAGCGCGGCACGCCCACCATGGGCGGCATCGCCTTCATCCTGGCCACGCTCATCGCGTACGCCCTGGCGAAGGTGATCACCGGCGAGAGGCCGAGCGCCTCCGGTCTGCTGGTGCTGTTCCTCATGGCGGGCATGGGCCTGGTCGGCTTCCTCGACGACTACATCAAGATCGTCAAGCAGCGCTCACTGGGTCTGCGGGCCAAGGCCAAGATGGCCGGCCAGCTGATCGTCGGCATCGCCTTCGCCGTCCTGGCCCTGCAGTTCAAGGACGTGCGCGGCAACGCCCCGGCCTCCACCAAGCTCTCCTTCGTCCAGGACTTCGGCTGGTCGATCGGCCCGGTGCTGTTCGTGGTCTGGGCGCTGTTCATGATCCTGGCGATGTCGAACGGTGTGAACCTCACCGACGGCCTCGACGGCCTCGCCACCGGTGCCTCCGTGATGGTCTTCGGCGCGTACACCTTCATCGGCCTGTGGCAGTTCCAGGAGTCCTGCGCGGACGCGCCGAGCCTGACCAACCCGGAAGCCTGCTTCGAAGTACGAGATCCACTCGACCTCGCGGTCGTCGCGGCGGCCCTCATGGGTGCCTGCTTCGGCTTCCTGTGGTGGAACACCTCGCCCGCCAAGATCTTCATGGGCGACACCGGTTCGCTCGCCCTCGGCGGCGCGCTCGCGGGTCTGGCGATCTGCTCGCGCACCGAGTTCCTGATGGCGCTCCTCGGCGGCCTGTTCGTCCTGATCACGATGTCCGTCGTGATTCAGGTCGGCTCCTTCAAGATGACCGGCAAGCGCGTCTTCAAGATGGCGCCGCTCCAGCATCACTTCGAACTCAAGGGCTGGTCCGAAGTCCTCGTGGTGGTCCGCTTCTGGATCATCCAGGGCATGTGCGTGATCATCGGCCTCGGACTCTTCTACGCGGGCTGGGCGGCCGACAAGTGACAGACACGACCTGGACCGGCAAGCGGGTGACCGTCGCGGGTCTCGGCGTCTCCGGGATCCCCGCAGCACGTGTGCTGCGGGGCCTCGGGGCCCACGTCACCGTCGTCAACGACGGCGACGACGACCGCTCCCGCGCCCAGGCCGCCGAACTCGAAGCGCTCGGCGTCACCGTCCGCCTCGGCGACGGCGCGACCCTCCCCGAGGGCACCGAGCTGATCGTCACCGCGCCCGGCTGGAAGCCCGACAAGCCGCTCTTCCTGGCCGCCGCCGAGGCGGGCGTGGAGATCTGGGGCGACGTCGAACTGGCCTGGCGCCTGCGGGGCCCGGATGCTGCTCCCTGGCTCGCGGTCACCGGCACCAACGGCAAGACCACGACCGTACGCATGCTGGCCTCCATCCTGGAGGCCGCCGGCCTGCGGACCGCCGCCGTCGGCAACATCGGTGTCTCGCTGCTCGACACCGTCCTCGGCGACGAGGAGTACGACGTCCTGGCCGTCGAACTCTCCAGCTACCAGCTGCACTGGGCGCCCTCGCTGCGCGCCCACTCCGCGGCCGTACTGAACCTCGCCCCCGACCACCTCGACTGGCACGGCTCCATGGAGGCGTACGCCGCCGACAAGGGCCGGATCTACGAGGGCAACCAGGTCGCCTGCGTCTACAACGTCCAGGACCCCGCGACCGAGGCCCTGGTCCGCGAGGCCGACGTCGAGGAGGGCTGCCGCGCGATCGGCTTCACCCTCGGCCCGCCCGCGCCCTCCCAGCTCGGTGTCGTCGACGGCATCCTGGTCGACCGCGCCTTCGTCGCGAACCGCCAGAAGAACGCCCAGGAGCTCGCGGACGTCTCCGACGTCGACCCGCCCGCCCCGCACAACATCGCCAACGCCCTCGCGGCCGCGGCCCTGGCCCGTGCCTACGGCGTCGAACCCGCCGCCGTACGCGACGGACTGCGCGCCTTCCGCCCGGACGCCCACCGCATCGAGCACGTCGCGGACGTCGCCGGTGTCGCGTACGTCGACGACTCCAAGGCCACCAACACCCACGCCGCCGAGGCCTCCCTCGCGGCGTACGACCCCATCGTGTGGATCGCGGGCGGCCTCGCCAAGGGCGCCACCTTCGACGAACTCGTCCAGAAGTCGGCGAAGCGGCTGCGCGGTGCCGTCCTCATCGGCGCCGACCGCGCGCTGATCCGTGAAGCCCTCGCGCGACACGCGCCCGAGGTGCCGGTGGTCGACCTCGACCGGACCGACACTGGGGCGATGCCGGCGGCGGTCCGCGAAGCGGCGCGGCTCGCGCGGCCCGGGGACACGGTCCTGATGGCCCCGGCCTGCGCCTCCATGGACATGTTCACCAACTACAACAAGCGTGGCGAGGCATTCGCCGATGCCGTACGCGAGTTGGCTCCGGAGCGCGACTAGCGGGCCGGTCCCCGCGCCACGGACCGGCCGGCGCAGCTCACGAGTGGAGGGGACACCGAGATGTTGGCCGACGACAGCGCCCGGCGCGGCCGCACCGCCTTGCGCGGGCACACGGGCACCGCGGCGGCGCGAACGCCGGGCAAGGCGGGGAAACGCACGGCCCGCCGTCCGGCCGCCGTACGCCGCCGCGTCACCCTCCGGTCCGGGCTGCCCCGCGGGAGCGGCCTGCGGCGCCTGTACGAGCGGGCGCGCCGCACCTGGGACCGGCCGCTCACGGCGTACTACCTCATCCTGGGCAGCGTCCTACTGATCACCGTGCTCGGCCTCGTGATGGTCTACTCCGCGTCGATAATCAAGGCGCTGGAACTGTCGCTGCCCGCCTCGTACTTCTTCCGCAAGCAGTTCCTCGCCGCGGTCATCGGCACGGGTCTCCTGCTCGTCGCGTCCCGGATGCCCGTCAAACTGCACCGCGCGCTCTCCTACCCCCTGCTGGCCCTGACCGTCTTCCTGATGGTGCTGGTCCAGATCCCCGGGATAGGAGTCTCGATCGGCGGCAACCAGAACTGGATCTCGCTCGGCGGCCCGTTCATGCTCCAGCCCAGCGAGTTCGGGAAACTGGCCCTCGTCCTGTGGGGGGCCGACCTGCTCGCCCGCAAGCAGGAGAAGCGGCTGCTGAACCAGTGGAAGCACATGCTGGTGCCGCTCGTGCCCGTCGCCTTCCTGCTGCTCGGTTTGATCATGCTCGGCGGCGACATGGGCACGGCGATCCTCCTCACCGCGATCCTCTTCGGCCTGCTCTGGCTCGCGGGAGCGCCCACCAGGCTCTTCGCCGGCGTGCTCGCCTTCGCCGCCTGCGTCGGGGCCATCCTCATCAGCAACAACGCCAACCGGATGTCGCGGCTCGCCTGCACCGGTGCGACCGACCTCGGTCCCAAGGGCGAATGCTGGCAGGCGGTGCACGGAATCTATGCTCTCGCCTCGGGCGGATGGTTCGGTTCCGGACTGGGTGCAAGTGTGGAGAAATGGGGTCAACTCCCGGAGCCGCACACCGATTTCATCTTCGCCATCACCGGTGAGGAACTGGGTCTGGCGGGGACGCTGTCGGTACTCGCCCTCTTCGCGGCTCTAGGCTATGCGGGTATCCGCGTGGCCGGACGCACGGAGGACCCCTTCGTGAGGTACGCCGCGGGAGGTGTGACCACCTGGATCACGGCCCAGGCCGTGGTCAACATCGGTGCGGTGCTCGGCCTGCTGCCGATCGCCGGTGTCCCGCTCCCGCTGTTCTCCTACGGGGGCTCTTCTCTGCTGCCGACCATGTTCGCCGTAGGGTTGCTGATCGCCTTCGCGCGAGAGGATCCCGCTGCGAAGGCCGCCCTCGCCATGCGAAGGACCGTCCTTGGCAAAGGGGCCGGGGTGAGATGGAAGACGATGAGACGGCGCGTCAAGAAGCGTCCGTCCGGAGAGCGGTGAATTTCGGTGCATGTCGTACTCGCCGGTGGGGGGACCGCCGGCCACATCGAGCCCGCGCTTGCCCTCGCGGACGCACTGCGGAGGCAGGACCCGGCCGTGGGCATCACAGCCCTCGGCACGGAGCGCGGACTTGAGACCAGGCTCGTACCCGAGCGCGGCTACGAACTCGGGCTCATCCCCGCGGTGCCACTGCCCCGCAAACCCACCCCGGAACTGATCACCGTCCCCGGGCGGCTGCGCGGCACCATCAAGGCCGCCGAGCAGATCCTGGAGCGTACGAAGGCGGACTGCGTCGTCGGGTTCGGCGGTTACGTCGCCCTGCCCGGCTACCTCGCGGCCAAACGCCTCGGCGTGCCGATCATCGTCCACGAGGCCAACGCCAGGCCGGGACTGGCCAACAAGATCGGCTCCCGCTACGCGCACGCCGTGGCCGTCTCCACCCCCGACAGCAAGCTGCGCGGCGCCCGCTACATCGGCATTCCGCTGCGCCGCACCATCGCCACCCTCGACCGGGCCCGGGTCCGCCCGGAGGCGCGCGCCGCCTTCGGCCTCGACCCCAACCTGCCGACGCTGCTGGTCTCCGGCGGCTCGCAGGGCGCCCGCCGCCTCAACGAGGTCATCCAGCAGGTCGCGCCGGTGCTCCAGCGCTCCGGCATCCAGATCCTGCACGCGGTCGGTCCCAAGAACGAACTGCCGCACGTGGACAACATGCCCGGTATGCCGCCCTACATCCCGGTACCGTACGTGGACCGGATGGACCTCGCGTACGCCGCGGCCGACATGATGCTCTGCCGCGCGGGCGCGATGACCGTCGCCGAACTCTCCGCCGTCGGGCTCCCGGCCGCCTACGTCCCGCTGCCCATCGGCAACGGTGAGCAGCGGCTCAACGCCCAGCCGGTGGTCAACGCCGGGGGCGGCCTGCTGGTCGACGACGCGCAGCTGACGCCGGAGTGGGTGCAGGACCAGGTGCTCCCGGTCCTCGCGGACCCGCACCGGCTCTTCGAGATGTCCCGCGCCGCCGCCGAGTTCGGCCGCCGGGACGCCGACGACCTGCTCGTCGGCATGGTGTACGAGGCGATCGCCGCACGCAGGGCCGGCTGAACGGCCCACCGGCGCAGGAGTCCAGGAGGCGACAGGGAGTGGCCGGACCGACGACCGCCCAGCGCGGTGCACGACAGGCGCAGGGGTCGTCGGCGGCCCGCCCGCCGCACGGCGGCCCGTCGGGCGGCCGGTTCCGGCTGCCCGGCCGGGGCGTCCTGATCCTGTCGCTGGTCCTGGCGGTGATGCTCACCGCGGGCGGGATCTGGGTGCTCTACGGCTCTTCCTGGCTGCGCGTGGAGCGGGTGGAGCCGTCGGGCACCCAGGTCCTGACGCCTGATGAGGTGCTCGCGGCTGCGGCCGTCCCGGTCGGAGCGCCACTGATTTCGGTCGACACGGACGCCATTGAGGACCGGCTGCGCCGGAAATTGCCCCGTATCGACTCGGTGGAAGTCATTCGTTCCTGGCCGCACGGGATCGGTCTGAAAGTGACCGAGAGAAAGCCGGTGCTGCTCATCGAAAAGGGCACAAAGTTCGTCGAAGTGGACGATGAGAGTGTGCGGTTCGCCACGGTCGCCAAGGCGCCCGAGGGCGTGCCGCTGCTGGAACTGGCGTCCGGCCGGTCCCCGAGCCTGCGACGCTTCGGCGCGGACCGGCTGCTGAGCGAGGCGGTCCAGGTCATGGGGGACCTGCCGGAGTCCGTCGCCCGTGACACGCTGGCCGTCCAGGCCGGCTCGTACGACTCCATCACCCTGAAGCTGGCCGGGGACCGTACTGTCGTCTGGGGCAGCGCCGAACAGGGCGCGGCGAAGGCGCGCACGCTGAAGGCCCTCATGAAAGCGGCGCCGGAGGCCGGGCGCTTCAATGTGAGTGCGCCCACGGCCCCGGCCGCGTCGGGCAGTTGACGGCCATACGCCCTGGCCAGCACCCTGGTTGGCCAGCGATATGGGTGATCACATAGGGTGAAAAGAAAAACGGGAGGTTCGGCGTGTTCGTTGAACGCGCGCCACTTGTCGACTTAGTGTCCTGTTCGGAGAGTCCAAAGAACAGACACACTGGTAACCCTAAACTTCAAGGTTAGGGTTCGGGTCGGCGTTCGGACCGTCCCAATCGGCATCAGTCGTCGCGGCGCTGCAACTCCGCGGCGGCACGTAACTCGAGGCGAGAGGCCTTCGACGTGGCAGCACCGCAGAACTACCTCGCAGTCATCAAGGTCATCGGTGTCGGCGGCGGTGGTGTCAATGCCATCAACCGAATGATCGAGGTCGGTCTCAAGGGCGTCGAGTTCATCGCGATCAACACTGACGCGCAAGCCCTGTTGATGAGCGACGCCGACGTCAAGCTCGACGTCGGACGTGAACTGACCCGCGGCCTCGGCGCCGGAGCCAACCCGGCAGTCGGCCGCAAGGCGGCAGAGGACCACCGCGAGGAGATCGAGGAGGTCCTCAAGGGGGCCGACATGGTCTTCGTCACCGCAGGCGAAGGCGGTGGCACCGGAACCGGTGGCGCACCTGTCGTCGCCAACATCGCGCGCTCGCTCGGCGCCCTCACGATCGGTGTGGTCACCCGCCCGTTCACCTTCGAGGGCCGGCGTCGCGCGAACCAGGCGGAGGACGGCATCGCCGAACTCCGCGAAGAGGTCGACACCCTCATCGTCATTCCCAACGACCGGCTGCTGTCCATCTCGGACCGCCAGGTCAGCGTGCTGGACGCGTTCAAGTCCGCCGACCAGGTACTGCTCTCCGGCGTCCAGGGCATCACCGACCTCATCACCACCCCCGGCCTGATCAACCTCGACTTCGCCGACGTCAAGTCGGTCATGTCCGAGGCCGGTTCGGCGCTCATGGGCATCGGTTCGGCGCGCGGCGACGACCGCGCGGTGGCCGCCGCGGAGATGGCGATCTCCTCGCCGCTCCTGGAGGCGTCCATCGACGGCGCCCGCGGCGTGCTGCTCTCCATCTCCGGCGGCAGTGACCTCGGTCTCTTCGAGATCAACGAGGCCGCGCAGCTGGTGAGCGAGGCCGCCCACCCCGAGGCCAACATCATCTTCGGCGCGGTCATCGACGATGCGCTGGGCGACGAGGTGCGGGTCACCGTCATCGCCGCGGGCTTCGACGGCGGACAGCCGCCGGCCCGCCGCGAGAACGTGCTCGGCGTCGGCACCGGCTCGGGCGCCAAGCGCGAGGAGTCCGCGCCGTCCCGGCCCGCCGAGCCCTCGCGGCCCGTCGGCGGCATCGGCACCGTTCCTCCGCGCGAGCGCGACGAGCCGGCTCCGGCCCAGTCCCAGGCCGAGGCCGCCCCGGCGGTCGAGCTCCCGAGCACGCCGGCCTCGCCGGCGCACGTACCGCCGGCCCGTCCCTACCAGGACAGCCAGGCGGAAGAGCTGGATGTTCCGGACTTCTTGAAGTGACAGTGCAGCCCGACGCGATACACGAGAACGGCGCGCACTTCGCCTTCACCGACAGGTGGGGCGGCGTGAGCGCCGTTCCGTACGACCAGCTCAATCTCGGCGGTGCGGTCGGCGACGACCCCGCCGCCGTGCGCGGCAACCGGGAGCTCGTCGCCACGTCGCTCGGCCTCGACCCGGACCTGGTCGTCTGGATGAACCAGGTGCACGGACGCGATGTGGCCGTGGTCGAGGGACCGTGGGGCGGCGCGAGCGCCGGGAAGGACCGGGCCGTTCCGGCGGTCGACGCGATCGTGACCGCCCGTCGCGGCCTCGCCCTCGCCGTACTCACCGCGGACTGCACGCCCGTCCTGCTGGCCGACCCCGTCGCCGGTGTCGCGGCCGCCGCTCACGCCGGACGCCCCGGCATGGTCGCGGGGGTCGTCCCGGCCGCGGTCGAGGCGATGATCGCACTGGGCGCCGATCCTTCCCGTATCACCGCGCGTACGGGGCCCGCCGTCTGCGGGCGCTGCTACGAAGTCCCGGAGGAGATGCGGGCCGGGGTGGCGCAGGCCGTGCCCGAGGCATGGTCGCAGACCAGCTGGGGAACACCGGCCGTCGACGTGAGCGCCGGAGTGCACGCCCAGCTCGAAGCGCTCGGCGTACGCGACCGGTGGCGGTCGCCGGTCTGCACGCTGGAGTCGGGCGACCACTTCTCCTACCGCCGCGACCGCACCACGGGGCGGCTCGCCGGATATGTCTGGCTGGACGGATGGGCATGACGGACCGCAAGGAACAACTCGCCGCGAACCTGGCGCAGGTGGAGGAGCGGATCGCCGCCGCCTGTGCGACCGCGGGGCGGGAGCGTGAAGAGGTGACCCTGATCGTGGTCACCAAGACGTACCCGGCCGGCGATGTGCGCCTGCTCGCCGAACTCGGCGTGCGCCATGTCGCGGAGAACAAGGACCAGGACGCGGCGCCCAAGGCGGCCGCGTGCGCAGATCTGTCGCTCAACTGGCACTTTGTTGGGCAACTTCAGACAAACAAGGCCCGTTCTGTGGCCAGTTATGCCGATGTGGTGCAGTCCGTCGACCGGGCGAAGCTCGTCACGGCGCTCTCGGCCGGAGCGGTACGGGCCGGGCGCGAGCTGGACTGCCTCCTTCAGGTCGCCCTCGACGCGGAGTCGGGCGAGCGGGGGGAGCGCGGTGGTGTCGCGCCCGACGGCATCGAGGAGTTGGCCGCGAAGGTGGCCGGCGCACCGGGTCTCAGGCTCAAGGGGCTGATGACCGTCGCGCCGCTCGCGGGACCGTACGCGGGGCGCCAACGGGCGGCGTTCGAGCGGCTGATGGAATTCTCATCCAGCCTGCGCGTGGCTCACCCTGCTGCGAACATGGTCTCGGCAGGGATGAGTGCGGACCTTGAGCACGCGGTGGCCGCCGGAGCGACACATGTACGCGTCGGTACTGCGGTGCTCGGAGTCCGACCCGGGCTCGGGTAACGTCGCGAAGCAGGTCGGACCACAGCAGAAAATATGGTCATTCCCACTGTGAGGTGGGCAGACCGAGTGGATCGCGGGCACTTGGTAACGATGCCGATCCACCACAGAGCGGAGGACTCAGAGAATGGCCGGCGCGATGCGCAAGATGGCGGTCTACCTCGGCCTCGTGGAGGACGATGGGTATGACGGCCGGGGTTTCGATCCCGATGACGATTTCGAGCCCGAGCCGGAGCCGGAGCGGGAGCACCGTCGGCACCAGCCCCCGCATCAGGAGCGGCACGAAGAGCCCGTGCGTGCGGTGCAGCCGCCCGCCCAGCGTGAGCCGGTGCCCCACGTCACCCCGCTTCCCGCAGAAGTCGGGCGACCGGCACGTATCGCCCCCGTGGCATCCATCACACCTGAACGTCCGAACCTGGAGAAGAACGCACCGGTGATCATGCCCAAGGTCGTGTCCGAGCGGGAGCCCTACCGCATCACCACGCTGCACCCGCGGACCTACAACGAGGCCCGTACCATCGGGGAACACTTCCGCGAGGGCACTCCGGTGATCATGAACCTGACCGAGATGGACGACACGGACGCGAAGCGACTTGTCGACTTTGCGGCGGGACTCGTCTTCGGCCTGCATGGCAGCATTGAACGAGTGACGCAGAAGGTGTTCCTGTTGTCGCCTGCTAACGTCGATGTCACGGCGGAGGACAAAGCCCGTATCGCAGAGGGCGGTTTCTTCAACCAGAGCTGAGACAAGGCACCGGGAACAACCCCGGCCGGCAGGCCGGATCCACGAGAGCACGGGGAGAGGGAAGCGCGAGATGGGTATCGCACTGGACGTGATCTACATCGCGCTGATGTGTTTCCTCATCGTGCTGATCTTCCGGTTGGTCATGGACTACGTCTTCCAGTTCGCACGCTCATGGGAACCCGGCAAGGCGATGGTGGTCGTCCTGGAGGCCACCTACACTGTCACCGATCCACCGCTCAAGCTTTTGCGGCGGTTCATTCCGCCGCTGCGTCTCGGGGGCGTGGCACTCGACCTGTCCTTCTTCGTTCTGATGATCATCGTCTACATCCTGATCAGCCTCGTGAACAACTTTGCGAGCCGGATGTGAGCGATACGGTCCTGCCGACTGCCGACGACTACGTAGAGGTGAAGAAGAGATGCCGTTGACCCCCGAGGACGTGCGGAACAAGCAGTTCACGACCGTCCGTCTCCGAGAAGGCTATGACGAGGACGAGGTCGATGCCTTCCTCGACGAGGTCGAAGCTGAACTGACACGCCTGCTCCGCGAGAACGAGGACCTGCGCGCGAAGCTGGCCGCCGCGACGCGTGCCGCCGCGCAGAACCAGCAGCAGCAGGGTATGCGCAAGCCGCCGGAGCAGCAGGATCGCCCCGGCGCGCCCGTGCCCGCCGCCATATCTGGTCCGCCGGTCCAGCAGCAGCCGCCGCAGATGGGCCCGCCCCAGCTGCCGGGTGGTGCTCCGCAGCTGCCCGCGGGCCCCAGTGGTCACGGACAGCAGGGCCAGCACGGACAGGGCCAGCTCGGCCCGGGCCAGCAGCACGGCCAGGGCCAGCACGGTCCCGGCCCGATGGGCCAGGGCCAGCACGGTCCCGGCCCGATGGGCCAGGGTCAGATGGGCCAGGGTCAGATGGGCCAGGGTCAGATGGGGCAGGGTCCCATGGGCCAGGGTCAGATGGGCCAGGGCCAGATGGGCCAGGGCCAGATGGGCCAGAACCCGATGGGCGGCCCGATGGGCGGCCCCATGGGCGGCCACGGCCCGCAGCTCCCGCAGCCCGGTCAGGGCCCCGGCGGTGACAGCGCCGCACGTGTGCTCTCGCTGGCGCAGCAGACTGCCGACCAGGCGATCGCGGAGGCCCGTTCCGAGGCCAACAAGATCGTCGGCGAGGCGCGCAGCCGTGCCGAGGGTCTGGAGCGGGACGCCCGTGCGAAGGCCGACGCGCTGGAGCGGGACGCGCAGGAGAAGCACCGCGTGGCGATGGGCTCGCTGGAGTCCGCCCGCGCCACGCTGGAGCGCAAGGTCGAGGACCTGCGTGGCTTCGAGCGCGAGTACCGCACCAGGCTGAAGTCCTACCTGGAGAGCCAGCTGCGTCAGCTGGAGACCCAGGCCGACGACTCGCTGGCCCCGCCGCGGACCCCGGCGACCGCTTCGCTGCCGCCGGCTCCGCAGATGAGCGGTTCGATGGCATCGGCCGGTTCGGGTGGCATGGGACACGGCATGGGAGGCAACCCGTCGATGGGCGGCCACGGTGGCCCGTCCTCCAACGGTCCGTCGTACGGAGGCCAGCAGCAGATGTCGCCGGCGATGACCCAGCCGATGGCGCCTGTGCGGCCGCAGGCGCCGCAGCCGATGCAGCAGGCTCCGTCACCGATGCGCGGATTCCTCATCGACGAGGACGACAACTGACGGCCGTGCGCGCGCTGAGCGCGTAGCCGTCGGCAGGCTGAGGGCCGGGCCCCGGGGATTTCTCCCCGGGGCCCGGCCCTTTTTTGCGTACGCGCGGTGCGGATGCGGGTACGGGCCCGGCGCCTGCGGCGGACTTGTTCCCGACCCCTCCCGTAACCGGGACTCCGCGCCGGACCCCGGCCCTCGGGCACCGGGCGGGCTGGATCTTCCAATCCGCCCGGGGACTGGGGAAACACGAAGGCCCGGCCGACGAGAGTCGGCCGGGCCCGGGTGCCGGGCGGCGTTACGCCTCGGTCTTGCGGAGGCGGAAGGTCAGGGACAGCCCCTCGTCGGTGAACGGGGCGCCGTACGTCTCATCCGCTTCCGTCGCGGCGAAGTCCAGCGCCAGGACCTCGTCCGCGATGAGCGCGGCGTGCTCGGTGAGCGCCTCCTCCGTCTCCGGGGAGGCGGCGGTCCAGCGCACGGCGATACGGTCCGCGACGTCCAGGCCGCTGTTCTTGCGGGCCTCCTGGATCAGGCGGATCGCGTCACGGGCCAGGCCCGCGCGGCGCAGTTCGGGGGTGATCTCCAGGTCCAGGGCGACCGTGGCGCCCGAGTCGGAGGCCACCGACCAGCCCTCGCGCGGGGTCTCGGTGATGATCACCTCGTCGGGGGAGAGGGACACCTCTTCGCCGTCCACCGCGACCGTTGCCGTGCCCTCGCGCAGGGCCAGGGACAGAGCTGCCGCGTCCGCCTCCGCCACGGCCTTGGCCACCGCCTGCACGCCCTTGCCGAAGCGCTTGCCGAGGGCGCGGAAGTTCGCCTTGGCGGTCGTGTCGACGAGCGAGCCGCCCACCTCGGAGAGCGAGGCGAGGGAGGAGACGTTCAGTTCCTCGGTGATCTGGGCCTGGAGCTCGGGGGTGAGGGAGTCGAAGCCGGAGGCCGCGACGAGGGCGCGGGACAGGGGCTGCCGGGTCTTGACCCCCGACTCGGCGCGCGTCGCGCGCCCCAGCTCGACCAGGCGGCGCACCAGCGTCATCTGCTGGGACAGCGTCGGGTCGATCGAGGCCAGGTCGGGCTCGGGCCAGGTGGAGAGGTGCACCGACTCCGGGGCGTCCCGGGTGACCGGGACGATCATGTCCTGCCAGACCCGCTCGGTGATGAAGGGGGTCAGGGGGGCCATGAGGCGGGTGACCGTCTCGATCACGTCGTGCAGGGTGCGCAGCGCCGCCTTGTCGCCCTGCCAGAAGCGGCGGCGCGAGCGGCGTACGTACCAGTTCGAGAGGTCGTCGACGAAGGCGGACAGGAGCTTGCCGGCCCGCTGGGTGTCGTACGACTCCAGGGCCTGCGTGACCTGGTCGGTCAGCGCGTGGAGCTCGGACAGGAGCCAGCGGTCCAGCACCGGGCGGTCCACGGGGGCCGGGTCGGCCGCGGACGGGGCCCAGTTCGACGTACGGGCGTACAGGGCCTGGAAGGCGACCGTGTTCCAGTACGTGAGGAGGGTCTTGCGGACGACCTCCTGGATCGTGCTGTGGCCGACCCGGCGGGCCGCCCAGGGGGAGCCGCCGGCCGCCATGAACCAGCGGACCGCGTCGGCGCCGTGCTGGTCCATGAGCGGGATGGGCTGGAGGATGTTGCCCAGGTGCTTGGACATCTTCCGGCCGTCCTCGGCGAGGATGTGGCCCAGGCAGACCACGTTCTCGTACGACGATTTGTCGAAGACCAGCGTGCCGACGGCCATCAGCGTGTAGAACCAGCCGCGGGTCTGGTCGATGGCCTCCGAGATGAACTGCGCCGGGTAGCGCTTCTCGAAGAGCTCCTTGTTCTGGTACGGGTAGCCCCACTGCGCGAACGGCATCGAGCCCGAGTCGTACCAGGCGTCGATGACCTCGGGGACGCGCGTCGCGGTTCGGTCGCAGGCCGGGCAGGGGAAGGTCACCGCGTCGATGTACGGGCGGTGCGGGTCCAGGGACGACTGGTCGGTGCCGGTGAGCTCGGAGAGCTCGGCGAGCGAGCCGACGCACGTGAGGTGGTCGTCCTCGCAGCGCCAGATGGGCAGCGGGGTGCCCCAGTAGCGGTTGCGGGACAGGGCCCAGTCGATGTTGTTGTTCAGCCAGTCGCCGAAGCGGCCCTGCTTCACCGACTCGGGGAACCAGTTGGTCTGCTCGTTCTCGCGCAGCAGCGCGTCCTTGACCGCGGTGGTCCTGATGTACCAGGACGGCTGCGCGTAGTAGAGGAGCGCGGTGTGGCAGCGCCAGCAGTGCGGGTAGCTGTGCTCGTAGGGGGTGTGGCGGAAGAGCAGGCCGCGGCGGTCCAGGTCCTCGGTGAGGGCCTCGTCGGCCTTCTTGAAGAACTGACCGCCGACCAGGCCGAGTTCCGGCTCGAAGGTGCCGTCGGGCAGGACCGGGTTCACGACCGGGAGACCGTACCCGCGGCAGGTCTTGAGGTCGTCCTCACCGAAGGCGGGGGCCTGGTGGACCAGACCCGTGCCGTCCTCGGTGGTGACGTAGTCGGCGTTGACGACGTAGTGCGCTGCGGAAGGGAACTCGACCAGCGCGAAGGGGCGCTCGTACGTCCAGCGCTCCATCTCGGCGCCGGTGAAGCTCTGGCCGGTCGCCTCCCAGCCCTCGCCGAGGGACTTCTCCAGGAGGGGCTGGGCCACGACCAGCTTCTCCTCGCCGTTCGTCGCCACGACGTAGGTGACGTCGGGGTGCGCGGCGACCGCCGTGTTGGAGACGAGGGTCCAGGGGGTCGTCGTCCAGACCACCAGTGACGCCTCGCCCGCGAGCGGGCCCGAGGTCAGCGGGAAGCGGACGAAGACCGAGGGGTCGACGACCGTTTCGTACCCCTGCGCCAGCTCGTGGTCGGACAGGCCGGTGCCGCAGCGGGGGCACCAGGGGGCGACGCGGTGGTCCTGGACCAGCAGGCCCTTGTTGAAGATCTCCTTCAGCGACCACCAGACGGACTGGACGTACGCCGGGTCCATGGTCCGGTACGCGTCGTCGAGGTCGACCCAGTAGCCCATGCGGTTCGTGAGCTCGGTGAAGGCGTCGGTGTGGCGGGTCACCGATTCGCGGCACTTCGCGTTGAACTCCGCGATGCCGTACGCCTCGATGTCCTTCTTGCCGTTGAAGCCCAGTTCCTTCTCGACGGCGAGCTCGACCGGCAGGCCGTGGCAGTCCCAGCCGGCCTTGCGGGCGACGTGGTAACCGCGCATGGTGCGGAAGCGCGGGAAGACGTCCTTGAAGACGCGGGCCTCGATGTGGTGCGCGCCCGGCATGCCGTTGGCGGTGGGCGGGCCCTCGTAGAACACCCACTCGGGGCGCCCCTCGGACTGTTCGAGACTCTTCGAGAAGACCTTGTTCTCGCGCCAGAAATCGAGCACGGCGTGCTCGAGCGCGGGCAGGTCGACCTGGGCGGGCACCTGGCGGTACAGCGACATCGATTCCTCCGGCGGACTGTGACTTCCGTCGGAGGGACGAGAGCGCTGGGCTCCCGCGGTACCACCCTCCTTGGCCACGGGCGGCGCCCGTGACCCCCTCATTGGGGCAGCGATGCCGGTTCTACCGGCCCTGCGCCCGTGGGCGGGCCCACTGCTCAGAGCTTTCTTCCGGCGGCTCAGGGGTGATGCTTCACGTCGCGCTCGCCGCCGGGCTCACACCGTCCCCGGATCGCTCTTCGCTGCGTACGACGCTACTCGTCCCCGTCGTGGCCTTTCGCTGCGCCCAGTGTACGGGCCACGCGGCCGGGCGGCCTCCCCGTTTCGCGCGGCGGCGCAGTGCGCGCCGCTCACCCGGATGGCCAGACGCGGTTCCGCGGGCTCCGTGCGCGTCCCCGGGGCGGATTACCGGGCGGAGAGCTGGGCACAACCGATGCAGGCTCGCCGTGCCCGACGCGCGGCCGGCCGAACCGGCGGCGCGCCCCGTTGCCGCGGGGCTGGAGTCGACTTATCGTCCCAGAACGATTCGCGTGCAAAATCACAATATGTGAAGGGGCCGCGGCCATGGTGGCTAAGAAGACCGCCGCACAGAGCGCAGACGGGGCCGGCACGGCGGGGAAGGACCCCGTCGTGGAGAAGACCGCTGTCAAAAAGGCTGCCGCCAACAAGACCGACGCCAAGAAGACCGACGCCAAGAAGACCGACGCCAAGAGGACCGACGCCAAGAAGACCGCCGCGAAGAAGGCGGCACCGGCCAAGAAGGCACCTGCCGAGAAGGCGGCTGCGAAGAGGGCCGCTCCTGCGGCCAAGGGGGCGGCTCAGGCCGCGGAAGAGACAGGAGCCAAGACGGTGGTTGCGAAAAAGGCTACGAGCAGGGCCACGGCCGCCAAGAAGACGGTCGCGGCCACGGCGACGACGCTTCCCAAGTCCCGCACGGCGGCCCCCGACGAGCTCGCGGTCAGGCCGGGGGAGGACCCGTGGACCCCGGACGAGGTCGCCGGGGCGCGGGCCCAGCTGGAGAAGGAGGTCTCCGACCTCAGGGCGGAGATCACCGCCTCGGAGGAGGCGGTGTCCGGACTGATGCGGGACTCCGGGGACGGCGCCGGCGACGACCAGGCCGACACCGGCACCAAGAACATCTCCCGGGAGTACGAGCTGGCACTGGCGGCCAGCGCCCGCGAGCGCCTGGAGCAGACCGAGCGGGCCCTGGAGCGGCTGGACGCCGGGACGTACGGGCTCTGCGAGGTCTGCGGCAAACCGATCGGCAAGGCGCGCATGCAGGCGTTCCCGCGCGCCACGCTGTGCGTGGAGGACAAGCAGAAGCAGGAGCGCCGCTACTGAGCCGGAGCCGGAGCCGGAACCCGGGCTCACCGGCGAGTCCGTCCCCGAGGCCGTCCGTACGTGTGTGCCGTACCCTCGTGCTCAGTCAGGCACCTAGGTTGAAGGACTCACGTGGCAGAGGCGGAGCGCATCATCGGTATGCCGGATACCCCTGAGACCGGGGGAGCCGAGCCGGAGCGGCCCTCCGGCGAGGCGGCACCGGCCGAGCAGCCCGTGAGCAGGGGCAAGCGGAAGATCGCCGTGCTGTTCACGGTGGCACTCGTGGCCTACCTGCTCGATCTGATCAGCAAGATGATCGTGGTGGCCAAGCTGGAGCACCACGAGCCGATCGAGGTCATCGGCGACCTGCTGAGGTTCGAGGCGATCAGGAACGCGGGCGCCGCCTTCGGCATCGGCGAGGCCTTCACCGTCATCTTCACGATCATCGCGGCCTCCGTGATCGTGGTGATCGCCCGGCTCGCGCGCAAGCTCTACAGCCTGCCCTGGGCCATCGCGCTGGGCCTGCTGCTCGGTGGTGCGCTCGGCAATCTCACCGACCGGATCTTCCGCTCGCCCGGCGTCTTCAAGGGAGCCGTGGTCGACTTCATCGCCCCGGCGAACTTCGCGGTCTTCAACCTCGCGGACTCCGCGATCGTGTGCGGCGGCATCCTGATTGTGATCCTGTCGTTCCGGGGGCTGGACCCCGACGGGACCGTTCACAAGGACTGACAAGGCATACTCGACGGGTGAGTACCATTCCCGAGTTCCGCACCCTGCCCGTTCCCGATGGCCTCGAGGGCGAGCGCGTCGACGCCGCCATCTCCCGGATGTTCGGGTTCTCCCGTACGAAGGCGGCCGAGCTTGCCGCCGCCGGGAAGGTTCAGGTCGACGGGTCGGTGGTCGGGAAGTCCGAGCGGGTCCGCGGCGGGGCCTGGCTCGAGGTGGAGATGCCGCAGGCCGCAGCCCCCGTGCAGATCGTCGCCGAGCCCGTCGAGGGCATGGAGATCGTGCACGACGACGACGACATCGTCGTGATCGCCAAGCCGGTCGGCGTCGCCGCCCATCCCAGCCCCGGCTGGACCGGCACCACCGTGATCGGCGGCCTCGCCGCCGCCGGGTACCGGATCTCGACGTCGGGCGCGGCCGAGCGGCAGGGCATCGTGCACCGCCTCGACGTGGGCACCTCGGGCCTCATGGTCGTGGCCAAGTCGGAGCGGGCGTACACGCTGCTCAAAGCGCAGTTCCGGGACCGGGTCGTCGAGAAGAAGTACCACGCGCTGGTCCAGGGCCACCCGGACCCGATGAGCGGCACCATCGACGCCCCGATCGGGCGCCACCCGAACCACGACTACAAGTGGGCCGTGACGGCCGAGGGCAAGCCCTCGGTCACGCACTACGACCTGATCGAGGCCTTCAGGGCCGCGTCGCTCCTCGACATCAAGCTGGAGACGGGCCGCACCCACCAGATCCGCGTGCACATGTCCGCCCACCGCCACCCGTGCGTGGGCGACCTGACCTACGGCGCCGACCCGACCATGGGCAAGCGGCTCGGCCTGACGCGGCAGTGGCTGCACGCGGTGCGGCTCGGCTTCGAGCACCCGTCGGACGGGCAGTGGGTCGAGTTCCGGAGCGAGTACCCCGCCGACCTGCAGAAGGCGCTGGACGTGATCCGGGCCGAGAGCGAGTGAGCGGGCAGCCGGTGAGCGTGCCTGCGTACGAGGTCCGGATCGCGGAGGGGCCTGCCGACATGGAGGCCTGTTTCGCCGTGCGCAAGCAGGTCTTCGTCGTCGAGCAGGAGGTGCCCGCCGACATCGAGTACGACGCGTACGACGCAGACGCGGTGCACGTCCTGGCGGTGACCGGTGACGGGCTGCCGCTGGGCACCGGGCGGCTGCTGTACGGCGCCGCCGCGGCCGGCAGGACCGGCGGGGACGCGACGGTCGGCTCCCTCGGCCGACTGGCCGTCAGCAGGGAGGCGCGCGGGTTCGGCGTCGGGGCGGCGCTGGTGCGGGCGATCGAGCGCGTGGCCGGGGAGCGCGGTCTGAGCGCGGTGGACCTGCACGCGCAGACGCACGCGCTCGGCTTCTACGAGCGGCTCGGGTACGTCGCGTACGGACCCGAGTTCCCGGACGCGGGGATCGCGCACCGGGCGATGAGGCGCGCGCTGTAGACCGCGCGCCGCAGACCCGGGCCGTGGCCCCGGACGGCATGCGCGTCGCGTGGCGCCCGATGGATCCGGCGGGCACGGCATGGGGAGCAGCCCGGCCGGGACGCGTCGCATGGCACGCTTGAAGCCTTGATCGCCGAGGTTTCGAGCCGCCGGATGGTGCACCGTGGATCAATTGGCCCTGTTGTTCGTGCTGTTGCTGGGGGCCGTCGTCACGGTGCCGCTGGGGGAGCGTCTGGGGCTGCCGGCGCCGGTACTGATGACCCTCGCCGGGATCGTCCTGGCGCTGCTGCCGGTCGTACCGAACGTCGAGGTCCCGCCCGAGTACATCCTGCCGCTGGTCCTGCCGCCCCTGCTGTACGCCGCCGTGCAGCGCACCTCCTGGCGGCAGTTCGCCGCGAACATCCGGCCCATCCTGCTGCTGGCGGTGGCGCTCGTCTTCGTCACGACCGCCGCGGTGGCCGCGGTCGCCCACGCCGTCGTCCCGGGGCTGCCGATCGCCGCGGCCATCGCGCTCGGCGCGCTCGTCGCCCCGCCCGACCCGGTCGCGGCGACCGCCGTCGCCGGGTCGCTCGGACTGCCGCGCCGGCTCGTGTCGATCCTGGAGGGCGAGGGGCTGTTCAACGACGTGACGGCCATCGTGCTCTACCACGTGGCGGTCGCGGCGGCGGTGAGCGGGACGTTCTCCTGGCCGACGGCGGTCGGGGAGCTCTTCCTGTCCGCGCTCGTCGCCGTCGTCGTCGGATTCGGGCTGGGCTGGGTCACCGACAGGCTGATGGACTTCCTCGGCGACACGACCCTCCAGATCAGCCTCACGCTGCTGGCGCCCTTCGTCGCCTACGTGCTGGCGGAGGAGTTCAAGGGCTCCGGCGTGCTCGCCGTGCTCGTCATCGCGCTGTACCTCGCGGAGCACGCCGTCGACGCCGACGACGTACTCGGCCGCCTCGCCGGACAGACCTTCTGGGAGATCGTCGACACCCTGGTCACGGGTGTCGCCTTCGGGCTGATCGGCCTTGAACTGCACAACGTCTTCGGCACGGCCGACGGCCGCATGGGCGAGATGCTCGGCTGGGGCGCCGCGGTCGTCGGCGTCGTCGTCGGCGTACGCCTGGTGTGGCTGCTCCCCGCGACCTGGCTGGCCAAGCGGCTGCACACGCTGCGGGACTACGACGAGGACATCCCGGTCAGCTGGCGCGAGACCGTCGTCATGTGGTGGTCGGGAATGCGGGGGGTGGCGTCGGTCGCGCTGGCGCTGGCCATTCCGATCACGACGGACGACGGCTCGCCGTTCCCGGCCCGGGACGAGATCGTGTTCGTCGCGTTCTCCGTCATCATGGCCACCCTCCTCGTCCAGGGGCTCACCCTGCCGTGGCTGGTGCGCAGGCTCGGCGTACGCGCGGACACGGGAGCGGAGCGCGAGCTCGAACACGACCTGGCGGTACGGGCGGCGAAGGCGGCCAGGCACAGGCTCCGGGAGATCCAGGAGGTCGAGGACCTGCCGGACGACGTCCTGGACCGGCTGCAGCGGGGCGCGTTCGACATCGCGGCCAGGATCAGCCCCGAGATCGTGGACGACGAGCGGCGCGAGGCGTCCGCGCAGCGCGTCGAGCGGATCAAGTCGGTGCACCGGATCCAGCGGGAGATGATGTCGGCCGCCCGCCACGAGGTGCTCTCCGCGCGCAACGAGCCCGGGGCGGATCCGGAGGTCGTCGACCGGGTGCTGCACCACTTGGACGTGCGCGGCCTCAAGTAGGGCAGGGGGCCGCGCCTCTGGCCGCCGCGATCGCCGGGCGGGCCCGGCCGGCGGTCTACCCCCGCCCGGTGCGCGGCTTTTCGTCCGTGGCCTGCGGCTTGCCGTTCGGGGGCTGGGCGGCCGGCGCGGTGGCGATGCGGGGGAGGGCGTACGGATGCTTCTCGCTCAGCCAGCCGATCAGCTGCTCGCGCACGGTGCACCGCACCGTCCAGACGTCGTCCGCGTCCTTGGCGGTGACCACCGCCCGCACCACCATGGTGTTCGGCGTCGTGTCGGTGACGGCCAGGCTCCAGTCGCGGCCGTCCCACGCCTTGCAGGTGCCGAGGACCTCCCGGAGCTTTTCCCGCATCAGGTCCACCGGCGCGCTGTGGTCCAGGTGGAAGAAGACCGTGCCGGTCATCTGGGCCCCGCCGCGCGACCAGTTCTCGAACGGCTTGCTGGTGAAGTACGACACCGGCATGGTGATCCGCCGCTCGTCCCAGGTCCGTACGGCGAGGAAGGTGAGCGTGACCTCCTCCACCACACCCCACTCGCCGTCCACGACCACCGTGTCCCCTATGCGCACCATGTCGCCGAAGGCGATCTGGAAGCCGGCGAAGAGGTTGCCGAGGGTCGACTGGGCCGCGACACCGGCGACGATGCCGATGATTCCGGCCGAGGCGAGCATCGACGTGCCGACCGCCTTCATGCCGGGGAAGGTCATCAGCATCGCGCCGACCGCCACCACGACCACGACCGCGGTCACGATCCGCATGATCAGCGTCACCTGCGTACGGACGCGCCGTACGCGGGCCGGATCGCGCGTGGTGGACGCGTAGCGGGCGTACGACGACTCCACGACGGCGGAGGCGATCCGGATCACGAGCCAGGCACTGGCGCCGATCAGCACGAGGGAGAGAACCTGGCCGATGCCGGCCCTGTGGTCCTGGACGATGCCCAGGCGGGTCTTCTCGTACGCCCCTCTCAGGACGGCGGCCAGGATGAGGACCTGCAGCGGCACGCGGCAGCGGCGCAGCAGGCCCCACAGAGGGGTCTCGTGGTGACGGGCGTCGGTGCGGCGCAGCAGCAGGTCGGCGGCCCAGCCGACGACCAGTGTGAGCACGACCGAGCCACCGATGACGATCAGCGGGCGCAGTACGGTCTCCATGACTCCGAAGCTCAGTGGGAGGATGGCGGGATGGACATCATGCTTTTCCATTCCGTCTACGGTCTGCGCCCGGCGGTGCACGCCGCAGCAGAGCGACTTCGTGCCGCCGGGCACCAGGTGCACGTGCCCGACCTCTTCGAGGGCCAAACCGCCGGGACCGTGGAGGAGGGGATGGCGGTCAAGGACGGCATCGGCCGGGACGAGCTGCTGCGGCGCGCCGTCCTCGCTGCCGCCCCGCACTCCGAGAAGGGGCTGGTCTACGCCGGTTTCTCCTTCGGCGGATCCGTCGCGCAGACCCTGGCGCTCGGCGACGAGAAGGCCCGTGGCCTGCTGCTTCTGCACGGAACCTCGGACATCGCGGACGACGCTTCGGCGCCCGACCTGCCCGTGCAGCTGCATGTCGCGGACCCGGACCCGTTCGAGTCGGACGACTGGCTGAACGCCTGGTACCTGCGGATGCGGCGGACCGGCGCGGATGTGGAGATCTACCGCTATCCCGGAGCCGGGCACCTCTACACCGACCCGGACCTGCCGGACCACGACGCGGCGGCCGCCCAGCAGACGTGGAAGGTCGCGACCGGGTTTCTGGCGACGCTCTAGCGGTTCGGCGGGCACGGACGGTTCGGCGGTCCCGGGAGCACTTCGTGCCCGGTGCGCGCCGCCTGGGGGGCTCCCGACGGCCCCCGGCCCGCTCGCGGTGTCAGGGCAGGGGGCCGGGTGGTCAGCCGGCGCGGTAGGCGGTCCAGTTGTCGGTCATCCGCGCGGTCTGGCCCGCGGTGAACTGGTACATGCAGTTGTCGTACGTGTAGTCCATGAAGTTGTGGACCGGGTCGACGCCGGTCTTGCTGGCGCAGGAGTCACGGCCGGTCGGGCACTGGTACGCGGCGCTCTTCTCGGCCGGGGTGTCGGTGACGTAGTCGCCGTTGCCGTTGCAGCCGCCCTGGAAGGTGTGGTAGAGCCCCATCCAGTGGCCGACCTCGTGGGTGGCGGTGTCGCCCTCGTTGTAGTTGGCGGCGCTGCCGCCCGGGAGCGAGCTGTCGAGGACGACGACGCCGTCCATCGTCGGGTTGGACCTGTACGAGCTCGGGAAGGTCGCCCAGCCGAGCAGGCCGCCGCTGAGGTTGGCGGTGTAGAAGTTGAGCGCGCCGGCGCCGCCCTGGCGCAGGGCGGCCTTCATCTCCTTCTCGGCGGTCGAGCCGGACGCCAGGTTGTACCAGGAGGCGTTGTCCGTGTAGTCCGTACCGGCCAGCGTGAACTGGAAGTTGGAGTTGACGTTGCCGGTGCCCTGGCCGCCGAAGGCCGAGTTGAGAACCGCCATCTGGTTGTTGATGTCGGTCGCCGTGAGCTTGCCGGCGGCGCCGCTGTGCACGACGTGGAAGTACACCGGGATGGTGGTCACGGCGGTGGTGGAGAAGCTTTTGCCGGTGGTGCCCGACGTGCGCAGCTTGTCGAGTCTCTTGCGCAGGTCCGCGTCCATGGCCTTGGCCTTGGCCTCGGTCACCTCGTTGGGCTCGTGGGCGTGCGGGTCGCCGGAGGGGCGCGCCTTGCGGGCGGCGCTCGTGTGGGGCTCCTCGACGCACTTCTCGGCGGCGGTCTTGGCGGGGGCCTTGGCGACGGCGGTCCCGGCGGGCGCGGAGAGGGTGGACAGGGCCAGGGTTCCGGCCATCACCGCCGCACCGATGAACCGCTTGCGCAGAAGGGGGGATATATGAGCAAGAGCACGCATATTGACTCCTCGCGGGGGTGGGCGGGGGTGGGTTCCCCGCCGCTGCCCGGAGGTTATGTGTGCATGTCAGATCTTGATGAGGATCGATCAAGCCCAATCAATCCTCGGGTCAATTAGGGCAACAGGACGAAAGCTTTCGGCCTGGTCCAGACTTTGAGATGTGCGGGTAAGTCCTGGGGCTATCAAGGCGGGTGGTGTGTCCGCATTCGGACGGCGGATTTACACCACCCGCCTCCTGGCGTGATCTGCCCGTAACAGGCCGCGTGATGGCTGGAATTCGACGGTCAGCGGACCGGCTGGTTCACCCGCTCGACCTTCTGCGTTCCGCTGAGGGTGCGGTACGAGCGCGTCCACCGCGCTGTCGCGTCCTGCCGCCTCTTGTCGGAGACGACGTAGTAGTCCATCTGCGAGCGCTCGTCCGTGACGTCGAGGACGCCGTAGCCGTGGGAGTCCATGTCCAGCCACTTCACATGGCGGTTGGCGGCCCTGACCGCCGAGGCCGCGACCAGCGAGACGGTCTGCGGCGCGACGTGCAGGATGTCGTCGAGGTTGTCGGAGGAGACCGAGGTGACCACGAACTCGGTCGCCGCCGACCCCGACAGCGGGTACGTCGCAGCCTTGACCGGCACGTCGTTGGCCCACGCCATGTGGATGTCGCCGGTCAGGAAGACCGTGTTCCCGATCGCCCGGTCCCGGAGGTGGGCGATCAGCTCCTTGCGGTCGTCGGTGTAGCCGTCCCACTGGTCGACGTTGACCGCGAGCCCCTCCTCGGGCAGACCGAGGAGGCCGGCCAGCGGCGCGAGCAGATGGGCCGGTACGGAGCCGAAGGCCACCGGCGAGATCATCACCGACGTACCGACCAGCTTCCAGACGGCGTCGGAGGAGGCGAGCCCCGCCTTGAGCCAGTCCAGCTGGGCGCGGCCCGTCACCGTGCGCTCCGGGGCGTCCACCGCGCCGCTGCCGGTCTTCGCCTGCTGGGAGCGGAACGACCTCAGGTCGAGCAGGTGCAGATCGGCCAGCTTGCCGAAGCGCAGCCGGCGGTAGACGGTGCCCTCGGTGGAGGCGCGGACCGGCATCCACTCGAAGTACGCCTGCTTGGCGGCCGCCACGCGCGCGGCCCACTCGCCCTCCGCGCCCGGCGTGTGGTTCTCCGCACCGCCCGACCAGGCGTCGTTGGCGAACTCGTGGTCGTCCCAGATGGCTATGACCGGGTGTGCGGCGTGCAGGGCCTGGAGGTCGGCGTCGGTCTTGTAGTGGCCGTGGCGGGCGCGGTAGTCGGCGAGTGTGAGGATCTCGTGGGCCGGCTGGTGCTGCCGCACGGTGTACGGGGGCGCCGGGTAGCCGCCCGAGGCGTACTCGTAGAGGTAGTCGCCGAGATGGAGGACCGCGTCCAGGTCGGCGCGGGCGGCGAGATGCCGGTACGCCGCGAAGTAACCCGACTCCCAGTTGGCGCAGGAGACCACCCCGAAGCGCACGCCGGGCGTGGCGGTGTCGGCGGCGGGAGCGGTCCTGGTGCGGGCGGCGGGGGACACCGCGCCGTCCGCGGTGAAGCGGAAGTAATAGGCGGTGGCCGGGCGCAGGCCCCTTACGTCGACCTTGACGGTGTGGTCGGTCGCCGCCCCGGCGGTCGTCGTACCCCGGGCGACGGTCGCCGAGAACCCCTTGTCCTCGGCCACTTCCCAGCGCACCACCACGTCGGGGCCCTTGCCGGAGCCCGGCGCGGCCCCGGGGACGGGAGTCACCCGGGTCCACAGCAGTACGCCGTCGGGCAAGGGGTCACCGGAGGCGACTCCGTGGAGGAACGCGGGGCTCTGTGCGTCGGTGGCGTCGGCGGCGGCCGAGGTACTCGCACCGGCGGCGACGGGGACGGCGACGGCGGTGGCGGCGGCGGCCCTGACGACCGTACGGCGACTGGGAGATGAAACGAATCGGCTGGTCACAGCCGTACATTACTGATCAGTACGGCTCAAGGGCGGGCGAACGCAAGAACGTTCGCCCACCCTCGGGTGAAATACCGTGCGGCGACTACGCCTTGAGGGCCTTGTCGATCGCGGCCTTGAACTCCTCCGGCGCCATGGGCGTGTTCTCGCCGTCCGACCCGGTGAGCTTCTTGCCGTCCATCTTGAGCGTCGGGGTGCCCTGCACACCGCTCTTGTCGAAGACGGCCGACATCTTCAGCGCCCAGGCGTCGAAGGTGCCGTCCTGCACGTTCCGCTGGAACTCCTTGTTGCCCTTGAGCGCGTCCACCTCGTCGGCCACCTTGATCAGGTAGTCGTCCTCGGCGAACTTGTCGTCCTGCTCCGCCGGGTGGTTCTTCTGGGAGTAGAGCGCGCCCTTGTACTCCAGGAACGCCTCGGGGCTGACGTCGAGCGCGGCGCCCAGCGCGCTCAGCGCGTTCTTCGAGCCCTCGCCGTTGTCACTGTTGTCGAGGAAGGTGGCGCCGACGTACTTGAGCCTGTACTTGCCGGCGGCGACGTCCTTCTCGATCGTCTCGCCGTTCGCCTGCTCGAAGGTCGCGCAGATCGGGCAGCGCGCGTCCTCGTACAGCTCCAGGGTCTTCTTGGCGTCCTTCTTGCCGACGACGACGCTCGTGCCGTCCTTGCCCTCGGTGTTCGCGGGCGCGGTGACCTGCGTCTCGTTCTTGGCGGCCTCCCACTGGGAGGGCTTGTTCGCCTGCATGACGGCGTAACTGATGCCGCCGGCCACCGCGAGGACGCCGACGATCGACAGGGCGACGATCACCTGACGGCGCGTCCTGTCCTTCTTGGCCTGGCGCTCGCGCTCGGCGCGCAGTCGCTCGCGGGCCGCCGCCTTGTTGGCCTGGTGGTTGCGTGCACTCATGGTCGTGTTCTCCGTAGGTGAAGAGGGGGAGGGGCTGCTGGGCTCAGGCGAAGACGCGTGCCGAGCGCGGCGGTCCCCTCCGTCCCACGGAGTACGCGAACAGACGGCCGTGGAAGGCGGTACGGACCCGGTGGGCGGGCCGCACCGTGTGCCGTACGGGCCGGTGGGCCGCGACGGTCACGGCGGTGGCGATCAGCAGCGGCCGGAAGGCGAACGCGGCCAGGGTCCCCACCAGACCGGCGAGCGCCGCCTCGCCGCGCCGCAGCCAGGCCGCGGCGAGCAGCCCCACCGTGACGTGGGCGGCGAGCAGCAGCCAGGGGAGGGCCGGGCCGGGGGAGCCGAGGAGGGCGGCGGCGCTCTCGCGGGAGCCCGAGGCCGGTACGAGCGGGGCACCCAGGCCGGCGCCGGCGCCCCCGCCGCACAGCACGTCGAATCCGACGGAGCGCAGGGAGCCCGTCACCGGGCCGCCCGCCGGTCCGTAACAGAGGTGCTGTCCGGTGGTGAAGACGGTGTCGGCGGCCAGCTCCAGCGGGACGAGCAGGCCGGCGATGGCGCCGAAGCCGCGCTCCCGGCCCGCCAGCGCGTACGCGACGGCGAACACGCCGGCCGCGATCCCGGCCACCGCGGTCAGGGGCAGCGGGACCCGGGAGAGCAGCACGTGGGACGCGACGGAGAGCGTGACGACGAGCGCGGTGAAAAGCGCCGCGCGCGCCGCCCTCAGCTGCGTCCCGGATACGTCCATGGAACGTGAGTTTGCCACGGCTTCCCGTAAGAGGTCCCTAAAGCCCGGCCGGCCGGCCGGTCAGAGGCCGGGGATCCGGCCGTTGCGGAACAGGTCGACGAAGATCTGGTGGTCGGCCCGCGCCCGCGCCCCGTAGGAGTGCGCGAAGTCCACCAGCAGGTCTGCGAAGTTCTCCTCGTCGCCCGCGATCGCCGCGTCGATCGCCCGCTCCGTGGAGAACGGCACCAGCGAGTGGCCGCTCTCGTCGTCCGCCGCCGCGTGCATCGTGGCGGTGGCCCTGCCGAGGTCGGCGACGACCGCGGCGATCTCGTCCAGGTCGTCGATGTCCGACCAGTCGAGGTCCACGGCGTACGGCGACACCTCCGCGACCAGCTGCCCCGCCCCGTCCAGCTCCGTCCAGCCCAGCCACGGGTCCGCGTGCGCCTGGAGGGCGCGCTGCGAGATCACCGTGCGGTGGCCCTCGTGCTGGAAGTAGTCGCGGACGGCGCCGTCGGTGATGTGCCGGGAGACCGCAGGGGTCTGCGCCTGCTTCATGTAGATCACGACGTCGTTCTCCAGCGCGTCGCTGTTGCCTTCGAGCAGGATGTTGTACGAGGGCAGGCCCGCCGATCCGATGCCGATGCCGCGCCGCCCGACGACGTCCTTCACGCGGTAGGAGTCGGGGCGGGTCAGGCTGGACTCGGGCAGCGTCTCCAGGTAGCCGTCGAAGGCCGCCAGGACCTTGTAGCGGGTGGCGGCGTCGAGGTCGATGGAGCCGCCGTCCGACGAGAAGCGGCGTTCGAAGTCGCGGATCTCGGTCATCGAGTCGAGCAGCCCGAAACGGGTCAGCGAGCGGGCGGAGCGCAGCGCGCCGAGCAGCGGGCCCTCGGCCGTGTCCAGCGTGAAGGGCGGCACCTCGTCGTTCTTGGCGCCGGTGGCCAGGGCGCGGATGCGCTCGCGGTAGGCGGCGGCGTACGTCCGCACCAGCTCGGTGATCTGCTCGTCGCCGAGGGCCTTGGTGTAGCCGATGAGCGCGACGGAGGCGACGAAGCGCTTGAGGTCCCAGGTGAAGGGGCCGACGTACGCCTCGTCGAAGTCGTTGACGTTGAAGATCAGGCGGCCCTGGGAGTCCATGTACGTGCCGAAGTTCTCGGCGTGCAGATCGCCGTGGATCCACACCCGCCCGGTGCGCTCGTCCAGGTACGGGCCACCGTGCTGCTCGCGCTCCAGGTCGGCGTAGAAGAGGGACGCCGTGCCCCGGTAGAAGGCGAAGGCGGAGGCGGCCATCTTGCGGAACTTGACCCGGAAGGCGGCCGGGTCGGCGGCCAGAAGTCTGCCGAACGCGGTGTCGAAGACGGCGAGGATCTGCTCGCCGCGCTGAGCGGCGTCTGTCTGCTGGACCGACATCGCCGGTTGCCTCCTGGTGCATGACGTTCTTGACAAATAGGACAGGGTTTTCCCTGTGTCCAACGCCCGACCGTACCCGTGAGTGCCCGCTCGTTGTCAGTGGGCCGACGTAGACTTCCAAGCTGTCCCCCGACCTGTCACCGACCGTTTTGCCGGAGGCCTCCGCCGTGACCAAGCCGCCCTTTACGCACCTCCACGTCCACACCCAGTACTCCCTGCTGGACGGTGCCGCGCGGCTCAAGGACATGTTCGAGGCGTGCAACGAGATGGGCATGTCGCACATCGCGATGACCGACCACGGCAACCTGCACGGGGCGTACGACTTCTTCCATTCGGCGAAGAAGGCGGGGGTGACGCCGATCATCGGCATCGAGGCGTACGTCGCCCCCGAGTCGCGGCGCAACAAACGGCGCATCCAGTGGGGTCAGCCGCACCAGAAGCGTGACGACGTGTCCGGTTCCGGTGGTTACACGCACAAGACGATCTGGGCGGCGAACAAGACCGGCCTGCACAACCTCTTCCGGCTGTCCTCCGACGCGTACGCCGAGGGCTGGCTGACGAAGTGGCCCCGCATGGACAAGGAGACCATCTCCCAGTGGTCGGAGGGGCTCATCGCCTCCACCGGATGTCCCTCGGGCGAGGTGCAGACGCGGCTGCGACTCGGTCAGTTCGACGAGGCGGTCCAGGCCGCCTCGGACTACAAGGACATTTTCGGCGAGGGCAAGTACTTCCTGGAGCTGATGGACCACGGCATCGAGATCGAGCGCCGGGTCCGTGACGGGCTGCTGGAGATCGGCAAGAAGCTGAACATCCCGCCGCTGGTCACCAACGACTCGCACTACACCTACGCCCACGAGGCGGGCGCGCACGACGCGCTGCTGTGCATCCAGACCGGGAAGAACCTCTCCGACCCGGACCGCTTCCGCTTCGACGGCACCGGCTACTACCTGAAGTCGACCGACGAGATGTACGCCGTCGACTCCTCCGACGCCTGGCAGGAAGGCTGCGCCAACACCCTCCTGGTCGCCCAGCAGATCGACACCGAGGGCTGGTTCCAGGAGCGGAACCTGATGCCCAAGTTCGACGTGCCCGAGGGCTACACCGAGGTGACGTGGTTCCGCGAGGAGACCATGCGCGGCATGGCCCGGCGCTACCCGGACGGCATCCCGGACGACCGGCTCAAGCAGGTCGAGTACGAGATGAAGATCATCATCGACATGGGCTTCCCGGCGTACTTCCTCGTGGTCGCCGACTTCATCATGTGGGCCAAGAACAACGGCATCGCGGTCGGCCCCGGGCGTGGCTCCGCGGCCGGTTCGATCGTCGCGTACGCCATGGGCATCACCGACCTCGACCCGATCGAGCACGGCCTGATCTTCGAGCGGTTCCTCAACCCCGAGCGCATCTCCATGCCCGACGTCGACATCGACTTCGACGAGCGCAGGCGCGGCGAGGTGATCAGGTACGTCACCGAGAAGTACGGCGCCGACAAGGTCGCCATGATCGGCACGTACGGAAAGATCAAGGCCAAGAACGCGATCAAGGACTCCGCGCGCGTCCTGGGCTACCCGTACGCGATGGGCGACCGGCTCACCAAGGCCATGCCCGCCGACGTCCTCGGCAAGGGCATCGACCTCAACGGCATCACCGACCCCAAGCACCCGCGCTACAGCGAGGCGGGCGAGATCCGGTCGATGTACGAGAACGAGCCGGACGTCAAGAAGGTCATCGACACCGCCAAGGGCGTCGAGGGCCTGGTCCGGCAGATGGGCGTGCACGCGGCCGGCGTGATCATGTCCAGCGAGACGATCACCGACCACGTGCCCGTCTGGGTGCGCCACACGGACGGCGTGACGATCACGCAGTGGGACTACCCGAGCTGCGAGTCGCTCGGCCTGCTGAAGATGGACTTCCTCGGCCTGCGCAACCTCACGATCATGGACGACGCCGTCAAGATGGTGAAGTCCAACAAGGGCATCGACCTGGAGCTGCTCTCCCTCCCGCTGGACGACCCCACGACGTACGAACTGCTCTGCCGCGGTGACACGCTCGGCGTCTTCCAGTTCGACGGCGGCCCCATGCGGTCCCTGCTGCGGCTGATGAAGCCCGACAACTTCGAGGACATTTCCGCCGTCTCGGCCCTGTACCGGCCGGGCCCGATGGGCATGAACTCGCACACGAACTACGCGCTGCGCAAGAACGGCCAGCAGGAGATCACGCCGATCCACCCGGAGCTGGAGGAGCCCCTCAAGGAGGTCCTCGGCGTCACCTACGGCCTGATCGTCTACCAGGAGCAGGTGCAGAAGGCCGCGCAGATCATCGCCGGCTACTCGCTCGGCGAAGCCGACATCCTGCGCCGCGTCATGGGCAAGAAGAAGCCCGACGAGCTCCAGAAGAACTTCGTGCTCTTCCAGGCGGGCGCGAAGAAGAAGGGGTACTCCGACGCGGCGATCCAGGCGCTGTGGGACGTGCTGGTCCCCTTCGCCGGATACGCGTTCAACAAGGCGCACTCCTCGGCGTACGGCCTGGTCACCTACTGGACGGCGTACCTCAAGGCGAACTACCCCGCCGAGTACATGGCGGCGCTGCTGACCTCGGTGAAGGACGACAAGGACAAGTCGGCCGTCTACCTGAACGAGTGCCGGCGCATGGGCATCAAGGTGCTGCCGCCCAATGTGAACGAGTCCCAGTCGAACTTCGCCGCGCAGGGCGACGACGTGATCCTCTTCGGCCTGACCGCGATCCGCAACGTCGGCCAGAACGTCGTGGACTCGATCATCAGGTGCCGCAAGGCGAAGGGGAAGTACACCTCCTTCCCGGACTTCCTCGACAAGGTCGAAGCGGTCGTCTGCAACAAGCGGACCGTCGAATCGCTCATCAAGGCCGGTGCCTTCGACGAGATGGGCCACACCCGCAAGGGCCTCGTCGCGCACCACGAGCCGATGATCGACAACGTGGTGCAGGTCAAGCGCAAGGAGGCCGAGGGCCAGTTCGACCTCTTCGGCGGCATGGGTGAGGAGGACAGCGACGAGCCGGGCTTCGGGCTCGACGTGGAGTTCTCCGACGTGGAGTGGGAGAAGTCGTACCTGCTGGCGCAGGAGCGCGAAATGCTCGGCCTGTACGTCTCCGACCACCCGCTCTTCGGGCTGGAGCACGTCCTGTCGGACAAGGCCGACGCCTCGATCTCCCAGCTCACCGGCGGCGAGCACTCCGACGGCGCGATCGTCACGGTCGGCGGCATCATCTCCGGCCTCCAGCGCAAGATGACCAAGCAGGGCAACGCCTGGGCGATCGCGACCGTCGAGGACCTGGCCGGCTCCATCGAGTGCATGTTCTTCCCGGCGACGTACCAGCTCGTCTCGACCCAGCTCGTCGAGGACACCGTGGTCTTCGTCAAGGGCCGCCTCGACAAGCGCGAGGACGTCCCCCGGCTCGTCGCCATGGAGCTGATGGTCCCGGACGTGTCCTCGGCGGGGACGAACGCTCCCGTGGTCCTCACCATCCCGACGGTGAAGGTCACGCCGCCGATGGTGACCAAGCTCGGCGAGATCCTCAAGCACCACCGGGGCAACACGGAGGTCCGGATCAAGCTCCAGGGGGCCCGCAAGACGACGGTGCTGCGGCTCGACCGGCACCGGGTCCAGCCGGACCCGGCGCTCTTCGGCGATCTGAAGGTGCTGCTCGGGCCGTCCTGTCTGGCGGGATGACCGGCCGGAGCGGCCGAGGACCAAGAGCGCGCGCAGACAGAAGCACACAGGAAGCGCGCGCAGACAGAAGCATCCGCAGAAGGGGCGCCCCCGTCGTCACGGGGGCGCCCCTTCTGTCTTCGCGTGGCGTGCGTCAGTTGTGGCCGAAACGTCGCTGGTGCTTACGGGCAACATCGACAGGGCTGCCCTGGGCGTGCGAATGCTGCTGGATGTGGGATTCGAAGGCGCTGTCCTTCGCCTGGTCGGTTCCACGTGTCACAGCGGACGCACGGTCCTGCGGGGAACCCTGCTTGCGGTTCTTGTTCTTGGCCATGGTGCTGCCTCCTGTGGGGATTCTGGGGGCCAGGGCCGGGACCAGATTCACACAAGCCGACAAAGCCCGCATTTTGGATCATTACTGTGCGTAATTGAGATCGGCGCGGAACAACTTCGTTATTCGCCACGCCGATGATCGAGTTCCCGCCGTTAACCCCCATGTAGTCGGGCAGACTCGAAGGAAGCCCGAAGCACTCCCGAAGCACCTTCCGATCCCGAGGTTCCCGAAAGAGGGTGGAACGCGTGGACCGCTGCGTCGTCCTGGTGGACGCCGGCTACCTGCTGGGCGCCGCCGCGAGCCTGCTCGCCGGAGAACCGGCCCGATCCCGCATCACGGTGGATCACACGGCCCTCATCCAGGGCCTGCGAGAACGTGCCGAAGCGGACACCCAGCAGCCGCTGCTCCGCATCTACTGGTTCGACGGCGCCCCCGACCGCGTACCGCAGCCCGAGCACCGGCGGCTGCGGGTCATGCCGCGCGTGACGGTCAGGCTCGGGGCGCTGACCCGCAGCGACGGGCGCTGGGCGCAGAAGGGCGTCGACGCGGCGATGCACGCGGAGCTGACCGAACTGGCCAGAAATCGCGCCTGCTCGGACATCGTGCTGGTGACCGGGGACGGTGATCTGCTACCGGGGCTGATGTCCGCCAAGGAACACGGTGTAGCGGTCCACCTGTGGGCGGTGCAGGCCGCCGACGGGGACTACAACCAGTCCGAGGACCTGGTCGCCGAGGCCGACGAACGGCGCGTGCTGGACCGGGTGTGGATCACCAAGGCCGTACGGGCCAAGGACCTCACCGGGATCTGCGCGCCGCCGCCGGTGCCGCGGCCGGAGATCGCCGCGATCCTGTCGGCCCCGCTGCCGGAGTCGGCGCTCGCCGCTTCGGCGGAGCGGGCGGCGCAGGCCCAGGCGCAGGCACGGACCGAAGCCCCGGACGGAGAAACAGGGCCGGGTACGGGCACGGCCGTACGCAACGGATCCTCGGCCGCGGGTCCCGCCTCCCCGTCGGCCCCCGCGTGCACTTCCGCCGCGAACGGGTCCGGCGAGGCGCATCCGCCGCACGGCGCCAGGGGCGTGCCGACCCCGAAGGACCTCGCGAGCCTGCGCGGTCCCGGCGCGCAGGCGGCGCAGCATTCGGCCGGGACCGGGACGGCGAACGGGACGACGGCCGGCACCACCGGGGCGACCCTGCGCTGGTCGTCGGACAAGGGCTGGGCGGAACGCCCCGGCGGCAGCCCTCTCGGTGAGCCGGCCGAGACCGCCTCGCTGCCGACGCTGGCCCAGCTGACCAGCGCGGAACAGCGCTGGGCGGACCGCGAGGAGGACATCACCACGGTCGGCGGCGATCCCTTCGAGGTCGGGCAGGTCTTCGCCCGGCGGTGGATGGAGCGGCTGCCGGATCCGGGCCACACCCAGAAGCTCTCGACGATGTACCCGAGGATCCCGCACCGCATCGACGGTGAGCTGCTGCGGTACGCGGCGCGGTTCGGGCTGCTGGCACACAAGGACGACCAGATCGACGAGCACGACCGGTACGCGATCAGGGCGGGCTTCTGGCGCGAGATCGACGTACGGGCCGCGGCCGAGCACGCGACGGCGGGGGAGTAGCGCGGCGGCGGGCAGGGGGAAAGAAGGCCGTTCCCCGCGCCCGCTCCGCCGCGCCTCCGCCGCCCCGGCGCCGGTGCTGGACCGGGAACCCCGTAGGCTCGTCCCTCGTGAGTACGGGCACAGCGCAGGCGGGACGCGGCACGGGAGTCGTGTGTGCCGTGCGGGATCTGGTCAAGACGTATCCCGCCGCCCGGGGCCGGCGCGGGACTCCCGCGACACCGGCCGTACGGGCCACGGACGGGATCTCCCTCGACGTACGGCGCGGCGAGATCTTCGGGCTGCTCGGGCCCAACGGTGCCGGTAAATCCACTCTCGTACGCCAGCTGACCGGCCTCATGCGGCCGGACTCCGGAAGCGTCGAGCTGCTGGGGCACGACCTCGTGCGCCACCCCGAGCGGGCCTCGCGGCTCGTCGGGTACCTCGGCCAGGAATCCACCGCGCTGGACGAACTGACCGTGTCCCTCGCCGCCGAGACGACCGGACGCCTGCGCGGGCTCACGGCGAAGGCCGCGCGGGCCGAGCGGGACGACGTGCTCGAAGAGCTCGGACTGGGCGAGATCGCCGGGCGTCCGCTCAAGAAGCTGTCCGGCGGACAGCGGCGGCTCGCCTGCTTCGCCGCCGCGCTGGTGGGCGAGCGGCCCGTGCTCGTACTGGACGAACCGACCACCGGCATGGACCCCGTCGCGCGGCGCGCGGTGTGGGCGGCGGTCGACCGGCGGCGGGCGCAGAACGGTGCGACCGTCCTGCTCGTCACCCACAACGTGATCGAGGCCGAGACCGTCCTGGACCGGGTCGCGGTGCTGGAGAGCGGCCGGGTGATCGCGTGCGACACCCCCGCCGGGCTCAAGGCGCGCGTCGCCGGTGAGGTGCGGCTCGACCTCGTGTGGCGGGAGCGGGCGCCGCTGGACGTGCCCGAGGTCGCGGCGCTGCGCGAATCCGCGCAGGAGTCCGGGCGGCGCTGGGTGCTGCGGCTGGCTCCCGACGAGGCGCGGGCGGCGGTGGCCGCCGTGACCGGTGGCGCGGCCTTCGCCGCGCTCGACGACTTCACGCTGGCGACGCCGAGCCTCGAAGACGTGTACCTGGCACTCGGCGGACGTACGAAAGGGCTGGTCAAGGCGTGAGTGTCGTGCCCGCGGAGACCCGTTCCGCGCAGACGCGGATCAAAGAAGCGAAAGAAGAGGGGGAAGTGGGAGGAGCGGCCGTCGGCATGACCGGCCGGGGGCCCGCGCCGCTCGCGCCCCGCGCCCGGCTGCTGCCGTCGCTCGCCGCCGTCTACCGGGCGCAGCTGTCCCGGGCGCGGGTGGCGCGCATCCCGCTGCTGTTCGTGGCGACGTTCCAGTCCGTCGGGATCATGGTTCTGATGCGCGGGGTCGTCGACGGGGGTGGCGAGGCACGGGCGGTCGTCGCCGGGTCGAGCGTACTCGTGGTCGCCTTTGTCGCACTGAACCTGCTCGCCCAGTACTTCGGACAGCTGCGGGCGAGCGGCGGCCTCGACCACTACGCCACGCTGCCGGTGCCGCCTGCCGCGGTGGTGCTGGGTACGGCTGCCGCGTACGCCTCCTTCACCGTGCCCGGCACCTTCGTCACGGCCGTCGTCGGCTGCACGCTCTTCCAGCTGCCGCTCACGCACCTGTGGGTCCTGGCCGCGGTGATTCCGCTGGCGGGGGCCGCGCTCGCCGGGCTGGGCGCGGCGCTGGGGCTGCTCGCGCCGCGGCAGGAACTCGCGACGCTACTCGGACAGCTGGGCATGTCCGCGGCCCTGCTGCTGGGCGTGCTGCCCGCGGACCGGCTGCCCGCGCCGATTTCGTACGCCCGGGACCTGCTGCCCTCGACGTACGGCGTCGAGGCTTTCGCGCGGACCTTCGACGCGCACCCCGACTGGCCCGCCGTGGCGCTCGATCTGGCGGTGTGCGCGGCCGTCGGGGTCGTCTCGCTGGCGATCGCCACCTGGGCGTACCGGCGGGCAGCGGTCCGTTAGACGGCCGGCAGCGGTCCGATGAGGCGTGGGCCCGGGGCGCCTGGCACGATGGCAGGGTGACCGCTCCTCTGACGCCGCCCCACCGGCAGCCGCCGAACGATCCCCGGCAGAAGTCCGACGCCCAGGCCGCCGCTCAACTTCCGTCCCGGCCCCGCCACGGCCACGGCCCCGACGCCGTGACCGCCACGGAGGCGGACGGGGACGGCGGCGGGGGCGGCGAGCAGGACGTCAGTCTGTCCGCGGAGGTGGCCAGGGCCTTCGCGGTGGTCCTGGCGCTGACGGTCCTGGGCGTCGCGCTGGGGCTGCTGTGGCTGTGGCTGGCGCCGCGCGTGCCGCTCGTCTCCACCGACAAGGCCGTCTTCCTCAAGGACACCGAGAGCGAGGAAGCGGTGGGCGCGGACGGCACGTTCGTGCTGCTGGCGCTCGCGTTCGGCGCGGTCAGCGCGGCCCTGGTCTTCTGGTTCAACCGGCGCGGCGGCATCCCGTTGGTGGTGGGGCTGGCGCTGGGCGGACTGCTCGGCTCCCTGCTGGCGTGGGGTGTCGGCGTCTGGTTCGGGCCGACGGACGACGTGGTCGCGCGGGCGCGGGAGGTCGGGCAGGGCGTCGCGTTCGACGCGCCGCTCCAGCTCGGGGCGAAGGGGGCGCTGCTGGCGTGGCCCATGGCCGCGATGCTCGTCCACCTGGCGCTGACGGCTCTCTTCGGGCCGCGGGACCCGGAATCGGAGTGGGGGACGGCGTACGGGGACCCGGGGCCCGTACCGGATCCGGGCCCGGACGTACCCGGCCCGGGACCGGACGCCGGGGACGGCACGCGCGCCTGAAGCCGCCGCCGGCGCCGGTACGCAGTCGGCGGACCCGCCACGAGCCCGCCGGCCGGGTTACGCGCGGCCGATCGGGGCGATCACCGCGTCCGTCAGCGCCGCCAGGTCCGCCGGGGACAGCTCGACCTCCAGGCCGCGGCGGCCCGCCGAGACGCACACCGTCTCGTACGACGAGGCCGAGGCGTCCAGGACCGTGCGGAGCCTCCTGCGCTGCCCCAGCGGGGAGATGCCGCCGCGGACGTACCCCGTGGTGCGTTCCGCGGCCGCCGGATCCGCCATCGCCGCGCGCTTTCCGCCGACCGCCGCCGCCAGTGCCTTGAGGTCGAGGGAGCCCGCCACCGGGACGACCGCCACTGTCAAGGTGCCGTCGATGTCGGCCACCAGGGTCTTGAAGACGCGGTCCGGAGAAACACCCATCGCCTGCGCCGCCTCCTCGCCGTACGAGGGGGCCGCGGGGTCGTGCTCGTACGCGTGGAGGGTGTACGCCGTGCCCGCAGCCACCAGGGCGACCGTCGCGGGCGTGCCTGCGGACTGCTGCTTCTTCTTGGCCACTGCGGCTCTGCCTCCGGATCAGTTGGGGCTGGTGGGTTTCCTGGTCAGTTCGGTGGCCGGCAACGAGGGCAGGTGCCGGATCACCGCCGTCTCGGCGCGCAGGAGCTTCAGTTCTTCACGCAGCCGGGTCGCGGTGTCGGGAGCCTGCAGCAGGCGCTGCCTCGCCGGGATGTCCAGCACCGTCGCGGCGGCGACCAGGTACGAGACGACGGACGGCTCGTCCGGCAGCTCCGCGCCGGTGGCCAATGAGCGCTCACGGGCGCCCGCCAGCCGCTTCTGGTAGCTGCGGAACGCCCGCAGCACAGCCTCGGCCAGCGCGCCCGCGTCGTCGCCCTGCTCCTCGGGCAGTTCCTCCACCTCGGCGGTGAGGTACGGGCCGCTCGCGTCGACGGAGAGGAGCCGGACGCGGGTCGTCCCGGTGGCCAGCACCTCGTAACCGCCGTCTCCGAGCTCGCGGATCGTCGCCGCGTCCGCGATGCAGCCCACCCGGTGGAACGCCTGGATCGGGTCCGGGCCGAAGCCCGCGGCGGGGCCCCGCTCGGCCATGGCCGTGGCGTCCGGCATGCCGGGGGCGGTGGCGGCGACCTCACGGCCGTCGCGGATGGCCACGACCACGAAGCGGCGAGGCTCCTCCTCCTCCTCCTCGGAGAAGGAGGAGGACGCGTCGGAGGGGTTCTCCGGGCCGCCGGAGTCCGCGCCCTTCGACAGGTCGCGCATCATGGCGCGATAACGCTCCTCGAAGACGTTCAGCGGCAGTACGAGGCCGGGGAAGAGTACCGAGTTCAGCGGGAAGAGGGGCAGGCGAGCGGTGGTCACAGCGGCTAAGCGTAATGGCCGTCCGGCCTGATCCGGCGGGCCGTCCTGCGCAGAGGCCGCAAAGGCATCGCCGAGGCCACCCGGATCCTCGCGGCGTCACGCACTTCCAGGAACGCGCCCAGCACGTCGTCGCTCAGGTGCGCCCAGGGGAACGAGGTCGCGTACGGCCCGATCAGCCGGAACTGTTCAAGAGCCTCGGCCCACCGCCCCCGGGCGGCCAGGACGTACACCAGCAGGTTGCGGACCTCGGCCGGCCACGGGTCGCCCGCCGCGTACTCGGCGGACAGGGCGATCGCCAGGTCGGCCGCCGCGTCGACGCGCTCGTACGGGATCACCGCGGCCGGGCGGGCCGCGTCGGCACCGCTCAGCAGGTGCGCGAAGGCCGCGCGTACGGGCAGCGCCTGCACCAGCGATCCCGGCAGGGCGTCTTCGGCGGCCTGCTCGGCGAAGTCGAAGCACTCGCGGTGCGAGCCGTGCCACTGCGCGGAGAGGTACTGGAGCGCGGAGACGTGACACCCGTAGTGGTGCGCGGAGCGGTTCACCGCCTGGGCCCACAGTTCCTCGAAGGCGGTGTGCGCGGCGCGGATGCCGCGCGCGTGGTCGAGGGCGATGCGCCACGGCACCGGATCGCGCGGAGCGGCGTCGGCCGCCGCCCCGATCAGCGGGGCCGCTTCGCGCAGCCGCTCGGCGCGGGCCGGTGAGTCCCAGAGCCTGCGCACCGACAGCTCGGCCTTGACGAGCAGGGCGTCGGGGTGGTGCGGGGCGGCGGCCAGCCAGCTGTCGAGCCAGTCCTGCCGGCTGTGCGCGAAAGTGGCGAGGCGGACCGTGTACCGGTCGCGGTTCTCCCACTCGGCGCCCTCGCGGGTGGCGGCGAGGAGATCGGCAGCGGGGCCGTGGTCGCCCAGGGCCGCGGCGACCAGGGCCGGGCCCAGTCGCCCGTCGGGAACGTCGAGCAGCACCTGGTCGTCGCCCGGCAGGCCGGAGCCGAGCTCCGGGGCGTGGCGGATCATGCGCGCGGTGCTGGTCAGAGCGCGAAGGAATGACATGGTGGGGACCATTGAAAACCGCAGGTCGGAGCCGCGCCAGAGGGTTCTGTGAAGCTTTCGCATCGACCGGAAAGGTTGTGCGCCGACAGGTCAAGGGACGGCAAAGAGGCGGGGGGCGGGGGCGGGGTGGACTGCGTCCCCGATCCCGGCCCGGAAGCCGCCCCCGCCCTCGTCCGCCGGGCGGGTTCCGGTCCGGTCAGCCGCGCCGCAGCAGCCGTGACGCCCCCGCCGCGACCGTCGTCGCCAGGATCCAGCCGAGCAGGATCAGCCCGGTCGCCGCCCACTGCCAGCCGTCCCGCAGCAGCCAGTGCCCGTCCTGCCCCAGATCGATCACCGGCAGCAGCAGGTCGAGCGAGAAGAGGGAGGGGTTCCACTGCGGATGCTCCCCGGGCTTGAGCGGATCCGGGTCGAGCCGGGTGAACGCCACCGTGCCCGCCGCCCAGAGCACGGCCATCCACACGGCCGCCCGGCCCGGACGGTAGCCGTACGCCACCGTCCAGTCCTGGAGGAAGCCCCACAGTTTCCCGGCGAGCGGCAGCGTCTCGCGCCGCCGGCGCTGCTTGGCCAGGAGCACCTCGCGGGCGTCGGCGTCCTCCCCGCTGCCGCGCAGTACGGCGGCGAGCCGCTCGTACGGTTCGGGGGCGTACTCCGGAGTCGCCGCCGTCACCCACTCCAGCCGCTGCGAGAGCGGGAACAGCCCGCGCGGTACGAGGCAGTCGTACGTGAAACCGCCCATGGCGAGCCCGCCCGGCCGCGGCCAGCTGTCCGCCTTGTCCACCAGGTTGCCGACCTTCGCCCCGGACAGCACCACCTTCCCCTCCTCCGGCCGCTCGCACAGGAACCGCAGCTCGGGCGTCTGGACCCGGCGCATCGACAGTTCCTGCCCGAGCGACATGACGAACCGCGCGCCGTCGAAGTCCACGGCGTCCCCGAACCGCCCGTCGTCCAGCCGCAGCCCGCCCTCGCACTCGAACCGCTGTACGCGGGTGCCGCGTACCGGTGTGTTCCCGATGCCGTACGGCGGAGTGGTCCCCGGCGCCGCGCCCCGGGGCCCGATCCCCGCCGGCGTCATGTAGAGCGTGCGCTCCACCGTCATCTGCGGAGCGTTCAGCGCCCGCCGCCCCTCCACGCCGTACGGCCTGCGCAGCCGGCTGCCGCGCAGGCTCAGTGAGACCCCGACCTTCGCGCCGCGCAGGCTGAACTCGCCGTGCGACTCGATCATCTCCGCCTGGAGGTCCTGGGCGACGGACAGGCCGTCCGCGGCGATCGAGCGGCCGTTGCGGTCCTGGCGTACGACGATCTGGCTGATCAGCAGGTCCGTACCGATCTGGGCGTCGGTGAGCCGGATGCCGCCGGGGACGCTGCAGCGCGGCAGGTGCAGATCGCCCTCCGTATGCAGCCGGGCCGCCTCCAGCCGGGGGATGGCGCACCCCACCATGCGCAGTGTGGTGAAGTGGCACTCGGGCAGCAGTACCTCCTTCTCGAAGCGGCAGCCGCTCATCTCGACGTACGGCTCGACCCGCCCGCCCGCGAGATTGAGGGTCCCCGTGATCTGTACGCCGACGAGCTTGAGCGCGGCGACCCGCCCGGGCAGCGCGGGCGGTCCGCTGAGCAGCAGCAGCGCGACGACGCGGGCGCGGACGCTGCGCTCCGGGGGCCATGGCCGGATGGACAGGGGGTCGTCGAGGACGGGATTGCGGGTGCGGAGGTCGTACGTACTGCCGTTGCGGAACGCCTGCCACATGCCCATTTCGGAGACACTGAGCCAGTCGGGCGCTTCGACGTCTTGCTGCGGCTCGGTCAAGGCCGCCCCTTTCGTCGACTCGTACAGCCGTTCTTCCCTCTGGGTGACGGACTGAACGCGTGTAGTCATGAATGACGCGTGAGACGTGTATCAGCCAGTGATACAGAGGCTCGGCTGCCGGATGGGGTCTGAGAGAATTGGCAGCGTGATCTCTCGAATCGATCTGCGCGGTGACGCCCTCCCCGAGGGCGCCGACCTGCGCGACCTGCTGCCCCGTGCCGAATTCGACGTACAGGCCGCCCTCGACAAGGTGCGGCCCATCTGCGAGGACGTGCATCATCGGGGCACGGCGGCGCTGATCGAATACGCGGAGAAGTTCGACGGTGTGAAGCTGGAGCGCGTACGGGTCCCGGCCGAAGCGCTGAGCACCGCCCTGGAGCAGCTCGACCCCAGGGTCAGGGCCGCGCTGGAGGAGTCGATCCGGCGCGCCAGGATCGTCCACCGCGAGCAGCGCCGCGACGAGCACACCACCCAGGTCGTGCCCGGCGGCACGGTCACCGAGCGGTGGGTGCCGGTCGGGCGGGTGGGCCTCTACGCACCCGGCGGCCGCTCCGTCTACCCCTCCTCCGTGATCATGAACGTGGTCCCCGCGCAGGAGGCGGGCGTCGAGTCCATCGCCCTCGCCTCCCCCGCGCAGAAGGAGTTCGGCGGCCTGCCGCACCCGACGATCCTGGCGGCCTGCGCGCTGCTCGGCATCGACGAGGTGTACGCCGCGGGCGGCGCCACGGCCGTCGCGATGTTCGCGTACGGCACCGACGAGTGCGCGCCGGTCAACATGGTCACGGGCCCCGGCAACATCTGGGTCGCCGCCGCCAAGCGCTACTTCACCGGACTGATCGGCATCGACACCGAGGCCGGCCCGACCGAGATCGCGGTCCTCGCCGACGCCACCGCCGACCCGGCGCACGTCGCCGCCGACCTGATCAGCCAGGCCGAGCACGACCCGCTGGCCGCCGCCGTGCTGGTGACGGACTCCGAGGAGCTCGCGGACGCGGTCGTCAAGGAGCTGGAGCCGCAGGTCGCGGCCACCAAGCACAGCGACGACCGGATCATTCCGGCGCTGGGCGGCAAGCAGTCCTCGATCGTCCTGGTCGACTCCATGGAGGAGGGCCTCAAGGTCGTCGACGCGTACGGCGCCGAGCACCTGGAGATCCAGACCGCCGACGCCGCCGCGCTCGCCCGGCGCGTACGCAACGCCGGCGCGATCTTCGTCGGCCCGTACGCCCCGGTCTCGCTCGGCGACTACTGCGCCGGCTCCAACCACGTCCTGCCGACCGGCGGCTGCGCCTGCCACTCGTCGGGCCTGTCGGTCCAGTCGTTCCTGCGCGGCATCCATATCGTGGACTACACGCGCGAGGCGCTCGCCGAGGTCACGCACCACGTGGTGACGCTGGCCGAGGCGGAGGACCTGCCGGCGCACGGCGCGGCCCTCAAGGCGCGGTTCGGATGGAAGGTGCCGACGGAATGACCCGCAGCGTCCGCATCGACGATCTGCCCATCCGCGACGAGCTGCGCGGCAAGTCCCCGTACGGCGCGCCGCAGCTGGACGTGCCCGTACGCCTCAACACCAACGAGAACCCGTACCCGCTGCCCGAGGCGCTCGTCGAACGCATCGCCGAGCGCGTGCGCGACGCGGCCCGCGAACTCAACCGCTACCCGGACCGGGACGCGGTCGAACTCCGCACCGAACTGGCCCGCTACCTCACCCGCACCGCCGGGTACGAGGTCGCCATGGCCAACGTCTGGGCGGCCAACGGATCCAACGAGGTCATCCAGCAGCTGCTCCAGACCTTCGGCGGCCCGGGGCGTACCGCGATCGGCTTCGAGCCGTCGTACTCGATGCACGGCCTCATCTCGCGCGGCACCGGCACCGGCTGGATCTCAGGACCGCGCCACGAGGACTTCACCATCGACGTCGCCGCGGCCGAGAAGGCCATCGCCGAGCACCGCCCCGACGTCGTCTTCATCACCTCGCCCAACAACCCCACGGGCACCGCGGTCGGCGCGGACACCGTCCTCGCGCTGTACGAGGCCGCCCAGGCGGCCAAGCCGTCCCTGGTCGTCGTCGACGAGGCGTACGGCGAGTTCAGTCACCACCCGTCCCTGCTGCCGCTGATCGGGGGCCGGCCGAACATGGTGCTCTCCCGCACCATGTCCAAGGCGTTCGGCGCCGCCGGTCTGCGCCTGGGCTACCTCGCGGCCGACCCCGCCGTGGTCGACGCCGTACAGCTGGTGCGGCTGCCGTACCACCTGTCGTCCGTCACGCAGGCCACCGCGCTCGCCGCGCTGGAGCACACCGATACGCTGCTGGGGTACGTCGAGCAGCTCAAGGCCGAGCGGGACCGCCTGGTCACCGAGTTGCGCGCCATCGGATACGAGGTCACGGACTCGGACGCGAACTTCGTCCAGTTCGGCCGGTTCGACGGCGCCGCCGGCTCCCACGCCGCGTGGCAGCGGATCCTCGACCACGGAGTCCTGGTCCGGGACAACGGCGTACCGGGCTGGCTGCGGGTCACCGCCGGCACCCCCGAAGAGAACGACGCGTTCCTCGATGCGGTACGCGAACTCAAGAAGGAGCAGAGCTCATGAGCCGCGTAGGACGCGTCGAGCGCACCACCAAGGAGACCTCGGTCCTCGTCGAGATCGACCTCGACGGCACCGGCAAGGTCGATGTGTCGACGGGCGTCGGCTTCTACGACCACATGCTCGACCAGCTCGGCCGCCACGGCCTCTTCGACCTCACCGTGAAGACCGACGGCGACCTGCACATCGACTCGCACCACACCATCGAGGACACCGCCCTCGCGCTCGGCGCCGCCTTCAAGCAGGCGCTCGGCGACAAGGTCGGCATCTACCGCTTCGGCAACTGCACGGTTCCACTGGACGAGTCGCTCGCCCAGGTCACCGTGGACCTCTCCGGCCGCCCGTACCTCGTGCACACCGAGCCGGAGAAGATGGCGCCGATGATCGGCGAGTACGACACGACGATGACCCGGCACATCCTGGAGTCCTTCGTCGCGCAGGCCCAGATCGCCCTGCACGTGCACGTCCCGTACGGGCGCAACGCGCACCACATCGTGGAGTGCCAGTTCAAGGCCCTGGCCCGTGCCCTGCGGTACGCCTCGGAGCACGACCCGCGCGCCGCCGGCATCCTCCCCTCGACCAAGGGCGCACTGTGACCGGCCTCTCCACCATCCTGATCGTCGTCGGGCTCTTCCTGCTCGGCGGCGTGTACTCCTTCTGGAAGCAGGAGCTGCCCAAGGGCCTCGTCGTGCTTCTGGGTATCGGCGCCGTGATGTGCCTGGTCGCCGGTGTCATGCGAATCCAAGGACTCTGGGAATGAGCGACACGAGCAAGAAGGTCGTCGTCTTCGACTACGGCTTCGGCAACGTCCGGTCCGCCGAACGGGCGCTGGCCCACGTCGGCGCGGACGTCGAGATCACCCGCGACTTCGACAAGGCCATGAACGCGGACGGGCTCCTCGTCCCCGGCGTCGGAGCCTTCTCCGCCTGCATGAAGGGGCTGCGCGAGGCGCGCGGCGACTGGATCGTCGGCCGCAGGCTCGCCGGCGGCCGCCCGGTCATGGGCATCTGCGTGGGCATGCAGATCCTCTTCGAGCGCGGCATCGAGCACGGCGTGGAGACCGAGGGGCTCGACGAGTGGCCCGGCACGGTCGGCCCGCTCCAGGCGCCCGTCGTCCCGCACATGGGCTGGAACACCGTCGAAGCGCCCGCGGACAGCGAGCTGTTCGGCGGCCTCGACGCCGACGCGCGCTACTACTTCGTGCACTCGTACGCCGTGCACGACTGGAGCCTGGAAGTCACCAACCCCAAGATCCGCGCGCCCAGGGTCACCTGGACCACGCACGGTGAGCCCTTCGTGGCGGCCGTCGAGAACGGCGCGCTGTGGGCGACCCAGTTCCACCCCGAGAAGTCCGGCGACGCCGGTGCCCAGCTGCTGACCAACTGGATCGGAACCCTCTGATGTCCCAGAAGCTCGAACTGCTCCCCGCCGTCGACGTCCGCGACGGCCAGGCCGTGCGCCTCGTCCATGGCGAGTCCGGCTCGGAGACGTCGTACGGCGACCCGCTCCAGGCCGCCCTCGCCTGGCAGCGGGCGGGCGCCGAGTGGCTGCACCTCGTCGACCTCGACGCGGCCTTCGGCACCGGCGACAACCGGGCGCAGATCGCCGAGGTCGCCCGCTCCATGGACATCAAGGTCGAGCTGTCCGGCGGCATCCGCGACGACGCCTCGCTCGCCGCGGCGCTCGCCACCGGCTGCAAGCGCGTCAACCTCGGCACGGCCGCGCTGGAGACCCCCGAGTGGGTCGCCAAGGTCATCGCCGAGCACGGCGACAAGATCGCGGTCGGCCTGGACGTACGGGGCACGACCCTGCGCGGCCGCGGCTGGACCCGCGACGGCGGCGACCTCTACGAGACGCTGGCCCGCCTCGACTCCGAGGGCTGTGCACGTTACGTCGTCACCGACATCGCCAAGGACGGCACGCTCCAGGGCCCGAACCTGGAGCTCCTGAAGAACGTCTGCGCCGCGACCGACAAGCCCGTCGTCGCCTCCGGTGGCGTCTCCTCCCTCGACGACCTGCGCGCGATCGCGTCGCTCGTCCCGCAGGGCGTCGAGGGCGCGATCGTCGGCAAGGCCCTGTACGCGAAGGCGTTCACGCTGGAAGAGGCGCTGAAGGCGGTCTCGGAATGACGGAACCCCTTTCGGGCTCCTCCGCTTCCGTGCGCCGGGTCTCGACCGGCGCCCCCTGGGAGGAGGAGTTCGGCTACTCCCGCGCCGTGGAGCTGCCGAACGGGCTGGTCCTGGTGTCGGGCTGCACGTCGGTCGTGGACGGTGTCATCGACGCCGGTACGCCGTACCAGCAGACCGTCACCGCCTTCGGCGTCGCCTTCGGCGCACTGGAGCAGCTCGGCCTCGGGCGCGAGGACGTCGTGCGCACCCGCATGTACCTCACGCACGCCCGGGACGTGGACGACATCGGCCGCGCCCACAAGGAACTGTTCGACGACGTCCGTCCGGCCGCGTCAATGATCATCGTCTCGGGCTTCGTGGACCCGAGCCTGGTCGTCGAGATCGAGATCGAGGCCTACCGAGGAGGTCGCGCGTCATGACCCTCGCGGTCCGAGTGATCCCCTGCCTGGACGTCGACAACGGCCGGGTCGTGAAGGGCGTCAACTTCCAGAACCTGCGCGACGCGGGCGACCCCGTCGAAATGGCCAAGCTGTACGACGCGGAGGGCGCCGACGAGCTGACGTTCCTCGACATCACGGCGTCGTCCGGCAACCGCGAGACGACGTACGACGTGGTGCGCCGCACCGCCGAGCAGGTCTTCATCCCGCTGACGGTCGGCGGCGGCGTACGCACCACCGAGGACGTCGACAAGCTGCTGCGGGCCGGCGCGGACAAGGTCGGCGTCAACACCGCCGCGATCGCCCGCCCCGACCTGATCCGCGAGATCGCGGAGCGCTTCGGCCGCCAGGTCCTGGTCCTGTCGGTCGACGCACGCCGTACGGAATCCGGCTCCTTCGAGGTCACCACGCACGGCGGCCGCAAGTCCGCCGGCATCGACGCGGTCGAGTGGGCGCACCGGGCGGCCGAGCTGGGCGCGGGCGAGATCCTGCTCAACTCGATGGACGCGGACGGCACCAAGGACGGCTACGACACGGAGATGATCGCGGCGGTGCGCAAGCACGTCACGGTGCCGGTGATCGCTTCCGGCGGCGCGGGCCGCCTGGCCCACTTCCCGCCGGCGATCGCGGCGGGGGCGGACGCGGTACTGGCGGCGTCGGTCTTCCACTTCGGCGACCTGCGCATCTCCCAGGTCAAGGACAGCCTGCGCGAGGCGGGCCACCCGGTCCGCTAGCTGCCTCCCCGGGGCGCGCCCTCGGGTGCCGGGCGGGCCGCACGTGCCCGCCGAGCGGGGAGCTTTCCCGCTCGGCGGGCACTACCGTCACCGTGACGTCAACGTGCTGCGCTGGCTCGGCGCGTACACGGCCTCGATGGTCGGCGACAGCGTCTACTTCATGGCTCTGGCCTGGGAGGCGGCCCGCTCCGGAAGCCCCGCCCAGGCCGGCCTCGTCCTCGCGCTCGGCTCCGTACCGCGCGCCGTGCTGATGCTCGGCGGGGGAGTGCTCGCCGACCGCTTCGGGCCGCGGAGGGTCGTCATCGGCAGCGACGCCGTGCGCTGCGCGGTGATCCTCGGTACGGCGGCGGCGCTGCTCCTGACCAGCCCCTCCCTCGGGCTGCTGATCACGGTGGCGCTGGTCTTCGGCACCGTCGACGCCCTCTTCCTGCCCGCCGTCGGAGCCCTGCCGCCCCGGATCGCCGGACCCGCGCAACTGGCCCGCCTCCAGGGACTGCGCGGCCTCGCGGCGCGCGTCGCCCACGTCACCGGGGCGCCGCTCGGCGGGCTCGTGGTCGCGCTGGGCGGGTCGGCCGCCGCCTTCGCCGCCGCCGGAGCGCTGTTCGCCGCGTCGCTCGCGCTGCTGTTCGCCGTGCGGATCGCTCCGCTGCCCGCCGACGGCGCCGAGGCCGTCCGCGGCACCGCCCGGCGGGAACTGGCCGACGGGCTGCGCCACATCCGCCACCACCGCGTACTCGCCCCGGTGATCCTCGTCATCGCCATCGGCGAGCTCGGCTTCGTCGGGCCGCTCAACATCGGCCTCACCCTGCTCGCCCAGCAGCGCGGCTGGGGCGCCGCCGGCATGGGCTGGATCGTCGCCGCCTTCGGCGCGGGCGCGGCTGCGGCCTCACTGCTGATCGCGGTCCGGGGGCGGCTGGAGCGCGCGGGACTCGTGCAGTGCCTGGCGTTGCTCGCCGGCGCCGTGCCCGTCGGCGCCCTCGCGTTCGTGCCGAACGCCGCGCTCGCCATCGTCGCCGGGGTCCTGATCGGGCTGTTCGCCGGGCTCGGCGGCGCCCTCGGCGCCGCACTCGTCCAGACCCACAGCGCCCCCGCCTGCCTGGGCCGCGTCACCTCGGTCCAGATGCTCTTCGCCCTGGGCCTCGCCCCGCTCTGCCATCCGGTCGTGGGCGTGGCGATCGACGCCTGGGGCACTCGGCCGGTCTTCGCGGTCAGCGCGGGAGTGTGCGCGGCGGGCGCGCTGGCCGGCCTCTGCGTCCGGGACCTGCGCCGCGCCGAACTCCCGCACTGAAGACGTCGTCCGCTACATGGCGATACCGAGCCTGGCGTCCTGGAGACGGGAGATCGCGTCCTTGTCGCCCTCCAGCTCCACCCGCGCCGCGTCCTGCCGCCCGAAGGCGAACAGCACCAGCTCACCCGGCTCGCCGGTCACCGTCACCACCGGCGTCCCGCGGTGCGCCACCGCAGTCTGGCCGTCCGGGCGCCGCAGCACCATCCCCACCGGTGACTTCCGGCCGAGGACGCGGGCCATCTTCTCGATCCGCGACCACAGGGCGTTGGCGAAGACCGCGTCGAGCTCGCGCGGCGTCCAGTCGGGCTGGGCCCGCCGGACGTCCTCGGCGTGGACGTAGAACTCGACGGTGTTGGCGGCCTCGTCGACCTGTTTGAGGGCGTACAGGGACATGCGGGGCGGACCCGTACGGATGAGCTGGATCAGTTCCTCGTACGGCTTGGCGGCGAACTCGGCCTGCACCCGCTCCAGGCGGGCCTTCAGCGGCCCCAGCATTATCCCGCCCGCGGCGTCCGCGCGGCGCTCGCGCACCACCATGTGGGCGGCGAGATCGCGGGTCTTCCAGCCGTCGCACAGCGTCGGGGCGTCGGGTCCGGCCGCTTCCAGGAGATCTGCGAGAAGGAGCCGTTCACGCTTGGCATGGGTCGACATGATGGCCAGCGTACGGCCGTTGCCCCGCCACGACCACGGCGCCGCGCGTCCAATGACCGGACGACGTCCGTGCCGGAGCCCGCGGGCGCGGCACAATGGCGCACATGACCAGCACGCCCCAGCCAGGCACCCCCCACCCGGGTACCCCCCGCCCCAGCCGCCTCGACCCCGCCGTCGCAGCCCGCCTCAAGCGCAGCGCCGACGGCCTGGTACCGGCCATCGCCCAGCAGTACGACACCGGTGAGGTGCTGATGCTCGGCTGGATGGACGACGAGGCGCTCCACCGGACCCTCACCACCGGCCGCTGCACGTACTGGTCGCGCAGCCGCCAGGAGTACTGGGTCAAGGGCGACACCTCCGGACACTTCCAGTACGTCAAGTCCGTCGCGCTCGACTGCGACGCCGACACCGTGCTGGTCCGGGTCGACCAGGTCGGCGCCGCGTGCCACACCGGCGACCGCACCTGCTTCGACTCCGACGTCCTCCCGCTCGCGCTCGCGCAGTAAGGCCACCGACACCATGGACATCGAGACCTTCCGCAAGCTGGCCGTCGACCGCCGTGTCATCCCCGTCAGCCGCAGGCTGCTCGCGGACGGCGACACCCCGGTCGGCCTCTACCGCAAGCTCGCCGCCGAGCGCCCCGGCACCTTCCTCCTGGAGTCCGCCGAGAACGGGCGCTCCTGGTCCCGGTACTCCTTCGTCGGCGTGCGCAGCGCCGCCACCCTCACCGCCCGCGACGGCCGGGCGCACTGGCTCGGTACGCCGCCCGTCGGCGTACCCGTGGACGGCGACCCGCTCGACGCGCTGCGGACCACCGTCGAGGCCCTGCACACCCCGCGCGACCTCGCGGGCGGCCTGCCGCCGTTCACCGGCGGCATGGTCGGCTACCTCGGGTACGACGTCGTACGCCGCCTGGAGAGGATCGGCGAGCACGGGCGGGACGACCTCCAACTGCCCGAGCTGACCATGCTGCTCACCTCGGACCTCGCCGTGCTCGACCACTGGGACGGCTCGGTCCTGCTGATCGCCAACGCGATCAACCACAACGACCTCGACACGGGCGTCGACGAGGCGTACGCCGACGCGCTCGCCCGGCTCGACGCGATGGAGACCGACCTCAGCCGGGCCGTGCCGACCACGCCCGCCGCCCTGCCCCCCTCCGCACTCCCGCCGTACACCGCCCTGTGGGGCGGCGAGGCATACCAGGCCGCCGTCGACGACATCAAGGAGCGCATCCGCGCGGGCGAGGCCTTCCAGGTCGTACCGTCGCAGCGCTTCGAGACGCCGTGCACGGCGAGCGCGCTGGACGTCTACCGGGTCCTGCGCGCCACCAACCCGTCGCCGTACATGTACCTCTTCCGCTTCGACGGCTTCGACGTCGTCGGCTCCAGCCCCGAGGCGCTGGTCAAGGTCGAGGACGGGCGCGCGATGGTGCACCCGATCGCCGGGACCCGGCCGCGCGGCGCCACGCCGCAGGAGGACCAGGCGCTCGCCGACGAACTGCTCGCCGACCCCAAGGAGCGCGCCGAGCACCTGATGCTCGTCGACCTCGGCCGCAATGACCTGGGCCGGGTCTGCGAGCCCGGCAGCGTCGAGGTCGTCGACTTCATGTCCGTCGAGCGGTACTCGCACGTCATGCACATCGTGTCGACCGTGACGGGCCGTGTCGCGCCGGGCCTCAGCGCCTTCGACGTCCTGACCGCCTGCTTCCCGGCCGGAACGCTCTCCGGCGCCCCGAAGCCGCGCGCCATGCAGATCATCGAGGAGCTGGAGCCGTCGCGGCGCGGCCTGTACGGCGGCTGCGTCGGCTACCTCGACTTCGCGGGCGACTCCGACACCGCCATCGCCATCCGCACCGCCCTGCTCCGCGACGGCACGGCGTACGTGCAGGCCGGCGCGGGTGTGGTGGCGGATTCGGACCCCGTCGCCGAGGACACCGAGTGCCGCAACAAGGCGGCGGCGGTGCTGCGCGCGGTGCACACGGCGAACCGCCTCTGAGTCCCCCTCCGAGCGCGGAAGGGACGTAAGGGATAGTGGAGTACGTGAGTGCCGCATCCCCCGTACCCCTTCCGATTCCGCGAAGCGAAGCCGCGCCGGCCGCCCCCACGGGCCGTCGCAGCCTCGCCGCCGCGCTGCTGCTCGGTGCCCTCGGCGCCGCCGTCGTGCTCCTCGGCTCGGGCCGGACCTGGGCCGAGGGCGCGGCGGCCGCCGGGGGCGGCAGGCTGCCGCTCGACGTCGAGGGCCAGGACGTCACCGGCGCCCCCGCGGCGCTGGCCGTCGTCGGCCTCGCCGCGCTCGTCGCGGTCTTCGCCGTCCGCAGGACGGGCCGCCTGCTGGTCTCCGTGCTGCTCGCGCTGAGCGGCGCGGGCGCCGCCGTCACGGCCTTCCTCGGCGCGTCCGGCGGAGCCGCCCTCGACGAGAAGGCCGCGGAGATGACCGGCGACGCCGCCGCGACGGCCTCCTCGCTGAGCCACACCGCCTGGCCGTACGTGACCGCGGCCGGCGGCCTGCTCATCCTGATCGCCGGCCTCCTCGCGCTGTGGTGCGGCCGGAAGTGGCCCGCCATGTCGGGCCGTTACGAGCGCGACGGCAGCCCACGGCCCCGCAGGGCGCCCGCCGCCCCGGACCCGGACCGGCCCGAGGACCTCTGGAAGGCCCTCGACCGCGGTGAGGACCCGACGCGCGACGCATGACCCCGAGATCACGCCGCCGGTCCGCGTACGGGACAATGAGTGACGAGCGCACGACTCACGGACTCACCACAGAGCAACAGCAACGAGGAGCAACTCATGGCGGGCAGCAGCCACGGACACAACCCGGCCGCCTGGACCGGTGTCACCATCTCCTTCATCGGTTTCTGCATTTCGGGCGCCTTCACGGTGCTGGCCAATCCGCTCGGCTTCTGGGCCGGAATCGTCGTGATCCTGCTCGGTGGTGTCGTCGGCCTGGCCATGAAGGCCGCGGGTCTCGGCGCGCCGAAGGAGTCCGAGGAAGCGCGGCGGGCGCGTGAAGAGGCCGGCCGGGCGCAGCCCCTGAGCCAGATCCAGACCCACTGACCCAGCGCGGATCCCGGCGCGGACGCGGTTCTGACGCGAGGCGCAGCCCCCGGGGGCTGCGCCTTTCCTCATGAGCGGGGACAATCGGCGCGTGGACGCCATGCCTTCGCCTGCCCAGCCCCCCTCGCCCGCCCCTGCCGGCCCCGCTGCGGCCCCACTCGCCCGGCGGCTCGCCGCACCGGCGGTCACGCTGGCGGGCGTCGCCGCGGCCTTCGCGTACGTCGGCGCCGTCGACCCCAACGAGCCGGGCCACTACCCGGTCTGCCCGCTGCTCCAGCTCACCGGGATCTACTGCCCCGGCTGCGGCGGCCTGCGCAGCGCGCACGCCGCCGCCACCGGCGATCTGGCCGGTGCGTTCGGTTCCAACGCCATGGCGGTCGTCGGCTACGGGGTCTTCGCCGTGCTCTGGTCCGTATGGGTGGTACGCGCGGCCCGGGGAACCCCGACGCGGATCACCCTCAGGCCCGTCCACTGGTGGAGCATCGGCGTGGTGGCGGCGGTCTTCAGCGTCGTCCGGAACCTGCCGTTCGGCTCGTCGCTCGCTCCGTGAAGTTCCAGGGAGTGGGACTGGCGCCCGGTCGGTGCGAGACCTGAGGCCTCCTGCGGATACCATTGGTATGGCTGATCCCGGCCCACCGACAGTCATCACCGTCCCGGAAGGGGACCGCTCGCGTGAGTGTGCTCGACGAGATCATTGAAGGCGTGCTCGCCGACCTTGCGGAGCGGCAGGCAAGCGTCAGTCTCGACGAGCTCAAGGACCGCGTGGCCAAGGCGTCCCCGGCCAAGGACGGAGTCGCCGCGCTGCGCGGCGACGGCGTCAAGGTCATCTGCGAGGTCAAGCGTTCCAGTCCCTCCAAGGGCGCGCTCGCCGCGATCGCCGATCCCGCCGGGCTCGCCGCCGACTACGAGGCGGGCGGCGCGGCCGTCATCTCCGTACTCACCGAGCAGCGGCGCTTCGGCGGCTCGCTGGCCGACCTGGAGGCCGTACGCGCCAGGGTCGACATCCCGGTGCTGCGCAAGGACTTCATCGTCACGGCCTACCAGCTGTGGGAGGCGCGGGCGTACGGCGCCGACCTGGCGCTGCTGATCGTGGCCGCCCTGGAGCAGGAGGCCCTGGTCTCGCTGATCGAGCGGGCCGAGTCCATCGGGCTGACGCCGCTGGTCGAGGCGCACGACGAGGAAGAGGTCGAGCGCGCGGTCGAGGCCGGCGCGAAGATCATCGGAATCAACGCGCGCGACCTCAAGACGCTCAAGGTCGACCGCGGCACGTTCGAGCGGGTCGCCCCGGAGATCCCCGCGGGCGTCGTCACGGTCGCCGAGTCCGGCGTCCGCGGCCCGCACGACCTGATCGCGTACGCCAACGCGGGCGCCGACGCGGTGCTCGTGGGCGAGTCCCTGGTCACCGGCCGCGATCCGAAGGGCGCCGTCGCCGACCTCGTCGCCGCGGGCGCCCACCCGGCCCTGCGCCACGGCCGGAGCTGACCGAAACCCCCATGACCGCTCTCCGCCGTACCGCCGCACGCACCCGGCCGGGCCTTCGCCCGCTCGCCGGGGCGCGGGCGCGCGACCCGCACGCGCCGCTGGCGCGCGGGTGCCGTCCGCGCGGGTGCCGGGCTCCGGCGCGGCGGGTGCGAGGACGCCGGGTGCGGTACCACATCGGTTCCGAGCCCGGCCAGATCAACGGCATGCGATGGCGCACCGAAGGCGCACCGCAGCGATCCGTCCTGCCCGTACGCACGCCCTGAGCGGCGTACCGGGGCGGACTCGCGCGCGGCGCATACGGTGAAGTCCACTCGTTGATCTTCCATGGGGCGCGAGCCCCTTCTGAGGAGTACGTCGGATGTCTTCTGACTTCTTCATTCCGGACCCCGAGGGCACCGTCCCCAGCGTCGAGGGCTACTTCGGCGCGTACGGCGGCAAGTTCATCCCCGAGGCGCTCGTCGCGGCGGTCGACGAGGTCGCCGTCGAGTACGACAAGGCCAAGACCGACCCGGCCTTCGCGGCCGAGCTGAACGAGCTCATGGTCAACTACACGGGCCGGCCCAGCTCGCTCACCGAGGTGTCGCGGTTCGCCGGACACGCGGGCGGCGCACGGATCTTCCTCAAGCGCGAGGACCTCAACCACACCGGCTCGCACAAGATCAACAACGTGCTGGGCCAGGCGCTGCTCACCAAGCGCATGGGCAAGACCCGTGTGATCGCGGAGACCGGCGCCGGCCAGCACGGCGTCGCCACCGCCACCGCCTGCGCCCTCTTCGGTCTCGAATGCACCATCTACATGGGCGAGATCGACACGCAGCGCCAGGCGCTCAACGTCGCCCGCATGCGGATGCTCGGCGCCGAGGTCGTCGCCGTGAAGTCCGGCAGCCGGACCCTGAAGGACGCCATCAACGAGGCGTTCCGCGACTGGGTCGCCAATGTCGACCGTACGCACTACCTCTTCGGCACGGTCGCCGGACCGCACCCCTTCCCCGCCATGGTCCGCGACTTCCACCGGGTCATCGGCGTCGAGGCGCGCCGGCAGATCCTGGAGCGCACGGGGCGCCTGCCCGACGCCGCCGTCGCCTGCGTCGGCGGCGGCTCCAACGCCATCGGCCTCTTCCACGCCTTCATCCCGGACACGGACGTGCGCCTCGTCGGCTGCGAACCCGCCGGGCACGGCATCGAGACCGGTGAGCACGCGGCCACCCTGTCGGCGGGCGAGCCGGGCATCCTGCACGGCTCCCGGTCGTACGTCCTCCAGGACGAGGAGGGCCAGATCACCGAGCCCTACTCGATCTCGGCGGGCCTGGACTACCCCGGCATCGGCCCCGAGCACGCGTACCTCAAGGACAGCGGGCGCGGCGAGTACCGGGCCGTGACGGACGACGCGGCCATGCAGGCGCTGCTGCTCCTGTCCCGCACCGAGGGCATCATCCCGGCCATCGAGAGCGCCCACGCGCTCGCCGGCGCGCTGGAGCTCGGCAAGGAGCTCGGCAAGGACGGGCTGATCCTGGTCAACCTGTCCGGGCGCGGCGACAAGGACATGGACACGGCCGCCCGCTACTTCGGCCTGTACGACACCGACGCCGCGGTCGAGGCCGACGCCTCCGCCGCCGAGGGCGCCGCCGAGATCCAGAGGGACACCAAGTGAGCGGGAACATTCAGCTGCTGGCCGACACCCTGGAGCGCGCCAAGTCCGAGGACCGGGCCGCCCTCATCGCCTACCTCCCGGCCGGATTCCCGACCGTCGACGGCGGGATCGACGCCGTCAAGGCGGTCATCGCGGGCGGAGCGGACGTCGTCGAGATCGGTCTGCCGCACAGCGACCCGGTCCTCGACGGCCCGGTCATCCAGACCGCCGACGACATCGCGCTGCGCGGCGGCGTGAAGATCGCCGACGTGATGCGCACGGTCCGCGAGGCGCACGAGGCGACCGGGGCCCCGGTCCTGGTCATGACGTACTGGAACCCGATCGACCGGTACGGCGTCGAGCGCTTCACCGCGGAGCTGGCCGAGGCGGGCGGCGCGGGCTGCATCCTGCCCGACCTGCCGGTGCAGGAGTCCGCGCTGTGGCGCGAGCACGCCGAGAAGCACGGCCTGGCCACGGTCTTCGTGGTCGCGCCGAGCAGCAGGGACGAGCGGCTCGCCACCATCACGGCGGCCGGTTCGGGATTCGTCTACGCCGCCTCGTTGATGGGCGTCACCGGCACCCGCGAGTCCGTCGGCGCGCAGGCCCAGGACCTGGTGCGCCGGACGCGGGCGACGACCGGTCTGCCGGTGTGCGTCGGGCTCGGGGTCTCCAACGCCGTGCAGGCCGAGGAGGTCGCGGTCTTCGCCGACGGCGTGATCGTCGGCTCCGCCTTCGTCCAGCGGCTGCTGGACGCTCCGGACGCGGCCGCGGGCCTGGACGCCGTACGGGCACTCGCCGGTGAGTTGGCGGAAGGCGTCCGCAGGGGCCGCGCGAACAACTGAGCGGTGTAGCCCGTACGAGTGGACCTGGACCGGGGAGGCGCGCGGGCGCCTCCCCGGTTCGTTGCTGCGGGTGTGAGTGACAAAAACCGTGACGGAAAACGAACCGCCCGTGAGCGCCTGGTGCAGGAGCGCGAGGCGCAGAAGGCGCGTGACAGGCGCAGGCGGACCATGATCGTGTCCGCCGCCGTGGTCGGAGTGCTGGGCCTGGCCGCCGTGATCGGGGTCCTCGCCGCGAACTCGGGCTCGGACTCGGGCAGCGACGACAGCGCGGGCCCCGTCGTGGTGCCCAGGGGCACGGACGCCGAGGGCGACCCGATGATCCCGGTGGGGGCGAAGGACGCGCCGTCCACGCTCACGGTCTGGGAGGACTTCCGCTGCCCGGCCTGCGCCCAGTTCGAGAACGCCTTCCGGGACACGGTCCACGAGCTGGAGGCGTCGGGACAGCTCAGGACCGAGTACCACCTGGCCACGCTCATCGACCGGAACATGGGCGGCACCGGATCACTGAGGGCGGCCAACGCCGCCGCGTGCGCGCAGGACGCCGGAAAGTTCGCGCCGTACCACGACGTGCTCTACCAGAACCAGCCGCCGGAGGTCGACGACGCCTTCGGCAGGAACAGCCGCCTGATCGAGCTGGCGGGCAAGGTCGACGGGCTCGTCACCGAAACGTTCAAGCAGTGTGTGAACGACGGGACGCACGACAGCTGGGTGCGGAAGGCCAATGAAGCCTTCGAGAAGGGCGACTTCCGAGGCACGCCGACCGTGCTGCTCAACGGGGAGTCCGTCTTCCCGAAGAAGGGCAACGAGCAGATCACGCAGGAGAATCTGAAGAAGTGGGTCGCGGAGGCGAACAGGGGCAAAAAGGCGGGGACGGCGACCGCCTCACCCGCGGCGACGCCGTAGTACGTGCGCCGGGCTCGTTATCCAGACGTTGCCGGGTGGGTTGCCGTACCTCCCACCCGGCAGGGTAGCGTCGACCCTGCCATGGAACTTGCCTATATCCCCAGCCCGTCGACCGGTGTGATCGAGCTCGGACCGATCCCGCTCCGCGGCTACGCGTTCTGCATCATCATTGGCGTTTTTGTGGCCGTCTGGTACGGCAACAAGCGCTGGATCGCCCGGGGGGGCAAAGCCGGCACGGTGGCCGACATCGCCGTATGGGCGGTTCCCTTCGGCCTCGTCGGCGGGCGGCTCTACCACGTCGTCACCGACTACCAGCTGTACTTCAAAGAGGGCCGGAACTGGGTCGACGCCTTCAAGATCTGGGAGGGCGGCCTCGGTATCTGGGGCGCCGTCGCCCTCGGCGCGGTCGGCGCCTGGATCGGCTGCCGCCGCCGCGGGATCCCGCTGCCGGCCTGGGCCGACGCCATGGCCCCCGGCCTCGCCTTCGCCCAGGCCATCGGCCGCTGGGGCAACTGGTTCAACCAGGAGCTGTACGGGCGGGAGACCGACCTGCCCTGGGCGCTCAAGATCTCCGAGGGCGTGAACCGCGAAGCGGGGACGTACCACCCGACCTTCCTGTACGAGTCGCTGTGGTGCGTCGGCGCCGCGCTGCTGGTCATCTGGGCCGACCGCCGCTTCGAGCTCGGGCACGGCCGGGTCTTCGCGCTGTACGTCGCGCTGTACTGCACGGGCCGCGGCTGGATCGAGTACATGCGGGTCGACGAGGCGCACCACGTGCTGGGGCTCCGGCTGAACGTGTGGACCTCGATCGTCGTGTTCGCGTTCGCGGTGGCGTACTTCGTGATCTCGGCGAAGGTCCGGCCGGGGCGCGAGGAGACGGTCGAGCCGGATCCTTCGGACAAGGGCGAAGCGGCTGCGGTGACTGAGGCGGAGGGTGGCGCCGATGCCGATGCCGATGCCGATGCCGATGCCGGTGCCGGTGTCGGCGACAGGGCCGAGGCCAAGGACTAGCGCCTCCGGCGGCCGGGGCCGCCGGGTTACGGCCCGGCGGCAGGGGTACGGGACGCCAGGGCCAGGGTCCGGTGGGCGGTCGCGACCACCGCCGCGTCCACGAACCGGCCGTCGGGAAGCGCCAGCGCGCCCCGGTCCGCGGCCGCCGCCTTGACGATCTCCTCGGCTTCTTCCACCTCCCGGGGAGTGGGCAGGAAGGCGCGCTCGATCACCGGCAGCTGGCGGGGGTGCACCGCCGTACGGCCCAGGAAGCCCAGGGCCCGGCCCCGGGCGCACGAGGCCGCCAGCCCTTCCAGGTCCCGGATGTCCGGGTACACCGACTGGGCCGGCGGCTCCAGGCCCGCCGCCCGGGCGGCGACCACCACCCGGCTGCGCGGCCACGCGAGCCCGGTGTCGTCCCGTACGCCCAGATCCGCGCGGAGGTCGGCCTCACCGAGCGCGATACCGCGCAGCGAGGGGTGCGCGCCGGCGATGGCGTGGGCGCGCTCGATGGCGAGTGCCGATTCGAGCAGGGCGTACAGCGGCACGTCCGGCATCGTGTTCGCGACGTACCGGACCTCGGCCGGGTCCGTGACCTTGGGGACGCGGAGGGCCGACAGGCCGGGCAGCCCGACCAGGACGTGCAGATCCGCCTCGGCGAACGGGCTGTCCAGGGTGTTCACGCGGACGTGGACGGGGGTGGAGGGCCGCTCGGTGAGCAGCTCGGCGGTCGCGGAGCGGGCGTACCCCTTGCGGTCGGGCGCGACCGCGTCCTCCAGGTCGACGATCACGGCGTCGGCGCCCGCGCGCAGCGCCTTGGCGACGGTCTCGGGGCGGTCACCCGGTACGTACAGCCAGGTCAGGGGCGTGGGTGCGGTCATCGCGTGCCGCCGGTGGCGCGCAGGGCGGCGATCTCGGCCTCGGACAGGCCGGCCTCGGTCAGGACCGCGTCCGTGTCCGCGCCGTGCGGGCGTCCCGCCCAGCGGATCGCGCCGGGCGTCTCGGAGAGGCGGAAGAGGACGTTCTGCATGCGCAGCGGGCCGAGTTCGGGGTCCTGGACCGTGGTGATGGTGTCCAGGGCGCGGTACTGGGGGTCGGCCATGACGTCCTGGATGTCGTAGACGGGGGCGATCGCCGCTTCGGCTTTCTCGAACGCGGCGAGTGTGTCGGCCCGGGTGTGGCGGGCGATCCAGTGGCCGACCGCCTCGTCGAGTTCGTCGGCGTGCTCGGCGCGGCCGCTGCCCGTGGTGAACCACGGCTCGTCGACGAGGTCGGGGCGGCCCACCAGGCGCATCACGCGTTCCGCGACGGACTGGGCCGAGGTGGAGACGGCCACCCAGGCGCCGTCGGCGGTGCGGTAGGTGTTGCGGGGGGCGTTGTTGCGGGAGCGGTTGCCGGTACGGGGCTGGACGTAGCCGAGCTGGTCGTACCAGAGGGGGTGGGGGCCGAGGACCGTGAGGATCGGTTCGATGATGGCCATGTCGACCACCTGGCCGCGGTGGGTCGTGGCGCGGGCCGTGAGCGCGGTCATCACGGCGTAGGCGGTCGCGAGCGCAGTGATCGAGTCGGCCAGGCCGAACGGGGGGAGCGTGGGCGGGCCCTCCGGTTCGCCGGTGATCGCCGCGAAGCCGCTCATCGCCTCGGCGAGCGTGCCGAAACCCGGGCGGTGGGAGTACGGGCCGGACTGGCCGAAGCCGGTGACACGGACCAGGACCAGGCGGGGGTTGGCCGCGCTCAGTTCCGCCGGGCCGAGGCCCCATTTCTCCAGGGTGCCGGGGCGGAAGTTCTCGATGATCACGTCGGTGGTGGCGGCCAGGCGGAGGAGGGCGTCGCGGCCGGTGGGGGCGGAGAGGTCGAGGGTGATGGTGCGCTTGTTGCGGCCCAGGAGCTTCCACCACAGGCCGATGCCTTCTTTGGCGGGGCCGTGGCCTCGGGACGGGTCGGGCCTGGTGGGATGCTCGACCTTGATCACGTCCGCGCCGAAGTCGCCGAGCATGGTGGCGGCGAGGGGGCCGGCGAAGAGGGTGGCCAGGTCCAGGACGCGGAGGCCGGTGAGCGGCGGCGGCGTGGCGGGAGCGGCTTCGGCGGGAGCGGCCTCGGTGGTGGGGGGCGTTCGGGTCATGGGGAGTTCTTCACCTGGGATTCGGGCTTGGGTTCAGGGCATGACGCGCCGGCGGGCGCGGTGCGGTGCGCCTCTACGAGGGTGAGGCGGGCGAGGGTGTCGAAGCCGATGCCGTCGAGGCCGGCGACGGACGTGGCCAGGCGGTTGCGGAGGGGGGCGGTCCAGTGGGCGGGGAGGGCTTCCGGGGAGCCTGCGAGGAGGCCCGCGATGCTGCCGGCGGTGGCACCGTTGGAGTCCGTGTCCCAGCCGCCGGACACGGCCCGGCAGATCGAGGCGGTGAAGTCGCCGTCGGCGTGGGTGAGGGCGGCGGCGACGAGTGCGGCGTTCGGGACCACGTGCACCCAGTGGTGGTGGCCGTAGGCGGCGTGGAGGTCGTCCACGACGGCGTCGAAGGCGGTTGCGGCGCGTGCTGCCTCGATGCCGTGGCGGACCGCTCGGGCCAGACGGGACTCCGGGGGGACGACGCTCAGGCCGGTGCGCAGGCAGTGGTGTACGTCGGTGGTGCCGGCGGCGGCTTCGGCGATGGCCGCCGCGATGAACATCGCGCCGTACACGCCGTTGGCGGTGTGGGTGAGGACCGCGTCCCGGTGGGCCTGGCCGGCGGCGGCGGCCGGGTCGCCGGGGTGCGTCCAGCCGTGGATGTCGGCGCGGATCAGGGCGCCGATCCATTCGCGGAACGGGTTGCGGTGGGTAGCGGTGTGAGGGGGTGTCAGTCCTTGGAGGAGGTTGCGGTAGGCGATGCGCTCGGCGGTGAACGTGCGGCCGGCCGGGAGTTCGTCCAGCCAGAGGCGGGCGAGGTGGGCGGTGGTGAAGGCCTTGGTGTGGCGCTGGAGGAGGAGCAGGCCCAGGAGGGGGTAGTTCAGGTCGTCGTCCTCGGGCATGCCGTCGATGTTCTCGGCGAGGGAGGTGGGCGCGGAGCGGCGGTTCCAGGGGTGGCGGGCCAGGAGGGCGGCGGGGACGCCGCGGGCGGTGAACCAGGTGCGCAGGGGCCAGTTGCCGGCGGCGGTGGCCAGGTGGCGGATGGCGGGGAGGGGGAGCTTCTCGACGGGTTTGCCGAGGAGGCAGCCGGCGGCGCGGCCCAGCCAGGCGGCGTGCAGGCGGTCGAGGAGGGGGGCCGGTTCTGGCTCCGGGGACAGCGCGGGTGCGGGGACGTGGGGACCGGTGCCGCGCCGGGGTGTCTCCTCGGGCGCCGCACGTTCGGGTACGGGTTTCTCTTCGGGGCGGTCGCGTCCGGCGCCCTGCGGGGAGCGCCCCGGCGCGCCCCCTCCCGGCGCCGGGCTCGCCGGGAGGGGCCAGGCCGGGCAGGCGGACCTGATGGCGGGCAGAGAGGTCGGTTCGGCCCGGGCCAAGGGGGAGGGGAGGTGGTGCAGTTCGTCGAGGAGGACTTCGGCCAGGGCGCGCAGGTGCGGGGGCGCGGGGGTGGCGGACACGCCCGTGACGGGGGGTGCGAGCGGGCCGCCCGCCCGGTGCCAGCGGGCGCGGATCTCTGCCGTGTCGCGGCCGTCCTCGCATGCCTGGCGGAGTTCGTGGGCGATCAGGTCCTCCGGCTGGACCCAGGTCAGCCGGAGACTCATGACGTGCCCGTCAGTGCCTCGAACGCCGTTCTGTGGGCGTCGCGGCGCTGCGTGTCCCGGACGTACACCTCGCGGGCCACATCGATCAGGGTGCGGGCGGGAGCGTGCAGGTCGGTGCGGCTCGCTTCGGCGACTGTTTTCGCCCAGTCGGAGGGGACGGCCGCCTCGCCGTGCAGCGCCCCGGAGAGGGCGCCGCTCATCGTGGCGATCGAGTCGCAGTCGCGGCCGTAGTTGACCGAGCCCAGGACGGTGTGGCGGTAGTCGCCTCCGGCCACGAGGAGCATGCCCAGGGCGACGGGGAGTTCCTCGATGGAGTGCAGGCGGGAGGGGCGGCGGGCGGCGAGGGTCGGCCTGCGGTAGTCCGGGCCGACGGTGTCGAAGGGGGCGACGGCGTCGCGGAGGGGGGTGAGCGCCGACTCGAAGTCGTGGTGGCGGACCGCCGCTTCGGCCACCGCTTCGATCGCTGCGCGGGTGCCGTCCTTGGCGAGGGAGAGGCAGGTGTCGACGACGGTGGCCGGTGTCGCGTCGGGGGCGCAGGCGGCGGCCACGGCCGCGGCGAAGACGCCGGCCGCCTCGCGCCCGTACGAGGACTGGTGGGCGCCGGCGATGTCGATCGCCTCGGCGTACGCGGATGCCGGGTTGCCCGCGTTGACCAGGCCGACCGGTGCCATGTACATCGCGGCGCCGCAGTTGACGATGTTTCCGGTGCCGGCTTCCCGGGGGTCCACGTGACCGTAGTGGAGGCGGGCGACGATCCACTTCTCGGCGAGGAAGACGCGCTGGAGGGGAAGGGCTTCCGTTTCCAACTCCGGGATGTAGACGGGCTTTTCGATGAGCTGGGGGACGAGGTGGTCGGCGATCGCGTAGGCGTCCAGGTGGTCGCGCACGGCGTCGTACACGCGGATCAGGGCGTGCGTCATGAGGGTGTCGTCGGTGATGTGGCCGTCGCCCTTGTGGTACGGGGCGATGGGGCGCGCCGTACGCCAGTCCTCGTGGAAGGGGCCGACGATGCCGTGGACGCGGCCGCCGTGCCGTTCGGTAATCTGCTCGGGGGTCCAGCCCTCGACCGGGCCGCCGAGCGCGTCGCCGACCGCCGCGCCGATCAGGCTGCCGGTGATGCGGTCTTCGAGTGTGAGGGGGGTGAAGGTCGTCATGTCCGGATCCGTTCATGGTGGAGTCGTGCGGCGAGTTCGATGAGATCGGTGCCGGCCAGGCGGGGGAGGGCGCAGCCGACCAGCGTGCGGCAGGTGTCGCGCCAGCCGGGCGGGAGCGCGTCGCCGCCGCAGAGCGCGCCGGTCAGCGCGCCGGAGAGGGCGGGGGCGGAGTCGGCGACGCGGGACAGGCAGGCGGCGGCGGGCACGGCCTCGGTGACACGGCCGCGGGCGGCGGTGGCGAGGGCGAGGGCCACGGGGACGGTTTCGGCGGCGGCGATGCCGTAGCTGTAGACGTGGTCGACGATCTGGTGTTCGAGGGTGGGGACCAGGGCGAAGGCGCCGGTGGTGGCTGCGGCCAGACGTACGGCGTGGGTCGCGTTGCGGCCGATCTCGGTGGCTTCGGGGAGCTGGGCGAGGGCGGCGTCCACGGCTTCGTCGACTCCGGCGCCGCCGAGGGCCGCCGCGACCGCCGCGGCCATGGCGCGGGCCCCGTGGACGCCGTCGCCGTCCTGGGTGTAGCGGGCGTCGAACTCGGCGAGCTCGGCGGCGGCGGCCGGGTCGCCGGGGTGGGCGGTGGCGAGGACGCAGGCGCGGACGCAGGCGGCGTCGTCGAAGTAGTGCGGGTTGTCGTGGCCGGTCGCGGGCGGGCGCAGGCCGGTGGCGAGGTTGCCGAGACCGGCGCGTACGGAGATCCGGGCGCGGAGGGGGAGTACGGCGGACTCGACCTCGGGGGCGCGGTCGGCGGCGGCGGCGACCTCGGCGGCGAGGGCGGTCCAGGCGCGGTCGACCGCGGCGCGGATCGTGCCGGGGGCGGTGTCCAGGATCGTGACGCCGGTGAAGGCGGCCCACTCCGCGTCGTCGGAGGGGCCCAGGCGCAGGGGCTCGGGGGGCTGGTTGAGGGCGATGGGGACGGGGAGGGTGGTGGTGGCGTTCTGCTCGGCGAAGGTGTCGAGTTCGCGAGTGAGGCGACGGGTCCAGTCGGGCATGCGGGCGGCGCGGTGGCGGGCGGCGGGCCAGCCGGCGGCGTCGCCCGCCGCCAGGCCGAGGAGGAGACCCTCGACGCGGCGGAGGTCCGGGGCGGCGGGGCCGGCCGGGGCGTCCGGTGTGGTCCGGGGCGCGGCCTGCGGGGGGTTGTAGGGAGTCATGAGGCTGCCGGGGGATCGTCGTCCGGGGCCAGCAGGTCCGCCACGTCCAGGACGTGGTGGCCCCGCATGGAGGGGAGGCAGCTGCCCCGTGCCGGGGCGATCGCCGACGACCAGGCCGGGGGGATCGCGCCCGTGCCGCACAGGGCGCCGGCCAGGGCGCCCGCCACCGCTGCCGTGGTGTCCGCGTCGCGGCCCATGTTGACCGCCGTGAGCACCGAGGCGGTGAAGTCGCCGTGGGACGCCGCGAACGCTCCGAAGGCCAGGCCCACCGCTTCGGGGGCCAGGTCCGTCCAGGGGTAGCCGCCGATCACCACCGCCGAGCGGACCGCGCGTTCGCCCTGCGGGGCGGCGGCCACCGCGCGGCGCAGGGAGCGGGCCGTCCAGGAGTCGGACGGGATGACCGAGAGGGCCGCAGCGGTGATCGCGGCGGCGGTGGCGCCCGTCATGGCCGCCGCCACGCCCGCCGCCACCGCCTGGCCGCCGTAGATGCCCTCGCCCTCGTGGCTCACACAGCCGTCGATCGCGACCAGGCGCGCCGCCTCCGCCGGGCGGCCCGCCGCGAAGACGCCGAACGGCGCGGCGCGCATCGCGAGGCCGTCGCTCCACGCGTGGCGGTGCTGGGCGGAGATGGGCGCGGCCAGGCCCCGGCGGAGGTTCTCCAGCGTGCCGCGTTCGCTGAAGCCCGCGCCGCGGAAGGGGCCCTCGTCCAGGTCGGCGATCCACAGGTGCCACGCGTTCTCGACGTGGGCCACGGTGAGCGCCGAGCCGTGGCGGGCGAGGAGGAGGCCGGAGAAGATGGCGTACTCCGTGTCGTCCGTACCGGCGGGGTCGGAGGACACGAAGCCTTCGATACGGCCCCAACGGCGGCGGATCTCGGAAGGCTTCATGTTCTCCGCGGGGGCCCCGAGCGCGTCGCCCACCGCCAGCCCCAGCAGGGCGCCCCGCCCCCGGTCGCGGAGCGCGCGTACGGCGTGAAGTCCGCGCAGGGCCTGAAGCGCGCGACCGTGATCGGTGCGGGATTGCATGCAGTCAACTCCCTGGGCTCGTTCCTGGATCTGTGCCACGCCAGGGCCCGGCAAAGGCTTCGAAACGTCAGCGTCACCCGGTCGGCGTGGGGTCTGAGCTGCGGGTAAGTACGGCCTGCCTTGCTGGCGGGGGGTCTGAATCGTGCGTACTTTCGATGGCGTTGAGGGGGTGGAGCGGGCCGCACACGGCCCCGCCTCCGGCGAGAGGGGAACGGGCGAAATGGCCATCATCGAGACCGAGGCGACGCTGCACGAGGCGCACCGCGACAACCACACGCACCGTGACGTGAACGGGGGTTGGCTGCGCCCCGCGGTCTTCGGCGCGATGGACGGTCTGGTGTCCAACCTGGCGCTGATGACGGGTGTCGCCGGCGGATCCGTGGGCCAGCAGGCGATCGTCATCACCGGGCTCGCCGGACTGGCCGCCGGAGCCTTCTCCATGGCGGCGGGCGAATACACCTCCGTGGCCTCGCAGCGGGAGCTGGTGGAGGCCGAACTGGACGTCGAGCGGCGTGAGTTGCTCAAGCATCCCAAGGACGAGCTGGAGGAGCTCGCCGCGCTCTACGAGTCGCGGGGGTCGAGGCGGGGCTGGCGCGCGAGGTCGCCACCCAGCTGTCCAGGGACCCCGAGCAGGCGCTGGAGATCCACGCCCGCGAGGAGCTCGGTATCGACCCCGGGGACCTTCCCTCGCCCCTGGTCGCCGCCGTATCGTCGTTCGGGGCGTTCGCGCTGGGCGCCCTGCTGCCCGTACTGCCGTACCTGCTCGGGGCCTCGACGATGTGGCCCGCGGTGCTGCTCGCGCTCGTCGGCCTCTTCGCCTGCGGAGCGCTGGTGGCGAAGGTGACGGCACGGTCCTGGTGGTTCAGCGGGCTGCGGCAGCTGGCGCTCGGCGGGGCCGCGGCGGGTGTGACGTACGCCCTCGGCGCTCTGTTCGGAACGGCCGTAGGGTGAGACGCTATGCGGGGCTTCACATAAGTAGTCTGTTACCCGGTGGTTTCGATTCCGCTAACACCGGGCATGACCCCACAACGCCGCAGGCAATGAGGCCTGCTCCGTGACGGCCGGACGCATACCGGTCTGTCCACCTGTGACCCACCTCCACCGCTATGAGCGGTGTCCGCATGTTGGAATGAGCTATCCACTTCGCGAGAAGCCAGCCATCATGTAACCTGCACGAAATTTCGCGGAGGGCCAATGTCGTCCCTCGGTAGTTGCTCCCCCGGACTTCGCCCGGGAGGTGCCCCCACCCACGACGACGACGGGAGTGCCGATGCGTTCCGACGCCTGGTCGCCCATGGACGGTCGCCCCGCCCAGCAGGGGATGTACGACCCCCGTAACGAGCACGACGCCTGCGGCGTCGGCTTTGTGGCCACCCTCACCGGTGTGGCCAGCCATGAGCTGGTCGAGCAGGCGCTGACCGTACTGCGCAATCTCGAACACCGCGGTGCCACCGGGTCCGAGCCCGACTCCGGCGACGGCGCCGGAATCCTGCTCCAGGTCCCGGACGCCTTCCTGCGCGAGGTCACGGACTTCGACCTCCCCGAGGCCGGGGCGTACGCCGTCGGCATCGCCTTCCTCCCTGCCGACGGCTCCGCACAGGCCGTCTCGCAGATCGAGGCGATCGCCGCCGAAGAGGGACTCGAGGTCCTGGGGTGGCGTGAGGTTCCCGTCACTCCTTCGCTGCTCGGCAACGGGGCCCGTGCCACCATGCCGGCCTTCGCCCAGATCTTCGTGGCGGACGGTACGTCCACGGGCCTGGCCCTGGACCGCAGGGCCTTCGTGCTGCGCAAGCGCGCCGAGCGCGAGGCCGGGGTCTACTTCCCGTCGCTGTCGGCGCGGACCATCGTCTACAAGGGCATGCTCACCACCGGGCAGCTGGAGCCGTTCTTCCCGGACCTGTCGGACCGGCGCTGCGCCACGGCCGTCGCCCTCGTCCACTCGCGGTTCTCGACGAACACCTTCCCGAGCTGGCCGCTCGCCCACCCGTACCGCTTCGTCGCGCACAACGGCGAGATCAACACGGTCAAGGGCAACCGCAACTGGATGAAGGCCCGCGAGTCCCAGCTCGCCTCCGACCTCTTCGGGAGCGAGAACCTGGAGCGGATCTTCCCCGTCTGCACGCCCGACGCCTCCGACTCCGCGTCCTTCGACGAGGTGCTGGAGCTGCTGCACCTCGGCGGGCGCTCGCTGCCGCACTCCGTGCTGATGATGGTCCCCGAGGCGTGGGAGAACCACGACTCCATGGACCCGGCCCGCCGCGCGTTCTACCAGTACCACGCGACGATGATGGAGCCCTGGGACGGCCCGGCCTGCGTCACCTTCACCGACGGCACCCAGGTCGGCGCCGTACTGGACCGCAACGGTCTGCGTCCCGGCCGCTACTGGGTGACGGACGACGGGCTCGTCGTGCTGTCGTCCGAGGTGGGCGTGCTCGACATCGACCCCGCCAGGGTCGTCCGCAAGGGACGGCTGCAGCCCGGCAAGATGTTCCTGGTCGACACCGCCGAGCACCGGATCGTCGAGGACGACGAGATCAAGGCCGGCCTCGCCGCCGAGGCTCCGTACCAGGAGTGGCTGGAAGCCGGCGAGATCGAGCTGGAGGACCTGCCCGAGCGTGAGCACATCGTGCACACGCACGCCTCGGTCACGCGCCGCCAGCAGACCTTCGGCTACACCGAGGAAGAGCTCCGCGTCATCCTCGCGCCGATGGCCCGCACCGGTGGTGAGCCGCTCGGCTCCATGGGCACCGACTCGCCCATCGCGGCGCTGTCCGAGCGGCCCCGGCTGCTCTTCGACTACTTCACCCAGCTCTTCGCGCAGGTCACCAACCCGCCGCTGGACGCCATCCGCGAGGAGCTCGTCACCTCGCTGCGCTCCTCGCTCGGCCCGCAGGGCAACATCCTGGAGCCGACCGCCGCGACCTGCCGCAATGTCGCGCTGCCGTTCCCGGTGATCGACAACGACGAGCTGGCCAAGCTGATACACATCAACGCCGACGGCGACATGCCGGGCATGACGGCCGCCACGCTGTCCGGCCTCTACCGCGTCAGCGGCGGCGGCGACGCGCTGGCCGCCCGTATCGAGGAGATCTGCGCCGAGGCCGACGCCGCCATCGAGGCCGGCGCCCGCCTGATCGTGCTCTCCGACCGGCACTCGGACGCCGAGCACGCGCCGATCCCGTCGCTGCTGCTCACCTCCGCCGTGCACCACCACCTCATCCGTACGAAGCAGCGCACCCAGGTGGGGCTGCTCGTCGAGGCCGGCGACGTGCGCGAGGTGCACCACGTCGCGCTGCTCATCGGTTTCGGCGCCGCCGCCGTCAACCCGTACCTTGCGATGGAGTCCGTGGAGGACCTCGTCCGCGCCGGTACGTTCATCGAGGGGGCCGAGCCCGAGCAGGCCATCCGGAACCTGATCTACGCCCTGGGCAAGGGCGTCCTGAAGGTCATGTCCAAGATGGGCATCTCGACCGTCGCCTCCTACCGGGGCGCGCAGGTCTTCGAGGCCGTCGGTCTGGACGAGGCCTTCGTCGAGAAGTACTTCAACGGCACGGCCACCAAGATCGGCGGCGCCGGCCTCGACGTCATCGCCAAGGAGGTCGCCGCCCGGCACGCCAAGGCGTACCCGGCCTCCGGCATCGCCGCCACGCACCGCGCGCTGGAGATCGGCGGCGAGTACCAGTGGCGCCGCGAGGGCGAGCCGCACCTGTTCGACCCGGAGACGGTCTTCCGCCTCCAGCACGCGACGCGCAACCGCCGGTACGACATCTTCAAGCAGTACACGGACCGGGTGAACGAGCAGTCCGAGCGGCTGATGACCCTGCGCGGGCTCTTCGGCTTCAAGAGCGGGCGTGCGCCGATCCCCATCGACGAGGTCGAGCCGGCCTCCGAGATCGTCAAGCGCTTCTCCACCGGCGCCATGTCGTACGGCTCCATCTCCCAGGAGGCGCACGAGACCCTCGCCATCGCCATGAACCAGCTGGGCGGCAAGTCCAACACCGGTGAGGGCGGCGAGGACGCCGAGCGGCTGTACGACCCGGCGCGGCGCTCCAGCATCAAGCAGGTCGCCTCCGGCCGCTTCGGTGTGACGAGCGAGTACCTGGTCAACGCCGACGACATCCAGATCAAGATGGCGCAGGGCGCCAAGCCCGGCGAGGGCGGCCAGCTGCCCGGCCACAAGGTCTACCCGTGGGTCGCCAAGACCCGGCACTCGACGCCGGGCGTGGGCCTCATCTCGCCGCCGCCGCACCACGACATCTACTCCATCGAGGACCTGGCTCAGCTGATCCACGACCTCAAGAACGCCAACCCGGCGGCGCGCATCCACGTGAAGCTGGTGTCGGAGGTCGGTGTCGGCACCGTCGCGGCCGGTGTGTCCAAGGCGCACGCCGACGTGGTGCTGATCTCCGGACACGACGGCGGTACGGGCGCTTCGCCGCTCACCTCGCTGAAGCACGCGGGCGGTCCGTGGGAGCTCGGCCTCGCCGAGACCCAGCAGACCCTGCTGCTCAACGGGCTGCGCGACCGCATCGTCGTCCAGGCCGACGGCCAGTTGAAGACCGGCCGCGACGTCGTCATCGCCGCACTGCTCGGCGCCGAGGAGTTCGGTTTCGCGACCGCGCCGCTCGTCGTCTCCGGCTGCGTCATGATGCGCGTCTGCCACCTCGACACGTGCCCGGTCGGCATCGCCACCCAGAACCCGGTCCTGCGCGACCGCTTCTCCGGCAAGGCCGAGTACATCGTCAACTTCTTCCAGTTCATCGCCGAGGAAGTGCGCGAGCTGCTGGCCGAGCTCGGTTTCCGTACGCTCGAAGAGGCCGTCGGCCACGCCGAGCTGCTCGACACCGACGCGGCCGTGACCCACTGGAAGGCGCAGGGCCTCGACCTGGAGCCCCTGTTCTACGTTCCCGAGCTGCCGGAAGGCGCGGTCCGCCACCAGATCACCACCCAGGACCACGCGCTGGAGAAGGCGCTCGACAACGAGCTGATCAAGCTCGCCGCCGACGCCCTGGCCGTGGGCAGCGCCGAGGCGGCGGGGCCGGTCCGCGCGCAGGTCGCGATCCGCAACATCAACCGGACCGTCGGCACCATGCTGGGCCACGAGGTGACGAAGAAGTTCGGCGGCGCGGGCCTGCCCGACGACACCATCGACATCACCTTCACCGGGTCCGCGGGCCAGTCGTTCGGCGCGTTCGTGCCGCGCGGTGTGACGCTGCGGCTCGAAGGCGACGCCAACGACTACGTCGGCAAGGGGCTCTCGGGCGGCCGGATCATCGTCCGACCGGACCGGGGCGCCGACCACCTCGCCGAGTACTCGACGATCGCGGGCAACACCATCGCGTACGGCGCGACCGGCGGCGAACTGTTCCTGCGCGGCCGGACGGGCGAGCGCTTCTGCGTCCGCAACTCCGGCGCCACGGTCGTCTCGGAGGGCGTGGGCGACCACGGCTGCGAGTACATGACCGGCGGCCGCGCGGTCGTCCTGGGCGAGACCGGACGCAACTTCGCGGCCGGCATGTCCGGCGGCATCGCGTACGTCATCGACCTCGACCCGGACAACGTCAACTCCGGCAACGCCGGGGCGGTCGAGGCGCTCGACGACGCCGACAAGCAGTGGCTGCACGATGTGGTGCGCCGCCACGAGGAGGAGACCGGGTCCACGGTCGCCTCGAAGCTGCTGGCCGAGTGGGACACCGCGGTGACCCGCTTCAGCAAGATCATCCCGTCCACGTACAAGGCAGTGCTCGCCGCCAAGGACGCCGCTGAGCTCGCCGGTCTCTCCGAGCAGGAGACCACCGAGAAGATGATGGAGGCGGCGACCAATGGCTGACCCCAAGGGCTTCCTGACCACCGGACGCGAGGTCGCCAAGACCCGTCCCGCCGGTGAGCGCGTCAAGGACTGGAACGAGGTCTACGTTCCCGGCTCCCTGCTGCCGATCATCAGCAAGCAGGCCGGCCGCTGCATGGACTGCGGCATCCCGTTCTGCCACAACGGCTGCCCGCTCGGGAACCTCATCCCCGAGTGGAACGACTACGCCTACCGCGAGGACTGGTCGGCGGCGTCCGAGCGGCTGCACGCCACGAACAACTTCCCGGAGTTCACCGGGCGGCTGTGCCCGGCCCCGTGCGAGTCGGCGTGCGTGCTCGGCATCAACCAGCCGGCCGTCACCATCAAGAACGTCGAAGTCACCATCATCGACAAGGCGTGGGGCAACGGCGACGTCACCCCGCAGCCGCCCGAGCGCCTCTCCGGCAAGACCGTCGCCGTCATCGGCTCGGGCCCGGCGGGTCTCGCCGCCGCCCAGCAGCTGACCCGGGCCGGTCACACGGTCGCGGTGTACGAGCGCGCCGACCGCATCGGCGGGCTGCTGCGCTACGGCATCCCCGAGTTCAAGATGGAGAAGTCGCACATCAACCGGCGCATCGAGCAGATGCGCGCGGAAGGCACCAAGTTCCGCACCGAGGTGGAGATCGGCCGCGACATCGACGCCGCGAAGCTGCGGCGCCGGTACGACGCAGTGGTCATCGCCGCCGGCGCGACGGTCTCCCGCGACCTGCCCGTCCCGGGCCGCGAGCTCAACGGCGTCCACTTCGCGATGGAGTACCTGCCGCTCGCCAACAAGGTGCAGGAGGGCGACCTGACGGTCTCCCCGATCACCGCCGAGGGCAAGCACGTCGTGGTCATCGGCGGCGGCGACACCGGCGCGGACTGCGTGGGCACCGCCCACCGCCAGGGCGCGGCCTCCGTCACCCAGCTGGAGATCATGCCGAAGCCGGGCGAGGAGCGCGGCGCCGACCAGCCGTGGCCGACGTTCCCGATGCTCTACAAGGTCACCTCCGCGCACGAGGAGGGCGGTGAGCGGGTCTACTCCGTCTCGACCACCCACTTCGAGGGCGACGAGGACGGCAACGTCCAGTTCCTGCACCTCGTCGAGGTGGAGTTCAAGGACGGCAAGCTGGAGCAGAAGCCGGGCACGGAGCGGAAGATCCCCGCCCAGCTGGTCACCCTCGCCATGGGCTTCACGGGCACGGACCAGGCGAACGGCCTGGTCCGGCAGTTCGGCCTGGAGCTCGACGCCCGCGGCAACATCGCGCGCGACGCGCAGTACGCCACGAACGTCGACGGCGTCTTCGTCGCCGGTGACGCCGGCCGCGGCCAGTCGCTCATCGTGTGGGCGATCGCCGAGGGCCGCTCGGCGGCGCGCGGCGTGGACCGTTACCTGACGGGGACGAGCGAACTGCCGGCCCCGGTCAGGCCGACGGACCGTGCGCTGACCGTCTGACGTACGCTCCCCCCAAAGACGTCCCGTACAACGGCGTGCGGAACTGAACGCGGCGCCTGCCCCCGTCCCCGACCGGACACTGGGTGGGCGCCGCGGCGCGTCCCGGGCCCGCACCCCCGGACGGGACCCGTGCCCTCCCGGCCGCGCACGGTCTGGCGGGTCCGCACACGCGGCGGAACTCGGCGGCCACCGCGGAGCCGTCTACCGCGCCCGGTTCAGCCCGGACGGCACAGTGTTCGCCACGGCGGACCGCGGCCGGGAGGCGCTGGAGACACAGGGGGAGCAGGGGGAGCAGGAGGAACGGGACGGCACGGTACGGATCTGGAACCTCCCGGAGGGCGGGGATCCCGCGCTGCGGGCCACTCTGATCGGCGTGCCGGGCGGGTGGGCCACCCTCACGCCGGCCGGCGGGTACAAGTACGAGGGCGATGTGGCCGGGGAGTTCTGGCACGTGGTCGGGATGGCGCGGTTCAGCCCCGGAGAGCTGGACGCGTACCTTCCCGGAGTCCACCAGCTGGCGCTGGGGGAGGAGTTGTGGGGCCGGGCCGCTCCCTCGGCGGGGCCCGGCACACCGTGGACCACGACCGCCGTCGGCGTCGGCGTCAGACCACGGCCACGGCCGCCGTCAGCGCCGAGGTCTTCATCATCACGAGTGCGGCCAGCAGCACCAGCACCCCGGCGCCCACCGCCACCTGGATCGCGGTGCGGTTCCTGCGGGGCGCGTACGCCAGGGCCAGGCTGACCAGCGCTCCGGTGAGCAGGCCGCCCAAGTGGGCCTCCCAGGAGGCGAACAGCGCGGAGACCACCATCCAGATGAGGAGCCCCGCCAGGAAGCGGTTCACGGCCTGCATGTCACGGCCCAGGCGGCGGCAGATCACGTAGTACGCGGCGGAGATGCCGAAGACCGCACCCGAGGCGCCCACGACGGTCTCGTGCGGCGCGACCAGACAGACCATCACCGAACCGCCGAGCGCGGACAGCAGGTAGAGACCGGCGTAGCGCGCCCGGCCGAGCTGGTCCTCGACGGTCCTGCCCACGTTCCACAGGCACAGCATGTTCATGATGATGTGCATGATCCCGAAGCCGCCCCCGGTCGCGGGCAGGTGGAGGAAGGCGCCGGTGAGCATCCGGTACCACTCGCCCTCGGCCACCCCGACGGCGGTCAGACCGGGGTGGACCACGCCCTCGTGGAGGAAGAGGGTGCCCTCGGGGCCCAGCAGGCCCAGGCCGAGCATGCCGAACCGGTCGAGGAGATCGGGGCGCGCCAGTTCACCGAGGTAGGCGAGGACGTTCAGCGCGATCAGCGCGTACGTCACCACGGGAGCCGCCGCCCCGGTCACCGCGCCGCCGAAGACCGTGCGCGCCTGCCGGACCGACTTGTGGCCCTCCTTCACGCACTCCGGGCACTGGTGTCCGACCGCCGCGTCACGCATGCAGTCGGGGCAGATGAATCGCTCGCAGCGCGTGCAGCTCACGTACGTCTCGTACGCGGGGTGGCGGTAACACGTCGTGACAGCGGCTTCCACGGCCGGCTCCTTGGACTTCTGGGTAAACGGGGGAGAGCCGGTGGGGTCGGCGGCGATCAAGATAGCGTACGGATCCGGCAGTTCCGTCGACCCCGCCCATCTCGCCCATCCCGCCAGCCCCGTACGAAACGGAGACCCGACGTGGCGACAAGCCTCCACAAGGTCGAGGAGACCGCGCCCGCACTCGTCAGCTTCTACAGGAGCGCCGGGGTCTCGCTGCACAAGCACGGGCTGAGCGGGCAGCGCGCGGCCGTCTACCTGGTCCTCGACTACTCGGGTTCCATGAAGCCGTACTACCAGGACGGCAGTGTGCAGGCGCTCGCCGACCGGGTGCTCGGGCTCTCGGCCAATCTCGACGACGACGGCAGCGTGCCCATCGTCTTCTTCTCGACGGACGTCGACGCGGTCACGGACATCGCCCTCGACAACCACCGGGGGCGGATCGACTCGATCGTCGCCGGGCTCGGGCACATGGGGAAGACCAGCTACCACCTGGCCATGGACGCGGTGATCGACCACTACCTCGACAGCGGGTCGACGGCGCCCGCCCTGGTCGTCTTCCAGACCGACGGCGGTCCGGTCAACAAGCTCGCGGCGGAGCGGTACGTCTGCAAGGCCGCGAAGCTGCCGCTGTTCTGGCAGTTCGTGGGCTTCGGCAACACGCGCAGCACGCAGTTCGACTTCCTGCGCAAGCTGGACGAGCTGGCCGTCCCGGCGAGGCGCCCGGTCGACAACGCGGGTTACTTCCACGCCGGAGCGGACCCGCGTCAGGTTCCGGACGCGGAACTGTACGACCGGTTGGTCCGGGAGTTCCCCGCCTGGCTGGCGGCCGCGCGGGCGCAGGGCGTCGTGCGATGACGGTCCGGGTGCTGAGGGCGGCCGGCCGTGCGGCCGTGGCGTGGAAGAACGGCGGCGGGGTCACCCGGGAGATCGCGGCGTGGCCCGAGGGCGCCGGGACGGCCGGCTTCGACTGGCGGATCAGCCTCGCGGAGGTCGGAGAGGACGGCCCGTTCTCGGCGTTCCCCGAGGTGGACCGGATCCTGACGATGGCCGAGGGCGCGGGGATGGACCTCACGGTGGGCGGGGAGCGGCGGCTCGTCGACGAGCGATACGTCCCGCAGGACTTCCCCGGGGACGTCGCCACCGACTGCCGGCTGCTCGGCGGCCGGGTGGTGAACTTCAACGTCATGTACCGCAGGGGCCGCACGGCCGCTCGGGTCGTGGTGGCGCGCGGCCGTGCGGACGTCCCGGTCCTGCCCGGCGGGACGGTGGTGATCGTCGCGCTGGACGGGGCCGCGTCGTTCGGGGGCGTCGCCCTCGGCCGGTACGACGCCGTGGTGACCGGATCGCCGGGCCCCCTCTCCACCGGGGGACACGCGGCGGTCGTCACCCTCCCGGCCGGCTGAGCGGGGTCCGGCGGCGCGGCTCTCCTTTGCCGCGGCGGGGAACGGACCGGGGCCTCCAGGAGGCCGCCGGTGCCCCGCCGGTGGCGATCCTCGCGGCGGCCTCGGCGGCGGCCTCGGCGCCGGCGGTCTCCGAGGCCCAGGCCGCGTAGCCGTCGGGGCGGACGAGCAGGGCGGTGCGGCGCCCGCTCGCCCAGTGCGCCACGGTGAACCGCGCGTCGGGGCCGGCCTTTGTGCCCCGCGGGGTGATCAGCACGAACCGGCCCGCGCGCAGCGCCTCGTACAGCCGGCCCTCCTCGAGCCGGACGTCCGGCACGCGCCTGCCGGTGAGCGGGTGGGCGCCGAGCGGCGCTTTGTACGCGTAACCGATGCCGGTGATCCGGCCGATCGCGCCGCGGGCCACCGGACGCACGTGGCCGACGGCCGCGGTCAGCAGGGTGCGAAGTCCGCGCTGCGGCGGGTTGTGCGCCATGGCGAGGCGCAGGAGCGCGCCACTGCTGCGCAGCACGGCCCTGCCGACCGGATGCCGCTCGGCGTGGTACGAGTCCAGCAGGTCCTCCGGTGCCCGCCCGTTCACCACGGAGGCCAGTTTCCAGCCGAGGTTGGCCGCGTCCTGGAGGCCGGTGTTCATGCCCTGGCCGCCGGCCGGGGAGTGCGTGTGTGCCGCGTCGCCCGCGAGCAGGACCCTGCCCACCCGGTAGCGCGGGACCTGGCGTTCGTCGCTGTGGAAGCGGGACATCCAGCGGGGGTCGTGCATCCCGAAGTCGCTGCCGAAGACCCGCTCGGTGATCCGGCGCAGCTCCTCCAGCCCGACGGGTGCGGTGTCGGGGACCTCGCCGTGCGCACGGTCCCAGCCGCCCACGCGCCAGTACCCGTCCCCGAAGGGGACGACGAAGCCGAAGGCCGTGTCCCTGCCGTTCAGCGCGACCGCGGCGCCGGGTTCCCGGGCCAGCAGCACATCGGCCAGGACGATCGACTTGATGACCGGGCGCCCGGGGAAGGGCAGCCCCAGAGCCGCGCGCACGGCGCTGCGCACTCCGTCGGCGCCCACCGCGTAGGCCGCCCGCAGTGTCCCGGCCGTCCCGTCCGCGTGCCGCACGTCGAGCGTCACGCCCGCCTCGTCCTGCGCGAGACCGGTGACCTCCGTTCCGTACAGGAACACGGCGCCGTTCTTCCCGGCCCGGCGCAGCAGCAGCCTCTCCACTTCGGACTGCGGCGTCACCAGCAGGTACGGGAAGCGTGACGGCAGGCCGGAGATGTCGACGGAGAGGGAGCCGAAGAGCCGCAGCGCGGTGACGGTCCGGCCGGTGCGGACGAGCTCGTCGGCGAGGCCGCGGGCGTCCAGCTGCTCCAGGGTGCGGGCGTGCACGCCGAAGGCGCGGGTCAGGTTGCTGATGCCTTCCGGGCGCCGCTCCACCACCGTGACGGGGACGCCCGCGGCGGCCAGATCGCCGGCCAGCAGCAGCCCGGCGGGGCCCGCGCCGACGACCACGACGTGGCGCCGGGAGGAAGTACCGGTCGTGCCGTTCATGGCGGCCTCCTGATGCCAACACCTGTTGGTCAACGCTTGTTGGCAAATGTAGGACGCGCGTCTCGTCGATGTCAACGGCCGTTGGTACGGGGAGTCGGCCGGGAGGAGGGGGTGGCGGGCGGCACGGTATTCCGGGACGAAGGGGTGGCGCTCAGGCGGCATCGTGTTAGGCTGGGCGAGTTGCAGTTTTGGTACCCATAAACATTATGTGCGCCTGACGGGAATGCTTCCTCAGGCGCATTTTGTTTTCCGGTTCTCCGGATGGGGCTCATTGCGGCGACGTGGAATCCGTGCAGTGCGGATTTCCGGATCTGCCCCAGTTTTTTAGGAGAATGACATGGCTACTGGAACCGTGAAGTGGTTCAACTCGGAAAAGGGCTTCGGCTTCATCGAGCAGGACGGCGGCGGCGCTGACGTCTTCGCCCACTACTCCAACATCGCCACCCAGGGCTTCCGTGAGCTCCAGGAGGGCCAGAAGGTCTCCTTCGACGTCACGCAGGGCCAGAAGGGCCCGCAGGCGGAGAACATCGTCCCGGCCTAATTCGCCGACGCGATACCTCGCCAGCCGGGGCCCGCACCGTGAAGGTGCGGGCCCCGGCTTGTGCTTGTTTCCAGGAAGGCAAAACCTGAATGACCCGCTCCGAACGCCCCGCCGCCAGCGCACGCTCCGCCCGTCCCGTCCGCAACCGCTCCTCGCAGGCCGCCCGCGGCAAGGCCCCCGCAAAGGGTTCCGCCCGCAGGGCCGCGCCCGTGCAGGGTGAATTCGCGATGCCGGAGACCGTCACCCCGGCGCTGCCGGCCGTCGAGGCCTTCGCCGACCTCGACATGCCCGCGGCCCTGCTCAAGACCCTGGCGGCCCAGGGCGTGACCGAGCCCTTCCCCATTCAGGGCGCGACCCTGCCGAACTCGCTCGCGGGCCGCGACATCCTCGGCCGCGGACGCACCGGCTCCGGCAAGACGCTCGCCTTCGGCCTCGCGCTGCTGGCCCGTACCGCGGGCCGGCGCAGCGAACCGCGCGCACCGCTCGCGCTGGTCCTGGTTCCCACCCGGGAGCTCGCGCAGCAGGTCACCGACGCGCTCACGCCGTACGCCACGGCCGTGAACCTGCGGATGGCCACGGTCGTCGGCGGCATGTCGATCACCAAGCAGGCGAACACGCTGCGGCGCGGCGCCGAGGTGCTCGTCGCGACCCCCGGTCGCCTCAAGGACCTCATCGAGCGCGGCGACGCGGAGCTCGGGCAGGTGTCGATCACCGTCCTGGACGAGGCCGACCAGATGGCCGACATGGGCTTCCTCCCCCAGGTCACGGCGCTGCTCAAGCAGGTCGAGCCGGACGGGCAGCGGATGCTGTTCTCGGCGACCCTGGACCGCAACGTCGACCGCCTCGTGCGGATGTTCCTGACCGACCCGGTGGTCCACTCCGTCGACCCGTCCGCGGGCGCGGTGACCACGATGGAGCACCACGTGCTGTACGTCGCGGACGAGACCGACAAGAAGGCCGTCGCCATGCGCATCGCGGCCCGCGACGGGCGGGTGATCCTCTTCGTGGACACCAAGCGTGCCGCGGACCGCTTCGCCAAGCGGCTGCTCGCCAGCGGTGTGTACGCCGCGGCACTGCACGGCGGCCGTTCACAGCCTCAGCGCAACCGCACGCTCGACCAGTTCAAGACCGGGCAGGTCACCGCGCTGGTGGCGACCAACGTGGCGGCGCGCGGCATCCACGTCGACGACCTCGACCTCGTGGTCAACGTCGACCCGCCGGCCGATCACAAGGACTACCTGCACCGCGGCGGCCGCACCGCCCGCGCCGGCGAGTCCGGCAGCGTCGTCACGCTGGTACTGCCCGACGAGAAGCGCGAGATGACGCAGCTGATGTCGGCCGCCGGCATCGTTCCGCAGACGGCGCGGGTCAAGTCCAGCGACGACGAGCTGGCCCGGATCACCGGTGCGCGGGAGCCCTCGGGCGTCGCCATCGTGATCGAGGTTCCGCAACAGCAGCAGGCTTCCGCGCAGCCGAAGCGGCGTCCGCAGAGCGGCGGCCGCGGTGGTGGCGGCGGTGCCGGCCGCGGGGGCGGCGGCACCGGTGGAACCCGCACGCAGGGGGGCGGCCGTACGCAGGGCGAGCGCACCCAGGGCGCCGGTCGCGGCCAGGGCGAGCGTGCCCAGGCGGGTGGCCGTGCGCAGGGCGGCGGCGGCCGTGGGCAGGGCGGCGGCCGCGGTCAGGGCGCTCAGGCCGGTGGCGGCCGCGGTCAGGGCGAGCGTGCTCCCGGCAGCCGCGGCAGGGGTCGGGGCAGCCGCAGCGCTGCCGCCTAGACCGGCGCCCGGGGCGGGTCCTTCCCCCGCCCCGCCCCGTGGCACTTTCCCGTGACCGGAGCAGACCCCGGACCCCCGGACCCCGGGCGTCCCACGGGCGTGTCCCCGATCGCCGGAGAGGCGGGAAACGGGAGAGCAGAGGCTTCTCAGCGCTGGCGCGGCGGCGTGCGTTCCAGTCGGCGCCGTACCGACGCGTCCTCGATGTGCTCCAGCGCCTCCACCGCCGTCGCGTACGCGTACCCCTCCGGGTCCTCGTCGCCCAGCAGGCGGGCCAGCGCATCGACCGCCCGGGGATCCCGGCGCGCCGCCAGACCGCGCGCCGCCTCCGCCGCCGTGTCGGCGTCGTGGTCCCCCAGCCGGTCCGCCAGCGCGTCGCGGATCTCCGGGGTGTCGGCGTCGGAACCGGCGAGCGCCAGTGTCGCCCAGTCGCGCACCTCGTCGTCGGGGTCGCGGCTGAGCGCGACCAGCGCCGCCACGCCCTCCTGGTGGCCGGCGGGGACGAGGCCGAGGAGGGAGAGGGCCACCCGGTGCCGCACCTCGGCGTCGGGGTGGTCCGCGTGGCGCAGGATCTCGGGCAGGGCGGCAGGGTCGCCGTGGTGCCCGAGCGCCAGCACGGCGGCCTGGACCGGTTCGGGGTCCCGGGCCTCGCGCGCCAGCTCCCGCAGCAGCGGCAGGGCGCGCGCCGCGAACGGCTTCCCGCCCTGCTCGAACCCCAGTTGCGCCAGGACGTCGGCGGCGAAGGTCTGCCGATGGGGGTCGCCGCTCGCGCACCATTCGGACGCCGCCCGGAACGTCTCCTCGTCGCCGCGCCGCCACAGCACGGCCACCGACTCCGTCCACTCGTCCCGGCCGGGACCGCCGCCGCTCAGGGCCCGTTCGGCGAGTTCGGCGAAGTGGGTGCGGATGCCCAGCCGCTCCTCCAGAAGAGTCGCGATCGCGGCGTGACCGGTCTGCTGCTCGGCGCCGGCGGACGGTTCGCCGTCCCGCAGCAGCTCGACGACGACGGTCACCCCGCCGTCCTCCTCGATGCGGCTGGTGACGGTCTCGGGCTCCGCCCCGCCGTGCGCGAACGTCTCCAGGAGCCCCGCCCGCAACTCCTCCTCCACATCGGCCCCGAGCCACCGCCGCGCCTCCTCCAGCGCCTTCCGCCGCGCCGAAGCGCCGTGCCGCAGAAGCGTCCGTACGGTCTCGGTGGACCCGCGCCGCGCGGCGAGCACCAGGGGCGGCTCGGTGCCGGGCGCCGGGAGGTCGGGGTCGGCGCCGTGTTCCAGAAGGGCCTCCGCGGTCTCCGCGTGCCCCTGCCCGGCGGCCCAGGCCAGCGCGGTGAACCCGAGGGCCTCACGCAGGTCGGGCGTCGCGCCCGCCGACAGCAGGGCCTCCACCACCTCGGTGCGGCCGCCGGCCGCCGCGCCGCACAGGGGCAGGTCGCCGCCCTCCGGGCCGTCCTCCGGGCCGCTCGCCCGGTCGGGGTCGGCGCCCGCCGCGAGCAGCAGCCGCACCATGCCGGGGCGGTCCTGCACGGACGCCGTGTAGAGCGCGGTCACGCCTTCTTCGTCGGTGGCCCCGGCGGGGACGCCGGAACGCAGCAGCCGTACGACGGCGTCGTCCCCGCCGTCGTACACGGCTTCGAACAGGGTGCGGGGGCCCGCTGCCGGATCGTTCGTCATGTCCCGACCCTACGTGCGCGGGTTCAGGTGTCGCATTCGAAAACCGTGCGGCAGAGCGCGCAGCGCGCCCGTACGCGGCCGCGCACGGGGATCCGGATGCGCTGCCGGCAGGTGGGGCAGGGGAACGAGACGCGCAGCGCGTCGCGCCCGCCGCCTTCGAAGGCGTACGGGGAGCCGGGGTCAGCGCGGCCGCCGTGCTCCTGCGCGTGCCGCCGCTGCCTGGCGTACCGGCGGCGTCCCGCCCAGCCGGCGGCGGTCAGCGGCGGCTGCTGCTCGTCGCGGCGGGCCTGTGCGAGGCCCTGGGTGTACGCCGTGTACGCCTGCGCGCTGGTGAACCAGGGCGAGGGGTCCTCGCCGAAGGCGATCGCCCGTTTCGCCAGGACGTACCCGAACTCCTCCGGGGTGAGGTAGCCGAGTTTCTGGCTGGACACGCCGTCCTCGCGGAACGCGTCGAGCAGCAACCAGCCCGCCCCGAGGTACGTCGTGACGGTGTCGGTGAGGATCTCGTTGTCGCGGATGCCGGCGAAGGCCAGGCCGAGCCGGTGCAGCAGCACATGCGTGATCTCGTGCGCGAGGGCGGCGCCGATGTCGCACCGGTGCGTCCGGAAGCGGTCGTTGAGCTCGACGAAGTACTCCGGGCCCGCCGTCAGCTCCACGCTCGCGGCGTGCTCCATCTCGCGGAAGCTCACGATCACGCGGGCGTCCGGCAGACGCAGGTGGTGGACGAGGGCGCGGGCCACGCGCTGGGCGCCGAGGTGGAGGTCGTCCTGGTCGCAGAAGGCCACGTCGGCGGGGAGGACGCTCGGGGCGTAGGAGTGCACACCGTCGTACGAGAGCCGCTTGTGGAGCGCGGTGATGGCGGACCGCACGGTGGCCAGGTGCGGATAGCCGTGTACGACCTCGCTCCCGCTGGTCACGTCGGCACTCACCCCCACACGCCTGCGGCACGACGGTGAACAGGTCTCCACTGTAAGCCGATTCGACGGGACCGGTCGGCTCCGGCGGGGCATCGGCCGGCTCCGGGGGACCGGTCGGCTCCGGTGGGGCCCTCGTGGGCCGCGGCCCGCCTCGGCGGTTTCGGCGAACGGGGAGGGAGCCGCCCGGCGTGCGGATGTGGCTGGATTGCCTCCCTTGCCGGGCGGACGGACTGCTTCGCATAATCCAGCAACGCTTTGACGGGCACATGCCATCTTTTTCGGTGGTGTGCGTGCTGCCCGTCGGACGCGCGCACAGCGACCCCCCACGGTTTCCCACGAGAGGCAGTTCGTTGAAGAACCTTCTGCGTGCCTTCAAGAGATGTGCCGCCGCAGGCGCAGTGATCCTCGTCGCGGTCAGCATCCAGCCCGCCGGCGCGTCCGCGGCCTCCGCGTCGACGCCACCCGTCGTCGGCGGAACCCGCGCGGCCCAGGGCGAGTTCCCGTTCATGGTCCGGCTCTCGATGGGCTGCGGCGGCTCGCTCTACGCCCAGGACATCGTCCTGACCGCCGCCCACTGCGTGAACGGATCCGGCAACAACACCGGCATCACCGCCACCGCAGGTGTCGTCGACCTGCGCAGCACCAGCGCCGTCAAGGTCAAGTCCACCAAGGTCCTCCAGGCCCCCGGCTACAACGGCAAGGGCAAGGACTGGGCACTGATCAAGCTCGCCAGGCCGATCAGCCTGCCGACCCTGAACATCGCCACCACGACCGCGTACAACCAGGGCACGTTCGACATCGCCGGATGGGGCGCGGCCGTCGAGAACGGCGGCCAGCAGCGCTACCTCCTGAAGGCGAAGGTGCCGTTCGTCGACGACGCCACCTGCCGGGGGGCGTACGGGAACGACCTCGTGCCCGCCGAGGAGCTGTGCGCCGGCTTCGTCGACGAGGGCGGCACCGACACCTGCCAGGGCGACTCCGGCGGCCCCATGTTCCGCAAGGACAACGCCGGAGCGTGGATCCAGGTCGGCATAGTCAGCTGGGGCACCGGCTGCGCCCGGCCGGACTACCCGGGCGTGTACACCGAGGTCTCCACCTTCGCCGCCGAGATCAAGAAGGCCGCGGCCACGCTGTGACGTAGAGCCCGGACACCGGGCGTGAGCGGGGAGGGGCGGGTGCCGGACGTGTCGGTCCGGCACCCGCCCCCCTCTGCTCGTAGGCGCAGCCGTCCCCCGCGGCACACGCCGACTGCACACCACGCCGTCGGGCGACAGGAGGGCGAGCGTGCACGCACGAACCCCCGGGCCCGGCCGGTGGGGCGGCGGCGGCGGCGAAGGACGGGGCCGTGCCGGCTCCCGCGAACCGGGGGCGCGCGCCGCTCCCGCTTCCCGCACACCGTGCCGTACACCGACCGCGGCACCGGCGCACGGCTGTACGGGCAGGAGGACCCGGTCGCCACGGTGCTGATCGACCGAACCGCCCGTACGCCCGGGCGACCGCCCGGGCCGCGACCGTGCGGCGTACGCCCCGGCCTCCGGGGGCGGAGCCGGGGCCAGGTGGAGACCCGCGTCACGCGGACCGCCGGTACCGCCGCCCCGCGCGCCGGCACCCTCCAGGACGTTCCGCTCGTGTCAGGCGAACTCCGGAGCCTGCTCCCCGGCGCTCTCCAGCTCCAGCACCCACACCTCGTTCGCACCCTCGCGCAGCACGGGCCCGGGAACGTACAGAGCGTCCTGGGGCCCCGCCGCCCAGTACCGGCCCAGACAGAAGCCGTTCACCCACACGAAGCCCCGCTCCCAGCCCGGCAGCCGCAGCGACGCGTCACCCGCACCCCGGACCTCGAACGTTCCCCGGAACAGCCCCGGCGCGCCCGTCCCCGCTTCCGGGGAACGGTACGGAACCCTCCCGAGCGCGTCCGCGTCCTCGAACGCCTCCAGGGAGAGCCCCCGCGCCCGTACACCGTGCAGATACTGCCGTTCATGCAGTACGCCGCCCGTGATGCCCTTCGGCTCGGCGAAACGCGGCCCGTAATTGACCCGCCCCAGCGACTCCACCCACAGCTCCACCGCGGCCGGCCCGGCCACGGGCCCGTCCAGCGCCGCGTAATCGCCCGACCCGCCGCTCAGCACGCCGGCCCGCACCCCGTCGACGTACACCACGGCCCGGTCCCGCAGCCCCGTCACGCCCAGCGGATACGCCTGCCGGGGCCCCGGCACGTCCACCTGGTAGCGGACCAGCCCCCGGTCCACCCCCAGCTCCTCGAACGTCGGCGGCACCGCACGCTCCGCCTCCGCGCCCCCGAGCACCTCCAGTACGTCGCCGGGCGGTGCCCACCCCGTGAGCTCCGCCCGGACCGGCGCACCCAGCGCGGCAGGCGCGGCCGGCACGTCGGGCAGGGGCGCCCCGCCGTCCCGGTACGACGCCAGAACGTCCCGGAACAGCCAGAACTTCTCCGTCGGGCGGCCGTACTCGTCAATGGGCGCGTCGTAGTCGTACGACGTCACCGTCGGCCGCAGCTCCCCGTCGTGGAGCTGCCCGGAACGGTTCGCCCCCGACCAGCCCGCGAAGTTCGTGCCCCCGTGCGCCATGTAGACATTGACCGAGGCGCCGCACTCCAGAATCTCCTCCAGCGCCGCCGCCGCGTCGGCGGGATCCCGTACGACATGCTCCGCGCCCCAGTGGTCGAACCAGCCGCACCAGAACTCCATGCACATCAGAGGACCCGAGGGCTGATACCGCCGCAGGACTTCGAAGCCCTCGCGCGCGCCCGCCCCGAAGTTCACCGTCGCCAGGACCCCGGGCACGGAGCCGCCCGTCAGCATGTGCTCCTCGGGCCCGTCCGAAGTGAACAGCGGCACCGTCACACCGCATCCCCGCAGGAACTCCGCCAGGTGCCGCAGGTACGCCTGGTCCGAGCCGTAACTGCCGTACTCGTTCTCGACCTGCACCATGATCACCGGACCGCCCCGGTCGGCCTGCCGCTCCACCACCTGCGGCAGCAGCCGCCCGAACCACCGCTCCACGTGTCCCAGGTACTCCGCGTCGTGCGTGCGCACCCGCGTCCCCAGCGCACCCGTCAGCCAGTGCGGCAGCCCGCCGTTCTCCCACTCGGCACAGATGTACGGCCCCGGACGCACGATCACCCACAGCCCCGCCTCCCGCGCCGCGTCCAGGAACCGGCCCAGCGCCCCCGCGTCCCGCAGCCGCCCGGGCTCCGGCTCGTGCAGGTTCCACGGAACGTACGTCTCGACACAGTCGAGCCCCATGGCACGCAGCATCGCCAGCCGGTGCCCCCACTGCCCCTCGTGCACCCGGAAGTAGTGCAGAGCCCCCGACAGCAGCCGCACCGGCCGCCCGTCCAGCTCGAAATCCGTCTCGCCCACCGTGAAGTCAGCCACGGTCCCCGCCTCTCGCTCCACTGTCCGCGCCCCAGCCTCACCCCCTGGCGGCGGAACGGTCCATGGACAAAGATCAGCGCTGATTGGACACAACGGCACGCCACCCGGGCAGGCGGGGAGGAAGCGAAGCGGATGTACCACACCTGGATGCGCTATTTCACCCCCAGCCCCACCCACCACAAGCTCGGACTGGTCTGCCTCGGAGTCGGCCTGCAACACGGCACCCTGCCCACCGTCGGCCCCCGCACCCTCGACCACCACGTGGCCGTCGTCATCAACGCGGGCGGCGGCTGGTACCGCGGCCCCGACGGGCGGCGCGCCACCGTCACCGCCCCCGCCCTGATCTGGCTCATACCCGGCGTTCCGCACCACTACGGGCCCGACCCGGCCACCGGCTGGGACGAAAGCTTCGTCGACTTCACCGGGCCCGCCACCACGACGTACACCGAGCTCGGTTACATCGAGCCCGACCGCCCCGTCGTCCCCCTCGCCGACACCGCGGCCGCCCGCGCCGCCGTCGGCCGCATCGCGCGCGCCGCACGCCGCGGAAACCCCCTCCTGGAGGTCGAGACCGGCGCCGCCGTCCACGAACTCCTCGTCGCCCTGCGCCGCGCCCGCGCCGACGTCGGAGCCGACGGGGACCCCGTGCTCCAGTCCCTGGCCCGCGACGCCTTCCAGCCCCTGACCGTCGCCGAACACGCCTCCCGCCACGGCATGACCCCCGCCGAACTGCGCGCCGCGGTACGCCGCAGCGCCGGATGCAGCCCCAAGGACTACCTCCTCGGCATCCGCCTCGGCCGCGCCAAGGAACTCCTCGCCGCCACCGAGCTCCCCGTGGCCGCCGTCGCCCGCCGCGTCGGCTACGGTGACCCCGCCTACTTCTCCCGCCTCTTCACCCGCCGCGTCGGCATGGCCCCCGTCCGCTTCCGCGCCCAGCAGGGACGCGCCGTCCACGGCGGCTGGAGCCACCGGATCCCAGATCCCGAACACCCGCCGACCATCGCGATCCGGCCGACGTAAGCTCCCTGACCATGACCTCCAGCGAAACCGACGAGTCCGTCGTCGCCGAACTGAGCCGACTGCGCGACAGCATCGACAACATCGACGCCGCCGTCGTCCACATGCTCGCCGAGCGCTTCAAATGCACCCAGCAGGTCGGCCACCTCAAGGCCCAGCACCAGCTCCCGCCCGCCGACCCGGCCCGTGAGGCCAGCCAGATCAGCCGCCTGCGCGAACTCGCGGAGAAAGCCAAACTGGACCCGGCCTTCGCCGAGAAGCTGCTGAACTTCATCATCGCGGAGGTCATCCGCCACCACGAGACCATCGCGAAGTCCTAGCCGCGGGCACAAGGACCAGGACAAGGCGCGGACACGCGGCACGGACACCTCGCGCACTCCGCCCCCGGCACCGCGCAGCACAGCGCCGGGCCGGGCCGGCCGCCGGAACCGCTGGAAGCGACCGGCCGGCATGCGGACGGCTTACCGGCGGCGTACAGCCGGAGCAGGGCCGGTGTACCGCCGCCCGCTGTGCCGCCCCCGCGCCATCGGGCAGCATGTCCCCATGTCCGTACTGACGCGCGACGAAGCGCAGACCCGAGCCCAGCTCCTCGACGTCCACCGGTACACGATCGACCTCGATCTGACCCGCGGCGAAGACACCTTCGACTCCCGCACCGTCATCCACTTCACCACGCACACCGCCGGAGACACCTTCGTCGAGGTCAAGCCCGCCACCCTGCGCACCGCCACCCTCGACGGACAGCCCCTCGACCCCGAAACGCTCGACGGAAACCGCATCCCCCTCACCGGCCTCGCCCCCGGAGACCACGAGCTGCGCATCGACGCCGCCATGCGCTACTCCCGCACCGGCGAAGGCATGCACCGCTTCACCGACCCCACCGACGGCGAAACGTACGTCTACACCCAGCTCTTCATGGACGACGTCCAGCGCGTCTTCGCCGCCTTCGACCAGCCCGACCTCAAAGCCGTCTTCGCCCTCACCGTCACCGCCCCCGGCCACTGGACCGTCCTCGGCAACGGCATCGCCGAACACCAGGGCGCGGGCCGCTGGACCATCGCCCCCACCCCCCTCATCTCCACCTACCTCGTCGCCGTCGCCGCGGGCCCCTGGCACTCCGTACGCACCCACCACGCCGGCCTGCCCTTCGGCATCCACTGCCGCCGCTCCCTCGCGTCGCACCTGAACGCCGACGCCGAGGAGATCTTCGACATCACCCGTGCCTGCTACGACCGCTACCACGAGAAGTTCGAAGAGCCCTACCCCTTCGACTCCTACGACCAGGCGTTCGTCCCCGAATTCAACGCCGGCGCCATGGAGAACCCCGGCCTCGTCACCTTCCGCGACGAGTTCGTCTACCGCTCCGCCGTCACCGACACCGAACGCCAGACCCGCGCCATGGTCATCGCCCACGAAATGGCCCACATGTGGTTCGGCGACCTCGTCACCCTCCAGTGGTGGGACGACATCTGGCTCAACGAGTCCTTCGCCGAGTACATGGGCTACCAGACCCTCACCGAGGCCACCCGCTTCACCGGCACCTGGACCGACTTCGCCGTCGCCCGCAAGGGCTGGGGATACGACGCCGACCAGCGCCCCTCCACCCACCCCGTCGCCCCCGACCCGGACGCCGTCCCCGACACCGCGTCCGCCATGCTCAACTTCGACGGCATCTCCTACGCCAAGGGCGCCTCCGCCCTGCGCCAGCTCGTCGCCTGGCTCGGCGAGAAGGACTTCCTGACCGGCATCAACACCCACTTCGCCCGCCACAAGTTCGCCAACGCAACCCTCGCCGACTTCATCGACAACCTCGCCTCCGCCACCGACCGCGACGTCCACGCCTGGGCCGGACAGTGGCTCCGTACGACCGGGGCCGACACCCTCACACCACGGACCGCCGAGGCCGGGGGCCACTGGCACCTGAGCGTCGACCAGGACGGCAGCCGTCCCCACCGCATCGCCGTCGGCACCTACGACCACGACCTGGTCGACAGCCGGAGCCTCGTCCTGCGCGAGCGGTTCGAGATTGACGTGCCCCAGGGCGAGTCCGTGACCGTACGGGCCGGCCGCCGCCCCGCCCTCGTCGTCCTCAACGACGGCGACCTCACCTACGCCAAGATCCGCCTCGACAAGGAGTCCGAGGAGAGCGCGCTGCGCACCCTCTCCGGCATCCCGGACCCCCTCACCCGCGCCGTCGTGTGGAACTGCCTGCGCGACATGGTCCGCGACGGCGAACTCGAACCCGTCACCCACCTGGAGACGGCCCGCGCCCACCTCCCGGACGAAACCGACCTCGCCGTCGTCCAGGGCGTACTCGCCTTCGCCGCCACCCACATCACCGACCGCTACCTCTCCCCGGCCGCCCGCCCCACCGGCCTCGCCACCCTCACCTCCCTCTGCCGCGACCTCATCCGCCGCACCGAGGACGGCACCAGCCCGGGCCTGCGCCTCACCGCCGTACGCCACTTCATCGACGCCGCCACCCAGCCCGACGGCATCCAGGACTGGCTCCACGGCGGCAGCGTCCCCGGCGGCCCCGAACTCGACCCCGCCCTGCGCTGGCGCATCCTGCGCCGCCTCGCCGTACTCGGCGCCACCGACGAGACCGCCATCGCCGCCGAACTCGACCGCGACCCCAGCGCCACCGGCCAGGAAGGCGCCGCACGCTGCCTCGCCGCCCTCCCCACCCCCGAGGCCAAAGCCGCCGCCTGGACCCGCATGTTCGAGGACGACACCCTCTCCAACTACCTCTTCACCGCCACCGCCCAAGGCTTCTGGCAACCCGAACAGGCCGCCCTCGTACGCGACTACGTCCCCCGCTACTACCGCGACGCCAAAGCCGTCGCCGACCGCCGCGGCCCCGCCATCGCCGAAGCCGCGGGCCGACACGCCTTCCCCCACTTCGCCGTCGACACGGACTCCCTGCGCCTCGGCGAGGACTTCCTGCGCGACACCGAGATGATCCCGGCCCTGCGCCGCAAACTCGTCGACCAGCTCGACGACCTGCGCCGCGCCATCGCGGTACGGGAAAGCTGACCCACCGGGACCCGGTCCGGCGCGACGCCACCGCCCCCACCGGACCGGGCCCCCTACCAGCTGCACGCGGCGAACTCTCCTCTCCCACGCGGCAGTACCACTTTCGGGTTGAGATCGTTGAGCACTCCGGACGCGCCGGCTCATGCCTGTACACGCTGGTGTGCCAGCCCAGCGCACCCGAAGGACCACGCATGAGTACGCCGCCCCCCGGCACCCCCCTCCCGCCCCTCGCCGGCGGCACAGGAGGCCCCGCCGCCCTGCGGCCCCTGCTCGACACCGTCCTCGACGCCCTCCACCAGGGCGCCCTCGCCCGCGGCGGACCGCTCCCCGCCGGCGGCCCCGGCCCCGTCACCGAACGGCTCCTGGACGCCGTCGGACCCGCGCTGCCCGCCACCGGCACCGGAGCCGAGGAAGCCCTCCGCACCCTCGTCCGCGCCCTCACCGAAGGCGCCGCCGACCCCGCCGACCCCCGGTGCGCCGCCCACCTGCACTGCCCGCCGCTCGCCGTCGCCACCGCGGCCGACCTCGCCGCGTCCGCACTCAACCCGTCCATGGACTCCTGGGACCAGGCACCCGCCGCCTCCGCCCTGGAAACCCACATCGCCCGTGCGCTCGCCGCCGAGGTCTACCCCCAGGCACCCGCACCCGACGCCCTCCTCACCACCGGCGGCACCGAATCCAACCAGCTCGCCCTCCTCATCGCCCGGGAACGCCACGGCCCCGTACAACTCGTCTGCGGCGCCAACGCCCACCACTCACTGCCCCGCGCCGCCTGGCTCCTCGGCCTCCCCGAACCGGTGACCGTCCCCGCCCCCACCGGCGTCATCGACCCCGCCGCACTCGACGAAGCCCTCACCGACCTCCACCACCCCCTCCTCGTCGCCGCCACCGCGGGCACCACCGACACCGGCAGTATCGACCCCCTCACCGACATCGCCGACCTCTGCGCACGCCACCACGCCGAACTCCACATCGACGCCGCGTACGGCGGCCCCCTGCTCTTCAGCGACGTACACAGAACCCGCCTCGACGGCCTCTCCCGCGCGCGCACCGTCACCCTCGACCTGCACAAACTCGGCTGGCAGCCCGTCGCCGCGGGACTCCTCGCCGTCCCCGACGCCGCCACCCCGGCCCCCCTCGGCCACCAGGCCGACTACCTCAACGCCGACGACGACACCGAAGCCGGCCTCCCCGACCTCCTCGGCCGCTCCCTGCGTACGACCCGGCGCCCCGACATCCTCAAAATCGCCGTCACCCTCCGCGCCCTCGGCCGCCGAGGACTCGCCGACCTCGTCGACCGCACCTGCGCCGCCGCCCAGCACCTCGCCGACCTCATCGAGAACACCCCCGGCCTCGAACTCCACGACCGCCCCACCATCAGCACCGTGCTCTTCCGCCCCACCCGCGCCACCGACGACGACATCGCCGCCATCCGCCGCACCCTCCTCACCGAAGGCCGCGCGGTCCTCGGCCGCGCCCGCGCCGACGACCGCCTCTGGCTCAAAGCCACCCTCCTCAACCCCCACACCACCCACAGCGACCTCGAAGCGCTCCTCTCGCTCCTCTCGTCCCTGTCACTCCCGGAAGGCAGCACCCACCGATGACCGCCCCCCAGCACCAAGAACCCGACCAGTCCCACGACCTGGTCGGCATCGGCATCGGCCCGTTCAACCTCTCCCTCGCCGCCCTCGCCGACGGCGTGCACGGCGGCCTCACCACCGCCTTCTACGAACAACGCCCCGCCTTCCACTGGCACCCCGGCCTCCTCATCGAAGGCACCACCCTCCAAGTCCCCTTCCTCGCCGACCTCGTCACCCTCGCCGACCCCGCCAGTCCCTGGTCCTTCCTCAACTACCTGCGCACCCGCGACCGGCTCTTCCCCTTCTACTTCGCCGAGCGCTTCCACATCCAGCGCGCCGAGTACGACGCCTACTGCCGCTGGGTCAGCACCAACCTCCCCGGACTCCACTTCAGCCATCAGGTCGACGCCGTCCGCTGGAACGCCGAACGCGAAGCCTTCGAAATCGACTTCACCCAACTCGACACCGTCGGCGAAGCCGAAGCCCTCGGCCGCGCCTACACCCGCAACGTCGCCCTCGGCATCGGCACCCAGCCCCACGTCCCCGAACCCCTCCGGCCACTCGCCGAAGCCCCCGCCGTCCCCGTCATCCACTCCGCCGAATACCTCGACCACCGCGAACGGCTCCTGACCGCCGAACACATCACCGTCATCGGATCAGGACAGTCAGGCGCCGAGATCTTCCTCGACCTGCTCCGCGCCCGCCCCGCAGGCCGCGAGAAGATCACCTGGCTGGCCAGGACCGAAGCCTTCGCCCCCATGGAGTACTCCAAGCTCGGCCTGGAGCACTTCACCCCCGACTACAGCCGCTACTTCCACGCCCTCCCCGAGTCCGTACGCGACGCCCTCGGCCCCCGCCAGTGGCAACTCCACAAAGGCATCGACACCGACACCATCGCCGCCATCCACGAAGAGCTCTACCGGCGCAGCCTCCACGGCGGCTGGCCCGACGCGGTCCTCACCCCCGGAGTCTCCGTACGCACCGCCGGCCGCGTCGGCACCACCAAGGTCGAACTCCACCTCGAACACCTCCAACAGGGCACCCGCTCCCGCCTCACCACCGGCGCCGTCGTCCTCGCCACCGGCTACCGCGAACGCCCCCTCGGACGGCTCCTCGCCGGACTCGACCCCTACATCCGCCGCGACGCCGCCGAACGCCCCCGCATCGACGACCAGTTCCGCATCGTCCTCGACCCCGCCGTCACCGGATCCGTCTATGTACAGAACGCCGAACGGCACACCCACGGCGTCGGCGCACCCGACCTCGGCCTCGCCGCATGGCGCAGCGCGACGATCCTCAACTCCCTCACCGGTACCGACCCCTACCCACTGCCGACGCGCACCGCGTTCACCAGCTTCGGCCTGGAACGCCGTGAGGCACCCAGGATCCCCGCACAGCAGCCGGCCCTCACCCCGCTGTCCCAGGGCCGCTAGGAACACCGGACGGGCCGGACCCTCCCGCTGAGCGGGTACGTCCGGCCCGTCCGGCGTCGGCGCCGGGGGACCGAGGTGCGGAGCGGAACCTCGCAGGGCCAACGCGCCCGCCGCCCCTAGAACACCGGCACACCGCCCCGCGTCAGCTTCCAGCCCACCGACGCGAACTCCGCCGGATCCAGCACACCCTTCGCCCGCACCCAGGTGATGATCGTGTTCCGGATCTCCTCCGAATTCGCCCACACCTGCTTCGCGCCCGCGATGTGCGGAAACGCCCCGCCACCACTCGCCCGGTAGTTGTTGACCGCCAGCACGAACTCCGCCGCCGCATCCACCGGCTCGCCCTCGAACGCGAGATCCACGATCCGGGAACCGGCCGGCTTCGCGATGTCGACCTCGTACGTCAGACCCGACACCACGTCGTAGTTGTAGTCCGGGATGCCCCCCGCGTTCGTCAGCTTCGACGTGTCCACCGCGGCCCCCGCCGCCGTCTGCACGTAGTACCGCGCCGAGAACTCCAGGTACTCCCTCAGCTGCGCGCCGGTCAGCACCCGCGCCTCCAGCGTGTTCTCGAACGGGTACAGACCCGCCGCGTCCTTGATCGTCACCTCGCCGGCCGGCACCTTCGCCGTCCGCGAGAAACACGACGCCTGCGACAGCACCGGAAGCCCCGCGTACGCCCCGCCCGCCAGCGCCGCCCGCACCGTCTCGGTCTGCACGTGGTTGATCAGATCGATCAGCGGCTCGTCCTTCCACGCCGCCTCGGCCGTCGTCATCGCGGCCGTCGACGTGCCGATGACCTGGTTGACGTACGCCACGACCTTCTCGTGCTCGTCACCCAGCAGCCGCACGATCTCCGGGTCCTCCGGGACCGTGTTCGAGTTCAGGACCTGCGCGCCGGCCTTCTCGACCGTCCAGCGGCCCTTCGACCACACCAGGTCGAAGTCGAAGAGCGTCAGCCGCTGCCCCCACTTCAGGGGCTCCGACAGGACGACCTTCTTGCCCGTCTCCTCGTTCTCCACGAAGTACTCGGGAATCTCCGTGTGCGCGTGTCCGACGAGGATCGCGTCGATGCCGGGGACCTGCTCGGCGACCAGACCCGCCGCGTTCTCGACGTACGGAAGCTGGTCACCGTACGACGACGTGCCGCTGGAGCCCGAGTGCGCCGACACGATGACGACGTCCGCGCCCATGGAGCGCAGCTTCGGCACCCACTTCGCCGCCTGCTCCTCCAGACCCGGGAACGTCATCCTCCCCTGCACGTTCGCCTTGTCCCAGATCGCGATACCCGGGTTCGTCAGACCGAGCACCGCCACCCGCACATCACGGCCGTGCGGCGTACGCAGCCTCTTCATGACGTACGGGGGGAACGCCGGACGCAGCGTCTTCGCGTCCAGGGCGTTCGCGCCGAGCAGCGGGAAGTCGCACTGCTCCTCGAACTTCCGCAGCACCGGTATGCCGTAGTTGAACTCGTGGTTCCCGAGAGCGGCCGCGTCGTATCCGATGGCGTTCATCGACTGCGCCATCGGGTGCACAGGACCGCGGGCCGCCGTGATCGGGTCGATCTTGGCGTAGTAGTACGACAGCTGCGTTCCCTGGATGGTGTCGCCCGCGTCGATGAGCAGCGTGTTGTGGCGGCCCTTCTCCTCGCGGACCCGGTTCACCAGGGTGGAGATCTTCGCCAGGCCCACATCGTTGTGCGCCTTGTCGTCGAACTCCCTGTCCGTGAAGTAGTCCCAGTTGAAGACATTGCCGTGCAGGTCCGTCGTGCCCATCACGGTGAAGGAGTACCGCTTCGGCGCCCGTCCCTTCCCGCGCGCTTCGGCGGCGGTGGCGGGGGCAGGGGCGGCGACGGCCCCGCCGGCCACGGCGACACCGGCTCCTGCGGCGGCCGACCGGCCCAGGAACGTCCTACGGTTCAGCGGCATCTTGTCGTCTCCTCGTTCCGTTGCGCTGTGTGACGCGCGTAGATTCTGACCCAACCCGTCACACCGGCAACACCCCTTTCACGTTTCGATCTGATGACCACCCGTTGTCACCCCCGGATGCGACAGTGGAAAGCGTGACCGACGAACCGAATCCCCCGGCCCCCCACGCCCCGTACGGCACCCCCGAAGCCCCCCGCCTCGCCGTCCAGGGCGAAGCCCGCCTCGCATTCGACCCGGAAATCGCCCGCATCGGCATCACCGTCAACGCCCGCGGCACGGACCGCCGCACCGCACTCGAAGACCTCACCCGCCGCAACAGCCTCGCCCTCGACCTCGTCAAGTCCTACGGCGACGCCGTCGAGAAGGTCGAAACCGGCGCCTTCTCCATCAGCCCCGAACTCACCCGGCGCGGCCGCGGCGAACGCGTCCGCGCCTACCACGGACGCGTCCGCATCACCGCCGCCCTCACCGACTTCACCGCGCTCGGCGAACTCGCCACCCGCCTCGCCGACCTCGAACTCACCCAGGTCGACGGCCCCTGGTGGGCCCTGCGCCCCGACTCGCCCGCATACGCCGAAGTACGCCGCCACGCCGTACGAGAAGCCGTCAAACGCGCCCGCGAATACGCCCAGGCCCTCGGCGCCGACCTCGCCGCCCTCGTCGAACTGGCCGACCCCGGCGCCGAAGACGCCCGCCCCGCACCGTCCGCCTTCGCCGGCCGCATGCGCTCCGCCGCACCCGAAACGGCCGAAGACGCCCCCGCTCCCGCCCTCGACCTCGAACCCCGGCGCCAGACCGTCCACGCCCTCGTGCACGCCCGCTTCACCATGACCCCGCCCCGGCTCTGAGGCTCCGGAACGCCCCTCTTCGCGTGCTCATCGGAGCACCCCCATGCACATTAAACACTTGTCAACAACCTTTCACGCAAAGGTTGTTGAGCAGTCATGCGCGACCAATTGTCTACTGACTGGTAAGCCCTAGGCTCGAACCATGCGCCGAGCCAAAATCGTTTGCACCCTAGGGCCCGCCACCCACACATACGACCAGATCAAGGCACTGGTCGAAGCCGGAATGGACGTCGCCCGCTTCAACCTCAGCCACGGCACCTACGCCGAACACGAAGAGCGTTACCAGCACGTACGCAAAGCCTCCGACGAAACCGGCCGCAGCGTCGGCGTACTCGCCGACCTTCAAGGCCCGAAGATCCGCCTCGGACGCTTCCGCGAAGGCCCCGTACTCCTTGAACGAGGCGACGATTTCACCATCACCGTCGAACCCATGGAAGGCGACCGCCACACCTGCGGCACCACCTACCAGGGCCTCGCCACCGACGTCAGCGCAGGCGAACGCATCCTCGTCGACGACGGCAAAGTCACCCTCGAAGTCACCGGCGTCGACGGACCCCGCGTCCGCACCCTTGTCATCGAAGGAGGCATGGTCTCCGACCACAAGGGCCTCAACCTCCCCGGCGTCGCCGTCTCCGTACCCGCGCTCTCCGAGAAAGACATCGAAGACCTCCGCTGGGCCCTGCGCACCGGAGCCGACATCGTCGCCCTCTCCTTCGTACGCAGCGGACGCGACATCGAAGACGTCCACCGCGTCATGAAGGAGGAAGGCCGCCGCCTCCCCGTCATCGCCAAAATCGAAAAGCCCCAGGCCGTCGAGAGCATCGACGACATCGTCGCCGCCTTCGACGGCATCATGGTGGCCCGCGGCGACCTCGGCGTCGAAATGCCGCTCGAGCAAGTCCCGATCGTCCAGAAGCGCGCCATCAAACTCGCCAAGCGCAACGCCAAGCCGGTCATCGTCGCCACCCAGATGCTCGACTCGATGATCGAAAACTCCCGCCCCACCCGAGCCGAAGCCTCCGACGTCGCCAACGCCGTCATCGACGGCACCGACGCCGTCATGCTCTCCGGCGAGACCAGCGTCGGCAAATACCCCATCGAGACGGTCAGGACCATGGGCCGCATCGTCGAAGCCGCAGAGGAAGACATCCTCGCGAAGGGGCTCCCGCCGCTCACCGAACGCAACAAGCCCCGCACCCAGGGCGGGGCCGTCGCCCGCGCCGCCGCCGACATCGGCGACTTCCTCGGCGCGAAGTTCCTCGTCGCCTTCACCCAGTCCGGCGACACCGTCAAGCGCCTCTCCCGCTACCGCTCGCCCATCCCGCTGCTCGCCTTCACCCCCGACCCGGCGACCCGTTCCCAGCTCAACCTCACCTGGGGTGTCGAAACCTTCCTCGGCCCCCACGTCGACTCCACCGATGCCATGGTCGCCCAGGTCGACGAGTACCTCCTGCGCATCGGCCGCTGCAGGAAGGGCGACGTCGTGATCATCACAGCCGGCTCCCCGCCCGGCGTCGCGGGCTCCACCAACCTCGTCCACGTCCACCACATCGGCGAGAACGGCACCGCCCCGAGCTAGCCGCCGCAAAGGGCCCCTCCGGGGAGGGGCCCTTCCCTGTGCCGCGGATGCCGCCGGATCAGTGCTTCGGGCCGATGTGCGCGTCCATGAGCGCGACGGACGCGCGCTTGGCGACCGAGATGTTCTGGGCGGCACGGCTCTGGTGCGACGGCTTCCACGCGACGCCGAGTGCGTCGAGGGTGTCGGTGAAGAGGCGCAGGATGTCGGCGGATGTGTTGGTGAAGAAGTACCGCGGGTATTCATAGCGCTTCTGCTCGCCGCCGATGAGGCGGGTGGTCCAGTTGGTGATCCGGCATCCGTCCGAGTGGATGAGCCCCCGGACGAATTCCCATGGACGGTCGTCCACGGCGGCCTGCTGCCAGGCTTCGAGCACGATCGCCCGCTCGTGCTTCTTGCCCGGCCCGTGCTGGGGGAAGAGGCACGGCCAATGGCGGCCGTAACTGGTGACCATCACGCAACCCTCCTGCCGGAGGACATGGACGGAATCCTCGGGACGGACGGCTGTGACGGCGTTCCGGCACAGATCGATCAGGCCCGGCCAGGCATCGGCGCACGCGATGCGCAGGTAGTAGCCGCCGCGGCGGTGCGGGCTGATGCAGCGTCACCGAGGTAGAGGCCCAGGAGGTACGCGTACGCGGCGGTGTCGGCCGGAACTCCCGGTACGGGCAGGCACCGAGGGCACGGTGCGGCTTGCCCGGACATGCGCGGCAGCGGCTCGACGCGGGCCTGCCATTCACGGATCGCGGACCGGGATATGCCGGTCTGCCTGCTCACGGAGCTGAGGCTGCGGCCTTGGGCGACGAGTGTCAGAACGTTCTTGCGCGTGTCGAGGTCGTACATGCGACCGAGCCTGACCGGGTCTTGTCGGCTCAAGGTCGGAGCAGTGCCGCGTTCACGCGTTTACGTGAAATCCGACGGTTCTTCTGCGGCCTTCGAATCTAAGGAAAAGTGCCCCGAGTCGGACTCGAACCGACACTGGATGGGTTTTGAATCCATTGTCTCTGACCAATTGGACTACCGGGGCTCAGGGAATCGAAGATTGATCTCGACCCGCTGCGCGTCCACCATACCGCAGCTAGGTAGGCTCATGGAGAGCTGTACCTGCCGTGGAACGAGGAGCCCCGTGACCACCCCCGAGTCGCCCCAGCCCGTCGCCGACGACGACAACAAGTCGCACGTCCCGCCGCTGACGACCCGCGTCGTCATCGCCGAGGACGAAGCCCTCATCCGCCTCGATCTCAAAGAGATGCTCGAGGAGGAGGGCTACGCGGTCGTGGGCGAGGCCGGCGACGGGCAGCAGGCCATCGAGCTCGCCCGCGAGCACCGGCCCGACCTCGTCATCCTCGACGTGAAGATGCCCGTCCTCGACGGGATCTCCGCCGCCGAGAAGATCACCGAGGAGTCCATCGCCCCCGTCCTCATGCTGACCGCGTTCTCGCAGCGCGATCTGGTGGAGCGGGCGCGGGACGCCGGGGCGATGGCGTACCTGGTGAAGCCGTTCAGCAAGAGTGACGTCGTGCCGGCCATCGAGATGGCGGTGTCGCGGTTCACGGAGCTGAAGGCGCTGGAGAACGAGGTCGCGGACCTCACGCAGCGGCTGGAGACGCGGAAGCTGGTGGACCGGGCGAAGTCGGTGCTGCAGACGCAGTACGGGCTGACGGAGCCGGCCGCGTTCCGGTGGATCCAGAAGACGTCGATGGACCGCCGCCTGTCCATGCAGCAGGTGGCCGAGGCGGTCATTCAGGATGCCGAGGAGAAGAAGGCCGCCAAGGAGCAGTCCTCGTAACTCCGTGGCGCCCGCGTGTCGGGGCCCGTACCGCCCACCGGGCGGTGCGGGCCCTTTCCGCGTTCTGTGCTGACCCTCGGTGAGCAGGACGTTTTCGTCTCCTCAGGCCCTCGGGACGGTCCGGATTCAAGTCGTCCTGATCTTGTACCGCATGAGCGACATGTCCGCTCACGGGTAAGGAGTGTTCTCTTTCCGGCGCATGACCGAGGTCACAGGGCGATCACACATCCGTTCGTCACCTATGCGGGTGACGTGGAGGCTGAGTAGATTCCCCGCACATCACGCGGTGTTGTGGCGGCGTGTGTGCATGGGGAGTCAACTCCCCTTGTTTTACAAGATCGCTGTGGCTGCCCCAGGGGGTTCGTAGTGCTGAATAAAACTATCGTCAAGGTGGCCATTCCGGTGGTCATCGGCGCGCTGGCGCTGACTGGTTGTGCTGGGGACTCCGAGGCCGGGGACGGCGGCTCGTACAAGATCGCTTTCCAGGGCCCGCTCTCCGGCGACAACACCGCGCTGGGCGAGAACGAGGACAAGGGTGTCCGGCTGGCCATCGACCAGGCGAACGCCAAGGGTGATCTGCCGTTCAAGCTGGAGTACCTGCCGGTCGACGACCAGGGGCTGCCGGAGAAGGCGACCGCCGCCGCCCAGAAGGCCATCGACGACCCGGACGTGATGGCGGTCGTGGGTCCGGCCTTCTCGGGTCCGACGAACTCGGCCGCCCCGCTCTTCGGTGACGCCGGGCTGACCGCGCTGTCGGCGTCGGCCACCAACCCGACCCTGACCGAGCAGGGCTTCAAGACCTTCCTCCGCGGTGTGCCGAACGACAGCGCCCAGGGCGCCGGCATGGCGACGTACTACGCCAAGAAGCTGAAGGCGAAGACGGTCTACCTGGTCGACGACAAGTCGGACTACGGCGTGGGTCTGGCCACCGTTGCCGAGAAGGAACTGAAGGCCGCGGGCGTCAAGGTCATCAAGAAGTCCGTTCCGGCGAAGACCCCGGACTACAGCGCGGCGGCCAAGGAGGTTGTCAACTCCAAGGCGGACGCGCTGATTTACGCGGGTTACTACCAGGACGGCGCGCCGTTCGCGAAGAAGCTGGACGAGGCCGGTTACAAGGGCGCGGCGATCTCCGGTGACGGTACGAACGACGTGAAGTTCATCGAGCTGGCCGGCGAGGCCACCGAGGGCTGGTACCTGACGTGCCCGTGCACCGACGCCAACGTCGAGTCGGCGACCAAGGAATTCACCACGGAGTACAAGAAGAAGTTCAAGGTGAACCCGGGTACGTACTCGGCCGAGGCGTACGACCTGGCGAACATGATCATCCAGGAGATGAAGAAGCTGGGTGACAAGGTCGACCGCCAGAGCCTCCACCAGGCGCTGCAGAAGGCCACGTACAAGGGTCTGACCAAGGAGTTCTCCTTCGACGACAAGGGTGAACTGAAGATCCAGAACGTGTACCTGTACCAGGTCAAGGACGGCAAGATCGAGTACCAGGGCGCCGTCGAGGAGCTGGCCGGAAGCTGATCCGGCACGGGGCCGCGTCCTTCCGGGTGGGGGACGCGGCCCGCTGCTATCCACCGCACACATCTGCTCAGCACGGCCGGGTCCGGTGCCGATCGCATCGGTCGGCCGGTCTGGTACAGCTCCCACAAGGAAGTCAGCTCGATGTCCCTCAATGAGTTCTGGGACTATTTGGTCCTAGGGGTGGTGCTCGGCTCGATCTATGCCGTCATCGCCATCGGTTACACCCTGGTCTACGGCGTGCTCCAGCTGATCAACTTCGCGCACAGCGAGGTCTTCATGCTCGGTGCGTACGGCGGCCTGATATCCCTCACCATCATCGCGCCGGGCGACAGTCCCTCGGCGCTCGCCTCGGTCGGTTATGTGGCGCTCGGTCTCGCGGCGGGCGGGCTCTTCGGAGCCGTCACCGCGTACGGCCTGGAGAAGGTGGCGTACCGGCCGCTGCGCCGGCGCGGCGCGCCACGGCTGATCTTCCTGATCACCGCGATCGGCGCCTCGTTCTTCCTCTACAACCTGGCGGGCAAGCTCTTCGGCCGCGACCCGCTGCCGATGCCCGACGCGTACGAGAACAAGAAGGTCTTCACACTCTTCGGGGCGGACCTGAACGTCACGCAGCTGCTGCTGCTCGGGGCGGCCGTGGTCATGATGATCGGCCTCGACCTGATGGTGAACCGCACCAAGCTCGGTTCCGGTATCCGCGCGGTGTCGCAGGACGCCGAGGTGGCTGGTCTGATGGGTGTGGACATCGACAAGGTGATCTCGCGGACGTTCGTCATCGGCGGTGTGCTCGGTGGTGCGGCGGGTTACCTGTACGGCACGTTCACGCAGGTCAAGTTCGACATGGGCTTCATCCCGGGCATCACGGCGTTCGCAGCGGCGGTGGTCGGCGGTATCGGCAACATCCGCGGGGCGATGCTCGGCGGGATGATGCTGGGCATCGTGGAGACGCTGACGGTGCCGGTGTTCGGCGGCGAGTGGCGCCACGTGGGCGCGTTCGTCGTACTGATCGGTGTGCTGATGTTCCGGCCGACCGGCATCCTCGGTGAGCGAGTGGGGAGGACGGCATGAGCGCGGATGTGTCGGTGAAGGATCCGGCGGCCAGGGCGGCGCGGCTGCGTCATGTGGCGTGGTACCAGCAGCCCCGGATGAAGCGGCTCGGCGCGATGCTGGCGCTGGGTGTGGTGCTCACGATGATGGTGGGCGAGCAGGGCAATACGCGTGACATCTTCTACTCGCTGGAGACCAGCTTCACGGGTGTGAACCTGTGGGTGTGCGTGGGGCTCGCGGTGGCGATCTGGGCGGTGCGCGAGTTCGCGGGCACGTCCGTGTCGAAGGTGGCGGGCTCGGCGGTGGCGGCCGGCCGTGCGCTGCCGGTGGACCGGGTACGGACGCTGCTGCGTACCCAGCCGAAGCTGAAGTGGGTGCTGGCGGCGGCGGGGCTGCTGCTGGCGCTGTTCGCCCCGTACAACCTGACGGGTTACTGGCAGACGGTGCTGGTGGACCAGGTGGCGACGTACGCGTTGCTGGCCATCGGGCTGAACGTGGTGATCGGCTGGGCGGGCCTGCTGGACCTGGGGTTCGTGGCGTTCTTCGCGGTGGGCGCGTACAGCGCGGCGTTCTGGACCGGTGCGCTGCCGGTGGATCCGCCGGTGGTGCTGAACAACTTCCTGGTGATTCCGGTCGCGGTGGTCACGTGTCTGATCGCGGGTGTGCTGCTGGGTGCGCCGACGCTGCGGTTGCGCGGTGACTATCTGGCGATCGTGACGCTGGGTTTCCACGAGATCGTGTACATCGTGGCGAAGAACGCGGACGGTTTCACGGGTGGTTCGGCCGGTGCGCGGCAGATTCCGAAGTTCTCGGCGTTCGGGTACGAGTGGAGTCTGGAGCGGATGCCGTACTGGTATCTGCTGGTGACGGTCATCGTCGTTCTGATCATTGTCTTCGTGCGGCTCGAGCACTCGCGGGTGGGCCGGGCGTGGACGGCGATCCGTGAGGACGAGGTGGCGGCCGCCGCCAACGGTGTGGACACGGTGCGGTTCAAGCTGATGGCGTTCGCGATCGGTGCTTCGACGTCGGGTATCGCGGGTGTGGTGTACGCGAGCAAGGTGGGTTACTTCAACCCGGAGAACTTCGTCATCCTGAACTCGATCCTGGTTCTGGCGTACGTGATCTTCGGCGGTATGGGGTCGATCCCGGGTGTGCTGATCGGCGCGGCGATCCTGGTGTGGCTGCCGGAAGTGCTGCGTGACTACGTGGATCCGTCGGACCGGTACATGTACCTGGGTGCGCTGCTGGTGGTCATGATGATCTACCGGCCGCAGGGTGTGTGGCCGTCCAGGCGCCGGCAGCGGGAGCTGAAGCTGGCGGAAGAGGGCTTGGGCGACGCGGATGCGATGTCCGAGCCGGCAGGAGGCAAGGTCTGATGTCCACCGATGTGACACCTGGTGCGGGTGGTTCCGGGGCGGCCGCGGCCGCCGAGGAGGATCTCGTCCTCCGGACGTCGGACGTGACGTTGCGGTTCGGCGGTCTGACCGTGCTCGACAAGGTCGAGATGCAGATGCGGCGGGGTGAGATCCTCGCGGTGATCGGTCCGAACGGTGCGGGCAAGACGTCGTTCTTCAACTCGCTGACGGGGGCGTACACCCCGCAGGAGGGCCGGATCCTCTTCCTGCCGAAGGACGGCGGGGAGAAGTCCCTGCTGGGCAGCAAGCCGCATCTGGTCAACCGGTACGGTCTGGCGCGCACGTTCCAGAACATCCGGTTGTTCGGCGCGCTGACGGCTCTGGAGAACGTGAAGATCGCGGCGGAGACGCGGCTGAAGGCCGGTCCGGTGTCGATCATGCTGGGGCTGCCGAGTGCGCGGAAGGCGGAGCGGGAGAGCGACGAGCGCTCGATCCGGCTGCTGAAGTTCGTGGGGCTCCATGACAAGCTCAACGAGGTGGCGGGGTCGCTGTGTTACGGCGATCAGCGCAGCCTGGAGATCGCGCGGGCGCTGGCCACGGAGCCGCAGGTGCTGCTCCTGGACGAGCCGGCGGCGGGCACCAACCCGACGGAGAAGCTGGAGCTCGAGCGGCTGATCCGGCGCATCAACACCGAACTGGGTGTCAGTGTGCTGCTGATCGAGCACGACATGCGGCTGGTGATGTCGGTGGCGGACCGGGTGATGGTCCTGAACTTCGGCAAGAAGATCGCCGAGGGGACGCCGAGTGAGGTGCAGCAGCACCCGGCGGTGGTGGAGGCGTACCTAGGTACGTCGGCCGCCGACGCGGACGCGGTGCGGAACATCATTGCCGAGCAGCGTTCGGCGCCGGACGAGGAGAGCACTCAGTGAGCACGACGACCGAGCTGCAGAAGGAGTCCGGCGGGCCGGTCGCGGTGCCGCTGCTGGAGCTGAGCGGGCTGCGGGTGGCCTACGGTGCGATCGAGGCCCTGAAGGGGATCGACCTGACGGTCGGTGAGGGCGAGATCGTGGCCCTGCTCGGTGGCAACGGCGCGGGCAAGACGACGACGCTGCGTACGGTGTCGGGAATGCTGACGCCGCGTCAGGGCGAGGTGCGTCTGCGCGGGGAGCGGATCGACGGCATCAAGTCGCACGAGCTGGTCAACTTCGGGATCGGTCATGTGCCCGAGGGGCGCCGGGTGTTCGCGCGGATGAGTGTGCGCGAGAACCTGGAGATGGGCGCGTACCGCTTCAAGGGTGTGGACTCGGCCGACATGGACCGGGTGTACACGCTCTTCCCGCGGCTCGCGGAGCGCAGGAGCCAGCTCGCGGGCACGTTGTCGGGCGGTGAGCAGCAGATGCTGGCGATCGGCCGCGCGCTGATGAGCCGGCCGGAGCTGTTGCTGCTCGACGAGCCGTCGATGGGTCTGGCGCCGTTGATCGTGGAGCAGATCTTCGTGATCATCCGGGAGATCAACGAGCAGGGCACGACGGTGCTCCTGGTGGAGCAGAACGCCACCCAGGCGCTGGGGCTCGCGCAGCGCGGTTATGTGCTGGAGACGGGTTCGGTGGCGGTCTCGGGGCCGGCGCAGGACCTGCTGGCGGACCCGCGGATCCGGGCGGCGTACCTGGGTGAGGGCGCCGCGTGAGGTAGCTGCTGGTGCGGGCGCGGCCCGTGTGCCGCGGCTGTGTGCCCTGTCGCCCCTGATCACCGCTCCGGCCCCGGCCCGGACGCTCTCCGCGTCCGGGCCGGGGCCGACGGCGTTGTGGCGCTGCCGGCCCCGGCCCGGCGGTCAGCCCTGGGGGCCGTTGCCGCCCATGTCGCGCAGCATGCAGGTCAGGCGGGCCGTACAGACGCGCTTGTCCTGCTCGTCGGTGATGACGATTTCGTACGTCGCGGTGGAGCGTCCGCGGTGGACGGGGGTGGCCACGCCGGTCACCAGACCGCTGCGGGCGCCCCGGTGGTGTGTGCAGTTGAGGTCCACGCCGACGGCGAGCTTGGAGGAGCCACCGTGCAGCATCGAGCCCACGGAGCCGAGGGTCTCGGCGAGCACGGCGGAGGCCCCGCCGTGCAGCAGGCCGTAGGGCTGGGTGTTGCCTTCGACGGGCATGGTGCCGACGACGCGCTCGGCGGACGCCTCGACGATCCGCACGCCCATGCGGGCGCCGAGGTCTCCGGCGGAGAAGAGGGCGGGCAGGTCCACGCCCAGCCGGGCGTACTCGTCGATGACCTCTTGCGGGAACTTCACAGTTGTCTGCTCGCCCATGGGGCCCGGCTCCGATCGTCGTACGGCGTCCATCGTCCTTAAGCGAACGCTTAGGCGGTGGGTGATTGTTCCAGACGTACGATCACGGACTTGCTCGCGGGAGTGTTGCTGGTGTCCGCGGTGGCGTCCAGGGGCACCAGCACGTTGGTCTCGGGGTAGTAGGCGGCGGCGCAGCCGCGCGCGGTGGGGTAGTGCACCACGCGGAAGCCGGGCGCGCGCCGCTCGACGCCGTCCTTCCACTCGCTGACGAGGTCGGTGTACGCCCCGTCGGCGAGGCCGAGCTCGCGGGCGTCGTCCGGGTTGACGAGGACGACGCGGCGGCCGCCCTTGATGCCCCGGTAGCGGTCGTCGAGGCCGTAGATGGTGGTGTTGTACTGGTCGTGCGAGCGCAGCGTCTGGAGCAGCAGCCGGCCTTCGGGGAGCTCGGGGTACTCGACGGGGGCGGCGGTGAAGTTGGCCCTGCCGGTGGGGGTGGCGAAGCGCCGCTCGTCGCGCGGGCCGTGCGGCAGGGTGAAGCCGCCGGGGCGGGCGACGCGCGCGTTGAAGTCCTCGAAGCCCGGGACGACACGGGAGATCCGGTCGCGGATCGTGGCGTAGTCCTTCTCGAAGTCTTCCCAGGGGGTGGCGGACGCGGGGCCGAGGACGGCCCGTGCCAGCCGGGCGACGATGGCCGGCTCGGACAGCAGGTGCGGGCTCGCGGGGGTGAGGTTGCCGCGGGAGGCGTGCACCATGCCCATGGAGTCCTCGACGGTGACGAACTGCCTGCCCCCTGCCTGTACGTCCTTGTCGGTGCGTCCGAGGGTGGGCAGGATCAGTGCGCGGGCGCCGGTGACGGCGTGCGAGCGGTTGAGCTTCGTCGACACGTGGACGGTCAGGCGCGCCCTGCGCATCGCGGCCTCGGTGACGGCCGTGTCGGGGGTGGCGCCGACGAAGTTGCCGCCCATGGCGAAGAAGACCTTGGCGTCGCCGTCGCGCAGTGCCTGGATGGACCGTACGACGTCGTATCCGTGGTGGCGGGGCGAAGTGATCCCGAATTCCTTGTCGAGGGCGTCGAGGAAGGCGGGGGCGGGGCGCTCGAAGATGCCCATGGTGCGGTCGCCCTGCACGTTGGAGTGTCCGCGCACGGGGCAGACGCCGGCGCCGGGGCGGCCGATGTTGCCGCGCAGCAGCAGGAAGTTGACGACTTCGCGGATGGTCGGCACGGAGTGCTTGTGCTGGGTCAGGCCCATGGCCCAGCACACGATGGTGCGCCGGGAGGCGAGGGCCATGGCGAGGGCCCGTTCGATCTCCGTGCGCTCCAGGCCGGTGGCGGCGAGGGTCTCGTCCCAGTCGGCGCCGCGGGCGGCGGCAGCGAACTCCCCGTACCCGTGGGTGTGCTCGCGTACGAACTCCTCGTCGACGGCGCCTTCCGTCTCGATGATCAGCTTGTTGAGCAGGCGGAAGAGGGCCTGGTCGCCGCCGAGGCGGATCTGGAGGAAGAGGTCGGTGAGGGCGGCGCCCTTGATCATGCCCTGCGGGGTCTGCGGGTTCTTGAAGCGTTCGAGTCCGGCCTCGGGAAGCGGGTTCACCGAAATGATCTTCGCGCCGGCGGCCTTGGCCTTCTCCAGGGCGCTGAGCATCCTCGGGTGGTTGGTGCCCGGGTTCTGCCCGGCGACGACGATCAGGTCGGCCTGGTGCAGATCCTCCAGGGAGACGCTGCCCTTGCCGATGCCGATGGTCTCCGTCAGGGCGGAGCCCGACGACTCGTGGCACATGTTGGAGCAGTCCGGCAGGTTGTTCGTGCCGAACTCGCGGGCGAAGAGCTGGAGCAGGAACGCCGCTTCGTTGCTGGTGCGGCCCGAGGTGTAGAAGACGGCCTCGTCGGGGGAGCCGAGCGCCTTGAGCTCCTCCGCGATGATCTCGAAGGCCCGCTCCCAGGTCACCGCGTCGTACCGCTCCGCGCCCTCCGCCAGGTACATCGGCTGGGTGATGCGGCCCTGCTGGCCCAGCCAGTACCCGCTGCGCGCGGCCAGGCCGGCGACGGGGTGCGCGGCGAAGAAGTCGGGTGTGACGCGGCGCAGCGTCGCCTCCTCGGCGACGGCCTTGGCGCCGTTCTCGCAGAACTCCGCGGTGTGCCGCTTGTCCTCCTCGGGCCAGGCGCAGCCGGGACAGTCGAAGCCGTCCTTCTGGTTGACCTTGAGGAGTGTCTGCGCGGTGCGGCGGACCCCCATCTGCTGCTGGGCCATCTTCAGTGTGTGTCCGATGGCGGGAAGCCCTGCGGCGGCGTGCTGGGGCGCCGCGACCTGCGGAGCGTCCTGGACCGGGTCACCTGCGGGCGGCTTGGCAGCCATGGTGCTCCCCTTCGAGCGGGCGGTTCTGTTCCGTGCGCCTCCGATCCTGTCACGCTCCACTGACACAGGGCGAGGCCGAGGGCGAGGGGCCGGATTGTCGGTGGCGGCGCCTAGGATCGGTGGCGTGTCAGAGACAGCATCGAAGAAGACCGCAGACAACCGTCCTCGCCTGCTCCTCATGGACGGGCACTCCCTGGCGTACCGGGCGTTCTTCGCGCTGCCCGCGGAGAACTTCACGACCGCGAGCGGCCAGCCGACGAACGCCATCTACGGCTTCGCGTCGATGCTGGCGAACACGCTGCGCGACGAGGCGCCCACGCATTTCGCGGTGGCCTTCGACGTGTCGCGCAAGACGTGGCGCTCCGAGGAGTTCCCCGAATACAAGGCGACCCGTTCGAAGACGCCCGACGAGTTCAAGGGGCAGGTCGAGCTGATCGGCGAACTGCTCGACGCGATGCACGCGGACCGGTTCGCGGTCGACGGGTTCGAGGCGGACGACGTCATCGCGACGCTCGCCACCCAGGCCGAGGCGGCCGGCTTCGAGGTGCTGATCGTCACGGGTGACCGGGATTCGTTCCAGCTGATCAGCGACCACGTCACCGTGCTGTACCCGACCAAGGGCGTCTCGGAGCTGACCCGTTTCACCCCGGAGAAGGTCCAGGAGAAGTACGGGCTGAGCCCGCGGCAGTACCCGGACTTCGCGGCGCTGCGCGGCGACCCGTCCGACAACCTGCCGGGCATCCCGGGGGTCGGTGAGAAGACGGCGGCGAAGTGGATCAACCAGTTCGGCTCGTTCGAGGAGCTGGTGGCCCGCGCCGACGAGGTCAAGGGCAAGGCCGGGCAGAACTTCCGGGACCACCTGGAGGCCGTGAAGCTGAACCGCCGCCTGACCGAGATGGTGCGTGACGTCGAGCTGCCCAAGGGGCCGCTCGACCTGGAGCGCGCTCCGTACGACCGCGCGGCGCTGACCGGTGTCCTCGACGTACTGGAGATCCGCAACCCGAGCCTGCGCGAGCGCCTGCTCGCCGTCGACCCGGGCGCCGGCGAGGAAGAGGCCCCGGCCCCGGCCGCCGGTGTGGAGATCGACGGCACGGTGCTCGGCTCCGGCGAGGTCGCGCCCTGGCTGGAGCGGCACGGCGGGCAGCCGCTGGGTGTCGCCACCGTCGACGCGTGGGCGCTGGGCTCCGGCAGCGTCAGCGAGATCGCGCTGGCCGCGGCCGACGGCGCGGCGGCCTGGTTCGACACCTCCCAGCTCGACGAGGCCGACGACAAGGCGTTCGCCGCCTGGATCGCCGACCCCACGAAACCCAAGGTCATGCACAACGCCAAGGGCGCCATGCGGATCTTCCCCGAGCACGGCTGGCAGGTCGACGGCGTCACCATGGACACCGCGCTCGCCGCCTACCTGGTCAAGCCGGGCCGCCGCTCCTTCGCGCTGGACGCCCTGTCCGTGGAGTACCTCCACCGCGAGCTGGCCCCCGCGGCCGCCGCGGACGGGCAGCTCGCGTTCGGTACGGACGAACGGGCCGAGGCCGACGCCCTGATGACGCAGGCCCGCGCGGTCCTCGACCTCGGCGAGGCCTTCGGTGAGCGTCTCGACGAGGTCGGCGCCACCGACCTGCTGCACCGTGTGGAGCTGCCCACCTCCGTCCTGCTGGCCCGCCTGGAGCGGCACGGCATCGCCGCCGACCGCGCCCACCTGGAGGCCATGGAGCAGCAGTTCGCGGCAGCCGTGCAGCAGGCCGTGAAGGAGGCGCACGACGCGGCGGGCCGGGAGTTCAACCTCGGCTCGCCCAAGCAGCTCCAGGAGATCCTCTTCGGCGAGCTCGCGCTGCCCAAGACCAAGAAGACCAAGACGGGTTACACCACGGACGCCGACGCCTTGGCGTGGCTGGCGGCACAGACCGAGCACGAGCTGCCGGTGATCATGCTGCGCCACCGTGAGCAGGCGAAGTTGCGCGTCACCGTCGAGGGCCTCGTCAAGTCCATCGCGACGGACGGCCGCATCCACACCACCTACAACCAGACGGTCGCGGCCACCGGGCGGCTCTCCTCCACCGACCCCAACCTCCAGAACATCCCGGTGCGTACGGACGAGGGCCGGGCCATCCGCCGCGGCTTCGTCGTCGGCGAGGGCTACGAATCGCTGATGACCGCCGACTACAGCCAGATCGAACTGCGGGTGATGGCCCACCTGTCGGAGGACGAGGGCCTGATCGAGGCGTTCCTGTCCGGCGAGGACCTGCACACCACCGTCGCCTCCCAGGTGTTCGGTGTGGAGAAGTCCCAGGTCGACCCCGAGATGCGCCGCAAGATCAAGGCCATGTCGTACGGACTGGCGTACGGCCTCTCGGCGTTCGGCCTGTCCCAGCAGCTGAACATCGACGCCGGTGAGGCCCGCGGCCTGATGGACACCTTCTTCCAGCGGTTCGGCGGCGTACGGGACTACCTCCAGCACGCCGTCGAGGAGGCCCGCGCCACGGGCTACACCGAGACGATGCTCGGCCGCCGCCGCTACCTCCCCGACCTCAACAGCGACAACCGCCAGCGCCGTGAGATGGCCGAGCGGATGGCGCTCAACGCCCCGATCCAGGGCACGGCCGCGGACATCGTCAAGGTCGCCATGCTGAACGTCGACCGGGCCCTGGGGGAGGCCGGGATGACCTCCCGGATGCTCCTCCAGGTGCATGACGAAATCGTGCTGGAGATCGCGCCGGGCGAGCGCGAGCGGGTGGAGGAGATCGTCCGCCGCGAGATGGCCGGCGCCGTCACGCTGCGCGCGCCGCTCGACGTGTCGGTGGGTGTGGGACCCGACTGGGAGTCCGCCGCCCACTGACCCCCGGGGCGCCCCGCGGGCGTGCCCTCAGTCGCCGGACGGGCCCGATGTGCCGGCCCGGGCCGGGACGCCCGGCCCGGCCGGCGACTGGGGCCCGGGGTCCGGGGCCGCGCCCCGCTCCGTGCCCCGGGCCGGCGCGCCGCGCAGCCACAGCCGCACCCCCACGGCGTACAGCACCAGTCCCACGGCGAGCCCCGAGCCGGCGCCGAAGCATACGGTCGGGACGTAGTCGAGCGGCTTCAGCTGCACGGTCTGCGCGGCGTACCAGCGCACGCACCGGTGGACGGCGCCCAGCAGCACGCACAGCGCGAGCAGCCCTTCGGCCGCCCACCTCCCCCGCGCGTCCAGCAGCGGTACGGAGGAGGGGGCGGGGCCGTCCGGCAGGCGCCGCAGCGCCGAGACGGTGAACCACACGATCACCGCGAGGGCGACGGCCGAGCCGCCGTACTGCGCGTACCAGTACACCGGGAAGCCGGCGACGACCTCACCGAGCACCGGCAGGACCTTCGTGCCCCATCGGTCGAGATGCGTGAAGGTGTCCCAGAAGACGTGTGTGCACGCGCCGATGACCGCCGAGAGGAGGAACCGCCAAGCGAGGGAGGGGAGTTGCATCCCGCTCCAGTCCTGGCCGCGCACGAAGCCGTGGAAGCGGGCCTGCCGGTGGCGCGGCACCAGGGCCAGCAGGGGTTCCCGCAGCAACAGCCACAGACCCACGAGTGCCGCCGTGATGAACACGTCGGCGGTGACGAGGCCCGGCAGGGAGTGGGTGACGTCTCCGAAGGCCATCGCGGCCGGGGCGGCGGTGGCCGCGAAATAGGTCATGTCGGGCGCGAACGACCCGGCGACGAGCGCCGATGCGAGCAGCGGTCCGCGCGCGGTACCGTTCCGTCGAATGCCCGGCAGCACGGCCGCGGCATGGCTGAGTGTGAACGGCAAAAGCACCCCTCGGTCCGCTTCTGGTCGATGGCGATCAGTATGCCGTTTTGTGTTCCGAGATGAATTTCCGTGAACAACCGGTAATAAGGCGACGGCGGCCGGTGTTCCGGTGCGGGTAGTTGTCGTAGTGTCGCTTGAGTCCTCGCGCTGGGGAGCGCGAACAGCCGTTGACGGGAGGGGCCAGACGTATGGCAGCGCAATTCGGTCGCAGGCTGCGCAAAGGGGCGACAGCCACCACGGTGGCGGCGCTCGTAGTGGCGGCGCTCTCCGCCTCGCAGGCACCGGGCAGTACTTTGGGGCCCGCCGACGAGAGAGCCGCGAAGGCGACCGAACCCCCCGGCACCCCGGTAACGGGCAACTCGCCGTACTTCACCGATCTGCCGCCCCTGAACACTCCGAACAAACCGGGCACTTCGATCGATCTCCCCGTCATCACCGGCCCGGCGGAGGCAGGCATACCCGCCACGGTCCTGGCCGCGTACAAGCGGGCGGAAGGGACCGTCAAGGGCACCGACCCCGGCTGCCGCCTCCCGTGGCAGCTGCTCGCCGCGATCGGCAAGGTCGAGTCGGGCCAGGCACGCGGCGGCCGGGTCGACGACGACGGAACGACGCTGACCCCGATCCTCGGCCCGCAGCTCAACGGCGTCGGCTTCGCCAACATCTCCGACACCGACAACGGCGCGTACGACGGCGACTCGACGCACGACCGCGCGGTCGGTCCGATGCAGTTCATCCCGTCCACCTGGGCGGCCTGGGGCCAGGACGGCAACGCCGACGGCCGCAAGGACCCGAACAACATCTACGACGCGGCCCTCGCCGCCGGCCGCTACCTCTGCGCCCACGACCGCGACCTGTCCGTCCAGGCCGATCTCGACCAGGCGATCCTCGGCTACAACCGCTCGCGGGAGTACCTGCGTACGGTCATGTCCTGGTTCGACTACTACCGGCGCGGCAGCCACGAGGTGCCGGACGGCTCCGGAGTCCTGCCGGGCAGCAGCGAACCCGACAGCCACAACGGTGGCAGCGGAAACGGCAACGGCGTGCCCGCAGTTCCCGGTGGGACGACTCCGCCGGCCGGCCCGGGCACTCCGGGAACCGGCGGCACCCCGACCCCGCCGACGACGCCCCCGCCGACGACGCCCCCGACGCCCCCGCCGTCGACGCAGCCTCCGACGACTCCGCCGCCGTCGACGCGGCCCCCGACGACCCCGCCGACGACTCCGACTCCGCCGACGCAGCCCCCGGCCCCGGCGCCCGTCACCACCCTGGAGCGGCTCGGCACCGCGAGCGTGACCGCGACCGAGGGCGAGAAGTTCACCGACCGGCTGCGCGTGCGGGCCAAGACCTCCGCGGGCAAGGTGGTGGTGGGCGCCCGGGTCCAGTTCCAGATCGTCGGCGACACGGACGCGCGCTTCCCCGGCGCCCGGACCCGCGTCACCGTCACCACCGGCGCCGACGGCATCGCCACCGCCCCCACGCTCGGCGCGGGCGGGCGGACGGGCACGTTCACCGTGCGCGCCAAGGCGCTGGGCACCAGCGCCCCCGCCGCGAACTTCACCGCCGACGTCAAGGCCGAGCCGGCGCCGGCGCCGCGGTCCGACGCGCTGGTCCGCACCTCCGACAAGGAACTCAAGGCCGAGACCGGTGGCTCCTTCGCCGACCCGGTCGAGGTGAAGGCGACGTACAAGGGCAGGGCCGCGGCGGGTGTCGCAGTGACCGCGACGATGGTCACGGGTGACTCCGGCGCGTCCGCGGAGAACGACAAGGGCCCGTACTTCAAGGGCGCCGACGGCAAGGCGGTCCGCACCCTGACCGCGCTCAAGACGGACGCCGACGGTCTGGTGGCCCTTCCGAAGGTCTACGCCGACGGCAACGCGGGAACGTACGAGCTGCGCCTCACCACCGCCGACGGTGTGGTCCTCACGGTCGAACTGACCGTCACCGCGGCCACCACCGCACCGTCGACCGATCCCTCGACCGATCCCTCGACCGATCCGACGACGGACCCGTCGACCGGATCGACGACCGACCCGTCGACGACCCCCTCCGCTCCCTCCTCCACCACCCCCACCGCGTAACCACTTCCCGGCCCTGCCGCCGCTGCCCCGCCCGGACCGTGTTCCGGGCGGGGCAGCGGCATGTCACCCGGATCCGCCGGGCGACCCGGCCGACGGCGTCGTCCCTGGGGACGAAGCTCCGTCAACACCTCGGGACAGCGGCCGAGTTGTACGATCACGGGCAACGGACCCGGGGGAGGGGCAAGGCTGCCGTCGTCGTCGTACACGGCATCGGAGAGCAGTACCTGGAGGCCCACACCCTGCACCGCGGTATCGCCTCCGCCGTGCTCGACGGCCGTGAAAGGCGAGCCCGCGCCGCGCTGACCCGGGTGCCCGCACAGTCGTGGGTGGCGGAGTGGGCCTTCCTCCCCGGCGCGCCGTATCCGCACCGCTCGGTCGGGGACTTCCCCGGAGGCGTCAACCGGCTCGTGCTCCTCGACTGCGCGGGCCGCAGGACGCTGGTGACCGTGGACGCGGAGGGGCACCGGCAGACGGTCCCGCACGACCGGCTGGAAACGCTGGGCGACTTCGCCGCGGCGGCCGTCGGTACGGACGAGGTGATGCTCGTGACGGGAACGCACATGCGGGGCCCGGTGCCGGTGCGGGTCTTCCGGCTCGACGGTTCTCAGGCGGGCGCGGTGAAACCCCGGAGGTTCTCCGCGCTCTTCGGCATGACGCTGAGCCCGGCGCGGGTGGCCCGGCGGGAAGTGCCGGCGCTCGCCGACGACACCGCCCTGCGCCTGCTGGACCCCGGGACCGGACAGGTGATCACCTGGGCGGCCAAGCGGCGCGACGACCGCGTCGTGGGCGCGCGCGGCCTTCCGCCGCTGTCGCACGACTGGCGGCCGCGCCGCGGGGACCACTGGCCGGTCGGGCTGCTGGGGGCGGCGCGGCGTCGTATGCGCCTGCGGGACTGCCCGCCCGGCAGGCCGTCCGTGCTGCATGCGGTCGGCGGGCCCGGGCGGGGCGCCGTACTCGCCCTGGTCGACCGGCAGCTGGTGGTCTGGTCGTGGAACGGCCGGAAGCTGTGCACGGCAGGTCTGGACGGTCCGGGCGGGAAAGTGCGCGATCTGGTGTGCGCAGCCGTCGGGGACCGGCTTTTCGCCGCGTACCGCACCAGGGAGGACGGGCTGCGCGTCCTCGAACTCCCGGCCGGAACGACAGCGCTGCACCTGGAGCAGACGCCCGGCCTCACCGTCGATCCGGGGATGCCGTGGCGGGGGCAGGCCGCCGGTTTCGCGCTCGGCGACCGGGACGGTGAACCGGTCGCCGGCCCCCTGTCCTCGGGCAGCGGCATCGGGGTGCACCGGATCCGCGACGGGGCACCGCTGTGGAGCTGGAATCCCGGGCCGGGCACCACCCGGCACTTCAGAACGCTCCAGCTGCACCACGTGGGCGGGTGCCCGGTGGCCGTCACGGTCGGCTTCGACGACTACGTGACGCTCTTCGACATGAGGGACGACCGTGAGGTGTGCCGCGTCTTCATGGGCTCGGCGGTGCAGCGCCTGCCCCCCTGCCGGACGGACGCGTCGCGGTCGTCACGGACACCGGGGTCTCCTGCCTCGGCTTCCCCGGGCTCAGTTCCGCCCGAGCCGCGCCTTCGTATGACGCGTGGGCGCCGTCGTCGCGGGGTCCTCCGGCCACGGGTGCTTCGGGTAGCGGCCGCGCAGTTCGGCCCGCACCGCTCGGTACCCGTCCCGCCAGAAGGACGCCAGGTCGGCGGTGACGGCCGCCGGGCGCCCCGCCGGGGACAACAGGTGCACCAGCACCGGCACGCCGGCCACCCGCGGCGTCTCGGCCAGCCCGAACATCTCCTGGAGCTTCACCGCCAGTACGGGCTGCTCACCGCCGTACTCCACCCGGACCCGCGACCCGCTCGGCACCTCGATCCGCTCCGGCGCCAGCTCGTCCAGCCGGGCCGCGTCGCCGGACGCCCACGGCAGCAGCCGGTTCAGCGCCTGCCCCGCCTCGATCCGGCCGAGGTCGGCTCTCCTGCGCGCCCGTGACAGCTCCGGCTCCAGCCACGCGTCGGTACGGTCCGTGAGCGCCGCGTCCGACACGTCCGGCCACGGAGCGCCCAGCACCCGGTGCAGGAAGGCGAGGCGCTCGCGCAGTCCCCGCGCGTCCCGTGTCCAGCGCAGCAGACCGAGGCCCTCGCGCCGCAGGCCGTCGAGCAGCGCTTCCCCCACCCGCTCCGGATCCGGTTCCGCGAGCGCCCGTACGGTCAGTTCGACCGCCCCCAGCCGCTCCACGTGCCGCGCGACGACGTCCCCGCCCTCCCAGCGCACCTCTTCGCCGGACACGAGCAGATGCTCGGCGGCCAGTCTCGCGGTGTCCTCGTCGATGACGGCGGCGAGGCGTACGCGCGCGGAGGCGGCGTGGACGGGACGGTCGGCGACGGCGACCGCCAGCCACGGGGCGGTGCGCAGCCGGGATCCGTCGCCGAGCCCGGCCCCGGTTCCGGAGGCCATGAGGAAGGTCCCCCCGTTCCGGCCCCTGGCGACCCGCTCGGGAAACGCGAAGGCGGCCACCACTCCGGCGACGGCGTCGTCACCACCGGCCCCGGGAGCCCCTGCCTCCGCGCCGGTGGTTCCGGACGCGCCGGAACCACCCGCCGCCGAAGCCAGCCGCCGCGCCTCCTGACGCCACCGGGCTCCGTACGCGTCGTTGCCGCGGCGGGCCGCACGCCAGGCCGCGGCCAGGTCGTCGCCGTACTCCCTCGGGGGCTCCTCGCTCAGCAGGGCGACCACCTCCGCCGCCCGGCGCGCGCCGACCTCCCGCGCGCCGTCGACGAGCGCCCGCGCGAGCCGGGGGTGCAGACCGAGGCGGGCCATCCGTACGCCCCGTCCGGTCGCGCGGCCGGCACCGTCCACCGCGCCGATCGCGGCCAGTACCGTGCGCGCCGCCGCCATGGCCCCGCCCGGCGGCGGGTCCAGCAGGGCGAGGCCGCTCGCGTCGGGGTCGCCCCAGCACGCCGCCTGGAGGGCGAACGCCGTCAGGTCCGCGACCTTGATCTCGGGGGAGGGGAAGCGCGGCAGCCGTACGTCGTCGGCCCGGTCCCAGCACCGGTAGACCACACCCGGCGCCTCCCGTCCCGCCCGCCCCGCGCGCTGCCGTGAGGCCGCCTGTGAGGCCCGTACGGTCGTGAGCGCGCTCAGCCCCCGCGCATGGTCCGTCCGGGGCTCACGCGCGAGCCCGGAGTCCACGACGATCCGTACACCGGGCACGGTCAGGCTCGACTCGGCCACCGAGGTCGCCAGCACCACCCTGCGCGTACCCGCGGAACCGGCCAGTACGGCGTCCTGCACCGCGGCCGGAGCCCGCCCGTGCACCTGGAGTACTTCCGCGCCCACCCCGGACAACTGCCCCGCCACGCGCGCGATTTCGCCCACGCCGGGCAGGAAGCACAGCACGTCGCCCTCCCGCTCGGCGAGCGCCCTGCGCACCACGGCGGCCACGTGCGACAGCAGCGCCGGATCGACCCGCATGCCGTGCGGCGGCCGCACCGGACGGGCCGGCGGCGCCCACACCGTCTCCACGGGGTGCGAGACGCCCTCGGCCTCCACCACCGGCGCGTCGCCCAGCAGCCGCGCCCAGCCCTCGGCGTCCGTCGTCGCGGAGGCGGCGAGGAGCCGCAGCTCCGGCCGCAGGGCGGCCCGTACGTCGAGGAGGAACGCGGCGACGGTGTCCGCGTCCAGGTGCCGCTCGTGGCACTCGTCCAGGACGACGACGTCGGTCCCGGCGAGCTCCTGGTCGCGCTGGAGGCGCTGGAGCAGTACGCCGGTGGTCACGACCTCCACCACCGTGTCGCGCCCCACCACGCGCTCCCCGCGCACGGTGAAGCCCACGCGCCCCCCGACGCTCTCGCCCAGCAGCCACGCCATCCGCCGGGCCGCGGCCCGCGCCGCGATCCGCCGGGGCTCCGCGACGACGACCTTCCGCACGGACCGTCCTCCGTCGAGCAGCCCGGCCAGCACCAGCGGCACCAGCGTCGTCTTGCCCGTCCCCGGCGGCGCGCACAGCACCGCCGTCCCGTGCGCGTCCAGGGCGCGCTCCAGGGCGGGCACGGCGGTACGTACGGGCAGCTGCCCCAGGGCGTCGGTGCGGATCACGCCCCTAGTCTCGTACGCACACGAAAATCGCCGTTCCCGGGATCAGGTTCCCCCGCAGCGGGGACCAGCCGCCCCACTCCTGGGTGTTCCAGGCGGGCCACTCCGGCTCGACGAGGTCGACCAGGCGGAAGCCGGCCGCCACCACGTCCCGTACACGGTCACCGAGCGTTCTGTGGTGCTCCACGTAGACCGCGCGTCCCTGGTCGTCCTGCTCGACGTAGGGCGTGCGGTCGAAGTAGGAGGCGGCGACCGACAGGCCCTCGGGGCCGGGCTCGTCGGGGAAGGCCCAGCGGATGGGGTGCGTGACGGAGAAGACCCACCGCCCGCCGGGCCGCAGGACACGCCGTACCTCGCGGAAGACCTCCGCCGGGTCGGCGACGAACGGCACCGCCCCGTACGCCGAGCACGCGAGGTCGAAGGACGCGTCCCTGAAGGGCAGCGTTCCGGCGTCCGCCTGCACCAGGGGCACGCCGGAAGCACCGCCGCCGATCCGCAGGGCGTGCTGGAGCTGCCGGTGGGAGAGGTCCAGGGCCACCGGACGCGCGCCCTGCGCGGCGAGCCAGCGCGAGCACTGCGCGGCGCCCGCGCCGATCTCCAGGACGTCGAGTCCCTCCAGGGACGCCGCCGGCCCCAGCAGGCCGGCCGCGGCCTCGTCGAGCCCTTCCGGGCCCCATACGAAACGGTCGTCACCGAGGAACGCCCCGTGTTCGCTCTGGTACTCGTCGGCGTTGCGGTCCCACCAGCCCCGGCTGGCCCGGCTGCTCTCGGCCTCCGAGGTCTGGCGCCGGGTCGCCTCCCCCTCGTCCGCGTCGTCCGGGACGTAGGTGTCGAGGGCCTCGAAAGCGTCTGTGGCGTCTTTGCTGTGGCTCATTGCGCCCGTCTGTCTCGTCTGCGTAGGCTCCGTCGAACCTGTAGCTGCAGAGTGCGATGCGGCCGTTGTGGCCTCGCCGAACCTTAGTTGTGCCGGGTATGCGAGGTTCCGCCCCGGGTGTGCGCCTTCGCGCATTGACCCTGCCCGGCTGCCCCCGTATGCTACAAGTTGCGCTGCGAGCCTGCGCACCTCAGACAGAGCAGGCTGCGCTTGCACCGGTTGTATGTCCCCTCGGTTGTCGAGGCGTTTCCGTCACGCGGAATCGCGCCTCCTAGGCTGCCCGGCGTCAGCAGGTGCCGATACGGGCTCCCGGCGTAGCAGTACCTACGACTTACTGTCCGTACCGGAGCCCTTACCCACATGACGAGCAGCACCGAGACCACCGCCACCACCACCCCGCAGGTAGCGGTCAACGACATCGGTAACGAGGAAGCCTTCCTCGCCGCGATCGACGAGACGATCAAGTACTTCAACGACGGCGACATCGTCGACGGCGTCATCGTGAAGGTCGACCGGGACGAGGTCCTGCTCGACATCGGTTACAAGACCGAAGGCGTCATCCCCTCCCGCGAGCTTTCCATCAAGCACGACGTCGACCCCAACGAGGTCGTCGCCGTGGGCGATGAGATCGAGGCTCTTGTTCTCCAGAAGGAGGACAAGGAAGGCCGTCTCATCCTGTCCAAGAAGCGCGCACAGTACGAGCGCGCCTGGGGCACGATCGAGAAGATCAAGGAAGAGGACGGCATCGTCACCGGCACCGTCATCGAGGTCGTCAAGGGTGGTCTCATCCTCGACATCGGCCTCCGTGGCTTCCTGCCGGCCTCCCTCGTCGAGATGCGCCGCGTCCGTGACCTCCAGCCCTACGTGGGCAAGGAGCTCGAGGCCAAGATCATCGAGCTGGACAAGAACCGCAACAACGTGGTCCTGTCCCGCCGTGCCTGGCTCGAGCAGACCCAGAGCGAGGTCCGTCAGACCTTCCTCACGACCCTGCAGAAGGGCCAGGTCCGCTCCGGCGTCGTTTCCTCGATCGTCAACTTCGGTGCGTTCGTGGACCTCGGTGGCGTCGACGGTCTCGTGCACGTCTCCGAGCTCTCCTGGAAGCACATCGACCACCCCTCCGAGGTTGTCGAGGTCGGCCAGGAAGTCACCGTCGAGGTCCTCGACGTCGACATGGACCGCGAGCGCGTCTCGCTGTCGCTCAAGGCGACGCAGGAAGACCCGTGGCAGCAGTTCGCCCGTACGCACCAGATCGGGCAGGTCGTTCCCGGTAAGGTCACGAAGCTCGTTCCGTTCGGTGCGTTCGTGCGCGTCGACGAGGGCATCGAGGGTCTGGTCCACATCTCCGAGCTGGCCGAGCGCCACGTGGAGATCCCGGAGCAGGTCGTCCAGGTCAACGACGAGATCTTCGTCAAGGTCATCGACATCGACCTCGAGCGCCGCCGCATCAGCCTCTCGCTGAAGCAGGCCAACGAGTCCTTCGGTGCCGACCCGGCCTCGGTCGAGTTCGACCCGACGCTGTACGGCATGGCCGCGTCGTACGACGACCAGGGGAACTACATCTACCCCGAGGGCTTCGACCCCGAGACCAACGACTGGCTCGAGGGCTACGAGACCCAGCGCGAGGCCTGGGAGACCCAGTACGCCGAGGCGCAGCAGCGCTTCGAGCAGCACCAGGCCCAGGTCATCAAGTCCCGCGAGGCCGACGAGGCCGCTGCTGCCGAGGGCGCTGCCGCCCCGGCCGGTGGCGCCCCGGCTGCCTCCGGCGGCAGCGGTGGCGGCGGCTCCTACTCCTCGGAGTCGGCGGACAACTCCGGCGCCCTGGCGTCGGACGAGGCCCTGGCCGCGCTCCGCGAGAAGCTGGCCGGCGGCCAGAGCTGACGCTCTGACCTCCAGCTGGTAACCGGCTGAAAGCAAGGCCCGCTCCCCACGGGGGGGCGGGCCTTGCTCGTGCCCGCCCCGCGCCCACCGGCCGGGCGGCCGGCCCGGTCCTCCGGCCGAGGACGTCCAGGAGCGGCCGCCCGGCCGGGAAGCGCCGCGAAGCCTCTCGCGGAGCCCGTCGGAGAAGACGGTGCGGGCGGGAATGCCTGTGCCCCGCGGCACGTTCTTCCGTAGGAACACGAGGAGGAGCGGTAATCGTGCTTGATCCGCAGGATTTGTACGCGTGGGAGCCGAAGGGTGTGGCCGCCGTCGACATGGCGCTCGCGCAGGAATCGGCCGGACTGGTCATGCTCTACCACTTCGACGGTTACATCGACGCGGGCGAGACCGGCGAGCAGATCGTCGGGAAACTGCTGGACACACTGCCCCACCAGGTCGTGGCCAGGTTCGACCACGACAGGCTGGTGGACTACCGCGCCCGCCGCCCGCTGCTGACCTTCCGGCGCGACAAGTGGTCCGAGTACGAGGCACCCGAGATCGACGTCCGGCTCGTCCAGGACGCGACCGGGGCGCCCTTCCTGGTGCTCTCGGGCCCCGAGCCGGACGTGGAGTGGGAGCGGTTCGCCCTCGCCGTGCGACAGGTCGTCGAGCGGCTCGGTGTGCGCCTCTCGGTGAACTTCCACGGCATCCCGATGGGCGTCCCGCACACCCGCCCCGTCGGCCTCACCCCGCACGGCAACCGCACCGACCTCATGCCCGGCCACCGCAGCCCGTTCGACGAGGCGCAGGTGCCCGGGAGCGCGGAGGCGCTCGTCGAGTTCCGGCTGGAGGAATCGGGGCACGACGTGCTCGGCGTCGCGGCGCACGTGCCGCACTACGTCGCGCGTTCCGCGTACCCCGATGCCGCGCTGACCGCCCTGGAGGCGATCACGGCGGCGACCGGCCTGGTGCTGCCCGGCGTCGCGCACGCGCTGCGTACGGAGGCCAGGCGCACCCAGGACGAGATCGACCGGCAGGTCGATGAGGGCGACGAGGAGCTCGTCTCGCTCGTACAGGGCCTGGAGCACCAGTACGACGCGGTGGCGGGCGCGGTGACGCGGGGCAACCTGGTCGCCGAACCCGTCGATCTGCCGTCGGCCGACGAGATCGGTCTCGAATTCGAACGTTTCCTCGCGGAGCGGGAGGGTGACGTCTAGGCCCGTCCAGGTCGCTCGTCTAGGCTTCCGCGCATGCTGAAAGTGGGCCTGACCGGCGGAATCGGCGCCGGAAAGAGCGAAGTGTCGCGGCTGCTCGTCTCGTACGGAGCCGTGCTGATCGATGCCGACAAGATCGCGAGGGAGGTCGTCGAGCCCGGAACGCCGGGGCTCACGGCCGTCGTCGAAGCCTTCGGCGAGGACGTCCTCACCCCGGACGGGACCCTGGACCGTCCGAAACTCGGCTCGATCGTCTTCGCCGACGCCGCCCGTCTGGCGACGCTGAACGCGATCGTCCACCCGCTGGTGGGCGCCCGGTCGGCGGAGCTTGAGAGCGGGGCGGGCCCGGACGCCGTCGTCGTCCACGACGTACCGCTGCTCACCGAGAACGGCCTGGCGCCCCTGTACGACCTGGTGGTCGTCGTGGACGCGTCCCCGCAGACACAACTGGACCGGCTCGTACGGCTGCGCGGCATGACCGGGGACGAGGCGCGCGCCAGGATGGCCGCCCAGGCGACGCGGGAGCAGCGGCTGGCGATCGCGGACCTGGTGATCGACAACGACGGACCGCTGACGGCGCTCGAGCCGCAGGTGCGCGAGGTCTGGGCGGAACTGACCGGACGGGCCGCACGGCCGGCGTCCTGACGGAAGGCGGCAGGCGGAATACGGCATGCTGCCGGGGCCGTTGGAAAGGATGAGGGGCGAGCGGAAGGATTTCAGCGTGCCCGAAAGCAGCCCGGAAACCCACATCATCGACTACCGCGCGGCGGAGCACCTGCTGGCCGCGCGTGATCCGCGCGGAGCCGTGAAACTCCTGGACTCGGTCATAGCGGCCCATCCGGAGAACACGGCGGCTCGGCTGCTGCGTGCCCGCGCCTTTTTCGCGTCGGCCCAATTGCGCTCCGCCGAGCTCGAGTTCCAGCTCGTACTGGAGCGTGAGCCCGACAACGCCTTCGCTCACTTCGCCCTCGCGCGCACCTACGAGCGTGCCTCGCGCGGGGACCGGGCGAAACGCCACTTCAGGCTGGCGGCGGCGCTCGACCCGAAGCCGGAGTACCTGGCGGCGGCACGGTTCGACGCGGACGAGTGAGACGGGCGGGCGGCCGCGCGGCCGCCCGCGTTCACGGGTGCGGCGGATCGTACGGCGGGATGTCGCGGCCGGGCTGGTAGTGCGCGCCCTGACGGAGGTGGCGCACGACCATCACCAGGTCCGCGGTGACCACGACGGCGAGGCAGCCGCAGGCGACGGCCCAGCCGGTGCGGCCGGCGGCCGCGAAGGCGACCGTTCCGCCGACGGCCCAGAGCAGACCCCACAGGCTCAGCCAGAGCCGCAGCCGGAGGGGACTGCGTGCGGTTCTCGGTTCACTTCCAGTGCGCATGATCATGATCGATCGCCTCTTCCTCACAGGCGCGTACCCGGTCCGGAGATTCGCAGGCCGTCCGGCGACGAGTTCCGGGAGGCGGCGCGGTCTGTATCCGTGAAAGCACACGGAGCACCGCTTCCAGGGGAGACCACGATGTCCGACGCAACGAACACCGTCGCAACCGTCACCGCCACCGCGCCCGCCACGCCCGCCGCCTCCCGGGTGCCGGGTGAGGCGCCGGCCGCACCGGGCCGGCGCGTACGGATCACGGTGCGCGTCCTTCAGATCCTGCTGGCCGTGTTCTTCGCCGTGCCCAGCGCGAGTCCCAAGCTGGTCGGTCACTCCTCGGCGGCGGAGAGCTTCGACAGGATCGGCTTCGGCGACTGGTTCATGTACCTGGTCGGGGGCCTGGAGCTGGCCGGTGCGATCGCGCTGCTGGTCCCCGTTCTGTCCGGGGCGGCGGCGCTCGCTCTCGGTGCGCTGATGGCCGGGGCGTTCGTCACCCAGCTGATGGCCTTCGACGGCGAGAACGCCGCGACGCCGCTGGTCCTGCTGGTGCCGCTCGCCGCCATCGCCTGGTCCCGCCGCCACCACAACGCGGAGCTCGTCGCGCTGGTGCGTCGCCGGCCTTCGCGCTGACGGCTCTGACGGCGGCGGGACCACGGCACCTGTCCGGCGGTGTCCTCTTCGGTCCCGGTCTCAGTGCCCGTGCCGGTTCCCGTGCTCGTCGTGGCGGTGGGCGGACTCCTGGGCGCCCAGGTTGGGCGACAGGGCGTCGCCGCCCTCGCCGTCGACCTCCCCGCGGGCGGGATCCCTCTTCGCCGTGTGGGGCCCCGACCGCTTGATCTCCTGCGCGAGCTCGTCGGCGGCGGTGGCGGGCTTGTCGCGGTGTTCGGTCATGGGGGGGCTCCTCTTCCTCGGACGACCGGATCGGTCCGGTCCGGGTGCCTCGTCCCGCGATGTTCATGCACACGCCGTCCCTCGCACCCGCGCCCTCCGCGCCCCCGCGGCGTCGCCCGGGAACCGGTGTCGGACCCCGCCCGTAGACTCGCACGTGGACAGAGACGGACGCGCCGAGCGGGACGCGGGATGTGCGGGACGGGGGGGTGAAGCGATGGCAGGCACGGGACGACGCGCCGCGGTCTTCCTCCCCGCCGAGCTGCCGCGCGAAGGCAGGATCGCCCTCTGGGACCCCGAGGGCGGCGCGCTGCCCGGTACTTCCGCGCTGCCCGGCATTTCCGCACGCTCCGAAACCTCCGCGCTGCCCGAGTCGTCCGCGGAGATCACGGTCGTACGGCGGCACGGGAGCCGGGGCACTGCCGTACGCCGCCACACCGTGCCCGCCGTTCTCCTCCCCCTCTCCGACGCGCTGCCGCTGCTGGTCCGGGCCCGCCACGATCCCGCCGCCCACCCCGCCGCCCGCTGCTGGGGCGCGGCGGCGCTGCACGCCCTGTACCTCGCCGCGCGGGGCCGGCTGCTGCCCGGACTGACATCCGGGGACCACGACGCCTGGCGTGCCGGGCCGCTCGACGCCGACGACGTCGCGCAGGTACGGGCCATCGCCGCGGCCATGCCCGCCGAGGCGCACGCGGTCCCGCTCGCCGGGCGGACACCCCTCCAGCTGCCCGACCCCGAAGCCCTGGTGAAGGCGTTCCTCGACGCGGTCGCGGACCTGCTGCCCCGCACGCCTTCCGCGGCGTACGCCGTGGGAGCGCCCTTCGCGGCCCGCGCCGCCCAGCACCTTCCGGAGCTGCGGGAGTGGGCGGCGGAGGTCGCGGCCGGGGTCGACGCGGGGGTGCGGGTGTCACTGCGCCTCGACCTGTCCCAGTTCGAGATCTTCGACAGCACGGACCACGGAACACCGGACGAAGAGGGTGAAGGGGGCGGAGGGGGCGAAGAGGCGGACAAGGCCGTCGACGGGGGCGGCGGGGAGCAGCGCCGGGCTGGCGCGGCCCTGGTCCAGGTGCACAGTCTGGCCGACCCGACGCACGTCATCGACGCCGCCGCCCTGTGGGCCGGCGGCGGCAGCGAGGGCTTCGGCCCCCGCGCCCGCGTCGACGCGGTGCTGGCGCTGCGCCGCGCGGCCCGCGTGTGGCCGCCGCTCGGCCGCCTCCTGAGCCGCCCGGTCCCCGACGTACTGCCGCTGTCGGAGGACGAGCTGTACGAGCTGCTGGGTCCGGCGGCGACCAGACTCGGCGCTGCCGGTGTGGCCGTCCACTGGCCCCGCGAGCTGGCCCGTACGCTCACGGCCGCCGCGGTCGTACGTCCCGCGCCCGGGTCCGCGACCGACGGCACCTCCTTCTTCGACGCGCAGGAACTCTTCGCCTTCAGCTGGCAGCTGGCGGTCGGCGGCGAGCCGCTCAGCGAGGCGGACATGGACGCGCTCGCCGAGGCGCACCGCCCGATCGTCCGCCTCCGGGACCAGTGGGTCGTCGTCGATCCGGCGCTCGTACGCAAGGCGCGCAAGCGTGAACTGGGCCTGCTGTCGCCGGTGGACGCGCTGGCCGCAGCCCTCACCGGCAGTGCGGAGGTCGACGGCGAGCAGGTCGAAGCGGTCCCCGTGGGCGCCCTGGCCGCGCTCCGCGACCGCCTCACGGCCGGCACCGGCGCGGGAGCGCTCGTCCCCCAGCCGCCCGGCCTCGACGCCACCCTGCGCGACTACCAGCTGCGCGGTCTGGCCTGGCTGGACCGGATGACCTCCCTCGGTCTCGGCGGCTGTCTCGCCGACGACATGGGTCTCGGCAAGACGATCACGGTCATCGCCCTCCACCTCCGGCGCGCCCGCAGCGCCCCCACCCTCGTCGTCTGCCCCGCCTCCCTCCTCGGCAACTGGCAGCGCGAGATCACCCGCTTCGCTCCGGGGGTGCCCGTCCGCCGCTTCCACGGCGCGGCCCGCACGCTCCACGACGCCGGCGGGCCCGACGGCGGTTTCGTCCTCACGACGTACGGCACGATGCGCACCAGCGCCCCCGAACTGGCCGCGCACACCTGGGGCATGGTCGTCGCCGACGAGGCGCAGCACGTCAAGAACCCGTACTCCTCCACGGCGAAGGCGCTGCGCACCATCCCCGCCCCCGCGCGCGTCGCCCTGACCGGCACCCCCGTGGAGAACAACCTCTCCGAGCTGTGGGCCCTCCTCGACTGGACGACGCCGGGCCTGCTCGGCCCGCTCAAGTCCTTCCGCGCCCGCCACGCGCGCCTGGTCGAGAGCGGCGAGGACGACGAGGCGTCCGAGCGCCTCGCCCGTCTCGTACGTCCCTTCCTGCTGCGCCGCAAGAAGTCCGACCCGGGCATCGTGCCGGAGCTGCCGCCCAAGACGGAGACCGACCACCCCGTCTCCCTCACCCGTGAACAGGCGTCCCTCTACGAAGCGTCCGTACGGGAGTCCATGGCGGCCATCGAGGGGGCGGAGGGCATCGCGCGCCGGGGCCTCGTCATGAAGCTCCTCTCCTCCCTCAAGCAGATCTGCAACCACCCCGCGCAGTATCTGAAGGAGGACACCCGGCGCCTCACCGGCCGTTCCGGCAAGCTCGAGCTCCTCGACGAGCTCCTCGACACGATCCTGTCGGAGGGCGGCTCGGTCCTGGTCTTCACCCAGTACGTGACCATGGCGCGCCTGCTCGCCGACCACCTGGAGGCCCGCGCGGTCCGGGCCCAGCTCCTGCACGGCGGCACACCCGTCGCCCAGCGCGAGGAGATGGTGGACCGCTTCCAGTCCGCGGAGGTCCCCGTCTTCCTGCTCTCCCTCAAGGCGGCCGGCACCGGACTGAACCTCACCCGCGCCGCCCACGTCATCCACTACGACCGCTGGTGGAACCCGGCGGTCGAGGACCAGGCGACCGACCGGGCGTACCGCATCGGACAGACCCAGCCCGTGCAGGTGCACCGGCTGATCGCGGAGGGCACGGTGGAGGACCGCATCGCCGAACTGATCGCGTCCAAGCGGGCGTTGGCGGACGCGGTCCTCGGCGGCGGAGAAGCGGCCCTGACCGAGCTCACCGACCGCGAGCTGGCCGACCTGGTCTCGCTGCGGAGGCCGGCATGAGCGCGAGCGGCGGCAAGGCCGGCAGCAGCTGGTGGGGCAGAGCCTGGACCGAGGCGCTCGAAGCGCTGTCGCTCGACCCGGCCCGCCTCGCCCGCGGCCGTACGTACGCCAGTGAGGGCAACGTCGGCGCCATCAGTGTGGCGCCGGGCCGGATCGTCACGTACGTACGGGGCAGCCGCCCCCGCCCGTACCGCACGGAGATCCGCCTGCGCGCACTCGACGACGAGGCATGGGAGCGGTTCCTGGCGACGGCGGCGGCCAACCCGGCCCACATCGCGGCCCTGCTGGACAAGGACATGCCGCACTCCCTGGCGGATTCGGCGGCCGAGGCGGGCGTGGACCTGCTGCCGGCCCCCGGCGACCTGGTTCCCTCCTGCTCGTGCCCGGACCGAGGCCATCCCTGCAAGCACGCGGCCGCCCTCTGCTACGAGACCGCACGCCTGCTGGACGCCGACCCCTTCGTCCTGCTCCTCATGCGGGGCCGGGCCGAGCGCGACCTCCTCGACGACCTCGCCCGCCGCAACGCCGCCCTCTCCGTCCGTGAGAAGCCGGCGCCACCGCCCTTCCCCGGTGTCCCGGCCGCCGCCGCCCTGGCCCCGCGCACCCTCCCGCCGCTGCCGGGCCCGCTGCCCGTGCCCCCGCACCCCGGCCACGCCTGTGGCGCGTACCCGGGCACGCGGGGCGCTCCCGACCCGCTGACCCTGGACCTCCTGGCGACGGACGCGGCGGTCCGCGCCCACACGCTCCTGACCAGCGGCGCCGACCCCATCGCGACGCTCACGCCCTGGCAGGACGCGGTCCGCCTGGCGGCCGCCCAGCCCGGCTCGGGCCTGACGGCCGCCACGCGCGCCCTGTACGCCGCACTCGCCCGCGCGACCGGCCGCACCCCCACCGACCTGGCCCGCGCGGTGGCCGCCTGGCAACAGGGCGGCCCGACCGGCCTGTCCGTCCTCGAAACCCCCTGGGACCCCCGGCCGGCCCCTTCGACCGGGCCCGCCCGGCCCTGGCCGCCGCCGGCCTCCCCGCCTGCGCCCCCACCGCAACCGCCTCGGCGACGCGGAACGCGGCATCCAGCTCCGCCTGGGCCAGGACGACCGCTGGTACCCCTACGAAGCGGACCCCGGCACGGACGACTGGTGGCCGACGGGCGCCCCGGACAAGGACCCGGTGGACGCACTCACCGCGCTGCTCGACACCTGAGCCGGCTCAGCCGTACCAACTGCCGCCACTGGCATGGCACTTCGGGGACCGCGGGATCGGTCAGGCGGCCGTGCCCCGGCCGGCCGGCCGCGGCGGGCGGGGGCCGCCACGGCCCGCTCCTCGTGGCGTCCGGCGGCACCGGCGGCGCGGGCAGGACGGCACCCGCCTTCCAGCCGGCCCGCGAACCGCGCGAGCGCTGCCGGGACGGCATCCTCGCGCTGCCCCACTGCTTCTGTCCGTGCGCGTGGACGAACTGCCCGGTCAGTCGGGGGAACAGGAGGTTCGAGTGAGTCCCGGCTGCGACGGTGGTGTCCGCCAGGCGGTGAGGACCGCGTCGATCACGGCCGCCACCCTCGCCCGCGCCCTCCTTCTCGGTACGCCGCTCATCAGCAGCGCGTCGTACGCCGTGTCGACGTGCCGTACGGACGCCCGTACCGCCGCCGTCACCGCGCCCTCGTCCAGGGAGCGGCCCGCCGCGCTGCGGCCGACCCGGCCGCTGCCGCGTTCCGAGGCGTGGGCGGCGACGGCCTGTGCCCGAGACGGCGGGCAGGACGGGAAGAGGCGCAGGATCTCGGCGGCCAGAGCGGCGGTGAAGCGCACGTCCTCGGCCGCGCGGCGTGCCGCGTCGCGTTCGCGGCGGCGGGCGCGGGCATCGGCGTCCGCCAGGCAGGCGGCCTCGGCGCGGGCCAGGGCCGCCTCCTCCACGAGGATGCCCTGGCGTTCGTACCGGGTGCGGCGCTTGTTGGGGCGGACGACGACCGCCCAGAGCGGACTGGCCTCACGGGCCCGGCGCGTGAGGGCCGCGTCGCCGCGTGGCAGGTAGACGAGGTGGCCCAGGTCGGCGCAGTCGAGGCAGTACGGGGCGTTGTGCTCCAGGACGAGGAGGGGGAGCGGGCCCCGGCGGCACTCCGCGCAGTGGAGGCGCGGCGTGAGGGGGGCGACGACCACCGGTTCGGTGCCGGACACGTCAGCGGACCCCCGGCGCCGCGGTCGCGATGAACGCGCGCACCGCCTCCTGCGCCTCCTCCGGGCGCAGCGAGCGCTCCGCCTCGTCCGTCGCCTCGTGCATGCGGTTCGTGGCTTCGAAGGCCGAGACCGCCAGCTGCACGGCGGCGTTGTCGCCGCACACCAATTGGACGCGGTAGAGCGCCTGCCGGGCGGCCGCGCGCAACCGGTACGACTCCATGCGGGCCGATTCGGCGCTGTCGCTGCCCGGCGCCTCGGCCCGGCGGTGCCAACGGTCGTTCTGGCCGCGCCGGTAGTCGACGACCGCGCCGGCGAAGGCGCTGTACGCGGGGATCCGCTCCTGACGGAGCTGTTCGGCGCGGGCGAGGGCGGCGGTGCGCTCTGCCGTCTGGCGCTGGAGGAAGTGCGTCACCACCGAGCCGAGCAGGGTGCCTATGACGGCGACGAGGGCTGTCCCCATGGTACGTACTCCCCGGAAGTCCCAAATAATCGTTCGAGTGCGGGCGGGTGATGTTGTTAGCGTCATGGACGTGGCGAAACTCAATCAGATCATCGCAGTGGAGAAAGGCGTCAAGTCCAAAGCGCAGCAGGACCTTACGGCGGCCCACCACGGGCTCCAGAAGCCGGCGCTGCTGGCGGGCATCTCGCGCACGTACCAGCCCAAGGACGAGGAGGGGGAGCAGCTTCCGCCCGAGTCCACGCGGGTCCAGGTCAAGGCCGAGGACGTCCTGCGCGAGACCGCGAAGACGCTGACCCGGCTGTTCGACGTGACCGCCACCAAGGACTGGGCCAACTGCGAGGCCCGCGCCGACGTGACCGTCGACGGGCGGGTGCTCGTGAGCGCGGTGCCGGTCTCCTATCTGCTCTTCCTCGAGAAGCAGTTGACGGACATCTACGCCTTCGTGCGGAAGCTCCCCGTGCTCGACGCTTCCGAGGCGTGGACGCTCGACCCGTCGACCGACGACTGGAGGACGGACGCGGTACGTACGCTCCGTACGAAGAAGGTGCCGCGCAACCACGTGAAGGCCGAGGCGACCGACAAGCACCCGGCGCAGGTCGAGGTGTACTACGAGGACGTTCCGGTCGGGTACTGGACGACCGTGAAGTTCTCCGGGGCGCTGACGGCCCGGCGCGTGAGCGAACTGCTGGAGCGGGTGGAGAAGTTGCAGCAGGCCGTGAAGTTCGCCCGCGAGGAGGCGAACGGCGCCGAGGTCACGGACCGGCGGGCGGGGGACGCGGTCTTCGGCTACCTGTTCGGGTGACCGAGGCGGGGCGGGTGGCCTCATTGACTCCCCGGCCGCCATCGTGCGGCCGGGGTGCGCGAGGAGCGCAAAGCTGAAACTGAAGTTCGTCGTGACTGCGCGGTACCGGAGCCGGGCCGCGTTCAATCTCAGACTCTTGCTCCAGACTCAGCATCCGCCGCCGATCGCCGTACCGACCGGGCCCGGGCCCACGCGCGTCGAGATGCCGGTTCAATTCCGGCCCGCAGAGCTTCGATCTGCGGTGGTCCAAAGGCAGGACGCGACGACATCACGACTGATCCGGGTCTGTTCAACGGGCGGCGCATCAACCAGGTGGCATCACACAGGGCTCGGGGGCCGGCTACGCCCCGGGCCCGCTTCCTTTTCCTTCGGGTTCCTCCGGTTTCCCCCGGGTTCTTTCGGCCGGGGCGAGGTCGGTCGGAGCGTGGTCCCGATCTTCCGGAAGGCGTCGGGCGCAACCCCTGGGGCGCCTGGTGGGTCTCGGATACGGTGAGGCGATTTCAGTGATCATGGCGGCGGGAGCTCCGATCGAGTACCCGTCCCGTACCCGGGAGTTGGAGGGTTTCGCATGGGATTCTGGGGGTTCTTGGAATTGGTGCGGAGCGGCAGGCAGGTGCGGGGGCGCAAGGACATGGTCCTCGGCGGGGGCCTGGCGATGCTCGGCATGGTGCCGTCCGCCGCACTCGCGACGCCCGGGAACGGAGTGAGCGGCACGGTGCTCGCCACCGGCACCTCCGCCGGGACGATGAAGGTGGAGACCCAGGGGCCCACCGATGTGGTCGTACGCACCATCACCATCGCCCCGGGCGGCTCCACCGGGTGGCACCACCACCCCGGACAGCTCATAGCCGTCGTACAGAAGGGCACGCTGTCCCGGACGCTGGAGGACTGCTCCGTCGAGACGACGACAGCGGGCCAGTCCTTCATCGAACCGCCCGGACCCGAGCACCGGCACATCGGGCGCAACCTGGGGAGTGAGCCTGTGGTGCTGTACCTGACCTACATGCTGCCCACCGGCAGTCCGCTCTCCGTCGACGCCGACGCGCCGGAGTGCGGGACGGGCGGGACGAGCGGGACGGGCGGGACGAGGAAGGCGGGGAGTAGGCGGCGTGTGGGGGCGGGAGCGGGGCTTGCGCGGTCCCGGCGAGCGGCACCGTCCTGCGGCCCGCAGGGGCGTCCTGCCGCTGATACCGGTGTTGGTGCTGTTCCTGGGGGTGCGGTTAGGGTCGGCCGTATGACTTCGGACCTCTGGGCCTCGCTGCCCGCCGCCGTACGCGAGAAAGTCGACGCACTCGTCGTTCAGGGGCGGTCGGTCCAGGCCGTCTTCGCCGTACGTTCCTCCGGCGTCACGCCGAGGCCGGGACTGCGCGCCTGCCAGGACGTGATCGCCGAGCGCGGTGCCGTGCTCGGCGACCGGTCCGAGGCGCCGTTCCCCTCCGACGGGAGGGGCGGGCCGGACCGGGCGGATGAGGCGGACCGGCCCGTGCCGCCTGCATGATGGGGCTGTGCAGTTCGAAGCGATCACCTGGGAACGGCTGACCGACGCCCTCGCCGACCACCTGGACCACCTGGGCGGTCCGGAGCCGGCCGCGGACGGGGAGCCGTCGCCGTGGCTCAGGGCCGCCGTCGACGGCGCGCCCGCCGCCCGCACCGGCGAGATCACCGAGCGCCTCGCCGAGGCGTTGCGGCTGCGCGGCCGGACGGTCGTGGTCGTCGGCGCGGAGGGATTCCTGCGGCCGGCGTCGCTCCGCTACGAGTTCGGCAAGGAGGACGCCGACTCGTACTACGACGGCTGGTTCGACATCGGCGCCCTGCGGCGTGAGGTCTTCGGACCCCTGGAGCCCGGCGGGACCGGGCGCGTTCTGCCCGACTTGTGGGACCCGGCCACGGACCGCGCCACGCGCAGTCCGTACGTGCGGCTGCCGGACGGTGGTGTGCTGCTGCTGCACGGGCCGATGCTTCTGCGGCACCGGTTTCCGTTCGACCTGACAGTGCATGTGCGGTTGTCCGCGGGGGCGTTGGAGCGCCGGACCGAGGAGCGGGAGAAGTGGACCCTGCCCGCCTTCGCCCGTTACGAGCGGGAGGCGGGGCCCGGGGAGACCGCCGATGTGCTCGTACGGGCCGATGATCCGAGGCATCCGGCGTGGACGGGGCTGCGTGGTTAGGACGGGTCCTGTCCGGCGGGGCCCCGGTTCGCGAAGGGGCGGGGCGGGCCGAGCGGGGTGACGGGGTGCGTGGTGCGGAGGACGGTGGGGGAAGCTCCGTCGGGACTACCGGTCCCCGCCCGCCAGCCGCGCCCCCAGGTCGCTCAGGCCGTGCAGCACCACCCGCCCCGCCCGCGCCCGCGTCACCAGGCCCGCGCCCGGGAGCACCGGGAGGTGCTGTGAGACCGCGCTCGGGGTGACGCCCAGGCTGCGGGCCGGTTCGGTGGTCGACGCCGGCGCCCCGGCGTGAGGCGGGCGGTGGCTCCGCCGGCGTCCTCCGCGACCGCCACCACCTCGGGCTCGCCCTCCTGAACGGACTCCTGATCCTCCACCGCGCACTCCTCGAAATCGCCGTTCCGTTGTGGGTGACCGGTCATACCGATGCCCCCGCGTGGACCGCGCCGGCGCTGCTCCTCGTCAATGCGGTGCTGGCCGTCGCCCTCCAGATGCGGGCCGGACGCGGGATCCGCGACACCGGTTCGGCGGCGCGCGATGCGGCGGGCGGGACTCGCCGTACTCACCTGCTGCCTGGTCTTCGCGACCACGGGTTCGCTGCCCTCGGCCGCCGCCGAACTGCTGCACTCCGCCGGCCCGTGGGGACTCCCGTACGAACTGGCTCCGGCCTCGCGGATCGGCGCGTACCAGGCCGTGTGGAGCATGGGCACACAACTGGGCCGCTCCTGTGGTCCGTTCGTCATCGCGCTCGCCCTGACCGAACGGGGCGCGGCGGGCTGGATCGCCCTCGGGATCGGATACGCGGCGGTCTCGGCCCTCGTCGTGCCGCTGGCCCGGCGCTCACGCGTCGCGGCGGTCGCCCACGACGCAGCACCCGCCTCGATCCCCACCTCCACTTTCGCTTCCGCCTCCACTCCAGCCGCCCGGCATCGTCCCGGCTCAGACACCAAAGTCCTGCCGGAGTATGAGGACGGTCCGTCTCTCTCCCTCCTCCTACCGGGGCCGGCCCGCCCGGCAGGCAGCGCATGACACGGACGTCCTCCCGGCCGTACTTCCGGCGCTTCTGGCGCCGGGCGGAAGAGGGCGCTGCTCGCCGACCGCTCGACCGGGTCGGGCGGTCGGCAGCAGGCCGGCGGAGGCGCGACGAGTCACCGCGAGCGCGACGAGTCACAGGAGCAGCCGCCGCGTCACGGGAGGGGCGGCCGCCCGCCCACCACCGTCACGGCGTGCGCTCCGGCCGCACATCCCGCCGCCGCGGCCTGCGCATCGTCCGCCCCGGCGAGGCGCGCCGCAAGGAACGCACCGCTGAACGCGTCACCCGCGCCCGTCGAGTCCACCGCCTCCGCCGGGGCGGCCGGGACGCGGTCCCGTACGCGGCCGGCCGCGGCGAGCAGCGCACCCCCGGAGCCCAGCGTGACGGCGACGAGTGGAAAGCGGCGGCTCAACTCGGCTGCGGCGTCCGCCGCTTCCGGCAGCCCGGTGAGCAGCCGGGCCTCGTCCGCGTTGGGCAGCAGTACGTCCGCCCCCGCTGCCGCCTCCAGGAAACGGTCCACCCCCAGCTCGGCGATGAACCCCGCCGACGCCGGGTCCACGCTCACCGCCACCCCCCGCTTCCGGGCCTCCAGAAGGGCGAGGCGGGCCGTCCGCCGGCTCGTACCGGCGAAGAAGAGGTAGCCGGAGAGGTGGAGATGGGCGACGCCGTCCAGGAACGACGCGGACCAGTCGGCGGGGGAGAGGCGCAGGGCGGCGCCGCTGTCGGTGAGGAACGTGCGCTCGGCTGCGGCGTCGACCAGGGAGATGACGGTGGCCGTCGCCGCCTCCCCGTCGAGCACGATCTGCGGGCGTACCCGCGCGCGCCGCAACCGCTCCTCGTGCCAGGCACCCGCGTCCGCACCGACCCGCGCCAGCAGCCGTACGTCCGCGAGTCCTGTGTACGCCGCCCAGCAGGCCACGTTGGCACCCGCCCCGCCCGGCAGCGTCCTGATGTCCGCCGCCGTGTCGGTCGCCGGCGCGAGCGGTGCGCGGTGGCGGGCCACGACGTCGGTGACCACATCGCCGACCACCAGCAGCGCGCCGCCCGGGCCGTGGCTCCTGCCCTCGGCCCCGCCCTCGCCGCCACCGTCGCCCGCGCCTCCTCCCGCGCTTCTTCCGGCGCCTCCTCCCGCTGCCCGGCTCATGTCCGCGTCCACGCGGCCGCGATCCGCGCCGCCAGCCGTACGTTGCCGCGCACCGCCGCCAGGTTGGCCTCCAGGGAGGCGCCCCCCGTACCCCGCACCAGGTGGTCCAGCAGGAACGGTGTGACCCCCTGGCCCGTGATCTTGCGCTCCCTGCACTCCTCCAGCGCCTGAGCCAGTACCCGGTCGTGCAGCGCCGGATCGAGCTGCTCGGCCTCCGGTACGGGGTTGGCGACGAGCAGGGCCGCTTCCGGCCCGCCGAGCGCGTCCTGGGCGCGCATCACCGCCGCCACCTCACCGGGCGTCCGCACCGTCCAGTCGACCGGCTCCCCCGAACTGCTCAGATAGAACCCCGGAAAGTGCTCCGTGCCGTATCCGAGGATGCCGACCCCCAGCGTCTCCAGCCGCTGCAACGTCGCCGGGACGTCGAGGATCGACTTGACCCCCGCGCACACCACCGTGATCCGCGTCCGCGCCAGCAGTCCCAGATCCGCCGACTCGTCCTGCGTCTCGGTCCACTCGCGGTGTACGCCGCCGAGCCCGCCGGTGGCGAAGACGCGCAGGCCGGCCCGGGCGGCCAGGAAGGCCGTCGCCGACACGGTCGTCGCCCCGTTCGCCCCCGCCGCCAGCGCCGGCGCGAGATCGCGATGACCCAGCTTGCGCACCGATTCGTCGTTCGCGACCCGCTCCAACTGGGCTTTGTCCAGGCCGACATGCGCCCTGCCGTCGAGGACGGCAATGGTCGCGGGAACGGCTCCGGCGGTACGCACCTCCTCCTCCAGCTCCTTCGCGACCCGCAGATTGCGCGGGCGCGGCAAGCCGTGCGCGATGATCGTCGATTCGAGGGCTACGACGGGGCGACGCCGCTCCAGCGCCTCCCGCACCTCCCCGGACAGCAGCAGCGTGGTGTCAGGCATGCCCCCATTCCTGGCGCACCGGCCGGGCCCGCAAACGTCCCGCGGCGCGCCCCTTGCGTCCGTCGGCGGTCACGCCGCAGCCTGTGCGGATGACAGAAACGCATCTCGATCACGTCGTGCTGTGGGCGAACGACCCGCTTGCCTCGCTGGAGTTCTACGAGAAGACCGTCGGACTGGCGGGCGTACGAGCCGCCGAGTTCGCGGAGGGCAAAGCGCCCTTTCCCTCCGTGCGCGTCTCCGCGCAGTCGCTGCTCGACCTCGTCCCGCTCACCATGGCCGGGGCCATGAACGCCGTCCCCGGAGCCGAGAGCGCGGCCGGCCACCCGGTGAACCACGTCTGCCTCGCCATGGACCGGCAGGCGTTCGAGGCCCTGCGCGGCCGGCTGGAGGAGGGTGGTGTCGCCGTCTCGCCGTACTCCTACAACAGCTTCGGGGCCCGAGGTACCGCTCCCCGCTCCTTCTACTTCCGCGACCCCGACGGGAACATCGTCGAGGCCCGCCATTACGACGAGTGACACGTGACGTGTGAGGGCTGTGGCCGCCCGGCGGGCTCCAGCCGCTCACCACACGCCCGTACAGCCGACTGCCGTCGTCCGGAGGGCGCCGGACCGTACGGGTTCCGGCCGACCGGTACTGACAGCCGGCCGGTACTGACGTACGCGGCGGTACCGGTGCCCGTTAAGGTGACGCGCCATGACGACAACTGATCAAGGTCCTGCCTCGTTCTCCGTGCACATTCCGGACGCTGACCTCGAACCCGAGCCGCTCGACCCCGGCCAGATCGTCTCCGGCGAGCCGGTGGTGACGGGCAAGGTGCTGTGGGGGTCGCCCGACGGCAGGCAACTGCGCGGCATCTGGCAGATCACGCCGGGCGTGGTCACCGACACCGAGGCCGACGAACTGTTCGTCGTGGTCGGCGGGCGTGCGACGGTCGAGGTGGACGGCGGCGACACCCTGGAGATCGGGCCGGGGGACGCGTGTGTGCTGCGCGAGGGGGACCGTACGACCTGGACCGTGCACGAGACGCTGCGCAAGGCCTACCACATCAGCCTTTAGCGGTCGGTTCCGCCGGTTCGACCGGTTCCCCCGCTCCGACCGGGCCGACCGGGCCGGCTGTCCCGGGCGCGGCGGCCGTGCGGCTGCGGGCCGTCAGCAGGGCGAGCACGGCCATCGGCAGCAGCAGGCAGGCGCCGATCGCGTTGAGCCAGCCGTAGCTGGCCTGCGAGACGATCAGGCCGGCGGCCGCGCCGCCGATTCCCGCCGCCGAGTTCATGGTCAGGTCGGACAGGCCCTGGACCGCGGCGCGGGCGGGCTGCGGCACCGAATCGGTGAGCAGGGCGGAGCCCGAGACCAGGCCCGCGGACCAGCCGAGGCCGAGCACGAAGAGACCTGCGGCGGTCTGGGCGTGGCTGGGGCCCGCCGTGCCGGCCAGCAGGGCGGCGAGGCACAGCAGCCCGGCCGCCAGGCCGATGACCGCGAGGCGCCCGACCCGGTCGGACAGCCAGCCCATGACCGGGGAGAACGCGTACATGCCGGCGATGTGACCGCTGATGACAAGGCCGACGAGTTCCAGGCCGGCCCCGTGGTGTCCCAGGTCGACCGGGGTCATCACCATGATCGAGACCATGACGGTGTGGGTGACGGCCACGGTCACCAGGGCGAGCCTGGCCCGTGACGACGCGGCCACCGCCGCGATCCCGGCGCGCAGGGAACGGCTCTGCGCGGACTGCGATCCCTCCGGGGCCAGGGCCCGGGCGGTGAGAAGCGGATCGGGCCGCAGCAGCACGGCGACGACCAGTCCCGTGACCAGGAAGATCCCGGCGGCCCACAGGAACGGACCCGCCGTCTCGGGTATGGAGGTGCCGGCGAAGGACCGGCCCGCCGGGGCCGCGATGTTGGGGCCGAGCACCGCGCCGATCGTCGTAGCCCAGACCACCGTCGAGATGGCGCGGGCACGCCGGTCCGGCTCCGCGAGGTCGGCGGCGGCGAAACGCGCCTGGAGGTTGGCCGAGGAAGCGGCACCGAACCCGGCCATGCCGACCAGTAGCAGCGGGAAGTTCCCGATGACGGCGGCGACGACCACGAGCGCCGCGCCCAGTGCGCCGATCAGATAGGCGAGGACGAGTCCCGGGCGCCGGCCGCGCGAGGTCATCAGGGAGGCCAGCGGGATCGACAGCAGGGCCGTACCGACGACGGAGGCGGTCGGGGCGAGACCCGACACGGCCTCCGTGCCGCTGACCTCGACCGCCAGGACGGGGGCGAGGGCGATGCCGATGGGCACGCCGAGGCCGCCCAGGATCTGGCTCACGACGAGTACGGCCGAGGTGCGCCGCTGGAGGACGCGCAGTGCCTCGGGCCCGGGTACGGCCGCTGTCGCGGCCGTTGTGCCGGCTGTCCCGCCGGTCGTCTTGTCGGCCGTACTCACCGTGCGTACGCCTTTCCCCCGCCGGCCGCGAGCGCTGCGGCGACACGGCCGTTCGTCCTGCGCCGCTCCTCGCCGGACACCTGGGGCAGCAGGCCGTCCCGGAGGGGGAGCGCGATGCCGCCCAGCGGCATGACCGCGCGCTCCACGCGCCGGAGCATCGGGCCGGTCCGGGCGGCGAGCGGCTCGACCCGCATCTCCCCCTCCAGCGGGAGGAGGTCCCGCGTGACGAAGGAACGCTCGGGGACCGGCAGGCTCTCGCCGGCCGGCAGGCGGCCGGCGAAGGGACCGGATCCTGGCTCGTGTGCGGCAGGGATGGTAGTCACCGCCGCAGTGTGCCAGTCCTTACGAACGTACGGAACCGAGAAAACCTCCGCGAAGTCCGCCCCGGCTCAGAACAGCGGTTGCGGCAGCACCCCTTCGAGGGCCAGCAGCGCCCGTTTGGTCTCCAGGCCGCCGCCGAACCCGCCGAGTCCGCCGTCGCTCTCCACCACCCGGTGGCAGGGCACCACCACGGGCAGCGGATTCGACCCCATCGCCGCGCCGACCGCCTGCGCCGCACCGGGCTGCCCGACCCACCCCGCCAGATCGCCGTAGCCGACGACCGTGCCGTACGGAACACCGGTCGCCAGCTCGCGCAGCACCTGCCGGTTGAATCCGGAGGTGAGCGACCAGTCCAGCGGCAGGGTGAAGTCGCGCAGCTCGCCCGCGAAGTACGCCGTGAACTGCCGTATGGGCTCGGCCAGCCGCGCGGAGGCCGGCGCCTGCGTCACCTCGGCGCCCAGCCGCGCCCGCAGCCGGCCGAGCGTCTTCTCCCGCACTTCGGGGCCGGCGTGGAAGGCCACGCAGACCAGCCCCTCACCGGTGGCGGCGAGCAGCAGCGATCCGATGCCGCTGCCGCCACTGCCGACGACCGCCCACTCCACGCACCGCCCGTCGCTGTCCATGCGCACCACGGTACGGCCGGGCACTGACAGCCCGGCCGGTTCCGGGCCTCACCGGCTGACGGCGTCCCGCACGATGTCGGGGTTGTTGGTGATGATCCCGTCCACGCCGAAGCCGTCGACCCGCGTCGCGGCCGCCGCAGTGTTCACCGTCCAGGTGTTGACCCGGAGCTGCTTGCCGTGCGCGCCCTTCAGCTTGTGGACGGCTGCCACGTAGTCGGCCGTGAGCGAGGTGTGCGTCGGATTGATCTGGTCCGTGAACTTTGCGTACTTCGGCAGGTCGGCGACCGGGGGCGTACCGAGGAAGCCCGTCGTGACGTCGGGCCGCTGCTTGTGCACCGCCTTTACGCTGTTTGCCCCGAAGCTCTGGATGACGAGCTTGTGCTTGACGTGGTGGCGGTCCAGCCAGCCCTCCTTGCGCAGTACGCGCAGGGTGTCCTTCTCGATGCCCGGGTAGATCTCGGGCTTCTTGATCTCCAGGAGCAGCTTCTGGTGGTTGCGCTCGACCCGGTTCACGTACTGCTTCAGGGTCGGCACGCGCGCGCCCGTGAACTCCGGACCGAACCAGCTGCCTGCGTCCAGCTCGGCGATCTCCGCCGCGGTGAAGTCCTTGATCTTCCACGGCGACCGGCCGGGGAAGACCTGTTCCACGTTGGTGGTCCTGGCGAGGCTGTCGTCGTGCACGACCACCAGTTCGCCGTCCTTGGTGCGGTGGACGTCGTTCTCCACCCACGCGAAGCCCATCCGGTCGGCCAGGTCGACCGCCGCCAGCGTGTTCTCGGGCGCGTACGCGGACGCGCCCCGGTGGGCGATGACGGTGGGCTCGTCGTGGGGGCCGGCGGCGGGGGCCGCCTGGGCGGCCGTGCCGGGCAGCAGCAGTGCGGCGGCGCCCAGGAGTGCGGCGGCCCTGGCCGAGGCGGTGCGTGCGTACACAAGGACTCCTCACATCGCGTGATCACAGACAGTCCGAGAGTGACAGCGAATGACCAACGATGGACAGGCGAAGGATGGCCATGAAATGAACGAAACCACCGGTGTCATGTCGCACGGGGGTCCCACTCTCGGCAAATTGCCGAAAAACGTGTGCGGACCACTCGGCCCGGCCTACTCTCGCCCGACCGGGCCTCCGCACCACTGGCAGGGCCTTTCCATCCGAGCGACCGAAGCCGAGGGACACCCAGGGCATGCAGGGCACTGTCGACGGATTCAGCCACGGTCTCGTCACCCCGGTCGCGGCGTACCTCATGGCGTGCCTCGGCGGCGCGCTCGGACTGCGCTGCACCGCGAGGTCGCTCACGAGCGGGCACGGCCGGAAGACCGGCTGGCTCGCGCTCGGTGCGACCGCCATCGGCTCGGGCGTATGGACCATGCACTTCATCGGGATGACGGGTTTCACGGTGAGAGAGGCCCCGGTCACTTACGACGCCCCCCTGACGTACGCCAGTCTCGGTGTCGCCGTCGTCATGGCCGGCATCGGCGTCTTCATCGTCGGGTACCAGGGAGCCACTGCGATGGCCCTGGTCACGGGCGGCGCCGTCACCGGTCTGGGGATCGCTTCCATGCACTACCTCGGCATGGCCGGAATGCGTCTGCGCGGCCGGCTCGAGTACGACACCCTCACCGTCGGGCTCTCCGTGGTGATCGCGGTGGTCGGCGCGACCTTCGCTCTCTGGGCCGCCGTGTCGGTCCGCGGTCTCCTGCCCGGTCTGGGCGCCGGCCTCGTCATGGGCCTGGCCGTGAGCGGCATGCACTACACCGGCATGGCGGCGCTCGACGTCCATCTCCACGGGCCGGCGGGCGCCGTCGGCGGCGAGACGCCCCTCCTGCTCCTCGCGCCGGTGCTGATCGGTCCGGTGGTCTTCCTGTTCCTGGCGGGCGTGGCCGTGATGTCCGGTCCGCTGCTGGTACGGGCCCGCCCCGGCCGGCGGCGTCCGGCCGGGGCGGGCGCCTCGCGGCCGGTCCCGGGAACGCCGAGGCGCCGGTGACCCCACGCGATCGCCGCGTGAGTGTCAGTGCCGGGTCGTACGGTTGATGCATGCGGCCCGTTTCCAAGATCGAACGTACGGTGGCGCCCTTCGAGGTCGTCAGTTCCTACCAGCCCAGCGGCGACCAGCCGGCGGCCATCGCCGAGCTGGAACGGCGCATCCGCGCAGGTGAGAAGGATGTGGTCCTGCTCGGCGCGACCGGCACCGGCAAGTCGGCGACCACTGCCTGGATGATCGAGAAGCTCCAGCGCCCCACGCTCGTCATGGCGCCGAACAAGACCCTCGCCGCCCAGCTGGCCAACGAGTTCCGCGAACTCCTGCCGAACAACGCCGTCGAGTACTTCGTCTCGTACTACGACTACTACCAGCCCGAGGCGTACGTCCCGCAGTCGGACACCTACATCGAGAAGGACTCCTCGATCAACGAGGAGGTCGAGCGGCTGCGCCACTCCGCGACGAACTCGCTGCTCACCCGCCGCGACGTCGTCGTGGTCGCCTCCGTCTCCTGCATCTACGGCCTCGGTACGCCGCAGGAGTACGTGGACCGCATGGTGCCCCTGAAGGTCGGCGAGGAGATCGACCGCGACCAGCTGCTGCGCCGTTTCGTCGACATCCAGTACACCCGCAACGACATGGCCTTCACGCGTGGCACCTTCCGGGTCCGCGGCGACACCATCGAGATCTTCCCGGTCTACGAGGAACTGGCCGTCCGCATCGAGATGTTCGGCGACGAGATCGAGGCGCTCTCGACCCTCCACCCGCTCACCGGCGAGATCATCAGCGAGGACCAGCAGCTGTACGTCTTCCCGGCCAGCCACTACGTCGCCGGACCCGAGCGCATGGAGAAGGCCATCAGGGGCATCGAGAAGGAGCTGGAGGAGCGGCTCGCCGAGATGGAGAAGCAGGGCAAGATGCTGGAGGCCCAGCGTCTGCGCATGCGCACCACGTACGACCTCGAGATGATGCGCCAGATCGGCAGCTGCTCCGGCATCGAGAACTACTCGATGCACATGGACGACCGCGCGCCCGGCACCGCGCCCCACACCCTCATCGACTACTTCCCCGAGGACTTCCTGCTGGTCATCGACGAGTCGCACGTCACCGTGCCGCAGATCGGCGCGATGTACGAGGGCGACGCGTCCCGCAAGCGGACCCTCGTCGACCACGGCTTCCGGCTGCCGTCCGCCCTGGACAACCGCCCCCTGAAGTGGGAGGAGTTCCAGCAGCGCGTGGGCCAGGCGGTCTACCTCTCCGCCACCCCCGGCGCATACGAACTCTCGCGCTCCGACGGCTTCGTGGAGCAGATCATCCGTCCCACCGGCCTCATCGATCCCGAAGTGGTCATCAAGCCCACCGAGGGCCAGATCGACGACCTGGTGCACGAGATCAGGAAGCGCACCGAGAAGGACGAGCGCGTCCTGGTCACCACCCTCACGAAGAAGATGGCCGAGGACCTCACCGAGTACTTCCTCGAACTCGGCATCCAGGTCCGCTACCTGCACAGCGACGTCGACACCCTGCGCCGCGTCGAGCTGCTGCGCGAGCTGCGCGCCGGTGAGTACGACGTCCTGGTAGGCATCAACCTGCTCCGCGAGGGCCTCGACCTGCCCGAGGTCTCACTGGTGGCCATCCTCGACGCGGACAAGGAAGGCTTCCTGCGCTCCGGAACCTCCCTGATCCAGACCATCGGCCGCGCGGCGCGCAACGTCTCCGGCCAGGTCCACATGTACGCCGACAAGATCACCCCGGCGATGGAGAAGGCCATCGACGAGACCAACCGGCGCCGGGAGAAGCAGATCGCGTACAACACGGAGCGCGGGATCGATCCGCAGCCGCTGCGCAAGAAGATCAACGACATCGTCGCGACGATCGCGCGCGAACAGGTCGACACCGAGGAGCTCCTCGGCTCCGGTTTCCGGCGGACGAAGGAGGGCAAGGGCGCCAAGGCTCCGGTCCCGGCGCTCGGCGGCAAGGCGGCCAAGGCCGGCGGCAAAGCGGGCAAGAAGGGCGAGGTGCTCACCGACCGCCCGGCCGCCGAACTGGCCTCGCTCATCGAGGAGATGACCGAACGGATGCGGGCGGCCGCCGCCGAGCTGCAGTTCGAGGTGGCCGCGCGGCTGCGCGACGAGGTGGGCGAGCTGAAGAAGGAGCTGCGGCAGATGAGGGAGGCGGGGCAGGCCTGACGGGCCGGCACCTGGTGTGTTGCAAGACCGACACAAAGTACACGCGGGTTGTGTCGGCCTCGGCGCGACTGCGTAGGGTGCTGGACAGCCGCACACACGGGCGGTGATGGCGTTTGTGGAGAGGGGACAGCGCGTGACGGTCAACATGACCAAGGGTCAGGCCATCAGCCTGCAGAAGAGCGACGGGGGAACCCTGACCGCTGTGCGCATGGGGCTCGGGTGGCAGGCCGCGCCGCGCCGCGGTCTGTTCGGCTCGCGCACCCGGGAGGTCGACCTCGACGCCTCGGCAGTCCTGTTCGCGGACAAGCAGCCGGTCGACGTCGTCTTCTTCCGTCACCTCGTCAGCGACGACGGCTCTGTGAAGCACACCGGTGACAACCTGGTCGGCGGTGCCGGCCAGGGCGGGGACGACGAGGCGATCCTCGTCGACCTCGAGCGGGTGCCGGTCCACATCGACCAGATCGTCTTCACGGTGAACTCCTTCACCGGCCAGACGTTCCAGGAAGTGCAGAACGCGTTCTGCCGCATCGTCGACGAGACCAACGGCCAGGAGATGGCCCGTTACACGCTCGACGGCGGCGGCCAGTACACCGCCCAGATCATGGCCAAGGTGCACCGTGCCGGCGCCGGCTGGAAGATGACCGCCATCGGCAACCCCGCCAACGGCCGTACCTTCCAGGACCTGATGCCGTCGATCCTGCCGCACCTGTAAGCAGGCCTCTGCCGCAGTACGCGCAGCTTCCGGAGGCATCGTGCCGCCGGGAGCTGCACCACGTGCCACCACCGGCCACCGCTGTGGCCGCCGACAACGCGACGCGGGGGAGACAGGCGATGACGGCCGAGCTGGTCCGGGGGCAGAACCACTCCCTGCCCCAGGCCCGTTTGGAGATCAGGGTGTCGGCCGGCAAGCCGGTCGTGGCCGGTGCGACTCTCGGCGACGAGCAGGGCACCGTACGCGGCGCGGAGTGGGTCGCCCACCCCGGTTCGCCGAACCTTCCCGGACTCGAAGTGTCCAGGCAGGCCGCGGCCGACCACCGGCTCGCGGTGGACCTCGGCGCGCTGCCCGAGACCGTGCACCGGGTGAACATCCTGCTCGCCCTTCCCCCGGGTGCGGGCGGCCCGGACCGCTTCGGCGCCCTCGCGGCGCCCTTCGTCTCCGTCACCGGGCTCGACGGCTCCGAGGTCGCCAGCTACACCGTGACCGGACTGGACAGCGAGTCGGCGGTCGTCGTCCTGGAGCTCTACCGCAGGCAGGGCATCTGGAAGGTGCGCGCCGTAGGACAGGGCTACGCGGGCGGCCTCGCCGAGATGCTCGGCGACCAGGGCCTCGCACAGGCCCACGAGCTCGCCGCCGCCATCCAGGAAGCGGTCGGCAGCGGCCCGGCCCGCTCCGTCGCGGCGCCCCCGGCCCGTTCCCAGGACGGCGGCCGGACACGCCGTACGCCGTCCCGGGCGACGAACGGCGGACACGACGAGCGGACCGGCGCCCCGCCACCGCCCGCACCTGTTCCCGCGCCGCCGCTCCCTCCCGCCTCCTCGCCCGCGGCGGCGGACGGCCCGGACGGCGGTGCGCCCCAGACAGCGCCCGGCGGCCCCATCGACTACGCGCACCCGCGCCGCCGGAACACCCCGCCCCCGCAGCCCACCGCGCCACCGGTTCCGCCGGGACAGCACCCGCAGCCCGTCGCGGGCGACGCGACCGGCTGGTCCATGGACGAGCGGCTGTACAGCCAGGTCTGGGGCATGTTCGAGGACCTGGCCCGCACCACCGCGGCGTACCGCAGCGCGGTGGACTTCGCCGAGTCCCGGATGGAGCAGGAGCTCGACAAGGCCCTCTCCGACCCGCGCAGCCGGATCGGCACGGCCGGCGACACCGCCCGCGCGACGGCCCGGGCCAAGCACGACGAGCTCGTCGGCCGGGCCCGCGACGTACTGGAGCGCGACCTGGCCCAGCTCGCCGCCGAATCCGGCGTCGTCGAACCCGCCCTGCCGCCCGCCTTCGCCTCCTGGGACAACCCGGTCTGGCATGGTTACCGGGTCCCCATGGAGATCCCGATGGCGCTGCGCGTCGGCGATCTGCATCTGCCCGAGCGCCCGGACCTGCGCATCCCCATGCTGCTGCGCCTGCCGCTGGAGCGTGGCCTGTGGATCGACAGCGGCCGCTCCGGTTCCGAGGCCGCGCTGATGCTGGAGTCCGACCAGCTGCGCAGGGCGGCCATGGAGTCGGCCGTAGCGCACGCGGCACGCCTGCTGGCGGTCTATCCCGCCGGCGAGTTCACGGTCCGTGTCATCGACCCGGCCGGCACGGGCACGCCCGCGCTCGCCCCGCTGACCGGGTCGGGGGTGCTCGACGCGCCGCCCGCCGCGGGCGCCCGGGGCGTGACGGCGGTGCTGGCCGAACTCACGCAGCGCGTGGACCTGGTGCAGATGGCGCTCCGGGGCGGGGCGGCGGACTCGCTCCCGCCCGGTCTGGACACGGCCGAGCAGCTCCTGATCGTCAACGATTTCCCGCACGGCTTCGACGACCGCGCCGTCACCCAGCTCCGCTACCTGGCCGACGAGGGGCCGTCGGTCGGCGTGCATCTGATGATGGTCGCCGACCGCGAGGACGCGAGTGCGTACGGCCCGGTGCTCGACCCGCTGTGGCGGGCGCTGCTGCGTGTCACACCAGTGCCCGACGACCACTTGGCCGACCCGTGGGTCGGTCACACCTGGACGTACGAACCGCTGCTGCCGCCACCGGGAAGCCAGGTCGTGCAGCAGGTGCTGGCGCAGGTGGCGGCAGCGAGGCGATAACTGCAGTCACTCCACTGACCAGCTTTTTTGGGGTCTCTTTAGTCATCCCTTTACCTTTTCTTGGGTGTTCCTGTACTCTTCGAGGAGCGGAGGGGAGTACTCCCGGCTGCGACGTACCCGTCAATACGGACCGCCATCGGTCCCGGGGCGTCGGCCCGAGGCGCTGAAAGCGCCCGGGTGGAAGAGACCTCCGGCAGCGACGACGCTGAATGAGTTGCCGTAGCTATCTGCCGGAGGCGCAGTGGATGTTTCTATGACCCTTTGGGTGCTGACCATTCTTGGTCTGGTCGCCCTGATCGCCGTCGACTTCCTCATCGGGCGCAAGCCCCATGATGTGTCGATCAAGGAAGCCGGAATCTGGTCGGTCGTCTGGATCGCCCTGGCCGTGCTCTTCGGCCTGGGGCTGCTGATCTTCGGCACCGCGCAGGCGTCCGGAGAGTTCTTCGCCGGCTTCATCACCGAGAAATCGCTCAGCGTGGACAATCTCTTCGTCTTCGTCCTGATCATGGCGAAGTTCTCGGTGCCGTCCCACCTCCAGCAGCGCGTGCTGCTCATCGGTGTGCTGATAGCCCTGGTGCTGCGTGCGATCTTCATCGCTGCCGGCGCCGCTGTCATCGCCAACTTCTCGTGGGTCTTCTACATCTTCGGCGCGTTCCTGATCTACACCGCCTGGAAGCTCATCCAGGAGGCGCGCGCAGAGGAGGAGGAAGAGGCTTTCGAGGAGAACCGTCTCCTCAAGTCGATCGAGAACCGCTTCGGTGTCGCCGACAAGTACCACGGCACCAAGCTCTTCATCCGGAACAACGGCAAGCGCGTCCTGACGCCCCTGATGGTCGTCATGCTCGCCATCGGCACCACCGATGTGCTGTTCGCGCTGGACTCGATCCCGGCGATCTTCGGCCTCACCCAGGACCCGTACATCGTCTTCACCGCCAACGCCTTCGCCCTCATGGGTCTGCGGCAGCTGTACTTCCTCATCGGCGGACTGCTCAAGAAGCTGGTCCACCTGAGCTACGGCCTGTCGGTCATCCTGGGCTTCATCGGCGTCAAGCTGGTGCTGCACGCCCTGCACGAATCCGGGGTGCACGTTCCCGAGATCTCCATCCCCTTCTCGCTGACGGTCATCTGCGGCGTGCTGATCATCACCACGATCACCAGCCTCATCGCCAACAAGAAGACGGAACAGCGTGCCGCGGAGGCCGAGGCCGCCGAGGCCGCCGACAAGGAGAGCGTCGAGTCCTGACCGCCCGCGACACCCGGGTTTCCCGCACCGGCCGGTGCGGGCGGAGCGATCCGCCCGCACCGGCCGCTGTGTGCGTGGAGGGAGTCAGGCCGGGGTGGCCTCCGCCACGGGGGCGGGCGCCGGCCTGGTCTCCGGCAGCAGCGTGAAGCACGCCAGGCTCAGCAGCGCGAGGGCGGTCAGATACGCGGCGACGCCCCACGGCGGCCCCTCGCCGTGTGCCATCGCCGTCGCGACGAGCGGGGTCAGGGCGCCGCCGAGGACCCCCGCCAGGTTGTAGCCGACAGCCGCGCCCGTGCAGCGCACCCTCGGCTCGTACAGCTCGGGCAGATACGCGGCGACCACCGCGAACATGGTGATGAAGGCCAGCATCGCCCCCAGGAAGCCGAGGAACATCAGCAGCGGCTCGGCGGTGTGCAGCAGCGCCACCATCGGGAACATCCACAGCGCTGCCGCCGTGCAGCCCGCCAGGCACAGCGGCCTGCGCCCGTAGCGGTCACCGAGCATCGCGGCGAACGGCGTGACCGCGCCCTTGACTGCCACGGCCGCCATGATGCAGGTGAGCATCACCGTACGGCTGACGCCGAGGTGCTCCGTGGCGTACGCGAGGGACCAGGTCGACACGGCGTAGAACAGCGCGTAACCGACGGCGAGCGCCCCAGCCGTGAGCAGGACGAGCCGCCAGTGGCCGCGTACGACCTCGGTGAGCGGGGCACTCGCGCGCCGCCCCGTCTCGGCGAGCTGCTTGAACTGCGGGGTCTCCGGTACGGACGTACGCAGCAGGAGTCCGGCCGCGGCCAGCAGACCCGCCGCCCAGAACGGCACACGCCATCCCCACGCCGCGAACTGCGCTTCGGTCAGCGAGGCCGAGAGGGCCAGCATCACGCCGTTGGCCAGGAGGAAGCCGACCGCGGGACCGATCTGCGGGAAACTCGCCCACAGTCCGCGGCGGTTCGCGGGCGCGTGTTCGGCGGTCAGCAGCACCGCGCCGCCCCACTCACCGCCGAGCCCGAGTCCCTGCAGAAAGCGCAGCACCAGAAGGAGTACGGGTGCCGCGGCTCCGATCGACCCGTACGTCGGTACGCAGCCGACGGCGACGGTCGCGACTCCCGTGAGCAGCAGTGAGGCGAACAGGACAGGACGGCGTCCGTAGCGGTCGCCGATGTGCCCGAAGACGACGGACCCGAGCGGCCGCGAAATGAAACCGACGGCGAAGGTGCCGAAGGCGGCGAGCGTTCCCGCGAGCGGCGAAAAGGTCGGGAAGAAGAGCGGCCCGAGAACCAGCGCGGCGGCCGTTCCGTAGATGAAGAAGTCGTAGAACTCGACGGCTGTTCCGGCGAGCGACGCGGTGGCGAGGCGGGCCATGGAGGGTGGTCGTTCTTGGCGCATGCGGCCACAACCACCCGCCGCGAACCGCGGTTACGGGGCGCACGGAAGCGACGGAAGCAGTCGCACCGGCTCGCGAAGCACTTCGCGAGCCGTCCGGCGCTCTACCAGCCGCGTTCGCGCCACTCGGGCAGGTGCGGGCGCTCGTTGCCGAGCGTGGTGTCGTTGCCGTGGCCGGGGTAGACCCAGGTCTCGTCCGGAAGCCGGCCGAAGAGCTTCTCCTCGACGTCCCCGATCAGGCTCGCGAAGGCCTCCGGGTCCTTCCACGTGTTGCCCACGCCGCCGGGGAACAGGCAGTCCCCGGTGAAGGCGTGCGGGTGCCCGTGCGGGTCGTCGTAGACCAGGGCGATGGAGCCGGGGGTGTGCCCGGCCAGGTGGCGGGCGGTGAGTTTCACGTGGCCGACCTGGAGGGTGTCGGCGTCGTCGAGCAGGATGTCGGTCGGGACGGGGATGCCTTCCGCGTCGTACCGGCCCGCGTACGTACGCGCCCCTGTCGCCTCGACGACCTCGGCGAGGGCCTGCCAGTGGTCGCCGTGGCGGTGGGTGGTGACGACGGACGTGATGCCGTCGTCACCGATCAGCCGGAGGAGGGTGCGCGGTTCGGCGGCCGCGTCGATCAGCAGCTGCTCGTCGGTCTCCCGGCAGCGCAGCAGATACGCGTTGTTGTTCATGGGCCCGACCGCGACCTTGGAGATCATCAGGTCCTTGAGCTCGTGCACGTCCGCAGGCCCGCCGACCCTGACCGCTCCGCTGTACGTCATGGAGTCAGCCTATAGCGGCGGCAGCATCGGCAGCGGGGCCCCGGCGACGTCGAGCGCGTCCCCGTCGCGGCGGCCCGCGAGCCAGCCCAGCAGGTCGGGGGCGGTGCCGGTGACGGTCACGGGATCACCTTCCGTGCCCCCCGTACGCCACTGCCGTCCGCCGGTGGCGCTCAGCGCGATCGCGGGTACGCCGGGGTGCCCGTCGAAGCGTTCCGCGAGGAACGCGATCTCGCGTTCCGTGAAGTCCTCGGGCAGGTCCTCCAGCTCGTAGCCGACCCCCAGGTCGACATGGTGCAGCTCGACCTCGACGAGACGGCGGAAGGGGATGCGGGAGGCCGCGTCCGTGACGCCGTTGCGCAGGGCGACCGTGCGGGACCAGTCGGCGGGAGCGGCGGCCGCCTCCTGGAAACGCGCCGCGCTGTCGCGCACGTCCTCCAGCTGCGCGGCGAGCGGGCGCGGGGCGCCCTGTTCGATGTCGGCGTCGCGGACCCGGGCGTCGGCGTACATGGGCCGGCCCTCGAGAACGTTCACGAGGGCGTCCGCGTTACGGGCGACATGGGCCAGCACGTGACCGCGGGTCCAGCCGGGCAGCCGTGACGGTTGCGCCACAGCGGCGTTGTCCAGTTTGCCGGTCGCGGCGAGGAGCCGGTCGGTCGCTTCGCGTACAGAGACCAGGTCGCGCACGTGATCGTTCATGGCCCCGACGATAGTCCGGTCACACGATCGGGTGAAGCCGTTTGAGTGAGGCCATAAATCGAATGCACGTGCTATAGGCTCGTCGGAGGCATCAGGAATCCTTACCACCTCGCTGTGGTTACCCCCATAGATCTGAGAACCGGGGGGCTCAGTCCTCTCTGCCTCTCTCAAGAAAGGTGCGGACCGGCGTGGCCGACCGTCTCATCGTTCGTGGCGCTCGCGAGCACAACCTCAAGAACGTCTCGCTCGACCTCCCGCGTGACTCCCTCATCGTGTTCACCGGGCTCTCCGGATCGGGCAAGTCGTCCCTCGCGTTCGACACGATCTTCGCCGAGGGGCAGCGCCGGTACGTCGAGTCGCTCTCCTCCTACGCCCGCCAGTTCCTGGGCCAGATGGACAAGCCCGACGTGGACTTCATCGAGGGTCTGTCGCCCGCGGTGTCCATCGACCAGAAGTCGACCTCGCGCAACCCGCGTTCGACGGTCGGCACCATCACCGAGGTCTACGACTACCTCCGCCTGCTGTTCGCCCGTATCGGCAAGCCGCACTGTCCCGAGTGCGGCCGGCCGATCACGCGCCAGTCGCCGCAGGCCATTGTCGACAAGGTGCTCGAGCTGCCCGAGGGCAGCCGCTTCCAGGTCCTGTCCCCGCTGGTGCGGGAGCGCAAGGGCGAGTTCGTCGACCTCTTCGCCGACCTCCAGACCAAGGGGTACAGCCGTGCCCGGGTCGACGGCGAGACCATCCAGCTGAGCGAGCCGCCCAAGCTCAAGAAGCAGGAGAAGCACACCATCGAGGTGGTCATCGACCGCCTGACGGTGAAGGACAGCGCCAAGCGCCGGCTCACCGACTCGGTGGAGACCGCCCTCGGACTGGCCGGCGGCATGGTCATCCTCGACTTCGTCGACCTCCCCGCCGACGACCCCGAGCGTGAGCGGATGTACTCCGAGCACCTCTACTGCACGTACGACGACCTGTCGTTCGAGGAGCTGGAGCCGAGGTCCTTCTCCTTCAACTCGCCCTTCGGCGCCTGCCCGGACTGCACCGGCATCGGTACGCGCATGGAGGTCGACCCGGAGCTGATCGTCCCGGACGAGGACAAGTCCCTCGACGAGGGCGCGATCAACCCCTGGTCCCACGGGCAGTCCAAGGACTACTTCGCGCGCCTCGTCGGCGCGCTCTCCGACGCCCTCGGCTTCCGTACGGACATCCCGTGGGCGGGACTGCCGCAGCGCGCCAAGAAGGCCCTGCTGCACGGCCACAAGACCCAGATCGAGGTCCGCTACCGCAACAGGTACGGACGCGAGCGGGCGTACACCACGTCCTTCGAGGGCGCGGTGCCGTTCGTCAAGCGGCGCCACTCCGAGGCCGAGAGCGACTCCAGCAGGGAGCGCTTCGAGGGCTACATGCGCGAGGTGCCCTGCCCGACCTGCCACGGCACCCGCCTCAAGCCCCTGGTCCTCGCCGTCACGGTCATGGAGAAGTCCATCGCCGAGGTCTCGGCGATGTCGATCAGCGACTGCGCGGACTTCCTGGGCGAGCTGACGCTGAACGCCCGCGACAAGAAGATCGCCGAGCGCGTGCTCAAGGAGGTCAACGAGCGGCTGAAGTTCCTGGTCGATGTCGGCCTCGACTACCTGTCGCTCAACCGCGCGGCCGGCACGCTGTCCGGTGGCGAGGCGCAGCGCATCCGGCTCGCCACCCAGATCGGCTCCGGCCTCGTCGGCGTGCTGTACGTCCTGGACGAGCCCTCCATCGGCCTGCACCAGCGCGACAACCACCGCCTCATCGAGACGCTGGTCCGGCTGCGTGACATGGGCAACACCCTGATCGTCGTCGAGCACGACGAGGACACCATCAAGGTGGCCGACTGGATCGTCGACATCGGCCCGGGCGCGGGCGAGCACGGCGGAAAGGTCGTCCACAGCGGCTCCCTCAAGGAACTGCTGGACAACAAGGCGTCCGTCACCGGCCAGTACCTGGCCGGCGAGAAGTCCATCGCCATGCCGGACGTCCGCCGCCCCGTGGACCCCGCGCGGCAGCTCACCGTCCACGGCGCCCGTGAGAACAACCTGCGCGACATCGATGTGTCGTTCCCGCTCGGCGTGCTGACGGCCGTCACCGGCGTCTCCGGATCCGGGAAGTCGACGCTGGTCAACGACATCCTCTACACGCACCTGGCACGCGAGCTGAACGGCGCCCGCACGGTGCCGGGCCGCCACACGCGCGTGGAGGGCGACGACCTCGTCGACAAGGTCGTCCACGTCGACCAGTCGCCCATCGGCCGGACGCCCCGGTCCAACCCGGCGACGTACACCGGTGTCTTCGACAACGTGCGCAAGCTGTTCGCGGAGACCATGGAGGCGAAGGTGCGCGGCTACCTGCCGGGCCGCTTCTCCTTCAACGTCAAGGGCGGCCGCTGCGAGAACTGCTCGGGCGACGGCACGATCAAGATCGAGATGAACTTCCTGCCGGACGTGTACGTCCCGTGCGAGGTCTGCCACGGGGCGCGCTACAACCGGGAGACCCTGGAGGTCCACTACAAGGGCAAGTCCATCGCCGAGGTGCTGGACATGCCGATCGAGGAGGCCCTGGACTTCTTCGAGGCCGTCCCGACGATCGCCCGTCACCTCAGGACCCTCACCGAGGTGGGTCTCGGGTACGTCCGCCTCGGCCAGTCGGCACCGACCCTTTCCGGCGGCGAGGCGCAGCGCGTGAAGCTCGCTTCCGAGCTCCAGAAGCGCTCCACGGGGCGCACGGTGTACGTCCTGGACGAGCCGACCACGGGTCTGCACTTCGAGGACATCTCGAAGCTCATCAAGGTCCTGTCGGGCCTGGTCGACAAGGGCAACTCGGTGATCGTCATCGAGCACAACATGGACGTCATCAAGACGGCCGACTGGGTGGTCGACATGGGGCCGGAGGGCGGCAGCGGCGGTGGCCTGGTCGTCGCCGAGGGCACCCCCGAGCAGGTGGCCGCGGTGCCGGCCAGTCACACGGGCAAGTTCCTCCGGGACATCCTGGGCGACCGGGTGAGCGACGCGACCCCGGTGAAGAAGAAGGCACCGGCGAAGCGGGCGGTGGCGGCGAAGTCGGCCCCGGCGCGGAAGTCGGCGACGGTGAAGACGGGCACCGCGAAGAAGGCCGCGGGTGCGGCCGTTCCTGCGAAGGCGGTGCGCTCCCGCAAGGCGTGACACGCGTTTCCCGTGCGGCCCCTCGCCCGAGCCCGGGCGAGGGGCCGCACGCGTGGGCGGGCAGAGCGAAAGGCTCCGCCGGACGCGCCGGCCCTACGGCGCCAGCTCCGTCGCGTACGGCGGATCCGCGCCCGGGCGGGAGCACGTGATGGCGGCCGCGCGGGCCGCGAAGGCCAGGATGTCGGCCCAGGCGGCCGTGGCCAGCGCCGACAGCGCCGCAGGCGCCCCCGCCGACAGCGCGCCGTGGGCCGAGAGCCGGTGCAGCAGCGCCGCGTTCACCGTGTCGCCCGCGCCGATCGTGTCGGCCACCTCGCCCCGTACCGCCGGGACGTCCAGGGCCGCCCCGCCCCGCGTCCGTACCGTCAGCCCCTCCGCGCCCCGCGTCAGCACCACCGCCGCGGGCCCGGCCGCCAGCCACTCCTCCACCGACCCGCCCAGCCACGCCGCGTCGTCCTCCGACAGCTTCAGCAGCGAGACGTACGGAAGCCAGCTCTCGAAGCGGGCCCGGTAGGCGTCCGGGTCCGGGATCAGACCGGCCCTGACGTTCGGATCGAGCAGGGTGAACAGTCCGCGCCCCGCCTCACGCCGCAGCAGCGCCTCGTACGCGCTCGCCCCCGGCTCCAGCACCAGCGAACACGTGCCGAGCGCCAGCGCCCGTACGCCGGAGGGGAGCGGCGCGGCCGGCAGCTCGAAGAGGCGGTCCGCGCTGCCTTCGGCGTAGAAGCCGTACCCGGCCGACCCGTCGGCCCCCAGCGTCGCCACCGCCAGCGTCGTCGGCTCCGGGCCGCGCTGCAGGAGCGAGGTGTCCACCCCGGCCGCCCGCAGCCCGTCGACGAGAGCCTCGCCGAAGCCGTCCGTCGAGACGCGGGAGCAGAACGTGGTGCGGGCGCCCAGCCGCCCCAGGGCGACAGCGGTGTTGTACGGCCCGCCGCCGAGCCGCGGCAGCAGAGGCGCCAGTGCGCCCGTCCCCTGCGGCACCAGGTCGATCAGGGACTCTCCGGCGACGACGATCACGGGCCCGAACGTAACCCATCGCAGCCCCGCAGGACAGCCCGGAGGACACCAGGAGGGCAGCCGCAGGGCAGCCCGTGCGAGGGCCGCCGATCTCCGCCGGTATCGTCGGGTCTGTCACCGCACCCCTGACCAGTGGAGCCCTCATGTCCGGCCAGTCAGCCCCCCGCCGCACCGTGCTGAAGGGCGCCGTCCTCGCCGGCGCGGCAGGACTGGGGGTGGCGGCCTGCTCCACCGAGTCGAAGCTCGGCCACGCCAAGCCGCTGCCGTCCACGCCCGTGAGTCTCGGCGCGCCGGACGAGGTCCCGGTCGGCGGCTCCAAGCTCTACCGCGAGCAGCGCATCATCGTCAGCTGCCCGGCCGAGGGCGAGTTCAAGGCGTTCAGCGCGCAGTGCACGCACGCGGGCTGCGTCCTGGACAAGATCGAGAAGGAGGAGGGCAACTGCCCCTGCCACGGCAGCCGTTTCGACGTGACGACGGGGGACGTGCTCCAGGGCCCGGCGACCGTGTCGCTGCCCGCGATACCGGTCAAGGTCGAGGGCGGCAAGCTCGTCGCAGGCCCGGAGGCCTGATCCGCCCCGCCCGTCCCGCCCGCCTTCCCGCCCTCCGGCCCCCCGCGTTGTCACTGCCCGCAAGTAGGGTGTGTGGCATGGCAGACCCCTCCAGCTACCGCCCCAAACCGGGACAGATCCCCGACTCGCCGGGGGTCTACAAATTCCGCGACGAGCACCGCCGGGTGATCTACGTCGGGAAGGCGAAGAGCCTGCGCCCACGCCTCTCCTCGTACTTCCAGGACCTGGCCAATCTCCACCCGCGCACCCGCACCATGGTCACCACGGCCGCGTCCGTCGAGTGGACGGTGGTCTCCACGGAGGTCGAGGCGCTCCAGCTGGAGTACTCCTGGATCAAGGAGTACGACCCCCGTTTCAACGTCAAGTACCGCGACGACAAGAGCTACCCGTCCCTCGCGGTGACGCTGGGCGAGGAGTTCCCCAGGGTCCAGGTCATGCGCGGCCCCAAGAAGAAGGGCGTGCGCTATTTCGGCCCGTACGGACACGCCTGGGCGATCCGCGAGACCGTCGACCTGATGCTCCGCGTCTTTCCCGTGCGCACCTGCTCGGCCGGCGTCTTCAAGAACGCCGCGAGGACCGGCCGCCCCTGCCTCCTGGGCTATATCGGCAAGTGCTCCGCGCCCTGCGTGGGCCGCGTCACACCCGGGGAGCACCGGGAACTGGCCGAGGAGTTCTGCGACTTCATGGCCGGCCGCACCGGCCAGTACCTCAAGCGCCTCGAACAGCAGATGCGCGAGGCCGCCGAGGACATGGAGTACGAGAAGGCCGCCCGCCTGCGCGACGACATAGGGGCCCTGCGCCGCGCCCTGGAGAAGAACGCGGTGGTGTTCAACGACGCCACCGACGCCGACCTGATCGCCGTCGCCGAGGACGAGCTGGAAGCGGCCGTCCAGATCTTCCACGTACGCGGCGGCCGGGTCCGCGGCCAGCGCGGCTGGGTCACCGACAAGGTCGAGGCCGTCGACACCGCGGGACTCGTCGAGCACGCGCTCCAGCAGCTGTACGGCGAGGAGCAGGGCGACGCGGTGCCCAAGGAGGTCCTCGTACCGGCCCTGCCCGAGGACGCCCCGGCGGTCTCCCAGTGGCTCGCCGGGCGGCGCGGCTCGAACGTCTCGCTGCGCATCCCGCAGCGCGGCGACAAGAAGGACCTGATGGCGACGGTCCTGCGCAACGCCCAGCAGGCCCTCGTCCTGCACAAGACCAAGCGCGCGTCCGACCTGACCACCCGTTCCCGCGCCCTGGAGGAGATCGCCGAGGCGCTCGGACTGGACTCCGCCCCACTGCGCATCGAGTGCTTCGACATCTCCCACCTCCAGGGCGACGACGTGGTGGCCTCCATGGTCGTCTTCGAGGACGGCCTGCCCCGCAAGAGCGAGTACCGCCGCTTCCAGATCAAGAGCTTCGAGGGCCAGGACGACGTCCGTGCCATGCACGAGGTGCTCACCCGCCGCTTCCGCCGCTACCTCCAGGAGAAGGAGAAGACGGGGGAGTGGACCGAGGAGGGCGGGGCCGGGGGGACCGGGGTCCTGGAGGTGCCCGCCGGGCCGCAGCCGGAGGACGACGGCAGGCCCAGGCGTTTCGCGTACCCTCCGCAGCTCGTCGTCGTCGACGGCGGACAGCCCCAGGTGGCCGCCGCCCAGCGCGCCCTCGACGAGCTCGGCATCGACGACGTCGCCGTCTGCGGTCTCGCCAAGCGCCTCGAAGAGGTCTGGCTGCCGGGCGAGGACGACCCGGTGGTCCTGCCCCGCAGCAGCGAGGGTCTCTACCTCCTCCAGCGGGTGCGTGACACGGCCCACGACTTCGCCATCCGCTACCAGCGCGCCAAGCGCGCCAAGCGCTTCAGGGCGGGCCCGCTCGACGAGGTGCCCGGCCTCGGCGAGACGCGGAAGCACGCCCTGATCAAGCATTTCGGTTCGGTGAAGAAGCTCCGGTCCGCCACAATCGACCAGATCTGCGAGGTTCCGGGGATAGGCCGCAGGACGGCCGAGACCGTCGCCGCGTTCCTCGCGCAGGCCACGCCGGCCGCGCCCGCCGTGAACACGGCGACAGGAGAGATCATTGAAGACGACGAGGAATCCGCCGCCACCACGGCCGCGTTCTCCCCGTCGGAACGGGGGCAGCAGGAATGACCGAGCACGACGGAGACGGAGCACACGTGAGTACGGGCACGACCGGGGAAACCGGCGAGACCGGGCACAACGGGCACAACGGTGAGGCGGCCGAGGCGGCCATCCCCGAGCTGGTGATCATCTCGGGCATGTCGGGAGCGGGCCGCAGTACCGCCGCGAAGTGCCTCGAAGACCTCGGCTGGTTCGTCGTCGACAACCTGCCGCCCGCGCTGATCCCCACCATGGTGGAGCTCGGCGCCCGCTCGCAGGGCAATGTCGCCCGTATCGCCGTCGTCGTGGACGTCCGCGGCCGGCGCTTCTTCGACAACCTCCGCGAGTCCCTGGCCGACCTGGACGCCAAGGGGGTCACCCGCCGGATCGTCTTCCTGGAGTCCTCGGACGACGCCCTGGTGCGCCGTTTCGAGTCCGTACGCCGCCCCCACCCGCTGCAGGGCGACGGCAGGATCACCGACGGCATCGCGGCCGAGCGCGACCTGCTGCGCGAGCTGCGCGGCGACGCCGACCTGGTCATCGACACCTCCAGCCTCAACGTCCACGAACTGCGCGCCAAGATGGACGCCCAGTTCGCGGGCGACGACGAGCCGCAGCTGCGCGCCACGGTCATGTCCTTCGGCTACAAGTACGGCCTGCCGGTCGACGCCGACCTCGTCGTCGACTGCCGCTTCCTGCCGAACCCCCACTGGGTCCCGGAGCTCCGCCCCTTCACCGGCCTCAACGAGGAGGTCTCCGGCTACGTCTTCAACCAGCCGGGCGCCAAGGAGTTCCTCGACCAGTACACCGAGCTGCTCCAGCTCATCGCCGCCGGCTACCGCCGTGAGGGCAAGCGTTACGTCACCATCGCCGTCGGCTGTACGGGAGGCAAGCACCGCAGCGTCGCCATGTCCGAGAAGCTGGCCGCCCGCCTCTCCTCCGAAGGCGTCGAGACCGTCCTCGTCCACCGGGACATGGGGCGCGAGTGACCGGACGCAATTTCCGCCTGCGCCGGCTGCGTGGCAGCGATGCCGCGCGGCCGTTGCGCAAACGCGGTGCCCAGCCCAAAGTCGTCGCCCTCGGCGGCGGCATGGGGCTTTCCGCGTCGCTCACGGCGCTGCGCCGCATCACCGGCGACCTGACCGCGGTGGTCACGGTCGCCGACGACGGCGGCTCCAGCGGGCGGCTCCGCGACGAACTGGGCGTACTGCCGCCGGGTGACCTGCGCAAGGCGCTCGCCGCGCTGTGCGGGGACGACGACTGGGGCCAGACCTGGTCGCGCGTCATCCAGCACCGCTTCTCCAGCCGCGGCGACCTGCACGACCACGCCGTCGGCAATCTGCTGATCGTCGCCCTGTGGGAGCAGCTCGGCGACCATGTCCAGGCCCTCGACCTGGTCGGCAAGCTGCTCGGCGCGCACGGCCGGGTGCTGCCCATGTCCGCCGTGCCGCTGGAGCTCCAGGCGCTCGTACGGGGGCACGACCCCCGGCGCCCCGACGAGGTGGACACGGTCCGCGGCCAGGCGACCGTGGCGCTCACCCCCGGCGAGGTGCAGTCCGTGCACCTGATCCCGCAGAACCCGCCGGCCGTCCCGGAGGCCGTCGCCGCCGTCCGTGACGCGGACTGGGTGGTGCTCGGTCCCGGCTCCTGGTTCTCCTCCGTGATCCCGCACCTCCTGGTGCCCGAGCTGCTCGACGCCCTCGTCGAGACGAGGGCCCGCCGGGTCCTGTCGCTCAATCTCGCGCCGCAACCCGGAGAAACCGATGGCTTCTCTCCGCAGCGTCATTTGGAGGTTTTGGGACGACACGCCCCTAAACTCGCCCTGGACGTGGTGTTGGCCGACGAGGCTGCCGTGCCCGATCGCGAGTCTCTCGCCGATGCCGCCAAGCGGTTCGGAGCCGCGGTCGAGCTGGCGCCGGTCGCCGCGCCCGACGGTTCCCCGGTCCATGATCCGGAGCTGTTGGCCGCCGCGTACGACCGTATTTTTCGGATGCATGGAAGGATCGGCCCATGGCGATGACGGCAGCGGTGAAGGACGAAATCTCCCGGCTCCCCGTCACCCGGACCTGCTGCAGGAAGGCGGAGGTCTCGGCGATTCTTCGGTTCGCGGGCGGGCTGCACCTGGTGAGCGGCCGGATTGTGATCGAGGCGGAGCTGGACGTGAGCTTCGCCGCCCGAAGACTCAAGAAGGACATTCTTGAGATTTTCGGGCACCACTCGGAGCTGGTGGTGATGGCGCCGAGCGGACTGCGCCGCGGTTCCCGTTATCTCGTACGGGTGGTGGCGGGCGGCGACCAGCTGGCCCGCCAGACCGGCCTGGTCGACGGCCGCGGCCGGCCCATCCGCGGGCTGCCCCCGCAGGTCGTCTCCGGCGCCACGTGCGACGCCGAGGCCGCCTGGCGCGGCGCGTTCCTCGCCCACGGCTCGCTCACCGAGCCCGGCCGTTCCTCCTCGCTGGAGGTCACCTGCCCGGGGCCCGAGGCCGCCCTCGCCCTGGTCGGTGCCGCCCGCCGACTCTCCATCGGGGCCAAGGCGCGCGAGGTGCGCGGCGTGGACCGCGTCGTCGTACGGGACGGGGACGCGATCGGCGCCCTGCTGACCCGCCTCGGCGCGCACGAGTCCGTGCTGGCCTGGGAGGAGCGGCGGATGCGCCGCGAGGTCCGCGCCACCGCCAACCGCCTGGCCAACTTCGACGACGCGAACCTGCGCCGCTCCGCGAGGGCCGCGGTCGCCGCGGGGGCCCGGGTGGGGCGTGCGCTGGAGATCCTCGGCGATGAGGTGCCCGAGCACCTCGCCGCCGCCGGGCGGCTGCGCATGGACCACAAGCAGGCATCTCTGGAGGAGCTGGGCGCGCTGGCCGACCCGCCGCTGACGAAGGACGCGGTCGCCGGCCGGATCCGCCGTCTGCTGGCCATGGCCGACAAGCGGGCCCAGGACCTCGGCATCCCCGGCACGGAGTCCACGATCACCGAGGAAATGGCCGACGGGCTGATCGGCTGACCGCTCCCGCCGTACGACTGGCCGCTGCCGGTGCCCCACGGGGTGCCGGCGGCGGCTTTTCACAACCCCTGACGCGCTATTGACATGACCATGGACTGTCATGAGCCTGGCGCTTGTTCACTTACGTGGCAGACAACAGCAAAGGTGGCTCATGAGACGCAGAGCGAGATCGATCCTCGCAGCGGGCGCGTTGCTGCTCGGCGGTGTGGTGGCAGCGCCCGTCGCCCAGGCTGAGGGAGCGGGGAGCGCCGGACCCGGGAGCGCCGGAGCGGACAGCGCCGACATGAGCGCCGACGCCGTCAAGGTGTTCAACGCGGACGTCACCAGGGCGCAGATCCCCCTGCTCCTGGCGGCCGGGCAGGACGCCCACGAGATGGGCGAACGGGCGCCGGAGAAGGGCACGGCGCGCGTCGAGCTCTTCCTCACCGACGCCCAGGCCGGGGAACTGGCCGCCAAGGGCGTCAGGAACCTCACCGAGCGCAAGGTCTCGACGAAGACCCAGTCGCGCCTCGCCGCCGCCGGGGACGGCGTCTACCGCCCGTACAGCGGCAAGGGCAATCTCCAGGAGGAGATCGTCAGGACGGGGCAGGCGCACCCCGACCTCACCAAGGTCGTCTCCATCGGCAAGACCCTCCAGGGCAAGGACATCCTCGCCCTCAAGCTCACCAAGGGCGCGAAGAAGACCAAGGACGGCGCCAAGCCCTCCGTGCTGTACCTGTCCAACCAGCACGCCCGTGAGTGGATCACCCCGGAGATGACCCGGCGGCTGATGCACCACTACCTGGACCGGTACGGCAAGGACCGCCGCATCACGAAGATCGTGGACTCCACCGAGCTGTGGTTCGTGCTCTCCGCCAACCCGGACGGCTACGACTGGACCCACGACCCGGACGGCGACCGCCTCTGGCGCAAGAACATGCGCGACATCGACGCCGACGGCAAGTACACCGCGAGCGACGGCGTCGACCTCAACCGCAACTTCGCGTACAAGTGGGGCTACGACAACGAGGGCTCCTCGCCGAACCCCGCCAGTGCCACCTACCGCGGCGCGTCCCCCATGTCCGAGCCCGAGACCCGGGTGCTCGACCGCTTCCAGAAGCGCATCGGTTTCGAGTACGGCATCAACTACCACTCCGCCGCCGAGCTGATCCTCTACGGCGTCGGCTGGCAGGTCGCCACCCCGAGCCCCGACGACGTGCTCTACAGGGCGCTCGCGGGCACGCCCGAGAAGCCGGCCGTCCCCGGGTACCACCCACAGGTCTCCTCCGAGCTCTACACCACCAACGGCGAGGCCGACGGACACGCGGCCAACGTCAACGGCACGATGATGTTCACCCCGGAGATGACCACCTGCCAGACGGCGTCGAACATCGACCCCGACGACCAGTGGAAGCCGCAGGACTGCCAGTCCGGCTTCAACTTCCCCGACGACGAGAAACTGATCCAGGCGGAGTTCGCCAAGAACATCCCCTTCGCCCTCTCCGTCGCGGAGACCGCCGCCCACCCCGACCGGCCGTCCTCGCCCGTCGGCATGGCCGCCCCCGACTTCACACCCGACACCTTCGCGACCTCCTACGCGGCGCGCGGCGGTGACCAGGAGGTCGCCGTCACGGCCCGCAAGTCCGTACGCGACAAGGAGCTCAACTACCGCGTCAACGGAGGCCGTACGCACGACGAGGACCTGGAGCGCTGGAAGGGCGGCGAGACGTACGGCGGCGAGGACAACCTCTGGTTCGACGAGTACCGCGCGGAGGTCGAGGACGCCGGGCCGGGCGACACGGTGGAGGTCTGGTTCACCGGCCGCACCAAGGCGGGCAAGCGCACCTCCAGCGAGCACTTCACGTACACGGTCGCCGAGCGTTCCCACGCGGACACCCTGGTGATCGCCGAAGAGGGCGCGCCCGCGCAGCACGCCCGGAAGTACGTCGACGCCCTCAGGGCGAACGGCCGCACCGCCGCCGTCTGGGACGTCGCCACCCAGGGCGCACCGCACGCCCTCGGCGTCCTCTCCCACTTCCGCACCGCTGTCCACTACACCGGCGCCAAGGCGCCCGCCGGCCCCACCCAGACGGCCGTACGCGCCTTCCTCAACGAGGGCGGCAAGCTGATCGAGGCCGGTGAGATGGCGGGCGGCAACGCGGTCGTCGGCCCGGCCGTCACCGACGACTTCAGCCAGTACTACCTCGGTGCCTACGGACGTACGAACGCCGGCGGTGCCACCGGGTTCACCGGCGCGGGACCGCTCGCGGGAACGGCCGGACCGCTCACGGGAGCACCCGGAAACCCGCTGGACGCGGCGGGCGCGTACACCGTCACCTCGGACACGCTGCCCGCCGACCGGTTCCCGCAGTTCCGGAGCGCGCAGGCGGGCCGGTACGACGGGATCACCAACCCGTACGCCCCGCACACGGGCCAGTGGATGGCGGCCGCCGCGCACGAGGACGGCGACTGGAAGCGCCTCGCCCGTACGGTCGACCTCACCGCGGTGAGCGCCGCCGACAAGCCGCAGCTGCGTCTCGCCCTCAACTGGAACACCGAGAACGCCTACGACCACGCGGTCCTGGAGGCGCATACCGAGGGAGCCGAGGACTGGACGACGCTTCCCGAGGAGGGCGGCGCCACCAGGACAGCCGTCCCGGCCGAGTGCGACCAGGGCTACTTCATCAACGGCCACCCCTTCCTGCGGCACTACCTCACCCTGGAGGCGGGCGGCTGCCGGGCGACCGGCAGCACCGGCGCGTGGAACAGCTTCACCGGCTCGTCCGGCGGCTGGAAGCAGGTCTCCTTCGACCTCAGCGCCTACGCGGGCAAGAAGGTCGAGCTGGCGCTCAGCTCCATCACCGACCCCGGCAGCGGCGGCCGCGGCGTCTTCGTGGACGACGCGCGGCTGACCGTCGGAGGGGCCGACAGGGAGAGCGAGGGGTTCGAGACCTCGCTCGGCGCCTGGACGGCCCCCGGGGCCCCGGCCGGGAGCCCCGCTGCCGGGGGCGACTGGGCCCGGTCGGGTGAGCTGTTCAAGTCCTATGCGGCAGTCACTACACGTGACACCGTTCTGTTCGGGTTCGGCCTGGAACACGTGCAGGACGCCGCGGAGCGGACCGCGCTGCTGGGCAAGGCGCTGGGTTCGCTGCGGCACTGACTCCGCGCTGACTCTGCGTAACCGGCCCCGGAAGGGCCGCAGGTACCGGAGGTCCGTAATCCTACTGGGGAGTACGGACCTCCGGGCCGCGTCCGGGGCCGCTCGATGTCACCCACAGCGCCGCGTAGAGGTAGGGTCGGAAGCGGTCGGGGACATCCCATACATCTCGCCGGCGTCGAAACCCGGCGTACCAACGAGGAGATCGGTTTCGTGACGATCCGCGTAGGCATCAACGGCTTCGGCCGCATCGGGCGCAACTACTTCCGGGCGCTGCTGGAGCAGGGTGCGGACATCGAGATCGTGGCTGTCAACGACCTGGGTGACACTGCGACCACGGCACACCTGCTGAAGTACGACACCATTCTCGGCCGCCTCAAGGCCGAGGTGTCGCACACGGCGGACACCATCACCGTCGACGACCACACCATCAAGGTGCTGTCCGAGCGCAACCCGGCGGACATCCCGTGGGGCGAGCTGGGCGTCGACATCGTGATCGAGTCCACCGGCATCTTCACCAAGAAGGCGGATGCCGAGAAGCACCTCGCCGGTGGTGCGAAGAAGGTCCTCATCTCGGCTCCGGCCAAGAACGAGGACATTACCATCGTCATGGGTGTCAACCAGGACAAGTACGACGCGGCCAACCACCACGTCATCTCCAACGCCTCCTGCACCACCAACTGTGTGGCGCCGATGGCCAAGGTTCTCGACGAGAACTTCGGCATCGTCAAGGGCCTGATGACGACGGTGCACGCGTACACCAACGACCAGCGCATCCTGGACTTCCCGCACTCGGACCTGCGTCGCGCCCGCGCCGCCGCCGAGAACATCATTCCGACCACCACGGGCGCCGCCAAGGCCACCGCGCTGGTCCTCCCGCAGCTCAAGGGCAAGCTCGACGGCATCGCGATGCGCGTCCCGGTCCCGACCGGCTCGGTCACCGACCTGGTCATCACGCTGGAGCGCGAGGTCACCAAGGACGAGATCAACGCGGCCTTCCAGAAGGCCGCCGAGGGCGAGCTCAAGGGCATCGTCGAGTACACGGTCGACCCGATCGTGTCCTCCGACATCGTCAACGAGCCGGCGTCCTGCACCTTCGACTCCTCGCTGACCATGGCCGAGGGCACCCAGGTCAAGGTCATCGGCTGGTACGACAACGAGTGGGGCTACTCCAACCGCCTCGTCGACCTCACGGTCTTCGTCGGCAGCCAGCTCTGATCCGTCCGGCAGGCACCTCGATGTGAGCACAGGGCTCGGCCAGCGCAACGCGGCGCTGGCCGGGCCCTGTCACGTGTTTTGTCTCCCAAGGAGTCCAGTAACAGATGAAGACGATCGACGAACTTCTCGCCGAAGGGGTCGAGGGCAAGCGGGTATTCGTCCGCGCCGACCTCAACGTGCCGCTCGACGGCACCACCATCACCGACGACGGCCGCATCCGGGCCGTCCAGCCGACGATCGAGAAGCTCGCCGCCGCGGGTGCCCGCGTCGTCGTCGCCTCGCACCTGGGCCGCCCCAAGGGCGCCCCGGAGCCGGCCTTCTCGCTCGCCCCCGCCGCCGCGCGCCTCGGTGAACTCCTCGGCACCGAGGTCGCCTTCGCGACCGACACGGTCGGCGAGTCCGCCAAGGCCGTCGTCGCGGACCTCGGCAACGGCAAGGTCGCCGTCATCGAGAACCTCCGCTTCAACGCCGGCGAGACCTCGAAGGACGACGCCGAGCGCGGCGCCTTCGCGGACCGGCTGGCCGAGCTCGCCGACGTGTACGTCGGCGACGGCTTCGGCGCCGTGCACCGCAAGCACGCCTCGGTCTACGACCTCCCGGCCCGGCTCCCGCACGTCGCCGGCGGCCTCATCGCCACCGAGGTCGGCGTCCTGAAGAAGCTCACGGAGGTCGTCGAGCGGCCGTACGTCGTGGCCCTCGGCGGCGCCAAGGTCTCCGACAAGCTCGGCGTGATCGACCACCTGCTGGAGAAGGCCGACCGCATCCTGGTCGGCGGCGGCATGGCGTACACCTTCCTCAAGGCCCAGGGTCACGAGGTCGGCATCTCGCTGCTCCAGGCCGACCAGATCCCGACGGTTCTGGAGTACCTGGAGCGGGCCAAGGCCAAGGGCGTGGAGTTCGTGCTCCCCGTCGACGTACTGGTCTCGGCCGAATTCCCGGACCTCAGGACGAAGGCTCCGGCGAACCCGACGACGGTCGCCGCGGACGCCATCCCGGCCGACCAGGAGGGTCTGGACATCGGTCCCGAGACCCGCAAGCTGTACGCATCGAAACTCGCCGACGCGGCCACCGTCTTCTGGAACGGTCCGATGGGCGTCTTCGAGCACCCCGACTACGCCGAGGGCACCAAGGCGGTCGCCCAGGCCCTCGTCGACAGCCCCGCCTTCACGGTGGTCGGTGGTGGCGACTCCGCCGCCGCCGTCCGCATCCTGGGCTTCGACGAGAACGCATTCGGCCACATCTCGACCGGTGGCGGCGCCAGCCTCGAATACCTCGAAGGCAAGACGCTTCCCGGCCTCGCCGCACTGGAGGACTGACTCTTCATGACCACCCGCACCCCGCTGATGGCGGGCAACTGGAAGATGAACCTCAACCACCTCGAGGCCATCGCGCACGTCCAGAAGCTCGCCTTCGCGCTCACCGACAAGGACTACGACTCCGTAGAGGTCGCGGTCCTGCCCCCCTTCACGGACCTGCGGTCCGTGCAGACGCTGGTGGACGCCGACAAGCTCAAGATCAAGTACGGCGCCCAGGACATCTCGGCGCACGACTCCGGCGCGTACACCGGTGAGGTCTCGGGCGTGATGCTCGCCAAACTCAAGTGCGCGTACGTCGCCGTCGGGCACTCCGAGCGCCGGCAGTACCACAACGAGACCGACGAGGTCTGCAACGCCAAGGTGAAGGCCGCGTACAGGCACGGTCTGACCCCGATCCTGTGCGTCGGCGAGGGTCTCGACGTCCGCAAGGCGGGCAACCAGGTCGCGCACACGCTCGCCCAGCTCGACGGCGGCCTCGAGGACGTCCCGGCCGAGCAGGCCGAGTCCGTCGTGATCGCGTACGAGCCGGTGTGGGCCATCGGCACCGGCGAGGTCGCCACTCCCGAGGACGCGCAGGAGGTCTGCGGAGCGATCCGCGGCCGTCTCGCGGAGCTGTACTCGCAGGAGCTGGCCGACAAGGTCCGCATCCAGTACGGCGGCTCGGTCAAGTCCGGGAACGTCGCCGCGATCATGGCGCAGCCGGATGTCGACGGGGCCCTGGTGGGCGGCGCGGCGCTGGACGCCGACGAGTTCGTCAAGATCATTCGGTTCCGCGACCAGTGAGTAGGCCGTAGGGCCGATCCGTCGTACCCTGGCGGGGGCCGGGGCTGTTGCACAACAGCCGTCCGGCCCCCGTTGTCCGTCTCCGAAGTCCGAAGTCCGAGGAAGTTGGTCCAGCCGTGGTTATGGGGTTCTCGATCGCCCTGATCGTCTTCAGCCTGCTGCTGATGCTGCTGGTTCTGATGCACAAGGGGAAGGGCGGCGGTCTCTCCGACATGTTCGGTGGCGGCATGCAGTCGTCCGTCGGTGGGTCCTCGGTCGCCGAGCGCAACCTCGACCGCATCACGGTGGTAATCGGTCTGATGTGGTTTGCCTGCATTATCGTGCTCGGTCTGCTGATGAAGCTGGACAGCTGACCCGTCGTCCGGTACGCAGACGGGAGCGCGGCCTATCATGGGGCCGACGGCTCGCGTCTGTGCGGCAGGGGTGCAACTCCAGCCACTGGACGCGCGTTGGGTCCTGCGTAGAGTGGGGCGCTCGCAGCTGAGCTGTTTGACGACTCCGCGGCGGTAGCCGCTGATTGATGCAGTGCAGCACCATCACGCAGGGAGTTACGACCGTGGCAAGTGGCAACGCGATCCGGGGAAGCCGGGTCGGAGCGGGGCCGATGGGTGAGGCCGAGCGCGGCGAGTCCGCACCCCGTCTCCGCATCTCCTTCTGGTGTTCCAACGGGCACGAGACGCAGCCGAGCTTCGCCCATGACGCTCAGGTTCCGGACACGTGGGACTGCCCGCGCTGCGGATTCCCGGCCGGACAGGACCGGGACAATCCGCCGGCCCCGCCGCGCACGGAGCCGTACAAAACGCATCTCGCGTACGTACGGGAACGGCGCAGCGACGCGGACGGCGAGGCGATTCTCGCCGAGGCTCTCGCGAAACTGCGGGGCGAGATCTAGGAATTGCGATCCGGCCGGACACCTTCGGGTGTCCGGCCGGACTGCTTGTGCGGTCCGCTCTCCGGTCCGCTCCTCGGATCCGGTTGTCAGTGGCACCCTCTACGGTTCTCGAATCACAGGACCGGAAGGGGGAGTTGTGACGACGAGCAAGACCGCGGCCGCGCAATCGGGGGCGGAGGAGGCGCCGGCCCCGGCCTGGCGCGGGGGGTTCGGCCGGCTGTGGACCGCGGCTGTCGTCTCGAAGTTCGGCGACTCGCTGCGTACGGCCGCGATGCCGCTGCTGGCCGCCTCGCTGACGTCCGACCCCGTGCTGGTTGCGCTGGTGACGGCGTGCGGTTACCTGCCGTGGCTGCTGTTCGGGCTGCTGGGCGGAGCGGTGGCGGACCGGGTGGACCAGCGCCGGGCGATGTGGGCCGTGGATCTGGTGCGGGCCGCGTTGATGGCCGCCTTCGCGGTGGCGGTCGCCCTCGGCCACGCCTCGATCGCACTGCTCGTCGCGCTCGCCTTCGCGCTCACCGCCCTCCAGACCCTCTTCGACAACGCCGCCACGGCCCTGCTGCCCTCGCTGGTGCCCAAGGCCGCCCTGGGCAGCGCCAACGCCCGGCTGCTGACCGGGCAGCAGATCGCGGGAGGCCTCCTGGCCGCTCCGCTGGTGCCGGTGCTGCTCCTGGCGGGCGCGGCCGTGCCGTACGCCGCGGACGCCGCGACGTACGTCCTGGGGGCCGTGCTGATCGCTTCGCTGCGGGTGACGGCGCCGGAGCGGGCGCCGAGACCCCCGGGCAGCACGCTGCGCGGGGACATCGCGCAGGGGCTGCGGGTGCTGTGGCGGGACCGCGTGCTGCGCGGACTCTGTGTCGCCACCACGCTGTGCAACGTCGGCATGGCCGCGCTCATCGCCACCCTGGTCCTCCAGGTCACCGGCTGGCTCGACGCCGGGCACGGCGGTTACGCGGCGGCCATCGCGGCGTACGGCGTGGGCAGTATGGCGGGCGGGCTGCTGGCCGGCCGGCTCTCCAGGCGGATCGGGCGGATACGCAGTGTGTTCGCGGCCGGAGCCGTGCAGATCTGCTGTCTGACGGCGATGGGGCTCGTCCGCGAACTGTGGGTGACGGTCATCGCGCTGGCGCTGTTCGGCCTCATGGGGCTGGTGTGGAACACCAACCAGGTGACGCTGATGCAGGAGCGCAGCCCGGAAGCCATGCTGGGAAGGATCGGTTCGGCCTTCCGCACGCTCGCGGTCGCAGGCGCACCGCTCGGCGCGCTGCTGGGCGGCGCGGCCGCCTCCGCCTGGGGTCTGAACACCCCCGCCCTGCTGGCGGCGGCGCTCTTCGCGGCCGCCACAGCATCGCTGGCCGCCCTGATCAATTAGGTTGGAGCTGCCAGGGGGCATGCACACAGGTACGAGGAGAAGTGGGCTGATGTCCGAGATGAATGCAGAAAGCCGCACCAGGCTCAACCGGATGCCCGAGTGGACCGCTCTCGTGAAGCACCGCGAGCAGCTGGGCCGGACGCATCTGCGAGAACTGTTCGCCGCCGATCCCGAACGGGGCACCGGATACACCGTCAAGGTCGGGGACCTCTACCTCGACTACTCCAAGCACCTGGTGACGGACGAGACGCTGGGGCTGTTGCGCGACCTGGCCCGCGGAGCCGGGGTCGCCGAGCTGCGGGACGCGATGTTCCGCGGCGAGAAGATCAACACCACCGAGGACCGCGCGGTGCTGCACACCGCCCTGCGCGCGCCGCGCGACGCGGTGATCGAGGTCGACGGGGAGAACGTCGTCCCCGCCGTCCACGCGGTGCTCGACAAGATGGCCGCCTTCGCCGACCGGATCAGGTCGGGGGAGTGGACCGGCCACACCGGGAAGCGCATCAAGAACGTCGTCAACATCGGCATCGGCGGCTCCGACCTCGGTCCCGCCATGGCGTACGAGGCGCTGCGCTCCTTCACCGACCGGGACCTCACGGTCCGTTTCGTGTCGAACGTCGACGGGGCCGATCTGCACGAAGCCGTGCGGGACTTGGACCCGGCCGAGACGCTGTTCATCATCGCGTCCAAGACCTTCACCACGATCGAGACCATCACCAACGCCACGTCGGCGCGCGACTGGCTGCTGACGAACCTCCGTGCGGACAGCGGCGCCGTCGCCAAGCACTTCGTGGCCCTGTCCACGAATGCCGAGAAGGTCGCGGACTTCGGCATCGACACGGCCAACATGTTCGAGTTCTGGGACTGGGTCGGCGGGCGGTACTCGTACGACTCGGCCATCGGCCTGTCGCTGATGATCGCGATCGGCCCCGGCCGCTTCCGCGAGATGCTCGACGGCTTCCACCTGGTCGACGAGCACTTCCGCACCGCGCCGGCCGAGGAGAACGCGCCGCTGCTGCTCGGTTTGCTGGGCGTCTGGTACGGGGAGTTCTTCGACGCGCAGGCGCACGCGGTCCTCCCGTACAGCCACTACCTGTCGAAGTTCACGGCGTACCTCCAGCAGCTCGACATGGAGTCCAACGGCAAGTCCGTGGACCGCGAGGGCAACCCGGTCGACTGGCAGACGGGACCGGTGGTGTGGGGGACGCCGGGCACCAACGGGCAGCACGCGTACTACCAGTTGCTGCACCAGGGCACGAAGATGATCCCGGCGGACTTCATCGGCTTCGCCAGGCCGGTCGCCGACCTGATGCCGGGCCTGGAGGCGCAGCACGACCTGCTCATGGCGAACTTCTTCGCCCAGACGCAGGCGCTGGCCTTCGGCAAGACGCCCGACGAGGTGCGGGCGGAAGGGGTGGCCGAGGAACTGGTGCCGCACAAGACGTTCCGCGGCAACCACCCGACGACGACGATCCTCGCGGACGAACTCACCCCGTCCGTGCTGGGGCAGCTGATCGCGCTGTACGAGCACAAGGTGTTCGTCCAGGGAGCCGTCTGGAACATCGACTCGTTCGACCAGTGGGGCGTCGAACTCGGCAAGGTCCTCGCCAAGAAGATCGAGCCGGTCCTGACGGAAGGCGCGGGCGGCGAGCAGCTGGACAGCTCGACCGCGACCCTGGCCGCCAAGTACCGCACACTGCGCGGTCGCTGACCGGCCGACGGACGGGAGACGGGGCGATGGCCGGGGGGACGGGGAGTGTGCGGCTCAGGCCGCCGAACAACACGCTCGACCGGCGGGTCATCGGCTGGTGGCGGACCCAGTGGCTGCTGCTGACCGCGGTCCCGGTGGCCGTACTGGCCGTGCTGGGCGCGCTCGTCGCGCCCGCACGGCCGTGGCTGCTGCTGTCCGCCGGCGTGCTCGCGCTGCTCGGCGCGGTCGTCACGGTGTTCCTGCCGCCGTGGTGGTTCCGGGTGCACCGCTGGGAGGTCACGGACGACGCGGTGTACGTGCGTACCGGCTTCTTCTGGCAGGAGTGGCGGATCGCGCCGATGTCGCGGATCCAGACCGTGGACACCGTGCGCGGGCCGCTGGAACAGGCGTTCAGGCTCGCCACGGTCATCGTCACCACCGCGTCCTCCAAGGGCGCGGTGAAGATCGAGGGGCTCGACCACGAGCTCGCCGCGGAGCTGGCGGAGCGGCTGACCCTGATGACGCGGGCCACCCCCGGGGACGCGACGTGAGCGTCCCGGGGGATGCCCCCGGGGACGGGGAGCGGCCGGAGAGCGGCGGCGGCTGGCGGCGGCTGGCCCCGCGCACCGTACTGGCCGCCGCGCTGGTCATGGCGGGCATCGCGGTGGGCGCCGGAGTGCCGGCCTTCATCGGGCTCGCGGGGAGCAGGCCGGTGTGGCGGGCGCTCGCCTGGGTGGGAACCGGAGCCGCCCTGCTGATCGTGGGCGGCTCCGCGCTCGACTACGTGCGCTGGCGCAGGACGCGGTACCGCATCGGTGCCGAGCGCGCCGAACTCCACACGGGTCTGCTGCTGGTCAAACGCCGCTCGCTGGCCCGTGAACGCATCCGCAGTGTCGACCTGACGGCCAATGTGCTGCTGCGGGTCCTCGGCCTCGTGAAGGTCCGTATCGGCACCGGTGAGAACACCGGCGGCGGCGAGTCCACGCTCGAACTCGACCCGGTGACCCGGGAGGAGGGCGAACGGCTGCGCAGGGAGCTGCTGCACCGAGGAACGACCGGGGGACCCGGCCCTCACCGGGAGGGCGAACTGGCCACGCTCGACCCCGCGTGGATCCGGTACGCCCCGCTCTCCTTCGTCGCCCCCGCACTGGGCGGCGCGGTGGCCGGCGGACTGATGCAGGTCAGCGAATGGTTCGGCGCGCAGGGGAAGCTGATCGAGTGGGTGCGGGACCGGTTCCACGACACACCGGTCGTCTGGATGATCGCGGTGCTCGTCGTCGGGGCGTGCGCGGCGGGGGTCGTGGGGGCGCTCGGCCTGTGGGTCGAGATGTGGTGGAACTACCGGCTGGAGCGCGAGCCGGGCGGCACGCTGCGGGTCCGCCGCGGCCTGTTCACCACGCGGTCGATCTCCATCGAGGAGCGCAGGCTGCGCGGTGTGGAGCTCGTCGAGCCGCTCGGGGTGCGGACGCTGGGGGCGGCGCGGGTGGACGCGGTCGCCACCGGGCTGGCGGCGGACGAGGACAGCCGGCACGCCGACCACAAGACGCTGCTGCCCGCCGCGCCGCGGATCACCGCGGAGAGGGTGGCGGCGCACGTCCTGCGCGAGGCGGCCTCACCGACGGGCGCGGCCGGCCTCACGCCGCACCCGCCGGCCGCCCGCACGCGCCGTCTGCGCTGGGCGGTGGGCGCGGCGCTGGTCCCGGTGCTCGTCCTCGCCGCCCTCGGTGTGCTGCTGACCGACGCTCTGCTGTACGTCGCAGGAGCGTGCGCGGTGGTGCTGCTGCCCCTCGCGGTGCTCCTGGCACTGGACGCGTACCGGAGCCTGGGGCACGCCATCAGCGGCGGCTACCTGGTGGCACGGTCGGGGACGGTGCGGCGTACGACGGTCGCGCTCCAGCGGGGCGGGGTCGTCGGGTGGACGGTGAAGCAGTCGTACTTCCAGCGCCGGGCCGGCCTGATCACGCTGACGGCGACCACCGCGGCGGGAGCGGGGGCGTACTCGGTCTACGACGCGGAGGAGCCGGAGGCGCTGGCCTTCGCGGAGGCGGCGGTGCCGGGGCTGCTGGCGCCGTTCCTGGAGCGGCCGCGGTAGCGGGGCCGGGACCGGGTGGCCGGGCCCGCTGCGCGGAGCTTTCCCCACCCCGGCCCTTCCCGGACCGGGGCGCTGCCCCGGCCCCGGCCCGCAATCGCCGGACGGGCTGGAGGGTTTCCCGTAACGGGAGCGGAAGACGCGGCCGCACCGGGGACCGGGTGGCGCCGGTCATCGGCGATCGGGGAGGCGCCCGTAGGGCGTCCGGGCCGGGGACCCGCGGGCGGGCGGAGCAGCCGGGCCGGGGCCCGCAGGTGGGCAGGGCGTTGGGAGCCGGGGCTCGCAGGTCCGCGGACCGCAGGGGAAAAGCCACGGCCCGGACCGCCTCGAGGGCGGTCCGGGCCGTGGCCGTGCCGGAGTGGCGGATCAGGTCGAAGCCGGGCGGTGGAGGTCGCGCGGGAGCTGTGAGGCCGCCGCGTCGTCCAGGAGCCACAGCGTCCGGCGACGGCCGTACGCGCCCGCCGCCGGGGCCTGGATCTCCCCGGCGCCCGACAGCGCGACGACCGCGGCCTTCGCCTTGTCCTCGCCCGCCGCCAGCAGCCACACCTCGCGTGCCGCGCGGATCGCGGGCAGCGTGAGCGTGATGCGGGTGGGCGGGGGCTTGGGGGCGCCGTGGACGCCCACCACCGTACGGTCCGTCTCACGGACCGCCGGGAGCTCCGGGAAGAGCGACGCCACGTGCGTGTCGGGGCCCACACCCAGCATCAGGACGTCGAACGTCGGGACGGGGCCGTGGTCCGGCCCCGCCGCCGAGGCCAGTTCGGCGGCGTACGCGGCGGCTGCCGCGTCCACGTCGGCCCCGAACACGCCGTCCGAAGCCGGCATCGCGTGGACCCGGGCAGGGTCCAGCGGCACCGCGTCCAGCAGCGCCTCGCACGCCTGGGTGTGGTTGCGCTCCGGGTCCCCGGCGGGGAGGAAGCGCTCGTCGCCCCACCACAGGTCCAGACGCGACCAGTCGATCGCGTCCCTGGCCGGAGCCGAGGCGAGCGCGGCCAGCAGGCCGTTGCCGTTGCGGCCGCCCGTCAGTACCACCGACGCCGAGCCGCGCGAGGCCTGGGCGTCCACGACCCTAGTGATCAGCCGCGCCGCCGCGGCCTGCGCCATCAGCTCCTTGTCGTGGTGGACGACAAGCTGGGGTGCCCTCACTTCGACGCCGCCTTCTTGGAGGCCGAAGAGGGAGCCGGGGCCGAGGACGAGGCCGACTTCTTCGCGGGCTTGGTGGCAGCGGCGGGCTCGTCCGCTTCCGCCGCCGGCGGGGCCGCTTCGCTCTCCGGGCCCTCACCGAGCCGGTCGACACCGAACTTCAGCGTCGCCGCGTACGTGTCGTCCGGGTCGAGCCTGCGCAGTTCCTCGGCGATCAGCTCGGAGGTATCCCGCCGCTTGAGCGCCACCGCGCGGTCCGGCTGCCCCTCGATGGACAGGGAGGCCAGTGAGCCGTCCGCCCGGTCGAGCTTGATCGGGCCGCAGCTGGTCTCCATCTTCACGCCGGTCAGGCCCGGGCCGGAAGACACGGAACGCTTCACGGGTACGCGAAGCCGGTCGGCGAGCCACATGCCGAGCAGCTCGACGCTCGGGTTGAACTCCTCGCCCTCCACCTCCACCGAGGTGACCTCGCACTCCACCTGGTCCAGCGCGGCCGCGAGCATCGAGCGCCACGGCGTGATGCGCGTCCACGACAGGTCGGTGTCGCCCGGCGTGTAGGCCTCGGCGCGCGCCCTCAGCTCATCGACCGGGTGCTCGGCGGCGTACGTGTCCGTGACGCGGCGCTGCGCGAGCGCGCCGAGCGGGTCGTGCGCCGGGTCGAGCGGCGCGTTGGCCGCCCACCACACCACGACGGGCGCGTCCGGCAGCAGCAGCGGCAGCACCACCGACTGCGCGTGGTCGATGACCTCGCCGTACAGCCGCAGGATCACCGTCTCGCCGGTGCCCGCCGCCGTGCCCACCCGCACTTCGGCGTCGAGGCGTGCCTTGGCGCGGTCGCGCGGCGAGCGCGAGACCCGCTTGATGACGACGAGGGTGCGCGAGGGGTGCTCGCGGGATGCCTCGTTGGCCGCCTTGAGCGCGTCGTACGCGTTCTCCTCGTCGGTGACGATGACCAGCGTGAGGACCATGCCCACGGCCGGCGTGCCGATGGCGCGGCGGCCCTGGACGAGAGCCTTGTTGATCTTGCTGGACGTGGTGTCCGTCAGGTCGATTTTCATGGCCGACGCCAGCTCCGTCCGTCTCGTGCGAGCATTTCGTCCGCCTCGACCGGGCCCCAGGTGCCGGCCGGGTACTGCGCGGGCTTGCCATGGGTGTCCCAGTACTCCTCGATCGGGTCGAGGATGCGCCAGGACTGCTCGACCTCCTCCAGACGCGGGAAGAGGTTGGCGTCGCCGAGCAGGACGTCCAGGATCAGGCGCTCGTACGCCTCGGGGCTGGACTCGGTGAAGGACTCGCCGTACGCGAAGTCCATCGACACGTCCCGCACCTCCATCGAGGTGCCCGGCACCTTGGAGCCGAAACGGACCGTGACGCCCTCGTCCGGCTGGACGCGGATGACCAGGGCGTTCTGCCCCAGCTCTTCCGTGGCCGTGTGGTCGAAGGGGGAGTGCGGGGCGCGCTGGAAGATGACCGCGATCTCGGTGACGCGGCGGCCGAGGCGCTTGCCGGTGCGGAGGTAGAACGGGACGCCCGCCCAGCGGCGGTTGTCGATCTCCAGCTTGATCGCGGCGTAGGTGTCGGTCTTCGACTTGGGGTCGATGCCCTCTTCCTGGAGGTAGCCGACGGCCTTCGCGCCGCCCTGCCAGCCCGCCGCGTACTGCCCGCGCACGGTCTCCCGGCCCAGGTCCTTGGGGAGCTTGACGGCGCCGAGCACCTTGGTCTTCTCGGCGACCAGCGCGTCCGCCTCGAAGGAGGCGGGCTCCTCCATGGCGGTCAGCGCGAGCAGCTGGAGGAGGTGGTTCTGGATGACGTCGCGGGCGGCGCCGATGCCGTCGTAGTAGCCGGCACGGCCGCCGATGCCGATGTCCTCGGCCATCGTGATCTGGACGTGGTCGACGTACGACCGGTTCCACAGCGGCTCGAACATCTGGTTGGCGAAGCGCAGCGCCATGATGTTCTGGACCGTTTCCTTGCCCAGGTAGTGGTCGATCCGGAAGACCTCGTTGGCCGGGAAGACCTCGTGGACGATCCGGTTCAGCTCCTGCGCGGAGGCCAGGTCGTGGCCGAAGGGCTTCTCGATGACGGCCCGACGCCAGGAGCCTTCCTTCTGGTCGGCCAGGCCGTGCTTCTTGAGCTGCTGGACGACCTTGGGGAAGAACTTCGGGGGCACGGACAGGTAGAAGGCGAAGTTGCCGCCGGTGCCCTGTGCCTTGTCCAGCTCCTGGATCGTGGCCTTGAGCGTCTCGAACGCGTCGTCGTCGTCGAAGTTGCCCTGGACGAAGCGCATGCCCTGGATCAGCTGCTGCCAGACCTCCTCGCGGAAGGGCGTGCGGGCGTGTTCCTTGACGGCGTCGTGGACGATCTGGGTGAAGTCCTCGTTCTCCCAGTCGCGCCGGGCGAAGCCGATGAGGGAGAAGCCCGGTGGCAGCAGGCCGCGATTGGCCAGGTCGTACACGGCGGGCATCAGCTTTTTACGTGACAAATCGCCCGTGACGCCAAAGATGACCAGGCCCGACGGCCCCGCGATACGCGGGAGCCGTCGGTCCTGAGCGTCACGCAGCGGATTGCTGCTGGACAATTTTTAGGCCTCCGAAGGGGCGAGGCGCTTGAGCTCCGCCTCGGTCGACTTGAGCAGGTCGTTCCAGGACGCCTCGAACTTGTCGACGCCCTCGTTCTCGAGCAGCTGCACCACGTCGTCGTAGGAGATCCCGAGCTTCTCGACGGCGTCGAGCTCGGCGCGCGCCTGCTCGTAGGTGCCTGCGATCGTGTTGCCCGTGATGTTGCCGTGGTCGGCGGTCGCTTCCAGCGTCGCCTCGGGCATGGTGTTCACCGTGCCGGGGGCGACGAGGTCCTCGACGTACAGCGTGTCCTTGTACGCCGGGTCCTTGACGCCGGTCGAGGCCCACAGCGGACGCTGCTTGTTGGCGCCGGCCCGGTCCAGGGCGGCCCAGCGGTCCGAGGAGAAGACCTCCTCGTACGCCTGGTACGCCAGACGGGCGTTGGCGAGGGCGGCCTTGCCCTTGAGCGCCTTGGCCTCGTCCGTGCCGATGCCGTCGAGACGCTTGTCGATCTCGGTGTCCACGCGGGACACGAAGAACGAGGCCACCGAGTGGATCTCGGAGAGGTCCAGGCCCGCGGCCTTCGCCTTCTCCAGACCGGTCAGGTAGGCGTCCATGACCTTGCGGTAGCGCTCCAGCGAGAAGATCAGCGTCACGTTGACGCTGATGCCCAGACCGATGGTCTCGGCGATCGCCGGGATGCCCGCCTCGGTGGCCGGGATCTTGATCAGGGTGTTCGGACGGTCCACCAGCCAGGCGAGCTGCCTGGCCTCGGCCGTCGTCGCCTTGGTGTTGTGCGCCAGGCGCGGGTCGACCTCGATCGACACGCGGCCGTCCTGGCCGCCGGTCGCGTCGAAGACCGGCCGCAGGATGTCGGCGGCGTCCCTCACGTCAGCCGTCGTGATCATGCGGATGGCTTCTTCGACGGTGACCTCGCGGGCGGCCAGGTCGCTGAGCTGCTGGTCGTAACCGTCGCCCTGTGAAATCGCCTTCTGGAAGATCGACGGGTTGGTGGTGACGCCCACGACGTGCTGCTGGTCGATCAGCTCGGCGAGGTTGCCGGACGTGATCCGCTTGCGCGAAAGGTCGTCAAGCCAGATCGCGACGCCTTCGTCGGAGAGGCGCTTGAGTGCGTCTGTCATGAGAGTTGCATCTCCTACTTGTCGTATGTACCGGCGTCAGCGGGTAGCGGCGGCCAGAGATTCCCGGGCCGCGGCCGTGACCGCGTCCGCGGTGAAGCCGAACTCCCGGAAGAGCACCTTGGCGTCCGCGGAAGCGCCGAAGTGCTCCAGCGAGACGATGCGGCCGGCCTCGCCGACGTAGCGGTACCAGGTCAGGGCGATGCCCGCCTCGACCGCCACACGGGCCTTGACGGAGGGCGGCAGCACGCTGTCGCGGTACCCCTGGTCCTGCTCCTCGAACCACTCGATCGACGGCATGGAGACCACACGGGTCGGGATGCCGGCGGCCTGGAGCTGCTCGCGGGCCTCGACGGCGAGCTGGACCTCGGAGCCGGTGCCGATCAGAACGACCTGCGGAGTGCCGCCCTCGGCCTCGAAGAGCACGTATCCGCCGCGCGCGGCGTCCTCGTTGGACTCGTAGGTCGGCACGCCCTGACGGGTCAGGGCCAGACCGTGCGGGGCGTCGTTGCGCCGCAGGATCTCGCGCCAGGCGATCGCGGTCTCGTTGGCGTCGGCCGGGCGGACCATGTTCAGGCCCGGGATGGCGCGCAGCGCGGCCATGTGCTCGACCGGCTGGTGCGTCGGGCCGTCCTCGCCCAGACCGATGGAGTCGTGCGTCCACACGTACGTCACGGGCAGCTTCATCAGCGCGGCGAGGCGGACGGCGGGGCGCATGTAGTCGGAGAACACCAGGAAGGTGCCGCCGTAGATGCGCGTGTTGCCGTGCAGCGCGATGCCGTTCATCGTCGAGCCCATGGCGTGCTCGCGGATGCCGAAGTGGACCGTACGGCCGTACGGGTCAGCCTCCGGCAGCGGGTTGCCGACCGGCAGGAACGACGACGTCTTGTCGATCGTCGTGTTGTTCGAGCCGGCGAGGTCGGCGGAGCCGCCCCACAGCTCGGGGATGACCCCGCCGAGCGCCTGGAGGACCTTGCCGGACGCGGCACGGGTCGCCACGGCCTTGCCGGGCTCGAAGACCGGGACCGACTTCTCCCAGCCCTCGGGCAGCTCGCCCGCGGCGATGCGGTCGAACGTGGCGGCGCGCTCGGCGTTGGCGTTGCGCCACTCCTGGAACTGCTTGTCCCAGGCGGCGTGCGCCTCACGGCCGCGCTCGCCCGCCTTGCGCACGTGCGCGAAGACGTCCTCGTCGACCTGGAAGTGCTGCTCGGGGTCGAAGCCCAGCACGCGCTTGGTGGCCGCGATCTCCTCCTCGCCCAGTGCCGAGCCGTGCGAGGCCTCGGTGTTCTGCGCGTTGGGGGCGGGCCAGGCGATGATCGTGCGCGCCGCGATGAGCGAGGGGCGCTCGGTCTCGTCCTGCGCGGCCTTCAGCGCCGCGTGCAGCGCCTGGACGTCGAAGTCGCCGTTGGCGTTCTGCTCGATGCGCTGGACGTGCCAGCCGTACGCCTCGTACCGCTTGAGGACGTCCTCGGAGAAGGCGGTCTCGGTGTCGCCCTCGATCGAGATGTGGTTGTCGTCGTACAGGGCGACGAGGTTTCCGAGCTTCTGGTGGCCCGCGAGCGAGGACGCCTCGGCCGAGACACCCTCCTCCAGGTCGCCGTCGGAGACGATCGCCCAGATGGTGTGGTCGAACGGGGAGGCGCCCGCGGCGGCCTCCGGGTCGAACAGGCCGCGCTCGTAGCGGGCGGCCATGGCCATGCCCACGGCGTTGGCGATGCCCTGGCCCAGCGGCCCGGTCGTGGTCTCCACCCCGGTCGTGTGCCCGTGCTCGGGGTGACCCGGCGTCAGGCTGCCCCAGGTGCGGAACGCCTTCAGGTCGTCCAGCTCCAGGCCGTAGCCGGCCATGTAGAGCTGGATGTAGAGCGTCAGGCTGGTGTGACCGGGAGAGAGGACGAATCGGTCGCGGCCGGTCCAGTTCGCGTCATTGGGGTCGTGCCGCATCAGCTTCTGGAACAGCACATACGCGGCCGGGGCCAGGCTCATGGCCGTACCAGGGTGGCCGTTGCCGACCTTCTGTACGGAATCCATGGCCAGGACGCGGGCGGTGTCGACAGCCCGCTGGTCCAATTCGGTCCACTCGAGATCTGTGGTGGTCGGCTTGGTGCTCACCCTGAGTCAGGGCTCCTCTCCACATGTCGAATCCCGGTACTGGATAGGCGCACCGGGCGATGTTGAGCCTACCCCCGCAAGAACCCGCTCATTTCGGCCTCGCGTCCTCCAAAAGAGCGGGCATGGCCCAGGGTGCGGGGCATTCACGGCCTTCGCCTCCCGGCGGGCGGGACAGCCCGCCGACAAGCCGGCGAGTACCCCACTCAACACGACCCCACCCCGGCGGAGAACGAAGTATGGGCAACGTCTAGAGTGGCGTGGTACGCGCAAGTCTTTACCGGGCCTTCACGTCCGGAGCTTGCTGGAATTTCTCTGTCAGGGGTGTGCGTGACGGCCGTCGAGTCCCGACCCGCAGGGGTCGCCTTGACTCCCAGCCCGGGAGGCCATCGGCCGTTCGGAGCCCGGGTCAAGGCGTTCGTGGCACTGACCAAGCCTCGGATCATCGAACTGCTGCTGATCACCACCGTCCCGGTCATGTTCCTGGCCGAACAGGGTGTGCCCGACCTGTGGCTGGTCCTGGTGACCTGCCTCGGCGGTTACCTGTCGGCCGGCGGCGCCAACGCGCTGAACATGTACATCGACCGCGACATCGACGCACTGATGGACCGCACGTCGCAGCGGCCACTGGTCACCGGCATGGTCAGTCCGCGCGAATGCCTTGTTTTCGGCATCAGCCTGGGCGTGATCTCGACCCTCTGGTTCGGGCTGCTCGTCAACTGGCTGTCCGCCGCGCTGTCGCTCGGCGCTCTCCTCTTCTACGTCGTCGTCTACACGATGATCCTCAAGCGGCGTACCGCGCAGAACATCGTCTGGGGCGGCATCGCCGGCTGCCTGCCGGTCCTCATCGGCTGGTCCGCGGTCACCAATTCCATGTCCTGGGCCGCCGTCATCCTGTTCATGGTCATCTTCTTCTGGACGCCGCCGCACTACTGGCCGCTGTCGATGAAGGTGAAGGAGGACTACGCGCGGGTGGGCGTTCCGATGCTCCCCGTCATCGCCTCCAACAAGGTCGTGGCCCGCCAGATCGTCGCCTACAGCTGGGTGATGGTCGCGGTCTCGCTGCTGCTGACCCCGCTGGGCTACACCGGCTGGTTCTACACCGCGGTCGCCCTCGTGTCCGGCGGCTGGTGGCTCAAGGAGGCGCACGGGCTCCAGTCCCGTGCGAAGTCCGGGGTGACCGGTGGCAAGCTCAAGGAGATGCGGTTGTTCCACTGGTCCATCACCTACGTCTCGCTGCTCTTCGTCGCCGTCGCGGTGGACCCCTTCCTGCGCTAGGGAACCTGTCCTGGACCCCTGCTCTACCCGTCGGTAGCATCGTGGGCATGGCAGACACGAAGCAGGCAGAGCGCAAGGCGGCGAAGCTCGCCAAGGAGATCACCGCCTTCGCCAAGCAGCACGGCGGCGCCGAGGGCCAGCTCGCGTACCTCGGACAGATGGGCACCCGCATCGTGCTCGTCGGCGGGGACGGCGGCTGGGGCGACCTCGTGGCCCCCTCCCACGCCGTCGCGCAGAGCGCCGCCGAGAAGGCCGGGATCACGCTCCACGAGTCCTTCGACGGCGACTTCGCGGCCAAGGTGCGCACGGGACCGTACGAGTGGAGCCGGATGGCCGGCATCCAGGTCGGCGGCCCGTCCGACGACCTGCCGCGGAGCGCCTAGCAGCACCTGACGCGGGGGTCACCCGTTAGAGCCTGTGGAAGCACGTCCACCACAGGAGCCCCGGATGATCGAAACGCCTCCCCTGGTGGACCAGTACTGCCACGGAGTGCTCCGTACGGAGCCGGGCCTCGGGGCCTTCGAGACCTACCTCGCCACGACCCCCGCGCCGCCCGCGCCCGGCACCACCTTCTTCGAGACCCAGACGGGCTTCGCCGTACGCCGCTGGTGTCCGCCGCTCCTCGGCCTCGAACCGCACTGCCCGCCCGCGCTGTCTCGCGCGCCGCAGGGAACTGGGCGTACTGGAGACCGGGAGGCGGCTGCTGAGGGGCACCGGGATCGCCACCTGCCTGGTGGACACCGGGCCGCCGGGGATCTCACGGGACCCGCCGAGACAGCGGCGGCCGGCGCCGCCCAGGCCCGGGAGACCGTGCGCCTGGACCTGCTCGCCGAGCAGGTCGCCGACACGTCCGGAACCGTCGAGAGCTTCCTCGCCAACCTCGCCGAGGCCGTGCACGGCGCGGCGGGGACCGCCGTGGCCTTCACCTCCGTGACGGGCGTACGGCACGAACTCGCCCTCGCGCCGCACCCGCCGGGACCCGGCGAGGTGCGCGGGGCGGCGGGGCGCCGGCTGGCCGGACGCCGGACCGGGGGCCGGCTGGCCGACCCCGTGGTGCTGCGGCACCTGCTGTGGACGGCCGTCGCCTCCGGGCTCCCCCTGCAACTGCACGCCGGTGCCGCGGGCCCCGGTCTGCGCATCGACCGTACGGACCCGGTGCTGCTCACCGACTTCGCGGCCGCCACCGCGGGCCTCGGCACCGACCCGGTACTGCCGCACGGCTACCCGTACCACCGTCACGCCGCCCACCTGGCGAGCCTCTTCCCGCACGTGTACGCCGACCTGGGGGCCCGCGCTCGCCCACACCGGGGCGCGGGCCGCGGACGTACTCGCGGAGATCCTGGAGCCGGCGCCCTTCGGCAAGCTGCTCTTCTCCGGCGGCACGCGGGGGCTGCCGGAGCTGCGCGTCGTCGGCGCACGGCTGTTCCGCGAGGCGCTGGGCAGGGTGCTCGGCGGCTGGGTCGGCGACGGCGCGTGGTCGCTGACGGACGCCGAACGGGTGGCGGGGATGATCGCGGCGGGCAATGCCCGCCGCGTCTACGGGCTGACCGACGGGCGGCCGTCAGACGGTGGCGGCCACCGATGAGCCGGGCTGGGCGGCGGGCAGCGGAGCCGGGGCTTCGAGCGGGCGCTCGCGCAGGCTCAGCGCCAGCCGCAGTACCGCGATCCACATCAGGGACGAGCCGAGCATGTGGGCGCCGACCAGGATCTCGGGGACCTCGGTGAAGAACTGGACGTAGCCGACGGCACCCTGCGCCAGCAGGACGACCAGCAGGTCGCGGGCGCGCGCCCGGGTGTCGTCCGGGGCGTCCACCACGCGCAGGACGAACCACATGGCGATGGCCAGCGCGCAGACGACCCAGGCGGCCGCGGCGTGCACGTGAGCGGCGTCGATCCAGTCCCACGGCATGCGCGGTACGTCGCTGCTGTCACCGGCGTGCTTGCCCGAACCGGTCACCGTCGTACCCAGGGCGATCAGGAGCCCCGAGGTGACGAGGAGCGCCCAGGACAGCTTGCGGACGGGGCGCGGGACGCGCGGCCGGGGGGCGGTGTCGCCCTCGCGGGTGCGCTGCCAGGTGATCACGGCGACCGTGAGGAGGGCGTTGGCGAGGAGGAAGTGACCGGCGACGGTCCAGGGGTTCAGACCCGCCCAGACCGTGATGCCGCCGAGGACGGCGTTGCCCAGCACGATCCAGAACTGGAGCCATCCGAGACGGGTGAGACCGCGCCGCCAGGGCTTCGTGGACCGGGCCGCGATGATCGCCCAGCCGACCGCGGCCGACAGGACGTACGTCAGCATGCGGTTGCCGAACTCGATCGCGCCGTGGATGCCCTGTTCGGGCGTCGCGAAGAGGCTGTCGTCGGTGCACTTGGGCCAGGTGTCGCAGCCGAGGCCGGATCCGGTCAGTCGTACCGCGCCGCCCGTGACGATGATGACGACGGTCATCACGACGGGGGCGAGCGCGGCGCGCCGGAGGATGCGGGGGGTGGGCGTCCAGCGCCGCGCGATGAGGGCGAGGGGGGTCAACACGGCAACCATCGTAGGACGAAGCTTGTGCAGGAATTCACGAGGGGGTGCGGAACGGACGTTCCTTATTCCCAGCGGAAGAAACGGGCGGCCGCGCCCAGCCCCAGGACCGCCCACACCGCGAGGATCCCGAGGCCGCCCCACGGAATGGCCGCGCCGTGCTGGAGCACGTCGCGCAGGCCGTCCGACAGCACCGAGATCGGCAGCAGGCCGAGCACCGACCGGACCGCGTCCGGGAACTTGTCGAGCGGGACGATCACGCCACCGCCCACCAGCAGCAGGAGGAAGACCAGGTTGGCGGCGGCCAGCGTCGCCTCGGCCCTGAGCGTGCCGGCCATCAGCAGGCCGAGACCGGAGAAGGCCGCCGTACCGAGGGCGAGGAGGAGGAGCACGGCGAACGGGCTGCCGTGCGGGGACCAGCCGAGACCGAAGGCGATCGCGGTGAGAAGGGCTACCTGGAGGACCTCGGTGACGAGTACCGACAGGGTCTTCGCCGTCATCAGCGCCCAGCGGGGCAGCGGGGAGGTGCCCAGCAGCTTGAGCACGCCGTACCGGCGCTCGAAGCCGGTCGCGATCGCCTGCCCGGTGAAGGCGGTGGACATGACGGCGAGCGCCAGGACGCCCGGGGCGAGGAAGTCGACGGACCTGCCCGGGCCCTCCGCGGTCCCCACCGGCACGGTGATGATGTCGACGGACGAGAACAGCACCAGCAGCAGCGCCGGGATGATCACCGTCAGCAGCAGCTGTTCGCCGTTGCGCAGCAGCATCTTCGTCTCGAAGACGGTCTGCGCCGCGATCATCCGGGGCAGCGGGGCCGCTCCGGGCCGCGGGGTGTACGTACCGACGCTCATGAACGGAGGTCCTTACCGGTCAGCTCGAGGAAGACGTCCTCCAGGGAGTGCCGCTCGACGGAGATGCCGCTGGGCATCACGCCGTGCTGTGCGCACCAGGAGGTGACGGTGGCCAGCAGCTGGGGGTCGACCTCGCCGGTGATCCGGTACGTCCCGGGCGTCAGCTCGGCCGCCAGGGTGCCCACGGGCAACGCCTTGAGCAGGGACGCGATGTCGAGCCCGGGGCGCCCGGTGAAGCGCAGGGTGTTCTCCGCGCCGCCGCGGCACAGCTCCTCGGGACTGCCCTGGGCGATGACCCGGCCCGCGTCGATGATCGCGACGTCGTCGGCGAGCTGCTCGGCCTCGTCCATGAAGTGCGTGGTGAGGACGGTACTGACGCCGTCCTCGCGGAGCTCGCCCACGAGGTCCCAGGTGGACCGGCGGGCCTGCGGGTCCAGGCCGGCGGTCGGTTCGTCGAGGAAGACCAGTTCGGGGCGGCCGACGACGGCCATCGCCAGGGCGAGCCGCTGCTGCTGCCCGCCGGAGAGCCGCCGGTACGTCGTACGGCCGCAGCTGCCGAGCCCGAGGCGCTCGATCAGCGCGCCGACGTCCAGCGGGTGGGCGTGCAGCGCGGCCATGTGGCGCAGCATCTCGTCGGCCCTGGCCCCCGAGTACACGCCGCCGGACTGGAGCATCACCCCGATCCGGGGACGCAGCCGCGCCGCGTCGGCGACCGGGTCGAGGCCGAGGACGCGCACGGTCCCGGCGTCCGGCCTGCGGTAGCCCTCGCAGGTCTCGACCGTGGTGGTCTTCCCGGCTCCGTTGGGGCCGAGGACGGCGGTGACGGAGCCGGCGCGCACCTCCAGATCGAGGCCGTCGACCGCGGTCTTGGTTCCGTACCGCTTGACCAGTCCTGTGACCTGGACGACGGGCTCGCTTCTCATGCCGTGAAGTCTAAAGAGGGGGTGCGGCTCCGCTGCGCGGGGCTCCGGAGCACCCGCGCTGACCAGGTGTTCAGCATCCGCGCCACCGCCCGGCCATGACCGGGCTGATCATTTCCGCAGGTCAGGTTAGGTGTGCCTAAGTGATGCACCCCACCAGAGCTTGATCAGGACGCGGGTTGTCACCCTCCTCGGAATTACGCAACAATGGCGTTGTGAAAAACGCTGTGGGTTCGACGGGGCCTCCGCAGGAGGAGCTCGCGACCGGTGAGCGCTCCACGCGCAACCGGATCGCGCGGTCCGTCCTGGATCACGGCCCGTCCACCGCCGCCGATCTCGCGAAGCGCCTCGGTCTCACCCAGGCCGCCGTCCGCCGCCACCTCGATTCGCTCGTCGCCGAGAACGTCGTCGAGCCCCGCGAGCAGCGCGTGTACGGCACCAGGACCCGTGGCAGGCCCGCGAAGGTCTTCGCACTCACCGACTGTGGCAGGGACGCCTTCGACCAGTCCTACGACAAGCTCGCCGCCGACGCGCTGCACTGGATCTCCCAGGCGGCGGGCGGCGGTGAAAAGGGTGAGGCAGCGGTGGCCGCCTTCGCCCGTGCGCGGTTCGCCGCCCAGGCCGGGGCGTACCGCGAGGCGGTCGAGGCCGTCGCGCCCGAGGAGCGGACCGAGGCGCTTGCCAGGGCCTTGTCGGCCGACGGGTACGCTGCTACGGCGCGTAACGCACCGGTCGGAGAGCAGCTCTGCCAGCACCACTGCCCGGTCGCCCATGTCGCCGAGCAGTATCCGCAGCTGTGCGAGGCGGAGACCGAGTTCTTCTCCGAGCTGCTCGGGACGCATGTGCAGCGTCTGGCCACCATCGCCCACGGCGACGGGGTGTGCACGACGTTCATTCCGCGCAGTAGCAGCACAGCACAGACCACTCATTCAGCATCTGCAAGTACGGCCGGGAGGAACCCCGCATGACTCTCCCCACGGAGACTGCCCACCCCGAACTCGAGGGCCTGGGTACGTACGAATTCGGCTGGGCCGACTCCGACGCGGCCGGCGCCGCTGCCAAGCGCGGCCTCTCCGAGGACGTCGTACGCGACATCTCGGCGAAGAAGAACGAGCCGGAGTGGATGCTGAAGCTGCGGCTCAAGGGCCTCAAGCTGTTCGGCAAGAAGCCCATGCCGAGCTGGGGCTCCGACCTGTCGGGCATCGACTTCGACAACATCAAGTACTTCGTGCGGTCCACCGAGAAGCAGGCGGAGTCCTGGGAGGACCTGCCGGAGGACATCAAGAACACGTACGACAAGCTCGGCATCCCCGAGGCGGAGAAGCAGCGTCTGGTCGCCGGTGTCGCCGCGCAGTACGAGTCCGAAGTGGTCTACCACCAGATCAACGAGGAGCTCGAGAAGCAGGGTGTCATCTTCATGGACACCGACACCGCGCTGAAGGAGCACCCGGAGCTCTTCCAGGAGTACTTCGGCACGGTCATCCCGGTCGGCGACAACAAGTTCGCGTCGCTGAACTCGGCCGTGTGGTCCGGCGGATCGTTCATCTACGTACCCAAGGGTGTGCACGTCGACATCCCGCTCCAGGCCTACTTCCGCATCAACACGGAGAACATGGGCCAGTTCGAGCGGACGCTGATCATCGTCGACGAGGACGCCTACGTCCACTACGTCGAGGGCTGCACCGCCCCGATCTACTCCTCCGACTCGCTGCACAGCGCCGTCGTGGAGATCATCGTCAAGAAGGGCGGCCGCTGCCGCTACACGACGATCCAGAACTGGTCGAACAACGTCTACAACCTGGTCACCAAGCGCGCCGTGGCGTACGAGGGCGCGACCATGGAGTGGGTCGACGGCAACATCGGCTCCAAGGTGACGATGAAGTACCCGGCCGTCTACCTGATGGGCGAGCACGCCAAGGGCGAGACCCTGTCGATCGCCTTCGCGGGCGAGGGCCAGCACCAGGACGCCGGCGCCAAGATGGTCCACATGGCGCCGAACACCTCCTCCAACATCGTCTCCAAGTCGGTGGCGCGAGGCGGCGGCCGCACCTCCTACCGCGGTCTGATCGAGATCGGCGAGGGAGCCCCCGGCTCCAAGTCGAACGTGCTCTGCGACGCGCTGCTCGTCGACACGATCTCCCGCTCGGACACGTACCCGTACGTCGACGTGCGCGAGGACGACGTGTCCATGGGGCACGAGGCGACCGTCTCCAAGGTCTCCGAGGACCAGCTCTTCTACCTGATGAGCCGCGGCATGACCGAGTTCGAGGCCATGGCGATGATCGTGCGCGGCTTCGTCGAGCCGATCGCCAAGGAGCTGCCCATGGAGTACGCCCTGGAGCTGAACCGGCTGATCGAGCTGCAGATGGAGGGTTCGGTCGGCTGAGGCCCCCGTACCCCGCAGCGACTTACCTCACGACCCAGAGAGAGAGCACTACGACAGCCATGGCTGAGGCTCAGAACGCCCCCAAGGACCTCCGGCAAGCTACGGTCCAGGGGGGACCCCCACCGGTGGGTTCCACCACCGCCGGCTCGATCGCGGTGGCCGCCGAGTCCACCGTCGCCACGCGCATGAGTGCGCCTCCGTCGTACGACGTGGCGGCCTTCCCCGTCCCGCACGGCCGCGAGGAGGAATGGCGGTTCACCCCGCTGGACCGCCTGCGCGGGCTGCACGACGGGACCGCGGCCGCCGACGGCGGCATCCGCGTCGAGGTGACCGCCCCCGCGGGCGTCATCCAGGAGACGGTGGACCGTGACGACCCGCGTCTGGGCAAGGCCGGCAAGCCGGTGGACCGGGTCGCCGCCCAGGCGTACTCGTCGTTCGAGAAGGCCTCGGTCGTGACCGTCCCCAAGGAGACGGTCCTCGACGAGCCGATCCGCATCGCCGTGCACGGTGAGGGCGGGACCGTCTTCTCCCACCAGGTCGTGGAGCTGGGCGCCTTCGCCGAGGCTGTCGTCGTCATCGACCACACCGGTGACGCCGTGCTCGCCGCCAACGTCGACTTCGTCCTCGGCGACGGCGCGAAGCTGACCGTCGTCTCCGTGCAGGACTGGGACGACACGGCCGTGCACGTCGCGCAGCACAACGCGCTGATCGGCCGCGACGCCTCGTTCAAATCGGTCGTGGTGACCTTCGGCGGCGACGTCGTACGTCTCCACCCGCGCGTGAGCTACGCCGGCACCGGCGGCGAGGCCGAGCTGTTCGGCCTGTACTTCACCGACCGGGGCCAGCACCAGGAGCACCGCCTCCTCGTCGACCACAACGTGCCGCACTGCAAGTCGAACGTCGTCTACAAGGGCGCGCTCCAGGGCGAGGGCGCACATGCCGTGTGGATCGGTGACGTCCTCATCGAGGCCGCCGCCGAGGGCACCGACACGTACGAGATGAACCGCAACCTCGTCCTCACGGACGGCGCGCGCGTCGACTCGGTCCCCAACCTGGAGATCGAGACCGGCGAGATCGTCGGCGCCGGCCACGCCTCGGCGACCGGCCGCTTCGACGACGAGCAGCTCTTCTACCTCATGTCGCGCGGCATCCCGGCCGGTGAGGCCCGCCGCCTCGTCGTCCGCGGCTTCTTCGCGGAGCTCGTCCAGCAGATCGGTCTGCCCGACGTCGAGGAGCGCCTCCTCGCCAAGATCGACGCCGAGCTGGAGGCGTCCGTCTGATGGCCTTCGTCAAAGCCTGTGCGCTGAGCGAGCTGGAGGACGACACCCCGAAACGGGTGGAGCTCGACGGCACGCCGGTGTCCGTCGTCCGCACCGAGGGCGAGGTGTTCGCGATCCACGACATCTGCTCGCACGCGAACGTCTCCCTCTCGGAGGGCGAGGTGGAGGACTGCATGATCGAGTGCTGGCTGCACGGATCGAGCTTCGACCTCCGCACCGGCAAGCCCTCCGGCCTTCCCGCGACGCGCCCCGTCCCCGTATACCCCGTCAAGATCCAAGGGGACGATGTGCTCGTCTCCGTCACCCAGGAGTCCTGAGACACCCATGGCAACGCTTGAAATCCGCGACCTGCACGTTTCCGTCGAGGCCGACAACTCCACCAAGGAGATCCTCAAGGGCGTCGACCTGACCGTGAAGCAGGGCGAGACCCACGCCATCATGGGCCCCAACGGCTCCGGCAAGTCCACCCTCGCGTACTCGATCGCCGGTCACCCCAAGTACACGATCACCAGCGGCACCGTCACCCTCGATGGCGAGGACGTCCTGGAGATGTCCGTCGACGAGCGCGCCCGCGCCGGCATGTTCCTCGCCATGCAGTACCCGGTCGAGGTCCCCGGCGTCTCGGTCTCCAACTTCCTGCGTACGTCGGCGACGGCGATCCGCGGCGAGGCCCCCAAGCTGCGCACCTGGGTGAAGGAGGTCAAGTCCGCGATGGAGCAGCTCCAGATGGACCCGGCCTTCGCCGAGCGCAACGTCAACGAGGGCTTCTCCGGCGGTGAGAAGAAGCGTCACGAGATCCTTCAGCTGGAGCTCCTCAAGCCGAAGATCGCGATCCTCGACGAGACCGACTCCGGCCTCGACGTCGACGCCCTGCGCCAGGTCTCCGAGGGCGTCAACCGCGTCCACGCGAGCGGCGAGGTCGGCACGCTGCTGATCACGCACTACACGCGCATCCTGCGCTACATCAAGCCGGACTTCGTACACGTCTTCGCCAAGGGCAGGATCGTCGCGTCCGGTGGCCCGGAGCTTGCCGACAAGCTCGAGGCCGAGGGCTACGAGGAGTACACGAAGGGTGGCGTAACCGCGTGACACAGCTGCCGGGCCTTCTCGACACCGAGGCGATCCGCAAGGACTTCCCCCTGCTGGATCGTGTGGTCCACGACGGGAAGAAGATCGTTTACCTGGACAACGCGGCGACTTCGCAGAAGCCCCGCCAGGTACTCGACGCGCTGAACGCGTACTACGAGCAGAGCAACGCCAACGTCCACCGTGGCGTCCACGTGCTCGCCGAGGAGGCCACGGCGCTGTACGAGGGCGCCCGCGACAAGGTCGCCGCCTTCATCAACGCGCCGAGCCGCGACGAGGTCATCTTCACCAAGAACGCCTCGGAGTCGCTCAACCTCGTGGCGAACATGCTGGGCTGGGCCGACGAGCCCTACCGCGTGGACGCCGAGACCGAGATCGTCATCACGGAGATGGAGCACCACTCCAACATCGTGCCGTGGCAGCTGCTCTCGCAGCGCACGGGCGCGAAGCTGAAGTGGTTCGGCATCACCGACGAGGGCCGTCTCGACCTGTCGGACATCGACGAGGTCATCACCGAGAAGACGAAGATCGTCTCCTTCACGTTGGTCTCGAACATCATGGGTACGGTCAACCCGGTCGAGGCGATCATCCGCCGCGCCCAGGAGGTCGGCGCGCTGGTCTGCATCGACACCTCGCAGGCCGCACCGCACATGATCCTCGACGTACAGGCGCTCCAGGCCGACTTCGTGGCCTTCACCGGACACAAGATGGTCGGCCCGACCGGCATCGGTGTGCTCTGGGGACGCCAGGAGCTGCTGGAGGACCTCCCGCCGTTCCTCGGCGGCGGCGAGATGATCGAGACCGTGTCGATGAGTTCGTCGACGTACGCTCCGGCTCCGCACAAGTTCGAGGCGGGTACGCCCCCGATCGCCCAGGCCGTCGGCCTCGGTGCGGCCGTGGACTACCTCACCGCGATCGGCATGGACAAGATCGCGGCGCACGAGCACGCGATCACGGAGTACGCGATCAAGCGGCTCAAGGAGGTCGAGGGCCTGCGGATCATCGGCCCGACGACGGCCGAGGACCGCGGGGCGACGATCTCCTTCACGCTCGGCGACATCCACCCGCACGACGTGGGCCAGGTCCTCGACGAGCTGGGCATCGCGGTCCGGGTCGGACACCACTGCGCGCGGCCCGTCTGCCTGCGGTACGGAATTCCTGCGACCACGCGAGCGTCGTTCTATCTGTACTCCACGCCGGCCGAGGTCGATGCCCTCGTCGAGGGCCTGGAGCACGTCCGGAACTTCTTCGGCTGAAGGCTGGGATCGTGAAGCTTGATTCGATGTACCAGGAAGTCATCCTGGACCACTACAAGCACCCGCACGGGCGGGGCTTGCGGGACGGCGACGCCGAGGTGCACCACGTCAACCCGACGTGCGGCGACGAGATCACGCTCCGCGTGAAGTACGCCGGTGACACCGTCGAGGACGTCTCGTACGAGGGCCAGGGCTGCTCCATCAGCCAGGCCAGCGCCTCCGTGCTGAACGATCTGCTGGTCGGCAAGGAGCTGGCCGAGGCCCAGAAGATCCAGGCGACCTTCCTGGAGCTGATGCAGTCCAAGGGCCAGATCGAGCCGGACGACGCGATGGAGGAGGTGCTGGAGGACGCGGTCGCGTTCGCCGGTGTCTCGAAGTACCCGGCGCGTGTGAAGTGTGCTCTGCTGAGCTGGATGGCATGGAAGGACGCGACGGCCCAGGCACTGGGCGAGAGCGCCGAGAGGAAGACCGCATGAGCGAGAACACCGCGACACCCACCGAGACCGAGACCGTGACGACCAAGCCGGCCACCGAGGAGGAGGTCCGCGAGGCGCTGTACGACGTGGTCGACCCGGAGCTGGGTATCGACGTCGTCAACCTCGGTCTGATCTACGGCGTCCACATCGACGACTCGAACATCGCCACGCTCGACATGACGCTGACGTCCGCGGCCTGCCCGCTGACCGACGTCATCGAGGACCAGGCGAAGTCGGCGACCGAAGGCATCGTCAGCGAGCTGAAGATCAACTGGGTCTGGATGCCGCCGTGGGGCCCGGACAAGATCACGGACGACGGCCGCGAGCAGCTTCGCGCGCTCGGCTTCAACGTCTGAGACCAGCGGACCAGCGGTCCAGCAGATCCAGAGCAGGTCCAGCAGACCGGTACGCCCGGTCGGGAGGCCCCCGGCAAGCACCTGCCGGGGGCCTCTTCGCCGTGCTGCCGGGAGGAAGCAGCCGGCCGGAGTCACCGGTCCGGCGAGGACGCGGCCTCGGCGAGGACCGGGGCCAGGTTCTCCTTGCGGATGCGCTGGTCGACGTAGAGCAGACCGGTCACCAGCTGGGGGAAGGTGGTGGCGATGATCTGGCTGACGATGCCGCCCAGCAGGATGAACACCAGGTACGTCCCCATCGGGGCGACGACCTCCGTGACGCCGGGTTCGGGGCCGAGGTCCGCCATGCCGGGCATGCTCGACATCGCGCCGATGACCGTGAGCGGGAACTGGACGATGTAGCCCGCGACCATGGCGATGATCCAGGCCAGCATGGTGATGCCGAAGATCCGCCACCAGGAGCCCTTCACCAGCCGGGCCGAGCGGCGCAGCGCGGCGACGGGCCCCTGGGACTCGAAGACCACGGCGGCCGGAGTGAGGCTGAACAGCACCCACACCCAGACGGCCACCGGCATGGACGCGAGCACCAGGAGGAAGCCCAGGGCGGCCCAGGCTCCGGACGCGCCGTCCGAGACCAGGGAAACGATCAGGGCGACGTAACTGGCCGTGAACAGCGCCATGACGAGCGCCGCGGCGACCCAGGGCAGCAGCATCGCGCCGATCACGGAGGGCACCCGGGGCCGGGCGCGGCGCCACACCGTGCCGATCGTGGTACGGCGGCCGAGCACCGCGTCCTGGAGGACGGCGGGACAGGTGGCCATGACGGTCGCGGTGGTGACCACCATGGCCAGTACGGCGACGATCCACACCGCTCCGAAGGCGGCCGCCAGTGACCACGCGGCGTCGGAGTCGAGGGAGTCGCCGTACCGGTCGGAGTACGGACCGGAGCGGAAGACCTTCTCCAGGTCGTCGCGTGTCGCGGAGAACGCGACCGCCGCGGTCGCGGCCACCACCAGGAGCGCGCCGCCGTACGCCAGCGCGGCTATGCCGAACAGCTGCTTCCCGTACCGGCCCATCGTGGCGAACGTGCCGCCCAGCAGGTCCCCGAACTGGAGCGGGCCGAGCGGGACCACGCCCGGCTGCGGCGGCCGGGGCGGCGGCGTCCACCCGCCGCCCCGGCCGGGCGGCGGGGGTCCTCCGTACGGTCCGCCGCCGTGGGGGCCGTTCCAGCCCGAATCGTGCGCCACGTTCCCTCCGCTGTGCTCCGTGCCCTGACCGGGCGCTACACCGTAACCGGTGCCCGTGGCGGGTGGAGCGGCGCCGGGGGCACGGATGTGTACGGCCGTACACAACGATATGTACACTCGTACACATGCCTTGTGTACTGCTGGCCGCTGCCATCGCGGCGGAAGTGGCCGGGACCACGGCCATGAAGTACAGCGACGGCTTCACCAAGTTGTGGCCCTCGCTCGGCACCGCCGTCGGCTACCTGCCGGCCTTCACCCTGCTCGCGCAGACGCTCAAGACCATGTCGGTGGGCACCGCCTACGCGATCTGGGCGGGTGCCGGCACCGCGGCCGTCGCCGCCATCGGCACGTTCTTCCTCGGGGAGTCGGCGAACACCGTCGAGCTGGCGGGGATCGCCCTCGTCATCGTCGGAGTCGTCCTGCTCAACCTCGGCGGCGCGCACTGATGGCCCGCCGTCACGACCCCGGGCGCCGCCGGCGGATCATCGACGCCGCGATACGGGTCGTCAGGAGCAAGGGCATCGCGGGGCTGACCCACCGGTCGGCCGCGGCCGAGGCCGATGTGCCGCTCGGCTCGACGACGTACCACTTCAAGACCCTCGACGAGCTGATGGTCGCCGCGCTGCGGCAGGCCGGTGAGGGCTTCGCGAAGGCGGTGAGCGCACGTGGCGCCTTGGAAGACCCGCACGCCGATCTCGCGGACGAACTCGCCCGGCTGCTGGGGGAGTGGCTGTCCGGGGACCGTGCCGGAGTGGAGCTGGAGTACGAGCTCTACCTGGCCGCGCTGCGCCGGCCCGCGCTGCGCCCTGTCGCCGCCGAGTGGTGCGCGGGCCTGGCGGACCGGCTGGCGCGGCGCACCGACCCGGTCACGGCGCGGGCGCTGGTCGCGTTGATGGACGGGATCTGCCTCCAGGTGCTGCTGACCGGGACGGCGTACGACGCGGAGTACGCCCGCGAGCTGCTGGCCCGCGTCATCGGCTGGGACCGCGAACGGCGGCCGGCGCCGCCTCGATGCCCGCCGCGATCTCCGTGACCGGACAGCCGTGACCGGACGGAAGACCTCGCGGACCGTACGGTCGCGCTCCACCACCGGCGTCAGCCGCTTCAGCCGGCTCGTGCCCGCCGCGCCGGGCGTGCGGCGGTGTGCGTCGGGCCCGTCCCCGGCCCTCGCCCCCTCCTAGGGCTTCGGGAGGCACCGGCGCCCGCCATCCGGGACCGGTTCGCCTCGGCGTGCCGGTCCCGGTTAGCGTTCGGACATGACCGATACGACTGCTACTCGCACCACCGGCGCCGTCGCCGCCGGCCTCGCCACCCTCGCCGCGGACGGCACCGTCCTCGACACCTGGTTCCCCGCCCCCGAGCTCGTCGCCGAGCCGGGCCCCGCCGGCACCGAGCGCCTCACCGCCGAGCGCGCCGCCGAGCTGCTCGGCGCCGCCGCGCCGAAGACCGTCGGCCCCGACGCCCGCCGCGGCGTGGAGGTCGTCGCCGTCCGTACGGTCATCGCCTCGCTCGACGACAAGCCGCTGGACGCCCACGACGCGTACCTGCGCCTCCACCTCCTCTCGCACCGCCTGGTCCAGCCGCACGGCCAGAACCTGGACGGCGTCTTCGGCCTCCTCGCCAACGTCGCCTGGACCTCGCTCGGCCCGGTCGCCGTCGACCAGCTGGAGACGGTACGGCTGAACGCCCGCGCCGAGGGCCTGCACCTCCAGGTCACCTCGGTCGACAAGTTCCCGCGCATGACGGACTACGTCGCCCCCAAGGGCGTCCGCATCGCCGACGCCGACCGCGTCCGCCTCGGCGCGCACCTCGCCGAGGGCACCACCGTGATGCACGAGGGCTTCGTCAACTTCAACGCCGGCACGCTCGGCACCTCCATGGTCGAGGGCCGCATCTCCGCCGGGGTGGTCGTCGGCGACGGCTCCGACATCGGCGGCGGCGCGTCCACCATGGGCACCCTCTCGGGCGGCGGCAACGTCCGCATCACCATCGGCGAGCGCTGCCTGGTCGGCGCCGAGGCGGGTGTCGGCATCGCGCTCGGCGACGAGTGCGTCGTCGAGGCGGGCCTGTACGTGACGGCGGGCACCCGCGTCACGATGCCCGACGGCCAGGTCGTCAAGGCCCGCGAGCTGTCCGGCGCGAGCAACATCCTCTTCCGCCGCAACTCGGTGACCGGCACCGTCGAGGCCCGCCCGAACAACGCGGTCTGGGGCGGCCTGAACGACGTACTGCACAGCCACAACTGATCAGCTGCGGCCGTCTGATCAACGAGCGCCCTTCCACGGCCCCAGGACGGCCCGGGAGGGCGCTCGTGCGTGAGCAGCACCGCATGAGGAGTCCGGCAGGTGCCGACCGCTGTCGTCCTTGACCGCCTGGTCATGGACGAACAGGAGTTGCTCGAGGCCGTTCACTCTCCAGTAACGCTGAGCCATCGAGTCCGAGCTGCCGGAAGAGGGAGCGCCGCGCCGCCGGACGAAGCCGGCGTAGCGGGCGCGGCGTTCTCCGTGCGCGCCGTACTCGCCGCCGTGAACCGCACTCCGACGGGTGACCTCGCGTGACCTTTGGGCCGTTCGGGTGGATAGGCAGGTCGCCACATTGGAAGAGGAATCACAAGAGTCACGGTGAGGGAGCGGCATGAAGGAGCAGCAGGCACGGGCACTGGCCCGGTGGATCACCGGATGCGGTGCGGTACTCATGGCGGTGGGGCTGCCCGCCGGGGCGGCGCACGCAGACGAGACGCACAGGGACTCGCACAACGCGCCCCGTGTGATGCTCTTCTCCACCGGTCAGATCGACGATCCGGCGGAGGACGTGCTGGAGCACGCCGCGATCCTCGGACGGACCTACGTCTGGGACTGACCCGGCCCCGCCGGCCCTGCCGGTTCCGCGCATTCCGGGAGTTCTCCGTACGCCTTGAGCAGCCCGTCGACCGTGGCCGGGTCGGCGGGCTGCAGTGGTTCCCTGACCGGGCCCGCCGGCAGGCCGAGCGCGCCGAGCAGCCCTTTCGTGGTGACCGTGCCGGGCAGGCCCGACGCCATCGTCAGCGTGACGAGGGGCAGCGCGCGCAGGTGGGCGCGGGTGGCTCCCGCCGTGTCCCCGGCGTCGTACGCGTCGAGGACCGCCCGCATCGCGCGGGGCGCGGAGTTGGCGACCGTACTGACATAGCCGGCGCCGCCGATCGCGTAGAGCGGCAGGTTGAGCTCCTCGGAGCCCGAGTAGTACGCGAGGTCCGTCCGGGAGATGACGGTGGCGCTGCCCAGCAGGTCGTGCGCGCAGTCCTTCACCGCGGTGATGCGCGGATGGCGGGCGAGCCGCAGCATCGTCCCGGCCTCGATGCGGGTGCCGGTGCGGCCGGGGATGTCGTACAGCATCAGCGGGACGCCGACCGAGTCCGCGACCCGCAGGAAGTGCGCCTCCACGGCCTCCTGGGGCGGCCGGCTGTAGTACGGCGTGACGACCAGCAGCCCGTCGGCGCCCGCCCGTTCGGCCGCCCGCGCCAGCTCGACGGTGTGCCGGGTGTCGGCGTTCCCCACCCCGGCGAGGACCGCCGCCCGGTCGCCGACCGCCTCGCACACGGCCCGTACCAGCGCGCTCTTCTCGGCGTCGGTGGTGGTCGGGGACTCGCCGGTGGTGCCGTTCAGTACGAGACCTTCGCAGCCGCCGTCGGACACCAGGCGCTCCGCGAGCGACTGGGCGCCGTCCAGGTCCAGCGCGCCCCCGGGGGTGAAGGGCGTGATCATTGCGCACAGGGCGCGGCCGAAGGGGCCTGATGCTGTCATACGGTGAGTCTCGGCCGTCGGATGGTGAAGGTCCACTTAGATTTCCTTCGCGCAAGCGGTAAGCAAGGCTGAACATTCGGGGGTGCGTCGTGCGGTGTCTGGCATGATCGGCACTCCGCGGCCGACGGGATCGACGGCGCGGCCAGGGCGATGGAGGCGGCGGCGGGGGCGGACACCTGTCGCGGCACCGAGGCGGGGAGTAGGCGCATGAGCGTACGAAGAGCCGGGATCGCGACCGTACTGGCGTTCGCCGGAGCGGTGGTCCTGGGGGATGCGCCGGCTTTCTCGTACCGGACGGCGAGGGCGAACCGGAGCCGACGCCCACGGCGAAACCGGTTCCGGCGCACAGCGCCACCCCTTCGGCACCGTCCTCGCCCGGTTCCGCCGCGCGCGGGCCGGAGCGGCCCCCGGCGCCCCCGGCCTCCTCGGCGGGGACCCCGCCGGGCCGCTGTTCGTCCGGGCGCCCCGAGGTGTCCATGGGCGAGGTGCAGGCGGCCCTCGGCCACCGGGCCGTCGGACTCACCCTGACCAACTGCGGCAAGGAGCCCCACCAGGTCTACGGGTACCCCACCGTCCAGGCACTGGACCCCGACGGCAAGGTCCTCGACATCTGGGTGAACCGCGGTTCCTCGTACATGGGCCAGGACAAGGGCCCCGCCTCGGTGATCCTCGACCCGGGCGAGAGCGTGCGGTCGCTCCTTTCCTGGACGAGCAACCCCTCGGCCGGACGGCTGCGCCAGGCGTCCGCCCTCGCGATCGCCCCGGCCCCCGGCGGGGAAGCGCAGAAGTTTCCGCTGGAGGGCGAGATGCGCACCGTGGACGAACTCACCCTGACCGCCTGGAGCGCCGGGTCCGCCGGCTGACCGCCTGCCCTCCCGGCCTCAGAGGGCGAGCTTGAACCCCTCGTGGCTGCACGCGAATCCGAGCGAGGCGTAGAAGCGGTGCGCGTCGCTGCGCCGCTTGCCGCTGGTCAGCCGGACCAGCGTGCAGCCACGCTCGCGGGCCCGCTCGACGGCCCGCGTGACGAGCTCACGCCCGAGCCCCTCCCCGCGCCGGTCCGCCCTGACCCGTACCGCCTCGATGAGGGCCCGTTCGCCGCCGTGCTTGCCGAGGCCCGGTATGTACGTCGCCTGGAGGCAGCCCAGCACCGTGCCGGACTCGTCGGTCAGGACCAGCATCTCGTTGCGGCTGTCGCTGTCGATCGCCGCGAAAGCCCGCTCGTACGCCGCGTCGACGACGACCGACGCCGGATCGACGACCTTCTCCTCGTCCGCGAGGAGGGCGAGGACGGCGGGCAGGTCCTGGCGGGTGGCGGCACGGAAGATCATGGCCCGGATTCTGGCACAGCCGCGGTGGGCGGCCCGTTCGGCCTCGACCGGACTTCACGCCTCGGCACGGGGCACGGGGCACGGGGCGTGCCCCGGTGGTGCGCCGGACGGGGAGGAACCCCCGTGCCCGTGCGGAACGTACCGTCCGGCACACCTTCCCGGGCGTGACGGGCGGCGGAGTGAAGCGGTGCACGCCCGCGCCCGGCCTCGGCGCGGGCGTGCGGGGGATCGGAGACTACGGGCGGAAGCGCAGCACCTGCGGGTCGTGGTCGCTGTTCTGCTCGGCGAACTCCGCGTTGATGTGCACGCTGTCGTACGTGAAGTCCCTGATCGACGGGCTGGTCAGGATCTGGTCCAGGACCTGGCTGTTGCCCTGGAAGACGTACGAGTAACGCTCCGGGCGGGGCAGGGACTTGACCGCCGGGAAGAGCGCGCCGTCCGCCGTCAGCGCCTTCGTCGTCGCCGAGAACTCGAAGTCGTTGATGTCGCCCAGGACCAGGACGTCCGCGTTCCGCTGGGCCTTGAGGATGTCCTTGACGAAGGAGTTGACCGCCTCCGCCTGCTCCAGCCGCTTGACCTCCGACTTGCGCACCGGCGGCTGGTGGTGCGACGGCAGGCCCTCGTCGCCGCCCTTCGAGCCGAAGTGGTTGGCGATCACGAAGACCGTACGGCCGCGGAAGGTGAACTCGCCGGCGAGCGGCTTGCGGCTGTTCTCCCAGGCCGCGTTCGCCGGGTCGACGCGGCCGGGGGAGTGGGTCAGGGCCGCGCGGCCCTTCTCCCGTACGACACCGGTCGCGGTGGCGGCGTCACCGGCCCCGCGGTCGGTGAAGGAGACCCGCTCGGGGTTGAAGAGGAAGACCTGGCGGATGTTGCCGCCGGGCTCGCCACCGTCCTTGTCGTCGGCGGGGTCGACGGTGCGCCAGTCGTAGGACGGGCCGCCGGCCGCCGCGATCGCGGCCGTGAACTTCTTCAGCGTCTCCCCGGCGGAGACCGTACCGTCGTTCTTCGCGCCGTTGTCGTCCTGGATCTCCTCCAGGGCGAGGATGTCGGGCGAGGCGAGGTTGTCCACGACCGCCGCCGCCAGCGCGTCGAACTTCGCCTGCGGGTCGCCGGGGTCGAGGTTCTCGACGTTGTACGTCGCCACCGCCAGCTCGCCGCGGCGCTGCGGCCGGGTCGACTCGCGCTCCAGGCCGCGGTCGGTGACCGTGCCGAGGGTGCGGGCCGTGAGCGTGTAGCCGCCGTACTGGTTGAAGTCCAGGGGCCCTTCGGTCGTACCCGACAGCACGTCACCGACGTTCGCCTTGGGGAACGGCTGCTGGGAGACCGGGGCGAGCTGCTGGATCTGGAGCCGGCCGGTGTTCTGGGAGGTGTACGAGCCGTACACCGTGCCGCCGCGCCGGTTGTCATTCTCCTCCGGCTTCACCGTGACCCACAGCTCCGAGTGCGGGTCGGTCGCGCCGACCACGCGCGACGAGCCGATGCGGATGTTGCTGCCCTCCAGCGACTCGTAGTAGTCGAGGGCGTACGCCGACGGGTCCAGCGGCAGCGCGTTGATGCTGCCGCCCGCCGCCGGGTCGCCTTCGGGGGCGTACGCGGCGGGGACGGACTTCGCCGAGACGGCGACCGGCGCGGGCAGCGCGTTGCCCGAGGAGACCACGGTCACGGCCGGCCTGGAGATCTGGGTGAGCGACTGGTTGCCGGACGAGGTGCCGCCGGGGACGTACTCGCCGACCGTGCCCGACACCTTGACGGCGTCGCCGACGGCGACGGTCGGCGCGGAGCTGGTGAAGACGAAGACGCCCTCGCTGGTGGCGGCGTCGGCGTCGGCCCGCGGGTCCTGGAACCAGAAGCCCTTCGAGCCGTACGTCCGCACACCCGTGACGATGCCGGACACGTCGGTGACCTGCTGTCCCACGAGCGGGGATATCCGGGTGGTGCCCTGGATGTCGTGGATCCGCACCTCGGCGGTGGCGGACGCGGATGCGGAGGCCGAGCCCGCCAGCAGTCCGCCTGCCAGTGCGGTGGCTACGACGGCCGCGACTGCGGCGGATCTCGGGAGGGAGGAGGAACGGGCTGTCATCACGTGGCTCCGAGTGCGAGGGATGAGGGGGGCCGAACGAGGTTCTACGCGCGTCAATCTCTTGTGTGGGCCCGGGGATTGTCAAGGGGCGCCGGGTGTACGGATCTTGACGGGTACATGAACCCGGTGGCATGGGGGCAAATACGTCTACGCTGGGGGCCGCCCGACCCGCACGCGCCCGAGGAGAACCCCCAGATGTCCGGAGAACGCCCCACCCTGCCGCCGGTGCGGCTCCACTCCGACGCAGAGCTGGCGCGTGAGGCGCTCACCTCGCCCCTGCTCGCGCGCGCCGCGCGGCTCGCCCGGTGGGCGGGGCCCGCTACCCGGGTCGGCGCGGGCGGTGAACTCGTCGACGAGCAGCTGCCCGAGGCCGCCGAACACCTCGGCCTCGCCGCAGACGAGGACGGTGCGGCCGAGGCGAGCGAGGCCTGGCGGCTCGCCGTCGACGCGGGACTTGTCGAGGTGACGGACCCCGGTGAGGGCGCCGACGGCTCGGACGGCTCGGACGGCTCCGAGGGCGGCTCCGGAGCCACGGGGACCGCCACGGCCGGCGAGAACCTGGCGCTGCTCACCTCCGGGAGCCCCCAGGACGTACTCGCCATCTGGCTCGACGCCTTCGACGCCGTCTTCGCCGACGCCACCGCGCCCGTCCTGGACGACCTCGCCGGAGTCATCGGCGAGGACGGGCAGATCGACTTCGAGGCGCTGGAGTGGGACCCGGAGGCGGAGGCCGAGTTCCTGGAGGGCGTACTCGGCAACCTGTATCTGCTGACCGTCTCCGAGGGGGTGGCGGACGGGCCGGTGCCGCTGCCCGCGCTCGCCGCCTCGATGATCGTGCCCGACGACATGGGCGAGCCCACCGACGACGTACTGGAGCAGGTGTCGGACGCGATGATGCGCCTCGACGACCAGTTCAGGGTGCTGGAGCCGATCGGGCTCGTCACCTACCAGCCGGTCGACGAGGCGCTGATGGCGGAGGAGGGCACGGAGCCCGAGCCGCCCGCCGACGACGAGGACGTCTCCCGGTACGGAATGGTCGCGCTCACCCCGCTCGGTCTGTACGGGGTACGGGCCCGCATGCTTGAAGCGGGCGTCGACGCGCCCGCCGTCGGCGATCTCGCCGAGAAGGGTGCGGAGGCGCTGCTCGACGGCATCGCGTACTTCCCCGAGGCGTCGGCCGGCGCCGAGACCCAGCTGTGGCTCGGCCGTCGCGAACCGGTCGCGGCGGCACGGGAGTTGCTCGCCGCCGCGCGCGGCTCCGACACCGGTGCGCCGCTGCGCAGGCTCCGCAGCCAGCAGGCGCTGTCGCTGGTCGGCCCGGAGGCGGAGGGCGCGGTCCGCGAGGTGCTCGACGACGCGGAACTGGGCGGTCTGGCCCGGGTCTGGCTCGCCGAGCACGGCGCTTCGGACGTGCCGCCGCCGCCCGAGGAGATGGTCTTCTGGCTCGCGATCGACACCATCGCCGCGCAGCTCGACGTGGACGGCGAACCGGACGAGCTCCAGGGGCTGGTGGCGGGCCTGACCGGGCGGCACAGCGGCTTCTTCGACGCGGCCTGGCGGGTGGAGCACCCGGCGACGGCGGACGTCCTGGAGGCGATGGGGCGGCTGCACCCGGACAAGAAGGCGGCGAAGGAGGCGCGGAAGGCGGCGTTCAAGGCGAGGTCGCGCAGGTCGGGTTGAGGAGCCCGGGGCCCGGGGTGCGGATGCGGGTGCCCCTGCGCGGCCTGCCCGCCCCGCCCTGGCCCGAGAGGCAAGGTCCCCTGGCCCCTGGCCCCCGGGTCCCCGGACCCTTTGGCTCCTGGGCCTCTGGGCTCCTGGCCCCGGGCCCTCGGGCTTGCGGGCCCTCGGGCTTCCGGGCCCTGGGTCTCTTGGTCCCCGGGACGTGCTCCGGGCGTGTCCTCGATCTCCCCCGGACTTCGTCCGGGGCCCCGGCGGGCCGGAAAGTCCAGCTTCTCCGGTGATCGGGGAGCGGGGTCCAGGTCGGTGCCCCCCTGTGGCGGAGCCGCGAAGCGTCACAGCGGGAAGGCGCCGGGTGGGGACAGGCCCCGCAGGACCACCCGCACCCACCCCCGTCGGCCTCAAGTCCGGAGGTGGGACGCCCCGTTGAGGTCCAGCACCGCCCCCGAGGACCACTCCGCACCCGGCGACGCCAGCCACACCACCGCGCCCGCGATCTCCTCCGCCGACGCCACCCGCCCGAACGGGCTCTGCGCCCGGATCGCCTCGCCCTCCGCCCCGCTCAGCCGGTCCGCCACGCGCTCGGTGTCGAAGAATCCCGGCGCTACGGACGCCACCCCGATGCCGTACGGCGCGAGGGAGACCGCCAGCGACTGGCCGAGCGCGTGCACCGCCGCCTTCGTCGCTCCGTACGCCGGGTGGTCCGGCTCCCCCCGGAAGGCGCCGCGCGAGCCGATGTTGACGATCCGGCCGCCCGTGCCCTGGTCGATCATGCGGCGGGCCGCGAGATGGCTGAGATTGGCCGTGGCGAGCAGGTTGACGGCCACGTGGCGCTGCCATGCGGCCGCCCACTCGTCGTACGGCGTCTCGGCAAGGGGGTGGCGTTCGTTGACGGCGGCGTTGTTCACCAGGATGTCGATGCCGCCGAGCCCCTCCGCCGCCAGGTCCGCCACGGCGGCCGCGCCCGCCGGGTCGGACAGGTCGCCGCCGGCCAGCACATGGCCCGTACCCGCGAGTCCTCCGAGGGTGCGCTCGGCGTCCTCGCGCCGGGAGCCGTAGTGGACCGCGACGCGGTCGCCGCCCGCCGCGAAGGCGTGGGCGACGGCGCGGCCGAGACCGCGCGAGGCGCCGCTGACGAGGACGCGGCGGCCGGAGGGGGGCGGTTGCGGGGGCAGGTGCATGACGGTGGCCTCTCGGGCGTCGGACGCTGTTCAGTCCTCGTTTATACGCGCGCGGGAGTCTGGGGCCGAAAACACGTGCCCCTCACGGGCCTCAGGAGGTACGCATGACGATCACCCGCAGGGACTTCGCCAGACGCTCCGCGCTCACGGGCGCCTCGGTCGCGCTCGTCGGCAGCGTCGGCGCGCTCGCCACCGCCCCCGGAGCCCTCGCCGCCGACGACCCGGCGGAGGGCGAGGGCTTCGACGGCGAGACCGGAAAGGACCGGCGCGACCCCGGCTACGGGCCGCTCGTCCCCGATCCCGAGGGCGTCGTCGCCCTGCCCGCGGGTTTCTCGTACCGGATCATCACGCACTCCGGTGTCACCAGGCTGGAGTCCGGCGAGTACACGCCGTCCAACCACGACGGCACCGCGACCTTCGAGGGCCCGCGCGGTGTGACGCTCCTCGTCAACAACCACGAGCTCAAGGGCGCGCGCTCCAAGTGGAAGCACCCCGTGCCGCTCGCCGAGGGCCTGGTGTACGACCCGGCCGCGTCCGGCGGCTGCACGGTCGTCGAGGTGCACCGCGGCGGCGAGGTCGCCGAGTGGGTCGGCATCGCGGGGACCTCGACCAACTGTGCGGGCGGGCGCACCAGTTGGGGCACCTGGCTGACCTGCGAGGAGAACTCCGACCGGGCCGGCGAGAACGGCATGACCAGGGACCACGGCTACGTCTTCGAGGTCGACCCCTACGACCGCCGGGCGAACCTCGACCCCCGGCCCGTCAAGGCCTTCGGTCGCTTCGACCACGAGGCCGTCGTCATCGACCCCAAGCGCGGCCACGCCTACCTCACCGAGGACGACTCGGCCCCCAACGGGCTGCTCTTCCGCTGGGTCCCGCCGCACGGCTTCAAGCACGGCCGCGGACAGCTCCGCAAGCTCGCCGACGACGCGGGCATCCTCCAGGCCACCCGGTGCTTCGACTCCGGCGGCCGGTTCGTCGACGACCTGTCGCGCGCCACGCGCATCGGCACCGTCTACGGCGTCGACTGGATCGACGTACCCGACCGGGACGGCAGGACGGTCCCGGTGCGCGAGCAGTTCGACGACGGGGACATCACGCGCGCCCGGAAGCTGGAAGGCATGTGGTGGGCCGACGGCGGCGCGTACATCGTCTCGTCGTACGCCCGTGACGAGAGCCCCGGCGAGCCGCACGACGGCCAGGTGTGGTTCTACGACCCCAAGCGCCGCACGCTCACGCTGAAGGTGCTGCTCGGTACGGGCGGGCAGTTCGACGGCCCCGACAACATCACCGTCTCGCCGTACGGCGGCCTGGTCATCGCCGAGGACGGCGACGGCGGCCAGCACCTCTTCGGCGCCACGGAGAGCGGCCGTACGTACCCGATCGCCCGCAACGAGCTCAACGTGGGGAGCGAGGCCGAGCCCAGGTTCAGCGAGTTCGCCGGGGTCGTCTTCTCGCCCGACGGGAAGACGCTCTACGCCAACATCCAGAACCCGGGCATCCTGCTCGCCATCACCGGTCCGTGGCGGCGCCGTCGCCCTCACTGACCGCGAGGAGTTCGGCCAGGTCCTCCTCGTGCTCGCGGATCAGGCCGGCCGCGGGCTCCTGCTCCCACCACGGCACGGGGGCGGCCCGCTCCGCGCACCAGGCGAGGGCCTCGGGCATGCTCGGCCGGTCGGCGGGGGCGGCGGCCAGGCAGCGGGCGAGGAAGCCGGGCCACTCGGTCCCCGGCACGCCGAGGAGGTCGGGGGCGTCGTGCAGGGTCCGGTGGGCCACCTGTCCGGCGCTGCCCGACCCGAACGGGTTGCGCCCCGTACTGGACAGCGCGAGGAGCGCCCCCAGTGCGAACACGTCGGCGGGCGTGTCCGCCCGGCTGCCCGGTGTCAGCTCCTCGGGGGCGACGAACCCGAGGAAACCGGAGTCGGCCGGGTTCAGCCCGGCGGAGCGGCCGGCCGTGCCGAAGTCGACGATCTTCGGGCCCCGGTGGGTGATCAGGACATGGGCGGGCTTGAGGTCGAGGAGGGCGGGCCCCGCGCCGTGGATGGCGGACAGGGCCACGGCGAGCGCCGAGCCGAACGTGCCGAGGTCGGCGGGGCCCAGCGGTCCGGTCGTGGTGACGGCCTCGACGATCGGGGGCCCCACGCAGAACTCGGAGGCCAGCCAGGGCCGCTGGTCCTCCGTGCCGGCGTCCAGCACCGTCGCGGTGAAGGGGCCCCCGACCCGGAGGGCGGCGGCGGCCTCGCGGCGGAACCGCTCACGAAAGCGCGGGGCGGCGGTCAGGTGGTCGTGGACGGTCTTGAGGGCCACCAGCCGCCCGGCGGGGTTCCGCGCCAGGTGGACACGGCCCGTACCGCCCTCTCCGATCAGGGAGACGGTGCGATACTCCGCGCGCTCGGCCATGCCGTGGTCCCTCCCGGTCGTACGGTCACCGGTCGTCCGGCCCGTCCAGTGGTGACGATCACGGTCATGGTCGCGACCTCGTTCGCGACCAGTGTCCCGGACATCGTCTGCGACGCGTACGGGGGCCTGTCGGTTGCCGAGGCTTCGCGGCAGGCCCGCCGGGACCGCTCCTCGCCGACTGCTCCTCGCGGACCGCTCGCCGGCGCGGCCGTCGCGGACGGCGGGATGTGAAACCCCGGTGACAGGGCGTGGAGCCCCCGAACGAGGCCCGGTTGACGGTGAACATTCCGGCCCGCTCCCGGAATCTCGCTGGGTGCCGAGCCGGTCACACTCCGTCCGGAACGCCTGGTCGGCACGTGTCCACCGACCCGGTCCCGGGTGACCCGGGGTGAAGTGATCATGGACGGGCATGGCGTGGCGGCCTCCCGGGGCGCATACTCTCAACTAATGACAAAGTCAGCCGGAGCCCGGCGCTACCTGCCGTCCAGTCCCTTCAACGTCCCGGCCGCGGACGCCCCCCCGATCGAGGTTTTCGAGGTGGGCGACCGGGTCTCGCATGATCAGTTCGGACTCGGGAGGGTCATCGCAATCGAGGGTGATGCGGCGGTTCTCATCGACTTCGCGGGCCGGCAAGGCCGCATCCTGAGCCCTTTCACCAAGCTGACCAAGCTCTAGTTCCCTCCGGCGCGCGAGCGCTAGAGGGCCTGGGCTGCCGGCTTGACCATGCCGCGAACGGTGCGACTCTTCACGAAGTCGCCCATCGCGGTCATTTCCCATTCTCCCGAGAACTGCTTGATCAGCTTCGCCATCATCACTCCCGTCTGCGGCTCGGCGCCCGTCAGGTCGAAGCGGACCAGTTCCTCACCGGTCGCCGCGTCCAGCAGACGGCAGTAGGCCTTGGCCACGTCGGTGAACTTCTGTCCCGTAAAGGAGTTCACCGTGAACACCAGGCCCGTAGCCTCCGCGGGGATGCGGCCGAGGTCGACGGTGATCACCTCGTCGTCGCCCGCGCCCTCACCGGTGAGGTTGTCCCCGGAGTGCTTGACGGCGCCGTTCAGGATCGACAGCTTGCCGAAGTAGCAGCTGTCCAGGTGCTTGCGGTTCCCGTTGTAGGCGATGACGGACGCGTCCAGGTCGATGTCCTTGCCCCGGAACGCCGGCTCCCAGCCGAGGCCCATCTTGACCTGGGACAGCAGCGGGCGGCCTGCCTTGACCAGGGAGACCGTCTGGTTTTTCTGGAGGCTGACCCGGCCCTTGTCGAGGTTGATCTTGCCGCTCGCGGCGGGAGCCGGGGCAGCGGGCGGGGCGGGGGGAGCCGCAGGGGCCGCGGTCCTCGGATCGGCCGCCCGGGGCGCGGGCGGCGCCGCGGCCGCCTGGGCGGGGGCGGCCGCCTCGGGCTCCTCCACCGAGACGCCGAAGTCCGTGGCGATACCGGCGAGTCCGTTCGCGTACCCCTGGCCGACCGCGCGCACCTTCCACGCGCCGTTGCGGAGGTAGATCTCGACGACCACCAGCGCCGTCTCGGAGCCGAGTTGGGGCGGGGTGAACGTGGCGATCACCGCGCCGTCGTCGGCGCCCCGCACGGTGGCGGTGGGCTCGATGCCCTGGAAGGTCTGGCCCGCGGCGTCGGGGCTCGCCGTGACCACGATCTTCTCGATGCCCGGCGGGACCGCCGCGGTGTCCACCACGATCGCGTCGGGGGCGGTGCCGCCTCCGGAGCGGTAGGTGACACCGGGGCCCGTCGGCTGGTTGTAGAAGATGAAGTCGTCGTCGGAGCGCACCTTGCCGTCGGCGGTGAGCAGCAGGCCCGATACGTCGAGCCGCACCGGGGCGGCAACGTCCACGGCCACGCGGGCGGTGGGAAGCGGAATGTTCGAGCCGGGTGTCATTGCGGTCATGACAGGGCTAACGACCGACACGTCTTTGCCGTTCCCTTACCCGTCACCCGTTGCGCGGGTGATTCTTCGCCGTCCGCTCGTTGCCGTGCTTGTACGCCCCCGTCCAGCGGGCCATGACCAGCTGCCCGTCGCCCGCCTCCGCCTCGGCCAGGAACTTCTCCGCGCGGGCGCCCCGCAGGGTGCCCGCGGGGCGTTCCCGGTGGGTGATGACGACGCGGCCGTCGCCGTACCGCTCGTAACTGAATCCATGAGGTCTGGGCATGGGGTCATCGTGCCCGCCGGACGGCCGCGCGGTCGCGTGATTTTCAGTACGGCCACTGGGGCGGGCTGGTGCAGAAGTGACCGCCCAGGTGCGCGTGGTCGGGGTTGCCGGGGTCGAGTTCGCCCTGGTCCGCGAGGAGCTTCTCGGCGTACTGCTCGGAGTCGTCCTGCGGCTCGTAACCGAGGGCCCGTGCGGACGACAGGTCCCACCACAGGCGGGTGTTGGCGGAGGACCCGTAGACGACGGTGTGACCCACGTCCTCGGCGGTGAGCGCGGCGTGGAAGAGGCGGGCGCCGTCACCGGGGCTCATCCAGACCGACAGCATCCGTACAGAGGTGGGCTCCATGAAGCAGGAGCCGATCCGCACCGAGACGGTTTCGAGGCCGTGCCGGTCCCAGTAGAGCTGTGCCAGGTCCTCGCCGAAGGCCTTGGAGAGGCCGTAGAAGGTGTCGGGGCGGTGCGGGGTGGCGACCGGGATGAGCGGCGCGTCCCCGGCGGGGACGGGGGTGAAGCCGACCGCGTGGTTCGACGAGGCGAAGACGATCCGGCCGACACCCTCCTCGCGGGCCGCCTCGTAGAGGTTGTACGTCCCCTCGATGTTGGAGCGCATGATCTTCTCGAAGGACGCCTCCAGCGAGATGCCCGCCAGATGGATGACCGCGTCGACGCCGCGCACGGCCTCGCGCAGCGCCTCCTTGTCCGCCAGATCGGCGGTGATCGCGTCCGGCTCGCCCTCTAGGGGAGTGGCGTCGAAGAGGCGCAGTGCGTAGCCGTACGCCGGAAGGAGTCCGCGCATCAGGGTGCCGAGACCTCCGGCGGCGCCGGTCAGCAGGACGGTGCGGGGTGCGGGCATCGGCGGGTCTCCTCGGGGCGCGGTGGTCGGCATGGGCCGCAGGGGCACGGCAAACGGACGCGTCCGTGGACCGTATTCACATGCGTGGACACGCTAAGGAGTGGTGGCGAACCGCGTCAAGTATCGCGCGGAGGGGCCCGATCCGCCATTTTCCTTGCGGCTTTCCGTCTTGACCGGCTCCGGGCGGCTGCCCTAGCGTGACGGCGTTCAGGGACATAGACGCGGATCATAATTGTGTACGCACAGGGAGCACCCGTGACCTCAGCCCCGCTCGCCGGCCGACTCGACGGCCTGCTCTTCTTTCCCGTCACCGCGTACGGACCGGGCGACGGCCTGGGCCGCCTCGATCTCGACGCGTTCCGCGCACACGTACGCGCCGGCATCGACGCCGGCGCCGCCGCGGTCTTCGCCTGCTGCGGCACCGGGGAGTTCCACGCCCTGACGCCGGAGGAATTCCGCGCCTGCGTGGCCGCAGCCGTGGAAGAGGCGGCCGGCCGGGTGCCCGTCGTCGCCGGCGCCGGATACGGCACGGCGCTCGCCGTCCAGTACGCGAAGGCCGCCGAGGAAGCGGGCGCCGACGGGCTGCTCGCCATGCCTCCGTACCTCGTGGCCGCCGACCAGCGGGGACTGCTGCGCCACTACACCGAACTGGCCGCCGCCACCTCTCTCGACGTCATCGTCTACCAGCGCGACAACGCCGTCTTCACCCCCGAGACCGTCGTCGCGCTCGCACGGGTGCCGGGCATCATCGGGCTCAAGGACGGGTACGGCGACCTGGACCTGATGCAGCGCATCGTCGGCGCGGTGCGCCGCGACCTGCCCGGCCACCCCTTCCTCTACTTCAACGGCCTGCCCACCGCCGAACTCACCGGCCTCGCCTACCGGGGCATCGGCGTCACCCTCTACTCCTCCGCCGTCTTCTGCTTCGCCCCCGACATCGCGCTAGCCTTCCACCGGGCCCTGAACACCGGCGACGACGACACCGTCAACCGCCTGCTCGACGGCTTCTACGCCCCGCTCGTCGAACTGCGCAACCTCGGCCGCGGGTACGCCGTCTCGCTGGTCAAGGCGGGTGTGCGGCTCGGCGGCCTGGAGGTCGGCACCGTGCGGCCGCCGCTCAGCGAACCCGACCCCGTACACGTCAAGATGCTGGCCGAGCTGATCGAGCGCGGCCGGACCCTGATCGGAGAACGCGCGTGAAGACCGCGGCCTTCCTCTACCCGTGGGACGTCGTCGGCGACCCGGACGCCGCCGCGCGCCTCGCGGACCTCGGCGTCCAGCAGGTCACCCTCGCCTCCGCCTACCACTCGACCCGCGCCCTGACCCCGCGTCACCCACGCCACCGGATCGTCACCGCCGCACACGCCGCCGTGCTCTACCCCGCCGACGAGGACCGCTGGTCGGGACGGAGCCTGCGGCCGTACTCCGCCGGGGACTGGGCGCCCACCGCCGACCCGTACGGCGAGGCGGCCGAAGCGCTCGCGGCCGCCGGGCTCGACGTGCACTCCTGGGTCGTCCTCGCCCACAACTCCCGCCTCGGCGCCGACCACCCGGACACCTCCGTCGTCAACGCGTACGGCGACCGCTACCCCTGGGCGCCCTGCATCGGCCGGCCGGCCGTCCGCGCGTACCTGACCGATCTGGCGGCGGAAGCGGCCGTACGCCCCGGCGCGCGCGGCACCGAGCTGGAGTCCTGCGGCTGGTACGGGCTCGCCCATCTGCACGCCCACGACAAGATCTCCGGGGTGACGCTCGGGGACGCGGCCCAGTACCTGATGTCGCTCTGCTTCTGCCCGGACTGCCGCACGGGGTACGCGGAGGCCGGGGCGGACGCGGACGAACTGCGGGAAACCGTGCGCCGCGCCCTGGAGCCCACGTGGTCCGCCGGGGCCTCCGGTGCCGGATGGCCCGCCGTCGAGAAGCTCATCGGCGCCGGACCCGCCGCCGCGACCCTCGCGTGGCGCACCCGGGCCGCCCGTACGCTCCAGGAATCGGCCGTCGCGGCGGTACGGGCCGCCGCGCCCCCCGGTTTCCAAGTGCTGCTGCACGCCGATCCGTCGGCGTACCGCTGCGGGGCGAACGCGGGCGTCGACCCCCGGCACGTCCTGGGGGTCGCGGACGGCGTGGTCGTGCCGTGCACGGGCGGCCCGGAGCTGCTCGCCCCCTTCGCGGAGCACCGCGCCGGCCCCGGGACCGTCGTCGCCGCCAACCTCACGGTCGTCTCCGGGATGGGCGGCAGCCCCGGCACGCTCGCCCGGGACGCGGCCCGCGCGGCCGAAGCGGGGGCGACCGAACTGCGCCTGTACCACGCCGGACTGGCCTCCGACGCCGATCTCGGGCTCGTACGCGCCGCTCTGCGGCCGTGAGGGCGGGGGATCGGGCGGATGCCGTAAGGGGCGCGGTGTCTGTGCGGGGCCGGTGCGGCGTCCGTGCGGGGCTCTGGGAGGTTTCCCCGCCCGGAAAACCGCCGCTCGGGAGGACCGACGGCCCAGGCGTCAGCCTTCCTGCTCCAGAGCGGCGAGGTCGTGACGGTTGCCGACCACCGCACGACCACAGCCCGGAGGCAGACGCTCCGCCACCATCTCCACGGCTGCCTCAGCGGTGTCGGCCTCGCCGACGTACTTCACCGCCGACGTCACGCAACGGCGCGAGACAGGAGTCAGAGGACATGCGAACCAGGCCGACCGAAGCCCGGCGAGAGGACTGCGAACCGTGGCTATGACCCGCAGGGGGGCAGCGGCACGCAACCCCCGCACTTCGAACTTCGCTGCGGCGGGCTGCACTTGACTGCCCAGCGCATCCCCGGACGGCTCGTGGCCCTGGTCACCGCGGCCGGCGGGGTGGTAGGGGCATGGTGGTCACAGCAGTAGGCCCGAAGCCTCGCCCGCCTTCTCCGGTGGCACTCACGGCGCAGGGGGTGAACGTTCCCGTCCGTGTCCTCACCCCCGAGGGCGAGCGGCTGCACATGGTCCACGTCCACCCCGTCCGCGGTGCGTCGCCGGGGCGGTGCAGTCGATACGGCGCACAGTCCCGCACCCCCTCCGGCTCGTCGTCCTGGTGCTCGTTGTCGATTCGCTCCAGTCCTGGCCGAAGCTCGTTCGAAGGCCACGAAGTCTCGCCGGCGTGTTCCGCACCGGTTCCCAACCGAAGTGGCGGGCTCGGACCGGGCCCCTGCGGCGTCCGGGGAGGGGCCCGGATTGTTTCCCGGACAGGCGTCCATTAGGTTAGGTCAGCCTTACCTAAAAGCCTAGCGGGATCTGGATGGGAACAGAGTGAGCACCGAGGTCTTCCGGGACGCCTGGGGAATCCCCCATCTCCGCGCCGAGAGCGCACACGAACTCGCTTTCGCGCAGGGCCGCAACGCCGCCACCGACCGTGCCTGGCAGATCGAGGTCGAGCGGCACAGGTCGCAGGGCACCACCGCGTCCTTCCTCGGCCCCGACGCCGTCGACTGGGACGTCTTCGCCCGGAGCTCCCGGCTGGACGACACCGCCAGACGCTGCTTCCGCGCCCTCGACGCGGACACGGCCGCCTGGATCACGTGTTACGTCGAGGGGGTCAACGACGGCCTCGCCCGGGGGCGCTCCGCGCACCGGAATTCGCCGCCACCGGGCTGGTCCCGGGAGAGTGGGAGCCGTGGACGCCGCTGGGGATCTGGCTGTCCACGCACATCCTCTTCGCCGGCTTCCCGACCAAGCTGTGGCGCGACGAGGTCGCCCGCAGGCTCGGCGACGAGGCGATCACCCTGTTCGCCACGGACGGGCCCGGCACCTCCGGCAGCAACGGCTGGCTCGTCACCGGGGAGCGCACCGCCACCGGGTCGCCGCTCATCGCGGGCGACCCGCACCGGTTCATCGAGGACCCGGGGGTCTACCAGCAGATCCGCCTGGCCTGCCCGGAGTTCGACGTGGTGGGTCTTGCCGTCCCCGGCATCCCCGGCATGGCCCACTTCGGCCACACCTCCACCGTGGCCTGGGCGATCACCAATGCCATGGCCGACTACCAGGACCTCTACCGGGAAGAGCTGCGGCGCGGGCCGGGCGGCGCGGGCGTGGAGGCGCTCGGCCCTGACGGCTGGCGGCCCGCCACCGCCCACACCGAGACCATCGAGGTGGCGGGCGGCGACCCGGTCGAGACCGAGGTCGTCGAGACCGAGCGCGGGCCCGTCATCATCGGCGGCCCCGGCGAAGCCGTGACGATCAGCCTCCGCTGCCCGACGCGGGTGGACGAGGACCTCGGCTTCGCCGCGCTGCCCGCGCTGCTCAGGGCGCGCACCGTCGCCGACGTGGACCGGGCGTTCGAGCGCTGGGTCGAGCCCGTCAACGTCGTGCAGGCCGCCGACACCGGGGGCGGGCTGCTGCACCGGGTCGCGGGCCGGGTGCCGCTGCGCCACCGGGACAACGGGCTGCGTGTCGTGCCCGCCTGGGAGGCGGCGTACGCCTGGAGCGGTGAGCACCGGCCGCTGCCCCGCGCGGAGGTCGACGGCGTCGCCGTGATGGCCAACCAGCGTGGCCTGGCCGGGCCGCTGGGCGTGGAGTTCGCACCGCCGTACCGGGCCGACCGCATCGGCCGGCTGCTCGACGGGTCGAAGGCGTGGACCGCCGGGGACATGGCGGCCGTCCACACCGACACCTACCTCGCGTCCGCCCGGCCCCTGCTGGACCTGGCCGCCGGGCTCGAAGGGCTCAGCGCGCGGGGCGCGCGGCTGCGGGAGCGGCTCCTGGGCTGGGACCGGCGGATGGAGGCCGACAGCACCGACGCGACGGTGTACGCCGCCGTACGGACGGAAGTGGTGCGGCGCCTCGCGGCCCACCGGGAACTGGCCGCACTGACCGAACCGGTGGCGGACCCGGCGTACCCCGCGGTCTTCCTGCCCTGGCTCGCGCTCACACCGCGCGTCGGCTTCGCGCTGGAGACCCTGCTGACCACGGACCTGCTGCCCGGCATCGACAGGCCCGCCGTCGTGGCGGCGGCGGTCGAGGCGGTCGCCGCCGCCACGGAAACGGCCCCGCCGGCCGCCTGGGGCGACGTGCACCGCCTCGCGCCGTGGCAGGCGCTGCCCTCCGCCCCGCCCGGGGGGTGGCCGGGGGTGGCCGGGGACCACGACTGCGTGCTCTCCACCTCCAGCGTCCCCGGCGTCACCGACCGCTGCGCGCGCGGGCCGGCCGCCCGTTACGTCTGGGACCTCGCGCGGCGCGAGGACAGCCTCTGGGTGGTGCCGCTCGGCGCGTCCGGCGTCCCGGGCGACGCCCACCACCGCGACCAACTGCCGGTGTGGCTGCGGGGCGGACTCGTCCCCGTGGTCACGGACTGGAACCGTCTGACCAAGGAGTCCGCATGACTGCGACCGCTGAGCCCGTGTACGAGCAGAAGATCGACGGTTTCGGGACGGTCCGCCTCGTCCCCGTGGACCCGGCGCGCGACGCCGGGCTGCTGCACGGCTGGGTCACCCAGGAGCGTGCCCGGTTCTGGGGCATGGGCGACGCGACGCGCGAGCAGGTCCAGGAGGTCTACGAGCACCTGGACTCCCTCGCCACCCACCACGGTTACCTGGTCCTGCGGGACGGCGAACCCGCCGCGCTCTTCCAGACGTACGACCCCGAGGCGGACCGGGTCAGCGAGTGCTACGACGCCCGGCCGGGGGACTTCGGGGTGCACCTGCTGATCGGGCCCACCGGCGACGCGGCCCCGGAGCGCGGGTTCACCGCGAACCTTCTCACCGCGACGCTCGGCTTCGTGTTCGCGGACCCGGACCGCCGGCGGGTCGTGGCGGAACCGGACGCGCTCAACGAGAAGGCGGTGGCGCGGCTGGAGCGGGCGGGGTTCGTGATCGGGCCGGAGGTCGTCATGCCGGAGATCGATCTGCCGGAGGTCTTCCTGCCGGAGAAGCGGGCCCGGCTGGCGTTCCTGACCCGCGCCGCGTTCGAGGCGTCCCGCACGGCGTGACCCCCTCCGCCCGTCCCCTCCCGCGGGCCCGCCCGGCGCACCGATGAGTTCCGGGGCGGCCGGCGGTCACCACTGCGCAGACATTCCCGGCTCACCGGAGGCAGTGCCATGACCGCCAGCACCCCCCTGCTCGACTTCGAACCGGCCGTCCGGCAGGTGGCCCGGCTGCTCGACGGGATCACGGACGAGCAGCTCTCGGCCCCCACCCCCTGCGAGAAGTACGAGGTGCGCCACCTCCTGGCGCACCTCGTCGGCCTCACCGCGGCCTTCCGCGACGCGGCGAAGAAGGAACTGGGCCCGTCGACCGACACCGACCCCGGCGCCGCCCTGCCCGTACTCGACGACGACTGGCGCACCCGCCTTCCGCGGCAGCTCGACGAGCTCGCCGCCGCCTGGCGCGGCCCCGACGCCTGGCAGGGCACGACGCGGGCCGGCGGGGTCACGCTGCCCGGTGACATCGCCGGGAGAGTGGCCCTGAACGAGGTCGTCGTGCACGGCTGGGACCTGGCCCGCGCCACCGGCCAGGCGTACGCGCCCGACGCCGCGGCCCTGAGGTCGTCGTACGAGCTGCTGGAGCCGACGGGCGACGCCCCGGGCGACGACGGGATCTTCGGGACCCCCGTCGAGGTGCCCGGGGAAGCGCCGCTCCTGGACCGGGTCGTCGCGCGCGCGGGGCGCAGTCCGTCCTGGCCGGAAAAGTAATGGACCGTACGTTCCAAAATCTGCTAGCGTCCTCACCATGGCCCGGCCGAGAGAATTCGACGAGGTGCGGGCGGTCGACGCCGCGATGCGGGCGTTCTGGGCCGCCGGTTACGAGGGAACGTCCACCCAGGACCTGTGCGAGGCCACCGGCCTGGGGCGCAGCAGCATCTACAACACCTTCAAGAGCAAGCGTGATCTCTTCGGCCGGGCGCTCGCCCGTTACATGGAGGTCAACAACGCCGGGCTGAGCGAGCTGATGGAGAGCGGTCTCCCGGTCCGGCAGAAGATCCGCACGCAGTTCCAGCGCGTCATCGACGAGGAGTTCGAGGGCGGCCCCGAGGGCGGTGGCTGCCTCGTCGTCAACACCGCCGTCGAAGTGGCCGCCCGTGACCGGGAGGTCGCGGGCGGCCTGGCCCGTGACTACCAGGTGCGCCTCGCGGTGATCCGCACCGCCATCGAGGCGGGGCAGCGGGACGGCGACATCGCCCGCGACAAGGACCCCGCCGCGCTCGCCCACTTCGTCATCGCCACCATCGCCGGCCTCAGGATCTCGGCGCGCGTCACCCCGCAGCGGTCCGTCCTGGAGAGTGTCGCGGACGCCGCCGTCTCGGCTCTCTGAAACCGGCGAAACCGCCCTTGTTCCTTTTCTGTGGTTTTCCGTGGGCCTTCTCATGGGCTCATTTTGGACTGCGTGGTTCAAAATTCGATCGACAGAGGAGCACCTGCTCGTGCCAATCGCCGTCCGCATACTCGGCCTGGGCATCTTCGCCCAGGGGACCTCGGAGTTCATGCTCTCCGGCCTGCTGCCCTCCATGGCCGACGACCTCGGCGTCTCCATCCCCGACGCGGGACTGCTCATCTCCGCCTTCGCCGTCGGTATGGTCGTCGGCGCGCCCCTGATGAGCGTGCTCACCCTGCGCGTCCCGCGCCGCAGCGCGCTCGTCGCGTTCCAGGCGGTCTTCATCGCCGGGCACGTGGTGGCCGCCCTCGTCCCGGAGTACGCCGTGGTGTTCGCGAGCCGCGTCGTGACGGCGGTCGCCTACGCGGGGTTCTGGAGCGTGGCCGCCTCGGCCGCCGTGAGCCTGGTCCCCGCGACGGCCAAGGGCAGGGCGCTCTCAGTCGTCGCCACCGGACTGACCCTGGCCACGATCGTGGGCGTACCCGCCGGAACGCTGATGAGCCAGCACGCGGGCTGGCGCGCGGCCTTCTGGGGAGTGGCGGCCCTCACCGCCGTGAGCCTGGTGGCGACCCTGGCCGTACTGCCGGGCGGTCACGCGAAAGGGCGCGAAGTCCCTTCCGTGCGACGCGAGCTGAAGGGACTCGCGCGGCCCGAGCTGTGGGTCTCCTTCGCCGTGACCGTGCTGGCCTTCGGCGCGGCCATCGTCACCTTCAGCTACCTGGCTCCCCTGCTCACCGACGTCGGAGGGCTGCCGGAGGGCTGGGTTCCGGCCGTGCTCTCGCTGTACGGAGCCGGTGGACTCGTCGGCATGACGATCGGCGGCCGCGTCGCCGACCGCGCTCCCGTCCGCACCCTCTGCCTCGGCATCGGCGCCCTCACCCTCGCCTCGGCGGGCGTCGCGCTCGCCGCGCCCCACCTCACCGTCACCGTCGTGCTGGTCTTCGTCCTCGGCGTGGCCGGTTACGTCACCAATCCCGTACTCCAGTCACGGGTGTTCACCCTCGCGCCCGACGCGCCGACGCTGGTCCCCGCCTTCTCCACCTCGGCCTTCAACGTGGGCATCACGCTCACCCCCATGCTGGGCGGCGCGGCCATCGACGCGGGCTTCGGCTACGCCTCCGTCGCATGGGTCGGCGCCGGGACCGGCGCGCTCGCCCTCGCGGCGGCCGCCTGGGCGGCGGCGCTCGCGCGGCGCGCGTCCCGGGCGGCCGCGGATGCCGCACCCGTACCGGCGCTCACCGCCGTCAGCCCGCCCAGCGTCCCGACAGGAAGGTGACGGTGAGGACCGTCGCCACCGGCGCGACGACGCACAGGTAGGCGCTCCGCACCCAGGGGCGGCGCAGGCTCCACGCGGCGAGCAGCACCCACATGGGCCACCACAGGAGGGTGGCGCGGGGGATCGAGGTGTACCAGTACGAGGTGCCCAGGGCCCACAGGGTCAGCCCGATGTACACGGCCTCCGGCCACCGCCGCCGTCTCAGCAGCAGTCCCAGGAGGAGCAGGCCGACGGCCATGGCGAGGAGTTCGGCCTGGAACACGACGGCGTAACCGGTGGACTGGGTGTGCGAGAAGGCGGCCGTCCACGTGTGCTGCCACGCCTCCCAGGGCGCGTGGAAATTCCGGTACCAGCCGCGTTCCTGGGCATGGTGCCAGGCCATCCAGTCGCCGGTGTGCGCGTGCAGGAACCAGACGTAGAGGGCGGCGGGCAGAGCGGGCAGGGCGACCCACGGAAGCGAACGCCACCGCCTGCGGAGATCCGTGGTGGTGACGAAGTGGACCGCGATCGCCGCCGCGAGGAAGAGCCCGCTGACCCGTACGCCGGTGGCCAGGCAGGCCAGGATGCCCGCGAGCGGCCAGTTGTGGCGCCGGGCGGCGAGCCAGGCGGGCAGGGCGAGGGCGAGGAAGAGCGCCTCGGTGTAACCGGCGGCCAGGAACACCGCGCAGGGGGACAGGAGGAAGAAGAGCACGGCACGCCGGCCCAGGGCGCTGTCGGGCAGGTGGAGTCCGGCGACGCGGGCCAGGGCCAGGACGGCGACGGCCCCCGAGACGAAGGAGACCAGCAGGGCCGCCGCGGTCCAGTCCGGGACCACCACGTGGACGGCGCGGAGCACCAGGGGGAAGCCGGGGAAGAAGGCCTCCCTGTTGTCCCAGCCGTCCGTCCCGGGGCCGGCCCCGCCGGGGAAGTAACCGTCCCGGGCTATGCGCAGGTAGTGCCACGCGTCCCACTGGTTCCACGACGACAGCGCGGGCCGTACGTCCCGCGCCGTACGGTCGCCGGCGAACAGCCATCGGGTGCCGTAGGCGGTGGCCCAGATGCCGGCCCGGGTGAGGACGTAGAGGAGCAGTACGTCCCGGTCGCCGGGGCCGGGCCACAGGCGGGATCCGGCCCTCGCTCCCGCGCGCGTGCGGGGGACGGCTGCTGCCGGCCGTTCCGGCGCCGGGGTACGGGCGGGCTGCGCGGGGGGCCGCAGAGGGGGCGCGGTGGCCATGGGGAACTCCTGGTGCGGGCTTGTCGGGGCGGCGGGCGGTGGGAACCGGGGCATGCCGGACCGCCCCGCGGCGGATACGGCCGGCGGGCAGGGGCGGTCGGCGGGCAGGGGCGGTCGGCGGTGGGCCGGGTGCGGTCAGCCGGTCCCGGGCGGCGGCGAGGTCGGTGCCTGCCGGGTCGACGCGCCTTCCGGGCCGTTCTCCGGGGTGCCGGACGAGGCCCCGGGCGGAGGCGAGGACGTCGCCGGGGGAGTGGTGCGCGTGAAGGACGACGAGAAGGAGGGTGAGGACGAGGGTGAGGAGGAGGGGAGGGACGAGGTCGAGGGCAGGCCGGACGGGGTGGAGGCGGGGGCCGCGGGCCCCGTGCCGCCGTCCGGGAGCAGAGCCGTCACCGCCGCGGCGCCCGCACCGGCGAAGGCCAGGCACGCGGTGGCGACCACCGCGGCCAGGCGCCGCCGGTGGCGCCGGCTGCCGCGCTCGGCGATACGCGAGACGGGCACGGGGCGCGCGCCTGCCTGCCCGGCCGCCGCCGCTTCCCTGAACGCGTTCCTCAAAGGGTCATGGGGCTCAGGCACCGGATGCCTCCTCAGCGCGCGGATCCTGCAGAAGGTGGGAGAGCGCGGCCCGGCCCCGGACCAGGTGCGTCTTGACGGTGCCGGTGGACAGGCCGGTCTCGGCGGCGATCTGGACGACCGTCAGGTCGCACAGGTAGTGCAGGGTCACCGTCCGCCGCTGCCTGGGCGGCAGTTCGCGCAGCGCCGACACCAGCGCGACCTGTTCGGGGCCGGGCCCCGGGGCGGCCGACGGGCTGCCGTCCCCGCGCCGCTGCCAGGCGTCCGCCGAGCGGCGGCGCACACGCCATCTGCTCACCGCCAGACGCCATGCCACCGTGCGGATCCACGCCTCGGGCTCCCCGCCGCCGTCGAGCCGGTGCCGCCGGCTCCAGCCCCGTACGAAGGCCTCCTGTACGACGTCCTGGGCCTCGTGCAGATCGCCGAGCATCACATACAGCTGTCCGATGAGCCGGGAGGCCGTATGCGCGTAGAACTCTTCGAACTCCTCGACGGTCAACAACCACTCCTGGATCTCTTCGGTCTCACCAGGCATACGCCCGGGCACCGGTGCCCGGTTGACAGGGGAGCCAAAGATCCGGAGTGAGGCCGGTCACAGTACGAAAGCGCATGCCGTGCGGCGCGTCGTATCAGCGCATCATCATCACCTCCGGCCGAGGGGACTCCAACGTGCGCACCAAGGTCCTGCCTTCTCTGCCCTGTGCCGGCCCCATGGCGGCAACCGGTCCGCTGGCCGGTTCACCCGCCGTCACCGCGCGGCCGGTACCACGTCGGCCGCCGCTGCCGCCGACATCCGCGAAAAGCTGGAAGAGATACCCGGGCTGACGGTCGTTTCGGTGACCGACGAGGGCGGATTCCCCCTCTCCACCCTGACGCTGACCCAGCCCGTCGACCACCGCGACCCCGGCACCTTCCAGCAGAGACTCACGCTCTGGCACAAGAGCGAGACGGCGCCCGTCGTGCACTGCACCGGCGGATACGGGCTGTCCTCGGGCACCCGCGAGATCACCACGCTGCTCGGCGCCAACCAGGTCAGCGTGGAGCACCGCTCCTTCAACACCTCGCGCCCCGCCGCGGCGTCGACCGGGACGACCTGAACGTCTGGCAGCAGGCGAGCGACGAGCACGCGATCGTCCAGGCGCTCAAGGGCCTCTACCCGGCCAAGTGGATCGGCTCCGGCGCCAGCAAGGGTGGGATGACGCAGGTCTGCCACGAGCGCTTCTACCCCGGTGACCTGGACGCGGTCGTCGCGTACGTCGCCCCGAACGACGCCGACCACCGCGACGACAGCGTCTACGAGAAGCTCTTCCAGACCGTCGGCACGCCCGATTGCCGGGCCGCCCTGAACGCCGTACGGCGCGAAATGCTGGTGCGGCGGGACGCCGTGCTGCCGCGCTTCGAGGCCACGTCCGAGGAGCAGGGCCTCGCCCTCGAGTACCTCGGATCGGCCGACCGCGCCTTCGAGTTCTCGGTGCTCGACCAGGTGTGGAACTTCTGGCAGAGCGGTACGCACACCGACTGCCCGGCCGTCCCCGGCGCCCGGAAGGCGACCGACGACGAACTCTACACGTGGTCGCTGGACCACGGCCTGAGCATCTGCTCGGACCAGGGCGACGGCGCCGAGGACAGCGGCCCGCACTGCCGGCAGGCGGCGGCCCAGCTGGGCTGGGCCGACCCGAAGTCCAAGCACCTGCGCGACGTCCGCGCGTATCCGGACAGCTACCAGCCCGACTCGGTGCTGCCCGCAGACATGCGCACCTCGTACAACGGCCGCACCACCAAGGACGTCGACCGCTGGGTGTCCACCCGGAGCGAGCGGATGATGTTCGTGTACGGGCAGAGCGACCCGTGGAGCGCCGAGCGGCTCAAGTCCGGCAAGCACGACTCGCACCTCTACGTCGCGCCGGACACCAACCACGGCGCGCTCATCCCCAAGCTGACGCCCGCCGAGCGGGCGCGGGCCGAGGCCACCGTCAAGCGGTGGCGGGCCAGTAGCAGCCGGATCCTTCGAGGGGCGCCGGACCGGGCCGGGACTTTCGGCCCGGTCCGGCACCGCCCCCGTCACCGGCCGAGCGCCGCCCGCATCATCTTCTGGGCGACCGGGGCCGCCGTGCCGTTGCCGCTGACCTCCGAGCGCTCCGCGCCCGAGTCCTCCACGACGACCGCGACCGCCACCTCCTTGCCGGCCGTCCCGTCCTTCGCGTACGACGTGAACCAGGCGTACGGCGTCTTGCTGTTGTCGACGCCGTGCTGCGCGGTGCCCGTCTTGCCGCCCACCTCGGCGCCGCCGATCCGCGCGTTCGTGCCCGTGCCGTCCTCGACGACCGTGACCATCGCGCTCCGCAGCTGCTCGGCGGTGGAGGACGAGACGACCCGCTCGCCGCCCGCGTCCCCGAAGTCCTCCAGGGTGTCGCCGTCCGCGTCCGTCACCTCGGAGACCATGTGCGGTGACGCGAGCTCACCGCCGTTGGCGAGGGCCGCCGAGACCATGGCCATCTGGAGCGGGGTGGCCGTCACGTCGAACTGGCCGATGCCCGTCAGCGCCGTCTGCGCCTCGTCGATGCCGGACGGGTACACGCTCTCCGACGCCCGGACCGGCACGTCCAGCTTCTCGGTGTTGAAGCCGAACTTCTCCGCCATCGCCTTCACCTCGTCCTGGCCGAGGTCGACGGCCAGCTTCGCGAAGACGTTGTTGCAGGAGTACCTGAGCGCGGTGCGCAGCGTGGCGTCCTCGCAGGGCGCGGACGCGTTCTCGTTCGGGAGGACCGTCCGCGTGCCGGGCAGCGTGTACGGGTCCGGGCTGTCCGTCCGCTCGTCGACCGACCCGTACCGCCCGTTCTCCAGCGCCGCCGCGGCGACCACCAGCTTGAACGTCGAGCCCGGCGGCAACGGCTGCCGCAGCGCCCGGTTGACCATCGGCTTGTCCTCGTCGCCGGTCAGCCGCTGCCAGGCGTCGCCGTCCGCGGTACCGCTGATCTCCGACGGATCGTACGAAGGCGTGGAGACCATGCCCAGGATCCGCCCGGTCCGCGGGTCCACCGCGACGGCCGCGCCCTTCTTGTCGCCCAGCGCCTCGTACGCCGCCTTCTGCACGGCGGGGTCGATGGTCGTCACGACGTCACCGGGGTCGCTCCGCTTGCGGGTGAGGAGGTCGGCCGGGTTCTTCAGGCGGGGGTCGCTCCCGTCGAGGACGTCGCTGTAGATGCCTTCGAGCTGGGTGGCTCCGTACGCCTGTGAGCTGTAACCGGTGACGGCCGCGTAGAGCTCGCCGTCCGTGTAGCTCCGTTCGTACGCGAGGTCGCCTCCCTCCGTCTCCTTCGATCCGGTGACCGGCGAGCCGGCCACGATGATGTTCCCGAGCGGCTGCGCGTACTGCGCGATGACGTTCCGCCGGTTGTGCTTGTCGTCCGCGAGGGCCTGGCCCTGGTACGCCTGCACCCAGGTGACGCGCACCAGCAGGGCGAGCACCATCAGCAGGCAGAAGACCGAGGCGTGCCTGATCGTTTTGTTCATCCCGTACGGAGACGAACGGAACAGACGGTCACGTTCCCCGGTGGGGTGTTTCTCAGGGAATCCTCATCCGGGCCGCCCGGCGGCTCAGCGCGGTGTGATGAAGCCCGACTCGTACGCCGCGATCACCGCCTGCGTCCGGTCGCGCGCGCCCGTCTTCGCCAGCACGGCCGCCACATGGCTCTTCGCCGTCGCCGGGCCGACCCGCAGCCGCCCCGCGATCTCCGCGTTCGTCAGGCCCGTCGCCATCAGCCGCAGCACCTCCGCCTCGCGCTCGGTCAGCCGCGCCGCCCAGGGCGGCGCGGCGGGCTGCCGCCTGGCGTGTTCGGCGGCCAGCGTGCGCACGGCGGACGGGAAGAGGAGCGAGTCGCTGCGGGCGACCAGCCGGACCGCCTGGACCAGGTCCTCGGCGGCGGCGCGCTTGAGCAGGAACCCCGCGGCGCCGGCGCGCAGCGCGTCGTACACGTACGAGTCGTTCTCGAAGGTGGTGACGACGACGATGCGCGGTGGCGCGTCCATCGTGGCGAGGATCTGCTCGGTGGCGCGGATGCCGTCGATGTCCGGCATCCGCACGTCCATCAGCGCCACGTCGGGCCGCGTCCCACGCACCACCGACACGGCCTCGGCGCCCGTCGCCGCCTCACCGACGACCTCCAGGTCCGGCTCGGCGTCGAGGATGACGCGCAGGGCGGTGCGGACCATGCGCTCGTCGTCGGCGAGCACGAGCCTGACCGGCGCGTTCATCGGTTCCCTCCCGCGCCGCCGACGGGCAGGCGGGCCGTGAGCCGCCACACGTCGCCGTGCGGGCCCGCCTCGGCGTGGCCGCCGAGCAGAGCGGCCCGTTCGGCCGTGCCGGGCAGGCCCCGGCCGCCGCCGGGCCGTACCACCGGGGCCCTGCCGGGCAGCGGGTTCTCCATCACGATCTCCAACTCCTCGCCGCGCAGGGCGATCCGTAGCGACACCGGGGCGGCGCCGCCGTGCCGAAGGGCGTTGCTCAGCCCTTCCTGGACGATGCGGTACGCCTCGCGGGAGACCGGTTCGGGGACCCGGGCGACCGGATCGCCGTCCTGCGTGTACGCGACCTTCACACCGCTGTGGGCCAGCAGGTCGCCCAGGACGTCCAGCGTGGGCCCCGGCAGGTCGCCGCCGACGTCCTCCCCCTGGCGCAACAGGCCGAGGACGGCGTCCAGTTCGCCCACCGTGCGCCGCGTGGTCTCCTCGATCGCCGTCAGCGCCTCCCGTACGAACTCCACATCGCTGTCCAGCACCCTGCGCGCCGCGCCCGCCTGGAGCGTGACCGCGCTCAGCGCGTGCCCCACCGAGTCGTGCAGCTCGCGGGCCAGCCGGTTGCGTACGGCGAGATCCGCGGCCCGCCGCTCCGCCGCCGCGAGCCGGTCGGCCGGTGTCGGCCCGAGCAGCACCGGGGCGCAGCGGGCCAGCAGCTCACCGGCCAGCGCCGCGCACGCCGCCAGGGCCACCAGCGTCGCGGCCCCGGCGACCGGGGCGAGCGCCAGAGCCCAGGTGCGGCCGAGGACTTCGGGCAGCCCGGCGGGGACGCCGCGCAGCGAGGTGAGCAGCGGCAGGACGATCAGCGCGCCCGCGAACGGCGGCACCGCCAGCGACATGCCGCTGATGATGCCGCCGAGCCCGAGGTGCAGCGTGAACCAGCCCGCGGTCCGCACCCGCTCCGGCCCGGGCCGGGCGGGTCCGTCGGCCAGTCGCTCCCGGGGCACCCCGCACAACGCCCGTACGGCGCCTGCCGACAGGGGCCTCACCAGGGGGAAGAACGCGGTGAGGGCGGCTATCGGCAGCGCGATGCCGAAGGCGGCGAACTGCAGGGACGCCGAGGTGAAGACGTTCTCGTTGCCGATGAACGGGCCGACGAGGACGCTGCCGAGGAGGAAGTACGGCATCGACAGCGCGCCACCGAGGATCAGATGGATCCACCGCAGCCGGGCCCGTGCCCCGAACAGGTGTCTCACGCGTGGCGCCCGCGCCGTCGCAGGAAGGAGGCGCCCGTGGCGAGGACGAGCAGGCCGGCGATCATCTGGCCAGCGTAGGTCAGCAGCATCAGCGCGGTGGCCTGTTCGGCTCCGTCCGTCACGGGCAGCGCCGAGGCGACGAGCAGCCAGCCGCCCCAGCAGCCGAGCGCGCCCGAGCCGGTCCAGGCGAGTGCCAGTGCTGTCCGCAGGGCCAGGCTCCGGCCGCGGCGCAGGGCGAGCGCCAGTACGGCGGCGGCGGTGACGGCCGCGAACAGGACGTAGGTCCCTTCGAGGAGGTAGAAGTCCGGCGTACGCCCATCGGCCCGGGCCTCGCTGAGACCCGTGGCCGAGCCCGCGGCCCACATCAGGTGCGGGACGCCGGCGAGCGCCGCGAGTACGGACGCGATCACGCCGGCCGCCCTCAGCCGGGGGCCGGCGGCGGAGTCCGGCAGGTCCCGGACCGTGCCCTGCCACAGACGGCCCCAGCGCTCGCGGGCGTACAGCGCGAAGAGAGTGCCCAGCGCGAGGCCCTGGACGATGAAGCCGGTGTAGACGACGTCGAAGACCCAGGCGTCCAGGAACGGTTCGCCGCCGCCCGGCGCGCTCCGCGTATCCGTGAACGCCCTCGCCAGCAGCTGGAGCGGGAACCCGGTCACGATCGGCGTCAGCAGCCCGGTCGCCGCCCACATGGGCAGGGCGAGCAGCCAGGCGGGGACGCGCCGGCCCCACTCCTGGGTGAGCAGCAGGGCCAGTACGACGACGCTGGCGTCCATCAGGAGCGTGACGCTGTTGGCGGCCGCCGTCGGGCCGGGGTGGTCGAGGAGCGTGCTGCCTTCGGGGATGCCGATGCCGCTGCCGGCGATCCAGGCGGTCTTGAGCACCATGTAGGGGACGCAGGAGACGACGGCGGCGGCGCGCAGCACGGCGCGCAGCCGGCCGGCGGGGGCGGGGCGAAGGCCCTGGGGCGTGAAGACGGACGCGGTTTCTGTCATGGCACCCACGCTCCCGGGCCGGCCGCCGCCCTGCCTCCCGCCCAGCGGTGATCCGCCTCCCCCGTCCGGGGGAGGGCCACCGGCCGGTGAGGGCGAGGAGGCTCGTCGCCGGCGGCTTCGCGCAGGAGCCCGGCCGGGGCCGCTCAGAGCCTCCGGGTGGCGAGCGTGAGGCGGTCCCGGGCGTCGAACAGCGCGTCCTTGACCGTCTGTTCGTGTGCCGGGGTGAGGCGGGCGACGGGCACCGAGCAGCTGATGGCGTCGCGGGCGGGGGTCCGGTAGGGGATCGCGACACCGAAGCAGCGCAGGCCCAGCGTGTTCTCCTCGCGGTCCACCGCGTAGCCCTGCTCGCGGACGAGACGCAGCTCGTCGATGAGCTTCTCGCGGTCGGTGATGGTGTGCTCGGTCAGCGCGGGCAGGGTCTCCGGCAGCAGCTTGCGGACCTGCTCGTCGGTGTGCGTGGCGAGCAGTGCCTTGCCGAGGGAGGTCGAGTGCGCGGGCAGCCGCCGCCCGACGCGGGTGAAGGGGCGCAGGTAGTGCTGGGACTGACGGGTCGCGAGGTACACGACGTTCGTACCGTCGAGGCGGGCCAGGTGGATCGTCTCCGTCGTGTCGTCGGAGAGCCGGTCGAGGGTGGGGCGGGCGGAGGCCACGACCTCGTCGCCGTCGATGTACGACGTACCGACGAGCAGGGCCCGCACGCCGATGCCGTACCGCGTGCCGGTCGCGTCCGTCTCCACCCAGCCGAGCTCGACGAGCGTGCGCAGCAGCATGTAGAGGCTGGACTTGGGGTACCCCACCGCCTCCTGGACGGCGGCGAGCGAGTGCATGCCGGGGCGGCCGGCGAAATATTCGAGCAACTCCACGGTCCGCACCGCGGATTTGACCTGCGCACCACCTGTATCGGCAGTCGACATCGCGTCTTGCCCCTCCTTGACCACACAGAACGCCCGTTATTAGAGTCCCAGCATATTCAGAATCAGGAACTCTGTTCAGAATACCGAACAGCTGGAAGGACGCCACGGTGGCAGCAACACCAGTCTGGAGTGTCGACCCCCGAACCGGGAACCCGCGCGAGCAGGTCGCGGTGGAGGCCACGGCCCAGGACGTCGACCGCGCGGTACGGGCCGCGCACGCCGCTCGCCCGGCCCTCGCCGACCGCGCGGTACGGGCCGCCCTGCTCCGTACCGCGGCCGGCCTCCTCGACGAGGCGGAGCGGCACGTCGTCGAGGCCGCCGACGCGGAGACCGCGCTCGGCCCGGTCCGGCTGACCGGCGAACTCGCCCGTACGACCGCCCAGCTCAGGGCGTTCGCGGACGTCGTCGACGAGGGCGCGTTCCTCGACATCAGGATCGACCACGAGGACGGCGCCAGGACGCCGCCCTGGCCCGACCTGCGCCGCTACAAGATCCCGCTGGGCGTCGTCGCCGTCTACGCCGCCAGCAACTTCCCGCTCGCCTTCTCGGTGCCCGGCGGCGACACCGCGAGCGCGCTCGCCGCGGGCTGCCCGGTCGTCGTCAAGGCGCACCCCGACCACCCCGCCACCTCCGAGCTCTGCGTGTCCGTGCTGCGCAGGGCGGCGGCCCAGGTGGGCCTGCCGGAAGACGTGGTGATCCTGCTCCATGGCTTCGACGCGGGCGTCGAGCTGGTCAAGCACCCGCTGGTGGCGGCCGCGGGCTTCACCGGTTCGGTGCGCGGCGGCCGGGCGCTCTTCGACGCCGCGGCGGCCCGCCCCGCCCCGATCCCCTTCCACGGCGAACTCGGCTCCCTCAACCCGGTCGTGGTCACTCCGGCGGCCGTCGAGGAGCGGGCCGAGCAGATCGGCGCCGGGCTCGCGGGCTCCCTGACGCTGGGATCGGGGCAGTTCTGCACCAAGCCCGGTTTCGTCCTGGCCCCGGCCGGTGAGGCCGGCGACCGGATGCTGAAGTCCCTGGCCGAGGCCGTCGGCGGCGCCGGTCCCGGCGTGATGCTCGACCACCGGATGCGGGACGCGTTCGTCTCCGGCGTACGGGAACGGGCCGCGCTGCCGGACACCGAGGCCCCGGTGGCCCCGGGCGAGGGCGGCGAGCACGCGGTGAGCGCGGGGTTCCTGACCGTACCGGCGCGGCGGCTGGCCGCCCAAGGCGCGCACGACCTGCTCCTGGAGGAGTGCTTCGGGCCGGTCACCGTCGTCGCGCGCTACGACGACCCCGCCGAGATCACCGCCGTGCTCTCCCGGCTGCCCGGCAACCTCACCGCCACCCTCCAGCTGTCCACGCAGGAGCTGGCGGGTGACGGGGACACCGGGCCGGGCCTGCTCGCGGAACTGACCCCGCTCGCCGGCCGCGTGCTGGTCAACGGGTGGCCGACGGGGGTCGCGGTCGCCCCCGCCCAGCACCACGGCGGCCCGTACCCGGCGACGACGTCCACGTCCACGTCGGTGGGTGCGACGGCCGTGGAGCGCTGGCTGCGGCCGGTCACCTACCAGTCGACGCCGCAGGCGCTGCTCCCGCCGGAGCTGCGCGACGACAACCCGCAGGGGCTGCCGCGGCGGGTGGACGGACGGCTGGAGTAACCGGGGCTCCGCCCCGGACACCCTGCGGGTGTGTCCTCGACCGCCCGCCGCCCGACGGGCCGGCGACTGTCCAGGAGCGGCGGTGCCGAGCCCGTCCGGCGATCGAGGACCGGGTCCCGGGGCGGATCTCGGCGGGCAGCCCGCCGAGGTCCTCACCCGGGCGCCGGAACAGGCGTGGATGAGCCGCCTCGCCGACAGCGGGAGCCACGCGTGAGCGTCGCTCGGGGGTGTCCGCCACGCATACGTGATGGACGGGGAGTCGGTGAGGCAGCAGAGTGGGGGGCATGGAGCCCCTCACTCTCACCGAAGCCGTAGGCGCCGAGTTCGCGCCGGAGACGACGTACCTCGACACCTCCACCTGCGGGCTGCTGCCCCGTCGCGGTGTCGAGGCCGTCAGGGCCGCGGCCGAGCTGAACGCGACCGGCAGCCCCGACGGCGGGAGCGGCTTCGACACCGTGGCCGCCGCCCGCGCGTCCTTCGCACGGCTCGTCAGCGTTCCCGGCGAGCGGGTCGCCCTCGGCAGTGCGGTGGCCGTCCATGTCGGGATGATCGCGGCCTCACTTCCCGCCGGAGCCGAAATCCTGTGCGCCGAGGGCGATTTCGCCTCGGTGGTGAATCCGTTCGCGGTCCGCGGGGACCTCAAGATGCGGTACGCGCCGCTGGACACCCTGGCCGAGTCGGTGCGCCCGGAGACCACCCTGGTGGCCTTCTCCGCGGTGCAGTCCGCCGACGGACGCGTCGCCGACCTGGCCGCCGTACGGGCCGCCGCCGCCGTCCACGGCGCCCGCACCCTCGTCGACGCGACCCAGGCGGCGGGCTGGCTGCCCTTCGACGCGGGGGGCTTCGACTACACCGTCACCGGTGCCTACAAGTACCTGATGGCGCCGCGCGGCGTGTCGTTCCTCACCGTCGCCGAAGAGGCGCAGGAGGCCCTCACGCCGTTCCACGCGGGGTGGATGGCCGGCGAGGACATCTGGAGCAGTACGTACGGCCCCGTCGCGGAACTCGCCCGCAGCGCCCGCCGGTTCGACGAGCCGCCGCCCTCCCTGCCGTACGTCGGCGCCGAGCAGTCCCTCGCGCTCCTGGAGGAGATCGGCGTCGAGAGCGTACGGGCCCACACCACCGCGCTCGCCGCCCGCTTCCGGGAGGGGCTCGTCTCCCTCGGCCACGCGCCGGTTCCCGCCGACTCCGTGGTCGTCGCCACGCCGGGGCTAGCCCACCGGCTCGACGCGCTGACGGAGGCGGACATCGTCGCCTCCGTGCGCGCGGGGTACCTGCGCGCGTCCTTCCACCTCTACAACACCGACGCCGATGTGGACCGGGCGCTGGACGTGCTCGCCGGCTGAAGCGCCGCCGGGGTGCTGCCCCGGGACCCGGTGCCCGGCACCGGATCCCGGACGTCGGCACTCAGGCCCCGCTCCCCGGGCCCCGCTCCCCGGACGGGGCGAAGCCGCCAGGAGCGGAGTCCGTCGCGCACGCCTGCGCCGCGGACCGCACCTCCTCGCGCGCCTGCGGGCAGCGGCCGGCCCCCACGCCGCCCAGCAGCCGCAGCAGTTCCCTGCGCCCGGGCTCGTCGAACCCGGCCGGTGTGGCCTCCTCCAGCTGCTGCCGGCTCTGCTCCACCCGTGTCCTCGGGCCGCAGCGCCGGCCGGCCGCCCCGACGAGGGCGGCCCGCCGGTCCGCGGGGCCGGGCGGCGGCGCACGGAGCCCGACGGGCGGCGAGAAGGGATACACCCGCTGTCCGGCTGTCCGGCGCCGACCGTCCGAGGCGCCGGGGCCACCCGCGACACCTGGAGCAAGCGCGAGGCGGGCGGGACCGGTTCCACCGAACCGGTCCCGCCCGCCCGTCCCGGGGGCTCGCGCCGCCCGGCCTCCCGCTTACTTCACCGGCGTGAAGTCCCTCGCCCCGATGAATTCCGGCCGCGGCACGGGCGCCGCGAACGGCTCGACCGCCGTGTTCTCCACGCTGTTGAAGACGATGAAGACATTGCTGCGCGCGTACGGCGTGATGTTGTCGCCCGAGCCGTGCATGCAGTTGCAGTCGAACCAGGTCGCCGAACCGGCCTTGCCCGTGAAGAGCCTGATGCCGTGCCGGTCCGCCATGCGCGTCAGCGCGGCGTCCGACGGCGTGCCGGCGTCCTGCATCTGCAGCGACTTCTTGTAGTTGTCCTTGGGCGTCTCGCCCGCGCAGCCCAGGAACTCCTTGTGCGACCCCGGCATGATCATCAGACCGCCGTTGGTGTCGTAGTTCTCGGTCAGCGCGATCGAGACGGACACGGTGCGCATGTTCGGCAGACCGTCCTCGGCGTGCCAGGTCTCGAAGTCCGAGTGCCAGTAGAAGCCCGAGGCCCCGAAGCCCGGCTTGACGTTGATCCGCGACTGGTGGACGTACACGTCCGAGCCGAGGATCTGGCGGGCCCGGCCGACCACCCGGGGGTCGCGCACCAGCTGCGCGAAGACCTCACTGATGCGGTGCACCTCGAAGACCGACCGTACGTCCTGGGACGTGGGCTCGATGATCGAGCGCTCGTCCGCCCGCACCTGCGGGTCGGCGACCAGCCGGTCCAGCTCGGCCCGGTAGAGCGACACCTCGTCCGGGGTGATGAGCTGGTCGACGGTGAGGAAACCGTCCCGCTCGAAACCCATGAGTTCGGCGGGCTCGATGGGTCCCGGCGCGCCGGGCGCGGACCAGACGACCGGGTCCTGGCGGGGGGTGGTCACCTCGGCGGCGCCGCGCGTCGGGTAGAGGTCGGCGCGGGGGGTCTCGGTGCGCGGGGTCAGTACGTCGGTCATGGTTCAGACCTCCTCGGTCAGCAGCGGGTAGACACCGTTCTCGTCGTGGTCCTCCCGTCCGGTGACGGGAGGGTTGAAGACGCACACGCAGCGGAAGTCGGTCTTGGGACGCATGGTGTGGCGCTCGTGGCCGTCCAGCAGGTACATCGTGCCCGGCGTGATCCAGTGGGTCTCGCCGGTCTCGTCGTTGGTGAGTTCGGCCTCGCCCTCCGTGCACAGGACGGCCTCGATGTGGTTCGCGTACCACATCGACGTCTCCGTACCCGCGTACAGCACGGTCTCGTGGAGCGAGAAGCCGACCTTCTCCTTGGCGAGCACGATGCGCTTGCTCTCCCAGGTGCCGGAAGCGGCCTTCACATGGCGGTCGGTGCCTTCAATGTCCTTGAACGATCGGACGATCACGGTGAGTCGAGCCCTTCTGTGGTACTGCGATGAAACGGTCGGGCCGTCGGGCGGCCTCGTGGTCGGGCGGCCTCGTGGTCAGGCGGTCTCGCGGACGGAGCGGGCCAGGACGCGCAACCCCTCGTCCAGTTCGTCGGGGGAGATGGTGAGCGCCGGCAGCAGCTTCACGACCTCGCTCTGGGGACCCGAGGTCTCCAGCAGCATGCCGAGCTCGAAGGCGCGGCGGCAGATCGCCGTGGCGCGCTCCTTGTCGGCGAACTCCAGTCCCCAGACCAGGCCCCGGCCCCGGAAGGAGGCCCCGGCCCCGTCGTTCTCGTCGACGATGGCCAGCAGCGCGCGCTCGACCTGCTCGCCGCGGGCGATGGTCTGCTTCTCCATCTGGCCGTCGGCCCAGTAGGCGTTGAGCGCGGCGGTGGCGGTGACGAACGCGGGGTTGTTGCCGCGGAAGGTGCCGTTGTGCTCGCCCGGCTCCCAGATGTCCAGTTCGGGCTTGAACAGGCACAGCGACATCGGCAGGCCGTAACCGCTGATGGACTTCGACAGGGTGACGATGTCCGGCGTGATGCCGGCCTCCTCGAAGGAGAAGAAGCCGCCGGTGCGGCCGCATCCCATCTGGATGTCGTCGACGATCAGCAGCATGTCCTGGCGGTGGCACAGATCCTGGAGCGCGCGCAGCCACTCGGCGCGGGCGACGTTGATGCCGCCCTCGCCCTGCACCGTCTCGACGATCACCGCGGCGGGCTTGTTGAGGCCGGACCCCTGGTCCTCCAGCAGCCGCTCGAACCACAGGAAGTCCTCGACGGTGCCGTCGAAGTAGTTGTCGAACGGCATAGGGGTGCCGTGTACGAGCGGGATGCCGGCGCCGGCCCGCTTGAACGCGTTGCCGGTGACGGCGAGCGAACCCAGCGACATGCCGTGGAAGGCGTTGGTGAAGGACACGACCGACTCGCGGCCCTTGACCTTGCGGGCCAGCTTCAGCGCGGCCTCGACGGCGTTGGTACCGGTCGGGCCCGGGAACATCACCTTGTACGGCAGGTCGCGCGGCCGCAGCACCACGTTCTGGAAGGTGTCCAGGAAGGCGCGCTTCGCGGTCGTCGCCATGTCGAGGCCGTGGGTGATGCCGTCGCGCTCGATGTAGTCGATCAGCGCCCGTTTCAGTACCGGGTTGTTGTGACCGTAGTTGAGTGACCCGGCGCCGGCGAAGAAGTCGAGGTAGGTGTGGCCGTCCTCGTCGTGGAGGTGGCTGCCCTGCGCGCGGTCGAAGACGGCCGGCCAGCCGCGGCAGTAGCTGCGTACCTCGGATTCCAGGGTCTCGAAGACGCTCAGGGCGGGAGGGGTGATGGTCACAGCGGTCTCCTGGGAGAGAAGAAGGGGAGAGAAGTCGGGAAGGGCGGATCAGGCAGCGAGAGGGCCGATGCGGTACAGCACCTCGGGCAGGTGCGTGTCCTCGGGGAACAGCCTGTCGTCGAAGAGCACTTCGCGTTCCAGGGGCGCCCCGCGGCGCTCGGCGTACGAGGTGAACAGCCGGTTGGAGGCGGTGTTGTCCGGGGTCACGGTCGTCTCGATCACCTTCACCCCCTGGTGCGTGGCGACCTTCTCGGTCAGCGCCTCCAGGAGCGCGCCGGCCAGCCCGCGGCCGCGGTGGGCGTGGTCGACGGCGACCTGCCAGACGACGAGGGTCTCGGGGCGCTCGGGGCGTACGTAGCCCGTGATGAACGCGATCGGCTCGCCCCCGGGGACGTCCCGGGCCACGACCGAAGTCGCCGCGAAGTCGCGGCACCACAGCAGATAGCTGTACGAGGAGTTGAGGTCCAGGACCTTGGAGTCGCGGGCGATGCGCCAGATCGCGGCTCCGTCCTCGACTCGCGGAGCTTCGATCTGCAGGAATTCGCTTCGGGTCCGTGCAAGGTCTTCTTGTGCGGCGGTCATGCGGATGCAATTTACCCAGCGAATTCAAAAAATGCATCGCGAGTGGGGGTTGGGTGGAAGAGGGATCTGTGTTATCGCACGGGCGCGCACTTCGCGCGAGCAGACTGCGAATCCGGGCGATTTGATGGGAAATTACCGGGCAAATCACCCATGATGTGGGGTCGATCACATCCCTGAAACCACCCGATCTTTACTTGAAACCTCCACGTTTAGGGTCGGTGCAAGCGGGCATAAGAAAACGGGAAGCTGCGCTGATAAAGGCAGCTTCCCGTTATCGGGAGTTCATTTAATTCGGGGAATCTATTCGCCGGGCCAGGTTTCCGTAACGACCTTTCGGGCAGCTTCGAAGTCGACCTGCCTTCCCGATTCGCTCAGTGCCGCGCCCAGCGCGCCGAGCGACGACTGGACCACGCCCCGTGTGGCATCGATGCCGTAGTGATTGACTCGGATCATCTCCTTGGACAGCGCACCGCCGCCCGCGATCAACGGCAGCGACGGGTCGGCGGCCAGCGCCTTCGCGACCACCTCGGACGCGTCCACCCCGGCGGGGACGCGCAGCGTCGTGGCCACCGGCGCGGCGTCGCGTGCCGCGTGGACGTACGGCTCCAGGCCGCCGCCCAGCGCGATCGCACCCGCGCGCGTGGCCGAAGCCGCGGCGCGGTGCCTGGCCATCAGCACGTCGAGACCTTCCGCCTCGATACGCTCCACGCACGCCTCCAGCGCCAGCATCTCCAGCTGCGCGGGCGCGTGCAGCAGCGCCTTGCGGCCGCCGTCGATCCACCGCTCCTTCCAGTCCAGGAGGGAGAGGTACGAACGGCGCGGAGCGGCCGGATTGGCGGCCATCCGCTCCCAGGCGCGCTCGCTCACCGACACTGCCGAGACGCCGGCCGGGCCGCCCATCGCCTTCTGCGCGCCGATCACGCACAGGTCCACGCCCCACGCGTCGGGCAGCAGCGGCTCGGCGCCCACCGAGGCGACCGCGTCGAGCATGAAGAGGGCGCCGTGGGCCCGTACGACCTCACCGATTTCCGCGACCGGGTTCGTGTTGCCGGTCGCGGCCTCCGCGTGCACCAGCGAGACGAAGTCGATCTCCGGGTGCTCGTCGAGCGCCTGCCCGATCTGCTCGGCGGTGACCGCCGTGTGGAACGGGACGGCCAGGTCGAAGACCGCCGCGCCGCAGTCGCGCAGCCAGTTCCCGAAGGTCTGCCCGTACGGCCCGGTCACCACGTTCAGCGCGGCCGAGCCGGGACGGGCGCCGCCGCGGATGCAGCCTTCGAGGGGAAGCAGCGCCTCGCCCTGCATGATGACCACGTCCTGCTCGGTGGAGAGCAGCGAGGCGACCCGGCGTTCGATGGCCGCGAAGTGCGCGGCGGTCAGCGGGGCCAGGTCCAGAAGCGGATGTGTCACGGCGGAGCTCTCTTCGGATCAGTGTTCGGTCTCTCCGGGCCGAGCGTAGTCGCCCCCTCGTAGAGTGCTGCGCATGAGTGATCACACGGTGCTGCGGGTGAGGGGACGGGTGCTCGCGGGGCCCGACGACGTACGGGACGGACTGTGGGCCGTGGACGGCAGGATCACGTACGAACGGCCCGCCGGCGTACGTGACGCGCAGGTCGTCGAGGGATGGGCGCTGCCCGGTCTGGTCGACGCGCACTGCCACGTAGGGCTCGACCGGCACGGCCCGGTCGACGAGGCCACCAGCGAGAAGCAGGCGATCACCGACCGGGAGGCGGGCACGCTGCTGATCCGCGACGCCGGGTCGCCGTCCGACACCCGCTGGATCGACGACCGCGCCGACCTCCCGAAGATCATCAGGGCGGGCCGGCACATCGCCCGTACCCGTCGCTACATCCGTGACTTCGCCCATGAGATCGAGCCCGGAGACCTCGTCGCGTACGTCGCGCGGGAGGCCCGGCGCGGCGACGGCTGGGTCAAGCTCGTCGGCGACTGGATCGACCGGGAGACCGGGGACCTGGGCGCGTGCTGGCCGCGCGGCGAGGTCGAGGCGGCCATCGCCGAGGCGCACCGGCTCGGCGCCCGGGTCACCGCGCACTGCTTCGCCGAGGACTCGCTGCGCGACCTCGTCGAGGCGGGCATCGACTGCGTCGAGCACGCCACGGGCCTGACCGAGGACACCATTCCGCTCTTCGCCGAACGCGGTGTCGCGATCGTGCCGACCCTGGTCAACATCGCGACGTTCCCGCATCTCGCGGACGGCGGTGAGGCGAAGTTCCCGCGCTGGTCGGCGCACATGCGGCAGTTGTACGAGCGCCGGTACGACACGGTGCGCGCGGCGTACGACGCGGGCGTGCCCGTCTTCGTCGGCACGGACGCGGGCGGCTCGCTGGCCCACGGCCTGGTGGCGGACGAGGTCGCCGAACTCGTGAAGGCGGGCATCCCGGCCCTGGACGCGCTGTCGGCGACGGCGTGGGGGGCGCGCGAGTGGCTCGGGCGCCCCTTGCTGGAGGAGGGTGCCCCCGCCGACCTGGTGGTGTACGACGAGGACCCGCGCGCGGACGTGCGCGTACTGGCGGCGCCGCGGCGGATCATCCTGAACGGGCGGATCGTCGGTTGACGGGAGCTGACGGGAACGGGCGCGAACGTCCGTGCCCGGAGACCCGGCGGATTCGAATGCGGGCTCGGAAGACCCCCTTTGGAGTGAACTGACTCCAGGTAGCTGACCGTTCACTCGAAGTGCGTAAGGATTCCCGTGTCTCAGCCGCCGGCGCCCGCGTGTCCCCGTGGAGTGCGCCGGGCGGCGCCGTGTCACTTGTGGGGGTTCCACCACCTTGAACAGCACCATCTTCAGCATGCCCGCACGCCGGTCCGCAGCCGCCGCGGCGGCCCTCGCGCTGACCGCGGGTCCCGCCGCCCTGCTCGCCGCCGCTCCGGCGGCGCACGCCACCGAGGGCGGCGGCGAGGGGAAGGCGAGCGCCGTCGTGCTCCGTACCGGGCTCGACGTGTCCCTGCTCAACAAGAGCGTCAATGTGCCGCTCACGACCACCCTCAACGAGGTGAACGCCCCGGCGAGCGCGGAGAAGACCGCGCTGACGGTCCGGCTGGACGGCGTGGAACAGGGCAGGCCGGTCAGCGTACTGCGCGCCGACGTGGCCACGGCGAAGGCGGCGGCCGACGCGCACAGGGCCGAGGGCTACACCAACCTCGCGCACGCCAGGGTGCATGTGCCGGGGCTGCCGCTGCTCTCGCTCATCGAGGTCGAGAAGGTCACGTCGAAGGCGCTGTGCGAGGCGGGCAGGCAGCCCGTGGCCGAGTCGAACGTGCTCGGTGCGGTGACCGTGCTCGGCAGGAAGGTCACGCTGTCGGCGGGCGGGCCGACGCGGGTCGACGTGCCTGCCGTGGGCGTGGTGACGCTCGACCTGTCGAAGACGCACACCACCTCGCGCACGGCCGCGGCCACGGCGCTCGAACTGAAGGTGTCGGTGAATCCGCTGAAGCTGAACGTCGCCGAGGTCGAGGGCACGGTAACGCTGGCGGGAGCGACGTGCGAGTCACCGAAGCCGCCCAAGGCTCCGGTGGCGGTGGAGAGTCCGGCGGAGGAGAAGCCGGCGGCGGAGAAGCCCGCGGAGAAGCCGAAGGAGGCTCCGGCCCCGGACGTGAAGCCCCAGACGGCGGCCGAGGCGAACCTCGCCGAGACCGGCGGCGACTCCACGACGCCGTACCTGGCGGGCGGCGCGGGCCTGCTGCTGGCGGCCGGCGCCGGCGCCCTGGCGGTGGCCCGCACCCGCCGCGCCCGTAACCGGGCCTGACGGCCGGGGCCTTCGCCCCTGACCTCTGACCCCTGACCCCGGGCCCCTGCCTGTCCTCTCGCCCCCGGCCCCCGCTTCCCGGGCCCCGCCCGCCGAACGGGCTGAAAGCCGCCGCACACGGCGGTGCCGAGCCCGCCCGGCGGGCGGGGGCGTGTCCGCGGGGCGTCGGGGCCGGGGCAGGGGCCGGTCGGGTCAGTGCGCGACCAGCGTCAGCGCCTGGTCCAGCGCCTGGAGGAACCGGCCGGTCGTGGCCCGGTCGCGCACCGCGAGCCGCAGCCACTGCGGCCCGAGCCCCGGGAACGTGTCCCCCCGCCGCACCGCGAAGCCCAGCCCCCGCAGGCGCAGCCGTACCTCGTCGGCCCGTTCCATCCGTACGAGGACGAAGGGGCCCTCGGCCGCCTCCACCACCCGCACCTCCTCGAACTCCGCCAGACCGGCCAGCAGATGCGTCCGGTCGGCGGCCACCTGCCGCGCCGCCCGCGTCGCCTCCGCGAGCGCTGCCGGCGCCACGCACGCCTCCGCGGCGGTCAGCGCCGGCGTCGACACCGGCCACAGCGGCTGCGCCCGCTCCAGCGCCGCGACCGTCTCCGGGTCGGCCAGGACGTATCCGATGCGCAGTCCGGCGAGGCCCCACGTCTTGGTGAGGCTGCGCAGCACCACCAGGCCGGGTACGTCCGTACGCCCCGCCAGCGCCTGCGGCTCGCCCGGCACCGCGTCCATGAACGCCTCGTCGACCACCAGCGTCCGTCCCGGACGCGCGAGCCGGGCGACGGCCTCCGCCGGGTGGAGCACGGACGTGGGGTTGGTCGGGTTGCCGATCACCACCAGGTCGGCGTCCTCGGGGACGGCCGCCGGATCCAGCCGGAAGCCGTCCTCCTCGCGCAGCAGCACCCGCCCGACCTCGTGCCCCGCGTCACGCAGCGCCGCCTCCGGCTCCGTGAACTGCGGGTGCACGACGACGGGCCGGCGCACCGCGAGCGCGCGAGCGAGCAGCACGAACGCCTCCGCGGCGCCCGCCGTCAGCAGCACCCGCTCCACCGGCAGCCCGTGCCGCCGCGCCACCGCCGCGCGCGCGGCCCGTCCGTCCGGGTAGGCCGCGAGTGTGTCCAGGGACGCGGCGACGCGGGCCTTGAGCCAGGCCGGGGGAGTGTCCGCCCGTACGTTGACCGCGAGGTCGGTCAGATCACCCCCGCGGACCTCGGCGTCCCCGTGGTGACGCAGGTCGTGAGTGGTGTCAGTGGGCGTGCGCATGGTGGTGCCCGTGCCCGTGTCCGTGGCCGTGTCCGTCGTCGTCGGGGTGGAAGTGCGGCTGCTGCGGCGCCCCCACCTTGTCCTCGAAGCCGGGCAGGGCGATGCGGTAGACGCAGGAGTCGCAGTTCATGCGCAGGTCGCCCTTGACGGCTTCCTGGTAACGCTCCATCACGAGGTCCATCAACTCCTCGGTGGGGCCGATCACATCGGCCGAACGCACCCCGGTCTCCGGGTGCGCCCCGGCCCAGTCCCGCGTCTGCTGCCGCACCCGGTCCGGCAGGATCCCGGTGAAGAGGAAGTACGGCAGGACCACGATGTGCTTGGCCCCCAGCTTCGTGCAGCGGTCGAGTCCGCTCGGCACGTCGGGCGCGGCGAGTGAGACGAACGCGGTTTCCACCCCCGCGTACCCGCGTCCCTCCCAGAACAGTCGCGCCGCCTTGTGCACCTCGGCATTGGCGTCCGGGTCGGTGGAGCCGCGCCCCACGAGCAACACGGTCACCTCGGAGCGGTCCAGGTCACCGAGCACCTCGTCGACCCGCCGCTCCAGCACGGCCAGCAGGCCCGGGTGCGGACCGAGCGGGCGGCCGTAGGTGTACGAGATCCCGGGGTGGCGCTCCTTCTCGCGGGTCAGCGCCGCCGGTATGTCGCCCTTGGCGTGCCCCGCGGAGACCAGCATCAGGGGAACGGCCGCGAAGCGCGTGACGCCCCGCTCGACCAGACCGGCGACGGCGTCGCCGAGCGGCGGCGGGGACAGCTCGATGAAACCGCCGGCGACGGGCAGTCCGGGGTGACGCCTGCCCAGTTCCTCGACGAAGTCGCGGAACGCTCCGGCTCCGGCGTCGTCGCGGGTGCCGTGGCCGGCGATGAGCAGTGCGGGCGCGGTGGTCACGCTTTCTCCTTGGTGAGGGGGGTGTAGAGCAGGGCGTTCAGCGCGGCCGCTGCGACCGCCGAACCACCCTTCTCCGAAACATTGCTGACGGCCGGCAGTCCGCTCTCGCGCAGCGCCGCCTTGGACTCGGCCGCCCCGACGAAGCCGACGGGCAGCCCGATGACGAGCGCGGGCTCGGCGTCCAGGAGCAGCAGCTCCTCCAGTGCGGTGGGCGCACAGCCGATCACCCACAGGGCGCCGGGCCCGACCTGCTCGTACGCCAGTCTGATCGCGTGGGCGCTGCGGGTCAGGTCCGGGCCCGCCTTCGCCTCCTTCAACCGGCACACGGTCTCGCGCCGGGTGATCCCCGCCGCGACCATCTCCACGTCCACGACGACCGGCGCACCGGCGTGCAGCGCGGCGTGCGCGGTCTCCAGCGTGCGCTCGTCGCAGACCAGGTCGGTGGCGTACTCCAGATCCGCCGCGGAGTGGATGACCCGCTCCACGACGGCCCGCGTCAGCGGCGCGAAGTGCGACGTGTCGAGGCGCGAGCGCAGGCGCCGGAAGGACTCCCGCTCGATGGGGTGGACGATCCTGTCCGTGGTCTTCGTGGTGTTCGTCGTCATCACGAACCCTCCGTCTGCCAGCGGTAGCCGCGCGGCGTCACCATGCGGCCCGCGATCTCGCGGGCGGCGGTGTTGCCGACGACCACGACGGTCATCATGTCGACGGTCGCCGGGTCGAGCGCGGCGAGCGTGGTGAGGCGGCTCGTGCCGTCCGGGCGCGAGGCGTTGCGTACGACACCGACGGGCGTCGTGGGTTCGCGGTGCTCCGCGAGGATCGACAGCGCCTTGGGGAGCTGCCAGTCACGGCCCCGGCTGCGGGGGTTGTAGAACGTCACGACGATGTCGGCCTCCGCCGCGGCCCGTACGCGCCGCTCGATGACCTCCCAGGGCGTGTGCAGGTCGGAGAGGCTGATCGAGACGTGGTCGTGGCCGAGCGGGGCGCCCAGGATCGCGGCGGCGGCGAGCGCCGCCGTCACCCCCGGTACGCCGACGACGTCGATGTCGTCGCTCGCCTCGGCCAGCGCGGGCGACGCCATGGCGTACACGCCCGCGTCCCCCGACCCGATCAGCGCGACCGCGTGCCCGGCGCGGGCCTCGGCGACGGCGGTACGGGCCCGCTCCTCCTCGGCGCCCAGCCCCGACTCCAGGACGCGCGTCCCCGGCCGCAGCAGGTCGCGGATCTGGTCGACGTACTGGTCGAGCCCGACGAGCACCGAGGCCCGCCGGATCTCCTCACGGGCGCGCGGCGTCAGCAGATCGCGGGCGCCGGGCCCGAGCCCGACGACCGCGAGCCGTCCGCGCGGCCGTCTGCGCACGACGGCGCAGGTGGCCATCGCCGCCCGCCCCTCGGGGGCCGACTTCCGCTTCGGTACGAGGAGTTCGCCCCCGCCGGCGAGCGCCGCGGCCTCCGCCACGGAGGGCGTCCCGACGGCGGCGAGCGGAGCCCCCGAGGGGTTCGGCACGTCGATACGGGCCAGCTCCTCGGCGGCGTACGTCTCCAGCGGCACCCCGAGCCGGGCCGCCGCCTCCACGATCCCGGCCTCGTCGGCCTTGGCGTCGACGGTCGCGAGCGCGGCGACGGACCGCACCGAGAGCCCGGCGTCCGCCAGCGTCTCCTCGACGAGCCCGGACACCTCGTCGGCGGAGGCGCCCCTGCTGGCTCCCACGCCGACCACCAGGGACGGTGGCCGCAGCACGACCTCCCGGTCCCCGATGCCGACGAGCCGGTCGGTGACGCGCAGCACGGCGGGCCCCCGCTCTTCCGCGGGCCCGGCAGCGGCCGAGGCCGCCTCCGCGAGGACGCCGGCCGCGACGGTCGCGGCCATGGCGCCGGGCAGCCCTCCCACGGGCACGGCGGCGGCAGCGGCCGCCTCGGCCATGCCCACCTCCGCCCCGGCTCCGGCGAACTCCGCGCCGTCGGCCCGCTCTGCGTCCCCGGCCCCGGTGAGCCCCGCGTCGTCGGCGCCCGGCGTCCGGCCGTCACCCGCCGCCGCGTCCGCCGGCGCCACATTCGCCGGCAGCGGCGGCAGCGGCCACACCGCGTCCGCCGCCAGCGTGACCGGTTCGCCGTCCAGGACCGCCCGGGTCACGGCGGCCGTGGCGCCCTCGACGGGCCAGCCCAGCGTGTCCAGGCCCGGCACGTCCGTGGCGTCCGTCGCCGTCGTGATCACCGGGGCGCAGCCCAGCACCCCCGACACGGCGAGCGCCAGTTCGTTCGCGCCGCCGCCGTGGCCGCCCAGGAGCGACACCGCGTGGCGCTGCGCCTCGTCGACGCAGACGACACCCGGGTCGGACGCCTTGTCCGCGAGGAGCGGGGCGACCAGCCGGACGACCGCGCCCGTCGCGAGGAAGCACACCAACTGCTCGCACTCCGCGAAGGCGCGCCCGACCGCCTCCCGCACCGGGCCGTCGTACACCTGCGTACGGCCGGGCCAGGCCGCGGCCAGCCGGTCGCGGGCCACGGCGCCTGCCGCCGTGGCGGAGATGAGGCCGATCACTGAACTGCTCCTTCACTTGCCGGTTCCGCGGGGCGGTGGCCCCACAGCAGAAAGACAGGGTTGGCGGCCGCGAGCCGGGTCACGTCCCCGGGCAGCGGCGCGAGCCGCGACGACTGCAGCAGTACGCCCTCGGGTTCGAACCCGGCGGACGCGAGCGCCGCCCGTACCGCCGGCACCCGGTCGAGCGCCGCCAGCGCGACCACGACCGTGCGCCGGGCCCGCCGCGCGCACGCCGCGACGATGGCGGGCAGCTCGCCGCCGCCGCCGCCGACGAACACCGCGTCGGGATCGGGCAGCCGGGACAGCACCGTCGGCGCCGCGCCGTGCACGGTCTGCACGTCGACCCCGTGCGCGGCGGCGTTCGCCCGGACGCGCTCCACACCGTCGGAGGTCTTCTCCACGGCCACCGCGGCCGCCCCCAGCCGCGCGCACTCCACCGCCACGGACCCCGATCCCGCCCCGACGTCCCACACCAGGTCGCCCAGGCGCGGGCCGAGCCGGGCGAGCGCCAGCGCCCGTACCTCGAACTTCGTGATCATCGAGTCGCGGTGTTCGAACGCGGCCTCGGGCAGCGCCCACCGGCCGGGCCCGCCGCCCCGCCCCGCGACCGTCCGCTGCGCCGGCGCCAGCGCCCGCGACTCGTCCAGGCACACGACGACGCTGACCGCCGCCGGCCAGTCGCGCGCCGCCGCCTCGCCGGGGGAGAGGCGCTCGACGCTCTCGCCCCCGGCGGGATCGCCGAGCGCGGACGCGACGACGAGGGTGCGCGGAATGCCGGTACGGGCCAGGGCGGCGCCCAGCTCGGCGGGCCCGGCGCCGGGCCCGGTCAGGACGGCCGTCTTGGGGTGCGCACGGCACACGTTCACGGCGGTCCGCAGCTCCCGCCCGTGCGCGCTGACGACGACCGCGTCGTCCCACGGCAGCCCGAGCCGCGCGAACGCGACCGCGACGGAGGGCGTCCCCGGGCGTACGTCCAGCGCGTCCGCCCCGAACCGCTCGGCCAGCGCCCGTACGATCCCGAAGAAACCGGGATCCCCGGAGGCCAGCACCACGACCCCGGCGTCCGCGCGGTCCGCCCGCCCGGCCAGGTGCTCCGCGACCGCGTCCAGCGCGGGCGCGAGCGGCCCGAGCACCACCCGGGTCACGCCGTCGGGCAGTCCGGCGGCGTCCAGATGGCGCCGGCCCCCGACGACGAGCCCGGCGGCGTCCAGCGCCGTACGGGCGTCGGGGGCCAGGGGCGCGCCCGTTCCCGTACCGACAACAGTGATCATGACCCGGACTTCTCCGCGCTCACTCCACTCACGTCCGCGGACTTCTGCGCAGCGCGCAGCGCCGCCCGCGCGGTGCGGTCGGCCCGCCGGAACCCGTGGAAGTGACCGGGGTGGTAGAGGTGCGAGCGCGTACCGGACGCGGAGAGCGCCGGGCCCACCAGGAAGAGCGTGTGCTTCCAGAGCTTGTGCTCCTTCACGGTCTCCTCCAGCGTGGCGACGGTGCACCGCAGCACCAACTCCTCCGGCCAGGTGACCTGGTACGCGATGACGACCGGCGTGTCCGTCGGATAGCCGCCCTCCAGCAGCTCCGCCGTCAGCTGCCCGGACCGGGCGGCCGACAGGAAGACCGCCATCGTCGTGCCGTGCCGCGCGAACTCCCGCACCTCCTCACCGGGCGGCATCGGCGTCTTGCCGCCGCCCAGACGGGTCAGGATCACGGACTGCGCGACCTCGGGGATCGTCAGCTCGCGCTGCGCGATCGCGGCGACCGCCGAGAACGACGAGACGCCCGGCACGATCTCGACGTCCAGGCCGAGTTCCGCACACCGGTCGACCTGCTCCTGCGTACCGCCCCACAGGGCGGGGTCGCCGGAGTGCACGCGGGCCACCTTCAGCCCGTCCCGCAGCGCCCGCTCGTACACCGCGACGACGTCCTCCAGGGACATCGCGGCGGAGTCGAGGATCTCGGCGCCCTCACGCGCGTGCTCCAGGATCTCGGCCTGTACGAGGCTCGCCGCCCAGATCACGACGTCGGCGTCGGCGATGGCGCGCGCGGCACGGAAGGTCAGCAGGTCGGCGGCACCGGGCCCGGCGCCGACGAAGGTCACCTTGCCGGTGGGGGCATCGGCCATGAGTGGGGGTCCTCTCGGGATTTACGGGGTTCAGGGGAGTCAGGGGGTGAAGACGGGCGCGATCACGGATGGGCGCGGCAGGGGCAGGCAATCGAGCGGCAGGAGGTCAATCGACCGGCAAGAGCGCATGACGGTGTTCGTCGCGCCCGGCGCGGGCGAGGGGCGCGTGCCCCGGGCCGGGCCGACGGCAGCGGCGGCGACGGCCGGTCACCGCCCGGCGGACGGAACCGCGACCGGCGCGGCCCTCGTCCGGCCGGTGGCGGGCCTCGCGCACCGGGCTCACAACTTGCCCCCGCGACCGCCGTCACGCCGCGCGGGCGCGATGAGCGTGGAGAGGTACGGCAGAGCCCCGTCCTCCTCCAGCTCGGCGGCGGGCCGGATCGATTCCCCGGGCAGCCCGAGCGCCGATCCCCACACCGCGTCCTCGGTACGTCCCGTCTCGCGCAGCGCGGTCGCCACCTCGCCCGCGAGCCGGCCGAACTTGTACGCCACGACCGTCCCGGGCCCCTCCAGGGCCTCCTTGAGCACGGCGGCCCCGGCGGTCACGGGAACGAGCGTCAGCGGCTCGGTCCCCTCCGTCAGCACGGCCCCGCTGCGGGCGGCCAGATCCTGCATGGCGGTGATGCCCGGCACGGTCACCACGTCGGTCCCCGGCACCAGGCCGCTGATCGTCTGCGCGAGATACGTGAACGTCGAGTAGACGTTGGGGTCACCGATCGTCGCGAACGCCACCGAGCCGTGCGCCCGCAGCAGTTCGGCGACCCGCGCCCCGGCCGCGTCCCAGGCGGCCTCGCGCCGCGACCGGTCCTCGCGCTCGTTGAGCGCGAAGACGACCCGGACGACCTTCGCCGCATCGACGTAATGCAGCACGGTCGCCTCGGCACGCCCGCGTTCGCCGCTGTCCATCACGGGAACGACCACGACAGCCGCGTCCCGCAGGGCATTGACGCCCTTCACGGTCACCAGCTCGGGATCGCCGGGCCCGACACCGACACCGGTCAGTTTCGTGCTCGTCCCGCTCGTCCCGCTCATTCCGCACACCTCTCGACGAATCTCTTGGCCATGCCCGGCTCGGCGGCCCAGTGGGTGTGCAGGTAACTCGCGTGCACACCCTGTTGTACGAACCCTTCGACCCGCCGCTCGGGCAGGTGCATCCCCCAGGCGGGGGCCGGACCCGCCGCGGGCTCGATCACCGTCCGGTGGAACTCGTGTCCCCGCAGCCGGGTCCCGACGGCGGCCAGCGAGCTCTCGGAGACCGCGACCGCCTCGCGGTACCCCAGCGTCAGCCGCTGCGACATCCGCGCCTCTCCGTCGAGAACGCCGCACATGGGCTGTCCGTCGAGGGACCGCGAGAGGTAGAGCAGCCCGGCGCACTCGGCGGCGACGGGCGCCCCGGACGAGGCCAGTCCGGCAACGGCCCTGCGCAACGGCTCGTTACCGGACAGCTCAGGTGCGTACACCTCGGGAAACCCGCCGCCGATGACGAGACCGCGCGTCCCCTCGGGCAGCCGCTCGTCCCGGAGCGGGTCGAACGGCACGACCTCGGCGCCGGCGGCGCGGAGCAGTTCGCCGTGTTCGGCGTACGAGAAGGTGAACGCGGCCCCGGACGCGACGGCGACCACCGGCCGCCCGCCCGTCGGCCGCCCGCTCGCCTGCCGCCCGCCCGCCGCGCCCGCGACCTCCTCCGCCGCGTCCCACGCGTCCACGCCGAGCTGCGGCGCGCTGCGCGCCAGGGCCAGCAACGCGTCCAGGTCACAGCCCGCCCGCACCTGCTCCGCCAGCGCCGCGACCGCGTCGACCGCCTCCGCCCGCCGCTCGGCCACCGGCACCAGACCGAGGTGGCGCGAGGGCGTCCGCACCTGCTGGGCCCGCCGCAGCGCGCCCAGCACCGGCACCCCCGACTCGTCCAGCGCCTCCCGCAGCAACTCCTCGTGCCGCGCGGACCCCACCTTGTTCAGGATCACGCCCCCGATCCGCACCTCCGGATCCCAGGACGCGAACCCGTGCACCAGCGCCGCCACCGACCGCGACTGCGACGAGGCGTCGACGACGAGCACCACCGGAGCCCGCAGCACCTTCGCGATCTGCGCGGTGGACGCCAGTTCGCCCTGCCCGGAAGCACCGTCGTACATCCCCATCACGCCCTCGACGACGGCGACGTCGCACCCGGCCGCACCGTGCGCGAAGAGCGGCGCGATCAGCTCCGTACCGCACAGGTACGCGTCGAGGTTCCGCCCCGGCCGGCCGGTGGCCAGCGCGTGGTACCCGGGGTCGATGTAGTCGGGCCCCACCTTGTGCGGCGACACGGCGAGCCCGGCCGCCGCGAAGGCGGCCATCAGCCCGGTCGCGACCGTGGTCTTCCCACTGCCCGACGACGGAGCGGCGACGACGAGACGTGCTACCACTCGATGCCCCGCTGCCCCTTCTGGCCCGCGTCCATCGGGTGCTTGACCTTCGACATGTCCGTCACCAGGTCGGCGGCCTCGACGAGCTTCTCCGGGGCGTTGCGCCCGGTGATCACGACGTGCTGGGTCCCGGGCCGGTCGCGCAGCACCTCGACCACCTCGTCGGTGTCCACCCAGCCCCAGTGCATCGGGTACGCGAACTCGTCGAGCACGTAGAGCTTGTACGTCTCGGCGGCCAGGTCCCGCTTGACCTGCTCCCACCCCTCGCGCGCCGCCGCCTCGTTGTCGAGCTGCGCGTCGCGCTGGACCCAGGACCAGCCCTCGCCCATCTTGTGCCAGGCGACGGACCCGCCCTCGCCACTGGCGCCCAGCACCTTCAGCGCGTTCTCCTCGCCGACCTTCCACTTCGCCGACTTGACGAACTGGAACACCCCGATCGGCCACCCCTGGTTCCAGGCGCGCAGCGCCAGCCCGAAGGCGGCGGTCGACTTGCCCTTGCCCACCCCCGTGTGCACGACGACGAGCGGCCGGTTGCGCCGCTGGCGCGTGGTGAGACCGTCGTCCGGCACGACGCTCGGCTGTCCCTGTGGCATCAGGCTGCCCTCCTGCTGTTCGTTCCCTGTACGTTCTTGACGAGCCCGGCGATGCTGTCGGCCCGCAGTTCGTCGAGCGTGACGGCCGTGCCGCCCAGATCCCGCGCCAGCTCACCGGCCAGCCCGAGCCGCACCGGCCCGGACTCGCAGTCGACGACCACCGAGGCGACGCCCTCCACCTCGTGCAGCCGGGCCGCGCGCGCCGCCAGAGCCAGCGGCTCGGGGCCGCCCGTCGCCCGTCCGTCGGTCACGACCACCAGCAGCGGACGCCGCGAGGGATCCCGCAACCGCTCCACCCGCAGCACGTCGTGTGCCTTCAGCAGCCCCGCGGACAGCGGCGTACGCCCACCGGTCGGCAGCGTCTCCAGCCGGACGGCGGCCGCGTCGACGGACGAGGTGGGCGGAAGCACCAGCTCCGCGTCCTTCCCCCGGAACGTCACCATCCCGACCTTGTCCCGCCGCTGGTAGGCGTCGAGCAGCAGCGACAGCACGGCGCCCTTCACCGCGCTCATCCGCTGCCGGGCCGCCATCGACCCGGAGGCGTCCACGACGAACAGCACGAGGTTCCCCTCGCGCCCCTCCCGCGTCGCCTGCCGCAGATCGTCCCGCCGTACGACCAGCCCGCGCCCACTGCGCCCGCGCGCCCGCTGGTGCGGCGCGGCGGCCTGCACGGTCGCCGCCAGGTGCAGTTTGGTGAGCGCCCCTTGCGGCCGCCGGGCCCCGGTCGTACGACCGTGCTCGGTGCGCGCACGGGACCGGCGCCCGGCCGCCCCCTCGCCCAGCCCCGGCACGCTCAGCGTCTTCGTACGGAACGGCTCCCCGGCCCGCGCGGCCGCCTGCTCGCCGCCGGACCCGGCAGGAGCCGGCTGCCCCTCGCCGGCCTCCGGCTCGGCCTCACCGGGCTGGCCCTGGTCCGGCGCGTCGGACGAATTGTCGCCGTCGCCGTCGCCGTCGCCGTCGCCGTCGCCGTCGCCCTGAGGCGGCTGCCCGCCCCCGCCGGGCCCGTCCGGATCCGGATCGTCGTCGTCCGGCCCGCTGTTCTGCTCCAGCGTGTCGTCGAGCTTGTCCTCGTCCAGACCCGGCGCGTCGAAGGGATTGCGCCGCCGCCGGTGCGGCAGCGCGAGCAGCGCGGCCTGCCGTACGTCCTCGGCGAGCACGTCGGTGCGCCCCGCCCAGGCCGCCAGCGCGGTCGCCGTACGGGCCATCACGATGTCCGCCCGCATCCCGTCGACCTCGAAGGCCGCACAGGTGGCGGCGATCTGCCGCAACGCGCCGTCACCGAGCCGCACTTCGGGCAGCAGCGCCCGCGCGGCCACGATCCGGGCGCGCAGCGCGGCCTCCTCGCCGGCCCACCGCGCGGCGAAGGCGGCGGGATCGTCGTCGTACGCGAGCCTGCGCCGTACGACCTCCACCCGCTGATCGGTCTCCCGGGAGGCGGACACCTCCACGGTCAGCCCGAACCGGTCCAGCAACTGCGGCCGCAGTTCGCCCTCTTCGGGGTTCATGGTCCCGACGAGCAGGAAGCGCGCGGCGTGCCGTACGGACACCCCTTCCCGCTCGACGTACGACGCGCCCATGGCGGCGGCGTCCAGCAGCAGGTCGACCAAGTGGTCGTGCAGCAGGTTCACTTCATCGACGTACAGGATCCCGCGATGGGCGTCGGCGAGCAGGCCCGGCTCGAACGCCTTCACGCCCTCGGCCAGCGCCCGCTCGATGTCGAGCGCGCCGACCAGCCGGTCCTCGGAGGCGCCGACGGGCAGCTCGACCGTCCGCGCCGGGCGCGACACACCGCCCCCCGCCTCGTGCGGCCCGTCCGGGCACGCCGGGTCGGGGGACCCGGGGTCGCAGGAGAACCTGCACCCGGCGACCACGGCCACCTCCGGCATCAGCGCCGCCAGGGCGCGCACGGCGGTCGACTTGGCGGTGCCCTTCTCGCCGCGCACGAGCACACCGCCGACGGCGGGCGAGACGGCGTTCAGCAGCAGGCCGAGCCGCAGGTCGTCCTGCCCGACGATCGCGGTGAAGGGGTACGGCGTACTCACGAGGAAACCTCCGCATCAAGCTGGTTCAGGGCATCGGGAACGCACTCCGGCCCGCTCACGCGTCACCTTCCAGGTCGCCTTCGAGCTCCAGGTAGGTGGCGCGCAACCGGTCCAGGGTTTCCTGGTCCGGCTCCGCCCACAGTCCCCGTTCGGCGGCCTCCAGCAACCGCTCCGTGATGCCCCTGAGCGCCCACGGGTTGGACTTCTTCATGAAGTCCCGGTTCTCCGGGTCGAAGACGTACTCGCTCGACAACTTCTCGTACATCCAGTCGTCGACCACGCCCGCGGTCGCGTCGTACCCGAAGAGGTAGTCCACCGTGGCGGCCATCTCGAAGGCCCCCTTGTAGCCGTGCCTGCGCATGGCCGCCATCCAGCGGGGGTTGACCACGCGCGCCCGGAACACCCGGTGCGTCTCCTCGCCCAGCGTCCGGGTCTTCACCTGGTCGGGGGTCGCGCTGTCGCCCACGTACGCCTCGGGCGACTCACCCGTCAGGTGCCGCACCATGGCGACCATGCCGCCGTGGTACTGGAAGTAGTCGTCCGCGTCGACCAGGTCGTGCTCGCGCGTGTCGACGTTCTTCGCGGCCACCGCGATCCGCCGGAACGCCGTCTCCATGTCGCCGCGCGCGGCCTTCCCCTCCAGGCCGCGCCCGTACGCGTATCCGCCCCACACCGCGTACACCTCGGCCAGGTCCGCGTCCGAGCGCCAGTTCCGCGCGTCGATCAGCGGCAGCAGACCGGCCCCGTACGCCCCGGGCTTGGAGCCGAAGATGCGGGCCGTCGCGCGCCGCCGGTCGCCGTGCTCGGCGGTGTCCTCGTCGGCGTGCGCGCGTACGAAGTTGCGGTCGGAGGGCTCGTCCAGCTCGGCGACGGCCCGTACCGCGTCGTCGATGAGCCCCACCACGTGCGGGAACGCGTCGCGGAAGAAGCCGGAGATCCGCACCGTCACGTCGATGCGCGGCCGCCCCAGCTCGTCCAGCGGCACGATCTCGAAGCCGGTCACGCGCCGCGACGCGTCGTCCCACACCGGACGGCAGCCCAGCAGCGCCAGGATCTCCGCGATGTCGTCGCCCTGGGTGCGCATCGCCGACGTGCCCCAGACCGTCAGGCCCACCGACTTCGGGTAGTCGCCGGTGTCCGTCAGGTACCGCGCGACCAGCGAGTCGGCGAGCGCCTGCCCGACCTCCCACGACAGCCGCGACGGGATCGCCTTCGGGTCGACGGAGTAGAAGTTGCGCCCGGTCGGCAGCACGTTGACCAGACCGCGCGTCGGCGACCCGGAAGGCCCGGCCGGCACGTAACCGCCGTCCAGCGCGTGCAGGATGTTGCCGATCTCGTCCGTCGTACGGGCCAGCCTCGGCACGACCTCGTCGCACGCGAACCGCAGCACGGCCACCGCGTCCGGCAGTTCGGTGCCCAGCACCTCGGTCACCAGGCCGGCGACCTCCGCCGCGTCCCAGCGCCGGTCCTCCATGCCCTCCGCGAGCCGCCGGCACAGCTGCTCCAGCAGGTCGATCGCGTCGGCGCCGGTCCGGGCCGGACCGTCGACCAGCGCGGTCAGCCCGTCCGCCACCTTGACCGCCGCGCCCGGCTCGCCCAGCAGCTCCTTCTCGGCCAGCCCGAAGTGCTCGGCCAGGCAGGCGCGCAGCCCCGGCAGCGCGTTGGCCTTGCCGCCCCACACCTGCGAGGCGCGCAGCACGGCCAGCACCAGGTTGACCCGGGCCTCGGCCTCCGGGCCGCCGCCCAGCACGTGCAGGCCGTCGCGGATCTGCACGTCCTTGATCTCACACAGGTAGCCGTCGATGTGCATGACGAACTCGTCGAAGTCGTCGTCGTCCGGCTGCTCGTCGAGATGCAGGTCGTGGTGGAGCTGCGCCGCCGTCACCAGCGTCCAGATCTGCGCCCGTACGGCGGGGGCCTTCGCCGGGTCGAGGTCGCTCACCAGCGCGTACTCGTCCAGCAGCTGCTCCAGCTTCGCCAGGTCGCCGTACGTGTCCGCCCGCGCCATCGGCGGCACCAGGTGGTCCACGACGGTCGCGTGCCCGCGCCGCTTGGCCTGCGTGCCCTCGCCCGGGTCGTTCACGATGAACGGGTAGACCAGCGGCAGCTCACCCAGCACCGCGTCGGGCCCGCAGCCCGCCGACAGGCCGAGGCCCTTGCCCGGCAGCCACTCCATCGTGCCGTGCTTGCCCATGTGCACGATCGCGTCCGCGCCGAAGCTGTTCTCCAGCCAGCGGTACGCCGCCATGTAGTGGTGCGACGGCGGCATGTCCGGGTCGTGGTAGATCGCGATCGGGTTCTCGCCGAAGCCGCGCGGCGGCTGGATCATCACGACGACGTTGCCGAACTGGAGCGACGCGAGCACGATCTCGTCCCCGTCGACGTACAGCTGCCCGGGCGCCTCGCCCCAGTGCTCCAGCATCCCGTCGCGCAGTTCCGGCTCCAGCTTGTCGAACCACGCCCGGTAGTCCGCGAGGGGTACGCGCGCGGGCGCCGCCGCCAGCTGCTCCTCGGTCAGCCACTCCACGTCGTGGCCACCGGCGTTGATGAGCCGGTGGATCAGCTCGTCGCCGTTGTCCGGGTGGCCCTCGACGGCGTACCCCGCGTCGCGCAGCGCGTCGAGCACCCGGATCGCGGAGGCGGGCGTGTCGAGGCCCACCGCGTTGCCGACGCGCGAGTGCTTCGTCGGGTACGCCGTGAAGACGAGCGCGAGGCGCTTGTCCTTGTTCGGCTTGTGGGACAGCCTGGCGTGGCGTACGGCGATGCCGGCGACGCGCGCGGCGCGCTCGGGATCGGCGACGTACACGGGAACGTCCCCCTCGCCCTGCTCCTTGAAGGAGAAGGGCACGGTGACGAGCCGCCCGTCGAACTCCGGGATGGCCACCTGCATCGCCGCGTCCATCGGCGACAGCGCCGCGTCCGACGCCTCCCAGGCGGCGCGCGACGACGTAAGGCACAGCCCTTGCAGGACGGGCACGTCGAGGTCGGCGAGCGCGCCGATGTCCCACGCCTCGTCGTCACCGCCGGCCGAGGCGTCGCTCGCGCGCGTGCCGCCCGCCGCGAGGACCGTCGCGACCAGCGCGTCGGCCCTGCCGAGCTCCCGGTACAGCTCGGGGTCGGCGCTGCGCAGCGAACCGCAGTACACGGGGAGGGCGTTGGCGCCCTTCGCCTCGATCTGGTCGCACAGCACGTCGACGAAGGACGTGTTCCCGGACAGCTCGTGGGCGCGGTAGAAGAGCACACCGACCGTCGGGCGCCCCTCGTCGTACGCACGCGAGCCGTCGCCGTGGACACCCCACTCGGGCATCTTCTGCGGCTCGGCGAAGCCCACGCCCGTCAGCAGCACGGTGTCGGACAGGAACCTGGCCAGCTCGACGAGGTTCCCGGGCCCGCCCTCGACGAGGTAGCGCAGCGCCTCGGCGACGACACCCGCCGGTACGGACGACTCGGCCATCAGTTCCGCGTCGGGCACGGTCTCACCGCCCAGCAGGACGGTCGGTATCCCGGACGCCTTCAGGACGGCAAGCCCGTCCTCCCAGGCGCGCTTGCCGCCGAGCAGCCGCACGACGGCGACGGAGGCGCCCTCGATCAGCGCGGGCAGTTCGGTGGCCGCGTCGATACGGGTCGGGTTGCCGATGCGGTACGGGGCGCCGGAGGCACGGGCCGCCAGCAGGTCCGTATCGGCGGTGGACAACAACAGCACGGTGCTCTCGGCGTTCTCGGCGTTCTCGGTGTGTTCAGTGCTCATGCGGGCGCTCCAGGTGCGATGAAGGGAAGTCCTGAGGGCGCGCCCGACTCGATGAGCCGCATCAGCGCGTCCGTATCCGCGTGTTCTTCGATCAGGTCGCCGAGGCGGTCGAGCTGCTCCTCGCGCAGTGCCCCGAACGAGGTGTCCGGCGCCGGCACGAAGCGACGCCCCGCGGCAGCCGCGACCTCGCGCAGGAAGGCGCGCCGGAACGCGTCGCTCTCCAGCGAGCCGTGCCAGTGGGTGCCCCAGACCGCCCCCACCCGGCAGCCGTCCAAGAAGGGAGCACCGCCCCCTACTTCCGCGACCCCGTGGTGGATCTCGTACCCCTCCACGGGCTCGCCGAGAGCCGTCCCGACCGGCCGCGCCAGTGTCTTCCCGACGGCGAACCGCACCCGGACCGGCAGCAGCCCGAGCCCGTCCACCGTTCCGGCCTTCGACTCGACGTCGTCCTCGATGCGCTCGCCCAGCAGCTGGAAGCCGCCACAGATGCCCAGCACGGGACGGCCTTCCGCCGCCCGCCGCGCCAGCGCGCCGGCCAGCCCGCGCTCGCGCAGCCACTCCAGGGCCCTCACGGTCCCGCGCGTGCCCGGCACGATCACCAGGTCGGCGTCGACGAGCTCCTCCGCCCGGTCCACGAACCGGACGACGACCCCCGGTTCCGCGGCGAGTGCGTCGACATCCGTGAAGTTCGACATCAGCGGCACGGCGCACACGGCGACCCGCAGCACGTCCTCCCCGACCGGCGGCGCGACGACCGACTCCCGCACGGCTCCCCGCAACGAGACCCGCAGCCCGTCCTCCTCGTCGATACCGAGGCCGTGCGCGAAGGGCAGCACGCCGTACGTACGCCGCCCGGTCAGCCCCTCCAGCATGTCCAGCCCGGGTTCGAGCAGCGAGACGTCACCGCGGAACTTGTTGACCAGGTAGCCCGCCACCAGCTCCTGGTCCTCCCGGCCGAGCAGCGCGGTCGTACCGAAGAAGGAAGCGAAGACCCCGCCCCGGTCGATGTCGCCGACGACGACCACCGGGAAGCGGGCGGCTCGCGCGATGCCCATGTTCACGATGTCGGTACGCCGCAGATTGATCTCGGCCGGACTGCCCGCCCCCTCGCAGATCACGGCGTCATACGTGCCCCGCAACTCGCGCAGACAGTCCGTCACGGTGCCGAGCAGCGCTTCCCGGTGCCCCCCGTGCGGCACTTTCCCGGGGGCCACGGCGCCTGATTGCTGCCGCGCCGCGGGCCCGGGCCCCCCGAAGAACCCGCGCGCGCTCATCTCGCCCACCGGCTTGCCCAGCAGCACCACCTGACTGCTGCGGTCACTGCCGGGCTTGAGCAGCACGGGGTTCATGAGCGCCGTCGGCTCCACCCGCGCCGCCTGCGCCTGCATGGCCTGCGCCCGCCCGATCTCCGCGCCTTCGCGCGTCACGAACGAGTTCAGCGACATGTTCTGCGCCTTGAACGGCGCGACCTTCACACCCTTGCGTACGAGCCACCGGCAGATCCCGGCCGTCACGACGCTCTTGCCGGCGTCGGACGTGGTCCCCGCGACGAGCAGACCGCCCCCCAGTGAACCGCTCATGCGTGTCCCTTTCCTGTGCGTGTGCCACCGCGCGCGCCGCGTCGCAGCGCACCGAGCACCAGCCGCCCTCCGACGGCCGCCGCCAGTGCGAGCGCCCCGACACGGCGCGACAGCCGCGCCGCCCGCTCGATGTCCGGTACGCCGACGGGCCGCCCGGCGGCGTTGAGCACGGGCCGGTGTTCGACCCGGCCCGCGTACGAGAGCGTTCCGCCGAGCCGCACGCCGAGCGCGCCGGCGAAGGCGGCCTCCACGGGGCCCGCGTTGGGGCTCGGGTGCTTGGCCGCGTCCGTACGCCAGGCCCGCACCGCACCGCGCGGATCGCCGCCCGCCACGACCGCGAGGGCGGCCGTCAGCCGGGCGCCGGGCCAGCCGGCCACGTCGTCGAGGCGGGCCGAGGCCCAGCCGTAGCGCAGGTATCTGGCCGATCTGTGCCCCACCATGGCGTCGAGCGTGTTGACGGCGCGGAAGGCCACGAGCCCCGGCACCCCGCCCAGGGCGCCCCACACCAGCGCGCCCACGACCGCGTCCGAGGTGTTCTCGGCGACGGACTCGACGACGGCGCGGGCGATCTGCTGTGCGTCCAGCGCCTGCGGGTCGCGCCCGCACAGGTGGGGGAGGCGTTCGCGGGCGACCTCGACGTCCCCGGCCTCCAGGGCGCTGCCCACGGCGCGCGCCTCGCGGCCCAGCGACGTACCTCCGACGACGGCCCAGGTGGCGGCGGCGGTCAGCGCGACGGCGGCGGCGGGGGAGCGGCGTACGGCACGGGAGGCCAGCACGGCGGCGCCCGCCGCGCCTCCGGCGCACACCAGGGTGTGCACCGCGCCCCACCCGCGGTGGTCACGCCACAGCAGGGACTCGACGGCACCCGCGGCCCGTCCGAACGCGGCGACCGGGTGCCCGCGGCGGGGATCACCGAGGACGAGGTCGCCGATCAGGCCGGCGGTGGCGCCGTACGCGAAGATGCGATCGGCACGCATGGCTCAGCAGGCCGATGCGCCTCGAAGCGCACGCGTCGTACGCACGGGAATGTCAGGACTGACAGGAACGACTGAACGGCAGCCGGGCATGGCGGTATGTCCTCACTCAGGGTCCGCGCCCTGGTTCGACGTGACCGGCGGTGAGAGTTCCTGGCTCCCGGGGACTTCTTCGTCTTCCCCGGTCACAGTGGCGGGACCGCGCCGGATTCGCACCGGACTTCCTCTCGTGCCGCCGTATTCGGCTCGGGCAGTCCACCACGCTCCGCGAACGTCGTCAACTTGCTGTTGACCTGCGACGGGGGAGTGTGCCGAGGCACACAGGAACCGCCCCGCCGATGGCCGGTAAAGGCCGGTGGCGGGGCGGTTCCGGGAGACTGCGGTCGTCGTGTCAGACGACGATCAGGTAGATCCCGTACGCCACGGCCGCCGCGCACAGCGCGAAGCAGGCGTAGGCGCCGGTGCGAACCATGACGGCGGAGCCGCCGCCCTGCGCGGAGGCGCTCTCCTGCTTGGAGAGGCCCACGATGCCGAGGGTGAACAGGCCCACCAGGGACACGGTGACCACGAGGCTCACGCCGAATACGGAGCCGAGAGCTGCCCAGTCGATGTTCATGCGATCTGTCCTCTGTCCTTACACCGGGGCCGGGCTGGCCGGCTCCGCGGAGCTGCCGGCCGGGGCCGGGATGGTCGTCTTGAGTTCCTCGGCGGCCAGGGAGGCGACGGCGCCGGCCGTGGGCGGCACGCTGACGGCGGCCATGGCCGTGGTGACCACACCGGCGGACTCGCCGGACTCGTCGTCGGTGACGTTGGTGTGGTCGACCGGCTTGCGGCGCGACAGGGCCCAGATGACGGCGGAGCCGCCGACGAGCAGGAAGGCCACCACGGCGATGCCCCAGGTGCCCTGCCCGGTGAGGAATTCGGCGCCCGCGGCGACCAGTCCCGCGGCCGGCAGCGTCAGACCCCAGGCGACGAACATCCGGGTGGCGGTGGACCAGCGGACCACGCCGCCCTTGCGGCCGAGGCCCGCGCCCATCACGGCACCGGAGCAGACCTGGGTGGTGGAGAGGGAGAAGCCGAGGTGCGAGGAGGCCAGGATGACGGTCGCGGCGCTGGTCTGGGCGGAGAAGCCCTGCGGCGGACGGAGGTCGGTGAGGCCCTTGCCCATGGTGCGGATGATGCGCCAGCCGCCCAGGTACGTACCGAGCGCGATGGCGACACCGGCGGAGACGATGACCCACATCGGGGGGTTCGAGCCGGGTGCGAGGACGTTGCCGGTGACCAGGGCGAGGGTGATGACACCCATGGTCTTCTGCGCGTCGTTGGTGCCGTGGGCGAGCGAGACGAGACCGGCGGAAGCGATCTGGCCGGCGCGGTAGCCCTTGGCCGTGGCCTTCTCGTCGGCCTTGCTGCCGAGCTTGTACGTCAGCTTGGTGGCCAGCAGCGCGGCGATGCCGGCGACGACCGGCGCGGCGATCGCGGGCAGCAGGACCTTGGTGACGACGACGTCGCCGTTGACGCCGGAGGCGCCGACCGACATCAGGGTGGCGCCGATGAGGCCGCCGAAGAGTGCGTGGGAGGAACTGGACGGCAGGCCGATCAGCCAGGTCAGCAGGTTCCAGAGGATCGCGCCGACCAGCGCCGCGAAGATCACTTCGGTGGTGATGCCGCTCTCGTTGACGAGCCCCCCGGAGATCGTCTTGGCGACCTCCACGGACAGGAACGCGCCGACGAGGTTCAGCACGGCGGACATGGCCACCGCCGTCTTGGGCTTGAGAGCGCCAGTCGAGATGGTGGTCGCCATCGCGTTGGCAGTGTCGTGGAAACCGTTCGTGAAGTCGAACACGAGAGCGGTGACGATCACGATCCCGAGGAGAAGCGTGATGTGTTCCATTTACCCAGGCAATCGTTTGAGGTCAGTGGCACGTGGACCGTAGGCAACCTGGGTGAACGGAAGGTGAACTGGGGCGGGCGGTGTGGTGACCCGGAACACATCGCGGCCATTCCGGTTGTGCCGGAACGGCGGAGGCCGGCGGTGACCGGCCGCAAGCGGGGGCCTCCAGCCCCTCGCGAGCCCCTTGAACCCGGCCCGGGAGCCGCCGAAGAGATCCTGGTCACTCGGCAGGCTCCCCTCCGGCTCTCCTGGCTCTCCCGGCCCTCCGGCCCGGCTGGCAGGATCTCCGCATGGCTGAGCAGCGGCAGGACGCGCGCGACGCGCGGGACGCGATCGAACGGGCATGGGACGACCTGGTGGCCACGGCCCGCAGGACAGTGCGGGAAGGGCTGGTGGTCGGCACCTCCGGAAATGTCTCCGTACGGGTCGGGGAGCTGGTCCTCGTCACCCCGAGCGGAGTCCCGTACGACCGGCTGCGGCCGGAGGACGCCGTCGTCGTCGACCTCGGCGGGAACCAGGTCCTCGGCGGCCTCGTCCCGACCAGCGAGCTCCCGATGCACCTCGCGGTCTACCGCACCACCACCGCCGGAGCCGTGGTCCACACCCATGCCGTGCACGCCACGGCCGTCTCCACCCTCGTCGCCGAGCTGCCCCTCGTGCACTACATGGCCGCGGCCCTCGGCGGCCCCGTCCGCACCGCCCCGTACGCCACGTACGGATCGCCGGAGCTGGCCGAGAACATGCTCGAAGCCCTGCGCGGCCGCTCCGGCTGCCTGCTGCGCAACCACGGCACCGTGACCTACGGGGACACCCTCGACCAGGCGTACGACCGCACCGCGCAGCTGGAGTGGATGTGCAGGCTCTGGCTCACCGCGAGCTCGGTGCCGGGGCGCGAACCGTCCCTGCTCTCCGCCGGACAGCTGCGCGAAGTACAGGAGAAGCTGAGCGGCTACGGCCAGCCCGGCTGACCCGACACGCGGCCGTCCGGCCCCGCCCACTGGCCCCGGGTCCCTCCTGTGCGGACACTGGAGCAGTGCGCCCGGCTACAGCGACGGCAGCGGCCGTCACCACACTCCTCGGCGTCGGCGCGGCAGCGGTCGCGGTCGGCCGCTACGCCGGCGACGCCGCACTCAAGGCGTCGCCCGGCAGGCCGCTGCCCCGCGACCCCCGCCTCACCGTGCACGCCACCGCGGCGGGACGGATCACCCTGACCCGCTGCCTGGCGTCGCTGCGCCCCGGCACGTACGGCATCGAGGGGCTCGGCGTCCACGCCGTCGTCGGCCCCGTCCTCGACGACGCGCCGCACACCGCGGACACCGTCGTACGCCGCCTGGAACGCGTCAGCCACGGCACGCTCGGCCCGGGCACCAGGGTGCGGCTCACCCCGCAGGTGTACGTCGGCGATCCGCGCACCGCACTCGGCCTCGACCACACCGACGTGGACGTCCCCGGCGAACTCGGCGCACTGCCCGCCTGGTTCCTGCCGGGCACCCGCGACACCTGGGTGATCACCGTGCACGGCCTCGGCACCACCCGCGCGCACCCCATGAACATCCTGCCCTTCCTGCTGGGCCAGCAGCTTCCCGTCCTCGACCTCGCCTACCGGGGCGACGCCGGTGCCCCCAGGCCGCCGGGCGGTCTCGGCCACCTCGGCGACTCCGAATGGCGCGACGTGGACTCCGCGATCCGCTACGCCGTCCGGCGCGGCGCGGAGCGCGTCATCCTGCACGGCTGGTCCACCGGCGCGGCCATGGCCGCGCACGCCGCGGTGCGCTCCCCGCTCCGAGACCGCGTCAGCGGCGTCGTACTCGACTCCCCGGTCCTCGACTGGAAGGCCACGGTGCGGGCCCTGGCGGCCGCCCGGCACACGCCGGGCGTGCTCCTTCCGCTCGCCGTCAGGGCCGTGCAGGGCAGCACGGGACTGCGCGGCGACCGCCTGCGCGAGGCGACCGGCCCCGGAGGGCTGCGCGTGCCCACACTGATCATCCACGGTCCGGACGACGCCGTGGCCCCGTGGCACTCCTCGCGGGAGCTCGCGCGGCTCCTCCCCGACCTGGCGGTGCTCCACACCGTCCCGCGCGCGCCCCACGCGGCCATGTGGAACGCCGATCCGGCCACCTACGAAGAGACCCTGCGCCGCTTCCTGACCCCTTTGATGTAGTACCTGCCCGTACGCGGCGAGGCCGAGGACCGTCGCGGCGGGAAGAGCGGGCGGGGGAAATGTTCCGGCCGGTCGGCGCCCGTGAACGCGCCTGTGAACAGGCCCATGAGCGGCGAGTTCGATTCCGTTTGGGCTTTCGGGGCGTCAGCGGCGAGACTGCTCCCCGTGACGTCCCGTACACCGCGCGACTCCAGGCTCCGACTTGTCCGCCCGCGACCCCTCGCCGCTGCCCTCCCCCTGGCTTCCCAGGGTGGATCCCAGGCCGTGACGAACCGGCGTACCCGCCCGGCCCCGAGGCCCCCCGAGGGCACCCCGCCCCCCGCGGAACTGGCCCGTCAGGCCAGGGCCGTGCTCGCCGACGCCGTACGGGTCGCACGCTGGGCCTCTCCGTCGCCGCGCGGCGGAAAGTCCCACATCGGGCCCGGCCGGGACGGTGCCCTCTCCGCCGCGGCCGCCCGACAGGCCGCGTCCGAGCTGGGACTGACGCCGGCGCAGGTCCGCGCGGGCTGGGACAGGGCCAGGCTCGCCGGTCTGATCGAACTGCACGGCGACCGCGCCCGCCCGGGCTGGCGGCTGCGCGCCTGGGACCGCGACGACGCGGCCGTCCTGCGCGGCTGGGTCGCGCTCTTCGACGCCTGGTCGATCGTCCACCCCGCCCCGGAGGGCATCACCGGCACGTCCGTCGCCGAGGTCGTGGAAGCCCTCCCCCAGGTGCTCTCCCTCCTCCAGCTCTCGGCCGGCCCCGTTCAGGTGCCGGCGCTGCTCGACCTGCTCGAACAGCGTGTCGTCGAGCTCCGAGAAGAGCGCTGCGAGGTCCCCTACGACTCCCAGCCGCTCCCCGCTCCCGCGGCCCCGGGCGCACCTCTCTCCCTCCTCCTCGACTGGGCCCTGGAGGGCCAGGCGGCCGTCGGCGCCCTGACCCTGGGCCCCGGGCTCGCCACCCTCACCGCGCTCGGCAACTGGGCGGTGTGGGTCAAGCTGGAGCAGATCTGCGTCGCGGCCCAGAGCCCCGCCGGGAACATCGAGCAGTCCGCCGAGGACATGCTGCGCGGCTGCGCACGCCTGACCCCGGGCCCCGCCCGCGCCGAGTACCGCGCCTGGCTCGCCGCCCGTACCGTCTCCAGCGCCGTCACCGAGCTCCTCGAAGCCGCCCGCGGCGAGGACGCGCTGCTGCGCGGACTCGCCTTCGACGCGCTGCGGGTGGTCGGTGCCCCGGCGGAGTCCGGCGTGCGGGCCGCGGCCGACGACGGTTCGCTGCGCCCCTACGCCCTGCTGTGGCTGGCGGAGTACGAGGGCGCCGACCCCGAGGACGTCCACGAGATTCTCACCCGCGAGGAGTCCACCTGGCTCTGGGTGGACACCGCCGCGGCCGTCGCCGACCACGGCGACGTCGAGCTGCTGGTGCGCCATCTCGACGCCGCCGTGCAGTCGACCGTGCCGGCCCTGCTCGACGAGGTCCGCGCCGTCGGCCACCCGCGGACCGTCCAGGTCCTGGTGGCCCTGGCCGCGGCCCACCCGGACCCGGCCCTCGCCAAGGCCATGCGCCGGGCGGCCTTCCAGGTGCACACGGGCGGGGTGTAGCGGGCGGAGCGAAACGGCCGGGGCGTGCCCCCGGGCCTCCGTCGCCCCGGCCGTCGGACGGCGGGAGGGCACGGAGGCCCGGGAGGGCCCGGTCGCGGGACGCAACCCGTGTCCGAAAAGTAGTTGCGCACGACCGTTAGACTGGGTCTATGGCAACTCTCCTTGTGCATTAGACGGCGTCGAAGAAATCCCTCCGCCCGTCCCTTCCGCCGTCCATACCGCCCTGGAGTTTTTCCCTTGATCACCGCCTCCGGCATCGAGCTGCGCGCCGGCGCCCGCCTGCTCATCGAGTCCGCTTCCTTCCGCATCGCCAAGGGCGACCGCATCGGCCTCGTCGGCCGCAACGGCGCGGGCAAGACCACCCTCACCAAGTGCCTCGCGGGTGAGGGCACCCCCGCCGGGGGCACCATCACCCGCTCCGGCGAGGTCGGCTACCTCCCGCAGGACCCCCGCACCGGCGACCTCGACGTCCTCGCCCGCGACCGCATCCTGTCCGCCCGCGACCTCGACTCGGTCCTGCGCAAGATGCGCGAGAACGAGGAGCGCATGTCGAACGGGCAGGGCGCCACCCGCGAAAAGGCGATGAAGAAGTACGAGCGCCTGGAGACGGAGTTCCTCACCAAGGGCGGGTACGCCGCCGAGGCCGAGGCCGCCACCATCGCCGCCGCGCTCGGCCTGCCCGACCGCGTGCTCGGCCAGCCCCTCCACACGCTCTCCGGCGGTCAGCGCCGCCGTGTCGAGCTGGCCCGCATCCTCTTCTCGGACGCCGACATCCTGCTCCTCGACGAGCCGACGAACCACCTCGACGCCGACTCGATCGCCTGGCTCCGGGACTACCTCAAGACGTACCGCGGCGGCTTCATCGTGATCTCCCACGACGTCGAGCTGGTCGAGACGGTCGTCAACAAGGTCTTCTACCTGGACGCCAACCGCTCGCAGATCGACGTCTACAACATGGGCTGGAAGCTGTACCAGCAGCAGCGCGAGGCCGACGAGAAGCGCCGCAAGCGCGAGCGCCAGAACGCCGAGAAGAAGGCCTCCGCCCTCAACTCGCAGGCCGACAAGATGCGCGCCAAGGCCACCAAGACCGTCGCCGCGCAGAACATGGCCAAGCGCGCCGAGCGCCTGCTCTCCGGCCTCGAAGCGGTACGCGTTTCCGACAAGGTCGCCAAGCTGCGGTTCCCGGACCCCGCGCCCTGCGGCAAGACCCCGCTGATGGCGGAGGGCCTGTCCAAGTCGTACGGCTCGCTGGAGATCTTCACCGACGTCAACCTGGCCATCGACAAGGGCTCGCGGGTCGTCATCCTCGGCCTCAACGGCGCGGGCAAGACGACGCTGCTGCGCCTGCTCGGCGGCGCGGAGAAGCCCGACACCGGCGAGGTCATCCCCGGCCACGGCCTCAAGCTCGGCTACTACGCCCAGGAGCACGAGACCCTCGACCCGGAGCGCTCCGTCCTGGAGAACATGCGCTCGGCGGCGCCCGACCTCGACCTCGTCTCGGTCCGCAAGACGCTCGGCTCGTTCCTCTTCACCGGCGACGACGTCGACAAGCCGGCCGGGGTCCTCTCCGGCGGCGAGAAGACCCGTCTCGCGCTGGCGACCCTCGTCGTCTCGTCCGCCAACGTCCTGCTCCTCGACGAGCCGACGAACAACCTCGACCCGGCCAGCCGCGAGGAGATCCTCGGCGCCCTGCGCACCTACAAGGGCGCCGTCATCCTCGTCACCCACGACGAGGGCGCGGTCGACGCGCTGGAGCCGGAGCGGATCATCCTGCTGCCGGACGGCGTGGAGGACCTGTGGGGCCCCGACTACAAGGACCTCGTCGCCCTGGCCTGATCCACTCGGGCTGGATCATTCGGCTTACGGGTGATCCTTCATCTGAGTGAGTGGCTCTCGTGCCGTGGCGTGTCATGCACCGGATTGCGGCCCGTCCCCCGTGGGGCGGGCCCTTTGCGTTCCGCTGATCGTTTACCCGCGCTGACCTGCCCGTTCCCTCCGTCCCCCGTCCGGCCGTACGGCGAGAAGCCATCGGAATTCTCTATTCCACTTGTGGCGTGCGGTTCCTTCCCGGCAAACCTTGTTGTACAGACCTTGCCGAATGGGTGGCCAGGAAGCCCGGAAGGGGTGATCATGAGAGTTCAGAGCGCACTTCCTTGAGGAGGCACGGGTGGCCGAGACTCTGAAGAAGGGCAGCCGGGTAACCGGCGCCGCGCGCGACAAGCTCGCGGCAGACCTGAAGAAGAAGTACGACTCCGGTGCGAGCATCCGGGCGTTGGCCGAAGAGACCGGCCGCTCCTACGGATTCGTACACCGGATGCTCAGCGAGTCCGGAGTCACGCTGCGGGGACGCGGCGGGGCGACGCGAGGCAAGAAGGCCGCTTCGGCCTGACAGCCCCGGGCGGGCCCGGCTCACCGGTTCTTGGGCGGTGACCACCCGGTCGATCGCAGGATCGCCCGGGTGGTTACTGTGCAGTCACTTACTGACCGCACGACTGCCACCCGAACCGGAGGCGCCACATGGCTTCGCTCGACTCTGTGCTCGACAAGGACGGCGTACGACTCACCGTCGAGGACGCCGTTGCCACGGTGACCCTGACCAATGCGGCCAAGCGCAACGCCCAGTCTCCCGCTCTGTGGCGGGCGTTGACGGAAGCCGGACGGTCTCTGCCCGGCAACGTGCGGGTCGTGGTGCTGCGCGGCGAGGGCAAGTCCTTCTCCGCCGGCCTGGACCGGCAGGCGTTCAGCCCCGAGGGGTTCGACGGTGAGCCCTCCTTCCTCGACCTGGCGCGCGGCTCCGACGAAGACCTCGACGCGGTCATCGCCGAGTACCAGGAGGCGTTCACCTGGTGGCGGCGCAGCGACCTGGTGACCGTCGCCGCCGTACAGGGACATGCCATCGGTGCCGGTTTCCAGCTCGCCCTCGCCTGCGACCTGCGGGTCGTCGCCGAGGACGTGCAGTTCGCCATGCGCGAGACCAGCCTCGGCCTCGTCCCCGACCTCACCGGTACGCACCCGCTGCACGGCCTCGTCGGCTATGCCCGCGCCCTGGAGATCTGCGCCACCGGACGCTTCGTCCACGCGGCGGAGGCCGAGCGCATCGGTCTCGCCAATCTGGTGGTGCCGGGCGACGAACTCGACGGCGCCGTACGGGACTTGGCGAGCGCGCTGCTGGCCGCGCCGCGCGACGCCGTGATCGAGACCAAGGCACTGCTCCAGGGCGCGGCCTCGCGCACGTACGAGGAACAGCGCGTCGCGGAGCGCGCCGCCCAGGCCCGCAGGCTCCGCGACCTCGCGGGAATCGGCGACTGAGTCACTCCACGCCGGTCACCAGGACGGCCACGGTGGGCCGGCTGCCCCGGACCGTCGCGACCGCCTCGCGGACCGCCTTGCGCACGGCCAGGGCGACCGCCAGCGCGCGGCGGTCCGCCACCACCACCAGCTCCACGCGTACGTGGCCGTCGGCGAGGTGGACCGGGGGGCCGAGGACGCGGGTCAAGCGCACCACGCCGGGGACGGCCGCGGCGGCCTCCGCGGCCGCCCGGCTCGCGGCCTCCTCCTCCGGGCGGGGCGAGCCGTCACCGTGCGCCCCGCCGCGTTCCCCGCCTTCGCCGCTCGCCTCGTCCTCGTCGTTTCCCTCGTCCGGGGGAGCGGTGGCGACGGGTTCCTGCCCCTCCTCCACCAGCTCCGTCACCCGCAGGTCCACCGCGGTGACCATGAGTCCCAGCCGGGCCGACGCCGCCTCCCGCAGCGCGATGCGCAGCCGCTCCGCCCGCTGCGGCAGCGGCTCGCCCCCGGCCGTGGCCGTGAAGTCCGCCTCGATGCGCAGCGGCCCGGGCGGCAGCGCGCTCGGGGGCGGTGAAACGGCGGGCTCGGCGGCCGTGTCCGGGTCCGCGAGCGCGATCCGCAGAGCCCCCAGACCGACGCCGGCGACCCCCGCCGCCGCCCGCCGCAGAACCGGGCCGGCCGCCTTCTCCGCCAGCCATGCGCCGTCCGCCGCTTCGCCCAGAGGCAGCAGTCTGCCCAGGTCGAGTCGTTGTCGTACTGCCCGCGTCCATCCGTCAGGTGCCATTGCCCCAGCCTGCCGCATCCCCGGCGCGAGATCGGGCAACCGCACCTAATGTGTGCAGTAGGGCCCAGTACCGCCCGGAAGGGGACGAACGGCCATGAGTGGCACCGCGCAGAGCGACCGGCCCGACAACCCCGGCAAGGACGGGCCCGGCTACGAGGGGAACAGGCCCTCGATGACCGAGCGGGGTGGCGGTGACCCGTCCGGCCGGGGGCGCACCACCATCGCCGACGGTGTGGTCGAGAAGATCGCCGGCCTCGCGGCCCGCGACGTACTGGGCGTGCACGCCATGGGCAGCGGTCTCTCCCGCACGTTCGGGGCCGTCCGCGACCGGGTGCCCGGCGGAACCAAGTCCGTCACCCGGGGTGTGAAGGCCGAGGTCGGCGAGGTGCAGACGGCTCTCGACCTGGAGATCGTCGTCGAGTACGGCGTATCGATCACCGATGTCGCCCGCACTGTCCGCCAGAACGTCGTGTCGTCCGTGGAGCGCATGACAGGGCTTGAAGTCGTTGAGGTCAATATCGCGGTCAGTGATGTGAAGCTGCCCGACGAGGCAGAGGACGAGCCGGAGTCACGTCTTCAGTAGAGGGAGCGCAGGATGAACATGGCGGTAGTCGGCCTTGCGGCCGGCATGGCGCTCGGGTTCGCCGGATATTTCGGCGGTTTCGGAGCATTTCTCCTGGTGGCGGCGTTGGGCGCGATCGGCTTCGTAGTGGGCCGGTTCGCCGACGGCGATCTTGAACCGGGCGATCTCTTCCGCGTGCGTGAACGCGGCGACCGGCCGAGGTGACCCCCGCGATGGCCGCCGGTCAGGTCGAGGCCGCCGAGCGTGGTGCGACCCGGATCGCCGACCGGGTCGTCGCGAAGATCGCCGCCCGGGCGGCGCGCGAGGCGCTCGGAGAGGTGCCCGAGGGTGGCAGGGCGCCGTATGCCACGGTGACGGTCCACCACGACACGGCACGGGTGCGCGTCGTCCTCGAACTCGGCTACCCCTCCGACATCGGCGGCCAGTGCGGCGCGGTGCGGCGCCGTGTCGCACAGGGCGTACGGGGGCTGGCGGGGATGGAAGTGTCCGAGGTGGCGGTCCAGGTCGAGCGGCTGCACTCGGCGCAGGCGCTCCATGCGGAACGGGGGAAGGTCCGATGAGCGAACCCGACAGCCGTACGCAGCCGCTCCCCGTCGTCACACGCGCACAGGGGCATCCCGATCCGTCCGGTCCCCCCGGTCCTCCCGGACCCGGCCAGTCCCCGGCCGCCGGGATGCACGGCCCGGTACCGACCCTGGAGCAGGGCGGCGGCGGGAGGTCCGGACGCTTCTGGTCCGCCCGCCGGGTGCCGGCCGCGCTGGTCGCCCTGGCGGTGCTCGCCGGCACCGGTCCGCTGCTGTACGACATCGCGGCGGTACGGGCCGGCCACTCCGCGATGAAGTGGCGCCGCGAACTGGCGGACGGCCTCGCGACACGGCCCCTGGACGACGTGTGGGTGCTGGTCGGCGCGGGCGTCCTCGCGGCGCTCGGCCTGTGGCTGCTGCTTCTCGCCGTCACGCCCGGGCTGCGCGCGATTCTGCCCATGCGGCGTACGTCCGCCGACGTGCGGGCCGGACTCGACCGTCCCGCCGCCGCGACGATGCTGCGGGACCGGGCCATGGAGGTGTCCGGCGTGCAGTCCGCACGGGTACGGGTGGGGCGCTCCAAAGTGCGCGTGCGGGCCGTGTCCCACTTCCGTGAACTCGGCGAGGTACGGGCCGACTTGGACGCGGCGGTCGCGGCCGGCATCCAGCAGCTCGGACTCGCCCGGCAGCCGCGCCTGTCCGTGCGGGTCGGCCGGCCGGCAAGGAAGGGGTGACGAGGCGATGCCCAAGAAGGTCAACCGTGTCCTGCTCGGACTCGTGGGCCTGCTGCTGCTCGCCCTGGGCGGAGCGGTGCTCGCTGCCGGGACCGGTGCGTCCGTACCGTCGTGGTGGCCCTTCGACGGGCCCGACGACGTGCTGCTGAGCGAGGCCGACCGTACGCGGTGGCGGGACGCGGGATGGTGGTGGCCGGCCGTCATCGCGGCCCTCGCGCTGCTGGTCCTCTTCGCGCTGTGGTGGCTGCTCGCCCAGCTGCGCCGTGCCCGGCTCGCCGAAGTGCTGGTTGACAGCGGTGACGGCGAGGGCGCGGTGGTGCGGGGGCGGGCGCTGGAGAACGTGCTGGCGGACGAGGCGCAGACGCTGGACGGAGTGGAACGGGCACGCGTGACGCTGACGGGCCGGCGGCAGGCGCCCCGGGCGCGGGTCGCGCTGCGCCTTCCACCCCACGCGCAGCCGGCCGGGACGCTGTCGGGGTTCACGCAGGGGCCGCTGGCTCACGCGCGCGCTTCGGCGAGGCTGGATTCGCTGCCGGCGGAGGTCCGGCTGCGTGAGGTCAGGCACCGGGCGCGGCGGGTGAGCTGACACGGGCCCCCGGCCGCCGGAAGGACACCCCGGTGTCCTTCCGGCGGCCGGGGACGCGCTCACCGGAGGAGTCAGAAGCCGCGGCGGGCGCCGCCGTCGACCGGGAGCATGATGCCCGTCAGGTACGACGCGGCCGGGGACAGCAGGAACGCGGCAGCCTTGCCGAACTCAACCGGCGTGCCGTAACGGCCCAGCGGGATGCGCGACTCGTTGGCCGCGCGCGCCGCGTCGCTGTCGCCGGACAGGGCGTCCAGCTCGCGCACCCGGTCCGTGTCGATCCGGGCCGGCAGCAGGCCCACCACGCGGATGCCCCGCGGGCCCAGGTCGTCGGCGAGGGACTTCGCGAAGCCGGCCAACCCCGGCCGCAGACCGTTCGAGATGGTGAGGCCGGGGATCGGCTCGTGGACCGAGCCGGAAAGGACGAAGCCGATGACACCGCCCTCGGAGAGCTCGGCCGCCGCCGCGCGGGCCAGCCGTACCGCTCCGAGGAAGACGGAGTCGAAGGCCGCCTGCCACTGCTCGTCCGTGTTGTCGGCGGCGGAGCCCGGCGCCGGGCCGCCGACGCTGATGAGAATGCCGTCGAAGCGCCCGAAGTGCGCGCGGGCGGCCGCGATCAGACGCCCGGCCGCCGCGGGATCGGCGTTGTCCGCGGCGACCGCCACCGCGTTCGGGCCGAGCTCCGCGGCGGCGTCGGCGGCCGTCTTCGCGTCACGGCCGCTCACGACGACCTTCGCGCCTTCCTGGGTGAGCCTGCGCGCGGAGGCGAAGCCGAGCCCGCGACTGGCTCCGGTGACGACGTACACCCGGTCCTTCAGTTCAAGATCCATGGGGTCATCCTGCCGCCTCCGCACCGTCGAGGGCGAGCGCGGACCCCACCAGTCCGATATGACTGAACGCCTGGGGGAAGTTTCCGAGCTGCCGCCCGGAGACCGGGTCGTACTCCTCGGCGAGCAGCCCCACGTCGTTGCGCAGCGTCAGCAGCCGCTCGAAGAGCTCCCGGGACTCCTTCGTCCGGCCCGTCATCCGCAACGCGTCGACCAGCCAGAACGAGCAGGCCAGAAAGGTGCCCTCGTCGCCCGGCAGCCCGTCGACGCTGCGGCCGTCCGTGCTGTAGCGGCGGATGAAGCCGCCGTGGCCGAGCTCGGACTGCACCGCCTCGACCGTCCCGACGACCCGCGGATCGTCCGGCGGCAGGAAGCCGGTCCGGGGGATGAGGAGCGTGGCGGCGTCCAGTTCGGCGGAGCCGTACCACTGCGTGAAGGTGTTGCGCTCGGGGTCGTACCCCTTCTCGCAGACCTCCCGGTGCACCTCGTCGCGCATCGCCCGCCACCGGTCCGCGTCGCCGGGCAGCGTCGGGTCCTCCTCCAGGGCGCGCACGGCGCGGTCGGCCGCGACCCACGCCATCACCTTGGAGTGCACGAAGTGCCGGCGCGGCCCCCTGACCTCCCACAGGCCCTCGTCCGGCTCGCGCCAGTTGGACTCCAGGAAGCCGAGCAGGCTGAGCTGGAGGTTCCACGCCTGCGGCTTGGGGCGCAGGCCCGACGCTCTCGCCAGGTGGAGGGAGTCGATGACCTCGCCGTACACGTCGAGCTGGAGCTGATCGACGGCCGCGTTGCCGGTGCGGACGGGCCTGGACCCCTCGTACCCGCCCAGCCACGGCAGGTCCGTCTCGGGAAGCCGGCGCTCACCGGCGAGCCCGTACATGATCTGCAGGTCGGCCGGGTCGCCCGCGACCGCCCGCAGCAGCCAGTCGCGCCAGGCCCCGGCCTCTTCGGTGTAGCCGGCGGCGACGAGCGCGCCGAGGGTGAGGGTGGAGTCGCGCAGCCAGCAGTAGCGGTAGTCCCAGTTGCGTACGCCGCCGATCTCCTCCGGGAGCGAGGTGGTGGGGGCGGCGACGATGCCGCCGGTCGGGGCGTACGTGAGTGCCTTGAGGGTGATGAGGGAGCGCAGCACGGCTTCGCGGTACGGGCCTTCGTACCGGCAGTGGGCGGCCCACTCCTCCCAGTCGTGGAGGCTGTGCTCCAGGCCCTCGTACGGGTCGATGAATTCGGGCTGCGGCTCGTGCGACGGGTGCCACGTCATGACGAACGCCACCTTCTCGCCCTCGGCGACGGTGAACGACGAGTAGGTGGTGTACTGCTGGCCCCAGGTCTTCACCCGGTCCGTGGCGTCGCAGCGCAGCCAGACGGAGTCGGGACCCGCGATGGCCACCCGGTGGCCGTTCGTGCGGCGCATCCACGGCACGATGTTGCCGTAGTCGAAGCGCAGCCGGAGCGTGGAGCGCATCGACACCGCGCCCGAAAGGCCCTCGACGATCCGTACGACATCGGGGGCCCGGTCGCGCTGCGGCATGAAGTCGGTGACCTTGACCGTGCCGGAGCTGGTCTCCCAGACCGACTCCAGGATGAGGCTGTTCCCCCGGTAGGACCGGCGCGTGCAGGAGCCCCCGCCGGACGGGGCGATGCGCCAGTGCCCGTTCTCCTCGTCACCGAGCAGCGCGGCGAAGCAGGCGGCCGAGTCGAAGCGGGGCAGGCAGAGCCAGTCGATGGAACCGTCTCTGCCGACCAGTGCCGCGGTCTGCAGGTCCCCGATGAGCGCGTAGTCCTCGATGAGTTGGGTCACGCCCACTCGTGTTCCCACGGCGGGACGGCGTTAAGCCGTATCCGGGGGAACGGCGGACGCCGGCTCAGGCGTCGGCGCTGGCCGGCTCGGCCGGTGTCCCCTCGCCGGACCCGCCTGTCCCGCCCGCCCCGCCGGATTCGGCGGCCTGTGCGCGGTCGCGCAGTTCGCGGCGTACGAGAACGACCCAGCCGACCGGCACCGCGGCGGTGAACAGCCACCACTGGACGGCGTACGCCATGTGCGGGCCGATGGAGTCGGCGTCGGGCTCGGGCACGAGCTGCGGCTTCGGACCGGCCGGGACGGGCTCGGTCTGCTCGATGTACCCGCCGAGGACGGGCCGCGAGAGCGTCTTCGCCTGCTGCTCGCTGTTGATCAGCATGACCTGGCGGGGCGGCAGGCCGCTCAGGTCCTTGATGCCGCTGCCCGCCGTCGTCTCGTCGGCCTTGAGGCGCCCGGTGACGGTGACCTCGCCCTTGGGGACGGCCGGGATCTCGGGGAACGCCTGCTGGTCGGCGCCGAAGGGGACCCAGCCGCGGTTGACGAGGACGGCGCGGCCGTCGTCCATGACCAGCGGGGTGAGGACGTGGAAGCCGACCTGGTCGTCGGCGTCGGTCCTGCGGCGCACGACGACTTCGTGCGCGGTGTCGTACGTACCGGTGGCGGTCACCCGGCGCCAGTAGTCGGCGCGCGGAACGTCGTGCCCGGGGGAGGTGATGTCACCGACGGGCAGGGGCTTCGCCCTGAGGTTGCCCGAGATCAGTTCGTTCTGCGCGACCCGGTGCTCGTGACGGTGCAGCTGCCAGAATCCCAGTTCCACCATGGTGGGGATGAGGGCGAGCATCAGGAGGGTGAGGATCACCCACTGCCGGGACAACAGGAAGCGGTACACGTCCTTGACGTTACCTGGCGCGCGGTGCTCCCCGGCGGGTGGGTCACCCGCCGGGGGCGAGCCCCGGATGTGCGCCGCGGCGCCGGACCCGGGCGTCAGACCTTGTCGACGATGCCCACCTTCCCCTCCGCGCGCGCACAGTGCGCGCTGCAGAACCAGCGGCCCTCGGCCTCCACGCCCTGGCCGATGATCTGGACCCGGCAGTGTTCGCAGATCGGCGCCATCCGGTGGATGGCGCAGGAGAAGCAGTCGAAGACGTGCACCGCGCCCTGCGCGTGCACCTCGAAGGACATGCCGTAGTCGTTTCCGCATACCTCGCAACGTGCCATGCGCCACAGGGTGGGACGCCGGGCGGCGACTGGGCGAGCGGTCGGCGGGCGAGTCGCCTGCCAATCACCCGTCTGCCGGGACCTGCCCGTGCCGCGGGGCCTGCCCCTCGGCCGCGACCACGTCCCGCAGCAGCTGGGTGAAGGCGGCCTCGTCGACGACGGGGGTGCCGAACGCCTTGGCCTTGACCGTCTTGGAGGTGGCCGAGTCGGGATCGTTGGTGACGAGCAGACTGGTGAGCCGGGAGACGCTCGTCGCGATGTGCAGCCCCGCCTCGACCGCCCGGTCCTCCAGCAGCTCGCGGTCCACGGACGTGTCACCCGAGAACGCCACCCGCATGCCCTGCCGGAGCAGCTTGCCCGGCTCGTACCGCCCGGGGTTCGGGTAGGGGCAGGCCGGACGCTTGCGCGACGGGCGCCAGCTGCTCGCGCCGCCCGCTCCCCGGTACGACGGCTGGTAGCCGGCCCGGGGGGCCGGGGGCGAGTCCGACCACTCGGTGAGCGGCCGGCATTCGAGCAGCGGCAGCCGCACCCCGTCTCGCGCCGCCGCGCGCAGGCTCGGGCGGAACGCCTCGGCGAGCACGCGTGCGTCGTCGAGGGCGTGGTGCGCCCGCTGCTGTACGACGCCGAAGTGCGCGGCCAGGGACTCCAGCTTGTGGTTGGGCAGGGGGAGCCGGAGCTCCTTGGAGAGCGCGATGGTGCACAGCCGCTGCTGGACGGGCGCGGTGCGCTCGGCGCGCGCGTACTCCCGGGCGATCATCGACCAGTCGAACATCGCGTTGTGCGCGACGAGCACCCGGCCGTCGAGCCGCTCGGACAGCTCGGCCGCGATGTCCGGGAACAGCGGGGCGTCCGCGAGCACGTCGCTGGTCAGCCCGTGGATCCAGACGGGGCCCGGGTCGCGCTCGGGGTTGACCAGCGTGTACCAGTGGTCCTCGACGTCCCCCCGGTAGTCCAGCCGGTAGACGGCAGCGGAGATTATCCGGTCGTCGCGCGCGAGTCCGGTGGTCTCCACGTCGACGACTGCGTACCCCTTCGGGTAGGCGGTCGGCCACGGCGCTGCTGTCGAGTGGTCTTCGAGCATGGTCATTGAGGATACGGGCCCCCGCTGACAGCCCCGGCCGCCCGGGTGCGCGGACCGCCGGTGGGGCGGGTCGGTACGCGTCCGGCGGCGGCGCGGGTGAGACCCTCCCCGGGTGACCGACCTGACGCATGACGAAGTCCACGGCGGGGGCCTCGGCTCCCGGCTGAACTGGCTGCGCGCCGGGGTGCTGGGGGCCAACGACGGCGTCGTCTCCACCGCCGGCATCGTCGTCGGCGTCGCCGGGGCGACCGACGAGCGGTCCGCGCTCCTGACGGCGGGCCTCGCGGGACTGCTGGCCGGGTCGATGTCGATGGCGACGGGGGAGTACGTATCGGTGTCGACGCAGCGCGACTCGGAGGAGGCGGCGCTGGCCGAGGAGAGGCGCGAACTGCGGGAGGAACCGGAGGCGGAGCTGGACGAACTCACCCGGATGCTGGCGGCGCGAGGCCTGTCCGAGGACGTGGCGCGCGAAGCCGCCCAGCAGCTCACCGAACGCGACGCGTTGCGCGCGCACGCGCGCGTGGAACTCGGAATCGACCCCGAGGACCTCACGAACCCCTGGCACGCGGCGGGCGCCAGCTTCATCGCCTTCACGGTGGGCGCGCTGCTCCCCCTCCTGGCGATCGTCCTCCCGCCGGCGTCCTGGCGCCTTCCGGTCACGGTCGTCTCGGTGCTGATCGCCCTGGCCCTGACCGGCTGGGGCAGCGCCAGGCTGGGCGCGGCGCCGTCCCGCCCGGCGGTGCTGCGGAACATGGCGGGCGGCGCGCTGGCGATGGCGGTGACGCACGGGGCGGGGCTGCTGCTGGGGGCGGCGGGGGTCTAGTGGTGGCGGACGAGCCGCTCCGGTGGGAAGAGGGCCGCTCCGCGCACGGTGGTGCCCGGACACGGGCGGACGGTGAGGTTCTCCGGACCCGCGCCGGCCGGAATGACACCGACGCCCGCCGTTTCCCGGGCGAAGCCGAGACCCGGAGTACGCAGCGCGGGGAGGCCGGCGAGCGGTGCCGCCGAGAGGCCGTCGGTCTTCCGGCAGGGGAACAGCATCCGCGGCGGCAGCCCGCGCAAGGGGCCCGGGATCCCTCACCGACGGGCAGCCGTCCCTACCGGGCACGTACAGCCGCCGCAGCGCGGTCGGCGGGGACGGACCGCGCAGCCCGGCAGGATTCCGTACGCGCCTTCGAGGCGGACCTGCTGACAAGCCGTCTCACATACTTGTCGGTAACAACCCCTAGCCGGGCGCTCCGCACCACCTCTATCGTGCGGGCATGCCGAACCTGCCCGATGTCGTGCTGTGGTCGATACCGGCCTTCGTCCTGCTCACCGTCGTCGAGATCGTGAGCTACCGCCTGCATCCCGACGAGGACGCCGCCGGTTACGCCACCAAGGACGCCGTCACCAGCGTCAGCATGGGGCTCGGCAGCATCGCGTTCGACTTCCTCTGGAAGATCCCGATCGTCGCGATCTACACGGCGGTGTACGAACTGACGCCCGCCCGCGTCCCCCTCCTGTGGTGGACGGTCCCGCTGATGCTGCTCGCCCAGGACTTCTTCTACTACTGGTCCCACTGGGGCCACCACGTCGTCCGCATCCTGTGGGCCTGCCACGTCGTCCACCACTCCAGCCGCAAGTTCAACTTCACCACCGCCCTGCGCCAGCCCTGGACGAGTCTCACCGTCTGGCCGTTCCACCTGCCGCTGATCGCGTGCGGCGTGCACCCGGCCGCGCTCGCGTTCTGCTCGTCCGCGAACCTCGTCTACCAGTTCTGGGTGCACACCGAGCGGGTCGGCACGCTGCCGCGTCCCTTCGAGTACGTCCTGAACACGCCGTCCCACCACCGCGTCCACCACGCCTCCCAGGGCGGCTACCTGGACCGGAACTTCGGCGGCATCCTGATCGTCTGGGACCGGCTCTTCGGCTCTTTCGCGGCCGAGACCGAGCGGCCCGTCTACGGCCTGACCAAGAACATCGAGACCTACAACCCGCTGCGCGTCGCGACCCACGAGTACGCCGCCATCGCCCGCGACGTACGGGCGGCGGCCACCTGGCGCGAGCGCGCGGGCCGGGTCTTCGGCGGCCCCGGCTGGCAGCCCCGTCCGGCGGAGCCGGCCGTGACCGGGCAGGCGCGGGAAACCGCTGCGTGAGCGCCGGTACGGGCGTCGCCGGAACGGGTTCCCGCGCGGGCGACGGGGCGGCCCCGGACCGGCGCGCGGTGTGGGCCCGGGGGCTCCTGGCCGCCTTCGCCGGCGCGGTCCTCGCCGACCTCGGCTCGCTCGTCGCCGGGGCGGGCACCGGCCACCTGATCGCCAAGCCGCTGCTGATGCCGCTGCTCGCGGCATACGCGGCCGTGCGCGGCGCACCGCGCACGCTGGTCGTCGCGCTGCTCCTCGGCTGGGGCGGCGACGTGTTCCTGCTGGCCGGGGCCGACCGGGCCTTCATGGCCGGCATGGGCTGCTTCGCCGCCGGACACGTCTGCTACCTCGTGCTGTTCCGGCGCGGCCGTACGTCCAGGGCGCTCGGCGCCGGGTACGCTGTCGCCCTCGTCGCCACCGTCGCCCTCCTGTGGCCGGGCCTCCCCGCCGAACTGCGCGTCCCGGTCGCCGGATACAGCCTGCTGCTCACCCTCATGGCGCTTCGCGCGAGCGGAACCGGCCTGTACGCCGGACTCGGCGGCGCGCTCTTCCTGCTCTCCGACACCCTCATCGCCACCGGCGTCGCCGGATGGCCGCAGCTGCCCGCCCCCGACTTCTGGGTCATGCTCACCTACACGGCCGCGCAGTACCTGCTGGTCACGGGTGTGCTGGGGCGTCAGGAAGCCCCGGCCGCCCCGTCGGCGCACCGGGAAGGCCGCACAAGCGTCTGAGCGCCAGGGGTCCGGACCGCGGGGGACAGCACGAGGCGGGCCGCCCGGTACCGAAGAGGACCGGGCGGCCCGCGCACTCGTGCCGCGTTCCTTACTTCTCGGTCACGGCGTCCAGCGCGTCGGCGATGCCGGCGCCGTAGTAGCCGTTGTAGTCCTTGCCGCCCTCACAGGTGGTGGCCTCGATCCAGTTGCCGGCCGCGTCGTAGACGTGGCTCGGGCAACCCGGGTTGTCGGCCTGCTTCTTGAGCAGGCGCTGGAGCTGCGCGGGGCTGGCCTTCGGGTGCGCACTCTTGAGGAGCGCGGCGACGCCCGCGACGTGCGGGGTGGCCATCGACGTGCCCTGCTTGTAGCCGTACCCGCCGCCCAGGACGGTCGACAGCACCCGGCCGTTGGCGTCCGGCGTGGCCGGGATCTGCCACTTGTCGCCGCCGGGGGCCGCGACGTCGGCGACGCCGTATCCGTAGCTGGAGAAGTACGACTTGACGTTCTTGACGCCCGTCGAGGTGACCGTCACGACACCGGGCAACTGGGTCGGCGCGTCCAGGCACTCGGACGGGTCGATGATCCGGTCAACGGCGGTGGTGTCGTTGGGGCTGGAGTCGTCGAGGATCTCGTCGGCCGACAGGTCGAAGTCCGAGTTGCCCGCCGCCGCGACGTTCAGGGCGCCCTTGCGCTCCGCGTACTTCGTGGCACGCGTCAGGGAGTCCAGCAGGGCCTTCTGGTCCGGGTCGTCCTTGCAGTTGAACATCCACGGGTCGACGTAATAGCTGTTGTTCGTCACGTCGATGTCGTGCTCGGCGGCCCAGACGAAGCCGCAGACGACCGCCTCGGTGAAGAAGAGGCTGGTGCCCGGCTCGCTGACCTTGATGCCCGCCAGCTTCACGCCCGGCGCGACACCGGCGACGCCGAGTCCGTTGCGCGGAGAGGCGATCGTACCGGCGACGTGCGTGCCGTGGTCGCTGCCGTCGGTGTACGGACGCCAGGCGCCCTCCGACGAATCCGCCACGCCGCCCACGCAGTTGGCCGACTGGGACTTGGAGAAGTTCGGCGCGAGATCCGGGTGGGTGTCGTCGACACCGGTGTCGATCACACCGACGGTGACGTCACGGCTGCCGTCGTTGACCTTGGCAGCCTTGTCCGCACCGATGGCGCGGATGTCCCACTGGTTGGCCTCCAGCGGTTCCTGACCGGGTGCCGCCGCCGCGGCGGCCTTCGCCGCCTCGGTCGCGGACAGCTTCTGCGTGGTGCCTTCCTCGGTGATCCCGACCGGCGTGAGCGGGGCGGTGCGGGTCGCGCCCGCCGAGGACACCCCCTTGGCCCTGCGAATCTGCTGGCCGAAGTCCGGATTCTGCGAGTGGACGACGATGACGCCTATCTGGTCGTACGCCTTCACCACGGTGCCGCCGGCCCTGGCTATCGCCCGCTTCACCGAAGCGCTCGCACCGTGACCGCCCTTGGTGTTGACCACGTACGACATCTTCGGCCCGGTGGCGGTCGCCGTCGCGGCGGGTTCGTCCAGCGGCGCGGCCGAAGCGGCCGTTCCGGGCAGGAAGCCGAGCGAAGCCGTGAGAGCCAGTCCGACGGGCAGCGCCAGTGCGCGCTGCCGTCTGGATCCCAGATGAGCCATGGGTTCTCCACATCATCCGTGAGAGCCGTCCCTCGCGCGGGTGCGCAGGGGCGGGTACATGACGAGTGAAGCTAGCGCTGATCACACGTGCGGATCAATGTGTTGGGAAAAGAAATGGCGGATGCCGAACCGAATCGTCATGCGATCCGTGCCGTTGTCAGGGGGACGGGCACCACCACTTCCCCCACCAGCGAGGTCACATTGACCATCCCAGCCGAACCCGCGTCGCGAGGAGAATCCGTGGCAACCGATGCACCACCGCCCCAGGGCGGCACGGGCCAGATCCGAACAGGGCACACGACACAAGAGTTCGTCGAGGTGCAGGAGAGTGCGGAGTTCGGCGAACTGCGCCGTTCCCACCGCTCCTTCGCCTTCCCCCTGACCATCGCCTTCATCGCCTGGTACCTGCTGTACGTCCTGCTGTCCAACTACGCGGGCGGCTTCATGGGTACCAAGGTCCTCGGCAACATCAACGTGGCTCTCGTCCTGGGCCTGGCCCAGTTCGTCACGACCTTCCTCATCGCCTGGTTCTACTCGCGTCACGCCGCCACACAGCTCGACCCGAAGTCCGAGGCCATCAAGTCCCGTATGGAGGGCGACGCATGAGCACCGCGCTGACCACGGCGGCCACGGTCCGGCTCGCCGCCGCCGGCGACGCCAGTGAGCACCGGCCGCTGATCATCACCCTCTTCGGCCTTTTCGTCGTCGCCACCCTTTTCATCACGGTATGGGCGGGCCGCCAGACCAAGAGCGCCTCCGACTTCTACGCCGGCGGCCGCCAGTTCACCGGTTTCCAGAACGGCCTCGCCATCTCCGGCGACTACATGTCCGCCGCGTCCTTCCTCGGCATCGCCGGTGCCATCGCCCTCTTCGGATACGACGGCTTCCTCTACTCCATCGGCTTCCTGGTCGCCTGGCTGGTCGCGCTGCTCCTCGTCGCCGAGCCGCTGCGCAACTCCGGCCGCTACACGATGGGCGACGTCCTCGCGTACCGCATGCGCCAGCGCCCCGTGCGCACCGCCGCGGGCACCTCCACCATCGTGGTGTCGATCTTCTACCTGCTCGCGCAGATGGCGGGCGCGGGCGTCCTGGTCTCGCTGCTCCTCGGCATCACCAGCGACGCCGGCAAGATCCTGATCGTCGCCCTCGTCGGCATCCTGATGATCGTGTACGTCACCATCGGCGGCATGAAGGGCACCACCTGGGTCCAGATGGTCAAGGCCGTCCTGCTCATCGCCGGCACCCTGCTGATCACTTTCCTGATCCTGCTGAAGTTCAACTTCAACCTCTCCGACCTGCTCGGCACGGCGGCCTCCAACAGCGGCAAGGGTTCGGCGTTCCTGGAGCCCGGCCTCAAGTACGGCGCCACCGGGACCTCCAAGCTCGACTTCATCTCGCTCGGCGTCGCCCTGGTCCTCGGCACCGCCGGCCTGCCGCACATCCTGATCCGCTTCTACACGGTTCCCACCGCCAAGGCCGCCCGTAAGTCCGTGAACTGGGCGATCGGCATCATCGGCGCCTTCTACCTGATGACCATCGTGCTCGGCTTCGGTGCCGCGGCCCTGCTCAAGCCCGGCGACATCATCGCCTCCAACAAGGCGGGCAACACGGCGGCCCCGCTGGCCGCCCTGGAGATCGGCGGCGGCGCCGGCTCGACCGGCGGCGCGATCCTGCTCGCCGTGATCTCGGCGGTCGCCTTCGCCACCATCCTCGCGGTGGTGGCGGGTCTCACCCTGGCGTCCTCGTCGTCGTTCGCGCACGACATCTACGCCAACGTCATCCGGCGCGGCAAGGCCACCGAGAAGGAAGAGGTGAGCGCCGCCCGCTGGGCGACCGTGGCCATCGGCGTCGTCTCCATCGCGCTGGGCGCGCTCGCCCGCGACCTGAACGTGGCCGGTCTGGTCGCCCTCGCCTTCGCGGTCGCGGCGTCCGCCAACCTGCCGACGATCCTCTACAGCCTGTTCTGGAAGAAGTTCACGACGCAGGGCGCCCTGTGGTCCATCTACGGCGGTCTGACCGCGTCCGTGGGCCTCGTGCTGTTCTCGCCGGTCGTCTCCTCCAAGCCCACCTCGATGTTCCCGGGCGTGGACTTCGCCTGGTTCCCGCTGGAGAACCCCGGGCTGATCTCGATCCCGCTCGGCTTCCTGCTCGGCTGGGTCGGGTCCGTCCTGTCCAAGGACGAGCCGGACAAGGGCAAGTACGCGGAGCTGGAGGTCAAGTCGCTCACCGGCATCGGCGCGCACTGAGCGCACCGGCAGCCCTTTTCCCACAGCTGTGCCCCGTGGCCGCGTCGTAGAGTCGTACGACGCGGCCACACCGCTCCTCGTGGTATCGGGCCCCTCGTGTTGTCAGAGGTGTCGCGTAGGCTCGACAGCGTTCGAGACAGACGAATTCCGGATCGGGGAGGGGGCCGAGGATGCTTATCGACACTTATGGCCGTGTTGCCACTGACCTGCGTGTTTCGCTCACCGACCGCTGCAATCTGCGCTGTACGTACTGCATGCCCGAAGAAGGTCTGCAGTGGCTGGCCAAGCCGGACCTGCTCACGGACGACGAGATCGTGCGGCTCATCGGCATCGCCGTGACCGGCCTCGGGGTGACCGAGGTGCGCTTCACCGGCGGAGAGCCGCTCCTGCGGCCCGGACTGGTGGGGATAGTGGAGCGCTGCGCCGCACTCGCGCCGCGCCCCAAGATGTCCCTCACCACCAACGGCATCGGCCTCAAGCGCACCGCCACCGCACTCAAGGCGGCCGGTCTGGACCGGGTCAACGTCTCGCTCGACACCCTGCGCCCCGACGTCTTCAAGACCCTGACCCGCCGCGACCGCCACCACGACGTCATCGACGGCATGGCGGCCGCCCGGGACGCGGGCCTGGCCCCGGTCAAGGTCAACGCCGTGCTGATGCCCGGACTCAATGACGACGAGGCCCCCGACCTGCTCGCCTGGGCCGTCGAGAACGACTACGAGATGCGCTTCATCGAGCAGATGCCGCTCGACGCACAGCACGGCTGGAAGCGCGACGGAATGATCACCGCCGGTGACATCCTGGAGTCCCTGCGTACGCGCTTCACGCTCACCGCGGAGGGCGAGGACGAACGGGGCTCGGCTCCGGCCGAGCGCTGGATCGTCGACGGCGGCCCCCACCGCGTCGGCGTCATCGCCTCCGTGACGCGACCGTTCTGCCGGGCCTGCGACCGGACCAGGCTCACCGCCGACGGTCAGGTGCGCACGTGCCTGTTCGCCCGCGAGGAGTCGGACCTGCGCGGCGCCCTGCGCTCCGGCGCCCCGGACGAGGAGGTGGCCCGGCTCTGGAAGCTGGCGATGTGGGGCAAGAAGGCGGGCTCCGGTCTCGACGACCCGTCCTTCCTCCAGCCCGACCGCCCGATGTCAGCCATCGGAGGCTGAAGCGTTCACCGGTCGCCCCCGGCGGCGGGCTCCTCCCACTCCTCCAGCGTCACGACGTCCTTCAGGAAGCCGCGTACGCCGAGGAACTGGGAGAGGTGCTCACGGTGCTCGTCGCACGCGAGCCACGTCTTGCGGCGCTCCGGAGTGTGCAGCTTCGGGTTGTTCCAGGCGAGCACCCATACGGCGGCGGAGCGGCAGCCCTTGGCGGAGCAGACGGTGGCACCGGGGCCTGCCGAACCGGGGAAAAGAAGGGAATCAGGGGAGTTCACGCACTCAACCCTAGGTCAAAAAGGCGACGCCGAGCAGCCACGGGGGGAGCTGCCCGGCGTCGGTCCGTCACTCCGACGGGGGATGCGGAGCGCCTACGAAGTATGCCACGCGACACAGGGGGCGGTGCACCGGAACTTCATGATTGATCTGAGCTTTTACTGAGCTTCGAAGCCCGTCCGGAGTCAGCTCCGGTCGTGCTGCTCCTGCCCGCGGGCCCGGTCCGCCGCTTCCGGCGCGGGTTCCGCGTCGGCCGGTTCGGGAGGGGCCTCCAGGGCCGGCCGCACGGGCGTCGGAAGGTGGACCGAGGGCAAGGAAGAGGCGTTCTCCCGCCCCCCGTTGGCGATGACCACGGCGATGTACGGGAGGAGGAGCCCCAGTGCCAGGGCCACGACCGCGACGTGCCGCTCCACGTTCCACAAGGTCGCGGCCAGGATCACCGCGGCGGTCCGTACCAGCATCGAGATGACGTAACGGCGCTGGCGGCCGCGCACGTCGTCGGTCAGCCCCGGCCGGGCACCGGTGATCCGGAAGACCTCGACGCTGTTGTGCTTCCGCATCACGTTCCACCACCCGATTCCGCGCCGGTTGTTCCCTGACCGGACCCCATCCACGGTACGCCGATGCTCCGCCGCCTTCGAGAGCGGGGCGTACTCGGCCCGGACGCCCCGCCACCGGCGGGTCACGTATGGAGGTGTCCGACATGCGCCGTACGGGCGGTTGTCCGAAACTGGGCGAACATGCGCACACCGCGCCGCACGAGGAGGCGACATGAGTTGGTTGTGGGCGATCATCGTGGGTCTGGTCCTGGGTCTGCTCGCCAAGGCGATCATCCCGGGCAAGCAGCAGATCCCGCTGTGGTTGACGGTAATTTTCGGAATCCTCGGCAGCATCGTCGGCAACGCCGTCGCCGCCGGGATCGGCGTCGAGGACACCAGGGGAATCGACTGGATCCGGCACCTGCTCCAGCTGATCGGTGCCGTGGTGATCGTCGGACTCGGCGACATGCTCTGGGCGTCGATGAAGGGGAGGAAACAGCGGGCCTGAGTCCCTGAGTGAAGGTGCGCGGACGCGCGCCTGCGCGCACGGAAAAGCGGCCGGGCGTGGCATCACGCTCCCGGCCGCTTCTCGTCGCGCAAGTGACTCAGCCGACCGCGACCTCGATCGCCGCCAGGTTCTTCTTGCCGCGCCGCAGCACGAGCCAGCGGCCGTGCAGCAGGTCCTCGGGCGCCGGTACGGCATCCTCGTCGGCGACCTTGACGTTGTTCACGTAGGCCCCGCCCTCCTTGACCGTGCGGCGGGCCGCCGACTTGCTCGGCGCCAGCCCCACCTCCACGAACAGGTCCACGACGGATCCGAGCGCGGCGACCTTGGCGTGCGGCAGCTCGGACAGGGACGCGCCCAGCGTCGCCTCGTCGAGCCCGGCGAGCTCGCCCTGGCCGAACAGCGCCTTCGACGCCGCGATGACCGCCGCGCACTGCTCTTCGCCGTGCACCAGCGTCGTCAGCTCCTCGGCCAGCGCACGCTGGGCGGCACGGGCCTGCGGGCGCTCCTCGGTGAGCTTCTCCAGCTCCTCGAGCTGCTCACGGCTCTTGAAGCTGAGGATGCGCATGTACGAAGAGACGTCCCGGTCGTCCACGTTCAGCCAGAACTGGTAGAACGCGTACGGCGTCGTCATCTCCGGGTCGAGCCAGACGGCCCCGCTCTCGGACTTGCCGAACTTCGTTCCGTCCGCCTTGACCATCAGCGGCGTCGCCAGCGCGTGCACCTCGGCACCCGGCTCCAAGCGGTGGATCAGGTCGAGACCCGCGGTGAGGTTGCCCCACTGGTCGCTGCCGCCCTGCTGGAGCGTGCAGCCGTGGCGCCGGTAGAGCTCCAGGAAGTCCATGCCCTGGAGCAGCTGGTAGCTGAACTCCGTGTAGCTGATCCCCTGGTCGGACTCCAGCCGCCGGGCCACCGAGTCCTTGGCGAGCATCTTGCTCACCCGGAAGTGCTTGCCGATGTCCCGCAGGAACTCGATCGCGGACATCCCCGCGGTCCAGTCCAGGTTGTTGACCATGGTGGCCGCGTTCGGACCCTCGAAGGACAGGAAGGGCTCGATCTGGGCGCGCAGCCGCGTCACCCAGTTCGCGACCGTCTCCGGGTCGTTCAGCGTGCGCTCGGCGGTCGGCCGCGGGTCACCGATCTGACCGGTGGCCCCGCCCACCAGGGCGATCGGCCGGTGCCCGGCCTGCTGGAGCCTGCGGACGGTGAGGACCTGCACGAGGTGCCCCACATGCAGGCTCGCCGCCGTCGGGTCGAAGCCGCAATAGAAGGTGACCGGACCGTCCGCGAGCGCCTTGCGCAGTGCGTCCTGGTCAGTGGACTGGGCGAACAGCCCGCGCCACTTCAGGTCGTCGACGATGTCCGTCACGGTCTTGTCTCTCCTCGAACGTGCTTCGATGCTTCATCGGTGTCGATGCGGGTTGCTTCCGGCCAGTGTATGGGCGTCACACGCCCCGGCTGACCGAGCTCATGTTGAAGTCCGGGACGCGCAGCGCCGGCATCGCGGCCCGGGTGAACCAGTCGCCCCACTCGCGCGGCAGCGTCTTCTCACTGCGCCCGGCCTCGGCGGTCCGCGACAGCAGGTCGACCGGCGACTCGTTGAACCGGAAGTTGTTCACCTCGCCGGTGACCTCGCCGTTCTCGACGAGATAGACGCCGTCCCGGGTCAGCCCGGTCAGCAGCAGCGTCGCCGGGTCGACCTCGCGGATGTACCAGAGACAGGTGAGCAGCAGGCCGCGCTCGGTGTCCGCGACCATCTCCTCCAGCGAACGCCCGCCCCCGCCGTCCAGGATCAGGTTGCCGATCGCCGGGGCCACCGGCAGCCCGGTCAGCCCCGCGCTGTGCCGGGTCGTGACCAGGTGCTCCAGCCGCCCGTCCCGCATCCAGTCCGTGGCGGTCAGCGGCAGCCCGTTGTCGAAGACCGACGAGTCGTCCCCGGAGGTGTGCGCGACGACGAAGGGCGCCGATTCCAGGCCCGGCTCGTTCGGGTCGCTGCGCAGCGTCAGGGGCAGCTCGGACAGCGTCTCGCCGACCCTGGTCCCCCCGCCCGGCCTGCTGAACACCGTCCGGCCCTCCGCCGCGTCCCGGGCCGCCGCCGACCACAGCTGGTAGATCAGCAGGTCGGCGACGGCGGTCGGCGGCAGCAGCGTCTCGTACCGCCCGGCCGGGAGGTCGATCCGGCGCTCGGCCCAGCCGAGGCGTTTGGCCAGCTCGGCGTCGACGACGGCCGGATCCACGTCCTTGAAGTCCCGCGTGGAGTACCCGGCCCAGGCCGAGCGCGTACGGTCCGGCGACTTGGCGTTGATCTCCAGCGTGCCGTTGGGTTGATCGTGACGCAGGCGCAGACCCGTCGACGTACCGAGATAGGTGGAGGTCACCTCGTGGTTCGCGAAGCCGTACAGCTCACGGCCGCCGGCCCGGGCGCGGGCGAAGGCCTCGCCGAGCGCGGGCGCGAAGTCGGCGAAGACACCGGACGAGGTCTCGGCGGGCGCGTCCGTGAAGTCGGGGGAGGCGGGCACCCCGGAGACCAGCGGCTGGGCGTCCTCGGCGGGGCCGGCGGCGCGCGCGGCGGCCTCGGCGGCCCGTACCAGAGGCTCCAGCTCGTCGGTGGTGACGGCCGACCGCGACACCACACCGGACGCCGTCCCCCGCGCCCCGTCGACGGTCGCGATCACGGTGAGGGTGCGCCCGCGCGTGACGCCGTTCGTGGTGAGCGCGTTGCCCGCCCAGCGCAGATTGGCGGAGGAGTTCTCGTCGGCGATGACCACGCAGCCGTCGGCCGTGGAAAGCTCCAGAGCCCGCTCGACGGTCTCGTACGGCTTGACTGTGCGGCTCATCGGCCGGCCTCCTGCGTGGTGTTCAAGATGGTGACGTCGCGGAACAGGGCCGAGGGGCAGCCGTGCGAGACGGCCGCGACCTGGCCCGGCTGGGCCTTGCCGCAGTTGAAGGCACCGCCGAGCACATACGTCTGCGGGCCGCCGACCTTCTCCATCGAGCCCCAGAAGTCGGTGGTCGTCGCCTGGTACGCCACGTCGCGCAGCTGGCCCGCGAGCCGGCCGTTCTCGATCCGGAAGAAGCGCTGTCCGGTGAACTGGAAGTTGTAGCGCTGCATGTCGATCGACCAGGAGCGGTCGCCGACGACGTAGATGCCGCGCTCGACCCCGCCGATCAGGTCCTCGGTCGAAAGGCCCCCCGGATCCGGTCGAAGCGACACGTTCGCCATGCGCTGCACCGGCACATGGGCGGGGGAGTCGGCGTAGGCGCAGCCGTTCGACCGTCCCAGGCCCGTCAGCTTCGCGATGCGCCGATCCAGCTGGTAGCCGGTGAGCGTCCCGTCCTTGATCAGGTCCCAGGACTGCGCCTCGACGCCCTCGTCGTCGTAGCCGACGGTCGCCAGCCCGTGCTCGGCGGTCCTGTCCCCCGTCACGTTCATGACCGGCGACCCGTACGCCAGCTTCCCGAGCTGGTCGAAGGTGGCGAAGGAGGTCCCGGCGTACGCCGCCTCGTAGCCCAGCGCCCGGTCCAGCTCGGTCGCGTGCCCGATCGACTCGTGGATGGTCAGCCACAGGTTCGAGGGGTCCACCACCAGGTCGTACGTACCCGCCTCGACGCTCGGCGCGCGCATCTTCTCGGTGAGCAGCGACGGGATCTCCGCCAGCTCGGCGTCCCAGTCCCAGCCGGTCCCCAGCAGGTACTCCCAGCCGCGCCCGGCCGGCGGCGCGATCGTCCGCATCGAGTCGAACTCGCCGGTCGCCGCGTCCACCGCGACCGCGGTCAGCTGCGGGTGCAGCCGCACCCGCTGCTGCGTGGTGACGGTGCCCGCCGTGTCCGCGTAGAACTTGTTCTCCTGGACGGTCAGCAGCGAGGCGTCCACGTGCGCGACGCCGTCGGCCGCCAGCAGCCGCGCGCTCCAGTCGGCGAGCAGCCCCGACTTCTCCCCGTCGGCCACGTCGAAGGGGTTGATCTCGTACGACGAGACCCACGTCCGGTCCGCGTGCACCGGCTCGTCCGCCAGCTCCACCCGCTCGTCGGACCCGGCCGCCCTGATCACCTTCGCCGACAGCTTCGCCATCGCCACCGCCTGGCCCGCGACCCGCGCGGCGGCGTCCATGCTCAGGTCCACCCCGGACGCGAACCCCCAGCTGCCGTCGTGCACCACCCGTACCGCGTACCCGAGGTCCGTGGTGTCGGAGGAACCCGACGGTTTGGCGTCGCGCAGCCGCCAGGACGCGCTGCGCACCCGCTCGAAGCGGAAATCGGCATGGTCGGCACCCAGCGCACGGGCGCGCGCAAGCGCCGCGTCGGCGAGCGCGCGCAGCGGCAGCGCCGTGAACGCTTCGTCGATGGAATGAGGCACAGAGACTCCTGTCTTCGGGACCGGTTCCCAAATCATGTCGCGCCCGGCCACCTGTTGCCCACCGCTTTCTGTAGGGATCCGACAGTGACTTCTCCGTGGTGCTGTCAGGCCCCGATTCTCCGTACGTGGCCCGGTACCGATAGTTTCGATCGGTACCAGACCGCTATCGAAAGGGTGATCCGTTGAGCCGCTCGGTTCTCGTCACCGGAGGAAACCGGGGCATCGGCCTCGCCATCGCCCGCGCTTTCGCCGAAGCAGGCGACAAGGTCGCGTTCACGTACCGTTCCGGCGAACCGCCGGCCGCCCTCGCCGAACTCGGCTGCCTCGCCGTCAGGTGCGACATCACCGACACCGAGCAGGTGGAGCAGACCTACAAGGAAATCGAGGAGAAGCACGGCCCCGTGGAGGTGCTGGTGGCCAACGCCGGCGTCACCAGGGACCAGCTCCTCATGCGCATGTCCGAGGAGGACTTCACGTCCGTACTCGACACCAACCTCACCGGCACCTTCCGGGTCGTCAAGCGCGCCAACCGCGGCATGCTGCGCGCCAAGAAGGGGAGGGTCGTGCTGATCTCCTCGGTCGTCGGGCTCCTCGGGTCGGCGGGCCAGGCGAACTACGCCGCCTCCAAGGCCGGTCTGGTCGGATTCGCGCGTTCCCTCGCCCGTGAGCTGGGCTCGCGCAACATCACCTTCAACGTCGTCGCGCCCGGGTTTGTCGACACCGACATGACCCAGGCGCTCAGCGACGAGCAGCGCCAGGGCATCGTCGCCCAGGTGCCGCTCGGCCGCTACGCGCAGCCGGAGGAGATCGCCGCCACGGTGAACTTCCTCGCCTCCGACGCCGCGTCGTACATCACTGGAGCCGTCATCCCGGTTGACGGCGGATTGGGCATGGGTCACTGATCACATGAGTGGAATCCTCGACGGCAAGCGCATCCTCGTCACGGGTGTGCTGATGGAGTCCTCCATCGCCTTCCACACCGCCAAGGTGGCCCAGGAACAGGGTGCCGAAGTCATCCTGACCGCCTTCCCCCGCCCCACGCTGACCGAGCGCATCGCGAAGAAGCTGCCGAAGCCGGCCAAGGTCATCGAGCTGGACGTGACCAACACCGAGCACCTCGACCGGCTCGAAGGCCTGGTCCGTGAGGAGCTCGGCGGCCTCGACGGCGTCGTGCACTCCATCGGCTTCGCCCCCCAGGACGCGCTCGGCGGCAACTTCCTCAACACGCCCTTCGAGTCCGTCGCCACCGCGATGCACGTCTCGGCGTTCTCGCTGAAGTCGCTCACCATGGCCTGCCGCCCCCTGATGGGCAGCGGCAGCTCGGTCGTCGGCCTCACCTTCGACGCCCAGTTCGCCTGGCCGCAGTACGACTGGATGGGTCCGGCCAAGGCCGCGCTGGAGGCCACCTCCCGCTACCTCGCCCGCGACCTGGGTCCGGACAACATCCGCTGCAACCTGATCTCCGCCGGACCGATCGGCTCCATGGCCGCCAAGTCCATCCCCGGCTTCTCGGAGCTGGCGGGCGTCTGGGACAACCGCTCCCCGCTGAAGTGGGACATGTCCGACCCGGAGCCGGCCGGCCGCGGCGTCGTCGCGCTGCTCTCCGACTGGTTCCCGATGACGACCGGCGAGATCATCCACGTCGACGGCGGCCTGCACGCGATCGGCGCGTAACCGCAGTCAGCTCTCACGAAGCCGCGCGACCGTCCGGCAGACGGCGCGCGGCTTCCGTGCGCCGCGGGTCGGTCCGGACGCGTACGCCGTCGAAGTCCGGCCCCCGGGGGCGCGTCGAGCGCCATCCGGGACGTCGCGCCGTCCGCCGTCGAAGACGGGTCGAGGGGGCTGCCGGGCAGGCCGTCGGCCACAAACACGTCGCGGTGCGGCCGGAGACGGGCGGCCACCGTCCACAGGACCTCGGAGTCCCGCGTGACGTCGACGTCCTCGTCGACGGCGACGACCGTCTTGAGGTACGGGTCCCGGCCGAGCGGCCCGAGTACGGTCTGCCGGGCCTGCCCCGGCCGGCTCGCGCGCCTCGCCACGTACGCGGGGAAGTGGGCGCCCGAGGTGGGGTGGTGGAGCGCCGTGGCCTCAGGGAAGCGGTCCGCCAGCCGCTGGGCCGTCCCTGACGCGCGCGGTACGCGGGCCGGGCCGAGGTGCTCGGCGGTGTTGCCGCCGACGACGTCCAGGAGGATCGCGTCCCGTCGGCGCGGGACCGGCTCCACGGCTCCACGGCTCCACGAGCGCCGCGACGGGCGCCACGGGCAGTTCCGTCCCCGCCACCACCACGCACTGCGCATCGGGCGAGTCGGCGTCGAGGAGGAGGCGGCGCACCCGCGAGACCGGCAGCCCGTCGGTCGCGCGTGATCCCCTCCCCGGGGCCGTCCCGGGGCCGCCCCGAGTCGAAAAGACCGGCGACTCCCCGCAGACTGAGGAAACCGGGACGTACCCGGCGCTCTGTGGGGAGGAGGTGGCGCATGTGTGCCCGTCGAACCGTCGAGCGGCAGCCGGCGTGCTGTCCTTGGTCGCCATGGCCGGACTGGCTGCCCCCGCCGTCGCCGAGCGCGCGGCGGACTCCGGGCAGGAGCCTGCGGAGAAGACCGCGCTCGTGCTTTCCGGCTCCACCTGCCGGACGGCCGTCGAGGGCTCCCGTGTCGTGGCGTACTGCCACAACCCGTACCCCGAGTCCGACCTGGTGCGCCTGCACATCGAGTGCGAACGCTGGTGGGACCTCGACGCGGACGGCACCCCCGTCGAGGTGGGCCCCGCGCAGACGGTGCGGCTGACCGACCGCTGCTGGAAGGAGGTCCGCGCGGCCTGGGTCAGCCACCACCGGATGTAGCCCCCTCCCGCGACCGCCCCCTGTCGCGCCCGGCCCGGCCCCTACCGCACCCGGTCCCCGAGGCACTTGAAGGAGTACCCCGCCGCCTCGGCGGCCGCCGTCTGGGCGTCCTGCGCGCGGATCGCCTCGATCAGCCGCCCGTGGTCCATGTGGTCCTCGGGGCGCAGCTCCTGCCCCACGTCGTCGCGCAGCCAGTCGCGCAGCAGGTCGCCGAGGTCGGCGTAGAGCCCGATGAGTACGTCGTTGTGCGAGGCGGCGACCACCGCCAGATGCAGCGTCGCGTCCGCGCGGACGAAGAGCTCCGCGTCGCCCGAGGCCCACGCCTCCTCGCGCCGCGCGAGCACCGCGTCCAGCTGCCGCACGTCCCGTTCGGTACGCCGCTCGGCGGCCAGCCGGGCCGCCGAGGACTCCAGGGTCGAGCGCAGCTCCGCGATGTGGCGGGGGTCGGCGTCCGCGAACCGGCGGTGCATGACGCCGGCCAGCTCGCTGGTGGCGATGACGTACGTACCGGAGCCCTGCCGGATGTCCAGCAGCCCGTTGTGCGCGAGCGCGCGCACCGCCTCGCGGACGGTGTTGCGGGCCACTCCCAGCTGTTCGACCAGCTCGGGCTCGGTCGGGATGCGCGAGCCCACGGGCCACTCGCCCGAGGTGATCTGGTTGCGCAGCTCGGTGATCACCTGGTCGGCCAGGGCCGAACGCCGGGGGGAGGTCAACGCCATGGTGCTCCTCGTTCGCGGTTCGCGCGGGATCCGGGGCGGGATCAGGGAAGTGGACAACCAATCATCCCATGATTCTATGATGGTTCCATGCCCGACGACGAGACCAGGACCCTGAGCCCCGCCGCCCCCACCGTTCCCACCGCACCGGCCGACCCCGCGGAGAGCCCCGCTTCCGTACCGTCCGTGCCGCGAGAACAGCGAAAGCGGCCGGTCTGGGTGACCCGGACCGTGATCCTCGGACTCGTCCTCGCCGCGCTCAATCTCCGCCCGGCCATCACCAGCCTCGGCCCGCTCCTCGAAGAGGTCCGCGCCGGACTCGGCATGAGCGGCAGCGTCGCGGGCCTCCTGACCTCCGTACCGCCGCTGTGCTTCGCGGTCTTCGGCCTCACCGCCCCGCGGCTCGCCCGCCGCTTCGGCCCCGGCGCGATCGTCTGCGCGGGCATGGCCGCCATCGCGGCCGGCCTGCTGATCCGCCCCTACCTGGGCGGTACGGCAGGATTCCTCGCGGCCAGCGCGCTCGCCCTCATGGGCATCGCGCTGAGCAACATCCTGATGCCGGTCATCGTCAAGCGCTGGTTCCCCGACCGCGTCGGCCAGATGACCGGGCTGTACTCGATGGCCCTCGCGCTCGGCACCGCGCTCGCCGCGGCCGCCACCGTGCCCCTGACCCAGGCGCTGGGCGGCAGTTGGCAGACCGGCCTCGCGGTGTGGGGCACCCTGGCCGCCGTCGCCGTACTGCCCTGGCTCGTCCTCACGCGCCACCCCAGCACCCGGGCGCCCCGGGAGCACACGGCCGCCCAGGAGCACGGCAGCGACCCCGCCCCCACCCTGAGCATCACCCGCAGCCGTACGGCATGGGCACTCGCCTGCTTCTTCGGCCTCCAGGCCACCGCCGCGTACATCACCATGGGCTGGATGCCGCAGATCTTCCGCGACGCGGGAGTCTCCGCGGGCACGGCCGGCGTGCTGCTCGCCGTCACCATGGCGATGGGCATCCCGCTCGCGTTCGTCATCCCCCGCGTCGCCTCCCGCATGCGCACCCAGGGCCCGATCGTCGCCGTCCTCGGCCTCTGCGGCCTCCTCGGTTACGCCGGTCTCTACCTCGCCCCCGCCTCCGGCGCCTGGGCGTGGGCCCTGCTGCTCGGCGTCTCCAACTGCGCCTTCCCGCTGGCCCTGACCATGATCGGAATGCGGGCGAAGAGCGGCGCGGGCGTCGTCCGCCTCTCCGCCTTCGCCCAGAGCACCGGTTACCTGATCTCGATCCCCGGACCGCTGCTGGTCGGCGTGCTCTACCAGCACAGCGGCAGCTGGGGCCTGCCGATCGCCCTGATGGCGGGCCTGATGGTGCCGCAGATCGTGGTCGGCACACTGGCCGGCCGCAACCGCACCATCGAGGAAGAGCTCCGCTGACCCGGTCGGATCCGGATGCGCAAAGGGTGCGAGACTGGCCGTATGCCTGTACTCGACCCCCACCCCCAGAACGGCCAGAAGAAGCTGCTCCTCGTGTTCGGCGCGATGCTCGGCATCACGGTGATCATCGCGATCGTCGCGACCCTGGCTTCGCCGTAAGCCCCGACGGTGGGGCTGTCCCCACCATCCCCTAGGGGGCCAGGGTCAGGGTGAAGTGGGTGGGTCACCGGATGGGTTCGCGCGCCCGCACTCCGTAGGTTCGACGTACATCAGCCGGACAACACGACGGAGGCGGCCATGGCGGCCCGCGCACACACCCGGTCCCGCCCCCCGGGCCCCCGCGTCGACGTCCGCCTCCCCTGGTGGGCCCTCGCCCTCCCCGCCCTGGCCTTCGTCGTCCTGCTCCTCCTCATCGCCGGGCCCGGCCAGGCGCACGCGGCGACCGGCGATCCGGCGGTCGCGCACCTCGTGGAGCGCATCCAGCGAACCCTGTCCCACTAGCGACCCGGGCCCCGTTCACTCGTGCTGAGGGAGCCCTTCAACACTCTGCGCCCCGGGGCACGATTCATGCGAAGCTGGGATGCATGAGCGTCGATACACCCCGCAGGATCGTCCTACTCCGGCACGCGAAGGCCGACTGGCCGGATGTGTCCGACCACGATCGTCCGCTCGCCGATCGGGGCCGCATGGACGCCCCGGTCGCCGGACACCGGCTGGCGGACACGGGCATCACCTTCGACCTGGCTCTGTGCTCGACCGCGACCAGGTGCCGCGAGACCTGGAAGCTGGCCGTACAGGAAATGCCGAGGCGCCCCAAGACCGTCTACGAGGAGCGGCTGTACGAAGCCACCCTCGGTGACATCCTCGCGCTCCTGAACGAGACTCCGGACGACGTGAACAACCTTCTCGTCATCGGACACAACCCCGGCATGCACGCGGCCGCCGACGCCCTCGCGGGCTCCGGCGAGGGCGACGCCCCGGCCCGGATGAGCAGGAGCGGCTTCCCGACCGCGTCGTTCGCGATCATCGGCTTCACCGGCTCCTGGAAGTCGGTGGAGCACGGCGTGGGCAAGCTCCTGGACTACTGGGCTCCGCACGACTGACCGCGACGCCCTTCCCGGTGCGACGCGGTACGGGCGGTACGAGCAGGGCCCCGGTGCGGACCAGTCCGCACCGGGGCCTTCACGTCACCGCTCGCTCACCCGCTCACTCCGCAAGGCCGTCGGCGGCCTCGACCTCTTCCCGCGTGATGCCGAGCAGGTACAGCACGGTGTCCAGGAAGGGCACGTTCACGGCGGTGTCGGCGGCCTTGCGCACGACGGGCTTGGCGTTGAAGGCGACACCGAGACCCGCCGCGTTCAGCATGTCGAGGTCGTTGGCACCGTCGCCGACCGCCACGGTCTGCGCGAGCGGCACGCCCGCCTCGGCGGCGAAGCGGCGCAGCAGCCGGGCCTTGCCCGCGCGGTCCACGACCTCGCCGACGACGCGGCCGGTGAGCTTCCCGTCCACGATCTCCAATGTGTTGGCGGACGCGAAGTCCAGCCCGAGCCGCTCCTTCAGGTCATCGGTGACCTGGGTGAACCCGCCCGACACCACGCCCACTTGGTAGCCGAGCCGCTTGAGCGTACGGATCAGGGTGCGGGCGCCCGGCGTGAGCCGCACTTCCTGCCGCACCTTGTCCACGACATCGGCGTCGAGTCCGGCGAGCAGCGCGACGCGCGCGTGCAGCGACTGCTCGAAGTCCAGCTCGCCGCGCATCGCCCGGTCGGTCACCTCGGCGACCTTGTCCTCGCAGCCGGCGTGCGCCGCGAACAGCTCGATGACCTCGTCCTGGATGAGCGTGGAGTCCACGTCCATCACGACGAGGCGCTGGGCGCGCCGGTGCAGCCCGGCCGACACCACGGCCACATCGATCCCGAGCTCCGCGGCCTCCAGGGCGAGTGCGGTGCGCAGGGGCTCGGTCTCCGTACCGGAAACGGCGAACTCCACCGCGGTGACCGGGTACTTGGCCAGCCGGAAGACCCGGTCGATGTTGCCGCCGGTCCCGGTGATCGTGGCCGCTATGGCGGCGGTCGACTCCGCGGTCAGGGGGTGCCCGAGTACGGTGACGTGCGAACGCCCGCTGCCGCGCGGACGGTTGTCGCCCGTACCCGAGATGATCTCGGCCTGGAGATTGAGGGAGTCGGCCCAGCTGTGCACGGTGGCACGCAGCTCACCGGCGGTGCTCACGGTCGGTTCGGTGACGAGGGCGCACAGGACGATACGGCCGCGGGTGACGACCTGCTCGATGTCGACGACGTCGACGGAGTAGGCGGCCAGCGTGTCGAAGAGCCCGGCGGTGATCCCGGGGCGGTCCTTCCCGAAGATCTTGACGAGGAGGGTGGGGGCAGCGTCAGTGGACTGACTGGGCTGAGATGCGCTCATGATGTCTCTACCGTATCGGGCCCCTTCCCGGCCCTCACCTCCTGTCCCGAGGACCGGACACGCGGGGGGAAGGCCCCAGTCCCCTTCGGGCGTGTCCTCGCTCGCCGGGGAGGCGGGGGCAGCAGGTCTCCGGCGGCCGGGGGGGCGGAGCCCCGGTTTCCCCGGCCGTCCTCGCCGCCCCTCCGCACGCACCGCCGCCCGGTGCCCCGAATGGCGTGATGTCGACGGCCGCCGGCGGCTCCGCGCCCTCAGGACCGGACGCCGGGACCTCGCCGGACGGACCTGGCCGGACTCCCCGCCCCCGGGCGTCGCCACCGCCGTTCGCACGGATCGGGGCCCCGGATCCGTGCCGGATGTCCCGGGCTGTTGCCCTCGCGCATGATCCGTACGGACTCGTGGGCGCTCACCCCCTCTCCGGAGGCATTTCTCCCAGGCCGACGGGCGGCCCGTACGCGGCCGCCACAGGCCCGGTTTTCTCATCGGGGACCGGGCCTGAAATAGTTCCTCACGATGTTCAGCATCCCTAGAATCCCTGCGACGGGGGTAACTCGGGGGACAACTAGGTGGGGCGCGGAGTGCCGGAAATCGTACTGGAATTGAATGGAAGGTCCTGGACGCTCGATCCGTCCAGGTCGTACACCCTCGGACGCGATCCGCAGGGTGACGTGGTGGTCGACGACGCCAGGGTCTCGTGGCGGCATGCCACCGTCAGCTGGGGCGGCCGCAGTTGGGTCATCGAGGACCACGGAAGCACCAACGGCACGTACGTGCAGGGCCAGCGCATCCACCAGGTGGAGATCGGCCCCGGCTCCGCCGTGCACCTGGGCAATGCCATCGACGGCCCGCGGCTGAGCCTCTCCGGTGCGGGCGTGCCCGGCGGGCAGGGCGCGATGGCCCAGCAGGCCGCCCCGCAGCAGGCCGCCCCGCATCAGCAGACCCCGCAGCAGGCCCCGCACCAGCAGGGCGCTCCCGGCTGGGCGGCCCAGGCGCCGCCCCAGAAGCACCGGCCGCAGGACGCGCAGAGCCCGAACCCTCAGCAGCCGCAGAGCCACCAGCCCCAGCAGGCATGGCAGCAGGCGCCCCACCAGGCACAGGTGCCACACCAGCAGGGCGGCCCGGCCGGCGGTGCCGCGGGGGCTCCGCCGGTGTACGGCGACCGCAGCCCGACGACGTTCCACCAGGTGGCCATGGGCCGCGTGATGCGGATCGGCCGTGCGCTGGAGAACGAGCTGGTCGTCTCCGACCTGCAGGTGTCCCGTCTGCACGCCGAGTTCACCGCGACGCCCGACGGCCGGTTCCAGATCCGCGACCTCGGCAGCCACAACGGCACGTACGTCAACGGGCAGCCGATCCCCAAGTCCGGCACCGTGCTGCTCGGCCCCACCGACATCGTCGGCGTCGGCCACTCGACGTTCCGCCTGGTCGGGGACCGGCTCGAGGAGTTCGTCGACACCGGTGAGGTCTCCTTCTCCGCCCGGCACCTCACGGTGACGGTCGACGGCGGCAAGCAGATCCTCAAGGACGTCTCCTTCGGCGTACCGGAGAAGTCGCTCATCGCGGTCATCGGCCCCTCGGGCTCCGGCAAGTCCACCCTGCTCAAGGCGCTCACCGGCTACCGGCCCGCCAACCAGGGCGACGTCCTCTACGACAACCGCAACCTGTACAAGCAGTTCGCCGAGCTCCGCCAGCGCATCGGTCTGGTTCCGCAGGACGACATCCTGCACAAGGAGCTGACCGTCAAGAAGGCCCTCAAGTACGCCGCCAAGCTCCGCTTCCCCGCCGACACCACCGAGGCCGAGCGTCAGCAGCGCATCGACGAGGTCCTCGGCGAGCTCAAGCTGGACATCCACAAGGAGAAGAAGGTCACCTCCCTCTCCGGTGGCCAGCGCAAGCGCGTCTCCGTGGCACTGGAGCTGCTGACCAAGCCGTCGCTGATCTTCCTCGACGAGCCGACCTCCGGCCTCGACCCCGGCATGGACCGCGACGTCATGCAGCTGCTGCGCGGCCTCGCCGACGACGGCCGCACGGTCCTGGTCGTCACGCACTCCGTGGCCGAGCTCGCCCTCTGCGACAAGCTCCTGGTCATGGCGCCCGGCGGGTCCGTCGCGTACTTCGGCCCGCCCGAGGAGGCGCTCAACTTCTTCGGCTACACCACCTGGGCCGACGTCTTCTCCGCCTTCGAGAACTACCGCGACTACGACTGGGCGGGCCGCTGGCGCGGCTCCCAGCACTACCAGATGTACGCCGCGGACATCGACGCCGTCGCCGCGCAGCCCGTACACATGCCGTCCCCGCAGCAGATGCGTCCACCCAAGCCGCAGGGCTGGGGCTCACAGCTGTGGACCCTGATCCGCCGCTATGTGTCGGTGATCGTCTCCGACAAGGGCTTCATCGGCCTCATGCTGATCCTCCCGGCGGTGCTGGGCATCGTCAGCACCGTGATCCCGGCGGACAGCGGCCTGGGCTTCGGTCCGGAGAGGAACCGGCTGATCAACAAGGACGCCGGCATGATCCTGCTGATCCTCGCGGTCGGCGCCTGCTTCTCCGGCGCCGCCAACTCCGTCCGCGAGCTGATCAAGGAACGGGTCATCTACGAGCGGGAAAGGGCCACCGGCCTCTCCCGTTCCGCGTACCTCATGTCCAAGGTCATCGTCCTCGGCGTGATCACCGCCCTGCAGGGCGTGATCCTCGCGGCGATCGGCTTCGGCGCCCGCGCGAAGCTGCCGACCGAGGGTGTCCTCTTCGAGGAGTACCCGGTCGTCGAGATGACCCTGGTCATCAGCGCGTTCGGATTCACCTCGATGATGTTCGGCCTGGTCATCTCCGCCCTGGTGAAGACCGCCGAGAAGACCATGCCGCTGCTGGTCATGTTCGCGATCGTCCAGCTGGTCTTCACCGGTGTCCTCTTCCAGCTCCACGACAGCCCCGGCATCGAGCAAATCGCCTGGCTGATGCCGTCGCGCTGGGCCGTCGCCGCGCTGGGCACCACGGCGCAGCTCAACGTCGTCTCGCCCTGGGACCCGGACAACCTCGACGGCCTGTGGGACCACACCGCGGGGCAGTGGATGACCGACATGGGCGTACTGCTGGGCATCGGCGTCCTCTGCGGCTTCATGGTGGTGCGCCTGCTGCGCCGCCACGAGCCCGAGGTCATGCGCAAGTAACGGCACCCGGCCACCGGGCACGCCGAAGGGCGGCACCCCACGCGGGTGCCGCCCTTTCGTACGCGCTCGGACGGTCAGGCTCAGTAGGCGCTGTTGACGTTGTCCATGGAGCCGTAGCGGTCGGCCGCGTAGTTGCAGGCGGCGACGATGTTGGCGACCGGGTCGTACTGGTCGTGCTTCGTGCCTGCGACGTGGTACGCGTCGAAGGTCGGCTTGATGACCTGGAGCAGACCCTTGGACGGGATGCCGTTGATGGCGTTGATGTCCCAGTTGTTGATCGCGCGCGGGTTGCCGGAGGACTCGCGGATGATGTTGCGGTGGATGCCCTCGTAGGAACCGGGGATGTTGTGCTTCTTCATGATGGACATCGCCTCACGAATCCACCCGTCGAGGTTGTTCGCGTAGACCGGCTTGCGCGCGGCGGCGCGGCTCGCGGCCGCCCGCTCGTCGGCGCGCTTCTTCGCCGCGGCCTTGGCCTTCGCTTCGGCTGCGGCCTTCGCCTTGGCCTGAGCCGCCGCCTTCGCGTCGGCCTTCGCCCTCGCGTCGGCCACGGCCTTGGCCATCCGGTCGGCACCGACCTGCTGCTGCGTGATGCTCGTGTGCACCGTCTTGGCCTGGACGCTGCCGGCGGCCGCCGACCATGCCACCGGCGCGGCGGCGACGGTCCGGGTCTCGGACTCGGCGGATGCGTTGCCCGGGACGAGCGAGAACGTGAGGGCGGCGGCGCCGAGGGTGGCGACACCGGCGATCGAGAACTTGTGGTTCTTGTTCAGACGGCCATGACCAAGGGTGCGAAACGCGGACATGCAGACGTACCTCTTCGAATAGCGGAAGCCGCGGAGTCAGCGACGGGAGCCATTGTTAGCGTCCGCAAAATCCTGTGGCAAAGGTGTGACGTACGATCCCCGGTAGTGGACCAGGACCCTTGCACACCTGCCTGGTGCCGGGCGATACCGAGCCCAAACGCCCCTTATCGATCCACTACGGCCCTTCGTAAGTGATCTGGATCCTATGCGCGGGCTCACACGGGGCGCCCGGCGATCTCACCAATAGTTGCTCGTGCGATGCCCAGCGTGAGGGCTTTCCTCCGGGAGGACGAGGTGCACGTCGCCGAACTCGTGCCAGAGGTGGAAACGCCTCAGCGCCTCGGCGTAAGGGCGGTCCGGCGCGGCCCGCCCCGCGATCGCCTCCAGCATCAGCACATGCGATGCCTGCGGCTCGTGCAGCCCGGTCAGGAGCCCGTCCACGACGCGTACGCCGCGCTCCGGAGTGACCACCAGAGCGGTCCGGCCCGCGGCCTCACGCACCACCCCGTCGGGACCGGCCGCCGACTCCGGCGCCCGCACCGCCGTCGTCCCGGCCGCGACGGCCCTCCCTCCCGCCGCCCGCGCGGCGTTCACCAGCCGGGCCGTCGCGGCCGGCACCTCGAAGCGCTCCGGGTACGGCGGCTCGTGCGTCCCGGCCGAGGCGACGCCCGTATGCAGGGTGAGCGGCGCGAACTGCACGCCCCGGCTCACCGGCTCCGCCACCATCGCCGCCGTGAAGGGCCGCCCCGCGCTCGGCATCTCCGCCGAACCCGCCCCGTCGGGACGGCGCAGCGCGAAGACCGTCTGGTACGCCGGCAGCGGCTGGTCCCGCTCCGTGTACCCGTACCGGATGGGCCGCCCGTACCGGTGCAGCAGCCCCGGCACGTCCCGCGCACCCACGACGGACACCCGCGCCCACCACAGCCGGTCCCCACCGGGTCCGGCCGGTTCCTCCAGCACCAGCCGCCCACCGCCGGGCAGTCCCGCCACGGTCCCCGCGGGCCCGCCGCGCCGCGGTCGCGTGGCCCCGGCCCCCAAGGGGCTGCGGAACTCGACGGTCCGGCGCCGGCCGTCCCCTTCGGTGGAGAAGTGCACCACCGCACGGCTCCCGGCGACCGGGGCTGCGACCGGGGCGGCAGGCGGGGAGGGGCCGGTCCCGGACCCGCCCCGATCCACCCGTCCACCGCCGCGGGCAGCGTGGGCGACGTACGCACCACCAGTACGTCCCCGCCCGCAGCAGCCCGGTCAGCTCCCGGAACACGTGGTGCGCGACCTCCGTACCCCGCGACACCAGCAGCCGCACGTCGTCCCGCCCCGTGCCGCGCTCCTCCGCGGGCACGCGCGCCGACAGCTCCTCCGGTACGCGCAGCCCGCCGCGCACGGCCGGCGCCCTTCCCGTCCCCCTCACCGGTCGGCCCCCGCTCCAGCAGCGCCGCCGCCGCGTACCGCCCGCTCGCGGGCCGCTCGTCGAGCAGCCGCAGGAAGGCCGGGACCACGGAACCGGGTTCCGGCCGCCACGCGTCGTCGTCCGGGACGGCCGCCGCGTACAGACCGGTCCGCATGTCGCCCGGATCGACCGCCCGCACCCGCAGCCCCGGCTCCTCCTGCGCCAGTACCGCCGACAACTGGTCGAGCGCGGCCCTCGAAGCCCCGTATCCGCCCCAGGTCCCGTACGTCTCCACCGCCGCGTCCGAACTCACCGAGACCACCGCGCCCCGGCCTCCCGCAGTAGCGGCAGTGCTTCCTGCACGAGCCCGAGCGCCGCCACCACACTCGTCTCCAGCGCCGCCCGCAGCCCCTCCAACGGCAGCGCTTCCAGCCGTACGAGCGGCTCCGCACCCAGCGCGCTCGCGTTGTTCACCAGCAGGTCCAGCCCGCCGAGCCCGCGCGCGGCGGCCACCAGCTCCGCCCGGTGCGCGGCGTCGGTGACATCCCCGGCCACGGCCACCACCCGCGTCCCGCTACGCGCGCGCCTCCCGCGCCGCGTCCTCCAGCACGGCCCCGGCCCCGGCGTCCAGCACCAGGTCCCGGCCCCGCTCCGCGAGCGCCGTCCCCAGCGCCCGTCCCAGTCCCTTCGAGGCCCCCGTGACGATCACAACCGGCATGGCAGACATCTCCTCCGTCGCACCTCCGCCGCATCGGCGTGCCCTCGACGGAGGAACCCGTCCCCGCCCGGCGCCTCCTGCGCCGGCCCCACCGCACCAGGGCACTTCGGCCTACGACCTGCGTCCCGGCGCCGGGACGCCCGGGTCCGATACGGCCGCCGCACCCCGCCGGTACGGTAACCACATGAACCGCCCCCCAGCTCACCGTCCCGTTAGAGCAGGGGAGTCCCCTTCCCCGCGCTCCGGTCTCACCGCCGTGAGCACCGCACTGCTCGCGATGAGCCGGCACCTGGAAGTGCGCGACGTCCTCAAGACGATCGTCGCCTCCGCCCGCGAGCTCCTGGACGCGGAGTACGCCGCCCTGGGCGTCCCCGACGACCACGGCGGCTTCGCCCAGTTCGTGGTCGACGGCGTCAGCGACGAACAGTGGAAGGCCATCGGCCCGCTGCCCCGCCAGCACGGCATCCTTGCCGCGATGCTGCACGGCGCCGCCACCGAGCGCCTCGCCGACGTGCGCAAGGACCCCCGCTTCGAGGGCTGGCCCCCCGCGCACCCCGACATGTCCGACTTCCTGGGACTGCCCATCCGCGACGGCGACGAAGTCATCGGTGCGCTCTTCCTCGCCAACAAGCGCTGCCCCAAGCCCGAAGGCGCCTGCGGTTTCACCGAGGACGACGAGGAACTGCTCGGCATGCTCGCCCAGCACGCCGCGATCGCCCTGACCAACGCCCGTCTCTACGAGCGCAGCCGCGAGCTCACCATCGCGGAGGAACGCTCCCGCCTGGCCCACGAGCTGCACGACGCCGTGAACCAGAAGCTCTTCTCCCTGCGCCTGACCGCCCAGGCCGCCGCAGCCCTCGTCGACCGCGACCCGGCCCGCGCCAAGGGCGAACTCCAGCAGGTGGCCGCGCTCGCCGCCGAGGCGGCCGACGAACTGCGCGCCGCGGTCGTCGAGCTCCGCCCCGCGGCCCTCGACGAGGACGGCCTGATCGCCACCCTGCGCACCCAGATCCAGGTCATGGACCGCGCCCACACGGCCCGGGTGACTTTCACCAGCTCCGGCGTACGGGCCCTGCCCGCGGCCCAGGAGGAAGCCCTCCTGCGCGTCGCCCAGGAGGCTTTGCACAACGCCCTGCGCCACTCGGGCGCGGCCCACGTCGACGTCGTACTCGAAAAGAGCGGCCAGGGCGCCCGGCTCAGGATCACGGACGACGGCAGCGGCTTCGACCCGAAGGCCGTACGCAGAGCGGGCCGCCACCTCGGCCTGGTCTCGATGCGCGACCGCGCCGGCGGCGCGGGCGGCAGGCTCACTGTGGAATCGGCGCCCGGCAAGGGCACCACGATCGAGATGGAGGTCCCCGGTGGCTGAGGCCGCACGACCGTCAAAGACCGGAATCCGCGTCCTGCTGGTCGACGATCACCAGGTCGTACGCCGCGGCCTGCGCACGTTCCTGGAGATCCAGGACGACATCGAGGTCGTCGGGGAGGCCGGGGACGGGGCGGAGGGGGTCGCGCGCGCCGAGGAGCTGCGCCCCGACGTCGTTCTCATGGACATCAAGATGCCCGGCACCGACGGCATCGACGCCCTGCGCAGACTCCGTGAGCTGGCCAACCCCGCCAAAGTCCTGATCGTCACCAGCTTCACCGAGCAGCGCACCGTCGTCCCCGCCCTGCGCGCCGGTGCCTCGGGCTACGTCTACAAGGACGTGGACCCGGACGCCCTGGCCGGCGCGATCCGCTCCGTACACGCGGGCCATGTCCTCCTCCAGCCGGAGGTCGCGGGGGCCCTGCTCTCGCAGGAGGACGGGAACAGCGGCACGGGCCGGGGAGGCACGCTCACCGAACGGGAGCGGGAAGTGCTGACCCTGATCGCGGACGGCCGCTCCAATCGGGAGATCGCCCGCGCGCTGGTCCTCTCGGAGAAGACCGTGAAGACCCACGTTTCGAACATCCTGATGAAACTGGACCTCTCCGACCGGACCCAGGCGGCGCTGTGGGCCGTCCGACATGGGATTACGGGTTAAGCGGACGATCTGCGCCCCGGACCGAGATTCATACTGTCGGGTGCATGTCCCCCGAATGGCGCATCCCGAGGGGCCTCCGGGCGTTTTCCATGACGTGCTGCGGCGGCTGGCCGCGGCGACGTCTAGGAGGATCCTGAAGTGAAGAACCTGAAGAAGGCCGCTGCCGTCACCATGGTCGCGGGCGGTCTCCTCGCCGCCGGCGCCGGCGTTGCCTCCGCCACCGAGGGCGGCGCGCACGCCCACGGCGCGGCCGTCCAGTCCCCGGGCGTCGGCTCCGGCAACCTGGTCCAGGTCCCGGTTCACGTCCCGGTGAACGTTGTCGGCAACACCGTCAACGTCGTCGGCGCCCTCAACCCGGCCTTCGGAAACCACGGCATCAACTACTGACCGATCCCGGTCGGGCGGTGACCACCGGCCCCCAGGCGCCCGGCGCCTGGGGGCCGGGCGCGCGTTCCGAACCCCTCAGCGCCCCCGCTCGCGTTCCTCGACCCACGCGTTGTACGCCGCGACCTGCGCCCTGCGCGCCACCCGCTCCACCGGCCGCAGCGCTTCCCCGCGCCCCGCCATTTCCGAAGCGCTCACCGCCCCGCCGTGCCCGGTCCCGTACGCCACCGAGATGAGCAGCCCGACCCGCTGCGCGAGTTCCAGCACCCGCACCGCCCGCGGCGGGTACCCGGGGGCCAGCACCTCACCGCCGCCGCCCTCCACCCGCGCCCGGTACGCGTCGATCGCCGCCTCGGCCACCGGGCCCGACCCCGCCACATCGAGCCGTGACAGCACCGCGGTCGCGTCCCGAAGCGCCTCCGCGAGTTCCCGCTCGGCCTCCCCGAGCGACGGCACGTCCGCCGGCGGGGCCTCCCGTACGGGCAGGCAGTGCCACACCACCTCGACGTGCACGTCCCCGGCCGGCCCCGCCTCGTACACCTCCGGCACCAGTCCCAGCGCCGCGCCGGAGCAGACCACCGCTTCCTCCGCCTCCAGCGCCCGCGCGTTGAACTCCGGCGGCCCACTGAGCCCCAGCGGATGCCCCGGCGCGGGCAGCGCCACCCGGAACCCCGTCACGCCCAGCGCGCGCAACCGCCCCAGGGCCAGCGTGAGCCCGACCGGCCCCGCCTCCCCGGGCACACCTTCCACCCGGTGCACCGCGTCCTCCCCGACAATGGCGAGAGCGACGTGATCCGGCGAAACAAGTCCGGCCAAAAGGGCGTTTCCCCATGCGGCCAGTCGTCCTGAGCGAGGTTCGGAGAGCATGGACCCAGCCTAGGGAATGGGACCTAAGAGCTGGACCGCCCGACCGGTGGCGTAGGTTTTCCCTGGGAGCTGTGCTCGCAGGCACACCCAACATTCTCGAGACTGCATGGGGAGACAACGCGCTCATGAGCGATGTACTGGAGCTGGTGGACGTATCCGTGGTCCGCGACGGACGCGCTCTGGTGGACGGCGTCTCCTGGTCGGTCAAGGAGGGTGAGCGCTGGGTGATCCTCGGCCCGAACGGTGCCGGCAAGACCACCCTGCTGAACGTCGCCTCCAGCTATCTCTTCCCGTCCTCCGGCACCGCCAGGGTCCTCGGCGAGACGCTCGGCAGCCCCGGCACCGACGTCTTCGAGCTCCGCCCCCGCATCGGCATGGCCGGCATCGCGCTGGCCGACAAGCTGCCCAGGCGCCAGACCGTCCTCCAGACGGTGCTCACCGCGGCGTACGGCATGACCGCCACCTGGCACGAGAACTACGACGAGGTCGACGAGCAGCGCGCCCGCGCCTTCCTCGACCGCCTCGGCATGACGGAGTACCTGGACCGGATGTTCGGCACGCTCTCCGAGGGCGAGCGCAAGCGCACCATGATCGCCCGCGCGATGATGACCGACCCCGAGCTGCTCCTCCTCGACGAGCCCGCCGCCGGTCTCGACCTCGGCGGCCGCGAAGACCTCGTCCGCCGCCTCGGCCGCCTCGCCCGCGACCCGTACGCCCCCTCGATGATCATGGTGACGCACCATGTCGAGGAGATCGCCCCCGGTTTCACCCACGTCCTGATGATCCGTCAGGGCAAGGTCCTCGCCGCGGGCCCCGTGGAGACCGAACTGACCTCCCGCAACCTCTCCCTCTGCTTCGGCCTGCCGCTCGTCGTCGAGCGCAGGTCCGACCGCTGGACGGCCCAGGGTCTGCCGCTCGGCTGACCCTGGGCCCGCCCGCGCCCCGTCCGCGCCGGCCCGCGCCCCGCTCGCACCCTGTCCGTGAAGACTCCCCGCGCCTACCATGACCACGTGGACATCGACGCATGGGTGTGGTGGCTGATCGGCGCCGTCGGGCTGGGGATCCCGCTCGTGGTGACGGCGATGCCCGAGTTCGGAATGCTGTCGGCGGGCGCGGTCGCCGGCGCCTTGACCGCGAGCCTGGGCGGCGGCATGGTCGCGCAGGTACTGGTCTTCGCCGCCGTCTCGGTCGCGCTCATCGCGGTCGTACGCCCGATAGCCGCCCGGCACCGCTCCGAACGCCCCCAACACGCCACTGGAATCGACGCCCTGAGGGGTCGTCAGGCAATCGTGCTCGAACGGGTCGACGGCAGCGGCGGCCGGATCAAACTGGCGGGCGAGGTCTGGTCGGCCCGGTCCTACGACGCCGACCAGACCTTCGAACCGGGCCGGCAGGTCGACGTCATCGAGATCGACGGAGCAACGGCAGTAGTCATGTGAGCCGAACACCCCGCACACCGGCTCGTGTTCTGGGAAGATTGATCATCAGATCGTCCGCACACGGCTTGGCCGGTCTCCCGAGAAGCACGATACGAAGGGCACGGGAAACGCGATGTCATCCGTCATCATCGTCCTGATCATTCTGGTGGTGCTGGTCTTCATCGCCCTGATCAAGACGATCCAGGTCATCCCACAGGCCAGCGCCGCCATCGTGGAGCGCTTCGGCCGTTACACCCGCACTCTCAACGCGGGACTGAACATCGTCGTCCCGTTCATCGACTCGATCCGCAACCGGATCGACCTCCGCGAACAGGTCGTCCCCTTCCCGCCCCAGCCGGTGATCACCCAGGACAACCTGGTGGTCAACATCGACACCGTCATCTACTACCAGGTCACCGACGCCCGGGCGGCGACGTACGAAGTCGCCAGCTACATCCAGGCGATCGAGCAGCTCACCGTCACCACGCTGCGCAACATCATCGGCGGCATGGACCTGGAACGGACCCTGACCTCCCGCGAGGAGATCAACGCGGCGCTGCGCGGCGTCCTCGACGAGGCCACCGGCAAGTGGGGCATCCGCGTCAACCGCGTCGAACTCAAGGCGATCGAGCCGCCCACCTCCATCCAGGACTCGATGGAGAAGCAGATGCGTGCCGACCGTGACAAGCGCGCCGCGATCCTCACCGCCGAAGGCATCAGGCAGTCCGCGATCCTCACCGCCGAAGGCGAGAAGCAGTCCGCGATCCTGCGCGCCGAGGGCGAGGCCAAGGCGTCCGCGCTGCGAGCCGAGGGCGAGGCCCAGGCCATCCGTACGGTCTTCGAGTCGATCCACGCGGGCGACCCGGACCAGAAGCTCCTTTCCTACCAGTACCTCCAGATGCTCCCGAAGATCGCCGAGGGCGACGCCAACAAGCTCTGGATCGTGCCCAGCGAGATCGGTGACGCGCTCAAGGGCCTCAGTGGCGCCTTCGGCAACTTCAGCGGCGGTGCCCCGGGCTTCAACACGGGCCAGGAGCGCCGCCAGGACCCCCCATCGACTGACACGTACAGATCTCGTGCATGATCGGTGCACCAAGCACCGATCATGCACGAGAGGCTCACCGTGACCATCTGGGAGATGCTCGCCGTCTTCGCCGCGGGCGTGGGCGCCGGGACCATCAACACCATCGTCGGTTCCGGAACCCTCATCACCTTCCCGGTCCTGCTCGCCACCGGTCTGCCGCCGGTGACCGCGACCGTCTCGAACGCCCTCGGCCTGATCCCCGGCTCGATCAGCGGCGCCATCGGCTACCGCAAGGAACTCACCGGCCAGCGCCGCCGCATCCTGCGCATGGGCGCGGCCGCCGCCGTCGGATCCGTCTGCGGAGCCGTACTGCTCCTCGCCCTGCCGGCGCACGCCTTCGAGACGATCGTGCCGGTCCTGGTCGGCCTCGCCCTGGCCCTGGTGATCCTCCAGCCCCGTATCACCAAGGCCGTCCAGCGCCGCCGCGAGCGCAACGGCTCCGACGCCCCCGACCCCGACGGCGGTCCGCTCCTCATCACGGGCCTTCTGCTCGCCAGCGTGTACGGCGGCTACTTCACCGCGGCCCAGGGAATCATCTATGTCGCGCTCATGGGCATGCTGCTCAACGACACCCTGCAGCGCCTGAACGCCACCAAGAACGTCCTCGCCGCGGTCGTCAACAGCACCGCCGCGGTCTTCTTCCTCTTCGCCGCGGAGTTCGACTGGACCGCCGTGGCGCTCATCGCCGTCGGCTCCACGCTAGGCGGTCAGCTCGGCGCCAGGATCGGCCGCCGCCTGCCACCGACCGCCCTGCGCGCGCTGATCGTGGCCGTGGGCACAGTCGCGATCGTCCAGCTGATACTGCGCTGACGCACAGAAGCCCGCCTCCGAACGAAGGCGGGCTTACTCCTCCGGGCGCCTACGCGGGCTGCGCCAGCCCGCCCCGGGACATCGGCTCCGTCCGGGCGGGAGAGACCCCGCTCGGCAGCGCGAACCACTCGTTCGCCCCCAGCGACAGCAGCATCGCCTCGGCGGGCGAAGGCACGAACGGCCGCCGCAGCAGCGGCATGCCCGCCTCCTCCGGCGTACGGTCCGCCTTGCGGTGATTGTCCTCCGCGCAGGACGCCACCGTGTTCAGCCAGCCGTCCCCACCGCCCTGGGCTTTCGGTATCACATGGTCGACGGTGGTGGCCCGCCGTCCGCAGTACGCGCACCGGTGCTGGTCCCGTATGAGCACACCGCGCCTCGACCACGGTGCCTGTCTTCGGAAGGGCACCCGGACGTACCGGCAGAGCCTGATCACCTGCGGCACCGGAAGCTCCACGGCGGCCGCGCGCATCAGCAGTCCGGGGCGGGCCTGTTCGACGACGGCCTTGTCCGTCAGGACAAGCACCACCGCCCGGTTCAGTGTCACCGTAGACAGCGGCTCGAAGCTCGCGTTCAGTACCAGCGTGTCCCGCATCCCGCCCACCCTCCCTGCGCCGGCCCGCCCCGTGGCGGGCTTGGATCAACTCTGACCGGGCACACCGAGATGGACAACGCAATAAAAAGATGCCCGTCCCTGATCTCTTCCAAGACCAGGGACGGGCAAACAGAAAGTGAACGGTCAACTCGCCGCGGGAGCCTCGTATGCGGCGACCAGCTGCGCACGCCCGAGCGTGTGGAACCGCAGATTGAACCCCACAGCGGCCGGGGAGGTGTCGGCGTCGGGCCCGAGCTTCTCCGTGTCCACCGCGTACACGGTGAATACATACCGGTGCTTTTCGCCCGCCGGCGGCGCGGCCCCGCCGAAGTCCTTCGTCCCGTAGTCGTTACGGGCCTGGATCGCGCCCTCCGGCAACCCTTCGGACTTCTCGCTGCCCGCCCCGGCCGGCAGCTCCGTCACCGATGCCGGAATGTCGAACACGGTCCAGTGCCAGAACCCGCTGCCGGTCGGCGCGTCGGGATCGAAACACGTCACGGCAAAGCTCTTCGTCCCGGCGGGAAACCCTTCCCACCGCAAGTGCGGCGACGTATTGCCGGCCGCGTACACCTGGGCGTCCTTCAGCACCGCCCCGTCCGCGACGTCCTCACTCACCACGGTGAACGAGGGCACCGGCGGATGGAAGTCATGGGGAAGCGGCGGCCTCTTCGCCTCGGACACGTCTGAACCTCCGATTGGGCTGTCCTGCCTGGCAGATCCCGAGCCTAGAGCCAGTTGCGCTGACCGCCGACCTGGGCAAGCCACTGATTGAGGTAAGCCACCCAGTCGGTTCCCTGGAAGTCGTTCAGCCCGACCTTGAAGGCCCGGTAGGAGTCGCTGCTCTCACTGAAGAGCCCCGGCTTCTTGTCCATCTCCAGGACGACGTCCATCTCGCGGTCGTCCGCGACGAAGGTCAGTTCGACCTGGTTGAGCCCGCGGTACTGCTGCGGCGGCTGGAACTCGATCTCCTGGTAGAAGGGCAGCCGCTGACGCGTCCCCC
>NZ_CVPB01000001.1:5532500-7583077 GCF_001049855.1 Streptomyces sp. Wb2n-11
GTGCCGGGTGAAGCCGCGCCGGAAGGCAGTGGTGGACGGTACACGAGTGAGAATGCAGGCATGAGTAGCGATACACACGTGAGAAACGTGTGCGCCGATTGACTAAGGGTTCCTGGGTCAAGCTGATCTGCCCAGGGTAAGTCGGGACCTAAGGCGAGGCCGACAGGCGTAGTCGATGGACAACCGGTTGATATTCCGGTACCCGCTTTGAAACGCCCAGTATCGAATCCTCTGATGCTAAGGCCGTGAAGCCGTCCCGGAGCCTTCGGGCAAAGGGAAGTGGTGGAGCCGCCGGCCCAAGGTGGTAGTAGGTAAGCGATGGGGTGACGCAGGAAGGTAGTCCAGCCCGGGCGGTGGTTGTCCCGGGGTAAGGGTGTAGGCCGAGGGGTAGGCAAATCCGTCCCTCATCAAGGCTGAGACCTGATGCCGAGCCGATTGTGGTGAAGTGGATGATCCTATGCTGTCGAGAAAAGCCTCTAGCGAGTTTCATGGCGGCCCGTACCCTAAACCGACTCAGGTGGTCAGGTAGAGAATACCGAGGCGTTCGGGTGAACTATGGTTAAGGAACTCGGCAAAATGCCCCCGTAACTTCGGGAGAAGGGGGGCCATCACCGGTGACGAGTCTTGCACTCCGAGCTGGGGGTGGCCGCAGAGACCAGCGAGAAGCGACTGTTTACTAAAAACACAGGTCCGTGCGAAGCCGTAAGGCGATGTATACGGACTGACGCCTGCCCGGTGCTGGAACGTTAAGGGGACCGGTTAGTGACCTTTCGGGGTTGCGAAGCTGAGAACTTAAGCGCCAGTAAACGGCGGTGGTAACTATAACCATCCTAAGGTAGCGAAATTCCTTGTCGGGTAAGTTCCGACCTGCACGAATGGCGTAACGACTTCTCGACTGTCTCAACCATAGGCCCGGTGAAATTGCACTACGAGTAAAGATGCTCGTTTCGCGCAGAAGGACGGAAAGACCCCGGGACCTTTACTACAGTTTGATATTGGTGTTCGGTTCGGCTTGTGTAGGATAGGTGGGAGACTTTGAAGCATGCACGCCAGTGTGTGTGGAGTCAATCTTGAAATACCACTCTGGTCGTGCTGGATGTCTAACCTCGGTCCGTGATCCGGATCAGGGACAGTGTCTGATGGGTAGTTTAACTGGGGCGGTTGCCTCCTAAAGAGTAACGGAGGCGCCCAAAGGTTCCCTCAGCCTGGTTGGCAATCAGGTGTTGAGTGTAAGTGCACAAGGGAGCTTGACTGTGAGACCGACGGGTCGAGCAGGGACGAAAGTCGGGACTAGTGATCCGGCAGTGGCTTGTGGAAGCGCTGTCGCTCAACGGATAAAAGGTACCCCGGGGATAACAGGCTGATCTTCCCCAAGAGTCCATATCGACGGGATGGTTTGGCACCTCGATGTCGGCTCGTCGCATCCTGGGGCTGGAGTCGGTCCCAAGGGTTGGGCTGTTCGCCCATTAAAGCGGTACGCGAGCTGGGTTTAGAACGTCGTGAGACAGTTCGGTCCCTATCCTCTGCGCGCGTAGGAATATTGAGAAGGGCTGTCCCTAGTACGAGAGGACCGGGACGGACGAACCTCTGGTGTGCCAGTTGTCCTGCCAAGGGCATGGCTGGTTGGCTACGTTCGGAAAGGATAACCGCTGAAAGCATCTAAGCGGGAAGCCTGCTTCGAGATGAGTGTTCCCACCCCCTTCGAGGGGTTAAGGCTCCCAGTAGACGACTGGGTTGATAGGCCAGATGTGGAAGCCCGGCAACGGGTGGAGCTGACTGGTACTAATAGGCCGAGGGCTTGTCCTCAGTTGCTCGCGTCCACTGTGTTGTTCCCGGGTTGCGAACAGTTATCGCACCGGTTGAACAGCTCCACTTACTTAATTGAAGAGTGTGCTTGTTCGCTAAACCCGATAGGGTTTCGGTGGTCATAGCGTTAGGGAAACGCCCGGTTACATTCCGAACCCGGAAGCTAAGCCTTTCAGCGCCGATGGTACTGCAGGGGGGACCCTGTGGGAGAGTAGGACACCGCCGAACAATCTTTCAGGACCCTTGGTCCAGCGTTCATGCTGGACCAAGGGTCCTTTTTGTTTTTCCGAAGCGCGTCGGACGACCGACTGCGCGAGAATGACTGCGTTACCCCAAGACAGGAGCCAACCGATGTCCACCAACTCTTCCGACGATCGTCCGGAGCGCGAGCCGCGCCGGCGAGACGGCGATGACAGGGGCGGCTACCGCGGCGGTCGTGACGACCGTGCGCCGCGCCGGGACAACGATCGCGGTGGGTTCCGTCGTGACGACCGTCCCACCGGCGGAGCTGCGCAAGGCGGTCGTGATGACCGAGGCGGGCGCCCGAGCGGTGGTGGCGGTGGCTTCCAGCGTCGTGACGACCGGCCGAGCAGCGGCCCTCGTCGGGACGACAGCCGAGGTGGCCGTCCGGCCGGCGCTGGTGGCGGTTACCAGCGTCGTGATGATGAGCGTGGTGGGTTCCGTGGTGGTCGTGACGACCGCGGGCCGCGTCGTGACGATCGTCCGGCCGGTGGTGGCTTCCAGCGGCGTGACGACCGTCCCAGCGGTGGTGGTTACCAGCGTCGTGATGATCGTCCGGCCGGTGGTGGGTATCAGCGTCGTGATGACCGTCCCAGCAGTGGCGGTGGGTTCCGTGGTGGTCGTGATGACCGTGGGCCGCGTCGGGATGATGACCGCGGTGGTTTCCAGCGTCGTGACGACCGTCCCAGCGGTGGTGGGTATCAGCGTCGTGATGACCGTCCCAGCAGTGGCGGTGGGTTCCGTGGTGGTCATGACGACCGCGGGCCGCGTCGTGACGATCGTCCGGCCGGTGGTGGGTATCAGCGTCGTGACGACCGCCCCAGCGGTGGTGGGTATCAGCGTCGTGATGACCGTCCCAGCAGTGGCGGTGGGTTCCGTGGTGGTCGTGACGACCGTGGGCCGCGTCGGGATGATGACCGCGGTGGTTTCCAGCGTCGTGACGACCGTCCCAGCGGCGGTGGTTTCCAGCGTCGTGATGATCGTCCGGCCGGTGGTGGGTATCAGCGTCGTGACGACCGCCCCAGCGGTGGTGGTTACCAGCGTCGTGACGACCGTCCCAGTGGTGGTTTCCAGCGTCGTGATGACCGTCCCAGCAGTGGCGGTGGGTTCCGTGGTGGTCATGACGACCGCGGGCCGCGTCGTGATGATCGTCCGGCCGGTGGTGGGTATCAGCGTCGTGACGACCGCCCCAGCGGTGGTGGTTACCAGCGTCGTGATGATCGGCCGAGCAGTGGGCCGCGCCGTGATGACGAGCGTGGTGGGTTCCGTGGCGGTCGTGACGACCGCGGGCCCCGCCGTGACGACCGGGCGCCGCGTCGTGACGACCGCGGGCCCCGCCGTGACGACCGGGCGCCGCGTCGGGACGACCGCGGTGACCGTGACGCGTACCGCGGGCAGCGTGACGACCGGGAGCGTGAGCCCATCAGGCGGCTCCCCATTCCTGAGGACGTCACGGGTCACGAGATCGACAAGGACGTTCGCCAGGAGCTCCAGAGCCTGCCGAAGACCCTTGCCGAGGACGTCGCCAAGAACCTCGTCATGGTCGCGAACCTCATCGACGACGATCCCGAGGAGGCGTACGCCTACTCGCGCATCGCGCTGAGGCTCGCCTCGCGGGTGGCCGCAGTGCGTGAGGCCGCGGGCTTCGCGGCGTACGCGACTCAGCGGTACACGGAGGCGCTCGCGGAGTTCCGCGCGGCCCGCCGTATGACCGGGAGCGTGGAGCTGTGGCCCGTCATGGCCGACTGCGAGCGCGGTCTCGGGCGGCCGGAGCGGGCGATGGCGATGGCCGGTGAGCCCGAGGTGCAGAAGCTCGACAAGGCGGGTCAGGTCGAGATGCGTCTGGTCGCGGCCGGAGCGCGCCGGGACATGGGGCAGATCGATGCCGCCATCGTGACTCTTCAGGGGCCCGAGCTGGCGTCGAACTCGGTGCAGCCGTGGACCGCGCGACTGCGGTACGCGTACGCCGATGCGTTGCTGACGGCCGGGCGCGAGGCTGAGGCCCGCGAGTGGTTCGCCAAGGCGATCGAGGCCGACAAGGACGGTTTGACGGACGCTTCCGATCGGCTTGCCCAGCTCGACGGTGTCGACTTCGTCGACGCTCTCGACGAGGAGAGCGGTGGGAGTGGTGAGCCGGTGGCCGAGCCTGCCGCGGAGGATCAGGACGAGGCCGGCGTGGAGCCTGTCGAGGGCGACAAGGACTGAGTCCGTGTGAGTGAGGGCGGCACCCCGACGGGTGCCGCCCTTTCGCGTTCCGGGACCGGTTCGGCTCAGCTCAGGTCGAGGCTGCGCAGGACCAGGCCCGTCGCCGGCTTCGGGCCGAACGACGTGGACTTGCGGGGCATCGTGACGCCCTGGCGGGCCAGGTCCCGGACGACTTCTTCGCGTACCGGATGCATCAGGACGGCCGTGCCGCCGTGGCGCTCCGCCTGGGTGACGGCCGCCTCGGCGCCGTGGATGTACGTGATGTCCTCGGGGGCGTCGGGGATCGACCACACGTGGTCCAGGAGCGTGGCGTGCAGGACGGTCGCGTCCAGGGTCCGCCAGGCTTCGGGCCGGCCGGCCGGGACCGTACGTGACAGCAGGGCCTCGTCGGGGCGGTCGACGAGGTGGAAGGTGCCGTCTCCGGCCAGGAGGAACGCGTTGCCGGCGGTGGCCGCCTCGCCGAGGGCGTCCAGGGCCCGGGGGAGCGGGCCCGGGACTTCGCGGATGCGGAAGGCGTCCGCGGCGGCGGCGAGGGCGTCGGCGACGGGGAGGCGGCGCAGCAGGCGGTGGATGGCCCGGACCTGGAGCGGGTAGCGGACCGTGTCGATGAGGAGGACGAGACCGGAGTCCCAGGGGCCGGGGGCAGGTTGTTCCGCCTTGAGGCGGAGGTACGTGGCCCAGCGGTGGTGGCCGTCCGCGATGAGCGCCTGGCGGTGGGACAGGTCCGCCGTGACTTCGGCCAGCTCGGCCGGATCCGTGATGGACCACAGGCGGTGGCTGAAACCGTCCTCGGTGGTGGTGGCCAGGAGGGGGGAGCGGAGGATGGTGCGTTCGATGACAGCGGTCGCGCCGGTGGCGTCCCCGCGGCTGCGGTAGGTCAGCAGGAGCGGTTCGAGGTTGGCCGCGGTGGCGCGCATCAGGGCCGCGCGGTCGGCGACGACGTGCGGCATGACGTCCTCGTGGGGGAGGACGATGCCCTCGGCGGGCGGGGTGAGGGCGAGGGCGCCGATGAGGCCGCGCTGGAGGAGATCGCCGCTGCGCTGCTCGTACACGTACAGGGCGGGCTCGGGGTCCAGGGCGAGCACGCCCTCCGACAGCCAGTGGTGGAGGGTGTCGGCGGCCTGCTGGTTGCGGGACGCGGAGGTGGCGGCCTGCGGGAGGATCAGGCGGACGATGTTGTACGGGTCGGCCGATTCCAGGTGGTGGAGGCCGTCGGGCCGTACGACGACGTCGTACGGCGGGGACGTCACGGCGGCCAGGCTGCTCACGCGTTCGGGGACGTAGCGCAGTCCACGGAACGGAGCCAGGCGCAGGCCGTGGTCCTCCTCGGGCCGACCAGGTGTGCTCATTGGTGCATCGTAAGTGGGGTCCTGTGATGAGCGATGATCGGGGGACAAGCAGCTATCTAGGAGCGAGGCCCGATGAGCCAGCAGACCAGGACCCGGCCCGACGCGAGCGCGCGTGCGCTGAGGGAGGCGTACGACACGGCTCTGCTGGACCTGGACGGTGTCGTCTACGCGGGCGGTGAGGCCATCGCGCACGCGGTGGACGCGCTCAGGGTGGCCCGGCAGGGCGGGATGCATCTCGCATATGTGACCAACAACGCGCTGCGGACGCCCGATGCGGTCGCCGGGCACCTCACGGAACTCGGGGTGCCTGCGGAGGCCGGGGACGTCATCACGTCGGCGCAGGCCGTGGCCCGGCTGATCGCCGATCAGATTCCGCAGGGGGCGCGGGTCCTGGTGGTGGGCGGGGACGGGCTGCGGATCGCACTGCGCGAGCGCGGGCTGGTGCCGGTGGAGTCGGCCGACGACGGCCCAGTGGCCGTGGCGCAGGGTTACGGCGGGCCCGACATGTCGTGGGGGAGGCTCGCGGAAGCCTCGTACGCCGTCGCGCGCGGGCTGCCGTGGTTCGCGTCCAACACCGATCTGACGATTCCCAGTCCGCGGGGGATCGCGCCGGGCAACGGTGCGGCGGTGGAGGTCGTACGGATCGCCACGGGCGCCGAGCCGCAGGTGGCGGGCAAGCCGCTGCCGCCGATGCACAGGGAAACGATCCTGCGGACCGGCGCCGAGCGGCCGCTGGTGGTCGGGGACCGGCTGGACACGGACATCGAGGGCGCGAACGCGGGCGGCGTGGACTCGCTGCTCGTACTGACCGGGGTGACGGACGCCGCGCAACTGCTGGCGGCCGCGCCGAAGTACCGGCCGACGTATGTGGACGCGGATCTGCGGGGATTGCTCACCGGGCAGCCGGAAGTGTCCGGGGCGGACGGCGGGTTCACGTGCGGCGGGTGGACCGCTTCCGTGCGGGGCGAGGCGCTGGTGATCGACGGCGAGGGCGCGGCGCTGGACGGGCTGCGGGCGCTGTGCGCGGCGGCCTGGACGTACGCCGGGGACGGGGAGTGCGGGCTGGACGCGGGCAAGGCGCTGGCCCGGGTGGGTCTTTGACGCACGCGCTGTGACGCACGCGCTGTGCCTGCCCCGGCCGCGGTCGCGGCTCTGGGGGCGGGTGCGGGTGCGGGTGCCCGGGGGCCGGGAGGGGCAGGACTGTTTGTCGCGATGCCAGGGTAGGCTAACCTAACTCCGTGTTGGTCGACAGTCCTCCCAGACAGAGCGCGATACAGGCCCCGCCGGCCCCCGCGCCCCGGAAACGCAACGCCGTACGAGCTGTGGGATTGTTCCTCTCCCTCGGCGTGCTGCTGCTGGTCGTCGTCGCGAGTATCGCGATCGGCGCCAAACCGCTTGCCCCGGGCGACGTGTGGCACGGCCTGTTCCACGCCTCGGGCACCGGCAACGACGTGATCGTCCAGGACGTGCGGGTGCCCCGCACCCTGCTGGGCGTGCTCGTCGGCGCGGCGCTCGGGCTCTCCGGAGCGGTCATGCAGGGGCTCACCCGCAACCCGCTCGCGGAGCCGGGGATCCTGGGCGTGAACGCGGGGGCCGCGGCCGCCGTCGTCTCCGCGATCAGCTTCCTCGGGGTCACCTCGCTGACCGGGTACGTGTGGTTCTCCTTCGTCGGCGCGGGAGTCGTCTCCGTGCTGGTGTACTTCCTCGGCGGCAGCCGCGGTGCGACGCCGATACGGCTCGCGCTCGCCGGCACCGCCGCGACCGCCGCGCTCTACGGCTACGTCAACGCCGTACAGCTGATGGACTCGGCGGCGCTGGAGCAGATCCGTTTCTGGACCGTCGGCTCGCTGGCCTCCGCCGACATGGAGATCATCGGCAAGGTGTGGCCGTTCATCGCCGTCGGTGTCGTGCTCGCGCTGTTCATCGCGCGGCCGCTCAACGCGATGGAGATGGGTGAGGACACGGCGAGGGCCCTGGGCGCGCATCTGACCCGTACCCGCGTACTCGCGATGGTCGCCGTGACGCTGCTGTGCGGCGCCGCGACCGCCGCCTGCGGGCCGATCGTCTTCATCGGGCTGATGGTGCCGCACCTCGTCCGGACCCTCACGGGGCCCGACATGCGCTGGATCCTGCCGTACGCCACGGTGCTCTCGCCGGTGCTGCTGCTGGGCTCGGACGTCATCGGGCGGGTCGTCGCCCGGCCCTCCGAACTCCAGGTCGGCATCGTGACCGCGCTGGTCGGCGGGCCCGTGTTCATCTATCTCGTACGCCGCCGGAAGATGGCCCAACTGTGACTGTTACCTCTCCCGCCCCCCGTTCCGCCCGGGGGGTCCGCGCGATACGCACCCGCGGCGGACTCTCCTTCAGGATCGAGCCCAGGGCGCTCCTCGTCGTGCTGCTGCTCAGCGCCGCGGCACTGGCCATGGGGGTCGTGCTCATCGGCAGCGGTGACTTCCCGATGTCGCCGGGCGACGTCGTCCGTACGCTCCTCGGAAACGGCACCTCGTCGCAGGAATTCATCGTCACCGAGCTGCGTCTGCCGAGGGTCGTCGTCGCGCTGCTCGTCGGTGCGGCGCTCGGGATGTCCGGGGCGGTCTTCCAGTCCATCTCCCGCAATCCGCTCGGCAGTCCCGACATGATCGGCTTCGGACAGGGTGCGACGGCCGGCGCGCTGGTCGTGATCGTGCTGTTCAAGGGCAACGCCTTCGCGGTGACGGGCGGCGCGCTCGTCGGCTGTCTGCTGACGGGAGCCGCCGTCTATTTCCTCGCGTGGAAGCGGGGCGTGCACGGCTTCCGCCTGGTGCTCGTCGGAATCGGCGCCGCCGCCATGCTCACGGCGCTCAACCACTACCTCATCACCAAGGCCAGCATCGTCGACGCGACCCGGGCCACGGTGTGGATGACGGGCTCGCTCGACGGGCGGGGCTGGGAGCAGGCGTGGCCGCTGCTCGGCGTGTGCGCCGTGCTCGTTCCGCTGGTGCTGGGGCACGGGCGGTCGCTGCGGATGATGGAGATGGGCGACGACGCGGCGTACGCCCTCGGAGTCGGCGTCGAACGCGGCCGGCTGGTGCTGATGCTGTCCGCCGTGCTGCTCATCGCGGTGGCCACGGCCGCCGCCGGCCCCATCGCCTTCGTGGCGCTGAGCGCGCCGCAGCTCGCCCGCAGGCTGACGCGCTCGCCGGGGGCCAACCTCGGGGCCTCGGCCTCCATGGGAGCCGTCCTGCTGGTGGTCGCCGACTGGGTCGCGCAGCAGGCCTTCGGCGGCAAGCAGCTGCCGGTGGGTGTGGTGACCGGGGTGCTCGGCGGCTGCTATCTGCTGTGGCTGCTGGTCACCGAACGCAAGGCGGGACGCATATGAGCCGTCGCCGTACGGAACCGGACGCGGATGCGGGTCCGGACCCGCATCCGACGATCCCGCACGTGAACGAGAAGAACCCCAGGAGCATGCCAGTGCAGCGTCAGCGCCTCAGTGCGGAATCGGTGACCCTCGCCTACGACCAGCGGGTCATCGCCGAAGACCTGTCCGTCGAGATACCCGACAACTCCTTCACCGTCATCGTCGGGCCGAACGCCTGCGGCAAGTCGACGCTGCTGCGCGCCCTCTCACGGATGCTCAAGCCCACGCAGGGGCGGGTGCTGCTGGACGGGAACGCCATCGGCTCCATGCCCGCGAAGAAGGTGGCCAGGACCCTCGGGCTGCTGCCGCAGTCGTCCATCGCGCCGGACGGGATCACGGTCGCGGACCTGGTGGCGCGCGGCCGCTACCCGCACCAGGGGCTGCTGCGGCAGTGGTCGCCCGAGGACGAGCGGATCGTGGAGGAATCGATGGCCTCGACGGGCGTCGGCGAACTGGCCGACCGTTACGTCGACGAGCTGTCCGGCGGACAGCGCCAGCGCGTCTGGATCGCGATGGCCCTCGCCCAGCAGACGCCGCTGCTGCTGCTCGACGAACCGACGACATTCCTCGACATCCAGCACCAGATCGACGTGCTCGATCTGTGCGCGGAACTGCACGAGACGCGGGGGCGCACCCTCGTCGCCGTACTGCACGACCTGAACCATGCCGCGCGCTACGCCACGCACCTGATCGCCATGCGGGGCGGCGAGGTCATCGCGCAGGGGCCGCCGGCCGAAGTGGTCACGGCGGAGCTCGTGGAGCGGGTCTTCGGGCTGCGCTGCCAGGTCATCGACGATCCGGAGACCGGGACGCCGCTGGTGGTGCCCGCGGCGCGGAAGGCGCGCGACGGCCGGACGGTGGCCGCGGCGGCCACAGCAGCTTCCTGAGGCGGCTACAGCAGCTTCCTGAGCCGGATCAGGTCACGGAAACCGGCCTCCAGCCTCACCCGGCCCGAGGCCCAGGCCTTCGCGAAGTTCAGCTCGCCGCCGACCAGGGCGACCAGGTCGTCACCGGTCATGGCCAGGCGGATCTCGGCGCGCTCGCGCGGGGGTCCGTCGTGCATGTCCCGTACGTCGATGCGGCCGTCCGCGAGACGGCCGGTGAACGTGGTGTCCAGATCCGTGATGTGACAGCTCAGGGAACGGTCGAGCGAGGCGGCGCTGCGTACGCCGTCGTCGCCGGCCCGAGCCAGATTGTCCGAGAGTTCACCGAGTGCACTGCGGCACTCTTCCATCGTTGCCATCGGGACCGACGGTACCCCAGCCCTTCGGGGTAGCGTCGGGGCATGAACGACGAGGACGAGACGGCGGCAGCCGCCGCCGCGGTGTACGACCCGGCCGCACCGGCGCCGCTCGGGGCCGGGCGCACCCCCACCGGGCACGCCGCTGTCGACGCGCTGCTCGAGCGGCTGGGCGCTGCGGACGACCTCCCGGCGGACGGGCACATCGCGGTGTACGAGGATGTACACCAGGGGCTGCGTGAGGCGCTGACCGCGCTGGACGCACGACCGGGTCCTCCGGCGCCCCTTCCCTCGTACGACCACAGGAGCTGAACCGAACGTGGCAGGAGTCGCGCGCCGACGCCTCGACGCCGAGCTGGTCCGCCGGAACCTCGCACGCTCACGGGAGCACGCGAGCCAGCTGATCGCCGCAGGGCGGGTGAAGGTGGGCGGCGCCGTCGCGACCAAGGCCGCCACGCAGGTCGAGACCAGCGCTCCCGTGGTGGTGCTCAAGGACGACAACGACCCCGACTACGTCTCGCGGGGCGGGCACAAGCTGGCCGGCGCGCTGGCGGCGTTCGTACCGCTGGGGCTGGAGGTCGAGGGGCGGCGGGCGCTGGACGCCGGGGCTTCGACCGGCGGGTTCACCGATGTCCTGCTGCGGGCCGGGGCCCGGGAGGTCGTCGCCGTCGACGTCGGGTACGGCCAGCTCGCGTGGTCGCTCCAGTCCGATGAACGCGTGGTCGTCAAGGACCGTACCAATGTGCGGGAAATGACGCTGGAGACGATCGACGGGGAGGCGGCCGACCTGGTCGTCGGTGATCTGTCCTTCATCCCGCTGGGGCTGGTGCTGCCGGCGTTGGTGCGGTGCGCCGCGCCGGACGCCGATCTCGTGATGATGGTGAAGCCGCAGTTCGAGGTGGGCAAGGACCGGCTGGGCAGCGGCGGTGTCGTACGCAGCGCCGAGCTCCGGGCCGAAACGGTACGGGCGGTGGCCCGGCAGGCGTGGGAGCTCGGGCTGGGCGTACGGGGCGTCACCGCCAGTCCGCTGCCCGGGCCTTCGGGGAACGTCGAGTACTTTCTGTGGCTCCGGGCCGGAGCTCCCGAGCTCGACCCGGCGGATGTTGACCGTGCAGTGGCGGAGGGGCCGAGTTGACAGTGACGACGACAGACAGACCTGCTGGAACACGCACCGTATTCCTGCTCGCGCACACCGGGCGCCCGGCGGCGATCCGCAGTGCGGAACTGGTCGTACAGGGGCTGCTGCGCAGTGGAATCGGCGTACGCGTGCTGGTGGCGGAGGCGGCCGACCTGCCGCTGCCGCCGTCCGTCGAGCTGGTGGCGGAAGCCTCGCCCGCCGTACTCGACGGGTGTGAACTGCTGATCGTCCTCGGCGGGGACGGAACGCTCCTGCGCGGCGCCGAGTTCGCGCGCGCCTCCGGGGTGCCGATGCTCGGCGTCAACCTCGGCCGCGTCGGCTTCCTCGCGGAGGCCGAGCGGGACGACCTCGACAAGGTGGTCGACCGGGTCGTCACGCGTGCCTACGAGGTCGAGGAACGTATGACCCTCGACGTCACCGTGCGCAACAACGGCGATGTCGTGCACGAGGACTGGGCACTCAACGAGGCCGCCGTGCAGAAGGTTTCGCCCGAGCGGATGCTCGAAGTCGTCCTGGAGATCGACGGCCGGCCGGTGACCGGTTTCGGCTGCGACGGCATCGTCTGCGCCACCCCGACCGGCTCCACGGCGTACGCCTTCTCGGCGGGCGGGCCGGTGGTCTGGCCCGAGGTGGAGGCGCTGCTGATGGTGCCGATCAGCGCGCACGCGCTGTTCGCCAAGCCCCTGGTGACGTCGCCGGCCTCGGTGCTCGCGGTGGAGGTGCAGCAGCACACGCCGCACGGCGTGCTGTGGTGCGACGGACGCAGGACCGTCGAACTGCCCGCCGGTGCGCGGGTGGAGGTGCGGCGGGGCGCCGTTCCCGTGCGGCTGGCGCGGCTGCACCATGCGTCGTTCACCGATCGGCTCGTCGCCAAGTTCGCCCTTCCCGTGTCGGGGTGGCGCGGGGCGCCGCACTGATCACCGGCCGTTCCGGCGCGCCCGCGCCGTCGCGCCGGCCGTGGTGATCACGCGGCGAAGCCCTCGTGGAGGAGGGTCAGGACGAGGAAAGCGCCCTCGGCGGCCGGCCGATGCTCGCCGGGGGCCTCGCCCGGGCGGAGCGGGGGAGAAGCACGGGGACGCCGGCAGAGCGGCCTCCGCCGGCGTCACCACCGCCTCCGCGAGGCAGACCGGCGCCGGCCCAGACGGTGCGGAAGGCCGTGTCCCGGAGGATCGGACCGGCACCCCGCCGAAGGGGGAGCCGACGCGGTGCCCGGGTGGGTACGACCATGAAAATCGACATGTAGATCAAACCGATCGGGAGGGCCGCGGCCGTGCCGCTCACGCTCGCGGACACGCCGTCTGCGGCGGCGAAGGCGGGGCGGCGAAGGCGGGGCGCCGGCCGCGCAGGGCCGGCCCTGCCCTCCCGGTCCCATGGATTCAGGGTGTGGGCGGGAGAGCATGTCGCGCCCGGGGGTGATCACCCGGACCCGGACGGGGTTTTCGGCAGGACAGTGAGGCCGGAGCGCACGGGAGCGAGGGGCAGCGCGGGGGAGTGTCGGAGCGGGGTCCGTCGCACAGTGGGGTCAGGACCTCGTAAGGTCGTGTCCGTGTTGGAGGAGATGCGGATACGGTCGCTGGGCGTCATTGACGATGCCGTCGTCGAGCTGTCACCGGGGTTCACCGCGGTGACCGGCGAGACCGGCGCGGGCAAGACCATGGTCGTCACCAGCCTCGGGCTGCTGCTCGGCGGGCGCGCCGACCCCGCCCTCGTGCGGATCGGGGCCAAGGCGGCGGTCGTCGAGGGGCGGATCACCGTGCCCGCCGACGCGCCCGCCGCCGTACGGGCCCGGGAGGCGGGTGCCGAACTCGACGACGGGGCGCTGCTGGTCAGCAGAACGATCTCGGCCGAGGGACGCTCGCGCGCCCACGTGGGCGGGCGGTCGGTTCCGGTGGGGCTCCTCGCGGAGCTGGCCGACGACCTCGTCGCCGTACACGGGCAGACCGATCAGCAGGGCCTGATGAGGCCGGCCCGGCAGCGGCAGGCGCTGGACCGGTACGCGGGCGACGCCGTCGCCGTCCCCCATACGAAGTACGCGGCCGCGTACCGGCGGCTGCGTACCGTCGTGGCGGAGCTGGACGAGCTGACCACCCGGGCGCGTGAGCGTGCGCAGGAGGCCGATCTGCTGCGCTTCGGGCTCGACGAGATCGCGGCGGTGGAGCCCCGGGCGGACGAGGACGTGGAACTCGCCGCGGAGGCCGAGCGGCTCGGGCACGCCGAAGCCCTGGCCTCGGCGGCTGCCGTCGCGCACGCCGCGCTCGTCGGGAACCCCGAGGACCCGGAGAGCGTCGACGCGACCACCCTGGTCGCCGGGGCGCACCGGGCGCTGGACGCCGTACGCGCCCACGACCCGGCGCTCGCCGCGCTGGCCGAGCGCATCGGTGAGATCGGCATCCTGCTGGGGGACGTGGCGGGGGAACTGGCCGGGTACGCCGACGACCTCGACGCCGATCCGCTGCGGCTCTCCGCGGTGGAGGAGCGGCGGGCCGCGCTCACCCAGCTCACGCGCAAGTACGGCGAGGACATCAGGGCGGTGCTCGCGTGGGCCCAGGACGGCTCCGCACGCCTGACCGAGCTGGAGGGCGACGACGACCGGATCGGCGAGCTGACGGCCGAGCGGGACGCGCTGCGGGAAGAACTGGCCGGGCTGGCGCAGGCATTGACCGACGCGCGCACGGAGGCGGCGAAGAGATTCGCCGACGCCGTCACCGAGGAACTGGCGTCGCTCGCCATGCCGCACGCGCGGGTCACCATCGACGTACGGCAGGCCGAGGACCCGGAGGGCATCGAGGTCGGCGGGCGGCTGGTGGCGTACGGGCCGTCCGGGGCCGACGAGGTCGAGCTGCTGCTCGCGCCGCACCCCGGTGCCCAGCCCCGGCCGATCGCCAAGGGCGCTTCGGGCGGTGAGCTCTCCCGGGTGATGCTGGCGGTGGAGGTGGTCTTCGCCGGGTCCGATCCGGTGCCGACCTACCTGTTCGACGAGGTCGACGCGGGTGTGGGCGGCAAGGCGGCGGTCGAGGTCGGACGGCGGCTGGCGAAGCTCGCCAAGTCGGCGCAGGTCGTCGTGGTGACGCACCTGCCGCAGGTCGCGGCGTTCGCCGATCGGCAGTTGCTGGTGGAGAAGACCAGTGACGGGTCGGTCACCCGCAGCGGGGTCACGGTGCTGGAGGGCGAGGACCGGGTGCGGGAGCTGTCGCGGATGCTGGCCGGGCAGGAGGACTCGCAGACGGCCCGGGCGCACGCGGAGGAACTGCTGGCGGCGGCGCGGAGCGACGGGTAGGGCGGTGGCGGTGGTGGCCGCCCGCGCCGCTCACTTGGCCGGCCCCGCCGCTGTACGGCCGCCGGCCCGGGGGCGCCGGGTCCGCTGACACCGGGCGCCGGCGGCGTGCGTGCTGCGGTGTTCCACGGAGACCGTTGATCACCTATGTGGGTGACACCGGTGAAGTGCGACCAGGGGTTCGACCCTTCCGCGGCGCCGGAACGCACGTACGGACTGGCATTCTTGGCGCAGCACGCCCGCTGTTCGCGGCACGCCCCGTGCGCAGCACGCCCGCCGTTCGACGCCGACTCAGGAGCTCCGACCGACGTGAGCAGCACCCCGGTCCCGCCGTACGGCCAGTCGCCGCTGAGCGTGGTCCAAGTCCTCGGTGGCGACAGCGCGGGCAGCAGCGCGCACGTCAGGTCGCTGGCCGCGGGGCTCGTCGCGCACGGTCTGCGAGTGGCGGTCTGCGCCCCCGCGGGGGTCGAGGTCCCGTACGACTTCAATGGTTCGGGGGCGAGTTTCGTCCCCGTGCCGCGGCGCAGTGATCCCGTGGCCGTGGCGGCGCTGCGGGCGGCCTGCGCCGGGGCGGACCTCGTGCACGCCCATGGGCTGCACGCCGCCGTGCGCAGCGCGCTGGCGCTGAAGGGGCGGCGGATCCCCCTCGTGGTCACCTGGCACACCCGGGCGGACGCCGACGGACCGCGCGGTCCCGTGGTGCGGCTGCTGGAGCGCAGGGCCGCCAGGGCGGCCGCGGTCGTGCTGGGCACGTCGTCCGACCTGGTCGCCCGGGCCCGCAGCCGGGGTGCCCGTGACGCGCGGCTCGCGCCGGTCACCGTGCCCGCGCCGCGTCCGCCCGTGAACGCGTCCGAGAACAAGGCGCGCGCGGAACTCGGCGCCGTGGAACGGCCGTTGGTCATGGCCGTCGGAAGCCTCGTGCGCGGCCGGGGGTACGAGGCACTCCTCGACGCCGCCCGGACCTGGCGCGATCTCGACCCCGCGCCCCTCCTGGTCGTCGCGGGCGAGGGGCGCGAGCGCGGCGCCCTCCAGCGGCGTATCGAGGACGAATCGCTGCCTGTCAGGCTCATCGGCCGCCGTGACGACATCGGCGAACTCCTCGCCGCCGCCGATGTCGCGGTGCTCGCCAGCCGGTGGGAGGCACGTTCCGTGCTCGCCCAGGAAGCGCTGCGCTGCGGCGTGCCGCTCGTCGCCACAGCGGTCGGTGGGGTGCCGGAGCTGGTCGGCGACGCCGCCGAACTCGTCCCGTACGGGGACAGCGAGGCGCTCGCGGGAGCGGTCGTCCGGCTGCTGGCCGACCCCGCGCGACGGCTGTGGCTGGCCGAGGCGGGCAGGGCGCAGGCCGCGACCTGGCCGACCGAGGACGAGACCGTGGTGCAAGTGCTCAGCGTGTACGACGAGTTGACCGGCCAGGGTTAGCCGGACGGGGTGGCGCCCTGGGCCGTGTGGCGACGGGCGCGCAGGGCGAGACTCAGGGCCAGGACCGTCTGGGGATCGTCCAGGTCCGTGCCGAGGAGTTCGGAGATGCGGGCCAGGCGGTTGTAGAGGGTCTGGCGGTTCAGATGCAGCTCGCGGGCCGTCTCCGCCTTGCGGCCCGCGTGCGCGAGATACGTCTGCAGCGTGGGCAGCAGGGGCGGGCGGGACGTCCGGTCGTGGTCGCGGAGCGGGCCGATCGCCCGGTCCACGAAGGCCGCCAGGTCCGGATGGTCGCGCAGGCGCCACAGCAGCAGGTCGATGTCGAGACGCCGGGCGTCGTACCAGGGACGGTCGGAGAGCCCCTGGGCCGCCGTGGCCGTCTCCGCCGCGTGCCGCAGGCCCGCGGACGCCGCCGCCCAGCTGCCCGCGACGCCGACGACCACGACCGGGGAGTGGCCGCCCGCGCGCTCCAGGCCGGCCCGCTGCACCCCGGCGCGCAGCGCGGCGGCCACCCGGTCGGCGACCGCCGTACGTTCCGATTCGGAGCGCAGGCCGAGCAGCAGCGGTACGCGGCCTTCCACGGGGCGTACACCGAGGAGGACCGGCACGCCGACAGCCGAGAGCTCTTCCAGGACGGCCCGCGCCAGCACCGCCCAGTTGCCGGCCGGCGCCAGCTCGGCCGCGAGCCGCATCACCACCGGCAGCAGCGGCCCCTCGCCCGGTTTGAAGCCGAGCACCCCGGCCTGCGCGGGCGCGTCCTCGGCCGCGATGCGGCCCTCCGCCAGGTCTGTCAGGAAGTCACCTCGCCCGCGCGCGGCGAGCTCCTCCTCCTGGCGCGCCTGCATCAGGACGACCGCGAGGATCCCGGCCGCCCGCTCGGCCGCGATCCGGTGGACGGGCAGAAGGGGCGACACGACCGCGAGCAGGGCGATCCTGGCCCGCACCGCCCCCGCGCCGTGTCCGCCACCCGGTACGTCCACCAGCACGCCGTTCGCGGGCGGGCCCGCCTCGCGCGTCTCCCGCTGACCGCGCAGGCCCTCCCACACCTGGAGGAGGTCCGCGCACGCCTCGCCCGATCCGGGCGCCGCCGCGTACAGCAACTGCCCGTCCACCGTCTCCAGGAAGACCGGGTTGGCGGTGAAGTCCGCGAGGATGCCGAGGACCTGGGGGATGCCGCCCCCGCCGAGCAGCGCCTCCGTACAGCGCCGGTGGACCTCCTCGGCGCGCCGCAGAAGGGTGTAGTGGCCGTTGACGATCTCGGTGTGGACCTCTTCGGTCACGGACACGAACGGCACCTCGCGGTGCAGCTGCACGAGCGGCAGCCCGGCCGTCCGCGCGGTCTCCACGATCGTCGAAGGCAGCCGGCTGAAGCGCGGGCCCAGCTCCACCACCAGCGCCGCGATGCCGCGGTCCGCGAGGCGGCGTACGAAGGCGCGCTGCTCGGCGGGGCGCGTACCGAGGCCGAGGCCGGTCGTCAGGAGCAGCTCGCCGCCCTTGAGCAGCGAGGCGATGTTCGGCACCTCGCCCGCGTGCACCCAGCGCACCGTGCGGTTCAGCCGGTCGGCGCCGGCGACGACCTCGGGAAGTCCGCCGCGGAGCCCCGGCAGCTCCAGCGCCCGCTGCACGGTGATGCCGCCTTGCGTTTCCACTGAGATGTACCTCGTGACGTCGTTCCTGCCGTGCCCCGGGAGGGCACCGCATCCGGTGGACGCTACCCGCGTGTCCGTTCCGGGAACATCCCCCTGCGGTCACGAGACACACCGCGTGGTCCCGCGGGCCGACAAGTCGTCGCTCCCGCACGGCTTTTGAGTGACCCCGTGTCGATTGTGCCCTGTGTCACCCGGGCCGAGACTGTCGCCCTCCGTACACAGAGAGGGCGCGGCATGTCTGACGAACCCGCACGTGAGGTCCAGCGGCTCGAGGCGAACTCCGTCGGACTGGTCGGTGTGGTCCCCATGGCGGTCGCCACCGCGGCGCCGATCACCACGATGACCGGGAACCTCCCCATGTCGTGCTCGTCGCCGAGATCACCGTGCTCTTCGCCGTCGCCGTCGCCGTCGCCGCCGCCGTGCTGCTCGCGGGCGGCGGCCCGGACGGCACCCCCGTGGAACCCGTCAACCCGGTGAACGCCTTCACCGGCACGTCGGCCGGGCTCGGTCTCTTCTTCGACCCGGCGCGGGCGTTCATCGGCGCCTGGGCCGTCGACGCCTTCCAGTGGCTGCTGCTCACCGGTTCGTTCGCCTGCGGCATGGCGTTCCACCAGTGCGCCTCGCGCTACCTCTACGCGATCGGCCGCGAGGGCTTCCTGCACCCCGCCCTCGGCCGTACGCACCCCGCGCACGGATCGCCGTGCATCGCGTCGTACGTCCAGTCCGCCGTCGCCACCTCCTGGTCGCGGCCTTCTGGCTGATCGGCGAGGACCCGTACATCCACCTGTACACGCTGCTGGCGATCCTCGGCACGATGGCGATCCTCATCGTCCAGACGCTCTGCTCGTTCGCGGTGATCGGCTACTTCCGCAAGAACAACCCGCAGGACCGGCACCGGTTCGGGACCTTCACCGCCCCGCTGCTCGGCGGCATCGGCATGATCGCCGTCGTCGTACTGCTCGTGATCACCATGGAGACCGCGGCCGGACTCGCCGCCGACTCCCTCTTCTTCGAGCTGATCCCGTGGATCGTCGGCCTGGTCCTCTCCGGCGGCCTCGGACTCGGTTTCTGCCTCAAGGCCAAGCGGCCCGGCCGCTACGCGGTCATCGGCCGGATCGTCCTGGAGGACGCGGTCGAGCGCACCGACGACAGCGAGACCGGTCAACCGGCCGCGACCGTCTGAGGGGCGCTCCCGCGTTCCGTACGCACGCGGTGCGCGGACCGGGCGCCGGGCGGCGCGGGCGAAGGAGCCCGCGCCGCCCGGAAGCGACCGGTGAGCCGGCCCGGTCAGCCGCCGTACGCCCCACTGGCCGTCAGCCGCAGTGCCGTGTCGATCAGCGGCACGTGGCTGAAGGCCTGCGGGAAGTTGCCGACCTGGCGCTGCAGCCGGGAGTCCCACTCCTCGGCCAGCAGTCCGAGGTCGTTGCGCAGCCCCAGCAGCTTCTCGAAGAGATCGCGCGCCTCGTCGACCCGGCCGATCATCGCCAGGTCGTCGGCCAGCCAGAACGAGCACGCCAGGAACGCGCCCTCGTCACCCGCGAGACCGTCCACACCCGCGTCCTCACCCGCGGTCGGGTAGCGCAGTACGAAACCGTCCTCCGTGGACAGCTCGCGCTGGATCGCCTCGATCGTGCCGATGACCCGCTTGTCGTCGGGCGGCAGGAAACCCACCTGCGGAATGAGCAGCAGGGAGGCGTCCAGCTCCTTCGACCCGTACGACTGGGTGAAGGTGTTGCGCTCCGGGTCGTAGCCCTTCTCGCACACCGTGCGGTGGATCTCGTCGCGCAGTTCGCGCCACTTCTCGATCGGGCCGTCCGCGTCGCCCATCTCGATCAGTTTGATGGTCCGGTCGACGGCGACCCAGGCCATCACCTTGGAGTGCACGAAGTGGCGGCGCGGACCGCGTACCTCCCAGATGCCCTCGTCCGGCTGGTCCCAGTGGGTCTCCAGGTAGCGGATCAGCTTGAGCTGGAGCAGCGAGGCGTAGTCGTTGCGCGCCAGACCCGTCATGTGGGCCAGGTGCAGCGCCTCCGTGACCTCTCCGTACACATCGAGCTGCAACTGGTGCGCGGCGCCGTTGCCGACCCGTACGGGGGTCGAGTTCTCGTAGCCGGGCAGCCAGTCCAGCTCGGCCTCGCCCAGCTCCCGCTCACCCGCGATCCCGTACATGATCTGGAGGTTCTCCGGGTCGCCCGCGACCGCCCGCAGCAACCACTCGCGCCAGGCGCGCGCCTCTTCGCGGTAGCCGGTGCGCAGCAGCGACGACAGCGTGATCGCGGCGTCCCGCAGCCAGGTGTAGCGGTAGTCCCAGTTGCGTACGCCGCCGATCTCCTCCGGCAGCGACGTCGTCGGCGCGGCGACGATGCCGCCGGTCGGGGCGTACGTCAGCGCCTTCAGGGTGATCAGCGAGCGGATCACGGCCTCGCGGTAGGGCCCGTGGTACGTGCACTGCTCGACCCAGTCGCGCCAGAAATCGGCGGTCGCCTCCAGCGCGGCCTCGGGCTCCGGCAGCGGCGGCTCCTCCTTGTGCGAGGGCTGCCAGCTGAGGGTGAAGGCGATCCGCTCACCGGGCGAGACGGTGAAGTCGGAGTACGTCGTGAGGTCCTCGCCGTGCGTTTCGGCGTCGGTGTCGAGCCACACCGAGTCGGGCCCGGCGACGGCGACCGTCCGCGCCTCGACCTTGTGGACCCAGGGCACCACACGGCCGTAACTGAAACGCATCCGCAGCGCGGAGCGCATCCGCACCCGGCCGCTGACGCCCTCGACGATCCGGATCAGCTGGGGCGCGCCGTCGCGCGGCGGCATGAAATCGGTCACCTTGACCGTGCCGCGCGGTGTGTCCCACTCCGACTCGAGGATCAGGGAGTCCCCGCGGTAGCGGCGGCGGTCGGCCGCCGGCGGGCCGGCCTCGGCCGCGTGCGCGGGGCCGATCCGCCAGAATCCGTGTTCCTCGGTGCCGAGGATCCCGGCAAAAATGGCGTGTGAGTCGAAGCGCGGGAGACACAGCCAGTCGACCGTGCCGTCCCTGCAGACCAGTGCCGCTGTCTGCATGTCTCCGATGAGTGCGTAGTCCTCGATGCGCCCGGCCACGTTGCAATCTCCAGTCGAACGGCCACGTCCGCCCTCTAAGGGGCACTTGCGGTCAGGGGATTCTCGACGAGCTCTTGGTCCCGGGAGCGGGCGATGATGGTGCCTTCGCCGGCCGGCTCGCAGCGATGTATCAGAGCAGGATACGTCGCGTCCAAGTGCTCTGCGCGACGGTACCGGCAACACCGGTCGGCCGAACGGGCGAGCTAAGGGTGAGTCGCCGGTCGCGGACGATGCGGCGTGTGGCCGGAAGCGGCCTCCTCCCGTCGCTGATACCCTGGTACCCCGTGGACCGGTGGCCAGTCTGTGAAATTCAGAGGCCCCGAAACCGCAGCGACGGCACCACCCGCACTCCGGGCCGGCAGCCGGTACGCACCTCACCTCGCGACCACGGGAGCCCCCTCTTGGCGATGCCGCCCAAATCCATGACGACCAAGCACATCTTCGTCACCGGGGGTGTCGCCTCCTCCCTCGGTAAGGGCCTGACGGCCTCCAGCCTGGGTGCGCTGCTCAAGGCGCGGGGCCTTCGGGTCACGATGCAGAAGCTCGACCCCTACCTCAACGTCGACCCCGGCACGATGAACCCCTTCCAGCACGGTGAGGTGTTCGTCACCAACGACGGCGCCGAGACCGACCTGGACATCGGCCACTACGAGCGCTTCCTCGACGTCGACCTCGACGGCTCGGCCAACGTCACCACCGGCCAGGTCTACTCGCAGGTCATCGCCAAGGAGCGGCGCGGCGAGTACCTCGGCGACACCGTCCAGGTCATCCCGCACATCACCAACGAGATCAAGCACCGCATCCGGCGCATGGCGACCGACGACGTCGACGTCGTCATCACCGAGGTCGGCGGCACGGTCGGCGACATCGAGTCGCTGCCGTTCCTGGAGACGGTCCGCCAGGTCCGCCACGAGGTCGGCCGCGACAACGTCTTCGTCGTGCACATCTCGCTGCTGCCCTACATCGGCCCGTCCGGTGAGCTGAAGACCAAGCCGACGCAGCACTCGGTCGCGGCGCTGCGCAACATCGGTATCCAGCCGGACGCCATCGTGCTGCGCGCCGACCGCGAGGTCCCGCTCTCCATCAAGCGCAAGATCTCGCTGATGTGCGACGTCGACGAGGCCGCCGTGGTCGCCGCGATCGACGCCAAGTCCATCTACGACATCCCGAAGGTGTTGCACACCGAGGGCCTGGACGCGTACGTCGTCCGCAAGCTGGACCTGCCGTTCCGCGACGTGAACTGGACCCAGTGGGAGGACCTGCTGGACCGCGTCCACAACCCCGACCACGAGGTCACGGTCGCGCTCGTCGGCAAGTACATCGACCTGCCCGACGCCTACCTGTCGGTGACCGAGGCCATGCGCGCCGGCGGTTTCGCCAACAAGGCCCGCGTCAAGGTGAAGTGGGTCACCTCCGACGACTGCAAGACGCAGGCGGCCGCCGAGAAGCAGCTCGGGGACGTCGACGCGATCGTCATCCCCGGCGGTTTCGGCGAGCGCGGCGTCAACGGCAAGGTCGGCGCCATCCAGTACGCCCGCGAGAACAAGATCCCGCTGCTCGGCCTCTGCCTGGGCCTCCAGTGCATCGTCGTCGAGGCGGCGCGCAACCTCGCGGGCATCGCGGACGCCAACTCCACCGAGTTCGACGCGGCGACCGCCCACCCGGTGATCTCCACCATGGAGGAGCAGCTCGCGTACGTCGAGGGCGCGGGCGACCTGGGCGGCACCATGCGCCTGGGCCTGTACCCGGCGAAGCTCGCCGAGGGCTCGATCGTCCGTGAGGTCTACGGCGACCAGCCCTACGTCGACGAGCGCCACCGCCACCGCTACGAGGTGAACAACGCCTACCGCGCGGAACTGGAGAAGAAGACGGGAATCGTCTTCTCCGGCACGTCCCCGGACAACAAGCTCGTCGAGTACGTCGAGTACCCGCGCGAGGTGCACCCCTACCTGGTCGCCACCCAGGCGCACCCCGAGCTCCGCTCCCGCCCGACCCGCCCGCACCCGCTCTTCGCGGGCCTGGTGAAGGCGGCCGTGGAGCGCAAGACCGGCAAGTAGGCGCAAGAGATACGGTTGCCGGGGTACGGGCCTTTCGGGCCCGCACCCCGGCTTTCTGCTTTCTGCTTTGGGAGGACGCTTTCATGGCCATCAAGGACACCCCCGAGGAGTGGCAGGTCACCGCGACCGTGGTTCCCTTCACGGGCAACAAGACGAGCGTCCGCACCGACGACGTGGTCATGCCCGACGGCACCGTGGTACGCCGCGACTACCAGGTCCACCCCGGTTCCGTGGCGGTCCTGGCCCTCGACGACGACGACCGCGTCCTGCTCATCCGCCAGTACCGGCACCCCGTGCGCCAGCGGCTCTGGGAGATCCCGGCGGGCCTGCTCGACGTACCCGGCGAGAATCCGCTGAGCGCCGCTCAGCGCGAGCTCTACGAAGAGGCACACGTCAAGGCCGAGGACTGGCGGGTGCTGGCCGACATCTACCCCACGCCGGGAGGGTGCGACGAGGCCGTACGGATCTTCTTCGCCAGCGGTCTCTCCGAGGCCGAGGGCGAGCGCTTCCTGGTCGAGGAGGAGGAGGCGGACATGGAGCACGCGCGGGTCCCGCTCCCGGAGCTCGTGCGGGGCGTGCTGGCCGGGGACCTGCACAACACCTGCCTGGTGACGGGCGTTCTCGCGCTGACGGCCGCGCTCGCCGGTGACGGGGTCGACGCGCTCCGCCCGGCCGGTACGCCGTGGCCGGCGCGCCCCTTCGACGCCTAGACCGGCCCGCGGGACTCCGTCGTCCCGCCCTGCCGCCGAGCCGGGGCGGGGAATGAAAATCTGCTGATCCGATCGGGGGACGTCCCCGCCGCGCTCCGCACAGTCCGTAGCAGAGAGTGAACTACGCTCGAAGTTCCCGGCCGCAGACGCGGACGGGCTTGTGCGCAGGCGGACGGGAGCGTGGCCCGTGACGGATCAGGCGGTGGACACCAGCGGCACGGCGGCGGGTTCCGCGGCAGGGCGGGCGACGGGTGAGTTCTTCGGCAGAGCGCGCGAGCTGAAGGAGCTGCGGGCCGACATCGAGCGGGCCGGGCTCGACACCCTCGCCGGCCGCAAGGCGCCGAGGGCGCGCGTGCTGCTGATCGCGGGACGCCCGGGCTCCGGGCGCACCGCCCTCGCCGGGGAACTCACCGCGAGCCTCGCCGGCGACTACCCCGACGGCGTGCTGCGTGCCCGGCTGACCGACCCGGGCGGCGAGCGCGTGCCCACCGAGCGCACGGCCCGCGCGCTGCTCGACGACCTCCGGATCGCCGCCCCGCCCGGGGCCGGGGACGACGAGCTGTCCGAGCTGGTGCGCGAGGCGCTCACCGTACGGCGCGTCCTGCTGGTCCTCGACGACGCCGCCGACGCCGAGCAGGTCGATCCGCTGCTGCCCGACAACCCGGACTGCCTGGTCGTGGCCACGGCCCGGGGCCCGCTCACCGGTATCCCCGGCGTCCGGCCCTGCACGATCGGCGGCCTGGACACCGGATCCGCCGTCGAGTTCCTGGCCCGTTCCACGGGAGCGGTCAGGATCACCGTCGACCCCACGGCGGCCCACACGCTCGCCGAGGAGTGCGGGGGACAGCCCGCCGCGCTGGCGCTGATCGGAGGCTGGCTCGCGGCCAGCCCCAAGGCGTCGGTGTCCGACGTGACCAAGCGGCTGCACGACATCCCGGTCGACCCCGCGCAGCCCACCGGGGCCAGGCCGCTCGCCCGCGCCTTCCGGTTCGTGTACGAGTCGCTGCCGCAGCCCACGGCGCGGATGCTGCGCCTGCTCGCCCTGGCACCCGCCGGCCTCGTGGACGCGCACACCGCCTCCGCGCTGGCCGGCTGCTCGGTCTCCGGCGCCCAGACCACACTGGACGACTTCGTCGCGCTCGGCCTGCTGAGGAGGCAGGCGGACCGGGAGCGGGAGACCGGCCCGCAGTACGGGGTGCCCGGCTGCCTCGCGCCCATGATGAAGGCGCTGATGGAGGACCTGGACCGGCCCGCCGAGGTGCAGCTGGCCCGGGCCAGGATGCTGGAGCGGACCGTACGCCGGCTCCAGTCCTGCTGGGCGGTCACCGAGCCCGACGGTTCCCCGGCCCGCAAGAAGCTGTCGGGGCTGCCGCGCGCGCTGCGCTTCCCCAACGTCCCGGCCGCCGCCGAGTGGCTGCGGGTCCGGCAGCCCGCGCTGCTCGCCTCCGCCCGGGTCGCGGTGGAGGACGGTGAACTCGACACCCTGGCGCGCCGGCTGGTGGCCGCGCTGGTGCGGGCGCTGGTGGCGCACCGGGGCCCCGAAGCCGCGGCCCCCGAGCTGTACGGGCTGCACCGGCTCGTACTCGATGTGGCCGAGCGGTGCGGTCTGCACCGCGAACAGGCCGCCGCGCTGCTGAACCTCGCCGACCTGGACGCGCGGACCGGACGCACGCAGGAGGCGCTGACGCGCTACCGGGCGGCGCTGGACGCGGGCCGGGCGGCCGGCGACCCGTACGCGACGGGCCGCGCGATGGAATCCGTAGGGGGGCATACCAGGAATTGGGCGACTGGTCACGCGCCTCCGACTGGTACGGCCGGGCGCTCGAACAGCGGCTGACGCGTGGAGAGCACGCCGACGTGGCGCGGCTGTACGGGCGGCTCGGGACCGTGCACACCTATGCGGGCCGTTACGGCGAGGCGCTGCGCAACTGGCGGGCTTCGGCGGCGGGTCACCGCAGGACGGGCGATCTGCCGGGTCACGCGCGGGCGTTGAGCGAAGTCGCGCGGGTGCAGGAGTACGCGGGCCGGCCCGAGGAATCGCTGCGCACGTGCCGCGAGGCCGTCGAGTGGGCGCGCCGGGCCGGCGACGTGCGGCTGCACGCGGCGCTGGAGCTGAGGCTCGCGGACACGCTCGACAGGCTGGGGGACCCGGCGGCCGCGCGGCTGCACAGGGCCACTGCGGAAAGACTGCTCGAAGAAGAAGGTTCTGCCTACGAAATCCGCAGTGGTTCGCTGGGAGATTGATGCTTTGTAAGGCTAGACAGCTGGAAATCCTTCATTAGACTGGCTCTGCCGCGTCATATTGCGGTGTTCCCCGGGTGTGCCGTGCGTACCTGGGTATGTATGGCATTGACCCTTTTATTCCCCTGAGCCAAGGACCGTGATCGACGTGAAGGTCGGCATCCCCCGCGAGGTCAAGAACAACGAGTTCCGGGTGGCCATCACCCCTGCCGGAGTGCACGAGCTGGTGCGCCACGGGCACCAGGTCTTCGTCGAGCAGAACGCCGGCGCCGGATCCTCGATCACGGACGGCGAGTACGTCGCCGCCGGTGCGCAGATCCTGGCCACCGCGGACGAGGTCTGGGCCACCGCTGACCTGCTGCTGAAGGTCAAGGAGCCCATCGCCGAGGAGTACCACCGCCTCCGCAAGGACCAGACGCTCTTCACCTACCTGCACCTCGCCGCCTCCCGCGAGTGCACGGACGCCCTGCTGGAGTCCGGCACCACGGCGATCGCGTACGAGACGGTGGAGACCGCGAACCGCGCCCTGCCGCTGCTCGCCCCGATGTCCGAGGTCGCGGGCCGGCTGGCCCCGCAGGTCGGCGCGTACCACCTGATGCGCTCGGTCGGCGGCCGCGGCGTGCTGCCGGGCGGCGTCCCGGGTACGGCGGCCGGCGAGGCCGTCGTCATCGGCGGTGGCGTCTCCGGCTGGAACGCCACGCAGATCGCCGTCGGCATGGGCTTCCACGTGACCCTGCTCGACCGTGACATCAACAAGCTGCGCGAGGCCGACAAGGTCTTCGGCACCAAGGTGAAGACGATCGTCTCCAACGCCTACGAGCTGGAGAAGGCCGTCGTCGAGGCCGACCTCGTCATCGGCGCCGTGCTCATCCCCGGCGCGAAGGCCCCGAAGCTCGTCACCAACGAGCTCGTCGCCAAGATGAAGCCCGGAAGTGTTCTTGTCGACATCGCGATCGACCAGGGCGGCTGCTTCGAGGACTCGCACCCGACGACGCACGCCGAGCCGACGTTCAACGTCCACAACTCGGTCTTCTACTGCGTCGCCAACATGCCGGGCGCCGTCCCGAACACCTCGACGTACGCACTGACGAACGCCACGCTGCCCTACATCGTGGAGCTCGCGAACCGCGGCTGGGTCGAGGCGCTGCGCCGCGACGCGGCCCTCGCCAAGGGTCTCAACACCCATGACGGCCAGGTGGTCTACCGCGAGGTCGCCGAGGCCCACGAGCTGCCGCACGTCGAGCTGGGCACGCTTCTCGCCTGACGCGTCAACAAAAGTCGTCAACCTCACGCATCCGGCCGGACCTTGTCGACAAGGTCCGGCCGGATGCGTGTCCGGCTGCGTTCGAGGACTTGTTCAACTCGCCGCGAACGTAACACTTTAACCGTTTCGCGACCCTGTGAAACGCGTGGCCCGTGCCCCGGTTTGCCGCTCGCGCACCCTTGACACAGGGGTGTTCCATTGCCGACACATCGGGCCGGGTCCGGCGGATTGTGTTGCTGCGGACCGGTGACACGCCATAGAGTCGCCAACCGTCGGCATGGTGCCACGCTGACCTATCGATAAGTTTCCTGGTCACGTCCAAGGAGGTAAGACGACTTGTGAATGAGTCGACATTTACTCCCGGGGGTGGTCAACCAGGGATGCCTGCGCGGAGCCAGGACCCGTCGGGGCTCCAGGCTGTCGGCTCCGTCGCTGTCCGCACCTTCGCCACCCATCAGCACATGACGACAGCCCACCAGAGCATGGACGGCCTACACGTGAACGCCATGGCCGGCGACCAGAGTGGGGACAAGTCCACCACCCGTTTCGCCGACTTCGACGAGGTGCCCGAGGGGCACTTCTACGATCCCGACGCAGAGTACGAGCCCGACCCCGAGTACGCGGCCACCCTCGCCCCCGACGCTGCCCGCCAGCGCCGCGAGCGGATCGGCCCGACCGGACGGCCGCTGCCGTACTTCCCGATCCCGGGCCCGCTGGCCGACCACGGCCCCGCGAAGATCATCGCCATGTGCAACCAGAAGGGCGGCGTCGGCAAGACGACGTCCACGATCAATCTGGGTGCGGCCCTCGCGGAGTACGGACGACGGGTCCTGCTCGTCGACTTCGACCCGCAGGGAGCCCTGTCGGTCGGGCTCGGCGTGAACCCGATGGAGCTCGACCTCACGGTCTACAACCTGCTCATGGAGCGGGGCATGTCGGCCGACGAGGTCCTCCTGAAGACCGCGGTGCCCAACATGGACCTGCTGCCGAGCAATATCGACTTGTCGGCGGCCGAGGTCCAGCTGGTCAGCGAGGTGGCCCGCGAGTCGACACTTCAGCGGGCGCTCAAGCCGCTGATGGCCGACTACGACTACATCGTGATCGACTGCCAGCCCTCGCTCGGTCTGCTCACCGTGAACGCCCTGACGGCGGCCCACAAGGTGATAGTGCCGCTCGAGTGCGAGTTCTTCGCGCTGCGCGGCGTGGCCCTGCTGACCGAGACGATCGAGAAGGTCCAGGAGCGGCTCAACCCCGACCTGGAGCTCGACGGCATCCTCGCCACGATGTACGACTCCCGCACGGTGCACAGCCGTGAGGTGCTGGCGCGGGTCGTCGAGGCCTTCGACGAGCACGTCTACCACACGGTGATCGGGCGTACGGTCCGCTTCCCGGAGACCACGGTCGCCGGTGAGCCGATCACGACGTACGCCTCCAACTCGGTCGGTGCGGCCGCTTATCGCCAGCTCGCCAGGGAGGTGCTCGCCCGGTGTCACGCCGAGTGAGTCTGCCGGGGGCCGACGAACTGTTCCGCACGACCGGGGGAACGGCGCTTCAGCCGTCGTCCCCTCGCCGCCCGCCCGCGGGCGGCGAGGCGCGTGTGCCCGGCCCTGCGGCGGAGAGCGACCCCACGACGGCGGCCGAGCAGTCCGAGGGTGCGCCGCCCCGGGGCTCTGCCGACTCCGGTGACGCGGCTGAGCACACCGCCGCCGACGCGGAGGCCGGCGGGCACCGCAGCCGGGCCGTGGAGGGCGACCAGGCGGCCGCTGCCGCCGCCGAGGCCCGCCGCGCGCCGGAGGGCCAGCGGGCTTCGCAGCAGCCCTCCCAGCAGCGTTCTGCGGCCCCTGCCACGGGCGCCCAGCCGCGGCGCCGGGGCGGACGCGGGGCGAACCGTCGTCCCAGCGGCCGCGAACGGCACGACGAGAAGATCACGGTCTACGTCTCGGCCGAGGAACTGATGGACCTGGAGCACGCGCGGCTGGTGCTGCGCGGTGAGCACGGGCTTGCCGTCGACCGCGGCCGGATCGTGCGGGAAGCGGTCGCCGTCGTACTCGCGGACCTGGAGTCGCGCGGCGACGCGAGCATTCTCGTACGGCGCCTGCGCGGCCGCTGACCGGACCGGAGGTAGCCTGCGCTGCCCCTGCTTCTTTTCCCGCACCTGGACCCGCGATGCCGCCCACCGACGTCCCCGCCCAGCTCGCCAGGGCCCCACGCCGCAGCCTGGGGCGCGGGCCGGGGGCGGCGCGTCCCGCGGCCCCGGAGGACGCGGACGCGCCGGAGGTGGAGGCGGGAGGCCCGGGGGACGCGCCTCCGTCCGGCGGGCCGGTCGTGGGGGACGGGCGGTTCACCGTCCGGCTGGTGAACTTCGAGGGGCCCTTCGACCTGCTGCTCCAGCTCATCTCGAAGCACAGGCTCGACATCACCGAGGTCGCCCTCTCGAAGGTCACCGACGAGTTCATGGCGCACATCCGCGCCATGGGGCCCGACGGCGACCTCGACCAGACCACCGAGTTCCTCGTCGTGGCCGCCACCCTGCTCGACCTCAAGGCCGTGCGGCTGCTGCCCGCCGCCGAGGTGGAGGACGAGGGGGACCTCGCGCTGCTGGAGTCGCGGGACGTGCTGTTCGCGCGGCTGCTGCAGTACCGCGCGTACAAGAAGATCGCCGACATCTTCAGCGCGCGGCTGGACGCGGAGTCCCGGCGGTACCCGCGTACGGTCGGTCTCGAACCGCACCACGCCGCGCTGCTGCCCGAGGTCGTCATCAGCATCGGCCCCGACGGCTTCGCCGGGCTCGCCGTGAAGGCGATGCGTCCCAGGGCCGAGCCGCAGGTGTACGTCGATCACATCCATGCGCCCCTCGTGTCCGTGCAGGAGCAGGCCGAGGTGGTCGTCGCGCGGCTGCGGGAGATGGGGGAGGCGGATTTCCGGACGCTCACGGAGGACGCCCCGGACACGCTCACCGTGGTCGCGCGGTTCCTGGCGCTGCTGGAGCTCTACCGGGAGAAGGCCGTCGTCATGGACCAGGAGGAGGCCCTGGGGGAGCTCAGGGTGAGGTGGACCGGCACGGAGGCGGCGCAGCCCGTCGTCACGGACGAATTCGATCAGGTGGTGGAGGAGACACGGTGAGCGAGTCCCCCGCGGTCGCGGACCTCGGCCTCAAGCCCGCCCTGGAGGCGGTCCTCATGGTCGCCGACGAACCCGCCGCAGAAGAGCACCTCGCCAAGATCCTGGAGCGGCCCCGCAGAGCCGTCGCGGACGCCCTGCGGGAGCTGGCCGACGAGTACGCCGTGCAGGGGCGCGGGTTCGAACTCAGACCGGTCGCCGGGGGGTGGCGCTTCTACTCGCGGCCCCGGTACGCGGCGGCGGTCGAGAGCTTCCTGCTGGACGGCCGGCAGGCCCGCCTCACCCAGGCAGCCCTGGAGACCCTCGCGGTCGTCGCGTACCGGCAGCCCGTGAGCCGGTCACGGGTCTCGGCCGTACGCGGCGTGAACTGCGACGGCGTGATGCGCACCCTCCTCCAGCGCGGCCTGGTGGGGGAGGCGGGCACGGAACCCGAAACAGGTGCGATCCTGTACAGGACGACGAACTACTTTCTGGAGCGGATGGGCCTGCGTGGCCTGGACGAGCTCCCGGAGCTCGCGCCATTCCTCCCGGAGGCGGACGCGATCGAGGCTGAGACGCTAGAGGGTGCGCCGTCGTTCGATCCGGACGCCCCGGACACCGACGCAGACGACAAGACGGAATTTTGATGCGAAGCAGTAGCGGCAGGAACAGCGGAAGCGGCAACGACCGGAATCAGCGGGGCGCGGGCAAGGGGCGCGACGACGGGCAGAAGCGCAGCGACCGCCCGGAGCGCCCGGACCGTCCCCGTCCGGAGGAGCGCCGTTACGACGTCGGCCGTGACGCCCCCGGTGCCCGTGGTGGCAGCGGTGGTGGCGCCGGGCGTGGCGGTAGCGGTGGTGGCGTCGGGCGTGGCGGTAGCGGTGGTGGCGCCGGGCGTGGTGGCAGTGGTGGTGGCGTCGGGCGTGGTGGCAGTGGTGCGGCTGGTGGCCGTGGCGGCAGCGCCGGCGGCGCAGGGCGCGGCGGCAGCACCGCCGGCAGTGGCCGTGGCGCGTCCGCGCGCGGTGGCGCCAAGGGCGGCCCCAAGGCTCCGCAGAGCAGCAGGGGCGCGGCTCCGCGCCGTGGCCCGCACGGCCAGCGCGAATCCCGCCCGCGCGAGCTCGACGCCAAGCTCGAGGAGCGCGTCCGCGAGCGGCACAGCAAGCCCCAGGTGAAGACGCCCAAGACGTTCCCGGGTGCCGAGCAGGAGGGCGAGCGCCTGCAGAAGGTCCTCGCCCGCGCCGGCATGGGTTCGCGGCGTGCCTGCGAGGAGCTTATCGAGCAGGCCCGCGTCGAGGTCAACGGCGAGATCGTCACCGAGCAGGGCCGCCGGGTCGACGTCCACAAGGACGAGGTCAAGGTCGACGGCCTGACGGTCGCCACCCAGTCGCACCTCTTCTTCGCGCTCAACAAGCCGGCCGGAGTCGTCGCCACCATGGGCGACCCGGACGGGCGTCAGAACCTCAACGACTACGTGAACAACCGTGAGACGCGTCTCTTCCACGTGGGCCGGCTGGACACCGAGACCGAGGGCATCATCCTGCTCACCAACCACGGCGAGCTGGCCCACCGCCTCACCCACCCCAAGTACGGCGTGAAGAAGACCTACCTCGCCGCGATCCAGGGGCCGCTCCCGCGCGACCTGGGCAAGCGCCTCAAGGACGGCATCGCGCTGGAGGACGGGTACGCCCGCGCCGACCACTTCCGCGTCGTCGAGAACACCGGCAAGAACTACCTGGTCGAGGTGACCCTCCACGAGGGCCGCAAGCACATCGTGCGCCGCATGCTGGCCGAGGCCGGCTTCCCGGTCGAGCGGCTCGTGCGGACGTCCTTCGGGCCGATCCCGCTGGGCGACCAGAAGTCCGGCTGGCTGCGCCGCCTCACCAACACCGAGGTCGGCATGCTGATGAAGGAAGTCGGTCTGTAACCGACGCCCTCTCCGCTTCGAGGCCCCGGCCGGTTCCTGTACGTACAGGAACCGGCCGGGGCCTCTTGCCGCTTGTGGTGCGGGCCCTCAAGCCTTTATAGTCACCATGACCATAAAGGAGGCGGGCGTGAGTCTCGCGGACATGCTCGAACCGCTCCAGCGACCACTGGTGACCGTCCTGGACACCCCGGTGAGCTGGACAGAGGTACTCGGGTTCGGCAGTGGAGCGCTCTGCGTCTGGCTCGTCGCCCGGCAGCACATCGCCAACTGGCCGATCGGCATCGCCAACAACGTCTTCTTCGTCCTCCTCTTCACCCAGGCGGGCCTGTACGCCGACGCCGGCCTGCAGGTCGTCTTCATCGCCCTCGCCGCCTACGGCTGGTGGACCTGGACCCACGGGGGTGGACCAGGCTCCTCGTCCCTCCCGGTGCGGCGCACCAGCCGTACCGAGTGGACCTGGCTGCTGGCGGCGGGGGCGGTGGGGACCTTGTCCCTCACGCTGCTCCTCGACCGCGCCACCGACTCGACCGTTCCCTTCTGGGACGCCCTGACGACCGCGCTGTCCTTGATGGCGACGTACGGGCAGTGCAGGAAGCGCCTCGAATCGTGGTGGCTGTGGATCGCGGCGGACGTCGTGTACGTCCCGCTGTACGTCTACAAGGAGCTGTACCTGACCTCACTGCTGTACGTCGGTTTCATGGCCCTGTGCGTGCTCGGGCTGCTCAACTGGCGGCGCGGCGCCGCTTCCCGGGAAGAGCCGCTCGCCGAGGCCGCCGTATGACGGACTACAAGCACGGCCTCGTGCTCGGGAAGTTCTACCCGCCGCACGCGGGACACCACCACCTCGTGCGCACCGCGCGGGAACGCTGCGAACGGCTCACCGTTCTCGTGTGCGCGTCCTCCGTCGAATCCGTACCGCTCGACGAGAGGGTGGCGTGGATGAAAGCCGTACACCCGGACGCCGTTGTCGTCGGCGCCGTGGACGACATCCCGGTCGACGTCACCGACCCCGCCGTGTGGGACGCGCACATGGCGGTCTTCCTGGCCGCCGTTCCCGAGGCCGTCGACGCCGTCTTCACCTCGGAGGCGTACGGCGAGGAGCTGGGCCGGCGCTTCGGCGCGGAGGCGGTGTGCGTCGACCCGGACCGCACGGCTTTTCCTGTCTCGGGAACGGCCGTACGGGCGGACCCCGTCCGCCACTGGGACTTCCTGGAGGCACCCGTACGGGCCGCCCTGGCCCGGCGCGTCGTCGTCCTGGGTGCCGAGTCGACGGGGACCACGACCATGGCAGGGGCGCTCACGGCGCACTACCGGGCCCGCGGCGGCGTCTGGGAACGGACGCGGTGCGTTCCCGAGTACGGCAGGGAGTACAGCGAACAGAAGCTGGCCGCCCTGCGCGCGGAACGCCCTGAAGCCGACTGGACGGACGTCGTCTTCGGCACGGAGGAGTTCCCGCTGATCGCGCGGCGGCAGTGCGAAACCGAGGACGAGGCGGCCCGCGCGGGCTCTCCCGTGCTGTTCTGCGACACCGACGCCTTCGCCACCACGGTGTGGCACGAGCGCTACCTCGGCGCCCCCAGCCCCGATGTCGCCCGCATCGCCGCACGCGGCGGGCAGCACCTGTGGCTGCTCACCGACCACACGGACGTGCCCTTCGAGGACGACGGCCTGCGCGACGGCGAACACCTGCGGCCCTGGATGACGGGACGCTTCCGCGAGGAACTCGTCCGTACCGGGCGCCCCTTCGTCACTCTCGGCGGACCGCACGAGCGGCGGCTCGCGGCCGCTGTGGCCGCCGTCGACGCGCTGCTCGCCGGAGACTGGGGCTTCACCGACCCACTGCCGGAGAAACGATGAGCGACGACAGCCGGCCGCCGTACGACCCGCGCGCCTTCGAGCCGTTCGCCGTGACCGTCGACCTCGCCGTCTTCACCGTCCGCGAGAGCCGGCTGCACGTCCTGCTGATCCGGCGCGGCCAGGACCCGTACGCCGGGGCGTGGGCGCTGCCCGGCGGCTTCATACTGCCCCGGGAGTCCGCCGAGGCCGCCGCCCGCCGGGAACTGGCGGAGGAGACCGGTCTGTCGCAGGAGTCCGCCGCCGCGCTCCACCTGGAGCAGCTGCGTACGTACAGCGATCCCGACCGCGACCCGCGCATGCGCGTCGTCTCCGTCGCGTACACCGCCCTCGTACCGGGGCTGCCGGAGCCGCGCGGCGGCGGCGACGCCGCGCACGCGCAGTGGACGCCCCTGGGCGCTCTGCCGGAGCCGGCCTTCGACCACGCGCGGATCATCGCGGACGCGCGCGAGCGCATCCGCGCCAAGCTCGAGTACACCTGCCTGGCCACGGCCTTCTGCCCGCCCGAGTTCACGCTGGGCGAGCTCCAGCAGGTGTACGAGACGGTCTGGGGCGTCGAACTGGACCGGCCCAACTTCCGGCGCAAGGTACTCGCCTCGCCCGGCTTCGTGGAGCCGGTGGAGGGGGCGCCCCGGCGTACCGGAGGACGCGGCAAGCCCGCCGCGCTCTACCGGGCGGGGAACGCCACCACCCTGCATCCGGCGCTTCTGCGCCCCGAACGTCGATCCGAAGGAGAACGGTCCGTATGAAGCAGGCAGCCACCGGGGCCCTCGTCGGGCTCGCGCTCGGGGACGCGCTGGGCTTCCCCACCGAGTTCAACGACGTACCGGCGATCCTCGCGAAGTGCGGGCCGTGGCGGGAGATGGAACTGCCGTCGCCCGCGATCGTCACGGACGACACCCAGATGACCCTCGCGTTGGGGCGGGGGATACGGACCGCGATGGACCGCGGTGTGCTCGGGCCGCCGGGGCTGGAGCGTCCCGTGCGCGAGGAATTCGTCGACTGGTACCACTCCCCGGAGAACAACCGGGCCCCCGGCAACACCTGCCTCGTCGCCTGCCGGCTGCTCGACAGCGACCGGCCGTGGCAGCAGGCCAGTCAGCTGGGCTCCAAAGGGTGCGGGGCCAACATGCGGGTCGCGCCGCTCGGGCTCGTACCGGGGCTGAGCGACGAGCAGCGTGCCGGAGCCGCGCAGTTGCAGTCGGCACTCACGCACGGCCACCCGACCGCACTGGCGGCGAGCGACCTGACGGCGCACGCGGTGCACCTGCTCGCACGGGGGGCCGAGCCCACCGGTCTGGTGGGGCTGCTCCGTTCGTACGCGTACGAGAACCGCGTCCGGTACCACGAGCGCTGGCTCGGCGACCTGTGGACGCACGCCCACGACGCGTCGCCCGAGGACTTCATGGCGCGCGGCTGGGACGAGTGCCTGGCCGTACTGGAGCGGCTCGCGGCGGCCCTGCGCACCCCGTCGCCGGAAACCGACCCCTGCCTGGCGACGGGCGACGGCTGGATCGCGGAGGAGGCCCTCGCCACCGGGCTGCTGTGCTTCCTCCTGTTCCCCGGGGATCCGGTCACCGCGCTGCGCCGCGCCGCGTGCACGAAGGGCGACTCCGACTCGATCGCCTGCCTGGCGGGAGCCTTCGCCGGGGCGCACCTGGGGGCGGAGGCGTGGCCCGCGCGGTGGGCGGAGCGCATCGAGTACAGGGGGGAACTGCTGGCCCTGGGAGCGCTCTGGGACGCTTGATCCATGAGTGCGTACGAGAAGCGTCTGCGCGAGGCCGGGCTGCCGGACACCGACCTCGCCCCCGTCCTCGCGGACGAGACCGATCCGCTGCTGTTCGCGTCCGTCTCCGGGGCGCACCTGTACGGGTTCCCGTCCCGGGACTCGGACGTGGACCTGCGCGGCGCGCACCTGCTGCCCGTGCCGGCTCTCGTCGGCCTGGGGGAGCCGGAGGAGACGCGGAGCCGCATGTGGGTGCGCGACGGCGTGGAGATGGACCTGGTCACGCACGACCTGCGGAAGTTCGTACGGCTGATGCTGCGGCGCAACGGCTATGTGCTGGAGCAGCTGCTCTCGCCACTGGTGGTGCGCACGAGCGACGCGCACGCGGAGCTGGTCGCGCTCGCGCCGTCCGTGCTGACCAGCCACCACGCCCATCACTACCGTGGGTTCGCGCTCACGCAGTGGCGGCTCTTCGAGAAGACGGGGGAGCTGAAGCCGCTGCTCTACACCTTCCGGGTGCTGCTCACCGGCATCCACCTGATGCGCAGCGGCGAGGTGCAGGCCCACCTGCCCACGCTGCTGGCCCAGGTGGACGCCCCGGCGTACCTGGGGGAACTGATCGCGGCCAAGGCGGAAGCCGAGCACGGAGCGGCCCCGGGGCCGGACCGCGACCGGCTGCGTGAGGACGTCGACGCCCTCCACGCCGTGCTCGACGCGGCGCAGGCGGCGTCACGGCTTCCGGCCGAGGCGGCGGCGTACGAGCAGCTGGACGACCTCGTCGTCCGGGCCAGGCTCACCCGCGACGCGCAGGACGCCCCGGGCCGGGGAGGCGCGCCGACCGCTCTTTCAGCGGGCTGAGGCGCGGCGTACACGGAGCAGGAAGTCCTCCACGCGGGGGCGGTCCGGCTCCGGCGGGAGCGGGCTCTTCGCCCCGGCCGCGTCCGCCTCCGCCTCGAGGCGCTCCATCCGGCGCTCGACCTCCGGCCACACCACCTCGCCCCGCTTGACCTCCAGCAGCCGCTCGCGCTCCTCGCCGGCGTCGATCACCAGCTCGCCCGTGCGCAGCAGATCGCGGCAGCTGCCGAGCAGCCGCAGCAGATGCATGGCGTGCTTCCAGCGCGGGGCGCCGTGCTGCCGTACGTCCGCCTCCAGCTTCCTGCGCTGGCCGGCCGCGTACCGGACGAACGTCTGGTGGGCCCGGCGGGAGAGGAACGCGTCCCGCAGGGCGACCAGCTCGTGGCCGGTGGCGTCGATCCGCTCGACCAGCGGGGAGTGCAGGCACTCCAGGATGTTGGGGTTGGCGCGCAGGGCCAGCTCGCAGAAGCGTTCCAGCTCCCAGGAGAACTGCTCGTCCATCGGACCCTCGACGTGCGTCGGGGGCTTCTCGAAACGCCAGTACAGCGGCGTCGGCGCGACGAAGACACCGCGCCGGTCCGTGTCGCTGCCGTCCGTCGCCAGACCGAAGGCGCGCGAGCCCATCACACAGGAGTAGACCGTGTGGCGGCGTACGAGGTCTTCGGGCGTCGGCGGGGCGGCGGGCGGGTTCATGCTCCGGATTGTGCCGCGTCAGGCGAGCCGGATCGAACCACTTTCCACGGTGATCTGCCGCGGCGGGAGCGGTTTGCGGGCCGGGCCGCCCGCGACCGAGGCGTCCGCGACCCGGAACCTGCTGCCGTGGCAGGCGCAGTTGATGGTGCCGCCCTCGACGCTGCTGACGGTGCAGCCCTGGTGCGTGCACACCGCGGAGAAGGCCATGAAGGTGCCCGGCTCCGGCTGGGTCACCACCACCTTCTCGTCCGCGAAGACCTTGCCGCCGCCCACCGGGATCTCCGAGGTCCCGGCGAGCGCCGCACCGCCGTCGGGAACTTCCCCGGTGGGTGACGCACCGCCGGAGGGGGTGGGCGAATCCGAGGGTGCCGGTTCGGTCTCCTCGGCGCCGCCGTTCAGGCCGTCGCCGGTCTCTTCCCCGCCGCCGTTGCCGCAACCGGCCACCAGCGCGGTGCCCGCGGCCGCGGCTCCGGCCGCGAGGACCGCCCGGCGGCTCGTACCCTTGCCCATCACGTGCTCCTCCTGCCCGTCGCACCGGAGGTTCGGCGCGAAGCAGCATCTTCGCGCCCATCGCCCCGCAGAAGAAGCATCCCGGGCGCGAATGCCGCATCACGTGGCCGCTGTACGTCCGTCGGCCCAATCCGGGCGGGCCGTGGACGGCGCCGGGCACGGCCGGACCCGCGCGTCTCACCTGCGGAACGCGCCGGGCCCCGCCGGGCCCTGCCCAACTACGCTGGATCAAGCAGGGCACATGAGGTACGGAACGAGGAGCACGACGTGGCAGTACGAGCGGTGCGTGGGGCCGTCCAGCTGGAACGGGACGAAGCCGGGCACATGGACGAGCAGGTCGGCGAGCTGCTCTCGGCCATCCTGGAGCGCAACGGGCTCACCTCCGACGACCTCATCAGCATCTGGTTCACGGCCACCCCGGACCTCCACAGCGACTTCCCGGCCGCCGCGGCACGCAAGATCGGCATCGTCGACGTACCGCTGATCTGCGCCCAGGAGCTGGACATAGCGGGAGCCATGCCGCGCGTCGTGCGGATCCTCGCGCACGTCGAGTCGGACCTGCCCAAGTCGTCGGTCTCCCACGTCTACCTCGGCGCCGCAGGCGCCCTCCGCAAGGACATCGCCCAGTGAGAACCGCCCTCGTCATCGGAACCGGCCTGATCGGCACCTCGGCGGCCCTCGCCCTCGCCGGGCGCGGTGTCACCGTCCACCTCACCGACCACGACCCGGCGCAGGCCCGCACCGCCGCCGCGCTCGGCGCCGGCATCGACGAGGCGCCCGAAGGCCCCGTCGACCTGGCCGTCGTCGCCGTACCGCCGGCGCACGTGGCCACGACGCTGGCCGACGCCATGCGGCGCGGGACCGCCCGCGCGTACATCGACGTCGCCAGCGTCAAGGGCGGACCGCGCAGGGAGCTGGAGGCGCTGGGCTGCGACCTCGCCTCGTACATCGGCACGCACCCGATGTCCGGCAAGGAGCGTTCGGGCCCGCTGGCCGCGACCGCCGACCTCTTCGAGGGCCGCCCCTGGGTCCTCACCCCGACCCGCGACACCCACACCGAGGTCCTCAACCTCGCACTGGAGCTGATCGCGCTGTGCCGGGCCGTGCCCGTGGTGATGGACGCCGACGCCCACGACCGCGCGGTCGCGCTCGTCTCGCACACCCCGCAGCTGGTCTCGTCGATGGTCGCGGCGCGGCTGGCGGACGCGGACGAGACGGCGGTACGGCTGTGCGGTCAGGGCATCAGGGACGTCACCCGCATCGCCGCCTCCGACCCCCGGATGTGGGTCGAGATCCTCTCCGCGAACCCGGGGCCCGTGGCGGACGTGCTCACCGGCGTCGCGGCCGACCTGGAGGAGACCGTCCGGGCGCTGCGGGCCCTCCAGTCCGCCGACGACGACAAGCGCAGGGGCGGCGCCGACGGCATCGAGGACGTCCTGCGGCGCGGCAACACGGGCCGTGAGCGCGTGCCGGGCAAGCACGGGGCCGCCCCGGCGGCGTACGAGATCGTCGCCGTCCTCATCAGCGACCGTCCCGGTGAGCTGGCCCGGATCTTCGCGGACGCGGGGCGTGCGGGCGTCAACATCGAGGACGTGCGCATCGAGCACGCGACCGGGCAGCAGGCGGGCCTGGTGCAGCTGATGGTGGAGCCGGCGGCCGCATCCGGGCTGAGCGCCTCACTGCGCGAGCGGGGCTGGTCGATCCGCCAGTAACGGCGCCTTCGCGTACCGACGCGGTGTCCGGTTTGCGGTGGCTTCGCAGGGGCGTCGAGGGCGGGGCCGGGGACTCGGTAACCTTGTGTGGGGCCCGTCGGGTCCCCGCCCGCCCAAGCCCGTGTACCAGGAAGGTGTCCTACACCGTGGAAACCGCCGCCCGGACCGCCCCGGCAGCAGTGATTGTCGCCATCGACGGCCCCTCCGGCACGGGCAAGTCCAGCACCTCCAAGGCCGTCGCCGCCAAGCTCGGTCTCAGCTACCTGGACACCGGTGCCCAGTACCGGGCGATCACCTGGTGGATGCTGAGCAACGGCATCGACGTCACGGACCCCGTCGCCATAGCGGACGCCGCGGGCAAGCCCGTGATCGTCTCCGGCACCGACCCGTCCGCTCCGACCATCACGGTGGACGGCGTCGACGCCTCCGGGCCGATCCGCACCCAGGAGGTCACCTCCAAGGTGAGCGCCGTGAGCGCCGTGCCCGAGGTGCGCACCCTGATCACCGACCTGCAGCGGTCCATCGCGAAGGGCGCCGCACTCGGTATCGTCGTCGAGGGACGCGACATCGGTACGACCGTGCTGCCGGACGCGGACCTCAAGATCTTCCTGACCGCCTCTCCCGAGGCGCGCGCCGCCCGCCGCAGCGGCGAGCTGAAGGGCGCGGACGTGTCCGCGACCCGCGAGGCCCTGCTGAAGCGGGACGCGGCCGACTCCAGCCGCAAGACGTCGCCGCTCGCCAAGGCGGACGACGCGGTCGAGGTCGACACCAGCGACCTCACGCTGGACCAGGTCATCGAGTGTGTCGTCACCCTGGTCGAGGGGAAGCGGGCCGCGAAGTGACGGCGCCCACGCTGCGTGGCGCGGCGGTCGGACGGGGCATCGGCATCGGTCTGATGCACGGGCTGTTCAAGCCCCGCGTCCTCGGCGCCTGGCGGGTGCCCGTGAGCGGTCCGGTGATCCTGGCCGTGAATCACTCGCACATGGTCGACGGGCCCATGCTGATGGGGACGGCCCCCCGGCCGGTGCACTTCCTGATCAAGAAAGAGGCGTTCGTCGGTCCCCTCGACCCGTTCCTGCGCGGAATCGGTCAGCTGAAGGTGGACCGTGCGACCGCCGACCGCACGGCGATCTCGAACGCGCTGGGCGTCCTCGCGGACGGCGGGGTGCTGGGAATCTTCCCGGAGGGCACCAGGGGAGAGGGCGACTTCGCGTCACTGCGCGCCGGCCTCGCGTACTTCGCCGTACGCGGCGGGGCGCCGATCGTCCCGGTGGCGGTGCTCGGCTCCACGGACCGCCGCGGCCGGCTGATACCGGGCCTGCCGCCGCTGCGCAGCCGGGTGGACGTCGTTTTCGGCGACCCCTTCGAGACCGGCGACGGCAGCGGACGGCGCACGCGCAAGGCGCTGGACGAGGCCACCGTACGGATCCAGGAGCGGCTGACCGCCCACCTGGAAAGTGCCCGGCGTTTCACCGGGCGCTGAGTGAGACTTGAGTAGTGGACCGCACGGAATGACCGGTGGTCCATCGATGATGAACGAGGAACGGACTTCATGAACGACCAGATTCACTCCGGCGACGAGCACGGAGCACTTGGCGATGCCGAGTACGCGGAGTTCATGGAGCTCGCCGCGCTGGAAGGCTTCGACGCCGAAGAGGTCGAAGGCGCGATCGGCGAAGCCGGTCATGGCCCGCTGCCCGTCCTCGCCGTCGTGGGCCGCCCCAATGTCGGTAAGTCGACCTTGGTGAACCGCATCATCGGCCGCCGCGAGGCCGTCGTCGAGGACAAGCCCGGCGTCACCCGTGACCGGGTCACCTACGAGGCCGAATGGGCGGGCCGCCGCTTCAAGGTCGTCGACACCGGCGGCTGGGAGCAGGACGTCCTCGGCATCGACGCGTCCGTCGCCGCCCAGGCCGAGTACGCGATCGAGGCGGCCGACGCCGTCGTCTTCGTCGTCGACTCCACGGTCGGCGCCACCGACACCGACGAGGCCGTCGTCAAGCTGCTGCGCCGGGCCGGCAAGCCCGTCGTGCTCTGCGCCAACAAGGTCGACGGCCAGAGCGGCGAGGCGGACGCCACCGCGCTGTGGTCGCTCGGCCTCGGCATGCCGCACCCGGTCTCCTCGCTGCACGGCCGCGGCACCGGCGACATGCTGGACGCCGTACTCGAAGCCCTGCCCGAGGCACCGGCCCAGACCTTCGGCCAGGCCGTCGGCGGCCCGCGCCGCATCGCGCTCATCGGCCGCCCGAACGTCGGCAAGTCCTCGCTCCTGAACCGGGTGGCGAACGAGGACCGCGTCGTCGTCAACGAGATGGCCGGCACCACCCGTGACCCGGTCGACGAGCTGATCGAGCTCGGCGGCATCACCTGGAAGTTCATCGACACGGCCGGCATCCGCCGCCGCGTCCACCTCCAGGAGGGCGCGGACTACTACGCCTCGTTGCGTACCGCCGCCGCCGTCGAGAAGGCCGAGGTCGCGGTCGTACTGATCGACGCGAGCGAGTCCATCAGCGTGCAGGACCAGCGGATCATCACGATGGCCGTCGAAGCGGGCCGCGCGCTGGTCATCGCGTACAACAAGTGGGACACCCTCGACGAGGAGCGCCGCTACTACCTCGAGCGCGAGATCGAGACCGAGCTCGCCCAGGTCGCGTGGGCGCCGCGGGTGAACGTGTCGGCGCAGACCGGCCGGCACATGGAGAAGCTGGTCCCGGCGATCGAGACGGCGCTGGCGGGCTGGGAGACCCGGATCCCGACCGGCAGGCTCAACGCCTTCCTCGGCGAGATCGTCGCCTCCCACCCCCACCCGGTCCGCGGCGGCAAGCAGCCCCGCATCCTCTTCGGGACGCAGGCGGGAACCAAGCCGCCGCGGTTCGTCCTCTTCGCCTCGGGCTTCCTGGAGGCCGGTTACCGGCGCTTCATCGAGCGTCGGCTGCGCGAGGAGTTCGGCTTCGAGGGCACTCCGATCCACATCTCGGTGCGGGTGCGCGAGAAGCGCGGCCGCAACAAGTGACGCGGGAGACCTGCCGACAGGGCTAGAGCCCCCGGCGGGGAGCGGGCGGCAGCGCTGCCGGGAATCGGTTTCCGGTGTGCTGCCGCCCGTTGCTGTGGGGGGCGTCACCGCTGCCGTGGCCGGCGCTCTGCCAGGGACCGCTGTGCCCGCCGTGCGTCCCCTGGCCGGTGCGACCGGTGGGGCCGGGGCTGCGGTGCACCCCGGTGGCGAAGGCCGTGAATCCCAGATGCTCCTCGCCGCTGCGGTCGCCGGGCAGGGCCCGGAAGGACCTGCGGTACTCCGAGTAGAGAGCGTCGTAGATCGGGGTGTGCGAGTGGTCGGTCCGAGATTCCCGCGAAGGGCGCATCGCGGGAATCTGGCTCTGGTACGGCTGGGGGCGTGGGGGGTCGTATGAGTGCACGTACGTGCCAACGACCCCAGCGCCTGTCGGATGCGGGCCGAGCAGGGGGTTACCCGCTCGGCGGGGGCACGCGGGGCGCGCCGTCCGGGCGTACGGCCCGTCAGGTGCCGGCCAGCGGCATGGCCGCGGCGGCCAGCACGCCGTGGGCCGCGGCCTTCTCCAGCGCGTTGCGCAGCAGGTCTTCGCGCGGCTGCTGGCCGATGGCACCGACGGGCGCGGCGAAGACGAGGACGCTGCTCGACTTGTTGGCCGCCGTCCGCCATCCGTCGGTGACCTGGAGCGGCTGGTGGGCCTGCCACCAGGAGACCGGGCTGCCACCGCCGGCCCCGGGCTGGAGTACGGCGTGCAGCTGGCCCATGGCGAGCAGGACGGACCAGCCGGGCAGCGCGGCGGGCACCTGGGCCAGGTCGGCGACCGGCTGGAACCCCTGCTCGATGACGAGCGGGAGGAACTCGTCGGTGCTGCCGTCGGAGCCCGGACGGGCGACGGGACCGGTCGGCTCGACCACCAGGGCCGGGTGCAGCTGGCCGCTGATCAGTACGAGACCGCTGGTGACCCCGAGCACGGCCTGGTCGGGCGCGCCGGCGTGCTGGGCGCCGGGGAGGTCGGGGCTGCCCGTGATGCTGCGTACGGCCCCCTGGAGCTGCTCCTCGGCGACCTGGACGACCTGCGAGGGGATGCAGGTGGCGTGAGCGAACGCGAGCACAGCGGTTTCGTCTCCGACGAACAGCACGGTGCTGGTGCGTTCCGTGTCGGAGTCGCCCTGGGTGCGGCAGGAGGTGCAGTCGTAGCTGCCCGGGGCGTTCTCGCCGGCGAGCAGCCGGTCGGCTTCTTCGTCGCCGATCTCGGCGCGTACGTCGTCGCTGACGTCGAGCATGCGCGGCACGGGGGACTCCTCGGACTCGGTGCGGGTGCCGGGAGATTCCCGGCTCGTCAAGGAAGACAACGGGCGAGTCGTGGCCGGAGTCACGCGAACAGGCGAACAGAATCGAACCGACCGGCGCGGAGCGCGGAACGAGCGCCGGGCGGGCGGCTCGAACGTGCCGGCGCCGCGGCGACCGCCGGCCGGCCTGTCCGCCGCAGCCCCGACCCTCCTTCAGGCGGGCGCGCGGGCCGTGTCGGAGTCACCCCTTCCCCCGCCGCCCGCCGGTGCCGGCCACGGTCTGCGGGACCGCGCCGCGGGGCAGTACCGGCGACGGCCGCTACGGGGACCGCGGTTCCGGCAGCCGACGCGGGGGAGCGCGGGGGAGCGCGGCGGATCGAGGTCGCGGAGAAGGCGCTCACCGCCCGGGGAGGGAAGGTGCTCCACCGGGCCGGCGCGAAGGCGGACGACCCCGGCCCGGACCGGCTCGGGACCGGGGCCGTACCGGTCGTTCCGCCGGAGGGGGACGGGGCGGAACGCACCGCGGCCCGGACGCCTCCGCGCTGAACACGGCTGTGCCGGGGCAGAGTTCGGCGCGGCCGTGCCCCGGATTTCCCACCGGGCCCGATGCACGGAACGGCGGTTTGGTTGCTCCGTCCGCGCTATCGATGTCACAACCGTATTGGAACGATTTGGCGCGGACCAGACCAATCACGTTTTGCCCAGTTACAGTCATTTTCTGACACACACGCGGATCACCGACCACACCACGGTCCGCGGGAAAACGGGGAGTCACGTCGGCGTATGCACATCTCTTTCCTACTCCACAACGCGTACGGCATCGGCGGCACGATCCGTACGACGTTCAACCTCGCCCAGGCGCTGGCCGAGCACCACGACGTCGAGATCGTCTCGGTCTTCCGCCACCGCGACGAGCCGGTGCTGGGCGTCCCCGCCGGCGTACGGCTGGACTACCTGGTGGACCACCGGAAGAAAAGCCATGGGTACGACGGCCACGACGAGCGGTTCGCGCTCCCCGCCAAGGTCTTCCCGGAGGGTGACGGCCGCTACAAGCAGTACAGCCGCCTCACCGACGCCCGGATCGCCACGCACCTGAAGTCCCTGGAGGCGGACGTCGTCGTCGGCACCCGCCCCGGACTCAACGTGCACATCACCCGGCAGGCCAGGCGCGGCCCCGTGCGGGTCGGCCAGGAGCACCTCACCCTCGACGGCCACAGTTACCGGCTGCGCCGCGAACTGAGCCACCGCTACGGCCTGCTGGACGCCGTCACCACCGTCACCGAAGCCGACGCCCACGCCTACCGCACCCGTCTCAAGCTGCCCGGCGTACGCATCGAGGCCGTGCCCAACAGCGTGCCCGCGCCCGCCGTCGCCCCGGCCGACGCCAGTGCCAAGTGGGTCGTCGCGGCCGGCCGGCTCACCAAGGTCAAGCGGTACGACCTGCTGATCAGGGCCTTCGTGAAGGTCGTCGCCGCCCGCCCCGACTGGCGGCTGCGCATCTACGGCGGCGGCGACGCGAGCGGCAACGAGAAGGACAAGCTGCGCGCTCTCATCAACGAACTCGGGCTCTACAACCACGTCTTCCTGATGGGTTCCGCCAGCCCCATAGAGTCCGAATGGGTCAAGGGCTCGATCGCCGCGGTCACTTCCAGCCACGAGTCCTTCGGCATGACCATCGTCGAAGCGATGCGCGCCGGCCTGCCGGTCGTCTCCACCGACTGCCCGCACGGACCCCGCGAGATCATCGCCGACGGGACCGACGGACGGCTGGTGCCGGTCGGTGACGCCGGCGCGGTCGCCGACGCGCTCCTCGGCCTCATCAACGACGACGAGCTGCGACGCACCATGGGAGCGGCCGCGCTCGAGAACTCGGCCCGCTTCGACCCGGGGTCCATCGCCGAGCGCCACGAGGCGCTGTTCACCGAACTGGTCTCGCGCGGCGCACACGGCCGCTCGCGCAGCCGGGTCCACGAAGCGCTGTACCTCTCCCGGGGGGCGGTACTCGACAAGGCGTACTCCCTCCGCCACAAGGCCGCCTCCGCGATCCGGAAAGGGCAGACCGCATGACCGGCACCCCCACCCGTACCGAGCCGCCGCGCGCCCACTGCATCGCGGACTCCGCGGGCGGCGTCACCTTCGACATCGTGGGCGACGCGTCGCCGGGCGCCGTGCTCGTACTGCGGCGGCGCGGCGGGAAGACGGCCGCGGACACGATGCGGCTGCCGCTCACCCCCACCGGGGCGGGCCGGCTGCGCGCCGTGCTGCCCAGCACGGTCGAGCTGGCCGAGGGCCGCTGGGACGCCTTCACCACCCAGGGGGACGAGACCGGCGAACAGCGCATCGAGCCCGGCCGCAGGGACCTGCGCTCGCTCGTCGACCGCGCCCCCGACCCCGGGCGCGCCCAGGTCGCCGTACGCATCCCGTACCCGACCCTCGACGGCAAGCTCGCGGTGCGCAGCTGGTCGCGCGCGCCGCACGCCGAGGCGGGGGCCGTCACCTTCGCGTCCGGCGCGATGACGGTGGAAGGACGGCTGTACGGGGCCGGGCTCGGCGAGGGCGCGGCCGTCGAGGCCAGGCTGCGCGGGGCGGAGAAGGACGTGCGCCGGGTGCCGGTGACGGGCGGGGAGGACGGCATGTTCACCTTCACGCTGGCGTACGAGCCGCTGGCCGAGGGGCGCGGGGACGAGCAGCGGCTGTGGGACCTGTGGCTGTGCCCGGCCGACGGTTCGCCGGGGATCCGGATCGGGCGCATCCTGGACGACGTCTGGGACAAGAAGACCGTCTTCCGCTACCCGGTGCTGCCGGTCGAGGGCCCCCGGGTGACCCGGCCGACCACGGCCTACCCGTACTTCACCGCCGACAACGACCTCAGCGTGCGTCTCGACACCGCGAAGCACACCGCCGGGTAAGGGGAAGCAGGGGCGGAGCGGCCGGTGTTCGAGGACAGTAGCTGTCCTCGAACACTGGCAGACTCGCCCTCATGTTGGAGACTTCGGCACGTCTGCTGCGCCTGCTCTCGCTGCTCCAGGCCCACCGGGAGTGGACGGGACCCGACCTGGCCGAACGGCTCGGCGTCACCCCGCGCACCGTGCGCCGCGACGTCGACCGGCTGCGCGAGCTGGGCTACCCCGTCAACGCCAGCCCCGGCACGGGCGGCGGCTACCAGCTCGGCGCGGGCGCCGAACTGCCGCCGCTGCTGCTCGACGACGAGGAGGCCGTGGCCGTCGCGGTCGGTCTGCGTACCGCCGCGGGGCAGGGCATCGAGGGCATCGGCGAGACGTCCGTACGGGCCCTGGCCAAGCTCGAACAGGTGCTGCCCGGCCGGCTGCGCCGCCGCGTCGGCGCGCTCAACGCCTTCACCGTCCCCATGCTGCGCGGCCCGCAGGCGTCCACCGTCGACGCCTCGGTGCTGACGGAGCTGGCCAATGCCTGCCGGGACAGCGAGCGGCTGCGCTTCGAGTACCGCGACCACGGCGGGACCCTGTCGCGCAGAACCGTCGAGCCGCACCGCCTGGTGTGCACCGAGCGCCGCTGGTACCTCGTCGCCTGGGACCTGGACCGCGCGGACTGGCGTACGTTCCGGGCGGACCGGATCACCCCGGCGCCGCCGCACGGCCCGCGCTTCGTGCCGCGCGACCCCCCGGCCGGGGACCTCGCGGCGTACGTCTCGAAGGGCGTGTCCACCGGGGCGTACGCCGCTACGGCGGTGGTCCGGCTGCGGGTGCCGCTGGAGGAGGCGGCGCAAGTGGTCTCGCCCAGCGCCGGCGTGCTGGAAGCCGTCGACGCGCACAGCTGTCTGCTGCGGGCCGGGGCGGCGAGCCTGGACGTGCTGGTCATTCACATCATGCTCATGGGCTTCGACTTCGAGGTGGTCGAGCCGCCGGAGCTCACCGAGCGGATCAGGTCGGCCCGTGACCTCCTCGCGCGCGCTCTGGGCCCGGACGCACCGGCGGGCAGGAGGCCCGCGGACGCGAGTGAACGGCCGTAGCCCCACGGACCGCCGGCGCCGGCTCTCCCGCCGTGCGCCGTTAAGGTCCGCGGCCCACGACCGCGCGGCCTGACTCGTGCTCCCCGTGCCCCTCGTATCGCCCTCGGTCCGGCAGGGATGGCGCGGGACCGGATACACCCGTGGGCCCACAGGCCCCGAACCGTGCGGTGCGGATTCTGTGCGGGACCCGTGAATTCGCTACGGACTGTCATTTCCCGCGGCCGACTCGCGGGCGCAATTACGGAGGAGCGCCCATGAGGTTCCGGGAATGAATTCAGAACCTGTTATTGCGTGATCATTCGCGGGGGCGCAATTAGCATCCCGACACGCCGGGCGGTCCTTTCGGGTGAAGGAGTTCATGTCAAACGCCCGTCGTGATCCTGTGACACAAGTGTGACCGCCGAGGCACCCGGGACGGTGGCACACCGCTCGCGCCCCGGGCTTCCTTCCCCGTCTCCGGCGGCCTACGGTGAGTTCCATGGCACCCGTACCGACCCCTTCCGCACAGCCCGACGACGCCCCCGAGTCCTACGTCGGCCTCGACGCGGCCGACGCGGAGCGACTGGCCCGAGACCGGGGCTGGAGCACCGTCAGGGCGCTGCCGCCCGGCTCGATCATCACCATGGAGTACGTGGGGGGGCGCCTCAACTTCGAGGTCGAGAAGGACACCGTCATCCGCTGCTGGCAGGGCTGACGCAGCCACGCGAAGGCCCCGGACGGCTCCATGGGAGCCGTCCGGGGCCTTCGCGTGCGGGGAGGCTGTGCGTACCGTCCCCACGGGTCCCGCGGTGGGTCAGCCGCCGGCCACCGGCCGGGGCGACGTCCCGGGACGGGTCGCGCCCGTACGGTCGGCGTGCGGCAGGCGGCGGCTGCCGGCCGGTGCGACCGGGGTCCGCTCCGAACGGGCCGTGTGCGGCCGCGTCGTGAGGTGACCGGTGGCCCTGGCGCCCGTGGCGCGGCTGCCGCTCCCGCTGCCCGCGCCCACCGGCTCGCGGGCCGACTTCTCGTTCGGGGCGGGGTGCCGGTGCGCGAAGGGAGCCGGCGCCAGGCGGCCGCCGGCCGGTGCGGGCTGTGCGGCGCCGAGCCTGCGACGTCCGCGCCAGGCCGCGCGCACCGCGAAGATCCGGGCCTCGGTGCGGCCGATCAGCGGCTCGAACCAGGGCAGGCTCAGCAGGATCAGCAGCCCCGCGGCCCAGCCGAGGAGTACATCGCTCAGCCAGTGGGTGCCCAGGTAGACGGTGGTCGCGCCGACGCCCAGTGCGACGACGGCGGAGAGCACCGACAGATGGCGCCGGGCCCGAGGGGTGGTGGCCAGGTAGGCCAGGATGCCCCAGGTGACCACGGCGTTCGCGGTGTGGCCGGAAGGAAATATATCGCCGCCCGCGAACATCTCGGCCGAGCCGATCTCCGTCGCGTAGTGCGGGCCGAGACGGCCGAGGCCGAGCTTGACCGCGCCCACCGTGACGTTCAGCAGGAGGAGCGCGGCGCCCAGTACCAGCAGCGGGCGCAGCGTGTGCTGGCGCCAGGAGCGCCAGCCGAGCCAGGCCGCCACCATCACGGCGGTGGGCCCGCGCTGGCCGAGCACCACGAAGTAGTCGAGGAAGGGGTGGAGTTCCGGCCATTGCTCGTACGGCCGGAACAGCATCACCTTCCAGTCGAGGGCCACCAGCCAGGACGTGATCAGCACGGCCCAGACGATGGCGATGTAGAACGCCATCGTCGAACCGAAGAGGACCGTGCGGGTACGGCTCATCCCGGGGATCTCTATCTTCGGCGGCTCCGGTTCCCGGTCCAGCCGGGCGAAGATTCGGTCGGTACGCACTGAATCGACGTTACAGCGGGTGAGTGACAAGCCCGGCCCATCCGGCATCTTTGTGATGACGATGTGATGTGGGGTGCGTCTCATCGGGGAGTTTATCCCGGCCGCCCCAGGAAAGCGGAGCAGTCTTGCGCCCTATTCATTCGGAGGTTCGCGCGTAAGAGTGAATGCGTGCCGACGAATTCGGTTCACCGGAACTCAACGTGGAATTTCCCGCCCGCTCACGAGGGGATCAAGATCGAGAACGGACCCCGCCGCGTGGCGTACGCCACACCGCGCCGTCCGCCCCGATGAGAGGTGCGCCACGCGGCACGGGTGTGAACTCGCGTACTCTGACGGCCCACTCGCCCGTCGATGCCGGGCCCCGCGGAGGCGTTGGACACGCCGTCCCCGCCGGTCCGCCGAGCGCGAGGGATTTCACTGGGAGGTACGTACATGTCAGGGACGGCCACGGCCGGAACACAGCGGTCCGCGGACGCCCCCCGGCATCGGCCGGATCCGGCAGCCGTCTCCGGCAACCGCTGGGCCGTACTGGCCGTACTGTGCGCCAGTCTCCTGCTGGTCGCCCTCGACGCGACGATCCTGCACATCGCCGTCCCGGCCGTCTCCGAGGACCTGCGCCCCGGCGCGATGGAACTGCTCTGGATCGTCGACGCCTATCCGCTGGTCTGTGCCTCACTGCTGATCCTCTTCGGCACGCTCGGCGACCGCGTCGGGCGCCGCCGCGTCCTGCTGCTCGGTTACGGACTCTTCGGCGCCGCGTCCGCGCTCGCCGCCTTCGCCGACACCCCGCACGTCCTCGTCGCGGCCCGCGCCCTGCTCGGCGTCGGCGGCGCGATGATCATGCCCGCGACGCTCTCGATACTCCGTCACGCCTTCCCCGACCGGCGCGAGCGCGCCGTCGCCATCGGCATCTGGACCGCGGTCGCGGCCATCGGCGCCGCCACCGGGCCGGTACTCGGCGGCTTCCTCGTCCAGCACTTCTGGTGGGGCTCGGTCTTCCTCATCAACATCCCCCTGATGGCGCTGATCCTGCCGGCCGGCCGCTGGCTGCTGCCCGAGTCCCGGGGGAGCGGCCAGGGGCCCTGGGACGTGCTCGGCGCGCTGATGGCGGCGGCCGGTGTGCTCGGCGTGGTCCTCGGTGTGAAGCGGGCGGGCGCCGGCGAGGGCGTCGCCGACGTCAGGACGCTGCTGCCGCTGCTCGTCGGGTCCGTGCTGCTCGTCCTCTTCGTGCGGCGGCAGAAGACGCGGGCGCATCCGCTCGTCGACGTGACGATGTTCGCCAGGCCCGCCTTCTCCACTTCCGTCGGGTGCATCGTCCTGGCGATGCTGGCGCTGGTCGGCCTGGAGCTGATAGCCGTCCAGTACCTCCAACTGGTGCTCGGACTGAGCCCGCTGGAGACCGGGCTGCGGCTGCTGCCGCTGACCTTCGCCGCGATGGCGGCCGGCGCCACCGGTTCGTACACCCTCCAGCGGCTCGGCCCGCGCGCCATGGTGTCGTTCGGCTTCGCGCTGACCGCCGCGGCCGTTCTCGTGCTGACCCTGATGGGGCAGCACGACCGGCCCGCCCTCCTGACCGCCGGCTTCGTACTGCTCGGCTTCGGGCTCCAGACCACGCTCTTCGGCGCGTACGAGTCGATGCTCAGCGAGGCCCCGGCCGAGCACGCGGGCGGCGCCGCCGCCATTGGGGAGACCTCCTACCAGCTCGGCGCCGGCATGGGCATCGCGCTGCTCGGCAGTGTCATGAACGCCGCCTACGCCCCCGGGGTCGCCGCGGTTCCCGGGGTCTCCCCGGCGGACAGCGCGGGCGCGGCGAACTCGCTCGGCGAGGCATACACGGTCGCGTCCCAGCTCGGCGGAACCGCCGGTGACACACTGCGTTCCACGGCGCGGCACGCCTTCGTCCACGGCCTGCACGTGACGCTCTTCGTCAGCGCGGGCCTGCTGCTGCTCGGGGCGCTGGCCGCGCTGAGGCTGCCGCGGCTGATGGACTGCGGGGCGCGCGAACCGGAGAAGGGGCCGGACCGTCCGGTGCCGGACGCCCGGGTACCCGGTCCCCAGACGCCCGTACACCAGGAACCCGGGCCCCGGGTGAAGGTCCCGGCGCGCCGGGAGCCGGTGGAGCGGGCCGGGTCTGGACGGGCCGCGCGCTGACCCCGTAACGTCGGCGGCGAGCAGTAACTATCACTGCTAGTTTCGCGCAGCACCGTGAGCCGAGCAGCCGCCGGAGGGCCAGGAATGTCCGTCACTTCGAAGCTTCCGCCGTTCGACCCCGCCGACCCGATCGGCATCGACGATCTGCTGGCACCCGAGGACCTCGCGATCCGCGAGACCGTACGGTCCTGGGCGGCCGACCGCGTCCTGCCGCACATCGCCGACTGGTACGAGCGCGGCGAACTTCCCGGCATCCGCGAACTGGCCCGCGAGCTCGGCTCGATCGGAGCCCTCGGCATGTCCCTGGAGGGTTACGGCTGCGCGGGCGCGTCCGCCGTCCAGTACGGCCTGGCCTGCCTGGAGCTGGAGGCCGCCGACTCCGGCATCCGCTCGCTGGTCTCCGTGCAGGGCTCGCTCGCCATGTACGCGATCCACCGCTTCGGCTCCGAGGAGCAGAAGCAGCGCTGGCTGCCCGGCATGGCCGCGGGCGAGATCATCGGCTGCTTCGGCCTGACGGAGCCCGACCACGGTTCCGACCCGGCCGGGATGCGGACGTACGCCAAGAAGGACGGCGGCGACTGGGTGCTGACGGGGCGCAAGATGTGGATCACGAACGGATCGGTGGCGGGGGTGGCCGTCGTCTGGGCGCAGACGGACGACGGCATCCGCGGCTTCGTCGTGCCGGCCGGCGCCGCCGGTTTCTCGGCGCCCGAGATCAAGCACAAGTGGTCGCTGCGCGCCTCGGTCACCAGCGAGCTGGTCCTGGACGAGGTGCGGCTGCCCGCCGACGCCGTACTGCCGGACGTCACCGGACTCAAAGGGCCGCTGAGCTGTCTGAGCCACGCGCGGTACGGAATCGTGTGGGGCGCGATGGGAGCGGCCCGCGCCAGCTTCGAGGCCGCGGTCGACTACGCGAAGACCCGCGAGCAGTTCGGGAAGCCGATCGGCGGGTTCCAGCTCACCCAGGCCAAGCTCGCCGACATGGCGGTCGAGCTGCACAAGGGCATCCTGCTCGCCCACCACCTGGGGCAGCGCATGGACGCGGGGTGCCTGCGGCCCGAGCAGGTCAGCTTCGGCAAGCTCAACAACGTGCGCGAAGCGATCGAGATCTGCCGTACGAGCAGGACGATCCTCGGCGCGAACGGCATCTCGCTGGAGTACCCGGTGATGCGGCACGCGACGAACCTTGAATCGGTGCTCACCTACGAGGGCACCGTCGAGATGCATCAGCTCGTACTGGGCAAGGCGCTCACCGGCCTGGACGCCTTCCGGTGAGCGGCTCCGCTCATCAGCTCTGGTTGAAGAAGCCGTTCGTGTCGCGGCCCGCGGCCTCGCCGCTGACGACCTCGGTGTCGGCGGGGCTCAGCAGGAAGACCCGGGTCGCGACGCGCTCGATCGAACCGCGCAGACCGAAGGTGAGGCCGGCGGCGAAGTCCACGATGCGCTTGGCGTCGGAGGGCTCCATGGACGTGAGGTTCATGATGACCGGGACGCCGTCCCGGAAGAGCTCGCCGATGGCACGCGCGTCCCGGAATCCGTCCGGGGTGACCGTGGCGATCCTGGGGCTCTTGTCCCCGGCCGGTTCGGAGGCCACCCGGACCCGCGGGTCCGTGACCCAGGGTTCGGCTGTCTCGTTGTTTCCCTCGGCGTACTCGTCGTCGTAGTAGCGGTCGTCGTCGCTGTCCTCGACGAGTCCGAGCCAGGCACTGGCCTTGCGCACCGATCCCATGGACGCCTCCTTTCACCGCGGTCGTGTCTGTGTTCCGCTCCCCCTATGGTCGTCCATCATGCGGATTGCGCGCCAAGTGGATAGTCGCCGCGCAGGTGATTCGTGACGGTACTGGTGCAGAACTTGTGGCGATTCGTCAAGGTTCCCACCGCGTAAGGCTGCTGACAGGGTGAAAAATACGACCGTCGGTCCACATGGGTGACGAGGGGGACGGACGGGTGAACAGGTGCCCGCTCGGGCCCCTTCGAACCATCTCGGTACGATGCGGGCGCACCGTCGAACGACACCTGGGGGGGAAGGCCGTGTTCGGAATCGTCAGGCCCTGCAGCCATCGGCTCCCGGAGGGACTCAGGGCCGAGTGGACGGCCCATCTCTGCGGTCTGTGCCTGGCACTTCGCGGTGACCACGGGCAGCTGGCCAGGGTCGTCACCAACTACGACGGGCTCATCGTCTCGGTCCTGACGGAGGCTCAGTCCGAGCGCGTCACGGGGTGGCGGCGCACCGCCGGACCCTGCCCGCTGCGCGCGATGCGGACCGCGCCCGTCGCCCAGGGCGAAGGGGCCAGGCTCGCGGCGGCCGTCTCACTGGTCCTGGCTTCCGCGAAGGTGCGGGACCACGTCGCCGACCGGGACGGGGTGTTGGCGCGCAGGCCGGTGGCCGCGGCCGCGCGCCGGGTCGCCGCCGGCTGGGACAGGGCGGGCGCGCGTACGGGCGCCTCGCTGGGCTTCGACACCGCGCTGCTCGTCGACGCGGTCGACCGCCAGGCCGGCATCGAGGCGCTGGCGGGCCCCGGCACCTCCGTCCTCACGGTCACCGAACCGGCCGAGACGGCGACCGCGGCGGCCTTCGCGCACACCGCCGTGCTCGCCGGGAAGCCGCAGAACGTGGCGCCGCTCGCGGAGGCGGGGCGCCTCTTCGGGCGGCTCGCGCACCTGCTGGACGCCGTGGAGGACCTGCAGGCCGACGCGGTGTCGGGTGCGTGGAACCCGCTCACCGCGACCGGCACCGGGCCGGCCGAGGCGCGTCGGCTGTGCGACGACGCGGTGCACGGCGTGCGGTTGGCGCTGCGCGACGCGCACTTCACGGATGCCAAGCTGGCGCACGTGCTGCTGGCGCACGAGCTGGAGCGGGCCGTGGACCGGGCTTTCGGGACGGCGGCCTGCGGCCATCAGGCGCGGGCGCAGGCGTACGGGACGCCGCCGCCCGCGTCCGGGAACGGCGGTGGCGGACCGTACGGACCGTACGGCTCGAACAATCCCTACGGCGGTGGCCCCGGAGTGCCCGGCGGTCCCGGCGGGATGCCGCCCGGGTTCACGGGCGAACCGCGCAGGCCCGGCAGGCGCGGCTTCTGGGCCGGGTGCGCCGTCGCGGTCGGACTGTGCTGCACCTGCAAATGGTGCTGCGCCGCGGAGTACGAAGGGCCCTGGTCCAGGAAGAAGCGCGAGGGCTGCTGCCACAAGTGCGACTGCTCGGACTGCGGCTGCGACTGCTGACGCGGGCGGCGTCCCGGGCTCCCCGTGCCCACAGCGCCCGTGTGGAAAAGTCGAGCGCATGAGCACAGACCCTCAGCAGGACTGGAAGCACTGGCACGAGCAGCGCGTCGAGACGGTCTCCGGGCCGTACGGCCCGCTCTCGCTCACCGGCACCCACTGGCTCTCCGACTACCCGGAAGGTCGAATTCCGGACGTGCCGGGGAAGTGGACGGCCGACGGTGACGAGGTGGTCCTGACCGCCGCGCCCGAGGACGGGATCACCGTCGACGGGCAGCCGCTCACCGGTGAGGCCAGGCTGACCGCGGACACCGGGCCGATCCCGGAGTCCCGCGTCGAGGCCGACGGGCGGCGGCTGGTCGTGCTGCGCCGCGAAGGGCTGTGGGCGGTCCGCGTCTTCGACCCCCGGTCGCCGGCGCGCCGCGCCTTCGCGGGCCTGGAAGTGACGCCGTACGACGCGAAGTGGGTGCTGCCGGGCCGCTTCCGTCCGTACGAGGAAGGGCGTACCACCATCCAGGTCGAGAACGCGGACGGGCGCGAGCGCGGACTGGGCCTCGCCGGGGAGATCGTCTTCGGGATCGACGGCGTCGAGTACACGCTTCAGGTCGCGGTCGAGAACGACGGCTCGCTCTGGGCGGTCTTCGCCGACGCGACCAGCGGAGCCAGTACGTACCGCTTCCGCTTCCTGCGGCCGCCCGCGCCCGCGGCCGACTCCACGGTGACCGTCGACTTCAACCGGGCGCTGCTGCCGCCGTGCGCGTTCGCCGACCACTTCATCTGCCCGTTCCCACCGCCGGGCAACACCTTGCCGGTCCCGGTCCCGGCGGGGGAGAGGAACCGGATCGACCGCTGATCCGTCCCAGCACCGCAACGGCTCCGTACGGAACGGCGCCCTGGAGCGCGGCATCACGCGGAGCGCCGCGCCGGACACCGCACAGCCCCGTCGGCCCCAGCGCCGCCGGGGCCGCCCGTCGTGGTGCCCGGTCGGCCGAAAGGCGCCCTTGCGCGGGCAGTTGGCGCCCCGAATACTCCCGAACAGCGCTTGTCAGGAGCACAACCTGTCGGAATCCGGACGACGGGTTCACTGACTGCGCCTCACGGGTCCGTTTCACCCCACGGGCGGGCCCCCTACTTCCCCTCGGGAGGAACGAGAAGTGAGGAACAAGCGCACCACCCCCCGCACCGGTGTGGCGAGACGATCCCGCCTGGTCGCCGTCACGGCAGGACTCGTCGCCACCGCCGCGCTCGCCGTACCGAACGCAAGCGCCGACACGGCCCGTACGTACAGCGCCGACCAGCTCTCCTCCGCGAGTGACGCGGTCCTGGAGGCTAATGTCGCCGGCACCGCCTGGCACATCGACAAGTCGACCGACACCCTGGTCGTCACGGCCGACAGCACCGTCTCCGGCGCCGAGATCGCCAAGATCAAGCGGGAGGCCGGGACGAACGCGGGCGCCATCCGCGTCGAGCGGACCCCCGGCAAGTTCTCCAAGCTCATCTCCGGCGGCGACGCGATCTACGCCACCAGCTGGCGCTGCTCCGCCGGCTTCAACGTCCGCAACAGCGCGGGCACCTACTTCTTCGTGACCGCCGGCCACTGCACCGACGGCAACCCGCCCTGGTACACCGACTCCGCCCGCACCACGAGCATCGGCCCGACGGCCGGATCCAGCTTCCCCGGCAACGACTACGGCCTCGTGCGGTACGCCAACACCTCGGTACCGCACCCCGGCACCGTCGGCAACCAGGACATCACCAGCGCGGCCAACGCCACCGTCGGCATGTCCGTCACCCGCCGCGGTTCCACCACCGGCACCCACAGCGGTTCCGTCACCGGCCTCAACGCCACGGTGAACTACGGCGGCGGCGACATCGTCTACGGCATGATCCGCACCAACGTCTGCGCCGAGCCCGGCGACAGCGGCGGCCCGCTCTACTCCGGCACCCGTGCCATCGGCCTGACCTCGGGCGGCAGCGGCAACTGCTCCACCGGCGGTACGACCTTCTTCCAGCCGGTCACCGAGGCCCTGAGCGCGTACGGCGTCAGCGTCTACTGAGAAGAACTCACTCCGAGGACCGACCACGGTCGGCAGCAGACGAGTCCCCGCCCGGCCGACCGGGCGGGGACTCGTCGTCGTGTGGACGCATACCGGCCAGGACGGGTCCTCGCTCGCTGCCGCCCAGATGGTCGCATCCGGTGTTCGCGAACGTGACCGACTGGGCAGAACTCGGAAGGTGAGGACACGGGGGGCGCACTACGGCCCTGACCCCCACGTTGCAGGGCCGAACCCCCACAGGAGGTCATTACGTGAAGCACCGACGCACGATCAAGCGGCGCGTGGCCGTGACGGGAGCCGGTGTCGCGGCTCTGATGACAGCGGGAGTCACCTTCCAGACCGCGAACGCCAGTGACGAAACCCCCCGGCACACCGTCAAGAGGCTGACCGCGACGGGGGCCGAAAAGCTCGCCTCCGACCTCCAGTCGGCCCTGGGTGACGACGCGGCCGGGGCGTACTACGACAGCGAGTCCGAGGTGCTCGTGGTCAACGTCATGAACGAGACGGCGGCCCAGAGCGTACGGAAAGCGGGCGGCAAGCCCCGGACCGTCAAGAACTCCCTGGCCGAACTGACCGCCGTACGGTCCACCCTCGCCGGCGAGGCCACCGTCCCCGGTACCGCGTGGGCCACCGACCCGGTCACCAACAAGGTGGTCGTGACGGCCGACCGTACGGTCGGGGGCGGCGCGTGGACGAAGCTGGAGAAGGCCGTCGGCGCGTTCGGCCGGAAGGCCGTACTGAAGAAGTCCGCCGGGGAGTTCAAGCCGCTCGTCGCGGGCGGCGACGCGATCCTCAGCGGCAGCGCGCGCTGTTCGCTCGGCTTCAACGTGGTCAAGGGCGGCGCACCGCACTTCATCACGGCGGGCCACTGCGGCAAGGCCGGCAGCCAGTGGGCGGACTCCAAGGGCGGCGCGCTCGGCACGACGGCCGTCTCGACGTTCCCCGGCAACGACTTCGCGCTCGTCAAGTACGACGACGGGGTGGAGCACCCGAGCGAGGTCAACCTCTACAACAGCAGTACGCAGCCGATCACCAAGGCGGGCGAGGCGATCGTCGGCATGGCGGTGCGGCGCAGCGGCTCCACCACCAAGGTGCACGACGGCAAGGTCACCGCGCTGGACGCCACCGTGAACTACGGCAACGGCGACGTCGTCAGCGGGCTCATCCAGACCACGGTCTGTGCCGAGCCCGGCGACAGCGGCGGCTCGCTCTTCACGGAGGACACGGCGATCGGCCTCACCTCGGGCGGCAGCGGCAACTGCACGGCGGGCGGTGAGACGTTCTTCCAGCCGGTGCCGGCGGCGCTGAAGGTGCTGGAGGCGGAGATCGGCTGAGCCCCGGGTCCTGGTACCGGCCCGGCCGGCCCGCCGGTGCCCCGTCCGGTGCGCGTGCGTACCGGACGGGGCGCTGCCGAGGGGCCGGTCCTCACGTGCCGGACGGGAGGGAGCCGCCCGTGTCCGGTCTGCGCAGCGAGGCCATGATCAGGGTGATGACGCTGCCCGCGATCGCCCAGATGCTGAGGACCTGAAGCGGTCCGGAGACCGTGTTGCCCCGGAAGTACGCGATCGAGCGCGCCGCCCAGGTGCCCGCGCCCGGCGGCAGGGCGGGGCCGATCGTCTCCCAGAAGGGAGGCAGCATCGGCAGCGGGAACGCCCCGCCCGCGCTCGGATTGCCCGCGATCACGACGATCAGCACAGCCAGACCGATTCCCACGACGCCGGTGAGCGCCTGGAGGGCGAGCGTGATCGCTCCGACGGAGAAGACGAGCAGGGAGCCGAGACCCCACAGGGCCACGATGCTGCCGGGCAGAGCGCCGAGGACCGGGCCGACGATGATCGCGCCGCCGAGCCCGCCCGCGACCGAGTAGAGCGTCATGGCGCCGAGCCTGATCAGCGCTCGCTCCCTGTTGGCGGGCCGGGAGCCCGCGCTGATCGCCAGGATCGAGGCGCAGAGGTAGCCCCCGACACACCACCCCACGACCAGGTAGAAGGCGGAGAGGCCGTTGAAGTCCCGGTCCGAGGCCGGGGCCACGTCCACGGTTTCCACGGTGCGCTGCTGGGACGCCTCGACCTTGGTGGTGAGCGCGGTCAGGGCCGAGGACAGCACGGTGCCTCCGCCGGAGGCGACCAGCAGGGTGTCGGTCTTCGAGGTGGGGGAGACGATCAGGGCGCCGTTGATCTCACGGTTCATGATCTGCCGGCGGGCGGTGGCCTCGTCCGTGACCCTGCGCGGGTCCAAGGGGTCGCCCGGGAGGCTCTGGAGCCGACCGACGAGGCGCGCGGCCGGCTGCTCGGGGGCGACGACGCCGAAGGGCACGTCCCGGAGTTTCGGGCTGTGCAGCGCTCCCACGTAGGACGTGATGAACAGCAGTTGCAGGGCGAGCACACCTATGACGAGCAGTGCGGCCCGTGGCGTGACGGCGGTCTTCACCTCGTCGACGAAGGTCATGCCCCCACGCTCGGGGGCACCCGGCGTTCGCGCAGGCGGAGCTGGGCCGATCGGCCGAGACCGGGACTACCGGAGCCGTCGCCCGACGGCTGCAGCGGAGCCGCCGCCCCCGCCCGGGAAACGAGGCGGGGGCGGCGGCAGTCGTACGGCCGACCGGGACCGGAACCGGGGCTGGTGTTGAGGCCGGGACCGGGGCTGGTACCGGGGCCGGGTCAGCGGCGGGCGGCCTTGCGGCGGACGGAGCCGAACATCACCGCGGCGCCGACGGCGAGGCGGCGGCGCCACCGATCGCGATGTACGGGGTGGTGCTGTCGCCACCGGTCTCGGCCAGGCTCTCACCGGCGGCGACCGGCCGCGCGGCGCCGGTGCCGTTCGCCTCCGGCGCGTTGACGGCGGGCTCGTCGGCGGCCCGGCCCGTGGCAGGCCGGGAGGAGTCTTCACCGGTGTCCTCACCGGTGTCCCGGCCCGCCTGGCCGGCGTCCTGGTCGGTGGCCCGGCCGGTGGCCCGGCCGGTGGCCCGGCCGGTGGCCGGGGCGGTCACCCCGGCGCCCGTCTCGTGGTCGTCGTCGCCGTGGCCGTTGTGCTCCACGGACGACTTGCCGGCACCGTCCGCGACCTCCTGATCGGTGGGGGCGGACGCGATCGGCGCCGGGGCGGTGCCCGACCCGCCGGTGTCCTTGCCGAAGACCACGCGTTGTAATGACGGGTTCTCAGGAGACCGCTCACCTCGGAAGAGCGAACCGATGCTGTACAGCAGCGACTCCGGAGGGCATGGGTAGTCAGTGGCTGAAATTGACTCTGACCCGCGCGAACGTAGGACTGAGGTCAAGAGCCGACGCATTTCACACGCGGGGGCGCCCAGTAGTGATCGATGCCCGCTGGTGCTGGGCGCGGACCAGTGCCCTTTCTGGCCCTGCTGCACACCACGGTTCACTGCTTGCGGGAGCGCGAACACTGTGGCCAAGCTGGCTACGGGTGTCGCGGACAACCAGGCACTCACACAGGTGGGCGAGGCGATCGGCACCCTGGACCTGCCGGTCGTCTTCTTCCCGCGCGTCAACGCTGCCCACGCCCGCCATCCCACGTGGCGGCGGCACATCGACACGCTTCGCGAAGCGGATGTCCGGCTCGTGTACGGGCCGGACGTCTGGCCGCTGTACGAGCCGCGCGAGGGAGCTGGTGGGCGCGGGCTGCCCTGGGATGCCGTTCTCGCCGCCGTCGACCCATTGACCCCCTGATGGGCCGCCAAGGGGCCTGGCCGGCATGGAAAGAGGACCCGGGCACTCTGTCCGGGTCCTTCGCGCTTCCCGGCCACATGCTCGTTCGCATACCAGGGATCAACGAGCGATCGAACGAGTGGGACGGTCTCACGCCCGCTGAAATCGCTCCGGTCAGAGCGGTTCGGAGTGAAGCACGCGTCACGGCCACACGGTCACTGCTCCGCGCGCATGACTTCATCGCGAAGTCGGCGACGGTTGAGAACCGTCAGCCGATCCACCGGTAGCGGCGCTCCGGCCGTCCCGTCCCGCCGTACCGCAGCGTCACCTCGGCGCGGCCCGTGTCCGCGAAGAACTCCAGGTAGCGGCGTGCGCTGACGCGGGACAGCGATCCGGACTCGGCGCACTCGGTGGCGGAAAGGCCCGAGGGGTGCTCGCGCAAGGTGCGCTCGACCAGCTCCGCCGTGGGCGCCGCGAGGCCCTTCGGCAGCTCGCGCGAGCCCGGTGGGCGGGGCCCGAAGATCTGGTCGACGTCCGCCTGGCGCGCCTCGCCCTGCTCGGCGAGTTCGTCGAAGCGGGTACGCACCGACGCCACGTGCCGCAGCTGCTCCTGAAGGGCCGCCCGGTTGAACGGCTTGATCAGATAGTGCAGGGCGCCGGCCCGCAGCGCGGCCCTGATGACCCCGGCATCGCGGGCGGCCGTGATGAACAGCGCGTCCACGGTGTGCCTGTCCTCCGTGCCGGCGACCCGCTCCTCCGCCGCGCGCAGCTCGCGCAGCACCCTGATCCCGTCCATGTCGGGCAGATACACGTCGAGCAGGACCAGATCGGGGCGAAGCAGTTCGGCCGCGCGCAGCGCCTCGGCACCGCTGTGCGCCACTCCGACGACCGTGAAACCGTCCATCGCGGACACGCAGCGGCTGTGCAGCTTCGCGACCATGAAGTCGTCGTCCACCACCAGCACCTTGGTCACCGCGCCAGGCTAGGGCGCGACCGCAACGACCACAACGTCCGTTGATTGCGGAAGGGAGACAGCTTGTTAACGTGCGGGCAACATGTGGGCCACTTCACGAATTTCCCTGAATTCCCAGTTCAAACGGACAGGTGGTGGCCCAGGTGCGCGTGCGCACTCCCCTCGCCCTGCTCGGGGCGGCACTGCTGGTACTGGTGGGGCCGCCGCTGCTCACGACAGGCAGCGGCGCCGACACCGGCACGCAGATCCCCGGCCTGCGCTTCATGGTTCCCAATACCCCCGGCGGCGGCTACGACATCACGGCCCGTACGGCCGCGAAGAACGCCGAGGACGCCGGCCTCACCCACAACATCGAGGTGTTCAACCTGCCGGGCGCCGGCGGCACCGTCGGTCTGACCCGGCTCGTCGGCGAACACGGCAACGGCAAGCTCGCCATGTCGATGGGGCTCGGTGTCGTCGGCGCCGTGCACACCAACAAGTCGCCCAGGACACTGGGCGACACGACACCGATCGCCCGGCTCACCGAAGAGCAGGACATCGTCGTCGTCGGCAAGAACTCCCCGTACAAGACCATCGACGACCTCGTCGCCGCCTGGAAGAAGAACCCCGCCAAGCTCCCCGTCGGCGGCGGCTCCTCGCCCGGCGGGCCCGACCACCTCGCCCCCATGCTGATGGCGAAGGCCGCGGGCATCGAGCCGAAGTCCGTCAACTACATCCCCTTCGACGGCGGCGGCGAACTCCTCGCCTCCATCCTCGGCAACAAGGTCGCCTTCGGCGTCTCGGGCGTCGGCGAGTACCTCGACCAGATCGAGTCCGGGGAACTGCGCCTGCTCGCCGTCACGGGCCCCGAGCGGGTCAAGGGCCTCGACGCCCCGACCCTGCGCGAGTCGGGCCTCGACACCGACTTCACCAACTGGCGCGGCATCGTCGCGCCACCGGGGCTCACCGACGCCGAGCGCGACAAGCTCGTCGCGCTGGTCGGGAAACTGCACGCCTCGCCCGAGTGGCAGGCGTCGATGAAGAAGAACGGCTGGGACGACGCGTTCCTGACCGGGGAGGAGTTCGGCGACTTCCTGGACGAGCAGGACGAGCGTGTGGACTCGGTGCTGAAGGAGCTGGGGCTGTGACGACCGGAACCGAAACCCCCGCGCCCGCCGGCCGCGGCGGATGGCTGCGCGAGCACTCCGAAATCGGCGTCGGTGTCCTGCTGTTGCTGCTCGGCGTTCTCGTCCTCACCGACGCCCTCACCATGGACGTCGACATCACCCAGCGCGGCCCCGTCGGACCGAAGACCGTCCCGGTCGTCGTCGGCGTCGCCCTGCTGCTCGTCGCCGTACTCCTCACCGTCGACGTCCTGCGCGGCGGCCGCGGCGAGGCCGAGGGCGGCGAGGACATCGACCTGAGCGAGCCGAGTGACTGGCGTACGGTCCTGCTCCTCGCCGGGGTCTTCCTCGGCAACGCCGTCCTCATCGGTCCGCTCGGCTTCCCCGTCTCGGGGGCCCTGCTCTTCTGGGGATCGGCGTACGCCCTCGGCAGCCGCCACTACGACCGCGACCCGCTCATCGCGGCCGGCCTCTCCCTCGTCACCTTCTTCGTCTTCAACAACCTGCTCGGAGTCCCGCTCCCCGGTGGCCCCCTGATGGAGGTGCTCTGAGTCATGGACTCCCTCAACTCCCTTATCGACGGCTTCGGTACGGCCCTCACCCCGGTCAACCTGCTCTGGGCCGCGCTGGGCGTCCTGCTCGGCACCGCCATCGGCGTCCTGCCCGGCATCGGACCCGCGATGGCCGTCGCCCTGCTGCTCCCCGTGACGTACGGGCTGGAGCCCACCGGCGCGTTCATCATGTTCGCGGGCATCTACTACGGTGCGATGTTCGGCGGTTCCACGACCTCCATCCTGCTCAACACCCCGGGTGAGAGCGCGGCCGTGGTGGCGGCCATCGAGGGCAACCCGATGGCGAAGGCGGGACGCGGTGCGCAGGCGCTGGCGGCCGCCGCCATCGGTCACTTCGCGGGCGGCATGATCGGCACGATCCTGCTGGTGGCGCTCGCGCCGACCGTCGCCTCGCTGGCCGTGGACATCGGCGCGCCGGACTACTTCGCGATCATGGTGCTGGCGTTCATCGCCGTGACGTCCGTGCTCGGCTCGTCCCGCATCCGGGGCGCGGCGTCGCTGCTGATCGGTCTGACCATCGGCCTCGTCGGCCTGGACCAGATGACCGGCCAGCAGCGTCTCACCTTCGGCTCGCTCCAGCTCGCCGACGGCATCGACGTGGTGATCGTCGCGGTCGGCCTCTTCGCGATCGGCGAGGCGCTGTGGGTCGCCGCGCACCTGCGGCGCACGGCCGCCGAGCCCATTCCGGTCGGCCGTCCCTGGCTCGGCGGGGCCGATCTCAGGCGCACCTGGAAGTCCTGGCTGCGCGGCCCCGTCATCGGCTTCCCGTTCGGCGCGATCCCGGCCGGTGGCGCGGAGATCCCCACGTTCCTCTCGTACGTCACCGAGAAGCGGCTCTCCAAGCACAAGGAGCAGTTCGGCAAGGGCGCGATCGAGGGCGTGGCGGGACCGGAGTCGGCGGCCTCGGCCTCCGCCGCCGGCACCCTCGTCTCGATGCTGACGCTCGGCCTGCCGACGACGGCCGTCGCCGCCGTCATGCTGGCCGCCTTCCAGCAGTACGGCATCCAGCCGGGGCCGCTCCTCTTCGAGCGCGAACCCGACCTGGTGTGGGGTCTGATCGCCTCGCTCTTCGTCGGCATGGTGCTGCTGCTCCTGCTCAACCTGCCGCTGGCGCCCCTCTGGGTGAAGCTGCTGCGCATCCCGCGCCCGTACCTCTACGCCGGGATCCTCTTCTTCGCGGCGGTCGGCGCGTACGCGGTGGGCGGCGAGGCGCTGGACCTGGTGATCCTGCTGGTCATCGGCCTGATCGGGTTCGGCATGCGGCGGTACGGGCTGCCGGTGCTGCCCGCGGTGATCGGCGTCATCCTCGGCCCGGCGGCGGAACAGCAGTTGCGGCGCGCGCTCCAGATCAGCGACGGAAGCGCGACGGGACTGGTCGACACCCCCTTCTCGGTGACGGTCTACGCCGTGATCGTGATCCTGCTGGCCTGGCCCTGGCTGAAGAAGCTGGTGACGAGCCGTCGCCGTAACGTGTCGGCATGACCGACGACACCGTCCGTCCCGCCGCCTCCGCCGACGTACCGGGGGTGAAGGCCGTGACCGACGCGGCCTACCACCACTGCATCGAACGGACCGGCGTCGTGCCGGCCCCGATGGAAGCCGGTCACACGGCGAACGTCGCGGCGGGGCGGGTGTTCGTGGCGGGCGACCCGGTGCGGGGCGTCCTGGTGCTCGTACCCGAGGCGGACCACCTCTTCCTCGACAGCGTCGCGGTCCACCCCGACGCCCACGGGCGGGGGGTGGGCCGCCGCCTGCTGGAGTACGTGGAGGCGCACGCGCTCCCGCTCGGGCTGCCGGAGGTGCGTCTCCACACGAACGCGAAGATGCGGGAGAACCAGAAGCTGTACCCCCGATTCGGGTACGAGCTGGTGGAGCGGCGGGTGGAGGGCGTGTACGACCGCTTCCACTACCGCAAGCGACTGCCGGCACCGACGGGACAGGAGCCACCGAACCCGGACGCCCGGGGCTTCGGCCACTGAGCCGGCCCGCCGGGCGCGGCGCAGGCGTCCCGGCCGGGCGCGGCCGGCTTCCTGGCGCGGGCCGCCCGCCTCGGTCCGGAACTGAACGCTCCGGTATTCGCGGCCCACGCGTCCCGCTGATCGTCAGCGATTGTCAGTGGTGGCTGCGACGATCGGACGCATGAGGACGACCGACTGGGACGCGACCGCGGACTCCTTCGACCAGGAGCCGGACCACGGGCTGCTCGACCCCGCCGTGCGCGGAGCGTGGGCGGCGAGGATGAGGGCGTGGCTGCCGCAGGACGGGCCGGCCGAGGTGCTCGACCTCGGTTGCGGTACGGGCGGCATGTCCCTGCTCGCCGCCGAGCAGGGACACCGGGTGACCGGGATCGACCGCTCGCCGCGGATGGCGGACCTCGCCCGGATCAAGCTGGCGGGAGCGGCAGAGGCCGAGGTCCTCGTCGGGGACGCCTTCCGGCCGCCGGTCGGGGAGCGGAAGTTCGACGTGGTGATGGCCCGTCATGTGCTGTGGCTGCTGCCGGACACGGGCGCCGCCCTGCGCCACTGGTGCTCGCTGCTGAGGCCCGGCGGGCGGCTGCTGCTGATCGAGGGGATGTGGGACGGCGTGGGTCTCCCCGCGCGCGAGGTGACCGACGCCCTCGCCCCGCTCGCCCCGCACGTCCGGTACTAACGGCTTTCCGCCGACCCGTCCCTGTGGGGCCGCACCGTCGACGACGAGCGTTACGCCGTGGTGGCCCGCCCGGCCCCGCGCCCCCGCCACACCGAAGTGGTCGACGTGCACCTGATCCTCCGCCGGGGCGACGAGGTGCTGCTCGCCCGCCGGGCCGGCACGGGATACGCGGACGGCCTGCTGAACGGGCCCTCGGGGCACGTGGAGGACGGCGAGGACGTCCGCGCGGCGATGATCCGCGAGGCGGAGGAGGAGATCGGCATCACGCTGGCCCCGGACGACCTGCGCGTGGCGCTGGTCATGCAGCACCGCGCGCCGGGCGGCCATCCCAGGACGGGCTGGTTCTTCGAGGCGCGGTACGGCGCAGGCGGCGAGCCGTACAACCGGGAACCGGGCAAGTGCTCCGAGCTCGCCTGGCACCCCCTGAGCGCCCTGCCCGCCGACATGGTCGCCTACTGCCGCGCGGGCCTCGACGCGTACCGGGCGGGGGAGCGCTTCGTCGTCCACTGGCACGAGGACGGTGACTCCATCGCCCACGAAGGGAAGGGCCGGTCGCGAGCGGTCCACCTTCCGGCGACGGGCACACCGGGTGTACCGGGAACACCGTCATGAGCAAGCGTGCGCGTGTGCTCGCCGCTCTGCTGCTTCCGCCGGTGCTCGCTGCCTGCGGTACGGAGAAGGCCGGTGCTCCTGCGTCCGCCGAACTTCAGGCGCGGGCCGGGGAGTCGGCCCTGGAGCTGATCTATGTGACCGAGGTGCCCGGGTACGAGCCGGCCGAGCAGTCCGTCGGCGTCATCGGGAACGACGGCTTCTCGGCCGCGTACTTCTCCCCGGGGACCGGCGGACGGATACAGCTGACAGTCGACCGGGGGAGGCTGGACGAGACGAACTGCGCCACAGTGCCCATGGGGACAGGGGCGGGGGCGCGGTCCGGGGCCGGTGAGGGAGGCGAGTGCGAGCGGGACGGGGACCACTGGTACCGCGCCTCGGGCACCTCGCACGAGTACGCGCGGGCGTACGACGGGCATGTGGTGCGGGTCGGCGCCGATCAGGGCGCCGTGGACCGCGAGACCTTGCGGCAGGCCGCCGAGAAGGCGCACCGGGCGGACAACCGGGAGCTGGACGCGGTGCTCCCGGAGCGTCCGGAGAGCGGCGAAGGCGTCGGCGCGGACGAGATGCCCGAGCGCGGCGACCTGCCCCCGGTGGGGGACGGCGCACCCGGCAATGACGTGGGGGCGACCGGCTGAGCCACCTCAGTGGCTGAGCGCCTCGGCGAAGCCCGGACCGCGGCGGGCGAGGGCTTCCAGGGCGTCGAGTGTGCGACGGGCCTCGGCCGCCGCCTGCGGATCGCGGTCCGCCAGGCCGCTCGCCTCGAACTCGCCCTCGTCCAGCCGCAGGACGGTGGAGCCGTCCGCCGACAGCCACAGGTCGAGGTCCAGGTCCTCGACTTCCACCCGGCCGTCACTCACGACCGCCGGGCGCGTCACGTCGCAGTACCAGCCCTTCAGCGTGCCGTCCGCCGTCCTGACCTCCTTGACGGCGTACCACCGGTCCCGCCAGTAGTGCTCCGTGAAGACGTCGCCGGGCTCGAACCGTACGAAGCCGAAGTCCCGTACCCCCGGCGCCGCCCACGGCGCCCGCACCACCAGGTGTGTGCCGTCGTCGAAGACCACGGACGCCGGGTAGCGGATCTTCGTACGGCCGGCCTTGACGAGGGCTATCTCAACCGAGCTTGCGGACATGGCGTACCTCCGAGGCGCAGATCTCGTATCCGAACCACTGGTTGACGGCGAGCATCGGACCGTTGTCCGCGTCGTTGCTCGTGTACGCGTCCGTGTAGCCGGCGGCGCGGGCGCGGTGCAGGGAGTCGGTCTTGGCCAGCTTCGCGAAGCCCCGGTTGCGGTGGGCGCGCAGGGTGCCGGTCATGCCGGACCAGTAGCGGGTGCGGCCGTCCGTGTGGACCGCCGTGAACGCCGCGACCTGTCCGTCGGCCACCACGACCGTGGAGAGGCGGTGGTCGAGGAGCGGGTTGTTCCAGGTGTGGCTGATCCAGTCGTCGTAATCGGTGAAGTCCGTGCTGATGTCGCCCGGCTCGTCGGAGGTGGTCTCCGCGTCGGCCTCGAACATCGGCCGCGGGTCGTCCAGGAAGTCCGCGGCGGTGCGGAGCTCCACCCCGGCGGGGAGCGGCTGTCGCTGGGGGAGCGGTTCTTGCGCCAGGTCGAGGTGTTGGAAGTGCAGGGAGCGGGTCGGCCGGTAGCCGCGCCTCTCGGCGAAGGCGCGCGAGGGGGGTGCGTCCACCACCCAGGCGTAGACCGACGTGGCGCCCTCCGCGTCGAGATGCTCCTCCGCCGCGCGCAGCAGCAGCGACCCCGCGCCCCGGCCGCGGTGGTCGGGGTGGATGTACGGGGTGACGTACGCCTGGCCCGGATCGGCGCTGTCGTACGCGATACCGGCGAAAGCCGTGCCGATGACTTCCCCGTCCCGCTCGGCCACCAGCATGCGCACCTTCTTGTCCGGATGGGCGGTGCTCCGCTCGAAGGCCACGGACTCCGGGGTCACGACCATGAAGGGGACGGCGGCACGGCGCACCCTGATCCAGGCGTCGGTGTCGGCGGGCACGAAGTCGCGAACGGTCAACGTCGTCATGGGGGGCAGGCTATGCGCGGGCCGATCCCCGGTGCCCCCCTTTTTTTCCACGCGTGGGGGACAATCGGATCGTGACTTTGAAGATCGCCATTGACGGGGACGCGGGTATCGCGCCGTACGAGCAACTGCGCGCCCAGATCGCGGAACAGGCCCGCGCCGGTGCGCTGCCGGTGGGCTGCAGACTCCCGACCGTACGTGGCCTCGCGGAAGAACTGGGCCTTGCCGCGAACACCGTCGCGAAGGCGTACCGCGCGCTGGAGAGCGACGGGGTGGTCGAGACGCGGGGGCGGAACGGGACGTTCGTCGCGGCGGCGGGGGATGCGGCGCGCAGGGAGGCGGCGGGGGCGGCGCAGGCGTACGCGGAGCGGGCCCGGCGGCTCGGTCTCAGCCGGGCGGACGCACGGGCGCTGGTCGAGGACGCGCTGCGGGCGGTGTACGAGGTGTAGTGCGGTGCCGTAGTGCGGTGCGCGGTGGGGGCGGGTGGCGCTGCGCGGGGCTTGTTTCCCCTCCGACCCCCCTCCCCGGCCCTTTCCGCCCCGGACTCCGGTCCTCGAACGCCGGACGGGCTGAGAGCTGCCGCCGCATCGAGCCCGTCCGGCGGTTGGGGTCAACGGCCGAAGGACGCCCGGGGCCCTGGGCGGACACCGGTCACGGGAACGGGCGGGGCGAGGTGGGGCAGGGTGGGGGAAACCGCCGGAGGCTACAGGTAAAGGCCCGCCTCCGAGCCCTCGTGCTGCGGCGGGACCGACGCCGGACCACTGCCGCGGCGCAGCGCGTACAGCTCCGCCAGCGTCGCACCGTCGCGGCCGACGGCTTCCTCCTGGCCGTGGGCCTCCCTGCCGAGCCAGTCCACCGCCTCCGCGCGCGTCAGCGGGCCGACTTCGATGCGCGCCATGCAGCGCCCGGGCCGCACCACCGCCGGATGGAGACGCTCCAGGTCCTCGTTGGTGGTGACGCCGACCAGGACGTTGCGGCCCTGGCCCAGCAGACCGTCCGTCAGGTTCAGCAGGCGGGAGAGCGCCTGGCCCGCCGTGTGCTTCGCCTCGCCCCTGATCAGCTCGTCGCAGTCCTCCAGCAGGAGCAGCCGCCAGCGCCCCTTCGCCGAGCCGTCGTCCTCGCCGATCGCGATGTCCATCAGGTAGCCGACGTCGTTGAAAAGCCGCTCCGGGTCCAGTACGCAGTCGACCTGGCACCAGTCCCGCCACGAGCGGGCCAGTGTGCGCAGCGCGGACGTCTTGCCCGTACCGGGCGGGCCGTGCAGCAGGAGCAGGCGGCCCGCGATGTCGTCCGGTGTCACCTTCATCAGCCGGTCCATGGCGTCGGCCACCGGCGCCGTGTAGTTGGACCGCACCTCGTCCCACGCACCGGCGGCGATCTGCCGGGTGGTGCGGTGCGGGCCCCGGCGCGGGAGACGTACCAGAAGCCCATCGTGACGTTCTCGGGCTGCGGTTCGGGTTCGTCCTGCGCGCCGTTCGTGGCCTGCTTCAGGATCTCCTCCGCGAGATCTGAGGTGACGGCGGTGACGGTGACGTCCGCGCCGCGTGTCCAGCGGGACACCAGCAGCGTCCATCCCTCGCCCTCGGCGAGGGTCGCGCTGCGGTCGTCGTCGCGGGCCGCGCGCAGGACCTTCGCGGACGGCGGGAGGAGGGTGGCGCCGGGTTTGACGCGGTCGATCGACTTGCTGTGGGAGTACGGCTGCTCGCCCGTCGCGAAGCGGCCGAGGAACAGCGCGTCGACGACGTCCGACGGCGAGTCACTGTCGTCGACGTTCAGCCGGATCGGCAGAGCGGCCTCAGGGGGTTCGGACATGGCGCCCATGATCCGGCACGGGGCCGCCCCGTGCACCCGGGTTTCACACGTTCATCCGTTCCACGGAAGGCCGTGCCGTTACATGCCCGTTCCTCTGGTGCCTGCCGGAATGCCACCCCCCGCCGATACGCTGGCCGGTGATGGGACGCCATGGGTGGGACTCCGGGGCAAGGCGGTGGCGGTTCACCGCGCTGATCGGCGTGGGCGTGGCCGCGATCGCCCTCGTACTGACGATGTGCGCGACTCTTCCCGACGGGGACAGCCGCGGCGGCGACGCCGGCACCACCACCGACGGCGACAAGGTGCACGGCACCCCCGTGGTGCCGTCGGCCGCACCGGAGTCCGCACTCGGCTGGGGCTTCACGCACACGCAGTACAGCGCCGACGAGGGCACCGCCGCCACCCTGCGCAGAGCCGAGGACACGCTGTCCGCGACGCCCCTGCCCCAGATCCAGCACATCATGGGGTGGGGCGCGGAGAACCCGGAGCCTTCTCCGGGCCGGTACCGGTTCGACGAGCTGGACAGCCGCGTCGACCTGATCCGCAGGACGGGCGGCATCCCGGTCATCACGCTGTGCTGCGCGCCCGACTGGATGAAGGGCGGCAGAGCGGGGGCGGACAACACCGACTGGAGCAAGAGGTCCCTGGAGACCGCGCCGAGCCCCGAGCACTACGAGGACTTCGCGAAGCTCGCCGGCACGGTGGCCAGACGCTACCCCGACGTACGGCACTTCATCGTCTGGAACGAGTTCAAGGGCTTCTTCGACGACGGCCGCGAACGCTGGGACTACGAGGGCTACACCGAGCTCTACAACCTGGTGTACGCCGAGCTGAAGAAGGCCGACAAGGAGAATCTCGTCGGCGGTCCGTACCTCGTCATGGACAGCTCCGAGCCGCGCGACACGACGTACGCCTCCGCTCTCAAGGGCCCCTGGGGCAGCGTCGACCAGCGGGTCCTCGACGCCTACACCTACTGGAACAAGAACAAGAGGGGCGCCGACTTCGTCGTCGTCGACGGCTCCAGCTACACCCGGGACGACGAGCTGCTGCCCGACGAGTTCCGGGCCACGGACAAGCTGACCGCGGTGAGCGAGTGGGTCCGCGACCGGTCCGGCGGGCTGCCGGTGTGGTGGGCGGAGTACTACGTCGAGCCGGGCGACGACGACGACGACCGCGACGGCTGGAGCGAACCGCACCGCGTCGCCGTGCACGCCTCGGCGCTGATGGCAATGGCCCGCGGCGGCGCGAGCACGGCCTTCTACTGGAATCCGCAGAACAGGGGAGCGCGGTGCGCCGGCTGTCTGTGGCGCCCCACCCAGCTGGCCGACGGCGGCGGGGCGCTGCCCATGCTGGAGCTGCTGTCGCGGTTCGCGAGGGAGTTCCCGCCGGGCACCCGGTACGACGACGCGGTGCGGGTCGCCGCCGACGACGCGTCCGACGTACGCGTCCTGGCCGACGACGAGACCGTCCTGGTGGTGAACACCCTCGGCCGGCCCGTCCAGGCCGAGGTCGACGGGAACTCCTTCGGCATGCGGGGCTACGAGGTGAGGTGGCTGGCGCGCTGAAGCCACGCCGGCCCGCCTTCCTCCGCCCTCACGCCATCGTCATGAAGCGCTGCACCAGCGAGGCCAGCAGTACGGCCAGCAGCGGCAGCGAGAACCAGAACGTGCTCTGCAGCCACCGCAGCTGCCGTACGCCCGGCGCCACCGCCACCCGCACGACTTCCCGCGCCGCCAGCAGCACGATCAGCGTCAGGGCGGCCAGCGCGCCCACCATCGACCACGGCGTCCAGGTGATCTTCGGACCCGGCGGGCCCGGCTGCGGCTTCTCGACCGGGCCGTCGGGCCGCTCGCGCAGCGCGTACATCGACACGCCCGCGTTCGACAGGACCTTCTCGAGCTCGGGCCGCTTGTCGAGATTGGCGGTCAGCCGCTTCTCCCAGGTGTCCGAGTAGCCCGAGTCGAGCCGCAGATAGGTCGACTGGCTCCGGTTGACCATGAGGTACGAGTTCGGGCCCGCCTCCTTGAGCGACTTGACCAGCCCGGCCACCAGCACCGGATCGACGGGGGCGAGCGTCGGCACGTAGGTGACCTTCTCCATGTCCCGTGCGCCCCAGGGGATCGCGGGTGTCACGCTGTTCAGGGTGTCGCTGCTCATCCACAGCAGCCGCACCGACGGGTCGTCGTGCGCGTACACGAACTCCATCGCCGCGACCTCGCCGCTCCTGGTCCGCTCGAAGGACTCGTTGCCCCAGCGGGAGACCAGGAAGCCGCCCATCAGGAGCAGCCCCGTCAGCAGCGCGGCGAGCGGCGCGAGACTCCGCCGGTCCGCCTCCCGCTCGGCGGTGGTGGCGCCGGTCCGCGGGAAGAGCGCGAGCCCGGCCAGCAGGGCCGCGCCCGGCAGCGCGAACATGAAGACGCGCAGGGCCATTTCACCGCCGTACGACTGCATGCCGAAGCCCAGGAACGGCACGAACGCCAGCACCAGGAGCGAGCGCTCGCCGTAGCCGGCGAAGCGCCGCCGCCACCAGCCCCAGCACGCCAGGGCCATCACACCGCCGGCCATCGCGACCCGGACGTACAGCACCAGCTTGTGCGTCGAACTCCCGCCCTCGATACGGCCGGAGACGGACGACGTCACATTGCTGCCGAGGCCGCCGACGCCGCCGAACAGCTCGTCGAAGTGCCCCGACCAGTACGGCTCGGCGAAGAAACCGATCCAGACCGCGACCATGACGGCGAACAGCACCGGCAGCCCGCGCAGCGTCGAGCGGCCCGCCACCACCAGGACGGTGAGCACTCCGAGCATCACGAACGGCGTGAGCTGGTGGGCCGGAACGGTGGCGGCGAAGAGCCCGATCAGCACCAGCAGCAGCACCGCCTTCTCGCGCCGCCCGGCCGGCCTGACCTCGGTCTCGCCGGGGCGCCGGCCGGCCCACAGCACCCGTGGCTCGCGGAACCAGACGAGCAGCACCGCCACGAAGGCGAGGTACATCCCGTATGTGAAGCCCTGCGGCGAGAAGTAGTCCTGGCCGACCCAGCCGCTCAGGACGAAGATCCAGGCCCCCGCCCACTTGGCCCGCCAGCTCGCCCGCATCGAGCGCGTCAGCAGGAACAGCGGCGGCAGGTAGAGCAGCTGCATGGCCAGGGGCCACCACCGGATCACCGGTGACATGTCGGAGACTCCGCACGCCTCGGCGACGAAGGTGGCCAGGGCGAAGAAGCCGGGCCAGCTCCAGCGGGCGTCGAGGTCGGGCGCCGCCGTGCCGGTCCGGTCGATGTAGTCCATGAAGCCCAGGTGCTGCCACGCCGTCGGGAACCGCGGCTCGGCCTCCAGCACGGCGGGCAGCGCGTGCAGCGACACCACCGTGGCGAGCAGTGCCACCGTCAGCAGTACGGTCCGCGGCCGGTCCAGCCACAGCAGCGAGGCGAAGGACAGCGCGAGCAGCCCCGCGCCGAGCAGGGTCGCCTGCGAAAGGACGGAGACCAGCCCGAGGCCGCCGATGTGCTCCAGGTCGTCCTCACCGATGCCCCGCGCGGGCAGCCAGTACAGGGCGAGCGCGGCCAGGAGCAGCAGTCCCACGCCCAGTTCGGGGGCGCGGAGGCGGAGCGGGGTGCGGCGGGGCGCGGGCGGTGCGTCCTGCGCCTGTGAGGCCGTCGCCCCGGCCCCCTCGCCCGCCGTGCGCTCCCCCCGCACCGCGAGTTTCTCACTCGCCTCGGGAGAGGGCGCGGGAGCCGGTACGGACGGGGCGGAGCGGGGTGACGGAATCGCTCCGGGCAGCGGGGGCAGCGGCGACCTGAGCGCCCATGTCGGCCGGTGGCCGCCGCTCCCGTCGGCCCCGCCCGCCCTGCCGTCCGCCTCGGCCGCTCCGCTCCCGCCGTTCACCGGCGCGGGCGTGCCGGCGGCCGGAGTCTCCGGTCCCGGCCGCACATCGGGCCTGCGCTCCGGGTGGTCGAAGTCCAGCCGTGCCCCGAGGGGCATCGTGGGCGGACCGAGCGCCGAGCGCAGCGCCCGGCGTGCTCCGGACTCGCCGCCGGACGGCCTTTCCCCGTCCGTACGGTCACCGCCGGGGGAGCCGGCCGCTTCGCCGCCGGCCTCCGGGCCACCGTCAGGAGTCCCCGCGTCCGCGACACCGGCAGCGGCGGGCGGCGCCGACCGCACCACCCGGTACAGCATCACGCCCGCGACCGAGGCCACGACCGCCAGGCTGGAGACCTCCGCGACACCCGCCCCCACGAGCCCCATGCGAGGCAGCAGCAGCAACGTCAGGCCGAGCACCAGGACGCACAGCCCGCCCTGGAGGTAGGCGAGCCCCGAGGTGCGGCTCTGGGCGCGCAGGACCGCGAAGTACACCTCTATGACGACGCGCAGCAGTGCGCCGACGGCGAACCAGCGCAGCAGCGGGGTCGCGGCGTCCGCGTAACCCTCGCCGAACACGCCCAGGATGTAGGGGGCGCCGAAGAACAGGACGGCCGCGACCGGCAGCATGATGCGTGCCATGCGGCGCAGCGCGGCTCGGCAGTTCTGGGCGAGGGCGGACGGGTCGTGCGCGCCTTCCACGGTCAGCGAGGCACCCATGTTGATCGCGAGCAGGTTGACCGTGCCGCCGATGGTCGTGGTGATGTAGAAGTACGCGTTGTCCTCGGAACCAACCTGCGAGGCGACGATCACCGGCACCGCGTAGACGACGGCCAGCGAGAACAGCGAACCGGTGTAGTCACCGGCCAGGAAACGTCCCATCTGCCGCAGCGTCGGCGGCCGCGCCGTGGCCTCGGTGGCCCTCACATGGCGCGGCACCAGGCGCCGGAAGACCAGCCAGCCCAGCGGGATCACGGACACGGCGATCGCCGCGATCCACGAGACGAAGACGCCCGCGGTCGGGACGGAGGCCGCGATCAGGATCAGCAGCACCAGCTTGACGGCGGAGAAGACGGTGTTGCCGACGGGCACCCACAGGGCGCTGCGCAGGCCCGTCAGCACCCCGTCCTGGAGCGTGAGCAACGACCAGGCGACGACGGCCACTACGAACCCGAGGCCGTTCAGCGGGCCGTGCAGGAAGCTGTACGAAGGGCCCCACAGGCCGAGCGTGGACAGGAAGACCAGGGCCGCGCCCGCGACCACCACGGAGCTGCCCGCGTACGTCTGGAGGACCAGCCGCCCGGTCCTGCGCCCCGCCACCGGGATGAAGCGCGCCAGCGCCCCGGTGAGCGTCAGCGCGGTCAGGCCGGCCAGCAGCTTCATCGCGGCGATGGCCGCCGAACCCTGGCCGACCGCGGACTCCGAGTAGTACCGGGCCGCGGCCAGCCAGAAACCCAGGCCGAGCAGCGCGCTGACCCCCGTGTTGAGCATCAGCGCGTAGGCGTTGCGGAAGAGCGGATTCCCATCACCCTTCCCCGGCAGGCGCAGACGGCGCCCGGACGGCGGCCGGTTCTCCGTCGCCGGGCTCCCGGCGCTCCCGGCCCGGGCGGTGGTCGTGTCAGACACGGATTCTGCTTACCTTCCGGCCGGCCGCCCGGGCCCTGCGGACCATGGCGTATCCCTTGGTGAGGATCCGGTCCCCGGCGAAGTCACGGGCGATCGACCGGCCCTCCACCAGCCGCTCGAACTCCTCGATACCGGTACTGCGCTGTACGGTCACCCGCTCCAGGGCGTAAGGCCCCTGGCGCCGCTCGGCGAGCGCGTTGCCCACGGCGAGCGACTGCGCGAACCCGGCCTCGCGCACCGTACGGCGCACGCGCCGGCTGGAGTAGCCGTACGGATAGGCGAAGGAGACGGGCCGGGTGCCCACCTCCTCCGCGACGATCTCCCGGCAGCGCCGCGTCTCGGACCACAGCTCCTCGTCCGTGAGCTGGTCCATCTGCGGGTGGGTGTGGCTGTGGCCGCCGATCTCGGTTCCGGCGGCCGCGAGATCCCGCACCTGGTCCCAGTCCAGCATGGTGTCCGGAGGCGGTCCCCCGTCGGCGTACGGACCGCGCAGCCAGCCCGTCGAGACGAACAGGGTGGCCGCGAAACCGTGCCGGGCGAGGGCGGGGAGGGCGTGCCGGTGCACGCCCTCGTAACCGTCGTCGAAGGTGATCAGCACCGGCCGCCCCGGCAGCGTGCCGCCGCCCCGCCAGGCCGCGCCCAGCTGCGCCGTGGTGAGCGGGGTGAAACCGCGCGCGTCGAGCAGTTCCATCTGCTCGGCGAACGCCTCGGGGGAGACCGAGAGGCCGTACGTCGCCTTCGCGGGCCGGTGCCCCACCGCGTGGTACATCAGGATCGGTACCGGCCCGTTCACCGTGTCTCACCTCGCGCATGCGGTCCTCCGGAGGCCGGGAGGGCTGCGGAGGGCGCACCCGGCACCGAGAACGAGCTCCCGTTCCTGCGGGCCCGGACGCTCCCGAGCACATACCCGCCCGCCGCGGCCGCCACTCCCGCCACGATGGCCCCGGCCCGGCCCGCGCCGCCCGGCCGGCCGAGGGCCGCGTCGCGCAGCCCCCGGGCGACACCGGCGGGCAGTACCCGTGTCGTGTAGCGGCGCTCGGACTCGAGTCCCTTGCCCGCGCCCACACTCCGCGCCACGAGCGCTTTCGACAGCCCCTCGGCGTAGGTCCGCGTACGGAAGTAGCCGAAGCGCTCCCGGGCGGCCGGAACCTTGTGGTGGATCACCGAGCGGTCGTCGATCAGCAACACCGCGTCCGGCATGGCCCGGGTGAGCCTGATGCACAGCTCCGTCTCCTCGCAGCCCAGCGGCCGCTTGTCGCCGTTCCTGCCGATGCCGGTGGCGAAGCCGCCCGCCACGTCGAACGCCGACTTGCGGAAGGAGGCGTTCCCGCCGAGGACGTTGCGGACCCGCACCCGTCCGGGCGGCAGACCCCTGTACGTACAGCCGACGACCCAGTCGAACTCCTCGGGGAACCAGTCCGGCCTGCGGCCGGACGCCCAGGTGGGCAGGGTCCGGCCCCCGACGGCCATCACGCGCGGATCGTCGTACCCCTCGGCGAAGTGCAGCAGCCAGTCGCGCTCGGCCACGGCGTCGTCGTCGAGGAAGGCGACGATCTCGCCGCGGGCCGCGGCGATGCCGGTGTTGCGGCCCGCGGAGAGGCCGCGGGGGCCCGCGTTGGCGAGCACCCGCACCTCCTCCAGGCCGTTCCCGTACTCCTTGCCGAGCCGCTCCAGCAACGCCGGGTTGTGGTCGACGACCAGCAGCGTCTCGGCGGCGGGCCGCGACTGGCGGCGCACCGAGCCGACCGCCGCGAGGATGTCCTCCCAGCGGTCCTCGGTGTACACGCAGATCACCACCGAGACGTCCAGGTGGCTCAAGACACCTCTCCCCGGCTGGCGCCGGGCGCGAAGGCCGGCGGGCGACGGCGTCCGGCGCGCCGCTTCCCCTGCTCCTTCAGGATCACTCTGAGGACGCGGAACCCGTCCCGCACGGCGCTGAGGTTGCTGATGCCGTGGATGCGGACGTACTCGTGGCTGGGGATCTCCTGCACCCGCAGGCCGGCCTTGACGACCCGGATGTTCATCAGGGTCTCGACCTCGAAGCCGGTGCAGTCGAGGTCGATCTTGTCGAGGCAGTGGCGCCAGAAGGCGTTGTAGCCGTAGCACAGGTCCGTGTAGCGGGCGCCGAACTTGGCGTTGACCACGGCGCACAGCACTCGGTTCCCGAGCTTGCGGACCGGCGTCATGTCGTCCGTGCCGCCGCCGTTGGCGAAGCGCGAGCCCTTGGCGAAGTCGGCCCCCGAGACGAGCGCCGACACGTAGCTGACGATCTCGTGGCCGTCGGCCGAGCCGTCCGCGTCGACCATCACGATGATCTCACCGGTGCTGGCGGCGAATCCGCTGATCAGTGCGTCGCCTTTGCCTTTTCCACGCTGCTTGACGACCTTGATTCCCGGCCAGAGGTCACGGGCCACCTGAACGGTGTCGTCGGTCGAATTCCCGTCGACCAGGATCACTTCGTGGATCCAGGCGGGAAGTGTCTTGAAGACGTACGGAAGATTCTTCGCCTCATTCATGGCGGGGATCACGACGCTCACGGGCGGCGTGATGGCGAGATGCGAAGAGATGGGCCGGTAGCTGCCGGATGTGAGTGGATCTTGCCCCTCGATCGCAGGGCGGAGGAATGAGCTCATGAGTCTTTTCCCTCTCCACCGGTGGACCGCCCGCCCCCGGGCGGTCCGGATGATTTTCCGGTTCGAAAGGGGGGTTCTCACTCGGCCCATGACGGCATGTCGCTCCGTACCGGACGAGCGAGTCGGTACTGCTGGGCGCGCGGCCCGCGACTCGGCACAGTTGTGGTCACCGAGCACGGCACCCCCCTACCGCGCTCCGCTCCGGTACCCATCGCGACGCTCAAGCCCTCCCCTGGAGCCGCTCTGCATGATGGACCGATGCGGGTGGATGTACGACGGTATTGATGAGGGGAACTGTAGGGCAAGACCGGGATCCCGGCCCTGCTTTTTGTGTTTTCGGCCACACAGTGAGCACTTCAGATCCACTGTGGGACGAGTGAAGATCGTTGGCGGTTGACAACGAAGACCGCGTGCGTGATTCCCGTGGCTTTGTTCGGGCTGATGCGGAGACGGTCGAGGACGCGCCACCGCTTGAGTTGGGCGAGGGGGTGCTCGGCTGCCGCCCGCAGCTTGGCGAGCGCGGAGTCGGCCTGCCGTTCCCAGCCGTTGTGTCCCTTCCCCTGGGGTGCTTGATCGGAGTGCGGACGGTGCCGCCGGCTCCCTGGTAGCCGGAATCGGCGGTGGTCTCCACGTCGGCTGCGGTGACCGCTTCGACGATGCCGTCGGCGCGGGCGGCGGTCAGGTCGTGGGTGGAGCCGGGCCGGGCCCCGCCCAGGAGGACCAGCTCGCCCTCGGGTGCCGTCAGGGCCTGGACGTTCACGCCGTGGTCGCGGTGCTTGCCGCTGTAGAGTGGGTCCGGGTTCTGCCCGGTGGCCACAGTGGTGCGGCGCCAGGCCGGGATCAGGGTGCCGTCCAGCAGCGGACGGCGCCGCTCGCCGGAGGCGGCGAGGACCTGCTCCAGGGTCGGGGTGAGCGCGGCCAGGGCCTCAACCGCTTCGTCGACGTAGCGCCAGGCGGTGTCGATGGAGGTGCCGAAGTGCTTTCCGAGCTGCTCAAAGGTGTCGCCCTTGGTCATCCGGACCAGCGCCGGGACCGTCTGGTCCCAGGGGGTGAGTATCCGCCAGGAGCCCTCGGCTTCATCCCTTCGGGCGGCGATCAGGTTCTCCAGCCAGGGAGCCAGGTCGGAGGGCACGTTCGGCGTGGCACGATAAGTGACCATCGAAACTCCCTGTTATGTACGGTAGTTGGCACTCCGCGCGACGACAGGGGGCTTCGCGCCGTTACGGCCGCACCCATCACCCGATCCGGTCACGATCGGAAAGGCTCAGTGACGGTCACATGCGGAACCGTCCCGATCGGAATTCACCGATCCGTTTGAGCAGTCTGTCCGCGGGTTCGAACAGTTCCGGCCGTTCGGCCACGGTATTGCGCAACGCCCGGACCGGAGCGCGGTGCGCCCAACGTCCGAGTGCGATGGGGTGACGGCGCATCACCCAGCCCTCCGAGACCGTTATTTCCCGGGTCTTGAGGGAATCCTTGTACTGTTTCTGGCCGCGTCCGAGATCGATGTACGCGATGCCTTCCGCGGCGGCGGCTTCGGCGATACGCAGGTGCATCAGCAGACCGGGCGAGAATTTCGCGAACTCCGGATCGTAGGCCGGGAACCAGCAGCTGATGATCCTCTCCGAACGCGGACCGAAATGCGCGGCGATCGGCCGTCCGTCCGCGTAGAGCACCGAGAGCAGGCCGCTGAAGGAGTCCGTCCGGGTGTGGAACAGATGTTCCACGAGCCCGGTGATCCAGGGCTGGGCGAAGCGGTCGCTGCGTCCGGTCCTGCGGTACTGCGCGGACTTCCAGCGCATCAGCGTGCGCAGTGCCGCCGGATCGCGCTCGTCGTGCACGTACCTCAGCTCGTCGACCGTACGCAGCAGTCTGCGCTCCTTGAGGAGGGTCGACTTGATGAACTTCGGCGAGTTCTTCCGCAGGTACGCGAGGTACGCCTCGTAGCCGTCCTGGACGTCGATCACGGGTGAGGCGAACGAGCCCGTGGCACCGGCCTCGAACGGCTCCTGCCCCTGCGCCAGATGGTCGAACTCCCACAGGGCGAGCCCGCACGCCCGCAGCAGCTCCTGCGCGTCCCACGTGAAGCCGGGTCCGTGCACCAGGCCCTGGCTGTCGGAGACCCCGAGGCCGACGGCCCGGCCGACGCCGGTGGCGGATCTCTGGTGCGGGAAGAAGGCCGCGGGCTCACCGCCTTCGCGTACGACGGCTATACGCACTCCGCGCCGGTACCGCCCGACGGCCAGTGCGAACTCCGGGGAGAGGAAGGGATTCGCCAGCTCCGGCGAACCGTGGAGGTGGGCCTTGGACTGCAGTGCGGTCCAGGCCGCCCGGTCGGCGGCGCTGAGCTCGCCGGGACGGTACACGTCGATGTCGAGGTCCATGTCAGGAGGTCCGCCTTCTCGCCGTGGGGCCGCCGGGGCGCCGTACCCGTATCCGTGCCCGGGCCGGTGCCAGGAGGAGGAGCAGGGCGCTGATCGCGGCGATCGCCGCGACCCCGGCCCTGATCGACCAGGTGTGCGTGGCCAGCATCGTCTGGGCGACCAGCAGGTTGAGCGCCACCGCTCCCGCAGCCGATGCCACCAGGCGGCCCAGTGGTTCAAGGCCCCGGAGTCCCGCGGCCACGGCACAGGCCGGCGCCACGATCAGGAAGAAGAGAGTGAACGGCGCGCGAAGCGGCGATGCCAGGTCGGCGAGCGCCAGGGCGGCGCCGACCGCCGATACGGCGAGCGCCGCGCCCGCGAGAACGGGCAGCGAGTCCGTGACAGCAGTTGATGGTTCGTTACCGATGGCCTGCATTGGCGACTTTGCCCCCCGACGCGCCGGATGCCGGGCTTCAATGTCGCTCAGTCCACTCGGGCGCGTCAAGGACGCGAAGGGATCGTGCGGAAGATCCTCCGCCAAAGTTCTTGGCATGGACACTTCCGATGAAGTAGGGGGACTGCTACGACAGTTGAGGCGGAAATCCTGCTAAGGGAGGTTCCATGAAACTGTCCCGAATCGTGGCGTTCTCATCCTCACTGCTGCTCGCCGCCGCGCTCGCCCTCACCGGGGCGAGCGCGGCGCACGCGGCCGAACAGGCCGAATCCCCGGACTACGTGGCTCTCGGCGACTCCTATTCCTCGGGTGTCGGGGCCGGCAGCTACGACAGCGCCAGCGGCGCCTGCAAGCGCAGCACGCGTGCCTACCCGGCCCTGTGGGCGGCGTCCCACTCACCCTCGACGTTCGCGTTCACCGCTTGCTCGGGCGCTCGTACGGGTGACGTGACAGCCGGTCAGCTCGGACCGCTCAACGCCTCGACCGACCTCGTCTCCCTCACCGTCGGCGGCAACGACGCAGGCTTCGCGGACGTCATGACGACGTGCGTACTCCAGTCCGAGTCCACCTGCCTGGCCCGGATCGCCGAGGCGCGCGCCTACGTCGACACCACCCTGCCCGGCAGGCTCGACTCCGTGTACTCGGCGATCCGGGCGAAGGCCACCGCGGCGCACGTCGTCGTGCTCGGCTACCCCCGCTTCTACAAGCTCAGCGGAAGCTGCATCGCCGGGCTCACCGAGAGAGAGCGCGCCGCGATCAACGGCGCCTCCGACCACCTCAACGCCGCCACCGCCAAGCGCGCGGCGGACCACGGCTACACCTTCGCGCAGGTGACCGAGGCCTTCACCGGCCACGAGATCTGCTCGTCGGCACCGTGGCTGCACAGCGTGAAGTGGTCCAACATCGGAGAGTCCTACCACCCCACCGCGGCAGGCCAGTCGGGAGGCTACCTGCCGGTCTTCACCTCCGCTGCCTGACCTGCTCATCCGCCGTCCCGCCGACCGGGTAGGAGGCTCCGTCCGTCGGGGCCGGGGCCTCCTGCTCGCAGGTCACCGAGAACGGCACGGTGTTCGAAGTGACCCGGACCGGGTCCCTGACCTCCACACCGATCCCGCCGTGGAGGGCCCCGTCCTCCTCGTACGTCAGCTCGGCGTGGTCCACCCGCTTCGACTTCTCCTCGTCCGCGCCGAAACTCAGCGTCCTCCAGCCGGGACCGGACGACTCGCCGCTCCCGGTCACCCACCGGTAGGCGCCCTCGGCCGGGACGCGGCCGACCGTGAACGTCGCCGTGAAGGACGGCGCCCGCGCCCCGGGCGGCGGGCAGACTCCGGAGTAACTGCCGTGCACCGCCGTGACGCCGACCCTCGCGGACTGCTGCGGCGGGGTGGCCGTACCCCCGTTGCCACCGCCGTCGCCTCCGGTCCCGGTTCCGGTCCCGCCTTTGTTCCCGGCTCCTCCGGTGTCGCCGCTGCCGTTGCCGCAGCCACTGCTACCGCTGCCGCCGCCGGAGCCGGCTGTACCGGAGGAGGCGCCGCACGAAGCCGCCCCCGGTTCCTCGCCGCCGTTCGTCGGCGCCCAGGTGATGCCCCCGACGGCGAGCACCGGCGCGGCCGCCCCCGCCGCCAGCACCGGGGCGGCCCGCCGCGGCCGGTCCTGTGCGGTGGCGGAGGAGCGGGCCGTCGCGGGGGAGGGCGCGGAAAAGGAGCCGGAGGAAGGAGACGCGCGCCCGCCCGCGCCTCGCGCTCCAGCCGTGCGTACAGCCGCCGTACGTCGGTGGAGCCGAGCCGGGGCGGCGCCCTGACCTCCTTGACCGCGACCTCGCGGCCCAGGACGTCGTCGCGGGCGCGCCATGCGACGCCCATGCCGCCCTTGCCCAGCGGTGCCAGCAGGCGGTAACGGCCCGCGACCACCCGCTGCTCGCTGCCCGGCTGTTCACTCACTGGCCGGCCCCCTGTCCGCAGGGGAGCGGCATCACGGCAGAAGCGCTCCAAGCTGGCTCAACCCAAGCCATATAAAGCCCTCTTGAACCTCAAGCCGCTCGTTCGAGGGGCCGCAGTGCGTAAACTGTCCAACTCGCCCTGGAATCAGATGTATTCGGAGAGTGACCGTCAACACCCTTGCTGCGGTGGTGAATCACATGGGCGGGATACATGTGTGTCCGGACGGGGGGATAGGGTTAACCTGCCCGGGCCGGGTGCCCTCGTACGGGTGGGGAGTGACATGGAACAGATAACGGTGCGCAGCAGGCCTCGAGTGCCTGCGATCACATGCGGGAGCAGCGCGACCAGCTCGCGCCTCGACCGCCATCTCGCGGTGCTCGGCGGACCAGCCGTACCGCACGGTGAAACGGCCGAGGCGACACTGTTGATGCGCGAGCTCACGTCACGTGATGTCGCGCACTCGCGGACGGGCAGGGGCGCGCGCGTCTCGCTCTTCGCCCCGCTGCGGCGGCTGCGTCGCTCGCTCTTCGGCAGCCGCCACTGACGCGGGCGGACCGGAGTGGCGGACGCGCTCAGGCGACCACACCGTCCCGGCGCAGCGCTGACACCTGTACGTCCGTCATCCCCAGGCCGTACAGCAGCGCGTCGGTGTGTTCGCCGAGCGCGGGAACCGGGCCCATCAGCGGGTCCGCCCCGCCCGGCATCGTGATCGGCGGCAGCATCGCCCGCAGCGGCCCCGCCGGTGAACCGATCTCCCGCCAGCGGCCGCGCGCCGCCAACTGCGGATGCGCCGCCACGTCGGCCACCGTGTTCAGCCGGGCACAGGCGATCCCGGCCGCGTCCAGCGCCGCGATCGCCTCCGGCGCACTCATCGCCCCCAGCGCCTCCGCGACCACCGCGTCCGTCTTGGCCCGGTTGTCCGTACGGGCGGTGTTCGTGGCGAAGGCGGGATCGTCCGCCAGCTCCGGCCGCCGGAGCACCTGCCCGGCCAGGCGCCGCCACTCCCGGTCGTTCTGCACCGACAGCAGCACCTGGCCACCGTCCGCCGTCGGGTAGGCGTCGTACGGCGAGATGACGGCGTGCGCGACCCCGGTGCGCGCCGGTGCCTCGCCCCCGTGCATCCCGTGGTGCAGCGGATGCCCCATCCACTCGCCGAGCGCCTCCAGCATCGAGACCTCGACCGGTCCGCCGAGCCCGGTCGTTCCGCGTCGCAGCAGCGCGGCCAGGACCCCGGAGAACGCGTACATCGCCGCCGCGATGTCGGCCGCCGGAATCCCCGCCTTGACGGGCTGCTCGGGCGTGCCGGTGACGGACACGAGCCCCGCCTCGCACTGGACGAGCATGTCGTACGCCCGCTTGCCGGCGTACGGCCCGTCGGCGCCGTAACCGGAGATGTCGACGGCGACCAGGCGCGGGTGCGCGGCGCACAGGGTCGCGGCGTCCAGGCCGAGCCTCGCCGCCGCGCCGTTCGCGAGGTTCTGCACGAACACATCGGCTCCGGCGACGAGCCGGCGCACCACGTCCAGGCCGCGCGGGTCCTTCAGGTCCACGGCGAGGGACTCCTTGCCGCGGTTGCACCACACGAAGTGCGAGGCGAGGCCCCGCGCGGCGGTGTCGTAACCACGGGCGAAGTCGCCGCCGTCCAGGCGCTCGATCTTGATGACGCGGGCGCCGAGATCGGCGAGCTGGCGGGTGGCGAAGGGCGCCGACACGGCTTGCTCGACGGCGACGACGGTGATGCCGTCCAGGGGGAGGGGCTGGGGCTGAGTGCTCATGACAGCACTGACTACCGTGTGCGTAACACCTTTGTCACTCGGACACGTTGGCGGAAAACCCGCCGGTGGTGGCGCGCGAACCGGCCGACTCGTACAACGGCGGGCAGCGGGCGGCCGTCCGGGGCCGGAGGCCGCCACTCACCGGCCGCTGTTCGCGTACGCGCGGACGGTGAGCGGCGCGAAGAGCGCCGGCGGTACCGGCGGCCAGGCGGTCGCACACGCCTCCGGGCGGGCCGCGGGCCGGGCGGAGTGCGCGCCCTCTGCGGGAACGCCGCGTCGGCCGCGGCGCATGCCGCCCGGGCGGGTGCGGGCGGGGCGGCCGGCGGCCCCGGTGGGTTCGAAGCGCTCCAGGAGTCCGTCGGTGCGGGCGGTGCCGGCCGCGCCGCTGATGTGCGGCAGCCGGGCGAAGGCGGGCTCGCCCGAGCGGCGGGGGCTTCGCCGTGTCCGGCCCCAACCGTGCCGCGGCCATGTGCTGTGGGTATGCTCGCCACATCTTTTGAACGCGTTCAAAGGGGAGCGGATCATGCCCGAGTCAACCGTGCCCGACCAGGCCGACACGCCCGCCGTCGCCCTGGGCCCCACCTCGCTCGTCCTCGGTGTCGTCTCCGCGGTATGGCCATGGGTGCCCCTGTTCCCGCCGGCGCTCATGGCCGGGCCCCTCGCCGTCACCTTCGGGGTGGCGGGCATGCACTGTGCCGGTCAGGGCGTCGGCCGTATGCGGACCGCCGTCGCCGGAACCGTCCTCGGTGCCGTCGGGTTCATCGGAGTGATCATCCTTTTCCTGCCCTAGCGCCGGGGCCCCGGCCGTCGCCGGGGGCTCGGCGACAGGGCGCCGGCCCGGGGCGGGAGCCCGCCGCGCAGTCCTAGAGCAGCGCGAACTGGCCCTCCGGGCCCTCCTCCTGGTGGTCCAGGACCGACGCCGGGCGGCGCGCCGCATCCGGCACCGGCAGCACTCCCGCCTCCGTCAGCTCGGCACGGGTGATCTGCTTCCCCTCCCGCAATTCCTCCCGGCCCGCGTCCAGTCCGGCCAGCAGGGCCAGGACCGTGACGAGTTCGAGGAGCTCCGACGTCCACTCCTGGGGCCACGCCGACGGGCGGATCGCCTCCAGCGTGCCCGGGCCGCCCCGCGCCGTACGCCGTTCGAACCACAGCTCCAGCATCCGTACCCCGCCCACCCGGAACTCCCAGGCGGTGGCCGGTACGGGCGAGACGCGGCCCTCCCCGACGTGCAGCACTTCCGCCTCGGCGTCGTACCGCAGTGCGGAGGGCCACGCCGGCACGGCCGCCCGTACGTACGGGCGGCGCCCGCCGGGCAGCTTCGGGCGCTCCCCGCCCCGGGCGCCCCGCAGCTGCACCGCCTTCATCCGGCGGCCCAGCTCCACACCCGCCGCCCAGACGTCCGGCTCCGCGGGCAGCGCGACCACCGCGCCCGGCGGTGACGCCTCCGCGCGGGCGACGGCCCACGCCAGTACGTCCTCCGCCGCGACCTCGTGTCCGTAACGGCCGCTCAGCAGCGGCAGCAGCCCCGGCGCCAGGTTGGGTTCGCGTCCGCCGGGGCGGCGGTGCAGCGGGTGGATGCGGCCGGGGCGGCCCGCCGGGGAGCGGCCGGCCGGGAGCAGGGCGCTGACCAGCAGCGCGGGCCCGGCCGCCGCCCCGGGCGCGTACCCCTGCTCGACGGCGAAGAGCTGGTCCGACCCGTCGGCCACCCGCCACAGCTCCGGCCGGGCTGCGTCGATCAGCCGGTGGTCCGGGATCAGCCACTGCTCGTCGAAGGGGCCGTGGAGGACCCGGACCGGCTCCGGGCAGGGGCCGCTCTCCCGTGCGAGGCGGCCCGTTCCGGTGGACTGGCCGGGCAGTGCCGCGACCGAAGTGCGCGTCGTGCGCGCCCGGGTGGGCCCGAACAGCTCCTCGCGCTCGGCGCCCCGGGCTCGTACCAGGGCGTCCCAGCGGGCCCGCAGCGTACGCCTGTCCGATGCGAGCACCCAGTCGCGGCCCAGCCGCAAGGGCGCCACCGACCAGGGCATCAGTTCGCCGAGCAGTGGGGCCGGCGGGTCCGGTGGGGTCTCGGGCCGCGTCGCCGTCATGCGGGCAATCATGCGGGCATCGTAGTGGCGCGGCCGGGGGGCGGGTCAGTGCGCGTCGACCGTCACGGAGAAGGAGAAGCGGTCGCCCCGGTAGCGGATGCGCGCGACGTCCACGACCCGTCCCTCCCGGTCGTACGTCACACCCGTGTAGTGCAGGATCGGACTGAGGAGGGGACCTTCAGCAGGTCCGCCGTGGCCGGGTCGGCCAGCCGCGCCTCGACCGTGTCCGTGATCTTGCTGATGCCGACCCCGACCACGTCGCGCAGCACCTTCGTCATCGGCCAGCGTTCGAGATCGGCGAGGTCGATGCCGGCGGCGACCTCCGGACGCACCGCGTTCTCCGCCCAGTTGGTCGGCTCGCCGCTCTCCCCGTCGCGGCGCAGCCGCTTGTAGGTGACGACCTCGTCCGTGTCCGGGAAGAACTCGACGAGTTCACCGGGTACGGGGGCGGGGCCGTGTCCCAGGATCGTCGTCAGCTCCCCGGACTGCTGGGCCACGATCGCGTCGATCGAGCCGAGCAGCCGGCGCGGGGCGCCGCGCCGGGCGCCCGGCTCGATGAACGTACCGCGCCGCCGGTGCCTGCTGATCAGGCCCTCGGCCTCCAGCTCCTTGAGGGCCTGCCGCATGGTGAGCACGCTCACGCCGTAGTGCGCGGCGAGCTGCTCCTCGGTGGGCAGCCGCAGCGCCGCGTCGGGCGTGCGGCCCAGTATGGAGGCGCGCAGGGACTGCGAGACCTGGTACCAGAGCGGCAGTTTCCGGTTCAGGACCAGCGAGTCGGGGGCGAATGCGGTCACGGTTTCATTTCTCCGTAGGTACTACGACCTGAAGTGGCGTTGCAGACCCTGCCACACGTCGTCGTACGCCGTCTGGAGATGGCCGGCGGAGGCCGCCTGCGCGGTCGCCGTGACCGGCCAGCGCGTCTCGAACATGAAGGCCAGGCCGTCGTCGATCTTCTGCGGCTTCAGCTCGGCGGCGCTCGCCCGGTCGAAGGTCTCGCGGTCCGGCCCGTGCGCCGACATCATGTTGTGGAGCGAGCCGCCGCCCGGGACGAAGCCTTCGGCCTTGGCGTCGTACGCGCCCTCGATCAGGCCCATGTACTCGCTCATCACGTTGCGGTGGAAGTACGGCGGCCTGAAGGTGTCTTCGCCGACCAGCCAGCGCGGCGCGAAGACGACGAAGTCGACGCCCGCCAGGCCCGGGGTGTCGGACGGCGAGGTGAGGACCGTGAAGATCGACGGGTCCGGGTGGTCGTAGCTGATGGTGCCGATGACGTTGAAGCGGCGCAGGTCGTAGACGTACGGGACGTGATTGCCGTGCCAGGCGACGACGTCGAGGGGGGAGTGGTCGTACGTCGCCGACCAGAGGTTCCCGCAGAACTTGTTGACGACTTCGACCGGGCCCTCGGTGTCCTCGTACGCGGCCACCGGAGCCAGGAAGTCGCGGGCGTTGGCCAGGCCGTTGGCGCCGATCGGACCGAGGTCGGGGAGCTGGAAGGGCTGCCCGTAGTTCTCGCAGACATAGCCGCGGGCGCTCTCGTCGAGCAGCTCCACGCGGAACCGCACCCCGCGCGGGATCAGCGCGATGTGCCCGGGGCCGCAGCGCAGCAGGCCGAACTCGGTGCGCAGGAGCAGGCCCCCGCGCTCGGGCACGATCAGCAGCTCGCCGTCCGCGTCGCTGAACACCCGGTCCGTCATGGAGGAGTCGGCGTGGTAGAGGTGAATCGCCATGCCGGTGCGCTGGGTCGCGTCGCCGTTGCCGCCCACCGTCCACAGGCCGGCCAGGAAGTCGGTGCCGGGCGCGGGCCCGGGCAGCGGGTTCCAGCGCAACCGGTTCGGGTCGGGGACGGTCTCGGTGAAGGGCGCGCTGCGCACCGCGCCGTTGTCGGTGCGCACGAACGGCGGATGCGCGGCCGACGGCCTGATCCGGTACAGCCACGAGCGCCGGTTGCGGGCGCGCGGCTCGGTGAAGGCCGATCCGCTCAGCTGCTCGGCGTACAGGCCGAGCGGTGCGCGCTGGGGCGAGTTGCGGCCGTGCGGCAGCGCGCCGGGGACGGCCTCGGAGCTGTGTTCGTTGCCGAAGCCCGAGGAGTGGGCCAGTCCCTCGGCCGTCTTCCTCGCCTGCTCGATGCCGCTCATCGTCCGCTCCCGGGGTGCCGTAGGGATCCTGCCGTGAATCCTATGCATGACAGTAGGATTTGGGAGCGCGCCCGTCAACGGGTGCCACGCCCGCGGGACTGTCGGCATCATGGGCCCGTGCCCCCGACGAACTCGCTCCGCAGACCCCCCGTGCAGCAACGCAGCGCCGACCGGCTCGCCCGGATACTGGACGCCTGCGCCCAGCTCCTCGACGAGAGGGGCTACGAACGGCTGAGCACCCGGGCCGTCGCCGCCCGCGCGGGTGTGCCCATCGGCTCCGTCTACCGCTTCTTCAGCAACAAGCGCGCCCTGGCCGACGCCCTGGCCCTGCGCAACCTCGACCGCTACGCCGAGCGGATCAGCGGCCGGATCTCCGCGATGCCGGGGGAGGACTGGCGCGGCGCCATCGACGCCGTGCTCGACGAGTACATCGCCATGAAGCGCACCACCCCCGGCTTCGCCCTCGTCGACTTCGGCGTCCAGATCCCGGTCGGCGAACCGGGCGCCGACATCGACTACCGCGTCACCGACCGCCTGACCGAGCTGCTCTGCGGCCACCTCGGCCGCACCCCGGACGCCGGCCTGCGCCGGACGGTCCTGGTCGCCGTCGAGGCCGCCGACGCCCTCCTCCAACTGGCCTTCCGCGTACGGCCGTCGGGCGACCCGGACCTCATCGGCGAGACCCGGGCCGTCCTGCACGCCTACCTGGCCAAGATCTTCGACTGATCTCTCCGGTCCGGCCCTCCCCGCCATGCGTACTGGTCGGTATGCTCGGCTGTGCTCCCGCGCCACCGTCGCCGCCGCCCTGGAGGGCCCATGCCCGGTCAAGACGAAGCCACAGCGTCCCGCACCGCCCTGCGCATCTGCCCGCTCTGCGAAGCCACCTGCGGCCTGACCCTCACCATCGAGGGCACCACGGTCACCGCGGCGCGCGGCGACCGTGACGACGTCTTCAGCCACGGCTTCGTCTGTCCCAAGGGCGCCGCCTTCGCGGACCTCGACGCCGACCCCGACCGGCTCACCGGACCCCTCGTCCGCGAGGACGGCGTCCTGCGGGAAGCCACCTGGAGCGAGGCCTTCGACCTCGTCGCCGCCCGGCTGCGGCCGCTGATCGAGGAGCACGGGCCGGACTCCGTCGGTGTCGTGCTCGGCAACCCCAACGTCCACACCATGGCCGGCGCCCTCTACCCGCCCCTCCTCCTCTCCCTGCTGCGCACCCGCAGCCTCTTCACCGCCAGCACCGTCGACCAGATGCCCAAGCACGTGTCCAGCGGCCTGCTCTTCGGCGACCCGCTCGCCATCCCGGTGCCCGACCTGGACCGCACCAGCCACCTGCTGCTCCTCGGCGCCAACCCCCTGGACTCCAACGGCAGCCTGTGCACCGCCCCCGACTTCCCCGGCAGGCTCAAGGCGCTGCGCCGCCGCGGCGGCACGCTCGTCGTCGTCGATCCGCGCCGCACCCGCACCGCCCGGCTCGCCGACCGGCACGTCCCCATCAGGCCCGGTACGGACGCGCTGCTGCTCGCCGCACTGGCCCAGGTCCTCTTCGAGGAGAAGCTGACCGCCCCGGGCGTTCTGGAGGAGTGGACCGAAGGGTTCGCCGAAGTACGGGAAGCCGTACGGGACTTCACCCCCGAAGCGGTGTCGGCGGCCTGCGACGTGCCCGCCGACGAGATCCGCCTGCTGGCCCGTGGGCTCGCCGCCGCGCCCACCGCCGCGGTGTACGGCCGGGTCGGCAGCTCCACGGTCGAGTTCGGCACCCTGGCCAACTGGCTCGTCGACGTACTGAACGTCCTCACCGGCAACCTCGACCGCCCCGGCGGCGCCCTCTTCCCGCTCTCCGCCACCGCCCCCGCGCCCCGCCCCGCCGGACCCGGCAGGGGGTTCGCGCTCGGCCGCTGGAAGAGCAGGGTGAGCGGTCACCCCGAGACCAAGGGCGAACTGCCGCTGGCCGCGCTCGCCGAGGAGATCGACACGCCGGGGGAGGGGCGGGTGCGCGCGCTGATCACCATCGCCGCCAACCCCGTGCTCTCCGCGCCCGACGGCCACCGCCTCGACCGCGCCCTGAGCGGGCACCTCGACTTCATGGTCAGCGTCGATCCGTACCTCAACGAGACCTCGCGCCACGCCGATGTCGTCCTGCCCCCGCCGCCCCCGTCGCAGAGCGCGCACTTCGACTTCACCTTCAACACCTTCGCCGTGCGCAACCAGGTGCGCTACACCCCGGCCGCCGTCCCCCTGGAGGACGGGCGGATGGACGAGGGCGAGATCCACGCCCGGCTGATCCTCGCGGTCGGCGGCATGCACGGCGCCGACCCCTCGGCCGTCGACGACCTCGCCGTCGAGCGCGCCCTCACCAAGGCCGTCGCCACACCCCACTCGCCCGTCCACGGGGGCGACCCCGGGCAGCTCGCCGCCGCACTCACCGGGCGCGGCGGACCCGAGCGGCGCCTCGACATGATGCTGCGCCTGGGTCCGTACGACCTCGTACTGGACGATCTCCTCGCGCACCCGCACGGTATCGACCTCGGCCCTCTGCGGCCGCGCCTCGCGCAGGTCCTCAAGACCCCCAGCGGGAAGGTCGAGCTGCTGCCCGCGCCCATCGCCGCCGACCTGCCCCGGCTGCGGCGCGCGCTCGACGGGCGGCCCGCCGCGCTCGTGCTCGTCGGCCGCCGCCACCTGCGGTCCAACAACAGCTGGATGCACAACATCGCGAAGCTCAACGGCGGCAGCAACCGCTGCACACTCCAGGTCCACCCCGACGACGCGGCGCGGCTCGGTCTCACCGACGGGGCGCCTGCCCGCATCAGCGCCGAGGGGGGCGGGCTGGAGGCCGTGGTGGAGGTGACGGACGCGGTACGCGCCGGAGTGGTGAGCCTGCCGCACGGCTGGGGACACGACCGGGAAGGCGCCCGCATGACGGTCGCCGCCGCCACCCCCGGCGTCAACGTCAACCAGCTGCTCGACGGGAGCCGGCTCGACCCGCTGTCCGGCACGGCGGTGCTCAACGGATTCCCCGTCGACGTAGCACCCATATCGTGACCTGGGGTTTTGCGCTTATTGCTCGCACGTCAACATCTTGTTAACGCCTCGCAGCGGGACCTAACGTCAACGAACCGCCTGGTCTGGTGGAAGTTCAAGGGCGAACGTGAGGTTTCCCATATGCTGACAATCCTCGGATTCGTCATGATTGCGACCTTCCTGGTCCTGATCATGATGAAGAAGATGTCGCCGATCGCGGCGCTGGTACTGATCCCGGCACTCTTCTGCGTGTTCGTCGGACAGGGCGCCAAGCTCGGGGACTACGTCCTCGAAGGCGTCGGCAACCTCGCGCCCACGGCGGCGATGCTGATGTTCGCCATCGTGTACTTCGGCGTGATGATCGACGTCGGTCTCTTCGACCCGATCGTGCGCGGCATCCTGCGCTTCTGCAAGGCGGACCCGATGCGGATCGTGGTGGGTACGGCCGTACTCGCCGCGATCGTCTCGCTCGACGGCGACGGCTCGACCACCTTCATGATCACGGTCTCGGCGATGTACCCGCTGTACAAGCGGCTCGGGATGAGCCTGGTCGTGATGACCGGCGTCGCCGCCACCGCGAACGGCGTCATGAACACCCTCCCCTGGGGCGGGCCGACCGCCCGCGCCGCCACCGCGCTGAAGCTGGACGCGGCCGACATCTTCGTGCCGATGATCCCGGCGCTCGGCGTGGGCCTGGTCTTCGTCTTCGTCCTGGCGTACGTGCTGGGCCGACGGGAGCGCAAGCGGCTGGGCTACCTCACGCTGGACGAGGCCGTCCAGGTGGAGGCGGACGCGGAGGTCCTGGTCACCGCCGGCGGCGGCGAAGAGCCGCGCAGGGGCACCGGCGGCACGGGGGACGCCGCCGACGCGGACGCCGGCCCGGCGTACTCCGCCGACGGCGACGGCTTCCAGGGGCTCGACCCCCACCGCGCCACCCTGCGCCCCAAGCTCTACTGGTTCAACGCCGGGCTCACCGTCGCGCTGCTCACTGCGATGATCATGCAGCTGATGCCGATCCCGGTGCTCTTCCTCATCGGCGCGGCCCTCGCCCTCACGGTCAACTATCCGAACATGGCCGACCAGAAGGCCCGTATCGCCGCCCACGCCGACAACGTCCTCAACGTCTCCGGCATGGTCTTCGCGGCCGCCGTCTTCACCGGCGTGCTCACCGGCACCGGCATGGTCAAGCACATGGCCGACTGGCTCGTCGGAGCGATCCCCCAGGGCATGGGCCCGCACATGGCGATCGTCACCGGTCTGCTCAGCCTCCCGCTGACCTACTTCATGTCGAACGACGGCTTCTACTTCGGCGTCCTGCCCGTACTCGCCGAAGCGGGCGCGGCGCACGGCGTCTCGCCGCTGGAGATCGCCCGCGCGTCCCTCGTCGGCCAGGCCCTGCACATGTCCAGCCCGCTCGTGCCCGCCGTGTACGTCCTGGTCGGCATGGCCAAGGTCGAGTTCGGCGACCACACCAGGTTCACCGTCAAATGGGCCGCGCTCACCTCGCTGGTGGTGCTCGGCGCCGGAATCCTCTTCGGCATCATCTGATGCCTGGCAGGGGGTGGTTGCTGCGCCTCGTCATCGCCTTCGGCTTCGCGCAGGCGGCGGTGTCGATGGCGCGCCCGGCCGTCTCGTACCGGGCCCTCGCGCTGGGCGCGGACGAGCGCGCGATCGGTGTGATCGCGGGCGTGTACGCGCTGCTGCCCCTGTTCGCCGCCGTACCGCTGGGACGCAGGACGGACCGCGGGCGGTGTGGTCCCCTGCTGCCCGTCGGCGTCCTCCTGATCGGGGGCGGGTGCGCGGCCGGTGGCACGGCGAACTCCCTTGCGGCGATGGCCGCCTGGAGCGGCGTGATGGGCCTGGGGCACCTGTGCTTCGTCATCGGCGCCCAGTCGATCGTCGCCCGCCAGTCCGCCCCGGCCGAACAGGACCGCAACTTCGGCCACTTCACCATCGGCGCCTCCCTCGGCCAGCTCGTCGGCCCCGTCGCCGCCGGGCTGCTGGTCGACGGGCACGAGGGCGCGATGGCCCGCACCAGCGCCCTCGCCCTGATCGTCTCGGCGGGCGTCGCGGCGGTCTCGCTCACCTCGCTCTGGCGGATCGAACACCGGGCGGAGCCCGCGGAGCGTACCGACCGCACCAAGGTTCCCGTCCACCGCATCCTGCGCACCCGCGGCGTACCGGCCGGGATCTTCATCAGCCTCGCCGTGCTCTCCGCGACCGACATCCTCACCGCGTACCTCCCGGTCATCGGCGAACACCGGGGGATCCCCCCTTCGGTCGTCGGCCTGTTGCTGAGCCTGCGGGCCGCGGCGACGATCGCCTGCCGGCTGGTGATGACGCCGATGATCCGGCTGCTCGGCCGCACCGCGCTGCTGACCGTCACCTGCCTGCTGGCCGGGCTGCTGTGCGCGGGCATCGCGCTGCCGGTTCCGGTGTGGGCCATGGCGCTGATGCTGGCCGTCCTCGGGTTCTGCCTGGGGGTGGGGCAGCCCCTGTCGATGACGACGGTGGTCCGGGCGGCCCCGCCGGAGGCGCGTTCGACGGCGCTCGCGCTGCGGCTGACCGGCAACCGCCTCGGCCAGGTCGCCGCACCCGCGTCGGCGGGTCTGGTCGCCGGGGTGGCGGGCACGGCGGCCCCGTTCGTGATGCTGGCGGTCCTGCTCCTGGGCGCCTCGGCCCTGGCGGTACGTGACAAGGGCCCCCGCCCCGCGCAGGCTGCCACCGAGACACCGGCCGCGCCCGTGCCTCGCCGTACCCAGGCGAAGTAGGGGCTCCCGAGGGGGTGCGGACGCTCCGGTCGCTCGGGCGGCGGACGGCTCCTGTCGGCCAGTCAGGTCATATCTGACATTTCCTCAGCGTTTCGACGCTTCTTCACGCCGGATATGTGACATCTAATCAGGCGATCGAGTGATCAGTACGACAATCATCTCGGCTTGAAGGAGCCCCGCATGACCACCTCGGCATCTCTCCGCTCCCACGGTGTCCGTCCGGGCACGGCCGCCCTCGCCACGCTGGCTCTCGCAGGGGTGTCCCTGTGGGGCGCGTCGGCGGCTCTCGCCGTGGCCGGCGACAGCGGAGAAATCAAGATCCACAAGGCTGGAACCAGCTTCTCCGACACCAAGGACCACTACGAGGTCTGCACGTTCAACCTGGCCGCTTCCAACTTCGAGACGGTGCAGCTGGTCAACTGGACGATCACCCCTCCGCAGCCGAAGGCGCCCGCCGAGCCCATCCTCACGGGAGGCATCGTCATGGTGAAGGGCGAGGGGCACACCGCGGACTTCTCGCTCCCGAACGGGCACTACCAGCTCAACTGGACGTTCCCGGGCGGCGTCTCCAAGCAGAAGATCTTCAAGGTCGACTGCGCGAAGAACGACGACAAGGCCGTGGAGAAGCCCACCGAGAGGTCCGCCGACAAGTCCACCCCGCGCGGCCCCGTTCCCGCGGGCGGCGGCGGAGCCTCGGGTACGGGCACCGGGTCCGACGCCGGTTCGTCGGGCGTCGCGGCACCCGCACTGGTCGCGGGCGCTGCCGGGGTGGCCGGGGTGATCTTCGTCCGACGGGCCCGCCGCCGCGCCCATGGCGCCGCGTAACACCCCCTACAGCCGTCGGCGCGGACCGAGCCGGGGCTGCCGCCTGGCGATGACGGCGGCCGCGACGGTGTCGCTGGTGGTCGGCGTCGTCCGGGGGTGCGGTGACACGCCCCCCGACGCTCCGGTCGCGGCCGCTCACGACACGACCGCCAAGAATCCGGCGCCGGAACCGGGTTCACCGAGTCCGGAGCCGCCGGTGCCCGAGCCGGCGGCTCCGACGCCGACGCCGACGGAAACGCCGCTGGAGAACCGGCCGGTCGCGACACTCGAGCCGTCCAAGCCGGTGACGCCTACGCCGACATCGACGCCGACGCCGACGCCGAGGCCGAGGCCGGCCCGGGCGTCGCATCCGCCGCTGCCACCCTCTCCCGTGGTCAGGGTGGCAGTGCCCGCCCTCACCATCGAAGCGCCCGTCGTCGGCCTCGGACTCGACCCGGGGGGCCGTCTGGCGACCCCGCAGGTGGACAACCCCCGCCTGGTCGGCTGGTACAAGGACGGCCCGACCCCCGGGGAGGCCGGGACGTCCCTGCTCGTCGGCCACCGGGACACCCGGACCGGCCCGGCCATCTTCCTGAACCTGAACGCACTCGACCCCGGCGACGTCATCAACGTCGCACGGGAGGACCGCCGGACCGCGGTGTTCACCGTCGACGCCGTGCGGACGTACAAGAAGGACGCCTTCCCCGACGGGGAGGTGTACGGCAACAAGACCGGACGCCCGGAGCTGCGGGTGCTGACCTGCGGCGGGGACTTCGACAAGAAGACCGGCTACGGCTCCAACGTCGTCGTTTTCGCCCACCTCACGGATGTGAAGTACGCCTGACGGCTCTGGTTCCGGTTCCGCGGTACGGGAAAGCCGCCGGTCCGGTCGGGGGCTCTCCCGTACCGCGGCTTTTGCCCGACCGAAGGGTTCCACCATGCCGTTCCGGACCGCATCCGCCCGCCTGGCCGCCACCGGCGCCGTACTCCTCGCCGCCGGCGCCCCCGCCGCGTACGCCGTGTTCGGCGACGAAGCCCCGGCCGCCGCTGTCCGGGGCGAGGCGTACGTGCAAACGCGGCTGTTCTTCGGGACCGGGCGCCCCGGCGGCGGCCCGGACGTCACCGACCGGCAGTTCATGGACTTCGTCGAGCGGCAGGTGACGCGCGGCTTCCCGGAGGGGCTCACCGTGCAGGACGGCCGTGGACAGTGGCGGAACGCCGACGGCACGATCGAGCGAGAGCGTTCGTACGAGCTGATCCTGCTGTACCCGGCGTCGCAGGCGAGGGCCCGCGACCCGCACATCGAGCGGATCCGCGACGCCTACGAGCGCGCGTACGCGCAGGAGTCCGTGGCGCGCCTCGACGATCCGGTCCGCGCCGACTTCTGATCACGGCCGGAGCGTCGCCCGCACCGGCCTGCCGGCCGGGGGCGCCCCACGTGCCGGCCGTCGCCCCTGCGGGCAGCGGGCCACGGCCGGTCTCCGGGCCGCTTCGTACTCAGGCGGTCTGTGCGACGGCGGACGCGGGGACCGGCTCACGGCGCGTTCCCGCCGCCCACCGCACCGCCGGCCCCATCGCGTACGACGTCACCAGGAGCAGTCCGCCGAGCAGCAGCCAGCCCGGCACGCCCATCCCCACCAGCAGCGCGGTGAGCAGCAGCGGACCGAGCGTGCGGGCGACGGTGACGCCGGTGCCGAAGAAGCCCTGGTACTCGCCGACGCGCCCCGCCGGTGCCAGATCGAAGCCGAGCTGCCAGGAGCCGGCCGACTGGAGCATTTCGGCGGCGACCGGGAGCACCGAGCCGCCGACCAGGGCGGTGACCGCGACCCAGAGCGGCCCCCGGCCGAGAGGGCGAAGACCCCGCAGGCCAGGAGCGCGAGCGCGCCGGACCGGCGGATGGCGCGGGCGGCCGTGGCGAGCCCGGTGACCGAGCGGGCGGTATGGACCTGGAAGAGCACCACGCCACCGGTGTTGAGCACGAAGAGCGCGGGGACCAGCCACTCGGGGCGTCGGTGCGCTCGGTGATCCACAGCGGCATCCGCAGCAGCACGGTGTTGAGGAGCGTGACGGCGGCGTACGGCCGGTCCCGCAGGACGTCGGACTTCGCGCCCCGGACGGCGGGCACGGGAGCGACGGCCGGCAGCCGCAGCAGGACGAGTGCGCAGAGCAGGAAGCTCGGGGCGTCGATCGCGAAGACCGCGAGATACGCCGGCCCGGTCCCGGCGGACAGTGCGAGCCCGCCGAGTGCGGCCCCCACGGCGAGGCCCGCGTTGAGCGCCGACTGGAGGTGGGCGAGCGCACCGGTGCGCTCCTCCTTGGACATCAGGCCCGCCAGCAGTGCCTGCCGGGCGGCGGCGAGGCCCGACTGCGCGGTGGCGTAGAGGCAGGCGGCCGCGAGGAACGGCAGGAAGTCCCGTACGGCCAGGAAGGACGCGACCGCGGCGCCGGTCGCGAGGGCGAGCAGCACCGCCGTGCCGCGCGGGCCCCGGCGGCCCGCGACCCGGCCGAGCGGCACACCGACGACCGAGCCGACCGCCCGGGCCACGGTGAGGCCGAGACCGATCCGGGCGGGTGCGAGACCGGCGACACGGGTGAAGCAGAGGGCCGAGGTGACGTAGTACGCGCCGTCGCCCAGGGAGTTGCTCAACTGGGCCAGGGCGAGCGTGCGTCGGGGGCCGGCGGGCGGGAGCAGGTTCGGGATGGTTTCGACGCTACGCAGGGACCGGCTCCCCCCTGTAGGACAATGAGGCGCCTCGGGACTGGGCCACTCCGGACGGGGAAGGCCCCCGCTCCCGGGCGCCGCCGAACACGCCGGCGCTCCGGTGGGAGCATTGGGCCGCTCGGGTCCCTGGCGCCTAAAAACTAACAGCGCTAGTTTGGGGCGTGGACGCCAACGCCACCCCTGGAGGAATGCGATGAAGCCCCGCGACGCGATGTACATCGACGGCCAGTGGCAGAAAGCCGCAGGCCAGGACACGATCGCGGTCGTGAACCCGGCCGACGAGCAGGTCATCGGCCACGTACCGGCCGGCACCGCCCAAGACGTCGACGCGGCCGTACGTGCCGCACGCGACGCCTTCCCCCGCTGGGCGCGGACCCTGCCCGCCGAGCGCGCCGCGAGGATCGCCGCGCTGCGCGACGTGCTCGTGGCCCGCAAGGACGAGATCGCCGAGACGGTCACCGCCGAACTGGGCGCGCCGCCCGCCTTCTCGCAGGCGGTGCACGCGGGCGTGCCGGTCCTGGTCGCCGGCTCGTACGCCGAGCTGGCCGCGACGTACTCCTTCGAGGAGAAGATCGGGAACTCCACCGTGTTCCTGGAACCGGTGGGCGTGGTCGGCGCGATCACGCCGTGGAACTACCCGCTGCACCAGATCGTCGCGAAGGTGGCCCCCGCGCTCGCGGCCGGCTGCACGGTCGTCCTCAAGCCCGCCGAGGACACCCCGCTGACCGCCCAGCTCTTCGCCGAGGCCGTGGACGAGGCGGGCATCCCCGCCGGTGTCTTCAACCTGGTCACCGGCCTCGGCCCGGTCGCCGGCCAGGCGCTCGCCGGGCACGAGGGCGTGGACCTGGTGTCCTTCACCGGATCCACCGCCGTGGGCAGGAAGATCGGCGCGACGGCGGGCGCCGCCGTCAAGCGCGTCGCCCTGGAGCTGGGCGGCAAGTCGGCGAACGTCATCCTGCCGGGCGCGGACCTGGCCAAGGCGGTCAATGTCGGCATCGCCAACGTCATGGGCAACTCCGGCCAGACGTGCAGCGCCTGGACCCGGATGCTGGTCCACGAGGACCAGTACGACGAGGCGGTGGCCACGGCCGCCGCCGCCGTGACGAAGTACACCGTCGGCGACCGCGTCGGCCCGCTGGTCAACGCCAAGCAGCAGGCGCGCGTGCGCGGCTACATCGAGAAGGGCGTCGAAGAGGGCGCGCGCCTGGTCGCGGGCGGCCCCGAGGCCCCGCTCGACACGGGCTACTACGTCGCCCCGACCGTCTTCGCGGACGTCACCCCGGACATGACCGTCGCCCAGGAGGAGATCTTCGGCCCGGTCGTCTGCATCCTGAAGTACGCCGACGAGGACGAGGCCCTGCGGGTCGCCAACGGAACCGTCTACGGTCTCGCCGGCGCCGTCTGGGCGGCCGACGAAGCGGAGGCCGTCGCCTTCGCCCGCCGCATGGACACCGGCCAGGTCGACATCAACGGCGGCCGCTTCAACCCGCTCGCCCCCTTCGGCGGTTACAAGCAGTCGGGCGTCGGCCGCGAACTGGGACCGCACGGCCTCTCCGAGTACCTCCAGACCAAGTCCCTCCAGTTCTGATCGGAGCAACGCACACCATGGTCCGCGTCCGTGCCGCAGTCCTGTCCGCCGTCGGTGCTCCGCTGGAGATAACCGACATCGAGCTACCGGAGACCGGCCCCGGCCGGGTGAGGGTCCGGCTCGCCGCCGCAGGGGTCTGCCACTCCGACCTCTCCCTGTCCAACGGCACCATGCGCGTGCCGGTCCCCGCCGTACTCGGCCACGAGGGCGCCGGCACCGTCGTCTCCGTCGGCGAGGGCGTCACGCACGTCGCCCCCGGCGACCGCGTCGTCCTCAACTGGGCTCCCTCCTGCGGCAGCTGCCACCACTGCTCCATCGGTGAGGTGTGGCTGTGCGCCAATGCCCTGTCCGGCGCCGGCGGCGTCCACGCCCGTGCCGCCGACGGCACCGACCTCCATCCCGGCCTGAACGTCGCGGCGTTCGCCGAGGAGACCGTCGTCGCCGCAAACTGCGTCCTGCCGGTCCCCGACGGCATCCCGCTCACGGACGCGGCGCTGCTCGGCTGCGCGGTCCTCACGGGTTACGGAGCCGTCCACCACAGCGCACGGATCCGCGCGGGGGAGTCGGTCGCGGTCTTCGGAGTCGGCGGGGTCGGTCTCGCCGTCCTCCAGTCGGCCCGTATCGCGGGGGCGGGACAGATCGTCGCCGTCGACGTCTCGCCGGAGAAGGAGGAGCTGGCGCGGGCCGCCGGGGCCACCGACTTCGTCGTCGCCTCGGAGACCACCGCGAAGGAGATCCGCAAGCTGACCGGCGGCGCGCAGGGCGTCGACGTCGCGATCGAGTGCGTGGGGCGGGCCGTCACCATCCGCACGGCCTGGGAATCGACCCGCCGCGGCGGGCGCACCACGGTCGTCGGCATCGGCGGCAAGGACCAGCAGATCACCTTCAGCGCCCTGGAGATCTTCCACTTCGGCCGTACGCTCTCGGGCTGCGTCTACGGCAACTCCGACCCGGCGCGCGATCTGCCCGTACTGGCCGGACACATCCGCGCCGGCCGCCTCGACCTGAGCAGCATGGTCACCGAACAGATCGGCCTCGACGGCATCCCCGCCGCGTTCGACAACATGCTGGCGGGCAAGGGGGGCCGCGCCCTGGTCGTCTTCTAGAGCGGGCTCTTCCGGCACGCGGACCCCCCACGGGCACCCCCACGAGCACCCCGGCCGCTTCCACGCGGCCGGGGCGCTCGTGCTGCCCGCACGCGGTTCCGTACGGGTGGCGCGGCGGGGGAAAGTCCTGCCGCCGGACCCGTTGACCTCCGTACCATCCGGTCGGTACGGTCCCGGCACATCACGGCGCCACCCCCTCTTCCACCCCCGCACCCACCGGAGTGTGCACCGCATGGACACGGCACCTTCCCCGCTCGCGGACGCCACGGCAGCCGCACCGGCCGACCGCCACCGGCGCAAGGTGGCCACCGCGGCCGCCCTCGCCTCCGCCGTCGAGTGGTACGACTACTTCGTCTTCGGCATCGCCGCGGCCCTCGTCCTCGGCGACCTGTACTTCCCGTCCGGCAGCTCGTCGGCCGGCGTGCTCGCCGCCTTCGCCACCTTCGCCGTCGGCTTCCTCGCCCGCCCCGTCGGCGGCGTCATCGCCGGGCAGCTCGGCGACAAGCACGGCCGCAAGCCGATGCTGGTCCTGGCCCTGACGATGATGGGCCTCGCGACCACCGGCATCGGCCTCCTGCCGACGTACGAGACGATCGGCATCGCCGCCCCCGTCCTGCTCGTCCTGCTCCGCGTGGTGCAGGGCATCGCCGTCGGCGCCCAGTGGGGCGGCGCGATGCTGATGGCCACCGAGTACGCCCCCGAGGGCAAGCGCGGCCTGTACGGCAGCCTGGTCCAGCTCGGCGTCCCCATCGGCGTGGTCACCGCGAACACGGTCTTCCTCGTCGCGGGCGCCACGACCAGCGAGAGCGCCTTCGCGTCCTGGGGCTGGCGGGTGCCGTTCCTCGTCGGCGTCCTCGTGCTCGTACTCGCCTGGTACATCCACACCCGCGTCGAGGAGACCCCCGCGTTCCGCGAGGCCGAACGCGCCCTGGCCGAGCAGGAGAAGGGAGCGGCCCGCTCGCCGCTCCGTACGATCCTGACCAAGCACCTCGGCACGGTCTTCCTGGCCGGCGGGTCCTTCGCGGTCAACACCGCGACCTTCTACATCATCATCACCGGCGTCCTGGACTACGCGACCCGTGAACTCGACATGGAGCGCAGCGCGGTCCTCACCGTCTCGCTGTGCGTCAGCCTCACCCAGCTCGTCCTGATCCCCGCCTCCGCCGTCCTCTCCGACCGCATCGGCCGGCTGCGGATCTACGCGGCGGGCGCGGTGGGGCTGCTGGTGTGGGCGGTGCCGATGTTCCTGCTCATCGACACGAAGTCACTGCTGTGGCTGGCCGTCGGAACGTTCGTGACCAGCTGCTTCCTCAGTGTCATGTACGGCCCCCAGGCGGCCCTCTTCGCCGAGCTCTTCACGGCGGAGATGCGCTACACGGGCGCGTCGCTCGGCTACCAGATCGCGGCCGTGTTCGGCGGCGGGCTCGCCCCGTTCATGATGGTGCTGCTGCTGGAGGCGACGGGTACGTCGATGGCGGTGTCGGCGTACATCATCGGCCTCGCGGTGATCGCCCTGATCTCCATCAGGATCCTGGCGAACCGGGCACGGGCGGCGGCCGCCGACTAGGGCCGGGGCGGGGGCCCGGCGGAGTCCGCGAGGGCCCCGAAGCCGTACGCGCGCAGCGCCCGACGCGTGGACCTGCGTGACGCGGGCCCCGGGCCCACCCGGGTGACGTCAGGAACTCGTGAGGACGACGAGCTGCCGGGTCGCCCGGGTCATCGCGACATAGCGGTCGACCGCCCCTTCGACGCCCTCGCCGAACGCCTCCGAGTCGACGAGGACGACCAGGTCGAACTCGAGCCCCTTCGACAGCTCCGGGGTCAGCGACCGGACGCGGGACGTCGTCCGGAACGCGGGGTCGCCGATGACGCAGGCGACCCCCTCGGCATGCGCGGCGAGCCAGGTGTCGAGGATCCGGCTCAGCTCCGCAGCGGGCCCGTGTACGACCGGGACGCCGCCGCTGCGGATGGAGACCGGCACGTTGGCGTCCGGGAGCACGGCCCGGATGACCGGCTCGGCTTCCGCCATGACTTCCTCGGGCGTCCGGTAGTTGACGCTCAGGGAGGCGAGGCCGACCCGGTCGAACCCGACCCGCTCCAGCCGTTCCCGCCACGACTCCGTGAACCCGTGCCTGGCCTGGGCGCGGTCCCCGACGATGGTGAAGCTCCGGGACGGGCAGCGGAGCAGCAGCATCTGCCACTGGGCGTCGGTCAGTTCCTGCGCCTCGTCCACGACGACGTGCGCGAACGGGCCGGCGAGCAGGTCCGGGTCGGCGGCGGGCAGTTCGGACTCGTCGACCAGACTGACCCGGGCGTCCTCGCCGCGCAACATCGTCACCAGCCCCTCGCCGTCGTCACCGTCGGCGCCGGAGTCGGCCGCGGCCTCGATCAGGTTGTCGACGACCTGCGCCATGCGCTCGCGCTGGGCGGCGAGGACGGCCTCGTGCCGACGCTTGCGCCGGGCCGTCTCGGGGTCGCCGAGCCGCTGCCGTGCCGCGTCCAGGAGCGGCAGGTCGGACACCGTCCAGGCCTGGGGGGCCTCCCTGCGCTGCAGCTTCCCGACCTCGTCGGGGCTGAGCCAGGGAGCGCACTTCCGCAGGTAGGCGGGGACCGACCACAGGTCCGAGACGAGGTCGGCCGCTTCGAGCAGTGGCCACGCGCGGTCGAAGGCCGTGAGCAGCTCCCTGTTCTGCCGCAGCGACGTGCGGAGCGGGCCGGCCGGGACGTCGTCGTCGTGCTTGTCCACCAGGATCGTGAGCAGCTCCTCCCGGACCTGGTCGCGCGCCTCGTTGTGCGGGGTGCCGGGTTCCGCCGCTTCGAACGCCGCGGCCCAGTCGTCGGCGCTCAGCCAGACGTCGGACCAGTGGGTCCCGACCGTCATCCCCTTGGCGGGCGGCTCCTCGTAGAACCTGATGGCCGCCTCGACCGCCTTCACCAGGTTCGCGGACGACTTCAGACGGGCCACGTCCGGATCGGCCTCGATCACCGCCGAGGCTCCCTCGGCGACGAGGTCCCGCAGGGTGCAGGTCTGCACGCCCTCCTCTCCGAGGCCGGGGAGGACGTCGGCGACGTAGTTCAGGTAGGGCCGGCTCGGACCGACGAACAGTACGCCGCCCCGGCGGTGACCGAGCCGGGGGTCGGAGTGGAGGAGGTAGGCGGAGCGGTGCAGGGCGACGACGGTCTTGCCCGTACCCGGACCCCCGTCGACGACGAGGGCGCCGCGGGATCCCGCGCGGATGATGGCGTCCTGGTCGGCCTGGATGGTGCCGAGCACGTCCCGCATCCGCGGCGACCGGTTGCTGCCCAGGCCGGCGATGAAGGCGGACTGGTCGTCGAGCGCGGCGTGCCCGGCGAACCCGTCCGGGGTGAACACCTCGTCCCAGTAGTCGCTGATCCGGCCGCGGGTCCAGCGGTACCTGCGGCGGCTCGCCAGCCCCATCGGGTTGGCGTGGGTGGCTCCGAAGAACGGCTCGGCCGCCGGGGAGCGCCAGTCGACCAGCAACCGGCGGCCCGCGCTGTCCGTCAGGCCGAGCCGTCCGACGTACACGGGCCCGGAGCCGTCCGCACCGGCCATGTGCCCGAGGCACAGGTCCAGGCCGAAGCGGCGCAGTGCGCGCAGACGAGTGGTCAGCCGGTGGATCTCCGTGTCCCGGTCCATCGCCTGCCGGCCCAGGCCGCCGGGCGCCCTGCGCTCGGCGGCGAGGCGGTCGGACAGGTCGGCGATCGTCTGCTCGAGGCACTCCGCGATGGCCGCGAAGTGCTGCTCGTCGCCGGCGATCAGCGTCGGGTCGGCCTTGGGGGAGAGACGGTCGGGAAGGTCGAACGCACTGGTGGTCAGGGGGTTCACGTCATCAGCTCCGATGAGAGGCCGCTCGCGGCCATGGCGCGCGTCAAGACGTCCGGACCGCGTGACGAACCCGGTGACCACGTCGGGCAGCACGCTGCCCGACGTGGTCACCACGGCCGTGGTCGGTTCCGGTCGCCAGGGTGTACGGGTTCTCGTGTTCCGGGCCCCGGCCCGTGCCCGCGTGTTCCGGGCCCCGGCCCGGCGGGCCCGCGTGGCGCACGCGGGCCCGGGCGGCCTTTCTCAGCCGATCGCGTCGAGCAGCAGCTTCGCGGCCACCGTCGCCCCGTCGGTGCGGATGGTTCCGGCCACGGCCCTCGCCCGTGCGCCGGTCTCGGGGGCCAGGGCCGTCCTGAGCGCGGCCGACAGGGACTCGAAGGTCGGCACCGGACCGTCGTGCGCCGCGCCGGTGCCCAGAGCGGCCACCCGGCCGGCCCAGTACGGCTGGTCCACCCCCTGGGGCACCACCACCTGCGGCGCGCCGGCCCCGGCGGCCGTCGTCGTGGTGCCCGCGCCGCCGTGGTGCACGACGGCGGCCACCCGGCCGAACAGGGCCTGGTGGTTGGCCTCACCGACGCCGAAGCAGTCGTCCCGGTCGTCGATCAGGCCCAGGCCGGCCCAGCCGCGGGAGACGACTACGCGGCGGCCCTGCGCGCGGACCGCCTCGACGGCCACCTGGGCGGCGTCCTGCGAGGCGCGCATGGGCATGCTGCCGAAGCCCACGTACACCGGTGGTTCGCCGGCCTCCAGGAACGCCACCAGCTCGGCCGGCAGCGGGCGTTCGTCCGGCAGGATCCACGCGCCGGTCTGCACGACGTCGAGGCCCGGCGTCTCCAGCCACGGGTCCAGGACCGGGTCCGTCGCCAGCCACGGCCGGTCACCGATGACGTAGTCGCGGACGTTGTCCACCGGGGGCAGGCCGGCCGACGCCCGGTTCGTGTTGAGCGCCTCGCCGAACAGCGCGTCGATGCTCCGGGCGTCCAGGTCCCACAGCACCCGGTTGTCGGTCACCTCCGGCGGGAACGGCCGGCCCGGATACGCCAGCGGCGGGTGGTGCGGCGAGGGCAGGGTGAGCTGCTGGAAGGTCACGGACACGGAACGGATGCCCAGTTTCTCGGCCACCGACCGCGCGCCGGCCGCGGCCGGCATCGCGCCGGTCGCCACCAGCACGTCACACCCCTCGGCCGCCGCGGTGACCACCTCGAACTGGCCGGCGATCAACTCGGCCGCGCGCTGGGGCAGGTTCGCCGGCGACGGCGGTGCCCCGGTCATCAGCGCGCGCGCCGACCGGCCGACCGGCACCAGTTCCACGCCGGCACCGGCCAGCAGCTGCGCGAAGTCCTCGTCCGGCGGCGCGCACACCCGCACCTCCGCGCCGAGTTCCCGCAACCGCACCGCGAGTCCCACCAGTGGTTCGACGTCCCCGCGCGACCCGTACGTAGACAACAGCACACGCATTCAGAGACTCCCGTTCCCGCAGATCCTGGCTTCGGCCGATGATTCTGCGGCACGACGGGGGCCTTGCCGCAAGCCCCCCAGTGCGCTATAAATTAAGAGTGGCAAGGAGTGGGTAATCTCCTTGCCTTTTCCTTTTGCCGGTACCGGAGGCTGTCAGGCCGTCGCCGTTGCCCTTGCCGTCGGTTCGCGACGCGAGGGCAGGGCGGTGAACGTGACGTCTGCGGCGTGAGCGATGATCTCGACCTCGCTGCCGAGGGCCCATTCGGCAACCCGCGCGACCATGGCGGCAGGGACCCCGTCGCTGATTCCGGGCGCCGCGGGGATGTCGTGCGTCGCGTGGGCGTCGTGCGGGACGACGACCCGGTACCCCAGTTCCAGGGCCGTGCGGGCCGTCGCCTGGACGCACATCTCGGACATCAGGCCGCAGACGGTGAGCGCCCCTGCCCCCGCGCCGTCCAACAGGCCGCGCAGAGAGGTCTCTTCGAAGCCGTCGTCGTGGGCCTTGCGGATCACGGTCTCGGCGGGGCCGGCCTCGACGGGGTGGTGGAGTTCCCAGCCGGGCGTATGGGGCTCGTCGTCCGCTCCGGCCGGCCCGTCGTTCTGAAGGTGGACGACGAGCGCCCCGCTCCTCCGTGCCCGTGCGATCAGGTCCGCCGTCCGGTCCAGGAGCAGGGCGGCCCCGGGCACCGCCCCGTCACCGGAGACGAAGGCGGACTGAACGTCCACAACGATCAGGGCTTCCACGGGAAGCGTGCGATTGCTCATGCGGCCATCATGACCGTCGGCGCCGCGTACCTCCACATGGATGCGCACGCCCCGTCCTGCCCCCCCGCACGCCCCCGCCCGCGCTACGTGCCGAGCGCGTCCAGTGCCACGTCCGCCTCCTTCAGGGCGTCCGCCCCCGCCTTGAGCGAGTCGTACACGAAGTGCACCTCCGCGTCCTCGATGCCGCAGTACTCCGAGATCCCGACCCGCAGTTGGCGGCCGACCAGCTCGTCCCACCCCGCCTCCGTGAACGCCTCCTCCTCGTAGGCGGCCAGAGCGAGCCACAGCATCCGCTTGCCGCGCAGGCGGGGGACGGGCCGCCCGTACGCGAAGCCGTGGTTCCACACCCGGTCGATCCAGCCCTTGAGGACGGCCGGCAGCCCGAACCACCACAGCGGGAAGACCACGACGACCGTGTCCGCCGCTTCGACGCGGCGCATGTGGACCCGTACCTCGGGGAGTACACCTTGTCCTGGTCCGCCCAGTCGGGCTCGTCGGCCGGGGTCATCCGCGGATCGAAGTCCTCGGCGTGCAGGTCCAGTACGTCGACGCCGTACCCGTCCGCCGCGAGACGGACGCGGGCCTGCTCCGCGAGCTGCGCGGTGAGGGAACCGGGCCGGGGGTGGGCGACCACCAGCAGTGCGTGCTTGCTCATCGCCGGCCGCCCTCGAGACGGACCAGCATCTTGCCGGTGTTCACACCGCGCATCATGCCGAGGAAAGCGGCCGGCGCCTGCTCGATGCCGTCGGCCACGGTCTCCTCGGTGTGCAGCGAACCGTCCGCGAGCCAGCCCGCCGCCTCGGCGGTCCACTCGGGGAAGAGCGGGAAGTGGCTGCTGACGAGCATGCCGCGCAAGGTGACTTCCCGGGCGGCGGCCCGGAAGAGGTTGTCGGGGCCCGGCACCGGTCCGGTGGCGTCGTAACCGCTGATCGCGCCGACGAGCGCGATCCGGCCGCCGGTGCGCATCGCGCCGATCGCGGCCTGGAGGTGGTCACCGCCCACGCTGTCCAGATAGACGTCGATGCCTTCGGGGGCGGCCTGCGCGAGCTGCTCGGCGACGGCGCCCTGGCGGTAGTCGACGGCCGCGTCGTAACCGAAACCGTCGAGCAGCTTCTTGGTCTTGGCCGGGCCGCCCGCCGAACCGATCACCCGGGACGCGCCGAGCTTTCTCGCCAGCTGCCCGGCGACACTGCCGACCGCCCCCGCCGCGGCGGAGACGAACACCACGTCGCCCTCGCGGACCGGGGCGGTCCGGGTGAGCGCGGCGTACGCGGTCAGGCCCGTGGTGCCCAGTGCGCCCAGATAGTCCTGCGGACGGGCCAGGGACAGGTCCACCACGGTCGCGGCCGCCGCGTCGAGGACGGCGTGCTCCCGCCAGCCCAGGAAGTGCGAGACGGTCGCGCCGACGGGGACGGAAGCGTCGTGGGAGGCGGTCACTTCACCGATCGCGCTGCCGTCCATCGCGGTGTCCAGCGCGAAGGGCGGGATGTATGAGGGGACGTCGTCCATCCGGCCGCGCATGTACGGGTCCACCGACATCCAGGTGTTGCGGACGAGGACCTGGCCCTCGGCGGGCTCCGGAACGGGAGTGGTGACGAGGGCGAAGTCCTCGGGGAGGGGGGCGCCGGCGGGGCGGGAGACGAGCCGGATCTCCCGGGAGACGGGGGCGGTGTCGGACATGGTGTCTGCTTCCTCTTCGGCCGGTACTGCTTCGGTCGGGTTGGTGTGACCACCTTGGAGCGGGCCGCGCACGGACCGCTGACGGACCGCGCACGGCGGCGCACGGCCCGCCCCGACTCCGGTGCCGGCGCGCGCATTGGCGTGGGCGCCATGCGATTCGAAGTGCTGGGCCCGCTGAACGTGGCGACGGACGACGGCTCACCCGTCGTCATTCCCGAGCCCAAGGTCCGCGCGCTGCTCGCCCCTCTGCTGGTGCACCACGGGCGGCCCGTTCCGGTGGACCGGCTGATAGACGACCTGTGGGGCGAGGGCGCCGTGCCGGGCAACCCCGGCAACACCCTCCAGACCAAGGTCTCGGGTACTGGTTCCTGCGCGGGCGCCTCGGCGAGGCGTGCCGGGCGCTGGATCTCGCGCTGGGATGCGCGGGCGGACCGGCGGGGGCCCGGGCCGGCGCCGGGGCGAGACGCGCGGCCTTCGCCCTGCTCACCGGGGACGATTCACTGCTGGGCGGAGACCTGGACGGGCCCTTCGGCGCGGCGGACCCGCGGGCCCGTCTGCTGCTGGAGTTCGCACGGTGCGGCTTCGACAGCGTGGAACTCCGGGACGGCGGACTCGGCGCGGTACTGGAGGAGTTCAGGGCGGCCGGCGACCGCTGGGGCGTGGCGGCGGTACTGGTCGCCCGCGCCACCAGGGCCGGCTACCGGGGCGACCTGCCCGCGATGCGCGCCAGCGCGGAGGAGAGCGCGGCGCTGTTCGGTGAACTGGGCGACCGCTGGGGTCAGTTGCGCTCTTCGGAGCACCTGGGCGTACTGGCGGAGAACGCCGGATCGTACGAGGAGGCGGCCCGCCTGCACCAGGAGGGCGTACGCAGCACGCAGGAACTCCAGCTGTGGACCGACGTGTCCTACCTGCTGGCCCGCCTCGGCCGGCGCTTCGGGCACGAGGAACCGGGGGGCACGGAGCACGGCACGTGGGTTCGGCGCGGGCGTTGTCATGTCCCCGAACGTAACGCCGTGGCAGTTCGGCGCCCACCGAAGAGTGCGGGAGCTCTTCCCCGCCCGCCGGGGCGGCCGGGACCTGTGCGGGGATCCGCGTCGCCCCGGAGGTCCTCGGCGCGAACGCGCAGTGCCCGCAGCCGGCGCCCGGGGACATGGCCGACGCGCCCTGCGCCCGCGTGCGGTCGGGCCCGGCCCGCCTCAGTCGCGGACCGGCGTCCGCAGGAGCGTCCCCGGCTCGATACCCAGCGCTTCGTGCAGCGCCCGGTCCCCCTTGGGCGTCACCCTCACCGCCCGCTCCGAACCGATCCGTACGCACCACCCCGCGTCCAGCGCATGACGGCACAGCGCCGCTCCCGCCACCCCCGCCAGGTGCGGCCGGCGCTCCGTCCAGTCGAGGCAGGCGCGCACCAGCGGCCGTCGGCCCGTGCGCTCCAGGCCGATGCCCAGCGCGCCGAACCAGCCCACTCCGCCGTCCGTGAGGGCGAAGCCGGCGTCCTGCCGCAACAGGCCGCGCGTGGTCATCGCGTCCACGATCACGGTGCCGATCCGCCCGGCCAGGTGGTCGTAGCACGTGCGCCCGCGGGCCATCGCGCTGCTCGCACCCGCCGCCCGCAGCGAACGGGGCGGGTCCGGCCGCTCGTCGGCCGGTGGCGCCGCCTGTGCGGCGAGGTCCTCGACGAGGTGTGCCGCCCGCGCGTCGGCGAGCCGGACGTACCGGTGCCTGCCCGGCCGCTCCTCGGCGAGGAGCCCGCCGCCGACGAGCCTGCCGAGGTGCTCGCTCGCGGTCGAAGCGGCCACCCCCGCATGGCGCGCCAGTTCGCCGGCCGTCCAGGCCCGCCCGTCGAGCAGTGCCAGGCAGAAGGAGGCCCGGGTCTCGTCGGCGAGGAGGGCGGCGAGCGCCGCGAGGCGGGCGGCGGGGGAGGGGGAAGAAGCGGGGGAGTCGTGGTGCGCCATGGTCCCAGGGTGCGTCAGGGACGGTTCGGCGAGGACCGAACCGTCCCCAACTGCGCGTACTGGAGCGCCAAGCCGTCGACGAGCGCGCGCAGCCCCGTCTCGAAGGCGCCCTCGTCGACCTTCTGCCGCCGCTCGGCGAGCAGATGGGCCTGGCCGAGGTGCGGATAGTCCGCCGGGTCGTACGCCGTCTCGTCGTCGACGAAGCCGCTCGCGAACGAGCCGAGCGCCGAGCCGGTGATGAAGTACCGCATCAGCGCACCGATGTACGTCGCCTGGGCCGGCGGCCACCCCGCCCTGACCATCGCGCCGAACACGGCGTCGGCGACCCGCAGCCCCGCGGGCCGCCGCCCCGGCCCCCGGGCCAGCACCGGGACGATGTTGGGGTGCTCGGTGAGTGCCGCGCGGTAGGAGACGGCGTAGTCGTGCAGCGCGGTCCGCCAGTCGCGGCCGTCCTCCGGGTCGAACATCGACAGGTCGACCTTGGCGCTGACCGTGTCGGCGACCGCGTCGAGGATCTCGTCCTTGTTGCGGAAGTGGTTGTAGAGGGACGGCCCGCTGACCCCGAGCTCAGCGGCGAGCCGGCGCGTGGAGACCGCGTCGAGCCCTTCGGAGTCCACGAGCGCACCTGCCGCGCCCACGATGCGGTCACGGCTGAGGAGGGGCTTGCGCGGTCGGGCCATGCGGCACATAGTAGGCGTGCCAACAAGAAACTAGCAGTGCTAATTAAAGGCTCATGAAAAGTGGGGTGCCGGGATGAATCTGGAGCTCAGCGAGGAACAGACCGCGGTGCGGCAGCTCGCCAAGGACTTCACCGACCGCGAGATCGCACCGCACGTCGTCGCCTGGGACCGGGCCGAGAGCGTCGACCGCGCAGTCGTGAAGAAGCTCGGCGCCCTCGGCTTCCTGGGCCTGACGATCCCCGAGGAGTACGGGGGCTCCGGCGGCGACCACCTCGCGTACTGCCTCGTCACCGAGGAGCTCGGTCGCGGCGACTCCTCGGTGCGCGGCATCGTGTCCGTATCGCTCGGTCTGGTCGCCAAGACCATCGCGCACTGGGGCACCGAGGAGCAGAAGCAGCAGTGGCTGCCCGGCCTCACCTCCGGCGATCTGGTCGGCTGCTTCGGGCTCACCGAACCCGGCACGGGCTCCGACGCGGGCAGCCTCGTCACCCGCGCCGTGCGCGACGGCGACGCGTACGTCATCAACGGCACCAAGACGTTCATCACCAACGGCACCTGGGCCGACGTGGTGCTGCTCTTCGCCCGTTCCACCGACGCCCCCGGCCACAAGGGCGTCTCCGCGTTCCTGGTGCCCACCGGCACCCCGGGCCTCACCCGCCGCGAGATCCACGGCAAGCTCGGCCTGCGCGGCCAGGCCACCGCGGAGCTGTCCCTGGAGGACGTACGGGTCCCCGCCTCCGCGATGGTGGCGCCCGAGGGCAAGGGCTTCTCGGTCGCCATGTCCGCCCTCGCCAAGGGCCGCATGTCGGTCGCGGCGGGCTGTGTCGGCATCGCGCAGGCGGCCCTGGACTCGGCGGTGAAGTACGCGACCGAGCGCGAGCAGTTCGGCAGGACCATCGCCCACCACCAGCTCGTCCAGGAACTCATCACCGACATCGCGGTGGACGTGGACGCCGCCCGCCTGCTGACCTGGCGCGTCGCCGACCTGATCGACCGCGGCGAGCCGTTCGTCACCGAGGCGTCCAAGGCGAAGCTCTTCGCCTCCGAGGCCGCCGTGCGCGCCGCGAACAACGCCCTCCAGGTCTTCGGCGGTTACGGCTACATCGACGAGTACCCCGCCGGCAAGCTGCTGCGCGACGCCCGTGTGATGACGCTCTACGAGGGCACCAGCCAGATCCAGAAGCTCGTCATCGGCCGCGCCCTGACGGGGGTCTCCGCCTTCTGAACCGGCGTACGTTCCAAGCTCCGTGACGGAGGGACGACGATGAAACTGCGCTGTGCCGTGCTCGACGACTACCAGGGCGTCGCGCTGTCCACCGCCGACTGGTCCCGGGTGGCCGGCGCGGTCGAGGTGACGTCGTTGCGGCGGCACTTCGCCGACGAGGGCGAACTGGCCGAAGCGATCGGCGACTGCGAAATCGCCGTCGTGATGAGGGAGCGCACACCGTTCACCGCCGGGCTGTTCGCCCGGCTGCCCCGCCTCAGGCTTCTGGTCACCTCGGGAATGCGCAACGCCTCCATCGACCTCGGCGCCGCCGCGCTCCACGGAGTCACGGTGTGCGGGACGGCGAGCAGCTCCGAGCCGCCGGTCGAGCTCACCTGGGCGCTGATCCTCGGACTGGCCCGGCAGGTGGTCCGGGAGAACACGGCCCTGCGCGAGCACGGCCCGTGGCAGAGCACCGTCGGCACCGACCTGTACGGCCGCCGCCTGGGACTGCTGGGCCTCGGCAGGACCGGCGGCAGGGTGGCGCGGATCGGCAGGGCCTTCGGCATGGACGTGACGGCCTGGAGCCGGAACCTGACCGCCGAGCGGGCCCGGGCCGAGGACGTCCGGCTCGCGCCCACCAAGGAGGAACTGCTCGAAACCAGCGACTTCGTCTCGGTCCACCTGGTGCTCGGCGACCGGACCCGCGGGCTGCTCGGTCCGGACGAGCTGAAGCGGATGCGGCCCTCGGCCTACCTCGTCAACACCTCGCGCGCCGCCGTCGTGGACCAGACCGCGCTCGTCCGGGCGCTGCGCGAGGGGTGGATCGCCGGCGCCGGCGTGGACGTGTTCGAAACGGAGCCGCTCCCCGACGGCGACGCGCTGCGCTCGCTGCCGAACCTGCTCGCCACGCCGCACCTCGGCTACGTGACCGAGCGCAACTACCGCACCTACTACGAGCAGGCGGTGGAGGACATCGCGGCCTTCCTGGAGGGGAACCCGGCCCGGCGGCTCTGAGTACGCGAAGTGAGTACGGGAGCGGATGCGGCCCGCGCCGCCCCCGCCCATGCTGGCGGGCATGAGCGACACACCGGTGAAGCAGCAGAACACGACGGCGTACTACGGGCAGGCCGTCGCCGCCTTCGTGACGGCCCTGGGCGCGGTGTCCCTGGGCATCCTCTACATGGACGCCGACCCCTGGGTGCGCGCCTTCCTCGGCGTGGGCATCCTGTACCTGGTGACCTCCGCCTTCACCCTCGCCAAGGTGGTCAGGGACCGGCAGGAGGCCGGGCAGATCGTGAGCCGCGTCGACCAGGCCCGCCTGGAGAAGCTCCTCGCCGAGCACGACCCGTTCCAGAAGCTCTGAGCCCGGGCGATCTCTAAGCGCTTGCTCACCTTCGGGGTATGGTGTGCGTTCCTGCGGGACGGAAGACGGAAGGGGCGAGCCATGAGTGCGGCGGACGAGACGGCCGGCGAGACGGCCGACGGCGTGGACAAGCCGTGGGGCGAAGTCACCCCCGAGGCGGCCAGGAAGCTGCTGGTCGCCGCTGTCGAGGCGTTCGCCGAGCGGGGCTACCACGCGACCACGACCCGCGACATCGCGGGCCGCGCGGGGATGAGCCCTGCCGCGCTCTACATCCACTACAAGACGAAGGAAGAGCTCCTTCACCGGATCAGCCGCATCGGGCACGACAAGGCCCTGAAGATCCTCCAGGCCGCGGCGGAGGGCCCCGGCACGGCCGCCGAGCGGCTCGACGGCGCCGTGCGCTCCTTCGTCCGCTGGCACGCGGAGCGGCACACCACGGCGCGCGTCGTCCAGTACGAGCTCGACGCGCTCAGCGAGGAGCACCGCACGGAGATCGTCGAACTGCGCCGCCGTAGCGACGCCGCCGTACGCCGGATCCTGAACGACGGTGTGAAGGCGGGGGAGTTCGACGTACCGGACGTCCCGGGCACCACCCTCGCCGTGCTGTCGCTGTGCATCGACGTGGCGCGCTGGTTCAACGCGCAGGGGCGCAGGACGCCCGACGAGGTCGGCGCGCTGTACGCCGACCTCGTCCTGCGGATGGTCACCGCCCAGAAGTAGTTCAGAAGTAGTAGCGGGACACCGACTCCGCCACGCACGCGGGCTTGTCCCCGCCCTCGCGCTCCACCGTGACGACGGCCGTCACCTGTACGCCGCCGCCCGTCTCCGTGACCTCCTTGAGCACGGCCGTCGCGCGCAGCCGCGAGCCGACCGGCACGGGGGACGGGAAGCGCACCTTGTTGGTGCCGTAGTTGATGCCCATCCTCGCGCCCTCGACCCGCATGATCTGCGGGACGAGCGCCGGCAGCAGCGACAGCGTCAGGTAGCCGTGCGCGATCGTCGTCCCGAACGGGCCCGCCGCGGCCTTCTCCGGGTCCACGTGGATCCACTGGTGGTCGCCGGTGGCCTCGGCGAAGAGGTCGATCCGCTTCTGGTCGACGTCCAGCCACTCGCTGTGCCCCAGCTGCTCGCCCACCCCGGCGCGCAGCTCCTCGGCGGAAGTGAAGATCCTCGGCTCTGCCATGTCCCGGCCCCTGCCTCTCATGCGGCTGCGTACTCGCGTTCCGACGGCTTGTCTAAGCGCTTGCTCAGCATGGTTCGGCTCCAGTGTTCTGTCAACGACGGGGCCAGTAGGGTTCGAGGAGTGCCGCAGATACCAGAGAAGATCCACGAACTCACCGTCGGCCAGCTGTCAGCGCGCAGCGGCGCCGCCGTGTCCGCCCTCCACTTCTACGAGTCCAAGGGCCTGATCACCAGCCGTCGGACCACGGGCAACCAGCGACGCTACAGCCGTGACGCGCTGCGCCGCGTCGCCTTCGTGCGCGCGGCGCAGCGCGTCGGCATACCACTCGCGACGATCAGGAACGCCCTGGCGGAACTCCCCGAGGAGCGCACCCCCAACCACGAGGACTGGGCACGGCTCTCCGAGGCGTGGCGCTCGGAGCTGGACGAGCGGATCAAGCAGCTCGGCCGGCTCCGCGACCACCTCACCGACTGCATCGGCTGCGGCTGCCTGTCGCTGGAGACCTGTGTGCTGTCCAACCCGGACGACGTCTTCGGCGAGCGCATGGCCGGCTCCCGGCTGCTCCCCGAACACCGGAGCGCGTCGCAGGACTGCAGGGAGCAGCCGAGCGCCTGAGCCGCGGCAGCGCCGTCGGCGGCGGGGCGGGCGGCGACGCGACAGGCGGCGGCGACGCGGTGGAGGGCGGACGCCGGTACGGGCGCCGCGCCCCCGCGCGCTCACGCCACCGACGCGAGTTCCCGGCGCCGTATCCTCTTGGACTCCGCCAGGGCCTCGGGCGTCAGCACGGGCTGCGGCACCAGAATGCCGCAGCCCGTGCAGACCGGCCCGAACCACGGCTCATGGACCAGCCCCTGCTCCCACACGATCTCGCTCTCCGCGCACACGGGGCAGTTCGCCCCGGGCCCGCTCTCCAGGGCGGAGATCAGGCGGCGCAGTACGTCGCCGAGCGGCGCCACCGGATGGACCGAGGGATCGTCGCACCAGGCCACCCCGCACCCTCCCCAGGTGCGGCGGTGCCAGTCGTCGAAGGAGCCGGGCCGCCGCAGCCCGTCGTGCTTCTCGCGCTTGCGGCGCCGGGCGAACTCCGCTTCGTACGCGAGCCAGACGGCCCGCGCCTCCTCCAACTCGTCGAGCGCGGCCACCAGCCGCGCCGGATCGGGTGCCCTGTCCTCGGGTTCGATCATGTGCCGTGAGCACAGATGGTCCCAGGTCGCCCGGTGCCCGTAAGGGGCGAACCGTTCCAGGCATTTGCGCAGCGAATACCGCCGCAGTGCCAGATCGCACCGCGGGTCGCGCACCTGTCTTGCAAGACTCCGGAAACCGGCCATTGCACTTGCCACCTCCGTCGCTGGTACTTCGGCGTCACAGAGTGGACGTACGGGTGCCCCGTTCGGCTCCATCGAAAATTGAATGGGCGTCATCAGCGGAGAAAAACACCAGAACGGGCCGGCGCACCGGGTCGGCCGTCAGCCCAGTTCGCGCTCCCGCGTCTCCGGCAGAGCCAGCACGCACAGCAGCGACACGACGGCCATGGCGCTGACGTACCAGCCGACCGAGGCCGAACCGAACCCCGCCTGCAGCCGGGTCGCGATCAGCGGGGACACCGCCCCGCCCAGGACGCCGCCCAGGTTGTACGCGAGCGAGGCACCGGAGTAGCGGACGCGGGCGCCGAACAGTTCGGGCAGGTAGGCGCCCATCGGGCCGTACACCACGCCCATGCAGAACAGCGCGCCGCCGAGCGCCAGCGCGATGAGCACGGGCTGTCCGGTGTCGAGCAGCGGGAAGAGCACCAGGCCCCAGACGACCGCGAGTCCGCTGCCCGCGAGGACCAGCCGGCGCCTGCCCGCCCCGTCCGAGCGGGTGGCGGCCAGCCACGTGCCGGCCGCGAGGAAGAGGCAGGCGACGAGCGACAGGCCCAGCATGGTGCCGCGGTCCAGGCCGAGCGTGGTCGTCGCGTACGCGAGGCAGTAGGTCGTCGCCGTGTAGAAGAGCCCGTACGCGACGACCATGCCACCCGCGCCCAGCAGCAGCTCCCTGGGGTGCCGCCTGAACACCTCCAGGGCGGGTGCCCTGCTGGCCTCCTGCTGCTTCATGACCCGGGCGAACACCGGGGTTTCGCTGATCTTCAGCCGTACGAACAGACCGACCGCGACCAGCAGGAACGACAGCAGGAACGGGATCCGCCAGCCCCAGCTCGCGAACGCCCGGTCGTCCAGCACGGCCGACAGCAGCCAGAAGAGGCCGGTCGCCGCGAAGAACCCGACGGAAGGGCCGAGCTGGGGAAAGGCCGCGTAGAGCCCGCGCCGTCCGCGTGGCGCGTGTTCCACGGCGAGCAGCGCGGCCCCGCCCCACTCACCGCCGAGGCCGATGCCCTGGAGGAAGCGCAGGAACACGAGCAGCAGGGGCGCCCAGACCCCCAGCGTGCTGTAGCCGGGAAGCAGGCCGACGCACGCGGTGGACAGGCCCATCAGCAGGAGCGAGGCCACCAGTACGGACTTGCGGCCGACGCGGTCGCCGAAGTGGCCGAAGACGAGCGACCCGATGGGGCGGGCGGCGAAGGCGACCGCGTAGGTGGAGAAGGAGGCGAGGGTCGCGTTGAGGGGCGAGAGGTTCGGGAAGAACGCCTCGTTGAGCACGAGCGCGGCGGCCGTGCCGTAGATGTAGAAGTCGTAGAACTCGATGGCGGTCCCGACGAAGCTGGCGACGGCCACCCGGCGCAGGCTCTCGGAACTCTCGTCCCCCGAGGGCGCGTCGGGGGCCGGGGCCCGCTTCGCCGCTGTGTTCATGATGTCGTCGGTCACGACCGGCACTTTCACGTTTCGTGTACTGTGCAGTCAATCCGCGGGACGGTTGGTCCCGCATGCTGAGACCGGCTGTCAGCGGTACAGCAGGTACTCACGGCGCACCGAGTCGAACGCCGCGAGGCCGGACCGCCAGGCGTCCACCACCTCGTCCGCCCCGGCGCCCGCGTCGATCATCGTGCGGACCCGTGTGCTGCCCGTCAGCTTGTCGATCCAGTTGTCGGCCCGCCACGCGAAGCCGCTCCAGCTCTTCTTCGCCGTCACGAGCAGCGCGATGCCCGTGCGCACCGGGTCGTACGCCGCCCGGTCGTGCACGTGCAGCTGTACGCCGCCGACGGTCTTCCCCTGGAACTTGGAGAAGGTCGGCGTGAAGTACGCCTCGCGGAAGTGCACACCGTCCAGTCCGGCGGCGTTCGCGGCCCGGGCCCACCCGTGGCCGACGCCCTCCGCGCCCAGCAGTTCGAAGGGCCGGGTCGTGCCCCGCCCCTCCGACAGGTTCGTGCCCTCGAAGAGACAGGTGCCGGAGTACACCAGCGCGGTGTCGGGCGTCGGCATGTTGGGGCTCGGCGGCACCCACGGCAGACCGGTCGCGTCGAAGAAGTCGCCGCGCCGCCAGCCCGTCATCTTCACCGTCTCCAGCGCCACGGGCCGCGCCAGGAACTCGCCGTTGAAGAGCCGCGCCAGCTCACCGACCGTCATGCCGTGCGCCTGGGCGATCGGTTCACGCCCCACGAACGTCGCGAACGCCTTGTCGAGCACGGGCCCGAGCGCGGCGCGCCCCGACACCGGGTTCGGCCGGTCGAGCACCACGAACCGCTTGCCCGCGAGCACGGCGGCCGCCATGCAGTCGTACAGCGTCCAGATGTACGTGTAGAAACGCGCGCCCGCGTCCTGGATGTCGAACACGACCGTGTCCACGCCCGACGCCGTGAAGACGTCGGCGAGCGGCTGCCCGCTCTTCACGTACGTGTCGTACACGGGCAGCCCGGTCGCCGGATCGTCGTAGCGACCCTCGGAGCCGCCCGCCTGCGCGGTGCCGCGAAAACCGTGCTCGGGTCCGAAGACGGCGGTGAGGTTCACCCGGTCGTCGGCGTGCATGACGTCCACGATGTGGCGCAGGTCCGAGGTGACGCCCGTCGGGTTGGTGACGACGCCCACCCTCTGCCCGGCGAGGAGGGCGTACCCGTCGGCGGCCAGCCGGTCGAAACCGGTGCGCACCCGGAAGCGTCCGCGGCGGCCGGCGGCGGCCGAGGGGGCCGCGGCGGCGAGCGCTCCGGCGGCCCCCGCCGCTCCCGCCGCCCCCGTGGCGGCCAGCAGTCCGCGTCTGGACAGGCTCATCCCGTACCTCCGTGATCGGCGCCGTCTGTCATGGCCACGCACGCTAGCGCGCGGGGCGGCCCCGGGGAACGAGGCGGGCACGGCGGGTTCGGACCTTCTCACCCCTTCCGCCGGTCCATACCGACTGGTTAGTCTGCTGAGGTTGTCGGCAGAGAGGCGGGCCTCAGGGATGAGCCAGTTCCAGGACGCGGGAGTCGTCGTCACCGGTGCGGGAGGCGGCATCGGAGCCGCGCTCGCGCGCAGATTCGCGGCCGGGGGCGCACGCGTCGTCGTCAACGACCTCGACGCGCGGAAGACCAAGGCGATCGCCGACGAGACCGGCGCCACCGCCGTAGCGGGCGACGCCTCCGCGATCGTCGAGGAGGCCCGTGAGGCGCTCGGCGGCACGGTCGACGTGTACTGCGCCAACGCGGGCCTCGCCTCGCCCGGCGACGCCTTCGCCGACGAGGCGGTCTGGGCCGCCGCCTGGGACGTCAACGTGATGGCCCACGTCAGGGCGGCCAGGGCGCTGCTGCCCGGCTGGCTGGAGCGCGGCAGCGGCCGGTTCGTGTCCACCGTCTCGGCGGCCGGCCTGCTGAGCATGGTCGGCGCGGCCCCGTACAGCGTCAGCAAGCACGGCGCGCTGGCGTTCGCCGAGTGGCTCTCGCTGACCTACCGCCACCGCGGGGTCAAGGTCCACGCGATCTGCCCGCAGGGCGTACGCACCGATATGCTGACCGCCGCGGGCTCGGCCGGCGAACTGGTCCTCGCGCCCACCGCCGTCGAGCCGGAGGACGTCGCCGAGGCGCTCTTCGACGGCATCGCGGCCGACCGTTTCCTGATCCTGCCGCACCCCGAGGTCGCCGGGTACTACCAGGCACGTGCCGGGAGCCCCGACCGCTGGCTGGCCGGAATGAACCACCTGCAGCAGAAGTGGGAAGAGGCCGGCCGATGAGCGGGACGACCAGTGAGCAGCCGACGAGCGAGCAACCGACGGACGAGCGGCCGACGGGGGCGTCGGTCTACGCGGCCAAGCCCTGGATCGCCCAGCTCAGCGAGGCCCAGCGGATGCCCGTGGACCCGCCGGCCACTCTGCTGCACGCCTTCGCCGACGCGGTGGACCGCGCACCGGACCACCCCGCCCTCGCCTACTTCGACGGCCGGCTGACCTACCGCGAGACCGACGCGCTCTCGGACTCCGTCGCGGGCCACCTGGCGGCCAGGGGCCTGCGGCGCGGCGACCGGGTCGCGGTCATGCTCCAGAACAGCCCGCACTTCGTCCTCGCGCTGCTCGGCGCCTGGAAGGCCGGCGCCACCGTCGTACCCCTCAACCCGATGTACAAGTCGGCCGAGGCCGGCCACGCGCTCGGGGACGCCGAGGCGACCGCGCTGATCTGCTCGGACCGCGCGTGGGAGGCGTACCTGCGCAGCGCCGCCGCGGACTCGCCCGTACGCATCGCCCTCACCGCCTGCGAGCTGGACCTCCAGACCAGGAACGACACTCGGGTCCTGAACTTCGAGCGGGTGGCGCCGCAGGCCCCGGACGCCGACGACCTGGTGACCGTCGCCCGCCAGGGCCTCGCCGCGCCCGCGGACCGCGCACTCACCGCCGGCGACGTGGCGCTGATCAGCTACACCTCGGGCACCAGCGGCACCCCCAAGGGCGCCATGAACACCCACGGCGGGATCATGTACAACGCCGAGCGCCAGCGCACCGGGCATCCGGTGGCCGAGGGCTCGGCGTACTTCGCCCTGGCGCCCCTCTTCCACATCACCGGCATGGTCTGCGAACTGGCCGCCTGCACCGCCAACGCCGGCACCCTGGTCCTCGCCTACCGCTTCCATCCGGGCGTCGTCCTCGACGCGTTCACCGAACACCGCCCCGCCTACACCGTCGGCCCCTCCACCGCCTTCATGGCGCTCGCCGCCACGCCGGGCGTCACCCGCGAGCACTTCGCGTCCTTCCAGGTGATCTCCTCGGGCGGGGCCCCGCTGCCGCCCGCCCTGGTGGAGAAGTTCCGGGCGGGCTTCGGCCCGTACATCCGCAACGGCTACGGACTCACCGAGTGCACCGCGCCCTGCGCGTCCGTGCCGCCCGAGAAGGAGGCCCCGGTCGACCCGGTCTCCGGCACGCTCTCCGTCGGCGTACCGGGTCCCGACACCGTCGTGCGGATCGTCGACGAGAAGGGCGAGGACGTGCCCTTCGGCGAGCAGGGCGAGATCGCCGTCAGCGGCCCGCAGGTGGTCCCGGCTACTGGCGCCGCCCGGAGGCGACCGCCGAGGCGTTTCCCGGCGGGGAGCTGCGCACCGGCGACATCGGCTTCATGGACGAGGACGGGTGGCTCTACGTTGTCGACCGCAAGAAGGACATGATCAACGCGTCCGGCTTCAAGGTCTGGCCGCGCGAGGTCGAGGACGTGCTCTACACCCACCCCGCGGTGCGCGAGGCGGCCGTGGTCGGCGTCGCCGACGCGTACCGGGGGGAGAGCGTCAAGGCGTACATCAGCCTGCGGCCCGGGGCCGAGGTGGCGCCGTCGGAGATCTCGGCGTACTGCGAGGAGCGGCTGGCCGCGTACAAGTACCCGCGCGAAGTGGAGATCCTGCCGGAACTTCCCAAGACGACGAGTGGGAAGATCCTCAGGCGGGAACTGCGTTCCCGCTCCTGAACCCTCAACCGGTTGTTTCGACGAAAGGCAGGTGGCGGCAATGGCCAGGACGACGGACGGGAGCGGTGTCCCCGTCCCCCAGCGGCTGCTGGCCGCCGCCACCCGCCTGTTCGCCGAGCGCGGCTACGACCGCACGTCGGTGCAGGAGATCGTCGAGGCGGCCGGAGTCACCAAGGGCGCGCTCTACCACTACTTCGGCTCCAAGGACGACCTGCTGCACGAGGTGTACGCCCGTGTCCTGCGCCTCCAGCAGGAGCGCCTCGACGCGTTCGCCGACGCCGAGGCGCCGGTGGAGCAGCGGCTGCGGGACGCGGCGGCGGACGTGGTGGTCACGACCATCGACAACCTGGACGACGCGTCGATCTTCTTCCGCTCCATGCACCACCTGAGCCCGGAGAAGGACAAACAGGTACGGGCGGAACGCCGCCGCTACCACGAGCGGTTCCGCGCGCTGGTCGAGGAGGGCCAGAAGACGGGCGTCTTCTCCACGGCGACCCCGGCCGACCTGGTGGTGGACTACCACTTCGGCTCGGTCCACCACCTGTCGACGTGGTACCGCCCGGACGGCCCGCTTACGCCGCAGCAGGTGGCGGACCACCTGGCGGACCTGCTGCTGCGGGCGCTGCGGCCGTAGGGACGGCGGGGCCCTCCCGGCCGCGGGGGCCCTACCGGCCCGCCCGGGGGCTCGGGGGCTTGTCCCAGTGCGGGAAGGTGCGGGGGCGGAAACCCGCCGCGGGCGCACCGCAGGCCCCCGCCCCCGCCCGCAGGCCCTACACGTACTTCTTCAGCTCGCGCCGCGCCAGCGACCGCTGGTGCACCTCGTCCGGCCCGTCCGCCAGCTTCAGCGTCCGCGCCCCCGCCCACAGCTCCGCCAGCGGGAAGTCCTGGCTGACCCCGCCCGCGCCGTGCAGCTGCACCGCTTTGTCGAGGATGTCGACGACCGCCCGCGGCGTAGCGATCTTGATCGACTGGATCTCGGTGTGCGCCCCGCGGTTGCCCACCGTGTCCATCAGCCACGCCGTCTTGAGCACCAGCAGCCGCAGCTGCTCCACCGTCACCCGCGCGTCCGCGATCCAGTTGTGCACGACGCCCTGCTGGGCGAGCGGCTTGCCGAAGGCCGTACGCTCCACCGCCCGGCGGCACATCAGCTCGATCGCCCGCTCCGCCATGCCGATCAGCCGCATGCAGTGGTGGATCCGGCCGGGGCCGAGGCGGGCCTGGGCGATGGCGAAGCCGCCGCCCTCCTCGCCGACGAGAGCGGAAGCGGGCACGCGCGCCCCGTCGAAGACGACCTCGGCGTGACCGCCGTGGGAGTGGTCCTCGTACCCGTACACCTGCATGGCGCGCCGGACCTCGACCCCCGGCGTGTCGCGCGGCACCAGGATCATCGACTGCTGACGGCGGACGTCCGCACCGTCCGGGTCGGTCTTGCCCATCACGATGAAGATCCCGCAGTCCGGGTTCATCGCCCCGGAGATGTACCACTTGCGTCCGGTGACGACGTACTCGTCACCCTCCCGCTCGATCCGGGTCTCGATGTTCGTGGCGTCCGACGAGGCGACCTCCGGCTCGGTCATCGCGAACGCCGACCGGATCTCGCCCGCGAGGAGCGGCTCCAGCCACTGCTTCTTCTGCTCGTCCGAGGCGAACTGGGCGAGCAGCTCCATGTTCCCGGTGTCCGGAGCCGCGCAGTTGAGTGCCGTCGGCGCCAACTGGGGGCTGCGGCCGGTGATTTCCGCGAGCGGAGCGTACTGGAGGTTGGTCAGCCCGGCGCCGTGCTCCGCGTCGGGGAGGAAGAGGTTCCACAGGCCCTGCCGGCGCGCCTCCGCCTTGAGGTCCTCCACCACCTGCGGGGTGTCCCACGGCGAGGCGAGCTGCGCGCGCTGCTCGTGGGCGACGGCCTCGGCCGGGTACACGAACTCGTCCATGAAGGCGAGGAGTCTGACGCGGAGCTCTTCGGTCCGGGCGTCGTATGCGAAATCCATGAGGGTGTCTCAGCCTTCCTGGAGGGTGGTCAGACCGTGCTCGATGAAGACGGGCACGAGGTCGCCGATCCGGTCGAAGCCGGCGCCGACGGTCTGCCCGAGCGTGTAGCGGTAGTGGATGCCTTCGAGGATCACGGCGAGCTTGAACCAGGCGAACGCCGTGTACCAGGCGATGCCGGAAGTGTCCCGGCCGGACCCGGCGGCGTAGCGCTCGACGATCTCGCGCGCCGACGGGTGGCCCGGGGCGCCGGACGTCGTGGAGACGGGGGAGTCGGGCAGGCCCAGCTCGGAGCTGTACATCACGAGCAGCCCCAGGTCGGTCAGCGGGTCGCCGAGCGTCGACATCTCCCAGTCGAGGACGGCGTTGATCCGGTCGTCCGGGCCGCCGATCAGGACGTTGTCGAGCCGGTAGTCGCCGTGCACGACCGTGGGCGCGGGGGATCCGGGCAGCGAGCGCCCGAGTGCGGCGTGCAGTTCGTCGATGCCCGCCAGTTCGCGGTTGCGGGAGGCGTCGAGCTGCTTGCCCCAGCGGCGCAGCTGCCGGTCCAGGAAGCCCTCGGGGCGGCCGAAGTCACCGAGGCCCACCTCCTCCGGGTCCACGGCGTGCAGGACGACGAGGGTGTCGACGAGTCCCAGCACGGCGCCGCGGGTGCGCTCGGCGCCCAGCGCGGAGAGCTCGTCGGCCGTGCGGTAGGGAACGCCCTCCACGAACTCCATGACGTAGAACGGCGATCCGAGGACCGACTCGTCCTCGCACAGCAGCACCGGCGCGGGCACCGGCACGTCCGTCGGATGCAGGGCGCTGATCACCCGGAACTCGCGCTTCATGTCGTGCGCGGTCACCAGCACGTGGCCGAGCGGCGGTCGCCGCACCACCCACCGGGAGGCGCCGTCCGTGACGGCGTACGTCAGGTTCGAACGGCCCCCCTCGATGAGCCGTGCGCTGAGCGGTCCGCGCACCAGCCCCGGCCGCTCGCGGTCGAGATGACCGCGCAGCCGGTCGGGATCGAGACCTGGCGGGTGGACTGCGCTCACTGCGCTCATGGGGGCACCTCCGGGGGCGGACAATCGTCGCGCCTCATCATGCCGACCAGTCGGTATGCCGTCCAGTGTGCCGACGTGCCCGAGACGGGGATCACGCGTGGCAGGCGACCGGCTTCCCTCCGTTCATGACCGCCATGTCACCGAAGACGAGCACCGGATCGAGCGGCGAGCCCTCCGGCAGGCCGTCCAGTTCCGCGTACGCGCGGTGCAGATTGGCGACGAGCCGCTCGCTCTCGCGCAGTTCGGCGAAGGCCCCGGGGCCGGCCTCCCGGGCGGTTTCCAGCGGCGTACGCCCCTTGGCGTGCCCGGCCTCGGCGAGCTCGGCGACGTACCGCAGATAGCGTTCGGTCGCGTCGTACGCCGACGGGTCGGTGACGGGGCCGTGGCCGGGCACGACGGTGTCGGCGCCGAGCGAGCGGAGCAGGTCGAGCGCGCGCAGGGAGCCGCTGAGCGACCCCATGGGGAGGAAGGGCGTGCCGCCTTGGAAGACCAGGTCGCCGGTGAAGACGATCCCGTACTCCGGCAGGTGGACGACCGAGTCGCCGGTGGTGTGCGCGACGCCCGGGTGGAGGATCCGCACCTCGGTGCCGCCCGCGTGGACGGTGAGCCGCTCGCTGTAGGTGAGGGCGGGGGCGGCGACGGTGATGTCGCCGAAGTCGTGGTGCGGCCACACCTGGTGCAGCTGGAGCCCGGCGGCCAGGACCTCGGCGCGGCAGGCGTCGTGCCCGACGACGGTGGCCCCGGGCAGGAAGACGCCGTTGCCGTAGGTGTGGTCGCCGTGGTGGTGGGTGTTGACGACGGTGCGGGGGAGCGGCGCGCCGGTCGCCAGGAGCGCTTCGCGCAGTGCGTGCGCGCGGCGCTCGGTGGCGGCGGTGTCGACGAGGAGGGTCGAGGCGCCGTCGCTGACGAACCCGGCGTTGTTCAGGCACCACCCGCCGTCCGGCTGGATGTAGGCGTGCACGTGGGGCGCGAGTCGGACGGTGTACGGGGCGGTGGCGGGCAATGGGGTTCCCCCGGTCGGTGGCCGAACTGGTCGGACCGAGCCTGCCAGCCCGTGCCCGCCCGGGGGAAGGGAGCCCGGGGGCCGGACCGCGATCCCGTGCTCAGTGATCGTCCCAATGGCCGCCGTGAGCGGCGTGGCGGTGGCCGTCGTGGACGTAGTCGAGGTGGTCGCCGTGGGTGACGGCGCTGTGCCCGCAGTCCTGGCCGTGCTGATGCGTGTGGCTGCCGTGCGTGATGTGGTCCGCGGACTCGCACTCGTCCCAGTGCCCGGAGTGCTCGCGGTGCATGTGCCCGTTGTGCGCGTAGTCGGTGTGGTCGCCGTGCGGCACCGCGGTGTGTCCGCAGGCCGGTCCGTGCGTGTGCCCGTGGGTGGCGTGCTCCTGGTGGAGGGGGGTCATCACATTCACCTCTGGTGCGGTTCCGGGTGCTTTGCGGTACTTCAAGGCTAATCCCGAACGCCCGCTTCACCCGGGTCCGGTCCGGGTCCGGGTCCGGGTCCGGGTCAGACCACGATCGCCACGGCGAACCCGGCGAGGGCGATCGTGCAGGCCGTCGCCGTCAGCGCGGCGCGCACCGGCATCGGGGCCGGCCGTGCCGTGCCGCCGACAGCCTGGATGCGGCGGTGGGCGACCCGCAGGAACCCCAGCCAGACGAGCGCGCAGAGCGCCGCGGCGACCACCGGGACCACGCCGGTCCCGTCGTGGAGCGCCTGCTTCGCCGCGAGTACGGCCACCACCGTGCAGGACAGCGTGGTCCTGCGCCAGGCCAGCCGGGTCCGCTCCGGCTGGAGGCCGGGGTCCCTGGCGGGGGCGGGGGCGGTCAACGGCTGCCTCCCCAGCCGAAGAGGACCACCACCACCATGGCGACCGCGACGACGGCGACCACGAGGCTCAGCAGCGTCGGGAAACGGGTGACGGGAAGATCCTCGCCGCGCCGCATGGCCCCCTCGCAGCGCACCCAGTGGTTGACCGCCCGCAGCGCGCACAGCACCCCGGCCGCCAGCAGCCCGAGCGCCATGCCGGCGCGGACCTCCCAGACCAGGTCCGGCAGGAACTGGTCGACCGCGAAACCGCCGCCGATGAGAGCCAGCGCGGTACGGATCCAGGCGAGGAAGGTGCGCTCGTTGGCCAGCGAGAAGCGGTAGTCGGGGGTCTCGCCCTCTTCCCTGATGCGCTGCGGCGCGAACCACAGCCGCAGACTCCGCACGAACTCGATCACCCATCGCACCCTACCGGCCGGATTCGGTCGAACCGTCCCTGAAGGCGCGCAGCCGTTCCCACGCCGCCAGGCCGTCCGGCACCCACTCCCACCCCGGGCCGGCGAGCCGCCGCTCCAGCTCCGCCCGGGTCAGGAAGGCGTGCCACGCCACTTCCTCCGGCTGCGGGCTCACCGGCGGATCGCAGCGCACCTCGTAGACGTACGACCACCAGGTCCGCGTGGCGTCGCCGCTCTCGTACAGGAACTTGAACAGCGGCACGGGCGCGGGCAGCCCCGGGACGCCCAGCTCCTCCTCCGCCTCCCGCAGCGCCGCCTCGTCGTACGACTCGCCCGCGCCGACGACCCCGCCCACGAACATGTCGTACATCGAGGGGAAGACCAGCTTCACCGGCGTCCTGCGGTGCACGAAGTACCGGCCCTCGCCGTCCCGCGCCAGGACGAAGACGCAGCGGTGGCGCAGACCGCGCGCGTACGCCTCACCGCGCGGGGCCTGCCCGGTCACCTCGTCGTTCTCGTCGACGATGTCCAGGATTTCGTCAGCGGGGTTCACCGGACTCGCCGGACTCACAGGATTCATACGGCCATCCAATCCCACCCTTGTGGACCTGTTGACGCTCCGCCCACCGCTGCCGAAGATCTGACGCACGAGTAACTTCCCGCTCGGATCGTTCCACTCGCCCCGGCAAGGACGGAAACCATGGCGTACGACGCTGATGTGATCGTGATCGGGGCGGGCCTCGCCGGCCTGGCGGCCACCGCGGAACTCGTCGACGCGGGCCGCAGGGTGATTCTGCTCGACCAGGAGCCCGAACAGTCCGTCGGCGGCCAGGCGCACTGGTCCTTCGGCGGGCTCTTCTTCGTCGACTCTCCCGAGCAGCGCCGCATGCGCATCAAGGACAGCCGCGAGCTGGCCCTCCAGGACTGGCACGGCACGGCCGGCTTCGACCGGGAGGAGGACCACTGGCCGCGCAAGTGGGCCGAGGCGTACGTCGACTTCGCCGCCGGTGAGAAGAGGGCCTGGCTGCACGGGCAGGGCGTGCGCTTCTTCCCGGTCGTCGGCTGGGCCGAGCGCGGCGGTTACGACGCCACCGGACACGGCAACTCCGTACCCCGCTTCCACATCACCTGGGGCACCGGCCCGGGCATCGTCGCCCCCTTCGAGCGTCGCGTGCGTGACGGGGTGGCGCGCGGCCTGGTCCGGCTGAGGTTCCGCCACCGCGTCACCGGGCTCGCCCGCAGCGCCGGATCGGTGGACACCGTCACCGGGGAGGTCCTGGAGCCCTCGGCCGCCGAGCGCGGCGCCGCCAGCAGCCGGGAGGTGACCGGGTCCTTCGAGCTGAGGGCCCAGGCGGTGATCGTCACCTCGGGCGGTATCGGCGGCAACCACGATCTCGTACGCGCCAACTGGCCCCAGCGGCTCGGCACGCCGCCCGCCTCGATGCTCTCCGGCGTACCCGCGCACGTCGACGGCCTGATGCTCGGCGTCACGGAGGCGGCCGGCGGCCGCATGATCAACCGCGACCGGATGTGGCACTACACCGAGGGCATCCAGAACTGGAACCCCGTCTGGGCCAGGCACGGCATCCGCATCCTGCCGGGCCCCTCGTCCCTCTGGTTCGACGCCCGCGGCAGGCGGCTGCCCGTGCCCCTCTTCCCCGGCTTCGACACCCTGGGCACGCTCGACCACATCATGAAGACCGGGTACGACTACACCTGGTTCGTCCTCGACCAGAAGATCATCGGCAAGGAGTTCGCGCTCTCGGGGTCCGAGCAGAACCCGGACCTGACGGGGAAGTCGGTGCGCGACGTCATCGGCCGGGCGCGGGCGGTCGTACCGGCGCCGGTCAAGGCGTTCATGGACAGGGGCGCGGACTTCGTCGTCGAGAAGGACCTGGCCTCACTGGTGCGCGGCATGAACGCGCTCACCGGGGAGCCGCTGATCGACGAGGCCGCGCTGCGCCACGAGATCACCGCCCGCGACCGCGAGATCACCAACACCTTCACCAAGGACCTCCAGGTGATGGCGATCCGCGGCGCCCGCAACTACCTGGGCGACAAGCTGATCCGTACGGCACCGCCGCACCGCATCCTCGACCCCCAGGCGGGCCCGCTCATCGCCGTACGCCTGCACATCCTCACCCGCAAGTCGCTCGGAGGGCTGGAGACCGACCTGTCCTCGCGGGTGCTCACGGAGGGCGGCGGCGCGCTGCCCGGCGTGTACGCGGCGGGCGAGGCGGCGGGGTTCGGCGGAGGCGGCGTGCACGGCTACCGCTCCCTGGAAGGCACCTTCCTGGGCGGCTGCCTCTTCTCCGGCCGCGCGGCGGGCCGCGCGGCGGCGAAGGCGGTGGCGTAGGCGGGGGCACGGGTGGCGGCGAAGGCGGTGGCGCAAGGAGGCGGTACGGGCGGCGGCGCAAGGAGGCGGCGCGGACGGCGGCGCAGACGGAGAGCCGCCGCGAGCGCACCGCCTACGCCGGCTCCGCCCCGTCCAGCCGCTCCACGACCCGGAAGCGCTCGGCGACGACCGGCGTCGTGTCGTCGACCGTGAACTCCGGGTCGCCCAGCGCCTCCCGCATCTCCTCGCTGTGCCAGAACCTCTCGTGCCCCGCGCGCCAGGCGGCGACCGACGTGTACCCCTCGCCCTCGTCCAGCGCGTGCTGGAGGTCCACGTCGCCGAGCGCCAGCACCCGCACCTCGGTCAGCTCGACCACCGCGACCTCGCGGCCGTCCGAGTCGATCACCACGGAGCGCTCACCGGCCGGCGGCAGCTCCTCCTTCTCCGCCTCGTACTCGGCGAGCAGACCGGTCGTCGACACTTTCTCGCCGGCCAGCACGGCGGCGACCAGCCGGTCGCGCAGCGGGCCGGGAAAGGCGAACAGGCACGGCGGCAGCGGTGAGCGTTCAGACATGCGACAAGACTAGGTGCCGGGGCAAGCGGGGCGCGGGAGATAGGGCTGAGTTCAACTACCGCGCCGCAGCTCAAAGTTGGTCCAGACCGGCCTTGACGTGAAGCGCCCCCTACCGCTTTGCTGTGCGCGATCAGATGCTCGCACTCTGCGCCGTGGAGGACCCGCGGATGCCCCCACCTCCGCCACCCCTCGGCCGCTCCCGCCGCCGGACCGACCACTCCTTCGACCCCGCCCTCGACGACACCGAACTCGTCGCCGTACGTGCCCAGTTGTCCCAGGGCCGTTGGACCAGGGCCCGTTCCCTGATCGCCGCGACCGGTGACGACTGGGACCGCCGGGGCCACCGCCTCGTCGTGCTCGCCCAGGCCGCCGGCGCCGCCGCCTGGGCCGGGGACTGGGTGCTCGCCGAGCCCGAGAGCGCCGACGCCGTCACCCTCGTCGCCTGCGCCGCCGTCCTCGGCGCACTGCGCGGCAAGGAGCCCGAGGCCCTGGCGCGCGAGGCGTGCCGCCGCGCCGCCGCGCACGCGCCCGCCGACCCGACTCCCTGGCTGGCCCTGCTGCTCCTGGCCCGTTCCCTCGGCACGGAGGAAGAAGTCACCCAGCTCTTCGACCAGGTACGGCTGCGCCACCCCGAGCACCACCACGCCCACCACCTGATGGCGGCCCGCCTCGCCGAACGCAGGCCGGACACCGGCAGCGACCCGCTCCACGAGGTGTACGACTTCGCCGCCTGGGCCGCCGAGCAGGCCCCGGCCGACTCCCCGCTCGCCGTACTCCCCGTGGTCGCCCACGCCGAGCGCTACCGCGCCCTCGCCGTCGCGGGCCGTGAGTCGAAGGACCCCGGGGCATCCGGCCACTGGACGGGCCGCCGCGCCCGCCAGGTGATGAAGACGGCGTTCGACTGGTGGCTGGAGTGGGAGCACGAGGGGCACCCGCGCCGCCTCGTCGACCTCAACTTCCTGGCCCACGCGAAGCTCTGCGAAGGCAGGTCCGCCGAGGCGGCCGCCCTCCTCAACCGCATCGGCCCGCACGCCACCGAAGCCCCGTGGTCGTACCCCGACCGGGACCCGCAGCGGGCTTTCCGCGCCGCGCGCCGTGCCGCGCTCGGCATCGCATGACTCCGCACGGCACGTCACCGAATCACATGACTCCGCACGACACGTCACCGAAGCGAAGGGACAACCCCGCCATGTCGACGGGCAGTTCGAGCACGAGCGAGAAGAGCAGAAGCGCCGGCGCAAGCGGCGAGATCCGTACGTACAAGGGGCAGGAGCGCGCGCTGCGGGCCGGCCGCCTCGGCACGACGGGTCTCCTGCTGTCCGTGCTGGCCGCGAGCGCCCCGCTCATGGTCGTCGCAGGTGTCATGCCCACTACATACGGCGTGATGGGCGTCGTCGGACAGCCCCTCCTCTTCGTCATCCTCGGCGTGGTCCTGATGCTGTTCAGCGTCGGATACGCCGAGATGAGCCGCCACGTCCACAACGCCGGCGCCTTCTACGCCTACATAGCCCGCGGCCTCGGCCCGACCGCCGGCGCCGGAGCCTCCCTGGTCGCCCTCGTCGCGTACAGCGCCATGCAGGTCGGCATCTACGGCATCCTCGGCTTCGAGATCTCCGGGATCTTCGCCACCTACCTCGACATCACCCTCGCCTGGTGGATCCCCGCACTCCTCGCCGTGCTGGTCGTCGGCGCGCTCGGCTGGCTCAAGATCGACCTCAACGCCAAGGTGCTCGGCGTCCTGCTGGTCGTCGAGTGCGCGCTCGTCGTGATCTTCGACGTGGCCGCGATCGCCGACCCGGCCAAGGAGGGCCTGTCCCTCCAGGCGTTCAACCCCGAGACCCTCACCGGAGCCGGACTCGGTACCGCGCTCTGCTTCTGCATCGCCGCCTTCGTCGGCTTCGAGCAGGCCCCGGTGTACGCCGAGGAGACCAGCCGCCCGCAGATCGTCGTCTCCCGCGTGATGTTCCTCGCCGTCGGCTACGCCGCGCTCTTCCTGGCGCTGAGCGCCTGGGCGCTCAGCGTCGCGGCCGGCCCAGGCCAGATCGTCAAGGTGGCGGGGGAACAGGGACCCGGCCTCCTCTTCGCCCTCACCGAGAGCAGGCTCGGCCCCACCTTCACCGACGTACTCCACATCCTCTTCGTGACCGGCATGTTCGCGGCGCTGCTCAGCTTCCACAACGTCGTCGCGCGGTACGCCTTCGCGATGGGCCGCGAGGGCCTGTTGCCCGCATCCTTCGGACGTACGAACAAGACGAGCGGCGCGCCCGCCGCCGGCTCCCTGCTCCAGTCCGGTGTGTCCGCGGCCGTCGTCCTCGCCTTCGCGCTCACCGACGACACACCGGCCGGCGACCCGACCGTGCCGGTGCTGCACCTGTTCACCTGGATGGGCAACGTCGGCGCGCTCGGCGTCATCGTGCTGATGGCCGCCGCGTCGCTCGCGGTCATCACCTTCTTCGTACGCCGCGGGGCCGGCCGGGCGCAGGCGGGACGCCTGGTGGCCTCCGGCACCGCCGGGGCGGCCCTGCTGGTCATCGCGTTCTACACGGTCAAGGACTTCGGCGTGCTCGTGGGCGCGGGCCCGGGCTCCGCACTGAACTGGGTCCTGCCGGGCGTCATCGGCGCCGCACTCGCCGCGGGCCTGGTGTACGGCGCCGTACTGCGCCGCGCGAAGCCCGAGGTGCACGCCCGGATCGGCCTGGGCAACGAGGCGTTCCAGCTGGAGAAGCAGGCCACCGAAGCCTGACGGCGTCCGGGGCGGGTCGGACGGAAGTCCGACGGGCACCCGCGGTCCCCGGCCCCTGCGGCCGCGGGTGCTCGAATCGTCCTGTGACTCCTCAGCCAACCGGAGGCCCGGACGGCGGCGGCGCTCCCGTCGGCCGCCGCCCCGTCCCCGGTACGTGCAGCGGGAGCCGCACCCTCCGGCAGGCCCGCCGGGCGGACGTACCGCTCGCGCTGCGCGCGCGGGTCAAGCCGCTCGGCCACGCGCACGGCGGCCCGGTGCAGCCACCTTCGTTTGCGGCCGGCCCGACTTCGCCATGGGGGCGGCGGTCGCCGGACACATGGGGACGGCCCTGATGCGCCGCAGTCCCGGCGCGGCATGCGCACCGGGACTGCGGACCGTCAACGGGCGGAACGGGAAAACCCGTTGGGGGCGGCGGAGCACAGGGCCCCGCCGGCCAGGGCCTAAAGGACGAGTGACAACAGCAGCACGAAGACCAGCGAGACCACCGAGATGATCGTCTCCATCACCGACCAGGTCTTGACGGTCTGGCCGACGTCCATCCCGAAGTACTCCTTCACCAGCCAGAACCCGGCGTCGTTGACGTGGCTGAAGAAGAGCGATCCCGCCCCCACCGCGAGCACCAGCAGCGCCGTGTGCGACGTCGACATGTCGGCCGCGAGCGGGGCGACGAGACCGGCCGCCGAGATGGTGGCCACGGTCGCCGAGCCCGTCGCGAGCCGGATGGCGACGGCGATCAGCCAGGCCAGCAGCAGCGTCGGGATCGCCCAGTCCTCGGAGAAGTCCAGGATCATCTGGCCGACGCCCACGTCGATGAGCGTCTGCTTGAAGCCGCCGCCCGCGCCGACGATCATCAGCACGCCCGCGATCGGGGCGAGCGACTTCTCGACGGTCGAGGAGAGGCGGTCCTTGGTGAACCCGGCGGCGCGGCCCAGCGTGAAGAGTCCCACCAGCACGGCGGCGAGCAGCGCGATCAGCGGCGAGCCGATGACGTCCGTGACCCGCTGGACGACGTTCTCGGGATCGTTGACCACGATGTCCACGAGCGCCTTGGCCAGCATCAGCACGACCGGCAGCATCACCGTGGCGACGGTTGCGCCGAAGCCGGGACGGCGCTCCAGGTCCTCGGACGGACGCTGAAGGACCATCTTCTCGGGCACCGGTACGTCGACCCAGCGGGCGGCGTACTTCGAGAAGAGCGGCCCCGCGATGATCACGGTCGGAATCGCGACGAGCACACCGAGCGCCAGCGTGACGCCCAGGTTGGCGCCGATCGCGTCGATCGCGACCAGCGGGCCGGGGTGCGGCGGGATCAGCCCGTGCATCACGGACAGACCGGCCAGCGCCGGGATGCCGATCCGCATCAGCGAGTAGTTGCCGCGCTTGGCGACCAGCAGCACCACCGGGATCAGCAGCACGATGCCGACCTCGAAGAAGAGCGGCAGGCCGATGATGCTCGCGATCAGCACCATCGCCCAGGGCATCGCCCGGCCGCTCGCCTTCGCGAGGATCGTGTCGACGATCTGGTCCGCGCCGCCGGAGTCGGCGAGCAGCTTGCCGAGGATCGCGCCGAGCGCGATCAGTACGCCGACGCCCGCGACCGTGTTGCCGAGGCCGGTCGAGAAGCTGGAGATGGCCTTGTCGAGGGGGGCACCCGCGAACGCCCCGAGCGCCAGCGACCCGATGGTCAGCGCCAGGAAGGCGTGGAGCTTGAACTTCGTAATGAGCAGGACGATGACGGCGATGCCCGCGAGGACTGCTATCCCCAACTGGCCGTTGCCCGCCGAGGTGATCGGCTCGACGGCGTCCGCTGCCAGCGTCTCGACGCTGAGACTGGTCACGGTCTTCTTCTTTCTGAAGTTCTTCCTGAAGTCTTACTGGCCGCCGTCGAGCCGGCGCAGGGCCGCGACGGCTCGCTCGGTGATGTCCTGGGGGGTGCCGGAGACGTCCACGGACACGCCCGCCTCGTCCTCCTGGAGCGGCTCCAGGGTGGCGTACTGCGAATCCAGCAGGGCGGTGGGCATGAAGTGGCCCTTGCGCTCCCGCATCCGCTCCTCGATCAGTTCCCGGTCGCCCGTGAGGTGCAGGAACACGGCGCCGGGGGCGGCCGCCCGCAGCCGGTCGCGGTAGGACCGCTTGAGCGCGGAGCTGCTCACGACGCCGCCGAGCCCGGCCCTGCCGTGCGCCCACCGGCCGATCGAGTCGAGCCAGGGCCACCGGTCCGAGTCGTCCAGCGGGGTGCCGGCGGACATCTTGGCGATGTTGGCAGGGGGGTGGAAGTCGTCACCCTCGGCGTACGGAACGTCGAGCCGTTCGGCGAGCAGGGGACCGATGGTGGTCTTGCCGGTCCCTGCCACGCCCATCACCACGACGACGTGGGGGCTGTTCATGAGTCGAGTGCCTCGCTGTCTTCTTCGACATCGGTCCGTCGCGCTACTGAAACCTATTAGGTACGACGTATTCAAGAGGCTGTGACATAAACGTCGTACTTTTTGTTTCCGCAGGGTGCCCCGTACGCTGACCCCATGACCAACCAGGCCCGGGGACTGCACGCCCAGCTGCTGGAAAGCCTCGGTCCCGCGATCACCGCCGGTGAGTACCCGCCCGGCAGCGTGCTGCGTACGGACGAGCTCGCCCAGCGCTTCGACGTCTCGCGCACGGTGGTCCGTGAGGCGGTCCGGGTCCTGGAGTCGATGCACCTGGTGGAGTCCCGGCGCCGGGTGGGCGTGACCGTGCGCCCCACCGAGCAGTGGAACGTCTACGACCCGCAGGTCATCCGCTGGCGGCTGGCCGGCGCCGACCGCCCCCGCCAGCTGCGCTCCCTGACCGTCCTGCGCTCCGCCGTGGAGCCGGTGGCCGCCGGACTCGCCGCGCAGTTCGCGACCCCGGAGCAGTGCGCGGAGCTCACCGAGCGCGCACTCGGCATGGTCGCCACCTCGCGCGGTCGGCAGCTCGACGCGTACCTCGTGCACGACATCGCCTTCCACCGCGTCGTACTGCGTGCATCAGGCAATGAGATGTTCGCCCGGCTCGGCGACGTGGTGGCGGAGGTCCTCAGCGGGCGTACCAGGCACCAGGTGATGTTCGAGGACCCGGACCCCGCGGCCGTCACGCTGCACGTCCAAGTCGCCGAAGCCGTAAGGGAGGGCGACGCGGTACGGGCCGAACGGCTCACCCGCGAGATCGCCGTCGGCGCCCTCCAGGAGCTCGACGTTCTCGCCCCGTGATACGCCCTTAATGTCCGCCTCGTTATCCTTTTCTTTGCTTCAAATCAACTCTCTGGTCACTCTTGACGCTTGTATGTCCGACCTCCGAGCATTCTCCGCATGGTCTTGTCAGACAGCCGGACAGGTGGCGGCGCACCCCGGCGCATCAGCGCGATGGAAGCCGTCCTCACCCACCTCCGGGACGCGATAGAGCGGGGAGAGCTCGCCGTCGGTGAGAAACTTCCGACGGAGGCGGAGCTCGGCAAACGCTTCGAGGTCAGCCGCTCCGTCGTGCGGGAGGCCCTGCGCGCCCTCCAGGCGCTCGGCCTCACGGTCTCCCGGGCCGGCAAGGGCACGTACGTCGCGGCGAGCGGGCCCGACCAGAATCCGGTCTTCGGCGCGTACTCCTCCCGCGACCTGCTCGAAGTGCGGCGGCATGTCGAGATCCCCGTCGCGGGTTACGCTGCTCTTCGGCGGACGCAGGACGATGTCGACCTGCTGACGCATCTGATCGGGAAGATGGAGCAGGAGTCCGATCCCGCCGCCTGGGTGACGCTGGACACGCTCTTCCACACCTGTGTCGCACAGACTTCGGGCAATCCTGTCTTCCGCAAGATCATCGAAGAGATCAGGGACGCCCTCGCCCGGCAGTCCACCTTCCTGAACCAGCTCGGGGACCGGCGACGCCAGTCGGATCTCGAGCACCGGGCCCTCGTGGACGCCATCGTCCGCGGCTCCGAGGGGGCGGCCGTACAGGCGATGGCCGCCCACCTCGAACACGTCGAGATCACTCTTCACGCGATCGTGCGGCCCGGCGCCGCACTCCCCCCAAATGAAGGCGAAAAAATTCATGAGTGACCGCACTCTGTCTGCGGCCCCGGCCGGTCCCGCCGACCCTGTGCCGACATCCCCACATGTCGACGCGGGTGACGAGGGTTACAGCAAGGACCTCAAGTCCCGCCACATCAACATGATCGCCATCGGCGGAGCGATAGGCACCGGCCTGTTCCTGGGCGCGGGCGGACGCATGGCAGGCGCGGGCCCGTCCCTGGCCATCGCCTACGCGATCTGCGGCGTCTTCGCCTTCTTCGTCGTCCGTGCGCTGGGTGAGCTGGTCCTCTACCGCCCGTCCTCCGGCGCCTTCGTGTCGTACGCCCGTGAGTTCATGGGGGAGAAGGGCGCCTTCGCGGCGGGCTGGCTGTACTTCCTCAACTGGTCGACCACCGCTGTGGCCGACATCACGGCCGCCGCGACCTACGCCCACTTCTGGGCCATGTTCAGCGACGTGCCCCAGTGGATCCTCGCCCTGATCGCCCTCGCCGTCGTCCTCACCGCGAATCTGATCTCGGTGAAGTACTTCGGCGAGATGGAGTTCTGGTTCGCGATCATCAAGGTCGCCGCCCTGGTGGTCTTCATGGCCATCGGCATCTACCTCGTCGTCACCCAGCACCAGCTCGACGGCCACACTCCGGGCTTCTCCACCGTCAGTGACGGCGGCGGCCTGTTCCCGGTCGGCATGCTGCCGATGCTCCTGGTCATCCAGGGCGTCGTCTTCGCATACGCCTCGGTCGAGCTGTGCGGCGTCGCCGCGGGTGAGACCAAGAACCCCGAGAAGATCATGCCGAAGGCGATCAACTCGATCATGTGGCGCGTCGGCCTGTTCTACGTCGGCTCGGTCGTCCTGCTCGCGCTGCTGCTCCCGTACACGGCGTACTCCGGCGACGAGAGCCCCTTCGTCACCGTCATGAACAAGCTCGGCGTCCCCGGCGCCGCCGACGTGATGAACCTCGTCGTGCTGACGGCGGCCCTCTCCAGCCTGAACTCCGGCCTGTACTCCACCGGCCGCATCCTGCGCTCCATGGCGCTGGCGGGCTCCGCGCCGAAGTTCACGGGCCGCATGAACAAGGGCCAGGTCCCGTACGGCGGCATCCTGCTCACCGCCGGCTTCGGCGTCCTCGGCGTCGGCCTCAACTACGTCATGCCCGGCGAGGCCTTCGAGATCGTCCTCAACTTCGCGTCGATCGGCATCCTCGGCACCTGGGGCATGATCATGCTGTGCTCGCTGCTCTTCTGGCGCCGCGCCCGGGAGGGCAAGGTCACCCGCCCCTCCTACCAGCTGCCCTGGGCCCCGTACACGCAGATCGTCACGCTGGTCTTCCTCGCCAGCGTCGTCGTCCTGATGTGGTGGGGCGGCGGCATCGGCCGGACGACCGTGATGTGCCTCCCGCTGATCGCGGCGGCCCTGGTCGGCGGCTGGTTCGTGGTCCGCAAGCGGGTGGCCGTGCTGGCGGCGGACCGCAAGCACGTCTAGCCCGCCCGCTCCGTACGACGCGGAGGGTGGCACCCCACGGCGGGGTGCCACCCTCCGTGCGTTGCCGCGCACACGACTCCTGGAGCCGCGCCGCGGCCGCCGCACGCCGGCGCGACGGCCGCGGCACGAGGCCACCACCGGGGCCGCCGATACGTACGGCGCGGTCGTGGCCGGAGCACTCACCCCACGAACACGACCGCATCCGCCGGAGGCACCGCCGAGGCCCCGGCACGCAGCGTCGCCCGGGAGGCGGGCGCGCACCGCTCGGCCCCGGGCGGGGCCCGGGGCCGCACAGTCGGCCCGAGAGCCCGCCCATCGCGGCGGTGCCTTCGCGAAGATCCCTGCCGGACGGGCCACGTGCGCGTCCCGGCTGCCCCACGGCCGGCCGCGGCACCGGCTTCGCCGCCCCGCCGGACTGCGCCGGTACGTCACCGCACCGGACGCCCCCGGCGTCCAGGCCTCCTTCCACGCCCCCGGCGGCCGCGCCGTACGCGAGGCGCTGGACCACGTCCCGTCGCGGCGCCGCCCGGGAAGACCGCCGGGACCCGCCGGCACCCGCGTGGGCGGACAGCGGGTCTGCGACGCCGGTCCGCGGAGCGGGTACGGTGCGGAAGCGGTCCCCGTACTCCATGCGTGAGGAAGGAAGTCCACCTATGACACAGCAGGTCCAGGGGGTAATCGCCCCGGGGAAGAACGAGCCGGTGCGGGTGGAGACGATCACGATTCCCGATCCCGGTCCCGGCGAGGCCGTCGTGAAGATCCAGGCGTGCGGGGTCTGCCACACCGACCTGCACTACAAGCAGGGCGGGATCAACGACGACTTCCCCTTCCTCCTCGGCCATGAGGCGGCGGGCATCGTCGAGACGGTCGGCGAAGGCGTCACCGGCGTCGCCCCCGGAGACTTCGTCATCCTCAACTGGCGTGCGGTGTGCGGCCAGTGCCGGGCCTGTCTGCGCGGCCGCCCCCAGTACTGCTTCGACACCCGCAACGCGAAGCAGAAGATGACCCTGTCCGACGGCACCGAGCTGTCCCCGGCACTCGGCATCGGCGCGTTCGCCGAGAAGACCCTGGTCGCGGCCGGCCAGTGCACCAAGGTCGACCCCGCCGCCTCGCCCGCCGTCGCCGGGCTGCTGGGCTGCGGCGTCATGGCGGGCATCGGCGCCGCCATCAACACCGGCCGGGTCACCCGCGGCGACTCGGTCGCCGTCATCGGCTGCGGCGGCGTCGGCGACGCGGCGATCGTGGGCGCCCGGCTCGCGGGCGCGTCGAAGATCATCGCGGTCGACATCGACGACCGCAAACTGGCGACCGCCCGCACCATGGGCGCCACCCACACCGTCAACTCCCGCTCCACCGACCCCGTGGAGGCCGTCCGCGAACTCACCGGCGGCTTCGGCGCCGACGTGGTCATCGAGGCGGTGGGCCACCCCGAGACGTACAAGCAGGCGTTCTACGCCCGCGACCTGGCCGGCACCGTCGTCCTCGTCGGCGTCCCCACCCCCGACATGACCCTGGAACTCCCCCTGATCGACGTCTTCGGCCGCGGCGGAGCCCTCAAGTCCTCCTGGTACGGCGACTGCCTGCCCTCCCGCGACTTCCCGATGCTGATCGACCTGCACCAGCAGGGCCGCATCGACCTCGCCGCCTTCGTCACCGAGACCATCGGCCTGGGCGACGTCGAGAAGGCCTTCACCCGCATGCACCAGGGCGACGTACTGCGCTCGGTGGTGGAATTCGCATGACCTCCGCACGCATCGACCACCTGACCACCTCCGGCACCTTCTCCCTCGACGGCGGCACCTGGGAGGTCGACAACAACGTCTGGATCGTCGGCGACGACACCGAGGCGATCGTCATCGACGCCGCCCACGACGCCGGTGCCATCCTGGCCGCCCTCGGCGGCCGCACCCTGCGCGCCATCGTCTGCACGCACGCCCACAACGACCACATCGACGCGGCACCGGCCCTCGCCGCCGCCACCGGCGCGCCGATCCTCCTGCACCCCGACGACCTGCCCCTGTGGAAGCACACCCACCCCGGCCGCGCTCCCGACGGCGAGCTCACCGACAACCAGACCCTCACCGTCGCCGGCACCGCACTGACCGTCCTGCACACCCCGGGACACGCCCCCGGCGCGGTCTGCCTGTACGCCCCGGAGCTGGCCACCGTCTTCACCGGCGACACCCTCTTCGCCGGCGGCCCCGGCGCCACCGGCCGGTCCTTCTCGGACTTCCCGACGATCATCGACTCGATCCGCGACCGGCTGCTCGCCCTGCCGCCGGACACGGCCGTCCGCACCGGCCACGGTGACGGGACCACCATCGGCGCGGAGGCCCCGCACCTCCAGGAGTGGATCACCAGAGGGCACTGAAAACAGAAGAACCCCCAGTTCCACTGGGGGTTCTTCGCTGGTGTCCGAGGGGGGACTTGAACCCCCACGCCCGATAAAGGGCACTAGCACCTCAAGCTAGCGCGTCTGCCATTCCGCCACCCGGACAAGGTGTCTGTCTCGCGGCCCTGGGCCGTTCCGACGTGGAAAACCATAGCAAACATTCAGACCCCCTGATCACACCCCCTGACCGGCAGCGGGAGGATGAGGGCGACCACCAGCAACGCCAGTGGGAGGAAGCAGCGTGAGCGAGTCGAAGACGGACCGGACGGTTCCGGGCGAGGACGAGGTCGTCGATCTCTGCCGTGACCTGATCAGGATCGACACCAGCAACTACGGAGACCACTCGGGGCCGGGGGAGCGCGCCGCGGCGGAGTACGTCGCCGAGAAGCTCGCCGAGGTGGGGCTCGAACCGCAGATCTTCGAGTCCCACCCGGGACGGGCCTCCACCGTGGCCAGGATCGAGGGCGAGGACCCGTCCAAGCCCGCACTGCTCATCCACGGGCACACCGACGTCGTACCGGCCAACGCCCAGGACTGGACGCACCACCCCTTCGCGGGCGAGATCGCGGACGGCTGCGTGTGGGGCCGGGGCGCGGTCGACATGAAGGACATGGACGCGATGACCCTCGCGGTCGTGCGCGACAGGATGCGCAGCGGCCGCAAGCCCCCGCGCGACATCGTGCTGGCCTTCCTCGCCGACGAGGAGGCGGGCGGCACGTACGGGGCCCGGCACCTCGTCGACAAGCACCCGGACCTCTTCGACGGCGTCACGGAGGCCATCGGCGAGGTCGGCGGCTTCTCCTTCACCGTCAACGAGAACCTGCGGCTCTATCTCGTGGAGACGGCGCAGAAGGGCATGCACTGGATGCGGCTCACCGTGGACGGCACGGCCGGCCACGGCTCGATGACCAACAGCGACAACGCGATCACCGAGCTGTGCGAGGCCGTGGGGCGGCTCGGGCGGCACACGTGGCCGGTGCGGGTCACCAAGACCGTGCGGTCCTTCCTGGACGAGCTCTCGGACGCGCTCGGCACTCCGCTCGACCCCGAGGACATGGACGCGACGCTCGCCAAGCTCGGCGGCATCGCGAAGATGATCGGCGCCACGCTGCGCAACTCCGCCGCCCCGACCATGCTCGGCGCGGGCTACAAGGTGAACGTGATCCCCGGGCAGGCGACCGCGCACGTCGACGGACGCTTCCTGCCCGGGTACGAGGACGAGTTCCTCGCCGACCTCGACCGGATCCTCGGCCCGCGCGTACGGCGCGAGGACGTGCACGGCGACAAGGCCCTGGAGACCAGTTTCGACGGGGGCCTCGTCGACGCGATGCAGGTGGCGCTCAGGGCCGAGGACCCCATCGCGCGCGCCGTCCCGTACATGCTCTCCGGCGGCACCGACGCCAAGTCCTTCGACGACCTCGGGATCCGCTGCTTCGGCTTCGCGCCGCTGAAGCTGCCGCCCGAGCTGGACTTCGCCGGGATGTTCCACGGCGTCGACGAGCGGGTTCCGGTGGACGGGCTGAAGTTCGGCGTGCGCGTCCTGGACCGTTTCCTGGACAACTGCTGAAACGAAAATCCCAATAATCGGCCGAGTGTGCTATTCAACCGAAAAGAGTGAATGCGACCATACGCTAGTAGCCCAATTGCTTTCCCTTCGTTACGAGGGGTGTGGTTCGCGGCTGAACCGCATTTGCCAACAAGGAGGAAAAGTAATGATCAAGAAGGTCGTCGCTGCTGCGGCTGCTACTGGTGGTCTGGTTCTGGCCGGCGCGGGCATGGCCGTTGCCGACGCGGGTGCCAAGGGTGCTGCTGCCGGTTCCCCCGGCGTGCTTTCGGGCAACGTCGTCCAGGCCCCGATCCACGTGCCGGTGAACGCGTGCGGCAACACGGTCTCCGTGATCGGGCTGCTGAACCCCGCCTTCGGCAACACCTGCATCAACAAGTGACGTTGGGCATGCACCCGTAAGGGTCTGAGCCCGGGCGGCCCCGGAGTGCGCGCCACGCACTCCGGGGTCGCCGGGCGTTCGACCTGCGGTCGGCAACGTCCCGTGGGTATTCGGTGAAGGCAAGAGGCAGGGGAACGTACGAATGCGTCAGGTAACGAGAAACAGCCTGATCACCATGGCGGCCGCGAGCGGTCTGCTGGCTGTGGGGGGCGGAAACGCGCACGCCGGCTCGGGGGCCGAAGGATCCACTTCGGATTCCCCGGGCGTACTGTCCGGGAATTCCGTACAGGCTCCGGTGAACGCCCCGATCAATGTGTGCGGAAACACCGTGAATGTCATCGGGGTGCTCAATCCCGCCGTCGGCAATCGCTGCGCCAATGACTCGAAGGGCTCGAAGCCCGGCAAGAACCACGACGGGGGCGGAGCGGCGGCCGAAGGGCACGCGAGCAACTCCCCCGGTGTCGGCTCGGGCAACCACGTCCAGGTGCCGGTCGACGCCCCCGTGAACGTCTGCGGAAACAGCGTCACCGTCGGCGGCCTCGCCAACCCCGCCGCGGGCAACGACTGCGGCAACGACTCCACCGGGACTCCGCCGGGACCGGGCACCGAGGAACCGCCGGGCGAGCCGGAGGAGCCGGGCGATCCCGGAGAGCCGGAGGAGCCGGAGGAGCCGGGCAACCCCGGAGAGCCGGAGGAGCCGGGCAACCCGGGCTCGCCGGAAACCCCCGAGAAGCCGGACGCGCCCGCGGAGCCGGAGGAGCCGGCGACGCCCGGCAAGCCGGGAACCCCGAACGAACCGGACACCCGGACCATCACCCAGCCCAAGGGCACCGAAGCGCTGGCCGAGACCGGTGCCGGCACTCCGCTCGGCGTGATCGTCCCGGCCGGGGCGGGGCTGCTGCTGGCCGGTGCGGTGCTGTACCGCAGGGCGCGTTCCGCGGCGTAACGCGGGAAAGCGCCGGCAGGAATGGATCGGGCCCCGCGATCGCGGGGCCCGATCCGTCTTCACCAGGTGGCGCGAAGCTGACGGATGATCCGCCTGCGCAACCGCACGCGGCGGCTGCCGTCCCGGTGCAGACTCAGTCGGTCCAACTCCCAGTGTCCGTACTCGGCATGGTCGGTCAGCAGACGGGTCGCGTCCTTGCGGGAGACCCCGCGCGGTACGTACACGTCGACAAATTCGTATTCCGGCATCGCATCTATTGTGCGGGCAGAGCCCTGGTACGGATAGCGTCTGCACTATGTCTGATGCTGCGCATCCCACCGCTGCCGAGGTACGCGCCGCCGCCGAGGCGGTCAAAGTCGCGCTCGACCGTCACCTCGACGCGGTCGAACGCCGCACCGGGGACGACGACCCGGCCGTCTACGACGCGTTCAACGAGCTCGCCGCGGCCGCCGAGGCGTACGACGAGCGGCTCTACGACCGGTACGACGAGGTCACGCCCTTCGAGATCCCGGGGTCGGACGACTCCATGCCGCCGTACACCGGGCCCGAGGAGCCCAATGCGGTGACCGTCCTCATCCGTCGCGACTACGCGGTGGTGGGGACGCAACGGCTGCTCGCCCAGGCACAGCGGATCGCCGATCTCGACCCGGACGTCGACGGCCCGGTGATCGACGCCGACACCGATCTCGACACCGACGAGCGGAGCGGTACGGCGGCGGTCGTCGGCGGCAGTGTCCATGCTGCCCTGGGCGTGCTCTTCGGCGAGTACGAGCCGGACGAAATCGCCTCCCGGCACAAGGAGTTCGGGCTGGAGGAGGGCGACTCCACCCTGTGGGTCGCCGCCGCGGAGGACCTGCCCGAGCCGGGGGAGTGGCTGAACGCCCCCTTCGAGCAGGCCGATCCGCAGCGGGTCGTGTGCCGTTTCGACGTCAGCTCCGTCTTCGACGACGAGCTGGACGAGGCGGACGGCCACGACCAGCGCTGACCGTCCGCCTCCGCAGCCCTCCTAAGGGGCGGGCTGCTCGCCCTGCTGCTCGTCCGGCCGTGCGGCGAGGGGCTGGAGCAGGGTGCGCAGCCGCGTGGTGCGGGGCCGGTCCGGGATCTCGGCCACCGCGCGGGGCAGTGCCTGGTCGACGCCGTGGACCACGGACAGGTGCCGCTCCCCGCGACTGAACGCGGTGTAGATCCACGGGCGGTCCAGCGCCGGGGCGGCGTCACCGGGCAGGACGACCACGACCGCGGGCCACCGCATCCCGGTCGCCTGGTGTGCGGTGAGCGCCCAGGCGTGCCGTACCTCGGTCTCCACCCGGTCCTTCGGTACGACGACGGGCGTGCCCTCGCAGTCGAGGTGCAGGCCGTCGGCGTCCGCCGAGACGACCGTGCCGGGCAGCGTCCTGCCGGGCGCCGGGACGTGGGCGACCCGGTCTCCCGGGTCGAAGCCGCCGAACCGGCCCGGGCCGGGGTTGAGTCGCTGCTTGAGCGCCGCGTTGAGCGCGCGGGTGCCCGCAGAACCGCCGTGCCCGGGGGTGATCACCTGGGTCTGCGCGGCGGACACCCCGAAGGCGCGCGGCACCGAGTCGGCGACCAGCTGGACGGTCCGGTGCACGGCCTCCCCGGCGTCACGGACCGGAACGATCACCACCTCCCTGCCGGGCGCCTCGACCTGGTTCAGCTCGCCGATCGCGATACCGGAGACCAGCTCACCGATCGGGCCGGGGTCGGGCGTACGCGAGACGATGTACGGGCACGCGCGGGAGGCCAGCAGGTCCGCGAAGACCCGGCCCGCGCCCGCGGACGGCAGCACGTGGGGATCGCCGCTGAGGACGAGCCGGGTGCCGTCCGCCAGCGACTCCACGAGGACCGCGGCGCTCTCCACGTCCAGCTGCGGGGCGTCCAGCACGACCAGCAGATCGAGGGCGAACGCGCCGTCCTCGTCCCGGCCGGGGCCCTCGGCCCCGGCGAGCAGGCCGGAGACGGTGACCGAGGCCGACGCGTCGTCGAGCGCGGCGGCGAGACGCCGGCGGCCGTCGGCGCTGTGCGACGCGGCGTACGCCCGCAGGCCGAGGCGGCGTGCCGTGGCGACCAGCGCGGCCGGTTCGGCACGGGCGGCCTCACCGCCGCTGTGGGCGACCAGGCCGTTCGCGGCGACGGCGCGGATCACTTCGGCGGCGGAGGGCGAGACGCCGCCGGCGTCCCAGTCGGCCGTTTCCGCCGCGTTGCCGAACGTACTGGCCAGCCGGGCGAAGCCCTCGGCGAGGCTTTCCTCGGCGAGGGCGTACCGGTCGAGCCCCAGCAGGACCTCCACCGGCTCCTCGCTGTCGGACTCGTCGGCCGCGCCGTCCTGCGCGCCGTCCTGGAAGGCCAGCACCACGCCCTCGGCGACCGCGTTCCGAACGGCCTCGTCCGGGTCGGGCACCTTGTGCTCGGTCAGCGCCTTGCGGACGGCGCCGGACTCCAGGACGGTGTGGCCCCGGACCGCCGCCCGCTCCAGGAGCCATCCGACGAGCGCCGCCGTCCGGCGCTCGTCGCCGGGACCGCACTCGGCGCCGAGCAGTGCGCGCGCGAATCCGTCGGCCTGTTCGGGCCGCACCCCGGGCACGGACAGCAGCTGCCACGGGTCGTCGCGCAGCACCTGCCCGGCCTGCTCCCCGAGTACGCCCGCGACCGGCCCGGCCAGCGCCTCGGGGGCGCCGCCCTCGGTCAGTACGGCCCGTACGGACGCCACGGCCTCCGGCGCGGCGGGGGCGGGGGCGGCAGCCCGTGCCGGCGCGGCCGGGACAGGAGCGGGCTCGGGCGCGGCGCGGCGCGGCGCGGGCGCCGGGGAGGCGAAGAACGCGTCCCCGGACTTCGCGCCGCTCTCCACGGCCCGTACCGCCGCGAGCAGCTCGGCGGCCTGCCCGCTCAGCTTGGCACCGGCCTCGACGGGCGCGGTCTTCTCGGCCTTGCGCTGCTCGATCCGCTCCCGCAACGCCCGCTGGGCGGCGAGCTCTGCCTCGGCCTCCGACAACTGCGGCGCACCGCCGGCCTCAGCAGCGGCCTCGCCACCGCTCGACGGCCCTTCGTCGTCCACCGTGCTTTCACCGTCACCGTCGCCGGCACCATCACTGTCACGGTCCGCCGTCCCCCCGGCGCCGGCCCCCGCGTCCTCGCCGGTGAGCTCCGGACGCCTCTCGGCGTCCGTCACGTCGTCCACCGGGCCGCCCACCGCGGCTTCTGGCGCCGTGTCGGCAGAACCTGTGGTCGGGTCGGCGCCGTCCGCCGCGGCGGTGTCGCGGTCTTCGGCCGGGGGTCCGGGGGTTGCCCCCGGGGAAGCGCAGTCACAGCGTGCTCCAGTCCTGGTCGGGGTAGCGGTGCATGGGCGCCGACACATCGTCGAGCGCCTGGCAGATCTCATCCGGAAGACTAAGCGTCTCCACTGACAATGCCTCCCTGAGCTGCTGCGCGTTGCGCGCGCCCACGATCGGGGCCACCACGCCCGGCCGGTCCCGGACCCAGGCGAGGGCCACCTGGAGTGTGGTCGCGGCGAGCCCGTCCGCGGCCGTCGCGACCGCGTCCACGATCCGGCCCGACGCGTCGCCGAGGTACGGCGCGACGAACCCCGACAACTGCTCCGACCCACCGCGCGAGTCGGGCGGTACGGTATGCCGGTACTTGCCGGTGAGCACGCCCCGGCCGAGCGGCGACGACGGCAGCAGCCCGACCCCCAGATCGAGCGCGGCCGGCAGTACCTCCCGCTCCACACCGCGCTGGAGCAGTGAGTACTCCATCTGTGTGCTGGCGAGCCGGGTGCGTACACCGGGCGCGGCGAGCTGCCAGGTGGCGGCCTTCGCCAGCTGCCAGCCGGAGAAGTTGGACACCCCCGCGTACCGCGCCCGGCCGCTGCCGACCGCGATGTCGAGCGCCTGGAGCGTCTCGTCGAGCGGCGTCGCCGCGTCGAAGGCGTGCACCTGCCACACATCGACGTAATCCGTACCGAGCCGCTCCAGCGACGCGTCGAGCGCCGCCAGCAGATGGCCGCGCGAGCCGTCGAAGCGCCGGTCGGGGTCGGGCACGCTGCCCGCCTTGGTCGCGATGACCATGTCCCGCCGCGGAACGAGCCGTTCCATGAGGTGTCCGAGCAGGTGCTCCGCGTCTCCGTCGCCGTACACGTCCGCCGTGTCGACGAGCGTGCCGCCCGCGCGCCAGAACGCCTTCAACAGATCGGCGGCGTCGTGCTCGTCGGTGCCCCGCCCCCAGGTGAGAGTGCCGAGCCCGATCCTCGATACGCGCAGGCCCGTGCGGCCGAGATGCCTCTGCTCCATGGGCGCGAGATTACTGGCCGGGGGCCGTCGCGCAGGTGACCTGTGGACAACCCGCACCCGAGTGCCCGCCCTTCGCGCCCCTGACGGATGGGGGCCTCGCGCGCTAGAGTCCCCGCACAGGTACGTTACTGATCAGTAAGGGGAGTGGCATGCGGCTCGGCATCAACCTCGGTTACTGGGGCGCGGGGGCGGACGGCGACAATCTGGCCGTCGCCCAGGAAGCGGACCGGCTCGGCTACGACGTCTGCTGGGCCGCCGAGGCCTACGGTTCGGACGCCGCCACCGTGCTCTCCTGGGTCGCGGCCCGGACCGAGCGCATCGACGTCGGCTCCGCGATCTTCCAGATCCCGGCCCGTACGCCCGCCATGACGGCGATGACCGCCGCCACCCTCGACTCCCTCTCCGGCGGCCGCTTCCGCCTCGGACTCGGCGTCTCGGGCCCGCAGGTGTCCGAGGGCTGGTACGGCGTGAAGTTCGACAAGCCGCTGGCCCGCACCCGTGAGTACGTCGAGATCGTCCGCAAGGCCATGACCCGCGAGCGCCTGTCGTACGAGGGGCGGCACTGGACGCTGCCGCTGCCCGGCGGCCCCGGCAAGCCGCTGAAGCTCACCGTCCACCCGCAGCGCGAGCACATCCCGCTCTACATCGCCGCGATCGGCCCCAAGAACCTGGAGCAGACCGGCGAGATCGCCGACGGCGCCCTGCTGATCTTCCCCTCCGCCGAACACATCGAGGACACGGCGATCCAGTACCTGCGCGCGGGCCGGGAGAAGGCCGGCAGGACCATGGAGGACTTCGACATCTGCCCCACGCTGCCGCTCGCGGTCGGCGACGACGTGAACGCGCTGGCCGACCTGTTCCGTCCGTACACCGCGCTGTACGTCGGCGGCATGGGCAGCCGCGAGCAGAACTTCTACAACCGGCTCGCGCAGCGCATGGGCTACGAGAAGGAAGCCGCCGAGATCCAGGACAAGTACCTGTCCGGCGACAAGGCGGGCGCCGCCGCAGCGATCCCGCACCGGCTGATCGACCAGACCACCCTGCTGGGCCCCGTGGAGCGGATCGCCGACCGGATGGCGGCGTACGCGGCCGCCGGAGTGACGACGCTGACGCTGGCCCCCGCGGGGTTCACGCTCGACGAGCGGATCACGGCCCTGCGCGCCGGCACCGAGGCTCTGGAGCGCGCGGGTCTCGCGTAACCCGGCGGGGCGGGGCGGCGGAAGGAAAGTCTGCGGCCGTGGTGGGGGCTCGGGGGTCTTCCCCGCCACGGCCGTCATGCACAACAACGCCGTACGGGCCGGTGGGGTTACGCGTCCGCGCCGCCCCGGGGCCCATCCTTCCGGCCGAGTTGACGGGCGCAGCTGTTGCCTGCCCTCCCGTGCCGCATTTGACGTGCTCTTTGCGGATGTCTGCATGGAGGTGCCAGTGGTGCTCTCGCCCCGGAGTCTTTTCCAGGAGATCCTCGACAACGACGATTCCTTCCGGCTTTTCTGCTCCATAGCCGCCGGCGGCGAGACCCAGGGCGGCTGGGAGAACGGCCGGATCGCGGCCCTGGTGCCCGGGAGCACGAGGTCCCTCGCCCCGAAGATCACCCGGCACGGCGCCGACGAGGACAAGCACGGCCGGATCTTCAACGCCCTGCTCAGGAAGCGGAACCTCGAACCGGTTCCGGTCCCGCCGTAGACCAACTACACGATGCTGCTCGAACGGCGGGGCAGCGGCCTCGCCCACGACAAGCCGCGCCGCGACGAGCCGCTGACCGGGAAGGACGTCCTCGTCCACCTCTCGCACAGCCGGGTGACCGAGCAGCGGGCCGCCGGTCAGATGGACATGCTGGTCAAGTACTTCGGCGACCACCCCGAAGTGGGCAGGCCGTTCGGGACGACCAGCCACGACGAGGAGGACCACCTCGCGTACTGCCACGAGGAACTGCTCCGGCTGGCCCGCGCCGGACACGGCCGTACGATCCAGCGGGTCCTGCGCGAGTGCGCCGTGGCGGAGAGCCGTGTCTACCGGGACGTCAGCCTCGCCGTCATGGCCCACACGGGGCGCGTCCTGAAGTGGCCCGGGTCCAAGTTCGCCGCTCCGACGGCGGGGATCCACGCCGGGTACGCGTACGAGCGCCTCGGCGGCCGGCGGCGCGTGGTCGGCCTGACGATGCCGCGACGGCGCGACGCGCTGGGGGGCCCGGCGGGAGACCCGGCGACGTCCGCCGCCGGAATCCTCTGACCGGCACGGCGGCCGTCCGTCAGAGCCAGCCCCGGCGCTGGAACAGGCGGTACAGGCCGACCTCGCACACCACCATCAACAGGATCACCGCGGGGTAGCCCCACACCCACTTCAGCTCGGGCATGTGCTCGAAGTTCATGCCGTAGACGCCCGCGACCATCGTGGGGACGGCCGCCATCGCGGCCCACGCCGAGATCTTCCTCATGTCGTCGTTCTGCCGCACGCTCATCTGTGCGAGATGCGCGGACAGGATGTCGGACAGCAGCCGGTCGAGCGCCTCCACCTGCTCGTTCGCGCGGGTGAGGTGGTCACTGACGTCCCGGAAGAACGGCTGCGCGTGGTCGTCGACGAACGGCAGGCCAGGACTCGACAGCCGCAGCATGGGCTGGGCGAGCGGCACGGTCGCGCGGCGGAATTCGAGTACCTGCCGTTTGAACGTGTAGATCCGCGAAGCGGTGTTCCTGGACTCGCCGCCGTCCGGCGCGAAGACTTCCGCCTCCAGTTCCTCCAGGTCGGTCTGGAGCTCCGCGCCGACGTCTATGTAGTGGTCGACGACGGCGTCGCTCACGGCGTACAGGACGGCGGTGGGGCCGTGCCGCAGGACGCCGGGGTCGGCTTCGAGGCGGTGGCGTACGGCGGCCAGCGGCGCCCCCTCGCCGTGTCGCACCGTCACCACGAACGAGTCGCCCACGAAGACCATCAGCTCGCCCGTCGTCACGGTGTCGCTCTCCGGTTCGTAGATCACCGGTTTCAGCACCGCGAAGAGCGAGTCGTCGTACACCTCCAGCTTGGGCCGCTGATGGGCGCGCAGGGCGTCCTCGACGGCCAGCGGGTGCAGGCCGAACTCACTGCTCACGAGGTCGAATTCCTTCTCGGTGGGCTCATGCAGCCCGATCCACAGGAAAGCGTCGCCGGTGGCCCGCGCTTCGGAGAGGGCGTCGGAAAAATCGGAAGGGCCCTCGGTGCGGCACCCTTCCCGGTAGATGGCACAGTCGACGATCACGGCGCGCATTCTCCCCCGGTACGGCCCCGGGCGCACCCCCGGGCCCTCCTCCGCCTAGGCTGGCCCTCATGGCCACGCTGATCCTCGTACGCCACGGACGCTCCACCGCCAACACCGCCGGGCTGCTCGCCGGCTGGACACCAGGTGTCACGCTCGACGAGCGCGGCGCCTCCCAGGCGGCCGCCCTTCCCGGTCGGCTGGCCGGACTGCCGCTGGCCGCCGCCGTCAGCAGCCCCCTGGAACGCTGCCGGCAGACCCTCCGGCCGCTGCTCGACGCGCGGCCCGGTCTCCCGCTGCACACCGACGAGCGGATAGGGGAGTGCCACTACGGGGACTGGTCGGGCCGCAAGCTCGCCGAGCTCGCCGACGAGCCGCTGATGGCCGCCGTGCAGCAGCACCCCTCCTCCGTCACGTTCCCCGGCGGGGAGTCGATGCGCGCCATGCAGGCGCGCGCGGTCGACGCCGTACGGGACTGGAACGCGCGCATCGAGGCCGAACACGGCGAGGACGCCGTCTACGTGATGTGCTCGCACGGCGACATCATCAAGTCCGTCGTCGCGGACGCATTGGGCCTTCATCTCGACCTCTTCCAGCGGATTCACGTGGATCCGTGTTCCCTGACGGCCATCCGGTACACCGGGCTCCGCCCCTTTCTCGTGCGCCTCGGCGACACCGGGGACCTCGCCCCGCTGGTGCCGCGGGAGAGCGGCAATGACGGGGACGCGGCCGTAGGGGGCGGCGCGGGCGCACCGTGATCGCTCCGCGCAGTAGGGTGGACGCGCCCGAGACCGCGCGTACAGACGATTTCAAGGGAGACAGAACGTGTCCCGTCAGGTGTTCCTCTACGACCCGCCGGACCGCTTTGTGGCCGGTACGGTCGGGCTGCCTGGACGCCGTACGTTCTTCCTGCAGGCATCCGCGGCCGGCCGTGTCACCAGCGTCGCCCTGGAGAAGGCCCAAGTGGCCGCGCTCGCCGAACGGATCGACGAGCTGCTCGACGAAGTGGTGCGCCGCACCGGGGGCAGCGCCCCCGTGCCGGCCGTGGCCCCCGCCGAAGTCACCGACAGCGCGCCGTTGGACGCACCTGTCGAGGAGGAGTTCCGCGTCGGCACCATGGCGCTGGCCTGGGACGGCCAGGAACAGCGCATGATCATCGAGGCGCAGGCCCTCGTCGAGCTGGACGTGGAGACCGACGAGGATCTCGCGGAAGCCGAGGAGCGTCTGCTCCAGGACGAGGAGAACGGCCCGCCGATGCTGCGGGTCCGGCTCAGCGGTGCGCAGGCCAGGGCCTTCGCCAAGCGTGCCCTCGACGTTGTCAACGCGGGCCGGCCGCCGTGCCCGCTGTGCAGCCTGCCGCTCGACCCGGAGGGACACGTATGCCCGCGTCAGAACGGATACCGCCGCGGAGCGTGACCTCCGTGGACGACCTCCTCACCGTGCTGGTGAAGGGGCAGCTCACGGTGCGCGGACGCGTCCGTGAAGCGTCCAACGCGGTGCTCCACTGCGGCATCGAGTACGAGGGCGTGACGGCGTCCTGCGTGTACAAGCCGGTCGCCGGCGAGCGGCCGCTGTGGGACTTCCCCGACGGTACGCTCGCCCAGCGCGAGGTCGCGGCGTACGAGATCTCGCAGGCGACGGGGTGGGGCCTGGTGCCGCCGACCGTGCTGCGCGACGGTCCGTACGGCGAGGGCATGTGCCAGCTGTGGATCGAGACGGACCCGGAAGGGGCCGACGGCGGCCTGCTGGCCCTTGTCGAGGACGACGAGCCGGCCGAGGGCTGGAAGGCGATCGCCTTCGCCGAGGTGGGGGAGGGGCGCACGGCGCTTCTCGTCCATGCCGACGATCCGCGCCTGCGCCGCCTCGCGGTCCTCGACGCGGTCATCAACAACGCCGACCGCAAGGGCGGCCACCTGCTGCCGGCCGCGGGCGGGAAGCTGTACGGCATCGACCACGGCGTCACCTTCCACGCGCAGGACAAGCTCCGAACCCTGCTGTGGGGCTGGGCGGGGGAGCCGCTGACGGCGGAGGCCGTCGAGGTGCTGGCCCGGTTGTCGGAGGAACTGGCTCCCGGGCGCCCGCTCGCCACCCGTATGGCCGAACTGATCACCCCGGTGGAGGCGGAGGCGCTGCGGGAGCGGGTGGCGGCACTGCGCACGACGGCCCGCCACCCGGAGCCGGGCGGCGACTGGCCGGCCATTCCGTGGCCACCGGTGTAGCCGTTCGGCGCGCCTGCGCAAGAGTGGCTTACCGGACGCGTTTCCGTATCCGGTTCGTATCCGGAACCTGCATCCGGTTACGCTCAAGGCATGCATGCCTGGCCCGCTTCTGAGGTCCCCGCCCTGCCTGGCAAGGGCCGCGACCTCCAGATCCACGACACCGCGACCAGTGGGTTGATCACCCTCGACCCCGGTCCCGTCGCCCGTATCTATGTCTGCGGCATCACGCCGTACGACGCGACCCACATCGGTCACGCGGCGACCTACAACGCGTTCGACCTCGTACAGCGCGTGTGGCTCGACACCAAGCGGCAGGTTCATTACGTCCAGAACGTCACGGACGTAGACGATCCGCTGCTGGAGCGGGCGATCCGCGACGGACAGGACTGGACCGAACTCGCGGAGCGCGAAACAGCGCTGTTCCGCGAGGACATGACCGCCCTGCGGATGCTTCCGCCGCAGCACTACATCGGCGCCGTCGAAGCGATACCCGGCATCGTGCCGCTCATCGAGCGGCTGCGGGACGCGGGCGCGGCGTACGAGCTCGAAGGGGACGTGTACTTCTCCGTCGAGGCCGACCCGCACTTCGGCGAGGTCTCCGGGCTCGACGCCGACGCGATGCGGCTGCTGTCCGCCGAGCGCGGCGGCGACCCCGAGCGCTCCGGCAAGAAGAACCCGCTCGACCCGATGCTCTGGATGGCCGCCCGTGACGGCGAGCCGAGCTGGGACGGCGCCTCGCTGGGCCGCGGCAGGCCCGGTTGGCACATCGAGTGCGTGGCGATCGCCCTGGACCACCTGGGGATGGGCTTCGACGTGCAGGGCGGGGGGTCGGACCTCGCCTTCCCGCACCACGAGATGGGGGCGTCCCACGCCCAGGCGCTGACCGGCGAGTACCCGTTCGCCAAGACGTACGTCCACGCCGGGATGGTCGCCCTGGACGGCGAGAAGATGTCGAAGTCCAAGGGGAACCTGGTCTTCGTGTCGAAGCTGCGCCGCGACGGTGTGGACCCGGCCGCGATCCGCCTCACCCTGCTCGCCCACCACTACCGGGCCGACTGGGAGTGGACGGACCAGGTGCTCGAGGACGCCCTGGAGCGGCTCGGGCGCTGGCGCGCGGCCGTCTCCCGCCCCGACGGGCCGTCCGCCGACGCCGTGGTCGAGGAGATCCGCGAGGCCCTCTCCCACGACCTCGACGCCCCGGCCGCACTCGCCGCCGTGGACCGCTGGGCCGCACGTCAGGCGTCCGAGGGCGGTACGGACGAGGGTGCCCCCGGCGTCGTGTCGCGCGCCGTCGACGCGTTGCTGGGCGTGGCCCTGTAGTCGCTTTCCGGCCCTGCCGCCCCCGGCCCTCTCCCGGAGAGGACCGGGGGCGGTTGCGTCGTGGCCTCGGCTCTTTGCGCGTTTCTGCGCCGGACACGCTGCGCGCGGGGGTCACCATGCCTCGCGGCGGCGGCAGTTGGCGGCCGGAGAGCCGGGCGGGCTGCTCGCCGCTGCCCGGCTACTCCTCCGAGGAGTCTTCCGCGCCGTCCGCGCCGTCCGCGCCGTCCGCGCCGTCCGCGCCGTCCGGGCCTTCCGCGGTGCCGGGCTCCGCGCGCGGCGGCCTGGGGGGCCGCGTACGGCCGCCGGAGTTCTCCCGCAAGTACGTACCGCCGCCCTCGCCGCCGTCCGTGGCGTGCCCGGGGCCGGTACCGGGACCCGCGCCGGGACCGCCGTCGCGCCGCCGCAGGTACCGCTCGAATTCCCGGGCGATGGCCTCGCCCGACGCCTCGGGAAGCTCCGCGGTGTCCCGCGCCTCCTCCAGCGACTGCACGTACTCCGCGACCTCGCTGTCCTCCGCGGCCAGTTGGTCCACGCCGACCTGCCAGGCCCGTGCGTCCTCGGGCAGTTCGCCCAGCGGGATCCGCAGGTCGAGGAGGTCTTCGAGGCGGTTGAGGAGCGCCAGCGTGGCTTTCGGGTTCGGCGGCTGCGAGACGTAGTGCGGCACGGCGGCCCACAGGCTCACCGCCGGTACGCCCGCGTGCGTACACGCCTCCTGGAGGACTCCGACGATGCCCGTGGGGCCTTCGTACTTGGTCTCCTCCAGGTCCATGGTCCGCGCCAGGTCCGCGTCCGACGTCACGCCGCTGACCGGCACCGGCCGCGTGTGCGGGGTGTCGCCGAGCAGCGCGCCCAGGATCACGATCATCTCGACGCCCAGCTCGTGCGCGAAGCCGAGGATCTCGTTGCAGTACGAACGCCAGCGCATGGAGGGCTCGATGCCGCGCACCAACACCAGGTCACGGGGCTTGTCACCGCCGATCCGCACCACCGAGAGCCGGGTGGTGGGCCACGTGATCTTGCGGACCCCACCCTCCAGGAACACCGTGGGCCGGTTGACCTGGAAGTCGTAGTAGTCCTCGGCGTCGAGTGCCGCGAAGACCTCGCCCTTCCACTCCCGGTCCAGGTGCGCGACCGCGGTGGAGGCGGCGTCGCCGGCGTCGTTCCAGCCTTCGAACGCGGCCACCATGACCGGGTCGATCAGCTCGGGTACCCCCTCGAGCTCGATCACCCAGTGCCTCCTTCCGAAGTTCTCTTGTGCACGTATCAACCTTACGGCGTCCAGCAGGTCCGGCCGCAGCCCTTGTAAGGCCGGGCGGACCCGGTGGCGACTGCCGCACCCGCGGGAAGCGTGCCCTGCGCCCGTCGAATCATTCGAAATCGGCCGGGCGGAGGAGATCCGACGTACGGGAGGACGTACTAGAGAGTGGAGCGCAGCCACTGCTCGACGCTCGCGATGTGCGCCGTCGCCCACGCCCTGGCCGCCTCCGCGTCCCGGTCGCGCAGCGCCGCGAGGATGGCGCGGTGCTCGTGCAGGGTCCGGCTGATCGCGTCCTCCTGGGTCAGCCCGCGCCAGATCCGGGCCCGGGTCGTCGGGCCGGAGAGCCCGTCGAGCAGGGAGCACAGCACCGAGTTGCCGGAGCTCTGCACGATGCGGCGGTGGAATTCGAGGTCGCTCGCGACCAGCTCCTCGACCGATGGGGCCGGCCCCAGGCCGTCCAACTGGCTGCCCAGCTCGTCCAGTTCCGCCCCGGTGATCCGGGAACAGGCCATCGCGGTGGCGGCGGGCTCCAGAACGCGGCGTACGGCGAGGAATTCCAGCACGGTGTCGTCCCGGTGGAAGTCCACGACGAAACTCATCGCTTCGAGCAGCAGTTGCGGATCGAGACTCGTGACGTACGTGCCGTCGCCCTGCCGTACGTCGAGGATCCGGATCAGCGACAGCGCCCGCACCGCCTCGCGCAGCGAATTGCGCGACAGACCCAGCTCGGCGGCGAGCTCGCTCTCCTTGGGGAGACGGTCGCCGGGGCCCAGAGCCCCCGAGACGATCATTTCCTTGATCTTTACGATCGCCTCGTCGGTGACGGCCACGCTGGGGCTCCTAGTCGCTCAGACATCCGATGTCTGAGCCCATTATGTGGCCGTGGCCGTGGCCGTGGCGGACAAGATACGTGAGCGAGGGGTGGCCGTCCATGACGGCCGCCCCTCGCCGCCCACCGCGGAGGAGAGCGCGGTCAGGCCTTCTTGCCCAGCACGTCCTCGACCTTGGCGCGGACCTCGTCCGTGGCCAGGCCCCGGATCGTCAGCGTCGTACGGCGGCGCAGCACGTCGTCCGCCGTCTCGGCCCACTCGTGGTCGCGGGCGTACACGACCTGCGCCCAGATCTCCGGCGCGTCCGGGTGGATGCGCTCGGCCAGCGCCTTGTCCTCGTTGGCCAGGCGCGCGATGTCGAAGGCCAGCGAGCCGTAGTGCGTGGCCAGGTGGCGGGCGGTGTCGGCGGACATCCGGGGGCCCGGCGTACCGCCGTCGACGAGCAGCCGGTGGGCGACCGCGTTCGGGTTGGAGATGCCGGGCAGCGGCAGCTTCCTGGGCAGGCGCGAGACCGGCTCCATGTCCTCGCCCAGCGGGTGGCCGGGCAGGGCGGCGAGCTTGTTCATGACGGTGCGGCCTATGTGGCGGAACGTCGTCCACTTGCCGCCCGCGACCGACAGCATGCCGCCGCGGCCCTCGGTGACGACCGTCTCGCGCTTGGCCTTGGAGGTGTTGCCGGGACCGCCGGGCAGAACCCGCAGACCCGCGAAGGAGTACGTGATGAGGTCGCGGGAGAGCTGCTGGTCGCGGATCGAGAAGGCGGCCTCGTCCAGGATCTGGGCGATGTCCTTCTCGTTGACGGAGACGTCCCCGGGGTCGCCCTCGTACTCCTCGTCGGTCGTGCCGAGCAGGAGCTGGTCCTCCCACGGCAGCGCGAAGGTGATGCGGTACTTGTCGATCGGAGTGGCCAGAGCCGCCCGCCAGGGGGCAGTGCGCTTGAGGACCAGGTGCGCGCCCTTGGAGAGCCGGATGGAGGGGGCCGCGTCCGGGTTCTCCAGCTTGCGCAGGTGGTCGACCCACGGGCCGGTGGCGTTGAGCACCAGGCGGGCGTTGACGCCGAACTCCGAACCGTCCAGCCGGTCCTTGAGCTCGGCGCCCGTGACGCGGCCCCGGGTGAAGCGCAGGCCGGTGACCTCGGCGTGGTTGAGGACGGTCGCGCCCGACTGGGCGGCGGCGCGGACCGTCATCAGCGCCATGCGCGAGTCGTTCATCTGGTCGTCGCCGTACACGGCGACGGCCCTGAGGTTGTCCGTACGGAGTTCCGGAACGTCACGCGCAGCCCTCGACGGGCTGATGACGTGGCCGACCCCGTCCCCGAAGGCGGACAGCGCCGAGTAGGCGAAGACGCCCGCGCCGAGCTTGGCCGCGCCGTGCGGACCGCCCTTGTAGACGGGGAGGTAGAAGGTCAGCGGATTGGCCAGGTGCGGCGCCACGTCGCGCGAGACGGCCCGGCGCTCGAAGTGGTTCTCCGCGACCAGCCTGACCGCGCCCGTCTGGAGGTAGCGCAGTCCGCCGTGGAGCAGCTTGGAGGAGGCGGAGGAGGTGGCACCGGCGAAGTCGCCGGCGTCCACCAGGGCCACCCGCAGCCCGGACTGCGCGGCGTGCCAGGCGGTGGAGATGCCCAGGATGCCGCCGCCGATCACCAGGAGGTCGTACGCCGCCTTGGAAAGCTGGTCCCGGGTCTCGGCTCGGCTCGCCGTCGAACCGTCGGCCGGGTGCGTCCCGAGGGCCGGAACGCTCTGCAGGATGGTCATGGTGGGTAACTCCTCGTCAGCTCTCGTCGTCGAGCCAGCCCATGGACCGCTCCACGGCCTTGAGCCAGTTCTTGTACTCGCGGTCCCGCGTGGCCGCGTCCATGCGGGGGGTCCACTCGGCGGCCCGGCGCCAGTTGGCGCGCAGCTCGTCGGTGCTGGACCAGAAACCGACGGCCAGGCCGGCGGCGTAGGCGGCGCCGAGGCAGGTGGTCTCGGCGACCATCGGGCGCACGACCGGTGCGTCCAGGAAGTCGGAGAGCGTCTGCATCAGCAGGTTGTTGGAGGTCATGCCGCCGTCGACCTTGAGGGCGGTCAGCTCGACGCCGGAGTCCTTGGTCATGGCGTCGCTGATCTCGCGGGTCTGCCAGGCGGTGGCCTCCAGGACGGCACGGGCGATGTGCGCCTTGGTGACGTACCGGGTGAGGCCGGCGATCACACCGCGGGCGTCGGGGCGCCAGTACGGGGCGAACAGGCCGGAGAAGGCCGGCACGAAGTACGCGCCGCCGTTGTCCTCGACCGAGGAGGCCAGCGTCTCGATCTCGGCGGCCGACTTGATCAGGCCCATCTGGTCGCGCATCCACTGGACGAGCGCGCCGGTGACGGCGATCGAGCCTTCGAGGGCGTAGACGGGCTTCTGCTCGCCGATCTGGTAACCGACGGTCGTCAGCAGGCCGTTGTAGGAGTTGACGGGCTTGTCACCGGTGTTCAGCAGCATGAAGGTGCCGGTGCCGTACGTCGACTTGGCCTCGCCCTCGGAGAAGCACGTCTGGCCGAACAGCGCCGCCTGCTGGTCACCGAGCGCGGAGGCGACGGGCACGCCCGCCAGCGGCCCCGCCTTGGCGACGCCGTACACCTCGGCGGAGGAACGGATCTCCGGCAGCACGGCGGCCGGGATCTCCATCGACTGGAGGATCTTCTCGTCCCACCGCATCTCGTGCAGGTTCATGAGCAGGGTGCGCGAGGCGTTCGTGACGTCGGTGACGTGTACGCCGCCGTCGGTGCCGCCCGTCAGGTTCCAGATGACCCAGGAGTCCATGGTGCCGAAGAGGATGTCGCCGGCCTCGGCACGCTCGCGCAGGCCCTCGACGTTGTCGAGCAGCCAGCGCACCTTGGGGCCCGCGAAGTACGACGCGAGGGGCAGGCCGGTCTGGCGGCGGAAGCGGTCCTGGCCGACGTTGCGGCCGAGCTCCTTGCAGAGCGCGTCGGTGCGGGTGTCCTGCCACACGATGGCGTTGTGGACGGGCTCACCGGTGTTCTTGTCCCACAGCAGCGTGGTCTCGCGCTGGTTGGTGATGCCGATCGCCTTGACGTCGGCGGGCGTGATGCCCGCCTTCTCGATGGCGCCGGCGACGACCTCCTGGACGTTGGTCCAGATCTCGGCCGCGTCGTGCTCGACCCAGCCCGGCTTCGGGAAGATCTGCTCGTGCTCCTTCTGGTCGACCGAGACGATCCGGCCGTCCTTGTCGAAGACGATGCAGCGGCTGGACGTGGTGCCCTGGTCGATGGCCGCGATGAAGGGGCCGGTGGTGTGTGCGTCGGTCACGGTGTGCTCCATGAGGTCTGTACGGCTCGGTACGGGCTCTGTCCGGCAGGGGGCTCAGGCGAAGGCGATCCGGTAGATGCCGCCGGCGACGGCGCCGCCGATCAGCGGACCCACGACCGGGACCCACGCGTAGCCCCAGTCCGACCCGCCCTTGTTGGGCAGCGGGAGCAGAGCGTGCACGATCCGGGGGCCGAGGTCACGCACCGGGTTGATCGCATAACCGGTCGGGCCGCCGAGCGAGAGGCCGATTCCGACCACGAGGAGGGCGGTGACCAGCGCGCCCAGCGTGCCGAGGCCGTCGCCCTCGTTGTTGAGGCCCTGCGTGAGGATCGCCAGGACCAGTACGACGGTCGCGATGACCTCGGTCATGACGTTCTGTACGGCGTTGCGGATCTCGGGGCCCGTGGAGAAGATCCCGAGCACGGGGCCGGCCTTGGGCGCGGTCTTCTGGTCGACCAGGCCCTCCTGCGCGGGCTGCGCCGCGATGACCTCGGGGTCGGTGAGGTGGGCGCGGAACTGGCCGTAGTACGTCAGCCAGACGAGCACCGCGCCGATCATGGCGCCGAACAGCTGGGAGGCGAAGTAGAGCGGTACGTCGCTCCACTCGGTCCCGCCCTCGATCGCGAGGCCGACGGTGACCGCGGGGTTGAGGTGCGCGCCGGAGACGCCGCCGGCCAGGTAGGCGCCGGTCAGCACGGCGAAACCCCACCCGAAGGTGATAGCGAGCCAGCCCGCGTTCCGGGCCTTCGAGCGCTTCAGCGTGACGGCGGCGCAGACGCCGCCACCCAGCAGGATGAGCACGGCGGTACCGATGGTCTCGCCGATGAAGATGTCGGAGCTGGACACCCGCGACTCCTTTGTCCTTCGTCCAGGGGAAAGGCGAACTCCGGGTCCCTCCGGTGGTTCGCGCCCTCATCGAGGGCCTAGCCGGTCCCATGGCGTTGCCACACCCTAACGCGTATTGCCGGTAGGTGTTCGACAATGCCGACCGATGAACGGCAGTTTTGTCCCCGGCATCACACACGTCAAGGGTTCTGAGGCCGGTATCGCGATCGTTACCGGCGTGACAGGTGGAGGCGGTACGCGCCTCAGAAGCGCCCGGCGCCCAGATCCCGGGACACCGCGCGCGCGCAGTCCCGTACGGCGGCCACGAGGTCGGCGCGGAGCTCTCCGCCCGCGCAGATCCGTTCGACGGCGCCGGTGACGCCGACCGCGCCGACGGGCATCCGCCGCCGGTCGTGGATGGGGGCGGCGATCGAGGCCACCCCGTCCCAGGTCTCCTCCACGTCGGCGGCCCAGCCGCGCGCCCGGGTCAGGTCGAGCACCGCCTCGAAACCCTCCGGATCCGTGATCGTGCGCGGGGTGAAGGCCTCGCGCTCGTTCTCGAGGGCCTCGTTGTGGGCCACCGGGTCGTACGCCGAGAGGACCTTGCCCAGGGCGGCGGAGTGCAGCGGCTGCATCGCGCCCACCTCCAGCACCTGCCGGCTGTCGTCCGGGCGGAAGACGTGGTGGACGATCAGTACGCCCTTGTGGTGCAGGACGCCGAGGTAGACGCTCTCTCCGCTGGAGCGGGCCAGGTCGTCGGTCCACACCAGCGCGCGGGCGCGCAGCTCGTGCACGTCCAGATAGGTGCTGCCGAGGCGCAGCAGTTCGGCGCCCAGCTGGTAACGGCCGGAGGCGGGGTCCTGCTCGACGAAACCCTCCGTCTGGAGGGTGCGCAGGATGCCGTGCGCCGTACCCTTGGCGAGGCCGAGGGACGAGGCCACCTCGGTCAGTCCGAGCCTGCGCTCGCCACCGGCGAGCAGGCGCAGCATCGCCGCCGCCCGCTCGAGCGACTGGATGTTCTTCGCCACGATCGGGCACCTCCACCTCGGTTCGACAATGCTGAACACTATCGGCTCATGTCGACCTGACGTCACCGTCGGCGGCTGCCCCGGTGGCCGGGAGCCATCAGAACACGGCGTCCGTCCGCCCCGTGGGACACCTTCACACCGCGGGCGGGGGCACGGTTAGGCTGGCCGCGTGCCCCTTCCGCCGGGAAGGGGCAAAGCCGACAGCCGTCGCACCCCAGGGAGCAGACCCATGGCCTCGTTGCCGACCCCCACGCCTGCCAGTCACAGCAGCCGCGCAGACGCCCTCCGCGAAGCGCTCGCCAGCCGAGTCGTCGTCGCCGACGGAGCGATGGGCACCATGCTCCAGGCGCAGGACCCCAGCCTCGAGGACTTCGAGAACCTCGAAGGCTGCAACGAGATCCTCAACATCACCCGCCCGGACATCGTGCGCTCCGTGCACGAGGAGTACTTCGCGGTCGGCGTGGACTGCGTCGAGACCAACACCTTCGGCGCGAACCACTCGGCGGCGAACGAGTACGAGATCGCCGACCGGATCTTCGAGCTGTCCGAGTCGGGTGCGCGCATCGCGCGTGAGGTCGCCGACGAGTTCGCTGCCAAGGACGGCCGCCAGCGCTGGGTGCTGGGGTCGATCGGCCCCGGCACCAAGCTGCCCTCGCTCGGCCACATCGCGTACGACGTGCTGCGGGACGGCTACCAGCAGAACGCCGAAGGGCTGCTCGCCGGCGGTGCGGACGCCCTGATCGTGGAGACCACCCAGGACCTGCTCCAGACCAAGTCGAGCCTGATCGGCGCGCGCCGCGCGATGGACGCCCTGGGCACCGAGGTGCCGCTGATCTGTTCGCTCGCCTTCGAGACGACCGGCGTCATGCTGCTCGGCTCGGAGATCGGCGCCGCGCTGACGGCCCTGGAGCCGCTGGGCGTCGACCTGATCGGCCTGAACTGCTCGACGGGTCCGGACGAGATGAGCGAGCACCTGCGCTATCTGGCCCGCCACTCGCGTACGCCGCTGATGTGCATGCCCAACGCGGGCCTTCCCGTGCTCACCAAGGACGGTGCGCACTTCCCGCTCGGCCCCGACGGCCTGGCCGATGCGCAGGAGACGTTCGTACGCGACTACGGGCTGTCCCTGATCGGTGGCTGCTGCGGTACGACGCCGGAGCACCTGCGTGCCGTCGTCGAGCGGGCCCGCGGTCTTGCCCCGGCGCCGCGCGAGCCGCGCCCCGAGCCGGGAGCGGCCTCCCTCTACCAGTCGGTTCCCTTCCGTCAGGACACCGCCTACCTGGCGATCGGCGAGCGCACGAACGCCAACGGGTCGAAGAAGTTCCGCGAGGCGATGCTGGAGGCCCGCTGGGACGACTGTGTGGAGATGGCGCGCGATCAGATCCGTGAGGGCGCGCACATGCTCGACCTGTGTGTCGACTACGTGGGCCGGGACGGCGTGGCCGACATGGCGGAGCTGGCCGGCCGGTTCGCCACCGCCTCCACCCTGCCCATCGTGCTGGACTCCACCGAACTGCCCGTCATCCGGGCGGGTCTGGAGAAGCTCGGCGGACGGGCGGTCATCAACTCGGTCAACTACGAGGACGGCGACGGACCGGAGTCGCGTTTCGCCCAGGTGACCGCGCTCGCCAAGGAGCACGGCGCCGCGCTGATCGCGCTGACCATCGACGAGGAGGGCCAGGCCCGCTCGGTCGAGCACAAGGTCGCCGTGGCCGAGCGGCTGATCGCCGATCTGACCGGGAACTGGGGCATCGAGGAGTCGGACATCCTCATCGACTGCCTCACCTTCACCATCTGCACCGGGCAGGAGGAGTCCCGCAAGGACGGCATCGCCACGATCGAGGCGATCCGTGAGCTCAAGCGCCGCCACCCGGACGTCCAGACCACCCTGGGCCTGTCGAACATCTCCTTCGGCCTGAACCCGGCCGCCCGCGTGGTGCTGAACTCCGTCTTCCTCGACGAGTGCGTCAAGGCCGGACTGGACTCGGCGATCGTGCACGCGAGCAAGATCCTGCCCATCGCCCGTCTGGAGGAGGAGCAGGTCAAGGTCGCCCTCGACCTGATCTACGACCGCCGCGCCGAGGGCTACGACCCGCTCCAGAAGCTGATGGCCCTCTTCGAGGGCGTCAACATGAAGTCGATGAAGGCAGGCCGTGCCGAGGAGCTGATGGCCCTGCCGCTCGACGAGCGGCTGCAGCGCCGCATCATCGACGGGGAGAAGAACGGCCTGGAGGCCGACCTCGACGAGGCCCTTCAGTCCCGTCCGGCCCTGGACATCGTCAACGACACGCTGCTGGAGGGCATGAAGGTCGTCGGTGAGCTGTTCGGCTCCGGGCAGATGCAGCTGCCGTTCGTACTCCAGTCGGCCGAGGTGATGAAGACCGCGGTGGCGCATCTGGAGCCGCACATGGAGAAGACCGACGACGAGGGCAAGGGCACGATCGTGCTGGCCACCGTCCGCGGGGACGTGCACGACATCGGCAAGAACCTCGTCGACATCATCCTGTCCAACAACGGCTACACGGTCGTCAACCTCGGCATCAAGCAGCCGGTCTCCGCGATCCTGGAGGCCGCGGAGGAGCACAGGGCCGACGTCATCGGCATGTCGGGCCTGCTGGTGAAGTCCACGGTGATCATGAAGGAGAACCTCCAGGAGCTCAACCAGCGCAAGATGGCCGCGGACTTCCCGGTCATCCTCGGCGGCGCCGCCCTGACCCGGGCCTACGTCGAGCAGGACCTGCACGAGATCTACGAGGGCGAGGTCCGCTACGCCCGCGACGCCTTCGAGGGGCTGCGCCTGATGGACGCCCTGATCGGTGTCAAGCGCGGTGTCCCCGGCGCCAAACTCCCCGAACTCAAGCAGCGCCGCGTGGCCAGGCGGGACACCCCCCTCCTCGAGGTCCAGGAGCCCGAGGGCCCGCCCCGCTCCGACGTCTCCACCACCAACCCGGTCCCCGAGCCGCCGTTCTGGGGCACCCGCGTGGTCAAGGGCATCGGCCTCAAGGAGTACGCCTCCTGGCTGGACGAGGGCGCGCTGTTCAAGGGCCAGTGGGGCCTCAAGCAGGCCAGGGCCGGCGACGGACCGACGTACGAAGAGCTCGTCGAGACCGAGGGACGTCCCCGGCTGCGCGGCTGGCTGGAGCAGCTCCACACCAAGAACATGCTGGAAGCCGCCGTCGTCTACGGCTATTTCCCCTGCGTGTCCAAGGGCGACGACCTGATCCTCCTGGGCGAGGACGGCAGCGAGCGCACCCGCTTCTCCTTCCCGCGCCAGCGCCGCGGCCGCCGCCTGTGCCTGGCCGACTTCTTCCGCCCCGAGGAGTCCGGCGAGACGGACGTGATCGGCCTCCAGGTCGTCACCGTCGGATCGAAGATCGGCGAGGCCACGGCCGAGCTGTTCGAATCGAACTCCTACCGCGACTACCTCGAACTCCACGGCCTCTCCGTCCAGCTGGCCGAGGCGCTCGCCGAGTACTGGCACGCCCGGGTCCGTTCCGAGCTGGGCTTCGCGGCCGAGGACCCGGCCGATGTCGAGGACATGTTCGCCCTCAAGTACCGCGGCGCGCGCTTCTCGCTCGGCTACGGCGCCTGCCCGGACCTGGAGGACCGAGCGAAGATCGCCGACCTGCTCCAGCCCGAGCGGATCGGGGTGCACCTCTCCGAGGAGTTCCAGCTCCATCCGGAGCAGTCCACCGACGCGATCGTCATCCACCACCCCGAGGCGAAGTACTTCAACGCGCGCTAGCGAGCCCGACGGGTCGTACACTGGTCGGTCCAGTGCAGGCCGGTCGCCTTCCCCCTGGGGAGGCGGCCGGCCTTCTCGTCCCTCCAGGAGGTGTGCCCGGATGACCAGTACCGTCCCCGCGCCCAGTACCCGTACGGCCGAAGGCTCCGCTCTGCAGGCCGTTTTCCTCGACATGGACGGCACCCTGGTGGACACCGAGGGGTTCTGGTGGGACGTCGAGGCGGAGGTCTTCGCCGACCTCGGGCATGTGCTGGACGAGGCGTGGCGCGACGTGGTGGTCGGCGGGCCCATGACACGCAGTGCCGGCTACCTCATCGAGGTGACCGGCGCGGACATCACCCTGCCCGAGCTCACCGTGCTGCTCAACGACCGCTTCGAGAAGCGCATCGGGCGCGGCGTGCCGCTGATGCCGGGCGCGGCGCGGCTGCTCGCCGAACTGGCGGCGCACGAGGTGCCCACCGCCCTGGTCTCCGCCTCGCACCGGCGCATCATCGACCGGGTGCTGGAGACGCTCGGCCCGGAGAAGTTCACGCTCACGGTCGCGGGCGACGAGGTGGCCCGTACGAAGCCGCACCCCGACCCGTACCTGCACGCGGCGGCCCGGCTCGGCGCCGACCCCCTGAGATGCGCGGTCGTCGAGGACACGGCGACCGGGGTGGCGGCCGCCGAGGCGGCAGGCTGCCGGGTGGTGGCCGTGCCGTCCGTCGCGCCGATCGCGCCCGCGCGCGGCCGGGTCGTCGTGGGATCGCTCGAAGAAGTCGATCTCGCCTTTCTCCGGACGTTGATCACGCGAATGAACTGACCCGTGCACCGAGCGTACTTCCGCTAATGGCTGGAAACTCTCGGCATTGGGCCGTGCATTTTCCGTGACGCGCGGAACGGGAAATGCGCAGTCGATCAAATGGCTCGGACGGGTGACGTTTGTCACCACCCGGGCTGTCGCGGTGGCCATCCGGGGGCGCCAAAGTGCCTCCGGGGGGCCGTATTTGACGCCCTTGTGTCCGCATTGGTGAGGTGGTGTACGAATCATTCCCACCCTGCGGTGCCGGCGCTCCGGGTTTCATGATCACCGGCCGATAACGGGTCGGCATGCCTCCGGTCCAGGATTCCCGACGTTTCCCACTAATCTCAACGCGAGAACTTCGCCGCATCATCACGTGCCTCAGCGCCCAACCAGTTGCTGGGACCACGTACCCGATCGCTCTGATCCCGGCCCGATCGCTCCGCCCCGACCGGGCGGCCGCGGCGGAGTGTCCAGTACACCGCTGAAACTCAGTGCCGGATGAGGGAGAACGTCCAGGATGAACCGCAAGACTTTGGTGCTGCCGGCCATGGTTGGCCTGCTCGCGCCCGTGCTCGCCGCGTGCGGCGGCTCGGACGGCGGCGGCAGGGGCGGTGAGGCCATAGTCGTGGGCACCACGGACCAGTTCGTTGCCACGAAGGAGGCCCCCGCGCCCTTCGACCCTGCGTTCGCCTACGACGCGGGTGCCTGGAACGTCCTCCGGCAGACCCTCCAGACGCTGATGCACGTCCCGCGCGGCGGCGGCGAGCCGGTGCCGGACGCGGCCTCCAAGTGCGGTTTCACGGACACCCAGAACGAGAGCTACCGCTGCACCCTGCGCGGCGGGCTGAAGTTCTCCGACGGCGACGCGATCACCGCCGAGGACGTCAAGTTCTCGATCGAGCGCGTGCTGAGGATCAACGACGACAACGGTCCGGTCGCACTGCTGTCGAACATCGACACGATCGAGACCAACGGCGACAACGGAATCGTCTTCCACCTGAAGACGCCGGACGCCACGTTCCCGTACAAGCTCGCGACGCCCGCCGCGGCCATCGTCGACCCCGACGCGTACAAGGCGGACAAGCTCCGGGCCGGAGTCGACGCCGACGGCTCGGGCCCGTACACGCTGAAGACCGAGACCGAGGGCGGCCGGGTCGTCAAGGCGGTCTTCAGCCGGAACCCCGAGTACAAGGGCGACCTGAACCTCCAGAACGACAAGGTCGAACTGCGGTCCTTCAAGGACACCGCGTCCATGGAGAAGGCGCTCAGGGACGGCGACATCAGCATGATGACGCGCACCCTGCAGCCCGGTCAGATCAAGGACCTGCTGGAGAACCCGCCCGAGGGCATCGACCTCGTCGAGATGCCCGGCCTGGAGATCCGCTACCTCGGCTTCGACATCGAGGACTCCACCGTGAAGAGCAAGGCGGTGCGCCAGGCCCTGGCCTCCGTCGTCGACCGCGGACAGCTCGCGAGCACGGTCTACCCGGCCACGGCCGAGCCGCTCTACTCGCTCATTCCGAACACCATCCCCGGGCACCAGAACGCGTTCTTCAACAAGTACGGCGAGCCGAACGCGCGCAAGGCGGCCGGAATCCTGAGCGCGGCGGGCATCAGCACGCCGGTGAAGCTGACGCTGAACTACACGACCGACCACTACGGCTCGGCGACGAAGAAGGAGTTCGAGGTGCTCCGGGAGCAGCTCAACGCCACGAAGCTCTTCGACGTCAGCATCAAGGGCACCGAGTGGTCGAAGTTCCGCGACAACCAGAAGCGCGGCGAGTACGCCGTCTACGGCATGGGCTGGTTCCCCGACTTCCCGGACGCCGACAACTACGTCGCGCCGTTCCTGGGCAAGGACAACTTCCTCAACACCCCGTACGCGAACAGCGAGATCAGGAACAGGCTCATCCCCGAGTCGCGCCGTGCCGCCGACCGGAGCACGGCCGCGGAGACGTTCGAGCGGATCCAGGAGATCGTCGCCAACGACGTGCCGGTGCTGCCGCTGTGGCAGGGCAAGCAGTACGTCGCCGCGCGCGACGACATCACCGGCGTCGAATGGGCCATCAACTCCTCGGCGGACCTGCAGCTGTGGGAGTTGGGCCGCGGCGTCTCCTGACGCCGGCAGTACCCGGCAGTACCCGGCCGCGAAGACCGCGTCGCCGGTGGTTAATTCATCGAATCTGTGAGGCAAGGATCCGTGAAAAGGCGTAACCAGTGGCTGACGGCCCCGCTCGCGGCGGGACTCGCGGCGGGTCTGCTCAGCGGTTGTGGCACCGAGGAGGGCGGCTCGGGGGGCACGGGTGACGCGGTGGTCGTGGGCATGTCGGACGAGGTGCTGGCCACCGATCCGGCGTCGGGCTACGACCCGGGCTCCTGGCTGCTGTTCAACAACGTCTTCCAGTCGCTGCTGGCCTTCCCGAAGGGCAGCTCGGTGCCGGAGCCCGAGGCCGCGGAGGAGTGCGGCTTCGACGACGGCGCCAGCAAGGTCTTCCGCTGCACGCTGCGCGACGGCCTGAAGTTCAGCAATGGCAACAGCCTGACCTCCAAGGACGTCAAGTACTCCTTCGAGCGCTCGCTGAAGATCAACGACAAGGCCGGCCCGGCGGCGGTCATGCTCTCCTCCATCGACACGATCGAGACGCCGGACGACCGGAGCGTCGTCTTCCGCCTCAAGGTCCCGGACGCCACCTTCCCGAGCAAGATCGCCTCGGGCGCCGGCTCCATCGTCGACCACCGCGAGTACGCCTCCGACAAGCTCCGCACCGACCAGCAGGCGGTCGGCTCGGGGCCGTACAAGCTGGAATCCTTCGACCAGGGCGAAGCGGTCTTCTCCGTCAACGGCGAGTACAAGGGCACCGCCGAGGTGAAGAACTCCGGCGTCACCGTGAAGTTCTTCCACGGCGACCAGAAGGCGCTGGCCGAGTCCCTCAAGGCACGCGACGTGGACATCGCCTACCGCGGCCTCACGATCGGCGACATCACCGAGCTGGAGAACGCGACGGACGGCGGCACCGACGGTGTCGAGGTCGTCGAGGGCTCCAGCGCCGAGGTCCAGCACCTGGTCTTCAACATGAAGGACCCGGTCGCCGGCAAGCCCGGCGTCCGCAAGGCCATGGCGTACCTCATCGACCGCGACGCCCTGGTGCGGGACATCTACCAGTCCACCGCGACCCCGCTGTACTCGATCGTCCCGGCCGGTATCGGCGCCCACAACACGGCGTTCTTCGACACCTACGGGGGCAGCCCGCAGCCCGGCAAGGCCGAGGCGGCCCTGCGCGACGCGGGCATCACCGGCAAGGTGAAGCTGACCCTCTGGGCCACGCCCAGCCGCTACGGACCCGCCACGGTCCAGGAGTTCGAGGCGATAGCCAAGCAGCTCAACAAGAGCGGCCTCTTCGAGGCCAAGGTCGAGTCCGTCGAGATCGAGCAGTACGAGAAGGACATCGCGGCCGGCAAGTACGGTGTGTACGTGAAGGGCTGGGTCCCCGACTACCCGGACCCGGACAACTTCACCCAGCCGTTCTTCGGCAAGGACAACGTCCTCGGCAACAACTACGAGAACAGCCAGATCACCGGCCGGATCATCCCGGACACCGCCGCCTCGGCCGACCGCACCAAGGTCGACAAGGACTTCGGCAAGCTCCAGGACATCGTCGCCGACGAGCTGCCGGTCATTCCGCTGTGGCAGGGCAAGCAGTACGCCGTCGCCCACGACGACATCTCGGGCCTGGAGTGGACCCTGGACGCGTCGACCGTCTTCCGTTTCTGGGAGATCAGCAAGGGCTGAGGGCTGAGGGCGGGGTCCGGCCGGCGACGACCGGACCCCCGCCGGGCCGGGTCCGGCGTCGCTACTGGGCGCCGGGCCTGACCAGGCCGCTCTCGTACGCGTACACCGCGGCCTGCACGCGGTCGCGCAGCCCGAGCTTCGTCAGCACATGCCCCACATGCGTCTTCACCGTCGTCTCGCTCACGAAGAGGTCGGCGGCGATCTCCGCGTTGGAAAGCCCCCGGGCCACCAGCTTCAGCACCTCGACCTCGCGCTCGGTCAGCGTGTGCAGCGTGTCCGGAACCTGCTCCTCGCCGGACGGCAGGTGGTCCGCGTACTTGTCGAGCAGCCGGCGCGTGATGCTCGGCGCCAGCATCGCCTCGCCCGCCGCGACCACCCGGATCGCCTGCACGAGTTCGGTGGCGGGCGCGTCCTTCAGCAGGAAGCCGCTGGCCCCGGCGCGCAGCGCCTCCACGACGTACTCGTCGAGGTCGAACGTGGTCAGCACGAGCACCTTCGCCGGACCGTCCTTGCCGGGACCGGTGATCTGGCGGGTCGCCTCCACGCCGTCCATCCGCGGCATCCGGATGTCCATCAGGACCACGTCGGGCTGCATCGCCCGGACCTGGTCGATCGCCTGCAGACCGTCTCCGGCCTCACCGACGACCGCGAGATCCTGCTCGGCCTCCAGAATCATCCGGAAGCCGGTGCGCAGCAGCGGCTGGTCGTCGACCAGTAGGACGCGGATAGCCACGGAGTCTCCTTCGCTAGACCGGGCCCATTCTGCCCTGGTCCTCCCGGGGCGGATCGGTCGGGCGCACCGTGAGGGCGACGGGCAGCGGGTACGCCGGGGGAGTGCCGCCGAATTCCGGACAGACCGCACGGTGGTCGCACCATCCGCAGAGCTTGGTCGGGCGCGGCCGCCAGTCACCCGTCTCGGTGGCTTCCTTGATCGCGTCCCACAGCGCGAGCAGTTTGCGCTCCACCCGCTCCAGGTCCGCCACGACCGGGTCGTACGTCAGCACGTCACCGCTGCCGAGGTACACCAGCTGCAGCCGGCGCGGAACGACGCCCTTCCACCGCCAGATCACCAGGGCGTAGAACTTCATCTGGAACAGCGCGCCCTCGGCGTACTCCGGCCGCGGCGCCTTGCCCGTCTTGTAGTCCACGATCCGCACGTCGCCGGACGGAGTCACGTCCACCCGGTCGATGATGCCGCGCAGCCGCAGGCCCGACTCCAGCTCCGTCTCGACGAAGAGCTCCCGCTCGGCGGGCTCGAGACGGGTGGGGTCCTCCAGCGTGAACCACCGCTCGACCAGCTTCTCGGCCTCCGCCAGCCAGCGCGACAGCCGCTCGCCCTCCGGGTCCTCGGCGAACAACTCCATGAGCTGGGGCTTCGACTCCAGGAGTCGCTCCCACTGGCCGGGCACCATCGCCCTGGCCCGCCCCGCCGTGCGCTCCGTCGCCGGATCGTCGAAGAGGCGCTCCAGCACCGCGTGGACCAGCGTGCCCCGGGTCGCCGCCTCGCTCGGCTTCTCGGGCAGCTTGTCGATCACCCGGAACCGGTAGAGCAGCGGACACTGCATGAAGTCGCTCGCCCGTGAGGGGGACAGCGACGTGGGGCGCTGGGCAGTGTCGTCCCGACCGGAACTCGTAGTCATGTCCAAGACCCTACGACCCGCCACTGACAGCTGTCCGCATACCATCGACGGCAGACCCTCTCGCGCTGCCCGGCCGGCGGACCGCCCGGTGCAGCGGCGAGTGAAGCCTGCGAACGAAGGGCCCCTGTGAACGAGAGCGGCGAGCGCGACAAGCGCGGCGGGAGCGACGGGCACGGCGACAAGCCGCAGCGCCCGCGCGAGCCGGGCGGCGGCCTCCTCATGGGCCGCCCGTTCGGTGTGCCGGTCTACGTCGCCCCCAGCTGGTTCCTCGTCGCGGCGCTCATCACCTGGGTCTTCGGCGGCCAGCTCGACCGCGTACTCCCGGAGCTGGGCAACATCCGCTACCTGGTCTCGCTCTTCTTCGCCGTCGCCTTCTACGCCTCCGTACTGGTCCACGAACTGGCCCACACCGTGGCGGCGCTGCGCTTCAAGCTGCCGGTGCGCCGCATCCAGCTCCAGTTCTTCGGCGGCGTGTCCGAGATCGAGAAGGAGTCGGAGACCCCGGGGCGCGAGTTCGTCCTCGCCTTCGTCGGCCCGCTGCTCTCGCTCGTACTGAGCGGCGTCTTCTACGCGGGCATGCGGGCCGTGGAGCCCGGCACCGTGCCCGGCGTCCTGCTGGCCGGCCTGATGATCTCCAACCTCATCGTGGCCGCCTTCAACCTCCTGCCCGGCCTGCCGCTGGACGGCGGCCGGATGCTCCGCGCCGTCGTCTGGAAGATCACCGGCAAGCCGATGAGCGGCACGATCGCCGCGGCCTGGGTCGGCAGGGCGCTCGCCGTCGCCGTCCTCATCGGCCTCCCGCTGCTCACCCACACCGGCGCCCTCGGCAACTCCACCGAGGACATCGGCGGCATGGAGACCGTCACCGACGCCCTGCTCGCCGCCATCCTCGCCGCGATCATCTGGACCGGCGCCGGCAACAGCCTCCGCATGGCCCGGCTGCGCGAGCACCTCCCCGGACTGCACGCCCGTACGCTCACCCGGCGCGCCGTCCCCGTCGAGCCGGAGACCCCGCTCTCCGAGGCCCTGCGGCGCGCCAACGCGGCGGGCGCCCGCGCCCTGGTCGTCGTCGACGGGCAGGGGGAACCCACCGGCGTCGTCCGCGAGGCGGCCATCGTCGCCGTACCGGAACACCGCAGGCCCTGGGTGGCGGTGAGCGGCCTCGCGCAGGACCTCACCGAGGACATGAAGATCGCGGCCGAGCTGGCGGGCGAGGCCCTGCTGGAGCACCTGCGGGCCGCCCCGGCCACGGAGTACCTGGTGCTCGAGGAGACGGGCGAGATCTACGGCGTCCTGTCCACCGCCGACGTGGAGCGCGCCTTCGTGTCGGCCATGGCCCGCCCGCAGTAGACGGCTTCGGTCCCTCCGTCGCCGTACCGCGGCGAAGTCGGCCCCGAAAAGACCGGTAGGCTGGTCACATGTCCGAACCGACCGGTGCCGCCCGCCGTCGCGGCCCCTTCCAGGTCGGGGACCAGGTCCAGCTCACCGACCCCAAGGGACGCCACTACACGTTCACGCTCGAGGCCGGGAAGAATTTCCACACCCACAAGGGTTCCTTCCCCCACGACGAGCTGATCGGTGCTCCCGAGGGCAGTGTTGTCCGTACCACGGGAAACGTCGCCTACCTCGCGCTGCGCCCCCTGCTCCCCGACTATGTCCTGTCCATGCCCCGCGGTGCCGCCGTGGTCTACCCCAAGGACGCGGGGCAGATCCTGGCCTTCGCCGACATCTTCGCCGGCGCCCGCGTCGTCGAGGCGGGGGTCGGCTCCGGCTCGCTGAGCAGCTTCCTGCTGCGCGCCATCGGCGACCAGGGCATGCTGCACTCCTACGAGCGCCGCGAGGACTTCGCCGAGATCGCCACGCAGAACGTGGAGCGCTACTTCGGCGGCCCGCACCCCGCCTGGCAGCTCACCGTCGGCGACCTTCAGGACAACCTGAACGACACCGACGTCGACCGCGTGATCCTCGACATGCTCGCCCCGTGGGAGTGCCTGGACGTCGTCCGCAAGGCGCTCGTCCCCGGCGGCATCCTCTGCTGCTACGTGGCCACCACCACGCAGCTCGCGCGCACCGTCGAGTCCATCCGCGAGATCGGCTGCTTCGCGGAGCCGACCGCATGGGAGTCGATGATCCGCAACTGGCACGTCGAGGGCCTGGCCGTCCGCCCCGACCACCGGATGATCGGCCACACCGGCTTCCTGCTCACCGCCCGCCGCCTCGCGGACGGCGTGGAGCCCCCGCTGCGCCGCCGCCGCCCCGCCAAGGGCGCGTACGGCGAGGACTACACGGGTCCCGGAAGCGAGAGCGGGTCCGCCTCCCGAGGCTGACCCGGCAACGAGCAGGCGCCGCCGTCGAGTTCCCCGACCGACCGGGGAACTCGACGGCGGCGCTTTTCCGTTCCCGGCACGGACCCCGGCGTTCCGCCGGGCTGTGACGTGTGGCACGATGCTCGCCACCCCACCGGCACAGCCCCAGGAGACACCCCGCGTGCAGACCTCCGCCGCCCTGGACCTCGCGCACACCCGCCCCCGCCCGGTGCACTGGCTCGCCACCGCCGCCGCCATGGCCGCGGTCGTGGCCGGGGCCGCCCTGTTCCAGCCGGAAGCCGCTACCGCCACGCAGTCCGCCCCCGGTACCGGACCTGCCGCGCCCGCCGCCAGGACCACCGCCGCGCCCGACGCGTCGAGCGCGGTGTACCCGCTGGAGTGCCGCGGCGGGAAGCCCGCCGTGGTCGAGAAGGGCTCCGGCGACCTCGACGGCGACGGCCGGCCCGAGACCGTGGCGGTCGTACGCTGCGCGTCGGGAATCGGCACCCCGCCCAGTGGCGTCTTCGTGCTCACCGGCCCTTCACGCGTCGTGGCGACCCTGGTGGACCCGGCGGACGGGATGGGCGTCAGCGATTTCGCCGTACGGGCCGGCGCCGTCTCGGCGACCCTGCTCGGCTACTCGTCGCCGGACGTGGCCCGCTGCTGCCCGGACGTGACGGAGAAGGTCAAGTGGCAGTGGCGGGGCGGAAAATTCGCCCGGACCGCCCTGCCGGACGCGCGCGGTATGTGATCCGTCACTCCGCGTCAGGGCCGTAGACCTCGACCCTGTCCGAAACCCGACGTACGTGAATGCAGTCGCCCGGGCACTCCTTCGCGGAGTCGACGACGTCCCGGAGAAGCGGCAGCGGTACGGGCGTTGTGGCCCCCGGGCTCTGCAGCAGTTCGTCGTCGGAGCTCTTCACGTACGCCAGGCCGTCGATGTCGAGCTCGAAGACCTCGGGGGCGTACTGCACGCAGATGCCGTCGCCGGTGCAGAGGTCCTGGTCGATCCACACCTCGAGCGGGTCGCCCGTCTGCGCACCGTCGGCGGTGGGAGCCTTCTCCTGCACGGTCATATCTCCTGCCGTTTCCTGCGCGGTTGTAGCAATTGAAGCCAGCCCTGACGGGTGTTGAACGCTTCGACGATACAACCGCCCGCTTTCCGATGTTGATGGGTGGGTATTCCCCTGGTGTGAGGGAGTACGCAAGGGTGAAGATCGGACACACCCCGCAGTCTTTGTGATCTAGGGGTTTCAACCCGCACCCGCCCAGGTAGGGTCAGGAAGCGTCCAGCTCCCCTTGGAGGAGGTGAGGACCGTGGCAGCCCACGACGACGACATCAACCGCGGCATCCGGCCGGGGCGAGGGTCTGAGGACCCCGCCGGCCAGGTTGCCTATCTCGAGCAGGAAATCGCCGTCCTGCGCCGCAAGCTCGCCGACTCTCCGCGTCATACGAGGATTCTCGAAGAGCGGATCGTCGAGCTGCAGACCAACTTGGCAGGCGTGTCCGCGCAGAACGAGCGGCTCGCCAATACGCTCCGTGAGGCCCGCGACCAGATCGTGGCCCTCAAGGAGGAAGTCGACCGGCTCGCGCAGCCGCCGGCCGGCTTCGGTGTCTTCCTCATGGCGAACGAGGACGGCACGGCCGACATCTTCACCGGTGGCCGCAAGCTACGGGTGAACGTCAGCCCCAGCGTGGAGCTCGAAGAGCTCAGGCGCGGCCAGGAAGTCATGCTCAACGAAGCGCTCAACGTGGTCGAGGCCATGGAATTCGAGCGCGCCGGGGAAATCGTCACCCTCAAGGAGATCCTCGAGGACGGCGAGCGCGCCCTGGTGCTCGGGCACACCGACGAGGAGCGGGTGGTGCGGCTCGCCGAGCCGCTGATGGACGTGACCATCCGCCCCGGCGACGCCTTGCTGCTGGAACCCAGGTCCGGCTACGTCTACGAGGTCATTCCCAAGAGCGAGGTCGAGGAGCTCGTCCTCGAAGAGGTCCCGGACGTCGACTACGACAAGATCGGCGGTCTGGGCAACCAGATCGAGCTGATCCGCGACGCGGTCGAGCTTCCGTACCTCTACCCCGACCTCTTCAAGGAGCACGAACTGCGGCCGCCGAAGGGCATCCTGCTCTACGGTCCGCCCGGCTGCGGCAAGACGCTGATCGCGAAAGCCGTCGCCAATTCCCTCGCCAAGAAGGTGGCCGAGGTGACCGGCCAGCCCGCGGGGAAGAGTTACTTCCTCAACATCAAGGGCCCCGAGCTCCTCAACAAGTACGTCGGTGAGACCGAGCGGCACATCCGCCTCGTCTTCCAGCGTGCCCGGGAGAAGGCGAGCGAGGGCACCCCCGTCATCGTCTTCTTCGACGAGATGGAATCGCTCTTCCGCACCCGTGGCTCGGGTGTCAGCTCGGACGTGGAGAACACCATCGTTCCGCAGCTGCTCGCCGAGATCGACGGCGTGGAGGGCCTGGAGAACGTCATCGTCATCGGCGCCTCCAACCGTGAAGACATGATCGACCCCGCGATCCTGCGGCCAGGCCGGCTCGACGTCAAGATCAAGATCGAGCGTCCGGACGCCGAAGCGGCGAAGGACATCTTCGCGAAGTACCTTCGGTCCACGCTGCCGCTGCACGCGGACGACCTGGCCGAGCACACCGGCTCCAAAGAAGCCGCGGTGCACGGCATGATCCAGTCGGTCGTCGAGCAGATGTACGCCGAGTCCGAGGAGAACCGATTCCTCGAGGTCACGTACGCGAACGGCGACAAGGAAGTCCTGTACTTCAAGGACTTCAACTCCGGCGCGATGATCCAGAACATTGTCGACCGGGCCAAGAAGATGGCCATCAAGGCATTCCTCGACCACAACCAGAAAGGTCTTCGGGTCTCCCACCTCCTCCAGGCTTGCGTGGACGAGTTCAAGGAGAACGAGGACCTGCCGAACACTACGAACCCGGACGACTGGGCCCGTATCTCCGGGAAGAAGGGCGAGCGGATTGTATTCATCCGCACGCTCGTCACCGGAAAGCAGGGCGCGGACACCGGACGCTCCATCGACACGGTGGCGAACACCGGTCAGTACCTGTAGACAGCGGACTGGCTGCGGGTGCCCGTACGGGTATCCGCAGCCGGTTGTTTTCTCCACCGCGGTCGCCGCCGCGACGGCCGTCACTTCGACGACACCAGAGCAATGACGGAATTGATCTCCCCACCAGCGCAGAGGCGTTCTAGGCTCTTCGGTACCGCCGAGTCGCGCAGTGCGGGATCGGGCACCGCGCACGCACCGGAGAACCAGCGGTACTTGAGTGCCGCCCCCGTCCGGGGGCGACGCCGGGCAAGGAGGGCCGCATGACCGTACGGCGAGTAATGGGCATCGAGACGGAGTACGGCATCTCCGTCCCCGGCCATCCCAACGCCAATGCCATGCTCACCTCGTCCCAGATCGTCAACGCCTACGCGGCGGCGATGCACCGGGCGCGGCGGGCCCGCTGGGATTTCGAGGAGGAGAACCCACTGCGGGACGCGCGAGGCTTCGACCTCGCGAGGGAAGCAGCCGACAACAGCCAGCTCACCGACGAGGACATCGGCCTGGCCAATGTCATCCTCACCAACGGCGCGCGGCTGTACGTGGACCACGCGCACCCCGAGTACAGCTCGCCGGAGATCACCAATCCGCTGGACGCGGTGCTCTGGGACAAGGCCGGCGAGCGGATCATGGCGGAGGCGGCGCTGCGCGCGGCCCAGCTGCCGGGCGCCCAGCCGATCCACCTCTACAAGAACAACACCGACAACAAGGGCGCGTCGTACGGCACGCACGAGAACTACCTGATGAAGCGGGAAACCCCCTTCTCGGACATCGTGCGCCACCTGACGCCGTTCTTCGTGTCCCGGCAGGTCGTCACCGGCGCCGGCCGCGTCGGCATCGGCCAGGACGGCCACGAGCACGGCTTCCAGATCAGTCAGCGTGCCGACTACTTCGAGGTCGAGGTCGGCCTGGAGACGACCCTCAAGCGCCCCATCATCAACACCCGCGACGAGCCGCACTCCGACGCCGAGAAATACCGCAGGCTGCACGTGATCATCGGCGACGCGAACCTTTCCGAGATCTCGACGTACCTGAAGCTGGGTACGACGGCCCTGGTGCTGTCGATGATCGAGGACGGCTTCATCAACGTGGACCTGGCCGTCGACCAGCCGGTGCGCACCCTGCACCAGGTCTCGCACGACCCGGCGCTCCAGCAGCTGATCACACTGCGCAGCGGCCGGACACTGACCGCTGTCCAGCTTCAGATGGAGTACTTCGAGCTGGCGCGCAAGTACGTCGAGGAGCGGTTCGGCGCCGACGCGGACGAGCAGACCAAGGACGTCCTGGGACGCTGGGAGGACGTGCTGAACCGGCTGGAGAACGACCCGATGAGCCTGTCGGGCGAGCTGGACTGGATCGCCAAGCGGGAACTCCTGGAGGGTTACCGCAAGCGTGACGGCCTGGACTGGGACGCTCCCAGGCTCCACCTGGTCGACCTCCAGTACGCCGACGTACGCCCCGAGAAGGGCCTGTACAACCGTCTGGCGACCCGCGGCAAGATGAAGCGGCTCCTGGACGAGGCCGCGGTGCAGCAGGCCCGCACGCAGCCTCCTGAGGACACGCGCGCGTACTTCCGCGGCCGCTGCCTGGAGCAGTACGCGGACGACGTCGCGGCGGCCTCCTGGGACTCGGTCATCTTCGACCTGCCGGGCCGGGACTCGCTCCAGCGGGTCCCCACACTGGAACCGTTGCGCGGTACACGCAACCATGTCAAGGAGCTCCTGGACCGCTGCCGCACGGCGGAGGAGCTGGTCCGGGTGCTCTCCGGGGGCTGAAAGGGGCGGCGGGTGGGAATCATCGAGGTGATCCCCACGCGTTGTGAAAGTACGGCGCGGATGTCAGACCCCGCTTGTAGGGTCTGATCAAGGACATCGAACCGAGCGAGCGGGGTGAGGCAGAGATGGCGACCAAGGACACCGACGGCGGACAGCAGAAGGCCACGCGTTCCACCGAGGGGACCGAGGAGACGGCGCAGGAAGCGCAGGGATCCGAGGACCTCAAGGAGCGGCAGGAGAAACTGTCCGACGACGTCGACTCCGTACTCGACGAAATCGACGACGTGCTCGAGGAGAACGCGGAGGACTTCGTGCGCTCCTTCGTTCAAAAGGGCGGGGAGTAGCGCCCATTGCCCTCGTCGTCCGCCCCGGCGCCGTGATCCAGATCCGGCACACCGGGGCGGGTGACCGGCGACCGCACGGGTATGGTCCGTGCACAGTTCGAAAGATCGGCCCGGCCCCCAGGGGCGGGCCGCCGCCTATCCGGAAGGAAACGCGTGGAAGCCAACCCTCGTAGCACCGGGCGTCTGCCGGCAGCCTTCCTGACGCCGGGCTCGTCGTCGTTCATGGACTTCCTGGGCGACCACGCCCCCGAGATGCTGCCGGGAAGGCGTGTCCTGCCGCCCACACAGGGTGTCGTGGAGGCGCCGCACGGCACGACGATCGTCGCTGCCGCGTTCCCCGGCGGTGTGGTGCTCGCCGGTGACCGGCGGGCCACCATGGGCAACATGATCGCGCAGCGCGACATCGAGAAGGTCTTCCCGGCCGACGAGTACTCGGCGGTGGGCATCGCCGGCACCGCCGGTCTGGCCGTGGAGATGGTCAAGCTCTTCCAGCTGGAGCTCGAGCACTTCGAGAAGGTCGAGGGCGCCCAGCTCTCCCTGGAGGGCAAGGCGAACCGGCTCTCCACCATGATCCGCAGCAACCTGGGCATGGCGATGCAGGGGCTGGCCGTCGTCCCGCTCTTCGCGGGCTGGGACGTCGACCGCGACAAGGGCCGCATCTTCTCGTACGACGTGACGGGCGGCCGCTCCGAGGAGCACGGCTTCGCGGCCACGGGCTCCGGGTCCATCTTCGCCCGCGGGTCGATGAAGAAGCTCTACCGCGACGACCTGACGGAACAGCAGACGACCACCCTGGTCGTCCAGGCGCTGTACGACGCAGCCGACGACGACTCGGCGACCGGCGGCCCGGACATGGCCCGCCGTATCTACCCGATCGTCACCGTGATCACCGAAGAGGGGTTCCGGCGGCTCAACGAGGCGGAGTCCTCCGAGCTCGCCCGCTCGATCCTCGAGCGGCGGATGGAACAGCCCGACGGTCCCCGGGCCGCGCTCCTCTGACGGCCCCTGTCTTCCGAACCCACGTGCCACTGACAGAAAGGGACGGATAACCGGTGTCGACGCCGTTCTATGTCTCACCCCAGCAGGCCATGGCCGACCGGGCGGAATACGCCCGGAAGGGCATCGCCCGCGGTCGCAGCCTTGTCGTGCTGCAGTACGCCGACGGCATCGTATTCGTCGGCGAGAACCCGTCCCGCGCGCTGCACAAGTTCAGCGAGATCTACGACCGGATCGGCTTCGCGGCCGCCGGCAAGTACAACGAGTACGAGAACCTCAGAATCGGCGGCGTCCGGTACGCCGATCTGCGCGGATACACCTACGACCGTGAAGATGTGACGGCCCGTGGCCTCGCCAACGTCTACGCGCAGACGCTGGGCACGATCTTCTCCAGCAACGGGGAGAAGCCGTACGAGGTGGAGCTGGTCGTCGCCGAGGTGGGCGCCCGGCCCGAGGGCGACCAGATCTACCGGCTGCCGCACGACGGGTCGATCGTGGACGAGCACGGCTCGGTCGCGGTCGGCGGCAACGCGGAGCAGATCAGCAGCTTCCTCGACCAGCGCCACCGGGACGGGATGACGCTGGCGGAGGCGCTCAAACTCGCCGTGCAGGCGCTCTCGCGGGACACCAACGGAAGCGAGCGGGAGATCCCCGCCGAACGGCTCGAGGTCGCGGTCCTGGACCGTACGCGACCGCAGGAGCGGAAGTTCAAGCGCATCGTCGGCCGTCAGCTGGCCCGCCTGCTGGAGGCGGACGGCGACGCGGCCGCGCCCACCGACACCCCTTCGGACACCGAGGACGCCGAGGGCGCGGGGGAGTAACCGCTCCGGACGTCCCGGCCTGTGCCCCGGACCGCCCGGCGGCCCGGGGCACAGGCGTGCCGGAGACCTGTCAGGCGCGTGCGGTGGAGCCGCGGACCATCAGTTCCACCGGGAGGTCGCCGCCCTCGGGCCTGCGGCCGTCCAGGACGGCCAGCAGCGCCGCCATGCCCCGCTCCCCGACCTGCTCGGCGGGCAGCCGCACGGTGGTGAGCTCGGGCTCCACGGCGGTCGCGAGGGCCAGATCGTCGAAACCGGTGACCGAGACGTCCTCGGGCACTCGCAGTCCCAGCCGCCGCAGCGCCTTGCAGGCGCCCGCCGCGAGGATGTCGTCGTCGCAGACGAGCGCCGTCGGCCGGGGCCCGGGGCCGGTGAGCGCCAGCTCGGCGGCGCGCCGGGCGCCGTGCACGTCCAGGGGTGCCGGCACCGTGCGTACGACGGCGTCGGGGGCCCGGCGCAGCGCGTCGCGGAGCGCTCCGCCGCGCACGTCGAAGGTCCAGGAGTCCACGGCCGACGCGAGGTGGACGAACCGGCGGTGGCCGAGGACGAGCAGATGCTCTGTCACCTGGCGCATCCCGTCGGCGATGTCGAGGTTGACGTGCGCGGCGGCGCCGGGGTCCGCCGGATCGCTGTCGAGCATCACGAGCGGCAGCCCCGCGCCCCGGATCGCCCCCAGGGCGCCGGCCGCCATGGAGGACGCGATGACGCCGTCCAGCGCGGCCCGGGCCGAGGCGAAGGGGTCGCGGGCGGGCCCCGTCCCGTCGGGGGAGGGGTAGAGGACGACGCCGAAGTCGTGCTCGGCGGCCGTGCGGGCGGCGCCCGCGTAGACCCGGGCGAAGAACTCGTTGGTGAGCGCGGGCACGACGAGCAGGGCGGTCCTGGTCCTGCCGAGCCGCAGGTTCCGGGCGGCGAGGTTGGGCCGGTACCCGAGCTCCCGGGCCGCCTCGCGCACCAGGCCCGCGGTGCGCTCCGAGACCCGCCCGCGCCATTTGTCGCCCAGCACGAGCGACACGGTGGCCTGCGAGACCCCGGCGGCGCGGGCGACGTCCCTGCTGGTCGGCGTCGTGGCGGGCGCCGCCGGGCGGTCGGCGTCGTGGGTGTCGTCCGGGCTGGTCACTCGTGCCTCCGCAGCAACGGCTTTCCGCCGCGAGGTGGACCCGCGGCCTGGCTCATGGTACGTATGACACAGGACGTTATACGTAAAACTTCGGTGTGTGCCGGAGCGGAGAGGGGCAGACATGGCCGCGGGATACGCGGAACTCCTCAGGACGCGGCACGCCGCGCGCCTGCTGGCGGGCACCCTGGTGGGCCGGCTCCCCAACGCCACCGCGCCCATCGCGATCGTGCTCTTCACCCGCGCCGAGGGCGGCAGCTACTCGCTGGCCGGCGGTCTCGCCGCGGTGTACGGGCTCGGCAACGCCGTCGGGCAGCCGCTGCTCGGCCGCGCCGTGGACCTCCACGGGCAGCCGCGCGTGCAGCTCCCCGCCGCCGTCCTGTCGGCCCTCGGCATGGTCCTGCTCACCTTCGCCGGCATCGACCCGCTGCCGCTCGCGTACGCCGCCGTGGCGTTCGCCGGGCTCCTCACCCCGCCCCTCGAAGGGGCCTGCGGGCCCTGTGGCCGAACGTGCTCGGCCGTGAGGACCGGGTGCACCGGGCGTACGCCATGGACGCGGTGGCGCAGGAGATCATGTTCACCGTCGGTCCCCTGCTCGTCACGCTGCTCGTGGCGCTCCGGTCGCCGGCGGCCGCACTCCTCGTCATCAACGCGGTGGGCGTGCTGGGCGCGCTCTCGGTCGTACTCTCCGAGCCCTCGCGTGCCTGGCGTTCGGCGCCCCGCGAGGCCCACTGGCTGGGCGCCCTGCGCTCGCCGGGCCTGCTGGCCCTCCTCGGTTCGTTCTTCTTCGTCGGTCTCGCCCTCGGCTCGATCACCGTCGCGGGTGTCGCGTACGCCGACGACCACGGCCGGGAGGCGGTGTACGGCTGGCTGATGGCGGCGCTCGGCCTCGGCGCGCTCGCGGGCGGCATGGTGTACGGCGCCCGGCAGTGGGCCGGAGCCCCCGAGCGGCGGCTGCGGTTCCTCGTCGCGCTGCTGGCGGCCGGCTACCTGCCGCTGATGCTCACCCCCGGCATTCCCCTGATGGTCTTACTGGCCGCGGTCTCCGGGGTCTTCCTCGCACCCGCGCTCGCCTGTGCCTTCATCGTCGTCGACCGGCACGCCCCCCGCGGTACCGTCACCGAGGCTTTCTCCTGGCTGGTCACCACCTTCGGCGTAGGGGCGGCGGTCGGAACCGGCGCCGCGGGACCGGCCGTCGAGCACGGCGGCACCGCCGCGAGCTTCGCCGTCGCGGCGGCCGGCGGAGTCGCCGCGCTGCTGGTCCTGCTGGCCACCCGGCGGGTTCTCACGATTACCCCTGCCGGGCCTCTTCCCACGGACTCCGTCGTAATGCCTTCCGAAAATGATCGAATCGGTGCGGCCGAACCCGGTTTCAGGACAGGCCATCAGGCGTAATGTTCAGTCATGGACCGCCGCATTTTCGGGCTGGAGAACGAGTACGGCGTCACGTGCACGTTCAGGGGACAGCGCCGACTGTCTCCTGACGAAGTGGCGCGCTACCTCTTCCGCCGTGTTGTGTCATGGGGCCGCAGCAGCAATGTCTTCCTGCGGAACGGCGCCCGCCTCTACCTCGACGTGGGATCGCATCCGGAATACGCAACTCCTGAATGCGACAACGTGACCGAACTCGTCACCCACGACAAGGCCGGCGAGCGCATTCTCGAAGGTCTGCTCGTCGACGCCGAACGCCGCCTGCACGAGGAGGGAATCGCGGGCGACGTCTATCTCTTCAAGAACAACACCGACTCTGCGGGAAACTCCTACGGCTGCCACGAGAATTACCTGGTGGCACGCCATGGAGAGTTCTCCAGGCTCGCGGACATCCTCATCCCGTTCCTCGTCACCCGGCAGCTGATCTGCGGAGCCGGCAAGGTGCTGCAGACCCCGCGTGGCGCGGTCTTCTGCGTCAGTCAGCGTGCCGAGCACATCTGGGAGGGCGTCAGCTCCGCGACGACCCGCTCCCGGCCGATCATCAACACCCGCGACGAGCCGCACGCGGACGCCGAGCGCTACCGCAGGCTCCACGTCATCGTCGGAGACTCGAACATGTCCGAGACGACCATGCTGCTCAAGGTCGGTGCCACCGACCTCGTCCTGCGCATGATCGAGGCGGGCACGGTGATGCGCGACCTCACCCTGGAGAACCCGATCCGGGCCATCCGCGAGGTCAGCCACGACACCACCGGGCAGCGCAAGGTGCGTCTGGCGAGCGGACGTGAGGCGTCCGCCATAGAGGTACAGCGCGAGTACTACGAGAAGGCCGTGGACTTCGTGGACCGCCGCGGCATCCGTACGGGCACGGTCGAGCAGGTCCTCGAACTGTGGGGCCGCGCGCTCGACGCGATCGAGGCGGAGGACCTCGACCGGATCGGCACCGAGATCGACTGGGTCATGAAGTACAAGCTCATCGAGCGCTACCGGGCCAAGCACAACATGACCATGTCTCATCCCAGGGTCGCCCAGATAGATCTCGCGTACCACGACATCCACCGCCGGCGCGGGCTCTACTACCTGCTGGAGAAGAAGGGGCAAGCCACCCGCATCTGCAACGACTTGAAGATCTTCGAAGGCAAGTCGGTGCCTCCGCAGACCACCAGGGCACGGCTGCGCGGCGACTTCATCCGCAAGGCCCAGGAGCAGCGGCGGGACTTCACCGTCGACTGGGTGCACCTCAAGCTCAACGACCAGGCGCAGCGCACCGTGCTGTGCAAGGACCCCTTCCGGTCGGTGGACGACCGGGTGGAGAAGCTCATCGCCGGCATGTGATCCGGCCGTCGCGAACCCGGCGGGAACGCAATCCGGGCCCCGCACGTTCCTCGTGCGGGGCCCAGCCACGCCTTAGAGTGGCGGGCACTACTGTGCCGTCTGAGATCTGAGGAACACGTGCGCCGACTTGCCGGCCTACTTGTCGTCCCCCTGCTGCTGCTCTCGACAGCGGCGTGCGGCAGCGACGACGACAAGGGCTCCGACTCCACCTCGTCGAAGAACGGAGTGCCGGCGATCACCGCGGGCGCCAAGTTCGGCGAGAAGCCGACCCTCGCCAAGGGGGAGGGCGACCCGCCCAAGGAACTCAAGACCGAGGTCCTCAGCAAGGGCAAGGACGACGCTGCGACCCTCAAGAAGGGTGACGCCATCGAGGTGAACTACCTCGGCCAGCAGTGGGACTCCACGAAGCCCTTCGACAACAGCTTCGACCGCAAGCAGCCGTTCCCGCTGACCCTCGGCGCGGGCATGGTCATCCCCGGCTGGGACAAGGGCCTGGAGGGCCAGAAGGTCGGCAGCCGCGTCCAGCTCGTCATCCCGCCGGAGGACGGTTACGGCGCGCAGGGCCAGCCCCCCACGATCAAGCCCAACGCCACCCTGGTCTTCGTCGTGGACATTCTGAAGGCCAAGTCCATTCCCACGTCCGCCAAGGGCAGCGAGGTCGCGCAGGACAACATCGACCTGCCCAAGATCGGCACCAACACCGACGGCAAGGCGCCGAAGGTCACCGTGCCGAAGAAGTCCGACCCGCCGAAGAAGCTGGTCTCCAGCTACGTGCTGGAGAGCGACGGCGCGAAGGTCAAGGACACCGACACGGTGTCCGTCGCCTACCAGGGGCTGATCTGGAAGGACGGCAAGCTCTTCGACAGCACCTACGCCCAGGGCAAGACCCAGCAGTTCGCGCTCCCGCAGGTCACCCTGAAGGGCCTCAAGGACGGCCTGGTCGGCAAGAAGGCCGGCAGCCGTCTGCTCCTCGTCATCCCGCCGGACCAGGCCTTCGGCGACAAGAAGCAGGACACCATCCCCGCGAACTCGACGCTGGTCTTCCAGGTGGACATTCTCGCGGTGATGTAAGACTGTCCAGGTTGCCCAGTTCGTAGTACAGAGGAGCATTTTCCGTGAGCATCGAAAAGCCCGAGGTCGACTTCCCGGGTGGCGAGCCGCCGAAGGACCTGCAGATCAGGGACATCTGGGAGGGCGACGGCGCGGTGGCTCAGGCGGGCCAGAACGTCAAGGTCCACTACGTGGGCGTGTCCTTCTCCACCGGTGAGGAGTTCGACTCCAGCTGGAACCGCGGCACGCCGCTGCAGTTCCCTCTCGGTGCCGGCCGCGTCATCGCCGGCTGGGACCAGGGCGTGCAGGGCATGAAGGTCGGCGGTCGCCGCGAGCTGATCATTCCCCCACACCTCGCGTACGGCGACCAGGGCGCCGGCGGCGCCATCAAGCCGGGTGAGACGCTGATCTTCGTCTGCGACCTCGTCGCGGTCTGATCAGGCACGAGCGGTACGAGGTACGAGGGTCCATGCCGTCCGGCATGGACCCTCGGCTTTTGTCGGGACACCCCGGAGCGGTACGGTCGAGGGTCGTAGAGCAAGAGAGAGGGTGCCGATGGCGATTGCCAAGGCCGAACGGTTGATGAATCTGGCGTTGTGCCTGCTGGGGACCCGGCGCCCGCTCAGCAAGCGGGAACTGCGGGGGTCCATCGAGGCCTACCTGGAGGCCGGCACCGACGATTCCTTCAACCGGATGTTCGAGCGCGACAAGGACGATCTGCGCGAACTCGGTCTGGTCATCGAGACCGTCGAGAACCTCGACGGCGACGTCGGCTACCTGGCCCGCCGCGACAGCAACCGGCTCCCTCCCATCACCCTCGACGCCGAGGAGGCCGCCGCCCTCGGCCTCGCGGCCAAGGTCTGGCAGCAGGCCCGCCTCGCCGGCGCCGCCAGCGGTGCGCTGCAGAAGCTGCGCGCAGCGGGCATGCCGGAGGCGGAGGACCCGTACGAAGGCCACCACAGCGCCCTCGAACCGCGGATTCCGGTGCACGAGACGGCCTTCGAACCGCTGATGCTGGCCTGCCGTGACCGGCGCCCCGTCGTCTTCGACTACCGCAAGGCGAACGCCGCCCGCGCCGAGACCCGGCACGTGGAACCGTGGACGCTGGAGTGCTGGCGCGGCCACTGGTACCTCGCGGGGTGGGACCGCGAGCGCGGTGCCGAGCGCGTTTTCCGGCTCTCCCGGATCACCGGCAAGGTCCGCTCCCGCGCGGGGTCCTTCACCGCCGAGGTGCCGGACGTCGTGACCGTGCGCGAGACCGTCGAGAGCTGGGCGGGCGAGACCGCCACCCGCACGGCCCGGATCAGGCTGCGCTCGGGTTCCGGCTATCCGCTGCGGGCCAGGGCCACGGCCGTGCGGGACCTGGGCGGCGGCTGGGACGAGCTGGAGATTCCGTACGGCCACGGGCTCGACGCGGGGCTCGTCGAGCTCGGCCCCGAGGTCGTCGTACTGGAGCCCGCTGACCTGCGGGCGGACGTCGTGGACCGGCTGCGCGCCGTGGCCAAGGACTGAGGGGACCACGACTCATGGTCACGAACGCGATCGACCAGACCCGGCGGATGCTCTCCCTGGTGACGTACCTGCGCGAGCGCCCCGGCGCGCACGTCAGTGATGTCGCCCGCGCCTTCGGGATCACCGAGGACGAGCTGATCTCCGACCTCGACGTCCTGCCCATGTGCGGAACGAGCTTCCGGGGCGGCGACCTGCTCGACATCGACACCGACGGCGACCGGATCTGGTGGCACAACCCCGACGACGTCGCCGAGCCGCTGCGGCTCGCCGCCGACGAGGCCACCGCCCTGCTCGTCGCCGCCCGCGCCGTCTCCACCCTTCCCGGCCTGCGCGAGGGCGACCGGCAGGCGCTGCTGCGTGCCACGGCGAAGCTGGAGGCCGCCGCGGGCGAGGCGGCGGGCGCCAGCTCCAGGCTGTCGGTGACCTTCGAGTCCGAGGGGGGCGTCTTCGCCGAGGTCGACCGGGCGATCTCGGAGCGGCGCCGGCTGTGGCTGCGCTACTACTCTCCGGCGCGCGACGAGCTCACCGAGCGCGAGGTGGACCCGATCCGGCTCTTCGCCGTGGGCCACACGTACATGGAGGCCTGGTGCAGGCACTCCGAGGCGCGGCGTACGTTCCGGCTCGACCGGGTCGCCGAGATCAGACTGCTCGACGAGCCGTCCGTACCGCCGGAGATCGAGCTGCGGGACCTGTCGGAGGGGCTGGTCCAGCCTTCGGCGGACGACCCCGAGGTCGTGGTGGAGGTCGGGCCCGGTGGCCGCTGGGTCGCCGAGTACTACCCGCACGACAGCGCGGAAGAGCTGCCCGACGGCGGTCTGCGGATCACCCTGCGCACACCGGAACCGGCCTCGCTGCGACGGCTGGCGCTGCGCCTCGGCGGGGACGGGCACATCGTGTCGCCCCCGGAGCTTGCGGCCAGCGCGCGGGAGGCGGCCCGTGAGGCGCTCGCGGCGTACGAGGGTCCCGGCCAGGCGTAAGGAGATTGGTGGACATGTCGCTACTGCCCGGTATCCCCACCCAGGTGGGGCCGGTCCTCTTCAAGGCCGGCTGCCCCGACTGCGGCGCCCGCTTCGAACTGTCCGCGGGTTCACTGCGCCTCGCGATCGGCGCCAGCCGCCGTACGACCTTCTACTCCTTCACCTGCCCCGAGTGCGAGGCTGCGGTCCGCAAGCCGGCGGGTGAGCGGATCGTCGAGCTCCTCACCGGTGGCGGCGTGCGGACGCTGCGACTCCACTCCACCGTCTGACCGTCTAGGCTCTGCGCATGCTCTGGCCCATGCTCGCAATCGCTCTTGGTTTCTGTGGTCTCGCCGTACTCGGCGTCCTGGCGGTCAGGGTGTTCCTGGAGGTCCAGCGCCTGGGCCGCCAGGTCGCCGACACCTCGGCGGAGATCAACGCAGCCGCGGAAAACCTGGAGCGCGCGGCCGGGAACCTGGCGCGCAGTGGCGAATCCTGGCGGTAGGAAGCGCGGTCTCCACCGGTGATCGGCCGGGGCGTACGCTGGTGGAGCGGCTCCATGAGCGAGGCGCGGGCCGCAATTCGAAGTACGCATGGGCATTGCCCTGCGTTTACTCCTACGGGTTACGATCGCTTCCAGTACGAAGGGCGGACGCCTGTCCAACCGGAAGGACAGCCCGCAGCTCCACCCCAGCCGCCTCGGTGAGAAGGAAGTCGCACATGATCGGCAATTTGAAGCCCCTCGAGATCGTTCTGATCCTCGCCGTCATTCTGTTGCTGTTCGGCGCCAAGAAGCTTCCCGACATGGCGCGTTCGCTCGGCAAGTCCGCTCGCATCCTTAAGAGCGAGGCCAAGGCGATGAAGAAGGACGACGAGGCTGCGGCTGACTCTGCCACCCCCACCACGCCCGACTCCCAGGTAGCGGCGCCGCGTACGATCAAGGCTGCGCCCGGCGACGTGACCAGCGCCCGCCCGGTGAACGACCCGAGTCACACCACCCAGAGCTGATGAGGTCGACCGACCTCGTTCACTGACAGCTGCCGCACGAGACAAGGGGCGTGGGTTGCTCAAGTCTGCCCGCAAGCAGGTCAAGGATGATGAGGGGCGTATGCCCCTGGCCGAGCACCTGCGTGAGCTGCGTAACCGACTGCTGAAGTCTGTGCTGGCCATCGTGATCGCGGTGGTAGTCGCAGCCTTTTACCAGCGGGAAATCTTCCGGTTCCTGATGCAGCCGATCCTGTCTTCGGTAGGTTGCGTGGACGGCGCTACGACCATGGTCAACGGCAGGCCGTGCGCGTCGATGACCACCAATGGCTTGCTGTCGCCCTTCACTATCGCGCTCAAGGTTTCGCTCATGGCGGGCGTGCTGGTCGCCACTCCGGTGTGGCTCTACCAGCTCTGGGCATTTGTCGCACCGGGTCTGCACCGCACGGAGAAGCGCTACTCGATGGCCTTCGTTGCGGCGGGGGTCCCTCTCTTCGCCGGCGGCGCTTACCTCGCGTACGCGATCCTCCCGCAGACCGCTGAGATCATGCTCAGCTTCACGCCCGACGACGCTCAGAACCTGCTGCCGCTCGACGACTACCTTGACTTGATCACCCGCATGGTGATCGTTTTCGGGTTGGCGTTCGAGTTGCCGCTCCTGCTTATCCTGCTCAACATCACCGGGGTTCTCAGCGGAGTACGCATGCTGCACTGGTGGCGTGCAATGCTCATTGGCCTCACTGCCTTTTCGGCCATTGCCACCCCGGGCGGTGAACCCATTTCCATGCTGCTGCTGGCGGGACCGCTGGCTGTCCTCTACTTCGTCGCGGTCGGCTTCTCTCTCCTCAACGACCGGCGTCGGTCGCTCAGCAACCCTGACCGTGACTTGAGCGACAACGAGGCCTCCGAGCTCGATCTCACCCCTGAAGACATCGGTGAGATCGATGCCGTTCCGGTTGCCAAGGCGCTCCCCGAACAGGCGAGCGAGGCGGGAGAGGGAGTGCAGATGACCAGGTTGAATGGCTACGACGACGCAACCTGATACACACGGCCCTTGAATGATGCCCCGGCGCCGACACCGACGAAAAGAAGGCCCACCAGTAAGACTGGTGGGCCTTCTGCTGTGTAGAAGGATCAGATGGAGGACGTACCGCCCAATGGCCATGTCATGTCACCGGCGGCGCCATCGTTATTGATGTTGCACCAGCCTTGGCGTCGACGGTCTACCCACCGGTGCTGCTGTGGTATGAGTCCGTCGAGTGAGTGATATTTCCGCGCTTGGACATGTTGGTGGCTGCCGCGTAGTTGTATGTTTTGATTCGGTAATCCGAGTCGTTGCGCTGAAGGTGCAGCTCGACATCAATCTTTTCCATACCGGCGCTGGCCCCGCCGCCATCGTCGGACCAGCGGACCTTCGTGTGCGCCTTCAGGTTGTTCGAGTTGTCGCGCGTAACACAGAGTGTGATGCAGAGGTCGAGGTTGGGTCCGATCGTGTCGACCTCTTTGTGCTGCTCACCGGTGCACTTGGTCGCGGCTGCGGCTACTGCGGGGGTTGGCATTGCGGCCATGTCTGTAAGGGCGAGAGCGACGGCGGCGGCCGGTGTAGCGATACGACTGGCTCGAATCTTCAGATATCCCCGACGCGAAGGGCGGCACAACGCCGTGTGATCAGTATATTGCTTTCCGTACACACCCTCCTGATGTGCGCTCGTCAAGAGGTGTTGACGGGCAGGTGAAGGAGCCTTCAGCTTCTGGAGTTACGGAAATGCCGCCCGTGCGTGCAGGGTGTCTGCCGGGTGACCGACGAGGTCATCCTCTCCGTCAATCCCACCCGAGGGAGCTGCCAGGTGCTCCGTGGTCCCGCGGTTGTCGATTAAAGATCCGGCTGACTGTCATACGTGGCGGGTAGGCTCGAAGACAAGATGACAGAGGACCTTTCCCCAGCTGAGCGATACGCCGCTGCCCGGATCCGCGCCGCCGAGCAGGCCACCGCGCTTGCGCCTTTCCGTGAGCTGTACGACTTCGAGCTGGATCCGTTCCAGATCGAGGCATGCAAAGCCCTTGAGGCCGGCAAGGGCGTGCTCGTGGCCGCCCCGACCGGCTCGGGCAAGACCATCGTCGGCGAGTTCGCCGTGCACCTGGCCCTCGCCGAGCGCCGCAAGTGCTTCTACACCACGCCCATCAAGGCGCTGTCCAACCAGAAGTACCAGGACCTGGTCAGGCGCTACGGCGCCGACAAGGTCGGGCTGCTGACCGGCGACAACAGCGTCAACGCCGACGCCCCGGTGATCGTCATGACCACCGAGGTCCTGCGGAACATGCTGTACGCGGGCTCGCAGGCGCTGCGCGGGCTCGCCTATGTGGTGATGGACGAGGTGCACTACCTCTCCGACCGCTTCCGCGGCGCCGTCTGGGAAGAGGTGATCATCCACCTCCCCGAGTCGGTGACGCTGGTGTCGCTGTCGGCGACCGTCTCCAACGCGGAGGAGTTCGGCGACTGGCTGGACACCGTCCGCGGTGACACCGAGGTGATCGTCTCCGAGCACCGGCCCGTGCCGCTGTGGCAGCACGTGCTCGCCGGGCGCAAGATGTACGACCTCTTCGAGGAGTCCGACGACGGCAGGGGCGGCAGGCGCGAGGTCAACCCCGACCTGGTGCGCCTGGCGCGGATGGAGAACAGCAGCCCGTTCGCCCGCGGCCGCGGCCGCGGGAACATGCGGGAGGCGGACCGGGAGCGGGAGCGCAGGCAGCGCAGCCGCATCTGGACGCCCGCCAGGCCCGAGGTCATCGAGCGGCTTGACAGCGCGGGGCTGCTGCCCGCGATCACGTTCATCTTCAGCCGGGCCGGCTGCGAGGCCGCCGTACAGCAGTGTCTGTACGCGGGCCTGCGCCTCAACGACCAGGACGAGCGCGAGCTGGTGCGCGAGATCGTCGAGGAGCGGACGGCGTCCATCCCGGGCGAGGACCTGAACGTCCTCGGGTACTACGAATGGCTCGAAGGCCTGGAGCGGGGCATCGCCGCGCACCACGCAGGCATGCTGCCGACCTTCAAGGAGGTCGTCGAAGAGCTGTTCGTGCGAGGGCTGGTCAAGGCGGTCTTCGCGACCGAGACGCTGGCGCTCGGCATCAACATGCCGGCCCGCTCGGTGGTGCTGGAGAAGCTGGTCAAGTGGAACGGCGAACAGCACGCCGACATCACCCCCGGCGAGTACACCCAGCTGACCGGCCGGGCCGGGCGGCGCGGCATCGACGTCGAGGGGCACGCGGTCGTCCTGTGGCAGCGCGGCATGGACCCGGGCGCGCTCGCGGGACTGGCCGGGACGCGGACGTACCCGCTGCGCTCCAGCTTCAAGCCGTCGTACAACATGGCGGTCAACCTGGTGCAGCAGTTCGGGCGGCACCGCTCGCGCGAGCTGCTGGAGACCTCCTTCGCGCAGTTCCAGGCCGACAAGTCGGTCGTCGGGATCTCGAAGCAGGTCCAGCGGAACGAAGAGGGCATCCAGGGTTACCGGGAGGGCATGACCTGCCACCTCGGAGACTTCGAGGAGTACGCGCGGCTGCGCCGTGAGCTCAAGGACCGCGAGACCGAGCTGGCCAAACAGGGCGCCACGCAGCGGCGGGCCGCGGCGGCCGCGTCGCTGGAGAAGCTCAAGCCCGGTGATGTCATCCATGTGCCCACCGGCAAGTTCGCGGGACTGGCGCTGGTGCTGGACCCGGGGCTGCCCGCCGGGCGTGCCAACGGGCACCGCGGATTCGATCAGCACGACGGACCGCGGCCCCTGGTGCTGACCGCCGAGCGGCAGGTCAAGCGGCTCGCGTCGATCGACTTCCCGGTGCCGGTGGAGGCGCTGGAGCGGATGCGGATTCCGAAGTCCTTCAACGCGCGCAGTCCGCAGTCGCGCCGTGACCTGGCTTCCGCGCTGCGGACCAAGGCCGGGCACATCGCGCCGGAGCGGCACCGCAAGCAGCGCGCGGTGGCGGCCGACGACCGTGAGATCGCGCGACTGCGCGCCGCGCTGCGCGCGCACCCGTGCCACGGCTGCGACGAGCGCGAGGACCACGCCCGCTGGGCCGAGCGCTACCACCGGCTCCAGCGCGACACCAAGCAGCTGGAGCGGCGCATCGAGGGACGGACGAACACCATCGCCCGTACCTTCGACCGGATCTACGCGCTGCTGACCGAGCTCGACTATCTGCGTGGCGACGCGGCCACCGAGCACGGCAAGCGGCTCGCCCGGCTCTACGGCGAACTCGACCTGCTGGCGTCCGAGTGCCTGCGCGAGGGCGTGTGGGAAGGGCTGAATCCGGCCGAACTGGCCGCCTGTGTCTCGGCGTTGGTCTTCGAGGCGCGTCAGGCTGACGACGCGGTCGCACCGAAGGTGCCCAGTGGGGCGGCGAAGAACGCGCTGGGCGAGATGGTCCGCATCTGGGGCAGGCTCGACGCCCTGGAGGAGGACTTCAAGATCAATCAGGCGGAGGGGGTCGGGCAGCGCGAGCCCGATCTCGGCTTCGCCTGGGCGGTGTTCATGTGGGCCTCCGGCAAGGGGCTCGACGAGGTGCTGCGCGAGGCGGAGATGCCTGCGGGCGACTTCGTCCGCTGGTGCAAGCAGGTCATCGACGTCCTGGGGCAGATCGCGGCGGCCGCGCCGTCCTCGGCCGAAGGCAGTACGGTCACGAAGAACGCGCGCAAGGCGGTGGACGCCGTGCTGCGGGGCGTTGTCGCGTACTCGTCGGTGGGCTGACGGCCCCGTCCGGTCGGTCTGTCTCCGCCATGGTGCGCCGCTCCTCTTGAGGGGGGCGGCGCATTCGTGCGTATGGGGCCAACGTGGCTTGTGAGGCGTGTGGTTGGGAGTTATCCACAGGGGTGGTGCGGTGTCGGAGCTGTGCGCTTCCATGGGGTCATGCACAGCGCACGACACGACGCGCGCCGTCCGAACAGGGGAGACCGTCATGACCAAGGGCACGGGTGCGGCCGCCGACGCGCGGGAGCGGGGGCAGGGGCCGACCCAGCGGCGGGGGCCGGGGCGGGAGAAGGCCGTGTCGACCGTGGAGGGGCCGCGCGGGGTGCCGGTCCTCGGCAATCTGCCGCAGTTCGGGAAGGATCCGCTCGCCTTCTTCGAAAGGCTGCGGACGCGTGGCGACATGGTGCGCTGGCGGTTCGGGCCCACGCCGTCGCTGTTCCTGGCCGATCCGCGGCACATCGGCGAGCTGATGACGGAGACGGAGCGGACCTTCGACCAGCCGGACCTCGGGATCGCGTTCCGTACCGTCATGGGCAACGGGGTGGTGGTGGCCCGGAGGCCGGACTGGCGGCGGAAGAGGTCGCTGGTGCAGCCGTCGGTGCGGCCCAAGCAGGTGCGGTCGTACGCCTCCACGATGGCGGGGTGCGCGAGGGAGCTCGCCGACCGGTGGTCGGACGGTGAACGGATCGACATCAAGCGGGAGATGGCGGCTCTCACGCAGCGGATCGCGGTCCGCACCATCTTCGGCGCGGACACCGACGCCGACGCCGGGGCGATCGGGCGGGCGATGGATGTCGCGCAGCGGGAGATAGGCGCGGAGTTCAGCGGCATCGGGGCGCTGCTGCCGGACTGGGTGCCGACGCGCGGGCGGTCCCGGATCAGGCGGGCCGCCGCGGTCATCGACGCGGAGGTCGCCCGGGTCGTCGCGGAACAACGGCAGGGCGACGGGCAGCGCCCCGATCTGCTGAGCCGGCTGCTCGCCGCGCGGGACGGGACCGGGGCGCGCCTTTCGGACGAGGAGATACGCGACGAGACGGTCACCCTGTACATCGGAGGGCACGAGACGACCAGCAGCACGCTGGTGTGGGCCTGGTACCTGCTCGCGCGCAGTCCCGGGGTGCGGGAAGCTCTCGCCGGCGAACTGGACCGGGTGCTCGGTGACCGCGAGCCGGGCTTCGACGACTACGCGCAACTGACCTACGCGCAAGCGGTGGTGAAGGAGACGCTGCGGCTCTATCCGACGATCTGGCTTCTCACCGGGGTCGCCAAGGAGGGCGCGCGGATCGGCGGGCTGCCGCTGCTTCCGGGGACGCGGGTGTGGAGCAGCCAGTGGGCCACTCACCGGGACGCCCGGTGGTTCCCGGAACCGGAGGAGTTCCGGCCCGAGCGGTGGGGCCCCGATGGCGGCGACCGGATACCGGAGTACGCGTGGTTTCCGTTCGGGGGCGGGCCCCGGGCGTGCCTCGGGGCGCGGTTCGCCATGGTCGAGGCCGTGCTGGTACTGGCCGTGCTGGCGCGGCGCTTCGACCTGGATGTCGACCCCGGCGAGATACGCCCGGTGCCGGCGCTCACGCTTCAGCCGGACCGGGAGGTGCTGGCCACGGTCCGGGCCCGGTAGGCGGGCGGGCCACTGTCCCGTGTTACCTCGTGTCGCGGTACGGCGACTTGAAGGCGGCGGATGAGCGCCGGGTCCTGTGTCCGTTCCTGCCGGGAACAGGAACGGACACAGGAGACAGGGTGCCCGGACGGCGTGACGCACCCGAGCCTTCCTGCTGCCGGTTTACTTGGGCATCAGGACGCTGTCGATGATGAAGACGGTGGCGTTGGCGGTGGGGACGTTGCCGCAGACGACGTTCGCGGAGTCGTTGACCTTGTAGGACTCGCCGGAGCCGGCGGTGGTCAGCTTGCTCTTCTGAAGCGTGTCGTAGGAGCCGTTCCCGAGCTGCTTCGAGGTGAGCTTCTCGCCCACGACGTGGTAGGTCAGGATCTTGGTGAGGGTGTCCTTGTCGTTGAGGACCTTGTCGAGGTCGGCCTTGGGGATCTTCGCGAAGGCGTCGTTGGTGGGCGCGAACACCGTGAGGTTCTCGGCGTTGTTGAGCGTGTCGACCAGGCCGGCCTTCTTCACCGCGCTCACCAGGGTGGACAGCGCCGGGTTGTTCGACGCGGCCGTCGCCACCGGGTCCTTGGCCATGCCCTCGAAGCTGCCCGCGCCGTCCTTCGGGACCGTCGCACAGGCGGGGCCGAACGGCTGGTCCATGGTCGACGCGTTGCTGCCCGCCGCGGAGTCCGACGCGTCGGAGGTCTGCTCCACGGTCGGCGAGGCGGCGTCACTGTCCTTGCCGTCGTCGCTGGAGCACGCGGTCAGCGAAAGGGGCAGCAGCGCCGCACCGGCGACGACGACGGCGATGCGCTGGAAGCGGGAGGTGTTCATGGTGTGCTCCTTCAAGGGATACGTACTACGTACGAAGAGGGGGTGAGGAAGAAAACGGCGTGAAGAGGGGCGGGGGCGCGCAGTGCCGGGGCGGAGCACCGGTTCGCCGGCGGTCCGGGAGGTCCGTACGACGCAGTCCTTCGCGACCGGGGGAGTGCGGTCGGTGACCGCGCTGCCGACGGCTGTGACAGGGCCCGCTTCAGGCCGTACGGCCCCCGGGACGAGTTCGGTGACGTAGAGCGCCGGGAACCCTGAGTCCAGTCCGCCGGGAGCGGCAGGGCGGACGCGCACCGGGCGCGCTGCCCCGCGCGGGCCTCGGTCCCGCGCTGCCGTTGCTCCCTGATCTCTGCTCACACCCGGTATTCGGTGCCACGGGAGCTGCGGATTGGTCGTTCGGCCGATCTGATTGATTCCCGTACGGACGACCGATGCGCGGGGGTGTGACGCGGTCAGCCCAGGCCGCGTGCCCGCTCGAAGCGGGCGCGGCCCTCAGCGAGGTCCACGACCGGTTCCGGGTAGTCGATGCGGGCCCGTTCCGGTCCCGTCCACCGTCCACGGCCGGTGGACGGCCGCCCCCGCGATGCCGGCGAGTTCGGGCACCCAGCGCCGCACGTAGTCGCCCTTGGCGTCGAAGCGGGCGGCCTGCGCCAGCGGGTTGAGCAGCCGGTTGGGGCGTGTGTCGGTCCCGGTGCCGGCCACCCACTGCCAGTTGAGCTGGTTGTTGGCGACGTCTCCGTCCACCAGCAGGTCCAGGAAGTGCCGGGCGCCCACACGCCAGTCGACGTACAGCGTCTTGGCCAGGAAGCTCGCCACCAGCAGCCGGCCGCGGTTGTGCATCCACCCCTCGTGCAGCAGCTGGCGCATGGCGGCGTCCACCACGGGATATCCGGTGCGGCCCTCCCGCCAGGCGGCGATCTCCTGCCGGTCCGTACGCCAGCGGTCGCCGCGCGTGCGGTAGTCGGTCCACGAGGCGGCGGGACGGGCCGCGAGGACCTGGTGGTGGAAGTCCCGCCAGGCCAGCTGGCGTACGAACGCGTCCCCGCCCGGACCGCCCTTGCGCCGTGCGCGGTGGATCAGTTCGGTCGCGGAGAGAGAGCCGAAGTGCAGATGTGCGGAGAGCCGTGAAGTGGCGTCCCCCGACAGGTCGTCCTGGCGTTCCCCGTACGCTTCGATGCCGTCCGCCAGCCAGGCGCGCAGCCGTTCACGGCCTTCCTTCTCACCGCCCTTGGCGAGGCCGGGCGACGTTCCCGTGACAGTCCGGGGCGACGGCAGCGGATCGCCGGTGACCGCGTCCGGAACCCGCACCGACCGGGGCGCCGCCATCACATCGCGCACACCGGCCGCTTCCCACTTGCGCAAGTACGGCGTGAAGACAGCGAAGTGGTCCTTGCCGGCCGGCGTGACGTGCCCGGGGGGAACCGCCGTGACCACGGCGTCGTGGACGTGCAGCGCGCACCGCACGCTCCCGAGAGCGGCACGCAGCCGTTCCTCCCTGCGTGCCGCGTAATGGCTCGCGCCACCCGCCAGGTGCACCTCCCGGGCCCCGGACCGGGCCACCACCCGGCCGACCTCTTCCACCACGTCTCCGGTACGGATCACCAGGCGTCCGCCCCGCTCCCGCAGTCCGGCGTCCAGGTCGGCCAGGCAGTCGGCCAGGAACGCGCGGCGGTTGGGTACGTCGAAGCCGGACCGGGCCACGCCCCGGTCCAGGACGAACAGGGGGACCACCTCGTCGGCCCGGCGCAGCGCCGCGCGGAGTACCGGCTGGTCGTACAGCCGCAGGTCCGAGGTGAACAGCACGACGGCAACAGCACTCATGCGGGTGTTCCCTGTCCTTGTCCTGTGCGTCCTTGTGTCCTTGTGTCCCTGCGCCTTGTGTCCCTACATGTTCTTGCACGTCCCTGCACGTCCTCGGGCGGCGCTCTCAAGCGGTCCGGAAGTTCATCAGGGCCAGAGGGGCCGTGGTCGGCTGCGTTGAGCCGCCCGCCGGTTCGACGGTGATGCCCATTCCGCGGGCCGTGCCGACCGGGCCCTCCATCAGTACCGCCGTCGCGGACCCCGAGAGCGCGGACCGGTCCATGAGCCCGGCGGACCGCATCGTGCCGTCTTCGAACCACAGCTGGTAGACCTTGCCGCGCGGCGGCTCCGGCATCCCGGAGGCGAGGAAGACCGCCTTGTCACGCTCACGCGAGACGACCACCGTGCCGGTCGCGCCGTCCGCGATCCTTCCCGTGGTGACCTTGGCGTCGGGTGCGGCGAGCACCGCGGCAAGTGCTTCGGACCGCTGCTGCGCCCGCTGTGCCTGCTCCCGGGCGTCCTGCGCCTCCTGGTGCTGCCACACCGCGACCCCGCCGAAGGCGGCGGCCGCGGCCAGGCAGGCGGCGAGCACGAGGCGCGGCAGGGCGCGGCCCCGGCGCCCGGGGGGCGGCACCCGGGCGGACAGGGGAACCTCGGGCGGGTCCTGGCGTTCGGTGGTGATCCGCCGCATCACCTCCTCCTTGAGGACGGCGGGGGGTGTCACGGTCATCGCGAGCCCCAGCCGCGCCGCGGTGGCGGTGAGTTCACGCACCTCCTGCGCGCAGGACGGGCAGTCCTTGAGGTGCCGCTCGAACTCGGCGCGCTCCTCGGCCGTCAGGGCGTGCAGCGCGTACGCCCCGGTCAGCGTGTGCAGCTCCGCGGTGCTCATGTGCCGACCCCCAGGCAGTCGCGCAGCCGGATCAGTCCGTCGCGCAGGCGTGTCTTGACCGTGCCGAGCGGTACGGCCAGCAGTTCGGCCACCTCGCGGTAGGCCAGTCCCCGGTAGTAGGCGAGCGTCACCGACTGCCGCTGCAGTTCGGTGAGGGTGCGCAGACAGCGCCGTACCTGCTCCCGTTCGAGCCGGCTCTCCACCTCCTCGGTCACCTCGTCGAAGGCGGGCGTGTGCTCCAGCAGCGCCGCCTTCCGTTCGCGGTCCGACGAGGCCTGGGCGGACCGTACCCGGTCCACCGCCCGCCGGTGCGCCAGCGTGAGGACCCACGTCATGGCCGAGCCGCGGGAGGGCTGGAAGCGCGCGGCGCCCCGCCAGACCTCGATCAGCACCTCCTGGGTGACCTCCTCCGACTGGGCCGGGTCGCGGAGCACCGCGCGCACCAGGCCCAGTACGGGGCCGCAGACCGCGTCGTAGACCTGACCGAAGGCATCCCGGTCGCCGCGGGCCACCCTCCCCAGCAACTCCTGGAGGTCGGGTGGCGCCGGGGTGATCCCCCGATGTGCACGACTTCGTTCACGCGGTTTTCCTCCACGGTGCGGACCGGGCCGGGCCCGGGACGGGCTCCACCGCGTATTCGGAGCCGTCGTCCCGCCGGATTGGTCCGGTGCGCAGGCAAGTTCCCTCTCCCCTGGTCGCCTCGGTCTCCACCGGCCGCAGGACAACGAGAACCGGCAAGGCCCCCTGCCGACCGGTGTCGGCAGGGGGCCGGGGCGCGGTGGTCCGTACGGACCGGGGAATCCGTCCGTACGGACCGCCGCGCCGGGGGAAGGCAGTGGGGTCAGGCGGCGGGCTCCTGCTCGCGCTCGACCTGCTCGTTCCACTCGCGCTTGACCGCGCGCCAGGCGTCGTCGTCCTGGCCGAGCCGCCAGTAGCCCGAGACGGAGAGCCGCTCGCGCGCGATCCCGCGGTCCATGCGCAGGTGGCGGCGGAGGTCCTTCACGAAACCCGCCTCGCCGTGGACGAAGGCGTGGACGTCGCCCGCGGGGAAGTCGAGGCCGCGCACGGCGGCGATCAGGGTCTCGCCCACCGGGTTGCCGCCGCGGTGCAGCCAGGTCACCGCCATCCCGTCGGGCGCGGCGATCCTCTGCTCCTCCTCGGGGCCCGCCACCTCGACGAAGGCGTGCACGACGGCGCCCTCCGGCATCCGCTCCAGAGCGGCGGCGATCGCCGGAAGCGCGCTCTCGTCCCCCACCAGCAGGTGCCAGTCGGCCGCCGGGTCCGGCGCGTAGCCACCACCGGGACCGAGGAAACGCACCGCCTCCCCGGGCCGCACCCGCGCCGCCCACGGCCCGGCCAGGCCCTCGTCGCCGTGCACCACGAAGTCGACGGTCAGCTCGCGCTGCACGGCGTCCCAGGCGCGCACCGTGTACGTCCGGGTGACAGGCCACTGCGCGGCCGGGAACTCCTCCCGGATGCGGGCCATGTCGAACGGCTCCGGGTACGTCACACCCGCCGCGGGGAACAGCACCTTGATGTAGTGGTCGGTGAACTCGTCGGCCGCGAAGCCGGCCAGCCCGTCGCCGCCCAGGACGACGCGCACCATGTGCGGCGTGATCCGCTCGGTGCGCACCACCCGCGCCTCGCGGGCCTGCGGTGTCCTACGGACCGGTCGTTCCACCACGGCGCTCTCCCTGACTTTCGATGCTTAGGCTTACCTAAGTTAACACCCTGGCGAGCTAGCGAGGGAGGGCACCGAGCAGCCGCTGCAACGAGCCGCCCAGTCCCCACCGCGCCGCCAGCTCGTCGAGCGTCGCCGGATCCCGCGGCTCGGACGGCAGTGCCGGGTCGAAGTCCGGCAGCGGTACGTCGGTGGCGACGCGCACCACCTTCGGCGCCACGGCGATGTAGTCCCGCGCCTCGTCCAGCCGCTTGCGCTGCGAGGGCGTCAGCTTCGACGCCGGGTCGTCGACGGCGGCCATGATCCCGGCCAGGTCGCCGTACGCGTCGAGGAGTTTGGCGGCCGTCTTCTCGCCGATCCCGGGAACGCCCGGCAGCCCGTCGCTCGGGTCGCCGCGCAGGAGCGCCAGATCGACGTATCCGGGGCCGTTCACGGCGTACTTCCCGCGGAGCCACGCCTCGTCGGTGACCTGGAGCGAACCGACGCCCTTGAGCGGGTACAGCACCCGCACCCCACGGGCGTCGTCGACCAGCTGGTACAGGTCGCGGTCGCCGGTGACGACGTCGACGGGCCCGGCGGCGAGGCCCGCGAGCGTCCCGATCACGTCGTCGGCCTCGTACGGGTCGACGCCCACCCGGGCGATGCCGACCGCGTCGAGCACGTCCTCGATGACCGGCACCTGGGGCGCGAGCGTGTCCGGGGTCTCCTCCGCGTCGGGTCCGGCGGCGGATTCCTGTGCGACGCGGTGCGCCTTGTAGGAGGGGATCAGCTCGACCCGCCAGTGCGGCCGCCAGTCGGCGTCCATGCAGGCGACGAGGTCGTCGGGCCGGTGGTCCTGGACCAGCCGTGCGACGAAGTCGAGCAGGCCGCGTACGGCGTTGACCGGCGTACCGTCCGGGGCGCGGACGGAATCCGGGACTCCGAAGTAGGCGCGGTAGTAGAGGGAAGCGGTGTCGAGGAGCATCAGGCGTCGCGTCACACCCCGATCATGCCGTACGCCGCGAAAGCGGCCGGAAGGTGAACTGGATCACTCTTGTGTTTGTCCTATGCGGATAGGGGCAGGTGCCGCCTCGGAGCAGACCCCATTTCGGATTCAACTTCTTGATGGGTGAAACGGACCGAATCCGTACTGCTCCACGGCTCGCCTGCCGGGGGTGTGGTGAGCCGTTTTCGGTTCAACGCGTGAGGTGTATGTGTCCAGGCTGCAAGCCGATCACTTGTACAAAGTGTTCGGCACACGACCCGAAGAGGCGGTACGCAAGCTCGAAGGCGGGGCCGGCCGTGACGAGCTGCGCGCCGACGGGACGACGGCCGCCGTGATCGACGCCTCGTTCACCGTCGAACCTGGACAGATCTTCGTGGTCATGGGACTTTCCGGATCCGGCAAGTCCACGCTGCTGCGGATGCTCAACGGCCTGCTGGAGCCGACGGCGGGCAAGGTCCTCTTCGACGGCCAGGACCTCACCGCACTGAGCCCCGCCGCCCTGCGCGCGGTGCGCTCCTCGAAGATCAGCATGGTGTTCCAGCACTTCGCGCTCTTCCCGCACCGGAGTGTTCTCGAGAACGCCGGATACGGCCTCGAAGTACAGGGCGTCCCGCGCGCCGAGCGCGAGAAGCGCGCCACCGAGGCCCTGGAGCTCGCCGGCCTGAAGGGCTGGGAGAAGTCCTGGCCCGACGAGCTGTCCGGCGGCATGCAGCAGCGCGTCGGCCTGGCCCGCGCGCTCGCCACCGACGCCGACCTCCTGCTGATGGACGAGTCGTTCAGCGCCCTCGACCCGCTGATCCGCCGCGACATGCAGGACCAGCTCCTCGAACTCCAGAAGCGGCTGAAGAAGACCATCGTCTTCATCACCCACGACCTCAACGAAGCCATGCGCCTCGGCGACCGCATCGCCGTCATGCGCGACGGACGCATAGTCCAGCTGGGCACCGCCGAGGACATCCTCGTCACCCCGGCCAACGACTACGTCGCCTCCTTCACCCAGGACGTGGACCGCTCCCGGGTGCTCACCGCGGGCGCCGTCATGGACGCCCCCGAGACCGTCTTCGGTACGGAGACGGACGACGGCCGGCAGCTGCGCGACGCGCAGGACGTGCTGGACGCCGCCCCCGCGGCCGTCTCCGAGGACACTCCGGTCATCGAGCTCTTCACCCCCTGCTCCACCAGCGGTGCGCCCGTCGCCGTGACCGGCACCGACGGGAAGCTCGTCGGCGTCGTACCGCCCGCCCGGCTGCTCGCGGTGCTCGGTGAGCCCATGACGTCGGCGGAAACCCCCTGGGACACAGCGCCCGGCGACCCCACGAGCAAGGTGGTCACCGGTGCCTAGGATCCCCATGGGCGAGTGGGTCAACAGCGCCGTCGACTGGCTCCAGACCCACCTCTCCCCGGTCTTCGACGCGGCCAGCACCGTCATCAGCGGCATGCAGGACGGCATCTACTCCGTCCTCGCCGCCCCCGAACCGCTGCTGCTCGCCGGCGTCCTCGCCGTCGTCGCGTGCTGGCTGCGCGGCCTGACCGCCGGCGTCCTCGCCTTCGCCGGCTTCGCGCTGATCGACTCGATCGAGATGTGGGACGACGCCATGTCGACCCTGTCGCTCGTGCTCGTCGCGACCATCATCACGCTCGTGATCGCCGTTCCCCTGGGCATCTGGTCCGCGCGCTCCAAGACGGTCAGCACCGTGACGCGTCCCGTCATGGACTTCATGCAGACCATGCCGGCGATGGTCTACCTGATCCCCGGCGTGCTCTTCTTCGGCGTCGGCGCGGTCCCCGGCATCATCGCGACGATCATCTTCGCGCTGCCCCCGGGCGTCCGTATGACCGAGCTCGGCATCCGCCAGGTCGACGGCGAGCTCGTCGAGGCCGCCGAGGCGTTCGGCACGAGCCCGCGCAACACCCTGCTGCGCGTGCAGCTCCCGCTCGCGCTGCCGACGATCATGGCCGGCGTCAACCAGGTCATCATGCTGGGCCTGTCCATGGTGGTCATCGCCGGCATGGTCGGCGCGGGCGGCCTGGGCGGCGCGGTCTACCGCGCGCTCGGCAACATCGACGTCGGTCTCGGCTTCGAGGCCGGTCTGTCCATCGTCGTCCTGGCCATGTACCTCGACCGGATGACCGGCGCCCTGGGCCACCAGGTCTCCCCGCTCGGCCGCCGTGCGCTCGCCAAGGCCATGGCCGTGAAGGGCGGGCTGAAGATCTGGAACTACCGCCCGCAGCCGGTCGTCGCGATCACCGGTGTCGTCGTCCTCGCCCTCGTCGCGGGCGGCCTGAGCATGTTCGGCGGGACCACGTCCGCCACCGCCGACGACGACCCCATGAACGTCGGCAAGGGCAAGAAGATCTCCATGGGCTACATCCCGTGGGACGAGGGCATCGCCTCCACCTTCCTCTGGAAGGAACTGCTGGAGCGGCGCGGCTACGAGGTCGACGCCAAGCAGTACGAGGCGGGCTCGCTCTACACCGGCCAGTCCACCGGCCAGATCGACATCCAGACCGACGCCTGGCTGCCGGTCACCCACGAGAAGTACTGGGCGAAGTACCAGGACAAGCTGGAGGACATGGGCTCCTGGTACGGCCCGACCTCTCTTGAGCTGTCCGTCCCCTCGTACATGAAGGGCGTCGACTCCCTCGAAGACCTCAAGGGCCGGTCGGAGAAGTTCAAGGGCCGCATCATCGGCATCGAGCCCAGCGCCGGAATGATGGGCCTCCTCAAGGACAAGGTCCTGGGGGAGTACGGCCTGGAGGACGAGTACGAGGTCGTCGACGGCTCCACGCCCGGCATGCTCGCCGAGCTGAAGCGCGCGTACGCCAAGAAGGAACCCGTCGTCACGACCCTGTGGTCCCCGCACTGGGCGTACAGCACCTACGACCTGAAGAAGCTCAAGGATCCGAAGGGGGCCTGGGGCAAGGGTGACGGCGTGCACACGCTGACCCGCAAGGGCTTCTCCGACGAGAACCCGGCCGTCGGCAAGTGGCTCAAGAACTTCAAGATGACCGAGAAGCAGCTCACGGACCTCGAAGCGAAGATCCAGGCGGGCGGCAAGGGCAAGGAGCAGGACGCCGTCCGCGCCTGGCTCGGGGAGAACCCGGGCCTCGCCGACAAGTGGGCGCCCGTCGCCAAGACCTCCAAGGCCGCCAACGGCAAGGACGAGCGCGACCGCGCGATCGAGATGGCCTGGTTCCCGTGGGAGGAGGACATCGCCGCCACGTACCTGTGGAAGGAAGTCCTCGAGGAGCGCGGCTACACGGTCAACCTCAAGCAGTTCGAGGTCGGCCCGATGTACGCCGCGATGGCCCGCGGCCAGGTCGACGTGCAGCTCGACGGCTGGCTGCCGTACACGCAGAAGAACTACTGGGACAAGTACGGCGACAAGCTGACCGACATCGGTTCCTGGTACAGGCCGACGTCGATCGAGGTCGCGGTCCCCTCGTACGTCAAGGACGTCAGGACCCTTGAGGACCTCAAGGGCAGGGGCGAGAAGTTCAAGGGCCGCATCATCGGCATCGAGCCGGGCACGGCGACGATGGAGAACCTCAAGGAGAACGTCCTCCCCGGCTACGGCCTGGACGAGGAGTACGAGGTCGTCGACGGCTCCACGCCCGGCATGCTCGCCGAGCTGAAGCGCGCGTACGCCGAGAAGGAGCCCGTCGCGGTCCTCCTGTGGACCCCGCACTGGGCGTACAGCGAGTACCCGATGACCAGGCTGAAGGACTCGAAGAAGCTCTTCGGCGAGGGCGACCGGCTGCACATCGTCGGCAGCGCGGACTTCCCGGCGAACTACCCGCGGCTGACCGAGTGGTTCACGGACTTCAAGCTGACCGAGAAGCAGCTCGGCGGCCTGGAGAACGAGATCCGGAAGCGCGGCACGGGACATGAGGAAGAAGCCGTGAAGGCCTGGATGAAGGAGAACCCGGGCATCGCGCAGAAGATGGCGCCGACCGCGGGCTGATCCGCGGCAGCCATATCATCGAGGGGTGGGCATCGCCTTGTGGCGAAGCCCACCCCTTGGTGCTGTCCTGGACAGAGAGCCTTGTCTGACGTATGTACGAAACCGGCGAGTGAAGCTGCGTAGGCTGCACTCAGTGTCGACAGCCACGAGACAGGGAGGGAGCCGGAGCGATGGACGACAAGGAAACTCTTCGGGTCGGTACGGCCGTCCGGAGGCGTCGCAAGTCGCTGGCCCTCACCCTGGCCACGGTCGCGGCCCGCAGCGGACTCTCGGTGCCGTTCCTGAGCCAGATCGAGAACGAGCGTGCCAGACCCAGCACCCGCTCCCTCGAGCGGGTGGCCGAGGCGCTGGAGACCACGGCGGCAGAGCTGACGGCCGCCGCCGACCTGGGGCGTACGGTCGATGTCGTACGGGCCGGGGAGGACGACGGTGGCGGCGCGGGCGTGCGGTGCGTGGTGCGCGGCAGGCACCAGCTGCGCGCCACCGAGTACACCGGGGAGCAGGACACCGGGCGCGAGTTCCAGCACCACGGCGACGAGCTGATGTACATCGCGGAGGGCGCCGCCGAGGTGGAGGCGGAAGGCCGGGCGTACCGGCTGGAGCGCGGTGACACGCTGTTCCTGTCCGGTGGCGTACCGCACCGGTGGCGGGCGACCGAGCCGGGCACCCGGATCCTCGTCGTCGCGGCGGCCGGCACCGTCGGGCACGAGGGCGACGGCCCCGACGGCCGGCCCGGCCACGACGGCTGACGGAGGCGGCACCCCATGCGCGTCGTCTCCCTCGTGCCGTCCCTCACGGAAGCCGTGGCCGTCAGCGCGCCCGGCCTGCTCGTCGGGGCGACCGACTGGTGCAGCCACCCGGCGGACCTCGACGTCGTACGGATCGGCGGCACCAAGAACCCGGACGTCGACGCGATCCTGCGGTTGCGTCCCGACGTGGTCGTCGCCAACGAGGAGGAGAACCGCGAGCCCGACCTCGCCGCCCTGCGGCAGGCCGGGACCACCGTCATGGTCACCGTGGTCCGGGACCTGCCCGGGGCCTTCGCCGAGCTGGAACGCGTGCTGGCCGACGGCTGCGGGCTGAGTGCCCGCCCCGCCTGGCTCGACGCGGCGCAGGAGGCATGGGACGCGGTCCGGCCCGGGACCCCGCGCCTGAAGGCGGTCGTGCCCGTCTGGCGCAGGCCGTGGATGGTCCTCGGCCGCGACACCTTCGCCGGGGACCTGCTGGCCCGGCTCGGCGTCGACCACCTCCACGCCGGCCACCCCGAGCGCTATCCGCGCGTCCCCCTCGGCGAACTGCGCGCGGCCGGGGCAGACGTGGTCGTCCTGCCGGACGAGCCCTACCGCTTCACGGCCGACGACGGGCCCGAGGCGTTTCCCGGGCTGCCCGCCGCGCTCGTCAGCGGGCGTCATCTCACGTGGTACGGGCCGTCGTTGGCCGAGGCGCCCCGGGTGCTGCGAGCAGCGCTCCGCTGACCAGGCCGCGCAGCGTACGGAATCCGGCCACCGCCCAGGCGACGACGAGTGCCGCGTACAGGCCGGCCGCCAGCCAGCCGAGGGCGTCGAGCCCGGTGTGGCGGGCGAGCCCGGCGGCGCCCGTCACGCAGGTACCGACGGGGAAGGTGAACGCCCACCACGTCATGGTGAACGGCATGCCGCCGCGGGCCGCCCTGACCACCATCGCCGCGGCCAGCGCCAGCCACAGCAGGGCGAAGCCCATGACGGGCACGCCGTAGAGCACGGCGAAGGCGCCGAGCGCGCGTGCGTACGGCGCTCCGATCGCGTCCGGGGCCACGTCCGCGAGCGAGTCGACCGCCGTGGTGGACTGGCCGAGCGGCCCGAGGACGAGGAACAGCGTCGGCGTCAGCGCGAGCGGCAGCGGGCCGTGGTGGAGGAGGCGGGCGAGGACCAGCGGCAGCATCAGCAGTGTGGCGAGCAGGCTGAGCCCGAACATCGCGTAGCAGGCGAGCAGCATCGCCTCCCGCCACTGGCCCTCGGGCAGATGCGGCACCAGCTGCGGGCCGAGCGCCGCCGAGACCATCGGCGCCACCACCGGCAGCAGCCACACGGGGGAGGCGCTGCCGGGCTCGACCCGGTGGCGTACGACCATCAGGTACGGGACCGCGACCGCGGCCGCCAGACCGACGGCCGTCCCCACGCACCACAGCGTCGCTCCGGCGGACAGGGCGGCTCCGGCGCCGACGACGTCCCCGCCGACCGTCACGGTGGCGCCGCCGACCGCGAGCAGCGCCATGGACAGGCAGCCGTAGAAGGGAGCGACGGCGGGGTCGAGGAGATGCGCCTCCGCCTGGTCGCGGTGGTACGCCCAGTGACCGGCGCGCGCGGCGAGCAGCGTACCGAGCAGCACCGCGGACAGCCCCCAGGCGAGGGCGCAGGCCGCGCGCAGACCGGGGACGGAGAGGGGGAGGGCGGCGCCGGCGTTGGCGACGACGGCAGTGCCCATCACCGTGGCGTACCAGTGGGGGCCGAGGTGGCGCAGCGCGGGCAGGCGCGGGGCGGCGAGGAGGGGGCGCGGCTGCGCACAGGTGGCCATACGCCCACCCTGACCGTAGGGAACGGCCCCCACCAGGGACGACAATCCTATGAGGCCATAAGCTGAGGTTATGAGCGTTCACGCCCCCGCCCCCGGCGACAGACCACCGCTCGCCCACCGGGTGCCCGATCTCGGGGCCATGGAGCTGCTGCTCGCCGTCGCCCGGCTCGGCAGCCTGGGGCGCGCGGCGCGGGAGCTCGGTATCAGCCAGCCCGCCGCGAGCAGCCGTATCCGTTCCATGGAACGGCAGCTCGGGGTCGCCCTCGTCGACCGCTCGCCGCGCGGCTCGCGCCTCACCGAAGCGGGCACGCTCGTCACCGACTGGGCGCGCCGGGTCGTGGAGGCGGCCGAGGCCTTCGACGCGGGGGCGCAGGCGCTGCGCGGCCGACGCGACTCGCGGCTACGGGTGGCGGCCAGCATGACGATCGCCGAGTACCTGCTGCCGGGCTGGCTGATCGCGCTGCGCGGACAGCGCCCCGGCACGGCGGTCTCGCTGCTCGCCGGCAACTCCGCCGCCGTCGCGCAGCGGCTGCTCACCGGCGAGGCCGACCTGGGCTTCGTGGAGGGCCTGGCGGTACCGGACGGGCTCGACGGCGTCGTCATCGGCCACGACCGGCTCATCGTGGTCACGGCCCCGGCCCACCCCTGGGCGCGCAGGCGCCGTGCGGTGGGCGCGCGGGAACTGGCCGAGGCCCCCCTCATCCTGCGCGAGCAGGGCTCCGGCACCCGGCAGGTCCTGGACGCGGCGCTCGCCGGGTACGGCGGCCTCGCCGTACCCCTCCTCGAACTCGCCTCCACCACGGCGGTGAAGGCGGCGGCCGTCAGCGGCGCGGGCCCCAGCGTGCTCAGTGAGCTGGCCGTGGGTGAGGAGCTGGCCTCCCGCCGCCTCGTCGAGGTCCCGGTCGAGGGCGTCCCGATGCGCCGCGATCTGCGCGCGGTCTGGCCGACGGGCCCCCGGCCCACGGGACCCGCGAGGGACCTGCTGGCGCTGGCGCGCCCCGCTCCGGGCAAGGGCTGACTGTTTGTCACGGCTGTGAGCGGATACCCGAAAGCCATGACTGAACAGGACAAGAACGCGAAGACCAGGACGACCACAGCCCGTACGGCCAACGGTGCCACCGGAAAGGCCGCGGACACCGCCGGTTCCGCCAAGGCCGCCGCCACCGGCGCCGCCGGCAAGGCGGCGGACGCCGCGGGCACCGCGAAGGCGGGCGCGGGCGACGTCACGGGAAAGGCCGCCCAGGTGGCCGGTTCCGCGAAGGTGGCCGGCGTCAAGGGAGTCGAAGTGAGCCGCCAGGCTCTGGAGTCCACGGCCGGCAAGGTCGCGTCGACCGCGTCCACCGCGTGGGTGCTGCTCAACGCGCGCAAGGCCGTCATCGCGGGTGCCGGCGCGGGTGCGGTGGCCATCGGGGCCGCCTCGTTCGTGGCGGGCCGCAAGGCCGAACAGCGCACTCTGGGCCCGATCAGCCGTATGCTGGCCGGCCGCATCTGACCCCGGCCGGGGAACTCGTCCACAGGGCGGGGCCATTCGGGCCGCCGGGCCGGGAGGAACACCGGGCAACGGCCCCGAAGGCCCCGCTCTCGGCGCCCGTTTCGTGCGCGCGCCCCGCGAGGGCCCGTCGCCGCCGTCAGGCCCGGAGCTGTGGCTCGCGGAGCGACGACGGCCGGCCGGCGGCGGCCGCCACCAGTGCCTCCATCACCCGGAGGTCGTCGCCCATCTCCGGATGCCACTGGACGCCGAGCACCCACGCCCCGCCGGGCAGTTCGACGGCCTCCGGCGTCCCGTCGGCGGCGTACGCCGACACGACCAGGCCGTCGCCGAGCCGGTCGACCGCCTGGTGGTGGTACGTCGGCACGCCGCTCTCCTCCGGTACGACCGACGCGTAGCGCGTGCCGGGCACCGGCTTCACCGCGTGCTCGCCGAGGACTCCGGGCCCCGCGGTGTGGCCGTCCAGGTGCTGGACGAGCGTGCCGCCGAGTGCGACGTTCAGCAGCTGCATGCCCCGGCAGATGCCGAGCAGCGGCGTACCGGACGTCAGAGCGGCCTCGATCAGGGCGATTTCCCACGCGTCCCGCTCCCGGGCCGGCGGCCCGGTGCGAGGGTCCGGCTCGGCCCCGTACCGTACGGGCTCGACATCGGCGCCGCCCGCGACGACCAGGCCGTCGAGGCGGGCCACCACACCGGCGGCGTACGACGGCGAGTCGGGCGGCACCATCGCCGCGAGGCCGCCCGTCGCCTGCACGAGGCGCGGATAGGCGGCCGGGAGCAGCGCGGCGGGCATGTCCCAGACACCCCACCGGGCGGGCTGCAGGTAGGTGCTGATGCCGATGAGCGGCTTGGACACAGATCCTCCGGTCGGTCGTGCTCGGGGTCGGTCGTGCTCAGGAACGGTCGCGCTCGAGTTCGGCCTCGGCCTCGGCGAGCGCGGCGAACTCCTCCTCGGGAGCCGCGGCGACCAGCCGGTGCCGACTGTAGAACGCGAAGTAGGCGAGAGCGACGGCGTACACCCCCAGCGCGATGAACGCCGCGTCCTTGTCCACCAGGAACGTCGCCACCAGCGCGGACAGCGCCAGTACGAAGGCCACGGACGAGGTGAGGACGCCGCCCGGCGTGCGGTAGGGGCGGTGGAGCCCGGGCTCGCGGCGGCGCAGCACGATGTGGGAGAGCGCCATCAGCGCGTACGAGATGGTGGCGCCGAAGACCGCGATGTTCAGCATCCGGGCGCCGTCACCGGTCCCCGCCGCCAGCGCGAAGCCGATCGCGCCGGGGATGAGCAGCCCGAGGTACGGGGCCTTGCGACGGCTCGTCAGCGACAGGAAACGGGGCAGGTAACCGGCGCGCGAGAGCGCGAAGAGCTGGCGCGACCCGGCGTAGATGAGCGAGAAGAAGGACGCGACGAGCCCGGCCAGGCCCGCGTAGTTGACGAAGCGGCTGAGCGGCGTCGGGCCGCCGTCGCCCTGGAGCGCCACGACCAGCGGATTGCCCGCGTCCTGGACGGCGGCCGAGCCGCGCGCGCCGGTGGCGGCGAAGAAGGTGACCAGGGCGAGGAGCGCGAGGACGGCCATGGAGGTGGCCAGGGCGCGCGGCATGGAGCGCACGGGGTCCTTGGCCTCCTCGGCGGCCAGCGGCACCCCCTCGACGCCGAGGAAGAACCACATGCCGAAGGGGAAGGCGGCCCAGATGCCCAGCAGCCCGAACGGCAGCCAGGAGTTCGCGCCGAACGCGTCCTCGTCGATCGGGATGTCGTTGAGCCCGTCCGCACCGAACTCGGTGAACGCGCCGACCGCGAAGATCAGCAGCGCCGCCACCGCTATGGCCGTCACCACCAGGCTGAAGCGCAGCGCCTCGCCGACGCCCCACAGGTGGATGCCGATGAAGACGGCGAAGCAGGCCAGGTAGACCGGCCAGCCCGCGGTGAGCCCGAAGAGGCCCAGCGACTCGACGTAGTCGCCGATGAAGATGGAGATCGCGGCGGGCGCCAGGACGTACTCGATGAGGATCGCGGTGCCGGTCAGGAAGCCGCCCCAGGTGCCGAGCGCGCGCCGGGCGAAGCCGTAACCGCCGCCCGCCGTGGGCAGGATGGCGGACAGCTCGGCGAGTGCGAAGACCAGGCAGGCGTACATCACACCCATCAGCAGGGTGGCGATCGCGAGCCCGCCGAAGCCGCCCTCGGACAGGCCGATGTTCCAGCCGGAGAAATCGCCGGAGACGACGTACGCGACGCCGAGTCCGGTGAGCAGCAGCCAGCCGGCGCTGCCGCGGCGCAGCGTCCGCCGTTGCAGATAGCCGGCGTCGGCGGACGGGGGCGCGGGCGTGGGCGGTGGGGTGCGCGAGTCGGTGCTGTCGGCCATGAGCCGCTCCTGCCTCGGGTCAATGGTGGGATGCCATACCTTTGTGGTGCGGCCGGTCCCGGCGCAAGACCTGTGCGTAAAGCCGGTGTTACGGATCTTCCGCCTCCGGCGTCACATGAGGAAGCCGCGCAGCAGGGCGGCCGTGCCCGAGCAGTGCTCGCGCATCACCTCGCGGGCCCCGTCCGCGTCGCCGTCGAGCACCGCCTCGACCAGCGCGGTGTGCTGCTGCTGCGAGTGCTCCAGGTTCCGTACGAGCAGCGGGATGCAGTCGAGCAGACCGTTGACCGCGGCCCGTACGGCGGCGTACTGCGCGGTCAGGGACGGCGACCCGGACAGTTCGGCGAGCGTGAGGTGCAGCAGGGTGTCCCGCCTGCGGTAGTCGGCCAGCGGCGCGTCGTGCGTCGCGGCGAGCGCCGCCCGCAGCCGCCGTGCGCCGTCCTCGGCCAGCCCGTGCGCCGCGCACAGTCCGGCCGCGCCCACCTCCAGCACCTCGCGGAAGCGCAGCGCGTCCTCGACGTCGACCGACTCGACGCGCCGGCGCAGTTCGCCCTCCCCGGACGCGTCCGGGTGCGGCAGCACGAACGTGCCGCCGTACCTGCCCCGCCTGCTCTCGACAAGGCCCTGGTCCTGGAGGACCTTCAGGACCTCGCGCAGGGTGACCCGGCTGATCCGCAGGCGGTCGGCGAGCTCGCGCTCGGCGGGCAGCCGCTCCCCGACGGGCACCAGCCCCAGGCGCAGCACCTGGAGGACCTGCTCCAGCGCCTCCTCGAATCCGTTCCCCGCCCGCACCGGCCGCAGGACGGGCGTCAGGCGGTCCGCCGAACCGATTTCATCCGCCACCTCGCGGTTCCCCCTTCCCAATCAATGGTCTTCGGCAATACCTTATGGCTTCCGGCTGACCGAAGGAGGGAATTTCCGTGGCAGACCGCACACCCCCGCTCTCCCTGGAGGAGCTCCGCGCCCTCGTGGCGAGCGGTGAGATCGACACAGTCGTCCTGGCCTTCCCCGACATGCAGGGGCGTCTCCAGGGCAAGCGGTTCGCCGCCCGGTTCTTCCTCGACGACGTCCTGGACCACGGCACCGAAGGCTGCAACTACCTCCTCGCCGTCGACACCGAGATGAACACCGCCGACGGATACGAGATGGCCTCCTGGGACCGCGGCTACGGCGACTTCGCCATGCACGCCGACCTCTCCACGCTGCGCCGCGTCCCCTGGAACGACGGAACGGCCCTGCTCATCGCCGACCTGGCCTGGAACGACGGTTCACCCGTCGTCGCCGCGCCCCGTCAGATCCTGCGCCGCCAGCTGGAGCGTCTCGCCGACCTCGGCTACACCGCCCACGTCGGCACCGAGCTCGAATTCATCGTCTTCAAGGACAGTTACGAACAGGCCTGGGACCGCGGCTACAAGGACCTCGTGCCCGCGAACCAGTACAACATCGACTACTCGGTCCTCGGCACCGGCCGCGTCGAACCCCTCCTGCGCCGCATCCGCAACGAGATGACCGCGGCGGGCCTGACCGTCGAGTCCGCCAAGGGCGAGTGCAACCCGGGCCAGCACGAGATCGTCTTCAAGTACGACGAAGCCCTCGTCACCTGCGACCAGCACGCCGTCTACAAGACGGGCGCCAAGGAGATCGCCGCCCAGGAGGGCGTCTCGCTCACCTTCATGGCGAAGTACAACGAGCGCGAAGGCAACTCCTGCCACATCCACCTCTCCCTGCAGGACGCCGGGGGCCGCAACGTCATGGCGGACGACGACACCCCCGACGGAATGTCCTCCGTCATGCGGCACTTCCTCGCCGGGCAACTGGCCGCCCTCCGCGACTTCTCGCTCCTCTACGCCCCCAACATCAACTCCTACAAGCGCTTCCAGCCCGGCTCCTTCGCCCCGACCGCCGTGGCATGGGGCCACGACAACCGCACCTGCTCGCTGCGCGTGGTCGGCCACGGCCGCTCGATGCGCTTCGAGAACCGGCTGCCCGGCGGCGACGTCAACCCGCACCTCGCGGTCGCCGGTCTGGTGGCGGCGGGTCTGTACGGCATCGAGCACAAGCTCGAACTCCCCGGCCCCTGTACGGGCAACGCCTACACCGGTGACCACGCACACGTGCCCACGTCGCTGCGCGAGGCCGCCGGGCTGTGGGAGAACAGCCCCATCGCCAGGGCCGCCTTCGGCGACGAAGTCGTCGCGCACTACCGCAACATGGCGCGGGTCGAACTCGAAGCGTTCGACTCCGCGGTGACCGACTGGGAGCTCCGCCGCTCCTTCGAACGCCTGTGAGGCCCGCCTTGTCCTCCTTCCCCCCCGAATCCCCCCGCGAGCACCAGATCCTGAACCCGGCCACCGAAGAGGTCGTGGCCACCGTCGCGGCCTCCACCGCCGTCGACGTCGACGCGGCGGTCGTACGGGCCGCCGCGGCGCAGCGCGCCTGGTCGGCCACAGCCCCCGCCGACCGTGCCCGCCTCCTGCGCCGCTTCGCCACCACCGTCGACGAACACGTCGAGGAACTCGCCCGGCTGGAGGTCCGCGAGGCCGGCCACACCCTCGGCAACGCCCGCTGGGAGGCGGGCAACGTACGCGACCTGCTCGACTTCGCCGCCGGGGGAGTGGAACGCCTCAGCGGCCGCCAGATCCCGGTCGCGGGCGGCCTGGACATCACCCTCCTCGAACCGCTCGGCGTGATCGGGGTCATCGCGCCCTGGAACTTCCCCATGCCGATCGCGGCCTGGGGCACCGCCCCCGCGCTGGCCGCCGGCAACGCCGTCGTCCTCAAACCCGCCGAGACCACGCCGCTGACCGCCCTGCGCCTCGCCGGACTCGCCCTCGAAGCCGGGCTCCCCGAGAACCTCTTCCAGGTCCTGCCGGGAGCGGGCGACGTGGCGGGCGACGCCCTGGTCGGGCACCCCGGCGTGGCGAAGATCGTCTTCACCGGCTCCACCCGCGTCGGCAAGCAGATCATGGCCAAGTGCGCCGACCGGGTGAAGCGCGTGACCCTCGAACTCGGCGGAAAGAGCCCCAACATCGTCTTCGCCGACGCCGACATCGAGGCCGCCGTCGCCGCCACCCCCATGTCCTTCCTGGACAACTCCGGCCAGGACTGCTGCGCCCGTACCCGCATCCTCGTCCAGCGCACGGCGTACGACCGCTTCCTGGAACTGCTCGCACCCGCCGTCGAGAGCGTGGTGGTCGGCGACCCGTCGGACGACAGGACGCAGATGGGCCCGCTGATCTCCAAGGCCCAGCTGGAGCGGGTGCGTTCGTACGTCCCCGAGGGCGCGGAGGCGATCCGCGGCAGCGCCCCCGAGGGCCCCGGCTTCTGGTTCCCGCCGACCGTCCTCACCGACGCGGGGCCTGACTCGGCCGCCGCGACGGAGGAGGTCTTCGGCCCGGTCGCCGTCGTCCTCCCCTTCGACGACGAGGCCGACGCGGTCCGCCTCGCCAACGCCACCGACTACGGCCTGTCCGGCTCCATCTGGACCCGTGACGTGGGCCGCGCCCTGCGCGTCTCCCAGGCGGTCAGGGCGGGCAACCTGTCCGTCAACTCCCACAGCAGCGTCCGCTACTCGACCCCCTTCGGCGGCTGCAAGCAGTCGGGGCTCGGCCGCGAACTGGGACCCGACGCCCTCACCGCTTTCACCGAAACCAAGAACGTCTTCATCAGCACGGAGGCCTGAGACCATGACCGACACCGAGACCGCCGGGAACGAGACCGCCGGGAACGAGACCGCCGGGAACGAACCCGCCGTCTGCCGCCGCCTGGTGGGACGCACCGCCGTCATCACCGGCGCCGGCAGCGGCATCGGCCTCGCCGCCGCGCGCCGTCTGGCCTCCGAGGGCGCGCGGGTCGTCTGCGGCGACATCGACGAGAGCGCGGGCAAGGCCGCGGCCGACGAGGTGGGCGGCACGTTCGTACGGGTCGACGTCACCGACGCCGAGCAGGTCGAGGCGCTCTTCAAGGCGGCGTACGACACCTACGGCTCGGTCGACATCGCCTTCAACAACGCCGGCATCTCGCCGCCCGAGGACGATTCGATCCTGACCACGGGCCTGGAGGCGTGGAAGCGCGTCCAGGACGTCAACCTCACCTCCGTCTACCTCTGCTGCAAGGCCGCCATCCCCTACATGCAGCGCCAGGGCCGCGGTTCCGTCATCAACACCGCGTCGTTCGTCGCGATCATGGGCGCGGCCACCTCCCAGATCTCGTACACGGCGTCCAAGGGCGGCGTTCTCGCCATGTCGCGCGAGCTGGGCGTGCAGTTCGCCCGCGAGGGCATCCGCGTGAACGCGCTCTGCCCGGGGCCGGTCAACACCCCGCTCCTCCAGGAGCTGTTCGCCAGCGACCCGGAGCGGGCCGCGCGCCGGCTCGTCCACATCCCGGCCGGCCGCTTCGCGGAGGCGGACGAGATCGCGGCGGCGGTGGCCTTCCTGGCCAGTGACGACTCGTCGTTCGTCAACGCCACCGACTTTCTGGTCGACGGAGGCATCGCGGGCGCGTACGTGACCCCTCTCTAAACCGGTGGCCCGGGGCCGGGCCGACGACCTCGTCCCGGCCTTCCGGTCCAGAAGGCCTGCACGCCAGAAGGTCTACAGGAACGTGCGGCCCTCGCCCCGGTACGTCGGTACGGTCGCCGTCACCGCATCGCCCTCGATCAGGTGAAGCGCGTCGAACCGCTCGCACATCTCGCCCGCCTTCGCGTGCCGGAACCACACCTTGTCGCCGATCAGCAGGTCGTCGGCGGGCGAGCCGAGCAGCGGTGTCTGCACCTCACCGGCCCCCTCCCGGGGGTCGTACCGCAGTCCCTCCGGGAGGTACGGGACGGGCACCCGGTCGGGGCCCGCGGCTCCCGAAGCGGGGTAGCCGCCACCGAGCACCGTCACCACGCCCACGCCCGGCCTGCGCACGACGGGCTGCGCGAAGAGCGCGGCCGGCCGGCCGGTGAACGAGGTGTAGTTGTCGAAGAGCCGCGGTACGTACAGCCCGGAACCGGCCGCGATCTCGGTCACCGCGCGCTCGGCGGCGGTGTGCTGGACGCTGCCGGTACCGCCGCCGTTGACGAACTCCAGGTCCGGCGCCACGGCCCGTACCGCCCGCACGACGGCCGCCCGACGGGCCGCCAGTTCCCTGCGCGCCGCCCCCTGCATCACCCTGATCGCCAGGGAACGCACCGGCCGCCCCGTGACCGCGTCCCCGACCCCGGCCACATGTCCCTCGTACGCCATGACGCCCACCAGCCGGAAGCCGGGCCGGCGGACCACCGACCGGGCCAGCTCGGCCAGCTGGGCGGGCTCGCGCAGCGGCGACCGCAGCGAGCCTATCCGGACGCGGCCCCCGAGCAGCCGCAACGACGTGTCCAGTTCCAGGCAGACCCGGATCTCCTCCCGGCCGCCCTCCCTGGCCCGGTCGATCAGCTCCAGCTGCGCCGGATCGTCGACCGTCACGGTCACGGCGGCGGCCAGCTTCGCGTCCCCGGCCAGCTCGGCGAACGCCGCGCGGTCCGCCGACGGATAAGCGAGCAGCACGTCCTCGAACCCCGATCGCGCGAGCCACAGCGACTCGGCCAGCGTGAACGACATCAGCCCCGCGAACCCGTCCCGTGCCAGCACCCGTTCCAGCAGTGCCCGGCAGCGTACGGACTTGCTCGCCACCCGGACCGGCTTGCCCGCCGCCCGGCGGACCAGGTCGGCTGCGTTGGCGTCGAACGCCTCCAGGTCGACGACGGCGACGGGAGCGTCGAGGTGGGCGGTGGCCCGGTCGTACCGGACCCGGTCGGCAGCGCGCGGTGTCATGGCCAGAGCTTGCCAGAGCGGATTACCGCTGGGTAGAGGAATCATCATCCGGTCAGATCCCCACGAGTCCCTACGAGTTCCCACGCGCCCGGGGACTGATTGTCACCCGGCCCGCGCCAGCCCGTAGAGTGACGCCCACGCGGTGAGGACACGAACGGACCTGCCCCGAAAGGCGATTGTGCATCGCGGGGTGACAGGCCGGGTGAAGCACGAACAGGGGGGCGGATGAGCACCGAGGCACACCGTGCCCCTCTTCCCCCCGCCCCACCACGCCACCCCTCCCGGCCACCTGGCACACCCCGCCGCCCCCGGCCGCGCCGGAGCCCGCAGCCCCGGCTTCTCCCCCCGCGCCGAGCACCCCTGCCCCCGCTCCCGGCGCATCCGGCCGGGCCGCCCCCGTGCCGTGTCCTCCCGCCTCCGCGCCGGCGCCTTCGCCCGGTGCCGCCGGCCGGGCCGCTCCCGTCCCCGCGCCGCGTCGCCCCGCTCAGGCGCCCGCTCCCGGCACGGGCGGTCACCCTGCCCCCGCCCCGGCGCAGGCCCCCGGTGCGGGCAGCCAGGCCGGGCCCGCTCCGGCGACCGCCCCGCCCCGTCCCGCCCCCGCGCCGGGCGGGGGTGACGCGAGGCCGGCCGAGACCACCGCGCGGTTGCGGCCCGTGCCCGCCGGCCGTCCCGCCGTCCCGCCGGGAGCCCTGCCGCCCGAGGTCCCCCCGTCCGCGGCCCCGCCCGCCGACGCCGCACGGCACGGCGCCGTGGGTGCCGTCGGCGTGTCGCCCGGGCCCGGCATGCCCCGCCCCGCCCGGTTCGCGGCGCCCCGGCACTGGGCGGCGCCGGAGGCACCGGCCGAGACCACCACCCGGCTGCGGCCCGTCCGTACCCGCCGCCCCGCCCGCGTCGTGGCCGCCGCGGCCTGCCTCGTACTCGGGCTCGGACTCATCGGCGGTGCCGTCACCGGGAGCTGGCTCACCGGCGGCGCGGACGCCGAGGACGGCACCCCCTCCGGGTACGCCGAGGCGCGGGACCTCTGGCACAGCGTGCCCGTCGACACGCTCTTCCCGCGCACCCTCGACGGCAACGGCGCGGGCCCCGGAGGCGCCGACCGCGTCTGGACGCGCGTCGCCGTCGCCCCCGAGAGCGGCTGCGCGAAAGCCCTCGACCCGCTGCTGCTCAAGGCGGTGCGGCCGGTCGGCTGCCTGCGCCTCCTGCGCGCCACCTACACCGACGCCACCACCAGCAGTGTCACCACGGTCGGCATGGTCTTCACCGAGGCGGACGCACCGGCCATGAAGGCCCTGCGCGCCCGCTTCACCCACGAGGGCCTCGCCGACCGCACCGACCTGATGCCCCGTACCTACCCCGCCGAGGGCACCGTCGCCGAGGGATTCGGCGACCGGCAGCGCGCGAGCTGGACGGTGAGCGTGCTCACCGACGTCCCCGCCATCGTGTACGCCGTGTCCGGCTTCGCCGACGGCCGCACCGTTCCCGACCCGCAGCCCGCCCGCCGGGCCACCGCGAGCGGCGCGACGACCGCCCCCGCCCAGGCGGGGCTGGGCCACGAGGCGAAGGGCGTCGCCGACCGCGTCGAACGCGGCCTCCGCACGACCGCACGACCGGCTCCGGAGACCACCCGATGAACCGACCGAACCGCCCGTCCCGCACAGCCCGCCGCGCCCTCGCCGCCACCCTCGCGGCCACCGCCCTCGCCCTGCTGCCCCCGCCCCCGCCCACGCCGACACCATCCGGGCCCAGCAGTGGGCGCTCGACGCGATGCACACCGACCAGGCCTGGCGCACGACCAAGGGCGAGGGCGCCACCGTCGCCGTACTGGACACCGGCGTGGACGGCAGCCACCCCGACCTCGAAGGCCGGGTCCTGGAGGGCAAGGACCTCATAGGCTTCGGAGCCCGCAAGGGCGACCGCGCCTGGGCCCGGCACGGCACCGCCATGGCCGGGATCATCGCCGGGCACGGAAACGGCCCCGGCCGCGCCGACGGCGTGGTCGGCATCGCACCCGAGGCGAAGATCCTCCCGGTCCGCGTGATCCTCGAAGGCGCCGACCCCGCCCGCAAGAGGTCCCGGTCCACCCGTGGCCACGCCCTCGCCGAGGGCATCCGCTGGGCGGCCGACCACGGCGCCGACGTCATCAACCTCTCCCTCGGCGACGACAGCAAGTCCGCCCACCCCGAAGCCGCCGAGGACGCCGCCGTCCAGTACGCGCTCGCCAAGGGCGCCGTCGTCGTCGCCTCCGCCGGCAACAGCGGCGAGGAGGGCGACCACATCTCGTACCCCGCCGCCTATCCCGGTGTGATCGCGGTGGCCGCCGTGGACAGCTCCGGCACGCACGCCTCCTTCTCCACCCGCCGCTGGTACGCGACCGTCAGCGCCCCGGGCGTCGACGTGATCATCGCCGATCCCGACCGCCGCTACTACGAGGGCTGGGGCACCAGCGCCGCCGCCGCCTTCGTCTCCGGCGCGGCCGCCCTCGTACGCTCCGCATACCCGGAACTGACTCCCGCCCAGGTCAAGAAGCTCCTCGCCGACACCGCCCGCGACGCGCCCGAGGGCGGCCGCGACGACGCCCGAGGCTACGGCTTCGTCGATCCGGCCGCCGCGCTCGAGGCCGCCGCCGAGCTGCGTCCCGCGGACCTCCGTCCGGCCTCCGCCCCGTACGGCAGGAAGTTCTTCGGCACGGGCCCCGAACCGGCCCCCGAGGACGACGGACCGGCCGGCTGGCTCGCCCCCGCCGCAGGCGGCGCCGGCGTGCTGCTGCTGGCCGCGGCGGTCGTCCTGTGGCGCGCCGGCCGCGTCACGGGCGCCCGCCGGTTCTCCTGACGGCCGCCCCGACGGCCGCCCGCGCCACCTCCTCCACCACCGCGATCCCCGCCTCCCTGGTGGCGTGCCCCTCCGACAGAACGGCGACCAGCACACCCCGCCCGTCCACCTCCACCCGCCCGATGCTGTGCACGGCCCACAGCCCGGTGGCGTCCCGCGGCATCCACCCGTTCTTGAGCGCGGCGCCGGAACCGGCCGCGGACACCCCCCAGTCCTGACCGGCGGCGACCTGCCCCATCAAGGCCCCGATGTACGTACGGGACCCCTCGTCCAGCACACCGGGCCCGGCCCCGAACACCGCCCGCAGCAGCGCCACCTGATCCCTCGCGGTGGTCCGCGTACGCCCCCACGCCCGGTCCGCCACCGTCTGTGTGAGCCCGAGCCGGGCCTGCGCCGCGTCCAGCCCCGCCGCGCCGCCGATCACCGCCCACAGCGCCGACGCCGCGTCGTTGTCACTGCGCCGGATCATGGCCTCGGCGCACCGCCGCTCCTCCCGCGCCAGAGCCCGCCCCTCGTCCCGCGCCCGGAGCAGCAGCGCCGCGAGGATGCCCACCTTGACGACGCTCGCGGCGGGGAAGCGGCCCTCCCCGTACACGGCGCACCGCCCGCTCCCCGGCCCGGACACGGCGAAGGACACCTCCATGGCAGGAGCGGTGCCCGCGGGCCCCGTGGGAAAACCCCCGCCGGCCGGCGGCTAGGCTCGGGGCGTGGCGCTCAAGAACATTCCGGACCCCGGTTTCTCCGAAGACGACGGCACCGCCGACCCGCGGCTGACCGCGGCGCTCGCCGCCTGGGCCGAGGATCCGGCGGCGGAGCCGCAGGTCCTCGAAGCGCTGACCGGCGCCCGCCTCCTGGTTCCGGTCGTCGCCGTACTCGGCGAGGTGGAGACGGACGAGAACGGCCTGCGCCGCGAGAAGACCAGCGACATGGCCGTGCCGACCCTCCAGGCCGGCGAGCGCCGCGCCCTGCCCGCCTTCACCTCCACCGAGGCCCTGGCCCGCTGGAACCCCGAGGCGCGCCCCGTCGCCGTACCCCTGGGCCAGGCGCTCCAGGCCCTCGCCCACGAGCGGGCCGACACGCTGGTCCTCGACCTGGCCGGGCCGGTCCCGTACCAGCTCACCGGTTCCGCGCTGCTCGCCGCCGCCGAGGGCCGCAGCAGCGCGGCGCCGCTCGACGACCCGGCCGTCACCGAGGCGGTACGCGCCGCTGTGGCCGCGGAGCCCGCCGTACTGCGCGCCCACCTCGGTCCGGGCAGCGCGGACGGCACTCTGGCCCTGGTCCTCGACCCCGGTGCCGAACCGGCCGGGGCGGCCCGCCGCGTCGCCGGGGCGCTGGCCGCCGACGAGACGCTGAGGGCCCGCCTGGTGCGCGGCCTCGACCTGGCCCTGTTGCCGCCCGGCGCGGTCCCGCCGGGCGAGCCCCTCTTCACGCGCTGAAGGCCGTACGCGCCGAGGCCCCGGCCCCCACGAGCGGGGGACCGGGGCCTCGGCGTTCTGTCCGCGGGCGTCCGCGGGTCAGCCGTAGACCGGGCCGGTGTACTTCTCGCCGGGGCCCTGGCCGACCTCGTCCGGCACGGCCGACGCCTCGCGGAAGGCCAGTTGCAGGGACTTCAGCCCGTCCCGCAGCGGCGCCGCGTGGAAGGAGCTGATCTCGGTCGCGCTCGCGTCCAGCAGACCGGCCAGCGCGTGCACCAGCTTGCGGGCCTCGTCGAGGTCCTTGTGGGCGTCGCCGTCCTCGGTGAGGCCGAGCTTCACGGCGGCGGCGCTCATCAGGTTGACCGCCACCGTCACGATCACCTCGACTGCCGGGACTTCCGCGATGTCGCGCGTCATGGCGTCGAAGTCGGGGGATTCATTGGGGGAGGTCGCGTCACTCATGACGCACACGATATGCCCCGGTCGGCAGCGCTCCGGCTCCGGTCCGGCCGGGTTCGCCCGTTCCGCAGAGAGCTGCTAACCTTGCGTAATGACCGGCCGGACACCTGTGTGCCCGGCCCACAAGTGGAGGCTCCGATCTCCCACCCGACTGTCCTCGCGGACTGCGGGTCACCGGTCAGGCGGCCCCATCGTTCCGTACGGACGATGGAGCCGCTCGATGCGCCCCGTGGTGGTAGATGCACGGTGGTGTTCCGGTATTTCCAGGAGCCCCGCCTGTGTTCCCGTCCGGGGCATTTTTCATGGCTCCCTTCGGTTGGTCTCACGAAACAGACGTTGCGCGGCTGTCTGCCAGACAGTCGTGTGGTGCTACTGAGGAGGATCCATCAGCGCTGAGCCCCGCATTAACGACCGGATTCGCGTTCCCGAGGTGCGACTCGTCGGACCCAGCGGCGAGCAGGTCGGCATTGTGCCCCTTGCGAAGGCCCTGGAGCTTGCGCAGGAGTACGACCTCGACCTGGTCGAGGTCGCGGCGACCGCCCGTCCGCCCGTGTGCAAGCTCATGGACTACGGGAAGTTCAAGTACGAGTCGGCCATGAAGGCCCGTGAGGCGCGCAAGAACCAGGCGCACACGGTCATCAAGGAAATGAAGCTCCGGCCGAAGATCGACCCGCACGACTATGACACCAAGAAGGGTCATGTCGTCCGGTTCCTCAAGCAGGGCGACAAGGTCAAGATCACAATCATGTTCCGTGGTCGTGAGCAGTCCCGCCCCGAACTTGGTTTCCGACTGCTTCAGCGTCTGGCTTCGGACGTCGAGGACCTTGGCTTCATTGAGTCGAGCCCCAAGCAGGACGGCCGAAACATGATCATGGTTCTCGGCCCGCACAAGAAGAAGACCGAGGCCATGGCCGAGGCTCGCGAGGCCCAGGCGGCCCGCAAGGCCGAACGCCAGGGCGGTGCCACCGACGAGGCCGAGCAGGCCGAGCCGGCGGACGAGGTCCAGCCCGAAACCCCTTCCGAAGCGTGATTCACGGGGCTGCCATCCAGGCGGCCCCGGATTCCGCCCGGAAGTCCACACCAACGATCTGACGCTCCCGCTGTCCGGCCGTACGCGCCGGGGGAACGCCACTGACGAGGAGAGAACGGCGCCATGCCGAAGAACAAGACGCACAGCGGTGCCAGCAAGCGCTTCAAGCTCACCGGCTCCGGCAAGGTCATGCGCGAGAAGGCCGGCAAGCGCCACCTCCTGGAGCACAAGTCCTCCAAGAAGACCCGCTCGCTGACCGGCGCCACCGTGGTGTCCCCGGCGGACGCCCCGAAGATCAAGAAGCTTCTCGGCAAGTGATGTCGCGGCTCCGGGTGACCGGAGCGCGACGTCAGGGCGACCGAGACCAATTCGTTTCCGGGCCGTGTGAGTTCCACCGCGGCCCCGCTACAAGGAGTTAACAAGTGGCACGCGTCAAGCGGGCAGTCAACGCCCACAAGAAGCGCCGGGCAATCCTCGAGGCGGCCAAGGGCTACCGCGGTCAGCGTTCGCGCCTGTACCGCAAGGCCAAGGAGCAGGTCACCCACTCCCTGGTCTACAACTACAACGACCGCAAGAAGCGCAAGGGCGACTTCCGTCAGCTGTGGATCCAGCGCATCAACGCCGCTGCCCGCCAGAACGGCATGACGTACAACCGCCTCATCCAGGGTCTGAAGGCCGCCAACATCGAGGTGGACCGCAAGATCCTGGCCGAGCTCGCGGTCAACGACGCCAACGCGTTCGCCGCGCTCGTCGAGGTCGCCCAGAAGGCGCTCCCGAGCGACGTCAACGCCCCGAAGACCGCCGCCTGATCTCAGGCAGCACCTCTTCGTCCACCGGACCCGCAGGCGTTCGCCGCCTGCGGGTCCGGTGCGTTGTACCCCACGCGCACGACCCCTTTCGTACGCAGAGACCCGTACGCAGAGATACGCAGAGAAGTGAGCCGCCGACCATGGGCACCCCCGAGCTGATCTCCCCGCGATCCCCGCGCGTCGCCGCCGCCAAGCGGCTGGCCAAGCGGAGCTTCCGCGGCAAGGAGCGCCGGTTCATCGCCGAGGGGCCGCAGGCCGTGCGCGAGGCCGTCGAACACCGCGGCGACAGCGGCGAGGCGACCCTGATCGAGCTCTTCGCCACCGTCGAGGCCGCCGAGCGGTACGCCGGGATCGTCGACGCCGCCCGTGCCGCCGGCGCCCGCGTGCACCTGGCCCCCGACGAGGTGCTCGCCGAGGTCTCGCAGACCGTCACCCCGCAGGGCATCGTCGGCGTCTGCCGCTTCCTGGACTCGCCCTTCGAGGAGATCCTCGCGGCGAAGCCCCGGCTGGTCGCCGTCCTGGCGCACGTCCGCGACCCCGGGAACGCCGGTACGGTGCTGCGCTGCGCGGACGCCGCCGGCGCCGACGCGGTCGTCCTCACGGACGCCTCCGTCGACCTCTACAACCCCAAGTCCGTGCGCGCCTCGGTCGGTTCGCTCTTCCACCTGCCGGTCGCCGTCGGTGTCCCCGTCGAGCAGGCCGTCAGCGGGCTGAAGAGCGCGGGCGTACGCATCCTGGCGGCCGACGGCGCGGGCGACGACGACCTCGACGACGAACTCGACGCGGGCACCATGGGCGGGCCCTCCGCCTGGGTCTTCGGCAACGAGGCGTGGGGCCTGCCGGAGGAGACCCGCGCTCTCGCGGACGCCGTGGTGCGCGTCCCGATCCACGGCAGGGCCGAGAGCCTCAACCTCGCCACGGCCGCCGCCGTGTGCCTCTACGCCTCCGCGCGTGCGCAGCGTGCTTCCGGAGGGTGCCGCAGCGTCACCTCCAGCTAGTAGGGTGGCGGGCTCGGGGACCCTCCCCCGAGCTCTCGGCTTCGCCTGGACTCTCGGTTTCGTCCGGGCAGGGAGGGGCCCCTGAGCAGGGAGGTATCTCCTCCGCCATTCGGAAGAGGTGGGATACGGGGATGGCTGTCGGCACGAGCGGTCCGTCGAAGGCGAGCGGTTCCCTGCCGCGTCCGTCCGCGGGGACGGACGGTCACGGGATCGATCCCGACGACCTCCCCGACGGCCTCGCCGTCGCCGACGAGAGCGGCCGCGTCATCTGCTTCAACGCCGCCGCGTCGCGGATCACCGCCATCCCGAAGGACGCCGCGCTCGGCAGGCCCCTGGAGACCGCGCTGCCCCTCGAAGACCTCGAAGGCCGCCGCTGGTGGAGCCTGACCGATCCGTACGGCGGACTCGCCATCCGGGCCGGGCAGCCCGAGCGCAACCTGCTGCTGCCCGGCGGCCGCGAAGTCCTGGTCTCCGCCCGGTACGTACGCCACGAGCCCACCGGACCCGTCCGGCGGGTCGTGGTCTGTCTGCGCGGTACGGAGGCCAGGCGCCGCACCGAGCGCAGTCACGCCGAGCTGATCGCCACCGTCGCCCACGAGCTGCGCTCCCCGCTGACCTCGGTCAAGGGGTTCACGGCGACGCTGCTCGCCAAATGGGAACGCTTCACCGACGACCAGAAGAAGCTGATGCTGGAGACCGTCGACGCCGACGCGAGCCGGATCACCCGGCTGATCGCCGAGCTGCTCGACATCTCCCGCATCGACTCCGGACGCCTTGAGGTCCGCAGGCAGCCCGTGGACATCCCGACGGCGGTCGGCCGCCACGTCCAGGCGCACATCTCCAACGGCCAGCCGCCGGACCGCTTCCTCGTCCGTGTCCGGCAGCCGCTGCCCGATCTCTGGGCAGACCCGGACAAGATCGACCAGGTGCTGGGCAACCTGCTGGAAAATGCGGTGCGGCACGGGGCGGGAACGGTCACCATCGAGGTGGGAACGGCCCTGATGAGGACCGGCGACCATCCGACGAAGGGAACAGCCGTGACCGTGAGCGACGAAGGCCCCGGCATTCCCGAGGAGTCGATGGGCCGCGTCTTCACCCGGTTCTGGCGGGGCAGCAAGCGCGGTGGCACCGGTCTCGGCCTGTACATCGTCAAGGGCATCGTCGAGGCGCACGGCGGTTCGATCACCGTCGGCCGCGGTCCCGGCGGCGGCGCCGAGTTCCGATTTATTTTGCCCGTCGGCGCCCCGGCCTACCTGAAATAGGCAAGTTTGCGAAGCAATCAGGCAGGCCGGTGGCGGGCGACGGGCGGGCCTGAGCAGCCCACGGGTTTCTTCACCCTTCACGGCCTTTAGACTCGACCTTTGGCACCTTTGCGTCCTCAGTCGTCGAGCGGGGGCCACGCCACCAGCCAATCGGAAGTACGGGAAGAGATGTCCGCACCCAATAAGTCGTACGACCCTGTTGAGGTCGAGGCGCTGAAACCGGAAGAGATCGAGCGCATGCGGGACGAGGCGCTCGCCGCCTTCGACGCCGCGGCGGATCTCGACGCGCTCACCCACGCCAAGACCGCGCACACCGGCCCCGCCTCACCGCTCTCGCTCGCCAACCGTGAGATCGGCGCGCTGCCGCCGGCCGCCAAGGCCGAGGCCGGCAAGCGCGTCGGGATGGCCCGCGGCGCCGTGAACAAGGCCCTCGCCACCCGCCTCGCCGCCCTGGAGGAGGAGCGCGACGCGCGCGTGCTGGTCGAGGAGGCGGTGGACGTCACGCTGCCGTACGACCGCGTCCCGGCCGGCGCCCGGCACCCGCTGACCACGCTGATGGAGCGCGTCGCGGACGTCTTCGTGGCCATGGGCTACGAGGTCGCCGAAGGCCCCGAGGTCGAGGCGGAGTGGTTCAACTTCGACGCCCTCAACTTCGTGCCCGACCACCCGGCGCGCCAGATGCAGGACACCTTCTTCGTGCAGGGCGCCGACGGTGCCAGGAACGACGAGTCCGGTGTCGTGCTGCGCACGCACACCTCCCCGGTCCAGGCCCGCGCGCTGCTCGACCGCGAGCCGCCCGTGTACGTCGTGTGCCCCGGCCGCGTCTACCGCACCGACGAGCTCGACGCCACGCACACCCCGGTCTTCCACCAGATCGAGCTCCTCGCCGTCGACGAGGGCCTCACCATGGCCGACCTCAAGGGCACCCTCGACCACATGGTCCAGGCGCTCTTCGGCGAGGGCATGAAGACCCGGCTGCGCCCGAACTACTTCCCGTTCACCGAGCCGTCCGCCGAGATGGACATGGTCTGCTACGTCTGCCGCGGCGAGTCCGTCGGCAACCCGGACCGTCCCTGCCGCACCTGCGGCAGCGAGGGCTGGATCGAGCTGGGCGGCTGCGGCATGGTCAACCCGAAGGTGCTCACCGCCTGCGGCGTCGACCCCGCGAAGTACAGCGGATTCGCCTTCGGGTTCGGCATCGAGCGGATGCTCATGTTCCGCCACAACGTTGAAGACATGCGAGACATGGTCGAGGGTGACGTCCGGTTCACCCGGCCCTTCGGGATGGAGATCTGATGCGGGTCCCGCTTTCCTGGCTGCGGGAGTACGTCGATCTCCCCGCCACCGAGACCGGCCGTGACGTGCAGGCCAAGCTCGTGTCCGCCGGCCTGGAGGTCGAGAGGGTCGAGCAGCTCGGCGCCGGCCTCAAGGGCCCCCTGGTCGTCGGCAAGGTCCTCACCATCGAGGAACTGACGGAGTTCAAGAAGCCCATCCGCTTCTGCACCGTCGACGTCGGTACGGCCAACGGCACCGGCGAGCCGCAGGAGATCGTCTGCGGCGCCCGCAACTTCGCCGTCGGCGACAAGGTCGTCGTCGTCCTGCCCGGCGCGGTCCTGCCCGGCGACTTCGCGATCGCCGCGCGCAAGACGTACGGCAAGACCTCGCACGGCATGATCTGCTCCGGCGACGAGCTGGGCATGGGCGACGACGGCAGCAACGGCATCATCGTGCTGCCGCCCGAGTACGAGCCGGGCACCGACGCCATCGAGCTGCTCGAACTCGTCGACGAGGTCCTCGACATCGCCGTCACGCCCGACCGCGGCTACTGCCTGTCGATGCGCGGCGTCGCCCGCGAGGTCGCCACCGCGTACGGGCTGCCGCTGCGCGACCCGGCGCTGCTCGACGTGCCGGCCCCCAACTCGTACGGCTACCTCGTGAAGGTCGACGACCCGCGGGGCTGCGACCGCTTCACCGCCCGTACGGTCGTCGGCCTCCAGCCCGAGGCCCGCTCCCCGATCTGGCTGCGGCGCCGGCTGCAGAAGGCCGGGATGCGTCCGGTCTCGCTCGCGGTCGACGTCGCCAACTACGTGATGCTGGAGCTCGGCCAGCCGCTGCACACCTACGACCGGTCCCGCATCGACGGGCCGATCGGGGTGCGCCGCGCGGAGCAGGGCGAGAAGTTCACGACGCTCGACGGCACGAAGCGTGTCCTCGACGCCGAGGACCTGGTGATCACCGACAACCGCGGCCCCATCGGCCTCGCGGGTGTCATGGGCGGCGCCAACACCGAGATCGCCGACTCCGAGACCGACCCCGAGACCGGCGCCGTCAACGGCACCACCGAGGTCGTCATCGAGGCCGCGCACTTCGACGCGCTCTCCGTCGCCCGTACCGCACGGCGGCACAAGCTGTCGTCCGAGGCGTCCCGGCGCTTCGAGCGGGGCACCGACCCCGAGGCCACCTCCGCCGCCGCCCAGCGGACCGTCGACCTCCTCGTGCTGCTCGCGGGCGGCACAGCCGAGGCCGGCGTCACCGAGGTCATCGCGCCCTCCGCGCCCCGCACGGTCTCGATGCCCGCGAACCACCCCGACCGGGTGGCGGGTGTCGACTACGGCCGCGAGACCGTCGTACGCCGCCTCCAGGAGGTCGGCTGCGACGTGTACGGGCAGGACGAACTGGTCGTGACCGTGCCGTCCTGGCGCCCCGACCTGGCCTTCCCGAACGACCTGGCCGAAGAGGTCATCCGGCTGGAGGGGTACGAGAACCTCCCGTCCACCCTGCCGACGCCCCCCTCGGGCCGCGGGCTCACCGACCGGCAGCGGCTGCACCGCCGCATCGGCCGTGCGCTGGCCGGCGCGGGTTACGTCGAGGCGCTGAACTACCCGTTCATCGGCGAGACCGTGCTCGACCAGCTGGGCCTGGACGCCGACGACGCCCGCCGCCGTACGGTCAAGCTGGTCAACCCGATCTCCGACGAGGAGCCGGCGCTGCGCACCACGCTGCTGCCGGGCCTCCTCGGCGCGCTGCGCCGCAACGACGGCCGCGGCTCGCACGACCTGGCGCTCTTCGAGGCCGGTCTCGTCTTCCGGCCGACCGGGGAAGAACACAAGGCCGCGCGGCTGCCCGTCGACCGCCGACCGACCGACGAGGAGATCGCCGGTCTCAACGCCACGCTGCCGCGTCAGCCGCATCGCGCCGCCGTCGTCCTCGCGGGCGCCCGCGAGCAGGCCGGCTGGTGGGGCAAGGGCCGTCCGGGCACCTGGGCGGACGCCGTCGAGGCCGCTCGCCTGCTCGCCCGCGAGGCCGGTGCCGAGCTGATCGTGCGCGCCGACCGGCACGCGCCGTGGCACCCCGGCCGCTGCGCCGCGCTGTACGTCACGGTGAACGGCGAGGAAGTCCTCGCCGGGCACGCCGGTGAGCTGCACCCGCGCGTCATCAAGGCGCTCCACCTGCCGGAGCGCACCTGCGCCATGGAGGTCGAGACCGGCGTGCTGGAGCAGGCCGGCGCCGGAGCCCTCCGGGCGCCCCGGATCTCCACCTTCCCGGTGGCGACCCAGGACGTCGCACTGGTCGTCTCCGCCGACGTGCCCTCGGCGGACGTCGAGGCCGCGCTGCGCGAAGGAGCCGGTGAACTCCTCGAATCGCTGCGGCTGTTCGACGTGTTCACGGGTGAACAGCTCGGCGCCGGCAGGAAGTCGCTCGCGTACGCGCTGCGCTTCCGCGCCGCCGACCGCACGCTGACCGTCGAGGAGGCCTCGGCCGCCCGCGACGCCGCCGTCGCGCTCGCCGGCGAGCGCACGGGCGCGGTGCTGCGCGGGGCGTAACACCTGGTGAAGCGGTACTGAGGGGCGTATTCGGGGTTACGGATACGCCCCTCACTCATTTGGGTGAGAAGTGTGGGCAGGGTGCGCAAACCGGTACGGACGGTCGGCACAATCATTCCGGCTGCGAGGGCCGCGCGTCGTACGTCGTACAGGGCCAGCGCCTAGGGGGCCGTCGGGATGATCCGTACCAAGACCTGGCGGGGTGCGTGTGCGGGGGCGCTCTCCGTGCGGGGCGTCCTCGTCTTCGGACTCCCCGCCGTCTGGCTCGTCGCCGCGACCGTCTGGGAGCTGGCCTGCCCGTTCGCCTCCCACGGGGGGATGGCGCCCCGCTTCGTGACGTGCGCCGCCTTCCTGGCGCTGGTCGCCTATCTGCTGACGAGCGTGAGGCTCGGTCCGGTCCGGGAGCTGCGCCGGGTCCGCGAGGTCGCGCGCGCCGCCCAGCAGGTGCTGCTGCGCCCGCTGCCGCCCCGGCTCGACGGGCTCGCCGTCGCCGCGGGACAGCTCTCCGTGAGCCGTGGCGCGACGGTCGGGGGCGATCTGTACGAGGCCGTGGCCACCGCCGGGGGTGTGCGGGTCGTCATCGGTGACGTACGGGGCCACGGGCTGGCCGCGATCGGGGCGGTCGCCGCGCTGCTCGGCAGCTTCCGGGAGGCGGCGCACGACGAGGCCGACCTCGCGGGCGTCATGCGCAGGCTGGAGCGGGCGCTGCAGCGGCATCTGCGGGAGCGGTCGCGCTCCGAGCACCCGTCGGTGAGCAGTACCGATCCGGACAGTCCGCTGGCCGAGGAGTTCGTCACCGTACTCCTGCTGGAGATCCACGAGGACGGCGAGGTACTGGCGCTCAACTGCGGCCACCCGTGGCCCTACCGGCTGCGCGAGTCCGCCGAACCGCTCGCGGGCGGGGACCCGCTGCCGCCGCTCGGTCCGTTCCCGCTGCCCGACGGCCTGTCCGCACACCGCTGCACGCACCTGCTTCCCGGTGACACGCTGGTCCTGCACACCGACGGCGCCGAGGACGCCCGCAACGCCGACGGGACGTTCTTCTGCCTGCGGACGGCGCTCACCGAGGCCGCCGCCGCGGGCTCGCCGGTCTCACCCGCCGTGGTGGTGCGGCGCGTGCACACGGCGCTGCTGCGGCACACGGGCGGGCGGCTCACCGACGACGTCGCCCTGCTCGTCCTGCGCAAGGACCGCAGCCGGTCGCCGGCGGCTCCCGGGGATCAGGAGCCGCGCCGCTTACGCGCGGAGCCCTCCCACCGCTGACCGGCCGTCGCTCCGGAGCCCGGGGCCCGCTCCGTTCGCCCTGCCGTGGAGTGTCGGGCAGACCAGCGGGACGGACGGAGCGGGATCGGGCCGCCGCACTGTGATGAGGGGGGAGCCGACGGCCCGGCCGCCTCGTGGAGAGGCGCTTGAAGTCAAGCGGTCGCGGTGTGCGCGCGGGAGAGCACGCGGGGCACGAACGCGGGCATTCGGTTCACACCCCGTGTGAAAGCAGCTCCACTACGCTGGCGTATTGCGCCCGTACCGAGCCACCGGAGAGGCCATGCAGCCCAATACCCTGCTCGACGCCCTGCTCGACGAGGCGGGCATCTCCAACGCAGGCCTCGCCGCCCATGTGAACCAGGCGGGCAGCGCGAGAGGTCTGGCGCTGAGGTACGAACACACCGCCGTGGCACGGTGGTTGAAGGGCCAGCGCCCGCGCGGCCAGGTGCCCGACCTGATCTGCGAGGTCCTCGCGGCCCGGCTGCACCGGCCGATAACGCTGGACGACATCGGGTTCGGCTCGCCGGGCGGAACGGGCATGCCGCACGGCTCCCCGCTGACGGGCTTCGTGGAGCGCGCCACCGCGCTGTGGCGCTCCGACGAACAGCAGCGGCCCCACATCATCGGAGCGCCCGCGGTGACCGGGACACCGGCCGTGATGCCCGTGTGGGAGTGGGAGAACCCGCCGGAGGACGCGGACGTCTCGCGCAAGGGGCAGACGCGCGTCAGCGTCGCCGACATACAGATGCTGCGCGCGGCCCGGGCGCACTACGAACTGATGTACCGCAAGGCGGGCGGCATCGCGACGCGCTCGCGCATCGTCGGCTTCCTCAACGCGGAGACCGCCCCTCTGCTGCGCGGCAGCTACTCCAACGCCGTGGGGCGTCACCTGCACCGGGCGACGGGCGGTCTGGTGGCGGTGGCCGGCATCTGCGCGTACGACTCGGACGCCCAGGGGCTCGCCCAGCGCTACTTCCACCAGGCCCTGCGGCTCGCCAAGGCCAGCGGGGACCGGGGGCTGGGCGCGTACATCATCGCGCTGCTCGTCAACCAGTCGCTGTTCATGGCCGAATACCGGCAGGCGGTGGCCTTCGCGGAGGCGGCGCTGCGCACGGCGGGCACGCAGATCACCCCGGCGCTGGCCGCCGACCTGCACGCGATGCAGGCCAAGGCGTACGCCCACCTCGGCGACGGCAAGGGCGCCCTGTCCTGCATCCGGCGCGCGGAGAGCGAGGCCGAGTGCATCAGACCGGGCAGCGAACCGGACGAGACGGGGTACGTCCAGCCGGGCCTGGTGAACGTCCAGGTGGCCGAGGCCCTGTTCAGCCTGGGTGATCTGCCCGCCGCACGGGAACACGCGACGGCGGCGGTCGGCTCTCCCGCGACGCACGACCGGGGGCGGGTGCACCGGCTCGCCATGCTCACCCACATCGAGCTGCGCCAGGGCAGGGCGGACCGGGCCGTGGAGATCGCGACGGAGATGGCCGAACGGGCGCAGGGAATGGAGTCGCAGCGGCTGCGCGACCGGTTGCGGGCGGTGCGCGAGCATCTGGTGGGAAGCGGATGCGCAGGCGCCGACGAGGCGGCCGAACTGATCGACGGGGCTCTGCGCGTTCCGCTGTGACCGTGCTGCTGCTGCGATGTTGTCACCTACTTGTCGAAAGGTGGCACAACAGTGCAGTGGACGAACTTAAGCGAACAGAACGTCTACAAGAACCGCTGGTTCCGGGTCAACCTCGCGGATGTCGAACTCCCCGACGGCCGGCATCTCGACCACTTCGTCATACGGCTGCGTCCGGTGGCCGTGGCGACGGTGGTCAACGAGGCCAACGAGGTGCTGATGCTCTGGAGGCACCGCTTCATCACCGACAGCTGGGGCTGGGAACTCGCCGCGGGAGTCGTCGAGGACGGCGAGGACGTCGAGGCCGCCGCGGCGCGTGAGATGGAGGAGGAGACCGGCTGGCGGCCCGGGCCGCTGCGCCCCCTCCTGACCGTCGAGCCGTCCAACGGCCTCACCGACGCCCGGCACCACCTCTACTGGGCCGAGGAGGCGACGTACACCGGCCACCCCGAGGACGACTTCGAGTCCTCGCGGCGCGAGTGGGTCCCGCTCAAACTGGTTCCCGACATGGTGGCCCGCGGTGAGGTCCCGGCCGCCAACATGGCGGCCGGGCTGCTGATGCTGCACCACCTGCGCCTGGGCTAGAACCGCGGGCCCGGGCTCACGGCCGGAGGGCCTAGCGGCCGACGGCCTGCCAGACGGTCACCGCGAGCGCTCCGGCCGCGGTGAGTGCCGAGACGGTGGGCAGCGGCCAGCGGTTGTGCTCCAGGGCCGTCACCCGCGCGGCCAGGTCGGCCAGGTCACTGCCGGCCTGGTCGCCCCGGTGGGCCAGCAGCGCCAGATGTCCGTCGATCCTGGTGAGCCCCACGTCGAGGCAGCGACGTAACTCGGCGTACTCCTCTGCGACCACGGTCTGGTCGGGGTCGATACTCACGGTCCGCTCCTTCTTCCGACAGGGCCGTCCGACGGCCCGTGCATGTGACACAGAGCCAACTCGCCCTGTGCCCATGGCGGGAGCGTGTGTGCGGGGCATATGCGTGTACGCCCCGCACACTCCGTGCGAATCGCGGACCAGGAGGGCTCAGGCGTACGGGTAGAAACCGGATCCCGTCTTACGCCCCAGCCTGCCCGCGTCCACCATGCGCTGGAGCAGCGGGGGAGCGGCGTACAGCGGCTCCTTGTACTCGGCGTACAACTGGGCGGCGCTGCGTACAGCCCTGTGACCTGCGCTTTCGTTGGTTGTGCGGCGGCTTTTCCGGCGCCAGGGACTTCTCGGGGACTTTCGATCCTGCATCACACGAGCCATGTATCCATCGCGGCCAGCCCGCGCTTGCCTGCGCCAGGCATGAAGTGAGCGTAGTAGTCGAGCGTGACCTTGGGGGAGGAGTGGCCCAACCAGGTTGCCAGGCTCACGATGGACTCGCCGGCCTCCAACTGCACGCTCGCGAAGGTGTGGCGCAGGACGTGGAACATGTCCGGCCGTGAGCGCTCGTATACGGGGTGGAGACGGACGCGGGAACCGTAACTCTCCGCCTTCTCGCCCACCTGGCGCAGAACCCCTGCGGCTACGAGAGCGGGCTTCCAGCTGCGCTCGTTCCAAGTCCCGGGATTGATCCGAAGCCCGTGGGAGGTGCTCAGCACGAGTCGCACGGTGATCGGCTTGCGCTGACGCTCTTCCAACTCGGTCGCCGGCGTCTCAGGATTACGCCACGGCAGGGTGCACTCGACCGGCGGGAAGAGCTGGAAGTGGAGCCGAACGCGGCGGGCGAGGTTCGGCGGAAGGGGAACATCACGGGTCTTTCGGCCCTTGGGGAGGCAGAAGTACGGCCGCCCTTTCCCGTCCCAGCGGAGCTGGCGCCGTATGTGGACCACCTCCGCCCCGAAGTCGAAGTCCTCTTCCGCGAGGCCGAGCGCCTCGCCTTGGCGAACTCCGAGTGCGAGCCCGAGGTCCACGGCGATTCGGTACCGCTCCTGTAGTCCGTCCCGCACCGCGTCGACCGTGGTTCGAGACCACGCTTTCGCCTTCTTGCCGACCGGCTTGGGCCGCTTGATCGATCGGTGGGCAGCGACGGGGCTCTTCAGCAGGCGCTTGTCATCAACCGCGGCATTCAGGATGGTGGTGAGGTGTATCCATATGATCTCGGCGGAAGACTCCTCGACTCGAGAGAGCAAGTCGGCCTTGAACCGGCGAAGGGCCGAGGCGTCGATCTCGCGCAGAGGATACGAGCCGAGCAGGGGAATCAGGTGGTTCCAGATCCGGCTCCGCATGGGACCCGCAGTTGACGGCTCATCCGTTCGACTGGGCCACCAGTGGTCGGCGATGTAATCGGCGAGCAAGATGGCACCATTCCGCGGGTCGACGAAGTCGCCCCTGCTGGAGTCCGTCTGGGCCTCCGCGAGCCAGCGCTTGGCGTCTTCGCTCGTGTCGAAGGACCTGTCCTGGATACCAGGAATGCCCTTGACACGGTACCGCTTCCCCTTCCCCCAGATGGAAGTACGCTCGCGCTTGCCAGTCGTCTTGTCCGGCCTCTTCTTGAGCCAACGATCCTCGATGTAGCCCGCCATGGGGCCTCCTGCCTGTGCGAATGATGCGTTCCGAGTGCTTGACGGTGTTGGGAACGCTTCTTCGCGACAGGTCATATCCCGCTGCGGCAGTTTGAATTGATGTCGGGTTGGTGTCGATGCTCTGTGCTGCCGTGGACGTCACGATGCGCGACGCAGCGGCTTGCGGTTCAGTGGATTCAAGGCAGGATTCGATCGAGAGTCCGCCCTTTCTTGCCGGTCCACCCACTCGTCAAGCGCGGAGATCCTGTACATCACGCGTCGGCCCATCTGGAAGCTGGGCGGCCCTTGTCGGCGATGGCGCCACACGTAAAGGGTGTTGGGAGAGATGCCGAGATAGACCGCCGCCTTGTGCAACGTGAGGAATGCCATTTCGGGTATGCAGTTCTTGCTCTCGTCCATGGTGCGCACCTGCCTGTCGAATCGACCGACTGCAAGAGTCCCTGACGAGTCGCGGTTTGGGCGTACCGTGCTTTTGTGGTAAGCGGGGGTCTCGTATTTCTAGTTCGATGCGGTTTACATGCTTCGCCCAGGCGTCGAGCAAAGTCCTGCCCAGCATCGTTACGCCTGGGCCCTGGCGAACTCGACCGTTTTCCGCGCCTTGGATCGCCGCCGGCCGCTCGGCCACGAAGGGGACCGGCGGGTCGTTCCACCTGGGCACCGACGATGTACTCGCTATATCGACGCGCACGGTCTGGTTCCCGGCGATGCCCAGCCACAGCCCGTCCGCGCGCAGGGCGGCGAGGCTGTCGCGGACGTCGGGGTACTCGGGCTGCCCTGCCGCGGCGCGCGTCTCGCGCTCGGCGTTGAGATCGAAGCCGGGCCGGAGCTCCTGGAACACCTTCCGGTAGTCCAGCCCGCGCGTGATCACCGCTGTGAACGTGTGTGCCGAGGCATCCCCAGCCAGTCCGCCCACGTCCCGTACTCCCGTGTCGCGTCCACCAGACGCTCACCGACGTCGAAGACCACCGCACGAATCATGGGGCGTTCATATTTGTCGGCCGAAACCTGGCCCGACGCGCGGGCCGCCCCCGTGGGAGACGGCCGCCGGAACGAACTGGCGCTCAGGACGACATGCAGCATCGGGCCGTCCTGGAGCCAAGTCCGTTCCCGTGGCTGAGAGGGGAACACTCCGGCCCCGGCCTACCGATGCCGCCAGATCTGCCGGAGTTTCAGGACCTCCCGCGCCCAGTGGGCCGCCAGCTCCTCTTCGGGGATCCGCGGACGGTGGAGGCTGAACCGGACGTGCGGATACAGCCAGTGCTGCGAGATGTCCGCACTCGCCATGAGCGTGGTCAGCAACGGCTCATCCTGTGGCGTGTCCCGGTCGACCGCGACAAGGAGTTCACCCTGGTCATCGGGGTGCAGATGGGGCAGCGGCTCCTTCAGCCGCGCTCGCAGGTCTCCCCAGGTCAGAACCGCACCTCCTGCGCGAGCGGCGTCCATCAGGACCTCGCGGGCCGGAGCGGCCAGCCGCTCGATCGCCGCGAGAGACAACCGTCCTGGCCGCGATGAAGCCTGGCCAGCGACGGCGTCGGGACGCCGTCTGGCCGTACGGTCCGGCGCGGCTTCACGACGGGCCGCAGTTCGCTCTCTCAGCGATCGCTGCCGCAGGCGCGCTTCCCAACCCACGAGGCGCTTTTCATCCTCTGAGGGTAGGGGTGCGTTCATCTTGTGCTGCAGTACTCGCACCGTGTCGAGTACAAGCTTGATCTCCGACACCGTCGCCGTGGTACGGGTCATATCCAGTTTCGTGAACAACTGTCTGATCATCTTCAGTACGGGAACGGTTTCCGGGCGCGACCGGTGCGCGCCGCACCAAGCCTTGACGTCTCGCATGAACGGGGTGAACCGCTCCCGGTCCTCCGGAGCGAGGTGGCGTGCGTACAGCGGGCCAGCGAGTCTGCGCGCGGCTTCGACCGATTCAAGGTCGTCTGCCTCCCGCGCTGCCTCGATCTCGCTGACCAGCCAGATGAAATCGGCGAGTGCCGCAGTCTGATCGCTGCCGTTGTCCTTCAACCTCTCTGCTTTTACCTTCGTAGGGGCAGGTCGGGCCGATTGCTCCGCAGCCGTCTGCGCAGCGTGCAAACGATGTTCGAGATCGCTGAAGCTGTCTGATAGGTCCTGTGTCAGCGCTTCGGAAGACAGCCGGCGAAGGGCGTTGACATGCTCCAGGGCGCTCCGGAGCCGCTCCGCTTCTCTGGGATCGCCGGGGGAGGGCAAGGTCTCGAAGACTGTGCGCATGGATTCGAGCGCTTCCTCGGACTCCCGTGCCTTGATCCAGGTACGCATCTCGTCCCTCAGGACCCGTGCCCGCAGTTTCGTCTGCGCGGACGCCTTGCTGCCAGCGAGAGCAATCGCCTCCCGCTCGAAGCGGCGTACAGAGGTGATGTCCCCGGACGCCTTGGCTGCGATGAAGGATTCACTCATTCGCGGCAGGAGTGATGCTGACTGATCCGTGCTGTGCCCTGCCTCGAGATGTTCGGTCGGAGGAGGCTCGGGCCGCTCCGGTGGGTGAGGGGCGGCAGACGGTGAGGGAGTAGGAGGATGAACAGCTGAAGCCTGAAGCTCAGGGCCTTGGCCGACCAAGTCTTCAAGATTGCGCAGCAACTGCCTGCTGGTCTCGCGCCATCGGCGGAGTGCGTGGGCGTCCTTGCAGGCGTCGGTGTAGTGATGGAGATGGGCCGCCCCCGCTTTGAGGGAAGTGGTGAGGCGTGCGGCCCGATCTCCTTCCCCACGAGCTGCGATTTGGCGCACCTCCTCGATCTTCTCGCGCAGGAGCCGCATCTTCTGGCTCGCGTCTTCCCGATTGGCTTCATTCGGCGGACGCGTGATCATGGGGGAGCCGGGGGGAGATTCCGCGTTCAGGGGCGAGGTGTTGCGTTGCTCGTAGGAGGTATGGATTCGGCGGATCGCTTCCGTACTCCATCGCTGAAGCTCGGCTTCAGACACAGGGGCATCAATACCGAGGGCCCGTAGAACCGCACTTAGGTAAGGCAACTTCTTCTGCCCCCCGGGTGCCAGGACCAGTACGCTCAAGGGCACCGCGTTCTCGCTCACCGGGTGATCTGCTTCCACGAGCAGATTGCGCAGTGAGTTGTCAGAGAGATGACGCAGCCCAGGGTCGATCCGTTGGGCGAGTTGTTGCCACGTGGTCGTACCGCCCCTGCGTGCGACCATGACTAACCCCTTACGGAGAGCCGTCGCCTGCCGACTGCGTACACCTCTTATTTGTGGTGCGGAGGCGGCAGGGGGCCTCCTCTCGCTGGCTTGCCGCTGCGCGGGGGCGGGCGCAGAGACGGGCGCGTCGAGCGCGACGCTCGGGCGCCACAATCCGGTGCGCTCCGCGTCCAGGCCGTTCAGCTGCGTTACCACGTCGGCTCGGACCGCCCAGTAGGCCTGCGCGGTTCCGATGGGGTCGGTGAGCAGGAGGCGTACGGCACCGGAGAGCTGGTAGACGAAGTCGTCGGACGGCGGTGGCGTGTCGGCGGGGAGCGAGAGCAGCCCTCGGATGATCCGTTTGGCGGTGGGCTTCAAGTAACCGGCGTAGAGACGGCGGCCCTTCTCCTCGAACGGTGAATCCGTCGGTTCCGCTGCCTCGCCGTCGACAGCGAAAACGATTTGGGCTGCGGTCATGGGAAGACTCGTGGGGAGCGGGGCGTTGCGCATACCGCCAATGCGTATCTTTCCGGCGGAACGCAGATTCTCCAGGGCCGGGGTCACAATGCCGTCCCTGGTCATCCGGCACGTGGCGAGAGGGTCCCACACGACCGGCCGGTCCGCGGTGATGGTCCCGATGAGAACCCGCCGATCGGTGCCCTTTGTCTCACATCGCACCCGCAGCGCGTATCCCTGGCGCGCGACCATGTCGTGGGTGATTGTGTTCTCCGGTCCGAAGACCCACTCCACATGTCCTTCGCGGGCACCCAGGCTCTCAGCGGCCTTGCGCCAGCTCCGGTAGTCCTCGGGCCGGAGCTCGAAGCGCAGGTGTTGCTCCGTGGCCCGCAGCCAGAAATCGACGGCGTCGCCAGGTCCCGTGCCGAGGGTGCGGAGAGATGCTTCGGCAGCGTGGCCCTGTCCGGTGAGCCAGTCCTTCACGTGCTGCTTGATGAACAAGTGGTCGGCGCCGTCGGCACCTTCGGAGGTCCTGTGGCACTCGGCGCTGGTGCCGTAGCGGTCCGGGTGGTGGGCGAAGTGGCAGACCTTGGTCTCGTACCTCTTGGTCATCAGCTTCTCGCCGCAGCCACCCAGGAGCGTGCCGCACCAGAAGTTCGTCTGGCCGTACTGACGGCGGAACTCGTCGAGGTTGTGTGCCTCCTCAGGGAGGATCACGGGGCGATCGCCGTCCTTGCCGCCCATGACCGCGGTCTGTATGAGTCGGGTGTCGATCTGGGGCATCTGCGTTCCTCCGGCGGCAGCTCGTGCGGTTCGTGGAGATCAGGGCGGTCGTCGCGAGAGCACGGGTGGTACGGCGTCGTGAAGTCCGTACCACCCGGTCCCGTCGGCGGACTCAACGATGGACGGGCGCGTCGGCCAGGAGGTCAGGCGCCGGCGTTTCCGTCGGCGGCCCACTCGTTGGCGAAGTGCTCCATCTGCTTCAGGACGAGGTCGATGGCCGCGGGGGCCTGAGCCGGCGGGTAGCCGTGCCTGGCCAGGAGGCGCTTGATGGTGCTCCGGAGCTTGGCGCGGACCGGCTCGCGGGCGATCCAGTCGGGCTTGAGGTTTTTGCGAATCTGCACGACGAGATCGCGGGCAATGCCGGAGAGGACCTCGTCGCCCATCAGCTCACGCGCGGAGCCGAGGTCGGCAACGGCGTCGTAGAAAGCGAGTTCGTCGTTGCTCAGGCGGGGGTCGAACTGGTCGCCGCGCTTTGCGTCGTTCGCGATCTCCTTGGCCATCTCGACCAGCTTGGCGATGATTTCCGCGCTGGTGAGCTGCTGCCGCATGTACTTGACCATGAGGTCTTGGAGGCGGTCGGAGAACGCGGTCTGCCGGACGACGTTGTGCCGGGTGACCTCGCGCATCTTCTGCTCGACGAGGCGACGCAGCGCTTCGGCGGCCAGGTGAGGCGTGTCGCTCTTCTGGAGCTGAGCGACGAGGGCGTCGTTGAGGTGGGTCAGGTCGGCCGTCTCCAGGCCGGCCTCGGCGAAGAGGTCGGTCACTCCGCCGGTCTCGACGACGGCCGAGGTCAGCTGGGCGAGGTACAGGGCTACGTCGCGGGCCACCGGCAGGCCGCGCGCCTCGCGGTCCATGGCGTCGAGCTTGGCCATGTAGGCGCGGACCTCGACGAGGAACTGGATGTCGCGCTTCCACTGCGGCTGGTCCGGGAACCGAGAGCCGATGTCGGCGGAGGAGCCGGCGAGCGCGAAGAAGCGCTCCAGGCGGTGGGCGTGCTCGCGGAAGCGGCGGCTCAGGGTCTCGTTGGGGTTGTCGAGCGTCTCCGGATTGTTGCCAGGAGTGCGCGGGTCGCGGAGGTGGTTCGCGGTGCTGAGCGCCGCTTCGATGAACGCCCGCTGCGAGGGCTTGGCCAGACGGCCGCGCCAGTCCCAGCCGTGCAGGATGCCGTCGAGGATCTCGTACTCGTTGCGCAGCTCGTCCAGCGCCCGGTCGATGTCCTGACCGAGTGTCCGGTCTTCCTGGTCGGGCTCGGAGTACTCGGCGATCGCCCGCTGGAGGTTCTCGGTGAGCGGGGCGTAGCCGACGAGGAGGCCGTCCTGCTTCGAGCGGAAGCGCCGGTTGACCCGGGCCAGGGCCTGCATCAGGTTGGCGCCCTTGAGCGGACGGTCCAGATACATGGTGTGGATCGGCGGTGCGTCGAAGCCGGTCAGGAGCATGTTGTTGACGATGAGGAGTTCCAGCGTGTCGTCGGGGTCCTTGGCCCGGTTGATGACGGCCTTCCGCTGGGATCCGCGCAGGGCGTGCGTGCGCAGGCGTTCGGGGTCCTTGCGGGAGTCCGAGGAGAAGACGATCTTCATGGAGCCCTTGTCGACCTCATCGCTGTGCCATTCGGGCCGCAGCTCGCGCAGGGCGTCGTACACGCTGACGCAGATGTCACGGGTGGCACAGACGATCATCGCCTTGCCGGCCGCGCCGCCGGGCTCCTCGGACACCCCGACGAACGCCTTCATGCGCTCGCGGCGTGCCTCCCAGTGCTCGACCAGGTCGGCGGTCAGATCGCGGATACGGGCCGGCGCGCCGTACATCGCGTTCATCGTGGCGACGAGCTGCTCGACGCGCTGGCGCTCGGTGTCGTCCAGGCCGTCGGTGATGCGGTCGGCCTCAGCGTCGATGGTGGTGGGATCGACGTCCCGGTCGAGTACGAGCTGGACGACGCGGCTCTCGTGGTAGACCTTCACGGTCGCGCCGTCGTCGGCGGCCCGCTTGAGGTCGTACACGTCGATGTAGTCGCCGAAGACATCGCGGGTGTCGCGGTCGGCTTCGGAGATCGGGGTGCCAGTGAAGGCGAGGAGCGTGGCGTGCGGGACCGCGTCGCGCAGGTGGCGGGCGTAGCCGTCGAGGTTGTCGTAGTGGCTGCGGTGGGCCTCGTCTACGACGACGACAATGTTGCGCCGGTCGGAGAGGAGTGGGTGGTCGGTTCCCGACTCCTTCTCCTGCTTGGTCCTGCCGAATTTCTGGAGCGTGGTGAAGAGGATGCCGCCGGTGCGCTTGGCGGCGAGTTCCTCGCGCAGCTCGGCACGGGTGGTGATCTGCCGCGGGGCCTCGGGCAGGACCTCGCTCTCCAGGAAGGTGGAGTACAGCTGGTCGTCGAGGTCGTTCCGGTCGGTGATGACCACGACGGTGGGGTTGTGCAGGAGGGGATCCCGGCTGACGAGGTTCGTCGTCAGCACCATCTCCTCGGACTTGCCCGAGCCCTGGGTGTGCCAGACCACGCCTGCCCTGCCGTCACTGGCCGCGGCGTCGCGGACGGCGCCGGCGGCGCGGGTGACCGCGAAGTACTGGTGGGGCTTGGCGATCCGCTTCATGCGCTTGGCGGGCACGAAGTTGATGAAGGACTTCACGAGCAAGAGGAACCTGGGCTGGGCGAAGAGCCCGTGCAGCGCGAGGGACTGACCCGTCTCGGCCAGGCCGTCGCTCTCCAGCGTCTCCACGCGGGCCCCGAACTCGTCGGTGTTCCACGGGGCGAAGTGCTCGTACGGCGTGAAGGGGGTGCCGTACTTGGCGGTTATCCCGTCTGAGAGGAGGACCACCGCGTTGTACCGGAACGCGGTCGGGAACTCCTCGGCGTACCGGCTGATCTGCGCGTGCGCGGTTTCGAGGGTGGCGTCCTCGTCGCCGGCCCGCTTCAGCTCGATCACGGCGAGCGGCAGGCCGTTGATGTAGAGAACGAGGTCGAAGCGACGGTTGCGCTCGCCGTCGATGACGGTGACCTGGCGGACGGCGCGGTAGGTGTTAGCGTCCGCGTCGTCGAGGTCGACGATACGGATCGTCGGGTTGTGCTCGGCTCCGAGGGCGTCGACGTACGTGACGGAGCGAATGCCGCCGGTCAGGAAGCCGTGTGCGGTCCGGTTCTCCTCGTACGCGTCCTGGGAGGCCGGCGTCGCGGTGGTCGCCACGGCGTCGCGCACGGCGTCGGGGGAGAGGGCGGGATTCAGCCGTTCGATCGCCTCGCGGAGATCGGAGTACAGGATCAGGTCGTCCCAGGACGCGCGGTGACCGGAACCGGGGGCAAGCTCGTTGCCTTCGGCCTTCGGCCAGTCGAGCTCCAGCAGCTCTTCGAGTGCGAGATGCTCCCAGTCGATTTCGAGCGGACGGAAGCGGAAGTTGTCCGTGCCGTGGTCGTGCTCACCGTGTCCTGTCATACCTGGTCCTCGACAATCTTCTCGGCGTCCTTGACGCGGAGGCGGCCGGACATGAGCTGGGGGAGGAGCGTGTCGCGGAGGGTAGCGAGGTTGCGGTTTTCACCCTCGCGTGTGCATTGCAGCTCGAATAGGGTGCGCGCTTCGGCAGTGAACCGCTGAATTTCTTCGGCGGCAGGAAGGTTTACAGGAACAGCTAGCGCCCTGTCCCGGTTAAGCCCTGGTACGGCCGAATCGGAATTCATGTGCTCCAACCCCAATCCCCTAAGAGCGAAGTACGCATACTCCATAGAGATCCCCTTCATGCGGCACACCACATAAAATGTGGTATCAATCGGAAAGAAGTCCGACTCCGACCAATAGATCGCTCCTACCGTCCCCTTGCGGCCGACGATAATTCCCGGCCCCTTCACCAAAGACTCATTGTGGGAGCCGCTAATCCCACCGCTGCCAAAGACAGGGACATCTCCGACGATGCGGCGTGTGGCGGGAAGCGATTTACCATACTTAAGCTCGATGACGTCGCCGAGCGTGACCCTTTCTTCCGCAATCAAGGAAGCCTGCGAAAAGCGAGCCTCTCCCAAATCCATCCCTGTGGCCACGATGCGCTCGTTAACGGCGATCTTGTCGTCCAGCGCGCCAAGGATTTTTGCAATTTCCTGCTGTTCGGGAAGTGACGGGCAGGAGATCTCAACTTTTCGCAGCTGAGTCAGATTAAATCCCGGAACCGAGCTCCCGATTGCGTCTCCTTGGACCTGCGCTACTGCACTTGGATTTGACAGGGCATAATAGAGGAAAAGTGAGTCCACGGTTTGCGGGTTCGGTGTGAGCTTCATCTGCTTGTTGGATACGATGTATCGATCAAACCGAGACCTTTCGTCCACCAAGCCAATTTGTCCGATCGTTCCCCAGCACGTAAAAATAAGGTCTCCCTTACGTGCGATGCTGCGCGGAAATTCTACCGCCTTGCTCTCGTCAACGAAAATAATTCCGTCATCAATCAAGCGGCTTCCGATATCGAGACTCAGATTGCTTCCTCGGATCACCGGAACTCCTGACTCCTGGAAGAAGCGAGACCCGATGGCAGATCCGAAAGGCCCTGTAGCTAGAGAATTTTTACCCGGGGCAGCAAGATCCGCTACTGAAACTTTCCGCCACTCAGACATTGACCCTCCCCAGCTGCTCGCGCACTGTCTTCGCCAGCGCGTCCGACTTGTCGAAGAGCCCGTACAGCTCCTCCGTCAGCTTTGCGATCCTCTCCGCAACCGCCTCCGCGCCCTCTTCCTCCACGTCGACCGCGCCCACGTACCGCCCCGGCGTCAGGACGTACCCGTGCTCGCGGACCGTCTCCAGGTCCGCCGAGGCGCAGAATCCCGGCTCGTCCTCGTATGAAAGCCCCTCCTCACGCGCCGACTGCGTCCCGCGCCACGCGTGATAGGTGCCAGCGATCTTCGCGAGGTCGGCTGCCGTCAGGTCGCGCTCGGTACGGTCGATCATCTCGCCCAGGCCGCGTGCGTCGATGAAGAGGATCTCGCCGCGGCGGTCGGTCAGGCGCTTTGGGCCCTGCGGGCCCTTGTCCTTGGCCAGGAACCACAGGCAGGCGGGGATCTGGGTGGTCCGGAACAGCTGCGACGGCAGGGCCACCATGCACGCCACCTGGTCCGCCTCGATCATCGCCCGGCGGATCTCGCCCTCGCCGCTCTGCTGGCTGCTCATCGAGCCGTTCGCGAGGACGACGCCACCCGTACCGCGCTCACCGAGCTTGCTGAGGATGTGCTGGAGCCACGCGTAGTTCGCGTTGCCCTTCGGCGGCACCCCGTACTTCCAGCGCGGGTCGTTCTCGTTTCGCGACCAGTCCTTGATATTGAACGGGGGATTGGCCATAACGAAGTCGGCCTTGAGGTCCGGGTGCCGGTCCTGGTCGAAGGTGTCGCCCCAGCGGGTGGAGAGGTCCCCATCGATGCCGTGGATGGCGAGGTTCATCTTGGCCAGGCGCCAGGTGCGCTCGTTGAGCTCCTGGCCGTAGACCGCGATGTCGGACTTGTGGCCGCGACCGCGGTGCGCCTCGATAAATTTGCCGGCCTGGACGAACATGCCGCCGGAGCCGCAGGCCGGGTCGTACACCCGGCCCTCGTACGGTTCCAGGATCTCGACGATGAGACGGACCACGCTGCTCGGCGTGTAGAACTCACCGCCGCGCTTGCCCTCCGCGCGGGCGAAGTTACCGAGGAAGTACTCGTAGACCTCGCCGAGCACGTCCTGGGCCGGCTTGTCGTCGTTGCCGCCGCCGAAGCGGGCGTCGCTGATGAGGTCGACGAGCTCGGCCAGCCGCTTCTGGTCGACGTTGTCCCGGTTGAAGATCTTCGGGAGGACGGCGGTCAGCGAGGGATTCGCTCGCATGATGACGTCCATGGCCTCGTCGAGGAGGAGACCGACGCCCTTGCTCTTGGCATTGGCCGCGATCCAAGACCAGCGGGCGGTCTCGGGGACCCAGAAGACATTGTGGCCGGTGTACTCGTCCTGGTCCTCCAGGAACTCCGCGAGGCGGTCCTCGGAGATCCCGTCGTCAGCGAGCTCCTTGGCGAGCTGCTCGCGGCGCTCGTCGAAGGCGTCGGAGATGTACTTGAGGAAGATCAGGCCGAGGACGAACTCCTTGTACTGGGCGGCGTCCATGGAGCCGCGCAGCTTGTCGGCCGCCTTCCAGAGGATGGCCTGGATCTCTTTCGCGGTCGAGGCGGTGAACAGTTCCACCTGGTCGACGGGCTTCTTCTGCCGGGGGGCATGGGGTCTCGGGTCTCCTTGAGAGAGGTCAGGAACGGAAGGATGCGGGCGGTTCGATGAGCGTAAGGGTGCCGTCGGTGAGGCCGGCGGCGGTCAGCGCGGCGAGGTCGTCCAGAGCCGCGGTCTGCTGCCGGAGCAGGGTAGTGCGGCGGCCGATCTCGGCGAGGAGGGCCTCGTACCGGTCGGCTTCCTCCTGGTCGAGGTCGGGGATGGGGAAGTCTTCTAAGCGGCGGGCCGCCCGGACCGCGCCGCCTACCCGCGCGTATTCCGCCGCAGCGGCCCGGAGTAGCGCTGCGAGCACGCGCGGCCGTACGGGGCGCTCGGCGTCGGGTCGTACCCGCAGCACGCGCGCCGGGAAGGCGACCACCGATAGGCCCTCCTCGTCCACGCACGCGCCGAACGACGGGGTGGCTGTGACCACCACGTCGCCGGGCTGGGTGAACTCGGCGTGCTCGTAGGCGGTGAGGAGCACCCCGCGATCGATACGGCGGGCTCCTCCGGCGCCGAAGCCGGTGATCTCGTCGGGGTCAGCACGGCGTAGTGGCCGTCGACGGTCAGATGCTTGGGGGCGATGCGGTGACCGGGCAGCCGACGCAGACGTCGCTGCTTGACGAGGACCGACACACTCGTGCGCCGGAAGGGACGCTCCTCGGGACGCAGGACGGCGTGCGCCTTGAGCTCGGCCGTGAGGGAGAGTTCGAGGCGCGTCTTGTCGGCGAGCTGGGCCAGACGCAGTTCCAGGTCCGAGATACGGGCCGGACGCTCCACGACCGCGCGCGTATAGCGACGGGCGGCCGTGCGGTGCTGGGGGCGAAGGCGGTGCCGGGCCGATCACGGAGTTCGGTCGCGGCGAGGATCTCGCCGTTGCGGGGCTCGTGGCGTCCGTCGGCTCTCCAACCAGCGGTGCGGAAGATGTCGAGGTCCTCGACCAGGGCGTCCAGGGAGGGCGCCGTGAGCGGCTTCGAGGAGAGGTCGGCGAGCAGGATCTGACCGCGCCGCTCGTCCTTCGGCGTACGGCATAGGACCCAGATCGCTGTGCGGTAGGCGGGACGGTATGGGATAGCGCCCTCGGGGAGGCTGACGGCAGCCTTGAGGAGGCCCTCGGTGAGAAAGGAGCGCCGCAGGCGGTCGGCCTCCTCCCGCAGGGGAGCGCGTGGACGAGAGCGTCGGAAGGGCCGAGGACGACGGCCGCGCAGTGGTCGGTCAGCAGATCGGTGAGGTCCTGGACCTGCTGGAGAACGGCGAGCGGGCTCCGTGCCTCGGCCGCCCCGTAGGGAAGGACGCAGACGATGACGCGGGGTACCCCCAGTCGTCGGTCGCCAGGTGCTGACCGTCGGCCATGTCCAGCTCGTACTCCTGGACGCCGCGGACGAGCATGCGGCGCCGCGCGAGACGGGCGAAGTCCTGGGTGGGTTCGGCGGCCAGGAAGAAGGGGCGAACCTCGGGGTCGGTCTGCGCGTGCAGGGCTACCAGGAGGTCGCCGCTGTTCGCGTAGGGAACGGCGACGATGAAGTCCTCCGCGTCCTCGTCCAGAGCGGCGATGCCGGAGAGACGGGCCAGAGTCGTGGTGACGGCGGATGCAGGCTCGTCCATGGCGAGGTCGTGACAGCCCAGCCGGCGGCGGGCCTCCATGACCCACTCGACGGCCTCGGCGGGGAGTAGGCCGCTTCGATGAGCTCGTCGGCGAGGCCTGAGAGAGCTGGCCCGGCCGCGTCGTCGGCGGTGAGCGCGAATACCTCCCGGCGGATGTACGTGTCCTCGAAGTCGATTTCGTCGGCCCGTTGTAGGAGCGCGTCCCAGCCGAGACCGGCCAGGGGCTCGTCCAGTTCGTGCCGCAGGTGGATCAGCGCCGTCACTCCGTCGAGCATCGTCCTGGCGGGCATTCGCCGGCACCAGGAGGACAGGGTGTGCAGAGCCAGTTCGGCCCGGAGCTGGCGAGCGTCGGTGTTGCCCCGGCCAGTGGTCAGGAGCCATTCGACGACAGCACGACCGTCGAAGACCGGACTGCCGCCCTCGTTACCTACGGGCTGCGGGAAGTCGGCGTGCCGGCGGGCCCAGGTGGTGACGACGGGCCGCTTGACCTGCGCGAGTGTTCCGATTTCCGCGTAACTGATCCGCCCGGACATAACCTCCGGCAGGATGGGAGCAGCCGCTCCATGCGCACCGGTCATTTCGCTCCGCTCCCTCCTCATGGACGCTCCCGACACCCTTCGCGGATGCGGCACCTCAGAACTCTGCACACAGTACTTGCGGAATCACTCATTCAATTTTAGAGATCTGATAACCCGGGTTATCAGCTTTCCGGGGCATCGTGTGCCTTGAGTTCTGCCACTTTGGTCCCTGTCAGCACGACGACATCGATTGGGACACCGGCCTCATGCGAGTCCGGCACCGAACTGGCAGACCTGGAGACCGACATGACCTTCCCCCGCTCCCTCAGCAGCCTGGCCCGACCCAGGCCCCGGCTTCATGGACGTGCCGGGCGCGCCGATGAAGGCGAGCCGTCGCAAGGCGTGGCTCACATACGGAGCGACAGCCCTCGTTTCGCTCCTGATCGGGGCCGGGATAGGTGGGCAGGGCGAATCGGGAGCGAAGGCTGCTCCCGGCTCCACCGGCGCCTCGCCGGTGCCCGCCGTGACGGTGACCGAGACAGCAGAGGCGGAAGCCGCTCCGGCGGTCACCGAGACCGTAGTGGAGACCGTCACCGCGGAGCCGGCCGGCCCCGCGACCAGCGTCAGCGGCGAAGGCGAGTACCTGGTCGGCGAGGACGTCAAGGCCGGGACGTACAAGAGCGCCGGCCCCTCCGGTGACTTCGGCTGCTACTGGGCCCGCCTCATGGACGCCAGCGGCGAGTTCGACGCGATCATCGCCAACAACAACCTGAGCGGCCCCGGGCGGGTGACGCTCAACAAGGGCGAGTACTTCCAGACCAAGATGTGCCAGGAGTGGACGCGCGTCGGATGACGCTGCACGCCCTTTCGTGGTCCCCGTCGCCGCCGCCGTCTTCGACGGCGCTCGCTTCCGGCGAGCAGTGCGCGACAAATGCGGACGACTCAATTCCGCTTTCTCCAACCGCAGATGGCCGGATGCCCGACTTCGCACACCCGTCCTCCGCCTGCCGCCCCCGTTCTCCGCTCTCGATTCGAACCTCGTCCTTCCGCCTGTCTCCCGCACCCCGCTGATCGCCCGACCTGAAAGGAATGTGTGCCATGGTCCGAACCAAGAGCCTCGCGCAGCACCTGGCCGACGACTTCACGGCTCTCCAAGAGGCAGTGCTGCGGCGCATGAACGGCACCGCGGACGCGGTGACGCTGGAAACGCTGGCTGACCCCGGTCTCGCCGAGCCGATCGCCGTCGCGCTCACCCACGCGTACACCCGGGCCCGCGGCGCGGTACGGCGGGCGGAACTCGGGCCCGGCCCGTCCGATCGCCTGCGACCGCTGCGACGGGAAGCCCGCAGGCTGGCCGCGGCCCGCCGCGAAGCCGAAGCCGTCTGCGGCCGAGTGCGCGGGCAAGCACACGCCGTGCTGAGCCGCCCCCCGGAGCGACTGGACGTCCGCGTCACCCGAGTGGTACTGCCCTCCGTCCACCAGGACTGCCTGCGGACCGCCTGCGCCAACCTCAGGCTCCCTGAATCGGTCCTCAGCGTGCCCACTGGCGCTGCTGGCGCGTGGGCCCGCGAGCACGGTGTCCTCACCGGCGAAGTCCCGGCCCCGGTAAGAGAACTGGTCGAGTGCGACGACGCGGTCTTCGTCGCCGCCCTACTGCGGGACGCGCGGGAGCAGGAGGACGGCAGGCTCGCTCACGACGCGGTCGTCGAACGATGGCACCGGCTCGCCTCCGCGGCCCTCGCCTGGGGCCGCTACGCGATCGCGCAGGCGGAACTCCGCGCCCTCGTCCGCCCGCCCCACGCGCGCCACGGGACACTCGACGCCCTGGAGGACGCGTACGAGGACCTGGCCGTGCTGGCTTGCCGAGCACGAGAGGCCAAGTACCTGACCTTCCGGCTCTCCTGCCGGATTCGGCGCCTGGCATCGATCGGTGACCTCGGCGCCAAGATCACCGCAGCGCACGTCACGGCATACGCGCTGATGGCCGACCTCCGGCCCGAGGTGATATCGGCGGTACAGGAGGCGGTCCAAGCCCATCAGGTTGGATGCGCGGACCGCCCTGCGAACTGCCCGCGATGCCACACCGCACTCGTCGGCACGCTGGTTTTGGCGGACCCGCCGAAGGAGGCAGGGGAGGAGGACGTTCCGCCTGCCGTGGAGGACACGGACACGGCTTCGCCCCTTCCCGAAGCCGACGACCGGTACGCGCTCCTCGCCGACCTGCCGCCCGGTGTCCGCGTCGTGGTCGCCGACGCCGCTCTCGGAGAAGACTCCGCCGTGTGCGGATACGGCTGGGCCGCCGAGGACGGTACCACCGGCCTCGGCATCTCCATGGCCGCCAGCAGCGGCGAAGCCGAGATCATTGGCATCTGTGAAGCGGCGCTCTCGTCCCTGCACGTGGACGACGAAGCGCAGGTCGTCGTCCTGTGCGACAGCAAGCAGGCCGTCACCTGCCTCCACACGGCCCTCGCCGAGGGATCGCCCGACCCCGCACACCGGGCCCTGCTCTTCCCCGAAAGCGGCAGCCTTCTCGAACGGCTCCTCCCGCACGCCGGACGCGTCGACGTCCGCTGGCTCAAGGGCCACATAGGCCACGAACTCAACGAGACCGCCGACACCCTCGCCAACCTCGCTCTGCGCCGGGCGACCGGCCGCATCGCGGAGCGCACCGCCCGGCGTGCCATCGACGATGCAGTCAGGAAGCTGCCCAACGCCCCGACCGTCACCGCGGCCTGAACCTACCCTCCCGGCCGTCTCCTTCCACCGCGTTCTCCTCGTAAGGCCCGATCTCTTGTCCACCGCATGCGTTTCACGCGCCCTCAACACTCCGGAGGCCCCTCATGGCACCCACCACCGTCTCGCGCACTCTTTACCGGCTTCACGGCGTGGCCCCCACCAGGGAAGCCATGTACGACGCCCTTGATCACGACTACCTGAGCGCACTCGGCGCGGAACTGCACACGCCGGACGGCCTCGGAGTGCCGGCGGTCTACCTCACCTGCGGCATGGAGCAGGATGAGGCCGGCTGGTGCGAGCAGATGGCCCGCACCACCGGCATCCCCGTCACCGAGGCTGTACGTCGCACCGCCGCCTTGCTGCTGCTCGCCGTCGACGGCCAGGTGTACGCCATCGGCTGTGACCAGGGGTACCGGCTCATCCCCGAGCGGCTCAAGGACAAGCGGTTCGGCCTGTCCTTCGCGATCCGGGAGATCGACCCGACTCTCGTCCGCGGTGCCGTCTCCGGAATTCTCGGTCAGGCCCGCACGGACATCTCTCTTGTTCCCAACGGTGCTCCCGTGCCCGCGCTCGGCCTCAGCGATCACACCCGGATCGTGCGCAGTCTCGGCGGCTACCTCAACGACGCCCCGCTCACGCGGACCCTCAAGGGCAGGGCCGGAGGATTCACTGTCCTGGGCGGCTGCGGACTGCGCCTGCCCCTTGGAGTCGAGCCGGCGGACCTGGTCTCCGACATCCGCCAGATCGCCCGCGCCTGCACCGAACGCCTGCCGCATCAGGACCTCGAGTTCGTCGAGCACATCGTCCCGGTCAAGGACGTGACCGTCCTCACCGAGCTCGAGCGGGCGCTGGACGACCAGCTCGGCCTGCCCGCCGACGGCCGTATCGCCGAGACCGTGCCCTTCGACCACCTGCGCAACGACGCGGAGGCCGCCACCTACCGCACGCGGATCAACAGCGACGGGAGCTTCGAGTCGGACGCGTTCGACCTCGGCTACGTGCTCGGCCGCGTCCGGTATCTCCCCTCAGGGAGCCGCCTCGAAGCCCTCAAGGCCGGCACCGTCAAGCTCCTTCGGGAGCGCCGCAGGCGGAGCGCGCCGGACGACGTGATCGCCACCGTCGGAACCCTGCGCTGGATCGAGGCCACCGTCTCCCTCGACTCCCACGTGTTCTGCCTGCTGGACGGGGAGTGGTACGAGTTCGGGGCCTCGTACCTGGCCTCCCTCCACAGCGAGGTGCAGCGGCTGTTCGCTCCCGTTCCTTCTGTCGTCCTGCCGGCCTGGCCTCGCGGAATGTCGGAGACGCCCTACAACAAGAAGACGGCCCGGACCGTCGGCTGGGAAGACTGGGTTGTGCTCGACTGCAAGACCATCCCCAACCCGGCGAAGCCCAGCGACCAGATCGAGATCTGTGACTTCCTGACGCAGGACGACACGCTCGTCCTCGTCAAGCAGGCCCGTGGTTCCGGTGCCCTCAGCCACCTCTACAACCAGGCCCGGGTAGCCGTCGAGGTTCTGTACGACTCCGCGGTCGCCCGCGCGAACTTCGCCCAGCGCGTTCGCATCGCGAGCGACGGCCGGCACACGCTGCCCGACGACTTCCTCCCCAAGCGCCTCGTCCTCGCCATCCACCTGAAGACCGGAGCCGAACTCACCCCTGATTCCCTCTTCGGTTTCTCCCAGATCACCCTCGCTCAGACCGCGAAGGCGCTGGCCGCGCGCGGCGTCTCGCTTGAGGTCGTTGGCATCAGCGCGGCCGGATCGGCCGCTGACGGCGGTCTTGCCGACGCCGCGTAGGCAGTGCCCCGGGGATCTACCCGACGGCAGACCGCGCCCTGGCGGAAGGTGACAGCCCTCCGCTGCTAGAACCACGGACCGGCCTCACGCAGCTCCCTGTACAGGCCCCAGGGTCCGCAGCGGAACCGTAGCCCGGACGGAGTGATCGTGGCCTCGACGAGGCCCTTCACGCTCGACGACCGTAGACCCTGAGCCCGTACGCCCGGCGTGCCGGGCGTCGGCTCAATGAGAGGAAGAACGCCGATGAAGACCACAGACCAGCACGCAGTGGACACCGACATGGACGCGGTGCTGTTCACCGCCCGACTGGCCACTGTCGGAGTCTTGCTCCTGGCCGCGCTGTGCGCACCCCGTGAGACCAGCGAACGCGCATTCCGGCTGCTGGACTTGGTGAAGGACAGCCCCGAGCCCCCGCCACCGGCGCCCGCGCCTTCGGTCCGGCGCCGCGCCCAGCAGGGAGGGCGCTGACGGACCATCCCCCGCCCCTTCCAGCGCAGAGCCGGGGACCGACCTATCGCGCGACCACGACGCCCGAGTCCTGTTCGTCGCCGCTCCCACGTCTCGTTGCCCGATCTCGATCGTTTTGCGGAAGAGCGTTGGTGGCACGCCCTATTGTCGGTCTTCCAGGCACCACTGTGCGGGGCGTATGGGTGTGGGGTCGAGGGAATTCAAGGGGAGCGGGTACCACTGTGCAGGCCAAAGAGACGCTGTTCGCCGACCTCGTGCAGGGGCGGGCTCAACAGTTCCAGGTGCCGCTCTACCAGCGGACGTACTCCTGGACAGAGAAGCAGTTGGCTCAGCTGTGGAGCGACATCCTCGATCAGGTGGACCTGCTGGAGACCGGGGAGAAAGCGAGCGCGCACTTCCTCGGCTCCGTGGTGCTTGCCCCGTCCCCGCAAAACGAGGCGACGTTCCCTCGCTGGCTGGTGGTCGACGGCCAGCAGCGGCTGACCACGATCTCCCTCGCACTCGCCGCCATCCGGGACCACCTCGCCCAGAGCCGGCCGGACGAGGCCGAGCGGATCGACGAGGAATACCTGATCAACAAGCGGAAGAACGAGAACGACCGGTTCCGCCTCCTGCCCACCCAGGCCGACCGGCCGCACTACGCCGCGCACATCCGCGGCACCCACGAGGGGCAGGCGGCGGGGAACAACGTGTCGGTCGCCTACCGCTTCTTCCGCCGCAAGCTCGTCGAGGCGGAGGGCCCCGTCGACCCGCAGGACGTCCTCCGGATCGAGCAGGCGATCACCTCCCGGCTCACCCTGGTCGCGGTGACCGCCGAGGCCGGTGACAACGTCCACCGCATCTTCGAGTCCCTCAACAACACCGGCCTCAAGCTCAGCCAGGCCGACCTGCTGCGCAACTACCTCTTCATGCGGCTGCCGACCCGTGGCGAACTGGTATACGAGACGTACTGGCTGCCGCTCCAGGCCAGCCTGAGCAACAAAGAGCTCGAACAGCTCATGTGGCTGCAGCTCGTGCTTGACGGCGACGACCGGGTCCGCCGCCAGGACCTGTACGCGGCTCAGCAACACCGCTTCGAGCAGACCGAGGTCAGAGAGGCGGACATCGAGGCGTACGTGAAGGAACTGCACCGGCGGTCCATGCACTTCCGCAAGGTGGTTCGCCCCGATGAGGAGGGCGATCCGGCTGTCCGTGCCCACCTTCGCCGACTCGACGCCTGGGAGGCCGCGGCTACGTACCCGGCGCTGATGCTGCTGCTCGACCGTCGCGAACGTGGAGAGACCGACTCGGCGGAGACGGCCCGCGCCCTGTCGTACATCGAGAGCTTCCTGGTACGCCGCACCGTGTGCCGCGTACCGCCAAACAACCTCAACCGGATCTTCCAGTCGGTTCCCGCCCAGCTTCCGCTGGACGTCCCCGTCGCCGACGGTCTGCGCCAGCTCCTCTCCGCCAGCAACCGCTACTGGCCCGACGACGACGAACTGCGCGAGAAGTTCAGGACCGTGCCCTTCTACCTGTACGGCCGGCCGGAGCAACGCAAACTGGTCCTCCAGCGGCTGGAGGAGAGCTACGACCACCCCGAGCCCGTGGACTTCGCCGCCGCGAAACTCACCATCGAGCACGTCCTGCCGCAGTCGGCGGGCGACGACTGGCTCCAAGTTCTCGCCGAGGACGCCACCGACGGCGAGACCCCGCAGGACGTGCACGCCCGACTCCAGCACACCCTGGGCAACCTGACCCTCACCGCCCAGAACTCCGAACTCTCCAACCACCCCTTCGACCGCAAGCAGGACCTGCTGCACAGCAGCCACCTGGAGATGAACCGCCGCATCGCCGCCACCGACCGCTGGGGCGCCCGCGAGATCGGCGCGCGTGCCGACGAGTTGGCCGAGCGGGCGCTCGCGCTCTGGCCGTCCCCGCTGCGCGGGGTGGGCCGGGCCGAGCGGAGCCGCGACTGGCAGCTCGTCCACCAGGTCCTCGCCGCCCTGCCGCACGGCACCTGGACCTCGTACGGTGACCTCGCCGCGTACATCGGCTCCGGCGCCCAGGCGGTGGGCAACCACCTTGCCCAGACCGCGGGCGTCGTGCAGGCCTACCGCGTCCTCAATGCGGAGGGCCGGATCGCCGACGGCTTCCGCTGGGCTGGCCCGCAGCCGGAGGGTGAGGACGTACGGGCGCGACTGAGCGCCGACGGCATCCACTTCACCCAGACCGGGGCAGCCGACCCCGCACAACGCTTGACCAGTACCGACCTGGCACTGCTGCTGGCCGATCCCGACCAGGAGGAGTCCTCGGAGGGCGTGGTGGCGGCGGGGCGCGATGGAGCGGAGCCAGAGGGGGAGACCCGGGCCGAGCGGTTCTTCCGCCAGCTTGCCGCGGACGACACCCCCGAGACTGTGGGCGCGGTGCGTACTCTTCTCGCCCGGTGGGAGGAGCTGGGCGGCTGGGTCGGCTATGGGGCCGGCCACGTCACTACCAGCGCCTTCCTGATGCTGGGTGCGGCAGGTCTCCCCGGCGCTGGGATCTGGCCGCTGGTGCTCTACCCCGGCGGTGGACGCGGTGGTTTGGCGGAGGTGGTCTTCCAGTACCTCGCCACCCGCGAGCCCTTCACCGATCGTCCGCTGCGTGCGGAGCTCCTCGGCCGCGTCAACGGCTTGGACGGCGTCGACATCCCGGAGGGGAAGCTGGACTTGCGTCCCAACTTCCGGTTGGCCTTGCTGGAGAAGGACGGGAACCGCGACGCGCTGGCCGAGACCCTGACCTGGTTCCGGGACCGATGGATCGGCCGGGACATGTCCTGAGCTCCGACTCCGGCCCCGGGACTGGTGGACTCGCATATTGAGGTGTCGAGTATTCAGGCTGAGATGCGGAACTCTGCCACTGAGCTCTTTCAGAGTGGCCACTGATCGGGTGACGGGCCAGTGTTCCGCAACGCACGAGGCTCCCGTGCCGTTGAGAGAGGTGTTCGACATCCCAACTCCTCAACACAGGAGCCTCGTTGGTTCCCCGCCCTGCCGCACTCGACCTGCCGCACGCCCTGGTTGAGTGGGTATCCATGCTCATCGTCACCCGTGAGGGTGACCGACGCTGCAAGCTACCGCCCCACCAGCGCGCTCTCGTCGGCCTGGTCTACCTGCGCCGCCACGACACGCTCGCGCAGATCGCCGTCGGCTTCGGCATATCCGTCGGCACCGCCCACGCCTACGTCACGGCCGTCGTCGATCGCCTGTCCCGACGGGCGTCCGGCCTGCTGCGTGTCCTACGCGAGACTGATCCTGATCACGTCCTGCTCGACGGGACGCTCGCCGAGTGCGACCGGGTCGGCGACAGCCGGAGCGACTTCTCGCAGAAGCACCGTCGCCACGGCGTGAACGTGCAGGTCATCGCCGGCCCCGCAGGCAAGCTGCTGTGGATCTCACCCGCGCTGCCCGGCCGCACCCACGACCTGACCGCTGCCCGAACCCAGCACAGATCCGCATCGCGCACTCCGCGGTGCGCCATCTCCTGCAGACGGAAGGGAACTGGGACACGGCCAAGTGGGGGGGCGCCACTGAGCCAGCTGGGCATGTTCGCGGAGTGGAACCTCTTCAGCAGCTACCTGGCCGACCACCTCTACCGGCTCAACGTGCACCCCACTGAGCAGCAAGCGGCGGACTGCCTGCACATGTGGCGGGTGTGGGGGCATCTGCTGGGGATGCCGGACGACAGCATGCCCGAGACCGTGGAGGCGGCCCGTACGCGGGCTGCGGCAGTGGACGCGCTGTACGCGCGAGTGACGCCGAAGTCAGCGACGTACGTGAAGGCGACGATCGAGTATTTCGCCTCCCTGGCCGGCCCGAAGGAGACAACCGTTCCCCCCGCGACGGCCCTGGTGCGCTACATGATCGGGGACACGGATGCCGATGCCTTCGGCCTCGACCGCTCCTCGTGGGACGCGGTGGTGCCGCTGGCCGTCAAGGGTTTCTTCACCGGGACCCAGGCCGGCGGGCTTCCGACACCGTCGGTGACGATGACGCGGATCGCGACCGACATGGTTGGCCGTGCCATGAACGACGGCAAGAAGGCCCACCTGACGATGCCGCTGCACCTCTACGGGCACCGGTAACCACCTCCCGCCGGCATTCGTCTTCGCCTGCTGAGACACGTACCCATGGCAGCGGCCGGCACCTCCTTGGCCGACGCGGCGGCCACCGCGTTTATGGGACACCGCTTAGCTTGACGTTTATGGTCTGTCGTCGAACACGGCCTCGAACTTGCTGATGGGTTTGCCTAAGTTCCGGACGTAAGAGCGGCCTTCGCCTGATCCTGTGCTCCGTCACAGAGGCATGGGATCAACACGAAGGCCGTAGCTATGAGTCTGCTGCAACGCGGCGCCCCGCGGGATGCGTTTGCCGAACTGTCACGCTTCCGGACGGAGCTCTACGCCTGTCTGGTCAGGCGGGGCGATGCACTGTTCGAGCTCAGTGATGCCTTGTTGTGCGCGGATGGTCCGGTGAGGACGTTGGTCGAGCTGTTGTTGGAGCCTGAGCACCGGCGTGGGCATGGCGCCTTGTACGGCGGCCTGAACTGCGGGAATCTGGATGTGGCACGGCTGCGCAGGACGCTGGCAGGGCTGCCGCTTCCCCGCACGGCGTCGGGGCGGCTGGTCCTGGCGGTCGATGTGAGCAACTGGCTGCGGCCGGACGCGAATACCAGCCCGGACCGGATGTTCTGCCACACATACGGACGAGGCAGAAGCTCGGCCCAGATGATCCCCGGTTGGCCCTACTCCTTCGTTGCCGCTGTGGAGCCGGGCCGCACCTCGTGGACGGCTGTGCTGGACGTGCTCCGGCTGCGGCCCTGGGACGACGCGATCGCCGCCACCGCCGACCAGGTCCGAGAGGTGTTCCAACGGTTGTATGTGGCAGGCCAGTGGCGGATCGGCGACCCGCCCGTTGTGGTCGTCTTTGACGCCGGCTACGACGTGACCCGCCTGGCCTTCCTGCTCGCGGACCTGCCCGTGGAGTTACTGGGCCGGATGCGTTCAGACCGCGTCCTGTACTTTCCGCCTCCGCCCCAGCCGGCGGGCAAGCGCGGTCGCAAACCCAAGCACGGGGCAGAGTTCACCTTCGAGGATCCGGCCACCTGGCCGGTCCCGTCCATCACCACGGTGACCGACACCACTCACTACGGGCAGGCCGTCGCCGCGGCGTGGGACCGACTGCATCCACTGCTGACCCGGCGCTCGGCCTGGGCCGACCATCCCACAGGCGAGTTGCCGATCATCGAAGGCACCGTCATCCGTCTACAGGTCGACCACCTTCGCGGCGACCGCGACCCCCGGCCGATCTGGCTGTGGTGGTCGGCCATCGATGCCACCGCCGGGGACGTCGACCGGCTCTGGCAAGCCTTTCTGCGCAGATTCGACCTGGAACACACCTTCAGGATGTTCAAGCAGACGCTGGGCTGGACGACTCCCAAACTCCGCGAGCCGGCCGCCGCCGACCGCTGGACCTGGCTGGTCATCGCCCAATGCCACGAAGTTAAGAGCTCAGCGGGGATGTCAAGGCGGGTGAGATTCAGTGAAGCCTCTGCTATCCAGGGGATCGACCAAGATCTTCCTGAGAAAGCAGAGGCCCAGTGGCCAAGTCTGTCACGGGCGGAACTATTGACGTGTTCGCGCCTGGTCACATCGGTGAGTTAACGCAGGTCGTGCCCTCGGAGCTGGTTGACGCGGTTCTGGAGGAGACCGGAGCACGGGAACGCAGGCTGCGGTGTCTGCCCTCCAGAGTCGGAGTGTATTTCGTTCTGGCTTTGGGACTGTTCGAACATCTCGGCGCCCGACTTGTATGGACAAAGCTCGTCGCGGGGCTGGCAGGACCGGTGGCTGAACCCTCCGAGAAAGCACTTCGTGACCTGCGCCGACGGATCGGCTCCGCCCCGGCCCGGAGACTGTTCGAGGTGCTGGCAGGGCCGCTGGCCCAGCCGTCCACTCCCGGGGTGAGTTACCGACGCTGGCGAACAGTCGCCTTCGACGGGTGCAGCAGCCTGATCGTCCCCAGCCATGAACGGAACTGGTGCTGGCTGGGCCGCCCCGCCAGCCGCCTCGGCGAAGCCGGGTACCCCAGACTGATGCTGATGACGCTGTGCGAGACCGGCACTCGCGGCCTCATCGCGGCAGCCTTCGGGCCGGTGGCCAGGGGCGAAACGTATTACGCGCAACAGCTGGTACCGGATCTGACCCCGGACATGCTGCTCCTTGCGGACCGTGCCTTCCACACCAACGATCTGCTCAGCCAGGTCGCACGCCAAGGCGCGCAGTTCCTGGTGCGCTGCACGAGCCGCCGGCACCCTCCCGTACTAACCCTGCTGCCAGACGGTTCTTACCTCACGCGTGTCGCTGGCCTCGTCCTGCGCGTCATCGAAGCCGAGATCCGCACACGTGCCGCCGACGGCAGTACCTTCGGCGAGACCTACCGGCTGTTGACCACGCTCACTGACCACCGCACCGACCCCGCCCATCAGCTCGTCCGCCTCTACCACGAGCGCTGGGAGATCGAGTGTGCCTACCTGGCGCTGCGTCACACGCTCCTCAAGGGCCGCGTTCTGCGTTCGAAGGATCCCGCCGGTCTCACACAGGAACTATGGGGACTGCTCGCCCTCTACCAAGCCCTGCGATCGGTCATGGTCACGGCTGTGGAGACCCGGTCCTGCACTGATCCGGACCGAGCCTCCTTCATCATCGCTCTGGAGGCCGCACGCGACACCGTCGCCATCATCGCTGGCCCCATGGCGGCCCACAGCCCCGGCACCCAGGCCGACCTGGTCGGACACATCGGAACCCGGCTCTTGCACACCATGCTTCCCAAACGTCGTCCGCGGACCTCCGCCCGCGTGGCGAAGCGCGGTATCTCCCGCTACCACACCTGGAATCAGGATCACCGACCCCGCGACAGCAGCCCTATCACTGCCATCGACATCACCATCCGTGCCCCTGCTCTCCCAACGTCACTGGACCCGGCTCGCAAGCCGTCCAGTCCCTGGGAACAGCTCTGCCAGATCTTCACCGCGCGCGCCAACCAACCCCTGCACGCTCGCGATCTGGCCGACCACATGGGACTCACAGTGCCTCGGGCCCGCAAGAACCTCACCTCCCAGCTCTGCCTCTGGACTCGCAACAGCCTGCTGACCCGCACCGCACCGAACACCTACAAGATCACGCTGCCCGACACCTTGACACCATCTCCTAGCCCCTAACTTCGTGGCATTGGGTCATCGCCGCCCACACCCAGCTCCGCCTGGCCCGGCCCCTTGCCGAGGACCTTCGCAGACCCTGGGAGCGGCCCGCACGCCAAGGACGTCTCACCCCTGCACGGGTCCGCCGAGGATTTCGCCGCCTCCACGGCAAGGCCCCCCAACCAGCCGGTGCACCGAAACCCAGCACGGCAGGCCCAGGCCGGCCAATCGGCGTGAAGAACAAGCACCGTGCACGCGAACGCACCGTAGGGAAACAGGGCCAACCGGACCTCGCGGCAACCATTACAAGCAGCAGAGCTGGATAAACGTCAAGCGTACGTCCAGCAGTCCGGGCGTCATCGCAGCTCAGAAGGGATGCAAGTGATGTAACCGGTCGTCAAGCTCAGGATAGCCAGCCGGTGTAAGTCCGGTCCGGGGAGACGCCAGGGTCCCCGGTAGCTGACTCCCGGCGTCACTCGAAATGGTGGCGTCGAAGTGGAGTGACAAGCGCCCTTCGGGGGCGTGCAACCGACCAGTCCGCAACATGAAGTGAAGCCTGCAGCGTCGTCATTTAACCCCCGCCCGCAGGCGGGCCAAGGAGGAGCCGAGCCTGTGCTTGAAGGGCGAAGGCCACGGAAGGCGATGGCGTCCCGCGGAGTGGTGTAACGGATCTTGGCTGGGAAGTGCGCCGTTTCCGTGCCCTCGCGTGCATCGACTGCCTGTGAACGCTCCCTGAGAACGGGGCAGGCCACCGTGCAACTGTCCTTGGTGAACTGCCAGTTCGCTCCAAGGGGGTGCCCGGTGGCCTTGTCCCAGCATGACCTACTTCGCCTGCTTGAGTCACTACGTTCGGCAGATGGTCTTGAACTCGTCCGCGAGGTCGCTGAGCGGCTGCTGCAGGAACTGATCGAGGCCGAGGCCACCGCCCGGATCGGTGCGGAGTGGGGCGAGAGGACCGACACCCGCACTACCTGGCGCAACGGGCACCGGGAGAAGACCGTGACCACGCAGGCCGGCGACCTGGAGCTCGCGATCCCGAAACTGCGGGCCGGCAGCTTCTTCCCGAGCCTGCTCGAGCGTCGGCGCCGGATCGACCAGGCCCTCTACGCGGTCGTCATGGAGGCATACGTCCACGGCGTCTCCACCCGCTCGGTCGACGACCTGGTCAAAGCCCTCGGCTCGGACACCGGCATATCGAAGAGCGAGGTGTCCCGGATCTGCGCGGACCTCGACGAACAGCTCGACGCGTTCCGCACCCGGCCGCTGGATCACACCCGCTTCCCCTATGTCTATCTCGATGCCACCTACGTCAAGGCGCGCGTGAACCACCAGATCGTCTCCCAGGCCGTCGTCATCGCCACCGGCGTCACCGAGGACGGCGGCCGTGAGGTCCTGGGCGTCATGGTCGGCGACAGCGAAACCGAAGCGTTCTGGACCGAGTTCCTGCGCTCGTTACGGGAACGCGGCCTGACCGGTGTCCGTCTCGTCATCTCCGACAGCCACAGCGGCCTGGTCAAGGCCATCCGCAAGGTCATGCTCGGCGCCGCCTGGCAGCGCTGTCGTGTCCACTTCGTCCGCAACGTCTTCTCGGTGATCCCGAAGGGAGCCGCGGAGATGGTCGCCGCGACGATCCGCACGCTCTTCGCCCAGCCCACCGCCGAAGCGGTCCGGGCCCACCTCGACACTGTCTCGGACATGCTCGGCCAGCAGTTCCCCAAGGTCAAAGAGATGCTTCTCGACGCGAAGGAGGACCTGACCGCGTTCGCGGACTTCCCCCACCAGCACTGGAAGAAGATCCAGTCGACCAACCCGCTCGAGCGGCTGAACCGGGAGATCAAGCGCCGTTCCGACGTCGTCCAGGTCTTCCCGAACACCGGCGCCGTCGACCGGCTCGCCACCGCCGTCCTCGTCGAACTCCACGACGAGTGGATCGCCTTCCCCCGCCGCTATCTCTCCATCGAGAGCATGGACAGCCTCTATCCGGACAACACCACCTGCCTGCCCGGCACTGCCGAATGATCAGCTACACCACACCACGGGACACGACCCGGAAGGCGATCCAGAACCTGGAGCGGTCGCCGAGGAACCTCCCGGCGTAAGGGGCGTGGAATGGTTGGAAGGTTGTCCTGGGAACTGGAGAGAGCCTCCTCGGCCCCGGGTTTGCGGCCCGGGAAGCGTGGCTCGCCTATAACCGGCAGAACCGGGAAATGGCGGGTTGCCGAGAGGCAGTCGGAGGGGGTCGTAGTAGTGGTGATCGACGGGACAACACAACCCGCCGGGAGCGAAGGGCCCCTGCTTCATCGATGCGGATCGCGAACAGGGAGGGACCCGGATGAGTGCCGTATCGGCTAATTCCATCCGCCGGGAGGAAAGGGCTACAGGACCGGGCCGTCGTCCTCTGGACAAGGTCCGAGCCTTGCAGCGGACGCTTTACCGCTGTGCCAAGCAAGAACCTGAACGCCGGTTTCATGCCCTGTATAGCCATGTCCACCGCATGGACGTTCTTCGGCGGGCGTGGGCCGGTGTGTGTGCGAACCGGGGAGCCCCTGGCGTGGACGGCGTGACCGTCGACGCGGTGGCGTCCTCGGGGGTGGATGTGTTCCTCCAGGACCTGTCGGAGAAACTGCGGACGCATGTGTATCGTCCGTCGGTGTTGCGGCGGGTCCAGATTCCCAAACCGGGGCGGCCGGGGGAGTTGCGGCCGCTGTCGATTCCCACAGTGGCGGACCGGGTGGTGATGTCGGCAGCGAAGCTGGTCCTGGAACCGGTCTTCGAGGCCCAGTTCACCGGGGCGAGCTACGGATTCCGGCCCAAGCGGTCCGCGATCGACGCGTGCGAGGCTGTGCGCGTGGCCGCGAACCAGCGGCGGGAATGGGTGTTCGAGGCCGATATCCGGGACTGCTTCGGGACGATCGATCACGACGCGCTGATGGCCCGAATGGCCCGGCATGTAGTGGATCGATCGATGCTGAAGCTAATCCGGGCCTGGCTGCGGATGGGAGTTTTGGAGGGCGGGGCGACCTCTCCGACCGGGGCGGGAACCCCGCAGGGCTCACCCATCTCCCCACTGCTGGCGAATATCGCTCTGCACGTTCTCGACGAGGCGTGGCAGGACGAGGGCAGCCGGCTGGGAGTGCTGGTGAGGTACTGCGATGACTTCGTTGTCCTGTCGCCGACCAAACAACGGGCGGAACACACCCGGGAATTGGCGGCTCGGGTGCTCGGACGGCTGGGGATGCGATTGCATCCGGAGAAGTCCGGCATCACCTGCCTCACCCGGGGCGGGCAGGGCTTTGATTTCCTCGGATTCCACCACCGGAAAGTCGAGTCGTGGAAATGGCGGGGCAGGTTCTACTTGCAGCGCTGGCCTTCGGCCAGAGCGATCCGGGTGCTGCGGGAGAAGATCCGCACAGCCACCGGCCGCTCGAAAACCGAACGGCCCGTGTCCGCTGTGGTCGCCGACCTCAACCCGGTCCTGCGGGGCTGGGCCGCGTACTTCCGCAACGGGAACTCCGGACGGAAGTTCAACGCTGTCGACGGCTACGTCCATGAACGGCTGGCGATCCTCACCAGCCGGAAACACGGCCGAGCGGGCCGGAATTGGGCCACTCGCTACACCTATGAGTGGATCACCCGGCTCGGGGTCTATCGCCTCACCGGAAACGTACGCAGGACGACGGCGCATGCCAGTCGGTGAACGATGTCGGAAAGCCGTGTGCGGGAGAACTGCATGCACGGTTTGAAGCGGCGGGGACTGGAAACGGAGCGGAAGCCACCGCGCCAGTCCCCGACCCTACTTAGAGGCGACAGAGTCCTTCACTTCGACCTGCACGACGAAGGCCCCCGACAGGTGTCGGGGGCCTTCGCCTTCAGCCCTTGTACGGGCCGGTCAGCGGGATTACCTACGAGGCGCTCGTCCGGATGAGCGCGCCATGATCGTTCCGTCCATACGTACGGCCCGCGTTCTTCTCGATCTTCCGGGCGACCTCGGAGCCCAGGTCCACATCATTCATCTGCGCCAGGGCTGCCAGGTAGAGGAAGACGTCGGCCAGTTCCTCCCCGAGGTCTGGCAGCCCCTTGCGCCAAGCAGTGAAGGCTTCACCCACCTCAGCGTTCAGAAGGCCGAACTCCAGGGCCACATCGGTGGTGTTGAACCCCTTGAGTTCCTTGTTCTCCCAGGCGAGCTTCTGGGCGTCTCCGATGTCCAAGGCTCCTCCAGCGGCGGTACAGCAGGTGCCCTAGAAGCGTAGCGGGAGCGGTGTGTCGATCGGGTCGGCTTCGGCGAGCCGTCACCCTGCCGAGGGGAGCTCAAGGAGCGAGGTGTCGAGCTTGAGTACATGGGTGTAGTCCGCGAGGGTGGAGAAGACCCTGTCGTAACCCGTCACCAGTTCGGCGATTTCCTCCAGGCTGATCGCCTCGCCATCGCGTGACAGGAGCCGCTTGTGGATGACGGTGGGGGGTGCGGTCAGGTGGACGAGCACGCCGGAGCGTTTGATGACGCTCTCGGCCAGGTCGATCGCCTGGGACCAGTTGATCCGGGAACGGCCCCGGTGAAGCGGGCCATACACCAGCTCGCTGATGAAGCACCGGTCGAAGAGGATCTTTCCGTCCCCGGCGAGGATGGTCCTGTAACGACTGGCCAGGTCGAGATGGTCGGGAGTCCTTGGAGAATGGACCATGGTGAAGCCGTGGTGTGTCGACAGACGCTCGCCGAGCGTGCTCTTGCCGACTCCGTCGCAACCCTCCAGGACCACGGTCTGATAGCCGGCGATCTCGTCGGGGTTCATGCGGCCAGCCAGGACAAGACGGCTTCTTCGTTGTCGAGGTGAGCATCGACGGCGTACTGGATCATGAGGTTCCGCCAGTTGGGCTCGCGGCCGTGAGCGTGCGTGAGTGTCGGGCGCGGCTGGAAGGCCGCGGTCCGTACGCCGCTGGCCAGGGCCGCGCCGATGAGCAGGGCGGCGCCCGGTGGTGTCTCGGGGCCAGAGACGTCGGCCAGCAGTCGGGAAGCCGAACGAACCGCAGCCAGGTCGGCCAAGGCCCCCGTGATCGGGTCCGACGCCGTGAAGCGCTGGGGCACCACCACGGTGTGGCCGGCGTCCGCACAGGCTTCGGCCAGGTGGTCTCGGTCCCATGCCGTGTACGGCGACGCCTCGACGTACACAGGCGTACCTATGGCCGAAGGCGAGCCTGCAGGGAGGGGAGCACGACCCGGAAGGTCGAGCACGGCGTCGACGGCCGCGTCGAGGGCCGTGTTCGTCTGGGCCACGTTACGTGCTTGAAATTCCTGGAACCGCGACTGACCCGGGGCGGGTGACAGGGGCGGCGGTCCGAGCTTGGCCACGCGCACGATGCGGGTGGCCACGGCCTGGAGGAGGGGGTCGGGGAATTCGAGGTGGGTGCCGGCCTCGGTCATCGAGTAGGTCTGGAAATCGGTGGTGAGCACGACGACGGGAACGCCGGAGGCGGCGGCGTACCCGATCTCCATGCAGACCCCGTCGTCGAGGCTCGGGCCGTGCAGGACGGCGACCATGGCGTCGAGGCGTCCGAGGCGTTCGCGGTCCAGCTCGAACAGGCGGCGTCCCTTGACCTCGGCGACGAGGTCCTCCTCGTCGGTGTCGCAGAACGGCAGGAAGATGCGATCTGGGCCCACCTTCCTGGCGATTCGATCGGCGAAGTCGGCGGCGAGAGAGCGGTCGTGGGCGGCGAAGAGACGGTGGGCTATGTAGACGGTCACGGAAAGAGGTCCCCCAGTCGGTAGGTCAGCCGTGTCGGGGCGCGGGGATCGGAAGGGACGGTACTGCGACGTACCTGGCTGCGGCTGCTGTCGCCTCGGCCAGGGCTCGGGCGGTTGTCGTGCCGCGCGAGCGGTGGGCCAGGTAGGTGCCGGCGAGGGTGTCGCCGGCGCCGGAGACCTCGTGCGCAGGATGTGGCGGCGGAACGGCAGAGGCGACCTGACGCCCGAAGGCGCGGACCACGGCGGCCCGGGGACCGTCGGTGACGACCACCTCCGACAGCGTGTCGCAGTCGACCGCCTGGTCCAGGAGCCGGTACTCAGCGGCGTTGACAAACAGGGTGGTCGCCGCCGGCAGCCAGGGTGCGGCAGCGTGGATCATCGCCTCCGCGCTCGGCAGGAAGAAGTCCACGCTGAACTGGGCCGTGGTTTCCGCGAGTCGACCGAGTACCGCCTCGACATCCAGCGGGCGGCGGCAGCAGACGTGAAAGGTGGCGTGCGGGTACGTGCTCACGTGCCCCAGCGCGTGCTCGGTCAGAGCCTCGGCCACACCGTAGTCCGTGCGAGCCTCCACCAGTTCGCCTTGCAGGTCGTACTCCAGGTCGAAGGTCGTTGACGTGCCTTCCGCCTGGAGCCGTGCCGACCAGTCGAGCGCATCCAGGCCCGGTGCCCCGGGGAGGTGGGCAAGATCGTCCCCGAGGACGCAGACGGGGGTCGCCCGGCGGCCGGCCTTCGTCGCCGCCAGCGATACGAACAGGGCCGCGCCGCCGAGCCGCGCCCCACCACGATGGTCGGGATAGCGCGTCAGGTCCCGGCTGATGTTGCCGATCACGTCGAGCCGTTCCACGTGCTCCCCCAAGGGGTCAGGCAATCCGGGTGGGGTGTGCGCAGCCGACGACCTTCGTGCAGACCGGTCGTCGGCGGCAGAGCTGCGGGGAGGGGCCGTTGAGGTACAGGCGTTTGAAATAGATCAAGACGAGGTGCACCCACCACGTCGGCTCCGTCCCCTCTGGGATGGTGACCTGGTACTCGTTGGCGGTGACCAGGGAGCGGAACTCGTCCGCGCGGGCGTGAACGACCGCTTCGAGGACATGCCGCATCCGTTCGTGCGCCACGGCGCCCGACGGCAGGGTGATGCCCAGAACGGGTGCCAGCTTGGTGACCATGCCGGAATCCACCGGGATGATGCCGCAGTGGCACCCGCGGGCGGTGAGCAGTGCGCACTGAGCGACCTTGTAGGACGCGCCCCGCACTCGCATGGCGAAGTCGAGGACCAGGGCGTCCAGATCCGCCGACTCCGCCGTCGGATCGACCCCCTCCTTCTCCCAGCCCTGGAGCAGCTCGGCGAGGGAGCGCACGTAGTCGATCCGGGCCTGCGGCAGGCCGATGGGGCGCACCAGCGAGGTCAGCTCGGCGTCCGTGCTCGCAATGAGGTCGTCGAAGCCACGGGCAGCCGCCGATGTGATCACTCCGGCGTACGTCTCCACCATCCGGTAGGAGACCCGGGTGGACCAGCCGGCGGCGAGCATCCGTACCCGCGGGTCACTGATCGTCGCCGGCCACCACCGGTTCTCGTCGTGATTGGCCTCTACTTCGGCCCGCACGTCCGGCAGGCCGGCGGCACGAGTAACCAGCCGGTGGACACGACGGACCTCGATCGGCTTCGGCTTCACGCGTTTGACCGTCATGAACCGACTCCAGCAGGAACTCGGGCAGCCAGCAGCGCCATGGCGAGATTGGACGACAACACCGGCTTCCCGAACCGGTGCTCCAGTTCGTCGATCACCGGCAGGGTGTGCCACCCGGTGCACGACAGGACCACCGCTCCGGAGGCTTCCACGGCGGCTTGCGGTAGCTGCTCCACCAGGGCAAGGATCTGGTCGGGGGTGACCTCGGGGTAGCCGTCGGTCAGGCCCAGACTCGCGTGGGCCAGGATCTCCACGCCGGTCTCGGTGAATGCCGCAGCTTCCGCTTCGGTCACCGGGTCGGGGTAAGGCGTGACGAGGACCACACGTGCCACGGCCGCCTCGGTCAGAGCCCGCACGAGGGCGTCGAAGGCGGTGAACATGCCGCTCGGCAGCGGCGGGCCGCCCGTGAAGTGCGCCGACGTGCATGCCAGCATCACCACGTCGAGCGGGACGTGCGACAACGAGTCCAGCGCCTGAGCCGATGCCTCGCGCAGCCCGTGCCAGAAGGAGGCGTCGATCGCCGTCGTCCGGGACGCGGGCACGAGCCGTGCGTGGTGGAAGGCGGTGTGGCGCAGGCCGAGGCGGGACAACTCGGTCTCCACGGCGACGTTGGCCCAGGGCAGCAGCAGACCCGCACGGATAGTGCGGTCCGCCGCCGCGTCCATGGCCGCCAGCGTCGCGAGCGTCCCGTCAGGAAGCGGACGCAACGCGCTCTCCGAAGATCATGCGGGGCGAGTGGCCGGTGACCACCAGGTCACCGGTGGTACCGAGCGGCACCGCCGCGCCACGCTCGACGACCTGAATGGAGTACGAGCCCAGCCGCCGCCAGTAGGTGCCCTCTTCGCTGATGAAGTAGGAGTGGAGTCCGGGCACTCGCAGACCGGTCGGATAGACGCGCTCCTTCATCGGCTGATCCCAGGTGAAGTCGATGTCCGCCTTCCACGACGCGAAGTGCTCGGCCGACGGCAGCGGCTCCCGCTCACCGAGTGCGGCGAGCGGGGTGCCGGGGAACGCCCTCGCCAGGCGCACGTTCGTTCGGTGGCACAGCAGGCCAGCGTCGAGAATCCCGGCCAGGCCGCGAAGGTTCGCCACGTGGGTCCCGTGGGTCTCCCCGGGGAGACCGTAGATCAGGTTCAGGCCCGGGAGGAGCATCGGCAGACCACCGGGGCCGCGAGCGGCACCCGCCGTGTTCACGTGCTCGACGGCGCGCACCAGGATTTCGGGCGTGCAGGTGAGGGTGTTGCGCTCGATGACGGCCGGGTCGAAGCTCTCGATGCCCATCGGCGCGCAGTTGCCCTCGGTGCAGAAGTCCGCCACCAGCTTGGCGATGCGTAAGCCGACGGGCGCGGCCACGGTCAACGGATCGGCGTTGTCGATGTGGAGCACCTCCAGCTCGGGGCAGTGCTCGCGGATGCCGCTGAGCAGGGCGCGGATCGCGTCCTCGTCCCGGTTGCGGTAGGAGAAGAAGCAGGTCTGCTGGCCGAGTCGGAAGTTGCGGACGCCGGCGGCGTAGAGCTGTGCCGCCTCGGCGACGACATCGTCGACCTCGCGGAAGGCGACGAGGGGCGCCTTCGTCGGCTCGTTGCAGAAGTCGCAGAACCTGCGTCGGGTGCAGCCGCGGTACAGCTCCAGCTCGGCGATCGGACGCCAGGGCATCTGCTCGACGAGGCCGGTGAACGATTCGCGTTCGCGTCGCATCTGCGCGTAGTCGGCCGGGCGTCGACTGCCGAGCAGAAGGTCGCCGGACGTCACGGTGTGGGTGTGGACGGCGTCGAACAACCCGGCGTACTCCGCAGGGGCGGCCAGGGCGTAGGCGGACAGCGGGCCGAGCAGGTACCGGCGGCCTCGCGTGCAGGCGAGCGCGCGAGCGATCTCCTCGAACGACCCGTTCAGGGCGTGCAGATGGACGGACGGAACCGCGTCTCCGGCGATGACGATCACGATCTCGGCGTCCCGCAGGAGCTGAACGGCGGCGTCCCGGTTGACGGTGGCGGAGTAGGTGAGCCGATCACTCTGCGGCGGTTCGATGGTGGGCTTGCCGCCAGCCAGACACCAGCGGACGTCGTCGATGGTCACGTACCGGACGTCAGCCTCCGGCCGAGCCTGCCGCAGCGCCGACCAGGCGTTTCGGACGTAGGTCGACAGGTAGGGCGGTACGCCGAGGCCACTCGGCTCGACGGTGAAGCAATCCAAGATCACTACAGGCTGCATTGGTTCTCCCTCCCGTGCTGAGGGCGCCGGCGGCGTTCCAACGGCGTCCTCGCCGGGAAGGGCCGTGGGCCCCACAGCCCTCTCAGTGTCAGTGCTGGCAGGGTTCGGGAGGAGGGGGTGACGGGGTTGTTCGGTTGTACAGGGGTTGCATTTCCGTGGCTCTGTGTCCGAAGGCTGGGACGCAGGGTGATCCACAAGGCATCATCTGCACATGGGCAGTTCAAGGGCGAGCGGTGAGGCCAACGCCGTATTCGCGGCTGTGCTCGAGGAGGCCGGCTGTTCGCACGCCGCTTTGGCGCGCAAGGTCAACGAACTGGGCGCGTTGCAGGGCGAGGTCTCCCGCTACGACAAGGCATCGGTGACCCGATGGCTACAGGGGATGACCCCGCGAGGCCGCGCCCCGGAGTTCATCGCCGCTGCCTTGGCAGGGTTCTTAGGCCGCTCTGTTTCTCCCGTGGACATCGGCTTCGCTGAGCAGTCCCAAAAACCCGTAGTTTCAAGGTCCTTGACGTACCGTGAAGATGTGGGTGAAACACTTCATACGCTCGCGGAGCTTGGTTCGACCGACATCTCGCGGCGCAGTCTCCTCGGCGCGGTGCCGTATGTCGCGTCTGCTCTCCTGGACCCCCAACGGCAGTGGCTGCTGTGGCTCTTGGAAGACGACCAGGCCCCCCGGCTCGCTGTAGTTGCCAGCAGCGGCCCTGCGCAGCAGGTCCAGGCGATGATCGAGATGTTCGACGAGATGGACAACCGCTTCGGCGGCGGTGGAGTCCGAGCGAGCATCGTGCACTATCTGAGCACCGAAGTCGCCCCCAAGCTGCAGCAGCGCAACCTGCCCCAGCACCAGCGCCGCCTCCTGTACACCTCGGCTGCGAAGTTGGCAGCTACGGCTGGGTGGTGCTCGTACGACTCAGCCGAGTACGGGCTCGCGGAGCGCTACATGATCCAGGCGTTGAGGCTGTGCGCCGAGGGCGGCGACCGCGTACTCGGCGGGCAGATCCTGGCCGGCATGTCGCACCTCGCCACCAGCCTCGGCAACCCCGCCGAAGGAGTCTCGCTGGCGAGAGCGGGCATTGCGACCGCCAAGTCGACGGGAAGCCCCCTCGGGCTCATGCGCTTGCACGCCATGGCCGCCCGCGGGTATGCCGTCCTGGGCGATTCCCAGCGCGCGACAGCCTCCCTTCTGGCGGCCAGCAGGGACCTGGAGGCCAGCCGGGGCCCTGCCGAGGAATCGCCGTGGGTTCGCTTCCTGGACCACCACTATCTGGAGGCCGAAGCCGCCCTGGTCCATCGCGATCTCAGCGAAGCGGGGCAGGCCGAGCGCCTCGCCCTGGCTTCCGTCGAGGCCAACGGGGACCGTCGTCGTCGGCAGGCCATCAGCCGCTCGGTGCTCGCGACGGCGTTCCTCCAGCAGAACAGGCTGGACGAGGCGGTCGACACCGCGAGCAACGCCGTGGACCTGCTCGCCGGAGTCCACAGCGAGCGGTCTGTCCAAGCGCTTCGCGACTTCCGTGCACGTCTTGCTCCTCACCGAGGCGAAGCTGTTGTCCGCGACTTCGAGCGGAAAGCCCGACCGATACTCGGCACAGCCGCCTGAAGGCGCCGGTCAGTACCCTTCCGGCGTCGGCGCGTTCTGGCCCTTGTCGACGGGCAGATTGATCCCGGTTACCGCACGCGACTGGTCCGAGAGCAGGAAGGCGATCACGTCCGCCACCTCCTCCGGTCGCACCAGCTCACCCCCCGGGAACTCCGAGCGGAATCGGTCGTAGGCCGGTGGGTCCTCCTGGCGCATCCGGTCCCACCGCTTGCCGGGGATGAGCATCGATCCCGGCGAGACCGCGTTCACTCGGATGCCGTCCGGGGCCAGCTCCCTGGCCAGGGACGACACCATGTGGATCTGAGCCGCCTTCGCCGAGCCGTACTGAGCCTGCGGTCCCGGCTTCCACCCGGATACCGAAGCCACCACGACGACCGATCCGCCGCCGGTTTCCCGCAGATGCGGGGTACTCGTCGCGACCAGCCGGGCGACGTGGCCGACGTTCATCTCCCACGTCGCCGACCAGTCCTCGGCAGATGCCTGGGTGATTCCCCGCCCCCGCGCACCGCCCGCGCACGCGACGACACCATCCAGCCCGCCCAGCGCTGAGGCGGCGTCTTCTACGAATTGCCCCAGCAGCTCCGGCACGGATACGTCCAGAGACCGGACGAACAGAGCAGCCGGCATGTCCAGCGAACTGCGAAGCGCTTCCAACGGCTCGGACTTCCGGGCGCACGTCGCCACCTGCGCTCCTTCGGACAGGAGCAGGCGCACCACGTGCTCGCCCAGTCCTCTGGAGCCTCCCGTCACCACAATGCGGCGGCCCGCGAACCGCCCTGTCGCCCCTTGCTGTCCGCGGTCATGCCCTGCGTCCGTCATCTGCGCACCCCTTAAACAACCGTGCCAACCCGCGTGGTCGAAGACATCCTGCATGCCCCCTTTCTGACCAGGGCGCCGCAGCGGTTCTCTTATGGGCGTACCCGACCCAGGGCCAATCGTGCAGCGGCGACCAGCCGGCATCGGCGCTACGGACCCGGGTGACGACAAGAACCCGGAACGGCAATTCACCATCGCTCAACCGTCGAACCCGGGTCAGGCAGTCCCCAACACGAAGCGAGAGCCAGCGGCACCCCGCGCTCCTCTCCCGACTCGGGAGGCACCATGTCCCAGACACCACACCCGCGAGACACGCTCACGCTGGCCGACACGCCCAACGCTGTGGGCCTGGCACGGCTGCACGCGGCTCACGTTCTCTCCCGCTGGGGCGTGCCGGCCGAGGTCGTGGAGACGGTAAAGCTCATCGTCTCGGAGCTGACGACCAATGCGGTACGGCACCCCAAGAAGAAGGAGGGCGAGGAGGTCTCTCTGCTCTCCTCGCAGTGCGACGTGCAGACCTTCGAGCTGGCGCTGGAGATAGTGCGTGACGCCGTCAGGGTGTCCGTGTGGGACCGCGACGCGAGGCCGCCCGTGCTGACGGAGCCCGGGTTCGAGGCGACGAGAGGGCGAGGGGTCCTCATCGTCGCGATGATGAGCAGTCGCTGGGGTCATTACCCGGCTCGGGGCAGGTCCGGCAAGGTGGTGTGGGCCGAGGTCGGCCTCAGCTCCATGAGCCGTGTCGGTGAGAGCGAGAGCCTGGAGCGGCCCCCGGGGCGGCCTCCGTCGACCGGGCGTAGACGGCCCCGGCCCGACCCGCACCTGCTCGGCCGTGTGCTCGTCGGCGTCAGGGAGCTCTGAGCCGTGGACGCGGTAAACGGCGTCGGGTCGCAGAGCGCCGAAGCGACGTATAAACAGCTCCGGTCGGAGCTGGACGCGCTGTGGCGGATCGGAAACCGGTACGACTACACCAGCAACGACGTCGAGGCCGTCCGGCAACTCGTAGAGCCCTGGTTGCCGATCGCCAAGGCCCGGCTGGAGGCTGCCACCGGCTCCCCCTCCGATCAGGCCCGCTGGCAGAGCCTCGTCGCGGCGGTAGAGAGGCCCAGCGACGAGGTCGAGCCCAAGTTCACCACGGTGAGCACGCCAGCGCGCGGCCTGGTGCGTGCCTTGATGGACTTGATGGAAGCGACTCGACCGGGGCCGAGCGCCCGAGAGATCACGGATCGCCTGCGCGCTGCCATCAACGATGGCACCCATCCGCCCGGGAGCATGTTGTCGCGGATGCGCATCACGGCGGAGGCCGGCCTCACGCCGGCTTCCGCAGAGCGGGTCGAACTCGCCCTCCAGGACCTGGCGGCGATGGGGCTGGTCACCGTCCTCCCCTCGAAGCGGATCCGAGTGGCAACACCGGTCCGGGCAACCTGACCTGCATTCCCACCGCAAAGGGCAACGAACCGCCCCTTGCCCCTGGTCACGGGTCTCCGGCAGCCGTGAGGGACCAGCAGGAAGCGCTGGATCCGAGGCTGGTCGGAGGTGGCGCCGATCGCGCCCCGGCTGCTCTCCGTGGGGAAGTCGGCGGCCAGCCCGTTCTCCCATCGCCGTTCTCACTCGACGCCACGGCGTACGGGGCCGGCATGGCTCCCCAGCACTCGTTTTCCACCGTACGAAAGGGCATCACGCCATGAAGCTCTCCACCACCATCCTCGCCGCCACCGTCGTGGGAGGTGTCGGTGTCGCTCTGGCCGAGCGGCGTCACCGGCAGCGCCTCGACTTCGATTCGACGGCGCTCCACCAACGGCTGTGCTCGGACATCACCACTGACGAGCGGCAGTTGGCGCTGTGGGACGTGAACGGTCTGACTCCCGAGCAGTTCGCCCGTTCGGTCGCCGTGAACCGGCAGATCTCCTACACCCAGATGAAGTACCGCCTGGGCCTGCTGAACAAGAGGACGCTGGTCGTGCAGATCCGGCACCTCATGGAGCGGCCCGGTGTCCGGGAGTACTGGCAGCGGCACCACGCCTTCCGGTTCGCCGAGGCGACAGACCGCCGGGACATCGAGTTCCTCACGCTCCTCAATGAGGAGTACGACCTCGCGACCCGCCACGAGGATTCGCAGCTCGCCACTGCTTCCTGACGTACCCGGACGGTCTCCAGACCACCCTCCCCGTTGCTGCCCACCGAGGCGCGATCGGGAGGGCACCTAGCCGGGCCCCTCAATGAATGGCCTGCCGAACGCATCGGCGGCCGGGGGGCGGCACTGCGCCCGACATGAGGGCGCGGTGCCCCGGCCGCCGAGTGGTCCCGTTCACGACCCGAACACGGCGGCCGGCCCGCTTCCTCCGCCGGGTGGCCCCGGTGACGCGAACCCCCGCGCGAGGCCGCCCGCCCGGCGGAGGACCCACCCACCACTACAAGAGAGGTCCCAGGTGAATCAGACCGCCGCCGAAGTGCACACGTCGGCGTTCGTTTTTGCGGGATCGCTCGCGCTCCGGCAGAACGGCTTGCGCACCCAGATGCTGCGGGAGGCGCGGTGACCACCGCCCTTCGCCAGCCCCGGCTGCTTCCGGTACCCGCCGTCGCCCTGTGGTCGTACCAGAAGGTCCGCACCCCGTCCCTACGGATCGGTCCTGATGGCATCTACCACGAGGGGACTGAAAACCGGGATGAAGAAGGCCAGTTGTGGCCCCAGGTTCGCGGTTCCCAGACCGGTGCACCGCAGTACGCGGTGATGAACCCTCTCAAGCAGCGCCAGGCGATGAAACGGCTGCTGTGCCAAGTCGGCATGGGGCCGGCCACCCGCACCGAGTATGGCGTGCTGTGGGTGCTGCCCCGGCCGACCGGCTCGCCCGAAGATCCGGAGTACGACTGGGACCAGGGCGTGACGACGACCGAGCCGCCCGTGTGTCGCTTCCATGCCCGGGTCTCGGCGTACCAGTGTCCCCGGCTCAGGACGAGGGGGCACGTGGCGGTCTTCGTCCGCGAAGCGGAGCTGGTGGCGGTGGAGGGCACGTACTACCCGCCTCCGTCGATCGGGGTCCGCCCGATCAAGACAGCTTTGCCTATCGACTCCCCGGATACGCGCCTGATGGTCGCCGACCGTCTCGTCCGTCGTCTGCGGGCCACCACGCCGGTCGACCTCACCGACCGAATCCTCGCCCGTGGCGCGCTCCCCTGCACTCGCCGCACTCCGGCCAAAAGCCGGTGAGCACGAAGAGGCCAGCCGCCTTCTCACCCGCGCCACTCGCTGATTACCCCTATTTACAAGGACATTCCCTATGTGTCAGCATCAACCGGCCTGTCCCGGCGCCAATTCCGCCGACCGTGAGGCGGCCCGCCTCACCGCCCACCACCCCGAGCAGGGGTGGAGCCTTCTGTGCAACGGTGTCCTGCTCTTCGAGGACACCGGAGAGCTGCTGCCGGACGGGCAGATCGTTGCCCCGCACCGCCCCACGAAGGCGGTGGCCGCGTGAGCGCCCGCGCCGCCACCAGCGAACTCTCCCGGCAGAGAGACCTTGCCGTGGCACGTGCAGCGCTGCGCGACACCGTCGCCCCGCTTCCCTGCGACGCCACGCTGCCGCCGGCCGAGGAACTGGCCCGCTCCATAGGCCAGACGGTGAAGCTCACTCGCCAGGCGCTGCGCGAGCTGGACGCGGACGGCGATATTGCCCTCCCGCGTCGGGGCGAGGCACGGCGCCTGCGCCCGGGCGAAACGCACCCCAAGGACGAGGAGGTCGTGCGGGAGATCCGTGCCGGGATCCTCTCCGGGCACTACCGGAGCGGCACGCCACTGCCGACCGGACTGCTGGCTCGTCGGCACAGCCTCGGGGCCCGCCGGATGGCACGGGTGTGCCGCCCCCTGCTCGGCACCGGACTTCTCGTCCACCGCGACGAGCCCGATGGCCCCGTCTCTACGTTGCCGTACCCGAACCGGGCGTGGGCGGCCCCGGGCTGATCGAGGATTACGCCCTGCTCAGTGACCAGCGAGGCTCGGCGCTGGTCCGGCGGGATGGCAGCATCGACTGGCTGTGCCTGCCCCGGTTCGATTCCTCCGCTCCCTTCGCCCGCCTCCTGGGCACGGCCGAGCACGGCTTCTGGCAGCTCGCCCCCGCCACCTTGTCCGGCGCCGCCTCCGCGCCCGTCCCGGTACGCCGGTACAGGGGCGACACCATGGTCCTGGAGACCGAGTGGGTCACCGAGACCGGCACGGCGCTCGTCACCGACTTCATGGCCCCGGGCAACGAGGCGCCCCAGGTCGTCCGCATCGTGACCGGCCTCCAGGGCGAAACGCCGATGCGGACCCTGCTGCGGGCCCGGCCCGAATACGGACGCGACCTGCCCCGCCTCGACCGCGTCGACGATCGGTGTGTGGCCGTCGACCTCGGCCAGGACGGTACCGGACGGCTGTGGGCGCAGGCCACCGTTCCCCTCCAGGCGGACGGCGGCGACCTCCACGCCGCCTTCACCGTCACCGAGGGTGAGACGGTCGCGCTCACCCTGGCGTGGTGGGAGGGAGCCGACAGCCCGCCCCCACAGCCGGCCTTCGACGCCATGCTGAAGGCGACCCTCGACCACTGGTCGGAGTGGAGCGACCGGTGCACCTACACCGGCCCGAACCGCGAGGCTGTCGTCCGCTCCCTGCTGACCCTGGCCGCCCTCATCTACACCCCGACCGGCGCGATGGTAGCTGCGGCGACCACATCTCTGCCCGAGGAGATCCTCGGCTTCCGCCAGTGGGACTATCGCTACACGTGGCTCCGCGATAGCGCCCTCGCCTTCGCCGCTCTCTTGCGCTGCGGGTACCGGCGCGAGGCCCTTGCCTGGATCGACTGGATGGTCCGAGCATGCGCCGGCACCCCCGGGCGCAGGCAGATCATGTACCGGATCGACGGCGTGCCGGACCTGCTGGAGGAGGTGCTGCCCCACCTTCCTGGGTATGAGGGCTCGGCGCCGGTGCGGATCGGCAACGGCGCGGCCGGCCAGCTCCAGCTCGACGTGTACGGCGAGCTCGCCGACTTCCTCTACTGGGTCGCGCTCGCCTGTCCGGAAGAAGCCTCCCGCATCGCCGCCCTCGTCGTCGAACTGGGCACGGAGCTGGAGCCGCTCTGGGACCAGCCCGACATGGGCATCTGGGAGATCCGTGGTCCGCGCCGTCACTTCACCCACTCCAAGGTGATGGCCTGGACCACCTTCGACCGGGCGGTCAAGATGATCGAGCGCGGCTGGACGACTGGCCCGCTGGAGCGGTGGCGGGTACTGCGCGAGACGATCCACCAGGAAGTCTGCGAGAAGGGCTACGACCCCGAGCGCAACACCTTCACCCAGTACTACGGGGGGACCGCGCTCGACGCCTCCCTCCTGCACGCCATGCTCGCCGACGGGTTCCTGCCCGCCGACGACAAGCGGGTCATCGGCACGATCGAGGCGATCCAGCGCGCCCTGGGGACGGACAGCGGGCTGCTGCTGCGCTACCCGACCGAGGGCGAGCACGTCGGCGTCGACGGGCTGCCCGGTGACGAGTCGCATTTCCTGATCTGCACTGGGTGGCTTTCACGGGCCCTCGCCCGGATCGGCCGCACCGACGAAGCCCACGCGGTCTACGAGCGTCTGCTGTCCCTGCGCAACGACGTCGGCCTCCTCGCCGAGGAGTACGACCCGCACGCCGGTCGCCAGCTTGGCAACTTCGCACAGGCGTTCAGTCACTTGGCCGTCGTCGAGGCGGCCCTGGGAGCCAGGTTCGTGCTGGCCACCGACGAGCGCGCCATTGTTCTGGCCGCCGACCCCGCCGGGACGGCGTCATGAGCCTGGCGCGCTTACCGATCAGCCGGGCGAACAGTCACCGGCGGCGGGCACCGGAGGGCCGTACTGCTGGTCTCGTCCTGCTCGGTGCGAATGTGATCGGTTTCACCTTGATTGGGCACATGGTCGCGCACGAGACCGATGCTGCCCGCAGCCTCAGTTCAGCCGCTGAGGTCCCGGACCAGATGTCTGCCGAAGAGCAGCCGCTCAGTGCGGCCAACGCCACGGCAGCACCTGAATCTGGTGGCCCCGGGTCGGGGCGGACGGCGTGACCGTTCCTCTCGCCATCTGCCCGCGCCGTATGGCTCGATTCTTCGCTCGTCAGCCACGGATGCGGGGTGTGGAGGAGCCGACCGCAGTCGATATGTGATCGCCGTACCGGGTGGACCGTGCCGCTGAGGGCCGCCGTCCCGTCCGGTAGCAACCTTCCCTTGGATCCACGACAGTTGGAGCCTTCATGCCGCATCTCTCCAAGAGCCAAGCCATATCCTCGGACGGTGCCGTCGGTGCCGCACGCCTGCTTCACCTGGAGCGGGTCGCCCTGGCCAACGGGGTGCCCGTCGAGGACGTGCTGCTGATCGCCGTCAACCTGTACGGGATCACCTCGGACCAGGACCGTCACCGGGCCCGGGTCAGCCTCCGCCTCGTGCGCCGTCCTGACGTCCCCTGGCAGATCATCGTCCCGCTGAACCGGCCGGCCAGCCCGTTCCGGCTCCGGCGCGACGAGCTGTCGCTGAACGGTGAGCTGATCGCACACGTCGAGCGCATCGACGCCGACGAGGCGGTCGGAGGGTACTTCCGCAATGACGGCCGGGCCGCGACCCTCAATCCCAACGCCCGCAGCCGGTGCGTCGGGTGCGGCTGGTGCCCCAACACCCTGGAAGCCGCTGCCGACCCACGGCTGCAGGAGGAGCAGGGGCTCGACGACCTGCTGCGCGCCCTCGGCGAGCAGCACCCCCGCCGCAACCTGGCCGAACTGAGCGAGGTCACCGTCTCCACCGGTTGCTTCGAGCGGGAGGAGGCCGCGGTCGCTCACCTGACCGCCCTGCGGCCCGCTCTGGAGCGGGCCGGCGTCACGGCCCGGATCGGCTTTCTCACTTCCGTGCTGCGCAGCGACGAGGCGTTCGCGACCATCGCGTCGCAGGTATCGCCGTTCGTGCTCAGGCTGACGGCCGAGCACTTCACCCGGCGAGCGGCCTTGATGAAGTCCACCAAGGCCGGCCTGCGGCCGGAGCAGATGCCGGACCTGCTGGCGCGGGCGCGGGCGGCGGGGCTGGGCACTTCGTACACGTACATCGTCGGACTGGACCCGATGGAGGACCTCGTGCGCGGGGTGAACGCGCTGGCGAGCGTGGTCACCGCGTTCCCGAACTTCCAGGTCTTCCAGGCGCACACGGTGATGATGCAGGGCATGCGGACACCGGACGCGGAGCGCCTGGAGTACTACCTGCAGGCGCGTACGGCCATCGAGCGGGCCATGGCGCCGACCGGGCTGCGGCCGATGGGCTGGGAGTGCTACCGGCCGCTGTGGTACTTCACCTACGCGGGAGAGGACCTCGTCGATGGACCTCGCTGACACGGTCATCGAACGGGTGCGGGTCGAACGCCTCGACGAGAGCGCGGCGGGCCCGTGGGAGGCAGGCGACAGCCGGTTCGCGGTAGTGGTCGAGGCCCGCGGGGTGACCGGGGTCTTCGCTCCGGTCGACGAGCTGCCCGCCGCGCTCGTCGCCACCCGGCTCGGGCAGAGCGCTCTGCGGCACCCGGTGGTCGACCACAAGGGTCTGCTGCGCAGGCTCCTGGCCGAACTCGGTCCACACGCGGCAGGGCTGGGCCGCTGGGCGGTCGGGGCGCTGGACTGCGCAGTGTGGGACCTGCACGGCCGTCTCGCTGACCTCCCGGTCGCGGCCCTGCTCAGCGACCGGCCCGCGCGGCGGGTGCCGGTCTACGCCTCCTGGCTCTCCCTGGACCTGACCTCCGCTTCGGCCGCCGAGTCGGTCAAGGCCACCGCCGGCGAGGGGTTCGCCTTCACCAAGTGGGCGCTGCGTGACGCGGAAGTCGGCGAAGTGGCGCTGCTGGCCGAACGGGCGGCGGCGTGGGCGAGGCAGAGCGTGGCGGTGGACGCCCTGGGCACATGGGGTCACCTGCGGACCATGGAGGTCGGGCCGCTCCTCGCCCCGGAGGCGGTGCGCTGGGTGGAGGACCCGCTCGCGCGGACCGACCGGGCCGCGTACACGCATCTGCGCGCTCAGGCGGAAGGGCTGAGGGTCGCGTTCGGCGAGCGGCTGGCCCATGTGGAAGACGCCAGGGCCCTACTGGATCACTGTCGGCCGGAGGCGTTCACGTTCGACGCGGTGTGGTGCGGCGGCATTACCGAAGCGCGGGGCTGGCTGGGCGTTGCCCACGACGCGAGGGTGCCCGTCCACCTGCACGGCCGGGCGTTCCTGCCCGCCGTGCACCTGGCTGCCGCCTTCCCTCACGTGGCGGGCGCGGTGGAGTACCAGGTGATGTGGGAGCCGCGACGTCAGCGGGCGCTGGGCGGCACGCTCCAGCCGGACGGCGGGCACGTCGTGCTCCCCGATCGGCCCGGTCTCGGGATGGAGGTGCGCCGGTAATGCCCATGCACACGGGCGAGCTGGTGGTCCACGGCCGCCTGGAGCAATACGAGGGAGCGGTGTTACTCGTCGTGGACGAGCGGCTGAGCGGACACGACACCTTCCTGTCCGCGACCCTGCACCTCGACCAACCGGTGCACCTGCCCGAACTCAAGGTCAGGATCATGACGTTCGACGACGTCACCGTCCTTTCGCCCCTCGGCCCGGACCTGCCGCTCACGCAGGTCGGCAAGGAGTGGAGCGGCACGCTGCTGATACCGCACGGCTCGCGCCCGCCGACGATCCCCGACGACCTCGCCCAGGCGGCTGCCGAGGCCGGTGTCGACACCAGCGGCTGGTCGCCGGCCGAGGCCCGGCAACTGCTGACCTTCCTTGGCGAAGCCGGCCCCGGTCCCGTACGCACCGAGCGGATCGGCATGATCATCGCGACCCTGGCGGGTCGTTCGTGAGCCCGGCGGCCCTCGTGCGGCTGGTGAGCCTCGACATCGGATACACCCTGGGAGAGCCGTCCGGGATGACGCTGACGCAACGCCTGGTGGAGCTGTCCCCGCTACCGGTCCAACAGGCGAAGCAGATCGCCCAGCAGATCCTGCACGCCCTGGACCCGCGCAGCGATGCGACGGGGCCGCAGACGGTGTGCGCCGCCCTGGGGATCGCACTGTCCGCCTTCCCCCACGACCACCGTCCGCCCGGCTTCGTCCTGTGGGCCGGCGCGGTGGAGGCGGTGGCACGGATCGCCCGGGTCGTGCCGGTGGTCACCCTGTCGAACGTGAGCCACTGGGACGAACAGGAGACCAACGTCGCCGCCCTCCTCACCCCCCATCTCCGAGCCCATCACCCCTCGTGGCAGCTCGGGTTCGCCAAACCCGATCCGGGCGCCGTGCAGACTGTCGCTCGACTGCATGGCCGCAACCCCGCGGAGGTGCTGCACGTCGGCGACAGCTTCGACTACGACGTGCGCGGCGCCCTCGCCGCCGGAGCCCAGGCTCTGTGGATCACCTCGTGCCCGCCGTCGGCCGAAGAACTCCGGCTGCTGGCCGAGCACCCCGGCCGAGTCACGGTCGTGCCGGACCTTGCCCGCGCGGTCCGGCACATCGAGCAGACCCTCCTCCCATCAACCTCTTCCACTAGGAGTGCTACCCCGTGAGCCAGTTCGACACCACCGCCCCGTTTTACGCCGCCTACCGGCCCGGCATCCCGAAGGAAGCCGTCGAGCTGCTCGCGCGGCGGGTGGCCGGCAAGGAGCACCGGATCCTGCTCGACTTGGGATCCGGCACCGGGCAGGTTCCCCTGGCCCTGGCCGGGAAGATGACGGAGATCGACGTCGTCGAGCAGGACGCGGGCATGCTCGGCGAGGCCGACAAGGCGCTCGCCGGGCTGCCGGTCGCCGTCCGCCTGTACAACGCGTCGGCCGAGGAGTTCACCCCGCCCGCCTCTTACCGGGCCGATCTCGTCACGGTTTGCCGCGCCTTCCACTGGATGAACCAGGACGTGGTGCTGTCGCGCCTGGAGGGCATGACCGCACTGGACGCGACCGTCGCGGTCATGGGGGACGGCAGCTTGTGGACCGCGCGCACCGAGTGGACCGACGCTCTGCGGGCCCTGATCCAGGAGTACCTGGGAGAGGAGCGGCGTGCCGGGGTGGGCAAGAAGTACGCGGCGCACAACCGGCCGTACAGCGAGATCCTTGCCGAGTCCGCGTTCGGTCAGGTCGAGGAGCACACCATCGCCGTCGAGCGGGAGTGGAGCACTGAGACGGTGATCGGCTATCTGTACTCGACCTCCTTCGCCGCCCGGCCGCTGTTCGGCGAGCAGATCGAGGACTTCGAGCGCCGTGCCCGCGCCCTGCTCGACGAGCATGCCGCCGCCGGCGGCCTGATCGAGCACGCCTCCTTCCAGGTCGTCCTCGGTCGGCGCGGCTGATCCGCCCCTCCCTCTTCGCTGGGGCGGCCCCCCTTCCCGCCCCGGCCCTGTCCCCGTCCTTCCGGAAGGAGATCCACCATGCCCCGACCTATGACATGGAGCGACGAAGAGCGGCGTCGGTTCGTCGACGACGGCGTCCTCATACGCCATGGCCTGGTCCACGGCAGCGTCCTGTCCCGGGCCCGTGACCTCGTCGGCGGCTGGCTGGCCGAGGCGTACGACCCCGCACGGCTCACCGCCTACACCGAACGCAGCTTCGCCCCAGAGCTGGAAGAACACCCCGACCTCCTCGCCCTCTACCAGCGAAGCGGCCTCGCTGAACTGGCCGGAGACCTGCTGCGGCCCGCGACCACCGCCCCGGTCACCCGGGCGCAGATCCAGGTCCGGCTGCCGCACGGTGCACAACAGCCCGTGAAGCGGATGCACGTCGACGGCGTCTCCTGCCCGCACCTGGAACCCCGCGACCTGCGCACGTTCACCTTCATCGTCGGCGTCGTCTTGGACGGCAGCGCCACCGCGGACGCCGGCGCCATGCACTACGTACCCGGCGGGCACCACCGGATGGCCCGTTACTTCGCCACGGACTGGGTCCTGGGGCAGCCGGCCCAGACACCCAAGGACATCGACGCCCAGGACGGCACCGCCCTCACCGCCGAGCCCGGCGACGTGGTCGTGATGCACCACCTCGTCCCGCACCGGGTCGGCATCAACACCAGCAGCACGCCCAGGGTGATGGCGTACTTCCGCGTCAGCCACACCCAGCACCCCGACCTAGCCCTCCGCGCTCTGTCGGACCCGTGGCTGGAGTACCCGGCGTTCACCGCCCTCGCTCGCCCCGGAACCGAGTGAGAGGGGATGGCCGTGGACGTCCTCACTCCCAACCAGCTCCCCGACGCGGCCCGGCTCCTGGCCGCCGGGCAGATGGTCGCCGTACCCACGCCCCGCTGGTACATGCTGTGTGCCCGCGCCGCCGACCCCGCCGCCACCAGCGCGGTCTTCCGCGCCAAGCAGCGCCCCGGCACCAAGCCGCTGCTGCTCCTGCTCGACTCCCCGGCCACGGCCGAGACCCTGTTCGACCTGAGCGACGACGCCCACCTGCTGACCGGCGGCCTGTGGCCGGGGGACCTCGCGCTGCGCCTGCCGTGGAAGCCCGGCGTCGAGCCCGTCGAGGCGGTCGGCTCCCCGGCGCTCGTCGGCTGCCCCGACGGGGTCCTGGGACAGCTGGTCGCCCTGGCTGGCAAGCCGCTGGCCGCCGCCGTGTGCAGCATCTCCACCTCCGCCGCTGGCGACGAGGACCACCCGGCGCTCACCGCCGACCAGGTCATCGCCTTCGACCGGACCACGAGGGCCGGGATCGCCGCGGTCGTCGACGGCGGGATCTGCCCGCACGGCCGGCACATGACCATCGTCGACTGCCCCGCAGGCGCCGCCGCGCGCCTGCACCGGGAGGGCACCGTCCACGCCCGCGCCGTCGAAGCCGCTCTCGCCCCGGCAGGAGGACCGCATGTGGGCTGACCTCGCCCGCCGGACGAACCGCCTGGTGCCCGACGCGTCGGTGGCCGCCGTCGCCGACGCGCTCGACTACCTCTGTCTCGCCCAGCTCTACCTGCGCGACAACCCGCTCCTGGCCCGGCCCCTGACCCCGGCCGACGTCAAGACGCGACCGGCCGGCCACTGGGGAGTGTGCCCGCCCGTCAACCGGATGCTCGCCGCCCTGGGCCCGCTCCAGGCAGCCGTCCCCGGCGGCTACGAGCTGCACGTCCTGCACGGCGCCGGGCACGCCGGGCCCTCCGCCCTCGCCCACGCCTACCTCACCGGCCAACTCGGCCATGCTCACCCCGCCCTGCGCCAGGACGCGGCCGGGCTGCGCGAACTCGTCACGGGTTTCCCTCAACCCGACATCGGCGGGGAGATCACCCCGATGATCCCTGGCCACCTGCACACCGGAGGCCAGCTCGGCCCCGCCCTCGCGATCGGGCAGGGCACCGTCCTTGACGCGCCCCACCGGCTGACCGTGGTCCTGATCGGCGACGGGGAGTGCGAGACCGGGACAACCGCCGCCTCCTGGCTCGCCACCCGCGCGCTGCACGGTACGGGCGACCACGGCACCGTCCTTCCCGTCGTCCTGCTCAACGGGATGCGCATGGGCGGGCCGAGCGTGCTGTCCACCCTGAGCCGCGCCGAACTGACCGCGTACTTCAGCGGCCTTGGTCACCGGCCCTTCTACAGCGACGGGCGCGACGTCGCCCAGCTCCGCCAGGCGGTGGCCGAAGCGCTCGGCGCCGCCCAGCCCCTGGGCATTCCGGGGCTGTCGAGCGTCTTGGTGCTCACCCTGGACAAGGGCCACGGCGCCCCCGTACACCTCGCTGGCACCCCGGCGGTCCACAAGACGCCGCTGCGCGATCCGGCCGGTGTGCCCGCCGAGTTCGGCGCGCTCGCCGACTGGCTGGCCTCCTACCAGCCCGACCAGCTCCTGGCCTCCGGCGGCCGGCCCCGGCCGCACCTGCTGCCCGCGCTCCCTCTGCCCCGGCCCGAGCCCGAGGGTCTCCCGGCGCCGCGCGGCTGCGTCGCCGCCTCCGCCCAGGTCGCCGGCCACGCCGTCGGCCGCCCGTTCGCGCAGGTGGTCCCCGAGGTCCTGCGGGCGCGCGCGGAGCAGGGGCCGTTCCGCGTGTTCAGCCCCGACGAGCTGGCCTCCAACCGCCTCGGCCTCACCGACGAGCACGGGCGCCCGGTGCCGTGGGCGGTGGAAGTGCTGAGCGAGGAGCTGTGCCACGCCTGGGCGCAGGGCTACACGGAGACCGGACGGCACGCGCTGGTCGCCACCTACGAGGCGTTCGCGCCGATCACCCTGAGCCTCATCCAGCAGCAGCTCAAGCACCGCGCGGTGCGCCGTCACGCCGGGCGCGCCCCGCTGCCCAGCCTGGTCTACCTCCTGACCAGCCTGGGCTGGCACAACACTCTCACCCACCAAAACCCCAGCCTCGCCTCGGCGCTCCTGGCCGACGGCGATCCCACGCTCCACGTTCTCACCCCCGCCGACCCCGCGCGCACCGCCGCCGCGCTTACCTTCGCCCTGCGCAAGCTCGACCGGTGCACGCTCGTCGTCGCCGACAAGCACACGACCGTCCACCACCCGCTGGAGACCCGCGACGAGGAGCTGCGGCACGGCATCGCGATCTGGCCTCACCTCAGCCATCCCGGCCCCGACGAGCCCGACCTGATCCTCGTCTCCGCCGGCGACCTGCCCGCCGAGGCCCTGACCACCCTGGCTCAACGGCTACGCGCCGAACGCCCGGACCTGCGCCTGCGGTACGTCCACATCCACGACCTCACGGCCCTCGCCGAGGACGGCACCCGCCCTCTCGCCCTCACCCCGGACGCGTTCGCCCGCCACTTCGGCACCCGGGCGTCGATCGTCCTGGCCACCAGCGGGCACCCGGCCGACATCCACGCTCTCCTCGGCCGCCGCCACCCCGGGCCCCGACTCACCGTCCTCGGTTACCGCGACCCCGGCCGCCCCGTCTCCCAGGGCCACCTTCGTCAGCTCTGCGGCCTCGACGACGCCAGCCTGTGGCAGCTCGCCACCACTCTCACCGACGCCCCGAAGGAGATACCGGTCCCATGAGTATGCTCCCGCCCGTCACCCTCGGTGCCGGCACCATCGACGCCTTCGAACGCGACGGGTACACGGTCATCCGCGACGCGATCACCCCCGACCTGCGCGACCAACTCCTGACCGCCGCCGAGAAGCTGTTGGCCAGCGACACCACCCAGGGCCGCGACCGAGGAGGCGACGGCAAGGACGGCTTCCGCGGATGCCTCAACCTCGACCGAGCCTTCCTCCCGCTCCTGGCCAACCCCGCCGTCCTGCCCACGGTTGTCCAGCTCCTCAGCCCGAACATCCACCTGCTGTCCGCCCACCTCATCGCCCTGCCCAGCGGACAGCCCCGAACCATCCGCATCCCCAAACGCCACGGCTGGCACCGCGACATGTACGGGGTGACCGCCGACCTCGGCTTCTGCCAGACCCCCCGGATGGCGATCAAGGCTGCCCACTACCTCACCCCTGTCACCCCGACTGCGGGCTGACGATGTTCCTCCCCGGCAGCCACCTCTTCGCCGAAGAACCCGTCGTTCCCGACGGCGCCATCGACCCACCCGGCGCCATCACCCCCGACGTCACCGGAACCGACACCGTCCTCTTCGAGAACCGCACCTGGCACACCGGAGGCATCAACCTCTCCGGCCGCCCCCGCATCGCCCTGATGCTCCAGTACGGATACCGCTGGCTCCACCCCGTCGACGACCCCGCCACCGACCTTCGGAAAGACCCCGCTCTCACCCCGATCGAACAGCAGCTCCTGGGCCTGCCCGACCGCCGACCGGACGGATCACTCGCCAAGGGCAGCGGAGCAGCCCCCATCCGTTCCTGGTGGGAGACCCGTTTGATGACCTCCGCGTCAACTGGACAGCCCTAACCGAGCGTTAAGAGACGGGAGGGCGGAGTCGCGGTTAGGGCCTGGTGTCCGTCCATGACGCCTCACACGACTGGAATGCTCCCGGTATTGGGAAATAGAGGACGAAGGCGAGGTCCGTGCGAAGGTATTCTTCCTTCCGCGCCACTGAAGGCGCCCCCGTCTCGACCGGACTGGACCGCTCAAGCACAGGTGGGTCGGGTCTGATCACAGAAGCATTCAAAGATCAATTAAGGTGCCGTCGCGCAATTTCGATCTTGGAATTCAAGTTTGCGAGACTATCGCGCTTGGGTGACCTTCACAACACCCCGTCTCGCATGGATCACACTTTCCCCCCTTGTAAGATTAGGCGCAGACAGGGAGTGCCGACCGACCACCGCGCACCTCAGCACAGGCTCCTGGCTACTAGCGCCTCGCGTACGAGTATCGGGATGGGGCTGGCAGTGGACACCTCAGTGGTATTTAAAGGGAGCGACTATGGGTTGGCGTAGAGACCCTTCGCGGCGCGCCCTCGTGAGGGAATGCGAGAGACTGCTCGCCGATCTCCCCATCCCCGCTCCTTTCAGTGTCGAGGCGCTGGTGCGGAATATGGAAGACGCGCTGAGTCGCCAGATTCGGCTAGTGCCACTGGATGACTCCGACGGGGGCCTGGACACAGCATGCGGCCTTCGGGTCAAAACGCCAGAGTTCACAATCATTCTCTATCGACGCCGTTCAAGTCGCAACCAAACCGAGCACATCATCCTCCATGAGCTCGCGCACGAATGGTTGGACCATGGAACCACCCTGACAGATGCCGAGATCGAGCGATACGTACCTGAGAACATTCGCCAGGAGGTCCTTCGGCGTTTCCCGTCGGCTCTGGTCCAAGGGCGCGTAGATTTTGGCAGTCGCGAAGAAAAGCAGGCCGAGCTTTCGGCCTCATTGATAAAGCGGTTGGCGCGTCGTCAGCCGATCACAGGAGATGACGTAATTAGTCTCCTAGAGTATTCACTTGCTCACCCAGTTGCTCCACCACGGCGCCGACTCTAGCCGTGATGGGATGGCGATCGCCGAGGTACAGTCGCCGACCTCGCGAATTCCGCCGCCCCTTACAGTCCACCTACTGGCAATTAAGGCTGCAGTTTGCCAACCTTTCGGGTTGGCAAACTGTGCAGCCGACGCAGATAACCACTGGTTACGTGTTCGACTACTTTAAATACTTGACTGCGGCAACAATGACCCTCATCGCCGTATGGCGGTTCCCTGCAGTTCGATATGGCGACTCTCACCGCAGGGCGCTCTGGGGCGGCTATGCCGGATTTGCCATAGCCCTATGTCTCTATACGCCAGCAGCAATGGATGCGGTGGATCGCATTCCCGTGGTGGACCTGAGCGCCCTACTCCGTCACTTCGCCAGTACTGCGGCGATCGTGGCAGCTTTGACCTACGTCGCCACCAGCTACGGGAAGAGCACGGAGACAGTCGTACCCCGGCACGTAGAGGTCTCCCGTTGGATCGCCCGCGCATCCTATAAGGCGGGGGTGATAGGCGTCGCTCTGCTCACGGTCCTCTTTTTCGCCGTGGTGGACCGCGACAAGCCGAGCCGAAATTTCCTCATCGACCACGCTGGACAATGGGGAGTCTCGGTCTACATGACCGTCTTTTACTTCTTCCCACTCATCACGACTGCGGTTTGCGGCTACCAGTGGACGAGGGCGGCGCGACAGGCCGAAAGCGCGAGCATGCGTGTCGGGCTGGGTCTGATGGGGATTTCGATGTGGATGGGGTTGGCCCATACATTGGCCCGTATCACCATCCTTTGGGCTGCGGTGGCCTTCCCCCTAAGCCCCTCCACAGTGCGGTTCCTTGTAGACGTCACATCGATATGGATGGACCTGCTTTTCCTGATCGTTGCCGTGGGTGCAAGTATTCCCACCACCCGTGCGGCGGCAGCCCGATGGAAAACTTGGTGCACCCTCTACAAGACTTATCCGCTCTGGTTTGACCTGGTGGAGGCTTTTCCTGGAACGAGCCTGTATCCACCTGGACGGCGCCTCACAGAACTAATGCACATACGCGTCCCCATCGATGTTCGCCTGGACCGATGGACTCAAGATATTGCTGACGCTTGCGAGAAGCTGCGCTATTACGCTCCACGAGACCTGATGTTCGCCGCGGAGGACATTACCGTCTCATGCCTCGACCCTGAGCCGGCTGCGGAAGCGTACTGGATTAAGGCCGCGCTCCAAGCCGCTGAAACCACGCCAGCCAGTCCATGCGCCGCTGCCCCTTTGAGAGATAAACCGTTCGTTGATACCGACAGCGAGGCAGCGTGGCTGGCCCGAGTCAGCACGGCTTATTCGCGCATCACCACAGATCAGACCCGGAATCTTCTCCTGCACTCCGCAAGGGTGGAATCCGAACCGGACCGATAGCTGCAGTTAGGTTCACAGGGAGGCTGATTTCTCGGTTCAACGGGGCCAAGTGACATGGCGATCTTGAATGGCAGACTGGTAAGTGAGATTCAGCACCATCTGCTATGTGAATTGGGCTGGTACCGTAGGTGATGCGGACTGATAGGTCTTGTTCCGTCCCGCAAGTACATCCTGGCCTGCGACGCACAGCTATCGCCGTCGCCATATACAGCCGGGTCCGTGACGCTGTCCGGTCTGGATGGGCGTCCGAAATCTCAGCAATGGAGTTTCCCCATGTCCAACCGCCGCACCGGCCTCATCCTCGATTTCGGGGGCGTGCTCACCACTCCGCTGCTGCCCGCAGTGCTCGCTTTCGAGCAGCGTGAGGGACTTCCGCAAGGCGCCTGCCTCACGGCCATGTACAAGGACGAGGACGGCGTCCGGATCACCAGCGACCTTGAGCGCGGTGTGGTTTCCCAGGGCGAGTGGAACGAGTTCGCCGGCAGGATGCTGAACGTGTCGGCTGACAACTTGATGGGCAGGATTTTCGGTGATCTTCGCCCTGAGCCGCTGCTGATCGACGCGGCCGCTGCGGCACGCCGGGCCGGTATCAAGGTGGGCATCCTGTCCAACTCGGTGGGCTTGACCCCGTGGGACCTGTACGACGGTTACGAGCTTGAGCGGCTGTACGACGTCGTGGTGATCTCCGAGCAGCATCTGATGCGCAAGCCGGACCCTGAGCTTTTCGAGACCACGCTCAAGCTGATGGGTCTGCCGGCCGAAGAGTGCATCTTCGTCGACGACACCGAAGCGTACGTTCAGGCAGCAGAGCAGCTCGGCCTCGCGGGGGTGCACAATCAGGACCCCAAGCAGACGGTAGCCACTCTCTCCGAGCTGCTCGGTGTGGACCTCGCCGCGTCTTAGAGGACGTCTCATTTGGATTGATTCGGTAATCTGGTGCCGTGGGGATTGTGGAGCGGTTGGTTCCGGATGAGTTGTGGGTGTTGTTCGAGCGGGTGGTGCCGCCTTCTCCGTCGAGGCCGCAGGGTGGTGGCCGTCGGCGGTACGGGGACCGTGAGGTGCTGGCGGCGATCGTCTTCGTGGCCACGTCGGGGTGTACGTGGCGGCAGCTGCCGCCGTCGTTCGGGCCCTCGGGGCCGACCGCTCACCGGCGGTTCACCGAGTGGAGCAAGGCCCGGGTGTGGGCCAAGCTCCACCGTCTGGTGCTGGATGAACTCGGCGCCCGCGGGGAGTTGGACTGGTCGAGGTGTGCGATCGACTCGGTGAACATGCGGGCCCTGAAAGGGGGGACCTGACGGGTCCGAATCCTGTGGACCGAGGCAAGTTTGGGTCGAAGATCCACTTGATCACCGAACGTTCCGGTCTGCCCATCTCCATCGGCATCTCGGGCGCGAACCTGCACGACAGCCAGGCCCTGGAGCCCATGGTGCGGGGTATCCCGCCCATCCGCTCCCGTCGCGGACCCCGCCGCAGGCTGCCGGCCAAGCTCCACGCCGACAAGGCCTACGACAACCGTCACCTGCGCAGATGGCTCCGATCCCGCGGCATCACCCACCGCATCGCCCGCAAAGGCATCGAGTCCTCGAACCGTCTTGGCCGCCACCGCTGGACCATCGAGCGCACCATGGCCTGGCTCGGAGGGTGCCGCCGCCTCCACCGCCGCTACGAACGCAAAGCCGACCACTTCCTGGCCTTCACCAGCATCGCCTGCACCCTCATCTGCTACCGCAGACTCGCCAAATGAGACGACCTCTTAGCCAGCCGCCACCTGCGTACCGACGTTAAACGGCGTTGGAGCGCCGAGGTCAGGAACAGCGGAGGGACTCCGGCGTTGCCCCGGTATGGGGCAACGCCGGAGTCCCTCCGCGTTGTCGAGCACTAACCCGGAAGCTCGTACCAGGCCCTGGTCAACGTGGTCGACGGCCCGTGACAGACGACGAGCCTGCAGGGTGGAAACGGCCTTGGAGCAGCCCGTGAGGACCGCTCACCGACGACGTCACTCCCCGTCCTGTACCTCTGGCAGCTTGTGCTTCAGCTCACCAACGAGCTCGTTGATGTGGGCCATCATCCCGGCGGACAGGCCCTCGCTGTTGCCGCGGGCAGCAAGGCCGAGGATCTGCCCTCGGTCAATCGAGCCGATGAAACGGATCGCCTCCAGGAGCTGGCGGGCCGCAGGGTTGAGCTCGGCGTCGTCCCCGAGGATGGCGACGTCGACCTGAAGCGCCTGGGCTAGGCCGGCACGCACTATGTCGGACGCCTCGGTTGTGACACCCGCGCGAAGGGCAGCAATGTCCTCGGCGGTGACAACCGCCACGCTCGCGTGAGCATTGACGAGCCGTGCGATCTCCTTATCAGAGGGCGCTGCCTGGGCGCCGTACCCGTACCGCAGGAGAAAGTTGATCTTCTCTCCGAGCGTGCGGGGTGCGGCCTCCTGCTCGCTGCGCGAGGCCCTGGGGCGACGCCCGAACGAGCAGTCCTGGGCAGCCAACAACTCATCCTCGGTCACCCCGTATGCCTGTGCGAGCGGCTGCACGTAGGCATCGTTAAGCCTGCGCCGACCAGATTCGGCGTTGCTCACTGGCACGCGGCTCGTGCCGATTATCGCAGCGGCCTCCGCCACGCTGAGGCCGGCGTCGCATCGCAGGAGCTGCAGGTCCGGCGGGCCGTCGTGAGGGAAAAGAACATCGAGCGGCTGACCGAGCGCCGCTGCAATCGAGGGCAATTTCTCGCCCTTGGGGAAGTCCTGGCCGTTCTCCCATCGCGCGACAGTGGGAGCGCTGACGCCCACCATCTCGGCCAACTCTCTCTGATGGAGATCCTTGCCCCGTCGGACAGCGCGTATGCGACTGCCGTCGATCTGACGTGGGGGCACATGAACTCCTGCGGGGTGGCGATCGGGCCGGTGGGGCCAGCGTCTGGGGCAACTGTAATCCAGGCTTGATGCATCTACGAAACTGACGTACGTTTCCGTATCGCACCTGTTGGTCGGGCCTCGACTCTCTATGGTGCCAGCCCTTGGAGAACACCTATGCATGTTGCGTTGGCGTGACCGCTTGCGCAACGCGCCGTCGGATTCGGTATCCAGCCGTAGCCGACCGGTCGCGACAGCACCTTCCCCGACAGCAACCGTCGGGAGTCCTGTGCGACCGCTAACGATCTTTAAGGCCGGGATGGACTTGCCACAGGTGTCTACGTATGTTCGTCGTCCCCGCCGGGCGGCGCCCCGGGAGGGACGGAATGAGCACCAGAGAGGAGGTGAGGTGAATGCGAGCGCACGGTCCATGACCTGGTTCGGCAACTGAAACCGGCGCCCGGGAGCTACCAACTCCCAAGCGCCGGGCCGGCACCCCAAGAGGCGCCAATTCACATCACGCGGGCGGCAGGGCTTTTGCACGAGAACCGCCGCACCGCGCTCCTACGAACAACGGAGTATCGCATGCTCGCCATGCCGAGCGGAACCCCGGCCTGCCCGGATACCGGCCGCCAGCGCCGCCTCGCCGCCCAGCTCGCCGACATGATCCCGGGCGCGGCCACCATCCGGGGCAGCCTTACCGACCCGAAGCAGACGTGGCCCTACCTGCACGCCGTCGTCAAGGACGAGGCCGGAAGGCCCATGGAGCTGGGCCGCACCACCGCCAGGGTCGCGGCCCGCTGGATCCTGCGGGTCTGGCCGGAGGGAGACTGGACGCGACCGCACACTTTCGACCTCGCCGAGGCCACCCTCACCCGCAGCGACTTGATCACCGCCAGCCGAGGCCGCTGACATGCCACGGATACGCACCATCAAGCCGGAGGCGTTCGTCTCCGAGTCGCTCGCCGAAGTGACCGTGGAGGCAGAGCGGACCTTCTTCGGGCTGCTCACCCAGGCCGACGACCACGGCCGCCACCGCGACAACGCCGCGATCATCGCCGGGCTCCTCTGGCCCCTGCGCGCCGAGCACACCTCGGTCCACGTCGAGGACGACCTCCACCAGCTCGCGAACGCCGGCCTGATCTGCCGGTACACCGGATGCGACGGCCGCCGCTACCTCCACATCGTGACCTGGTCTGCGCACCAGAAGATCGACAAGCCGAGCCAGTCGCGGCTTCCCTCCTGCCCGCAGCACCAGGCTGCCGACCGGTGCGCACCCTGCAAGGGCTCCTGCACCCGGCGGACCGAGGGCTCGTCCACCGCTCCCCGAGGACTCGCCGAGATCTCGCCGAACGCTCCCCGAACCCTCGATCTGCCCGCCAAGACCACCTCGGAGCCTCCCGGACACACGGGCGGGGCTCCCGCCGCCCAGCAGGACGCCCTCGACGGCATGGCCAGCACCCCTAGCCGCGTGAACTCGAAAACCGCAGGTCAAGACGCATTCGGCGAGGGCTCCCCGAACCTTCCCCGAAGCCTCGCAGAAGACTCGGCGCCTGGATCTAGGATCTTGGATCCTGGATCTCTTGTCCCTACGGGGCGCACAGCGCCCGCAGCCGGCGTCTCGGCCAACCAGCTCGTCGGCGAGTACGTCGCCGCCTGCGAGGAGCGCCCGCCCAGCGACGTGATCGGACACCTGGGGCGGATCACCAAGAAGCTCCTGGGTGAGGGCATCGCTCCGGAGCACATCCGGGCCGGGCTGGTGAACTTCGCGGCCAACCCCAAGCACCCGAGCGTGCTGACCAGCATGGTCAACGAGGCCATGAATGCACGCTCCGGCGGTTCGGCGCGGCCGGGAATCCGGCCTAACGTGCCCGCCCACCAGGCGTGGACCAACCCGGTCAACGCTGCCGTCGCCTACGCCGAGGAGCTGTGATGCGCACCGGCAACCGCGAACCGCAGACCCTCGGCGAGGGCACCCTGGACCGGATGGCCCGGATCCTGGCCGCCCGCAGCATCGACCCGGCCGACGTCGCCGCGCTCCTCGACGAGCCCGAGCCGTTCTCCCCGCTGGATGCCCTGCTGGCCGGGATGCCCCCGCGTTATCAGGCGGCCGTCGCCGACCACCCCCAGGTCCTGGCCTGGGTCCGGCAGGTCGCCGAGGCGGCCGTCGCCCCCAGCCGGGGAGCCCGGCGGCAGGTCACCACCGGTCCCAGCCTGCTGATGGCCGGGGTCGTCGGCGCGGGCAAGACGCACCAGGCGTACGGTGCGGTCCGGCGGCTGGTGCAGAGCGGGGTCGGCGTGCGCTGGCGCGCGACCACCGCCGCCGACCTGTACGCCGACCTGCGGCCCCGGCCCGGCGTCGACAGCGAGCGGGAGCTGGCGGCCGTCAGCCGCTGCCCGCTCCTGATCATCGACGACCTCGGCGCGGCCAAGGCCAGCGAGTGGGTCGAGGAAGTGACGTACCGGCTGATCAACCGCCGGTACAACTACGAGCTTCCGACCTTGATCACCACCAACCTGGCCATCAAGGACCTCCGGGCCTACCTCGGCGACCGCGTCGCCTCCCGGCTCGCACAGATGACTACCCGGGTCGAGTTCGAGCCGGTCGACCGCAGACGCCACTGCACCGCCGCCTGACCCGCCGCAGGCCGCCACGCCGGGCCGCGCCCTCTGCGCGCCGCCCCGAGCACCTTCCCGACCCAGCGCACCTCTCCGCCGACGCCCCTGCGCGCGGAGAGCGATCGGAGCAACCCGCATGACCCCCACGACGAACAGCCCTGCCCGCCACCGCCTCCTCGGCGACCACACCTGGCAGGCCGATGCCGTCTGCCAGAGCACCGAGTACAACCCGGTAGATCCCGAAATCTTCTTCCCGGAGCCCGACGAGACCGACAAGATCGCCGCCGCGAAGGCCCTGTGCGGCCAGTGCCCGGTCCGCCGCGCCTGCCTGGACGCCGCCCTGGAAGGCGGTGACACCGACGGCATCCGAGGCGGACTGACCGAGGAGGAGCGCGGACCGCTGCACGAGAAAATCGCCCACCGCCTCAACTACAGCCGCGTCAACGACACCATCGCCGGGCGCGACGTCCACCTCACCAAGGCCGAGCGCCGCGCGGTCGTCCACGCCGCCTTCCGCCACGGGGTGACCGAGCAGCGCCTGGCCTGGCTCCTGAAGATCACCGAGGAACACGCCCAGAAGCTCTACCGCGAATTCCGCCGCGCCCTGCGCAACCGGGACCTGAACCAGCCCGCGACGACCACTGTCCCGTCCGAGACCGGCGGCGAGCATCTGGGCCGCGACGACTTCGGGACGGCGGCATGACCACCGTGAGCGCGCCGGAGGCGGCGCACATATCAGGCTGGGACCGCACGGTCGTCATCGCCCTGGGCGGCGCAGGATGCGCGCTGTCGTACGACGCCCTCCAGCAGATGGCCGTCGCCATCCACATCCGAGGCTTCCTCACCTACCTCTTCCCCCTGGTGATCGACGGGTTCATCGCCTACGGCGTCCGGGCCCTCCTGGTCCTGCGCAACGCGCCGCTCCGCGCCCGGCTCTATGTCTGGACACTCTTCGGCACGGCCACCGCCGCCAGCATCTGGGCCAACGCGCTGCACGCGGTGCGGCTCAACGAGGACGCGGTCGCCGGCACCGGACTCCGGCTCGGAGACATGGTGGTCGCGGTGCTGTCCACCATCGCCCCGCTCGCCCTGGCTGGAGCCGTCCACCTCTACATCCTCATCGCCCGAGGACCGGTCAAGGGCAGTGACCGTGAGGGTCTGGGTCAGGCCGGTCACCTCGGTCAGACCGACCGGGGTGAGGGCGTCGAGGTCACCCGGACCGACCGAGTCGGTCAGCAGCAGCAGCCGGCGGCCGGTCAGGTCAGGGCGGGTCAGCCGGTCACTGCCCTGACCGACCGGCCGTTGGTGTCCCTGGACAAGCAGGCCTCCGCCTCCCGGTCACTGACCGGGGACAGGGCCCCGGCGGACAGCAGCCACCCGGTCACCGGTGACCAAGGTCAGCCGCACGAGGCCGTTGACCTGCCCGGACAGCCGGACACGGCGCGGCCGGTCACTGACCGCCCCGACGCCACCGCCCCGGTCACCGGAGACCAGGACAGCCCGCCGGCGGTCACCGCCCCGCCGGTCACTCCGCCGCCGGTCACTGAACGGGATGCCCGGACACCCGGTGACCGGCGGGCTGACCCGGACACCGAGGAACTGCTGAAGATCGCCCGGTCAGCGGTCAGGGCCGAGGACAAGCTGACCCGCAAGGTGGTCGCCCAGGCGATCCGCGGTCAGCAGATCCCGCTCTCCAGCGACACCCTGACCGCCCTGATGGCCCAGCTCCGCGCCCAGCACGGACAGCCGATTACCTCCGCCCGGAACTGACCGGACACCACGGAGCGGGTGACCGAGCCGGTCACCCGCTCCGGACACCCGCCCCACATTCCTCCAGAGCAGAAGCGGAGAACACCCGATGCGCACCCACCCGGCCACGCCCGCCGAAGTCGACTCCTGGCTGGCCGTTCTGCACCAGCGCGGCCACCTCCACGGTGCCCAGTCCGGCCCCGACACCACCTGGATCGTGCAACGAGAGCAGCATGACCGCCCCTGGACCCTGCACCACCCGGTCCTGGCCATGGACTGGATCGAGGAACTCGTCCGCGAAATCCAGCAGCAGGACCCGGAGACGAGCCGGTGACCACCGATGACCCGGCGGTGACCGACGCCGGACAGCAGCGTGACCCCACGACGGCTCCTGGCGGAGCAAGTTGTCGCGTACGACGGTCCTACGGCCCGTCGCACGCACTTGCCCCCGCCCCAGAGGGCGGGGGAAGCCCGGCTGGTCCCCGAGCGAGGGCGCTCGGGAACCAGCCGGGCACCCGGCACCAGGGGGCGCCAGCCGCAGGGGGAGAAGCCGACCGCGACGACGACCGCGACCAGCCGAGCCTGAGCACGCCCGCCTTCCCCGACCGCACGCCGCGCCGCCGCCGCCGCAATCCCAGCGAGCGCACCCGCAAGACGACTACCCGCCTCTCCGACACCGAGCACGCCGAGATCGTCGCTGCCGCCACACAGCGCAGCATCACCGTCGCCCGCTTCCTCGCCACCGCCGGCCTCGCCGCCGCCCGCAGTTCGACCACCCTGCACACCAATGAACGACTCGACACGGCCATTGACGAACTCGCCGCCCTGCGCACCGCGCTGGCCCGGATCGGCAACAACATCAACCAGATCGCCCACGTCCACAACGCTGGCGGACAGTCCCGTCCCGGCGAACTCGACTACGCCCTCGCGACCCTGACCCGGCTCATGGCCCGCGTCGACGACACCGCCGATGTCCTGGTGAGCAGGCGAAGCTGATGGTCCCCAAGATCCGGCGCGGCTCGCGAACCCACGGTCTGCTCGTCTACCTGTACGGCCCCGGCAAGCGCGACGAGCACGTCGACCCCCACCTCGTCGGGAGCTGGGACGGCTTCGCCCCCGACCCCGGCCGCGACACCAGCCCCGACCCCGATCCCAAGGTCACCCTCGCCCGCCTGACGGCCGCCCTAGACCTCCGGGTCAAGCAGGCCGGTGACAGCGCGCCCACCCAGCACGTCTGGCACTGCTCGGTCCGCACCGACCCCGGCGACCGGATGCTGAGCGACGCCGAGTGGAACACCGTCGCCCGCCGTCTGGTCCACGCCGTCAACCTCGCCCCCGAAGGCGACCCGGACGGCTGCCGCTGGGTCGCCGTACGCCACGCCGACGACCACATCCACATCCTGGCCACCATGGTCCGAGGCGACCTGCGCCGCCCGAGGATGAACTACGACTTCAAGAAGGCCCAGGCAGAATGCCGACGCATCGAGAAGGAGATGGGCCTGCGCCGGCTCAAGCCCGGCGACGGCACCGGAGTCAAGACCCCCACCAGCGCCGAACGCTTCAAGGCCGAGCGCACCGGCCGCCCCGAAGCCCCCGCGAGACGCTCCGCGAAGCCGTCCGCCAGGCCCTCGCCGGAGCGGCCACCGAAGAGGAGTTCTTCACCCGGCTCCGCAAGGCGGGCCTGCGCGTGAAGGTGCGGACCGCTCCCTCCGGCGACGCGCTTGGCTACAACGTCGCCCTCCCCGGCGACCGCAACCGACACGGCGAACCGATCTGGTACCCCGGCTCCAAGCTGGCCCCTGACCTGTCCCTTCCGAAGATTCGTCTCCGGCTGGCCGACGGCCTTGCCGAGCGGACAACGCCTTCGAGCGCTGAAGGCCGATCGGACTGGTCCCCACCCGCCCGAGAGCGACGGAGCGCCACCGACATCGCCGAGCGTGCCGCCGTCCTGCTCGACAGTGACGACGACGAAGCCGCCGCCCAGCTCGTCGGCGTCGGAGAACTCCTGGACGCGGTCGCCCAGACCTCCCCGGCCGCCACCCGCGCCGAGCTGGCTGCTGCCGCCCGCGCCTTCGAGCGGGCGACCCGCAGCCACGTCCGAGCAGGACGCGCCGACACCCGGGCGCTCCGCTCGGCTGCCCGGGGCATCGTCCAGGCCGGCGGCGCGCTCGGCAGGGGCGAGGACGGCGGCACCACCGCGATGCTCGTTTCCACCCTGGTCCTGGTCACCCTGGCCGCCGCCCGCTGGCACTCCGCCCGCGGTCACGCCCAGCAGGCCCACGCCTCCCGACAGGCCGCCGAGCACCTGCGAACCGCCTACCGCCAGGCCGCCACCACCCCGATGCGAGTACTGAACGACCAAGGCCGTGCCCTCCCCGAGGCCCAACGCCGGACGCACGAGGCCACCATCCGCGCCGTTCTGCCGGAGCAGGGTGTACGAGCGGATGGCATGCCGACGAAGACTGATGCCCTGGTTGCCACCCTCGCCCAGGCCGAGCAGGCGGGCCATGACCCCGAGGCGCTCCTGCAGCAGGCCATCGACGTGCGCGAACTCGACACCGCCACGGACGTGAATGACGTCCTGGTCTGGCGTCTGCGCCGCCTCGCTCAGCTCCCCGCCCACCCGGGCGAAGCTACGCGTCGCCCGCAGGCCGGCACCCGCCCGGCCAAGACCTCGGCCAACCGCACCAGCGAACGGAACGCACCCACAGCGGCGCCGCGCCCTGCCGTCTCCGACCCGCGCAGCCGCCCACCGCGCCGCTGATCAACGCGTCCGTAAGGCTGTCCACCGGCCGACCGGACTCCATGAAACCCCCTGGACAGCCGGTTCCACCGGCTGTTACGGATGAAAACAGGAAGCCCTCGATCGGGAGATGACGCTCGTGCTCAGAACCACCGACCGCACCACGGAGCCGGCCCCCGCGCTGCCCGTCCTTCCTGCCGGCATCGACCCCCTGTTGCAACTCCAGTACGAGACCCGGCCGGTCGACGGCCCCGGCGCGACCCGCTGCGTCAGCCACCCACACGAACTGGCCCTCGGCGGCATCCCCGTGATGTGCTCGGCCTGCCGGGCCCGACGCGACTGGCTACTCATCAACCACGGCCGCAACGTCTGGATCCGCTGCCGGTGCAGTAACCAGTGGCTCGAACCCGGGATCAGCCGCGCCGACTTCGACGCCCTGATCGACAGTCCGGACGGGACGACCTACCCCAGCGTCGAGGAGGGCCTCGTCGCGCTCGGTTTCGACGGAGTCTTCGCCGGCATCTACCTGGCATAGGCGAGCAAGGGACCAAACGCCGAGGAGCGTCACCGACGAATCGGTGACGTTCCTCGGCGTTTCAGGTGTGGTCAGCCGCGCCGGGTGTTCTTCGGCAGCCCGCCCCGGAAGTCGCACCCGGGGCACTCGTCCTCACCCTGGATATGGCCCTCGTACCAACCGTGGACCGCCGCGTGCAGGATCGCCTCCTCCACGGAGGCTCCACCGCTGCGGACCGACTCGATGGCGTTGCCCACGATCAACCGGAGCACGGCGTTGTCGGGCGAAGGGAACGGCGGGGACGGCATCGGCGAATCGAACCTCATGGCCGCAGCCTACGGGCGACTACGGGTGCCGGTCAGTCAGACGGAGTGGTCTCGTGCTGGGAGGGGCCGTGCAGGTCGCTCCGGAATCCTCGGCCGACGGGACGCCAGCCCTGGAAGGTAGCGGGCTTCCAGGGAGGCCGGATCTCCCCCGCCGGTGAGGCCGCGGCGCGCTTCCGCCCGCGCACCGAGCCCGAGTCCCCCGAGGTCATCGCCGCGATCGAGGCGCACCTGCCCGTCTAAGGGCGTGCAGATCATTAACTCGTCGCTTTGATCTTGGTCTGGGTGGGATCGGGAGCGAGGAACGCCGCAACATCGGCTGGTGTGCGGAAGCGGGCCGTCGAGGCAGTGATGTGGTGGCCGTGTGCTTCGAGGAGTGGGCGGACTTCCTGTTTCGCGCGGCTGATGGTCATGGCGGTGACGCCGAAGAGTTGGCCCAGGAGGTCCATGGTGGCGAGTTTGCGCAGGTGGAGCACGGTGGCCAGGATCCTGTCGGCTGGGGTGAGCTTGGCTTTGGCTCCTGTGCCGGGGGCGACGAGACGCTCGTGACCGCGACGTGTGCGGAGTACGTGCTCGCGTTGAACCTCCAGCGAAGGAGTCAGTGCGTGGATGAGTTCACTGAGCCGTTGGCGGGTCATGCCGGTCAGCTCTGGGTCCTGCAGCGAACGCCGCGTGAGAAGCCGTTGTTGAACCGAGTGTGAGCTTTGAGTTCCTGCTGGTCAGGCATGGTTTCGGTCGGATTGAGGGATGGTCTCGACGTTCTGTTTCCGCTAGATCGTCGAGGGGTGCGCGGTGGCGTCGATGCTGGGGTTGCTGGAGGCACGGGAAACGGCCGCCCGCGAGCGGGTGGAGGGCCTGCGGGAGGCGGCGGCCCGTGCGGCTGCGGCGCTGGAGGCCGCCGAGATTGAGCTGGACCGGCGAGTGATCGCACGCGAAGAGCTCGTCGATGCCCTGGCCGCGTCTGCCGAAGAGACCACCGTCGCGGTGGAGACCGAAGGCAAGGAAGCGTCTGCTGCTGTGTCCGCGTCTGTGCCGGGATCGATCGTGCCGCCGTGGCGGGAGGGGCTGTCGGTGTCGGTGCTCTCGCTCGACAACCAGCGGATTTTGAACGTGCTCCAGGACCGACCGGACCGTGAGCCGGCACGGGCCAAGGACATCGCGGCGGCACTGGGCATGGATGACGCGGTCGCGGCGAAGGTCGAAGGGGTGCGGTCGAAGGCCAGGCGCCTTGGCGAGCGCGGGTGGTTGCTCCAGGAGGCGTCGGGGGCGTTCAGTGCCGGCCGTCGGCTCGTGGCCGGGCCAGGCGGCGGCTCATCCGCGTGATCATCGAGAACAGGATCATCGCCTCGCTGGTCGCGGTGAGCGTCTCGTAGTCCCGGCACAGACGGCGCGAATGCATCAGCCAGCTCAGTGTTCTCTCCACCACCCAGCGTCTCGGCAGCACCACGAACCCCTCCATGTCGTCGGTGCGCTTGACGACTTCGAGGGCGAAGGCGAGCTTCTGACGGCACCAGTGGACGAGTTGGCCGGAGTATCCGCCGTCGGCCCAGACAAGGCAGATGTCCCGGTGCAGGTTCCGCAACCGCTGCAGCAGGGGCACGGCCGCCTCGCGGTCGCCGACGTTCGCGGCGGTGACCGCGACGACCAGGAGCAGGCCGAGGCAGTCGGTCACGATGTGCCGCTTCCGCCCGTTGATCTGCTTGCCTCCGTCGTAGCCGCGTGAGCCGGCGGGTACCGTCGCGGCAGCCTTCACCGACTGCGCGTCGATGATCCCGGCCGTCGGTTCCGCCTCGCGGCCCTCGCGGATCCGGATCCGGTCACGCAGCCGGTCGTGGAACTCGGTGATCAGTCCGTGCTGCCGCCAACGGCGGAAGAAGGCGTAGACGCGGTCCCAGCCGGGGAAGTCCACGGGCATTGACCGCCAGGAGATCCCGCCCGCCACGAGATAGCGGATCGCATCCAACATCTGCCGGTGGCAGTACCCTTCGGGCTGCCCGCCCCGGCCCTCCAGCCATGCCGGTGTGGGCAACAGCGGCCGTACCACCGTCCACTCCTCGTCGCTCATGTCCGAGGGATACCGGCGCACCCGGTCCGGATGATCTGCCGCGTTGCCGTACACGTGCGCGAGGCAATCGCACGACACGACGGACGAGTTGAAGTCTGCGGGCGCGAGCGCGTACAACAACGACAACGGGGCCTCCATGGGCTGCTCGGTCAGGTTCGCACCACCGAGCTACCAAGAGGCCCCGCCTTCATGTCCGCACCACCGCAAGATCACCCGACCAGGAACCTTGTTCGACCTGCACGTTCCATGATCGGTACGACAACGGCTTCTGAGGCCAGGCCGCCTGCTCGCCGGGGCTTGGGCTGACGTGTTGTCGGTCGGCGCCGCCTCCATCGGATGCTGAGGGTGGAGGGTGTAGTTCCAGTCGCCGTGGAAGCGGTGCCTGGTGATCGGTAGGGCGGCGATTTCGTCGTCGCTGACCTGAATGCCGGTGGGGTAGGGATTGGTGTCGAGTTCGGCGTGCACGGTCAGGCCGGTTTTGGTGGTGGTCGCGGCGATGCTCTGGACGATGACTTCGTGGCTGGTCAGGGGCCTGCCTCGCCAGTTCATGGTGATGTGGGAGAACAGTCGGTGCTCGATTCTGTTCCACTTCGATGTGCCGGGAGGCAGGTGGCAGACGGTGACCGTCAGTCCTGACTCGGCTGCGAACCGGGCGAGCTCGGTCTTCCAGGTGCGGGTGCGATAGCCGTTGGAGCCGCCCGCATCGGCTGTGATCAGGAGACGGCCGGCCGTCGGGTAGGCGGTTCGTCCGGCGCCGTTCCACCAGCGGCGGATCGACTCGACGGCGAACGCAGCGGTGTCGTGGTCGGTGCCGACGTTGACCCAGCCGGTGTTCAGAGCGACGTCGTAGATTCCGTAGGGGACCGCTCGGCCCAGCATGGGGTCGGGAAAGTCGTGGGTGTCGACCCGCACCGGCTCGCCTCTCGGCTCCCATTCACGGCCGTTGTTCTTGAACGGACCGATCAGCTCCTTCTTCTTCGTGTCCACGCTGATCACCGGAGCCCCACCGTCCTGGTGGTCGCGGGCCCGCTCGTTGAGGTAGTGAAACTGTGCGTCCCGGTCAGGGTGTTGCTTGCCTTCGAGTGTCTTGGCGTTGCTCTGCAGACTGAAGCCCTCCTCCCGCAGAAGGTCGCCCACCGTGTCCGCGGAGATTCTGTGGCCCTGCTGGGTCAGCTGTCCGGCGAGCTTGCGGGTGGATTTGGTGGTCCAGCGCAGCGGCGACATGGGATCTCCGCGGACGTCGGGTTCGACCAGTGCGAGCAGTGCCTCCCGAAGAGCCGGGTTCCGGTCGACAACGCGTTTGCGGCCGGCTCCGGGTCGGCGGACCCGTCCCAACGGCGCCTGACCGGAGTCGAGTTCCCGCACACCGAGCGACACCGTGCCTTCACGGACACCAGCGGCACGGGCGACTGCTCGGATCCCGCCATGGCCAAGAGACTGGGCCTCCGCCCCTATCAACAGACGACGCTGCCGCTCGTCGAGATGCGGCAAGATCGCCTCGAACTTCGCCGCCAACACGTCCCGTTGTTCCTCCACCCCGTCCATATCAGCCCAACGAACCACCGAGCAGAAAGCAACGAGTTAATGATCTGCACGCCCTAAGTAGGGTCGGGGACTGGAAACGGAGCGGAAGCCACCGCGCCAGTCCCCGACCCTACTAAGCTTGTCGTTTAACGTCGCAGGTCACTCAACCTGCTGATCTGCGGTTCTTCCCCGGACAGTAAGGGCGGCCGTTCTTCACGCTTCGAGATGTCGAGTCACGAAGCACGCACGAGGAACGGCCGCTGCGTATGAGTTTCCCTGTAGTTGGGTCCGCAGGCGAGGCGTTGGGCGTCTTGTCCCGCTTTCGGGTTGAGTTCTACGACTGCCTGTACGCTCGCGCGGACGCGCTCTTCGAGCTGACGGACGCCGTGTTGTGCACGGACGGGCCGGTCAAGACGCTGGTGGAGTTGTCACTGGCGCCCGAGCACCGCCGTGGGCACGGCGCGCTGTACGCGGGCCTCGACCGGGGCTGGCTGGAGCCGGCCCGGCTTCGCCGGTCGCTGGCGGGGCTGCCGCTGCCGAAGGCGGCCGACGGGCGGATCGTCCTGGCCGTCGATGTCTCCCACTGGCTGCGCCCGGATGCTCCGACCAGCGATGAGCGGCTGTTCTGCCACGTCTACGGACGGGGCGACCGCAAGACGGACCAGTTCATTCCCGGTTGGCCCTACTCCTTCGTCGCCGCCCTGGAAACAGGCCGCACCTCGTGGGTGGCACTCCTGGACGCGGTGCGGCTGGGGCCGGCGGACGATGCGACGGCCTTGACCGCCGACCAGCTCCGTGAGGTCGTGGACCGGCTGCGTGGGGCGGGGCAGTGGAAGCCGGGCGACCCCGAGATCCTGATCGTGATGGACGCCGGTTACGACGTCGCCTACCTCTCCTACGCTCTGGCCGACCTGCCCGTCGTTCTGGTCGGGCGTCTGCGCTCGGACCGCGTCATGCTCCGCGACTCCGGTCCGATCCGCTCGGGACCGAAGGGCGGGCGGCCCCGTCGGCACGGGAGCGTGATGACCTTCGCCAAGCCCGATAGCTGGCACGAGCCCGAGGTCACCACCGCCACGGGCACCACCCGCTACGGCGAAGCTCGCGCGATGGCCTGGGACTGGATGCACCCCCGGCTCACCCACCGCGGCCCCTGGCTGGAGCACGCCGAGGAGGAACTTCCCATCCTGCACGGCACGTTGCTCCGCCTGGAGGTCGACCACCTGCCGGGAAACCGCACCCCGAAACCGGTCTGGCTGTGGTGCTCGGCCACCGCCGCCACCAGCGCGGACGTGGACCGGTGGTGGCAGGCGTTCCTCCGCAGATTCGATCTCGAGCACACCTTCCGGCTGATGAAACAGACCCTTGGCTGGACCACTCCGAAGATCCGCCACGCGGACACCGCCGACCTGTGGACCTGGCTGATCGTCGCCGCCCACACCCAGCTCCGCCTCACCCGCCCCCTCGCCGAGGACCTCCGTCGCCCCTGGGAGAAGCCCGCCAACCCGCGTCGCCTCACTCCCGCCCGAGTCCGGCGAGGGTTTCGCAACATCCGCGCGACTGCCCTCAGTCCAGCAGCCGCACCGAAACCCTCCCGGCCCGGACCCGGCCGCACCGCCGGGTCGAAGAACCGCAGGCCGGCACCCCGACATGAGCCCGGAAAGACCGTGAAACGCAGCGAAACCCTCACCGAACACCGAGGGGCAAAACAAGATGTTCGTTAAATTTCAAGCTAAGGGCTTGCAGGGAAACAACTTGCTGTCGAACACCCGGCTTTAGCTGCGGCGTCAAGGGCGACAACACGCAAGTTAATGATCTGCAAGCCCTAAGCCTCGTAGCGGGCGGTCAGGGCCTGCCAGGCGGCCAGCAGCTCCGTGCAGCGGTCAGCGGCCGCCGGGTCGGGCGAGCGGACGGACAGCCGGGAGCCGGACGCGACTGAGCAGTGGTATACGCCCGTGTCGGGGGCGAACCATGCACGCAGCAGCCAGCCTGACGGCGGCTTCGGAGGGCCGATGTGGTCGAAGACGAAGACGGGCTTCTCGAAGCGGTACGGGTGGGGCGGGCCGGATGCGGCGGACGGGGCAGCGGGAAGCGGTGCAGTGAGCAGGCCCGGTGTGGTGATCTCCGCGAGGTCACGGTCGGCGACCTGCCAGCGGGCCATGAGGGCCCGCCAGGTCAGGTAGGCGGGCGCGTCCGCGCGCGGTGCCAGATCCCGGTCCGCGTCGGGTACGGCGGTGGGCAGGGCAGCATCCGCGGTCGCCGGGTCCGCCCCGGCCGCCACCGTGGCGATCGCGTCCAGCAGTCCGGTGGCCCACGCCGCGTCGGCCGGTTCGCCCCGGTGCCGCAGCCGCAGCTCGGGGCCGTCCCAGGCGCCGGTCACCTCGGCGCTGGTCCCCTCGTGCCGCAAGACTTGGCCGCGCCGCCCGGCGCGCCATCCCCCGGGCGGGGAGTCCTCGCCCGTCAGTGCGCGGGAGACAGCGCGGGCCAGGTCGGCCGTGCCGAGCCCGGGGGCGACGGCATGCAGCCTGAGCAGGGCACCGGTGGGTCGGGTCATCGTGTCGGTCCTCGATGCTTCGGTGGCGGTCACAGGGTCAGGACGAAGGGGTCCGGGCTGCCCTGCGAGGTGAGCGCCGGAGTCGGCCGGTCTCTGCCGAGCAGCTGGTTCAGAGACATCGGGGGCCGGTCCCGGGTGACCACGGCAGCCACGGCCGCCGGGAGCGCGCCGCTTGCCGCGAGTGGTTCCGTATGGCCGTACCAGGCGTTCGAGGGCCCGTGGCCGACGATGCCGCGCAGCGACACCGTGTTGCCGGGGCCGAGGGCGAGATCGACGTCCTTCGCACCCCGGGTCAGCCCGAGGCCGGTCGCCTTGACCGCGGCCTCCAGCAGGGTCCATGCCGGGAGGAAGACCTCCGGTTCGGCGGTGACCGGCAGTGCGGGGTAGACGGTAGCGAGCGCGTCCAGGGCTGCGGGCATCGGCCGCAGCCATTCGATGTCCACGCCGATCGGGCCGGTGACGGCCGCCGCGAGGAGCAGCAGCCGTTCCGAGCGCGACCAGCTGATGTGCAGGTGTGGATGGTCCGGCAGATACGGTTTTCCGTCTGGCGTTTGAGCGACGCGCAGCTCCGCCGGGGGGACGGCGAGCCGTTCCCCCAGGAGCTCCCGCACCGCCAGCCGGGCCCGCAGGAAGCGGCGGGTGGTGGACGCGTAGGTGAACTCCGCCGCGCGCCTGCTCTCTTCCGGTGTCGCCCGGGCGTTGCGGCCCGGATGTGCGCCGGTGTTCGCGTACCGTGCCGGTGACCACGCGTGCTCGTCCAGATCCACCAGCCATGCGTCCATGTGTGTTCTCCTCCTTTCGGTGCTGTAAGGGGCCGGGGTGGCCACTACAGACTGAAGACCTGGGTGGCGCTGAGCGACGGATCCCCGGGCCGTACGTGCAGCTCGCCCCGGTCCGGCAGCATCACCACGGCCGCGACGGTCCGTTCGGCGCGGATGTCGCCCCGGTTCGGTACGCAGATCGGCGGCAGCGCCAGCAGCCCGAAATGCGCCTCGGCGCCCGAGCCCGGGGGCAGCGCGGCGAGTCCAGCGCCGGCCGCCTTCAGCCTGCGGACCGAGGAGTTGCGGGCGAAGATGTTGATCTCGTCGCCCGCGACGAAGTCGGGGTGCAGGAAGTGGTTGGCGTGCACGGCCTCCGGGCCCTCCACGACGCGGAGTTCGTCGCCGAGGACCTCGACGTAGACGACGCGCTCGCGGTCGCACAGGACGAGCGTGCGGGAGCTGGCCAGCGGCAGCCCGCGAAGGATCTCCAGGGCCTCGGTGACGCTGCCCGCCGAGTCCAGCAGGTGCCGGATGGCGAGGTACGGCGGCACGCCGGGGCGCCAGTCGCCGCCCAGCACCAGATTGAGGCCGATCGCGAGGCCGTCGCTGTTGAGGCCTAGGTAGCCGAGCAACCCGCCGAAGCTCAGTACGAGCGAGCGCCGCCCGGGCCTGTCGGACCGCTCCACCTTCAGCACGCTCAGGTAGTCGTCCAGATCACCGTTGAGGTCGATGGTCTGGGCGAGGACCGGACCGCCCGCGCCGGTGCGGGCATACGTCGTGCAGTCGCCCATGGTGGGCACCTTGCGGTAGCCCATGATCTCCCGGCGCAACTGCAGCAGCCAGGCCTCGTGCTCCTCGATCCCGGCCCCAGCCGCGAGGCCGGAGACCTCGTCGGCTAGGGCGGGGACCGCCGCCGTGACCGCCGCCCGGTAGGCGGCGATCGACGGCAGCAGACCGGCCAGCGACACGGGCTCCTGCATGACCTTGTTCAGTCGGCAGAGCGAGTCGTCGAGGAAGGTACGCAGCGGACTGGCGAGGGCCTCACCGTGGGCGCGTCCCAAGGCGAACGGGTCACCCGACGCGTGGATGAGGGGTATCTCCCCGCCCCTGGTCATCCGGCGGCGCTCAGCACCGCGACGTCCTGCGGCTCCTGCGGGGTGACCTTCGGCTTCGTGGCGAGCTCCCCCTCCACTCGGGGCCATTCGGCGCGCAGGACGCTGTAGAAGATGGCGTCACGGCGGCGGCCACCCGGCATGAAGTTGAAGCTGCGCAGGGTGCCTTCCTCGACAGCGCCGATGTTGCGCAGACCGCGGCGGGCCTGGATGTTGAGGATGTCCGTCTTGAACTCGACGCGCTCGGCTTCGAGGACGTCGAACGCGTGGCGCAGCAGCAGGTACTTGGCCCAGCGGTTGATGCCCTTGCCGCGGAAGTCGCGACCCAGCCAGGACCAGCCGATCTCCAGGCGCTTGTCGGCCTCGGCCATGTTGCCGAAGCTCATGCTGCCCGCGACGCGGCCCGAGGCCTTGTCGACGATAACGTAGACCGCGCGGCGGCCGGCCGCGTGGTCGGAGAGGCAGGCGTCGAAGAAGGTGGCGTAGTCGACGTCGTCGGTGACCGCGGAGACGAAGTAGCGCCAGATGTCGGGGTCCATGGCGACGGCGCGCACGGCCTCGCGGTCCGCTTCGGCGACCGGCCGCAGCAGGACGTGCTCGTTCTCCAGGACCACTGCCGCATTCTGGAACCAGGACATGATTCAGACCGCCTTGTTGTTGGTGTGCTGGATGAGGGACTCGATGACGCTGCGCAGGGTGAGCATGTCGGCGAGGTCGTGCTCGGTGAAGTTGGCGAGGTCAACGTCGGTCGCCTCGCACACCTCGGTCAGGAAGAGGACCTTGTTGAGGGAGGTCAGGCTGTAGGAGCCGACCATGTCCGCGTCGAGGTCCAGTTCCTCCGGGGGGACCTCCGGGTCGAGGACGGCGGAGAGGGTCTCGCGGGCCGCCTTCTCGATGGCGGGGCCGATACCTGTGTCGATGACGGTGTCAGGGTGCATGCATGCCTGCCTTGCTGTCGTGGAGGCTGGTCCGGTAGGCGGCCAGGATCCGGGGTCGTTTCGGCTTGTACTGCGAGGTGAGCAGGTCGTTGTCGATGCTGAACGGCTCGTCGGCGATGACGACCCGGCTGATCCGCTGATCCCTGCCGAAGGTGGCGTTGGTCAGGGCGAGCTGGGCGAGGATGGCGTCCGGGTCGGCGGGCAGCGCCGCCGGTGAGACGACCGCGACCAGGTCTGTCTGAGTGGGGCAGAACAGGACGCATTCGGCGATGGCCGGACTGGTCCGCATATGCTCTTCGAGCGGCCGGACGATGACCTTCTTGCCGTTGTCCAGGACGATGACGTCATCGGCCCGGCCCCGGATGAAGAGGAATCCGTCCTCGTCGATGTAGCCGAGGTCGCCGGTTCGCACCGTGCCGTCGGCGTCGAAGACGCGCTCGGAGTCACCCGGTTTGGCGTACGTGTAGCCGTAGCCGACCGGATGTTCGCTGCGCACGCTGACCACCCCGTCCTCGTCGAGCAGCACCTGCTTGCCCGGCAGTACGCGCCCGACGCTGCCCTCCCGGGTCGCGCCCGGGTGGTTCTTCGCGACGATGCAGGTCTCGTTGAGGCCGTAGCCCTCGTAGATGGGCAGTCCGGCGTCCGTGAAGAAGCGCAGCATCGCCGCGTCAGCCGGTGCGGATCCGGTCCACAGGTAGCGGATCCGGTCGCCGAACAGGTGGCGGGCCGCGTCGTCGGCGGTCGCCGTGCCGCCCGAGCGCCGTATGCGGGACTCGACTTGGCGCTTGGCCGTCTCGTAGAAGGCCGGCACGCCCATGACCACGGTCGGCTTGACCCGGCGCAGCGCTGCGAAGGCCGCCTCGTAGGTGCTGATCGTGACGTCGTGCCCGTGGGCGAGCGCCGAGTAGATCCAGTAGCGCTGCTGGAGCAGCGACAGCGGTAGGAAGACGAACAGGTCGTCACCCGGCGTGTGGCCGAAGATCTCCTGCACGGCCGCGAGCGAACTGTCGATGCTGCCGGCTGTCGCGCCGAGCCCCTTGGGAGTGCCGGTGCTGCCGGAGGTGAACTTGATGGTGGTCACGTCCCGGGGGGCCCACGTCACGGGCGCCGGGGCTGCCGCGCCGACCGGCCGCACCGCCGGCTCCGAGAGTGCCCGTACCTCGCTCATCGACATGGACCGGTGGGTGTCCGTGGGCCGGTCCGTGAAGAGCAGGGTCAGGCCGTAGCGTCCGGTCAGATCGTCCGCCGGGTCGAACTTGCCGGGCTCGAACCCGGCGGTCTCCGCCTTCAGCCGCAGCGCCGCCAGGTCCAGCAGCACCCACTCCAGGCTGTTCGCGGCCAGGATGCCGATCCGGTCGCCCGGCCCGACGCCCCGGTCCCGCAGGTGTCCGGCGAGCCGCCCTGCTCGCTCGTACAGCTCCGGCAGGCCGATGGTCTCCGTACCGTCTAGGCGGGCGAAGGAGATCCTGCCGCCGGAGGGAGCGGTGGAGACGATCCGGTTGATCACCGAGGGGATGGTCATCGCGACGCCCCCGCCTGCTGCTCGTCGAGAGCCTCGGCCAGCGCGTGGACGCAGTCCATCTCGGCGAACGCGTCGAGCGGCACGGTGATCCCGAACTGCTTGCGTACGGCGGTCAGGATGCGCGCGGCGGCGATGGAGTCGCCGCCCAGCGAGCCCAGGCTGTCATGGATGCCGACCTGCTTGCCTCGCAGCACCGTCGTCCACATCGAGACCAAGGTCTTCTCGGTCTCCGTGGTGGGCTCACCGCCGCTGCGGGTCTCCTGAGCAGGGACCGCTGCCGCGACGGCCGCCGTGGCCAGCTTGCTGCGGTCCACCTTGCCATTCTTGGTCAGTGGCAGCTCCACGTGCCAGACCATGGCGGTGGGCACCATGTAGTCGGGCAGATCACGGCGCAGCGCGTCGCGCAGCTCGGTGTCGGTGGGGCGGCCTTCGCCGGCTGCCACCAGATGGGCCACCAGGCGGGCACCCTGGGCGCCGGCCTGGCCCGCGACCACGGCCTTGGTGACGCCGGGGACGGCGACCAGGCGCGTCTCGACCTCACCGGCCTCGATGCGATAGCCGTTGACCTTGATCTGGAAATCGCTGCGGCCCAGGATCGAGATGTTTCCGTCGGGCAGCATCCGGCCCAGGTCCCCGGTACGGTACATCCGTTCACCGCGCACGGCGTCGTGGAAGAACCGTTCGGCGGTGCGTTCCTCGTCGCCCCAGTACCCGCGGGCCAGGCCGGTGCCCGCCGCGCAGATCTCGCCGGTCACCCAGTCCGGGGCGTCCAGGCCGTCCCGGTCCAGGATGTAGGCGCGGTTGTTGGCGTTCGGGCGGCCGTACGGAATGGACTCGCTGCCGTCCTCCCCCGGACCGACCGGGTGCAGGATGTTCCAGATAGTCGTCTCGGTGGGGCCGCCCAGGGAGATCACGTCGAGGTCGGCCTTGAGCGTGCGCAGCGCGGCCGGCAGGGTCGGCGGGACACGGTCGCCGCTCATCATCACGAGGCGCAGCGCGGACGGGACCACCGCGTCCGCGACCGCCTGGTCGTGCAGCAGGTTGACAATGGCGGGAACGGAATTCCACACCGTCACCCCCGCGCTCTCGCACAGGTCCAGCCAGTGCGCCGGGTCCACGGCCCTGTCCCGGTCGGGCATGACCAGGGCCGCGCCCGCCGAGAGGGCGCCGAAGACGTCCCACACCGACAGGTCGAAGTTGAAGGCGCTGATGGCGAAGAAGCGGTCGGCGGGGGCGATGCCGAAACGCTCGTGGCAGTCAGCGACGATATTGGTGACGTTGCGGTGGGTGACCATGACGCCCTTGGGCGCGCCGGTGGTGCCGGAGGTGTAGAGCACGTAGGCGAGGTCGTCGGGGTCCGAGCCGGGCAGCCGGGCGGGTACCTCGGGCGTGGCGTCCGCCCGGCCGACGTCGCTGCCTGCGCTGTGGTCTGTGATGTCGAGGCACATGACCTCCCGCTCCCCGCTGGTGTCCTGCCAGTCGGCGTTGGTGAGAACCCGGCGCACCCGGCCGTCGCGCAGCATGTAGTCCTGTCGCTCGGCGGGCAGGCCCGCGTCCACGGGCAGGTACGCCGCTCCGGCCAGCACCGTGGCGAGAATGCCGACGATCTGCTCGGGACCGCGGTGCATCACCAGGCCGACCAGCTCGTCCCGGCCGACGCCGCCATCGCGCAGCCAGCGCGCCGCGGCGGCGGCTCGCTGCAGCAGCTCGCCGTAGCCGACCTCGCGGCCGGAGGTGAGGATCGCGGCTGCGTCCGGGGTCCGCAGGGCCTGCTCGACGAACGCGTCGCCGAGCATGGTCGGCGGCAGCCGGACCTGCGTATCGTTGGCCTCGCGGCGCCGCTCGACCTGCGCCTCGGGCAGCAGGTCGAAGGAGGTGCGCTGCCAGGAGCGCAGGTCAGTCAGGTCCTCCAGCAGGGTCTGGTAGCCGTGGGTGAAAGCGTCCAGTAGCCCCTCCGGGAACAGCTCGTCGATGCCGTCGAGCTGGACGACGAGACCGCCGTGCTGCTCCATCGCGAAGGCGTTCAGCCAGATCTGCGGGGTCTGGGAGACCGTGAAGACCTCCGGGCCGAACAGTTCCAGGGCCGAGCCGTCGGCCTCGGTGTTGCCGTGGCCGATCGCGCTGTTGAAGGTGAAGGGCATCCGGGCGCCCGCCACGCCGCCGCGGCGGCGCGCCAGCTCCTGCATGACCTGGCCGCCGGAGAAGTGCCGGTGGTCCAGGTCCTTGCGCAGCCGGGTCTGCAGGACGCGGGCCCGCTCCACGAAGGTGAGGCTCCGGTCCACCTCCGCCTCGACCAGCAGGGTGTCCGAGAAGTTGCCGATGGCCTCGAACACGCGGGGGTGGATGGGCGGACGGTTGGCGACCGTGGTGTTGATCGTGAACCGGGCTCCGGCGCCCCAGGTGGCCAGGGTCTCCGCATACGCAGTGAGCAGCACCGCCGACGGGGTCAGACCGGCGTCGGCGGCCCGCTCCTTGAGCGTCGCCCACGCCTCCTGGCCAAGGCGCACCTGGCGCTGGGAGAACCGGGACGAGGACAGCGCCGAGGGGCTGGTGCGCAAAGGCAGGTCGGGGTGCGGGGCGAGGTCGTCGATGCGGGCGAGCCAGTAGTCGCGCGAGCGGCGGGCCGGGGCCCGGTCCCGCCCGGCCTCCACGGCCGTGACGTAGTCCTCGTACAGCAGCTCCTCCGCCGCGCCGGAGCCGTTGCCTTGGTACTCCCTCCACCAGGCGCGGAAGAACATGAACATGCTGATCCCGTCCATGATCAGCCCGTCGTGGCTGATGTGCAGCACCATGCGGTCGTCGGCGAGGACGGTCACCTCGACGGCGAGCAGCGGCGCCCGGTCGGCGGGGAGTACGCGGTGCGAGCGCTCCTCGCGCAGCTCGCAGCGGATCCGGTCCTGCTCCTCGGGGTTCTTGGACCGCAGGTCGAGGCGGGGGATCCGCAACCGGGTCCAGTGGATCTCGGTGACCTGCCGATCGTCGGCGGAGAAGCGCGAACGCAGCGCGCTGTGGGCGGAGATGACGGCAGCTAGCGCCTCCTCCAGGCGGTCCACGTCCCAGGAGCCCTCGATCTCGTGGTAGACGTGGCTAGCCACGTCGCCGATTTCGAAGATGCCGCTGCGGCCCAGCAGGTAGGCGCGCTGCAGGGTGGTGAGCGGGAAGCCCGGACCGTTCTTCTCCTCGTCGAGGAGGTAGGAGATCAGGTCTTCTTTCACGGCCTTGATCCGCGCGATGAAGTCCGGTTCCATGTTCTCCCGGCCGCCCCGCAGGCGCAGGTCGGTACCGGACAGTTCGACGAACAGGCCGCGGCCCTCGATCTCATGCAGTACGTCGCGGAAGCTCATCGGGGGTTCTCCGCCTCGACCAGCTCAGTGACGGCGGTGTCCTCCGCGCGTTCCTGCACGAGGGCGGCGAGCGCGGAGATGTCCTCGGCGTCGAGCAGCTCGTCGAGGGTGACGTCCACATCGAGTGTCTCGAGGATCTGGTATTGCAGCGTGACGGCCTGCAGTGAACTGGTGCCGAGGGCGTTCAGGCCGCGTGTGGCGACCACTTCGTCGGCGGGCAGTTGCAGCAGGGTCCGTACGAGCTCGCTCAGCCAATCGACCAGGCGCACGCCGGCGGCGGTGGCGCTGGGTGCCGACTGGCCGGTCCGGACGAAGAAGACGGCGTCGGCCAGGCGGATCTCGCTGCCTGGGGGGAGGAGTTCGACCGTACGCGGCCATGCGGTGGGCGCGGGCAGCGAAAGCGCCTCGGCTACACGGGCGGCGAAGCGGGGCATGACCGGGGCGGCGACCTGAGCGAGCAGCCGGGCCGCAGCCAGTTCGAGGGCGATGACGGTACGTGCTTCGCTCTCCCAGCCAGCGGTCTCGGCGAGCCGGCCCTCCTTGCGTGAGAACCTCACGGTGTCGTTGACGATGCCGTCGAGCTCGGCGGCGGCCTCGTTGAGAGAGAATCCCTCGGAACCGAGGCTGGCGGAGATGGCGTCGAGGCGGTTGCCGAGCCGGCCGAGGAAGGCGGAGTGCTCCGGCGTCCAGGTGCCGGCGTCGGGGGCAGCGGCGCCGTAGTGCTTGGCAACCCGAGAGCCGAGATCATTCAGCCAAGCCTGCCAGGTGCCGATGAGAGTGTCCTCGAGGGTCGCCTCGTACGCGGCGCGCTGGAAGTTGGTTCGCTCGGCCTCGGGGCGGGTACGGGAGAGGAAGTAGCGGACGGCGTCGACGGAGTCCGGACCGAGGATCTCCTTGCCCCAGATGGCGTGGCGGCGGCTGGTGGAGAACTTCTGGCCCTCCAGCAGGTAGAACTCGTTGACATGGTAGTCGATGTCCGGCGCCCAGCCAGGGAAGGCCAGCTTGTACAGGGCCGGGTAGAGCACCGAGTGGTAGAAACTGTTGTCGTAACCGAAGAAGTGGACGATCTTCCAGTCCTGCTGCGGCTCGGCGGCCTTCCAGTTCTCGCCGAGGCGGGCGCCGAGGGCCTGGATTCCGTACAGGAAGCCGTAGGACATCTCGGGCCACACCCAGATGACCTGTCCGTTCAGGTCCTTCTCGGCCGGGGGCACGCCCCAGAAGGAGGGGTGGCTGACCGGGATGTCGAGGCTAGGGCGGCGGAAGAGGCGGTCGGTGAGCTCGCGCAGCCTGGCCGGGACCCGGCCCAGACGGTGGTGGGTGTCGAGGTCCTCGCGGAACTCGTGCAGCGACAGCGACCAGCGGGAGACCGGGCCGCGGCGCGGGGCGGCCGGGGAGAGGGCAGAGACCGGGTCGGTCAGGTCGGTGACGACATTGGGCTCGCCGCACTGCTCGCAAATGTTGCCGCCGGCGCCCGAACCGCAGCCGGGGCAGTTGCCCGTGACGTCCACCTCGTAGAGGTACTGGCCGCTCTCCGCGTCGAACAGGGCGTCGGCCTCGGTGACCGTGACCCGGCCCGAGGTGACCATGCGGGAGAAGAAGTCCTGCAGACCGGACCGGTACTCCGGGGCGGTGTCGGTGACGGTGAACTGGTCGAGCGAGATGTCCATCAGCTCGAGCGTCTTGGCTATCTCGGCGCTGTAGTGGGCGGCGGCCTCGGCGGGTTCGACGCCGTCGGCGGCGGCCGCGGCGACCACGTAGCTCTGGTAGTCGTCGCTGCCGGTCAGGTGCCAGGCATTGGTACCATTCAGCCGCTGGTGGCGGACGTAGACATCGGCGCCGAGGTAGGGACCCGACAGATGGCCGAGGTGCAGGTCGCCGTTGGGAGTGGGCGGGGTGGAGAAGACGAAGACGGGGCGGTCGCCGAAGTCCTTGCGCTCGGCGTTGAGCGCCGAGGCCAGGGCGCGCCCGGCGTCCCGCCAGTACTGGGTGAGGAAGACCAGGTCGGTGTCCCCGGTGTTCTCCAGGACGTGGGACTCGAACGGCTCGAAGAGGACGGCCGTGCCGGGAGCGGCCGGGTGGCGCTTGCCGTCGACGACGAACTCGCCCCGGCCGCTGACGATCACAAAGAACTCGGTCTCGTCGTGCTGGTGGCTGTCGGAACTGGTGCCGGGAGAGACCCGGCCCCAGCCGGCGCCGACACCCAGACCGTGGATATCACTCATGTCGATGCCGAATGCCTCGTTGAGCACGGTGTCGTCATAGGTATTGATGATCACGAAAAGTCGTCCTTTCTGTGGGACGGAACGAGAAGCAGATTCGCGGTCTCCGCCGCGATGGCAGGGGCCAGCCGGTATCCGGAGCCGCTGCCGGCGCCCGCGAAAACGACTCGGCCGTCGGCCGTGAGCGGGCGAACGAGCGGTTCGAAGCCGGGGCCGTACGCGTCGCAGAAGACCCGGCCGGAGACGCAGTGCTCGATCAAGTGGGGTGCGTAGCGCGCCAGGACGGTGAGTGCCGCGTCCCGGTCAGCATGTGTCAGGCTCGCCGCGACGGTGTTCGGATCGACGTCCCATTCCTGGCAGGTGTAGCTGAACAGCCAGTGGCCGCGCTCTTGATACGGCAGCAGGAAGGCGTCCTCGTCCTGGAAGACCACCGCTTGGTCTCCAGCGGTGGGCGGGACCTCGATGTGCAGAGCCACGATCTTTTTCACTCGGGCCCCGAGCGGTGATACAAGATCCTTCCACGCGGGGGCCGCGAGCCAGGGGCCGGGGGCCAGGATCACTTGTCCAGCGTGGAGTGTGCCACCCATGCCCAGGGAAAGCTCCACCGAGTCGGTGAGAGGTGTCACCGCGGTGACCTCGACCCCTTCGCGGAGTTCCACGATCCGGCGCAGATCACGCGCCAGCAGTTGAGTGAGGGCGTGGACGTCCGCGTACTGGCAACCGTCGCCCTTCCAAGCGGCGGTGCCCTCCGGCAGCAGAGCGGTCTTCCCGGCCACCTCGAGGACGGGTCGCAGCCGCGCCTGTGGCAGGTAGGTCTCCTGCAGTCGCTCCTGTGCCGAAGCGGGCGCCACCACCGTCATGCCCAGGCTATGAATCGGCAGCTCGGGGCGGGCCGCCTTGAGCGCCGCGTAGCGCTCCTGGCTGTGGAAGGCCATCTCGCGGATCCGTGCAGAGGAGCCGCGCGGGAAGTGCAGGCCTGCTGAGCGGCGGGTGGCACCGCTGCCGACTGCGTCCCGCTCCAGGACCACCACGCGGGCCTGCGGTTTCTGGGAGAGGATCTCCTGGGTGATGGTAAGGCCGAGCACACCACCGCCGACCACCGCGACGTCATACACCGTCGAGTCCTGCCGCGGCGGGGTCATCCGATGCTCCATGCGGCGCTTGACTCAGGGGCCTTGGCGGACCATTCGATGAAGGACGCCAGCTGCTCGTCGGTGCGCACCCCACACAGCCGGTCCGCGATGCGCTGGCTACGCCAGGCGTTCAAGCTGAGGTTGGGGTCGGCCAGGCCGCGCTGCCCGCGGGCGGCATTCTGGACGAAGATGCTGCGGTCGGCCGGGCCGTCCCAGTGCACCGCGAAGTCCTCGTCGATGCGTAGCTCGTCACCGTCGCGCTCCAGACGGTCCGCGATCGGCGCGAGGAAGTCCATCCGGGCCGGCCGGAAGCCAGTGGCCCAGACGATGACGTCAGCGTCGAAGATCTCGGCGGGGGCACCGGGCTCGTCGTTGTGCCGGACGGTCAGATCCCAGCCACTGACGGGGTTCTTCTCGACGCCGACGACGTCACGGTTGGGGTGCAGCCCGACGAGGTCGGTGTTGCCCTCCACGAAGCGGTGGACGTAGATGGCCTGGTAGACATCGCGCAGCGTGGACTCGGAGATGCCGTCGCTGCTGAGGATTTGCTGGGCGTTGAAGGTGGCGCGGGCCTCCGGGCGCAGACCGTAGAAGTAGTCCGAATGAGATGGCATGTAGTAGTCGTTGGTGAAGGGAGAGTCGTCGATCGGGAAGTAGTTGCGGCGGCGCGAGATCCATGAGATGCGGCGCGGCAGTTCGTTACCGGAGCGGGAGATCAGGTCCAGAAACGCCTCGGCGCCGGATTGTCCGCCACCGACTACGACGACCCGCTTGCCGCCCAAGTTCCGGGCTGCCTCGACGTAGTCGTTGACGTGGAATTGGGTGGCACCGAGTGTGCCCTGTGGCGGGACCCAGGGCTGGTTGCCCACGCCGACGACGATGTTCTCGGCGGTCACCGTGCGGCGGTCGGTGCGCAGGGTGAAGACCTCGTCGAAGCCGACCTCCTGCACCGTCTCGCCGAAGACGACGTTCGGGTTGCGCTGGGAGGCCCAGGCCAGGTAGTTGCGGAACTCCAGGCGCGGTATGTCGGCGAACTGGGCGTGCAGGAAGTGGTACACCCGGCCCTGATCGTGCAGGTAGGACAGGAAGGAGAAGGGGCTCTTGGGGTCGGCGAGGCTGACCAGGTCCTTGAACATCGAAACCTGCAGAGTGGTACCGGGGATCTGCTGGTTATCGTGCCAGCCGAAGGCTTCTTTCCGGTCGATAAAGAGGTTGTTCACCTCCGGGCGAGCGTGGAGCAGTGATGCCAGGCTCAGGTTCGCGGGGCCCACCCCGATGCCGATGCAACGGTAGTGGTCAGACCTAGGGCGGACGTGATCGGTGCTCATGCGGTCCTTTCCTTCAAGGCGTGCCGGTGGATGGCCGGTCGAATCGTGCTGATGAGGGTGGTACGTGCGGGAGCGGGGGTCATGTCGACTCAGACCTGTGCGAGGGCTGGCCCTCGGCCTGCGCCGGGTCTGCCGTCTTCGCGGGCGGAAGCTCGGGACGGCTTACGGCGATCAGCCCGAAGACCGTCGCCAGCAGCGACCCCATGGCGATCACGGGCCAGACCAGACCGTCCAGCCGAAGGAAGAGCCAGCTGCCGATCATCGGACCCACGGCGGTGCCTAGACCGAACATGAACTGGAAGCTGCCGATGTACCGGGAGCGCAGCCGCGCCGGGCCTGCGGCCGCCGGATAGGCGAACACCGCCGGGCCGCCGATGATCTCGCCGATCGACCAGATGAGCGTGCCGACGATCACGGCCGCGGGCCCGATGGGTAGACCGTAGAAGGCCACACCGGCTCCGACCAGGGCGAACCCCAGACCGATCGTCACCTTCAGCGGCCACTCCTGCGAGAGCTTGGTGAGCAGCAGCTCGAAGGCGATGACGATGAACCCGTTGAGGGAGACGGCGAAGGTGTACCAGAAGAGCGCCAGCCCCTCGTCCTTCATGTACAGCGGCAACGTGGACAGGTACTGCATGTACACAGCCGCGTGGCAGAAGGCCGCGATCAGGTACAGCAGGTACCGCCGGTCCCGGATCACCGCCGCGTAGCCGCCGCCCTGCGCCTCCTCCCGGTCCGTCGTGGCACCGGCCGGAGCGGGACCGACCCGGGCCGGCAGTGTCGCCCAGGCGAACACCGTGTACACCAAGGCGATCACGGCCTCGCCCCAGAACAGCAGGGTGTACCCGTGGCCGCCCGCGTTGTAGAGGGCGAAGCCGATCAGGGGTGCGCCCGTCGCGCCCAGGTTGAGCCCGAAACGGTACATCGCGAAGATCATGACCTGCCGGTTCTCGGCGGTCAGTTCGGCCAGCAGTGTCGCCGACGCCGGCCGGAAGAGCTGGGAGGCGAGGCTCACCAGGGCGATCGCGGCGAGCAGAGCCGGGAAGCTCGGCACGTAGAGCAGGGCGGCGGTGAGCACGCTGGTGCTGCCCATCGAGACGACCGTGGCGTTGCGTACGCCCATCCGGTCCGCCAGGGTGCCACCAATTAGTGAGCCGGCGACGGCCCCCGCGCCGTAGATGCCGAGGGCAAGGACGGTGTCGCCGTCGGAGTAGCCCTTGGCGGTCAGGAACAGGACGAGGAAGACCTGGAGGAAGCCGCTGAGGCGGTTGACCAGGACCCCGGCGAGCACGGTCTTCACCGGGAGCGGGGCCTCACGGAAGGTGCCCCAGACGGTGGCCCGTTGCGCCCGCTCCCCCGCGCCGGCGTCCGCAACCTCGACTGTGGTGTCAGAGGCCATGCCCGTCCACCGTCCCCACGGTCAGCTTCACCGCGGCGCGGACCCGGCGCTCCAGCTCGTCCAGCTCCCCGGCGGAGGGTGCGTCGATGAGGAAGGTGACCGCCCGGTCGTCGGAGCTGGCCAGCGGCGACAGCCCGGTGCCCTTCTCCTTCAGCACCAGTACCGCGCGCAGCGCGGCCGGCGCGCCGACGGCGCCCGGGGTGATCTCCGGCCAGATCCCGCCCTCGCCGACCCAGACGGGGGTGATCCCCGGCCAGTCGACGGAGACGTTCTCCAGAGTGCCGGGAGTGTGGTCCAGGTAGACCTGGCGGGTCCAGCGGCGCGGCGCCGGGTAGTCGGCGGGCTCGCCCAGCGCGATCTTGACGATCTCGGGCTCCAGGGGCCGGCCGGTGGCCAGGTGGTACAGCGCGAGCAGACCGTCGCCCGGCGTCCGGGCGGCGACCTCCATGAGGTACGACCGCCCGTCCACACCCGTCCGCCACTCGGCGTGGGCGATGCCGTCGCGGAAGCCGAGGGTCTCCAACAGCCGCCGGTTGGCGTCCAGCAGTCCGTCGTCCACCCCGGGGCGGGCGCTCGGGACCGAGTGAGACAGTTCTACGAAGGAGCGGGCGTCTGACTCGGTGGTCTCCTTGCTCGTGACCGAGGTGAAAACGATCTCGCCGCCCTGCACCAGGCTCTCGACCGAGTACTCGTGGCCCTCGATCTTCTGCTCGACCAGCAGGGTCTCGTACTCGGGGTAGCCGGCCAGCTCGGCCCGCAGCTCGGCCGCGTCCGCGACCGTCACCACGCCCGAACTGGAGTGGCGGGTGGCGGGCTTGGCCACCACCGGGTACGGCAGCCCGTCGAGGGCGGCGTCTTCGCGCTCCCCCGGCGGGATCACCAGGGAGGCGGGGCTGAACTCCTCCAGGTACCAGCGCTGGAGGTACTTGCTGCGGCAGGCGCGGGTCGCCCGCAGCCCTGGGCTCGGCAGGCCGAGCGCGTCGCCCAGCAGGCCGGTCGGCTCCACCAGCGTCTCGCCGACCGCGTACGCGCCGATGATCGTGTACTTCTGCCGCCAGACGCGGGCGCGGGCGATGAAGCCCGGCAGGAACGATCCCTCCTGGTCGAGGGAGCCGTCCACGAAGGCGATGTCGTCGAGGAGGAACGCCGGGTGCTCCGGGTCCTTGCGGGCGGCTTCCGCGGCCTCACGGTAGCCCGCCGGGGTGATGAGCAGGACCTTCAGGCCCCGCGCGGCAAGCTCCGCCAGGTAGCGGGGGTTACGGCACACGACCCAGAAGGCGCCGGTGAGGACGAAGGCCTCGGGCGCGGCCTCGGAACCGGCCTCCACAGTGACTTCGGTGTCTGTTGCGGTGGTCATGCGTCGGCTCCTCGGGGGGCGGGGACGGTGTCGGCGAACGCGCTGCCCAGACCGTTGGAGTCCAGGAAGGTCATCCAGAGGGCGGCCTCCTCGTCGGACTGGCCGGCGCGGTTCAGACCGGGGGGCAGCGCCCCGGCCAGCAGCCGGGTGACGCCGTAGGCGATCGGCAGCGACACGGCGCGGGCCATCGCGCTCTCCGACTCCTCGCCGGTCAGGTCCATCAGGTACGAGCCCTGCCAGCGCTTCCCGTCTGTGGCGCGCACGTCCAGCGCGACGGAGAGCACCACACGGTCGCGGTCGGCCTCGGTGGTCGGGTGACGTTCGGCCAGCTCCTTGGCGAGCCGCCGGACCTGTACCTCGTCACCGGAGCCCACCACGCGGAAGACCGGTTCCCAAGCGTCGTGCCAGCCGGCGTTGCGCAGGGTGCCGCGGACGAAGGTGCGCAGGTGCCAGCCCTCGGGGATGCCGTACTGGGACACGAAGGGCACGCTGTCACGGTTGGGGTAGACCTCGAAGTCCTCGCCGCCCAGGCGGTGGACGGCGGTGGCCTCCCACGGCCGTACGGCGGTGCTCTCGACGCCCTCGGCGATATGGCGCGCGGCGGAGCCAAGAGCCGCGAGTACGCCGTACGGTGCCCAGCTGAAGCGGTAGCGGAACTCGTTGGGAACGGCCGGGATGCCGCCGCAGTAGGAGGTGAAGTCGACCGACTCGGCGGTGTCTCCGATCGCCTTGCGGGCTTGTGCGACCAGCAGATGGGCCATCAGGTGGTCGATGCCCGGGTCGAGTCCGGCCTCGGTCAGCACCACGACGCCCGCCTCGGCGGCGCGTTCCTCGAGCTCGGTGATCTCCTCGGAGACGTAGCTGGTGCAGGCGAAGTGCGCCCGGCGGCCGATGGCGAGGCGCAGCAGCCGCGGGTGTTCGGCGGCGGGCAGCATCGACACGATCACGTCCCCGGCACCCACCTCGGCCTCCAGGGCCCCGTCCGTCAGGGCCCGTACCTCGGCGTGGCCGGTCAGATCCAGGGCGGCGAGCCGGTCGGCGGCGCGCTCGGCCGTACGGTCCCACAGCACGACGTGGTCGGCCTGCGCGCACAGCAGCCCGAGGCCGCTGCGGCCGGTCGAGAGGCCGGTGCCTATCCAGTGGACGACGCCGCTCGCGGGCACCGGGTCGGGCGATATCGGGTCAGCGGGCATCGGCGTAGTCCTTGCCTTCGTGGATCCCGGCGACGGCGGTCTCGAAGACGCCCAGGCAGCGCGCCCAGACCGGATCCGCCCTGCCCAGGTTTGCCAGCAGGGGCCACAGCTCCGCCGAGAAGGCGCGGCTGGCCTCCACCGGAAGCAGCGAGGGCAGGTTGTCGATGGCGATGAGGTCGGCTGGCCGGTCGCCGTCGCGCAGGCGGCGTACCGGTCGGTCCCAGTCGGTGAGTTCGGTGTAGACCGGCAGGACGTTGCACGCCGAGGTCACGTCACAGGTGACGTCCGACACGACGGAGAGGCGTCGGGGGCCGTCGAGGTCCGCGTGGGTCAGGAACGGCGGCGTGGGCCGGTTCATCAGGACGGTGTTGACCAGGATGTCGTGGTCGAGCAGGGCCGCGCGGTCCAGCGTGGCCGTCTCCGGGATGTCCCACCGGGTGGGGGTGAGTCCCGCCTTGGCCAGGGCGTCGCACGCGCCGCGGCCGCTGCGTCCGAGGGCGCCGATCACCAGTGCGCTCCCGTTCTCGCCGGGCTCGTTCAGCAGGGCGTCCAGCGCGTGCAGGCCGGTCGGACTCAGCGGGGTCCGCAGCCGCCCGCGCCGGTGCAGGACGGCCAGCGCCGCGCCGACGTAGCCAGCCCAGTAGCCGAAGGCCGCCAGCCGCTGGCCGGTGTCGCTGGTCAGGTATTCCAGGTCAAGGAGCGCGCCGCCGCCCGCCGTGAACCGAGCGAGCAGCTCGCCCGCGCCGGATTGTCCCTTGTAAGCGTGCCCGAAGTAGATATGGCGATGAGCCAGCTCAGCTGGTTCATCGGGAACTTCCTTCAGGCCCAGGATGTGGGTACCGCCGGGTGCATCGGTCCAGATGCCCGCCGGGGCCGTGCGGCAGCCTGCGGCGAGGTAGTCGTCGAGGGGAAGGCGCGCTGCGCCGACTCCTCCACGGTGATCTCGATGCCCTGACTCACCAGGCGCGCGGCATCCTCGGGGACGAGGGGCGCGCGCCGCTCGCTCGGCCGGGATTCGGCCCGCATCCAAAGCTGCGGATTGACGGACATTTATATTATTTCTCCTTTACCGTAAAATTGCTGTCTTACAGTCATAAGTCAGGTGAGATGGGCAGACTGCAGCCCGTGTGCTTACTGCGGAGGGTGGGTCACGCTGCTAAAGCACCGGGATCCGGGCGTTGACCAGCTGCCGGTACGTCACTTCGGCCGGCCCGGATAGCAGCCGCGCCGGGTCGAACCGGGAGTCCAGCAGCGTCCCGACGACCGCCCCGGCTATCGCCACCGCCAGGCTCTCTCCGGGACACCGGTGGGCGGCGGCGCCGAAGGTGAAGACCACCGGTGCCTCGCGGCCGGGCCGGAAGGCATGCGGATCGGGGTTGACGGCCGGGTCCCGGTTGGCGGCGGCGAACAGCACCAGCACCTGATCGCCCGGCGCGACCTCGGCAGCACCGTGACGGAACGGCTCGGTGGCGAAGCGGCGGGTGTTCTGGATCGGCGCGTCGTGCCGGGCCACCTCCCGTACGAACGCCTCCCTCTCGGCCGAGGTCTTCGGGGTCTCCTCCCGGGCCAGCGCCAGCAGTGTGTTCCCGATCAGCCCGGCCGTGGCGTCGTACGTCTGGGACAGGAACCCGACAGCGTTGGCCAGCAGTGGAGCTGTCCGGGTCCAGGAGGCGTCCCGCGCCGCCCGTACCAGCGCGGCAAGCAGCCCGTTCCCGGCGGCCTCCGCGTGCTCGATACCGGGGCCGAGCAACTTCCGGAGCCTGGCCGCGGCAAGCGCCGCCGCCCCCTGCTGCTCCGGGGTGGCCAGTGCGGGGATGCACTGGACGAACTCGCCGATCAGCCCGGCGGCCTCCGCCGAGCCGTCCGCGTCCAGTCCGCACAGGGCCGCCACAACCCGGGCGGGAACGGCGAACATCAGCTCCTCGAAGGGGACTTCGCCGCCCCTCGAGAGACATGCCCGGGTCTGCTCGGCGGCCAGCCGGGCGGCGTACTCGGGGTCGGCGTTCCCCAGCGCCTCAACGACCACACCCTTCAGGCGCTGCTGGAGGTCGCCATCGGTCATCCGCACCAGATCCCCGAACACCTCACCGGCGGGGGTGCCGACGATTCCGGCGGGCACCGGCTCGGCCACCGGACGGACCTGCAGGGCAGCGGAGCCCAGCACGGCACGCACCGCCGCCGCGTCCGCCGCGACCCAGGCGCTCACGGCCGGGTCGAAGGCGAAGGGGCGCTCGGCTACCAGCGCCGCGTAGCCGGGGTACGGGTCCGCCAGCCTGACCGCTTCGATCGGGTTGGTCACCTGGGTGCTCCTTGCTGGGTGCTCGGCATTTCGGTGCCCCGGGGTGGGGCGGTGGCGTCGCTGAGGGAAGGTGCGTCAGAGATAGCGGGCGGGGAGCGCGGCGCGCCGGGCGTCGAGGGTGCCCGCGATCGTCAGCCGCATGACCTCCGAGGTGCCCTCGTATATCCGCAAGGAGCGGACCTGCCGGTACAGGCGCTCGGTGACGCTGTCCCCGGCCACACCCGCCGCGCCGAGCAACTGCACGGCCGAGTCGATGATGTGCTGGGCTTCCTCGGTCGCGTACAGCTTGGCGATGCTCGAATGCCGGGCGAAGCGCCTGCTGCTGTGGTCGGCCTCCCAGCCCGCCCGCGCCACCAGCAGTGCGGCCGCGTTGAGCCGGACGTCCATATCGGCCAGGGATGCCTTGGTCAGCTGGAGATCGACCAGCTTCTCGTTGCCGATCCGGCGGGTGCGGGCGTGGGCCAGCGCCGTGTCGGCGGCCCGACGGGCGAACCCGAGCGCCGCGGCGCCGACCGTCATCCGGAACCGCTCGAGCAGGTCCATGGCGATGACAAAGCCCTTGCCCGGCCTGCCCAGTACGGCCTCCCGGGGCACTCGGCAGTTTTCGAAGGAGAGATGGGCGAAAGCGCGCGGGGCGACCGCGTCCAGACGCTCGTGGACCTGCAGGCCGCGGGAGCCGGCCGGGACGAGGAAGGCGGTGAGCCCCAGCGGGCCGGGACCCTCGCCTGTGCGGGCGATGACGACGTACACGTCCGCGATCCCGGCATTTGCGATCCACGCCTTCTGTCCGTTCAGGACGTAGCCGCCGTCCTCGTCCCGCTCGGCCCGCAGCCCGACCGAGGCGATGTCCGAACCCGCCTCGTGCTCGGAGACCGCGAACGCGCCGATGAGTGAACCCTCGGCCATCGGTGACAGGTAGCGCTCCTTCTGCTCCTCGCTGCCGTACCGGATGATCGGCGTGGCGGCGAGGGCTTGGATGGAGAAGGCGAAGTCGGCCAGGTCCTCGGCGTAGGCGAGCGCCTCACGCATCAGGCAGATGGTGCGGAAGTCACCGGGGAGATCGTCGGGCGTGGACCGCGGGTCCAGGAAGGCGAGCCAGCCGTCCTCGCCGAGCGTCCGCACCAGACGCTGGCCGGCCTTCTCCGGGTCCTGCCGGCGGACCTCCTTCCACAGGGGGGCGCGGCCGTCGCACCAGGTGCCGATGGCGTTCGCCAGGCGGCGGTGCCCGTCGTCGTAGAAGGGGAGGGCCAGAATTTCCTGATCGAAGGCGCTGGTGAGGTCCAAGGCAGTTCTCCGTGCGAGGGGGCGGGCGTCGGCGGGTACGGCGACTGGCAGCAGGCGTCAGGCGTCAGATGAGCAGGCCGGCATCGTCGTCGGCGGGAGCGGTGGCCGATTGGGCGGCACGGACCTGACCGACCAGCTTGTGCTCGACGAAGTAGGCGAAGGAGGCGTAACCGCGCCAGATACGGCGCCACTCCCGCTGGACGGCTTCCTCACCGGAGTTGCGCCGGACGCCGTCGAGGTAGGAGACGATGATGTCGGCCGACTGCCGGGCGTGCCCGGCGGAGAAGTTGTCGATCGACAGGTGTGCCTGCTCGTAGCCTGCGTCGAGGTTGTGGCGGCGCAGCTTCTGTATCTCGTGGAGCCGCATCGCTCCGAGCCCGAACATCTCGATGCCCAGGTTGTAGCCGAGGATCTCGTTGTAGAGAGTGTCGGGGAAGAGCGCCAGGCACACCTGATGGATGGAGAACCCGTAGAGCCCGTCCGGAAGATCGCCCTGCTCCAGGAACTCGTCCTGGCGGATGTGCGGCAGGTGGATGTCCATGCTGGCCAGCACCTGGTGGATGAGCGTGATGTGGTTCTTGTCGAGGTTGCCGCGGCCCATCTCGTCGGCGTAGATGGAGAACAGCATGTGGTCGCTCTGCCGGTGGTTGCGGCCGAGGCTGCCGATGCGCTGGGCCCAGGTGCCGTCGATCAGGCTGCCCAGGGCGAAGGTGCTCTGCTCGAAGATCACGGTCTCACGGTCGGGGATCTCCGTGAGGGGCTGGTACGGGTCTACCAACTTGTCCCAGTAGATCGCATCGACGCGCGCCATCAGCGCCTCGGGCGTGTAGTCGAAGTACTCGGCGTCGGTGAGGGTGCCACCCGATCCATGGGTGAACAGCAGTTCCGCGTCGGCGAGGTTGGCTTCGGCCCGGTCTCGGGCGGTCCCCAGGATATGAGGGAACTGCTCGATGTTGACCACGCGGTGGAACAGCTGCCGGTCGTCCAGGCCGGACGGGGCCTCGGCGAGGACCGTATCGGCCGGGTCGCTGCCGCGCAGCGCCTCGGCCCAGGCCAGAGCCTGCCCGTCGCCGGTGGTGTTCGGCCGGAAGTCGAGGTCTGCCGGCTCACCCGCCGCGATGGCCTGGGCCCACTGGGCGAACACGGCCGCCTCCTGCTCGTCGAAGATGCCGAACATCGGCCCGCCGAACTTGATGGACCGCAGGAACCGGCACACGCCCTCGCGTGCTGGCTTCATCTGCCGGGCCTCGCGGAACTGGCCGACGAAGGCCGCCAGATCCATGTTCTCGTCGTCGAGCCACTCCGACAGCCGCCGGTCGCCGAGGCGCACACTGCGGTGCTGGCGGCCCGCGTACGGCGCGTGCCGGGCCACGATCCGCCCGACCTGGGCATCCAGGGACAGTCCGTCGTACCAGTCGGCCAGCTCGCCGAGGAGCGCGGTGTGCTCCCGCTCCAGGCGCAGCACCAGCTCGATCGAGGCGGTCATCCGCCGCCGGTCCCGTGCGCCGGTCGGCGAGCTCTCGGTCAGCCTGAGATATTCGGCGAGGACCGTACGGGCCTCCGCCTCGGCCAGGAAGGGAGTGTCCGTACCCAGCAACAGATCGTCGACGCCCAGGGCGTTCACGGCGTAATGCACGCCCACCACTTCGGGCAGGAACGACGCGGGCAGCCGGGAGAGCGCGAGGTAGAAGGATGCGTGCAGTGCGGTCAGCGGGCGCGCCTCGGTCTCCTTCAGGAAGTCCACGGTCTCGATCCTGGGCAGGTGCACCTCGAGCTCGGCGAGCGCCCGCCGCCGCCGGGCGAGCAACCCGCGGTCGGGAGTGCCCTCGCCCTGCAGAAGGAAGTGCTGACCGAAGAGCAGGTTGACGATGACCGACGGCTGGGTGGCGGTCTGGGAGACGTTGTCCAGCCAGCAGCCGGCGAGCAGCATGAGGGGTGCGCGCTGGCGCAGGACGAGGCGGTACGTCTGCGAGCCGCGCTCGCGTAGGCCGGCGAGGGCCGGTTCGAGGACGGTGCGGACCTGCCGGACGCGGGCGGCGATCGCGTCCGCGTCCGCGTCGGGGTCCGTACGGGCCTCGTCCTCGGCCGTGGGCAGGAAGGCGTGCAGGGCCCGGCGAGCGACGAGCAGGGTCGTCTCGCTCTCCTGGTCGCCGAGGAGTTGCCGGAAGATGTCGGTGGGCCCGGCGTCGAGAACCGCGGTGGCGTCCTCGGCGGCTTTCGGGCTGAACCGGAAGGCCGCGCGGGGCAGGGAAGTGGTCAGGTCCGGAAGGGGAAATCCGGTGTGCGCGTTCATCACAACTCCGAGGTTTCGTCGCTCGTCGGCTGCTGGGCGGCGGACAGCTTGCGCAGGAGTACGCCGACACGTACGCCCGGCACGCTCGACGCCAGGAGGTAGTGACCGCCGTCGCGCAGCTGTCCCGCCTCAGCGCGGTCCACGAGATTGATCAGGGGGTCGGCCGCGAAGCAGTGCCCGACGCGGGAGATGTTGTCCAGGAACAACTGCCCGGAGCTAAATCCGGCCTGGCGCTCCTTCAGCACGATGATCGGCTTGAAGAGGTTCAGGTGCAGTACGCCGTCCACGTCTTTGAGGGTCAGTTCGAGCGGCGCGAGGATGCGGTCGTTGACCACCCGGGCCAGGTCCGAGCTGATCTCGTTGGACCAGCCGAGCGAGGGCGGGTCCTGGGCAGCGGCCCCGCCGAGGATTTCGTATGCGTCCTCGCCGTATGGCCGGGCGCTCACCAGGCAGGCAGCCGAACCGTCGCTGAACAGGGCGAAGTTCTCCATCCGGATCGCCTCATCCGATATCCGGTCGGTGGTGACGACCAACACCGTGCGATGCTGCCCGGAGACCACCAACGCCTGCGCCAGGCGCAGTCCGACGAGCAGATTGGTGCAGCGGTTCAGGGTGATGCCGGTGAAAGCGGCATCACCCAGCCCGAGGCCGGTCATGACCGCCTGGACGAAGCCCCCGTGCGTACGGGGGCCGCCGAGAAACCGGGTCGAGCAGAGGATGAGAGCGTCGACCTGGTCGGGCCCCGCCCCGGCCGCGGCGAGCGTCGCCCGGCCGCTTTCCACGGCCAGCGTCTCCAGGTTCTTGCCAGTGCGGTGAATAGTTCCCCAACCCCACAGCGAGGCCTTGGCCGGCATGCGCAGCTCGGCGGCGCGCGCGGTCAGATTTGCCATGGACGTGTGGTCGGCCGGGTTTTCGCCGAGGACGTAGCGGGGGGCGGACAGATGGACGGGGGCGGTGTTCACCGTGCGGAGTCACTTTCCTGACCGGTCGACGGGGCCGGTGTCATCATCGCGTTGGCTTCGGGGTAGGGGAGGGCGTCCGCCCCGAAGCCGAAGCTCCCGTGGGTACGGATCTCCTCGGCGGCGCGGACGACCGAGCCGAGCGCCGCCCGGGCCAGCGCCGAGCCGACACTGATCCGTCGTACGCCGAGTTCGCCGAGCTCCGCGACGGACAGCGGCAGGGCGGGCGAACCCATCAGGACGTTGACCGGGCGCCGGACGGCGGCACACACCGCGCGCACCGCCTCGGCATCCGGGAGGCCCGGCGCGTAGAGAACATCGGCGCCTGCGGCCTCGTACGCCCGCAGTCGGCGGATGGTGTCCGCCAGGTCGGACCGGCCTTGGAAGAAGTTCTCGGCGCGGGCCGTCAGGGTGAAGGGGAAGTCGAGCTCCCGGGCGGCGGCGACGGCCGCGGCCACGCGTTCCACCGCCTCCTCCAGGGGACGTACGGGGTCGTCGGTCCGGCCCGTGGAGTCCTCGATCGAGCCACCGACCAGGCCCGCTGCGGCGGCGAGCTGAATGGTCTCGGCCACGTCCCGCGGCGTGTCGCCGAAACCGCTCTCCAGGTCGGCGGAGACCGGCAGATGCGTCGCGGCCACGATCTCCGCGGCGTTCGCGAGGATCTCCCGCCTGCCCACCAGGTTTGTGCCGTCCGGCCGGCCGAGGCGGTAGGCCAGCCCTGCACCGGTGCTGGCGAGCGCCGCGAAGCCGAGTCCGGTCAGCAGCCGGGCGGTTCCCGCGTCCCACGGGTTGGGGACGACGAAGGGCTCGGTGCCCTGGTGGAGTCGGCGGAAGGCCAGGGCGCGGGCGCGCTGATCAACGGGATCTACGGAAGGGGTAACGGGCAGGTTCACGGCGGGAGTTCCTCTGGGGCGCTGGTGTCGTATGGGTCCGGCACGGTCAGATGAGTTCGACGTGCCAGTCGCCAGGCTGCCCGACTTCGGGCGCTCCGGACAGGAGCGACCGGAGGATGTCGGTGACGGACCGGGAGCGGCCGTCGAAGTAGAAGTGGCCGCCCTCGGACCAATGCCGGGACGGCGGCCGGAGGCATTCCCGTTCCCAGGGCTGCAGCCCGGCCTCGCTGATATGCGGGTCGTCCAGACCGTTGATCAAGGTCACTGGTACGGACAGGGGTGCGGCCGGCCGGTACGTGTACCCGGCGACCATGCGGAAGTCGGCACGCAGGTTCGACAGGAGCAGCTCCTGCAGGGCCTCGTCGGCCATGACCTCTGGTGGAAGTCCGCCGAAGAAGCCCACGGCGTCCGTGAACTCCCGGCCTTCCAGCCGGGCAGCCTCCACAACCCGCTGGGTGGGCAGCAGCGCGGGGGCGGAACAGCCGGAGGCGACCAGGTGGCGGAAGTCCGGCAGGTGACCGATGCGCCGTGCGACCTCGAAGGCCAGCACCGCGCCGAAGCTGTGTCCGAAGAGGACGAACGGGCGGTCGGCGGTGACGGAGATCTCGTGCGCCACGGCGTCGGCGAGTTCCGCCACATCGGTGAGGGCGGGCTCCCGGTAGCGGCGGCCTCGTCCCGGCGGGCAGAGCCCGGCGATCTCGGCCACGCCTGCCAGGTCCGGCTGCCAGCCGAGGAAGGAGCGAGGGTTACCGCCCGCGTGCGGGAAGCAGTAGACACGTGCGGCGGGCCCCGACTCGGATTCCGTTCTGTCGCACATGAACCAGAAGGAAGAGCTCATAGGAACGATCGTGCTCACGGAGTCGCCTTGGGCGTGGGTGAATTCCAGCCAACATCGGCCAGAATTTTCACCTCACCCGATGCCCGGTACGCGGTGCTCATGCTCGAGGAGGCCATCGCAAATACGCCACCGGCCAGCGTGGCCGCAATGACCACCGTGGCGATGGGGACCGTTAGGCGCGGCCGGAGCGACGTACCGGGGTGGGAAAAGTTTGCCAACATTTCGTCAAGTCTCCCAAAAGAGCGGGACGTGTGTCCCCTGACCGTTTAGCGGAGTGAAGGGTGATCGCTGCGATCGGCCTTGACCACTTTCGCGTCCGGCTCGACTTAGACTCAAGCTCCGAGATGACTCAGACTCCCGCAGTGCCGAAAGCCGATGGATCCAAAAGCCACACGGTGGTAAATATCGGACACTCGGTTGGCATTATTGGACCCTTTGGGCATCCGGGAATCGACAGGACGGACGAGTGGGGGAATGGGAATGGAATATGGAATTCCGGATGGACCGAACGGTGTGCAGCAGCTCATGTCCGAGCACTTGCAGGCACTGTCCCGGCTTGTCGCGGGCGGCCTCGCCGGCCCGGCCGCGGCCCCGGCCGCAGCGCCGACGGCGCACACTCCCTCTGATACTCGGATCCGCTACCACTGCGGGCTCGAAGCCATTGCCGCTGCCATCGACGAGGCACTCGCCGATGCGCGCAAGGAGATTTTGACCGCTCAGCCCGATGGGCCGCGTCCCGGGCCGGTCCTGGACAAGGCCCTCGAATCCGTACGCCGCCAGATAGCGGGGGCGTCGCGATGCGCACCCTTTATCAGCACACCACGCGATTCGATGAAGCGACCAAGAATTATGTCCGGGTCGTCTCCGATTATGGAGTTCAGGTCCGCACCCTGGCCGAATTTTATGACCGGATCATCATCGTCGATGGAATCGTCGCATTCATTTCCGCGAATGAAAGTCGTACCAACGCCATAGCCATCAGGGAGCCCGCCATCGTACGTTTCCTCAAAGACATATTCGAGCGCTCCTGGGATCGCGCGAAACCCTTCCCCTTCGTTTCGACACATGCCAGGAGGGCAGCCGAGCAGGTCGTCCCATCACTCCGGAAATCAATCAGCAAACTACTCATAGCGGGCTATCCCGACAAGCAGATTGCACGCCGGCTCGGCATCAGTGAGAGATCGCTGCAAGCGCATATCGCGGCGATGAAGCAGGAACTGGGTGCGCACACCCGAATCCAGTTCGGCTACGAACTGGGCAGAAATGAGACCACGCTCATCTTGTGAAAACAGGGGCGGGGACACCATGTCCCCGCCCCTGTCCGTGTCCCTCCGGCTCCGCCCACCTCAGCGCGCTGTCTCCACGGCAGCCGCCGGTGCAGCAGTCTCCTCGGGTCCGCGCCTGCGGAAGCCGGGCATCCGGGACACGGCCACGCCACTCAGGCAGATGGCACCGCCGAGGAGTGTGACCCAGCCCGGCACCTCGTCCAGGGCGAGCCAGGAAATGAGGATCACCACGGCGGGCACCGCGTAGGTAGTAGCCCCCATCTTCCCGGCAGTGGTCCGCGACAGCGCGTACGCCCAAGTGGTGAAGGCCAGAGCCGTGGGGAAGAGTCCCAGGTAGACGACATTGAGCGTGGCCGACAGAGGCGCCCCGGACAGGTCCGACACCAGCTGCCCGCTGAACGGCAGACACGCGACGGTGCCGATCAGACAGCCGTACGTCGTCACCTGCATTGGGGTCGCATGCCGCAGTGCGGGCTTCTGCAACACCACTCCGGATCCGTATGCCACGGCAGCCAGCAGGCAGAGTCCCAAGCCGAGGACCGAGGACGATCCGCCGCCGGAGGAGAAGCCGACGACGACCGCGCCGACGAACGACACGGCCATGCCGGCCAGCAGCAGCGGCGGGAATCCTTCCTTCAGGAACCAGCCGCCGAGCAGCGCGACCACGATCGGTCCCACGTTGACGACCATGGACGCGGTTCCCGCGTCCACCAGCTGCTCTCCCCAGTTCAGTACGACCATGTAGACGCCGAACCAGAGCACCCCCGATCCCACGATCCCGGGCCATGCCCTCCGCGGCGGCACTCCACCGCGCTGCGCTACCAGCAGGCAGAGCAACGCCAGGGAGCCCGTCAGCAGTCGCCCCAGCGCCAGCGCTCCGGGTTCGAAATAGTCGGCAGAGGCACGAATGGACACAAACGCGGAGGCCCAGAGCACCACAGTGACCGATGCGGCCAAAATCGCCCGCCGATCCATTTCGGAACGTCCAGATGATGAGTTCATATGAGCAACCTAGCCTTGCTTGCCTCACCACGGCGGGATTCCGTGGAGGGTGGGGGCGGATTCGGTGACGTGCGGGGCAGGCGGGCGGCGGAGCGTTCCAGTTCGCGGAGCATGAGTCCGACCGCCGGGACGGAGAGGGAGGTCGACATGGACAGGGCTACCACCTCCCGGTGCACCGTGGGCTCCAGGCGGAGCAGCCGAATCGCCGTCGACGGCGGTTCGCTCAGGGCCAGTTCCGGCAGCACGGCGACCCCCAGGCCCGCCGCGACCAGTCCGATCACGGTCGGATAGTCGTCCGTCCTGTACTCGGCGCGCGGCTCGAAACCGGCATGCTCGCACAGTTGCACCAGATGGTGACGACAGCGGTGGCAGCCCATGACCCAGGAATCGTCGGCCAGTTCGGCCAGTTCTACTTGGTCCGCCTCCGCGAGGCGATGCCCTTCCGGCACCAACACGACCAGAGGATCGGTGAGGAGCGGGCGGACCGCGAGGTCCCGCCACTCGTCCTGCGTCTTCGCGCCCGCGCCGGGGATCTTCGGGTGGTGGAAGGCCAGGGAGATGTCGCAGTCGGCATTGCGAAGGAGGTCGATAGAGCGCGGAAGAGGCGCCTCCACCAGAGAAACCTCTATGTCCGGGTGGGCGGCGCGCACCGCGGCGATGGCAGAAGGTATCAGTGCCGAAGTGCCGCTCAGAAAGGAGGCTAGCCGGACTCGGCCGGTACGCAGCCCCGCGAACGCCGCCATCTCCTCCTCGGCCGCATGGAGTCCGGCGAGCACCCCGGCCGAGTGGCGCACGAGAGCCGCACCGGCCTCGGTGACCCGTACCTCACGGCTGGTGCGTATCAGAAGCGGGGTACCCATGGCCAGTTCGAGGGATTTCATCTGCTGGCTCACGGCTGGCTGGGTGCAGCTCAGCTGCCGTGCCGCGGCAGCGAAAGAGCCCGTTTGCGCAACGGCGCGCAGTGTGCGGAGATGGCGCGTCTCGATCATGGGGTGAAACGTAAGCAGGAGGAATGATATTGAGCAACTCGCCTTTACCGCGCGGCAATATGGGGCGTTATGTGCGAAATCGGCCGTCCGCAGAGTGATGCGGAGGCAGTTTTGCTGAGTCTTGGACATTGGCGCCCAGGGAGAGGTTCACATAAGGAATCCTTTCGGCATTGGTAAGGTAGGTGAACTTGGGTGGGGTATTTATCTGGACAACTGGTGCAAAGCTTCCGCGTGATGTGGTTATTGATCAGAAACTCATGGGGTTCACTCGGCGATGACGTAGCGGACGTGCCGACCGCCGAAGTATCCGCGCACGATGTGAGGTTGGCGTTGTCGGCGGTGGAAGAATCTGCGGGTTTCGGCGGCGAGTTCGGTCTGGTTCCTGGCCCGGTGGGTGTGGGGCAGGCTGCGTTTGAGGTCGGCGTTGACCAGTTCGTCGGGGTTCAGCTCGGGTGAGTACGAGGGCAGGAAGTGCAGCTCGATCTGGTCCTCGTGGTCGGCGAGCCAGGCCCGGACCGCCTTGGAACGGTGGGCCGAGTGCCGGTCGACGATCAGGTGGACCTTGCGGTCGAAGTGCCCGACAAGCCGGGCGAGGAAGCGGCACATGACCTTCGCGTCGAACGACTCGGTGAAGACCATGAAGTGCATCCGGCCCTTCGTGCTGATCGCGGACATTGCGTTCACGGAGAACCGGTTCCCGGTGCGGCGGACGACCGGTGTCGTGCCTTTGGCGCCCCAGGTACGGCCGGTGACCTGGTCCGAGCGGATCCCGACCTGGTCGGCGAAGAGGACTTCGCCCTTCTCTTCCTTCGCTCTGGCCCGAATCGCCGGCCAGGTCTCCTCGTGCCAGACGCGGGCTGCTTCCGCGTCCTGCCCGACGGCCCGCTTGTCCGGACGCTGGAAGGTCAGCCCCCACCGCTTGAGGTACTTGCCCACGCCGGGTTCGGTGAAGCGGACCCGGTACAGCTTGAAGATCAGCTCGCCTATCAGCCCCCGTGTCCACAGCTGACCGGAAAGCCCCACGTCGCAGGGGGTGTGGTCGAGGACGGCCTGCCGGACGGCGGCCTGCTCGACCTCGGACAGAACCTGATGGTCGCCCGCCCGGCGGCCGCGCGGACGGGACAGCAGCGCGTCCCGTCCACCGGTCTGCCACCTCGTCCACCAGTTGTCCACGGCCCTGACCGACACCTTGAACAGGGCCGCGACCTCCGCCCGGTCCCGGCCCTCCAACAGCGCGGACACCGCCAGCAACCGCACAGCCTCCTGCGCGTCCGGAGACCAGGTCCGCGCATCCCCCACCAGATCACTCACACATCGCCAACGAGCCTGAACTCAAAGCGTTTCGGATCAATAGCGGTCGTCCCCACGATGCCCTCGCTTATGGCAGCCAGTAGGTTTCCTTTGGTTGCCGGGCGTACTTGATGTCGCGTACAACGACGCCATGCATGACAAGATCGCCAGCACCGTCCACGGCGCATTCGGAGAAATACTCCAGGGCTACACCGTCGGTGCCCACGGCTTTGAGCACTTCCTCTTCACGGCGCCGGTCGAGGAGTTGAGCTGCGCAGCGCGGCTGCGGCGGGCCGAGGGCCCTGGCACGCAAGCGCTCACGATCAGCCCGGCCGACCGCACCAAAGCGCTCTCCGCCTTTGAGACTCTCAGCGCCGAACTGGGGTTCTTCAACGCCGGTCTCACCATCGACATTACGTCGAACATCCCTGTGGCCAAAGGACATGCGAGCTCGACCGCCGACATCCTGGCCGTCGCCTTGCTCTGCATCCGGGAGGCCTACCCGGCGACCCCCGCGCCAGTGGCGCACGCGCTCGCGCTCTCCGTGGCCCGGAGGCTCGAATACGGAGATTATCTGCTGCACCCCGGAATCGCCTCCTGCGCCCAGCGGTCGCAGACCCTGATCGCGAAATACCACACGGATTTGCGTTGGAGCATCGTCGGAGTGGACGAGGGCGGCTGGGTGCGCACGGAGGAATTCCATCGGGAAATCCCGGAGGATCCGGGGAAGGCCCGTGTCTACGAGCAGCTCTTCGGAGAACTCGACGCGGCGCTCCTCGCGAATGACGGCGAGGCGGCTGCAAAAATAGCGACTCTCAGCAGCGAACTGCACAATGACCGGCTCCCCAAGAAATCCCTGGGTGACCTCATGGCGGTCAAGAAGGAATGGGGGGCACTCGGCGTGTGCGTGGCACACAGCGGAACGGTGGCCGGCCTCATCTTCTCGAAACACCAGACGGACCACGATCTTCGTGTCGCTGAATCCCGGAGAGCACTGCATTCTCTCGGCTACGACAGCGACCTCTACACACTGAAGGAGTCGGGGCGCTCATGAGCCGCGCAGTCACGACGGACTCGAGGACAGAACCGGGACACGAGGTCCCCGGCCCGGTCCCGGACGGGCCGGAACCCGCGGTGGAGGAAAAGGCGGGCACGGAGGAAAAGACGGGCAACCGCGCCCGTCCCCAGCTCATGGTGCTCCTCGCGGTCTGCTGCCTGGCCCTCGGCGGTGTCTTCGTCCGGATCAGCGAGGTGGGCCCGGTGGCCACCGGCGGATACCGTTCGCTGCTCGCCGCGCCCATGCTGCTCGGCATGTCGCTGGCGGCCGCACGCCGCACGCGCGTGAACGCCACCGCCCCCACAGCCTCCGGCGCCGACGGGCCCGGCACTGCCGCTCGGATCGGACGGCGGGACCAGTTCCTGATCGTCCTGGGAGGGCTATTCCTCGCCGCCGACCTGTGCCTGTGGAACATCTCGTTTCTGCACACCTCGCTGGCCGAGGCGAATCTCCTGGCCAATCTGGTGCCGTTCATCATCGCCCCGCTCTGCTTCCTCCTCTTCGGCGACCGGCTGCCGTGGCGGCTCGCCCTGCCCGCACTGCTCGCGCTGGCCGGCCTGTACATCCTGGTCATCCTCGGAACCGGCCTCGACCCCCAGCATCTGCGGGGCGACCTCCTCGCACTGGCCACCGCGGTGTTCTACGCGCTGTTCCTCGTCGTGGCCAAGGGGCTGCGCGAACGCCACGAAGCCACCCGCATCATGGCTACCCTCAGCCTGGTCTGCGGCGTCGCCTGCTTCGGGGTGGCGGCCCTGCTCGGCGAGAGCCTGTGGCCCACCAGCGCGAAGGGCTGGCTCGTGCTGATCGCCCTCGCGGTGACGTCTCAGCTGCTCGGCCAGACCCTGATGGCACACGCCGTGAAGTTCCTGCCGCTCCAGCTCGCCGCGCTCTTCGTGCTGCTGCAGCCGGTTGCCGCGGCCATCTACGGCCTGGTCCTGTTCGACCAGCGTCTCAGCCTGGTGCAAATGGCGGGAATCGGCGTGCTGCTCGTCTCGATCTTCTGGGCCAAGAACCTCCTGGAGGGCAGGAAGTGAGCCTGTCCCACCCTTCGGTGCTGCACCACCGCAGCCCTGATCCCTACGAACTCATCGAAGAGCTCAGCCGGCTGAGCACCGTGGACTGCGGCGGCTTCGAGACGGCCGGGCCACGGCTGCGCGCGATCCATGGCAGCCCGGCCACCGAGTCCAGCTTCAAGTCGATCCTCGGCCTCGGACTGCTCCTTCTGGCCCGTGAGGAGGGACTGCTCGCCGAGGGCCAGACCGTCATCGAGTCCACCTCGGGCTCCCTCGGACTCGGCCTGGCGGTAGCCGGCCGGCTGCTCGGGCACCCCGTTCACCTGGTCACTGATCCCGGCATCCCGGACATCACCCGACGGAAGATCGAACTGGTCGGCGGGGTTCTCCACATCGCCGCGACCCCGCATCCGGTCCTCGGCAGCCAGCAGGCCCGCGACGACCTGCTGCGGACCATCCTGTCCGAGCACCCCGACTTCTACTGGACCAACCAGAACGACAGCCCGCTCAACCCGCAGGTCTACACCCGCTGGGTGGTACCGCACCTGATGGCCGCCCTCGACTTCTCCCGGATCACCGCCGGAATCTTCTGCGTGGGCAGCGGCGGCCACTTCTCCGCCCTGTCCGCGATGCTGGAGGCCAAGGGCATCCCCTCCTACGTGGCGGACCGCGAGGGTTCGATCACCTTCGGCGGCTCGCCAGCCCGGAGCATCCTCCGTGGCACCGGCAATCAGAACCGGATTCCCGCCGTGATCGACGCCGTCCGGACCCGGGTCGCGGGCGTCTACCGGGTATCCGACAAACATGCCTGCGACGGCGTCCGGGAGCTGGCCGCCAGAGGGCTCAGCGTGGGCGGATCGTCCGGCGTCTGCTTCATGGGCGCGCGCCAACTCGCCGCGGACCTCGGCCCCTCCGCCGACGGCGAGATACTCACCTTCTTCGCCGACCGCGGCGAACTGTACGGAACCACACTGCTGAACGAAGGACGGACCGATGCTTAGAGGTCGTCTCATTTGGCGAGTCTGCGGTAGCAGATGAGGGTGCAGGCGATGCTGGTGAAGGCCAGGAAGTGGTCGGCTTTGCGTTCGTAGCGGCGGTGGAGGCGGCGGCACCCTCCGAGCCAGGCCATGGTGCGCTCGATGGTCCAGCGGTGGCGGCCAAGACGGTTCGAGGACTCGATGCCTTTGCGGGCGATGCGGTGGGTGATGCCGCGGGATCGGAGCCATCTGCGCAGGTGACGGTTGTCGTAGGCCTTGTCGGCGTGGAGCTTGGCCGGCAGCCTGCGGCGGGGTCCGCGACGGGAGCGGATGGGCGGGATACCCCGCACCATGGGCTCCAGGGCCTGGCTGTCGTGCAGGTTCGCGCCCGAGATGCCGATGGAGATGGGCAGACCGGAACGTTCGGTGATCAAGTGGATCTTCGACCCAAACTTGCCTCGGTCCACAGGATTCGGACCCGTCAGGTCCCCCCTTTCAGGGCCCGCATGTTCACCGAGTCGATCGCACACCTCGACCAGTCCAACTCCCCGCGGGCGCCGAGTTCATCCAGCACCAGACGGTGGAGCTTGGCCCACACCCGGGCCTTGCTCCACTCGGTGAACCGCCGGTGAGCGGTCGGCCCCGAGGGCCCGAACGACGGCGGCAGCTGCCGCCACGTACACCCCGACGTGGCCACGAAGACGATCGCCGCCAGCACCTCACGGTCCCCGTACCGCCGACGGCCACCACCCTGCGGCCTCGACGGAGAAGGCGGCACCACCCGCTCGAACAACACCCACAACTCATCCGGAACCAACCGCTCCACAATCCCCACGGCACCAGATTACCGAATCAATCCAAATGAGACGTCCTCTTAACCCCGCCCTGTGGAGCAAGGCTCCCGCCACGGCCCAGCTCTTCCACCACGATCCGTACGCGACGACCGCGGCGGCCGTCGTTCTGGCGGTCGAGGGGCACCACGCGATCTTCGACCGTTCACTGTTCTACGCCGAGTCCGGCGGGCAGGTCGCCGACCAGGGAACCGTCGACGGATGGCGAGTGGTGGACGTACAGAAGGCGGGCGGCCGGCCCTACCAGCTGCCCAACGGGGAAGTCGCCACGATCGACGCGGTGTTCTGTCACGTGTTCGAGGAACCCTGCTCGCTGGAGGTGGGAGCGGAGGTCACCATGGAGATCGACTGGGAACGCCGCTTTCGCAACATGCAGATGCACACCCTGGCGCACTTCCTGTTCCACGCCACCGGTGAATACCTCACGGCGCATGGCCAGACGCGCTCGACCCGGGGCTGCCACATCAGCGACAGCGCCGCACGCTTCGACTTCGGCTGTGCGATCCCCAGCGAGGCGGTGCCGGAGATCCAGGACCGTGTCCTCGCCCTTCTCGGGTCCGCCGGGGAGGCGGTCGTGACCCCCCTACCGGGGGCCGGCGACGTCTTCGTCTGGCGTTCGGGAGAGATCGAGATCCCCTGCGGCGGCACCCACGTGCGGCATCCGAAGGAGATCCAGGGCGGCATCACCGTGCGCCGCCGCACCAAGGGGAAGGGCGGCACCCGCCTCTACGTCGAGCTGGATCGCGATGCGGACTGACGACCGCCCCACCCACGAGGGCATCCCGGTCCGGACGGCCGCCGGGCCGCATGCGGATGCCCCGCGGTTCATAGCGGACGCGGACGTCCTGCGCGGCCGGCGCACCCTGAAGTGGCAGGTGGGCGCGCTCGAACCGGACCGGATTTGCCTCGGTGTCGCGGAAATGGACCTGGAGACACCGGATTTCCTCCGCCACGCCCTCGAACGCGCCGTGCGGGACGGCGAGACGGGATACGGCCTCACCGGCGAGCAGGAGCAGGCCTGCGCACGCCATCTAGCCCGTGAGCACCACGCCTTCACAGCAGGGCTTCGCTGCACCACCGAGATACTGACCGGGCTTCGGTCACTCCTCCGGGACCAGCTGCCGCCCGGCAGCCCCGTCATCGTGGAGACACCGGTGTACGGTGACCTGTTCAAGGTGATCGAAGAAGCTGGCATGCGCCCGGTGGCCGTGCCCCTGCTGCGGGACGTGGCTGGCTACCGGCACGACTTCGCCGCGCTCGACGCTGCCGCGGCGGCCGGTGCCGGGGCCTGGATCCTGTGCCAGCCGCACAACCCGGTGGGGCGGGCCTGGAACACCGAAGAGATCACCGCGGCGCTCTCCCTCGCCCTGGAACATGATTTGCTGCTGCTCGCGAACGAAGTGCACATGCCGCTCGGACTCGCGGGGCAGCCGCGCTCCGTGTTCGCCGACCCCGCCGTGCACCGGGCCCGGGTCTTCGGCCTCACCTCGGCGTCCAAGGCGTTCAACATCGCCGGTCTGAAGAGCGCCACGGTCTACGCCTCGGACCGCACGGCCGGGGCGCTCGTCGGGCTGCCGCAGAGTCTGCTCGGGCGCCCCGGAAGCCTCGGCGCAATCGCCACGGTCGCCTGCTACGAGCAGGGGACCGGATGGCTGGCCGCGCTGCGTGCCGTACTCGCCGAGCGCGTGGAATCGGTCCGTGCGGAACTCTCCCGGCTCCCCTTGCGGGTGGACGTCGTCGCACCCGAGGCCACCTATCTGGTGTGGGCCGGATTCCCTGCGCCGGACGAGTCGGAGCGCTTCGCCCGCGCCCTCGCCGGCGCCCGGGTCCACACCCTTCCCGGGGCCGCTTTCGGGGGCGACGCCTACGCCGGATACTTCCGGATCAACGCCGCCAGCCATCCAGCGGTCCTCGGCGAGGCGTTCGGCCGGATCAGGGCGGCGCTGTGAACGGTGGCATGGCCGAGCAGATCTGAGGAGCTTTCGCACTCGGTTGGAATCTGCGTACGACGAGCCGCTCAACTCGTAACCACCCCTCTGACCTGCACAGATTCCAACCGAACAAGGATTTCCGTCGGTCGCCAATCAGTTGGCCTCTCGGTCCAGGCCGGACCAGTACGGCTGGCGGAGCTTGAACTTCGCCCGCATCAAGGTCGAACCGGCCGTCTCCACGATCCGGCGATTACGGGGCCTGACGACAGGGTTCTGCCACTTCTCCGACCTCAAGTGCGACCACGTCTTCACCCTCTACCCCGATGGCCGCCTCGGCAGCTGTGACGAACTGCCCTGGCCACACAGGCACGCCTCACCCAGCTGGAGTCCACAGCCGACGAGCACGAGGTGGTCCGTGCCCAGCAGAACTCTCGGGCTTCGGCAGGCTGCCCCGGCTCTTGCGGCTACGGGCAGCTCGGACGCTGATGCCCAGGTGAGCGGCGACCTCCGGGTACCCCCAGAGCTGCTGATCGTTGGCCATCGTGTCCTCCTCGTTCGTCGGTGATGAACGTACGCAATGCGCGGCTGGGCGTACGGCAAGGCCGCCCCTGCCTGAACGGCACGGGGCGGCCTTCTGCGGTTTCGGTCAGACCTGAGCGAGGCGATTCGAGAGATCGAGGGCGGTGGTCGCGACCGCGAGGGCGGCGCACAGACCGAGCACCTCGTGGATGGTCGGGCGGACCAGGCGCGGCCAGTCATCCGGGGCGGCGAGCCAGGAGGCGAGATGCACCTCGGTGGTGGCCAGGCCCAGATGGGCGGTGACGTCCCAGCCTGCGAGGGAAGCTGGCTCCCAGTGCAGGCGAATGCGGCCGAGGGGGAGTTTTGGAGTTTCGGTGGCGAGCCAGGTGACGTCGAGCGGCCCGTCGGGCAGGGCGGAGACGCGCTGGACCAGCGCACCGCGTACGCCGCTTGGCATGGGCCGTACGGCGAGGCCGTGCAGCGGAAGGACGTGTGAAGGGCAGGGTCGTGACGAGATAGGAGCCTCCGGGGAGAGTCGGTGGGACGGGTCAGACCCAAGCGAGGGCGTCGCTGACCTCCACCGGGAGGTAGCCCTCTTGGCCGTCGTCGGCGATGAACGCCTTGCCGTCCCGGACGACGACCTCGGCTCTCAAGTAGTGGGTGAAGGGGAAGTCGGGGTTGATGGCGAGGCGGATCGGCAGGTTGGGGTCGAGGCTCTGGAGCTGGCGGAGCAGGTGGCCGACGGTCAGGCAGTGGGGCACGGGAGCCTCCGGGAGTGGGACGGGATGACGGGGCGGAGCTGGTGGTCGAGCGTCAGGAGCCATTGAGACGGAGCAGGTTGCAGAGGATTTTCGGTCCCTGGGTGTGGCTGGCGAGGTGCCGCTTGCGGCTCTCGTTGACGTAGCCCTTGCCGGGTTGCTTCATCTCCTAGTCGCCGCAGGAGCAGATGGCCTGCGTGTACACGCGACCAGGGCAGCCGGGGCGGAGCGGCTTACCTGAGCTGGTGTGCTTGTGCCCCGCCGGGCAGAGAGTGCCGTCGGCGTGATGGTGGGTGAGCGGGGCACGGTACGCCATGGAGGGGCCTTCCGAGACAGAGGTCGGTAGCGCGGTCAGCGGCTGGGGGTGGCGATGAGCGCGCCGAGGAAACCGGCTACGGCCTCGGAGGGGGTGTAGAGGCCGAACTCCTGGACCCACGGGTCACCTTCGGGGTGGGCTTTGCCCGGATCTGTCAGACGATGCCGCGCTTCCAGGCAGCGGTGTCTTCGGGGAGCCAGCCGACGTAGACACGGCCGTCCGGGCTCGTCGCGTGGACGTTGGCCTCCGGGGTGTCGACGACTGCCCAGCCGAGGGCGTCGAGGAGGTCGAGCACCGGGCCCACGGAGTGGTCGGAGGAGAGCCAACAGCGGTCTTCCACGGCGGGGCGGACGACGGCGGGCAGGGGAGTGGCGGAGGTGTTCACGGTTGGACGATCCCTTCGTTGACCTGCGGTTTTTCCCGACACCCGTACGTTGGCATGCGGTGTGCCGAAGTGCGTAGTCGTTTCCCAGGGGTGACGTCTGCCGTGGGCGAACTCGCGACTGCCAGCAGGGGGCCGGCGGCCCGGGAATGGATCGGCGAACGCGGTTGTCGTACCTGGGTTGCGGCGACGGGCCGCATGGCAGTGAAGGGGGAGCAGGGATGGCAGAGGCGAGCAGACACTGGGACGGAGCCGGGCTGGAGCGCAAGATCCGTGCTGCCGGGCGGCCGTGGACGGTGGGCGACATCGCGATGGTCGCCGACGGCCAGTGGGGCGTCGGCGCGCAGCCCGACAGGTGGCCGGACGAGGAGACGGTGGTGGAGCGCCGGGTCGCGGAAGGCTGGCGCGTCGAGCTGACGCTGGAGGAGCTGGCCCGCGCGGTGGGCCCCCGCACCGAGGACGTCCACCACGGCGAAGACCTCGCCTGACCGTTCAGCGACGCGGCCCCGCAGCGGGCGCCGACGGCCCTACGACGGCCGAAGGAACGGACGGGTCGGGCACCTGGCCCGGGGCGTGCGGCGCGTGCCCGGAGCGGGCGACAGCGACCTGGGTCAGGCGAACCGCCGGGGCCCGGCCCGCGGGCGCGGCGGCTTCACGGGCCTCGACCACGCGCCTGATCGCTTGCAGGTACGTACGGCTCTCCGTGTGGGCGACGCGGAGGTCGGCCGCTGAGTCGGTGATTCGGTCCAATTCGTAGAAGGCTGGCACGTACCCGGGCTGGGACAGGGCGTGCAGACGGTCCTGGTGAACGGTCACCGAGTTGTCGGTGACGGCCAGGGCCGTACGGGTGTGCATGGCCGCGCGCAGGAGCGGGTCCTCGCAAGGGTGTCGGACCGCGAGGACTTCCAGGACTTCGATGGGCTGACCCCAGGCTTTCTCGATCATGGCCGTGGCCTGGTCGAGCATGGTGGCAGTGGGCATGACGGAACTCCCATTGTGCAGAGGCTGTTTCGGGCGGAGACGGTGTCCGAAGATCCGGGGCGGGAGTCAGCGGCCGTGCCGTGGAGGCGGCGAACTGGCTGGCGGCCGGGCGGCGGCTGCAGGTGCGAGGCTGCCCGACCGGTGCTGCGCCGCACCCGCGGAGCGGCTTTGGGCAGCCATCACCCGGAGGGCGGTTGCGGTGCGCGGTGCGCGCGCTGCGCGGTGGACGGCCTGGGTGACCGCGGTGCGGCGCACGTCGAGCGGGGTCGGAGCGCGAGAGACTTGGGGACCGGCGACCTGGCCGACCGGGGTCAGCGTGACCAGGTGCTCCATCCGTTGGTCGATCTGGTGCCGTTCACGGATCACCGGGGCCGACTCCGCCATGACGGCCGCGGTCGCGGCGATCAGGTGAGACGGGGTGCCGGCCGTGAAGATCGCCTCCGCCCGAGTGCCCCAGCCCGATGGACCGGCCCACAGGGTGACGGTCTCGTCGTCCCAGCCGGAGAGACGGTTGTCGATCAGGACGCCGGCCTGGCCGTCGAGGGCGACGATCTCGACGGTGCCGCGCTCAGCGCCGCCGTCGCGTGTCCAGCCGGCTTCGGTCAGCGGCCGGACGGCGTCGGCCCAGTACCTCGACGGGTTGACCAGGAAGCGTCCGTTGACGTCGTAGGCGTCGGCCTCGGCGTAGTCGCGGGCCAGAGCGGTGGTGAGGCCGGCGACGATCTCGGGTGGGGTGACGTGGTTGAAGGTGGCTGTCCAACGGGGTGCGGAGATGGCCTCCTTGGCGGCGGTGATCTTCCACAGCTCGAAGTCGTCGCCGAACCAGCCGATCCGAATTCGCTGGTCGGGTGAGGTGACGACGAGCTGGCAGGGGCCCTCGTCGAGGTAGTGGTGTGGCCAGTGAGCGACCGGGGCGAAGCCGGCGTCTCCGGCCCCGCTGGAGCCGGCCAGGTACATGGGGCTGACCAGGACCTCCTGGTAGCGGTGCGGGTCATCAGGGGCGTGCATGGGCGAAGCTCCGGGCGCGTAGGAGGGGAACGCGCCGCGTGCGCGGCGGAACGAACGACTGGTGCGCACGCGGACGTGGTGGCGGCGGTGAGACGGCTCTGGCTCTCAGGCCCACCGGGTCACCGGCCCGGGCCCGGTGCCGACTGGGCGGTCACGGCCGCCCGCACCCGCGGCTGCGGCTGCGGCGCATGGCTGAACAGGGCGTTCGGCGCGGCAGCGCTCCGCCGCAGAGCCGCCGCGGTCCGGGCGCCATCCGCCGCCAGCGGGACGCCGACATGGGTGCGCGTGGCCGCTGCGACGCGGGCTGGCGTTGACGAGGCCCTCCGCGCGGTGACGGGCTCGCTCCAGTGCTCGACACTCGCGTAGACGGCCCCCAGCGCCTGACCGGCATCGGTCAGCACGTAGGGGTCGCCGTGGCGCGGGCCCGTGCGGGCGACCAGGCCGTCGGCCTGGAGCCGGAGGAGCCGCTGCCGGGCGAAGCCGTTGTCCAGGCCGGCCTCCTCGGCGATGTGGACGAACCGCATCGGGCCGCCCGCGTCGAGGACCTGGATCACGGCGGTCGAGTGCCGAAGATGCAGACGGCGCAGGGCGTCCTCGACGCGTTCGGCTTCGGCCATCGTCCCGAGCGACAGGTGGGCATGGGACCAGTCCGACACGGTGTGGTGCACGGGAGACAGCGACTTGCCCAGCGCGCTGAGCCGGTAGGGGGCCCCGCGATGGTCGTCGTCCCGGGTGACCAGCCCGTCGGCGTGCATCGTGGCCAGTCGTTTGCCGACGAACTGCTCGCTGACGAAGGGGAGCCGGGTGGCGACGTCGCGCACCCGCAGGGGGCGGCCCTCTTGGGCCAGGGTCATCGCTGACCAGGCGGTCCACTTCGGCCCGATCAGGGACAGCGCGTCCTCGACACGCTGAGCATCGATCGAGCCGATGGAGAAGGCGGGAGGCTGTACGGGGGCGGGCACGGGAGCGTCCTCTCTCAGGAAGGGGTTAGCGGGAACGGGAGGGCTTGCCGACCGCCGTGGTGACGGGCAGGGCGGTCGAGTTGGCGAGGGTGCCGGAGTTCGCCGGGGCGTTGCTGCGGCTGAGGGCGGCGGACACGCGTGGCGTGGCTGTACGCGCGTCGCGGAGGGCGGCTTCGCCCTGTGGCGTGAGGGAGAGGAGCTGTCCGGGCCGGTACCGGTTCTCGCTGGTGTCCTGGTGCAGCAGCCCGTCGGCGACCAGCCGCTGGACGGTCGCGGCCAGCGGCTGGGGACGCCGGCCCGGCCCGTCCGAGAGATAGGGGTCGTCGCCGATCGCCGTCAGGCGGAACCGGAGGCCGCCGGCCTCGACAGCTTCGAGAGCCGTGAGCCGGTGATCACCCGCGATGGCCCAGTCATCGTCCCGACCGGAGTCCAGTTGGTGGTGCAGGTCATGGACCTTCGTGTTCGAGTGCGGGGCAGCATCTGGATCGGGCAGAAGACGGTGGTACGCAGAGATGGTCCGGGTGAGTTGCTCGTAGGCCGCGCCCCGGCGAGCGACCAGCAGCTCGATCTGCGGACCGGTGGTCTGCAAGATGCCGTGCCAACCGCGCATGCTCGCGTGTTCGCCCCGGGCAATGGGCGCCAGCAAGTCGAGGGCGGACTGGGCGGCGCGGGTCAGCTGGCCGTGCAGCTCGTCCACATCCCGAGCGGCCTTGGCGACCATCCTGCCGACCAGATCGAGAGGATCGCGCAGTGGATGGTTGTCACTCAGCGCCCAGGGGTCTTCGATGCCGAACTCCTCGGCGACCAGGTGGGCACCAGGCCGTTCGGTCGCGTCATGCGGGTTCACTGCGCCGCCTCCATCCGGGCGAGCAGGGAGCGGACCAGGGTAGGCAGGCTGTTGGGCCCGTCGCCGATCCAGACGTGGTCGGTTGCCTCGTCGAGGACGTACGCGGCGTCTTCGAGCAGGCCGCTGGAGATCTCCATGCAGGCGTCGGTGATCCGGGAGGCGGCGAGCAGTGACTGGGAGAGGACCTCGACGTAGTCGTCCGGCGTGAGGCCGGCGGCCTGGGCCGCAGTGCGGATCGCCGTTAGTTCCAGCGCGCTGAACGCGAAGTCGAACTCTTCGTCCCGCTCGGCGCCATCGGTCGCGGTGAGGACCGGACCCCGAGGTTCGGTGGGGATGCCCACGTGGGTGCAGATCTGGTCGACCGAGGCGGTCAGCTCGGCGAAGGACTCGGTGAGCCACCCCAGCGCGGAGGCGTAGGAGGCCAGGGTGAACAGGCCCGCCGGTGTGGCGGGGCGTGGCTCGGCGGCCACGAACCCTTCGAGGCGGTCGTTCAGCTCGCCGACGACCTGGGGCCCGGCGGACAGCGGGCCCAGCACGGGGTGCAGGTAGGAGCGGCCAGCGGCCGTCGGGTACTCGGCGGTGAGGATGCCGGAGACGCTCTGCGCGGCGCCGGTGAGAAGGTCCGCCAGTTCGGTACGGGTCAGGGGAGTGCGGTCGGCGGTCATCGCTGGGGAACCTTTCGGGGGGCGGCGGCCGGGGGCGGGGCCGCTGCTGGAGAAGTTGCCGGGCCCGTTGTAGGCCGGTCGACGGCGAGCGACGACCGGGACCGGGCGGCCTGCACTCGGGCCTGGGTGGCGGAGTCGGTCTCGACGTCTTGCTGGAGGCCGGTGCGCAGGTGGGCCGAGCGGTAGACCGCGTAGTCCTTCCGGCTTCCGGTGGCGACGAGGTAGATCTCGCGCTGGTGGGTCGAGGTCGGCGGGGCCGGGCGGAACTGGACGACCATCCGGTAGGCGACGGACGGGTCGACGTAGACCTTGTGGAAGCCGGCGAGGCGGCCCTTCAACGGCAGGCAGTCGTCGCTGCCGTGGACCAGGTTCTGCAGTTCCAGCAGCGCCAAGTCACGGATTTCATCAGGAAGCTCACGCAGGTCGGTGATGGCGTCGGGGTGCGCGGCGAAGGCGAAGCGGGCGCGGCTCACAGCAGCCTCCCCTGTACCGGACGCTGGACCGGTCCCGCCGGCGGCGTGCGAGGGGAGTCGAGGCCGGCCTTCGGTGCCACGGAGGCACCGGCCGACCGGGCGAGGGCGATACGGGCGACGCGGGCCCGGCCGACGGCGCCGTCATGATTGCGGTATTCCGGTGGCTCGGGCAGCGGGCCGCTACGGTCATCCAGCCAGCAGCGGGCGGCGCCCACGTCGGCGAAGGCGCCCTCGCGCATCGTGTACGTGTCGGCGTCGTAGTCCCACTCTTCGAGGAAGACCCGAACCGGTGCCTGACCGGCACGGGAGTCACGGGCCAGCGCCCACGTCTCGCACGGGTCGGAGTCCGAGGTGTAGGCGTCAAGGACCTCGTAGCGAGTGCCCGACTCCCGGATCTGCTGCTCGACCTGGAGGGTCAGGTCGTCGGCGGGCTTCACGTAGCCGTCGCCGACCTGGGCGATCCGCTCGGGCGGGCAGCCGCGTTCGACCAGCCAGTTCTGGGCGAAGGGCACCGTGGCGTGGTAGCTCGTCTCCAGGGTGAACGTGAACTGGCTGAGATCCCGCGCGACCGCGATGGCAACCACCTGCGGCGCACCGGGTACCCCCCACGTGGCCGACCGGTCGTGGGCGACGACGAAGCTGTGGGAGCCGTTGGGCGTGGTGCGGTGCTGGGACAGCGCCGTCAGGTCACCGGACCAGAACCTCTCCGCCGCCTCCTCGGAGGCGGCATCGGCGGGCGCGAGTTCGTCGAGGTCGAAATCGAAGGCGAAGTCGAGGCCGTCGTTCACGCCGCCACCCCCGACTGCTCGGGCGCCGGGGTGGCCAGCACGCGATGGTTGGGTCGGTTAACGCTCGTCGTGCACGCCGCGAAGGGCCCGTCGGGGGCACGGAGGTGCACCAGCGTCTGGTCCAGGTGGTCGCGGTGCCAGGTCGACGGACCGGAGAGGCCGGCCTCCGTATCGCTGAACTGCTGCCATGCGAGCCAGAGCGCGTGGAGTCGGGCGACGGCCTCGGGGTGTTCGTGCCACTGTGCGCACCACGGACGCGTGGTGCTGATCTCCCGGCCGTAGACCGGGAGGAAGAGGTAGTTCACCCAGTCGCTGAGGGCGGCTAGTTCGACGGCGTATGCCTCCCCGCCCAGGGCGAGGATGAACACCGAGGCGGGGCCGTCCGCCTGCTCGGGGTCGGCCGCCCCGGCTCCCGGAGCGCTGTCCGCCTGCTGGCCGGCAGCAGGCAGGGGATCGGGCTCGGAGCCGAGGCGGTCGAGGATGACGCCGTGCTGCCTGACCTCGGCCATGGTCTTGGCGAGGGTGCTGGCAAGGTCGTTGAGGTCCCCGTCGGGAACGCGGAACGGTTCGGGACCGGGGATGGTCGGGCTGGTGTCGGACATCGGGGCGTGCTCCATCTGTGAGACGGCGACATGCCCGAGAGGATCCGGAGAAACCGCGGCTTGGCCCGGCCGGAGAAACCCGGTAGTGGAGCGCTACCCGCCCGCGCAGCGAGGGCAGCGCGGGAAGGGCGGCGCCAGCAACTGCAGAGCCCGAGCCGCCTGTTGCGGCACGACGCCGTTGCCGAGCGCGGTGAGCTGGGCCGGTCGCCCGAGCCCCGGGGTGGCGGTGACCCAGCCGTCGTCGAGGCCCTGCATCCACTCGACGAAGTCGGCACGGAGCCGGCCGGCCGCGTCCGTGGGGGCCGGTGCGGGGCGGGTGAGCCTCTCCCATCGGGTGATGGCGGCTGCGTACGCCCCCCATCGCCAGCCTGCTCCTCGGCTTCCGGGGTCGCCTCCGTCCAGAGCGGCAGCACCACCGCCGACAAGGAAGGGCGCCACGCCTTGCCGGGGCGACGGTCCGGGGTGCCGGTGTCGCTGGCCCGCGGTGTGGGCAGCAGCGACGCCGCCGCACTGGGCAGGGTCATGTCCCCGTTGCCGTGCCGCTGGTTGGGCGAGCCCTTGATCCCGTCCGACGCCTTCGGGGTGGGCAGCAGGAGCCACTCGACCTCGTCGGCCAGGTTCGGGCCGTGGCCCCCGCTCTTCCTCTTGGACGGGTGCTGCGAGCCGCCGTTCTTGCCGATGTTGCTGGTCGGCGTCTTGAGCAGGGTGTCCGGCGGGCCAGGCGGCGAGGAAGGTCCGCTCGCGGCGGTGCGGGGCCCCGATATCGGAGGCGCGAAGCACGAGCCACTTCGCGTCGTACCCGAGGTCGGCCAGGGAGCCGAGTACGGCACCGAGTGCCCGCAGAGGAGGCTGGCCTGGGGTGTCTCCCAGACACCACGGGCAGGGTTCCACGTCGCCAGGGGAGCCGACGGGGGAGGTGAGGAGGCCGCGCACATTCTCGATCACAACCAGGCAGGGTCGGAGGGCCTTGACCGCACGGGCGACGTGCAGCCAGAGCCCGGAGCGGGTCTGGGCGTTGAGTCCGGCCCGGCGGCCGGCGACCGAGACGTCTTTGACAGGGGAAGCCCGCTGTCAAGACGCACACCCGGGAAACGGTGGACCAGTCGACGGTGGTGATGTCGCCCAGGTTGGGGACGCCGGGCCAGTGGCGGGCCAGGATGCGCGAAGCGTTCGGATCGACCTCCGCGTGCCAGGCCAGCGTGCCGCCGAAGGCAGCCTGCACGCCCAGGTCGAGGCCGCCGTACCCCGAGCAGAGCGACCCGATCAACGGGGGGTGCGCGAGGGTGGTGTGCATGTCACCGGCCCCGCGCGATCCGGCCCGGAGGAGCTGCTGCCGGGGCTGGAGGCGGAGCAGGGGAGGAAGGGAACGCTGCGGTCGTGGACCGGCTGCGGGCGGCCTGGGCACGAACGGATTCAGGCGAGATGGCCGCCGACGCGGAGCGCAGGGAGTTGGCGGTCTCGCGCAGGGCCTTGTCCGCCATGCCGAGCGCGTTGCCCATCACCAGCCTGTCTGCCTCTCGCGCGTCCTTGGCTCCGGACTCGTCGCCGAGGTGCTCGGCCTGCTCCAGAACGGAGAGCCGGTGCGCCACCGCTCCGAGAGCGGACGCCGCCTCGCAGGCAGGCCGGACGGCGGCGGCGAAGCCCACGACGGCCGGGGCCGTGCCTCCTTCCCGGCGCTGCTCGGCGGCCCGGTGAAGAACCTCGTCGGCCAGGTCGGTGATCAGCGTGCCGAGGTCGGAGAGCTGGCGGGCGACGGTGACGCTGTCGAGTGAGTGGTCGGGATTCCCGGTGACCGGGAGCTTGCCGCGCACGGCATCGAAGCCCGATGCCGTGGCGCGAAGGGCTAGGGCGTCGGAGGAGGAGGTGTCGATCAAGGCGAACTCCATGGGGAAGAACTGGAGAGGGGCTGGACGCTGAGGGGCGTCAGAGGTGGCCGCGCGAGGGTGGCCGGGCGGTGGCCGGCGTGGGAACGGGGCCGGTCCGCGCCGAGGGTGATGGGGCAGGGTGCGGTGTGCTGCGGGCGCGGGCGGCGTGCACCCGGGCCGGAGGGGGTCCGTCCGGCGCAGGCGCGGAGGCCGGCGGCTTCGGAGGTGGACTGCCGTTCGCGGTCTGCCAGCGGGCGCGTACCTCGTCGAGCGGGCCGAGCGCGTGCAGGGCGTGGTTGATCAGCCGACCGGGGACCAGGGCTTCGTCTTCGGCCAGAGCCCGGACGGCTCGCGCGGAGGCGGCTGCGGTGCGCGTGAGGGAGGAGCGCATCACCCGTTCCCCGAGCCATTCGGCGCTGCCCGGGATCACGTCGTCGCAGATGGCGGTGAGCTGGTCGGCCGAGAGCGTGCCGTCGGCCAACAGGCCACGCCGCTGCGCCTCCCAGAGCAGGGTGATTCGGTCGATGGGCTCGCCCCGGTGATGCAGCGCGCCGAGGCACCGGTAGAGCTGCCCGTGCGCCGGGCCGGCGAAGTCACCCGGTCGCAGCCAGGCCACCACCTCCTCCATGGCCCTCGGCTGCTCGGCGAGGACGGCCAGGAGGAACCGCTCGTCCTCGGCGACCTGGTCGGCTTGGACCGGCGGCGTGGCCGGGGCGGCAGCCGGCGCAGCGGCGGGCGCGACCGGACGCGGATCGGTCCCCCAACGCCGCGCAAGATCGGTGAGCACCCCGGTCAGGACATCCGCAGAGCGCAGCGTTCCCTCGACCTCCCCCTGCAGGGCGTCGGCTCGAGCCACCTGGTGGAGACGGATCGCGTGCTGAGCGACCGTGCGATGGATCGCCCCCTCCAGCACCATGCGGCCGTACACCGGAGCGTGCGCGGGACGCGGGCAGGCCGATATCAGGGTGTGGGCGTACACCGCAGTCAGCCCCCGGACGTGGAGGCCGGCCTCGCCGACGGCGTCGGTCACCCACGACAGCGGCACCGGCCCATCGGCTGAGAGCGCGGGGTGGCCGTCGCTGCGGAGCTTGCGGAGCGCGGCGAACAGCGACCGATGAACGGGCCGGTCGAAGTGATCCGGCGCGAGCCAGTCCAGGTGCGCGAGCTGGTCCGGGTCGAGGAGCACGGAGCCGAGGACCGCCTGCTCTGCACTCAACAGCGGGCTCATCGCCGGCCTCCCAGGTCTCCCGGGTCAGAAGTGGAAGACTCGCTCTGCCGGATGCGGAGGTCGGCGACCGCCCGGTCGGCAGCGGCCATCGCCTGGGCGAAGTCGTCCAGCACCGCGGTGAACGCGGGATCGGAGGCAGGGATCGAGCCGGCCCTGCCGACCAGCCACCACCGGCCGTCGCGCAGAACGACCGGCGAGTGCGGCAGCCGCCCGGGACGCGGCATGGGCGCGCTCATGCCGACAGCCCGAAGTCGTCGTGGCCGATGCTCTTCGCGAGCGCCCGCTCGGTGATGGCCTTCGTGGCGCGGGTGGAGGCCGGGCCGACCACCTTGGCGGAGGGCTCCTTGTACCAGGGCTTGAGGTTGAGCATGGCGACCCGGATGCCGGTGGCCAGCAGCAGCACCTTCCCCTTGGGAAGGGCGCGGATCGCGTCGGGCGGCAGGATTCGCTCGGTGCGCATGCTCACCGAGGTGGACTTGCCGCTCTCGCTGGTGGACACCGAGGTGGTTTGGACGTCGTGGTCACCGACCTGCCGGCTGAGTCGGTCGGCGAAGTCGGCGTCGTCGATGCCCGATCCGATGATCTTGACGGTGGCGGCGGAGTACAGGGCGTCCATGCCGGCCTCGCCCCAGCACCGCTGGCCCTGCCGATAGGACTGCAGGATCATCATGGGGATGACGCCCCGGCTGCCCAGGTGGCTGTACAGGTCCGGGAGATCCGAGATGCGGCACACGTTCGCTGCCTCGTCGAGGACGCACAGGGCGGGCGGGTCGAGCCGGCCGCCGGAGCGCTCGGCGACGATCACGGCCGCGCGCATCACGGCGTCGGCCGCCGCCGCGATGATCGCGCTCGCGCTGCCACCGCCGTCCTTGCTCAGCAGGTACAGGGTGTCGCGGGAGGTGGCGAAGGCGAAGGGCCTGAACTCGGGGAGATCCTTGCTCGGTGTGACCCAGGCTGCGATGTCCGGGTCGAGCAGGCAGCTCGCGTACTGCCTTGCCGTTTCATAGATGCCGTCGCGGGTCTCGGTCGCGCCGGAGACGGTGCCCTGGAGCTGGGCGGCGACCGCGTCGTGGCCGGCGTCGGTGAGCAGGTCCACCGGGGTGCGGTCGGCCGGCATGGCGAGCCAGGCCAGGACGTCGGTGATCGGCCGCCGGTGGGACGCGGCGGCCAGGAACAGGGCACCGAGGGTGTTGCTCGCGGCGGTGGACCAGAAGTCGGAGCCGCTCGACTCATCCACGCTCGCGGCGACGAAGTGCCCGGCCAAGCGTTTCGCCCCGGCCAGATCGCGGGCATCGGCCAAGATGTCCCACCACATCTCGCGCGGGTGGTGCGCGATTTGCTGAGGGTCAAGCGTCCAGATAGTGCCGACCTCGGCACGGGCGTCCACCGTCGCGGTGAAGGCGTCGTTCGCAGCCTTGTTACTGGTGAGCAGGACCGGACCGGGCGCCGAGAGGATCGCGGGGATTGCCAGTCCGGAGGTCTTCCCGCTTCGAGGGGCCATGACCGCGACGATCACGTCCTCCCAGGACGCGCGGACCTCCGCCCGCCCCGGGGCGAGAGTACCGAGCAGGATGCCGCGGTCAGCGGGAGCGACTTCTTTACACTCCTGGCTACTCAGGGACGGCCGCAGGCTCCTGGCCTTGGCGGTGATCTCTTTGTCCAGCAGCGGCGCCAGGTCGGCCTTCCGGGCGAGGCCGGTCTGGGAGCCGGAGCGCCAGCGCATCCACAGCACCACGCCGGTGGTAGCCAGGGCCAGGGTGAGCAGGCCGGGCACGACGCGGACGCCGACCAGCAGCGCGGTGGCGCTAAGGGCCGGCCACAGCACCTCGGGGTGCAGCAGGGCATCGGTGGCGCGGAACGGGGCCCACGGTCCGCTGCCGACGGCGGAGTTGGTGAGGTTGCCGGTCAGCCAGGCGAGGGAGCCAAAGGCCATGGCGGCGCCGAGGACGCCGAACAGGAGGTAGAGGAGCGCGTCCGACCCGGTGGTGGTCGAGGGCGCGCTGGTGCGCGGGGAGGGCACGGCGGTTCCTTGGGTGTGCGAGCGGGCGGGGGCGGGGCGCGCTCGGCTCTCGTGCAGTTCATGGGCCTACTCCTTGAGGATCGGGTGGAAGCGTTTCAGCGGGGGCGGGTGGCGGGGCGTGTCGCGGACGGGGGTGGGGCGGTGGCCGGGGTGCTGGTCGGCGACGACGGCCGTCGGGGGCCGACCTGCGGCGAGGAGGTACGGGCGGCACGCTGCCGGTCCGCTTCCGGATTTCGGGCGGAAGCCGGTACGGGGACTGTGCCGGTGCCGAGGACATCGTCGAGCAGTTCCCGGTTCTGCAGGACGTTGACCCTTTCGTGGTGCCTGGGGTCGGTCCGCTCGGCGGGGCATGCGGCGACCCCGTCCTCGGCGACCTCCAACTGCTCCTGGACGTCCAGGAGCATCACGTGGGCGGCGGCCAGCCGCGTCCAGGTCTCGAAGACGGGATTGTGGTGCGGGTCGTCGAACGCCAGACGGACACGGGTCCAGTCGGCGGCAGCAGCGACGAGTTCGGTCAGTTGAGGCAGGGCCCCGACCAGTGCACCATTGACCTCCTCGATGATCCCCGCGACCTCGTCGGGCGTCGCGTCCTCGGTAAGACGGGCAATCATCCCGGTGACGGAGTGGGGGTCGGCGGAAGCGCTGGGCAGATGACGGACCTGCAGTGGCTTGTCGGGGCCGTGGGCGAGGCGGATGTTGTGCTGCATCGCGGCACCGACGGCATCGCCGATGTTCGGATAGAACTCGGGCACGAGTGCTCCTTGATGGTTGTCCTGGGCGACCAAGCCGGGTGGGTGCCGGATCACCGCCGCGGACCAGGGGCGTGCGGCGGGCGTACGGCCGCGCTGGAATGCGCCACATCGACGCCGAGGGCCGGGGAGACCTTGGCCTTCGCCGCGGCCAGCGACGTGGCCAGAGCAGTCCGGTGGTCGGGCAACTTCGGGGCGTGCGTCCGCGTCTCGGTCTGGGGCTGCTGCGCGTTGCCGACACGGCGCAGCTCGACCTCGGAGCCGACGAGTTCGGACTGTGCCGAGCTGACGAACTCCGAGGCGAAGCCGAACCGGTTGGCGAGCGCGTAAGCCTCGTCATCGAGGTCGTTGATCTGCTCGCCCGCTGCCTCCAGCGCTTCCCGTACGCGCTCCAGAGCGCCGTGCTCGGGGTGAAGGAGGTGGTCGACCGCTTGCTGGAGAGCGGCACCGTTCTCGGCCGACCTGATCCGGTCCGTGATCTGGAGGAGTTCCGATCCGGCGGCGTAGGGCCCGAGGGGGTGTGCCGGAGTGCTCATCCGGGCCATGTCCAGGGAGGGAGGGCGACGTCGTAGCGGGCGGCGCGGAGCATCTCGGCCGCGTGGGTGGCGATGGCGACCTTGTCGGCGATTGTGGTGGTGGTGGGAAGGCGATGACGCCGGCCGTGCCAGTCGTCGATCTGCTGGAAGCCGGCGTGCTTCAGGAGTGAGGCGGAGAGATCGTCGGTGGCCCCCTTGGCCACGACGCTGCCGCTGAACTCGGACGTGATGGTGATCGGAGGAGCAGGCACGTGGGCCTCCTGGGCTCGGCGGGTCGGGTCAGAAGCGGCGGGCAGGTGCCCCAGCTCGGAGGCGAGCGATGGAACGAGGGCCCGATGGGTGGACTGTCAAGGAGAGAGTCCGCCGATTCCGGGATTTGGACCGGCCGAAGATCGCTGGTAGAGGCCGGCACTCGCCCGGCGCATCAGATCGCCGACGGGAAGAAGGGGGCCGGTGCCCCACCGCAACGGGACACCGGGCGGTCAGAAGTGAGGGTTCTCGGTCGGCCGGTCGGCCTCGGTGGCGGCCTGGAGCAGCTCGGTGAGGTCGTCCAGCTCAGAGGAGCGCTGATCGATCCATCATCCGGCGCGAAGTGTGCTGTGATCACCAGGCACCAGAGATCTCCCCTTCGATCGTCAATCCGTATCGCATTAGTTGCAGTCGTGTGCGATAAGAATCCTTATTAAGGGGCACTAGATGCATCGTCGCCCCCGGGTTACCTGCATTGAGCGCTATTGATCCGAAACGGTTTGGGTTCTGGGTCGTTGGTGGGGTGTGAACGATCTGGTGGGGGATGCGCGGCATTTGTCGCCGTCGGCGCAGGAGGTCCTGCGGTTGCGGGCGGTGGCCGCGTTGGTGGCGGGGCGGGACCGTGAGGATGTGGCGGCGGTGTTCGGGGTGTCGCTGAAGGCGGTCGACAAGTGGTGGGCGAAGTGGCAGGCCGGCGGACGAGAGGCGCTGGTCATGCAGCCGCGGGGCAAGCCGGTCGGGGTGCACCAGGTGCTCGGGGAGGCCGAGCAGGCCGCGGTGCGGCAGGCGGTCCTCGACCACCGACCCTGCGACGTGGGGCTGAGCGGACAGTTGTGGACGCGGCGGCTGATCGGTGACCTGATCGCGAAGCTGTACCGGGTGCGGCTGACCGAACCGGGAGTGGGCAAGTACCTGAAGCGGTGGGGCCTGTCCTTCCAGCGCCCGGACAAGCGGGCCGTCGAGCAGGACCCGGAGGCCGTCCGGCGCTGGCACGAGGAGACCTGGCCGAAGATCCGCGCGAAGGCGAAGGCCGAGGGCGGTGAGGTCCTCTTCGCCGACCAGGTCGGCATTCGATCCGACCAGGTCACCGGCCGCACCTGGGGAGAGAAGGGCAGGACACCAGTGGTGCGGCGGAGCGGGAACCGGTTCTCGGTGAACGCGATGTCGGCGATCAGCACCAAGGGCCGGATGCACTTCATGGTCTTCACCGAGAGCTTCACCGCGGAGGTGATGTGCCGCTTCCTGGACCGGCTCGCCGGCCACTTCGAGACCAAGGTCCACCTCGTCGTCGACGGGCACTCCGCCCACCGCTCCAAGAAGGTCCGCGACTGGCTCGCTGCCCACCCTGACGACATCGAGCTGCACTTCCTGCCGCCGTACTCGCCCGAGCTGAACCCCGACGAGCTGGTCAACGCCGACCTCAAGCACAGCCTGCCCCGGCAGCACCGGGCCCACGACCAGGCCGAACTCGCCGCCGAGACCCGCCGCTTCTTCCGCAGACGCCAACGCCAGCCGCACATCGTCCGCGGCTACTTCGGCGGCCCACACGTCCGTTACACCCTGGACGAGAACCCCATGAGTTTCTGATCAATAGCAGTGCCAAGCGGCTTGCCTCAGCATTGTCACCGACTGCAGCCCTTCTTCCAGCCAGCCATTCGAGAGCCCTGAGATTGCCAGCATCGGCGGCACGAACTATCAAGTGGTCGATCTCCTCAGCCTTGGCCTCAGTTTCTAGGCGCACTTCCGCTATGTTCAGCCATGCCCAGGTGGCCCCAGCCCTCGCGGCCTCCTCCGCAAGGCGCTCGGCTTCTTGCTGCAGTCCGGCGACTTCGGCCAGTACCCACGGTGCACGTCCTGAGCTGGCTGGGTAAGACCACACGGGAGTGTCGTACCAATCTTGTGGACTTCTGCGTGTTCGGCGACGCTGGAGGGCGACTTCGTCACCAGGAATATTAAAAGAAGCTCCTCCGGTCCGCTCCTTCCTGTTCGCCAATATGCGGTCCAACACGTTCAGAGTGTTGGGTTGGCCGGCATCAATGGCTTGGAGGGCGAACTTTTTGGCCTTATCTCGGACCCCCCTCTCCGCATACGCTATGGCTATCTGAATTCGTGGGAGTGAATCGCCGAAGTCCGTTTGTATGCAAGCTAGGCTTTGTAGATCTTCGTCTTTTTCTGCTTCGATAAGTAGCTTGATTAATTCCGTCATCGCCTTGGGGTGAGTGGCGATAACTCGCCCATAGAGCTCTGCCGCCAGTTGCTTTCGCCATCTGATATGGGCGGCGTTGGCGAAATTCATGAGATAATCGGGTGCATGGATGTGATCTGTTACAGCATTCCAGAAACCTTCAGGAGGTATGAGATAGCGGCGCTCCAGCTGGCCATGTTGTTCGATGTAATCGGCCAGCCGATACGTGGGCAAATCTAGTTTCGTGGTATCAGGTCCGGGCGGGCGCTGTCGGCGACGAGCCAGCAGGCCACGAACTCCGTGTACAGCGGCGGCGGTGTAGGCCAACGCCTTCTCCAGCCAGTCGTCGCCAAGCTGGTCCTGCTCAAATTCGTCGAGATAGGCCCACGCCGCGCTTTCTAGGAATGTCATGGGGAGGTCTAAACCGTGGCCCAGCCGGCGGGCGTCCAACGCAGCATTGACTAGGGCCCGCGCCGCTGGCGGTGCGGTCTCGTAACGCTCGACAAGGCTGGGGCCTCCGGCAAGATACTGTGTAATCCTCCCCTGCTCAGCCTGGTCAACGGCCTGACGGAGGCGTGCGTCGTCGACAGCTGCGGTCCGCAGGCTTCGCAGTGCCGCCTCGTCGAAACTTGACGACACGCGGATGGCAGTCCCGGATAGAAGTGCACGGGTCTGGGCGTGAGCTTGTGGCACGTCGCCTGATGAGGGTGCAGCAGTCAGCACATCCCAGTGGTTCGGCCACATTGTGCCCAGGACGAGGATCGGAGCACGATCAGGATCGCGCATCACGTCACGCAGGCGAGCTGCAACCTGTTCCCCGGAAGCGCCAAGGTAGTGCTGGGCTTCATTGAGCCACACCACAGTGCGCGGGCCGATCATAGGCAACTGATCAAGGACTGCCTCCGAGTGACTTGGGTCAATGGGATGCCACAGCCGCCAGTCCGCAGGCAGATACTGAACCGCTTCCCAACAAGCGCGGGTCTTACCGGTAGATGAGCCACCGACCAGGACAGCGATTCCAGTAATCCCGGCTGCCGCTCGATCAACCACCTCCCGCAGCTTCTTGTCGTGTGCACGCTGCACATACGTCGGCAGCTGCGGCAACTCAGCCCCGTCGTTTACCAGTGATACGTCAACGGCACGGTGGACTTCCAGCGCAATGGGGTCGCACTCGGCGATCGGCTGCCCCAGTGGCACAGCCATGCGGGCCTGCACCCACAAGTCCCGTGCACGCGCCCGAGCGTCGTTCGGATCCCACGCCGCCATCCGAGCCAACACCGCCGCAATTGCGGCTACATCGGCCTGGCTTGGCGGAACTTCGGCCGATACCAGGCAGCGGTGCACGGTGTCCTTACTCGGCGCACCCAGCAGTCCATCGTCTTCTGCGATCGCCGCGGCCACCTCGTCCATGCGCGGCGCGTCCGCTTCCAGGTACAGCCTGTACAGCAGCTCCTTGAGGTCTCGCAGCGGCCCCGCGGCAAGCCGCGGACGCGCGATCACACGTGGGCGTCGCGCCGTCTCTCTCCTCTTATCTCCACTCATCGCGCCATGTTCTCGCTTGTCGTCTGGGGCGGTGGCCTGAACAGCACATCCACGGTTTCGTGATCGTCCCCCATCGCAACTGAGCTGCGCTGTCCCTGCTCCAGGAATCGTGGGCTCGGAGCTGGCCAGCAGCTTGTCACAAACTGCGAACCATGGAGGTTCTCAATGCCCCATAGCCGAGACGATCGCCCGAAGCGACGAGCGCGTACCAAGGTTGCCTTCCCTGCTCTTGCCGCCATCCTCTCCGGCGCCACCCGGGCTGTGATCGGCTGGCTTTTGGACCACGCGCTGTAATCGAGTGCTGGTGCGCCGCCACCATGCTTGTCTGCGGCGGTGCACCAGCACTGACGGCACCTGCGGGCCGAAGTGGGGGCTGGAGGCTGGCTCGCCGAAGGGTCCCTCCGTCCGTGGGCCTGCTACGGATGAGCCGGGCTCTGGGCATCCAACAGCGGTAATGCAAAGCTTTGTGCTTGTACGCGCACTTCACGGGCAGCGCCTTGCTTCACAAGATGTGGCTGGCATTCCATACGTTGCGATAGTCCGGCTTACCGGCAACGGCCATGGGAATTGCTCCTTACGGGAGTTGGATCAGCGGGGGCGGGAGAACGTGATGCGGGGGTCGACCGGCCGGGCCGCCGCAGCGGGGACCGGTGCCTTGCCCGGCAGGCCAGCACGGGCCGGGCTGGCGGCGAGCGCGGCGGCGCTGACCGGAGACGTGCGGGGAGTGCCCTGGCCGCGCTCACGGGACGCGGTCGGCGCGGCAGCAGGGCGGGGGGCGCGCTGCTACGTCCTGAGCGAGGCGGGGCTGCACCGCGACCTGGACGCCGGACCGGTGCAGCGACAGCGTGGCGCCGGCGACCTTCCCCAGGGCCTCGTCACGGCTGGTGGTGGCGGGCAACGTGTAGATGTCCAGGCGCGGGTTGTGCCGCCAGCCGTGTTCCACCAGGGCGAGTCCGGTGAGCCCGGAGGCGCGGTCGTCGATGGCCGCGACGATGCCGAGCCGCGGATGCTCGGCGAAGGCGACATCGGGTTCGCCGAGCGGGACCCGGTCGCGGACGGGCGCCGCATCGGGTGCCAGCGAGGGATCGAACACAGCGTCCACGTCGACTCGATAGCCGGACTTGCGCAGCAGCGCGACTGCTCGGGTCGTACGACCCTGTCCGTCACGATTCTGATCGGTCAGGGCGTACAACGTCGGCTGGCTCGGAAGGGGGTGGAAGTCGAGCCTCTCCAGCATCCACGCGCTGGCCGCGAGGTTCTTCGGGTTAGCGGCGACGATGCCGTAGACGGAGTGGTGGCCGAAGGCGAGATCGGGCAACACGTCGTAGTGGCTGGGCATGGCGGATCCATCCGGGGTGGGCTCGGTCGCAGTGGTGGTCGAGGGCCGAATCACTTCTGCCGGTGCGGTACACGGAGAACTCCAAGGCGGTGGGTGGTCAGCGACCGGGGGTGGACGAGGGGCGTACGGACGGCAGCACGGTGCGCGCGGACGACTCTGCCGGCGGACGGACCGGGACCGTGCGCTGTCCGAGCGACGGTGAAGGTGCGAGAGCGGCGCTCACTCGTGGTGAGGCAGAGGGCGGCGGAGCGGTCCGGTCCGCCTGCGCTCGAGCCTTGTTGGGGTGGGTGGTGTGGCGGTCGGCCAGGTAGTCGCGTATCGCTCGAAGCTCGACCGCGTAGGAGTCCAAGTCCCCGGCGATGAGGCGCAGGCGGTCCGCGTAGCGGTGGTCGGCTGTGTCGCCGAACCCCTCCCACCAGCCAGCTGTCGTGTCGAGGATCTCGACGACCCGCTGGAGAACACCGTCGCCGGGAGCGGCCAGCTCGCTCAGCGAGGCGACCGCCTCGCTCGTGTGCGTTGCCGCCTGGATGGACTGGGCCAGGTGCCCGAGACGGTCGCCGAGACTCATCTCGTGGGTCAGGGCAAGAGGGAGGCTGGGTTCCAGGAGGGCAGGGGCACAGGCGAGGTGGAAGCCCTCGGCCTGCAGCATGTCGAAGGCCCGGGTCACCACCTGCCGTTGCTCGGCCGGGTCGGTCATGGCCGAGGGCAGCCGGTAGTAGTGCGCACCGCCGAACGCCACGGCGGGGACGAAGCCCGCGCGGTAGAGCACCGTGCCGGCGGCTCGTTCCTCAGCGGATCGTTTCTGCTCCGGTCGCGGAGGCACGCCGAGCCGGTCCAGGCGCGCGTCGACGGCGGCGAGCAGATCCGGGACGCTGCCGCCGTGCTGGGCATCGGGGCCGTCGGGCTCCGAGTCGTAGATCACTTCGTACACCGCGGGCTCGGCGGACCGGTGGCGGGTCACCGTCCAGCTCTCGGGGGATTCGGGGTGCTCGGAGGGCGGTTCCTGCGGGGGAGAGATGAGCAGCGAACTGCCGTCGGGAAGCTCGGCGTGGACGACGTAGTCGCTGAGGCCGTACTCGACGGTGCACTCCAGGCCGCGCTGCCGGAGGGGAGCAGTGAGGTAGTCGTACCGGTGGTCCCGTTCGGAAGCGTCATCCGCAGGTGAGACGGACGATGTACTGATCCATGCGAGGACGTGTGAGCCCTCCTGTTTGAAGGTGATGAGGGCGTTATCGGGGTGCATGGGGTTTCTCCGTTGCCGGTTGCCCCCGGGTCGGTGGTGGGAGCCGCAGATCTGTGGGGGCTGGAAGGGGAGCGGCGATTTATGAGGATCCGGCGATCGGTTGGTTTGGCGCTGCCGCGACTCGGTGCTAGGAGCGTCAGCGGGAACGACCGGGGACCGGCGGGTTCGACGCCGCGGGCGCCGGAAGCGGACCGGGCGAGGGCCACGCGCGCACGTTCGGTCTGCGAAGGCTGCTCGGGGTCCGCCCGGTCGGCCAGGTACTCGGCGGCCCGGACGAGCGCCGGGCCCTGGTAGGACAGCTCGTGCGCGTAGTGCCAGCCCTCGGAATTGCGGTGCTCCTCCGCGCGCTCCTGGTAGAGCTGGAGTGATCCCGGTTGCGAGGCGTCCATGAGCGCCATGATCTGGTCCCACTCGTGCCGGAGCTGACCTGCTCGTACCAGGGTGGTGTCGATCCCGCGCAGCCGTCGGAGGTCGTCGCTGATCGGCCCCTCGACATAGTCGGGACCGCCGGCGGCGGCGCGGACCCCGGCCAGCACCTCGGGGCCGTGATCGAGGAAGACCTCGGCGTGCCTCCACGCCTCGGCGTCGCGCTTCACCTTGCCGTCCTCGTAGCCCTTTTGGTCGATGGGCCAGCCGTCCTGGACGCAGAAGGAGTCCGAGACCGCGTCCCAGGCGTCGGACGCCTGGTTGATGCCGGCGGCGGCCGAGGCCAGTGCCGGGAGATGCCGCCGCCACTCCAGGTGATCGGTGGCCGACGGCGGCTGGTGGTCGGCCGATGGGGAAGAAGTAGACATGATCGGTCCTTGTTCCTGGCCGGTCTTCACCGTGAGCACGGCAGCGAGCGGACGGTGGCCGGAGGCAGAGGAGCAGACGTCGCGGTTGGCGGACCGGCGGAAGCTCCTCGTGCCGAGACGGCCGGGGAGGTACGGGCCGCCGTTGCCGCCCGATGCGAGCGGATCTCGTGGCCCACGCCCTCCCGCACGAGATGCAGCTCCTCGCCGAGATCGGCTAGGCGTCCGGCGAGGGCGTCCAGCTCGGCAGCGCTGCCGCAGGCGCCGTGAGTGCGGCACCACCCGGAGGCGGTTTCGAGTGTCTGGTGCAGCCGGGCCACCGCGCCGGAGTCCTCCGTGAGGATCGTGGAGAACAGCTCCTCGAACTCCTCGGGCCGGGCGGCGACGAGACGGTCGTTCCTGTCGGCGGCCGGTGTGTCGGCGACCGGAGTTCGGACGTTTTCGTGAGTCCGGTGGCCTGCCCGCAGTATGGTTGAAGGCAAGAGGCAACTCCCTTATAAAAGTGGCTGGTTGAGCTAGGCCGACATGCGGGCGTCGGTATCGAACAGCTCACGTTCCACCGGGTGCAGGATGTGCTGGGTGATGAAGCTGCGGCCGGCGACTTTCCACAGGCCCCGGCCCTTGGTCAGGGCGGACACCGCTTGGGTTTCGACTCCGGTCAGGCCGAGGAGCGACGCGGCGGCGGCGAGCTGGTCGGGTTCCTGGCGGTAGATGATGCGGGTGGAGCAGTCGGCCAGGAGGCCCTCGGCCAGTACCCGGCCGCGCGAGCCGGCATCACCCGCGCTGAGCAGGTCCGACAACCTATGGATGACCATCAGATTCGCGATGCCGAGTCCTCGGGAGAGCTTCCATTGGCTCTGCATGCGTTCCAGTAGGCCGACGTGCCGCATCAGCCGCCAGGCTTCGTCGTAGATCACCCAGCGTCGGCCGCCGTCGGGGTCGGCGAGGGCGGACTCCATCCACGCGCTCGCGCAGGTCATCGCGAGGACCAGCGCGGTGTCGTCGCCGGAGCCGCCGAGGCGGGAGAGGTCGATGGACAGCATCGGCGTGGTCGGGTCGAAGGCCACCGTCGAGGGGGCGTCGAACATGCCGCTCAGATCGCCGTGCACCAGGCGGCGCAGGGCGTGCGCGAGGTCCTGGGCGGCCGACCCCAGGCGCCCGCCTTGGTGGCCGAGGGCCAGGTCGAGGCGTTCGGGCGAGCCGAGGGCGTGGGCGATCTTGCCGAGCAGGGGCACCGTGCCATGGGCGGTGGCCTCGGCGACGACCAGGTCGAGGGCGAGGTCCAGGGCGGTGTGCTCCATCGGCAGCAGATCGCGCTTCAGCACGGTGCGCGCCAGGCCGGCCAGGAGCAGCAGGCGCCGCTTTCGGACCTCGGTCGACCAGTCCTCCTCGCTGACGGAGGCGGGCCGGGCCGGGGCGTCCAGCGGGTTCAACCTGCCCGGCAGCCCCGGGCCCAGCGCGATGCTGTAGCCGCCGAGGGCCTGCGCGACACCGGTCCACTCACCCTTCGGATCGCACGGGATGTAGATCCGGTAGCCGTGGGCGATCGACCGGGTGGCGATGGACTTCGCGAGGGCGGACTTGCCCATGCCGATGATCCCGGCGAGGACGACGTTGGGGTTGGTAAAGCCTTCGATCCGGCCGCTGCTGTACAGCGAGAACGGATCGAAGCAGAAGGCGGCTTCGGCGTGGACATCGCGGCCGATGAAGATGCCCTCCGCCCCCAGGCCGCCCTCGGCCACGAACGGGTAGGCCCCCGAAGCCGTGGCGGTGGTCATTCGGTGGGCGGGCAGGTTGAGCTTGCCGCCCCGGGCCGAGGCCGGACCGGGACGACCCGACGGCGGATAAGTCGGCCGTAGCTCCGGGTCGAGGGTCTGCTCGGCGCGGTGCTTGAGCGGGGTTCCGGCGAGGCGGGCCTGGCGGCGGGCCTCGGCGAAACCGGCGCGGGCGGCCCTCTGCTCGGCCCGTGAAGCCTTGTGCGGCACGAACAGGGGGGAGGCGCTGGCGCGGGTGCGGGGCATGAACGTTTCTCCAGGCAGAGGTGGGTCAGCGGCGGACGAGGCCGGTGAACGGCGCGTGCAGGTCGGCCGGGGTGGTGCGGCGGCGCACCAGGTGCGCGGTGCGCTGGTGGCGCTGGCAGATGGTCAGCTCCGGCGCCCCTTCAGGCAGACCTGCCTGGCACGCCTCACGCTCGGGCACCTCACCGGAGTCCGGCCGGGGCGCCGCGTGGTAGGCGGCGTGGACGTGGTCGGCGGCCTGCCAGATCCGGGTGCGGGCGGTACCCAGCTGGTCACCCTCGGCCGGCACGAGCTGACCGGTGCGGGCGGTATGGGCGTCGAGCAGGCCGTGCAGCGAGACGAGGTGGGCGTGCAGGGCGTCCAGCTCGGCGCGGGTGGTGACGAGCGGGCCGCCGGGGAGGTTGAGCGCGCGGTGGAAGTCGAGCGCGGCGGTGGCGAAGGGCACGAAGTCCTGCGCGGTCGGGCTGGCGGTGCGGGACATGAGGGTGCTCTTTCGAGGGGAGGGAAGGGCCGACGTCAGGCGGCGAGCGCGAGCGGCAGGGCGGCGGCGGTGAACGCCTCGGCCTGCTGCCAGGTCAGCGGCCGGACGTCGAGCTGGGCGCCGACGGCGGCGGTCTCCACGACCGTGCAGGCGGAGCGGAGTTCGTCCTCGGAGTCGGCCGAGACGGTCAGCAGCCCGGTCAGAGCGACATCGGCGTGCCCCGCGATGAGCTGGCGCTCGCGGGACTTGATGTCCTGGTACTCGATCGAGTCCGCCTCGGAATCGACCTGACCGCGCCGGGCCCGCTCGGCGACATCGGCGATCACGCTGGCCTTCTTGCGCTGAACGTCGCGCAGGGCGGCGTCCAGTCCCTTCGGCTCGTAGGAGAGCGACAGAGTGCGCCGGACCCCGCCGGTGAACAGGAGCTGGTGCAGGAAGCCCGCGCTGGTTTCGGTCCTCGGCCAGTTCTCCACCCAGTACGTGGCGTGGACGGCCGAGTCGGTCGCGATGTGGTCCGCCTTCTCGACCACCACGACGGGTCCGGCGGCGGCGGGCTCGGCCTCGGGGCGACCGGCGGGCGACCATCGGTCCAGCGTCGCGAGGGACTTGGGGTCGTATGCGGTGCGCACGACGGCCGCGATCTCGCGCGAGGTGAGCCACCCGGTGGGGTTGAGCCCGGCGGTCCGCGCAGCCTGATCGAAGGTGGAGGTCAGCTGCGCCAGCACACTGAAGGAACCCGTCAGACCGCCGCCGGCCTGATTGATCAGGCGTCGCGCCGCCTTGGCGTCCAGCGACACCGCGACGTACGCCTCGTGCGGGGCCGCCGCTGGGCCCGCGCTCTGGATCAGCTCGTTGTAGATCGCGCCGGCCATGGGGGCGTCGGGCTGGCCGTGCTCTTCCCAGTAGCGGCGAAGCGCGTCGCCGGAGTCCGGGACGGTGCGCTCGATCACCTGGATGCGGGTGACCTGACCGGTGCGGGCAAGCGCGGCCAGCGCACGCCCCCAACCGCTGACGTTGGCCTGCTGGGTACCCGGATCCAGCAGCGCGTAAGCACGGGAGGAGACCTTGACCACGGCGGTCAGCGTGCCGCTGTGCGGATCGTGGACCGCACCGTACCTACCGTCGGGCGCGGTGACCACGCGCAGGCTGGCGGCGGTGCCGGGCAGGTGAAGGAGACCCTCGCGGGTCGGCCGACGGGAGGGCCGGGTGAGCCAGAGGAGCTGGCCGCGCACCCGGCGCAGGACGTACCGGGTGACGATCGGCGCCCAGTCCGCCAGGGCACGGCCCCGGTGACGGACGAAGACAAGGAGGGTGATGACGGCCCACAGCGGGATGAGCTGCAGAGCGCCGACCACGCCGCGGGCCAGGACCACGGCGAGCAGAAGAAGGCCGGTGAGACCGGCGACGATCAGTTGCGGGGCGGTCAGGCCGAGAAGGATGCCGCGCCTGCTGCGGTGGGGGAACTTCACGGTGGCTGTAGGTGTCTGGTGCTTGCCGGACATGGTGGTTCCAGTCGGTGGGAGCGGGCGAAGGACGGGGTGCATGGCACTCTTCTGGACGTCATGGCGAAGCTCCTCTGGTAGCCGGGCGGGGTGGGGGCGGGCCGTGGGGTACAGCCCACCCCCTGGGCGTGATGGGTCAGGAACCCGCAGGCGGCTGAGTGGGGAACACCTAGTTCGTCGGCGTCGGAGAACCGGCGGCCGACGGTCCGGCGGGAGGTGGCGGCGCGGCCGGGGTGCCGGCGGTCGAGGGCGCGGAGCCGACAGGCGGCATGGAGGTCATGTTGCCGCCCGGCGTCGACGCGCCGGCGAGATGACCGGAGCCACTGGTGATGCTCTGGACGGTCGCCTCCGACCCTTCCGCTTCGTCCTCGCCGGGACGCGTGATCAGCGGTGGGATCCCCGGTCGCTGGATCAGGGCCCGGCCCTTGTCGCCGGTGGCGTTCGGGTCCTCGCCGTACCGGAAGCGGGCCTGCTGCCTGGGCGGCCCGGCGTCGATGCCCTCCTTGCTGAGGCTGCCGCCGGCGGGATTGATCCCGGAGGCGACCCCGTCGGCACCCGCACCGGGGACCTGGTTCGGACCCTGCGGAGCGGGGGCGCCGGTGCCGGCCTGCATCGCCAGGGTGCCCGCGGTCTTCGCCGCTCCTGCGGCGACCGCCATGCCGGCGACGCTGGTGCGGTGCAGGTCGTCGTGGCCGCCGCCGTCGCTGGCCCAGTGGACGAACTTGTACGTCGCGTACGGGCACAGCAGCACCAGGACCATCACGACGATGCCCGCCATCGCGTCGGACAGGGCCGACATGCCGTCATTGGCGTCGGTCTTGCCCATGGCGGAGACACCGATCAGGAAGACCACGGTCATCAACAGCTTGGAGACCACCAGGGTGGCGGTGGCCTCGATCCAGCCGCGCCGCCACCGCTTGGCCACCTCCCAGCCACCGCCGGCCCCGGCGAAGACGGCGAGCGCGACCATGATCAGGACGCCGACCTTGCGGGCGACCATCACACCCCAGTACAGGAAGGCTCCGATCGCACACCCCAGGGCGACCAATGAGGGGACGCCCCAGCCCAGGCCGTACATCGCCCCCAGTTCGTTGACCTTCACCACGCGCCGGATCGCATCGTCGACGGAGGTGTTGGCCGCTTGGAACAGGCCGTCGGACAGGGCGTCGACCACGGTGATGGCCACGGTGGTGAAGGCGATGGCACAGAAGCTGAACAGGACGCCGGTCATGGTGCCGATCGCGGCCTGGGCCAGGGCGCGATCGTCCCGCCGCCAGGCGGCGAACATGAGCTGGATGCAGAACGTCCCGACGGTCAGCGCGAGCCCGATGGGCAGCAGCAGCTCGTAGTTGTCCCTAAACCATCCGGCGTTGAGGTCGATGGCAGTTGTCTCGTTGACGGCCTTGGCGGCGAGATCGGCCGCGCTGGCCGCCAGTTCACCGGCCGACTTCGCGATCCACGCGCCGATGCCGTCGGTGACGGCTCCGGCGGGGTTGGCGGCGAAGTCGACGGCGCCGCACACCTTGTCCATCAGCGGGAAGTCGCAGACTCCCATGGTCGTACCTCCTTCCTTGAACGGGGGTCAGGGCGCGACGGACGGCATGACGCCGACCAGAGCGCAGGGCTGGTGGGGACGGCACTGGACCGCGAGGGTAGTGGAACGGCTCTCCGCACCGCCGGCGGGCGAGCCCTTCCAGGCGATCGACTGCTTGCCGGAGACCGTGACGGCGTAGACGTACGCCTGGGTGATCGCCCCGGGGTCTTCCTGAAGGGCCCGGGTGAAGGCGTTCGGGAAGTGCCCCTCGTGCACCTTGGCGGTGGCCAACTGGCCGTTGGCGGACATCTCCTTCCACAGCACGGGCGAAGGGACGGCCTTGTCGACCGAGGCCGGGTCGGCGTACTTCGCCTCCGTGGTCAGCCACCCGCGCAGAGCCTTCCGCAGCTCTGCCTGGGAGTACGCGCGGGTGTCGTAGGACCACAGCGCTACTGCGGCTGCCTTCCCGAACGCGATCGGGTCACGGGTCTTCGGCGGGACCGGCAGGGCACGAGGACGGGTGTGCGGCGCGAGCGGCCCGGACGAGGAAGCTGAGGAGGAAGCCGTGGGCGAACTCGACGGTGGAGCAGGGGCTTCGGAGGGACCCCTGCCGTCACGGGTGAGGTACGCGGCCAGGCCGGCGAGGGCGACGAGCACCACCAGGACGACGGTGCCGAGCAGCGCCCGGCGGCGCACACCAGATGCGCCGCCGGGGTGAGTGGAGTGAGAAGCCATCAGCGGACCTGCGTCCCCAGCGTCGAGAAGAACGCCACCACGCCATTTGCCGCGCCCAGCAGCAAGGCCGCGCCGGCGCCCACCAGCACACCCTTCTTCCCGTTCGCCTCCGCCTGATGACCGCCCGAATGGTGGCCCCAGGCCCACACGCCCGCGCTGACGGCGAGGGCGCCGACCGCCGCGACGAGGCCGAAGAGATTGATCGAGCCCATCACCTGCTTGAGGACAGACAGGCCCGGCAGACCGCCCTCGTTCGGCTTGATCCCGGGATCGTAGGCGAGCTGAATGACCTGATCGGCGAGATACATGAAGAACTCCAGTTCGATTGAATGCACGCCAAAGCCCGCGAGGGTGGAGCGGCGGTGCGAGGAGAGAAGAGGGGGAAGGGAGAGGGAGAAGCGCCGGTCAGAGGACTCGGCGGGCCGCGAGAATCCGCGGCTTCCAGGATGCGAGGGTCGTGATGCGGACCACGTTGCCGGTGTGCGGGGCGTGGACGATCAGGCCCTGCCCGATGGCCATGCCGACGTGCTCGGGCACGGCGGCCGTCCCCTCGGTGAAGAGGAGGTCGCCCGGCCGAAGGGCGTCGACCGATACCGCCTTGCCCTCCTTGACCTGCGTGTACGTCGTCCGTGTCAGGGTGACCCCGGCGGCCTTGTACGCGCCCTGCATCAGAGAGGAGCAGTCGCACCGGCCCATCGGGTTCTTGCCGTGGGAGTCGGTACAGCTCCCGCCCCACTGGTACGGCGTGCCGAGCTGCCCGAGCGCCCACCTGATCACCGTCTGGACTTCTCGCGGAGCGTCGGCCGGGATCTTGTACTCGGCCGGCATCGCGCCGGGCGGGATGGTGCCGAAGTCGGTCCCGTCCCCGTCCGCCGGACAGCCGCCTGCGGTACCGGGGGAGGACTACCGGTGCCGGCCGAGCCGGACGGCGAAGGACTCGGCGAGGTGTCGCCGGCCTTCGGCAGCAGGGGCTCGATGGCCTTCTGCAGGGCGGTGGCCAGCGGCTCCCACTTGGCGTACGCCTCCGGGAAGCCCGAGCGCTGCACCGCCTGGGCGGCCTGGGTGACCGACAGGGACTGCCAGCCCGAGACCTTCCGCAGCTCCTCATAGAACTTGGTCGAGGCGTGCACCGGGTCGAGGATCTCGTTCGCCGTGCCCCAGCCCATCGACGGCCGCTGCTGGAACAGACCCAGCGAGTCACGGTCGCCGTAGGTCAGGTTCCGCAGACCGCTCTCCTGCAGGGCGGTCGCCAGGGCCACGACCTGCCCCCGGGCCGGGATGTTCATCGCGACGCCGGTGGCCTGGATCGTCTTGGCGTGGGGCACCTGCTCGGCCGGGTCGTCCAGACCCGGCACGGAGACCGAACCCTTGTCGCCGCCCTCCACGATGGCCTTCACCTGGGTGGCGACGGCGGCGGTATCCACACCCTGTGCGCCGTCGGTCGAGCAGGAGGCCGAGGCGCTCCCGGCCCCGAAGGCAAGGACCGGAACGGCCAGCAGCAGCGGACCGGACGCGCACAGACCGAGGACGGCTCCGGTGGTCTTCTTCATCGCCGCCGCCGTTCACCGAGGCGGCGGTGCCGGCCGGGTGACGGCGGTGGGTCGGGGTGCGGGCGTATCAGGGCATGCTGCATCGCAGCGGCTCCTCGGTGTTCGTAGGAGACGCGGTGCCGACTTCTCGTGCAAAGCCGTCGGCACCGCGCCGATGTGCATCCGCCTCTCGGGCGGGCCCGGCGTCAGAGGAGTTGGTAGCTCCCGGACGCCGGTCTCAGGTCATGCGCGGCAGCCGGCCGCGCTCGTAATCTCAGGCAGTACACCGGGGCTCCTGACGGCGTGCGGAACGAGGGACGATGCCGTCTTACCCGCTGCTCGTTCGGACGAGACAGCACGGATAAGCACAGGCCAGCGGGTGTGGAGCGAGGCTCTGGCCCGGTGACACGGTGAGACAGTAGACCGGGATTTCGGCCGCGCCAAACGACTCCCGGACCCGGGCTTGCAGCGCGGCCCGCCTCGTTAGGTCGGGCCGGAGATCGCCGCTAACCTCCGGCTCAACCCCGCCCGAGATGGACTCCGTTGAGCGCTGTCCGGAGTGGGCCCAGATCCGCCGTGCCCTGAGAGAGACCCTTCCCATGAGCTACACGCTGCACCGAGGCGACGCCCTGACCGTCCTGAAGTCCCTCCCGGACGAGAGCGTCAACGCCGTGATCACCGACCCCCCGTACAACTCCGGCGGACGAACCAGTTCGGACCGCACCGGCCGCACCGCGCGAGCCAAGTACGTCACCAGCAACTCCGCCCACGACCTCGCCAACTTCCCCGGCGAGAACCGCGACCAGCGAAGCTACCGAAGCTGGCTGACCGCCCTACTCACAGAGGCGTACCGAGCCTCCACCGAGCACGCCGTCGCCATGGTCTTCACCGACTGGCGCCAGGAGCCGACGACGACCGACGCCCTGCAGATGGCCGGCTGGACTTGGAGCGGCACGATCCCGTGGATCAAGCCTGCCAGCCGACCCCGCAAGGGCGGGCCGAAGCAGGACTCCGAGTTCATCATCTGGGGCGTCAAGGGGTCCCTCGACAACACCCGCGACCTCTACCTGCCTGGGCACTACATCGCATCCCAGCCCCGTAAGGGCCGCGTTCATATCACCCAGAAGCCGGTCGAGATCATGCAGCAACTCGTCCAAATCTGCCCGGAGGGCGGCACCGTTCTCGATCCCTTCACCGGCAGCGGCTCCACTGGGGTCGCTGCCCTGCGCGAAGGCCGCCGGTTCGTGGGAGTCGAGCTGTCCGAGCACTACGCCGGTGTCGCAGAGGAGAGGCTCCGCGCGGAGTTGGCGCAGGACGAATTCGTCCTGGCTGGACCGGAGGGATGATCACGAGAGCGGAGAACCCAGGGCCGGTGGCCCGGAGATGCCGAGGGGCGGTTGACACACGGGAGACCGGTGCATCAGCCGCCCTTCGTCGTTGGTGTCCACCAACGGCTCGCCATGGAGTTGCTGGCCGGACGGTACGGGCGGCGTTAAGCGCCACACGCTTGCGGGTCTGCTGAAGCATCCGAGCATGCGATGGGTGTGGTTCAATATCGATGCCTGGCCTCTGTACGCGGCCAGACCTGAGCGTCCGGACCCGACCTTGCGGCGCTGACAGGCAATCCACGTACATGTCAGACACCTCGCAAGCAGTACGTCGTCACTTTGTGGATCATGTGGCCCTGAGTCCGTTCCAAGCAGCCTGGTCGGGAGGCAGCGGAATGTGACCAAGGAGCGCGCACCCATGAACACTTACCTCAACGTCAATGCCACTGCCGTCACCGACCTGACTGGTGAGGCATTCAGGTCGGCGAGCAACCGCCTCGCTGACCGTCGCACATGGACGCATCTTGTGGCTTCGGCCGGTCAGGATCAAGCCTTGCTCGAAGCGCTGATCTTTAGCGGGTTGGCGTCGTATCGCTCGTCGGAACGTCCTTTCGGTGTTGTGGAGGCGTTTCGTGCGAAAGGGGATCTGCTGCACCTGCGACTGGAAAGCGCCAGGGCTGTCGAAGGGCTGCTCGACTTGCTGCCGTATGCAGAGAAGCGCGGAACGAGGCGCGGCGTTCCGGGAATGCAGGCTTACATGATCGGAAAGCAACTCGAGCTGACCGCCTCGTTCGGCAACAAGATCGGCATCCGGTGGAATGTCGCAGACCCGAAAGTGCGCATTCATCTACAGGGGGACGAGCCCCTGGCTGCCGTGCTTCAAGCACGTCACGACCGTGCGATGCAGGAACGCTGCACTCCACATTGGGTACCCGGCAAGGAAGTCGCACCGCCGAGGCGCCGTCCGCCTTTGTCCCGCGATGTGATTTCCCAGCACCGTGCGAGTGCGCAGTTGGCGAGCGCGCTACTGCGCCGCCCGCGGATGTGGACAGCGCTTGTGGGGCACGATGGACTTTCGGTGAGCAGCACGGTCTCTGAGCACGGTCTGGACTGGACATTCGTACGGACAGTGGGAGGCGGGGTGGCACTGCACGATGAACGGCTCGTCGAGCTGCTTCAGGATGCAATCACAGGAGCTGACCTACAGCTCCTTGATCACGCCTGCGAGCCGAAGACCTGCACACTACGCTTCGTCGGGTATGGCGGGCGCGTCGACGGCTGGAGAGGCGTCCTCACCGTCCGCACCGAACACGGGGAATCGGCTGCGGGCCGCTCCGGGCGTGCCCTGGCTGCCCTGGGCGAGGAGCGTTCCCCCAGCCGCCCCGCCCATCGAACCAGCACTGGGAGCCGACCTGAGCCAAGGCGATGCTTCGTTCTGACATCCGGTCCCTCGTCCTCGGAAGCCGTGCACGGTGTGGCTGGGCCTGCCGCCGTTCGGCTGGTGACCGCCTGGGCTGCCGAAGGGCACGTAGCTGCCGTGCTGACCATCAACGACGCCGACTTTGATTTCAGTTGGTACAGCAGCCGAGCCTGGCCGAAGGCCAGTGTGCCGGGGTCTGCGGGTCACGTTATGCGCTGGAACCGCCTGCGCTTGACTCCGGGTAAAGGAGAAGCCTGGAGGGCGAGCCTGAACCCGGGCCAGGGTTTCTTCGCCGTCACAGACGATAAAGCCATTGATGCCGCTCTCGACGCTGCACGTGAGCGTTGCAGCCGCATCCTCGTGTTGGATCAGCGACCCTCTGCCTGGGAAGGTGGGATCACGAACAAGGGGGTTGACGGCTTGATCTTTTCCTTCGGGGCCAGCGAGTATCCAAGAAGGACGACAACTCCGGCGTGGCGCCGAGCGATTGACGGAGATCGTGGCGTGGACCTTGCGCCGGAAGATTCCGCTGCTCTTTGGCGAGAACGTCACCTGGGCCAACACGACCTGTCACGACTGCCTCTGGCAGGGCTCGTGCTTCTCCACAACCGTAAGCAACAAACGCTTTCGGATGCCTTCACGGAGCAAGTGGAAGATCACCTCAGTCGCTACGGGACCCCCGTGCTCGGATGGCTTCCTCCGGAGCCCGGAGAAGCTCGTCTTCTGCACAGCGACGCAACGAAGACTGCCCTCGACCACATGAGCCAAGAGGACCGAGCAGCCGAGGTTGCGGCAGCTTCAGCTATCGGCGGCAAGCTGTGGTGAACCCGCAGCGAATGCTGCTCTGAGTCGCCGGTGGGCTGGCGCGACAAGGAAGGTTGACGCGCCACCCTCCGCGGACTCAGGCCGCTCTACCTTCTTGATCGGGCTGATCGAGCCATTCGTAGGGTTGGGTCACCCAGGGGCGCTGGGTGTGGCTTTCAGGCCGCTGCCGTCTCGTGGCAATCGAGGCTTTGCCGCTCAGCGCCCCACGACGACTCGGCCGCCGATTAGGAAGTGCGAACAAGTCGCTGTGTAGAGCAATGCCGGCGAGGTCGTCCGTGGCACGAAGAGTACGAACACGCACGTCAGGAGCGCGATGAGCCGGATATGGGCGGGGATTGACGTCGGCAAGGGCCACCATCACGGCCTTGCCCTGGACATGGACGGCAAGACACTGCTGTCGCGGCGGGTCGCCAATGACGAACCCGAGCTGCTGAAGCTGATCGGGGATGTCCTGGACCTGGCCGACGGGCGTGAGGTCACCTGGGCGATCGACATGACCGGCGGGGAACCCGCGTTGCTGCTGGCCTTGCTGGTCAGCCACGGCCAAGAGGTCCTCTACATGCCCGGCCGACTGGTGAACCGGGCTTCCGACGGTTACCGCGGCGAGGGCAAGACCGACGCCCGTGATGCCTACGTGATCGCCGACCAGGCCCGGATGCGCCGCGACCTGCGGCCCATCCGTCCCGGTGACGAGGCAGCCATCGAGCTGAAGCTGCTGACCGGGCGCCGGTCTGACCTGGTCGAGGACCGCACCCGCGCCGTGAACCGCCTGCGCGGCACTCTGCTGAGTATGTTCCCGGCCCTGGAGCGGGCCTTGGACGTGACCAACACCGGCCCGCTCAAGCTGCTGACGGGCTACCAGACCCCGGCTGCGATCCGCCGGGTCGGCGTCGCCCGGCTGACGAAGTGGCTGGCCAACCGCAAGGTCCGCAGCGCCAGGGACCTGGCCGAAGCGGCGGTCGAGGCCGCCGCACGCCAGCACACCGCCGTGCCCGGGGAGAAGACCATCGCGAAGCTGGTCCATACCCTGGCTGAGGAGGTGATGGCCCTCAACGCGCATATTTCCGAGATGGACAAGCTCATCGAGGGCCGGTTTCGCGAGCACGAACTCGCCGACATCGTCCTGAGCGTCCCCGGCATCGGTGCGACTCTCGGTGCCGAGTTCCTCTCCGCCGTTGGCGGCGATCTGGACGAGTTCGACTCCCCGGACGCCCTGGCGGCCTTCGCCGGCGTTGCCCCAGCACCTCGCGACTCGGGCAAGGTCAGCGGCAACCTCCACCGGCCGGCCACCTACCACCGCCGACTCCAGCGCGTCTTTTACACCTCCGCGCTCGTCAGCGTCCGCTACGACCCGAACTCACGGCAGTTCTACGATCGCAAACGCGCCGAAGGGAAGAGGCACGTCCAGGCCGTGCTCGCCCTCGCCCGCCGACGTGTCAACGTCATCTGGGCCCTCATCCGCGACCGACGGTGCTACGAAGTGACACCGCCGATGGCTACGGCCGCTTGACAACAACATTAGGAAGCCTCGAACGCCCGCCGAATCAACGGCGCCGCCTTCTCCAGGTCGGCCGCCGAGCCGAGGCGCACCTCCAGGTCCCCGGTCCCCAGGTGCCCGATGCTGCGCATGTCTCGGGTGAAGCCCTCCTCCAGCGTGACTGTGCCCGGGTCGAGTCTGAGATAGACCAGGATCGCCCCGTGCTTCGGACGGAAGATCACCGACGCCACGTTCACCAGCCGTCGGTAGGCGATGTAGTGCCGCAGCGGCGCCACCTCGACCTCGCCCCACGCCGTGAGCGCGTCGTCCAGCTCCGCGTACAGGTCCCGCAGGCACTCCGGGACGAGGCCGGTACCCGTCGGCGGCGAAGTCGCCGGGGCCGTCGGCGCGCTGCCGGCCGTCGCGTTCCGCTCCCGGCCCCGCCGAGACGAAGCGGCGCTCGGCGAGCCGGGCGAGGAATCGACGAGCAGCAGGCCCAGCAGGCCACCCTCGAACACCCGATAGCGCACCAGGTCGATCCGCTCGGGCAGCCACTGCACGGCCACGCGGTCGTGGTGGGAGAAGCCGGCCGCGATGCAGACCATCCGCGGACGACGCCAGTCGATCGACTCGGCGGCCTCCGCGCCCAGCACCTTCCGCACGAGCGCCTCGAACTCGTGCTGCGCCGAGCGCAGCCAGGACAGGTAGGAGACGGCCTGCGACAGCACCCCGCTGTCGGAGCCCTTCTTGAACTCGATCACCACCGGGCTGCCGTTCTCATCCAGCCCGAGGGTGTCGATCCGCCCCCGATGCCACGGACCGGTCGCGTACTCCGACGCCACGAACCGGATGCCGAGCATCTGCTCCAGCCCGGCCTCGACCCGCCGCTGCAGCTCCGCCTCCAGCGCTACCGTCGAACCGGACAGCTCGACATCCCGCCCGTCCGCGTCCCGCCGGAACAACATCAGCTCCGCCACCAGCGCCCCCTCCCGTGCTCTTTGCAAGGAGACCAATCGAACGAAGGCACTGAATATTCCACCTGCGGTCGGCTGGCGCGGAGCGGCTTCGAATAGATATAGAACTGCCAGCGCCCCTCAATACCGTGCGTCGGGGCCCAGGCGACTTTCCAGTCGTCACCGGCGCCAGTACGGCGGAGCCTGGCGGCATGCATATCGATGGAGATGGGCGTCGGGACGACACGGCACCGGCATGCGACGGCGTAGCGGGGACGCCCGGCCCTGACCTGAGATCGAAAACCGGCGGCCGTCTGGCCGATCGCTCCGTACCGTCTGAGTCATGACGTACAAATTTGGCGCCAACCGGCAGTGTGCACGCCGGGTCGATGCGGTGCTCCCCAGGTTCCTCGACAGCGCCAATGAAGTGCTCAGCGATGAGGTGACGACGCTGGAGGAGCACCGAGAGATCTTCCCGCTCCTCATGGGCTGGTGGCTGTTCACCCGGAGTACGGCGGCAGCCATGATTCACCTGTACCGACAGGGCTTCACGGTTGAGGTCAAGCCGCTGGCGAGGAACCTCATTGCCCACGCCTTCGCGATGAGCTGGCTCGTCGACAACGGCCCAGCCGCCGTTCAGGCAGTCCATACCTACCTGAGCAAGCAGGCGAAGTCGTTCAGCAACAACCTAGTGGCGATCAAGTATCCGTTGCCCGAGTCCTCTCTCGCAGTTACCCCTCCCGTCTTCGAGACGTCGGAGGAGCGTCGTTGGCACGAGAAGCTGCTGGGTGAGATAACGTCCTTCGCCACGATGGTCGATGCGTACAACGTGCCGATGGCCTATCCGCTGTACCGGATGCACAGTGCGTATGCCCACACCTCTGCCCAGACGGCGAACGCCTTCATCACGGTCGGGACCGATGGACACGTTGGGTTCTCAGCCGAAGCTACCGAAAACCCCCTGACCGATCAGGTGTACATGGCGGTCTCTGTGTTCACCGCAGCGCAGGCAATCGGGCCGACGATCAAGGGCGATCCGATGAAGAAGCTACTGGAGAAGGCGATGCATGACCTGGGACTCTCTGGTGATCTGCGCCCCCGTCGCAAGCCGTATGCTCCTCCGCGCCGTCAGTCCAGCCCAACTGGGAACTCCCATGTAGCGACGCCTTCGGCATGATGTACGCCTGCCTGAGCGGACGCGCAGGTGGGCGTAAGGGTGCGTCGGGGGAAGGTTGTAGGAGACCTACAACCTGCGTGGAACCTCTCGTTGTCGCCATCGGTGCCCCCTCCGGTGGCCAGCCGGTGGCCGGACGCCTCTGGACGACGTAATAGCAGCGAGCACAGACCGACCAGCCGCACGTGCTCTGATCAGGCAGAACGTCACTCAGTAGCATGACCAGGCACTACGCAGCACGAACGCTCACGGTCTCGTAATGCGTAGGTCCCGGGTCCGAGTCGCCAGGGACTTTTCAGGGACTTTCAGCTCTGTCGGAGGGACATCCGAGGGAGTTTTCGCAGTACAAGCACGGAAGGCTGCGACAGCGCTGAAAGGCCCAGGGCTTCGGGCCCGCGCATCCGCGCCGTCGCTTCGTAGCGCTCCGGCATGGCGTCGGGTCGGCAGTAGGAGACGAGGCTCTCCGGGGCCGCACACGGTCCTGACCTCGGATAACGTGCCCCGGCGGGCCCGGCGGCGTGAGCGCCGGGCCCGCCGGTAGGACGGTCAGTAGGCGTAGAAGCCCGAGCCCGTCTTGCGGCCCAGCCTGCCCGCGTCCACCATGCGCTGGAGCAGCGGGGGAGCGGCGTACAGCGGCTCCTTGTACTCGGCGTACATCGAGTCGGCGACCGAGGCGACCGTGTCGAGGCCGATGAGGTCCGCGAGCTTGAGCGGGCCCATCGGGTGGGCGCAGCCCAGCTCCATGCCGTTGTCGATGTCCTCACGGCTCGCGATGCCCGACTCGAACATCCGGATCGCCGAGAGCAGGTACGGGATGAGGAGTGCGTTGACCACGAAGCCCGAGCGGTCCTGGGCGCGGATCGGGTGCTTGCCCAGCACGTTCTGCACCACGGCCTCGGCGCGCTTGACCGTCTCTTCGGACGTGGTCAGCGCGGGGATCAGCTCGACGAGCTTCTGCACCGGGGCCGGGTTGAAGAAGTGGATGCCGATGACCTGGTCCGGCCGGGAGGTGGCGACGGCCAGCTTCACCAGCGGGATCGAGGAGGTGTTGGAGGCGAGGATCGCGTCGGGACGGGTCACCACCTGGTCGAGGACCTGGAAGATCTCGGTCTTGATCGACTCGTTCTCGACGACGGCTTCGATCACGAGGTCGCGGTCGGCGAACTCGCCGAGGTCGGTCGTGAAGCTGAGACGGGCGAGCGTCTCGTCGCGCTCCTCCTCGGTGATCTTGCCGCGCTCGGCGGCCTTCGAGAGGGAGTTGTAGAGCCGGGTGCGGCCGATCTCCAGGGCCTCGCCCGTGGTCTCGGCAACCTTCACCTCGAGGCCGCTGCGGGCACACACCTCGGCAATGCCTGCGCCCATCTGGCCGCAGCCCACTACTCCGACGCGCTGCACATCCGCCATGGAGTCCGTCACATCGTGCCTTTCGCTGATCAACAGTTCGGCAGGCTCCCGGCCGTTGCCGGTGCCCGCCTCGGCCCCCGACGTTACTCCCGACCCGCGTGTACGCGACGGGCCGGGGCGGGCATGCTCTGCGGACACGACGGGACGTACGCGCGTCACCACGGAACAGGGGTCGACATATGGGTCAGATCGGTCGAAGAGGGTTGTTGGCGGGAATGGCCGGGGCGCTGTCCGCGCTGGCGGTCTCCGGGGACGCCGCCGCGGCCGGCAGGCGGCGCCGCCGCGCCCCGGAGCGTGAGCTGCGGGGGATGTGGCTGGCGAGCGTCGCCAACCGCGACTGGCCGTCCAGGGCTGGGCTGACCGCCGACCAGCAGAAGGCCGAGCTCCTGGCCCATCTGGACACGGCGGTGCGGCGCAGGCTGAACACGGTGGTGTTCCAGGTGCGGCCGACCGCCGACGCGCTGTGGCCCTCGCCGCACGAGCCGTGGTCGCAGTACCTCACCGGCGTACAGGGCAAGGACCCGGGCTGGGACCCGTTGGGAACCGCGGTGGAGGAGGCGCACCGGCGGGATCTCGAGTTGCACGCCTGGTTCAACCCGTACCGGGTGGCGAATCACACCGACCCGTCCCGGCTGGTGGCGACGCATCCGGCGCGTGTGCACCCGGAGTGGGTGCTGCCGTACGGCGGGAAGCTCTACTACAACCCGGGACTGCCGGAGGTCAGGCGCTTCGTGCAGGACGCGATGATGGACGCCGTGGAGCGGTACGACGTCGACGCCGTCCACTGGGACGACTACTTCTACCCGTACCCGGTGGCGGGACAGGAGTTCGCCGACGACGAGGCGTTCGCGCGCCACGGCGCCGGATTCCCGGACCGGGCCGCCTGGCGGCGCGACAACACCGACCGGCTGGTGCGGGAGATGTCCGACCGGATCGGGGCGGTCGGGAAGAAGGGCGGCAAGAAGGTCCGCTTCGGGATCAGCCCCTTCGGAGTGTGGCGCAACGCCGTCACCGACCCGCTGGGCTCGCCGACGCGGGCCGGGGTGCAGACGTATGACGATCTGCACGCCGACACCCGCAAGTGGGTGAAGGAGGGCTGGGTCGACCACATCGTGCCCCAGCTCTACTGGAACATCGGTTTCGAGGCCGCCGACTACGCCAAGCTGCTGCCCTGGTGGGCGGAGACCGTGCGCGGCACGGGCGTCGACCTGTACGTCGGCGAGGCGCTCTACAAGGCCGGGGACCCGGCCCAGCCCGCGGCCTGGCAGGACCCGGCCGAACTCTCCCGTCACCTGACCCTCGGCAAGAACTTCGCCGAGGTGCGCGGCCATGTCTTCTTCTCGGCGAAGGAGGTCGCGGCCGATCGCGTCGGGGCGATGGACCGGGTGGTGGCGGATCACTACCCGGCCCGGGTGCGGACGCCCCGCTGACGGTCCCCGCTGCGCCGGGGTGTACCGGCTCGGCTCCTGGGGAGCCGGCCGGGACCGGGACCGGGGCCGGGGTTGTTCGGGGCTGCTTCGCGCTATTGCGCCGGGTTCGTGTCCGTGTGCCGTACGACGGAGTCCGGGCCCGGTGACATCAGCGCCTCGTGCCCGTCGTCGAAGCGGACGCGGTACGGGGGAGTGCCTTCGGATCCCAGGACCTCGACGATCTCGGCGACCCGGTCCTCGTGCCCGACGGTCCTGCCGTGCATCAGCAGCCGGTCGCCCACGCTTGCTTGCATCGGGAGTGACCTCCTTGAGGCTGGTGTCGTGTACGGCCAGTCTACGGCCGGGGGCGGTGGTCGACCCGTTCTCGCGCTCGCGTTCAGGTCCGCGCGCGCTGGGTGACCGCGATGCAGACCAGTACGCCGACGGCCGCGAGCGGGGCCGCGGGGGAGAGGTGCTCGCCGAGCAGGGCGACCGACCAGACCAGGGTCAGCAGGGGCTGGGCGAGCTGGAGCTGACTGGCCTTGGACACGCCGATCTCGGCCATGCCGCGGTACCAGACGACCAGGCCCAGGAACTGCGAGCCGACCGCGACCCAGAGGAGCCCCGCGACGCTGTGCGCCGTGAGGTGCACCGGTTCGAAGGCGAGCGCCACGGCGGCCGCCGGCACGGCGAGCGGGAGGCAGAGGACCAGGGCCCAGCCGATGACCTGCCAGCCGGGCATCACGCGCGCGAGCCTGCCGCCCTCGGTGTAGCCCGCGGCGCAGACCAGCAGCGCGCCGAAGAGGTACAGGTCGCCGGTGGACAGGGCGCCGCCGCTCTGCTGCACCGTGAAGGCGATCACCACGGCGGCGCCGGCGAGGGCCGCGAGCCAGAACGCCCGGGAGGGGCGGGCCCCGGTGCGCAGCGCCGAGAGGGCGGCGGTGGTCAGCGGCAGGAGACCGACCACCACGGCGGCGTGCGAGGTGGTGGAGGTCTGGAGGGCGAGGGTGGTGAGCATCGGGAAGCCGAGGACCACGCCGCCGCCGACCACGGCGAGCCCCGACCAGTGGGCGCGGGCCGGTACGGGTATCCGCAGGGCGAGCAGCGCGCCGCCCGCGACGAGCGCCGCGAGGACGCTGCGTACGGCGACGAGCGACCAGGGGCCGAAGCCTTCGAGACCCCAGGCGGTGGCCGGGAACGTGAGCGAGAAGGCGACGACACCGAGCGCGGCGAGGAGCGTTCCGCTGCGGGCGGTGCCGGCGCCGGCCGTCGGTCCGGCCCCCTGCGCCCCGTTCGAACCGCTGCTGACTGCTACTGACCTATCGCGAGTAGCGCTATTCTGTGCTGTCATGCATGAGCGTAGCAGCGCCGCCGAACTGGCAGAATCCCTTAAGCGGGAACTCAACCACTACTCGCCTGGTGGAAAGCTCCCGTCGAGTCGGGTGCTGGTGGAGCGCTACCGGGTGAGTCCGGTGACGGTCTCGCGGGCTCTTGCCCAGCTCGCCGCCGAGGGCCTCGTCGTCACCCGGCCCGGCGCGGGCGCCTTCCGGACGCAGCCCCGTACGGACACGGCGGCGCCGGGCGACACCTCCTGGCAGGAGGTCGCGCTCAGCGCCGACGGAGCCACCGAACTCGTGCCGCGCTCGGTCGACGCCTCCGGGGTCCTGGTCACCCTCGCCGCCCCGTCGCCCGGCGTCATCGAGTTCAACAGCGGCTACCTCCACGCCTCCCTCCGTCCCGAGCGGGCCATGGCGGCCGCCCTCGCGCGGGCCGGGCGGCGCCCCGGTGCCTGGGGCCGCCCCCCGACCGACGGCATCCCCGAACTGCGCGAATGGTTCGCCCGGGGGATCGGCGGCGCCATCACGGCCGCCGAAGTCCTGATCGCCGCCGGCGGCCAGAGCGCGCTGACGACGGCCCTGCGCGCCCTCGCCCCGCCCGGCGCGCCGGTACTGGTCGAGTCGCCGACGTACCCCGGCATGCTGGCGATCGCCCGCGCGGCGGGACTGCGACCGGTACCGGTACCGGTCGACTCGGACGGGGTGCGCCCCGAACTCCTCGCCGCGGCCTTCAAGGCCACCGGCGCCCGCGTCTTCGTCTGCCAGCCGCTCTTCCAGAACCCGACCGGCGCGGTGCTCTCGGCCGAGCGCCGGCCCGAGGTGCTGCGGACAGCCCGCGAGGCCGGGGCCTTCGTCGTCGAGGACGACTTCGTACGGCGCCTCGTGCACGACGACGCGGGGCCGCTGCCCCGGCCGCTCGCCACCGACGACCACGACGGCGTCGTCGTGCACGTCGGCTCGCTCACCAAGGCGACCTCGCCCAGCTTCCGGGTGTGCGCGCTGGCGGCGCGCGGCCCGGTGCTGGAGAGGCTGCGCGCCATCCAGGTCGTCGAGAGTTTCTTCGTGCCCCGGCCCCTCCAGGAGGCCGCCGTGGAACTCGTCGGCTCCCCGGCCTGGCCGCGCCATCTGCGCACCGTGGCGTCGGAGTTGAGGGGGCGCCGCGACACCATGGCCGCCGCCCTGCGGCTCGGCCTTCCCGCATTCGCCCTGTCGCACGTCCCGGCGGGCGGCTACCACCTGTGGCTGCGCCTGCCCGACGGCGCGGACGAGAACGCGGTGGTCTCGGTGGCGCTCCGGGCGGGCGTCGCCATCGCGCCCGGCCGCCCGTACTTCAGCGCGGAGCCGACCGCGGGGCACATCCGGCTGAGCTTCGCGGGGGTGGCGGGGCCGGCCGAGATCACCGAGGGCGTACGGCGGCTGCGGAGCGCGTGCCAGGGGCTGCCGGGCGGCGCGTAGGCCCGGCGGGGGCCTGCGGCGCCGCCGCACCCGGTGCTACCGCTTCACCGCCCGCAGGACCACGAACTTCGGGTCGCTCGCGACCAGTTCGCTGTTGCCGAAGATCCGGCGCAGCACCACGTGGTAGCCGAGGTGCCGGTTGCCGATGACCCACAGTTCGCCGCCGGGGCGCAGCGCGTCGCGCGCACCGGCGAACATGCGCCGGGCCGTCGCGTCCGTCGTCGCCTGGTGGCTGTGGAACGGCGGATTGTTCAGTACCAGGTCCACCGTCCCCTCCGGTACGCCCGACAGGCCGTCGCCCACCAGGAACTCCGCCTTGCCGTCCGCCCCGGCGTTCGCCCGGAACGTGGCCTGTGCCGACGCCACCGCCTGGAACGACTCGTCGACGAACAGCACCTCGGCCTCCGGGTTGGCCAGCGCGGCCGCCGTACCCACCACACCGTTGCCGCAGCCCAGGTCCACGACGCGCTCGGGGCCGCGGCGCCCGGGGAGGTGGCGCAGGAAGAACCTCGTGCCGATGTCGAGGCGCTCGGCGCAGAAGATGCCCGCGTGGTTGGTGACGGTGAGACCGGACACCACCCCGACGTCGGAGGGCAGCGCATAGCTGTACGGCCACGGGTCGTCGCCCCGGGCGAGGCCGGGGTCCGGCGTGCAGAAGATGAGGCGCGCCTTCTTCACCGCCAGCGACGTCCGCGTCGTACCGAGGATCCGCTCGAAGAGTCTGAGCGTCGAGGTGTGGATCTCCTTGACCATTCCCGTGCCGACGACGACGGTGCCCGCGTGGACGTGCGGAGCGAGCCGGTGCAGCTGGTCCTCCAGGAGCGCGAGGCTCTTGGGCACGCGGATCAGCAGTACGTCGATGCGCTCCGGCGGGGGCTCCTGGGTGGACAGGAGCCGTACCCCCGACGCGTCGGCCCCGTTGCGCTCCAGGTTCACCCGCGTCGCCTGCTGGGTGAGGAACGAGTCGGTGATCTGTACGGGACGGCAGCCGGAGAGGGCCGTGGCCAGGGCGCCCCAGCGGTCGCCCACCACGACGACGGTGCCGGACAGGTCCGCGGGAGGAGCGTCGCCGGTTCCCTCGAGATGCCGCAGCAGGTACTCGTCGGCCGCGTCCCAGGCGCGGAGCCTGTCGCGGGGGTCCTCGGGGAAGCGGACGAGGTCGTACTCGCCCAGTGACGTCGTCAAATGGTTCATTGTGCCCTCAGGCTAACGGAGTCCCCGCTCCTCCCCCTTCCGTCCCGCTCCGTCCCACCCCGCTGGGCCGGGGGCCTGGCGATCACGTGGAAGACGGTGCCGAAGGGGTCGGTGATCTCCGCCATCCGGCCGTACGGAAAGTCCTCGGGGGCGCCGGCCGCGCCTCCGGCCGCGACGGCGCGCTCCGCCACCGCGTCGGTGCCCGCGACCTCGAAGGTGGTCTGCCAGACGGAGGCGGTGGCGGTCGGGTCGCCGAAGATCCCGCCGGTCCCATGGCCGTCGGGCCGGCGCAGGAAGGTGAAGTCGAAGCCGGGGAGATCCGGGTTGCCGTCCAGGGTGAAGCCGAGGAGCGCCGTGCAGAAGTCCCGCGCGGGGCCCGGCCCGGGCGTACTCAGGTCGTTGCGGACCAGGGAGCCCGGTTCGTTCACGATCCGGCAGCCGGGGTGCGTGCGGCCCTGCCAGAGCCCGAACCGGGCGCCGACGGAGTCCGAAGCGAGAGCCGCGCGCCCCCGGTCTCCGACGTCCAGCGGACCCTGCGTCAGGGCGCCGCCCGCGTCGACGACGCGCTGGGCGGTGGCGTCGCAGTCCCGCGTGGCGGAGTACATGCGCCAGAAGCCGGGGGCGGAACCGGGCGCGGAGGCGGGCCGGAACGCGGCGACCGCCAGGCCGCGCAGCAGACACGTGGTGGAGCCGTCGGACTCCGCGGTGGCGGCGGTGGTGTCGAAGGTCCGGCCGAACAGCGCGCCGTAGAACTCCTTCGCGCGTTCGAGGTCGGGAACGTCGAGGTCGATCCAGGTGGGGGTGGAACCCGGCTGGTTGCCGTCGACGGGGTTCATCCGCTGCTCCTGTGCCGTTTCGGGGCTGGTACGTCGAGGCTGGAGCCGATCCAGGACAGATCATGTCCTGCTTCCCCCGGTTCTCCCCGCTTCTCCCCGGGGCGGCGCCAGGCCTGTCTCGTACGCGATGACCCGGACCCGGTCGCGGGCGCCGGGCCCGGTGGGCACGGGGAGGCGGACCGGCCCCGGAAGCCGCCCCCGGCGCGGGGCCCGGCGGTGAAGCGGCCGCGCAGGAGCCCGACGCGCTCGCGCACGCCGACGAGGCCCCGGCCGGAGCCGCTGTCCACGGCGCCGCCGCCCGGGCGGCCCTCCGGTCGCCGGTGTCCGTCCGTGCGCCGTGACCGGTTGCGAGCACCGCACCCCGGAGGACTGGAGGAGCGGACGGCCGCAGGTGTGCCTCACCGCAAGGATCCGTCCACTGGAGAACAAGCCCGGCGCACAGGCCCGGCGCACAGGCCCGGCGCACAGGCCCGGTGGTCCGGCCCGGATGCACCGGACGGCATCGAGCGGCTCGGGCACCGGATCCCCTGTCGGGGCCGGCGGTCCTGTCGTGCCGGGGGCGATGCCGCACCGCTGCTTCAGGCAGTCGACGCGCCGTTCCCGCTGACGGCCTCCAGGAACGAGGCCAGTTCGGCGTCGAAGCGGGCCGGGTTCTCCATGTTCGGGTAGTGCGCGGTGTCCGGGAGGGTGACGGTGCGGCCGTCGGGGACAAGCCTCATCAGGCGGTCGGCCATGGCGAGGTTGTCCGGGGCGTCCACGGCGCCGTTGATCGCGCATGCGGGGACGGCGATGCCGACCGCGCGCTCCCAGGTGGCCGTGACCGGCACCCGGTGGTCGGGCTCATCGGGCGTGTGCTTGCCGAGAGTGCCGAGCGCCATCTCCCGTACCCGGCGCACCACATCGGGATCGACGGCGCCCGGACCGCGGTGCGGGCCGAAGGTGAAGCGCATGAACGCGTCGACCCAGCCGGTCGCGTCACCCGTGGCAAGCGCCTGTTCCTGGGCGGCAAACACGTCCAGGGTCCAGGAATCCCCGAAGGCGGGCTCGCTGGTGCCAACGCCGCTGACGACGACCGCGCGGACCAGTTCCGGATGTTCCAGCGCGCAGTCGACCGCGGTGGCCCCGCCCATCGACACGCCGACGAGCACGGCCGGGGCCGCCTCCAGTCCCCGCAGCAGCGCGGCGACGTCGTCGGCGTGCCGGAAGGGGCCGGCCGCGTTGTCCGAGCCGCCGTGTCCACGGGCGTCGAACGCGATGACCCGGTAGTGCGGAGCGAAGGCCCGGATCTGTTCCTCCCACATGCGGTGGTCGAGGAAGCCGCCGTGCAGGAACACCAGGGACGGCCCGGACCCCGCCTCACGGTAGGCGAGACGGCCGTCGGCGGTCTGGAGTAAACGGGTCGGGGTGGAAGCGGGTTCGGCATTCATGACAACCAAGGTGTCATCTCCGTCGAGAGTTGGCAACCAAGGTGTCATCCTGGTGGCATGACGGACGAACACACCGCAGCCCCCGCCCCCGCCCCGTCCTCTCCGGACGAGCTGGCCGAACGCCTCACCGAGGTATTCGACCTGGTCGGCCCGCTTTACCGGCGGGTCCACCGCAAGGTGGAGCAGGCGGCGCCGATCGAGGGCCTGTCGGTCGGGGTGCGCGCGGTACTCGATCTCCTGCGCACCCGGGGGCCGATGACGGTGCCGCAGATGGGGCGGGCGCAAGCGCTCAGCCGGCAGTTCGTGCAGCGCATGGTGAACGACGCGGCGCGGCACGGTCTGGTGGAGAGCGCCGCCAACCCCGTGCACCGCCGGTCGCCGCTCATCCGGCTCACCGATCAGGGCCGGGCCGCGATCGGCGCGGTGCGGGCCCGCGAGCACGCGCTGCTGCGTCGCGTGAACGGTGATCTGACCACGGCGGACATCGACGCGTGCCTCCGTGTGCTGGGCGCGATGCACGCGCTGCTCGACGACGTGGACGTGGAGTGAGCCACGGCACCGCTCCGGCACCGCTCCGGCATCGCTCCGGGCACCCGTCCGAAGGCCGTACGACCGGGCCGGGCGGCCCCGGCCGGACAGCTGGTCCACCGGCGGGCAGGTGAGCCGGGGGCGAAGCCCGCTCTTCGGTTCGGCCCGGGCGCCGCGCCGGCGGACAGGTGCGGCGATCGCGGTGTTCTGCCCGCTGAGGCCGGGGTGGACGGCGCCGCCCGGGGCCGAGTGGCGCAGGTGGCGGCCCGCGGAGAACGCCGCCACCGCCTCCGGCGGCAACGCCGACGAGGTCCTCGATGGCCACCGGCGGCCGGAGGGGAAGCGCGAGCGCGCCGCGTGGGGGTCCCTGACGGAACGGCGGTGCGCGTGAGGCCGGCGCCTGGCGCGGCCCGCCGGCTCCGCGCCGGCGGGCCGGTCCCGGTCGGACCGGTGTACCTCGGCCTGTCGCCCCCTTCGGCCGGCCGCATGCCGACGGGCGCCATGACGCGCCGGGACGGGGCGCCGGTCCGGCGGCGCCGTCGTCGGCGGGGCGGACCGAAGGAGGGATCGGCTCAGGCCCTGCGGTCATCCCGGCGGATCGCCGCCGCGGCCCACCGGGCGAAGCCCGCCACGTTGTGCGGGCAGCGCCAGCGGGACCCCGCCTCGTGCTGCTGGTCCTTCCGGCCGAGGTCTCCCCACGTGTACTCCGAGTCCCCGGCCAGCAGCGACAGAACCATCTCGAAGGACTCCAGCTGCCCGTCGGGGTCGTCGTCGCACGGATGGGCCGCGTGGGCGCACGCGTGGTTCACGACGGCCGGATCCGAGGCGGCGTCCAGCAGCGCCGCCTCGGCCTCGTCCGCCACCCCGGGCTCCGCCTCGCCCGCCGCATGGCCGTACATCAGCACCAGACCCAGCGTGAAGAACGCCGTCTCGTCAGGGTCCCGGGGCGCCGCGGCCCGGGCCCGGCGGAGCTGCTCCACGCACTCCAGCAGGGTCTCGTCGTGCTCTCCCAGGAAGTACCCCTGCCGGATCGACTCCCAGTCGTCGGTCAGCTCTTCCGCGTTCGCAATCATGATCGGTACGACGTCGGACGCGGGGTGCCGGTTCCTGGTGCGGGGCTCGCGGGGCGAGACGGAAAGTCTTTGCATAAAACTGCGTAAGTGCGTATAGTCATGCCATCGACTAGGAGGGCTCGATGGCGGTACGTGCAGCAGTGGCAGGGGCGAGTGGATACGCGGGCGGGGAACTGCTCCGTCTGCTCCTCGCCCACCCCGGGGTGGAGATCGGCGCCCTGACCGGCCATTCCAACGCGGGGCAGCGGCTCGGCTCGCTCCAGCCGCACCTGCTGCCGCTGGCCGGCCGCGTGCTGGAGCCCACCACCCCGGAAGTGCTCGCCGGACACGACGTCGTCTTCCTGGCGCTCCCGCACGGCCAGTCCGCCGCCGTCGCCGAACAGCTCGGTGACGACGTGCTCGTGGTCGACATGGGCGCCGACTTCCGGCTCCGGGACGCCGCCGACTGGGAGGCGTTCTACGGTTCGCCGCACGCCGGGACCTGGCCGTACGGTCTCCCCGAACTCCCCGGTGCCCGCGCCGCGCTCGCCGGCTCCAAGCGCGTCGCCGTCCCCGGCTGCTACCCGACCGCCGTCTCGCTCGCGCTCTTCCCGGCGTACGCCGCGCAGCTCGCCGAGTCCGACGCCGTGATCGTCGCCGCCACCGGCACCTCCGGCGCGGGCAGGGCGCTCAAGCCGCACCTGCTCGGCAGCGAGGTGATGGGCTCCATGACGCCGTACGGCGTCGGCGGCGGCCACCGCCACACCCCCGAGATGATCCAGAACCTCAGCGCCGCCGCGGGGGAGCGGGTCACCGTCTCCTTCACGCCGACGCTCGCGCCCATGTCCCGCGGCATCCTCGCCACGTGCAGCGCGAAGGCGAAGCCCGGGGCGACCGCCGAGAGCGTACGGGCGGCGTACGAGAAGGCGTACGCCGACGAGCCGTTCGTGCACCTCCTCCCCGAGGGGCAGTGGCCCGCGACCGCCTCCGTGTACGGCTCCAACGCCGTCCAGATCCAGGTCGCGTACGACGGCGCCGCCGACCGCGTCATCGCGATCAGCGCCATCGACAACCTCGCCAAGGGCACCGCCGGCGGCGCGGTGCAGAGCATGAACATCGCCCTCGGGCTCCCCGAGGACACCGGTCTTTCCACGACAGGAGTGGCACCGTGAGCGTCACGGCAGCAAAGGGATTCACCGCGGCGGGCATCGCCGTGGGGATCAAGGACAGCGGCAACCCCGACCTGGCCCTCGTGGTCAACAACGGGCCCCGCCTCGCCGCCGCGGGCGTCTTCACCTCCAACCGCGTGAAGGCCGCGCCGGTCCTGTGGTCCGAGCAGGTTCTCAAGGGCGGCCGGGTCTCCGCCGTCGTCCTCAACTCCGGCGGTGCCAACGCCTGTACGGGCCCGAAGGGCTTCCAGGACGCCCACGCCACCGCCGAGAAGGCCGCACAGGTACTGGCGGGCCACAGCGCCGGTGAGATCGCCATCGCCTCCACGGGCCTCATCGGCATCACCCTCCCCATGGACAAGCTCCTGCCCGGCGTCGAGAAGGCCGCCACCGAGCTCTCCGCACACGGCGGTGAGAAGGCCGCCATCGCCATCAAGACCACCGACACCGTCCACAAGACGGCCGTCGCGGGCGGCGAGGGCTGGACCGTCGGCGGCATGGCCAAGGGCGCGGGCATGCTCGCACCCGGCCTCGCCACCATGCTGGTCGTGCTCACCACCGACGCCGACCTCGAAGCGGACGTCCTCGACCGGGCGCTGCGCGACGCCACCCGCCAGACCTTCGACCGCGTCGACTCCGACGGCTGCATGTCGACGAACGACACGGTGCTGCTGCTGGCCTCCGGCGCGTCCGGGGTGACGCCGGAGTACGACGCGTTCGCCACCGCCGTACGCGCCGTCTGCGACAACCTCGCCCGCCAGCTCATCGGCGACGCGGAGGGGGCCAGCAAGGACATCCGGATCGAGGTCGTGGGCGCCGCGACCGAGGCCGACGCCGTAGAGGTGGGCCGCTCGATCGCCCGCAACAACCTCCTCAAGTGCGCCATCCACGGCGAGGACCCCAACTGGGGCCGTGTCCTGTCCGCCATCGGCACCACGCGCGCCGCCTTCGACCCCGACCTGCTCAACGTCGCCATCAACGACATCTGGGTCTGCAGGAACGGCTCGGTCGGCGACGACCGCGACCTCGTCGACATGCGCTACCGCGAGGTGAAGATCACCGCGGACCTGGCGGCGGGCACCGAGTCGGCGGTCGTCTGGACCAACGACCTCACCGCCGACTACGTCCACGAGAACAGCGCGTACAGCTCATGAGCGCCCGCAAGCACACCGCCCTGCCCAAGGCCCAGATCCTCGTCGAGGCGCTGCCCTGGCTCACCCGCCACCACGGCCGGACCGTCGTCATCAAGTTCGGCGGCAACGCCATGATCGACGAGGACCTGAAGGCCGCCTTCGCCCAGGACGTCGTCTTCCTGCGGCACGCCGGCCTCAAGCCGGTCGTCGTGCACGGCGGCGGCCCGCAGATCAGCGCGCAGCTCGACCGGCACGGCCTGGTGAGCGAGTTCAAGGCCGGGCTGCGGGTCACCACGCCCGAGGCCATGGACGTCGTACGCATGGTCCTGGCCGGCCAGGTGCAGCGCGAGCTCGTCGGGCTGCTCAACCAGCACGGCCCGCTCGCCGTCGGCATGACCGGCGAGGACGCCCACACCATCACCGCCACCCAGCACTTCCCGCAGATCGACGGCGAGTCCGTCGACATCGGGCGGGTCGGCGAGATCACCGCCATCGACACCGGCGCCATCCAGGCCCTGCTCGACGACGGCCGTATCCCGGTCGTCTCGTCCATCGCCCGCAGCGCCGACGACCACCACGTGTTCAACGTCAACGCCGACACCGCCGCGGCCGCGCTCGCCGCCGCGCTGGGCGCCGAGACGCTGATGGTCCTCACCGACGTCGAGGGGCTCTACGAGGACTGGCCGAACAGCGACGAAGTGATCAGCCGGCTCACCGCCAAGGAGCTGGAGAAGCTGCTCCCGGAGCTCTCCAGCGGCATGGTCCCCAAGATGGAAGGGTGCCTGCACGCCGTACGCAACGGGGTCAACACCGCCCGCGTGATCGACGGCCGCGTGCAGCACTCCATCCTGCTGGAGATCTTCACCGACGAGGGCATCGGCACGATGGTCGTGCCCGACGAGCACGAAGGGGGAGTCAGGTGACCGCGAACCAGGAGCTGGCACAGCGCTGGCGGGGCGTCATGACGGACAACTACGGCACGCCCAGGCTGTCGCTCGTGCGCGGCGAGGGCACGAAGGTGTGGGACGCCGACGGCAAGGAGTACGCCGACTTCGTCGGAGGCATCGCGGTGAACGCGCTGGGCCACGCCCACCCCGCGATCGTCGAAGCCGTCTCCCGTCAGATCGCCTCCCTCGGCCATGTCTCGAACCTGTTCGTCGCCGAGCCGCCCGTGGCCCTCGCCGAGCGGCTGATCCAGATCTCCGGCCGCCCCGGCCGGGTGTTCTTCTCCAACTCCGGCGCCGAGGCCAACGAGGCCGCCTTCAAGATCGGGCGCCTCACCGGCCGTACACACATGGTCGCCACCGAGGGCGGCTTCCACGGCCGCACCATGGGTGCCCTCGCGCTCACCGGCCAGCCCGGCAAGCGCGAGCCCTTCCTGCCGCTCCCCGGCGACGTGACGCACGTACCGTTCGGAGACGCCGAGGCGCTGCGCGCCGCCGTCACCACCGACACCGCGCTGCTGGTCATCGAGCCGATCCAGGGCGAGCTCGGCGTCGTCGTCCCGCCCGAGGACTACCTGCGGGCCGCCCGCGAGATCACCCGCGCCACCGGCACCCTGCTCGTCCTCGACGAGGTCCAGACGGGCATCGGGCGCACGGGCCGCTGGTTCGAGTACCAGGGCCACGACGGCGTCGATCCCGACATCGTCACCCTCGCCAAGGGGCTCGGCGGCGGGCTCCCGATCGGCGCGACGCTCGCCTTCGGCGAGGCGGCGGACCTCCTCAGGCCCGGCCAGCACGGCACGACCTTCGGCGGGAACCCCGTCGCGTGCGCCGCCGGACTGGCCGTACTGGACACCATCGCGGCCGACGGACTCCTCGACCACGTCAAGCGGATGGGGGAGAAGCTGCGCGACGGAATCGACTCACTCGGGCACCCGCTCGTCTCCCACGTCCGTGGCGCCGGCCTGCTCCTGGGTATCGTGCTCACCGAGTCGCTCGCTCCCCAGGTGCAGCAGGCGGCTCAGGACGCCGGTCTCCTGGTGAACGCGCCCGCCCCCGATGTCGTACGGCTCATGCCGGCGTATCTCATCGGAGACGACGAGGTGGAAACGTTCCTCCAGGCGCTGCCCGGCGTTCTCGACACCGCACACGGGGACCGACGATCCGGAGAATGACACCGATGACCGAGGCGCAGGCGCAGGACAACGAGCACGGCGGCCAGGCCGTACCGCAGACCCGCACCGCCAGGCACCGCCGGATCGTGGACATCCTGAACCGGCAGCCGGTGCGGTCGCAGAGCCAGCTGGCGAAACTCCTCGCCGACGACGGGCTGAGCGTCACCCAGGCGACGCTCTCCCGGGACCTGGACGAGCTGGGCGCGGTGAAGATCCGCAACACCGGCGGCGAGCTGATCTACGCCGTGCCGAGCGAGGGCGGCTTCCGCACCCCGCACGCGCCGCTCGGCGAGTCCGCCAAGGAGGAGCGCATGCGGCGCCTCTCCGGCGAACTGCTGATCTCCGCCGAGGCATCGGCCAACCTCGTCGTCCTGCGCACGCCGCCGGGCGCCGCCCAGTTCCTGGCCTCGGCCATCGACCAGGCCGAGCTGAACGCGATCCTCGGCACCATCGCGGGCGACGACACGCTGCTCCTGATCAGCCGCGACCCGGCCGGCGGCCAGGCGCTGGCCGACCACCTGCTGCGGCTGGCCCAGAACGACCGTTAGCGGGGCCGGGCCCCCGGCTCAGTCCGCCCGCGCGGGCAGCGGCAGCGGCAGCGCGGGCAGGCCGTCCAGGCTCACGCCGATGTAGTCCTTCTTCTCGCAGTACGCCGCGAACTCCTCGTCCGTCTTGCGGGCGAAGTGCTCGGCGTGCTGCGTCCGTTCCTCCCGGTACTCCATGAAGGGGACGGCGAAACCGCAGCTGTCGCTGATGCGCCGCGCGTGGACCACGACGATGGCGCGGGCGCTCGGCCCGTCGACGTCCTCGAACCGCTTGATGAGGCCGGCCCACCGCGGGTCGTCCCGGAACACGGCCTCGCCCTGCCCGTGCACCCGCAGCACCTTGGGCGGCCCGGTGAAGGCGCACCACATCAGGGTGACACGCCCGTTCTCCCGTATGTGCGCGACGGTTTCCGCGGTGCTGCCGCCGAAGTCCAGGTACGCCAGGGTCGTCTCGTCCAGCACGACGAGCGTCCCGGCCCTCCCCTTGGGGGACAGGTTGACGTGTCCGTCGGCGGCCAGCGGGGCCGTGGCGGTGAAGAAGACCGGCTGGTCCTCGATGAAGGTGCGGATCCTGCCGTCTATGCGGTCGTAAAGTTTTCCCATGCCACGAATTGTGCGCTCCGGCTGCCCGCCGGGGGCGGGATTTCACCTGGTGGAACGGTCTAGGACCTGGCCGCCAGCGGCCTGCTGTGTTCGCGGACCTGCTCCGGGGTGAGGTACACCGAGGTGTTCTCGAAGTCCTGGAGGGTGCCCGCCCGCCGGGACTGGAAGTCCGTACGGACGAAGTCGTCGCCCGCGACGGCGTTGAGCGTCCAGTTGGTCACGACCCGGGTCCTGGCGGTCATGGTGGGCAGGGCCAGCAGGTGGTAGCCGCGGGCCACCGCCTGGGCGGGGAGACCGTGCAGCTCCATGCCCAGGGGCTTGGAGACCGCGTCCCTGCCGCCGAGGTCCACGACCAGGCCGAGGTCCCTGTGGATGTACGGCTTCAGCGGCATGCCGCGCAGCCGGGCGACGATGTTCGACGCCAGGGCCTTGCCCTGGCGCTGGGCGTGCTGGGCGGTCGGCGGGCACACCGCGTCACCGCCCTTCGCGAGGTCGGGGACCGCCGCCGCGTCGCCCGCCGCGAACAGGCCGTCGAAGCCGGGGACGGTCAGCTGGGGCGTGGCGGCGAGGCGGCCGCGTACGGTCTCCGCTCCCAGCGTGGCCACCAGGGGGCTCGCGGCGACCCCGGCGGTCCAGATCAGGGTGTGCGACGGCAGCGTACGGCCGTCGGTGAGCTTGACGCAGGTCGCGTCCACGGAGGCGACCGAGGTGCCGAGGGAGAACTCGATGCCCCGGTAGCGCAGCATGGCCATGGCCTTCTCGCCCAGCTTCTCGCCGAGCTCCGGCAGCAGCCGCGGGGCCACGTCCACCAGGTGCCACTTGATCTGCGCGCGGTCCAGGCGCGGGTAGCGCCTGACGGCGGCGGAGGTGAGGCGCTGCAGGCAGGCGGCGGTCTCGGTGCCGGCGTAGCCCCCGCCGACCACCACGAACTGCAGCCGCGCCGCGCGGTCGGCCTCGTCGGAGGTGGCGGCGGCGATGTCGAGCTGGGCGATGACGTGGTCGCGCAGCCACGCCGCCTCGGCCAGGGACTTCATGCCGCGCGCGTGCTCTTTCAGGCCCGGGATGTCGAAGGTCCGGGTGGTGGATCCGGCGACGAGGACGAGCTGGTCGTACGGCTCGGCGATCACCTCGCCCGTGACTTTCCTGATCACGCACACCTTGGCCTTGCCGTCGATGCCGATGGCGCCGCCGGGGCAGATGCGGGTGCGGCGCAGCCGGCGGCGCAGCGACACCGCCACGGACTGCGGGGTGAGGACCCCGGCCGCCACATGCGGCAGCAGCGGAAGGTAGAGCTGGTAGTCCGACGGTGACACCAGTACCAGTTCGGCCTCGCCGGGAGACAGTTTCCGTTCCAGCCGCTGCAGGCACTCGACCCCGGCGAAACCCGCGCCGACCACGAGGATCTTCGGTCGCGTCATAGGTGTCCACTGCTCCTTACGGCTGCCGACGGCTGTTCCTTCTCCACCTTCGGCGTTCGAAGCGGCGGCCGCCCGTCGGCGAGGTGCATTCGGGGGGCGGGGCCCGGCGCGTGCCGAGGGCCGGGACACGGACCACCGGCGCCGGCCCCACTCGTCGAGTACAGCGCTCAGGCCCGCGGTGCGAAGGGCCGGGACCGGTGGGCGGCCGGGTCCGCCCGTCGGGTCCGGTGCCCGGGGCGGCGTTGACGAAACATACGGTGGAGTGCATACTTATGCCTATCGCCGCATGCGCCGCAAGGAGAAGCCCGTGACCGAGCGCGTCGTTCTCGCCCGCTCAGGCGGCCGGGGCGCCTCCGTCGCCATGACGAGCCCGGCCGGCACGTCACCGGCGACGTCCGGATGGCCCTGCGCGGTGGCCGCGCGTCGTCACCGGCCGCAAGCCCGGCGAGTCGCCGTACGGCTTCCGCCTGGCGGCGTATGACGCGGGCGACGCGTTCGGCCCGTCCGGGGCGCAGGGCTTCGTCGAGGTCTTCGGCCTGTCGTCGAAGATCACCGCACGGCGTGATCCGCAGGCACGACCTGACGTGACCCGGCACCACCAGAACTCGTTCGACAGTCGCCTCCCCTCCCCGCCGCGGCGGGGAGGCCGCACATCCCCACCCTTGAGGAGCAGTAGCTGTGAGCAGCAACAACGGTGACGTCAGGCTCTGGGGCGGCCGCTTCGCCGACGGGCCCGCCGAGGCCCTCGCCAAGCTGTCCGCGTCCGTCCACTTCGACTGGCGGCTGGCACCGTACGACATCGCCGGTTCGCGTGCCCACGCGCGCGTGCTCCACAAGGCGGGGCTGCTCACCGAGGACGAGCTGGACCGCATGCTGGCCGGTCTCGGCCGGCTGGAGGCCGACGTCGCGGACGGCTCCTTCACCGGCACCATCGCCGACGAGGACGTGCACACCGCCCTGGAGCGCGGGCTCCTGGAGCGGCTCGGCGCCGACCTCGGCGGCAAGCTGCGCGCCGGCCGGTCCCGCAACGACCAGGTCGCCACGCTCTTCCGGATGTACCTGCGCGACCACGCCCGCATCATCGGCGGCCTGATCGCCGACCTCCAGGACGCGCTCGTCGGCCTCGCCGAGGCGCACCCGGACGTCGCCATGCCGGGCCGTACGCACCTCCAGCACGCCCAGCCCGTCCTCTTCGCCCACCACGTCCTGGCTCACGTGCAGTCCCTGTCCCGGGACGCCGAGCGGCTGCGCCAGTGGGACGAGCGGACGGCCGTGTCGCCGTACGGATCGGGGGCCCTGGCGGGTTCGTCCCTCGGCCTGGACCCGGAGGCGGTCGCCGCCGATCTCGGCTTCGAGCACGGCTCCTCGGCCAACTCCATCGACGGCACGGCGTCGCGCGACTTCGTCGCCGAGTTCGCCTTCGTCACCGCGATGATCGGCGTCAACCTCTCCCGGATCGCGGAAGAGATCATCATCTGGAACACGAAGGAGTTCTCCTTCGTCACCCTCCACGACGCCTTCTCCACCGGCTCGTCGATCATGCCGCAGAAGAAGAACCCGGACATCGCCGAGCTCGCGCGCGGCAAGTCCGGCCGCCTCATCGGCAACCTCACCGGCCTCATGGCGACCCTGAAGGCCCTGCCGCTCGCGTACAACCGCGACCTCCAGGAGGACAAGGAGCCGGTCTTCGACTCCTGTGACACCCTCGAAGTCCTGCTGCCCGCCTTCACCGGCATGATGGCCACGCTCACCGTCAACCGCGAGCGCATGGAGGAACTGGCCCCGGCCGGCTTCTCGCTCGCCACCGACATCGCCGAGTGGCTGGTCAGGCAGGGCGTGCCGTTCCGGGTCGCGCACGAGGTCGCCGGCGGGTGCGTCAAGGAGTGCGAGCAGCACGGCATCGAGCTCGACGAGCTCACCGACGAGCAGTTCGCCAAGATCTCCCCGCACCTGACTCCCGAGGTGCGTACGGTCCTGAACGTCGCGGGCGCCCTCGCCTCGCGCGACGGCCGCGGCGGCACCGCCCCCTCCGCGGTCGCGGTCCAGCTCGCCGAGGTGAAGGCCGACCTGGCCGCCCAGCACGCCTGGGCCACCGCCAAGAGCTGAGCCGTTCCGGACGCCACCGGACGCCACCGGACACCGTCGGGGCACCCGGACGTCAGTCACCCCGTACGCCCTGCGCGAGCACGCCCACGAACCGCTGGGCACCGCTCGCGCGGGGCGTGCGCGTCATGACCTTGCGAGACACTGATGTCTCATTCGGGGTTATGGTCGTCCCATGACTGTCGATCGCGAGCAGGTGCTCCGCACCGCGGCCGCCCTCCTCTCCCGCAAGGCGACCGCGACCATGGACGAGGTCGCCCGGGCGGCCGGCATCGGCCGGGCCACCCTGCACCGCCACTTCGCCGGGCGGGACGCCCTGGTCAAGGCGCTCGAAGTGCTCGGCATCCGCGAGTTCGAGGCGGCGCTCGACGCCGCCCGGCTCGACGAGGGGTCCGCCGAGGAAGGGCTGCGCCGCCTCATCGCGGAGATCGAGCCCGCCGCCGGCCTGCTCGCCTTCCTCGTCACCGAGAACCAGCTCTTCGAGGGCGCCCACGTCAACGAGGGATGGGGCCGTCTGGACGCGCGGGTCTCCGCGCATTTCCGGCGCGGACAGCAGCAGGGCGAGTTCCGGATCGACCTCACCCCGGCCTGGCTGACCGAGGCACTGTACGGGCTCATCGGCACCGGCGCGTGGGCCGTCCAGGACGGCCGGGTGGCGGCGAAGGACTTCCAGTACATGATCGTCGAGTTGCTGCTCGGCGGAGCACGTCGGAACGTAGAGCAATGACGAGTAGCGGCCGGCACCAGGTGGCGCGGAGCGCCGTCCACCATCCCGGCCGCTGGCTGGCGCTCGGCGTCCTCGTCCTCGCCGTGCTGCTGGTCGCCGTCGACGCGACCGTGCTCGGCCTCGCGACACCCTTCCTCAGCGAGGACCTCCAGCCCTCCGGCACCCAGTTGCTGTGGATCGGCGACGTCTACTCGTTCGTCATCGCCGGCCTGCTCGTCTCGATGGGCAGCCTCGGCGACCGGATCGGCCGCAAGAAACTGCTGCTGACCGGCGCGGTCGCGTTCGGCGCGGTCTCCGTGCTCAACGCGTACGCCACCAGCCCGGAAATGATGATCCTCGCCCGCGCGCTGCTCGGCGTGGCCGGTGCGACGCTGATGCCGTCCACGCTCGCGCTGATCCGCAACATCTTCCACGACGCCGAGGAACGCAGCTTCGCCATCGGCGTCTGGGGTGCGGCGGCCTCGGCCGGCGCGGCCGTCGGCCCGGTCGTCGGCGGCTTCCTCCTGGAGAACTTCTGGTGGGGCTCGGTCTTCCTCATCAACGTGCCCGTGATGCTGGTCCTGGTCCTCGTCGGCGTCAGACTGCTGCCCGAGTCCAAGGACCCGGCGCCCGGCCCGTGGGACCTGCCCAGTGTCGGGCTCTCGCTCGTCGGCATGGTCTGCGTCGTATACGCCGTCAAGGAGGCGGCGGCGCACGGCTTCCGCTGGGACATCGGGCTCACGGCGGTGGTCGGTGCGGCCGCGCTCTTCTGGTTCGTACGGCGCCAGCTCACCCTTCCCGCGCCGCTGCTGGACATGCACCTGTTCCACCACCGCGGTTTCTCCGGCGCGGTCCTCGCCGACCTGCTGACCATCCTGGGCCTGTCGGGCCTGGTCTTCTTCCTCTCGCAGTTCCTGCAACTCGTACAGGAGCGCACGCCCCTGGAGTCGGGGCTCATCGAACTGCCCGCCGCGGCCGGCGCGGTGGCGGCCGGTCTGGTCGCCGGGTACGTGGCGCGCAGGTTCTCGGTCCGCATCGCGGTCACCGGCGGCCTGGTGGCGCTCGGGCTGGGGCTCGCGACCTGCATCGTGGTCACGGCGGACACCGGCGTGACCATGCTGGTCGTGGCCATGATCATCGGCGGCATCGGGGCGGGCCTGGCCTTCACCGTGACGGCGGACGTCATCCTGTCCAGCGTCCCCAAGGAGCAGGCCGGAGCCGCCTCGGCCGTCTCCGAGACGGCGTACGAACTGGGCGCGGCGCTCGGCATCGCCCTGCTCGGCTCGATCGTGACCGGCATCTACCGCGACTTCACGGTGGCGGCCGGCACCCCCGCCGATGTGGCGGACGCGGCGCACGACTCGCTCGGCGGAGCCGTGGAGTCGGCGGAGGCCCTGCCCCCCGAACAGGCCGCCGCCCTGATCTCCGCCGCGCAGGACGCGTTCACCGACGGCTTCCAGGCGGCGGCGTGGGTGGGCTCCGCGGTGCTGTTCGCGACAGCGGCCGCGGCGTGGTTCATGCTGCGGGGCCAGAAGCTGGCGAAAGGCATCGTCGAGGACCTGGACTGAGGGACGGCGTACGACGAAGGGGCCGTACCACCCGTCGGTGGTACGGCCCCTTCGTCGTACTCGCCGTACGCGCGTGGCGCCTCAGGCCGCCTTGGCCTTCGTCGCGTACATGTCCACGTACTCCTGGCCGGACAGCCGCATGACCTCGGCCATCACCGAGTCCGTGACCGCGCGCAGCACATAGCGGTCGCGGTCCATGCCCTCGTAGCGCGAGAACTCCATCGGCTCGCCGAAGCGCACCGTCACCTTGCCGGGGCGCGGCAGGCCCGCGCCGCCCGGCTGGAGCTTGTCCGTGCCGATCATCGCGAACGGCACGACCGGAGCGCCGGTCATCAGCGTGAGCCGGGCGATGCCCGTACGGCCGCGGTAGAGACGGCCGTCGGGGGAGCGGGTGCCCTCGGGGTAGATCGAGAAGATCTTGCCCTCCTCGAGGACCCGGCGGCCCGTCATCAGCGCCGCGACGCCGCCGCGGCCGCCGTCCCGGTCCACCGGGATCATGCCGCAGCTGGTGAAGAACCAGGCCATCAGCCGGCCCTTGAGCCCCTTGCCCGTGACGTACTCGTCCTTGCCGATGTAGTAGACCTGCCGGTCGCAGCAGATCGGCATGATCATCGAGTCGATGAACGTGAGGTGGTTGCCCGCCAGGATGACCGGTCCGGTCCCGGGGATGTTCCGGGCGCCCTCCACCTGCGGGCGGAACATCAGGCGCAGGATCGGTCCGAGCACTGCCTTGATGAGCGCGAGACGGGACAACGGTTCCTCCGGTGTCGTGGCCGGGCGGGCCTGCCTGGCCTGGCCTGATTCTTTTCTGGACGAAATCTGTGCAGGTGAGGACGATACTCGCGGGCCCCGCCCGACCGCACATCGGGTTCATCACTTCGATACGCGGTGTTGACGTGTGTTTCCACTGCGTTCCGTCCGGAGCCTCGTCCGCGTAAGACGCAGGCGCCTACGATCGGGCCTTCGCTTTCGGCGGGTACGGGACATCACAGGAGGAGCGTTCATGGCACAGGACGGACAGACGGACCCCGGGCGGCGCACGGTTCTCGGCATGGCCGGGCTCGGCGCGGCCGTACTCGGTGCGGGCGGCGTCACCCTCGGGCTGCCGGGTACGGCGGGAGCCGACAGCGGCAAGGGCCGCGGTGGCTACCGCGACCTGCCCGTACCGACCGTCGTCGCGCACCGCGGAGCCAGCGGTTACCGCCCCGAGCACACCATCGGCTCGTACCAGCTGGCCCTGGACATGGGCGCGCACGTCATCGAGCAGGACCTCGTCCCCACCAAGGACGGGCACCTCGTCTGCCGCCACGAGAACGACATCACGGGGACCACGGACGTCGCGGCACACCCCGAGTTCGCCGACCGCAAGGCGACCAAGTCCGTCGACGGTGTCTCCCTGACCGGCTGGTTCACCGAGGACTTCACGCTCGCCGAGCTCAGGACGCTGCGCGCCAAGGAGCGGATCCCCGGCACCCGGCGGCAGAACACGCTGTACGACGGCCGCTGGACTATCCCCACCCTCGAAGAGGTGCTGCGCTGGGCCGAACGGGAAGGGCGGGCCCGCGGCCGGCGGATCTGGCTCCACATCGAGACCAAGCACCCCACCTACTTCCGCGGTCTCGGCCTCGGCCTCGAAGAGCCGCTCGCCAGGCTGCTGCGCAAGTACGGCCGCCACAAGAAGGACGCGCCGAACTTCCTCCAGTCCTTCGAGCCCAGCAGCATGCGGCGCATGGCGGAACTCGTCGCCGCTCCGCGCGTCGTCCTGCTGGACGCCGCGTCCAGCAGGCCCTGGGACTTCGTCCGGGCGAACGACCCGCGCACCGTCGCCGACCTGATCGAACCCGAGGGCCTGGAGTGGATCGCCGGCTTCGCCCAGGGGATCGGCCCGACCCTGAACCTGATCATTCCCAGGGACGCGGCGGGCAGGCTGGGCAAGCCGACGACGCTGGTACGGGACGCGCACGCGCAGGGCCTGATCCTCCACCCGTACACGATGCGCAACGAGAACACCTTCCTGCCCGCGGACTTCAGGCGCGGTAGCGACCCGGCGGCGTACGGAGACGCCTTCGGGGCCCTCAAGGTGTACTTCGAGCAGGGCATCGACGGGATTTTCTCCGACAACCCGGACACGGCACTGCTGGCGGCCGCCGACTTCACGCGCCGCTGACACGCGGTGGGGCGGCGGATGCCCACGGACGGGTGACGGTCCCGCCGTGCGGCAACCGCCGGCCGCCGGCGGCACGTCCCGTCCGGCATGACCCCCACCACGCCCGCCGCCCCGTCCAGGGCCGCGTCGTCCCACCTCTTCAGCACGCTGCGCCCCCTGCTGGCCGCCGAGGCCGGCGCGGAGGCGGCCGGCGGGGGAGTCGATCCCGGCGACCTCGAACAGGCCGTGTGGCTACGGCTCCTCGAACTCCTGGACGGAGCGGGCCCGCCGCCCGACCCGGCGGAGTGGCTGCTGCGCGCCGTACGGGACGAGGCACGCCTGGCCCGCCGCGCGACGCGGCGCGAACTGCCGCACCCCGCCCCGCCCGCCGCGACCACGGACACCGCCTGCCCGGAACGCGCGGCGCTGACCGCGGAGCGGCGCCGCGTGCTGCGCGAGGCCGTCGGCAGACTGCCCGGCAGGTGTCCGCGGCTGCTGGACGCGATGCTGTCGCCGGCCGATCCCACCTACCAGGAAATCGCAGGGGAGTTGGGAATGTCACAAGGCAGTTTGGGGCCGATGCGTTCCCGTTGCCTGGGATGCCTGCGCAGAATGCTCGCGGCGGAGGTTGCGGCTCCTGGGCAAAGGGGAAGGGAGCGATAAGCAACCGGCGTATCAGGCGAGCGGGAGGCATGCACACATGGGCATGAGCGTGACCATCTCAGCGGCAACGGCGCAGGATGCCGAGCAGATCCTCAAGTTGCAGTACCTGTGCTACCAGAGCGAGGCCGAGCTCTACGGCGACTACACCATCGAGCCGCTCACCCAGACGCTCGACGACCTGCGGGCCGAACTCGACCGCAGCCACACCCTGGTGGCCCGGCTCGGCGACGAGGTGGTCGCGTCGGTGCGCGCAGCCGTCGACGAGGCGGGGACCGCCCGGATCGCCAAGCTCATCGTGCACCCCCGGATGCGGCGGCACGGGCTCGGCGGCCGGCTGCTCGACGCCATCGAGCAGTACTTCGCCGGGGAGCCCGCGGCCAAGCGCTTCCAGCTCTTCACCGGTCACCGCAGCGAGGGCAACCTGCGGCTGTACCGCAGCCACGGTTACGCCCCGGTCGCCACCGAGCAGATCGCCCCGGGCTTCTCCCTGGTCACCCTCCAGAAGGAGACGGCGGCCGAGGCGTACGTCGCGAGCGCGTAGGGGCGCCCACCGGGCGTGTCCCCGGTCGCCGGTCGGGCCGGATTCTTCGACCGGGGACCGGCGCCCGGGGCCGGAGCCCCACGGGGCGTCCGCTACCCGCGCCGCGCCTTCCGCAGCCACAGCAAGCCCGTGGCCGGCAGCAGCACCGGGATGAACAGGTACCCCCTGCCGAACGCCGACCAGACGGTGGCGTCCGGGAACGCGGACGGTTCGATCACCGTCCACGTCCCCACCACCAGCACACCCGCGAGTTCCGCCGCGCAGCACACCAGCGCCGCCCTGCGCGCCGTCTCCCCGCCCCGCACGAGCGTGTACGTGATGAACGCGTAGACCACGGCAGCCACGGCGGACAGCGTGTAGGCGAGCGGCGCCCGGTCGTACTCCGTGGCGATCTGGTAGGCCGAACGGGAAACGGCGCCGACCGACATGACGCCGTACAGCCACACCAGCAGCAGTCCGGGCCCCTTCACCAGCCGGGTGCGGGCGTGGCTCCGCTCCTCCTCGGCGACGGGCTCGCTCATCGTCACCCTCCCCAGATGTCGTGGAGCCGGACCTCGAGCACGGCCAGTACGACCGCGCCGGCCGCGACCGTCACCGAGCCCCAGCGGGTCCGCTCGGCCAGGGAGAGGAAGCCGGCCGCGGGCACCGCCGCGAGCGCCCCGACCAGATACGAAACGAAGATCACCGCGCCCTGGTCCGGCTTCTCGCCGCGTGCCAGCTGCACGATGCCGACCACCAGCTGGACGAGCGCGAGCAGGGACACCACGGCCATGCCGATGAAGTGCCAGTCCTTGGTGGGCTGATCGCGGTAAGCGGCGTAACCGCACCACGCGGCAAGTGCGAGCGCGGCCACGGAGACCGTGACCGTCAGGGCGTCGAGCATGACGACGAGCGTATTACGGCCCGGGCGGCGGGTGGGCGCAGGGGCGGGCGTACGGGTGGGCACACGGCCGGGCGTAGGGTCGGGCACCATGAAGATCGACGCCGAGGCCCTGCTGTTCGACAACGACGGAACGCTGCTCTCCTCCATGGAGTCGGTGATCCGCTGCTGGACCCGCTGGACGCAGGAGTACGGCATATCGGCGGAGGAGTTCGCGGCCGTGGAGCTGCACGGCCGCCCCGCGGCGGAGATCGCCGCGGATCTGCTGCCCGCCGACGCGGTGCCGGGCGCGGTGGCCCGTATCGAACAGCTCGAGGTCGAGGACGTGGCCGGAGGCGTCGTGATCCTTCCCGGCAGCGCGGAACTGCTCGCCTCACTGCCCGCCGCGCGCTGGGCCGTGGTCACCTCCGCCTCCCGCAGGCTCGCCGGGGCACGCCTCGCCGAGGTCGGCATCCACCCCGAGACGCTGATCGCCGCCGACGACATCACGCGCGGCAAGCCCGACCCCGAGCCCTTCCTGCTGGCGGCTCGCAGGCTCGGGGTCGACCCGGCGCGCTGCGTGGTCTTCGAAGACGCTCCGGCCGGGCTGCGGGCCGGCCGCGCGGCGGGGATGAGGACCGTGGCGTTGGCCACAACACACGACCGCTCGCAGCTGGTCGCGGACATCGTCGTGGAGAATCTCTCGGCGGTGTCCGTGCAGGCCACGGACGGCGGCGTGGAGATCGTCGCGGGGGACTGAGCGCACTCCGGCCACGAACCACCGCGAGACAGAGGTGTCCGCTATACGGACAGCGCTGATCGGTGCGTACGTGCGTCTGGTTTACTCATCGCATGACCACGACGAGCAGCCGCACCCTTGCGACCGAGGCGACGATGACGCCCGGTGCTCGTTGTATGTGTCGAATGTGCGCCTTCTGAGGGCCCCTGCCTGAGCCTCGCGCCCCGAAGCGAGACCCGACAGCCCGCCCCGTGTCCGCCCGAGTGCGTCCGTACTCGAAGGACCGGGCCCGCCCCGCGCACGCGTTGCCTCCCGGTACCCACCGACCCAGCCGTGCCACGTCCACAAGACGAATGCCCCGTGCCCGGCGGACACTGCGCCGCGCACTCGACAGTGACGGAAACCCTGTGATCACCACTACGGGCCTCACCAAGGTCTATCCATCGCGTGGCCGCGAAGTCACCGCCCTGGACGGCGTCGACCTGCACGTCCGCGAGGGCGAGGTGTACGGAGTCATCGGCCAGAGCGGCGCCGGCAAGTCCTCCCTCATCCGCTGCGTCAACCTGCTGGAGCGCCCCACCGCCGGCACGGTGACCGTCGACGGCCAGGACCTCACCGCGCTCGCCGGCCGGGGCCGCCGCGCCGGCAAGGAACTGCGCGAGGCGCGCAGCCGCATCGGCATGGTCTTCCAGCACTTCAACCTGCTGTCCTCGCGCACCGTGAAGGACAACATCGAGCTGCCGCTGGAAATCCTCGGCGTGTCCGGACAGGAGCGCTCCCGCAAGGCGCTGGAACTGCTCGACCTGGTCGGTCTCGCCGACAAGGCGAAGGCCTACCCCGCCCAGCTCTCCGGCGGCCAGAAGCAGCGCGTCGGCATCGCCCGCGCCCTGGCCGGCGACCCGAAGGTGCTGCTCTCCGACGAGGCCACCTCGGCACTCGACCCCGAGACCACCCGCTCGATCCTCCAGCTGCTGCGCGACCTCAACCAGCAGCTCGGCCTGACCGTCCTGCTCATCACGCACGAGATGGACGTCGTCAAGACGGTCTGCGACTCGGCCGCGCTGATGAGGAAGGGCCGGATCGTCGAGTCCGGCACGGTCGGCGAGCTCCTGGCGACGCCCGGCTCCGAGCTGGCGCACGAACTCTTCCCGGTGGGCGGCCAGGCGTCGGGCCCCGGCCGCACGGTCGTCGACGTCACCTTCCACGGCGAGGCCGCTACGCAGCCGGTGATCTCCCAGCTCTCCCGTACGTACAACATCGACATCTCGATCCTGGGCGCCGCGATGGACACCGTCGGCGGCAAGCAGATCGGCCGGATGCGCATCGAGCTGCCCGGCCGGTACGAGGAGAACGTCGTCCCCGTCGGCTTCCTGCGCGAGCAGGGGCTCCAGGTGGAAGTCGTCGACGAGGAGTCCGCGAACGTACCGGCGCAGACCGCCGCCCCCGCTCTGGTGAAGGAAGGTGCCAAGTGAACTGGTCGGAGATGCAGCCGCTGCTGACGCAGGGAACCATCGACACCCTCTACATGGTGCTGTGGTCCACCGTCGTCTCGGTCGCCGGCGGCCTGCCGCTCGGCATCCTGCTCGTCCTCACGGACAAGGGCGGACTGCTCCAGAACGTGGCCGTCAACAAGGTCGTCGGCGTGATCGTGAACATCGGCCGCTCGCTGCCGTTCATCATCCTGCTGATCGCCCTGATCCCCTTCACGACACTGGTCGTCGGCACCTTCATCGGCCCCAGCGCGATGATCGTGCCGCTCGCCATCGGCGCCATCCCGTTCTTCGCCCGGCTCGTCGAGACCGCGATCCGCGAGGTCGACCACGGCCTGGTCGAGGCGGTCCAGGCGATGGGCGGCGGCGTACCGACCGTCGTCTTCAAGGTCCTGCTGCCGCAGGCCCTGCCGTCCCTGATCTCCGGCGTCACCACGACCGTGATCGTGCTCGTCGGCTACTCGGCGATGGCGGGCGCGGTCGGCGGCGAGGGCCTCGGCTCCAAGGCCGTCACGTACGGGTACCAGCGCTTCGAGACCGAGTTCATGCTCGTCACCGTGGTCATCCTGATCGCGATCGTGACCGTGGTGCAGCTCATCGGCGACGGCGCGATCCGGCTGCTGGCGCGGCGCGGACGTACCGCCTCCTAGGACTTCCCGAACCTCCTTCCCCAGCAAGCCCGCACTCCTTGTCCGGGCGACCACCCGCACCACCAGAAAGAGGCACTTTTCGTGCGTAAGAACATCAAGATCACCGCGGCTGCCGCCGCCTCCGCCGCCATAGCCCTCGGCCTCACCGCCTGCGGCACCGCCTCCGACCCGGGCGCCAAGACCGAGTCCGGCGGCAAGGCCGACGCGTCCGAGGCGCTCGTCGTCGCCGCGTCCCCGACACCGCACGCCGACATCCTGGGCTACGTCAAGGACAACCTGGCGGCGAAGGCCGGCCTGAAGCTCGAGGTCAAGGAGTTCACGGACTACGTCCTGCCGAACACCGCCACCCAGAGCGGCGAGGTCGACGCCAACTTCTTCCAGCACAAGCCGTACCTCGACGACTTCAACAAGAAGAAGGGCACCACCATCGTGCCCGTCGCCGATGTCCACCTGGAGCCCCTGGCCCTCTACTCCAAGACGGCCAAGGGCATCAAGGACATCGAGTCCGGCCAGACGGTCGCGGTGCCCAACGACACGACCAACGAGGGCCGCGCGCTCAAGCTGCTCGCGGACAACGGCCTCATCACGCTGAAGGACGGCGCGGGCCAGGACGCCAAGCTGTCCGACATCAAGGACAAGAAGGGCCTGGAGTTCAAGGAGCTGGAGGCGGCCACGCTGCCGCGCGCCCTGGACGACGTCGACGCCGCGGTCATCAACGGCAACTACGCCATCGAGGCGGACCTCAAGCCCGCCGAGGACTCGCTGGCGATCGAGAAGGCCGAAGGCAACCCGTACGCCAACTTCCTCGCGGTCAAGAAGGGCAACGAGAAGGACACGCGGGTGCAGAAGCTCGCCGAGCTCCTCAACTCCGACGAGGTCAAGAAGTTCATCGAGGACAAGTACGCCGGCTCGATCGTGCCGGCCTTCGGTGCCGCCAAGTCCTGACGCCCGTACGGTCCTTGTGCGCGAAGGCCCCGCCCACCCCGCCGGGTGCGCGGGGCCTTCGCGCTCCCGGGCCGCCACCACCCGGCCATGCGCACGGCGGCCATGATGCTGCATGCTGTGCCTTTACGGCCTACCCGACGGTCCACGGCATGGAGCTGCGCATGACTACCACCTTCCCGGACATCTCCATCAGCACGGACCGGTTGGTGCTGCGCCCCTTCGACGAGTCGGACGTCCCGGCGCTCACCGAGATGATGAACGACGAGATGGTCGTCGCCTGGACCTCCGCGCCGCACCCCTACACCACGACCGACGCCGAGCGCTGGGTCCGCAGGATCGCTCCCGCGGAGCGCACCCAGGGCCGCGGGATCGCCCTCGCCGTCACCGAGTTCCTCACCCAGCGGCTCGTCGGGACCGTCCACCTCCGGCGCACCGACTGGCGCACCCGCGCCACCGAGGTCGCCTACGTGACGGCCCCCTGGGCACGCGGCGAGGGGTACGCCACCGAGGCGGTGCTCGCCGTCGCCCAGTGGATCTTCCGCGACCACCGGTTCGAGCGCCTGGAACTGCGCACCGCCGCCGACAACACCGCGTCCCAGCACGTCGCGCAGAAGATCGGCTGCATCAGCGAGGGCGTTCTGCGCAACGCCTGGATAGCACGCACCCGGACCGAGAACGGCGCGGACGGCGGCTGGACCGACATCCGCACCGACCTGATCGTCTGGAGCCTGCTCCCCGAGGACCTCGAAGGCGTCGCCGACCGGATGGCCGGCGCCGGCGGCTACGGGTCGTACAACGACTGGAACTGACCCTCCGCTCCCCGCCCCCGCACATCCGTGGTCCGTACCAGGTACTCTCACCCTGCCCGCGCCGCCGCCTCGGGCCGCCGCACACCACCGCCGCAACCCACGACAACTCCAGGAGACTGACAAGGATGGCCGACCGGGTCACGGTGATCGGCTGGGACGGTTCGCCCCTCACCGCAGCGGCCAGGTCCGCCCTGGCGGCCGCGACCCTCGTCGCGGGCGCCGCGCACCATCTGTCGCTCCCCGAAGTGCCACCGGGTGCCGAGCGCATCCGCCTCGGCAGCGTCGACCTCGCCGCCCGCCGCATCGCGGGGCACCGGGGCAGCGCCGTCGTCCTCGCCGACGGAGACCCCGGCTTCTTCGGGGTCGTACGGACCCTGCGCGCGCCCCAGCACGGCCTGGAGGTCGAAGTGGTGCCCGCCGTCTCGTCGGTGGCCACCGCGTTCGCCCGCGCCGGGATGCCCTGGGACGACGCCCAGATCGTCGTCGCCCACCGCCGCACACTGCGCCGCGCCGTCAACGTCTGCCGCGCGCACACCAAGGTCGCCGTGCTCACCTCACCAGGTGCCGGCCCCGCCGAACTCGCCCTGCTCCTCGAAGGGGTCCACCGCACCTTCGTCATCTGCGAGGAACTGGGCACGGCGCGCGAGCAGGTCACCGTCCTCACCTCCGACAAGGCCGCCGACCACGTCTGGCGCGATCCCAATGTCGTCATCGTCGTCGGAGGCAGCGCCGGACCCGCTTCCCCCGCCGCCCCTTCGAGCGGCTGGATCAGCGGCCGCGACCCCGGCTACCCGCCCGCCCTGCGCGGCTGGGCGCTGCCCGCGCGGGAGTACGGCGACGAGCCGGGCACCGGGGAGGGCGGGTTCGCCGGCCTGCGGGCCGCGCAGCTGGCCCGCCTCGGACCGCGTACCGGCGACCTGGTCTGGGACATCGGCTCGGGCAGCGGGGCGCTCGCGGTGGAGGCGGCCAGGTTCGGCGCCGCGGTCATCGCCGTCGACAGCGACCCGGACGCGTGCGGCCGCACCACGGCCGCTGCCCGGCGTTTCGGCGTCCAGCTCCATGTGGTGCACGGGCGGGCGCCGCACGTTCTGGAGAACCTGCCCGAGCCGGATGTCGTACGCATCGGGGGAGGCGGAGTGCCCGTCGTCTCGGCGTGCGCCGACCGCAGGCCCGAGCGCATCGTGACGCACGCGTCCACGCGTGACGAGGCGGAGGCGATCGGCCGGGCGCTCGCCGAGGGCGGCTACGCGGTCGAATGCGAACTGCTGCAGTCCGTCGAACTCGACACCGGCGCCTGGACGGAACGCGACCGCTCGGTGGTTTTCCTGCTCTCCGCGACCCCCCTGGATCGCGCCCCGTGATGATGCCGCTGCACGGCGCGGGGTAGGCTGGCCGATCGTTGTACCGCAGCCGGGCGTTCGGCACTTCGTTCGCCAATGTCCGGAAACTGGGCCCTTTTTGAAGCTCTTTGTGGTACGACGCAACCGGGGGCCGCGCAACGTGGCGCAGCCCACAGCGGACCGTGGCGGGACTTCCCGCCCCGGCGGCGAACGGCCGCGAGAATGCATGGTGTCCGCGGGGCTTTCGTGCCGCGCGACAGGGACGCTCGTTCTTGTTTGAGCGGGTGCCGGACGTGCCGCGAGCAGGCGTCACCGGCGAAGGGCCGAAGGAGCACAAGCGATGGATGGGCGAGGGGTACGCATGACTGACACCGGCCGGGTCCCGGGTGAGGGACTGCCGGAGGACGCAGGCATGGTGGCGCAGCCGGGCATCCCCGCTCCGGACGCGTACACCTTCCTCGAACCCTCCGAAGGCGCAGCCGAGGACGACGACCTGCTGCTGATGCCGGGCGCGCAGGGCGCGTGGAGCGACCATCAGACCGCGCCGGCGCCGCAGGTGCAGCAGGCACCGCAGATACACCAGATGCAACAGCAGTCGCAGGCACAGCAGCAGCACATGCTCCAGACGTCCGAGATGCCGCAGGCGCAGCTGCCGGAGCAGGCGCCCGGGATACCGCACGCGATGCAGACGCAGCACGTGCCCCAGGCGCCCGGGACCGCCGAGCCGCAGGCCGGGATCCAGGCACAGCCGCAGCCGCAGCCGCAGGTGTCTCAGGGAAGCGAGCCCGGCGCGCACGAAGCCGGCGGCCGGGACTCCGGTTCCATCGACCTCAGCGGCGTGCGTACTCCGCCGGCGCCCGTCTCCGCCCCGACACCTCCTCCGGCCCGTCGCCCGCTGCACCTCGGCCCGCCGATGCCCGATACGACCGGCGGCGTCGTGCGCTCGTTGGCCGACCGCGGGCCCGCGGTCGGCGCGGTGACGACACCGCAGAACCCTGCTCCCGCACGACACGCGGGACCGCCGACCACCGGCCCCGAGTACCTCGACATTCCGCGTGACGAGGCGGCTGCGCTGCCCGGTCCGCAGCTCGGCGTGATCCCGTCGCAGGCCGCTGCGCCCTGGCCTCAGCCTCAGGCGCCTCAGATGCCTCAGGAGACCCCAGCAGAAACGGTCGTCCCGGAAGCTATGGTTTCGCAACCACGGGATCAGGCTGCGCCCGAAGCCGCGGCCGAGGCCGTGCCGACACCGGTCGCAGAGGAGCCCGTGAGCGCCCCGGCGGACCCGGCGCCGGTCGCTGCCGCCGAGCCGGAGCCGGTTGTGCCCGAGCCGGTCGTCGCCGCCGAGCCGGAGCCGGTCGCGCCCGAGCCGGTCGTCGCCCCCGAACCTGCTGCTTCCGAGCCGGTCGCGCCCGAGCCCGTCGCTGTCGCTGAGCCGGAGCCGGTCGTCGCCCCCGAACCCGTCGCGCCCGAACCGGCCGCTGTCGCTGAGCCGGAGCCGGTTGTGCCCGAGCCGGTCGTCGCCCCTGAACCTGCTGCTTCCGAGCCGGTCGCGCCCGAGCCCGTCGCTGTCGCTGAGCCGGAGCCGGTCGTCGCCCCCGAGCCCGTCGCGCCCGAGCCGGTCGTCGCCCCTGAACCTGCTGCTTCCGAGCCGGTCGCGCCCGAGCCCGTCGCTGTCGCTGAGCCGGAGCCGGTCGTCGCCCCCGAGCCCGTCGCGCCCGAACCGGCCGCTGTCGCTGAGCCGGAGCCGGTTGTGCCCGAGCCGGTCGTCGCCCCTGAACCTGCTGCTTCCGAGCCGGTCGCGCCCGAGCCCGTCGCTCCCGAACCGCAGCAGTCCGAGCAGCCGCAACCGCAGCCGGTGTCTCAGGAACCGCAGCCCGCCGGTCAGTTCGTCCCGGTCGAGGGCTCGCTCCCGGCCGCCCCGTTGCCGGCCGAAGCGCCCGCCGTCGAGTCGCAGCCGCAGCCGCAGCCGCAGCCGCAGCCCGTCGCCGTCGTCCCCCTCGTGGCGCCCGAGCCCGAAGCGCCCGAAGCGGAGGCCGCACCCGCACCCGCACCCGCACTGATTCCGGAACCTGCCGAGGCCCCGGCTCCTGCCCCTGAGCCGGACCCCGTCGCGGTTCCGGCCCCGGAAGAGCCCCTGGCCGAGCAGCCGGTGGCCGAACCGGCGGCCCCCGTCACTGAGCCGGCGCCGACCCCGGTTCCGGCTGCGGATCCCGAGCCCGAGCCGGCCCAGGAACAGCTCGCCGAGCCCGGCACCGAGCCCGAGCCTGCGGCCACCGTCCCGACCTCCGCACCGCACGATGCCGGCCCGGCCGCCGAACTGCCGGTCCAGCCGGAGCCGGAACCGGAACCGGAGCCCGCAGCCGAAGCCACCGCGGCCCCCGAGCCCGAAGCGGCCCCGGAAACGACCCCCGAGCCCGAGCCCGAGGTTTCCGAAGCCGTCTCCGCCCCCGCTCCCGGCTACGACGACGCCGAGCGCGAAGCGGTCCTGCGCGTGATGCGCGAGCGTCGCGACATCCGCAACGGCTTCCGCAGCGACCCCATCCCGCACGAGGTCCTCCTGCGCGTCCTCGAAGCCGCGCACACCGCGCCGAGCGTCGGCCACTCCCAGCCCTGGGACTTCGTGGTCATCCGCTCCGCCGAGACCCGCCGGACGATGCACGAACTCGCCGTGCGCCAGCGCGACGCGTACGCCAAGTCGCTGCCCAAGGGCCGGGCCAAGCAGTTCAAGGAAATGAAGATCGAGGCCATCCTCGACACCCCGGTGAACATCGTCGTCACCGCCGACCCCACCCGCGGCGGCCGCCACACCCTGGGCCGCCACACGCAGCCGCAGATGGCGCCGTACTCCTCCGCGCTCGCGGTCGAGAACCTGTGGCTCGCGGCCCGCGCCGAGGGACTCGGCGTCGGCTGGGTCAGCTTCTTCGACGAGCGGGAGATGGTGCGGGCCCTCGGCCTGCCCGAGCACCTCGAGGTGGTCGCCTACCTCTGCGTCGGTTACGTCGACGAATTCCCCGAGGAGCCCGAGCTGATGCAGGCGGGCTGGTCCAAGCGCCGCCCGCTCTCGTGGGTCGTCCACGAGGAGACGTACGGCCGCCGCGCCCTGCCGGGCGAGGAGCCGCACGACCTGCTCCAGGAGACCGTCTCCAACATCCGTCCGCTGGACGCCAAGGCGCTCGGCGAGGCGTGGGAACGCCAGAAGCGCATGACCAAGCCCGCCGGCGCACTCGGCATGCTCGAAATCATCTCTGCCCAGCTCAGTGGCCTCTCCCGGATGTGCCCGCCGCCGATTCCGGAGCCCGCGGCCGTCGCGGTCTTCGCGGGCGACCACGGTGTGCACGCGCAGGGCGTCACCGCCTGGCCGCAGGAGGTGACCTCCCAGATGGTCGCGAACTTCCTCGGCGGCGGCGCGGTCTGCAACGCGTTCGCGAACCAGGTCGGCGCGGAGGTCTGCGTCGTGGACGTCGGTGTCGCGGGTGAACTCCCCGCGACCCCGGGCCTGTTGCCCCGCAAGGTGCGGGCGGGTACGGCCGACTTCACCACGGGCCCCGCCCTGACCCACGAAGAGGTGCTCGCCGCGATCGAGGTGGGCATCGAAACGGCACGCGACCTGGTGGCGGCGGGCAACAAGGCCCTGCTCACGGGTGAGATGGGCATCGCCAACACCACGGTCTCGGCCGCTCTCGTCGCCGTCTACACGGGCCTGGACCCGGCCGAGATCACCGGCCGGGGCACGGGCATCAACGACGAGATGCACGCCCGCAAGGTCGATGTCGTACGCCGCGCCCTGGAACTCCACCAGCCGGACCCGGCGGACCCGATCGGCGTCCTGGCGGCGGTCGGCGGTCTGGAGCACGCGGCGCTGGTCGGCTTCCTGTTGGGCGGTGCGTCCCTGCGCACCCCCGTCATCCTGGACGGGGTGAGCGCGGGAGCGGCGGCGCTGGTCGCCCGCGCGATCGCTCCCGAGGCCCTCGCGGCCTGTATCGCGGGCCACCGCAGCGCGGAGCCGGGCCACGTGGCTGCCCTGAACAAGCTGGGTCTGCGCCCCCTGGTCGATCTGGACCTCCGTCTCGGCGAAGGCACGGGGGCCCTGCTGGCACTCCCGGTGGTCCAGAGCGCGGCGAGGGCGATGCACGAGGTGGCCACGTTCGACTCGGCCGGAGTGACCGAGAAGTAACCCGTCACGCGTCCACGCCCCCGGCGGATCCGGGCCGGGGGCGTGTGCCGTGCCCCTCGCGCTCTCCTGCGCGGGGGGCACGCCCACGTGCCGAGGCGCCTCGCACCGCGAGCCGCCGTTGGGCCCGCGCTCGCCGTCCGCGTCGCGCGGGCGAGGCCACGGCCACGCATGCCCCGCCTCTCACGGTGCCGGGAGGGGACGCGTCGGGGCGCTCCCCGCAGGGTGTCGAACGCAACACGCCCGAACCAACCGGCGTACCCGAACGTTCGGCACCCGAGGAGACGCCACGACGCGGCACCGACCCCGTGCGCGGGGTGGCTCCGCCCCCTGAGGCCCGCCGCTATCGCCCCGGCCACCGGTGACCCCGCCCCCGGCCCGTAAGGTATTCGCGGGGCCCCGATACCCGCCCCACCAGCCGCTTCACCGTCGCAGCGGCGCAGGCCCCACGCCGGGGCCGCCAAGCCGCAAAGCGGCGAGCCACTGAGCCGCGAAGCCACAGAGCGGCGAAGCCGCAAGCCGCACCCATCTCCCCGCCCCGAGGAGCCGCACGCCATGACCGCGCCGCACGCCGCCGCAGGCGACCCGCACCCCGCCTACCCCGTCGGACTCCGCCTCGCCGGGCGGCGCGTCGTCGTCATCGGCGGCGGCCAGGTCGCCCAGCGACGCCTCCCGGCGCTCATCGCGACCGGCGCCGACATCGTCCTCGTATCACCGTCCGCCACTCCCTCCGTAGAGGCGATGGCCGAAGCGGGCGAGATCCGCTGGGAGCGCCGTCCGTACGCCGAAGGCGACCTGGCAGAAGCCTGGTACGCCCTGATCGCGTCCACCGACACGGCCGCCAACGCCGCCGCCTCCGCCGAAGCCGAACGCACCCGCACCTGGTGCGTCCGCTCCGACGACGCCGAGGCCGCCACCGCCTGGACCCCCGCCACCGGCCGCTCCGAGGGAGTGACCGTGGCCGTCCTCACCAGCGGCGGCCCCGACCCCCGCCGCACCGCCGCCGTACGCGACGCCATCGTCGAGGGCCTGCGCGACGGCAGCCTCGTCGCCCCCCACCACCGGACCCGCACCCCCGGTGTGGCCCTGGTCGGCGGCGGCCCGGGCGACCCGGACCTGATCACGGTCCGCGGCCGCCGCCTCCTCGCCGAGGCGGACGTCGTCATCGCCGACCGCCTCGGCCCGCGCGACCTCCTCGACGAACTCCCGCCGCACGTCGAGGTGATCGACGCCGCGAAGATCCCGTACGGCCGCTTCATGGCCCAGGAGGCCATCAACAACGCGCTCATCGAGCACGCCAAGGCCGGAAAGGCGGTCGTACGCCTCAAGGGCGGCGACCCCTTCGTCTTCGGCCGCGGCATGGAGGAGGCCCAGGCGCTCGCCGAGGCCGGCATCCCGTGCACGGTGGTCCCCGGCATCTCCAGCTCCATCAGCGTCCCCGGTGCTGCGGGCATCCCCGTCACACACCGGGGCGTCGCCCACGAGTTCACGGTGATCAGCGGCCACGTCGCCCCCGAGGACCCGCGCTCTCTCGTCGACTGGAAGGCGGTCGCGGGCCTGCGCGGCACGCTCGTACTCCTCATGGCCGTCGAGCGGATCGGCGCGATCGCCGAAGCCCTGACGGCGTACGGCCGCTCGCCCGAGACGCCCGTGGCGATCATCCAGGAGGGCACGACGGCCGCCCAGCGCCGCGTCGACGCGACGCTCGCGACCGTCGCCGAGAAGGCCAGGGCCGAGGACGTGCGCCCGCCGGCCGTCATCGTCATCGGCGACGTGGTCACGGTAGGACAGACGCAGACGCAGACGCAGACGCAGACGCAGCCGAAGTAAGCGAAGCAAGCCGGAGCGGTCCGGCCCGCAAGCGCCCCGACAACCAGCCGTCGGCACCGCACCCACGAGCCGTCGGCACCGCACCCACGACAAGGCAGTAACCCTGTGGCCGATCTCATCACCATCGACGACCCCGAAGACCCGCGCCTGAGCGACTACACGGGCCTGACCGACGTCGAACTCCGCCGCAGGCGCGAGCCCGCCGAGGGCCTCTTCATCGCCGAGGGCGAGAAGGTCATCAGGCGCGCCCGCCAGGCCGGCTACGAGATGCGCTCGATGCTGCTCTCCGCCAAGTGGGTCGATGTCATGCGCGACGTCATCGACGAGGCCCCGGCTCCGGTGTACACCGTGAGCCCGGACCTCGCCGAACGCGTCACCGGCTACCACGTCCACCGCGGCGCGCTCGCCTCGATGCAGCGCAGGCCCCTCCCCGCCGCCGGTGACCTGCTCGCCCCGGCCCGCCGGGTCGTCGTCATGGAGGCGGTCAACGACCACACCAACATCGGCGCGATCTTCCGCAGCGCCGCCGCGCTCGGCATGGACGCGGTGCTGCTCTCCCCGGACTGCGCCGACCCGCTCTACCGCAGGTCGGTCAAGGTCTCCATGGGCGCGGTCTTCTCGGTGCCGTACGCCCGCCTCGAATCCTGGCCCAAGGATCTGGAGCAGGTACGGGAGGCGGGCTTCAGGCTCCTCGCCCTCACCCCCGACGAGAAGGCATCGGCGATCGACGACGTGGCCCCGCACCGACTCGACCGGGTGGCCCTGATGCTCGGCGCGGAGGGCGACGGCCTGTCCAGGAAGGCGCTCGCCGCCGCCGACGAGTGGGTTCGCATCCCGATGGCACACGGCGTCGACTCACTGAACGTGGGCGCCGCCGCAGCGGTCGCGTTCTACGCGGTGGCGACGGGCCGCCCGCAGTCCTGACCGGGTCCGGCCCCGGCGGCTCAGAACGCCTGCGGGCCCTCGGGGCCCGGCTGCTCCACACCGGGAGACACGCCGAGCCCCCTGGCCGGTCCCTGACATCCCTGGGCCGCCGCGATCCCCAGCGCCACCAGCAGCGTCACCACGACGAAGACGACGATGCGCTGCCGCAGCAGCCGGGGATTCGCCGGACGCCGCCCGGTCGATGTCGTCCTCGTCCCCGGCCTGGTGCCCTGACGCCCGTTCGTGCGTCGGTCCGTGCGCTCATCTGTCCGCCGGCCCGTACGCCCGTCCGTACGCCCGTCTGTCCGCCGGTCCGTGCGCCCGCCGGAACGCCCCGCATCGCGCGCCGCCGAGGAGCGTGATCCCGAGCGCGGCAACGAGGCGCGCGGAGCCTGCGCACGCGCCCCGGACGTACCCGCCGTCCGCCCCCGCTGGGTCTCCTCCTCAAGGTACCGCTCCGGGAGCCGCCCCGTGGGGCGGTCCTGATCGGCGCGGGGCGCCGGCGGCCTGGCCTCGCCGATGCCCTGGGCCTCCCGGGCGGCGATCTCCTTGAGCCGCATCGAGAGCTGCAGCGTGCTGGGCCGTTCCTCCGGGTCCTTGGCGAGGCAGGCCCGCACCAGCGGCGCGAGGGCGTCGGGCACGCCGTGCAGCTGCGGCTCCTCATGCACCACGCGGTACAGCATGACCTCCGAACTGCCCTGCCCGAAGGGGGAGTCGGCGGTCGCGGCGTACGCCAGGGTGGCGCCCAGCGCGAACACGTCCGTGGCCGGTGTGACCGCCGCGCCGCGCACCTGCTCGGGCGCGAGGAAACCGGGGGAGCCCACCGCCGTACCGACATGCGTGAGGGTGCTCGCGCCGGTCGCCCAGGCGATGCCGAAGTCGATGATCCGCGGTCCTTTGGGCGACAGCAGGATGTTCGACGGCTTGAGATCGCGGTGCACGACCCCGGCCTCGTGGACGGCGACGAGCCCCTCCGACAGCGCCGCACCGACCGCGGCCGCCTCGGCGGCCGTCAACGGGCCCTCGTCGACGACCTTGTCGTGCAGCGAGGGGCCCGGCACGTACTGGGTCGCGAACCACGGCCGGTCGGCTTCGAGATCGGCCGCCACCAGCCGCGCCGTACAGCCGCCGCGGATCCGCCGTGCGGCGGACACCTCGCGTGCGAAGCGCGACCTGAACTCCTGGTCCTCGGCCAGGTCCGGCCGGATCACCTTCAGCGCGACCCGCTGGCCGCGCCGGTCGGAGCCCAGGTAGACGACGCCCATGCCGCCCGCCCCGAGCCGCCGGTGAATCCTGAACGAGCCGACGACACGCGGGTCCTCCCGCCGGAGCCGCATCATCGCCATGTCCGTCCCCTACCTCCGGTGAGGCCTCCCCCACCCCGCTGCTGACCGGTCCGTTCGACGTCGGACAGCTTACGTACCTGCGGCCCGGTGTGCTCATAGGCCGCGCCCTCGCGAATCGATCGATTGTCAGTGCCGAGTGGGAAACTTGAGGAGTGGCCAGGGGGCGGCCGATCCGCCACCCCCGGCCCGTGCGAGATCTCAAAGGTCCGTCGCTGAAGGGGGATTGGATCAATGAAGGGCGATCGCGTGGAGATAGTCGTCGACGCGGGAGACACGACGCGTACGTACGAAGTGGTGGCCAGCCGGGCAGGCCGGCGGGTGGAAACAGCGGTGCGCAGGGGAGTGGTGGAAGTGAGTGAAGTCACCCGCAACGGCTCCGTGGTGCGCACCGCGCGCTTCATGGCGACCAGGGTGCTGGCCCTGGTCGAACAGCCGGTCCCCAGGGAGGACACCTCCGAACACCAGGAGCGTCCCCTCCGGGAAGACCCCAGGACGTAGGGCCGCTTCTCCACCCTGGGGAGTACGCCGCGGGACGGTTGCTCATCCTCCGGGAGGCCCGGCAATCGGTACGCGGGCATGACGCCCCGGCCCCGAAGCGCCCCTAACGTTGAAGTCAAGCGGCGGGTGGAGCACCCGTCCCCCGAGGTCAGACACCCGCCGCTACCCATTACGACAGGAGAGGAACCATGGCGGACACGGCAACGCGGACGGTGATCCGCACGCAGGGACGCAGGGCATTCGCCTCGTTCGGCGGCCGTTCGTCGGGCACGCGCCACCCCCTGGTGGCGACGGCCATGGTCCTTCCCCTCGCGGCGCTGCTCGTCGTCCTCTTCGGAGGCTGGGAAGCAGTGGTCACACAGGCGTCGTCCGTGGGTGTGATGCTCGGGCGCTGAGCGGCGCCCACGGCCCGGTAGAGCGGACCGGGCCAGAGCATCCGGCCATCTCATAACCCCGTGGGGACGGGGGTGCGGCGGGCGACTGCGTTTGCCCGGACAGCTGGGGAGCTGTCCGGGCAACGCCTTTTTCCCCACCGGGACCAGCGACCCGGGGCGTTTTCCGGGCGCGGCCCGGGAAAGAGCGGGGTGGGGAAGAGCCGCCCCGCCGACCGCCCCGGCGCGGCACGTAGGCTCCCCGCGGTACCGACAGCACCGCACAGCACCCGGGGGAGACCGTGACCGCATCCGTCGCGCAAGCGCTGAGCGCCGTCGCGCACGCCGCCGCGCCCCAGTCCCGGCCCCAGTCCCGGCCCGCGCCCCGGATCACGCCCCGGCCCGTCCGGGGCGAAACGGCCGGCTCCTGCCCCTGCGCGCACCCCGACGTCCTCGCGGACCGCCCGGACGGCACGGTCGTACGCCACGGCGACGTCGTCGCCAAGTCCCACGCCCCCGACACCGATGCCGCCGCCCTCGCCGCACGCGTCGCCGCCGCCGCGGACCCACTCCTCGCCGGCGTCCTCCTGCCGCCCCTGCCCGTACCGGCGGCGGAAAGCACCTTCACCACCACGCTGCACGGCCGGCCCCTGAGCCTGTGGCCGTACGGAGCCCCCGTCGACCCCGAGGCGCCCGAAGCCGCCCCCTGGGAGGACGCCGCGACCCTCCTCGCCCGGCTGCACGCGGTCGCACCCGGCGCACTCCAGCTCCCCACGCCGCTCCCGCCCATGCGCGGCCCCGCGAAAGCCGCCCGCGCCGTCGCGCGCATGCGGGCCGCGGGCCCCCACCCCGCCGCGGCCCCCGTGCTCCGCGCCTGGGCCGGGCTGCCGACCTGGGCCCGCGACGAAGCTCCGCCGCCGCACGACCGCGCGGCCTTCTGCCACGGCGACCTCCACCTCGGCCAGCTCGTCCGCCACCCCGCACCCGGTGGCCCCTGGCTGCTGATCGACGTGGACGACATGGGCACCGGCGACCCCGCCTGGGACCTGGCCCGCCCCGCCGCCTGGTACGCCGCGGGCCTGCTCGCGCCGGACGTCTGGGACCGCTTCCTCGGTTCGTACCGGGCCGCGGGCGGTACGGCCGTGCGTCCGGACGGCGACCCCTGGCCCCAACTCGACGTGCCCGCCCGCGCCCTGACGGTCCAGACCGCCGCCCTCGCCCTCGCCAAGTCCGCCGCCGAGAACCGGCCGCTGGACGAGGTGGAGGAAATGATGCTCGAGGCCTGCGCCCGAATTGCGGCTCTACCGCCCGAGTTGGCTTCCGTCACCGCGCCGTAGGGTGAACGGACCGTCGCCGGGCACACGTTCCGGCGATGCCGAACCGACGCCGAGGAGCTGAGTCGACCATGCAGTGCCCCAAGTGCCACGCACCCATGCACACGTACAACCGCAACGGTGTCCAGATCGAGCAGTGCAGCGGCTGCCGCGGGATATTCCTCGACTACGGCGAGCTGGAGTCGCTGACCCGCCTCGAGTCGCAGTGGACGCAGCAGGCGACGCCTCCGCCGCCGGCCCCGCAGGGCTACCCCGCCGCCCCCGCGCCCGCCTGGGGCGCTCCGCAGCACGGTCCCCACGGCGGCCACCACGGTCACCACCGCCAGAAGGGCTTCGGCCGGATGCTCTTCTCGTCCTGACCGGGGGCTTCTTGCTGGTGGTGCGCGATACTGGGATTGAACCAGTGACCTCTTCCGTGTCAGGGAAGCGCTCTCCCGCTGAGCTAATCGCGCGGGATGTTCTCTTGGCCCTGCGGTACTGCGAACTGCGTGCGCGATACTGGGATTGAACCAGTGACCTCTTCCGTGTCAGGGAAGCGCTCTCCCGCTGAGCTAATCGCGCGGGACGGACCATCCGGTCACGTACGACCGGGGATCCAGTGGACGATACTGGGATTGAACCAGTGACCTCTTCCGTGTCAGGGAAGCGCTCTCCCGCTGAGCTAATCGTCCTTGGAGGTGGAGACGGGATTTGAACCCGTGTAGACGGCTTTGCAGGCCGTTGCCTCGCCTCTCGGCCACTCCACCAGGAGTGCATACAGGGGGTCGGGAAGATCCCCCACACCGAGCGGACGACGAGATTCGAACTCGCGACCCTCACCTTGGCAAGGTGATGCTCTACCAACTGAGCCACGTCCGCTTGTCTTGCCGGGGCGTTTCCGTGTCCCGGCGACGTGTTGAACTCTAGCGGATTCCGGGGCCAGTACAAAAACGCGTTTGTGCAGCGTGCTGCGCTGCCTCCGCTCCGGCGCAGGTCATCGCGGTCCGCTCTAGACTCGGGGCCGTGCACGACCTTCCCCCTCTGGCCCGCTTCGGCGGCCTTGTCGCCTCTGACCTGCGCGACGTGACCAACGATCCCACCGCGCTCGACTCCACCGGTTTCTGGGCCGTCACCGCGGACTTCGAGGGCCGTCTCGTCTGCGCCCGCTTCGGCGACGTACGCGCGGAGCCGGTCCCGGCTCCCGTGCCCGGCGCCTGGCGCGGGCCCGCGGCCGGTGACTGGACGTCATCGGTGGACCGCGCCGCGTACACGGCGGGCGTGCGCCGGATCCGTGAGCACATCGCGGCGGGCGAGGTCTACCAGACCAACCTCTGCCGCGTCCTGACCGCGCCGCTGCCCGGCCCGGCCGGTGCCGACGTCGACGCGCTCACCGCCCTGCTGGCCCGAGGCAACCCGGCGCCGTACGCAGGAACGATTCGCCTGCCCGCGCACGGCGTCGAGATAGCCACCGCGTCCCCCGAGCTCTACCTGCGGCGGGACGGGCGGACCGTCGAGTCCGGGCCGATCAAGGGCACCGGGCGGACGGCGGACGATCTCCTGGAGAAGGACCATGCCGAGAACGTGATGATCGTGGACCTGGTCCGCAACGACCTGGGGCGGGTCGCCGTCGCCGGCTCCGTGACCGTCCCGGAGCTGTGCGTGGTCGAACCGCATCCCGGCCTCGTCCACCTGGTCTCCACCGTCCGCGCCGAGCTCGCGCCCGGCGCCGGCTGGGCCGAGCTGCTCGCCGCGACGTTCCCACCGGGCTCGGTGACGGGTGCCCCCAAGTCCAGCGCCCTCACGATCATCGAGGCGCTGGAGACCGCGCCGCGCGGTCCGTACTGCGGAGGCATCGGCTGGGTCGACGCCGACCGCTCCACCGGTGAGCTGGCCGTCGGCATACGCACCTTCTGGATCGACCGCACCGCCCCCGGCGGCCCGGTCCTCGGATTCGGTACGGGCGCGGGCATCACCTGGGGCTCCGACCCCGAGCGCGAGTGGGAGGAGACCGAACTGAAGGCCTCCCGGCTGCTCGCGGTAGCGTCGGGCACGTACCAGGAGACGGGAAGGACCGCTTCATGAAGCTTTGGGTCGACGGCGGGCTGCGGGACGCGGCCACCGCCAGGGTGTCCGTACTGGACCACGGCCTGACCGTGGGCGACGGGATCTTCGAGACGGTGAAGGCGACCGGGGGGCGGACCTTCGCCCTCACCCGGCACTTGGAGCGGCTGGCCCGTTCCGCCTGTGGCCTGGGGCTGCCCGAGCCCGACCTCGACGAGGTGCGCCGCGCCTGCGCCGCCGTCCTGGAAGCCAACCCCATGGAGCTCGGCCGGCTGCGGATCACCTACACCGGCGGCCTCTCGCCGCTGGGCTCCGAGCGCGGGGACACCGGCCCCACCCTGGTCGTCGCCCTCGGGGAGGCCGGCCGCCGCCCCGACAGCACCGCCGTGATCACCGTCCCCTGGACGCGTAACGAGCGCGGCGCCCTCACCGGGCTCAAGACCACGTCGTACGCCGAGAACGTCGTCGCGCTCGCCCGCGCCCGGGAGGAGGGCGCGTCCGAGGCGCTGTTCGCGAACACCGTCGGGCAGCTCTGCGAGGGCACGGGCTCCAACGTCTTCGTCGTCCTCGACGGGCAGCTGTTCACCCCGCCCGTCTCCTCCGGCTGCCTCGCCGGAATCACGCGCGCCCTGGCCGCCGAATGGACGGGCGCCCGGGAGGCCGACCTGCCGCTGGACGTACTGGAGCGGGCCGACGAGGTCTTCCTGACCTCCACACTGCGCGACGTACAGGCGGTGCACCGGATCGACGGGCGCCAACTGCCGGGCGCGCCGGGCCCCGTGACCGCCAAGGCCATGCGCCTCTTCGACGAGCGGGCCGCCTCGGACCTGGACCCGTAAAGCACCGGCAATTCGGATGACGGGTGGCCGTCCGGCGGGTACAACTCCCCTGATGACCACAACCCTGCGGCCGACCGCGCCGCTTCAGCAAGGCGCCGACGGCGCCAGGTCGCGTACCTACGCGGTGTGCGTGAACAGCCGGTTTGTCGGTACGGTCGAACTCTCCACGGACCCCCGCTCGGGGACCGGCGTCGGCCGTATCGCCGGACTGCGCGTCGACGAGGCCGACCGGCGCCGGGGGAGGGCGACGGTCGCCGCGCTCGCGGCCGAGGAGGTGCTGCGCGGCTGGGGGTGCGGCCGTGTGGAGATCTCCGTCCCGGCCGGGGCGGAGCCCGCGCGGCGCATGGCGGCCGCCCTCGGCTACACCGAACGCAACCGCATCATGGGCAAACCCCTGCCCGCGCAGGCCCCCGTGCTGCCCGGGGGCGTCGCGGGCAGGCCGATGAGCGGAAGCGAGTTCGAGAGCTGGCTGGCCCACACCAAGACCGGCTACACGCGGTCCCTGAGCCTGCGAGGCTTCTCCGAGGAAGCCGCGCGGGCCAAGACGGAAGCCGATCACGCGGCCGCTCTCGCCGGCGGAATCGCCACCCCGGACACGTACCTGGGCGTCCTGACCCTCGACGGCGTGGCGGTGGGCACGCTCTGGCTGGCGCTGCGCCATCCCCACCCCGGCCAGAGCGGTGCGTACGTCTTCGACGTCGAGGTGGCGGAGGAGCACCGGGGGCGGGGGCTCGGCCGTGCGCTGCTGCTGCTCGCCGAGCGCGAGGCGCTGGCGGCAGGGGCCGGGCGCATCGGGCTCAACGTCTTCACGGACAACACCCCGGCCCTGCGGCTGTACGAATCACTCGGCTACGAGCCGGTGACGTACCACCTCTACAAGCAGCTGCTCTGAGGCCCGGGCCGCGGCTGCGCGGCGGTTTCCGGCGGGGGTTCAGGCGAGCAGCCGGTCGATGATCTCCTCGATGCGCTCGCGCAGCCCCTCCTGGCTCTTGCCGCCGTCCAGCCGCTCGCCGTCGATGACGTACGTCGGCGTGCCCGTGACGCCGATGGCCTTGCCCTCGGCCTGGTCGGCGTCGACGATCAGGAGGTGCCGGCCGTCGATCAGGGCGGTGTCGAACTCCTCCGCGTCCAGTCCCAGTTCGCCCGCGACCTCCAGCAGGAGCGGCTCGCCCTTCGCCGCCAGCTCCCCGGTGCGGGCGAGGACCGCCTCCACGTACGGCCAGCCCTTGCCCTGGTCGACAGCCTCCTCGGCGGCCTGCGCGGCGGCGTAGGCGTGCTTGTTCTTCTCGAGGGGGAAGTGGCGCAGGTGTACGTCGAGCCGGTCACGGTAGCGCTCGCACAGGGCGCGGACGTCGTCCAGCGCGGCGTGGCAGTCGGGGCACTGGAGGTCGCACCAGATGTCGAGGACGACGGGGCGCGCGGGAGAGGAGTCGGTCATGGGGCCAGTCTTCCAGCCCGCCGGACAGGTCCCCGACCAGGCCCTGGGGAGGAGGCCGCCCCGGAGATGTCCCTGAGGTCGTACGGGGGCGTGGCCCGGGCGGGCTCCCCCGGTGCAGGATGGAGGGGAACGCAATCCCTGGGGCTGGAGGACCGGATGCTGGCAGAGACGATCTGTTCCGCGGCGTCCGCGGCCGGTCTGGGCATCGCCGCGATCGCCGCGTACCGCAAGCGATTCCTGGCCGCGACGCGCATCGCCGCCTACGCGCTGGTACCGGTCGGCCTGGTGCTGACCGGCGTCGTCGAGTGGGTTTCGGGCATCGCCTTCAAGCCGGAGGTGTGGGTGGGCTTCGGTCTGCTCGGACTCTCGTGGCTGCTCTTCATGACGACCAGGGCGGTGGAGCGCCGTACCGGCGGCACCCGCAAGGAGCGCAGGGCCGCGCGGCGCGAGGAGGTCGCTCCGCAGGCGTCCGCGCCGCCGCTCGGGGCGGGGAGTCCGGCGGCCGCGCAGCCGAAGCGGTCCCGGCCCGAGGCGCAGCCGAAGGCCGGCGGGGCGGGAGAGGACTTCAGCGACATCGAAGCCATCCTGAAGAAGCACGGCATCTGAACGGCTCGAAGGGTCCGGACGGCCCGGACGGCCACGAGTGGAACCCCCGGCAAGGTCTCCGAAAACCTGGCAACTCGGACGCCGAAGTGATCAACGAAAGATCACGAACGGCCAAGATCGACGAACTCGCCGCGCAGATGGGCGTGTTGGTCGTCGGGGGTGGCCCCACTGCGCCATCATCGCCCCGAGATGCTGGACACGTCCCGGGGCGAAGCCCCCGCCCCCACCGAAGAACCGCGCGGCTGCCTCTTCGCGCTCTCCCAGCCACCCCTGATGATCTTCCTCGGGGTGATCGGCTTCCTGCTGCTGATGGCCGCGATGCACGATCTCTTCCTGCTGTGAGGGCTCAGCCCGCGGCTTCCTTGCGCCGTGCCCGGTACGCCGCCACATGCAGCCGGTTTCCGCAGGTGCGGCTGTCGCAGTAGCGGCGGGACCGGTTGCGCGAGAGGTCGACGAAGGCCCGGCGGCAGTCCGGGGCCTCGCAGCGGCGCAGCCGCTCGTGCTCGCCGGAGACCACGATGAAGGCCAGCGCCATCCCGCAGTCCGCCGCGAGGTGGTCCGCGACCGAGGCGCCGGGCGCGAAGTAGTGCACGTGCCAGTCGAAGCCGTCGTGATCGGTCAGCCGCGGCGTGGTGCCGGCCGCCGCCACCAGCTGGTTGATCAGCTCCGCACAGGTGCGGGGGTCGGGCGCCGCGAACACGTCCGCGAAGCGCGCTCGCACGTCCCGTACGGCCCTGAGGTCCGCCTCGCCGAGTTCACCGATGTCACTGACGTGATGGAGGCGCACAAAGGCGTACAGCGCCTCGATGTCCGCGAGCCGGTCGCTCTGGTCGCTCTCCGGCGCCGTGTTCACCAGATCGACGACGACCTCGAGGGCGCCCCTGGTGTCGTGGGGGATCAGCACGATTCGCTCCCTGGCCTGCCGCGGGCGGGCGCCCGCCGATGCTGGCCGACTTTAGCGGCTCGCGCGCGCGGCGCACCGGCGCCGTCGCCGCGGTGGAACCCGCGGCGACGGCGCCGGCGTGTGCTGTATGCGGTTGTCCGCCCCGCGCCGTCGCCCCGAGTCGGACGGCGTGGAACGGCTCCCGGCCTGGCTCAGTTCTCCGCCAGGATGTGCGAGAGTTCCGTGTCGAGATCGAAGTGGCGGTGCTCGGTGCCCGGTGGCACCGCGGCGTCCGTCCGCTTCAGGAACGACTCCAGGGCCCGCGCCGGGGCTTCGAGCAGGGCTTCTCCTTCCGGGGAGCTCAGGGCGATGCAGACGACTCCCTGGCCGTGGCTGCGGGACGGCCAGACTCTGACGTCGCCGGTACCGGTGGGCCGGTGAAGGCCCTCGGCGAGAAGATCGCGGGCGAACACCCACTCGACGGTCTCCTCGGCTCCGGTGTGGAAGGTGGCATGCACGGCGTAGGGATCAGCCGTGTCATACCGCAGGCCCGCGGGTACAGGCAGTGATGACTCGCTCGACACTACGAGGCGCAGGTGCAGCTCGCAGCTGACCGTGGTGTTCATAAGCGCCAGGGCCTTTCGCTCAGTGTGCGCTCGGGGATTCGCACGTCGGCGAAATCGACATGCCACCTACGGTGCCGTTGTAAACCCCTCTGACCTGTTTGCGGCGATTCGGATAGCTCGTACGGCTGAGAGGTACTTGATGCGATACGAGTATTACGGCCACCCGGTCGGGTCGGGTAGGTTGGGCCTTATGAATGCGGAGAGTAACGAGCGGGAAGAAGTCGTCGACCCGGCGGCCGCAATGCCCGCCACGGGGGACGCGAGCGAGGACGAGCGGGACCTGGGTTCGCGGGCGCCGCAGTTCATCAAGGCGTCGAAGCCGCTGCATCTGAGCTGGCAGGTGGGGGTATTCGTCATCGGCCTGGCGGTCGTGGTCACCGGTGTGGTCATGCTGCCGCTGCCGGGGCCCGGCTGGCTGGTGATCTTCGGCGGCATGGCGATCTGGGCGACCGAGTTCGTGTGGGCGCAGCTGGTGCTGCGCTGGACGAAACGGAAAGTCACCGAAGCGGCCCAGAAGGCGCTCGACCCCAGGGTCCGGCGGCGGAACATGATCCTCACCACGGTCGGCCTGGTGATCATCGCGGTGCTGGCCGGGATCTACGTCCGGGAGTTCGGCTTCGCGATGCCGTGGAACATCGAGGAATGACCGGCGGGGCCGGTGGGGAGTGACCGGCAATCGGTTCGGGATCCCCGCTGACATGGGGTAATGTGTGCGGAGCGCCGGGGCGATTAGCTCAGTGGGAGAGCGCTTCGTTCACACCGAAGAGGTCACTGGTTCGAACCCAGTATCGCCCACCCGGACCGAAGGCCCGGAAGACGAAAGTCTTCCGGGCCTTCGCCGTTTCCCGGCCCCGGGCGGCCCGGCCTCAGCGCATCCGGCCCAGTGTGTCCCGCAGCCGTCGGGCGTCGCGCAGACGCTGCTCGTACGTCGCCCCGACGGCCAGCAGGAGCAGGCCCGCGAGGGCCGGCGGCAGCCAGCGGGGGAGTGCGCCGACGACCTGGGCGACGTACGGCGCGAGCTCGTGCAGCGCGACCAGGGCGAGCACGGCGGCACCGAGTACCAGCAGCGCCTGGAGCCGGTGCCTGGCGCCCGTCAGGGTCAGGGCCAGGGCCGTGGCCCCGAGGAGCAGCGGGCGCAGCCAGTGCTGGTCGCCCCAGGCCGCGATCAGGCTCGGCAGGAGGGTCGCGGCGAGCCCCGGACCGTACGCCGTCCAGGAGGATGCCTCCGCGTCGCGCCGGCGGCGCAGCACGCCGACCGCGAGCGCCGGGACGGTGACGGGGAGCGTGTACGCCTCGGGCGTGACGACGTCGGAGGCGCCGAGGCGGACCCAGACGGCCAGCACGAAGAACACGACCGCCGCGTACCCGACGGGGCGCCGGTCCGCCCGTACGGCCGTGCCCGCGGCGATGACCCCGCACAGCGCCAGGACCAGCGCGAGGGCGGGGGCGTGGCCCGCGGCGAGGCCGATCGCGAGCAGCGCCGCCGCGGCGCCCGCGATCTCCAGGGGGAGGGCGGCGGCGTGGCCGCGCACCCGGGCGGCGAGCGCGGCGGCGGCCGCGGGCACGGCGAGGACCGCCCATGCGGCCTGGTGGGGCGCGAGCGTGAGCGCGGCAGTGGCGGCGCCGGTGAGCCCCGTCGCGTACACGACGGCCGCGGCGGCACAGACGGGCGGCGTGACGGGCCCCCCGGCGAACACGGCGGCCGCGCCGAACAGCGCCGTCAGGACGCCGAGCACGGTGAGCGTGGCGGCCTGTGCGGCCAGCGACAGCAGCGAGACGGAGAGCGCCGACGCGAGAGCGCAGGCGAGCGCCGTGGACGCGAGAGGCGCATGGGGCACGCGGGGCGCCGTGGCGGTTCCGGCCGGGCCGGGACGTACCGCCAGGACCAGGGACGCCGCGGTCAGGAACAGGTGCAGCGTTACGGCCGCGGGGTAGCCGAAGCCCAGTGCGGCCGGGATGGCGTGCGTCGCCGCCCACACCAGGACCAGGGCCGCGCACGCCGCCGGGGCGCGCCAGGTGTGACCGGGCGAGGCCGGACGGCGCGCCGCCGCGGCGGCAGCGGCCGAGACCGCGGCCACGGTCAGCAGGACCAGCGGGGCCGCGGCCGTCCACGGCCAGGAGAGCCCGGAGAAGAGCGCCTCGCGGACGCCGGCCGGGGCACCGGACCAGACGCGCTCCGTCTGTGCCGCGGGACCGAGCAGGCCGGCCGCGACCGGAGGCAGCGCCCACAGGACGCCCGCGGCCAGCACCGCACCGGACGCACCGGCCAGGCCGGCCGCCACGGGACGCGGCAGGCTCGCCCGTACGACGGCCGCCAGGACCACGGCGCACAGCACGTACACGGGCACCGCCCACGCGTCCCCCGCGGCGGGGCGCGCCACACCGCCGACGGCCGCCAGCGCCGCGAGACCGGCCGCCGCCGAAGGCGCCACGGCATGCGGTGCCGGGACGCGCCGGGCGGCGGCCAGGGCGAGGGCGGCAACCGCCACCAGCAGCACGCCCGGCCGCAGCGCGTCCGCCGGGCTGCCCGCCGCCATCGACAGGACGCCGGCGCCGAGCAGCGCCCCCGCGCCCGTCAGCCAGGCACCGGCGTACGCGAACGGACGCACCGCGCGGCCGGCTCCCCACAGGGCCACGGCGACATCGAGCGCGGCCGTCGCCGCCAGCGCACAGGTGAACGTCAGCGGGCCCGACCCGGCCGCCAGCGCCCACAGAACGAAGGGGAACTGAGCGGTGATCAGCGCGGCGGGCAGCGGGATCCGCAGCCGGCCGAGCCCCAGGCCGTACGCCGCCCAGAGCACCGCCAGCACGGCCGAACCGATGGCGGCGTACGCGAGCGGGTCCGTGCCGGGCAGCGCCACGCGGTGCAGGGCGTACGCGTCGAGCACCGTGAGGGCCAGACCCGGCGCGGCCACCGACTCGGCGGTCGAGACGAGGCCGCGGCGCAGCAGCAGGACCGGCGCGGCCAGCGCCAGGGCCGTCACCGCGCCCAGCACCGCCGAGCGGCCGCCGATGCCCAGATGACCCCAGCTCACCAGCGTGAAGGCGATCGCGGCGACCGTCAGCAGAACGCCGCCGAGCGCCAGCAGCACGTTCTGCGCACCGCGCGGCGAGGCGTCCTGCGGTGCGCGCGGTGCCTGTCCGGCGCCGAAGGCCCCGGTGTACGGCGTGAAGGGGGCGGGCGGAGGCTGGCGCACGGCGGTGAGCAGCCACGCCCTGCGGGCGAGCAACTGGGCGCGCCGGGCTTCGAGCAGGCCCAGCTCGCGGTCGAGGACCACCAGTTCTTCCGTCGGCGGCAGTGCGTTCTCCATGGTCGACGAGTGTGGCGCGGAACACACGGCGGGACATGGGCGCGGATACTCGGATCCCCGGTGAGTACGTGCGGGAGCGCGCAGACTTGGCGTATGGACTGGTGCCGTTACCGCTTTCGCAGCGTCTGGGATCTGCCCGCCCCGCACAGAAGGGTCTACGGCGTGCTGGAACGGGTCGACGAGTACCCGCGGTGGTGGCCGCAGGTGCGGCAGGTCACCCGCCTCGACGACCGCACCGGCATCGCCCGGTTCCGTTCCTTCCTGCCGTACGAACTGGTCGTCACCGCTCAGGAAAGGCGGCGGGCCCCGGAGGCCGGCGTCCTGGAGGTGGCCATGACCGGCGACCTCGAAGGCTGGGCGCGCTGGACCGTACAGCCGCGCGGCAGCGGCGCGCGCGCCCTCTACGAGCAGGAAGTGGAGGTGCGCAAGGCGCTGATGCGCCGGTTCGCCGTACCCGGGCGTCCGCTCCTCGTCGCCAACCACGCGCTGATGATGCGGGGCGGGCGGCGCGGGCTCTCGGCCGCGCTCGCGGTTTGAACCAACCCCCCGGCGGCCTGTATGGTTCAGTCCGTTCCCGGGCGATTAGCTCAGTGGGAGAGCGCTTCGTTCACACCGAAGAGGTCACTGGTTCGAAACCAGTATCGCCCACCCGGGAAGGCCGGTCCGTCACAGACGGACCGGCTTTTTTGTGCCGCCCCACAGTGCCGCCCCATGGTGTCGCCCCACGCCGTCCGTTCAGGCGGCGGCCGCCGGCATCTCGGGGCGCAGCGGCCACGCCGTATTCACCTCTTCCTCCGACCCGTTGCGCGCGAACCACGCCTGCAGACCGCGCGCCTGCGCCGCGTGCCACACCGCCTGGAGGGTGTGCAGCTCAGCCGGTGAGAGCCGCTCCAGACGCGAGGCGAAACGGCGGCCGAGGGCGCGCACGACCTCCAGCGAGGCCGTCGCGTCGGCGACCGCGTCGTGGGCGCCGTCCAGTTCCACCTCGTACTGCGCACACAGATCGGTGAGCGTACGGCGGCCCTTGCGGTAGCGGTCCAGATGCTTGTCCAGTACGCGCGGATCCAGCACGCACAGCGGGCGGCTTTCCAGGTAGCGCCCCAGCGACGACGCCCGGTGGCGCCTCAGCTCCCGGTCCAGCAGGGTCAGGTCGAAGGGCGCGTTCATCACCACCAGCGGCCGGCGGGCGATGCTCTGCTCGGCGAGCCCTCTGGCTATCTCCTCCATGACCGGCGCGGGCCAGCGCCCGTTGCGCTGCAGGTGATCGTCCGTCAGCCCGTGGATCCCGGTCGCCTCCGGGGGCACCGGGATCCCCGGATTCACCAGCCAGCGCATCTTCCGCACCCGTCCGCCCGGCGCGTCCTGCACGACCAGCGCGGCGGAGACGATGCGGTCCTCCTCGACATCCACCCCCGTCGTCTCGGTGTCGAACGCGGCCAGGGGTCCTTCGTACCAGCACGTCATGTCCGAACTCCTCTTGCTCCCTTGGCAGATGGCGCGCGTCCCCTGCCCGAAGCGGTGATACCCGGGTCGTTTGTCCGGTACGCCGTTTGAGGGGGATACGCAGCGGAGACAACACAAGTGACGGGGCGTGAAGTCGGCGGGCCGTCACGGGAAACTGATCGGCACAGCCCGGGAGGCACCGTCAGCCATGGCGCTCACGCAGCCCGAACCGGGCGGGCTGCTGCCCGAGCGGATCGCACCGCTGCGCGGCGGACTCGCCACCACTGCCTGCATGGAGACTCTTCAGGTGGGCTATCTGCACGCGGTCGCGGCGGCCGCGGGATGCTCTCTCTCGCAGCCGTTTCCGGACAACGGCATCGACTGGCACGTGAGCCACAGCGCTCCCGGGCACACCGTCGACGACGAAGTCACCATCAAGGTCCAGCTCAAATGCACCTACCAGATCCCGCCGCGCCCGGCGGGGGGAGCCTTCTCCTTCACGCTCGACAACGCCCATCTGGAGAAGCTCGCCCGCAGCCCGGTGTCGGTGCACAAGATCCTTGTCGTGATGCTCGTACCGCGGACCCAGGACGACTGGCTGCGCGCCGGCCACGACGGCCTCGACCTGCGGCACTGCTGCTACTGGACCAACCTGGCCGGACACCCGGTGACGGGCAGGCGCAGGACCACTGTGCGGATCCCGACCTCGCGGATATTCGACGACCGAGCACTCTGCGAGATCATGACCCGGGTCGGGGTGGGAGGGAGACCCTGATGCACCACCGGCCGATCGACGAACCCCTGCGACCGCACCCGGGCACGGAGTCCGACAGCGGCTTCGCCACGGGCCCCGGCATCTGGGACGCCGGCGCGGGCCCCGATCCCGCCCACGTCGACCCCGCCGTGCTCGGCGCGCTGCTCGCCCGGCACGGCTGGCGGCGGCGCGGGGGAGCGGCGGGTCGCTACGCCCGCTGGACCCCGCCCGGGCCGTCCGGCGGCGGGACGAGCCTGCTCGTGCCCGAGAGCCGGGCGTTCCCCGACAGCGACGACCTGCTCGGCGAGGCGCTGACCGCGCTCGCCCGCTGCGCCGCGCCCTCCGCCCGCGAGGTGATCGTCTCCCTCACCGTCCCCAGCGACGAGATCCGCTGGTGGCGTGACGTACCGGAAGGCCCCTCGGGAGCCGTCTCGTGGACCGCGCAGGAACGGCTGCGCTCGGCCGCGCGCCAGATGCTGCTCGCCGCGGCGCTGGCCTCACGCGGGCGCGCCGGGTACTACGGCGCACGGCACCGGCGGCAGGCGCAGGCGTCCCTGGAGGGCGTACTGGTGGGACCCGCGCCGGGCGGACGCGCCCTCACCGCGTTCGTACCGGTGGCGGCGGGACGCGGCGTCGTCGTACGACTGCACCACGCCCTGCACGCGGCCCGCGAGGCCGTCGACTACCAGCGGGCGACCGGCGGCATGGACGCCTTCGACACGGCGGTCGGGGCCGGTGTGAGCCGCGAGCTGACGGAGGCCCTGATCGCGCTGGTCCACGGCTCGGAGGGCGCGCGCGTGGCCCTGGAGTGGTCGCCCGCCGCCGGGGTGCCCGAGGGATGCGCGGCGCATCCCGAAGCGGTGGAGTTCTCGCCGGGCGACCTGCCGGCACTGCGGGAGGCGGGCGCACGCTACCTGCTCGACGAGCCTTCCGTGACGGTACGGATCACGGGCGCGGTGGTACGGATGCGGCGCTCGGGGCCGCGCGGGGCCGGCACGGTGCGGCTGCGCGTCCTGGCGGGTGCGGAGGTGCCGCACGTACGGATGGTGCTCGACGAGGAGGCGTACCGGATCGCGGGCCACGCCCACCTGGTCGGGCTGCCGATCAGGGTCCACGGGCAGCTGGAGAGCCGGGGCGGCTTCCGGCGGCTCACCGGCGCGCGGAGCGTGGTGCCCGTGCAGGTGGACGACGCGGAGCGGGACCGGCTGATGAAGTCGCTCCAGGAGAACCTGGACTTTTTCGAGGAGGCGTGCGGCGGGGATTAACCGTTTCGCGAGGGGGCCGCCCGGCTCGGTACAGTTGGTTACTGCGCGCGCAACAACTTACGCGCGACCCCCTCAGACAGGAGTGACCGGTGTCGGACGTCCGTGTGTTCATCCAACGCGATTCCGAGCGGGAAGAGCGCGTGGTGACCACGGGCACTACGGCGGCCGAGCTCTTCCCCGGCGAGCGCACCGTCGTCGCCGCGCGCGTGGGCGGCGAGCTGAAGGACCTGGCGTACGTCGTCGCCGACGGCGAGGAGGTCGAGCCGGTCGAGATCTCCTCCGAGGACGGCCTGAACATCCTGCGCCACTCGACCGCGCACGTCATGGCGCAGGCCGTGCAGGAGCTCTTCCCCGAGGCGAAGCTCGGCATCGGCCCGCCGGTCAAGGACGGCTTCTACTACGACTTCGACGTCGAGAAGCCGTTCACCCCCGAGGACCTCAAGGCCATCGAGAAGAAGATGCAGGAGATCCAGAAGCGCGGGCAGCGCTTCTCGCGTCGCGTCGTCACCGACGAGGCCGCGCGCGAGGAGCTGGCGGACGAGCCGTACAAGCTGGAGCTCATCGGCATCAAGGGCTCCGCCTCGACCGACGACGGCGCGAACGTCGAGGTGGGCGGCGGCGAGCTGACCATCTACGACAACCTGGACGCCAAGACCGGTGACCTGTGCTGGAAGGACCTCTGCCGCGGTCCGCACCTGCCGACCACCCGGAACATCCCCGCGTTCAAGCTGATGCGCAACGCCGCCGCCTACTGGCGCGGCAGCGAGAAGAACCCGATGCTCCAGCGCATCTACGGCACCGCGTGGCCGTCGAAGGACGAGCTGAAGGCGCACCTGGAGTTCCTCGCCGAGGCCGAGAAGCGCGACCACCGCAAGCTCGGCTCCGAGCTGGACCTCTTCTCCATCCCGGAGCAGATCGGCTCCGGCCTCGCGGTCTTCCACCCCAAGGGCGGCATCATCCGCCGGGTCATGGAGGACTACTCGCGCCGCCGGCACGAGGAGGAGGGGTACGAGTTCGTCTACACCCCGCACGCGACCAAGGGGAAGCTCTTCGAGACCTCGGGCCACCTGGACTGGTACGCCGACGGCATGTACCCGCCCATGCAGCTCGACGAGGGCACGGACTACTACCTCAAGCCCATGAACTGCCCGATGCACAACCTGATCTTCGACGCGCGGGGCCGGTCCTACCGTGAACTGCCGCTGCGCCTGTTCGAGTTCGGGACCGTGTACCGGTACGAGAAGTCCGGCGTGGTGCACGGCCTGACCCGCGCCCGGGGCTTCACCCAGGACGACGCGCACATCTACTGCACCAAGGAGCAGATGGCGGAGGAGCTCGACCGTACGCTCACCTTCGTCCTCGGCCTGCTGCGCGACTACGGCCTGACCGACTTCTACCTGGAGCTGTCCACCAAGGACCCGGAGAAGTTCGTCGGCTCGGACGAGATCTGGGAAGAGGCCACCGAGACCCTGCGCCAGGTCGCCGAGAAGCAGGGGCTTCCGCTGGTCCCGGATCCGGGCGGCGCCGCCTTCTACGGCCCGAAGATCTCTGTCCAGTGCAAGGACGCCATCGGTCGTACCTGGCAGATGTCGACCGTGCAGCTCGACTTCAACCTGCCGGAGCGCTTCAACCTGGAGTACACCGGCCCCGACGGCAGCAAGCAGCGTCCGGTGATGATCCACCGCGCCCTGTTCGGCTCCATCGAGCGGTTCTTCGCGGTGCTCCTGGAGCACTACGCGGGCGCGTTCCCGGCGTGGCTCGCCCCGGTGCAGGCGGTCGGCATCCCGATCGGCGACGCGCACATCCCGTACCTCCAGGAGTTCGCCGCCGACGCGAAGAAGAAGGGCCTGCGGGTCGAGGTGGACGCCTCCTCGGACCGGATGCAGAAGAAGATCAGGAACCAGCAGAAGCAGAAGGTCCCCTTCATGATCATCGTCGGTGACGAGGACATGAACGCGGGCACCGTCTCCTTCCGCTACCGCGACGGATCGCAGGAGAACGGCATCCCCCGCGAGGAGGCGCTGGCGAAGATCGCCGACGTCGTGGAGCGCCGCGTCCAGGTGTGACCGGCTCTCCCGTGTGAACGGTGAGCCAGGCCCCCGGCGGAGCGATCAGCCCGCCGGGGGCCTGTTCTCGTCCTCCCGCGCGAACGTCTGGATCAGCCGGGCCGAGAAGGAGCCCGTCACCGCTCCCAGCAGCACCATGCCGCCGCCCGTCATGCCGACTGCGATGAGCCGGCCGTCCCAGGTCACCGGCGCCACATCGCCGTACCCCACGGTCGTCGGCGTCGAGCAGGTCCACCACAGGGCGTCTCCGAAGGTACGGATCGTCGCGCCGGGCGCGGCGTGCTCCTGGTGGTAGACGGACAGGGCGCCGGCGAACCCCAGCAGCACGGCTGTAAGGCCCGCGTACGTGATCACCCGGGCGTGCAGGGTCAGCCGGGGCCGGTCACGTCTGCGCTGCACCGCCCAGTACACCCGCACCATGCGGACCGGGCGCAGCGGCGGAAGCACCAGCGCGACGGTGTCCAGCCAGGGGGTACGGACGAAGCCCAGTCTCCGGCCCGGGAGCCGCCAGCGCACCAGGTAGTCGGCGACGAACAGCGCCCACAGGGCCACGGTCACCGCAAGGCTCGCGTCCCGCCGGACCGGGGCCAGGTGGTGGGCCGGCACGAGGACCGCGTACGAGGCGAGGAAGAGGAGCGAAGCGGCGAAGAGCGGCAGCTCGGCCCGCTCCTCCCACCGCTCCAGCGGACTGTCGTGATCGTCGTGCATCGCCCCAGCGTGGCCGCCGGGTGGACGGCCCCGCCCCGGCGACACGTTCGGCGGGTGCCAAGTCATATGCTGCACTCCATGACGACTGAGCCGGAGCAGCAGATCGGAGTCGGGACGCCGGACGCGTTCCAGCGCCTGTGGACGCCTCACCGGATGGCGTACATCCAGGGGGAGAACAAGCCGACCGGTCCGGGGGCCGAGGACGGCTGCCCGTTCTGCTCGATCCCGGCGAAGTCCGACGAGGACGGTCTCGTCGTCGCGCGCGGTGAGCACGTGTACGCGGTACTCAATCTGTACCCCTACACGGGCGGACACCTGATGGTGGTCCCGTTCCGGCACGTCGCCGACTACACGGACCTGGAGGACGCCGAGACCGCCGAGCTCGCGCTGCTCACCAAGCAGGCGATGTCGGCGCTGCGCACGGCCTCCGGGGCGCAGGGCTTCAACATCGGGATGAACCAGGGCGCGGTCGCCGGGGCCGGCATCGCGGCGCACCTGCACCAGCACGTGGTGCCGCGCTGGGGCGGCGACACGAACTTCATGCCGGTCGTGGGGCACACGAAGGTGCTGCCGCAACTGCTGGGGGACACCCGCAAGATGCTGGCCGACGCCTGGCCCGCGGTCTGACCCCACGGGCGCCCCGCAGGCTTCCCTTCCCCGAGCGTCACGCGTCGTAGACGTCGGCCTTCCTCGGCGCCGCGTCCTGGACCATGCCGCTGAGGACCAGGGAGCGGTTGCTGAAGCGGTCGGTGTCCACGCCGTGGTCGTCGAGCACGCGGATGGCCGCGGCGTGGACCACGCGCAGTACGGGCGTGGCCGCGCGCATCGCGTCGTCGGCCATGAAGCGGTGCCGCCAGGGCTTCTCGGCCCAGGCGTGCCGCAGGCCGAAGGGCTCGGGGAGCACGATCTTGCCGCCGAAGAAGTCGAGGACCGGGGGGAACCAGGTGAACGGGGCGCGGACCGCCAGCCGCACCACCTCGTTGGCGTCGACGAGCGGCAGGTTCTTGTCGACCGTCTCCCAGAACTTGACCGCCTTGCTGACCGTCACCGTCTTGGCCGCGGGCTTCGTGGTGAAGAGCGAGTGGACCGGCCCCAGCGCGTGGCCGGTGACCTCGATGCGCAGCGTCTCGTGCAGCACGGTGACCGTGATCAGCATGGTGATGACGAGCTGGCCGTCCCACAGGGTGAACTGCACACCCAGGTAGTGCCGGTTTCCGGCGCCGAACTGCTGTTCGTTGCAGATCCGCTGTATCTCGTGGCCCTTGATCTGGAACGCGTCGACGTCCTGGCCGTCGGGCCTGGCCACCTCGCCCGCGTTCTCGCCGATCGGGGCGACGATCCAGTGCCGTACGGACGGCTTGGGGAAGCCGCCGGTGTGCAGCGGGCCGCGCTCCAGCATGCGCAGCTGGTCGTGGATGGCGCGGATGACGTCCCAGCTGCGGAAGCCGTGGATCTCCTTGCCGGCCTCCCGGGGGACGAGCTCCTCGGCGAGCTGCCAGCTGCCCCAGCGGGTGCCCATGCCCAGTATTCCCTTGGGGCCGGCGTAGAAGACCGAGTTGCTGTACTGCTCGGCGGTGAGCTTGGCGAGCGACTGGCGCAGCTGCTCGGCGGCGGACTCGTTGGGGTCGCGGGGTACGGCCTCGGGGATCTTCGCGCCCACGCCGCCGCCGCCCAGCAGGCTCTCCCAGCGGGTCCGCATGTCCACGGCCGTGGATTCGCAGATCCGCTTGGCCAGCAGCCAGCCGACGACGGGGGCGACGAGCATCGCCCGCAGGTAGATCGCCAGGAATCCGCCGAGGGGCAGCATGACGAAGAGGATCAGGAGAAGGCCGCCCACGGCGATCAGGGCGGCGGTGCCGAAGGCGCCGGCCCGCTTGCCCTGGGCGCCGGCGATCGTGCGGCGCAGTTGGAAGACGGCGAGCCAGATGAGCAGACCGGGCAGGAAGAGCAGACCGAAGAGCGCCATGACGCCGGTGAGCTTGGCGTCCCGCTCCTTGCGGATGCGGGTCGCGGCGAGGCAGTGCTCGACGACGGTCTGCGGTTCGGTGCCGAAGGACTGGATGAGCGCCTTGCGGGCCCCGCCGAGCATGCGCACCTGTACGGCGCGCGAGAAGGCCTCACCCAGGTTCGGTTCGAAGAGGGACAGTTTGCCCTTCTTGACCTCGGACTTGTGCCATTCGTTGTTGGCCTTGAGGATTTCGGTCACCGGGCTGTCGCGGTACGCCGCCGAGGCGAGGGCCTGGGTCGCGGCGGTCTGGCCCGCGGAGCCCTGGAGCGGTACCTGTGCCCCCGGTGAGAAGTCGAACCCGTCATCCGCCACTGTGCTGCCCCCATCGCCGCGCGCAACCGCCCCTGCGGCCTGCCCTCAACTGCCGTGCCCGGCACACCTTCTGAACTGGGCCCCCAGCGTATCCAGTGTGTCCAGGGTGTTCCTGCCCGTCATGGGACAGTGAAATGCCGCCCGTCGCAAGGTAATTGGACGGGCGGCTGGTGGATTATGTCCCCTTTTCGGCCTGCTCGCGTATCTTGCCCGACAGCTGGGGCGGCATCGGCTCGTGGCGGACGTACGAGCGGCTGAAGCGTCCGGTGCCGTGCGAGACCGACCTCAGGTCCAGCGCGTACCGTTCCATTTCGATCTCCGGAACCTCGGCCCGTACGAGCGTGCGCCCCTGGCCCGCCTGCTCGGTTCCGACCACCCGCCCCCGCCGCCCCGACAGGTCGCTCATGACCGGCCCGACGTAGTGGTCGGGCACCAGCACCAGCACCTCGGCGACCGGCTCCAGCAGGTGGATCCTCACGTCGGCCGCGGCCTCGCGCAGCGCCAGCGCGCCCGCCGTCTGGAACGCCGCGTCGGAGGAGTCCACCGAGTGCGCCTTTCCGTCGAGCAGCGTCACGCGTATGTCCACGAGCGGGTAGCCCGCGGCGACACCGCGCTCCGCCTGGGCGCGCACCCCCTTCTCGACGGACGGGATGAACTGGCGCGGCACCGCGCCGCCCACGACCTTGTCGACGAACTCGATCCCGCTGCCCGGCGGCAGCGGCTCCACCTCGATCTCGCAGATCGCGTACTGTCCGTGGCCTCCGGACTGCTTCACGTGACGGCCGCGGCCCCTCGCCCCGGCGCCGAACGTCTCGCGCAGCGGCACCTTGTGGGGCACGACGTCCACCCGCACCCCGTACCGGCTGCGCAGGCGCTCCAGCGCCACGTCGCGGTGGGCCTCGCCCAGACACCACAGCACCAGCTGGCGGGTGTCCTGGTTCTGCTCCAGGCGCGTCGTCGGGTCCTCGGCGACCAGCCGCGCGAGCCCCTGGGAGAGCTTGTCCTCGTCCGCCTTGCTGTGCGCCTGGACGGCGAGCGGCAGCAGCGGGTCGGGCATGGTCCAGGGTTCCATCAACAACGGGTCGTCCTTCGAGGACAGGGTGTCCCCGGTCTCCGCGCGCATCAGCTTGGCGACGCTGGCGATGTCACCCGCGATGCAGTGGTCCAGGGGGCGCTGGTGCTTGCCGAACGGAGAGGACAGCGCGCCGATCCGTTCGTCCGCGTCGTGAAGGTCCGGGCCCTCGTGGCCCCGGTCCCTGAGGCCGTGCCCCGACACGTGCACCGTCTCGTCGGGCCGCAGGGTGCCGGAGAAGACCCGTACCAGGCTGACCCGCCCGACGTACGGGTCGGACGCCGTCTTGACGACCTCGGCGACCAGCGGCCCGTTGGGATCGCAGGCGACCGGCGGGCGCGGCCTGCCGTCGGGCGTCGTGACCGCGGGCGCCTCCCGCTCGGCGGGGGTCGGGAAGCCTCCCGCGATCAGCTCCAGCAGCTCGACGGTGCCGATGCCCTGGCGGCCCCCTTCGGCCGCCGGCGCGGCGGCGAGCACGGGGTGGAAGGTACCGCGCGCGACGGCCCGTTCCAGGTCGTCGACGAGTGTCTTGTGGTCGATCTCCTCACCGCCGAGATAACGGTCCATGAGGGTCTCGTCCTCGCTCTCGGCGATGATCCCCTCGATCAGCCGGCCGCGGGCCGCCTCGATCCGGGGGGCCTGCTCGCCGTCCGGCGGTGCCTCCTGGCGCTCGCCGGAGGAGTAGTCGAAGATCTGCTGCGACAGCAGGCCGACGAGCCCCTCGACCAGGGCGTGCCCGTCGGGTCCCCGGTGCCCGTACAGCGGCAGGTACAGCGGCAGTACGGCGTCGGGGTCGTCGCCCCCGAAGGTCTGCGCGCAGAGCCGGGTCATCTCGTCGAAGTCGGACCTGGCCGCTTCGAGGTGGGTGAAGACGATCGCCCGCGGCATGCCGACCGCGGCGCACTCCTCCCACACCATCCGGGTCGAGTCGTCCACGCCGTCCGCCCCCGAGACGACGAAGAGGGCCGCGTCCGCCGCCCGCAGACCGGCCCTGAGCTCCCCGACGAAGTCGGCGTATCCGGGGGTGTCGATCAGGTTGATCTTCACACCGCCCCATTCGACCGGGATCAGCGACAGCTGCACCGAGCGTTGCTGCCGGTGCTCGATCTCGTCGTAGTCCGAGACGGTCGTGCCGTCCTCGACGCGGCCCGCCCTGTTGACCGCTCCCGCTGTCTGCGCGAGGGCCTCGGCCAAGGTGGTCTTTCCCGATCCGCTGTGGCCGACCAGCACGACGTTGCGTACGGACGAGGGCCGGTCGGCCGCCGCCGCCCTGCCGGCGGCCCCGGGGTGGCGCGCGTGTGTCTTGTCGCCCATGATCCTGCCTCCCTGTTCCGAGCACGGTGAGGAGAGGGGGCGCGGACATGTGGGAGCCGCAGTGGCGAGGCGACACCAGTGACGCCCGCGGTCATTCGAGCTTTCCACTCCGGCCACGCTCCGTCCATACGTGACGCGCGATCCACGGGGCACCGGGGCGCCCGCCGGTGGCTCACCGGTGCCCCGGCGGTGTCGCGGTTCCGGCGTCGCTACGATGGGCCAGCCGGTGGCCGCAGGGGCTGGACCGGCCACCGACCCCCGGGAAGGCCATGCTGAACAAGTACGCGCGTGCATTCTTTACGCGTGTCCTCACACCGTTCGCCGCGTTTCTCCTCCGCCGCGGGGTGAGCCCGGACGCGGTGACCCTCGTCGGTACGGCCGGAGTGATGGCGGGTGCGCTGGTCTTCTTCCCCCAGGGAGAGTTCTTCTGGGGCACGATCGTCATCACCCTCTTCGTCTTCTCCGACCTCGTCGACGGCAACATGGCCAGGCAGGCCGGGGTGTCGAGCCGCTGGGGCGCCTTCCTGGACTCGACGCTCGACCGGGTCGCCGACTCGGCGATCTTCGGCGGGATCGCCCTCTGGTACGCGGGTGCCGGCGACGACAACGTGCTGTGCGCCGTCGCCATCTTCTGCCTCGCCAGTGGCCAGGTCGTCTCGTACACCAAGGCACGCGGTGAGTCGATCGGCCTGCCGGTGGCGGTGAACGGCCTGGTGGAGCGGGCCGAGCGGCTCGTCATCACGCTCGTCGCCGCCGGGCTCGCCGGACTGCACGGCTTCGGGGTGCCGGGCATCGACGTACTGCTGCCGATCGCCCTGTGGGTCGTGGCGGTGGGCAGCCTGGTGACGCTCGGACAGCGGGTCGTCACCGTACGCCGGGAATCGGCGGAGGCCGACGCGGCGGCTGCGCCGGGTGCGGCGGCGTCGCCGGGCAGCGAGGCCACCTCGTGAGCGGAGCCAGGGAACGGCTGACGGACACGCTGTACGGCCTGGGCTGGGCCGGCGTGAAGAAACTGCCCGAGCCGGTGTCCGCCGCCCTCGGGCGCACGCTCGCCGACACGGTGTGGAGGCGGCGCGGCCCGAGCGTGCTGCGGCTGGAGTCCAACCTCGCCCGGGTGGTGCCGGACGCGGGCCCCGAGCGCCTCGCCGAGCTGTCCAGGGCCGGCATGCGCTCGTACATGCGCTACTGGATGGAGTCCTTCCGGCTGCCCGCGTGGAGCGCGGAGCGGGTGAAGGCCAGTGTCGAGATCGAGGACATCCACCTCCTGACGGACACCCTGGCCTCCGGGCGGGGCGTCGTACTGGCGCTCCCGCACCTGGCCAACTGGGATCTCGCGGGCGCCTGGGGCGCCACCGCGCTGGGGATCCCCTTCACCACCGTCGCGGAGCGGCTCAAGCCCGAGTCGCTGTACGACCGGTTCGTCGCGTACCGGGAGGGCCTCGGAATGGAGGTCCTGCCGCACACGGGTGCCAGTGCCTTCGGGACGCTGGCGCGGCGGCTGCGGGCCGGCGGCCTCGTCTGCCTGGTCGCCGACCGCGACCTGTCCGCGTCCGGCACCGAGGTGGAGTTCTTCGGCGAGACGGCACGGATGCCCGGCGGGCCCGCGATGCTGGCGCAGCAGACCGGGGCGCTGCTGCTGCCGGCGACCCTCTGGTACGACGACTCACCGGTGATGCGCGGACGCATCCACGCGCCCGTCGGCGTACCGGAGACAGGTACGCGGGCCGAGAAGACGTCTGTCATGACGCAGGCGGTGGCGGACGCCTTCGCCGCCGGTATCGCCGAGCACCCGGAGGACTGGCACATGCTGCAACGACTGTGGCTCGACGACCTCGAGCCGCGTCGGGAGTCCTCGTGAGGATCGGCATTGTCTGCCCGTACTCCTGGGACGTGCCGGGCGGCGTCCAGTTCCACATCCGGGACCTGGCCGAGCACCTGATCCGGCTGGGGCACGAGGTCTCCGTCCTGGCGCCCGCCGACGACGAGACGCCGCTGCCGCCGTACGTCGTGTCCGCGGGCCGGGCCGTCCCCGTCCCGTACAACGGCTCGGTCGCCCGCCTCAACTTCGGATTCCTCTCCGCCGCGCGGGTACGGCGCTGGCTGCACGACGGCACCTTCGACGTGATCCACATCCATGAGCCGACCTCGCCCTCGCTGGGTCTGCTCACGTGCTGGGCGGCGCAGGGGCCGATCGTCGCCACCTTCCACACCTCCAACCCGAAGTCGCGGGCGATGATCGCGGCGTACCCGATCCTGCAGCCCGCGCTGGAGAAGATCAGTGCCCGTATCGCGGTGAGCGAGTACGCGCGGCGCACGCTGGTCGAGCACCTCGGCGGGGACGCGGTCGTCATCCCCAACGGCGTCGACGTCGACTTCTTCGCGAAGGCCGACGCGAAGGCCGAGTGGCAGGGACAGACCATCGGCTTCATCGGACGCATCGACGAGCCGCGCAAGGGACTGCCCGTCCTGATGCGCGCCCTCCCCGGGATCCTGGCCGAACGCCCGGACGCGCGGCTGCTGGTCGCGGGGCGCGGCGACGAGGAGGAGGCGGTCGCCACGCTGCCGAAGGAGATGCGGGACCGCGTCGAGTTCCTCGGGATGGTGAGCGACGAGGACAAGGCGCGGCTGCTGCGGAGCGTGGACCTGTACGTCGCCCCGAACACCGGCGGCGAGAGCTTCGGCATCATCCTGGTCGAGGCGATGTCGGCGGGCGCGGCGGTGCTGGCGAGCGACCTGGACGCGTTCGCGCAGGTGCTGGACCAGGGTGCGGCGGGCGAACTCTTCGCCAACGAGGACGCGGACGCCCTGGCCTCGGCGGCGGTGCGGCTGCTGGGGGACCCGGAGCGGCTGGACGAGCTGCGGCTGCGGGGGGCGGCGCACGTGCGGCGCTTCGACTGGTCGACGGTGGCCGCGGACATCCTGTCGGTGTACGAGACGGTGACGGACGGGGCCGCGTCGGTGGACACCGACGAGCGGACGGGGCTGCGGGCGCGGTTCGGCCTGGCCCGGGACTGACCCGTGGGGTGAGCGGCTCCCCAGGGCGCCGCTCCCGGAGCGGCCCGTTCCCGGCGCCGCCCGGCGTTCCGCACCACCCCGGTAACCTTGCCGCCCGTGACCGTAACCCTCATCTGGATCGTCGTGGCCCTCGTCGCCGTCGGGCTGTACCTCAGCTGGACCGCGGGCCGCCTGGACCGCCTGCACGCCCGCATCGACGCTTCCCGCGCCGCGCTCGACGCCCAGCTGCTGCGCCGCGCCTCGGTCGCCCAGGAGCTGGCGACCTCCGGCGTGCTCGACCCCGCCGCCTCGATCGTGCTCTACCAGGCGGCGCACGCCGCCCGTCAGGCCGAGGAGGACCACCGGGAAGTGGCGGAGAGCGAGCTCAGCCAGGCGCTGCGGGCGGTCTTCGGTGAGGTGGCGCAGGTCGACGCCGTGAAGGAGGCGCCAGGCGGCGAGGACGCCGCACAGGAGCTGGCGGCGGCCGTACGCCGCGTCCCGATGGCCCGGCGCTTCCACAACGACTCCGTACGCGCGGCCCGCGCCCTGCGCCGCCATCGCAAGGTCCGCTGGTTCCGGCTGGCCGGACACGCCCCGTTCCCGCTCGCCTTCGAAATGGACGACGCGCCCCCGGTGGCACTGGCCGACCGTCCCGGCAGCCAGTAAAACGATCCACCGTCTATGCATTGGCCCTTGCATTGGACTGGTCGGGCAATGTTCTCTCAGGGGAGCAAAAACCTTCTTTCTCCGAGTGAGGTCCATCCGTGTCCAGCACCAGCAACTCCCAGGCCCCCGAGACCGGCACCGCACGCGTGAAGCGCGGCATGGCCGAGCAGCTCAAGGGCGGCGTGATCATGGACGTCGTCAACGCCGAGCAGGCGAAGATCGCCGAGGACGCGGGCGCCGTGGCCGTCATGGCGCTGGAGCGCGTGCCCGCCGACATCCGCAAGGACGGCGGCGTGGCCCGGATGTCCGACCCCAACATGATCGAAGAGATCATCGAGGCCGTGTCGATCCCGGTCATGGCCAAGTCCCGGATCGGCCACTTCGTCGAGGCCCAGGTCCTCCAGTCCCTCGGCGTCGACTACATCGACGAGTCCGAGGTCCTGACCCCGGCCGACGAGGTCAACCACTCCGACAAGTGGGCGTTCACCACCCCCTTCGTCTGTGGCGCCACCAACCTGGGCGAGGCCCTGCGCCGTATCGCCGAGGGCGCGGCCATGATCCGCTCCAAGGGCGAGGCCGGCACCGGCAACGTCGTCGAGGCCGTCCGCCACCTGCGCCAGATCAAGAACGAGATCGCCAAGCTGCGCGGCTTCGACAACAACGAGCTGTACGCCGCCGCCAAGGAGCTCCGCGCCCCGTACGAGATCGTCAAGGAGGTCGCCGAGCTCGGCAAGCTCCCGGTGGTGCTGTTCTCCGCGGGCGGTGTCGCCACCCCCGCCGACGCCGCGCTGATGCGCCAGCTCGGCGCCGAGGGCGTCTTCGTCGGCTCCGGCATCTTCAAGTCCGGCGACCCGGCCGCCCGCGCCGCCGCGATCGTCAAGGCCACCACCTTCTACGACGACCCGAAGATCATCGCGGACGCGTCCCGCAACCTGGGCGAGGCCATGGTCGGCATCAACTGCGACACCCTCCCCGAGTCCGAGCGCTACGCCAACCGCGGCTGGTAGTGCCGGACATGAGCAACCCTGTGATCGGAGTCCTGGCTCTCCAGGGCGACGTACGGGAGCACCTGATCGCCCTGGCCGTGGCCGACGCCACGGCCAGGCCGGTCCGGCGCCCCGAGGAGCTCGCCGAGGTCGACGGCCTGGTCATCCCCGGCGGCGAGTCCACCACCATGTCCAAGCTGGCCGTGCTCTTCGGCATGCAGGAACCCCTGCGCGAGCGCATCGGGGACGGCATGCCGGTCTACGGCACGTGCGCCGGCCTGATCATGCTCGCCGACAAGATCCTGGACCCGCGCTCGGGCCAGGAGACGCTCGGCGGCATCGACATGATCGTGCGCCGTAACGCCTTCGGACGGCAGAACGAGTCGTTCGAGGCGGGGGTCGAGGTCCAGGGCGTCGAAGGAGGCCCCGTGGAGGGCGTCTTCATCCGCGCCCCGTGGGTGGAGTCGGTCGGCGTCCGGGCCGAGGTGCTCGCCGAGCACGACGGCCACATCGTCGCCGTACGCCAGGGCAATGCCCTCGCCACGTCCTTCCATCCCGAACTGACGGGCGACCACCGGGTGCATCAGCTCTTCACCGAGATGGTGCGCGCCGTACGCTGACCGGACCCCGGTAGGATCTCTGCCGAACGCAGCAGTATTGGTGACGCGAAGGAGACAGGCGGATGTCCGGCCACTCTAAATGGGCTACGACGAAGCACAAGAAGGCCGTGATCGATGCCAAGCGCGGCAAGCTCTTCGCGAAGCTGATCAAGAACATCGAGGTCGCGGCGCGCACCGGTGGCGCCGACATCGACGGCAACCCGACCCTCTTCGACGCCATCCAGAAGGCGAAGAAGAGCTCCGTCCCCAACAAGAACATCGACTCCGCGGTCAAGCGCGGTGGCGGTCTCGAGGCGGGCGGCGTCGACTACGAGACCATCATGTACGAAGGCTACGGCCCCAACGGTGTGGCGGTGCTCATCGAGTGCCTCACCGACAACCGCAACCGTGCCGCCTCCGACGTGAGGGTCGCCATGACCCGCAACGGCGGCTCGATGGCCGACCCGGGCTCCGTCTCGTACCTCTTCAACCGCAAGGGCGTCGTGGTCGTCCCCAAGGGAGGACTGTCCGAGGACGACGTGCTCGGCGCGGTGCTCGACGCGGGTGCCGAGGAGGTCAACGACCTCGGTGACTCCTTCGAGGTCCTGAGCGAGGCCACCGACCTGGTCGCGGTCCGCACCGCGCTCCAGGACGCCGGCATCGACTACGACTCGGCGGACGCCAACTTCGTTCCGACCATGCAGGTCGAGCTCGACGAGGAGGGCGCGCGGAAGATCTTCAAGCTGATCGACGCGCTGGAGGACAGCGACGACGTGCAGAACGTCTTCGCCAACTTCGACGTCTCGGACGAGGTCATGGAGAAGGTCGACGCCTGAGGGCTGATCAGCACGGCGACAGTGCCCTGCACGCACGGACGGGCCGACGGGACACACTCCCGGCGGCCCGTCCGTGCGTTGTCAGACCCAACCGCTACTGTGCTGAGCAGGCAAGAACGCAGGAACAGACGGCCGGAAGCGTGAGGGGAGGGGCACGATGCGGGTACTGGGCGTGGACCCGGGGCTGACCCGGTGCGGCGTCGGCGTGGTCGAAGGCGTCGCGGGCCGCCCCCTGAAGATGCTCGGGGTCGGAGTCGTGCGCACGCCGACGGACGCGGAGCTGGGGGAGCGCCTGGTCGCCATCGAGCGCGGCATCGAGGAGTGGCTCGACGAGTACCGGCCCGAGTGCGTCGCCGTGGAGCGGGTCTTCAGCCAGCACAACGTCCGTACGGTCATGGGCACCGCCCAGGCCAGCGCGGTCGCGATGCTCTGCGCGGCCCGCCGCGGACTGCCCGTCGCCCTGCACACGCCGAGTGAGGTCAAAGCGGCGGTCACCGGTGACGGCCGGGCGGAGAAGGCCCAGGTCGGCGCGATGGTGACCCGGCTGTTGCGGCTGGACGCCCCGCCCAGGCCGGCCGACGCCGCCGACGCCCTCGCGCTCGCCATCTGCCACATCTGGCGCGCTCCCGCGCTCAACCGCCTCCAGCAGGCGCACGCCGCGGCCCGCGCGCCCCGCATCCCCGTACGGAAGGTCACGCGATGATCGCGTTCGTCAGCGGCCCGGTCGCCGCACTCGCCTCGACCACCGCGGTCGTCGAGGTCGGCGGTATCGGCATGGCCGTGCAGTGCACGCCGAACACGCTGTCCACACTCCGTGTCGGCCAGGAGGCGAAGCTCGCGACCTCCCTGGTCGTGCGGGAGGACTCACTGACCCTCTACGGTTTCGCCGACGACGACGAGCGGCAGGTCTTCGAGCTGCTCCAGACCGCCAGCGGCGTCGGCCCCCGGCTCGCCCAGGCCATGCTCGCCGTACACGCACCGGACGCGCTGCGCCTGGCGGTCGCGACGGGTGACGAGAAGGCGCTCACCGCCGTCCCGGGCATCGGCAAGAAGGGCGCGCAGAAGCTGCTCCTGGAACTCAAGGACCGCCTCGGCGAGCCGCTCGGCACCGGCGCTTCCGCGGGCGCCCAGCGCGCCGCCCCGGGACCCGCCCCGTGGAGCGAACAGCTCCAGACCGCGCTCGTCGGTCTCGGGTACGCGCCCCGGGAGGCCGAGGAAGCGGTCGCGGCGGTCGCACCGCAGGCAGAGGCCGTCCTCGCCGAAGGCGGCCGGCCGCCGGTGCCGCAGCTGCTGCGCGCCGCGCTCCAGACCCTCAACCGTGCCCGCTGATTCGAGAGATCCGTAAATGAACTGGGACGAGACCGGACCCGACACCGACCAGCGGCTGGTCGGCTCCGGCGCCGACGGCGAGGACCAGGCCGTCGAGGCCGCGCTGCGCCCCAAGGACCTCGACGAGTTCGTGGGTCAGGAGAAGGTCCGCGAACAGCTCGACCTGGTCCTGCGGGCGGCCCGCGCGCGCGGTGCCACCGCCGACCACGTGCTGCTCTCCGGCGCCCCCGGACTCGGCAAGACCACCCTCTCGATGATCATCGCGGCCGAGATGAACGCCCCGATCCGCATCACCTCGGGCCCCGCCATCCAGCACGCCGGCGACCTCGCCGCGATCCTCTCCTCCCTCCATGAGGGCGAGGTCCTCTTTCTCGACGAGATCCACCGGATGTCCCGGCCCGCCGAGGAGATGCTCTACATGGCGATGGAGGACTTCCGCGTCGACGTCATCGTCGGCAAGGGCCCCGGCGCCACCGCCATCCCGCTCGAACTGCCGCCCTTCACCCTCGTCGGCGCCACCACCAGGGCCGGCCTGCTGCCGCCCCCGCTGCGCGACCGCTTCGGCTTCACCGGGCACATGGAGTTCTACGAGCCGGCCGAGCTGGAGCGGGTCATCCACCGTTCCGCCCGCCTCCTCGACGTCGAGATCGACGTCGAGGGCGCCGCGGAGATCGCCGGGCGCTCCCGCGGCACACCGCGCATCGCCAACCGGCTGCTGCGCCGCGTCCGTGACTACGCTCAGGTCAAGGCCGACGGCGTCGTCAACCGTGACATCGCCGCCGCGGCCCTCAAGGTGTACGAGGTCGACGCCCGCGGCCTCGACCGCCTCGACCGTGCCGTCCTCGGCGCGCTCCTCAAGCTCTTCGGCGGCGGCCCCGTGGGACTGTCCACCCTGGCGGTGGCCGTGGGGGAGGAGCGCGAGACGGTCGAAGAGGTCGCCGAGCCCTTCCTCGTACGGGAGGGTCTGCTGGCCCGCACGCCGAGGGGCCGGGTGGCCACACCCGCCGCCTGGACGCACCTCGGACTCGTCCCGCCGCAGCAGGGCCAGGGCGGAAGCGGACAACAGGGCCTCTTCAGGGCGTGACGGCGCGGAGGGTCGCCCGGTCAGGAACCACGGTGCGATGCTGGGCGTTGTTCCATTGATGCGGACTCGCTTAGACTCCGCCGATGCCGCCCTTCCAGGTCGGCGTGCCCACCCCCCGTAGATCAGGCCGCTCCCCGGCGCGGTCGTGCGAAGGAATTTCCGTCCCGTGAATATCGTGACCCTCCTCCCCTTCATCGTGCTCATCGGGGCCATGTTCCTGATGACCCGGTCCGCCAAGAAGAAGCAGCAGGCGGCTGCGCAGATGCGCAACGACATGCAGCCCGGCACCGGCGTCCGGACGATCGGGGGCATGTACGCCACCGTCAAGGAAGTTCACGACGACACGGTCCTCCTCGAGGTCGCTCCCGGCGTGCACGCCCTCTATGCCAAGAACGCCGTCGGTGCCGTTCTCGAGGACGAGGAGTACAACCGCATCGTCCACGGCGACGGTGACCTCAAGATCGACACTCCGGTCGTCCCGGACGACGCCTCGTCGCTGACCGAGTCCGCGGACTCGGACGCCGACGACGTCGCACGCATCGACCTCGGCAAGAAGCCCGAGGCGGACGAGGCCGGCGAGGCGGGCAGGACCGACGCGGCCGGTGACGAGCCGAAGGACAAGAAGACCGACGGCGAGGGCGACGCGAAGTAGTCACGTAGGGGGACCGCGGCGCGCCCACCGGCGTACCCCGGTCCCCGGATCGTGTCGACTTCCGCGGGGCTGGGCCCCACATACTTCGTGGCCGCCTCGGCGCTCACCCGGCGCGGGGGCGGTTGGACAGGGAGAAACGAGAAGGTGGCAGCACCGAAGAAGGGCCGCAGGCCCGCGGGGGCTCCGGGCAGGCCGGGGCGCGCCCTGGCTCTGATCCTGATCGCCATGGTCGCGCTCACCGGCGGGATGTTCTGGTCCGGTCATGTCACGCCGCGTCTGGGCATCGACCTCGCCGGCGGTACGAGCATCACGCTCAAGGCGAAGAGCGAGCCAGGCAAGCCCGACGCGGTCAACGAGACCAACATGAACACCGCGGTCGGCATCATCGAGCGCCGTGTCAACGGTCTGGGCGTCTCGGAGGCCGAGGTTCAGACCCAGGGCAAAGACAACATCATCGTCAACATCCCCAAGGGATCGAACGACGAGTCGGCCCGCGAGCAGGTCGGCACCACCGCCCAGCTCTACTTCCGGCCCGTACTGACGTACACCGCCGGTACGCCTACGCCCGCCGCCACCCCCTCCCCGAACGCCACGGCCGGCGGCAAGGACGACAAGTCCACGCCGCCCGCGACGCCGTCGGCCGGCGCCACCACCCAGGGGCGCGCCGTGACGGACGGACTCAAGAAGGACGAGACGCCGGACCCGACGGGCAGCGCGTCCAAGAGCCCGGACAAGAGCGGCAAGCCGTCGGCCACCCCCTCGGCCGACCCCGAGATCTCGGCGCTGCAGAAGCGGTTCGAGGCCCTCGACTGCACCAAGGAGACCGAGCGCTCCAGGGCCGGCGAGAACGTCAAGCCCGAGGACCCCACGATCGCCTGCGGAAAGAACAACGGCGGCGAGTGGGAGAAGTACATCCTGGGGCCGGCCGAGGTCAACGGCAAGGACGTCGATGACGCCAGTGCCCAGCTGGACACCCAGCGCGGCGGCGGCTGGAAGGTCAACATGGAGTTCACCGACGGTGGCTCCAAGAAGTTCAACAAGATCACCGGCAAGCTCTCGCAGCAGCAGCCCCCGCAGAACCAGTTCGCCATCGTCCTCGACGGCGAAGTCGTCTCGGCCCCCTCGGTCAACCAGGCCCTGAGCGCCAACGCCGAGATCTCCGGCAGCTTCACCCAGGAATCGGCCCAGGAGCTGGCCAACATCCTGTCGTACGGCGCGCTGCCGCTCTCCTTCAACGAGGAGACCGTCACCACCGTCACCGCCGCGCTCGGCGGCGAGCAGCTCAAGGCCGGCCTCATCGCCGGTGCGATCGGTCTCGCGCTGGTCGTCATCTACCTGCTGGCCTACTACCGGGGCCTGGCGTTCGTCGCGATCGTCAGCCTCGTCGTCTCGGCGATCCTGACCTACACGATCATGACGCTGCTCGGCCCGGGCATCGGCTTCGCGCTGAACCTCCCCGCGGTGTGCGGTGCGATCGTCGCCATCGGTATCACCGCGGACTCGTTCATCGTGTACTTCGAGCGCATCCGCGACGAGATCCGCGACGGCCGCACGCTCAAGCCCGCGGTGGAGCGTGCCTGGCCGCGCGCCCGGCGCACGATCATGGTCTCCGACTTCGTGTCGTTCCTCGCCGCGGCGGTGCTGTTCGTCGTGACCGTCGGCAAGGTACAGGGCTTCGCGTTCACGCTCGGCCTGACCACCCTGCTCGACGTGGTCGTGGTGTTCCTCTTCACCAAGCCGCTGATGACGCTGCTGGCGCGTACGAAGTTCTTCGGCCAGGGCCACCCGTGGTCCGGCCTGGACCCGAAGCGGCTCGGCGTGCAGCCTCCGCTGCGCCGTACCCGTCGCATCGCCGCCCCCATCGACCCGAAGGAGGCCTGAGATGTCCCGACTCGGCAGTCTCGGCGCCCGCCTCTACAACGGTGAGGTCGGTTACGACTTCGTCGGCAAGCGGAAGATCTGGTACGGCCTTTCGGTCCTGATCACCATCACGGCCATCGTCGGCCTGGCGGTGCGCGGTCTGGTCATGGGCATCGAGTTCGAGGGCGGCGCCGTCTTCACCACGCCGAAGACCGACGCCTCCGTCGCCCAGGTCCAGGAGCACGCCGAGGAGGCGTCCGGACACGAGGTGATCGTCCAGGAGCTCGGCAACGGCGGCATGCGCATCCAGATCAGTGGTCTGGACACCTCGACCGCCACCCCGGTCCAGGACGAGCTCGCCAAGGACCTCGGCGTTCCGGCGAACAAGATCAACGCCGATCTGGTCGGCCCCAGCTGGGGTGAGCAGATCGCCAACAAGGCATGGACCGGCCTCGCCGTCTTCATGGTCCTGGTGGTCGTCTACCTCGCCATCGCCTTCGAGTGGCGCATGGCCGTCGCCGCCCTCATCGCCCTGATCCACGACCTCACGATCACCGTCGGTGTGTACGCGCTGGTCGGCTTCGAGGTCACCCCGGGCACCGTGATCGGTCTGCTGACGATCCTCGGTTACTCCCTCTACGACACCGTCGTCGTCTTCGACGGTCTCAAGGAGGGGTCGAAGGACATCACCAAGCAGACGCGCTGGACGTACAGCGAAATCGCCAACCGCAGCCTCAACGGCACCCTGGTGCGTTCCATCAACACCACCGTCGTCGCGCTGCTCCCGGTGGCGGGCCTGCTCTTCATCGGCGGCGGCGTACTGGGCGCGGGGATGCTCAACGACATCTCGCTCTCGCTCTTCGTGGGCCTGGCCGCCGGTGCGTACTCCTCGATCTTCATCGCCACTCCGCTCGTCGCCGACTTGAAGGAACGCGACCCGCAGATGAAGGCCCTGAAGAAGCGCGTGCTCGCCAAGCGGGCGGCCGCCGCCGCCCGGGGCGAGTCGCCGGACGACGCCGACGGCTCCGACGAGTCGCAGGACCGGCTCCCGGACGCTGCCGCACCCGCCGGTGCGGTCGTCGGCCAGCGCCCGGCCGACCGTGGCCACAGCGGCCGCGGCAAGTCCCCGGGCAAGCGGCGATGACGACGAGCACGCAGGACCTCCTGCTCAGCCGCATCCGGGACGTACCGGACTATCCCAAGCCCGGCGTGATGTTCAAGGACATCACCCCGCTGCTCGCGGACCCGGTGGCGTTCACGGCGCTGACGGACGCCCTCGCGGAGCTGTGCGTACGGTGCGGCGCCACGAGGGTCGTCGGCCTGGAGGCGCGCGGCTTCATCCTGGCCGCGCCGGTCGCGGTCCGCGCCGGCCTCGGCTTCATCCCCGTACGCAAGGCGGGGAAGCTGCCGGGCGCGACGCTTTCGCAGGCGTACGAGCTGGAGTACGGCACCGCCGAGATCGAGATCCACGCCGAGGACCTGACCGACGGCGACCGCGTCATGGTCATCGACGACGTCCTGGCCACCGGCGGCACCGCCGAGGCCTCGCTGGAGCTCATCCGGCGGGCCGGCGCCCGGGTCGCCGGTGTCGCGGTCCTCATGGAACTCGGATTCCTGGGCGGCCGCGGCCGTCTGGAACCGGCGCTCCGGGGTGCTCCGCTGGATGCCTTGATCACGGTCTGACCAGCACGGCTGTACGAGAAGGCGGGTCCCGGAGGAATTCCGGGACCCGCCTTCCGCGTTCCCTCTGGTGTCCGGCCCGGGGCGAACCGGAGGCCGGGGGTCGATACCATGGGATTTCCGGGCCTGACCGGGGGACCCGGACCCGCACGAGGAGCGCTCTTGCCAGACGAGGCCCAGCCACTCCCCCCCAGCTCCCGTCCGGGGGACCAAGCAGCCGCGCAGCCCGGCCGGCAGCAGGCCGCCGAGGCCGCGGCGAACCCGGCCACGCCCGCGTCCGGCACGCCGGCCACGCCCGCGAAGAGCGGCACTCCCGCGAGCGGCGGCACCCCCGCCAGGAGCGGCCCTCCCGCCAGGAACCCCGAGCCCACCGGCAAGCCGAAGACCGCCCCCGAGCGGGCCGGCGGCGCCGCGGGCTCCACGCCGCCGCCCGTCCCCGCCCTCAAGCCGGTCCAGGGCTCCGCCCCGCGCACCGGCGGCGGCTCCTCCAACCGCGTACGGGCCCGGCTCGCCCGGCTGGGCGTACAGCGCTCCAGCCCGTACAACCCGGTCCTGGAGCCGTTGCTGCGCATAGTGCGCAGCAACGACCCGAAGATCGAGACGTCGACGCTGCGCCAGATCGAGCACGCCTACCAGGTCGCCGAGCGCTGGCACCGCGGCCAGAAGCGCAAGAGCGGCGACCCGTACATCACGCACCCGCTCGCGGTGACGACGATCCTCGCCGAGCTCGGCATGGACCCGGCCACTCTGATGGCCGGGCTGCTGCACGACACCGTCGAGGACACCGAGTACGGCCTGGACACCCTGCGCCGCGACTTCGGCGACCAGGTCGCCCTGCTCGTCGACGGTGTCACCAAGCTCGACAAGGTCAAGTTCGGCGAGGCCGCGCAGGCCGAGACCGTGCGCAAGATGGTCGTCGCCATGGCCAAGGACCCGCGCGTCCTGGTCATCAAGCTCGCCGACCGCCTGCACAACATGCGCACCATGCGCTACCTCAAGCGGGAGAAACAGGAGAAGAAGGCCCGCGAGACGCTCGAGATCTACGCGCCCCTGGCACACCGCCTGGGCATGAACACCATCAAGTGGGAGCTGGAGGACCTCGCCTTCGCGATCCTCTACCCCAAGATGTACGACGAGATCGTGCGGCTCGTCGCCGAGCGCGCGCCCAAGCGCGACGAATACCTCGCCATAGTGACCGACGAGGTCCAGTCCGACCTGCGCGCCGCCCGCATCAAGGCCACCGTCACCGGCCGCCCCAAGCACTACTACAGCGTCTACCAGAAGATGATCGTCCGAGGCCGTGACTTCGCGGAGATCTACGACCTGGTGGGCATCCGCGTCCTCGTCGACACGGTCCGCGACTGCTACGCCGCCCTCGGCACCGTCCACGCGCGATGGAACCCGGTCCCCGGCCGGTTCAAGGACTACATCGCGATGCCGAAGTTCAACATGTACCAGTCGCTGCACACGACGGTCATCGGCCCCAGCGGCAAGCCGGTCGAACTCCAGATCCGTACGTTCGACATGCACCGCCGCGCCGAGTACGGCATCGCCGCGCACTGGAAGTACAAGCAGGAAGCCGTCGCCGGCGCGTCGAAGGTGCGCACCGACATCCCCAGGAACACCGGGCGCGGCCAGGACACCGTCAACGACATGGCGTGGCTGCGCCAGCTCCTGGACTGGCAGAAGGAGACCGAGGACCCCAGCGAGTTCCTGGAGTCCCTGCGCTTCGACCTCTCCCGCAACGAGGTCTTCGTCTTCACGCCCAAGGGCGACGTCATAGCGCTGCCGGCCGGTGCGACACCCGTCGACTTCGCGTACGCCGTCCACACGGAGGTCGGCCACCGGACCATAGGAGCGCGGGTCAACGGGCGGCTCGTACCGCTCGAATCGACCCTCGACAACGGCGACCTGGTGGAGGTCTTCACCTCCAAGGCGGCCGGCGCGGGCCCGTCCCGGGACTGGCTCGGCTTCGTCAAGTCGCCGCGCGCCCGCAACAAGATCCGCGCCTGGTTCTCCAAGGAGCGCCGCGACGAGGCCATAGAGCAGGGCAAGGACGCCATCGCGCGGGCCATGCGCAAGCAGAACCTGCCGATCCAGCGCATCCTCACCGGCGACTCGCTCGTCACGCTCGCGCACGAGATGCGCTACAGCGACATCTCCTCGCTGTACGCCGCGATCGGCGAGGGCCACGTCACCGCGCAGAGCATCGTCCAGAAGCTCGTGCAGGCCCTGGGCGGGGAAGAGGCCGCCACCGAGGACATCGCCGAGAGCTCGCCGCCCTCCCGCGGGCGCGGCCAGCGGCGCTCGAACGCCGACCCCGGCGTCGTGGTCAAGGGCGTCGACGACGTGTGGGTCAAACTGGCCCGCTGCTGTACCCCCGTACCCGGCGACCCCATCATCGGGTTCGTCACCCGCGGCAGCGGCGTATCGGTCCACCGCGCCGACTGCGTCAACATCGAGTCGCTGTCGAAGGAGCCGGAGCGCATCCTCGGCGTCGAGTGGGCCCTGACCCAGTCCTCGGTCTTCCTGGTCGCCATCCAGGTCGAGGCACTGGACCGGTCCCGGCTGCTCTCGGACGTCACCCGCGTCCTGTCCGACCAGCACGTCAACATCCTCTCGGCGGCGGTCCAGACCTCCCGCGACCGGGTGGCCACCTCGCGCTTCACCTTCGAGATGGGCGACCCGAAGCACCTCGGGCACGTCCTGAAGGCGGTGCGCGGCGTGGAGGGCGTGTACGACGTCTACCGCGTCACCTCGGCCCGCCGGCCGTAACGCCGTACGGGTGAGGGCCCCGGTACGGATCTCCGTACCGGGGCCCTCACCCGTAAGCGGCTCCAGCTCTCAGCCGCCGAACTCCTCCAGACCCTTCATCGCCTGGTCGAGCAGCGCCTGCCGGCCTTCGAGCTCACGGGCGAGCTTGTCGGCCCTGGCGTTGTTGCCCGCCGCACGCGCAGCGTCGATCTGCGAACGCAGCTTGTCGACGGCGTCCTGGAGCTGGCCCGTCAGACCCGCGGCGCGGGCGCGCGCCTCAGGGTTCGTACGACGCCACTCGTTCTCCTCGGTCTCCTGAAGAGCCCGCTCCACCGCGTGCATCCGCCCCTCGACCTTCGGGCGGGCGTCGCGCGGCACATGGCCGATGGCCTCCCAGCGCTCGTTGAGGGAGCGGAACGCGGCCCGGGCCGCCTTCAGGTCCTTCACCGGCACCAGCTTCTCGGCCTCGGCCGCGAGCTCCTCCTTGAGCTTGAGGTTCTCGGCCTGCTCCGCGTCCCGCTCCGCGAAGACCGCGCTGCGCGCCGCGAAGAAGACGTCCTGGGCGCCGCGGAAGCGGTTCCACAGACCGTCCTCGACCTCGCGCTGGGCGCGGCCCGCGGCCTTCCACTCGGTCATCAGGTCGCGGTAGCGGGCGGCCGTCGCGGCCCAGTCGGTGGAGCCCGACAGGCTCTCGGCCTCCGCCGCCAGCTTCTCCTTGGTCTTGCGGGCCTCCTCGCGCTGGGCGTCCAGCGAGGCGAAGTGGGCCTTGCGCCGCTTGGAGAACGCCGAGCGGGCGTGCGAGAAGCGGTGCCACAGCTCGTCGTCGGACTTCCGGTCGAGCCTCGGCAGGCCCTTCCAGATGTCCACGAGCGCCCGCAGCCGCTCACCGGCCGCCCGCCACTGCTCGCTCCGGGCCAGCTCCTCGGCCTCGACGACCAGCGCCTCCTTGGCGTGCTTCGCCTCGTCGGTCTGCTTGGCCTTCTCGGCCCTGCGCTCCTCACGGCGCGACTCGACCGTCGCGACCAGCGCGTCGAGACGCTTGCTCAGCGCGTCGAGGTCACCGACCGCATGGTGCTCGTCGACCTGCTTGCGCAGGTGGTCGATGGCGGTCTGGGCGTCCTTGGCCGACAGGTCGGTGGTCTTCACCCGCCGCTCGAGGAGGCCGATCTCGACAACCAGGCCCTCGTACTTGCGCTCGAAGTAGGCCAGGGCCTCCTCGGGAGAGCCCGCCTGCCAGGATCCGACGACCTTCTCGCCATCGGCCGTACGCACGTACACGGTGCCGGTCTCGTCGACACGGCCCCACGGGTCGCTGCTCACAGCGCCTCCTCCACATGACGCCTGCGAGGGGCTGCTCGCCCCCGGGCATCGTCCACAGTTTCTTTCGCGGGGCCACAGACGCCCTGCACACCGCCAACATAGGCGAACGGCAGGGCGGCTGTCCGCATCCCGCACTTCCGGATTTACTTGGTGACGGTCGCCTTGTCGATGACGACGGTGGCATTCGGCGCCCCGTCGCCCTGCCCGCTCGCCTCACCCGCGCCGGCGATCTTCTTCAGCACGTCCATGCCGCCCTTGATGGTCCCGAACGGCGTGTAGTTGGGGGGCAACTTGCTGTCCTGGTAGACGAGGAAGAACTGGCTGCCGCCCGTGCCCGGACCCGCGTTGGCCATCGCGACCGTGCCCGCCGGGTAGACGCCGCCCTTGAGCTTCGGGTCCTTCAGGTTCTCGTCCGGAAGCTTGTAGCCGGGCGTACCGGAACCCTGCGCGGTCGGGTCGCCGCACTGCAGGACATAGATGCCGCCGGTCGTCAGCCGGTGGCACTTCGTGTGGTCGAAGTAGCCCTTCCCGGCGAGGAAGTTGAACGAGTTCACCGTGCGCGGGGCCTTCGCCGCGTCCAGACCGAGCGTGATGTCGCCGCAGGTGGTCCGCAGCTTCATCGTGTACGGCGCGGACTTGTCGATGGTGAGCGCCGGCTCCTTCTTGTACGAGAGCTTCTTGATCGCCCCCGGGGCGGGCTTCTCGCAGGGGTCGGGAGCCTTCTTCGACGGCGTGGCACTGGGGGCCGCGTCGGCAACGGTGGCGTCCTTGGCGTCGTCGCCACCCAGAGCGCCCGTGGCGTACGCCACCGCTCCTCCCGCGAGCACCACGGCGAGCGCCGAGGCGATCACGGCGTTGCGACGGCGGGACTTGCGCCGGGCCTCGGCGCGGCGCTGCTGCTGCCGTTCGTACTTCTCCCGGGCGAGCTGGCGCCGCCGCTGATCGTTGCTGACCACCGGTGTTCTCCTCGTGCGTCTCGTCTGTCACTGCTGTCCGGCCTAGCCGAGCTTGCCCGTACCGTATATGGGTTCGCTGGGGGATGAGCGGCCCCGGTAGGCTCTGATCTGCTGCAATTGCGCACAGCAATCTCCCGCCGGACGACACATTGAGGACGATCGTGCTTATTGCCGGGTTTCCCGCCGGGGCCTGGGGGACCAACTGTTACCTGGTCGCCCCCGCCGCGGGCGAGGAGTGCGTGATCATCGACCCGGGCCACCAGGCCGCCGCGGGCGTCGAGGAAGCCCTCGCGAAGCATCGGCTCAAGCCCGTCGCCGTCGTTCTCACCCACGGCCACATCGACCACGTCGCCTCGGTCGTCCCGGTGTGCGGAGCGCACGACGTACCGGCGTGGATCCACCCCGCCGACCGGTACATGATGAGCGACCCCGAGAAGGCGCTCGGACGCTCGATCGGCATGCCGCTGATGGGTGAGCTGACCGTGGGCGAGCCCGACGACGTCAAGGAGCTGGCCGACGGCGCGGAGCTGAAGCTCGCCGGTCTCGACTTCACCGTCTCGCACGCGCCCGGCCATACCAAGGGGTCGGTGACCTTCAGGATGCCCGAGCAGGCCGACATACCGCCGGTCTTCTTCTCGGGCGACCTGCTGTTCGCCGGCTCCGTCGGACGCACCGACCTGCCCGGCGGCGACCACGCCGAGCTGCTCGAGTCGCTGGCCCGCGTGTGCCTGCCGCTCGACGACTCGACCGTGGTGCTGTCCGGCCACGGCTCCCAGACGACCATCGGCCGCGAGCGCGCCACCAACCCGTACCTGAACGGTCTGGCCGCCGCTCCCCGACGAGGAATGTGACGAGACAAGCCCCATGAGCACCTTCAAGGCCCCCAAGGGCACGTACGACCTGATCCCGCCGGACTCCGCGAAGTTCCTGGCGGTGCGCGAGGCGATCTCCGCGCCGCTGCGGGGCTCCGGGTACGGCTACATCGAGACGCCCGGCTTCGAGGACGTGGCCCTCTTCTCGCGCGGCGTCGGCGAGTCCACCGACATCGTCTCCAAGGAGATGTACGCGTTCGAGACCAAGGGTGGCGACAAGCTGGCGCTGCGCCCGGAGGGCACCGCGTCCGTCCTGCGCGCGGCCCTGGAAGCCAACCTGCACAAGAGCGGCAACCTCCCCGTCAAGCTCTGGTACTCCGGCTCGTACTACCGCTACGAGCGCCCGCAGAAGGGCCGCTACCGCCACTTCTCGCAGGTCGGCGCCGAAGCGATCGGTGCCGAGGACCCGGCACTGGACGCCGAACTGATCATCCTGGCGGACCAGGCGTACCGCTCGCTGGGCCTGTCGCAGTTCCGCATCCTGCTGAACTCGCTGGGCGACAAGGAGTGCCGGCCCGTCTACCGGGAGGCCCTCCAGGGCTTCCTGCGCGGCCTCGACCTCGACGAGGACACGCGGCGCCGCATCGACATCAACCCGCTGCGGGTCCTGGACGACAAGCGGGACGACGTACAGAAGCAGCTGGTGGGCGCGCCGATGCTGCGCGACTACCTGTGCGACGCGTGCAAGGCGTACCACGAGCAGGTCCGCGAGCTGCTGAACGCGGCGGGCGTCGCCTACGAGGACGACGAGAAGCTGGTGCGAGGCCTCGACTACTACACCCGCACCACCTTCGAGTTCGTCCACGACGGCCTCGGCTCGCAGTCCGCGGTGGGCGGCGGCGGCCGCTACGACGGCCTGTCCGAGATGATCGGCGGCCCCGCGCTGCCGTCCGTCGGCTGGGCGCTCGGCGTGGACCGCACGGTGCTGGCGCTGGAGGCGGAGGGCGTCGAGCTCGACCTGCCCGCCACCACCAGCGTGTACGCGGTGCCGCTCGGCGAGGAGGCGCGCCGCGTCCTCTTCGGTACGGTCACCGAGCTGCGCAGGGCGGGGGTCGCGGCCGACTTCGCGTACGGCGGCAAAGGCCTCAAGGGTGCCATGAAGAACGCCAACCGCTCGGGCGCCCGCTACACGATCGTCGCCGGCGAGCGGGATCTGGCCGACGGCCAGGCCCAGTTGAAGGACATGGAGACCGGCGAGCAGGTGGCGGTCGCCCTGGACGCGCTCACGGCGGAGATCCAGCGCCGCCTGGCCTGACCCGTGGCACACACCTGACACACGCACGGGCCCGGCCGTCCACCAGGGCGGCCGGGCCCTGTCGTGTCCGGTCCCGTCGGCCGAAGCGGCGGTACGCCGACGCCCCCGCGCGCACGCTTGCGCGGGTGGTCAACTTCGTGGGGGTGGATTCGTCCTGCCGGACGATGCCGGTTCTGGACGGGCCGACGCCCGGAATCGCTGCTTCACCCCGGTCACGGCCCTGCCGCGGCGAGCGCGGGAGCGTGGTGGCGGGCCCCTCCTTATGTCCGTCGAACGGTGGCCACGGGTGGCAGTGCGGCAGAATGGTCCTCCCGGCAGGTCACTCAGCCCACTCGGCTGACTCAGCGACGGAACGGCGATATGACGACTGCAGCGGTGGACGACCGCACTTCCAACGGCGTGCAGGAGGGCCAGAAGGGCACGACCGGCAGCGGTCGCCCCTTCGCCCTGCTGCTGGTGATCACGGGTCTGGCCGGGCTGCTGGCCTCGTGGGTCATCACGATCGACAAGTTCAAGCTGCTCGAGGACCCGAACTTCACACCGGGCTGCAGCCTCAACCCCGTTGTCGCGTGCGGCAACATCATGAAGAGCGAGCAGGCGGCGGCTTTCGGGTTCCCCAACCCGATGCTCGGCCTCGCCACTTACGCGGTGGTCGTCTCTATCGGCATGGGCCTGCTGGCCGGCGCACGCTACCGCCGCTGGTTCTGGCTCGGGCTGAACGCGGGAACCCTCTTCGGCGTCGGCTTCTGCACCTGGCTCCAGTACCAGTCGCTGTACAACATCAACTCGCTCTGCCTGTGGTGCTGCCTGGCCTGGGTCGCCACCATCGTGATGTTCTGCTACGTCACCACCCACAACGTCAAGCACCGCATCATCCCGGCCCCCGGCGGCCTGCGCAGCGGTCTCGTCGAGTTCCACTGGGTGCCGCCGGTCCTGTGGATCGGAATCATCGGGATGCTGATCCTGACCCGCTGGTGGGACTTCTGGACCAGCTGAGCCGTCGGCGTTGTCAGTGGGCTGGCATAGGCTTCACGCGTGGAGCCCGACCTGTTCACCGCAGCCGCGGAAGACCGCCAGCTCAAGGATCCGTCCAGCAGCCCCCTGGCCGTACGGATGCGTCCGCGCACCCTCGACGAGGTCGTCGGCCAGCAGCATCTGCTGAAGCCGGGGGCCCCGTTGCGCCGGCTGGTCGGGGAAGGCGGCGGCGGTCCCGCCGGACCCTCCTCGGTGATCCTGTGGGGCCCGCCCGGCATCGGGAAGACCACTCTGGCGTACGTCGTCAGCCTCGCCACCCAGAAGCGCTTCGTCGAACTCTCCGCCATCACCGCCGGTGTCAAGGAAGTGCGGGCCGTCATCGACGGCGCCCGCCGCGCCTCCGGGGGATACGGCAAGGAGACCGTCCTCTTCCTCGACGAGATCCACCGCTTCAGCAAGGCCCAGCAGGACTCGCTGCTGCCCGCCGTCGAGAACCGCTGGGTCACGCTCATCGCGGCGACGACCGAGAACCCGTACTTCTCGGTCATCTCCCCCCTGCTCTCCCGCTCCCTCCTGCTCACGCTGGAATCGCTCACCGACGACGATCTGCGCGCCCTGCTCCACCGGGCCCTCACCGAGGAGCGCGGCCTCGGCGGCGCCCTCACGCTCTCCGGGGACGCCGAGGCGCACCTGCTGCGGATCGCGGGCGGCGACGCCCGGCGCGCCCTGACCGCGCTCGAAGCGGCGGCGGGCGCGGCGATCTCCAAGGGCGAGGAGGAGATCACTCTCGAAACGGTCGAGGAGACGGTCGACCGGGCGGCGGTGAAGTACGACCGCGACGGCGACCAGCACTACGACGTGGCGAGCGCCCTCATCAAGTCCATCCGGGGCTCCGACGTGGACGCCGCTCTGCACTACCTGGCCCGCATGATCGAGGCGGGGGAGGATCCCCGGTTCATCGCGCGGCGGCTGATGATCTCGGCCAGCGAGGACATCGGCCTCGCCGATCCGACCGCCCTGCCGACGGCCGTCGCCGCCGCCCAGGCCGTGGCGATGATCGGCTTCCCGGAAGCCGCCCTCACCCTCAGCCACGCCACGATCGCGCTGGCCCTCGCGCCCAAGTCCAACGCCGCGACGAACGCGATCTTCGCCGCCCAGGCCGACGTACGGAAGGGTCTGGCCGGCCCGGTCCCCGCGCATCTGCGCGACGGCCACTACAAGGGCGCGGCCAAGCTCGGCCACGCGCAGGGCTATGTGTATCCGCACGACGTACCGGGCGCGATCGCCGCCCAGCAGTACGCCCCGGACGCCGTGCACGGCCGGCATTACTACGAACCCACACGCTACGGAGCGGAAGCCCGCTACGCCGACGTCGTCGGGAAGGTGCGCGGCCGGCTGCGCGGTGACGGCCCGTCCGAAGCACGTCCCTGATCCGCCGGCCCGCGCGGGCCGGCGACCGGCTCAGTGCGCGGCCGCCTCGAAGAGCTGGTGCATGGCACGGCGCAGCCCGACGATGTCGCGCACCGGTTCGCGGAAGTCGAACCGCGCGTCGAAGACGCGTCCTGTGGCGCCGCCGCTGAAACGCACCCGCAGCCCGAACCGGTCCATCGCCACGGGCACCGCACTGGTCGTCCCGGCGGCGCGGTCGCCCGCAAGGCCGCACAGCCGCCGCACCTGGTCGCTGTGGGCCGTGTGCAGATGCTGGAGCAGCTCCGCCTCGTGCTCGACGAGCGGATCCGCGGCCGCCGCCGCGAACGCCTCGGCCTCGACCATCCCCGTCCCCCACAGGTCGTCCACGCGCGCCTCGCCGACCTCGAGCCGCAGCAGCATCCGCCCCGGCCCGGCCACCCCGCGTACGCAGGTGAGCCGGCCGGAGACCCGGGCACGGCCGCGGATCCGGTTGGGCACCGAGACCGGTGCGACATCGGTGATCTCCAGCACCACGGCCAGCTCGTCGTCCTGTGCGTGCGTGGCGGCCCGTACGACCGGTGAGTCCGCGGGGAAGACCAGCAGCACTTCACCGTCGGGCCCCACGCTCCGCTCCTGCGGGACCAGCTGTTCGGGGCGGGCCACCACGGGACCGGGGAGAAGCACTACCGCGGAGCAGGTACTCTGTACGAGAGTTCGTGTGCGCTCGGCTGCTGACGGCATCCGCGCGATTTCAAGTCCGCTGGGACGCGGCTGACCACGATCTGATCGGACCTCCGTCGCGTCGACACTTCTGATGTCGGCCTTCTTTGTGTTGTCCGTGACGTGACTGGTGTTCCCCGGACGAGACATGCGATCTCCTTGAGTAAGGTGAGCCTAACCTAACCTACAACGGAGGTCTGGAGAACGTGCCTAACCAGTCGCGTCCCAAGGTCAAGAAGTCCCGTGCGCTCGGCATTGCGCTGACGCCGAAGGCTGTCAAGTACTTCGAGGCCCGCCCCTACCCGCCGGGCGAGCACGGCCGTGGACGCAAGCAGAACTCGGACTACAAGGTCCGTCTGCTCGAGAAGCAGCGTCTGCGCGCCCAGTACGACATCAGCGAGAAGCAGATGGCCCGCGCCTACGACCGCGCCAAGAAGGCCGAAGGCAAGACCGGCGAGGCCCTGGTCATCGAGCTCGAGCGCCGCCTCGACGCCCTCATCCTTCGTTCGGGCATCGCCCGCACGATCTACCAGGCCCGTCAGATGGTCGTGCACGGCCACATCGAGGTCAACGGTGGCAAGGTCGACAAGCCGTCGTTCCGCGTCCGTCCCGACGACGTCGTGATGGTCCGCGAGCGCAGCCGCGAGAAGCACCCCTTCCAGGTTGCCCGCGAGGGTGGCTACGACACCGACGGTGAGACGCCGCGCTACCTCCAGGTGAACCTGAAGGCCCTGGCCTTCCGCCTGGACCGCGACCCGAACCGCAAGGAAATCCCGGTCATCTGCGACGAGCAGCTCGTCGTCGAGTACTACGCCCGCTGATCCAGCGGCCGTAGTCGGGCACGTGCCTCAGCCCGCCGCCTCCTCGTTCCGTACGGAACGGGAGACGGCGGGCTCGCGCGTGTGCGGGGCGCTGATCCCGGGCACGGAGGCCCCGCGCGGCCGGGGCGGGACGGCCGGTGCCGGGCGGGTCGGCCCTTCGAGCGCCCTGGCCACCACCGCGTCCAGGCCGAGCGAGGCGCCCTGGCACCGGAACTTCTCGTACGGGCCGTCGCCCAGGCGCTCGCGCGCCTTCTCCTCGCACAGCGCGTGCGGCATGTTGTAGTACGCCGAACCGAACAGCGGCAGCCCCACCGACGGCCAGATCCGCCCGGCCGCCCCCTGGAGCACCGCCGCCTCCGCCGGGTCGCCCTCATCCAGGGTGACCAGCGCCAGCAGCTCCAGGGCGAGCACCACGCCCAGCAGGTCGTTGAACGTGTGGTTGATGGCCAGGCACTCCGCCAGCAGCTCCCGGGCCCGGTCCGGCCGGCCGTGCGTATGCGCCGCATAGGCCAGGACGTACAGCGCGTACGCGAGGGCCCAGCGCTCCCCGTGGTCCTCGCAGACCGTGGCGACCTCCTCGCAGATCGCGACGGCCTGGGCCAGGTCGCCGCGGAAGGCCACCGCCATCGCCAGCTCGACCTGGGCCATCAGCACATTGCTGTTGAGCTCGCCGATCTCCTCGTACCGTGAGAGGGCGTCGCGCAGCAGCTCCTCCGCCCGCCGCATGTCGTCGGAGACCAGCGCGAGACAGCCCGACCGGTGCACGGCGTACGCCGCCGCGACGGGGTTGGCGCTGAGTTCGGCGCCCTCGCGGCACTCCTGCAGGGCGGCGAGCGCCCCGATCGCGTCGCCCTGGAGTACGGCCACGTAACCCAGCACCCACAGCGCCTTCAGCCGGTGCGGCTCGTGCCTGCTCTCCGCCTCCAGGGCGTGGTCCAGCCAGTGCCGTCCCTCGGACAGGCGTCCGCAGCCGGCCCAGTAGAACCAGAGCGTGCCCGCCAGGTACTGCCCCAGATGCACGTCCTGCGGGTGCTCCAGCGAGTACTCCATCGCCCTGCGCAGATTGGGCAGTTCGCTGTCGACGCGCGCCGCCACCTCGGCCTGCCGGGGACTGAACCACTCCAGTTCGCACCAGGTCGCGAGCCCCAGGTACCAGTCGCGGTGCCTGCGGCACACGCGCTCCGCGTCGCCCATGGCCACCAGCCAGTCGGCGCCGTACTCCCTGACGGTGTCCAGCATCCGGTAGCGGACCCCCGACGCGGTGTCCTCGCGGACCACGACGGACTGCGTGATCAGATCGGTGAGCACATCGAGAACACCGAGGGCGCTTAGGGTACTGTCCCCCGGGAGTTCCGGGCCGCCGCAGACGTACTCGGCCGCCTCCAGGTCGAACTGCCCCGCGAACACCGAAAGCCGTGCCCACAGCAGCCGCTGCTCCGGCGTGCAGAGCTCGTGGCTCCAGCCGATCGCGGTACGCAGCGTCTGGTGGCGGGGGAGGGTGCCCCGGGTGGACCCGGTCAGCAGCCGGAAGCGGTCGTCGAGCCGGTCGAGCAGCTGCTCGACGGAGAGTGCCTTCAGCCGCCCGGCCGCCAGTTCCAGGGCGAGCGGAAGCCCGTCCAGGCGACGGCACAGCTCGTGCACGGTGTCGCGGTTGGCGTCCGTCAGGCGGAAGCCGGGCTGCCCCGCGGCGGCCCGGACGGTGAAGAGCCGGACCGCGTCCGGGCCGGGCATCGGCGGGAGGGGGAAGGTCTGTTCGCCGTCGACGCACAGCGGCAGCCGTCCTGCGGCCAGCACGGTCAGCCCGGGCGCGCGCCGGAGCAGCTCCCTGACCAGCCCGGCGGTGGCGTCGACGAGATGCTCGAAACCGTCGAGCACGAGCAGCAGCCGGCGTTCCGCGAGATGTTCCACCAGCACACTGCGCGGCGGCTTGCTGGTCTGGTCGGTCAGCCCCAGTGCCTCGACGACCGCGTGCTCCAGCAGGCCGGGATCGGCGAGAGCGGACAGTTCGGCGAGCCACGCCCCGTCGCAGTACCGTTCCTGCAGGTCGTTCGCAGCATGCAGCGCGAACCGTGTCTTGCCGACGCCCCCGATCCCGGTCACGGTGATCAGCCGGGTGTCCTCCAGCAGACGGCCGAGCTCGGCCAGCTCCTCGCGCCGCCCGACGAACGGATTCAGCTCCGCCGGAAGGTTGCCGTGCGCAGGGGCTTGGGGGAAGGAACGGGGAGTGCGTCGCATAGAACACGGAGCGTACCGATCCGTAAGCACTCCGTACAATCACCCCGCGTACTCCCGCCCCGTGCGCCCGTAATGCGGTACGGACCCGGAGCCCCGGCGCGATAGGCTCACAGAACGACTTTTCTCACGTACAGGGAGCGGTGCAAAGTGTCCGGTGGAGAGGTGGCCGGCATCCTGGTGGCCGTCTTCTGGGCGATCCTGGTCTCCTTCCTCGCCGTGGTGCTGGTGAGGCTGGCCCAGACCCTCAGGGCGACGACCAAGCTGGTGGCGGACGTGACCGAGCAGGCGGTCCCGCTGCTGGCGGACGCCTCCGCGACCGTCCGGTCCGCGCAGACCCAGCTGGAGCGGGTCGACGCCATCGCGACCGACGTCCAGGAAGTCACCTCCAACGCGTCCGCGCTCTCGACGACCGTCGCGTCCACCTTCGGCGGCCCGCTCGTCAAGGTCGCCGCCTTCGGGTACGGCGTACGCCGGGCGCTCGGCCGTGGCAAGGACGCTCCGGCGGCGGAGCAGCCGTCGCGTCGCACTGTGATCGTCGGCCGGACCGTGCCGTCCGCCCGGCGCAGGAAGCGGAAGGGCTGAAGCCGCAATGTTCCGCCGTACGTTCTGGTTCACCGCGGGTGCCGCAGCCGGTGTGTGGGCCACCACCAAGGTCAACCGCAAGCTCAAGCAGCTGACGCCCGAGAGCCTCGCCGCGCAGGCCGCCGACAAGGCGGTCGAAGCAGGCCACCGGCTCAAGGAGTTCGCGCTCGACGTCAAGGCGGGGATGGCGCAGCGCGAGGCCGAGCTCGGCGAAGCCCTCGGCCTCGACCCGCAGAACGACCCCGCAGCTCTCGAACACCGGCGCTTCGCCGCTCTTGACCACACCAAGCATTCGTACAACCGGAATGAGGACCACTGATGGAGTCGGCTGAAATCCGCCGCCGCTGGCTGCGCTTCTTCGAGGAGCGCGGACACAACGTCGTGCCTTCGGCGTCGCTCATCGCGGACGACCCGACCCTGCTGCTGGTCCCCGCGGGCATGGTGCCCTTCAAGCCGTACTTCCTCGGCGAGGTCAAGCCGCCCGCCCCGCGCGTCACCAGCGTGCAGAAGTGCGTGCGTACGCCGGACATCGAAGAGGTCGGCAAGACCACCCGCCACGGCACGTTCTTCCAGATGTGCGGCAACTTCTCGTTCGGCGACTACTTCAAGGAAGGCGCCATCTCCTACGCCTGGGAGCTGCTCACCAGCTCCGTGGCGGACGGCGGCTTCGGCCTCGACCCCGAGCGTCTGTGGATCACGGTCTACCTCGACGACGACGAGGCCGAGCAGATCTGGCGCGACAAGATCGGCGTACCGGCCGAGCGCATCCAGCGCCTGGGCAAGAAGGACAACTTCTGGTCCATGGGCGTGCCCGGACCGTGCGGCCCGTGCTCCGAGATCAACTACGACCGTGGCCCGGCCTTCGGCGTCGAGGGCGGCCCCGCCGTCAACGACGAGCGGTACGTGGAGATCTGGAACCTGGTCTTCATGCAGTACGAGCGGGGCGCCGGCGACGGCAAGGAGGACTTCCCGATCCTCGGGGACCTGCCGTCGAAGAACATCGACACCGGTCTCGGCCTCGAACGCCTGGCGATGATCCTCCAGGACGTCCAGAACCTCTACGAGATCGACACCTCGATGGTCGTCATCGACAGGGCCACCGAGCTGACCGGTGTCCGGTACGGCGCCGACCACGCCTCGGACGTCTCGCTGCGCGTGGTCACGGACCACATGCGTACGTCGGTGATGCTCATCGGCGACGGCGTCACCCCCGGCAACGAGGGCCGCGGCTATGTGCTGCGCCGCATCATGCGCCGCGCCATCCGCAACATGCGCCTCCTGGGCGCCACCGGCCCCGTCGTCGCCGAGCTCGTCGACACCGTGATCAATTCGATGGGCCAGCAGTACCCGGAGCTCCTGACCGAGCGGAAGCGCATCGAGACCGTCGCCCTCGCCGAGGAGGCCGCCTTCACGAAGGCCCTCAAGGGCGGCACGAACATCCTCGACACGGCGGTTTCGGAAACCAAGGCCGCCGGCGGCAAGGTCCTGCCCGGCGACAAGGCGTTCCTGCTCCACGACACCTGGGGCTTCCCGATCGACCTCACCCTGGAGATGGCCGCCGAACAGGGCCTGTCCGTGGACGAGGACGGCTTCCGCCGCCTGATGAAGGAGCAGCGGGACCGGGCCAAGGCCGACGCCAGGGCCAAGAAGACCGGCCACGCCGACGTCTCCGCCTACCGCGAGGTCGCCGACAACTCCGGCACCACCGAGTTCACCGGCTACACCCACACCGAGGGCGAGTCGACCATCGTCGGCCTGCTCGTCGACGGTCTGCCCTCCCCGGCCGCCACCGAGGGCGACGAGATCGAGGTCATCCTCGACCGCACGCCGTTCTACGCCGAGGGCGGCGGCCAGCAGGCCGACACCGGCCGCATCAAGCTGGACACGGGCGCCGTCATCCAGGTGCGCGACGTACAGCAGCCGGTCCCGGGTGTCTCCGTCCACAAGGGCTCGGTCCAGGTCGGCGAGGTGACCGTGGGCGCCTCCGCCTACGCCGCCATCGACCTGAAGCGCCGGCGTGCCATCGCCCGGGCCCACAGCGCCACGCACCTCACGCACCAGGCACTGCGCGACGCGCTCGGCCCGACCGCCGCCCAGGCCGGTTCGGAGAACGCCCCGGGCCGCTTCCGCTTCGACTTCGGCTCGCCGAACGCCGTACCCGGCACGGTCCTCACCGACGTCGAGCACAAGATCAACGAAGTGCTGGCCCGGGAGCTCGACGTCCAGGCCGAGGTCATGTCCATCGACGAGGCCAAGAAGCAGGGCGCCATCGCGGAGTTCGGCGAGAAGTACGGCGAGCGGGTGCGCGTCGTGACCATCGGCGACTTCTCCAAGGAGCTGTGCGGCGGTACGCACGTCCACAACACCGCCCAGCTGGGTCTGGTGAAGCTGCTCGGCGAGTCGTCGATCGGCTCGGGCGTGCGGCGCATCGAGGCCCTGGTCGGCGTGGACGCGTACAACTTCCTGGCCCGTGAGCACACGGTCGTCGCCCAGCTCCAGGAGCTGGTCAAGGGCCGTCCCGAGGAGCTGCCGGAGAAGATCTCCGGGATGCTCGCCAAGCTCAAGGACGCCGAGAAGGAGATCGAGAAGTTCCGCGCGGAGAAGGTCCTCCAGGCCGCCGCCGGTCTCGCATCCGGCGCCAAGGACGTACGCGGCGTCGCCGTCGTCACCGGCCAGGTGCCCGACGGCACGTCGGCCGACGACCTGCGCAAGCTCGTCCTGGACGTACGCGGCCGCATCCCGGCCGACCGCCCGACGGTCGTGGCCCTCTTCACCACCGCCAACGGCCGCCCGCTGACGGTCATCGCCACCAACGAGGCCGCCCGCGAGCGCGGTCTCAAGGCCGGCGAGCTGGTCCGTACGGCCGCCAAGACCCTCGGCGGCGGCGGTGGCGGGAAGCCGGACGTCGCCCAGGGCGGCGGCCAGAACCCGGAGGCCATCGGCGACGCCGTGGCCGCCGTCGAGCGCGCCGTCGGCGAGAGCGCCTGATGCGACGCGGCCGCCGCCTCGCGATCGACGTCGGGGACGCCCGGATCGGGGTCGCCTCGTGCGACCCCGACGGGGTCCTCGCCACTCCGGTGGAGACCGTGCCGGGACGTGACGTCCCGGCCGCCCACCGGCGGTTGAAGCAGCTCGTCGAGGAGTACGAACCGATCGAGGTCGTGGTCGGCCTCCCTCGCTCCCTCAGTGGGGGCGAGGGTCCGGCGGCGGTCAAGGTCCGCGTCTTCGTCCAGGAGCTCGCTCGCTCCGTCGCACCCGTTCCGGTACGACTGGTGGACGAGAGGATGACCACAGTGACGGCCAGTCAGGGCCTGCGCGCTTCGGGTGTGAAGTCCAAGAAGGGCCGGTCTGTCATCGACCAGGCGGCGGCTATTGTCATTCTTCAGAACGCTCTTGAGGCCGAACGGGTCTCAGGCAATCCCCCGGGCGAGGGCGTCGAAGTGGTTGTCTGATCGCGATACGGTAACGTTCCGCGCGATGCGGCGGTGTTCGAACAGCTTCCGCACAAAGAAGAGGCGGAACGGTTGCCACGCCCCAGCGCGAAGCAGCCGCCGCCTCGCGGCACACTATGGGGTTTGATGACTGAGTATGGCCGGGGCGCAGGCCACGAACCGTGGCATCCCGAGGACCCGTTGTACGGGGACCAGGGGTGGGCAGGACAGCAGGCCGCCCACGGCCAGGGTCCGTACGGCGACCAGGCGCAGCCGCAGCACTACCAGCAGCAGCCGCAACCACCGCAGCAGCCGTACTACGACGGCCGGCAGTACCAGCCGCAGCACCAGCAGCCCGGATACCCGGAGCAGGAGCACTACGGCAATGACGGCGGCTGGGACACCGGCGGACACCAGCCGCAGGAGCCGGTGCCGTACGGCATGAACCCGGCGGCCGACCCCTACACCGGCCAGCAGCCCGGCTACGGCGGCGGCGAGAGCCCCGACTACTACGCCGCACCGGACGCGTACCCCCCGCCGCAGCCCCCGGGCCGGCGCGGCCCCGAGCCGGAGCAGGCCCCCGAGCGGACCCCGGAGCCCGAGCCGGAAGCATCCGAGGAGCACCCCTTCTTCACGGGTGGCGACGCCGGTGACGACGACGAGCCCGACGAGCCGCGCGAGTCCCGCCGCGGCCGGGGCGGCGACCGGCGCGGCGGAAAATCCAAAAAGAAGAAGAGCCGCAACGGCACGGCGTGTCTCATCGTCGCGGTGGTCCTGGTCGGCGGCGTGGGCGGCATCGGCTACTTCGGCTACCAGTTCTGGCAGAACCAGTTCGGCGCGCCCGAAGACTATGCGGGCAAGGGGTCCGGTCCCACTCAGGTGGAGATCCCCCAGGGCGCCGGCGGTTACGAAATCGGCAGCCTCCTGGAAAAGGCCGGCGTGGTCAAGAGCCAGGGCGCCTTTGTCGCCGCTCAGAACAGGAACCCGCAGGGCAAGAACATCCAGGCGGGGGTGTACACCCTCAACAAGAAGATGTCCGCGGACAATGCTGTCTCGGAAATGCTCAAGCCGAGCAGCCGCAATGCCTTGATCATTCCCGAGGGCAGGCGCAACGCGTGGGTGTATGAGGAGATCGACAAGCGTCTGGAAGCGAAACCCGGGACGACCGAGGCCGTCGCGAAAAAGGATGCCGAGAGTCTCGGCCTGCCTCAATGGGCGATCAATCACCCGAATGTCAAGGACCCGCTGGAGGGCTTCCTTTTCCCCGCGAGCTATCCGGTCGCGAAGAACGCGAAGCCTGCAGATGTGCTCAAGAAGATGGTCGCCCGCGCCAACGCGGAATACGAAAAGCTCGACCTGGAGGCGAACTCCAAGTCGCTCGGCCTGAAGGGGCCCTGGGAACTCCTTACCGTCGCCAGCCTCGTTCAGGTCGAAGGCAAGACGGACGATGATTTCCGCAGGATGGGCGAGGTGATCTACAACCGCCTCAAGCCCACCAACACGGAGACGAACCAGCTGCTCCAGTTCGACTCCGCCTTCAATTACCTGAAGGGGCAGAGCGAGATCGAGATCAGCGAGTCGGAGATCAACAGAAACCAGGACCCGTACAACACGTACACCCAGAAGGGCCTCACCCCCGGGCCCATCAGCAACCCGGGTGCTGAAGCCCTGGCCGCCGCGCTCGAGCCGACGCAGGACGGCTGGATGTACTTCGTGGCGACCGACGGCCGGCACAAGACGGAATTCGCCAAGACTCACGACGATTTCCTGAAGCTCAAGGAAAAGTTCAATGAAAACAAGGGCAGTGAATGACGTCCGCAGGGCGGCGGTCCTCGGCTCGCCCATCGCGCACTCCCTCTCGCCCGTGCTGCACCGCGCCGCGTACGAGGAGCTGGGCCTGACCCACTGGTCGTACGACCGCTTCGAAGTGGACGAGGCCGCCCTCCCCGGCTTCTTCACGGAGCTCGGCCCGTCCTGGGCCGGGCTGTCCCTGACCATGCCGCTCAAGCGGGCCGTCATGCCGCTGCTCGACGAGGTCAGCGAGACGGCGGCCTCCGTGGAGGCGGTCAACACCGTCGTCTTCGCGGAGGACGGCCGGCGCCTCGGTGACAACACCGACATCCCGGGCATGATCGCCGCACTGAACGAGCGTGGCATCGAGAAGGTCGACTCCGCCGCCGTCCTCGGCGCGGGAGCCACCGCCTCGTCCGCGCTCGCCGCCCTCTCCCGTCTGTGCGCGGGCCCGGTCACCGCGTACGTCCGCAGCTCCGCCCGCGCCGACGAGATGAGGCAGTGGGGCGAACGGCTCGGAGTCGACGTACGCGTCGCCGACTGGGCGCAGGCGGCGCGGGCGTTCGACGCGCCGCTCGTCGTCGCCACCACCCCGGCCGGCACCACCGACGCCCTCGCGCAGGCCGTCCCCGACCGTCCCGGCACCCTCTTCGACGTCCTGTACGACCCCTGGCCGACCGCACTCGCCGCCGCCTGGTCGGCGCGCGCCGGCGCTGTCGTCGGCGGCCTCGACCTGCTCGTACACCAGGCCGTGCTCCAGGTGGAGCAGATGACGGGCTGCGCCACCGCGCCGCTCGCCGTGATGCGGACTGCCGGGGAACGAGCGCTCGCCGCCCCTTAGGACCTGCGGAGAAGCGCGGGTCACAACCGAGAGCATTCGATCATGAGCATGGCTATGGAGCGGACCCTGGCGGCGCCGGACCTGCTGAAAGCGGCGCTGCACTTCCTGCCGGACTGGCTGCGCGCAGCCCTCGGCGCGGCCGTTCTGCTCCTGTTGCTCGTGACCGGCGCCCGCGGGCTGCGGCGCGCCGCGGCGGTTCGCAGGCTCAGGCCACGGCGTCCCGCACACTGAGAAGGCCGTCCGTCTGCTGGACCGGGGGCCGGTCGAGCGCCCGGTCGTGGGAGGATCGGGGATGGCGGGCCAGGGCCGCGCACCCGGTCGCGCCGTTGCAGTTCCAGGCGCGAGCATGAGGAGCACCGTTGAGCAGGTTGCGCTGGCTGACCGCGGGAGAATCCCACGGCCCCGCACTCGTCGCGACGCTGGAGGGCCTTCCCTCCGGTGTCCCCCTCACCACGGAGATGGTGGCGGACGCGCTGGCCCGGCGGCGGCTCGGCTATGGACGCGGCGCGCGCATGAAGTTCGAGCAGGACGAGGTCACCTTCCTCGGCGGCGTACGGCACGGGCTGACCATGGGCGGCCCCGTCGCGATCATGGTGGGCAACACCGAGTGGCCCAAGTGGGAGAAGGTCATGTCGGCCGATCCGGTCGACCCCGAGGAGCTGGCCAAGCTCGCGCGCAACGCGCCGCTGACCCGCCCCCGTCCCGGCCACGCCGACCTCGCCGGCATGCAGAAGTACGCGCTGGACGAGGCCCGGCCGGTCCTGGAGCGCGCGAGCGCCCGGGAGACCGCCGCCCGCGTCGCGCTGGGCACCGTCGCCCGGTCGTACCTGAAGCAGACCACCGGTGTCGAGATCGTGTCGCACGTGGTGGAGCTGGCCGCGGCCAAGGCGCCGTACGGCGTGCTGCCCGTGCCCGCCGACGAGGCGAAGCTCGACGAGGACCCCGTGCGCTGCCTGGACGCGGACGCGTCGAAGGCGATGGTGGCCGAGATCGACCAGGCCCACAAGGACGGCGACACGCTGGGTGGAGTGGTCGAGGTGCTGGCGTACAACGTGCCCGTCGGACTCGGGTCGTTCGTGCACTGGGACCGTCGCCTCGATGCCCGGCTGGCCGCCGCGCTGATGGGCATTCAGGCCATCAAGGGCGTCGAGGTCGGCGACGGCTTCGACCTCGCGCGCGTGCCCGGTTCCAAGGCGCACGACGAGATCGTGCCGACCGCCGAGGGCGTACGCCGCACCTCCGGGCGCGCCGGCGGTACCGAGGGCGGCATGTCCACCGGTGAACTGCTGCGCGTACGGGCCGCCATGAAGCCCATCGCCACCGTGCCGCGCGCGCTCGCCACCATCGACACCGCCACCGGCGAGGTCGCGGCCGCGCACCACCAGCGCTCCGACGTGTGCGCCGTGCCCGCCGCCGGGATCGTGGCCGAGGCCATGGTCGCGCTGGTCCTCGCGGACGCCGTCGCGGAGAAGTTCGGCGGCGACAGCGTCGGCGAGACCCGGCGCAACGTGCGGAGCTACCTCGACAACCTGGTCGTCCGGTGACCCAGGCAGACGGCCCCCTGGTCGTGCTCGTCGGACCCATGGGGGTCGGCAAGTCCACCGTCGGCGAGATCCTCGCCGAGCGGCTGAACGTGCCGTACCGGGACACGGACGCCGACATCGTCGAGGCCGAGGGCCGGCCGATCGCCGAGATCTTCGTCGACGAGGGCGAGGCGCACTTCCGTGAGCTGGAGCGGCAGGCCGTACGGACCGCCCTCGCCGAGCACCCGGGCGTCCTCGCGCTCGGCGGCGGGGCGGTCATGGACGACGGCACCCGGGCGGCCCTGGCAGGGCGGCCCGTCGTCTACCTCTCCATGAACGTCACCGAGGCGATCAAGCGCGTCGGGCTGAACACCGCGCGTCCGCTGCTGGCCGTCAACCCGCGCCAGCAGTGGAAGCAGCTGATGGAAGCACGCCGTCACCTGTACGCCGAGGTGGCCGACGCGGTCGTCGAGACCGACGACCGCACCCCCGAAGAGGTCGCCCAGGCGGTCCTCGACGCACTCGAATTGAAGGAAGCATGACGGAGCAGGCAGTCACCCGTATCCAGATCGGCGGCAGTGAGGGCGCGGAGCCCTACGAGGTGCTGGTCGGCCGGCAGCTGCTCGGTGAGCTCCCCGGGCTGATCGGCGACCGGGCCCGGCGCGTCGCCGTCCTGCACCCCGAAGCACTCGCCGGCACCGGCGACGCGATCCGTGAGGATCTCGCGAGCCAGGGCTACGAGGCCATCGCGATCCAGCTGCCGAACGCCGAGGAGTCCAAGACCGTCGAGGTGGCGGCGTACTGCTGGAAGGCGCTCGGGCAGACCAACTTCACGCGCACCGACGTGATCGTCGGGGTCGGCGGCGGCGCCACCACCGACGTGGCCGGATTCGTCGCGGCCACCTGGCTGCGCGGGGTGCGCTGGATCGCCGTACCGACGACCGTGCTCGGCATGGTCGACGCGGCCGTCGGCGGCAAGACGGGCATCAACACCGCCGAGGGCAAGAACCTCGTCGGCGCCTTCCACCCGCCGGCCGGGGTGCTGTGCGACCTGGCCGCGCTGGACTCGCTGCCGGTCAACGACTACATCAGCGGCCTCGCCGAGATCATCAAGGCGGGCTTCATCGCCGACCCGGCGATCCTCGACCTGATCGAGGAGGACCCGGCGGCGGCCCGCACGCCCGAGGGACCGCACACCGCCGAGCTGATCGAGCGCGCGATCCGGGTCAAGGCCGACGTCGTGTCGAGCGACCTGAAGGAATCCGGTCTGCGCGAGATCCTGAACTACGGTCACACGCTGGCGCACGCCATCGAGAAGAACGAGCGCTACAACTGGCGCCACGGCGCCGCCGTCTCCATCGGCATGGTCTTCGCCGCCGAACTCGGCCGTCTCGCCGGCCGTCTGGACGACGCGACCGCCGACCGGCACCGCACGGTGCTGGAATCGGTCGGGCTGCCGCTCGCCTACCGCGGCGACCAGTGGCCCAAGCTCCTGGAGAACATGAAGGTCGACAAGAAGTCGCGCGGCAACCTGCTGCGCTTCATCGTCCTCGACGGTCTCGCCAAGCCGACCGTGCTCGAAGGCCCGGACCCGGCGGTGCTGCTCGCCGCGTACGGCGAGGTGTCCAAGTGACGCGACGGGTCTACGTCCTCAACGGCCCCAACCTCGGCCGGCTCGGCTCGCGCGAGCCCGAGGTGTACGGCGCGACGTCGTACGCCGGGCTCGTCGAGGAGTGCGGACGGCTCGGCAAGGAACTCGGTTTCGACGTCGACGTACGCGAGACCAATGACGAGGGCGAGCTGATCCGCTGGCTCCACGAGGCGGCGGACGGGTCAATTCCGGTCGTTATCAACCCGGGAGCCTTCACGCACTACTCGTACGGAATGAGGGACGCGGCGGCCCAGCGCACCGCGCCGCTCATCGAGGTGCACATCTCGAACCCGTACACACGTGAGGAATTCCGGCACACCTCGGTGGTCGCCGCCGTCGCCAGCGGTACGATCGCGGGCTTCGGCATCGGCTCGTACCGGCTCGCCCTGCGGGCCCTGGCCGAGGAACTCGGCGGCTGACAGGGCACTCTGGACCTGCCCCGGCCGTTCACATCAACGCGGCAGGGGCAGGTACCTTTCGGTAGGCCCGGGCCTGCCGAAACCGCCCTGGCCCAGTACGAGTCGCCTGTACGAGACGGAGTGGCACCGGATGCAGCACGCAGTGGGGGCTCCGCTGCCACCGCCCCACAGGCCCGGCGTCGGATGGACGCACGGCGCCCCGCACCCCGCAGGCCCCCCCGTCGGGCCACCGGCGCCCCAGGGGCCTCCGCAAGCCCCTGGAGCCCCGGGAACCGCCCCCGGCGGCCCGCAGGACCACGGACCCGGCCACGCGCCCGCCCACGCTCCGGCCCCCGGCTGGAGCGGCCCGGCCCCGCAGCACACGCCGGGGCCGCCGGCCCGGGACGTCACCGGACACATCCAGCTGCCGCCCGGCGGACCGGTCCCCGTTCCCGCGCCGCCGCCCGCCGCCGCGCCCACGGACACCGGGAGCACGACGCTGGCGGTGCTGCTCATCGGCCCCGCGGGCGCGGGCAAGACGACCGTGGCCAAGCACTGGGCCGGGCACCGCCGGGTGCCGACCGCGCACATCAGCCTCGACGACGTACGCGAATGGGTCTGCTCGGGATTCGCCGACCCGCAGTCCGGCTGGAACGACCAGTCCGAGGCCCAGTACCGCCTCGCCCGCCGCACCTGCGGCTTCGCCGCCCGCAACTTCCTGGCCAACGGCATCTCGTGCATCGTCGACGACGCCGTCTTCCCGGATCGTCCCGTCGTCGGGCTCGGCGGCTGGAAGCGCCACGTGGGGCCCGGGCTGCTGCCGGTGGTCATACTCCCCGGCCTGGAGATCGTGCTGGAGCGCAACGCCCAGCGCAGCGGCAACCGGCGCCTGTCGGACGAGGAGGTGGCCCGTATCCACGGCCGGATGGCCGGCTGGTACGGCTCGGGGCTGCCGATCATCGACAACTCGCAGTACGACGTGGAGACCACGGCCCGCGTACTGGACGAGGTGCTGGCCCGCTCCATAGCCAGCCCGCCGGCCTGGTAGGGCCGGGGCGGCGCCGCGCGACGGCCGGACAGCCCCCCACGGCCGGGCCGCTGAACCGCGCTGCCGGGCCGCCGGGCCGCTGAACCGCGCTGCCGGGCCGCGCCGCCCGGTCGGACGCGCTGAAGCGGCCGGGAGGCCGCTCCGCTCGTAGGCTCGGAACATGTCAGAGCTGTATGCGGCCCGCCGCGGCCGGCTGCGCGACCAGTGCGGCGCCGCGGCCGGCAGCGGCGCCGCACTGGTCTCACGCCCCGCCAATGTCCGCTATCTCGCGGGCGGGGCGCCGCCCGGCGCCGTGCTGCTGCTCGGGCCGGACGAGGACGTGCTGATCTGCCCCCGTACGCCGGTCGCCGATCCGGCGGACGGCCGTCCCGACGAACAGCTGCGGACCACGGTCCTGCCGGAGCCGGACGGCGACACCGTCGTCGCGGCGGCCGGGACGGCCGCGGCGGCCGGCGCGGAGTCCCTGGCCGTCGAGGAGCACCACCTGACCGTCGCCAGGCACCGGGCGCTCGGCTCGGTCGCGCCGCGACTGCGCCTGGGCGACCTCGCCGGCGCGGTCGAGCAGCTGCGGATCGTCAAGGACGAGGAGGAGATCGCGTGCCTGCGGATCGCGGCCGAGATCACCGACCAGGCCCTCGGTGAGCTGCTCGAATCGATCCTGGTCGGCCGTACGGAGCGGCACCTCGCGCTGGAGCTCGAACGCCGCCTGGTCGACCACGGCGCGGACGGGTCCGCCTTCCCCACCTCGGTGGCCACCGGGCCGAACTCGGGCCTGCGCAGGCACCGGCCGTCGGACCGGCGGGTCGAGGAAGGTGATTTTCTCTCCGTCTGCCTCGGCGCCAACTACCGCGGCTACCGCTGTGAGATCGGCCGTACCTTCGTCATCGGCACGACGCCCGCCGACTGGCAGATCGAGCTGTACGACGTCGTATTCGCCGCTCAGCGGGCAGGCCGGGAGGCTCTCGTGCCGGGAGCCGAGTACCGCGAAGTCGACCGTGCGGCACGCCAGGTACTGGCCGCGGCGGGCCACGGTGAGGCCGTCGCACCGCGGACCGGGCACGGTGTCGGGCTCGAAATAGAGGAGGACCCGCAGCTTGCACCTGGGACCATGGGTAAACTGGACGCTTGTGTGCCGGTCACCGTCGAACCGGGGGTCCACCTCCCGGGCCGGGGCGGTGTCCGGATCGATGACACGCTCGTCGTGCGCCCCGAGGCGGACGGCGGACCCGAGCTACTCACCATCACGACCAAGGAGCTGCTCGCGCTGTAGCCGTGAGCCGCAGCGCGACCCCCGAGGTCACCGCAGCCCCACCAGCCTTCAGTCCAGGAGATTCCGCAACCGTGGCTTCCACGAACGACCTCAAGAACGGCATGGTGCTCAAGCTCGACGGGGGCCAGCTCTGGTCCGTCGTCGAGTTCCAGCACGTCAAGCCCGGCAAGGGCCCTGCCTTCGTGCGCACCAAGCTCAAGAACGTGCTGTCCGGCAAGGTGGTCGACAAGACCTTCAACGCCGGCGTCAAGGTCGAGACGGCCACCATTGACCGGCGTGACATGCAGTTCTCGTACATGGACGGCGAGTACTTCGTCTTCATGGACATGGACACCTACGACCAGCTGATGGTCGACCGCAAGGCCGTCGGCGACGCCGCCAACTTCCTGGTCGAGGGCTTCACCGCCTCGGTCGCGCAGCACGAGGGCGAGGTGCTCTACGTCGAGCTCCCGGCCGCCGTCGAGCTCACCGTCCAGCACACCGACCCGGGTGTCCAGGGCGACCGCTCCACCGGTGGCACCAAGCCCGCCACGCTGGAGACCGGCCACGAGATCCAGGTCCCGCTCTTCATCACCACCGGTGAGAAGATCAAGGTCGACACCCGCACGAGCGATTACCTCGGCCGGGTGAACAGCTAACCGTGGCTGCCCGGAACACGGCGCGCAAGCGCGCCTTCCAGATCCTCTTCGAGGCCGACCAGCGCGGCGAGCCCGTGCAGACGGTCCTCGCGGACTGGATGCGGCACGCCAGGACCGACACCCGCCAGCCGCCGGTCAGCGAGTACACGATGCAGCTCGTCGAGGGGTACGCCGAACACGCGGACCGCATCGAGGACCTCATCGCGACGTACGCGGTCGACTGGGAGATCGACAGGATGCCGGTCGTCGACCGGAACCTCCTGCGGCTCGGCACGTACGAGCTGGTGTGGATGGACGAGACACCCGACGCGGTGGTGATCGACGAGGCGGTGCAACTCGCCAAGGAGTTCTCCACGGACGAGTCCCCGTCCTTCGTGAACGGCCTCCTCGGCCGCTTCAAGGACCTCAAGCCGAATCTGCGTCGCGGATAGGCTCGGGCCGGGATTTATTCAACGGCTGAAAGGGCCCGCGGCACGCTTTTGAGCATGCCGCGGGCCCTTTCGTCGCGGACGCGGCTCGGAATGCGAGAAAACGCCGGGACGGGCGGAAACCTGAAAGGTTTCCGCCCGTCCCGGCGTTACGTTTCTGCTGGTGTTGCCCGGTTTCAGGCGTCCTCGTGGGCGACCGCGCGGCGCGCGTCCGCGTCGAGCACACCCCAGCTGATCAGCTGCTCGGTCAGGACCGAGGGCGACTGGTCGTAAATGACGGCCAGCGTGCGCAGGTCGTCCTGGCGGATCGACAGGACCTTGCCGTTGTAGTCGCCGCGCTGCGACTGGATCGTGGCGGCGTAACGCTGGAGCGGGCCGGCCTTCTCGGCCGGGACGTGGGCGAGGCGCTCCAGGTCCAGGCGGAGCTTCGGCGGCGGCTCGGCGGCGCCGCCGGGCGTCGTACCGGGCAGCAGCTCCTGCACCGGGACGCCGTAGAAGTCCGCCAGCTCGGCGAGGCGCTGCACGGTCACGGCGCGGTCGCCGCGCTCGTACGATCCGACCACGACGGCTTTCCAGCGGCCCTGGGACTTCTCCTCGACACCGTGGAGGGAAAGGCCCTGCTGGGTGCGGATGGCGCGGAGCTTGGCCCCGAGCTGTTTTGCGTATTCGCTGGACATATGGCTCCCCGGACGCTGTGACGACGTGCGGCTCCGCCGCGCGGCTGGTAACTCACTGTGAGGTTACGCAGCGTTACTTGGGTGCGTCAAGCCGAATGGGTCCAGACCGCCTACGCGGGGGGTCCCGCAAGGGCAGCCGAATAGAGCTGGTACCGTGGGTGGCGCAATTTCGACGTCCTTTAAGGTCCGTCCCGTGAGGCGGAGAAGGAGGTCCGTTTCCAATGGACACGGTTAATTCCGATGCCCCGCGCCCTGTACTCGAGGGCCCTGACATCGAGCGGGTACTGACCCGCATCGCCCACGAGATCGTCGAGCGCGCCAAGGGTGCCGACGACGTGGTGCTCCTCGGCATTCCCACCCGCGGCGTCTTCCTGGCCCGCAGGCTGGCCGCCAGGCTCGAACAGATCACCGGCCGCGCGATGCCGGTCGGCTCCCTCGACATCACCATGTACCGCGACGATCTGCGCATGCGCCCCGCGCGTGCCCTCGCGCGCACGGAGATCCCCGGTGACGGCATCGAGGACCGGCTCGTCGTCCTCGTCGACGACGTGCTGTTCTCCGGCCGTACGATCCGGGCCGCGCTGGACGCCCTGGGCGACATCGGCCGCCCCCGCGCCGTACAGCTCGCGGTCCTCGTCGACCGCGGCCACCGCGAACTGCCGATCCGCGCCGACTACGTCGGCAAGAACCTCCCCACGTCGTTGCGGGAGGCGGTCAAGGTCCAGCTCTCCGAGGAGGACGGCCGCGACGCCGTGCTGCTCGGACTCCGCCAGGCCGCTCCGGTCGGCGAGCAGTAGCGCTTTCCCGTACGGACCCGGACAAACCGGGCCTGCGCGTCAGCCTGCCCTCCTGCCCGCCTCCACATACGCGCCCCTCACGAACCACGGAGCACCAGATGAAGCGTCACCTCATCTCGGCCGCCGACCTCACCCGCGACGACGCCGTGCTGATCCTCGACACCGCCGAGGAGATGGCCCGCGTCGCGGACCGGCCGATCAAGAAGCTGCCGACCCTGCGCGGACGTACGGTCGTCAACCTCTTCTTCGAGGACTCGACCCGTACCCGCATCTCCTTCGAGGCCGCCGCCAAGCGCCTCTCCGCCGACGTCATCAACTTCTCCGCGAAGGGCTCGTCCGTCTCCAAGGGCGAGTCGCTCAAGGACACCGCGCTCACCCTGGAGGCGATGGGCGCCGACGCCGTCGTCATCCGGCACGGAGCCTCCGGGGCCCCCTACCGCCTCGCGACCTCCGGCTGGATCGACGGCGCGGTCGTCAACGCGGGCGACGGTACGCACGAGCACCCCACCCAGGCGCTGCTCGACGCCTTCACCATGCGCCGCAGGCTCGTAGGGGCCGACGCCGGGAAAGGGCGTGACCTCGACGGGCGCCGGATCACGATCGTCGGCGACGTCCTGCACAGCCGCGTCGCCCGCTCCAACGTCCACCTGCTGCACACCCTCGGCGCCGAGGTGACGCTCGTCGCGCCGCCCACGCTGGTTCCGATCGGCGTCGAGCGGTGGCCCTGCGAGATTTCGTACGACCTCGACAGCGTGCTGCCGAAGTCCGACGCGGTAATGATGCTGCGAGTGCAGCGCGAGCGGATGAACGCCGCCTTCTTCCCGACCGAGCGCGAGTACTCGCGGCGCTACGGCCTGGACGGCGACCGGATGGCGCGGATGCCCGAACACGCCATCGTGATGCACCCCGGCCCGATGAACCGGGGCATGGAGATCACCGCGCAGGTCGCGGACTCCGACCGCTGCACGGCCGTCGAGCAGGTCGCCAACGGCGTCTCGACCCGGATGGCCGTCCTCTACCTGCTTCTGGGCGGCAACGAATCCGCCATCAGCCCCACCCCCGCACGCACCGAGGAGAGCAAGTAACCATGAGCAAGATCCTGATCCGCGGTGCGAAGGTACTGGGCGGCGAGCCGCAGGACGTCCTGATCGACGGCGAGAGCATCGAGGCGGTCGGAACCGGCCTGAGCGCCGAGGGCGCGACCGTCGTCGAGGCCGAGGGCAAGATCCTGCTGCCCGGCCTCGTCGACCTGCACACCCACCTGCGCGAGCCCGGCCGCGAGGACTCCGAGACCGTCCTGACCGGTACGAAGGCGGCCGCGGTCGGCGGCTTCACGGCCGTCCACGCCATGGCCAACACCTTCCCGGTCGCCGACACCGCCGGCGTCGTCGAGCAGGTCTGGCGCCTCGGCAAGGAGTCCGGCTACTGCGACGTGCAGCCCGTCGGCGCCGTCACCGTCGGCCTGGAGGGCAAGCAGCTCGCCGAGCTCGGCGCCATGCACGACTCCGCCGCGGGCGTGAAGGTCTTCTCCGACGACGGCAAGTGCGTCGACGACGCCGTGATCATGCGCCGCGCGCTGGAGTACGTGAAGGCGTTCGACGGCGTCGTCGCCCAGCACGCCCAGGAGCCCCGCCTCACCGAGGGCGCCCAGATGAACGAGGGCATCGTCTCCTCCGAGCTGGGTCTCGGCGGCTGGCCGGCGGTCGCGGAGGAGTCGATCATCGCCCGCGACGTCCTCCTCGCCGCCCACGTCGGCTCCCGCGTGCACATCTGCCACCTGTCCACGGCCGGCTCGGTGGAGATCGTCCGCTGGGCCAAGTCCAAGGGCTGGAACGTCACCGCCGAGGTCACCCCGCACCACCTCCTGCTCACGGACGAGCTGGTCCGTACGTACAACCCCGTCTACAAGGTGAACCCGCCGCTGCGCACCGAGGCCGACGTCACGGCCCTGCGCGAGGCGCTCGCCGACGGCACCATCGACTGCGTCGCCACCGACCACGCCCCGCACCCGCACGAGGACAAGGACTGCGAGTGGGCCGCGGCGGCCATGGGCATGGTCGGTCTGGAGACCGCCCTGTCCGTCGTCCAGCAGACGATGGTCGACACCGGCCTGCTCGACTGGGCCGGCGTCGCCGACCGCATGTCCCTCCGCCCGGCGGCCATCGGCCGCCTGGAGGGCCACGGCCGTCCCGTCTCGGCAGGCGAGCCCGCGAACCTCACGCTGGTCGATCCGGCTTACCGTGGAGCTGTGGACCCCGCGGGCTTCGCCTCCCGCAGCCGCAACACCCCCTACGAGGGCCGTGAGCTGCCGGGACGCGTCACCCACACCTGGCTGCGGGGCCGTGCAACGGTCGTCGACGGGAATCTGGCGTGACACCTTTCATCCATCTGGCCGCCGAGGCCGCCGCCGCGGAGCGGAAGTCCGCCGAAGTGACCGACTGGGCCGCGCGCATCGGCTGGGTCGTCGGGCTGCTGCTCTTCGTCGCGCTCATGTACTGGCTGATGCGCCAGGGCTGGAAGTGGCGCGCCGTCCTCCAGTCGGACCTGCCCGAACTGCCCGCCGCGCCCGAGACGCCGGGTGAGGCGAAGCTGAGCATGAGCGGCCGCTACCACGGCTCGACGACCGCCGGACAGTGGCTCGACCGGATCGTGGCCCACGGTCTCGGTACGCGCAGCAGGGCCGAGCTGACACTCACCGACGCGGGCCTGGAGGTCGTACGCCCCGGGGCGGCCGACTTCTTCGTCCCCGCGGCGGCGCTGCGCGAGGCCAGGCTCGACAAGGGCATCGCGGGCAAGGTCCTCGCCGAGGGCGGCCTGCTGGTCGTCACCTGGCAGCACGGCGACAAGCAGATCGACTCCGGCTTCCGCTCCGACCGCGCGGCGGAGCACACCGCCTGGGTCGAGGCCATCAACTCCATGACACGCATTTCGACGGAAGGCACCGCACGATGACCATCTCCACCCGGGGAGCCGGCAAGGCTCCCGCCGTACTCGTCCTGGAGGACGGCCGCACGTTCCGCGGCCGTGCCTACGGGGCCGTGGGGGAGACCTTCGGCGAGGCGGTGTTCAACACCGGCATGACCGGCTACCAGGAGACCCTCACCGACCCCTCGTACCACCGCCAGGTCGTCGTGATGACGGCTCCGCACGTCGGCAACACCGGCGTGAACGACGAGGACGACGAGTCGAAGAAGATCTGGGTCGCCGGTTACGTCGTGCGCGACCCCGCCCGCGTCCCCTCCAACTGGCGCTCCAGCCGCTCCCTCGACGAGCAGCTCGTCGACCAGGGCATCGTGGGCATCAGCGGCATCGACACCCGCGCGCTCACCCGCCACCTGCGCGAGCGCGGCGCGATGCGCGTCGGCATCTTCTCCGGTGACGCCCTCGCCGACGAGGAGACGCTGCTCGCCCGCGTGAAGGAGGCACCCCAGATGGTGGGCGCCTCGCTCGCCGCCGAGGTCGCCACCGAGGAGCCGTACGTCGTCCCCGCGATCGGCGAGAAGAAGTTCACCGTCGCCGCGATCGACCTCGGCATCAAGGGCATGACCCCGCACCGGATGGCCGAGCGCGGCATCGAGGTGCACGTGCTGCCGGCCACCGCCACGGCCGAGGACGTGTACGCCGTCGCCCCCGACGGGGTGTTCCTCTCCAACGGCCCCGGCGACCCGTCCACGGTCGACCTCACCGTCGTCAAGGACGTCCTCGCGCGCAGGACGCCGCTCTTCGGCATCTGCTTCGGCAACCAGATCCTGGGCCGGGCGCTCGGCTTCGGCACGTACAAGCTGAAGTACGGCCACCGCGGCATCAACCAGCCCGTGCAGGACCGCACGACCGGCAAGGTCGAGGTCACCGCGCACAACCACGGCTTCGCCGTCGACGCCCCGCTCGACAAGGTCTCCGAGACCCCGTACGGGCGCGCCGAGGTGTCCCACGTCTGCCTGAACGACGACGTGGTCGAGGGCCTCCAGCTGCTCGACCAGCCGGCCTTCAGCGTCCAGTACCACCCCGAGGCGGCAGCGGGTCCGCACGACGCCGCCTACCTGTTCGACCGCTTCGTACAGCTCATGGAGGGCCAGCGTGCCTAAGCGCACCGATATCCAGTCCGTCCTGGTCATCGGCTCCGGTCCGATCGTCATCGGCCAGGCCGCGGAGTTCGACTACTCCGGCACGCAGGCCTGCCGCGTCCTCAAGGCCGAGGGCCTGCGCGTCATCCTGGTCAACTCCAACCCGGCGACGATCATGACCGACCCGGAGATCGCCGACGCCACGTACGTCGAGCCGATCACCCCGGAGTTCGTCGAGAAGATCATCGCCAAGGAGCGCCCCGACGCGCTGCTGCCGACGCTGGGTGGCCAGACGGCCCTCAACACGGCCATCTCCATGCACGAGCAGGGTGTGCTGGAGAAGTACGGCGTCGAGCTCATCGGCGCCAACGTCGAGGCCATCAACAAGGGCGAGGACCGCGACCTCTTCAAGGGCGTCGTCGAGGCCGTCAAGGCCAAGATCGGTTACGGCGAGTCCGCCCGCTCGGTCATCTGCCACTCCATGGACGACGTCCTCGCGGGCGTCGACACGCTCGGCGGCTACCCCGTCGTCGTACGTCCCTCCTTCACCATGGGCGGCGCCGGCTCCGGCTTCGCGCACGACGAGGACGAGCTGCGCCGCATCGCCGGACAGGGACTCATGCTCTCGCCGACCACCGAGGTGCTCCTGGAGGAGTCCATCCTCGGCTGGAAGGAGTACGAGCTGGAGCTGATGCGCGACAAGAACGACAACGTCGTGGTCGTCTGCTCCATCGAGAACTTCGACCCGATGGGCGTGCACACCGGTGACTCCATCACCGTCGCCCCGGCGATGACACTCACCGACCGCGAGTACCAGCGGCTGCGTGACGTCGGCATCGCGATCATCCGCGAGGTCGGCGTCGACACCGGCGGCTGCAACATCCAGTTCGCCGTCAACCCCGACGACGGCCGGATCATCGTCATCGAGATGAACCCGCGCGTCTCGCGCTCCTCGGCGCTCGCCTCGAAGGCGACCGGCTTCCCGATCGCCAAGATCGCCGCACGTCTCGCCGTCGGCTACACGCTGGACGAGATCCCGAACGACATCACCGAGAAGACCCCGGCGTCCTTCGAGCCCACGCTCGACTACGTCGTCGTCAAGGTGCCCCGCTTCGCCTTCGAGAAGTTCCCGCTCGCCGACGCCACCCTCACCACCACCATGAAGTCGGTGGGCGAGGCCATGGCGATCGGCCGCAACTTCACCGAGGCGCTCCAGAAGGCGCTGCGCTCGCTGGAGAAGAAGGGCAGCCAGTTCGCCTTCACCGGCGACCCGGGCGACAAGGCCGCGCTCCTGGAGACCGCCAAGGTCCCCACCGACGGCCGCATCAACACCGTCATGCAGGCCATCCGGGCCGGCGCCACCCCCGAGGAGGTCTTCGACGCCACGAGGATCGACCCGTGGTTCGTCGACCAGATGTTCCTCATCAAGGAGCACGCGGACGAGCTCGCCGCCGCCGGGAAGCTCGACCCGGAGCTGCTCGCGGAGGCCAAGCGCCACGGTTTCTCGGACGTCCAGATCGCCGAGATCCGCGGGCTGCGCGAGGACGTCGTACGCGAGGTCCGGCACGCGCTCGGCGTCCGCCCGGTCTACAAGACGGTCGATACCTGCGCCGCCGAGTTCGCCGCGAAGACGCCGTACTTCTACTCCTCGTACGACGAGGAGTCCGAGGTCGCACCGCGCGAGAAGCCCGCGGTGATCATCCTCGGCTCGGGCCCGAACCGCATCGGCCAGGGCATCGAGTTCGACTACTCCTGCGTCCACGCCTCCTTCGCGCTCCGCGACGCCGGCTACGAGACCGTGATGGTCAACTGCAACCCGGAGACCGTCTCCACCGACTACGACACCTCCGACCGCCTGTACTTCGAGCCGCTGACGCTCGAGGACGTGCTGGAGATCGTCCACGCCGAGACCCTCGCGGGCCCGATCGCGGGCGTCGTCGTGCAGCTCGGCGGCCAGACCCCGCTGGGCCTCGCCCAGGCGCTCAAGGACAACGGCGTACCGGTCGTCGGCACCCCGCCGGAGGCCATCCACGCCGCCGAGGACCGCGGCGCCTTCGGCCGCGTCCTCGCCGAGGCCGGTCTGCCCGCCCCCAAGCACGGCACCGCGACGACCTTCGACGAGGCCAAGGCCATCGCCGACGAGATCGGCTACCCCGTCCTCGTACGCCCGTCGTACGTGCTGGGCGGACGCGGCATGGAGATCGTGTACGACGAGACGCGCCTGGCCTCGTACATCGCCGAGTCCACCGAGATCAGCCCCACCCGGCCGGTCCTGGTCGACCGCTTCCTCGACGACGCGATCGAGATCGACGTCGACGCGCTCTACGACGGCACCGAGCTCTACCTCGGCGGCGTCATGGAGCACATCGAGGAGGCCGGCATCCACTCCGGCGACTCCGCCTGCGCGCTGCCCCCGATCACCCTCGGCGGCTTCGACATCAAGCGGCTGCGGGTCTCGACCGAGGCCATCGCCAAGGGCGTCGGTGTACGCGGACTGATCAACATCCAGTTCGCGATGGCCGGCGACATCCTGTACGTCCTCGAAGCCAACCCGCGCGCCTCGCGCACCGTCCCCTTCACCTCCAAGGCGACCGCGGTGCCGCTCGCGAAGGCCGCCGCCCGCATCTCGCTGGGCGCGACCGTCGCCGAGCTGCGCGCGGAGGGGATGCTGCCGAAGACCGGCGACGGCGGCACGCTGCCGCTCGACGCGCCGATCTCCGTCAAGGAGGCCGTGATGCCGTGGAGCCGCTTCCGCGACATCCAGGGCCGCGGCGTGGACACCGTCCTCGGCCCGGAGATGCGCTCCACCGGCGAGGTCATGGGCATCGACTCGGTCTTCGGCACGGCGTACGCCAAGTCGCAGGCCGGCGCGTACGGTCCGCTGCCGACGAAGGGCCGCGCGTTCATCTCGGTCGCCAACCGCGACAAGCGCTCGATGATCTTCCCGGCGCGCGAACTGGTCGCCCACGGCTTCGAGCTGCTCGCCACCTCCGGCACGGCCGAGGTCCTCAAGCGCAACGGCCTCAACGCCACCGTCGTGCGCAAGCAGAGCGAGGGCCAGGGCCCGCAGGGCGAGAAGACGATCGTCCAGCTCATCCACGACGGCGAGGTCGACCTCATCGTCAACACGCCGTACGGCACGGGCGGCCGCCTCGACGGCTACGAGATCCGTACGGCCGCCGTGGCCCGCAGCGTCCCGTGCCTCACGACGGTCCAGGCCCTCGCGGCCGCCGTCCAGGGCATCGACGCGCTCACCCACGGCGACGTGGGCGTGCGTTCCCTCCAGGAACACGCGCAGCACCTGACCGCGGCCCGCGAGGTCTAGCAGTCGGCACAGGAGGGGGACACCGGATGCGGTGTCCCCCTCTTCATGAGCCCAGCCCTCCCGGCCGTCCCGAGGAAAGCACCCATGTACAAACTCTTCTTCGACCTCGTCTTCAAGCGCATGGACCCCGAGCAGGCCCACCACACGGCCTTCCGCTGGATCCGCCTCGCGGCCCGCGTCCCGGTCCTGCGCACCTTCGCCGCCGCCCTCCTCGCGCCGCGTCACGCCTCGCTGCGCACCGAGGCGCTCGGCCTGCGCATGCACGGCCCGTTCGGCCTCGCCGCCGGCTTCGACAAGAACGCCGTCGCCATCGACGGCATGTCGATGCTCGGCTTCGACCACATCGAGATCGGCACGGTCACCGCCCAGCCGCAGCCCGGCAACCCCAAGAAGCGCCTCTTCCGCCTCGTGGAGGACCGCGCGCTCATCAACCGCATGGGCTTCAACAACGAGGGCTCCGAGGCGGTGGCGGCCCGTCTGGCGGCCCGCAACCCGGTGTTCAGGACGGTCGTCGGCGTCAACATCGGCAAGACCAAGGCGGTTCCGGAGGAGGAGGCCGTCGCCGACTACGTCACCTCCACCGAGCGCCTCGCCGCCCACGCCGACTACCTGGTGGTGAACGTCTCCTCCCCGAACACCCCGGGGCTGCGCAACCTCCAGGCCACCGAGTCGCTGCGCCCGCTGCTGACCGCCGTACGCGAGGCGGCCGACCGTACCGTCACCGGCCGCCGCGTCCCCCTCCTCGTCAAGATCGCGCCCGACCTGGCCGACGAGGACGTCGACGCCGTCGCCGACCTGGCGCTGGAGCTCGGCCTGGACGGCATCATCGCCACCAACACCACCATCGCCCGCGAGGGCCTCGGCCTGAAGTCCGACCCGGCCCTCGTCAAGGAGACCGGCGGACTGTCCGGAGCGCCCGTCAAGGAGCGCTCCCTGGAGGTCCTGCGCCGCCTGTACGCGCGCGTGGGCGACCGGATCACCCTGGTCGGCGTCGGAGGCATCCAGAACGCCGACGACGCCTGGGAGCGCATCCTCGCGGGCGCCACGCTCGTGCAGGGTTACAGCGCCTTCATCTACGAAGGACCGTTCTGGGGCCGCGCGATCCACCAGGGCCTGGTGGCACGCCTCGCCGCCAGCCCGTACGCCACGCTCGCCGACGCCGTCGGCGCCGAGACCCGGGAGGCCTCCAAGTGACCCTCGCCCCCTTCGGCGCCCGTCTGCGCCACGCCATGGACACCCGCGGCCCGCTCTGCGTCGGCATCGACCCGCACGCCTCGCTGCTGAGCTCCTGGGGCCTGAACGACGACATCGGCGGCCTGGAGACCTTCACCCGCACGGTCGTCGAGGCCCTGGCCGACCGGGTCGCCGTACTGAAGCCGCAGTCGGCGTTCTTCGAGCGCTTCGGCTCGCGCGGCATCGCCGTACTGGAGAAGGCGGTCGAGGAGGCCAGGGCGGCCGGCGCGCTGGTGCTGATGGACGCCAAGCGCGGCGACATCGGTTCGACCATGGGCGCGTACGCCGCGACCTACCTGGACAAGGACTCGACGCTCTTCTCGGACGCCGTGACGGTCTCGCCGTACCTCGGCTTCGGATCGCTGCGTCCGGCGCTGGACGCGGCCAGGATCAGCGGGGCGGGCGTGTTCGTACTCGCTCTGACGTCGAACCCGGAGGGCGCCGAGGTCCAGCGGGCCACTGCCGCGGACGGCCGGTCGCTCGCGCAGCTGATGCTCGACCACATGGCGGCCGAGAACGAGGGCGCGGAGCCGCTCGGGTCGGTCGGCGCGGTGGTCGGCGCGACGCTCGGCGACGCGGGAGCGGATCTCGCCATCAACGGTCCGCTGCTGGCTCCGGGCATCGGCGCGCAGGGCGCGACGCCGGCGGACCTGCCGGGCGTCTTCGGGGCGGCCGTCGGCAACGTCGTACCGAGTGTGAGCCGTGGCGTGCTCCGCTTCGGTCCGGATGTTTCCGGACTGCGAGAGTCCGCTTCTCGCTTCGCCGACGAGGTCAGGGTGGCGGTCTCGGGGGCGTGACGGGGCGTCCGCACGGTGCCGGCACCACGTCCGCGCGACGGCTTCCGGAATCTGTGCGACCCATGTTGACGGAATCCTACCCAAAACCAGGATGTTATGTCTGATATGTCCTACTCGAGCGAGGCTGACCAGGACTTTTCGTCGTTACTCGCTGACTGGAGCGGCCCAGGCCGCTAGTCTCCGTCGAGAGCAAACGTGCAGCTCGTTGTTCGCGACCTGCTGTTCGTTGCTCGCCTGGTGTGGGGCGACCAGCTTCCTCACCGGTCCGTATCCGACAGTTCGACATCCGAGGTGACGTAGGCGTGGCTCTTCCGCCCCTTACCCCTGAACAGCGCGCAGCCGCGCTCGAAAAGGCCGCCGCGGCTCGCCGGGAGCGGGCCGAGGTCAAGAATCGACTCAAGCACTCCGGCGCCTCGCTCCATGAGGTCATCAAGCAGGGACAGGAGAATGACGTCGTCGGCAAGATGAAGGTCTCCGCCCTGCTCGAGTCCCTGCCGGGCGTGGGCAAGGTCCGCGCCAAGCAGATCATGGAGCGGCTCGGCATCTCCGAGAGCCGTCGTGTGCGCGGTCTCGGCTCCAACCAGATCGCCTCTTTGGAGCGCGAGTTCGGCGGCGGCCCCGCCTGACGTTCTCGGGCACCCCCGAGAACCTGGATAATCGCATCCATGGCTGCAACATCCCGGGGGACGACCCCCGTACCCCCGGACGTACGTCCGCGGCTGACCGTGCTCTCCGGCCCCTCCGGGGTCGGCAAGAGCACGGTCGTCGCCCATATGCGCAAGGTCCACCCCGAGGTATGGCTCTCGGTGTCGGCCACCACACGCAAGCCGCGACCCGGTGAGCGCCACGGCATCCAGTACTTCTTCGTGAGCGACGACGAGTTCGACAAGCTCGTCGCCAACGGTGAGCTGCTGGAATGGGCCGAGTTCGCCGGCAATCGCTACGGCACGCCCCGGCGTGCCGTGACCGAGCGGCTCGAAGCGGGCGAGCCCGTGCTCCTGGAGATCGATCTCCAGGGCGCGCGGCTGGTCCGTGAGTCGATGCCGGAGGCTCAACTGGTCTTCCTGGCCCCGCCCAGCTGGGACGAGCTGGTCCGCAGGCTGACCGGCCGCGGTACGGAGGCGCCCGATGTCATCGAGCGCCGCCTCGAGGCCGCAAAGATTGAACTCGCCGCGGAGGCGGAGTTCGACACCACCCTTGTCAACACCTCCGTCGAGGATGTAGCACGTGAGCTGCTAGCCTTGATGGAAGTTGCTTGATCTCTGTCCACTTTTTCGGAAGGTAGAGCGTGTCCTCTTCCATTTCCACGCCCGAGGGCATCATCAACCCGCCGATCGACGAGCTGCTCGAGGCTACTGACTCGAAGTACAGCCTCGTGATCTACGCGGCGAAGCGCGCGCGTCAGATCAACGCGTACTACTCGCAGCTCGGTGAGGGTCTGCTCGAGTACGTCGGTCCTCTGGTGGACACCCACGTCCACGAGAAGCCGCTCTCGATCGCCCTGCGCGAGATCAACGCGGGTCTGCTGACCTCCGAGGCCATTGAGGGCCCGGCGCAGTAGTCAGCAGGCGCAGGAATCTTTTTCGTCACAGGCCCGGCAGCGCGACTGCCGGGCCTGTGGTGTGTCATGGGGACGTACATCCTGGAGCGAGCGGGGAGACGCAGTGAACAAGGCGGACGGCAAGGTCATCAAGCCGAAGGTCGTGCTGGGAGTCAGCGGGGGCATCGCCGCGTACAAGGCGTGCGAGCTGCTGCGGCGGCTGACCGAATCCGGCCACGACGTGCGGGTCGTGCCGACCGACGCGTCCCTCCACTTCGTCGGCGCCGCCACCTGGTCGGCGCTCTCCGGCAACCCGGTCTCGGCCGAGGTCTGGGAGTCGGTGCACGAGGTGCCGCACGTACGGATCGGGCAGTCCGCCGATCTGGTCGTGGTGGCCCCCGCGACCGCCGACATGCTGGCCAAGGCGGCCCACGGGCTCGCCGACGACCTCCTCACGAACACCCTGCTCACCGCCCGGTGCCCGGTGGTCTTCGCGCCCGCGATGCACACGGAGATGTGGGAGCACCCGGCCACCCAGGAGAACGTCGCGACGCTGCGCCGGCGCGGCGCGGTCGTCATCGAGCCCGCGGTGGGCCGGCTGACCGGCGTCGACACGGGCAAGGGCCGGCTGCCCGACCCGGACGAAATCTTCGAGGTCTGCCGCCGGGTGCTCGCGCGCGGTGCGACCGCTCCCGACCTCGCCGGCCTCCATGTCGTGATCAGTGCGGGCGGTACGCGCGAGCCGCTCGACCCGGTCCGCTACCTGGGGAACCGTTCCTCCGGCAAGCAGGGGTACGCCCTGGCCCGTACCGCCGTCGCGCGCGGCGCGCGGGTCACGCTCGTCGAGGCCAACACCGGCCTGCCGGATCCGGCGGGCGCCGATGTCGTCCGCGTCGGGACGGCGGTGCAGCTGCGCGAGGCCGTGCTGAAGGCGGCGGCGGACGCCGACGTGGTGGTGATGGCGGCGGCCGTGGCCGACTTCCGCCCGGCGGTGTACGCCACGGGAAAGATCAAGAAGAAGGACGGTCAGGAGCCCGCCGCCGTCGAGCTGGTCCGCAACCCCGACATCCTCGCGGAGATCGCGACAGAGCGCGGAAAGCCGGGGCAGGTGGTCGTCGGCTTCGCCGCCGAGACCGACGACGTCCTCGCCAACGGCCGGGAGAAGCTGCGCCGCAAGGGCTGTGACCTGCTGGTCGTCAATGAGGTGGGGGAGCGCAAGACGTTCGGCTCCGAGGAGAACGAGGCCATGGTGCTCGACACCGAAGGCGGCGAGACCCCGGTGCCGTACGGCCCCAAGGAAGCCCTCGCCGACACTGTCTGGGACTTGGTGACAAGTCGACTCGGTTAATTCTTGACCTGTTTCGACGGGCCGCCGAATTGTCGCAAGTGTCCTCTCAAGTCCGGCATTTTGCCCTGTGATGGAGGGCGACGGGCGTACTGCGCAGTGCAGTGCCGCTGGTCACAGGGCTCCCACGAAGCGAGACACGTGGTCCGCCGAGCGGAAGCGACCGATAAACTGGTCGCGGACCGATGCCGGGCGCAGCTCCCGGACCGTTCCATCAATGCTCAGCCAGCAGCCGCTGCAACCCCAGGGAGCGATGTGTCCCGCCGCCTGTTCACCTCGGAGTCCGTGACCGAGGGCCACCCCGACAAGATCGCTGACCAGATCAGCGACACGATCCTCGACGCGCTCCTGCGGGAGGACCCGGCCTCCCGGGTCGCCGTGGAGACCCTGATCACCACCGGCCTGGTGCACGTCGCCGGCGAGGTGACCACCAAGGCCTACGCGGACATTCCCACGCTGGTGCGCAACAAGATCCTCGAGATCGGCTACGACTCCTCGAAGAAGGGCTTCGACGGCGCCTCGTGCGGTGTCTCGGTGTCCATCGGCGCGCAGTCCCCGGACATCGCGCAGGGGGTCGACACGGCGTACGAGACCCGGGTCGAGGGGTCCGCCGCAGGTGACGAGGGAGACGAGCTCGACCAGCAGGGCGCGGGCGACCAGGGCCTGATGTTCGGGTACGCGTGCGACGAGACCCCGGAGCTGATGCCGCTGCCGATCCACCTCGCGCACCGGCTGTCCCGCCGTCTGTCGGAGGTGCGCAAGAACGGGACGATCCCCTACCTGCGCCCCGACGGCAAGACCCAGGTCACCATCGAGTACGACGGTGACAAGGCCGTCCGCCTCGACACGGTCGTCGTCTCCTCGCAGCACGCGTCCGACATCGACCTGGACTCGCTGCTCGCCCCCGACATCCGCGAGTTCGTGGTCGAGCACGTACTGAAGGGTCTTCTCGAGGACGGTATCAAGCTGGACACCGAGGGCTACCGTCTGCTGGTCAATCCGACCGGGCGTTTCGAGATCGGCGGCCCGATGGGTGACGCCGGCCTGACCGGCCGAAAGATCATCATTGACACGTACGGGGGCATGGCCCGCCACGGCGGCGGCGCGTTCTCCGGCAAGGACCCGTCCAAGGTCGACCGCTCGGCCGCCTACGCGATGCGCTGGGTCGCCAAGAACGTCGTGGCGGCCGGTCTGGCCGCGCGCTGCGAGGTCCAGGTCGCGTACGCGATCGGCAAGGCCGAGCCGGTCGGTCTCTTCGTCGAGACCTTCGACACCGCCACGGTCGAGGTCGAGAGGATCGAGAACGCCATCGGTGAGGTCTTCGACCTCCGTCCGGCCGCGATCATCCGCGATCTCGACCTGCTGCGCCCGATCTACGCCCAGACCGCGGCGTACGGCCACTTCGGCCGCGAGCTGCCCGACTTCGCCTGGGAGCGCACCGACCGCGTGGACGCCCTGCGCAAGGCCGCCGGCCTGTAAGCAACCGGCACTGCTCGGCCGCGACGGCCCCGGACCACATCGGTCCGGGGCCGTCGCGCGTGCCGCGCTGCCGTGCCGCGCTGTCAGTGGGGTCTGGTAGGAATTTGGCTGTGAGCAGGAACGATGCGGGGTCCGAAGAGCCCGGGGGCGGGGCGCCGGAGCAGCTTGCGCTCATCCGGGAGAGTGTGCGGAAGGCGAAGGCCCCGAAGGCCAAGCCGCGGACGTGGCGCGGGGCGCCGCTGGCGAGGGAACTGCCCGTTGCCCGGGTCGTGGTCAACAAGGGGGTGCTGCACCTCGACCAGTTCTTCGACTATGCCGTGACCGAGGAGCTGGACGCCGTCGCGCAGCCGGGGGTCCGGGTCCGGGTGCGGTTCGGGGCCGGGGCGCACAACGTCAGGGACGGCCGCCGTGAGGGCGGGGGGATGATCGACGGGTACCTCGTCGAGCGGCGGGCCGAGTCGGACTACGCCGGGCCGCTCGCCGCACTCGCCCACGTGGTGTCCCCGGAGCCGGTGCTCAGCCCTGAGCTGCTCGCGCTGTCGCGGGCGATCGCCGACCGTTACGCGGGGAGCCTCGCCGACGTACTGCAGCTGGCCGTTCCGCCGAGAAATGGACCGGCGGAGGCCAAGGCCTCGCCCAAACCGCTGCCGCCGCCCGGTGCCCCGGAGGCCGGGACCTGGGAGCGGTACGTCCACGGGCCCGCTTTCCTGCGGGAGCTGGCGGGGGGCGGGGCGCCGCGGGCCGTGTGGAACGCGCTGCCGGGGCCGCACTGGCCGGACGAGCTCGCCCGTGCCGTGGCGGCGGCGCTCGCCTCCGGGCGGGGCGCGCTGGTCGTGCTGCCGGACGGGCGGAGCGTGGCCCGGCTGGACGCGGCGCTCACCGCGCTGGTGGGCAAGGGGCACCACACGCTGCTGACCGCCGACGCCGGGCGCCAGAAGCGGTACCGGCAGTGGCTGGCGGCACGGCGGGGGTCGGTGCGGGCCGTGATCGGGACGCGGGCCGCGATGTTCGCCCCGGTGGCGGATCTGGGTCTGGTGGCGGTGTGGGACGACGGGGATTCCAGTCACAGTGACGACCACGCGCCGTTCCCGCATGTGCGGGAGGTGCTGGAGCTGCGGTCGCAGCACGGCAAGTGCGGGTTTCTGCTGGGGGCTCTCAGCTGCACGGTCGAGGCGGCTCAGCTCGTCGAGAGCAAGTGGGCCGCGCCGTTGCGTGCGGGGCGTGAGCAGGTGCGGGCCGCGGCGCCGCTGATTCGTACGGTGGGGGACGAGGAGGTCGCCCGGGACGGGGCCGCGCGGGCCGCGCGACTGCCCAGTCTGGCGTGGCAGACCGTGCGGGACGGGCTCAGGTCCGGGCCGGTGCTGGTGCAGGTGCCCCGGCGCGGGTACGTACCGGGCCTGGCGTGCGAGCGGTGTCGTACACACGCCAGGTGCCGGTACTGCGCCGGGCCTGTCGAAGCGGCCGACCAGCGGGAACTGCACTGCGGGTGGTGCGGCCGGGACGCGGCCGGATGGCGGTGCGGCGAGTGCGGGAGCATGCGGCTCCGGGCACAGGTGGTGGGGGCCTGGCGCACGGCGGAGGAGCTGGGGCGGGCGTTTCCCGCTGTGCCGGTGCGTACGTCCGGGCGGGACCATGTGCTGGAGAGCGTGCCGGGGGCGCCCGCGCTCGTCGTCAGTACGCCGGGGGCCGAGCCCGTGGCGGAGGGCGGTTACGCCGCGGCGCTGCTGCTCGACGGCTGGGCGATGCTCGGGCGGCAGGACCTGCGCGTCGGGGAGGAGGCGCTGCGGCGTTGGATAAGCGCCTCCGCGCTGGTCAGGGGGCAGGGGGAGGGCGGCACGGTGGTGGTTGTGGCCGAGCCTTCACTGCGGCCCGTGCAGGCGCTGGTGCGGTGGGACCCGGTGGGACACGCGCAGCGTGAGCTGGCGGAACGGGCGGAGCTGGGCTTCCCGCCGGTGTCGCGGATGGCGGCAGTGAGTGGCCGGCCGGAGGCGATCGCCGCGTTTCTGGCCGCGGCGGAGCTCCCGGGGGACGCCGAGGTGCTGGGGCCTGTGCCGCTGCCGGTCGCGGCGCCGGGCAGGCCCCGCCGGCCCGGCGATCCGCCGGTGGGCGAGGCGTGGGAGCGGGCGCTGCTCAGGGTGCCGCCGGGCAGTGGGGCGGCGCTTGCCGCGGCGCTGAAGTCGGCGCAGGCGGCGCGGCTGGCCCGGGGAGGTGGCGATCCGGTGCGGATCAGGATTGACCCGCTGGACATCGGGTGACGGGAGGGGCGTGGCTTTTCCCCGGTCCGCCCGGCCCGCCCCTCCCCGTCGTGGCACTGTGCGGCCCCGCCGCGCGGGACTCCGTCCGGGCCCCGGTTCTCAATCGCCGGACGGGCCGAAGTTTTCGGGCTCGGACCGGAAGATCAAGCCCGTCCGGCGATTGAGGACACGCCCGCAAGGCGTCCGGGGGCGTGGGTGCATGCCCCCGGAAAGGGGGAGGGGTCAGCCGTTGCGGGGGCCGGGGAGGGCGCTCGGGCGGACTTCCTCGCGCAGCACATGGCCGGCTGCCATCGGCTGGGGCGGCATGGAGCGGGCGGCCGGTACGGACGGCAGGGACGGCAGGGGTGGTGGCGCGGCAAGAGTACGCGTAGCGGTCGCGGCCGCCGTCTCGACGGCGAGCTCGCCCTCGGTGGTCGCGGGGGGCTGCGTCGCGGCCCGCCGCGCGCCGTAACGGCGGTGCACCGCCTGCTTGGTCACTCCGAGCGCCGAGCCGACCGCGTCCCAGGAGAAGCCGAGCGAACGGTCGAAGTCCACGGCGGCGGTCACCAGCGTCTCGACGCTGTCCCGCAGCTCCTGTGCGAGACGGACGGTCGGCGCCGGAGCCCTGCCGTAGACGACGAAGCCCGTGGAGGGGCCGGAGCGGCGCGGGCGGTAGACGTTGCCGAGCTGGGCGCTGAGGGTGCGCAGCGCGTCCACCTGCCGCCGCACCCGCTCGATGTCCCGTACCAACAGATGAAGGCTGGCCCGTGCTTGGGCGTCGTGGGTTGCGTGGTCGGCCATGAACAAGCCTCTCGAACCGGCGTGGAAGAAGGAGTGGAAGAAGGGAAGACCGAAGGATCGGAAAGGATGGGTCGGGACCGCATGTGCGAGCCCTTTGGGTCAATCTCTCTTGACCAACGCGTCACCCGGCGCCGGGGTCACGCTCCTGGGGGCGTATGCGCATGTGCGCGGGGCGCGCGGATGTGCGTACGCCCCCAGGCGCCAGGGCTCATAGACTGGTGCGCCTCTTGACGCCGCATCCCGTTCCGCCTTCCTGCCCGAGAGGCCCGCGCCACCGATGAAGCTCGTCTTCGCAGGCACCCCCGAGGTCGCCGTACCCGCCCTGGACGCCCTGATCGCCTCCGGCCGGCACGAAGTTGCCGCCGTCGTCACCCGCCCCGACGCCCCCGCCGGGCGCGGCCGCAAGCTCGTCGCCAGCCCCGTCGCCGCACGTGCGGAGGAGGCCGGGATCGAGGTGCTCAAGCCGGCCCGGCCGCGCGACGAGGACTTCCTCGCGCGGTTGCGCGAGATCGCGCCGGACTGCTGCCCCGTCGTCGCGTACGGCGCGCTGCTGCCCAAGGCCGCCCTGGACATCCCCTCCCACGGCTGGGTCAACCTGCACTTCTCGCTGCTGCCGGCCTGGCGCGGCGCCGCCCCCGTGCAGCACGCGATCCTCGCGGGCGACGAGGTCACGGGCGCCTCGACGTTCCTGATCGAGGAGGGTCTCGACTCCGGGCCGGTGTACGGCGTGCTCACCGAGCAGGTACGGCCCACCGACACCAGCGGCGACCTGCTCACCCGGCTCGCCTTCGCCGGTTCGGGGCTGCTGGTCGCCACCATGGACGGCATCGAGGACGGCACGCTCCACGCCGTTCCGCAGCCCGCCGAGGGCGTCACGCTCGCACCCAAGATCACTGTCGAGGACGCGCAGATCGACTGGACGGCGCCCGCGCTGCGCGTCGACCGCGTCGTGCGCGGCTGCACGCCCGCGCCCGGGGCCTGGACGCTGCTGCGCGGCGAGCGGCTCAAGCTGGTCGCCGTGAAGCCGCTGCCGGACCGCACGGACCTGGAGCTGGCCCCCGGCGAGCTGTCCGCGACGAAGAAGAACGTGTACGTCGGGACCGGATCGCACCCCGTCGAGCTCCTCTGGGTGCAGCCGCAGGGCAAGAAGCCGATGCTCGCCGCCGACTGGGCGCGCGGCGTGCGGATCGCCCCGGGCGAACACCTGGGCGCGTCGGACGTACGCTGAGAGGGATCGTCCCCCTCTCCAGCGGAGCACCTTTTTCGTGAGTGACCAGCCAAGCAGCAGTCCCGCCAAGCGACCCGCCAAGCGTCCGGCCAGGCCGCACCGGCGTCCCCAGAAGGATCCGGTCCGCTTCCTCGCCTTCGAGGCGCTGCGCGCCGTCGACGAGCGCGACGCGTACGCGAACCTCGTCCTGCCGCCGCTGCTCAAGAAGGCCCGTGCCAAGGGCAACTTCGACGAGCGCGACGCGGCGCTCGCGACCGAGCTGGTGTACGGGACGCTGCGCCGCCAGGGCACGTACGACGCCGTCATCGCGGCGTGCATCGACCGGCCGCTGCGCGAGGTGGACCCGCCGGTCCTCGACGTGCTGGCGCTCGGCGCGCACCAGCTGCTCGGCACCCGCATCCCGACGCACGCCGCGGTCTCCGCGAGCGTGGAGCTGGCACGCGTGGTGCTCGGCGAGGGGCGCGCGAAGTTCGTCAACGCGGTCCTGCGCAAGATCTCCAAGCAGGATCTCGACGCCTGGGTGGAGCAGGTCGCTCCGCCGTACGACGACGACGCCGAGGCGCACCTGTCCGTCGTCCACTCCCACCCGCGCTGGATCGTCTCCGCGCTCTGGGACGCCCTGGGCGGCGGCCGGGCCGGCATCGAGGACCTCCTCGAGGCCGACAACGAGCGGCCCGAGGTGACGCTCGTCGCCCGCCCGGGGCGCTCCACCGCCGAGGAGCTGCTGGACGCACTGGGCGAGGAGTCCGGGCTGCCGGGCCGCTGGTCGCCGTACGCCGTACGGCTGGCCGAGGGCGGCGAGCCGGGCGCCATCGCGGCCGTCCACGAGGGCCGCGCCGGAGTCCAGGACGAGGGCAGCCAGCTGGTCGCCGTCGCGCTCGCCGACGCGCCCGTCGAGGGGCGGGACGAGCGCTGGCTGGACGGCTGCGCCGGACCCGGCGGCAAGGCCGCCATGCTCGCCGGGCTCGCCGCGCAGCGCGGCGCCGCGCTGCTGGCCGCCGAGAAGCAGCCGCACCGCGCCCGCCTCGTCGAGCGGGCACTGGAGGGCAACCCCGGCCCGTATCAGGTCGTCGCCGCCGACGGCACGCGCCCGCCGTGGCTCCCCGGCTCCTTCGACCGCGTCCTGGTGGACGTCCCGTGCTCCGGGCTCGGCGCGCTGCGCCGCCGCCCGGAAGCGCGCTGGCGACGCCGCGCCGAGGACCTGGACGACTTCGCCCCGCTCCAGCGCGGGCTGCTGCGCGAGGCGCTGAACGCGGTGCGCGTGGGCGGTGTCGTGGGGTACGCGACCTGCTCGCCGCACCTCGCCGAGACCCGGGTCGTCGTCGACGACGTGATCAGGGGGCGCGGCGGGCACCAGCCGGTCGAGGTCGAGTGGATCGACGCCAGGCCGCTGATGCCGGACGTACCGGCGCTGGGCGACGGGCCCGACGTACAGCTGTGGCCGCACATGCACGGTACGGACGCGATGTACCTGGCGCTGCTGCGCCGGACCGCGTAGCCGTCCGCCGGCGGCGGGGCCGGCCGGTGGACTCCTCGGTGCTGTCCGGGACTTGGGTGGTTTTGTCCGTCCTGGGCGGCCGGGAGGCCGCTCCCCGGGGCGTGCCACCGCCACGGGGACCGGAATCCCGGAAGCTTCGGTCCGTACCGGGGACGGGAACCGCCGCGGAACATGGCAGGCTTGGGTCATGGCCGCGCAGATCAATCCCAGCATCCTGTCCGCAGACTTCTCCCGGCTCGCCGAGGAGGCCAAGGCCGTCGAGGGCGCGGACTGGCTCCATGTCGACGTGATGGACAACCACTTCGTGCCCAACCTGACGCTGGGCGTCCCGGTCGTGGAAGCCCTCAGCCGGGCGACGGACATCCCGCTCGACTGCCACCTGATGATCGAGGACGCCGACCGCTGGGCCCCGCAGTACGTCGAGGCGGGTGCCGGATCGGTCACCTTCCACGCCGAGGCCGCCGCCGCACCCGTACGGACGGCGCGCGAGATCCGCGCCAAGGGCGCCCGTGCCTCCATGGCGCTGAAGCCGGCCACGCCCATCGAGCCGTACGAGGACCTGCTCCCCGAGCTCGACATGCTGCTGATCATGACCGTGGAGCCGGGCTTCGGCGGCCAGGCGTTCCTCGACATCATGCTGCCGAAGATCCGCCGTACCCGTGAGCTGATCTCCAAGCACGGTCTGGAGATGTGGCTCCAGGTCGACGGCGGCGTATCGGCGTCGACGATCGAGCGGTGCGCCGAGGCGGGCGCGGACGTCTTCGTCGCCGGTTCCGCCGTGTACGGGACGGACGACCCGGCCGCCGCGGTGCGCATGCTGCGCAATCAGGCGACCGAAGCCACGGCCACCGCGGCCTGGGCATGCAACCACTGAGCCACAGCTCGGTGAACGCCGCCCTTCGGGGCTGATCAAGGTCTCTGTCATCTGACAGGATGAACAGCGAGCCCCGTGTGTGAACAGCAGTGAGGAGAACGCGGTGTCTGCAATGTCGGCGGGCCGGTCAGCTCTGCGGATGGGACCCGCGGAACTGGTCCAGGCGGCGGCCATGGCCCGCCGCTTCTACCTGGAGGGCAAGTCCAAGATCCAGATCGCCGAGGAGTTCGGCGTCAGCCGCTTCAAGGTGGCCAGGGTCCTGGAGACCGCCCTCGAACGCGATCTCGTGCGCATCGAGATCAGGGTGCCCGCGGAGCTGGACGCGGAGCGCTCCGACGCGCTGCGGGCCCGCTACGGCCTGCGGCACGCGGTCGTCGTCGAGTCCCCGGCCGACGCCCCCGAGGACGCGCTGCCGGGAACGCCCGGTTTCGCGGGGAGCGCGCCCACCGACCCGGAGAACCTGGGCGAGGTCGCGGCCGACCTGCTCGGCGAACTGGTGACCGAGGGCGACGTGCTGGGCCTGGCCTGGGGCCGGTCCACCATCCACATGGCCGCGGCCCTGCACCAGCTGCCGCCGTGCACGGTCGTCCAGCTGACCGGCGTGTACGACGCCGGCACGGCGGAGCGCGGCTCCGTCGAAGCCGTGCGCCGCGCCGCCCAGGTCTCCGGCGGAGAGGCGCACCCCATCTACGCGCCGATGCTGCTGCCCGACCCGGCGACCGCTGCGGCGCTGCGCAGCCAGACCGGCATCGCCCGCGCCTTCGAGTACTTCGACAAGGTGACCGTCGCGGCCGTCTCCATCGGCTCCTGGGAGCCGGGCATCTCCACCGTCCACGACATGCTCTCCGACGAGGAGCGCGCGCACTACGCCTCGCTGGGCGTCGCGGCCGAGATGTCCGCGCACCTCTTCGACGCCGAGGGCCGCCGGGTCGGGCGCGACCTGGGCGAGCGGTGCATCACCGTCGAGGCCGACCGGCTGCGGCGGGTCCCCGAGGTGGTGGCCATCGCGGGCGGACTGCGCAAGGCGGCCGCCATCGACGCCGTACTGCGCTCGGGCCTGGTCACCAGCCTCGTCACGGACACCGCCGCGGCGGACTACCTGCTGAACGAGACGGGCACGGCGCCGCGGCCCGCGCTGGACCGGGCGGACCCTGACGACTGAGCCGGCCGGGCCGGAGCGCGGACGGACGTGGTTTCGTTTGGAGGATCCGACAAGGGCACCCGCTGTGACCTGGATGATTGACCCGGAGGGTGTATCGGCACGGTCGTGGGACACTGAAGTACGTGCGTTTTTCCCCGGCTGAAATGCCCGGGGGCCAACTCCGAACGACTGGGATGTTCAGCACGTGCGTTTCCTCAACGATCTGAAGCCGCCGTACGACCTCACGTACGACGACGTATTCATGGTGCCGAGCCGTTCGGCCGTCGGCTCCCGCCAGGGCGTGGACCTCACGTCGCCCGACGGCACCGGCACCACCATCCCGCTGGTCGTGGCCAACATGACCGCGATCGCCGGCCGCCGGATGGCCGAGACCGTGGCCCGTCGCGGCGGTCTCGTCGTCATCCCGCAGGACATTCCGATCGAGGTCGTCACCGAGGTCGTCTCCTGGGTGAAGACGCGCCACCTGGTGCTCGACACCCCGATCGTCCTGGCCCCCTCGCAGACCGTCGCCGACGCGCTGTCGCTGCTGCCCAAGCGGGCGCACGGCGCGGGCGTCGTGGTGGATGCGGAGCGCCGCCCCGTCGGCGTCGTCACCGACCACGACCTGACCGGCGTCGACCGCTTCACGCAGCTGTCCGAGGTCATGTCCCGCGACCTGGTCCTGCTGGACGCCGGAATCGACCCGCGCGAGGCCTTCAACCGGCTCGACCACGCCAACCGCAAGTACGCGCCCGCCGTGGACGGGGACGGCCGCCTCGTCGGCGTCCTGACCCGCAAGGGCGCTCTGCGCGCGACCCTCTACACGCCTGCCACGGACGCGGCCGGCAAGCTGCGCATCGCGGCCGCCGTCGGCATCAACGGCGACGTCGCGGGCAAGGCCAAGCAGCTCCTGGACGCCGGCGTGGACACGCTCGTCGTGGACACCGCGCACGGCCACCAGGAGTCGATGATCGCCGCGGTCAAGGCCGTGCGCGGGCTCGACCCGCAGGTCCCGATCGTCGCGGGCAACATCGTCGCCGCCGAGGGCGTGCGCGACCTCATCGAGGCCGGCGCGGACATCATCAAGGTCGGTGTGGGCCCCGGCGCCATGTGCACCACCCGCATGATGACCGGCGTGGGCCGGCCGCAGTTCTCCGCAGTCATGGAGTGCGCCGCCGAGGCGAAGAAGTTCGGCAAGCACGTCTGGGCCGACGGCGGGGTCCGCCACCCGCGCGACGTCGCGATGGCGCTCGCCGCGGGCGCGTCCAACGTCATGGTCGGCTCCTGGTTCGCCGGTACGTACGAGTCGCCCGGCGACCTCCAGCACTCCGCCGACGGCCGTGCCTACAAGGAGTCGTTCGGCATGGCGTCCGCCCGCGCCGTACGCAACCGTACGAGCGAGGAGTCGGCGTACGACCGTGCGCGCAAGGCGCTGTTCGAGGAGGGCATCTCCACCTCGCGCATGTTCCTCGACCCGACGCGTCCGGGCGTCGAGGACCTGATCGACTCGATCATCGCGGGTGTCCGCTCCTCGTGCACGTACGCCGGTGCCGCCTCGCTGGAGGAGTTCGCCGAGAAGGCGATCGTCGGTGTGCAGAGCGCCGCCGGTTACGCCGAGGGCAAGCCGCTGCACGCCAGCTGGAGCTGACGTCCCGGCAGCTGCCGCTCCCGCCTGTCACCCCCGGCCGGTCCCCGCTTCCGCGGGGCCGGCCGCGGTGCGGGCGGGGGCGCCGGCCCCGGGGACGGCTCCCGGCCGTACGGGTCCTTCGCCGCGTCACGGCCTCCTGCGCGGCCCGCTCCGGTCGCCGAAGGACCGGCCCTGTTCGCCCAGGTCGTCGATGGCCAGGTTCTCCGCCTCGCTCAGCTGCGCGTCGAGGGCGGCGCCGATGACGCCTCGGGCGTGGGACGGACGGGGAGCGACCCGCCAGTCGGCGACGAACGTGCCGACCGTGTGCTCGTCCGCGGTCCCCGACGCCTGACGCGAGCCGGGGCGGTCGAGGGAGACCACGGACTCGTCGAGGTCCCGCAGGACCCCCACGAGTTCGTCGAGGGGGATGCGGATCTCACGGGAGGACATGTCCGTCCGCCGATTCGATCCCACGCCCGGCGTCCCGGCGGAACAGGGCCGTCCAGAGGAAGGGTTCGCCGAAGGACGGGGACTCGGGCGGCTCGTCGCGCATGCGGCGCAGTTCGACCTCCGTCAGGTCGGAGAAGATCCGGCGCAGGGAATCCGGTGTGTAGGCGAGACCTCCGTGGAGGCCGGGCCGTCGGTAGAAGTCGGCGTCGGGGAGCTCGGACCCCATCGCGCCGGCCGCGAAGCAGGTGAGGGCGAAATGCCCGCCGGGCGCGAGGGCCCGGTCGAGAAGGGCGAGGTAGCTGACGCGGCGGTGCGGCGGCAGGTGGTGGAAGCAGCCGGAATCGTAGATCAGGTCGTACGGGCCGCCCAGTCCGCTGCCGGTGGGAGCGAAGGCGTCGCCGCAGTGGAACCGTACGTCGACCCCCGCCTCGCGGGCGCGGTCCTCGGCCCAGGCGACGGCTGCCGGGGAGAGGTCGACGGCGTCCACCTCGAAGCCCAGCGAGGCGAGGTGGAGCGCGTTGCGGCCCGGGCCGCAGCCCAGGTCGAGGGCGCGGCCCGCGGTGATCAGAGCGCGGTCGACGTACGAGACCAGGCTCTCGTCCGGCTTCGCCACGAAGAACGGCACCGGCTTCGAGCGGTCCGCGTAGAAACGGTCCCACCAGGGAGCCCCGCCGGACGTCCAGCGGTCCGCCTCCGGCGCGAACAGGCCGTCCAGAAGCCTCAGTACATCGTCCACCGTGCGTATGTTCCGGTCCATCCGGTCCCCTTCCCTCATCAGGGAATTTTAGGTCCGGGCACAGGAAAAGCCCAGGTCAGGCGGTGTTCCGGGGGCGCGTGGCCGACTGCGTGAGGGGCTCGGACGGGGACAGGGGCAGCCGAGTCCGCAGATGACGCCGCGCCATGTCCACGACCTCGCCGAAGGCCGTCACGGCGGCGGTCCCGGCCGGGTCGGCCCGGGTTTTGCGGGCAGTGTTCTGCGGGGAGCCCGCCGGGCGCGCCGCCCTAGTACGCCTGCGCCGGACGCGGCCAGACCGCCCGTATCCGCTTGCCTTCGGGAAGCGGGTTGACCTCCACCCGCCCCGCGAGCCTGTGCACCATGTGCCAGCCGAACCCGCCGCCGCCGGAGAAGTCCGGTTCGCGGGCGACGGGAAGCTGGTCGCTGGAGTCGTCCATCTCGATCACCAGCTCCTCCGGGCCCACGAGGAGGGTGAGGCGCCACCAGCCGGAGGTGTGCCGCACGGCGTTGGCCATCAGTTCGCCGATGACGAGCAGCACGGCGTCGAGGTCGGCCCAGGGGCAGTACCGGGTCAGGTAATCGGCGGCGGCCTCCCGGGCTGTCGCGCTGCTCTCCTGCAGCGAATCCAGGACAACCATGGGCGGCTCCTCAGTCATCACGGGCTCCCTTACCCGCTGTTTGCGTTCCCATGACCCTCTGGTCCCTCGAATGCTCACGTCGTGGGCGAACGCGGGGGCAGAGCCCTCAGGGACCCGACGGCCCGACGAAGCGCGCCTCGCGCAGGGCGGAGGTGACCGCGTCGGCCATGAGGGCGTGGCCCGCGTCGTTGGGGTGCAGGCCGTCCGCGAGATGTCCGGGGCCGAGCACACCGAGGCCGGGGAGCAGGGCCAGCCGGCCGTCGCCCGCGGCGATGCCGGCCAGGACGGCCTCCTCCAGGGCGGTGCGCAGGTCGACGAGGGTGGCACCCAGGGCGTTGGGGGCCCGTTCCGCCTCGGGGCGCAGGACGGGGGAGACGACCAGGAGCGGGGTGTCCGGGTGCCCCTGGCGTACGAGGCCGATGAAGGCTCGCACCGTCTCGTGCAGCAGGGGCGCCGAGAAGGGGGTGCGGGACCAGCAGTTGGTGCCGAAGGCGAGGGTCAGGAGATCGGCGGGCAGGCCCGCGAGCTGCTGGGCGACGGCGAGCTCACCGCGGCCGGCGCCGGCGTGGCCGAGGTTCACGGCGTCCAGGCCGAGCGTACGGCCGGCCGCGGCGGGCCAGGCGTGGGCGGGGCGGGTGGACCACCAGCCCTCGGTGATGGAGTCGCCGTGCACCAGCCAGCGGGGCTGGGGCGGGGCAGGGGAGAGGGAGCCGCCGACGGGCCGCAGGCCGAGGATCTCCGGGCACTGGCTCTCCGGGGGGTGGACCGTGAACCGGCCCGGGCGGTCCGGCAGCCCGATCCGTACGACCGTCTCCCGCGCCGGGGCCTCGCTGACCTCCGCCACGAGGGCGCCGTCGTGCCACAGCGCGAAGGTGTGCGCGAGGTCGCGCAGGACGCTGCCGGGACCGGGCAGGGCCGCGCGGTAGTGGATGTCGACGGCGGTGGCGCCGCGCGCCGTGAACTCCAGCCGTACACCGACGGGGACGGCGGAGCGCTCCACGGTGTCCCACGGCAGCCGGTCCAGGTCCGCGGGGTCGGCGCGCACGGCGCGGAGGCCGTCGCGCCAGGCGACGCCGCGCAGGAAGGGGCCGGGGTCCAGCCATCCCGCAGCGTCTGTCCGGCCCGCATGGCCTGTCCGGTCCGTTGTCGTCATGGTTGGCCTCCGGTCGTCGTGTGCGGGGGTGCGGAAGGGAGTGTGCGCGAGGTGTGCGCGGGGTGTGCGTCGTACCGGACAAAACGGAAATCGAAAGGTGAGGCGCAACAAAGAGTCATGTGTCGCGGTTGCACGCAATGATCATTCGTCGATACGCAAGGTTGCTGCATTACGGACGGGAACACACTCCTCGTAGGCTTCGCGCTGTACGTGGAGTGGCGGGGACCGCCTGCTCGGCGGTTCCCGAGCTCCGGGCTGTTCCTACACCCCGAGTGGACCGTCGCGGTCGCCGCCTTCCCGATCGGCAGCGATAAGGAGCCACCCCAGTGTTGGACGCAGCGCCACCCGTCACTCCCCAACTGGAATCCAAGCGTCCGCAGCTTGGCAGCCGGCTGATGCGGCGCAAGCCCGTCGAGCAGCTCGTCGCCGAGGGCGGCCAGGGCGAAGGCGGCGCGCTCCGTCGCTCGCTCACCATGTGGCAGCTGACGATGATCAGCATCGGTGCCACGCTCGGCACCGGGATCTTCGTCGTCCTCGGAGAGGCCACCCCCCTGGCCGGACCCGCCGTCGCGATCTCGTTCGTCATCGCCGGACTCACCGCCCTCTTCTCGGCGCTCTCCTACGCGGAGCTGGCCGGTTCCATACCGGTGTCCGGCTCCTCGTACTCCTACTCGTACGCAACCATGGGCGAAGTCGTCGCGTGGATCTGCGGCTGGTGTCTGGTGCTCGAGTACGGCGTCTCCGTCGCGGCCGTCGCCGTCGGCTGGGGCGAGTACCTCAACGAGCTGCTCGACGGCACGATCGGCGTCACCATCCCCGAGAGCGTGTCCGCCCCGCTCGGTGAGGGCGGCTTCATCAACCTGCCGGCGCTCGTCGTCATCCTGCTCGCCATGGTCTTCCTGATGGGCGGCGCCAAGGAGAGCGCCCGCGTCAACACGATCATGGTTCTCATCAAGATCGCCACGCTGGTGCTCTTCTGCGTGATCGGCTTCATGGGCATCAAGGCGGGCAACTACGCCCCGCTCGCCCCGCTCGGCGTCACCGGGATCAGCGCCGCCGCGGCGACCCTGTTCTTCTCGTACATCGGCTTCGACGCCGCCTCCACCGCCGGTGAGGAAGCCAAGAACCCCAAGAAGGACCTGCCGCGCGCGATCATGCTGTCGCTGCTGATCGTCACCGTGCTCTACTGCCTCGTCGCCCTGGTCGCCGTCGGCGCCATGCCGTGGCAGGACTTCGAAGGCACCGAGGCGGCGCTCGCGCAGATCATGAAGGACGTCACGGGTCACAGCTTCTGGGGCGTCGTCCTCGCCGCCGGCGCGGTCGTGGCCATCGCGAGCGTCGTCTTCGCCGTGCTGTACGGCCAGACGCGCATCCTCTTCGCGATGTCGCGCGACGGCCTGGTCCCCAAGGTCTTCGCCAAGGTCGACGCGCGCACCGGCACGCCGAGGGCCAACGTGGTCATCGTGTCGCTCTTCTGCGGCGTCCTCGCGGCGTTCATCCCGCTCGGCGAACTGGCCAACGCCACCAGCATCGGCACGCTCTTCGCCTTCGCCCTGGTGAACGTCGCCGTGGTCATGCTGCGGTACAAGCGGCCGGAGATGCCGCGCACCTTCCGGGTGGCGCTGTTCCCGGTGACGCCGGTCCTGGGCTTCGCCTTCTGCGCGTACATGATGTACAGCCTGCCCGGCAAGACCTGGGTCTATTTCGGTGGCTGGATGGTCGCCGGGCTCGTGTTCTACTTCTTCTACGGCCTTCGCCGCTCCAGTCTGGCCACCGCAGAGAAGTGATCCACCCGTAGTGCGACTGAACGATCTCGACGAACGCATCGTGCACGCCCTCGCAGAGGACGCCCGCCGCTCCTACGCGGACATCGGCTCCGAAGTCGGCCTCTCCGCTCCCGCCGTCAAACGGCGGGTGGACCGGCTGCGTGCCGAGGGAGCGATCACCGGGTTCACCGTACGGGTGGACCCGGCCGCCCTCGGCTGGGAGACCGAGGGCTTCATCGAGATGTACTGCCGCCACAACACGTCCCCCGAGGACATCCGCCGTGGCCTGTCGCGCTACCCGGAGGTGGTGTCCGCGTCGACCGTCACCGGCGACGCGGACGCCGTCGTCCAGATCTTCGCCTCCGACATGCGCCACTTCGAGCGGGTGCTGGAGCGGATCGCGGGGGAGCCGTTCGTGGAGCGCACCAAGTCGGTGCTCGTGCTCTCCCCGCTGCTCAGGCGCTTCTCGTCGGGCTCTCCCGCCTAGCCCTCCGCGGGGGCCTGCTCGTACCGCGGCTGCCAGGGCAGCACCTTGAAGTCGCCCGAGCCCGCCCTGGTCTTCTCGAACGGGGCGGAACTCATGCACTTGGGCAGTTCCTGCTTCTCCACGTCACGGCCGATCCAGCTGTAGCCCAGCCGGTCGTTCCTCCCCTGGTCGTGGACCGAGATCCCGACCCGTCTGCCCTTGCCCGGCCGGTCGGTGTCGGTGAGGACGCCGGTGACCACGGCGACCTTGCCGCCCGTCACGAGACAGTCGACCTTCCCCCTGGCCCAGCCCGAGGTGCCGTCCGGGAAGGCGTGCTCGAAGCGGAAGGTGCCGTACGCCTTCTCCGGGTCCATGGTGTCCTTCGCCGCCAGATGCGCGTCGAAGGTGAACGTGATGTCGTCCCCGGCCGGCCGGTACAGCTTCGCCGTGCCGGTCAGCGCCGCCGCCTCGCGCTCCTTGCCGCGCGGGACGGCGTCCCCGGCGGCGAGGGCGGTGCCGGCGGCCCCGGCGGTGATCAGCAGGGCGGCGCCGAGCGCGGCGATCTTCGTACGGTGGCGGGTCGGACGGTTCATGACAGCTCCTCGGTCGGGTGGAGTGATCCGGCTGTTGTCCGGACGCCCCTCACTCTTCCGCCGGCGCGCCTCGCGCACATCGTGCCGGAGCACGCCCCGCCGTCCGCCGCGCGGCGGGAGCCCGGCCCGTACGGTCCGCCCCGAGGCGTACGGACCGTACGGCCGCAGTCCCACCGGCGGGTGCGCAACGAATCACCGCCGCGGGCCCTGATTGCGCAACGGATCGACGGTCGGTCCGCAACGGTCGCGCCTTGTCCGGGGGTGAGCGCGGACCGTACCGTCTTAACGTCTCCCGCACGCCCCCCATCTGCCCGAGGTCTGCCATGCCGCCGCTCCGCACCGCCCTGCTCCAGAGCTCCGGCCGTCCCGGCTCCGTCGAAGCGAACCTCAAGGTCCTCGACGAGGCCGCGGGCCGTGCGGCAGCGGCCGGCGCCGGACTGCTGGTCTGCCCGGAGATGTTCCTGACCGGCTACGCCATCGGCGCGGAGGTGCACCGGCTGGCCGAGCCCGCCGACGGGGAGTCGGCCGACGCCGTCGCCGACATCGCCGTACGCCACGGGCTCGCCGTCCACTACGGCTACCCGGAGCGCGACGGCGAGCGCGTCTACAACTCCGCCCAGCTGATCGGCCCCGACGGCGCCCGCCTCGCGAACTACCGCAAGACCCACCTCTTCGGCTGCTTCGAGCAGGAGTGGTTCACGCCCGGCGACGACACGGTCGTCCAGGCGGAGCTCGGCGGCCTGACCGTCGGCCTCATGATCTGCTACGACGTCGAGTTCCCGGAGAACGTCCGCGCCCACGCGCTCGCGGGCACCGACCTGCTGCTGGTGCCCACCGCACAGATGCACCCGTTCCAGTTCGTCGCCGAGTCCGTGGTCCCCGTGCGGGCCTTCGAGAACCAGATGTACGTCGCCTACGTCAACCGGACCGGCCCCGAGGGCGAGTTCGAGTTCGTCGGACTGAGCTGCCTGGCCGGCCCCGACGGCGCCTCCCGCGCCCGCGCCGGCCGCGGCGAGGAGCTGGTCTTCGGCGACGCCGACCCCGAGTTCCTGCGGGCCTCGCGCGAGAACAACCCGTACCTGCGCGACCGCCGCCCCGGTCTGTACGCGTCCCTGGCCTGACGCTCCCGCCGCCTCCCCCCTCTTTTTCCGTTTTGCAAGGAGTCCGTACCCCATGACGTCCACGGTGCCCACCGCCGTCCAGCACACCGACGCGCAGCCGCCGATCACCATGTTCGGTCCGGACTTCCCCTACGCGTACGACGACTTCCTCGCCCACCCGGCGGGCCTCGGCCAGATACCGGCGACCGAGCACGGCACCGAGGTCGCGGTCATCGGCGGCGGCCTGTCCGGCATCATCGCCGCGTACGAGCTGATGAAGATGGGCCTCAAGCCCGTCGTCTACGAGGCCGACCAGATCGGCGGCCGGCTGCGCACCGTCGGCTTCGAGGGCTGTGACGAGTCGCTGACCGCCGAGATGGGCGCGATGCGCTTCCCTCCGTCCTCGACGGCGCTCCAGCACTACATCGACCTGGTGGGCCTGGAGACGAAGGCGTTCCCCAACCCGCTGGCCCCCGAGACCCCGTCGACCGTCGTCGACCTCAAGGGCGAGTCGCACTACGCCGTGACCGTCGACGACCTGCCGCAGGTCTACCGCGACGTCATGAACGCCTGGAACGCCTGCCTCGAAGAGGGTGCCGACTTCTCCGACATGAACCGGGCCATGCGGGAGCGCGACGTACCGCGCATCCGTGAGATCTGGGCCAAGCTCGTCGAGAAGCTCGACAACCAGACCTTCTACGGCTTCCTCTGCGACTCCGAGGCCTTCAAGTCCTTCCGGCACCGCGAGATCTTCGGCCAGGTCGGCTTCGGCACCGGCGGCTGGGACACCGACTTCCCCAACTCCATCCTGGAGATCCTGCGCGTCGTCTACACCGAGGCGGACGACCACCACCGCGGCATCGTCGGCGGCAGCCAGCAGCTCCCCGTCCGGCTGTGGGAGCGCGAGCCGGCCAAGCTCGTGCACTGGCCGCTCGGTACGTCGCTGAAGTCCCTCCACGAGGGCGAGCCCAAGCCCGCCGTGACGCGCCTGCACCGCACGGCCGGCAACCGGATCACCGTCACCGACGCGTCCGGCGACATCCGCACGTACCAGGCGGCGATCTTCACCGCGCAGTCCTGGATGCTGCTCTCCAAGATCACCTGCGACGACTCGCTGTTCCCCATCGACCACTGGACGGCGATGGAGCGCACCCACTACATGGAGTCGTCCAAGCTGTTCGTGCCGGTCGACCGGCCGTTCTGGCTGGACAAGGACGAGGAGACCGGCCGTGACGTCATGTCGATGACGCTCACCGACCGGATGACGCGCGGTACGTACCTGCTGGACGACGGCCCGGACAAGCCCGCCGTCATCTGCCTCTCGTACACCTGGTGCGACGACAGCCTCAAGTGGCTGCCGCTGTCCGCGAACGAGCGGATGGAGGTCATGCTGAAGTCCCTCGGCGAGATCTACCCCAAGGTCGACATCCGCCGGCACATCATCGGCAACCCGGTGACGGTGTCGTGGGAGAACGAGCCGTACTTCATGGGCGCGTTCAAGGCGAACCTGCCCGGCCACTACCGCTACCAGCGCCGCCTGTTCACCCACTTCATGCAGGACCGCCTCCCCGAGGACAAGCGCGGCATCTTCCTCGCGGGCGACGACATCTCCTGGACGGCCGGGTGGGCCGAGGGCGCCGTGCAGACCGCGCTGAACGCGGTGTGGGGCGTCATGCACCACTTCGGCGGTACGACCGACCCGACGAACCCGGGCCCCGGCGACGTCTACGACGAGATCGCCCCGGTCGAGCTGCCGGAGGACTGAGCCGGAGGCCCGAGCCGGGCCGCCGAGCCCGGCGACCGAGAACGTGGCCTCGGGGCCGGCCGCGATCCGGCCGGCCCCGGGGGGCCACCAACCGGCAGGCTCGGGGCGGCCGCCGGCCGGCGGGCCCCGGTGACGCCTCCCATGAGGGGCCGGGAAGGCAGTGGGTCAGTCGCCGCAGGGCAGCGGCGTCAGCAGCATCCGCCCGACCAGCCCCACCCCCGCGTCCAGCCGTTCCCTGAAGTCCTCCGCCAGGTCCGGCAGCCCCCGCAGGCCCCACAGCAGCCGGGCCGCCGACCAGGCGGCGTCGCGGGCCCGTTCCAGGCTCCACGAGCCGAGCAGGTGCGTCAGCGGATCGGCGATTTCCAGCAGGTCGGGGCCCGGCATCAGCTCCTCGCGGATATGCTCCTCCAGCGCCACGAGCGTGTCGCCCACCCGGTCGAAGTCCCCCTCCAGGTCGGCCGGCCGGCAGCCGAGCGCATGGCAGGTGTCGACCACGGCCAGCGCCAGGTCGTGTCCGATGTGCGCGTTGATCCCCGCGAGCGCGAACTGCAGCGGCCGTACGCCCGGGTGGCGCCGGTACTGCAGCAGCGGCCGCCAGCAGGCGGGTGCCCGCCGTCCCGCCGCCGAGGCGTCGACGGCTGTCAGGTAGCGCTCGGCGAAGATCACATCGAGGGCGGCGGCGGTGCGGGCGTCGGGGAACAGGCCGGCGTCGATACGCCGGTCGATCTCCTCGGTGACCGCCAGATAGACCCGGTTGAAGACCGCGAGGCCGTCCGACGGCGGCCAGTCGCAGTGGAAGGAACGCATCCGCGCCACGACAGTGTCGACCGAGGTCCGGGTGCGGTCCGCCTGAGCTGGGAAGTGCTCGATCTGCGCCATACGGGCAGCGTCCCAGTCCTGGGCTTTTCCCCGGGCGGCATAGGACGGGTCTTCCCCAGAACGGGGGAACGGACCGCCCGCAGGTGCCGCCCCGGCCCCGTCCTCAGTCGCCGGACGGGCCGGTTTTCCCGGTCTGTGTGTCGTACGTCGAGGTGCCCGCGTCCAGCAGCGGCTCCTGCTCCTTCAGGTGGGCGGGGGCCAGGGCGCGCAGGACGTGGTAGCCGGTGATGACGACGATCGTGCCGAGCGCGATGCCGCCCAGTTCGAAGTTGTCGGTGATCTTCAGGCTGACGCCGCCGACGCCGATGATGATGCCCGCCGCGGCCGGTACCAGGTTCAGCGGATTGCGCAGGTCCACCCGGGCATTGGTCCAGATCTGCGCCCCGAGCAGGCCGATCATGCCGTACAGGATGACGGTGATGCCGCCGAGGACACCGCCGGGGATGGCCGCCACGACCGCGCCGAACTTGGGGCAGAGACCGAAGAGCAGGGCGAAGCCGGCGGCGGCCCAGTACGCGGCGGTCGAGTAGACGCGGGTGGCCGCCATGACGCCGATGTTCTCGGAGTACGTCGTGTTGGGCGGCCCGCCGACGGCGGTGGACAGCATGGACCCGATGCCGTCGGCCGCGACGGCGGTGCCGAGCTTGTCGTCGAGGGGATCGCCGGTCATCTCGCCGACGGCCTTGACGTGCCCGGCGTTCTCCGCGATCAGCGCTATGACGACGGGCAGCGCGACGAGGATCGCCGACCACTCGAAGCTCGGCGCGTGGAAGGAGGGGAGGCCGATCCAGTCGGCCCGGCCGACCGCGGAGAGGTCGAGCCGCCAGTGGTCCACGGCCTCGGCGCCGCCCGCGGGCGAGTGGATCTTTCCGAAGAGCCGGTCGAAGAGCCAGGAGATCCCGTACCCGAAGAGCAGGCCGAGGAAGATCGCGATGCGGGAGAAGAAGCCGCGCAGGCAGACCACGGCCAGTCCGGTGAAGAGCATCACCAGCAGGGCCGTCCACTGGTCCTGCGGCCAGTACGTCGACGCCGTGACCGGGGCCAGGTTGAAACCGATCAGCATGACGACGGCGCCGGTGACGACCGGCGGCATCGCCGCGTGGATGATGCGGGCGCCGAACTTCTGCACGGCGAGGCCGGCGAGGAAGAGCGCCAGACCGACGACGAGGACCGCGCCGGTGACGGTGGCGCTGTCACCGCCGGAGGCGCGGATGGTGGCGGCCACGCCGACGAAGGAGAGCGAGCAGCCGAGGTAGCTGGGCACCCTGCCGCGGGTGGCCAGCAGGAAGACGACCGTCGCGACACCGGACATCATGATGGCCAGATTGGGATCCAGGCCCATGAGGACCGGAGCGACGAACGACGCCCCGAACATGGCCACCACGTGCTGGGCGCCGAGCCCGGCCGTACGGGGCCATGACAGGCGCTCGTCGGGGCGTACGACGGCTCCGGGGGCGGGGGTCCGCCCGTCGCCGTGCAGGGTCCAGCGCACCCCGAGCTTCATCGTGGCTCCTGTACAGACAGATTCGGTCATAAATGGACCAAGCCATGCTACGGCCGAAAACAACCTGCATTCGCCGTGCGGAGCGGCGGCCCGAGCCCACTGGGGCGGAGCTCTTCACCCTCCCCTTTCCGTGAGGCGCGCGCCGCCTAGTCCTTCGCCGCGGCGGCCGGGGCGAAGGCGTCGCTTCGGGTGCCCGCCGGGACGCGGCCCGCGTCGCGCAGTACCCCCGCCCCCACCACCAGGCCGAACGCCAGCACCGTGACCAGTCCGAAGGACACCACCAGCGACGTCGCGTCGGCGACCGCGCCGATCGCCGACGGGGCGATCAGCCCCGAGGTGTACGTGATGGTCGCGACGCCCGCGATCGCCTGGCTCGGATTCGGTCCGCCGCGTCCCGCCGCGGCGAAGGCCAGCGGTACGACCACCGCGACGCCCAGCCCCACCAGCGCGAACCCGGCCATCGCGAGCACCGGGTGGGGCGCCATGACGACCAGCAGGCCACCGGCCGTCGCCGCGACGCCGCCCACCCGGACCGTGCGTACCGGGCCGAAGCGGTCGACCACCCGGTCCCCGGCCAGCCGCGCCACCGCCATCGTCAGCGCGAACGCGGTCGTCGACGCGGCCGCCAGCCCCGGCGAGGTGTCCAGTACGTCCCGCAGGTAGACCGCCGACCAGTCCAGGCTCGCTCCCTCGGCGAAGACCGCGCAGAACCCGACCGCGCCGATCACCAGCGCCGACTTCGGCGGCAGCGCGAAGCGCGGCGGGGCCTCCTCGTCCGGCGCGCTGCGCAGGTCGATCACCCCCTGGCAGGCGGTGAGGCCGAGGGCGGTCAGCGCGGCGGCGGCGAGCGCGTGGTGCAGCCTCGCGTCACTGCCGAGGTGCGCGGCGACCGTTCCCGCGACCGAGCCGATCAGCGCGCCCGCGCTCCACATGCCGTGCAGCCCCGACATGATCGACTTGTCGAGCCGGTTCTCGATCTCGACACCGAGGGCGTTCATCGCCACGTCCGCCATGCCCGCCGTCGCGCCGTACGCGAAGAGCGCGGCGCACAGCGTGAGCAGATTCGGCGACAGCGCGGGCAGCGTCAGCGAAAGCGTCCACAGCACGAGCAGGCCGCGCAGCGCGCTGCGCGCTCCGAACCGGTGGCTGATCGCGCCGGCCAGCGGCATCGCCACCGAGGCGCCGATCGCCGGGAAGGCCAGCGCGAGACCGAGCTGTCCCGCGCTGACGCCGGTGTGGTCCACGATCCAGGGAATGCGGGTGGCGAAACTTCCGGTGACCGCGCCGTGCACGCAGAAGACGGCGGCCACGGCGTACCGTGCCCGCTTCAACCGCTCCTGACTGAAGATCCTGTCGTCCGGCATCCCTCGCGCCCTCCCCGCTGCGTCCCTCGTGTCCAGGTGCCGAAGTAAACTATCAGGCAGCCTGCCTGATAAATAGATCTGAGAGGATCCCCGGCATGCCCGCATCACCGAGCACCGCCCGGGCCATCAACGACCGGTTCGCCCTCAAGCTGCTCCAGGACGAGGGCCCGTTGACGGCGGCACAGCTCAAAACGCTGACCGGACTCTCCCGCCCCTCCGTCGCCGACCTGGTCGAACGGCTCCAGGGCGCGGGCCTGATCACCGTGGTGGGGGAGGCGGGTGCCCAGCGCCGGGGCCCCAATGCCAGGCTGTACGGGATCGTCGCGGACCGCGCTCACCTCGCCGCGCTCGACGTGCGCACCGAGGGCCTCTCCGTCGTCGTCGCCGACCTGCTCGGCGCCACTCTCGCCGAGGCGACCCTGCCGATCGACGCCGACGTCACCGGCACGGAACCCGCCGTCGAGCAGGCTGTGGCGCTGCTGGAACGCACCGCCCGCGAGGCGGGAGTGCGGCGGCTGCACAGCATCGGGATCGGCGCGCCGGGCCTGATCGACCCGGCCACCGGTGAACTCCGCGCGACCACGGGCCTTCCCGCCTGGCACCGCAGGCTGGTCGCCGCCCTGCAGGAGCGCCTGCCGGCCACGGTGCTGGTGGAGAACGAGACCAACCTCGCCGCCGTCGCGGAACACCGGCTCGGCGCGGCCCGCGACCGTGACACCTTCGTGCTGCTCTGGCTGGGCCGCGGCGTGGGCGCGGCGCTCATGCTCGACGGCAGGATCCGCCGCGGGGTGTCCGGCGGCGCGGGCGAGGTCGGTTTCCTGCCGGTGCCCGGCACCGTGGGCCTGCCGTCGGCGACGGACTGCGGCGGCGGGTTCCACTCCCTGGCCGGCGACGCCGCGATCGGCGAACTCGCCGCGCTCCACGGCCTCGGGACGGCCGGGACCGCTTCCGGCGCGGCCGGCGTACGGGCGGCCCTGGCCGCGGGCCCTCGCGGCGAGGCGTTCCTCGACGCCCTCGCCGGGCACCTGGCCGTCGGGGCGGCGGCCGTCTCCGCGGTCCTCGACCCGGGCTGCGTCGTCCTGGGCGGCGAGACCGGTCACGCGGGCGGCGCGGCCCTCGCCGACCGCGTCGCCGGCCGGCTGGCCGCGATGTCACCGCTGCGCACGGAAGTGAGGGCCGGGGAACTGGGCGACGGCGCGGTACTGCGGGGCGCGCTGCTCGCGGCGAGGGACGCGGTCCAGGACGACGTGTTCGCGCCCCGGAGCTGACCGGGGCGCGAACACGGGAACGAACACAGGAGCAGGAAGGGGAGCCCGGCGGCGGGAAGGGCCGGTCTCCGCCGCCGGGCGTTCAGCCGGGGACCAGCAGGCTCAGCAGGCGCCGAGGTCCTGCCAGACTCCCCACTCACCGGTGGTACCCGGCTCTTCGCCCTTGGTCCACCACTTGGACTTCCACGTGCGCGACTTGTGGGCGACGGTCGTACCGCTGCCGTACTCGGACGAAGCGCTCCACGCGGGCGCGGTGCAGGGACCGCCCGGACTCGGCGTCGGGCCGGGACCGGGGCCCGGCCCCGGTCCGGGGTCCGTCCCCGGGTCCACCACGGTCGTACCGCGTGCCAAGTCGCCTGCGAGGGCGTAGGACTGGCCGCCGAAGGTCACCGTCCAGTTGGACGGGGTCGACGTCGGCAGGTAGTAGACGAAGTCCAGCTCGACCGAGGCACCCGGCGCCAGCGTCTGCCAGGCCGGCAGCTTCAGCGAGACGCGGTTGTAGTCGCCCTTGAGACCGCCGATGTTGTGGGGGGCGGTGTGGTCGCTGCGCACGATCTTCGTGTTGAAGCCGGACTGGTCCTTGGCGTTGGCGGGCGCGGAGGTCGCGTAGTCGAACTGGAACTCCGTACCGCCCGGCAGCGTCGCCTTCGAGTTGTTCGTGATCTTCAGCTTCGGGCTGATGGGATAGTTCGAGTCCCCGAGCGGGAACTGCCCGAAGTCCACGCCGATGTCGAGCGCCTTCGCCGGCAGGTCGACGGTGGACCGCTTCGCGCCGTACGGCGGGGCCGACTTGAACTTCTCGTACATCGCCGTCGTCAGCGAGTCGCCGATCTCGTACTGGCCCTTGGCCGCGTTCCAGTCGTAGTCGCCCGCGAGCTCCCAGACCATCGTGCCGCCGATGCCCCGGTCCACCACGTAGTCGGCCTTGGCCTCGACGGACTGCTCGTCCTCCGTCGACAGGAAGACCTTCTTCTGCGCGTTCCACAGCCAGGGTGCGACGAGCGTCGAGTCGTACTTGCGGACGTACGTGCCCGTCAGCCTGGTGTCGGCGGGGAAGCCGTACTTCGTGACGTAGTCCCCGACGACGCCCTTCTCCAGGTTCTTCGCGTGCCACATCGGGTTGGAACCGGCCGGGGACTCCTTGCCCGCCGTGTCCTTGTCGTGCCAGAGGTTGTCGATGCCGACCGCGCCGTCACCGCACTTGGTCAGCCCCGCGCCGGCCGGGCAGTCCGTCGCGGGCGCCCTGCCCCACAGCCCGTCCGTACCGCCCTGCACGTTCTTGTGCCCGCGCGTGTAGTAGGGCAGACCGATGTTGATGCGGCCGGCCGGCATCGAACCGCGGAAGTAGTGGTACGCCCAGTCGGTGTTCAGATAACCGGTCCCGCCGTACTGCGCGGTGGAATACACACCCGCGGAGGCCAGCTCGGCGTCCTTGCCGTCGTCGAAGAGCGAGGCGTTGGGACCGACGTACTCGTTCCAGGCGCCGTGCAGGTCGTACGACATGATGTTGACGTAGTCCAGGTACTTCTGGACCTGGAACGTCTCCATGCCGCGCAGCAGGTAGCCGGACGAAGGCGCGGCCACGGTCAGCAGGTAGTGCCTGCCGTCGGCGGCGCCGGCCCGGTCGAGCTTCTCGCGCAGCGACTTCATCAGCGCGGCGTAGCCCTTGACCAGCCCGGCGCGGCGCGCGTTCGAGAACGAGAAGTCCAGCGGATTGCCCGCGTCCTTCATCGTCGTCGGGTACTCGTAGTCGATGTCGACGCCGTTGAAGCCGTACTTCTTGATGAACGCGACCGTCGAATCCGCGAAGGTGTCGATGCCGGCCTGGTTGACCGAGCCGTCCGCATTGGTCGCCATCGAGTAGAAGCCGCCGGAATTCACCCGGTCGCCGTTGTCCGCGAAATACCCGCCGGTCTCCGCCCAGCCGCCCACGGAGACGAGCGTCTTGACGTCCGGGTGCTTCTTCTTGAACTTGCTCAGCAGGTTGAAGTGGCCCTTGTAGGCGTACGCCGGGTCCATCTCCGCACCGGCCACGCCCGGCCAGGTCATCCCGGTCGCGGCGTTCTTCTCGCCGTCGGAGCCGACCGAGATCCTGTGGTCGCTCCCGATGTGCGCGAAGGCGTAGTTGAGGTGGGTGACCTTGTCCCACGGGATGTCGGAGGCGAGGTAGGCGGGCTCGCCGTTCTTGCCCGTACGCCAGCCGGTGAAGTAGCCGATGACGCGGCGCTGGTGGTCGGCGCCCATCTTCTCGCGGCCCTCGGTGTCGTAGACCGAGCAGTACGGGACGTCGACGCCCGGGGTCTTGTACAGCCCGTCCGGACGGCAGGACTCGTTGTCGGCGGCGTGCGAGACGCCTGCGGTGAGCGAACTGAGCAGGAGCCCGGCGACGGCGGCGCCGGTGGCGAGCAGGGAAGTTCTCGCTCGGGTGGGGGACAGCACGGTCTGTTCCTCCTGGGGAGGCTCGGCCTGGCACAGCGAACGACGGGTGATCGTCTTGTGACGCAGACGTTAAGAGGACTAGACCAGAGCGTCAATAGGTATGGACCAATCTCCTGTGAGCCGGGCCACAAGAGATCGTGTGCATGGCATCCGGCCGGGCATGGCACACTGGCCGTGTACCAGCAGCAGCGCACTCCGGGGTCGGTGTAATTCCGAACCGGCGGTTATAGTCCGCGACCCGGTCACCTCCAGTGACCGGTTGAACAGGTGAAATTCCTGTACCGACGGTGAAAGTCCGGATGGGAGGCAGTGCGCGGCGGGCCGTCACAGGTCATGGGTACGCCGCTGTCGGCGGTGTTCGGATCGTCCCTCCCGGGGCGACCCCTCTTCTCCGGCCACGGCGTCCCGTACGCACCCGTTGGCGTATCCCGCTCCCTGTCGTCATCGACAGCCCCGGAGTCCGTGCCCGAAGAGGCAGGAGGACCCGGTGGCCATCGCAGCCGAAGCAGCCACGACCGACGCGAACGCCATGCGCCGGGCCATCGCGCTGGCCGCCCGCGGACTCGGATCCACCAGCCCCAACCCGGTCGTCGGGTGCGTCGTCCTCGACGCCGGCGGACAGCTCGCGGGCGCCGGGTTCCACCGGCGCGCCGGCGGCCCGCACGCCGAGGTGCACGCCCTGCGGGAAGCGGGGGAGCGGGCGCGCGGCGGTACGGCGTACGTCACCCTCGAACCCTGCAACCACACCGGTCGCACCGGCCCCTGCGCCCAGGCGCTCCTCGCCGCCGGGATCACCCGCGTCGTGTACGCCGTCGCCGACCCGGACCCGCAGGCCACCGGCGGCGCCGACACCCTGCGGGCGGCCGGGGTCCAGGTGGAGCAGGGCCTGCTCGAGGACGAGGCGCGGGCGGGCAACACCGCCTGGCTGACCTCCGTACGCCTCGGCCGCCCCCACGTCCGGTGGAAGTACGCCGCGACGCTCGACGGCCGGATCGCGGCGGCCGACTCCACCAGCCGCTGGATCAGCTCGGCCGAGTCCCGCGCCGACGTCCACCGGCTGCGCGCCGAGGCGGACGCCGTGATCGTCGGCTCCGGCACGCTGCGCGCCGACGACCCGCACCTCGCCGTACGCGGCGTCGCGGGCGCCACCCAGCCCCTGCGCGTCGTCGTCGACACCGACGCCACCGCCGTCAAGCCGGGCGCCCGCGTCCTGGACGACGCCGCGCCCACACTGATCGCGGTCGCCGAGGACGCCGGCGCGGCGCACCTGGCCGAAACCGGAGCGGACGTCGTACGGCTGCCGCGCGCCGCCACCGGCCTCGACATCCACGCGCTGCTCGCCGCCCTGCACGCCCGCGGCGTGCGCTCCGTACTCCTCGAAGGCGGTCCGACGCTCGCCGGCGCCTTCGTCGCGGCCGGCGCGGTCGACACGGTCACCGGCTACCTCGCCCCCGTACTGCTCGGCGCGGGCCCCGCGGCCCTCGCCGACGCCGGAATCGCCACCCTCACCGAAGCGTTGCGGCTCGACGTGACCGAGACCGCCCGCATCGGCCCCGATCTGCGCATCACCGCCGTCCCCGCCACCCCCGCATCGAAGGAGCACTGAGTGTTCACCGGAATCGTCGAAGAGCTGGGTGAGGTCACCGCCGTCGAGAACCTCGGTGACGCCTCCCGTTTCCGCCTGCGCGGCCCGCTCGTCACCGAGGACGCCAAGCACGGTGACTCCATCGCCGTCAACGGGGTCTGCCTCACCGTCGTGGACTGCGGGGACGGCGAGTTCACGGCCGACGTGATGGCCGAGACGCTGACCCGCTCCAGCCTCGGCGCCCTCGCCGTCGGCTCCCGCGTCAACCTGGAGCGCCCCATGGCGCTCGGCGGCCGCCTCGGCGGACACCTCGTGCAGGGCCACGTGGACGGCACCGGCACGATCACCGGCCGCGAGCCGTCCGAGCACTGGGAGATCGTCAGGGTCTCGCTCCCCGCGGAGCTCGCGCGGTACGTCGTCGAGAAGGGCTCCATCACCGTCGACGGCGTGAGCCTCACCGTCGTCGAGGCCGGGGACGACTACTTCACCATCAGCCTCATCCCCACCACCCTCGCCCTCACCACCCTCGGCATCAAGCAGGCCGGGGACCAGGTCAACCTGGAGGTGGACGTACTCGCCAAGTACGTCGAGCGGCTGCTCGGCGCGGACCCCTCCGGCCGGAAGGAGACCGTGAAGTGAGCGCCGTGTCCTGGCTCAACAGCGAGGCGTTCACCGCCTTCGACCAGCACATCCTGTGGTCCGACATGATCGGCAACACCATCGGCCTGGTCGCCCTCGCGCTCGGCTGGCGCCGCTCCATTTGGACCTGGCCCGCCCAGTTCCTCTCCGGCCTCGTCCTCGTCGCCGCGTACTCCTCCGCGCACCTCGGTGGCGGCGTCGGCAAGCAGCTGCTCGTCATCGGCGTCGCCCTGTGGGGCTGGCGCCAGTGGCAGCTCGGCAGGCAGCAGGCCCAGGACGGCTCGATCGCCGTTCGCTTCGCCACCTGGCGCGAGCGCGCACTGCTGCTCGCCGGAGCGGCCGTCGGCACGCTGGCCGTCGGCGGCCTCTTCACCCTGTACCCGTCGCTGTCCTGGAGCCCCTGGGCCGACGCGTACATCTTCGTCGGCACGCTCGTCGCGATGGTCGCCCAGGCCCGCGGCCTGGTCGAGTTCTGGTTCGCCTGGCTGCTGGTCGACCTGGTGGGCGTACCGCTCGCCTTCAGCAGCGGGCTGGCCTTCTCCGGCCTCGTGTACGTCGTCTACCTCGCCCTCGTCCTGTGGGGTGCCTACGACTGGTGGCAGCGCTCGCGCACGAGCGTCAAGCCCGCCATGGAAGGAGCAGCAGCATGAGCGCCCTGCCCACCTGGTACAGCCCCGACAACACCGAGGACCTGGCCCTCGACCCCGTGGAGCAGGCCATCCGCGACATCGCCGCAGGCCGCCCCGTGGTCGTCGTCGACGACGAGAACCGCGAGAACGAGGGCGACCTCGTCATCGCCGCCGAGATGGCGACCCCCGAGATCGTCGCCTTCATGATGAGCGAGTGCCGGGGCCTGATCTGCGCGCCCATGGAGGGCGACGAGCTGGAGCGGCTCGAACTCCCGCAGATGGTCGAGCACAACACCGAGTCGATGAGCACGGCCTTCACCGTCTCCGTCGACGCCTCCGCCGCACACGGCGTCACCACCGGCATCTCGGCCGCCGACCGCGCCGCCACCCTCCGCCTCCTGGCGAGCGGCCGCTCCACCGCCGGCGACTTCGTCCGCCCCGGTCACGTCTTCCCGCTGCGCGCCAAGCCCGGCGGCGTACTCGTGCGCAACGGCCACACCGAGGCCGCCGTGGACCTCGCCCGGCTCGCGGGCCTGCGCCCGGCCGGCGCGATCGTCGAGATCGCCGGCGAGGACGGTGTGATGCTGCGGCTGCCCGAGCTGATCCCGTTCGCCCGCAAGCACGGCCTGACGATCATCTCCATCGAGGACCTGATCGCCTACCGCCGCACCTCCGACCCCAAGGTCCGCCGCGAGGCCACCGTCCAGCTCCCCACCGCCTTCGGGGAGTTCACGGCGTACGGCTACCGCTCGACCGTCGACGGCGTCGAGCACGTCGCGCTCGTCCACGGCGAGATCGGCGACGGCGACGACGTCCTCGTCCGGATCCACTCCGAGTGCCTGACCGGCGACATCTTCCGCTCGCAGCGCTGCGACTGCGGCCCCCAGCTGGAAGCGTCCATGCGGCGCATCACCGACACCGGCCGCGGCGTCGTCGTCTACCTGCGCGGCCACGAGGGGCGCGGCATCGGCCTGCTGTCCAAGCTGCGCGCGTACGAACTCCAGGAGCTCGGCCGCGACACCCTCGACGCCAACCTGGAGCTGGGCCTGCCCGCCGACGCACGCGACTACGCGGCCGGGGCGCAGATCCTCGAAGACCTCGGCGTGCACAGCCTCAGGCTGATGACGAACAACCCCGAGAAGACCGAAGCGCTCGTCCGGCACGGCCTGACCGTCCTCGAACGCGAGCCCATGCCCGTCATGGCGGGCGAGCACAACCTCCACTACCTGCGCACCAAGCGGGACCGGATGGGACACGACCTCCCGTGGCTGGACGGCGCCTCCGCCTCCACCTGCGGCAACCAGTAACCACGTCAGCAAGCAAGAAGGAGAGACGCGTGAGCGGCAAGGGCGCACCCGAACTGAGTGTCAAGAACTGCGGCGACCTCCGGGTCGCGGTGATCGCGGCCCAGTGGCACGAGAAGGTCATGGACGGCCTCGTCGACGGCGCCCTGCGCGCCCTCCACGAGCTGGGCATCGACGAGCCGACCCTCCTGCGGGTCCCCGGCAGCTTCGAGCTCCCCGTCGTCGCGAAGGTCCTCGCCGGCCGCGGCTACGACGCGATCGTGGCACTGGGCGTCGTCATCCGTGGCGGAACACCGCACTTCGAGTACGTGTGCCAGGGCGTCACCAACGGCCTGACCCAGGTCTCCGTCGACACCGGTGTCCCCGTCGGCTTCGGCGTACTGACCTGCGACACCGAGGAGCAGGCGCTGGACCGGGCCGGAATCGAAGGGTCCACCGAGGACAAGGGCCACGAGGCGGTCACCGCCGCCGTCGCCACCGCGACCACACTGCGCACGGTTGCCGAACCCTGGCGCTGAGTGTCCGCAGGCCACCCCGTACTCTTAGGACCATCATGGCGAACAAACCCCCCAAGAGTTTCGAAGAGCTCTTCACCGAGCTCCAGCTCAAGGCCGCCACCGGCGACCCCTCCACCTCCCGCACCGCCGAACTGGTGGGCAAGGGCGTGCATGCCATCGGCAAGAAGGTCGTCGAAGAGGCCGCCGAGGTCTGGATGGCCGCCGAGTACGAGGGCAAGGAAGCCGCCGCCGAGGAGATCTCGCAGCTGCTGTACCACGTCCAGGTGATGATGGTCGCCCGCGGGATCTCGCTCGACGACGTCTACGCCCACCTCTGAGCTCCGCCCCCTTCACTTACGTACGCACGTAGAACTCCCACCGCACAGAAGGAACCAGACCTCATGCTGCGCATCGCCATCCCCAACAAGGGCTCCCTCTCCGGACCTGCGTCGGAGATGCTCCATGAGGCCGGCTACCAGCAGCGCAAGGAGTCGAAGGAGCTCCGCCTCGTCGACCCCGAGAACGAGGTCGAGTTCTTCTACCTGCGCCCCCGCGACATCGCGATCTACGTGAGTTCGGGCCGCCTCGACATCGGCATCACCGGGCGCGACCTGCTCCTGGACTCCGGCGCCGACGCCGAGGAGATCCTCCAGCTCGGCTTCGCCCGCTCCACCTTCCGTTACGCCACCAAGCCCGGCACCGCGACGAGCGTCAAGGACTTCGGCGGCATGACGGTGGCCACCTCCTACGAGGGCATCGTCGCCAAGCACCTCGCCGACGAGGGCATCGACGCCGCCGTCGTCCACCTGGACGGCGCCGTGGAGACGGCCATCGAGCTGGGCGTCGCGCAGGTCATCGCCGACGTCGTCGAGACCGGCACCAGCCTGCGCAACGCGGGCCTCGAAGTGATCGGCGAGCCGATCATGAAGTCCGAGGCGGTCGTCATCCGCCGCACCGGCGTCTCCGCCGAGGAGGCCGTCGACCCCAAGGTGTCCCAGTTCCTGCGCCGCCTCCAGGGCGTCCTGGTCGCCCGCAGCTACGTGATGATGGACTACGACTGCCGCGCCGAGCACCTCGAAGCGGCCGTCGCCCTCACCCCGGGCCTGGAGTCGCCGACCATCTCGCCGCTGCACAACGAGGGCTGGGTCGCGGTCCGTTCGATGGTCCCGGCCAAGGACTCCCAGCGTGTCATGGACGACCTGTACGAGCTCGGCGCCCGCGCCATCCTCACCACGGCCATCCACGCCTGCCGTCTCTGACCCACCCCTCACTCCGCGCCTCCCGAAGGAACACGACCGCCGTGTCACAGCCCGAGCTCCCCGCCCTGCCGGTCACCTTCCGGCCGACCCGCACCCGGGCCGTCCTCCTGACCGTCGGGGCGGCGATGTTCGCCGTCATCACCGCTGTCGCCCTGCTCCTCGACACGCTCGGCGGCGGGGAGCGGGCCGCCTTCGTCTTCACCGCGCTGCTGCTCTTCGGCGTACTGCTGCTGCTGAGCCGCCCCAAGGTCGTCGCCGACGAGTCCGGGGTCACGGTGGTCAACCTGACCACCAGGCGCCGGCTGGAGTGGGCCGAGATCCTGCGGGTCAACCTGCGCCCCGGTGACGCCTGGGTCTTCCTCGACCTCAGCGACGGCACCAGCCTGCCCGCCCTCGGCATCCAGCCCGGCGTCGCCAAGCAGCAGGCCATCCGCGACGCCCGCGCGCTGCGCGCCCTGGTGGAATCCCGCGGCACGGGCACGCACACCGGCTGAGCCCCTGCCCGCCCCGGCCCGGTCCCGTTTACTCTGTGGAAGGCGGCGCCGAGTGCGCCCCGCTCCGCATGTCAGGGCCTCCATCGGCCCGCGGGGCACCTGCGACCCGAGGAGTGACTCCCTCCAGCAATGGACGGATCGTCCGGCAGTATCCGCGTCGCCCCTCCTTCCGGGGCGGCGGCATGACCATCCCCCTCCTGCTGCTCGCCGCAGCATTCCTCCTGATCCTCGCCAACGGCTTCTTCGTGGCCGCCGAATTCGGCCTGGTCACCGTCGAGAAGCAGGACGCCGAACGGGCCGCCGCCGAAGGCGACCGGCGCGCCCGTACCGTCGTCGCGGCGCTTCGCGAGCTGTCCTTCCAGCTCTCGGGAACCCAGCTCGGCATCACCATCACCTCGCTGGTGGTCGGCATGCTGGCCCAGCCCGCGCTCGCCCAGCTCCTGTCCGGCCCCTTCACCGCGGCCGGCATACCCGAAGCGGCAGTGCCCGGCGTCGCCGTCGTGGTCGGCATGCTGCTCGCCTCCGCCGTGCAGATGGTGATCGGCGAGCTGGTCCCGAAGAACTGGGCGGTCTCCAGACCGTTGCAGGTCGCGCGGTTCGTCGCCGGACCGCAGCACCTGTTCTCGACCGTCTTCCGGCCCGTGATCGCGCTCCTGAACGCGGTCGCCAACCGGCTCGTGCGCACGCTGGGCGTCGAGCCCACCGACCAGCTCGCGTCCGCCCGCACCCCGGGCGAGCTCGTCTCGCTCGCCCGCCACTCGGCGCGGGCCGGCGCCCTCGAACAGGACACCGCCGACCTGTTCGTACGGGCCCTCTCGCTCGGCGGACTCACCGCGCAGCACGTCATGACGCCGCGCGTGAAGGTCAGCGCCCTGCAGTCCTCCGCGACCGCCGCGGACGTACTCAACCTCACCCGTGCCACCGGCCTCTCGCGCTTCCCCGTCTACCGGGAGCGCATCGACGAGGTCGTGGGCATGGTCCACCTCAAGGACGCGCTCGCCGTGCCCGTGCACGAAAGGCGGCGCACCCCGGTGGCCCGGATCGCCGTACCACCGCTGATGGTTCCGGAGACCCTCCCCGTGCAGCGGCTCCTGGAGCGGCTGCGCAGTGAGCAGCCGATCGCCGTCGTCGTCGACGAGTACGGCGGTACGGCCGGGGTCGTCACGCTGGAGGACATCGTCGAGGAACTCGTCGGAGAGGTCCGGGACGAGCACGACGACGAGGACACCGAGTGGCCGGAACTGGCCGCGGCGCCCGCCGAGGACGGCTGCCCGGTCTGGGAGGCGGACGGCAGCTGCCGGGTCCTCACCCTGCGGCGCATAGGCCTCGAAGTGCCCGAAGGGCCGTACGAGACCGTGGCCGGCCTGGTCGCGGACCTGCTGGGGCGCATTCCGGCCCCCGGCGACCGCGCCGAACTGCCCGGCTGGCGGCTCTCCGTGCGCCGGGTGGGCCGCTACCGCGCCGAGCGGGTGCGCTTCGTCCGTACCGTTGCCGCGCAGGTCCCGGAGGCCGTGCGATGACCGCTGTCCAACTGCTGTTCGCACTGCTCCTGGTGCTGGCGAACGGCTTCTTCGTCGGCGCCGAGTTCGCACTCGTCTCCGTACGCCGCAGCCAGATCGAACCGCTCGCGGCCGGCGGCTCGGCGCGCGCCCGGCAGGTGATGCACGGGCTGGAGAACCTGCCGCAGATGATGGCGGCGGCGCAGTTCGGGATCACCGTCTGCTCGCTGACGCTCGGCGCGGTCGCGGAGCCGACCGTCGCGCATCTGCTGGAGCCGGTCTTTCACGCCGCGCACCTGCCCGAAGGGATGATCCATCCGCTGGGGTACGTGATCGCGCTCGCCGTGGTGGTCTTCCTGCACCTGGTCATCGGAGAGATGGTCCCCAAGAACCTCGCCATGGCGGCGCCCGAGAAGACCGCGCTGTGGCTGAGCCCCGGCCTGGTCGGTTTCGCACGGCTGTGCCGTCCGGCGACCGCGGGGCTCGGCGCGTGCGCGCGGCTGGTGCTGCGGCTGTTCGGGGTCGAGGCCAGGGACGAGGTCGAGGCGGTGTTCACCAGCGAGCAGCTCAACCGGCTCGTCGGGGACTCGGGCCAGGCGGGGCTGCTGGAGCCGGGGGAGCAGGAGCGCCTGGAGGACGCACTGGAACTGGGCAGCCTCCCGGTCACCGACGTCCTGCTCGACCGGGCGTCCCTGGTCACCGTCGGCCCCTCGGTCACGCCGCGCGAGATCGAGGAGCTGACGGTGCGGACCGGCTACTCGCGCTTCCCGGTGTGCGCCGACGGCGGGGCCTTCATGGGGTACGTGCACGTCAAGGACGTACTCGACCTGGAGGAGCGGGAACGGGCCGTGCCGCAGCAGGTCTGGCGCCCGATGGCGACGCTCGGCGCCGAACTCCCCCTGGACGACGCCCTGACCGTGATGCGCCGCGCCGCGACGCACCTGGCGCAGGTCGCGGACGGGGCGGGGCGGGTGCTCGGACTGGTCGCGCTGGAGGACGTGCTGGAGATGCTGGTCGGCGAGGTGCGCGACCCCGCTCACCGGGTGGTGGTGTCCCAGCTGGCCCGGGGCGCGACGGCGGCAGCGGACGGACAGGCGGCCCTGGTGGGGTGACGGGCGGACCGTCCGCGCGCGTTCAGGGCGCGGGCGGTTCCTGCCGCCCCCGGTCCGCCGGGCCGCGTCCCGACAGGACCTCGCCGTACGCCTGCATCAGGTCCGGCAGCCGCAGCGTCGCCAGGTCGTCGCGGGTGGGGGTGGCGGCGTAACCGGAGAGCCGCAGATCGCGATACGCACAGCTCTTCTCGTACAGCGTGCGCAGGAAGCGGCCGTTGCCCAGCTCGTCGATCCAGCCCTGGTCGACGACGTGCCCGCTGATGCTGCGCAGCTCCTCCAGCGCCTCCTCGTCCCACGCGTCGCCGTTCTCGGCGGCCAGCACCTCACCGATGGACGTCAGCTCCGCCGGCCGGTAACTGGGGAAGTCCACCCGGGTCGTGAAGCGGGAGGAGAGCCCGGGGTTGACGGCGAGCAGGCGGTCCATGCCCTCCGGGTAGCCGGCCAGGATCACGACGAGGTGGTCCCGGTTGTCCTCGGCGCGCTTCAGCAGCACTTGGAGGGCTTCGTCGCCGTACGCGTCGCCCTTGCTGTAACCGGAGTTGGAGAGGGAGTACGCCTCGTCGACGAAGAGCACCCCGCCGATCGCCGAGTCGATCAGATCATTCGCCTTGACGGCGGTCTGGCCGAGGAACTCGCCCACCAAGTCGGCTCGTTGGGCCTCCACCAGATGGTCGCCGCCGAGCAGCCCGAGCGCGTAGAAGACCCGCCCCAGGATCCGCGCGACCGTGGTCTTGCCGGTGCCGGAGGGGCCGGAGAAGACGAAGTGGCGCTTCGGCGGCTGGACGGGAAGGCCCTGTCCGGCCCGCAGTCTGGCCATGTTCAGCTGCGCGGACAGCGCTTTGACCTGACGCTTCACCGGTTCGAGGCCGACCATGCGCTCCAGCTCCGCCAGGGCCTCGGCGAGCAGCGCGGAATCCGGGGGACCGGCCGGAAAGACCTTGGACACCGGCCTCGGTACCATGCCCGCCTTCTCCCGTACGCCACTGTCCCCGGCGCCCGGTACCGCGCCGCCGGGCGGCTGGCCCCCGTCGCCGAGCCGCAGATCGCGCCCCTCCAGGACCTCCGGCCCCAGCAGACTCTCCGAGTCGCCCGCCGCGTCCACCGCGTCCTGGCCGATTCCGGTCAGCGACACGGTGGCGAAGCCGACGGAGTCCTCGTACCCGTCCCCCTCGGCGATCGCCGCGAGCCGCGCCGAGGTGTCCATGAAGGCCGGATCCACCCGGTGCACGGCCCGGTAGAGCGGCAGCGCGGCCGCGCTGCGCCCGGTGCCCTCGTGCGCGCGGGCCAGCCAGTAGCGCAGCTCCTTGCGCTGCGGCTGCTCGCTGCGGCAGCGCATCAGCGCGGCCGACAGCATGGGCTCGGCCTGCCCGTACATCTCCAGACGCACGCGCGCCATGCCGCCGAACAGTCCCGTCTCGATGCCGAGCAGCGGGTCGTCGACGAGCGGATCAGTGTGGCGTACGAGCTGCTCCCAGTCCTTGACCAGGTACGCACGGCAGGCGTGCAGGAACCGCACCTGCGGATCGGCGTCCACCGGCGGCAGCCCGGCCAGCGCCCGGTCGAGCTCGGGGACATGGCGGCCGTCGAGCCAGTGGGAGGCGTGTGCGAGCAGCAGGTCGCGGGGTTTCTCCAGAACGGGCTGGACCCACCAGCCCAGCCAGTACCACGAGTTGAGGGTCCGCCGGTGGCGGGCGCGCTGCTCGCCGAAGCGCTCGCGGTGGCGGTACATGCGCAGCAGGGCGGTGGTGGTGTCGACGCGCAGCGCGTGCAGCCCGAGCCAGCCGTCGGCCATGCCGGGGTCCATCCGTACGGCGGCCCTGAACTCCTCTTCGGCCTGCGGGTACGCGCCCATCGTGTACGCGTCGACACCACGCAGCCAGGCGAGTTCGGCCGGGGCGTTCACGCCCTGCGTGCCGAATTCCGTCACGTCCCCCACGAACCGTGCCCCCCGTGATGTGCCGTCGGGCTGCGCCCGGCAGCAGGTCTCAAGAACCGCTTTGCCGCGAACGGGATTTGACCGCACCGAAGGGCATCGTACCTGTGCGGGAGGCCCGAGCCTAAGGGTGGCGCAGGCCGGGAAACGACGGTGACCGAGGGTGAGCGAATAGCCTCACCTGGCGCCCCGAGAGGGGGGACGGGGACAGAACGAAGCCCCCGATCACGGGGGAACAACCGGGGGCTTCGCGTCCGCGGCGGCTTCGAAAAGCCGCACATTGAGAACGTAAGACCTGTACGCCCCCTGGGTCAAGCGGAGTTGAGGCACTCACGGGGAGGTTTTCAGGCCGTTTTCCGAGGGCGGGAGCAGGCAGTCGCGGAGCGTGACGGAACGGTCCGGCCGCGCTGTAGCGGAAGGCCCCGGTCGCCACTCGTACCCTTCCCGGCGCTGCCGTACCAGCAGATCCGCGTACGGCAGCGAAGGGTCCGCGGCGAAATGGCGGGTCTCCGCCGCCACCCAGCCGTCCCAGAACTCCGCCTGCGCCGGCCCGTCCCTGCGCCGCCCCCGCGCCCACGACTCCCGCGCACCCAGATCCATCCAGAGCAGCCGTGCGAGATCCGGACGTACGGCGGCGCGCCCGGCCCCGACCCCCTCGACCAGCATCACGGGCGCGGGGCCCAGCGGCCGCGCGGTCCCGAAGCGGCGCAGCGTCCAGTCGTACGCCGCGTAGCACGCGCTCTCGCCCCGGGAGAGCGGGCCCGTCACCTGCTCGCGCAGCCGCCCCGTCCACGCGAAGAGCTCCTCGTGGGTGGCCAGATCGTCCAGGTGCAGTACGGGCGCACCGCCGAGCGCCGCCGCCAGCCGGGCGGCGAAGGTGCTCTTGCCCGAGCCCGCGTGCCCGTCGACCGCGATCAGGCGCACCGGGCCGCAGGAGGGCGGCAGGGCGCGCAGGGAGGCGGCGAGCTGATCGAGGTGTTCCACCCCTCCCACTCTAGGACCGCCCCTGCCCCACGCGCCCACGCGCTCCCGCAGGTCGCGCCAGTGGTCGACACCAATATTGGTGTCGCGACGCGGTCCCGGGTGCTGGCAGAAGCCGGCCGGGACCGGCCATAGTTGGCCCACTGCCGTGAACCTGCTTGCGCACCCGCATCCCACCGGGGGTCCATGCCCATGACCAGATCCGCTTCGCGCCGCACCGTCCTGACCGCCGCGGCGGCCGTCGCCGCGGCGGCGTCCGCCGGCGCCACGACGGCATCCGCCACCGCAGCCCCCACCGCCGCGCCCGCCCCCCGCACCGCCGACGCCGCGGCGCCCCGGCTGGTCGACAACCGTTTCTGGTCCTCCGCCACGGACTGGCGCGGCGGCGCCGGGGCCGGTACCGAGGTCGTCGCGGGCCGCAGGCCCGGACTGGCCATCGCCGTGCCGTCGGCCCGTACCGGCTACACCGATCCGCACACCGGCGCGACCTCCATCTGGGAGAGCGCGACGTGGACCTCCCCGGTCCACCGCTCCACGGTCCCGGCGACCGAGATCATCGCCTCCTGGAACGCCCACACCCCGGCCGGCACCTGGATCGCGGTCGAGCTGCGCGGCACCTACACGGACGGCACCACGACGCCCTGGTACGTGATGGGCCGCTGGGCGGCGGGAGACGCCGACATCAGGCGCACCTCCGTCGACGGCCAGAGCGACGGCCGCAGCAGTGTCTGGACCGACACCCTCTCGGTCGACGACGCCACCACCGGCCCGCGCCTGGCCTCGTACCGGCTGAGGCTGACCCTCCACCGCAAGCCCGGCACCGGCCTCACCCCCACCGTGTGGCGGCTCGGCGCGATGGCCTCCGACATCCCGGACCGCTTCACCGTGCCCGCCTCGCGGGCCGGCGTCGCCCGCGAACTCGTCGTCCCGCGCTACTCGCAGAACACGCACATCGGGCAGTACCCCGAGTACGACAACGGCGGCGAGGCGTGGTGCAGCCCCACCTCCTCACAGATGATCATCGAGTACTGGGGCCGCGAACTCACCGCCGAGGACCTGGCCTGGGTCGATCCGGCCTTCGCTGACCCGCAGGTCTGCCACGCGGCGCGCTTCACTTTCGACTACCAGTACGACGGGTGCGGCAACTGGCCCTTCAACGCCGCGTACGCCGCGACGTACGAGGACATGAACGCCGTCGTCACCCGACTCCACTCGCTGGCCGACCTGGAGACGCTGGTCGGCGCGGGCATCCCGGCCATCACGTCGCAGTCCTTCCTCGAGGAGGAGCTGACGGGCGCGGGGTACGGCACGGCGGGCCACCTCATGGCCGTCATCGGCTTCACCCCCGAAGGCGACGTGATCGCGAACGACCCCGCCTCACCCGGCAACGAGGCCGTACGCCGGGTCTACAGGCGCCGCGAGTGGGAGAACATCTGGCTCCGCACCAAGCGCTACAACGCGAGCGGGAAAGTGGCGTCCGGCACAGGCGGCGTCTGCTACCTCTACTGGCCCGCCGGCCCCACACCCGCCCAGCAGCGGGCTCTGGCGGCCGTCGGTCTCCGCTGACCCGGGCGGACGCCCCGGGGCGTGACGAACGTCATCTACCCCGGGGCGTCCGCCCGGGGGCACTGTGGACCCCATGACTGCGACCACTGCCGACATCACCCGCATCGAGACCCGGACCGGCACCGGCGGCCCCGACGAGGACGGCCCCAAGATCCTCGAGTACGTCCTGGGCTGGACCCTCGTCGTGGTCCTCGCCATGTTCGTCACCCAGGCCGGCCTCATGTGACCCCGGCATCCGCGCCCGGAGACGGTCACGCGGCCCGCGGGGCGCGGCGCCGTGCGTGGGCCGCTCGCCGCGCTGCCGGGCGCCGCACTCCGTACGATCGAGGGACCGCGACCGAGCTGCCCGGCGCCGTCCGCGACCCCGTGACGTACGTCATTCCATCGGGCATACTCAACGCGCCACAGCCGCCTGCCTGCGACTTCCGTGATCCGGAAGGAGTGCCGGCGGCCAGGCAGTGAGACCGGCGGCGCCGCCACACCCTGCGCGCGTGCCCGCCGCAGCGCCCGACAGGGAGGAGAGCGCCGCAATGTCCGACCGCGCCCCGCAGCCGGTGGAACGTCAGCTGCCCACCGAGGAGTCCCGGGACCTGCTCGCGCTGGTGCGCGACATGATCCAGCGGGAGATCGCCCCCAGGGCCGCAGCCGAGGAGGAGGCCGGGCACTTCCCGCGCGAGATCTTCGCGCTGCTCTCCGAATCCGGTCTGCTCGGGCTGCCGTACGACGCCGAGTACGGCGGCGGAGAGCAGCCGTACGAGGTATACCTCCAGGTACTCGAAGAGCTCGCCGCCGCCCGCCTCACGGTCGGCCTCGGCGTCAGCGTCCACAGCCTCGCCTGCCACGCCCTCGCCGGCTACGGCACCAAGGAGCAGAAGGCCGCGCACCTGCCCGCCATGCTCGGCGGCGGCCTGCTCGGCGCCTACTGCCTCTCCGAGCCCGCCTCCGGATCCGACGCGGCATCGCTGCGCACCAAGGCCGTGCGGGACGGTGACGACTGGGTCGTCACCGGTACGAAGGCATGGATCACCCACGGCGGGATCGCCGACTTCTACACCCTCCTCGCCCGTACGGGCGAGGAGGGTGCCCGGGGCATCTCGGCCTTCCTGGTGCCCGGCGACGCGGAGGGGCTCAGCGCCGCAGCGCCCGAGAAGAAGATGGGCATGAAGGGCTCGCCCACCGCCCAGCTGAACTTCGACGGCGTACGGGTCCCGGACTCCCGCCGCATCGGCGAGGAGGGCCAGGGCTTCGCGATAGCGCTGTCCGCGCTCGACTCGGGGCGGCTCGGCATCGCGGCCTGTGCGGTCGGTGTCGCCCAGGCCGCTCTGGACGAGGCCGTCTCGTACGCCACCGGGCGGCAGCAGTTCGGCCGGCCGATCGCCGACTTCCAGGGCCTGCGCTTCATGCTCGCCGACATGGCGACGCAGATCGAAGCGGGCCGTGCGCTGTACCTCGCGGCCGCGCGCCTGCGGGACGCCGGGCGGCCCTTCTCGCAGCAGGCGGCCATGGCGAAGCTGTTCTGCACGGACACGGCGATGCGGGTGACGACCGATGCCGTCCAGGTGCTCGGCGGCTACGGCTACACGCTGGACTTCCCCGTCGAGCGCTTCATGCGCGAGGCGAAGGTGCTCCAGATCGTCGAGGGTACGAACCAGATTCAGCGCATGGTCATCGCCCGCCGTCTCGTGGGCCCAGAGACCCGCTGATCCGCCTCGACTCCGGCCAGGCCGGGGCCGTCACGAGCCGGGACCACTCCGGGTCGCGGCGCCCCGGCAGGGTCCGGCCCTTGCTGTGCCACTGGCGCAGGAGCGCCCGGTAGAGGGGCGGATCGGCGGGATGCGGAACCGATTCTGCGGAGACGGAGGGCGGAAGGACGAGACGTCGGAATCCGTCGCCGACCGATGTGTACTGCAGGGTCATATCGGGTCAACAGCCGCAGGGCCGCCGGGGTTATCGCCGATCCCATTCGAGCGTCCGTTCACGCGGTAATCCGCACTGCCCGCCCCTCCGGGAAGGGGCGGGGGGAACACGGGGGACGCGGCGGGAAGAGTGCCTGCCGGACGGGCCCTACGCCGCGCGCCGCAGCTGCGACACCTTGAGCGGACGCGAGCCGGGACCGCCGACGTGCGAGAACGGCTGCGTCCGCCAGTCGAACCCCTGAGGGAGCGTCAGCAGCAGCGCCGTTTCCTGCTCCTGGACCTCCAGGCTCTCGTCGGCGGGCTTGGCGTCCGCCGCCGGGCGCCCGGTGCCCGCGCACGCCGTGAGCCCGAACGGGTTCCACGGAGTGGGGCACTTCGCGTGCTCGGGCAGGACGTTCTCGTCCGCCAGCAGCGCGATCGGCTGGGTGCAGTCCGGGCAGATCACCCGGTACATCTCAAAGGTGTCGTACGCGTCGAAGTCGTCGAGATCGTCGACCTCGTTGTCGTCGACGGAGCCGACGGGTTCGACGGATTCGACAGGCTCCGGTTCGGTACGTCCGGTGTGCTTCGGGCTCTGCATGGAGACACTCCCCCTCGGGTGGGCCGACAAGGCGCTGCGACCTCGACCACAGCAAGCACTTCCCGTCACGCACGCGCGGTAATCGCACCTGCCCGACGGACACGGCCTCAGGCGTGTGGTGTTCGTCACATGCGCGTCGCAGGCGCCCCCCGGAGGGCTTCCGGCTGTGCCGGAAGCCCTCCGGGGCAATAGGTTGATCCGCTATGGAGGAGCTGGATCGTCAGATCGTGGATTTGCTCGTCAAGGACGGGCGGATGAGCTACACCGACCTGGGCAAGGCCACGGGCCTGTCCACCTCGGCCGTGCACCAGCGCGTGCGCAGGCTGGAGCAGCGGGGGGTCATCCGCGGCTATGCCGCGGTGGTCGACCCCGGGGCCGTCGGGCTGCCGCTCACCGCGTTCATCTCGGTGAAACCGTTCGACCCCAGCGCCCCCGACGACATCGCGGAACGGCTGGCGGGCGTGCCCGAGATCGAGGCGTGCCACAGCGTGGCCGGCGACGAGAACTACATCCTCAAGGTGCGGGTCGCCACCCCGCTCGAACTCGAGCACCTGCTGACCCGCATCCGTTCCCTGGCCGGCGTGTCCACGCGTACGACCGTGGTCCTCTCCACCCCGTACGAGGCCCGCCCGCCGCAGATCTGACCCCGCCCCGCCCCCCGCTCACGGAACCTCCCGCGCGAGGGGCGAGACTGGTCCCCATGACCGAGCACAACGCCCCCGCCCCCGAGGTCGAACACCGCACCGTGCTGCTGCGCGGCGGAGACGTCCACAGCCCCGCCGATCCCTTCGCCACCGCGATGGTCGTCGAGCGCGGACATGTCGCCTGGGTGGGCTCCGAAGGGGCGGCCGACGCCTTCGCCCCGGGTGTCGACGAGGTGATCGACCTCGAAGGGGCTCTGGTGACGCCGGCGTTCACGGACGCACACGTGCACACCACGTCCACCGGTCTCGCCCTCACCGGCCTCGATCTCTCCGGTGCGCGCTCCCTCGCCGGTGCGCTGGATCTCGTACGGGCGCACGCCGCCGCAGCCCCGGCGGGCCGCATCCTGCTCGGGCACGGCTGGGACGCCACGCGCTGGCCCGAACAGCGGCCCCCGTCCCGCGCCGAACTCGACGAGGCGGCCGGCGGCCGCCCGCTCTACCTGCCCCGGATCGACGTCCACTCGGCCGTCGTCACCACCGCCCTCCTCGACCTGGTCCCCGGAATCACCGGTCTGGCGGGCTACCACCCGGACGCCCCGCTCACCGCCTCCGCCCACCACGCCGTGCGCGCCGCGGCGCACGGCGCCGTCACGCCGGCGCAGCGCGCCGAGGCGCAGCGCGCGGCGCTCGCGCACGCCGCTTCGCTCGGCATCGGTGCGGTCCACGAGTGCGCGGGGCCCGACATCTCCGACGAGGAGGACTTCACCGGCCTGCTGAAGCTGGCGGCGGAGCAGCCGGGCCCGCGCGTCTTCGGCTACTGGGCCGAGCAGGTCGCGGGTGCGAAGGACGCCGAACGCGTGCGCGAACTCGGCGCGGTGGGCGCGGCGGGCGACCTCTTCGTCGACGGATCCCTCGGCTCGCACACCGCCTGCCTGCACGCCCCGTACGCCGACGCTCCCCACACCGGCACCGCCCACCTCGACACGGCCGCCGTCGCCGCCCATGTCACCGCCTGCACCGAAGCCGGGCTCCAGGCCGGCTTCCACGCCATCGGCGACGCGGCCCTCACCTCGGTCGTCGACGGGGTGCGCGCCGCCGCCCGGAAGCTCGGCCTCGCCCGAATCCGCGCCGCACGCCACCGCGTCGAGCACGCCGAGATGCTGACCCCCGCCACCATCGCCGCCTTCGCCGAACTCGGTCTGACCGCCTCGGTGCAGCCCGCGTTCGACGCGGCCTGGGGTGGCGAGGACGGCATGTACGCGCAGCGCCTGGGCGCCGAGCGGGCCCGTACGCTCAATCCGTACGCCGCCCTGCTGCGCGCCGGGGTGCCGCTGGCCTTCGGCTCCGACAGCCCGGTCACCCCGCTCGACCCGTGGGGCACGGTCCGGGCGGCGGCCTTCCACCGCACGCCAGAGCACCGCGTCTCCGTACGCGCCGCCTTCACCGCCCACACGCGGGGCGGCTGGAGGGCCGTCGGCCGCGACGACGCGGGCACCCTGGTCCCCGGCGCCCCCGCCGACTACGCGGTCTGGCGAGCCGACGAGCTCGTGGTGCAGGCGCCCGACGACCGGGTCGCCCGCTGGTCGACCGACCCGCGCTCCGGCACCCCCGGGCTGCCGGACCTCACGCCCGGCGCCGAACTCCCCGTCTGCCTGCGGACCGTGGTATTCGGACAGACCGTCTTCGTGCGGCCGAACGGGTGATGTGCACGGGTGCGGTACCGCCGATCGGTGTTCCCAGGGGGCGTTGTGCCCCTCGCGCACCTTCCGCACTGACCTGGTGATTTGAACGAACGCCGCAGGTCGAACGGCTATTGACAGAAAGCGGCCACCGGCCGGTAGGTTCGGCCGGGTCCACCGCAGGACGTCCGACCGGCAGACCTCCACGCAGTCGTCGAACGCCGCTGGGTCATGGGGCGGTGTGCCGCACCGGCGCACCAGTACTCGGAGCCAGGTTCAGCGCCCGCGCCTCGGGGGCGAGGGAAGGTTCGGCCGGGCGGGGGTCCCCCCTGCTCCTCGGGAGCCCGGGGAAGGTGGGACTCGGGTGGGGCCCGGATGTTCAGTAGACAACGGCTCTCGGCCGACCCGCAGCCGGCGGGCCCGGGGCCGGCCCGAAGGACGCCGGGCCCCGACCCGCAGAACGGCTTTCCGCTTCCTCCCGACGGCATCCGTGCAGGCCTGCCGGACCACGCTCGCTATGGTGGGGCAACTGTGTACGGACATTAAGGGGAAGCAGTGAACGACGGCGGTCAGAGGCGTTACGGCCCGCTCGGCAGAGCCTTGGTGATCATTCCGACCTACAACGAGGCCGAGAACATCAAGCCGATCGTCTCCCGGGTGCGTGCGGCGGTCCCCGACGCGCACGTTCTGGTCGCCGACGACAACAGCCCCGACGGCACCGGGAAGATCGCCGACGAGATCGCGGCCGGCGACGACCGGGTCCAGGTCCTGCACCGCAAGGGCAAGGAAGGGCTCGGCGCGGCCTACCTGGCGGGCTTCCGCTGGGGCATCGAGCACGGGTACGGCGTACTCGTGGAAATGGACGCGGACGGCTCGCACCAGCCCGAGGAGCTTCCGCGTCTGCTGACCGCCCTCAAGGGGGCCGACCTGGTCCTCGGCTCGCGCTGGGTGCCGGGCGGACGCGTCGTCAACTGGCCCAAGCACCGCGAGGTGCTCTCCCGGGGCGGCAGCACGTACTCGCGGGTGCTGCTCGGCGTACCGATCCGCGACGTCACGGGCGGCTTCCGGGCCTTTCGCGCGCAGACTCTGGAAGGCCTGAGCCTTGAAGAGGTCGCCTCCCAGGGGTACTGCTTCCAGGTCGACCTCGCCCGCCGTGCGATCGAGGCGGGACACCACGTGGTCGAGGTGCCCATCACCTTCGTCGAGCGCGAACTGGGCGACAGCAAGATGAGCCGTGACATCGTCGTCGAGGCGCTGTGGCGCGTGACGGCGTGGGGCGTCGGCTCCCGCGCGAACAAGTTCCTCGGGCGCAGGCTCACCTGATCTCTTCCTTACGCCGTCCAGGCGCCCGCCCAGGCACACTGGGGGCATGACGACCGGCTCACCGCTCCCGACAGCCCCCAAGCGCTCGCGTGCGCGCACTCTCATACCTCTCTCCGTCGCCGCCTGGCTGGTGCTGGAGATCTGGCTGCTGACCGTCGTGGCCGGTGCCGCGAGCGGATTCACGGTGTTCCTGCTGCTGGTGGCGGGCGTCGTGCTCGGCTCCGTGGTCATCAAGCGGGCGGGCCGCCGTGCCTTCAGGAACCTCACCGAGACGCTCCAGCGGCAGCAGTCGGGCGGGACGCCCGCGCAGCGGCGGGGGAGCAGCGGCAACGGCTTCCTGATGCTCGGCGGTCTGCTGCTGATGCTGCCGGGACTGGTCTCGGACGCGGCGGGGCTGCTGCTGCTCGTACCGCCCGTCCGGTCGTTCCTCGGCAGGTACGCCGAGCGTTCCCTGGAGCGCAGGATGAGCGCGGCCGGCGCCGGCAGCCTGGGCGACGCCTTCCAGCAGGCCCGCATTCACCGCCCGGACGGCAAGGTCGTGCAGGGTGAGGTCGTCCGGGAGGACACGCGGCCCGCGCCGCGGCGGGACGACGGCCTGCGGCCGCCGCTGACCCCCTGACGCCTCCGCCCGCCCCCTGGCGCGGACGCTTGTGGAATGACAAGAGCCGCGGGGCCGTGACAGCAGACTCGCTGTGTCACGGCCCCGCGGCTCTTGCTGTTGTGCTGACTGCCGTCAGGCGCAACGCCGGGGCGTTACGCGGACTTGCGGCTGTCCCGCGGATGCACCGCAATGTTCATGGCGCCGGATCGCAGTACCGCAAGCCTTTCGGCCAGGACCTCTTCGAGCTCCTCGCGGGTGCGCCTTTCCATGAGCATGTCCCAGTGCGTACGCGCGGGCTTGCCCTTCTTCTCCTCAGGCCCGTCGCCGTCCACCAGGAGTGCCGTGGCGCCGCACGCCTTGCACTCCCACTCCGGCGGAATCTCGGCCTCTACCGAGAACGGCATCTCAAATCGATGTCCGTTCGGGCATGCGTACTCCACCGCCTGGCGCGGGGCCAGATCGATGCCGCGGTCGGTCTCGTAGCTTGTAACCACGAGTCGCGTGCCGCGGAGAGCTCGCTCACTCATGAATCGTGCCTCCCGGGCTTGTCGCCCACAGGACAGGTGTCGCTGTCGTCGTCATCCGGTCAACGTCCGGTCGGCGGTAAAGATTCCCGTTGCGGGTCATGCGTCGCCCGTCGTGCCGCTGCTTTTTCCCAAAAGTTGGGTACCCACCAGTGCCCGGTTTGTCACTTGCGGCAGTAGATGTCACCCAGCGTTGTCGATATCCGAGCGCGCAGTAACGGTCCGCCTGGCAGGCCAAAGGCGTACACTACCGGCCTTTCACTTCACGTGTCTAAATTCGCTCCGGCACGGGGTTTCCGGCCGCCTCCGCGGCCCGCCGCACGGGCACCCGGACGAGCAGGGCGAATCCCAGGGCGAAGAAGGCCACGAGCGAGATGATCGCGTCCCGGTAGCTGCCGGTCAGCTGGTACGTCAGCCCGAAGACCAGCGGTCCCAGCCAGCTCATGCCCCGGTCGCTCATCTCGTAGACCGAGAAGTACTCCGCCTCCTTGCCGCGCGGCACCATGTGGGAGAAGAGGGAGCGGGACAGGGCCTGGCTGCCGCCGAGCACCAGACCGATCGCCGAGGCCAGGGCGTAGAACCAGGCGGGCTCCCCGGCGGGCAGGAAGTAGCCCGCGCCGATCGTCAGGGTCCAGGCCGCGAGCGAGCCGAGGACGGTGCGCTTGGCGCCGAACCGCTGGGCCAGCCGGCCCATACCGAGCGCGCCGGCGACCGCGAGCACCTGCACCAGCAGGACGGCCGTGATGAGCGTCGTCTGGTCGAGGCCCAGTTCCTCGGACCCGTAGATCGACGCCTGCGAAATCACTGTCTGGACGCCGTCGTTGTAGACCAGATAGGCGAGCAGGAAGGACAGCGTCAGCGGGTGGCGGCGCATGTCCTTGACGGTGGCGGCCAGTTGGCGCCACCCCGTGCCGGCCCTGCCCGGCGCGCGGTCGCCGCTCGTGCCGCTCGCCGTCGCCCTCCGGTCGCGCAGCCGACGCAGCGGCACGAGCGTGAAGGCGCCCCACCACAGGCCCGCCGAGGCCAGGCAGATCCGGACAGCCGTGGACTCCGTGATCCCGAAGCTCTCGTGTCCCGAATAGAGCACGAGGTCGAGGACGAGCACGAGGGCGCCGGACGTGTAGCCGAACGCCCAGCCGCGCGAGGAGACCTTGTCGCGCTCGTGCGGCGGGGCGATCTGGGGGAGATAGGCGTTGTAGAGCACCATCGCGACGGACTGGGCGGCGTTGGCGACGATCAGCAGGAACGCACCGAGCAGATAGCGGTCCCCGTCCAGGAAGAACATGCCCGCCGTCGCGCCCGCCCCGACGTACGCGGCGGCCGCGAGCAGCGGTTTCTTGCGGCCCGTGCGGTCCGCGACCGCGCCCGCCAGCGGCATGACGAGCACAGCCACCACGACGGACACGGAGACGGCGTACGCGAACACCGAGCCCGCCCGCACCGGGACGCCCAGCGGGTGGACGAAGCCGTCCGCGTCCGCCGCAGCCTTCGCGACCGCCGTCAGGTAGGGGCCGAGGAAGACCGTGAGCACACTCGTCGAATAGACGGAGCACGCGAAGTCGTAGAAGTACCAGCCGCGTTGCTCGCGCCTGCGGCCGGCCGCCCCGTCCGGGCCGTCCGCCTCCTCCGCGCCGTCGGTACGGTCCACGGTGCCAGCGCTCACCGCGCACCCCCTCGCTCGTCCCCGCGCCGTCGCGGGCACGGGACGGCACGGGGTCAGGCCCAGGCACCCCGCTCGGTCAGTACCGTGCGCAACGTCTCGATGTGATCCGTCATGATGCCATCCACGCCGAGATCGAGAAGCGCCGCCATCCGGCCCGGATCGTTGACCGTCCACACGTGGACCTGGAGACCGAGGGTGTGCGCCGTCCGCACGAAGCGGTGATCGACCACTCCGACACCGCTCCGGGCCTCCGGTACCTGGGCGCACACCGCGCTGCGGCGCACGGGGGCGGGCAGCGAGCGTGAACGCAGCCACAGCCCCAGGACGCCCGAAGTGCCGAAGGAGGTGGCGAGGCGGGGGCCCGCGAGGCGCTGCGCCCTCGCCACCCGGTTCTCGTTGAACGATCCGACACACACGCGCTCCCATGCGCCGGTCCTGCGGATCAGGTCGACCAGGAGCGCGAGGGCGGGCTCGGCCTTGATGTCCACGTTCCAGCGGGCTTCGGGGAACTCTTCGAGCAGTTCCTCGAAGAGGGGCAGCGGCTCGTCCCCCGTCACCCGCGCGCGGCTGACGACGCTCCAGGGAAGCGCGGAAATGCGGCCCCGCGCGTCCGTCACCCGGTCCAGGGTCGCGTCGTGGAACGCGACGAGCCGGCCGTCCGCCGTGGCGTGCACGTCCGTCTCGAAGTACCGGTACCCGGCTTCACGGGCACGCCGGAACGCCGCCGCGGTGTTCTCCAGGCCGTCGGCCGCCCCGCCGCGGTGGGCGAACGCGAGTGGCGCGGGGTGGTTCAGATAGGGGTGGCGTACGCGGTCACGGTTCACCGGGGGATTGTCGCGCCTTCCCGTGAACCGGCGACGACGACCGTGGCGCCGGCGTCCGGCGCCGGAACGGCGAAGACACGCAGGAAGAGCTGGGCGAGCGGTCCGATGGCGAGGGCGTAGACGACGGTGCCGACGCCGAGGGAGCCGCCCAGGACGAAGCCGGTGGCGACGACGGCCACCTCGATCGCGGTGCGCACGAGCCGGATGGAGCGCCCGGTGAGGCGGTTCAGGCCGGTCATCAGCCCGTCGCGCGGACCGGGCCCGAACCGGGCGGCGATGTACAGGCCCGTCGCCATGCCGTTGAGCACGATGCCGGCGAGCATCAGTGGGATCTGCCCGGCCAGACCGTGCACGTCGGGTACGAGGGCGAGCGTGCCGTCCATCGCGATGCCGATCACCACGACATTGGAGACGGTGCCGAGCCCGGGGCGCTGCCTGATCGGAATCCAGAGCAGCAGGACCAGGGCGCCGACGCCGATCGAGACCACGCCGATCGTCAGCCCGGTCTTCTCGGCGAGGCCCTGGTGCAGCACTCCCCAGGGTTCGAGGCCGAGGCCCGCGCGTACGAGCACCGCCGAACTCACTCCGTACAGCGCCAGACCGACGTACAGCTGCAGCAGCCGGCGGGTGAGATCCCTGGACAAGAGGTGCTCCTCGGATAGAGATGGTGGCATCAGTGGACCGCTGCGTGACACTGTGTGGCTTGGAAGAAGATGCTATCCATGGCCAATTCGAGTTAGGTGGACTGGAAATTATGGCGCAGTGGACTTCGGCGGTCGGTGCGGCCCAGCTCGCCAGACAGCTCAACGCCCAGCAGGCGCGCCCGCAGGGGCCCGGCACGCGCAAGCCGCCGGCGTACCGCGCCCTCGCCGACGGCATAAGGCTGCTGGTGCTCGAAGGGCGTGTGCCGGTCGCCGCGCGGCTCCCCGCCGAGCGCGAGCTGGCCGTGGCCCTGGCCGTCAGCCGTACCACCGTGGCCGCGGCGTACGAGGCCCTGCGTGCCGAGGGCTTCCTGGAGTCGCGCAGGGGCGCGGGCAGCTGGACCGCCGTCCCCGCGGGCAACCCGCTGCCCGCGCGCGGCCTCGAACCCCTGCCGCCCGAGTCCCTGGGCTCCGTGATCGACCTCGGCTGCGCCTCCCTGCCCGCGCCCGAGCCGTGGCTCACCCGCGCCGTCCAGGGCGCGCTGGAGGAGCTGCCGCCGTACGCGCACACGCACGGCGACTACCCGGCGGGCCTGCCCGCGCTGCGGCAGATGCTCGCCGACCGGTACACCGAGCGCGGCATCCCGACCATGCCCGAGCAGATCATGGTCACCACCGGCGCCATGGGCGCGATCGACGCCATCTGCCATCTCTTCGCGGGCCGGGGCGAGCGGATCGCCGTCGAGTCGCCGTCGTACGCCAATATCCTCCAGTTGATGCGCGAGGCGGGTGCCCGGCTGGTGCCCGTCGCGATGGCCGAGGGGCTCACGGGCTGGGACCTGCCGCGATGGCGGCAGGTCCTGCGCGACGCCGCCCCGCGCCTCGCGTACGTCGTCGCGGACTTCCACAACCCGACCGGCGCCCTGGCCGACGAGGACCAGCGGCGCGGGCTCGTCGACGCGGCGCGCTCGGCCGGGACCGTTCTCGTCGTGGACGAGACCATGACGGAGCTCTTCCTGGACGCGGATGTCGCCATGCCGCGGCAGGTCTGCGCCTTCGACCCGTCGGGCAGCACGGTCCTGACGGTGGGCTCCGCCAGCAAGGCATTCTGGGCGGGCATGCGCATCGGCTGGGTGCGGGCGGCGCCGGACGTGATCCGCAGCCTGGTGGCGGCCCGCGCGTACGCCGACCTCGGGACGCCCGTACTGGAACAGCTCGCCGTCAACTGGCTGATGAGTACGGGCGGCTGGGAACAGGCTGTGGAGATCCGCCGCACGCAGGCGCGCGAGAACCGCGACGCGCTCGTGGAAGCGGTGCGCAGGGAACTGCCCGACTGGGAATTCGACGTCCCGCGCGGAGGGCTGACGCTCTGGGTCCGCACCGGGGGGCTGTCGGGTTCGCGGCTCGCCGAGATGGGCGAGCGCGTCGGTGTGCGGGTCCCCTCGGGGCCGCGTTTCGGCGTCGACGGGGCCTTCGAGGGATATGTCCGGCTGCCGTTCACCGTCGGGGGGCCGGTGGCGGACGAGGCGGCGGTGCGGCTGGCGGCGGCCGCGAGGCTCGTGGAGAGCGGAGCGAGCTCCGGCATCGAAGCCCCGCGGACGTTCGTCGCCTGACCCGCGTCCGCCGGCTCTCCGGGCCGTCGGGGTCAGCCCTCGGCGGGCACCGGCTCCGGTTCCTGCGCGGGGGGCAGGAACCGGGGCTGCTTCTCGGAACGCGCCTCCGGCACGTCCAGACGCTCGGGAAGCAGGTCGATGACGGCCTGCCGGTGTGCCTCGCTCGTCGCGTCGTCGTACGGGTCGGGCGTCGCCGGGACCTGGAGCCGCATCACGGGACCGGCGCCGAGCCGTGCGTAACCGCGGCCGGGAGGGGTGTCGGGGGTCGGTGTCGTGTGCGGCGGCTCTCCCAGGACGGACTCCACCTGCCCGGGAGCGGACGGACCGAGCACCACACGTGCGCGTGTGTGGGAGCGTACGGTCTCGCTCAGGGCCTCCACGGTGTCGAACTGCTCCGCCACCACCACCGTGACGTTCGCCGCCCTGCCGTGCCGCAGGGGCACCTGGAGCAGCTGCTGGGGATCGGTGCGCCCGTCGGCGGCCGCCAGGTGGCCGAACACGCTCGGCCGGTCCAGCAGGATCCACAGAGGGCGTTTCGTGTCTTCCGGGGCGGGGTGTCCCGCCTGGCGGGCGCGGTTCGCGGCGATCAGCCGCCGCTCGGTCTCGTGCGCGGCCCATTCCAGGCTGGCGAGCGCTCCCGCGACGCTGCATTCGACGGCCAGTACGCCGTCGCGTCCGGTGAGGCACGCGTACTCGCCGGTGCCGCTGCCCTCGACGATCACCACGTCGCCGTACTGGAGGGCCTGCAGGGCGATCGAGCGGAGCAGGCTGGTCGTACCGCTTCCCGGGTGTCCCACGGCGAGCAGGTGCGGCTCGGTGGAGCGCGGACCCGTCCGCCAGATCACCGGGGGAGCGTGGTACGTCCTGTCGCCCTCCGTGACCGGTACGGTCCGCTGGACCGCCCCGGCGTCGGTGAAGCCCAGTACGGTCTCGCCCGGGGCGGTGACGAAACGCTGGGCGGCGATGGCGGTGGACAGCGCGGGGAGCACCGTCATGAGGAGCTGGTTGCCCTCCTCGTCCCAGGCGAAGTGGTACTCGCGGCCGCGGCCCGACTTGGCGTGCAGCAGCCGCTCGACGCGGGCCCGGGAGGAGGCGTCGCCGTCCGTGAAGTACGCCGGGTAGCGCACCAGCAGCCGGACGAGCCGGCCGTCGTCGAAGGCGTACTCGGGGAACGCCTTGTCCCACTCGCCGCCGTGGGTGAACAGCGGGGCGGGGTCCTCGGCCACCGAGAAGTGCGGCACCAGGGCCTCGTAGACGGCCCGGAGCCGGTCCTTCTCGGCTTCGCCGGGTCCGGGTGCGGGGGTGCGTTCCCGCCCTTTCCAGGCGGCCGCGGCCATCACCGTGATCAGGACGAGCAGCGGCCCGTACGGGATGAGCGCGACCACCAGTGCGACGGCTGACGCCAGGAACAGCGCGGGACCACGCCGGTCCTTGGGCATGGCGGTCCATGTGCGCCGGCCGGCGGCAGCCAGCCGCCGGAGACCACGTGTGACGGTGATCAGCGGATGGAGGACGTCGGTGGCGCTGTCGGCTGCGGTGCGCACGATCTCGCGGCTGCGGGTGATCGAGGCACTGCTGCTGCTCGGAATGCGGGGGAGTGGGCGCCGGGCCACTTCGGCCTCCTGGTGGTGTTGGAGCGGTTGCGGCAGGTCAGAACTTGATCCCGCCCAGCAGGCCCGCGAGGCTGGCGCCTCCGGCCTTGATGCTCGGGGCGATGGCCGTGCCTGCCAGGTAGAAGCCGAACAGTGCGCAGACGATGGCGTGCGAGGCCTTGAGGCCGTCTTTCCGGAAGAAGAGGAAGACGACGATGCCGAGCAGTACGACGCCTGAGATGGACAGGATCATGAGGTTCTCCTGGTTGAGGGGACAGTCACCATGAGTTCTTCCAGGCTCACAGCATGTAGCTATACGGCAAAAGGTGCAAATGGGGTACTTTTCAGGTTTTTCGCCGAGGTGGCCGATGGTGGTCCGCTCGCCGTGATCTTTGCCGCCGACGGGCCGGGTCATGTCGGCGGGCGGGCAGTACCCTGACGATTCACTCGTACGGCTCCGATGTCGTACGTACAGGTCACAGCAGTGAACGGCAGTGGAAGGCGGTCCGTCCGATGAGCGAAACCCCGGATCCCGAGGTGGTCGAGCTGGCTACCAAGATCTTCGACCTGGCGCGCCGGGGCGAGGCCGAGACGATCGCCGCGTACGTCGACGCCGGAGTGCCCGCGAACCTCACCAACGACCGGGGCGACTCTCTCGTGATGCTCGCCGCCTATCACGGCCATGCCGACGCCGTGCAGGCCCTGTTGAGCCGGGGCGCCGACCCGGACCGGGCCAACGACCGGGGGCAGACGCCGCTCGCCGGAGCCGTCTTCAAGGGCGAGGAGGCGGTGATCCGCGCGCTGGTCGACGGTGGCGCCGACCCGTCCGCCGGAACGCCGTCGGCCGTGGACACGGCACGGATGTTCGACAAGAAGGACCTGCTGGAGCTGTTCGGCGCCCAGTGACCGGGGCGTCGTAAATGTGGTCGCGTCGGCGAAATGGCTGGGTCATCATGACGACGGATTCACATGTGCGTGGCCCGGCGGAAGCCGCCGGGCCACGGGGAATGTGAACGGGCCCGCTCCGGGCCCACCGACGAGAGGCGGAGGAAGATGGTCTACAGCGGGCAAGAGACGACGGCGGACGACCGGACAGGGTGTCGCGCGGCCTAGGCACGGCACGTATCCCGGTTGCGTCGACAGCTTGATGTGAGGCTTTTCCCATGTTCGATCCAGTCATAGCGCCGAGCGGCACCCTGCTCGGCCTCCTGCAGAGGGGCCGCGGCGACGGCACGCTGCACGCGCTCGCCGCGCCGCGCCCCGAAGCGCTCGCGGCCCTCAACCACTGCGTCCTCGACGACCCCCGCCACGACTGGCACGTCGAGAACCGCTCCCTGTACTACGCGCGCCTCTACCTGGATCTCGACGGCGGGCTCGAAGCGATCGAGCAGCACCTCTTCGACCCCGAGGACCTCGTCGACACCGACGAGGGCAGGACCGGCCTCGCCCTCGCCGTACTGGGCCACCTCGCCTCGTACGGCAGGAACGACGCCGTGGCGCTGCTGCGGCGGTACACCAGGACCGGTGCCAACTGGACCTGGGCCCTCGACGAGCTCGCCCTGCGCGACGACGACGCCGGACTGCGCGGCCTCGCCCTGCCCGTGCTCGCCCGGTTCCCCGCCACCCCCGAGGGTGAGGCCGCACTGGCCTCCGCCGTACGGGACGCCTTCGAGCCCCGGCCCTGGCGGTTGTGGTCCGAGGACCCGCGCGAAAGCGTCGGCGCCCGCGTACGGACGGCCCAGGAACAGGGGTCGTTCGCCCGCTGGCAGCGGCAGATGCGACCGTCCGGGCCCCGCCCCGGCTGGAGCGTCCAGGCGGTGTTCGACTGGGCCCAGCAGGGCCTGGACCGCGGTACGCCGCTGCATGGGCCGGCCGCCCGGTGCCTGACGGCCGTCGCGGGACCCGCGGACCGGTCCGCGATCGTCGAGGCCGCCCGCAGCGGCCAGGACGGCGCGCGCAGCACCGCCCTGCACTACCTCGCCGCGTCACGCGACCCTGCCGCGCTCGACCTCATCGAGGCGGCGGCCCAGAGCCCTTCCCGTACCGTCGCGGAAGCCGCCGTCGCCTCCTTCGAGCGGATGTGCGGCGCCGACGCGGTGGACCGGGCCCGCGGCTGGGTGCACCGCCCCGACGCCCTGGGGGCGTCGGCCGCCGGTGTGCTCGCCTGCCGGGGCGAGGCCGGGGACGCCCCGCTCGTGCTCGGTGCGCTGCGGGAGACCGTACGGGCGGACGGGCCCGACGCACCGCTCCTGTGGACCCTCGTGGACGGCGCGGGGCGGCTGGGCATCTGTGCCGCGGCGCCCGTACTGCGCCACGTCTACCGGGAGACGGCCTCCTCGCACCTGCGCGGCCGCGCGGCGCGCGCCCTGGCCGCCACCGACCCGTCGTACGCCACCGGCTTCGCCGTCGAGTGCCTGTGGGACTGCGAGGAGACGACCAGGGAGCTGGCCGCGCTGCACGCCGAGACCGGCGACGCGCGCGTGGCGGAGAGACTGCGGCGGCTCGCCGCCGATCCGGCCGAGGAGGCCGAGGTGCAGACCGCAGTACGCAGCAGGATCGGGCCCGACGCGCCCGCCCTCTGAGCGGGCGTGACGGCGGCTGTCCGAGTGGGTGCGGAAGGGCGTGCGGGAACGCGTGACGGGCGCGGGCACGGGGGCCACACGCTCGTAGGACGTTCCTCGGCCGGACAGATCCAAGCGGGCCGGGCCACTCCCGGCCTGACGACGACACGGGTATGCGTGTCGTCGTCCTCACCGAATCCTTGTCCCCGGCGTCAACGGCGTTGCCCGCTGCGCCCTGCGGACCGCCCGCCACCTTGTCGCCCGCGGAACCGGCGCGCGGCTCGGTCTGCGCGCTTCCCAGGCGTTCTCGGCCGCGCTCGCCGCCGTACCCGCGCCGACCGCGACGCTCCTTGCCAGAATGGGTGAATGAGCGGGCGCTGGGAATTCTGGATCGACCGTGGCGGCACTTTCACCGATGTGGTGGGCCGACGGCCCGACGGAAGGCTCGTCACCCGCGAACTGCTCTCGCACGACCCGGAGCGCCACCGGGACGCGGCCGTCGCCGGAATCCGGCTGATGCTGGGGCTCGGACCGGACGATCCGGTCCCGGCCGACCGGATCGACACCGTCAGGATGGGCACGACAGTCGCCGCCGACGCGCTCCTGGAACGGCGCGGCGAGCCGACCGTGCTCATCGTCACCGAAGGCTTCCGGGACGCCCTCGTGGCGGGCAATGTCGAGACCTCGCAGGCGGTGACCGGCGCGCTGTACGCCGCGCTCGGCGTCCAGGCCGAGGGCTCGGGGACCATGAACAACGTCACCTTCGGCAACGACCGCGTGCAGTACTACGAAACCGTGGCGAGCGGCTCGGGGGCGGGCGACGGATTCGACGGGGCCGACGCCGTGCAGACCCATATGACCAACTCGCGCCTCACCGACCCCGAGGTGCTGGAGTGGCGTTACCCGGTGCGCCCGGAGAGCTTCTCCGTGCGGGAGGGCAGCGGAGGAACCGGCCGGTGGCGGGGCGGCTGCGGCGCGGAACGCAGGATCCGCTTCCTGGAGCCGATGACGGTGGCGCTGCTCTCCGGCCACCGCCGCGTCCCGCCCTGCGGCATGGCCGGCGGCGGGCCGGGAGCGACCGGCAGCAACTTCGTCGAGCGCGCCGACGGCACCGTCACGCCGCTGGAGGGGTGTGACACGGCCGAAGCCGGGCCGGGGGACACGCTGGTGGTCCGTACACCCGGCGGGGGCGGCTACGGCCGGCCTGAGGACTGATGGCTGAGGACGCCTGAAAGCTTTCTTGCGGGCCCTCAGCGCCGGCCGGCCGGGACGAAGCGGACGGGCGTGCCGGGCGCGGCCTGCGCCGCCGCGGCCAGGTCTTGTTCTTCGACGACGGCGACCACCGGGTAGCCGCCCGTGGTGGGGTGGTCGGCCAGGAACACCACGGGGCGCCCGTCGGGCGGCACCTGCACCGCGCCGAGCACCATGCCCTCACTCGGCAGTTCACCGGCCACGGCGCGCTCCAGGGGCGGACCGTCGGTGCGCAGTCCGATGCGGTTGCTCGCGGAGGACACCCGGTAGACCGCCGTGGCCAGGGTGCGCAGCGCCCGCCCGGTGAACCAGTCCGTACGGGGCCCGGGGCCGGTCCGCAGTACCAGTTCCTCCGGAGGGCCCTGCCAGGGCACGGCATCGGCGTACACCGGTGGCCCCGATCCGTCTCCCAGCGGCAGCACCGCACCGTCGGCCAGCGGCGCGGGGCCGAGCCCCGACAGCAGATCGGTGGAACGGCTGCCCAGCACGGGCTCGGCGGCGACCCCGCCGGCGAACGCGAGATAGCTCCGTACGCCGCGCACCGCACGCCCGAGCTCCAGTACGGCTCCCGCCGCCACACGCACCGGTGCGCCCCAGGCGGCGGGACGCCCGTCCACGGTGACGGGGCACGGCGCGCCCGTGACCGCCACGGTGACCGCGCAACGCGGCCGTACCGCGCACCCGTCGAGAGTCGTCTCCAGGAGAGCCGCCTCCGGCGGATTGCCGGCCAACCGGTTCGCGAGAGCGCCCGCCGGCCGGTCCAGCGCGCCCGAGAGCGGCACCCCCAGATGGGCGTGGCCGGGCCGCCCCAGGTCCTGTACGGAGGTCAGGGCCCCGGCCCGTACGACCGCGAAAGCCCGGTCCGTCACAGCTCCTCCGGTACGAAGCGCACCCGGGTGCCCGGCGTGAGCAGCGCGGCGGGCGTCCGGGTGTGGTCCCACAGCACTGCCTCCGCCGAGCCGATGAGCTGCCAGCCACCGGGGGAGGCGCGCGGATAGACCCCCGTGTACGCGCCGGCCAGCGCGACGGCGCCCGCCGGGACCGCCGTGCGCGGTGTGTCCCTGCGCGGTACGGCGTACCGCTCGTCGAGGCCGGTCAGATAGCCGAACCCGGGCGCGAACCCGCAGAACGCCACCCGGAACACGGTCGCCGCGTGAATCCGCCCCACCTCGCCTTCCGGTACGCCCCACAGCCCGGCCACCGCCGTGAGATCGGGGCCGTCGTAACGCACCGGGATCTCGATCGCGCCCCCGGCGCCCGGCGCGAGCGGCGGGACCTCCCAGCCGGCCAGCCGCCGAGCGAAGTCCCCGGGATCGTCGAGGCCGTCGAGCAGCACGGTGCGCGCCGCCGGCACGATCTCCCGCACGGCGGGGAGCGTGCCCTGCGCGCGGCGGCGCAGCAGTTCGGCGTGGAGCGCCTCCGCCTCCTCGCCGCTGCCGAGTTCGACCAGCAGGGCACGGTCACCGGCCGGCAGCGCCCTCAGGGCACTCATGCGAAGGCCTCCACGCGGACGCCCGCGCCCTCCAGGCGCTCCCGTACGCGGCGGGCAAGGCCGACGGCGCCCGGGGTGTCCCCGTGCAGGCACAGCGAGCGGGCCCGCACGCCGACCGGCCTGCCGCAGTGCGAGGTGACGACGCCGGACCGGGCCATGGAGAGGGAGCGTTCGACGACCGTCACCTCGTCGGTGACGACGGCGCCCTCCTGCCCGCGCGGAACGAGCGTCCCTTCCGCCGTGTACGCGCGGTCCGCGAACGCCTCGGCGACGACCGGCAGGCCGGCCTTCGAGGCGATGCCGAGGAACCGCGACCCCGGCAGTCCGAGAACCGGCCGCTGTCCGCCCGCGAGCAGTACACCCTCGACGACGGCGGTGGCCTGCTCCTCGTCGCGCACCACACGGTTGTAGAGCGCGCCGTGCGGTTTGACGTACGAGACGCGCGAACCCGCCGCTCGTGCGAACACTTCCAGCGCGCCTATCTGGTAGGCGACTTCGGCGGCGAGTTCGTCTGCGGGGACGTCCATGGAGCGCCGTCCGAAGCCTGCCAGATCGCGGTACGAGACCTGCGCGCCGATCCGTACCCCCCGCTCGGCGGCGAGGTCGCAGACGCGGCGCATGGTCGCCGCGTCACCGGCGTGGAAGCCGCAGGCGACATTGGCACTGGTGACGACGGACAGCAGCTGTTCGTCGTCGGTCAGCCGCCAGCGTCCGAAACCCTCCCCGAGGTCGGCGTTGAGATCGATCGATGCCGAGGTCATGTACGGATCCGTCTCCTGGTCAGGCCACACGGAACTGCTCGTCGCGGGCGTCGGTGATGAACATCCGGCCCGGTGCGTGGGTGATCGCGAAGGGCGGCCGTGAGGCCGTCACGGCCGCCTGCAGCGTCACTCCGCAGGCCCAGAACACCGGAACGTCACCGGGCTGTGCTTCCACGGGGTCGCCGAAGTCCGGCCGCCCGAGGTCCATGATGCCGAGGCCGGCCGGATCGCCGCAGTGCACCGGGCCGCCGTGCACGTCGGGCAGCAGGGCGCTCTCCCGGACGGCCGTGGAGACCAGGCCGGGAGGAACGGGGCGCATCGACACCACCATCGGGCCGTGCAGCCTCCCCGCGGGCCGGCACGGGCGGCTCGTCGTGTACATCGGGACGTTGCGCCCCTGCTCGATGTGACGCATCGGCACACCGGCTTCCGACAGGGCCGCCTCGAAGGTGAAGCTGCAACCGATGAGGAAGGACACCAGGTCGTCGCGCCAGTGACCGGTGACCTCGGCCGGTTCGCAGGCGAGTTCACCGTCCCGCCAGACCCGGTACCCGGGCAGGTCGGTGCGCAGATCGGCGCCGGGTGCCAGCGGGGTGGTCCAGGACCCGGCGTCGGTGACGTCGAGCACCGGACAGGGCTTCGGGTTGCGCCGGCAGAAGAGCAGCACCTCGTACGCCCAGTCCGCGGGCACCGAGAGGAGGTTGGCCTGCGCGTACCCGGGCACCCAGCCCGCGGTCGTCGCGCCGACCCCCGTGCGGAACAGGGCGCGTGCTTCCCGGGGGCTCCCGGCCCTCGCGGCGACGTTCACCGGAGTTCCTTCCCGCGCGTCTCGGGAAGCCCGAACAGCGCCACTACGGCGAGTCCGTAACCGATGGCACCGAAGACGAGAGCGCCCCCGACTCCCCAGCTGCCCGCCAGGAAGCCGACGAGGGTCGGGAAGAACGCGCCCACGGCGCGGCCCGTGTTGTACGTGAACCCCTGGCCGGTCCCGCGGACCGCCGTCGGATAGAGCTCACTGAGGAACGAGCCGAAGCCGCTGAAGATGGCCGACATGCAGAACCCCAGCGGGAAGCCCAGGACGAGCACCACGTTGTTCGCCCCGGCCGGGATGTTGGTGTAAGCGAGGATGCAGGCGGCGGAGAGGAACGCGAAGAGCGCGATGTTCTTCTTGCGGCCCAGCCTGTCGGTGAGGTACCCGCCGGTGAGGTAACCGATGAACGCACCCGAGATCAGGAACGTCAGGTAACCGCCGGTGCCGACGACGGTGAGGCCCCGCTCCGTCTTGAGGTAGGTGGGCACCCAGGTGGCGAGGGTGTAGTAGCCGCCCTGGACGCCGGTGGACAGGAGTACGCCGAAAAGCGTGGTGCGCAGCAGGTCCTTCTTGAAGATCGCCGTGAACGATCCCTTGTCGCTGCTCGCGAGACGCCGTTCGGCTGCTTCCGGCGCGTCGCTGACGTGGCGGCGTACGTAGACCACCAGGAGCGCGGGAAGCGCGCCGGTCCAGAACATCACGCGCCAGGCCGTGTCCGGGTCCAGGTACTGGAACACCACCGTGTAGACGATGACCGCGAGCGCCCAGCCGACCGCCCAGGAACTCTGGACGACGCCGAGCGTACGGCCGCGGTGCCTGGCAGAGGAGTACTCGGCGACCAGGATCGCGCCGACCGCCCACTCGCCGCCGAAACCGAGGCCCTGGAGGGCGCGGAAGACCAGCAGCGTCTCGTAGTTGGGGGCGAACCCGCACAGGACGGTGAACAGGGCGTAGGTGATCACTGTGATCATCAGCGCCTTCACCCGGCCTATGCGGTCGGCTGCGATGCCGGCGATGGCGCCGCCGATCGCGGAGACGACCAGGGTGACGGTCGTGAGCAGACCGGTCTGCCCGGTGCTGAGACTGAAGTACGCGGAGATCGCGACCATGCTCAGGGGCAGCGTGAAGAAGTCGTAGGAGTCGAGGGCGTATCCGCCGAACGCTCCGCCGAACGCGCGGCGGCCGCGCGGCCCGAGGGCGCGCAGCCAGGCGAACGCCCCGTTGTCGTCGGGGAGCTCGTTCTGCTCCGGCTGTGCCTGGGTGGTACTCATCTGCACCTCGCAGGAGGGGAGGAGGGAGGAGTGCGCTGAGACCGTGCGGTGTCGTCAAGGTAGGGGATTGTTGAACGATCCGACAAGAGTCATGTCGGTTCGTTCTTGCTTCTACGATGGACACCGCACGCCACCGGGAGCGGCCGGTCCGCGGGAACCGAGGGAGAGGGCGCTGTGAACACGACGGAGTCCGAGGCCGGAGGGCTGGCTGACGACCGCCCCCTGCTGGGCCGCACCAGCACGGCGGAGCGCGTCGCGGACATCCTCCGCACCCGTATCGCCGAGGGCTATTTCCCGCCGGGGGAGCGCCTCTCGGAGGACAGCATCGGCAAGGCGCTGGGCGTCTCGCGCAACACCCTGCGCGAGGCGTTCCGGCTGCTGACCCATGAGCGGCTGCTCGTCCACCGGCTCAACCGCGGCGTCTTCGTCCGGGTCCTCGCCGTCGAGGACGTCGAGGACATCTACCGCACCAGACGGCTGATCGAATGCGCCGTCGTCCGCGGCCTGGGCGCACCTCCCTTCCCCCTCGGCGGCCTTGACAAGGCCGTCACCGACGGTGAGCGGGCGGCCCGCCGACGGGAGTGGAAGGGGGTGTCGACGGCCAACATCCACTTCCACCGTGAACTCGTCGCCCTCGCCGGCAGCCCGCGCACCGACGAGCTGATGCGCGGCGTCCTGGCCGAACTGCGCCTCGCCTTCCACGTGGTGGCAGATCCGCGTCGGCTGCACGAGCCCTATCTCGTACGGAACCGGCAGATTCTGGAATGCCTGCGGACGGGCGACAGCGCGGCCGGTGAACGACTGCTCGCCGGCTATCTCGACGACTCGCGCACCCAGCTCGCCGAGGTGTACGCGCGCCACATCGAGGCCGGGGACTGGGGGGCCTGAGCGCCTGCCGGACCCCCTGCTCCGGCCCGCCCCGAGGGGTCGCTTCTGCGCCGTTTCGACCGGTGTCAGTGCGAGGACCTAATCTGGGCCACGTGACTTCGCCTGCATCGACGGAATTGGTTCCGCCCCAGCTCAGCGCGGGGCCGCGGCCCGCACAGGGCCCGGCCGCCGACGAGGGGCTCGCGCGGCGGCTCCGCGCGCTCGCCTGCACGGCGCCGCTCCATGATCTCGACGTCCGCAAGGCGAACCTCGCAGGCGAGTACTCGGTCTACGCGATGGCGGAAGTCGCCCTCGCCGCGATCGACATGGTCACCCTCAACATGGACTTCGACACGGGCGCCGACCATGAGCAGATAGTGGCCAGGCTGCTCCCGCGCGTCGCCGCCCAGGCCCCGCACCGCCCACTCGCCGAGCACGAACGCGTCGCCCGCTGGGTCCTGGAGAACCTGATCAACGTGGGAAGCGTGGACCGCGGTTTCCGCGCGGTCTACGGAACGTTCGGCCCGGACGGCGCCTACGTGCGCAGGGACTACGACTTCAAGCTCCTCGAGGAGGTCCCCGGACACGGCGGCAGTGTCTACCTGCGGACCACCGACGAGGCGGTCAACGTCCTCGTCGGCGCCCTCGACACGGATGTCACCAGCGCGCAGATCGCCGCCGAGGTCAAGCTCGAAGTCCTGATCAGCCGGGGCCGGCTCGCCGACGCCCAGCTCGCCGCCGAGCAGGCCCGCTACCGGACCGTGCAGTACGCCGAGACGCTGCGCAGGACACTGGAGGCCACCCGGCGCAATGTGCGCGCCGTCGACTGGCTCAACTCCGTGCCCGACATGATCGCCGAGGCGCTCGACCACGTGGCCGACCGCTACCGGCACGAGAACGCGATCCTCACCAACATCCGCAAGGCGCGCGACGAGGCCGAGGGCCCGGAGAACAAGCGGCGCGCGGCCGAACTCGTCGACATCGTCAAGGACTGCATCCGCAGGCACACGCAGCTGCAGTCCCGGCTGCTGGAAGCGGGACCGCTGTTCCGCGCCGAGCAGGACCGCCAGGCCTTCGCCACGCCCACGGCCCGGTCGGGACTCGATCTGTACGGCCAGCTGGTCGCTCCGCTGCTGCCGCTGCCGGTCGAGCAGGCGATCCGGGTCACCGACGCCTTCTTCGCGCGCGGCACCGGGCTGCGCACGCCCGTCGCCGTACGCGTCGGAGACCTGGTCGACCTACTGCTGACGCCGCCGGTGGAGCGGGAGCACCTGGGCGCCGAGATGCCCGAGCCCGACCTGATCGCCACCCCCGACGACAGCCGGTTCAGCGAGGAGCAGCTGGCGAGCGCGATGGAGCTGCTCGATCTGCCGCACGACGCACCGCGCAGGCTGTCCGGGCTGCTGGCGGACGCCCGGCGCCGCGACCCCGAGCTCCCGTACCTCGTCGCGCTGCTCGCGGTCCACGCGGCGAGCCCGCCGGTCGGCACCGCGTACCGGCAGGGCGAGGAGCGGCTGCTGTTCGCCGTGGACGACGGCACCGAGCTCGACGACCCGGAGTTCGGCGGCGCCGACCTGATCGTGGGCATGGCCCTGCTGGACGCGGCCGGGATGACCGCGGACCGCAAGGAGACGGCATGAACACGAGGCGCGGGACCGCTCCGGACAAGGCCGGCGCCCCGGCTCCGCCGCCCCCGGTCCGCCCGGAGCCGGCCTCTTCCTCCGCCACCGGCCCGGCAGCGGTGATCCACGCCACTGATCACGCGTCTTACCGGCAGGCGCCGCCCGGTGGCCGTGCCGTCGCTGCCGCGAGTCCGGGCACCCCGGACGCCGGGCGCGCCACCCCGTCCGTACCCGAAACCGAGAACTTCCGCACCGAGGAGCAGCAGCCGTGAGTGACCACCACGCAGAGCACGCCGACGCGTGGAGGGAGCGGCCCGCCGGTGACGCGGCCGGCGCGGCCACCGCCGCCGAGCCGGCCGAGACGTCCGCGACCGCTCCCTCACCTCCCCCGCACGTCGCGAACGCACCCGTCGCGAACGGCGCGGTCACGCCCGCCGACGCCGCCGACGCCGCCCGGCTCGTGTCCTTCGGGCTGCAGCCCAAGCTGCTGCCCGCCCGAGACATCGAGTACGCCGACCTCCTCCGCCGCTACCGCGAGGAGCCCGCCTTCGCCCGGCTGGCCGACGCCGTCGCGACCGGGCTCGGGCTCGTCGTCCTCGAAGTCTCCACGCGCGCCGGCATGGCGGTCTCCGCCGGAGAGGACTCCGTCTTCGCCGTACGCATGGGCGACTACGCCCGGCGTGCCTCCGCCGACTCCGCCGACCGGTTCCTGCACGGCCTCGCCCACCTGGCTGTCGCCGCGCTGGCGTTCCCCCGCCCCGAAGACCTCGCCGACGACAACTACATCGGCCGCATCACGGTCAACGGCGTCGACGCCTTCGTACGGCAGGCATGCCGCCGTCTCGAGGACCGCGCCGACGCCCAGGGCGAGAACACCGACCCGGCCACCGAGGCCCCCGGCCTCGAAGCGGCCTGGCGGATATACGCCCGTCGCAGCGCGACCGGCGCCACCAAGGACGCGCGACGGCTGGCCGGTTCCACCACCGGCATCGTCGGCAAGGCCGTCGCCTTCCTCACCGATTCCGGCTTCCTGCAGCGCACGGGTGACGACGCCGGAGGGGCGTACCGCACCACCGCCCGCTACCAGCTGCAGGTCCGTGACATGGCGGGCAGCGCCGCCATGGCCGAGCTGCTGGAACTGGGCGTGGTGCCGGTGACCGACGGCGGCGCGACGCTCGTGCCGCCGCCGGACGCCGACGACCTCGAACTGACCGCCGAGGCCGGCCTGCCCTTCCACGCCTGACCCAGCCGGTCCCCAGCCGGTCCCCGGCCGGCCACCGCACACCTGCCGCTTCACGACTTACGACGAGAGTCCGCCGCCATGTACGAGTTGTCCCGGGTCCGCCTCTACTCCATCGGGCCCGCCGGTGCGCGCTACGCCGACACCGTGCTTGACCTGCGCGGAGTCGGCAAGCCCGTTCCCCACCCCGCCCCCACCCAGGCGGAGTTCTTCGAAGAGGACCCCGTCGGCCCGCCGCGCAGACCCGCGCCCGCCGGCGTGCTCTTCCTGGAGAACGGCGGAGGCAAATCCGTCCTGCTCAAGCTGATCTTCTCGGTGATGCTGCCGGGCCACCGCAATACGCTCGGCGGCGCGAGCTCCGGTGTGCTGCGCAAGTTCCTGCTCGCCGACGACTGCGGGCACGTGGCACTGGAGTGGCAGCACACGCTCACCGGTGAGTGCGTGGTCGTCGGCAAGGTGAGCGAGTGGCGCGGGCGGCAGGTGTCCAACGACCCGCGGAAGTTCGCGGAGGCCTGGTACTCCTTCCGCCCCGGCCCCGGACTCAGCCTCGACTCGCTGCCGGTCGCCGAGTCCACCGCCGTCCGCACGCCCGGCGAGGGCGCTTCGGGCGCGAAGGGCCGCCGCCGCACCATGAAGGGCTTCCGTGACGCGATCACCGAAGCGGGCAAGGTGTACCCGCACCTCGACGTCCACTGGGAAGAGATCCACGACCGCTGGAACGAGCACCTCGGGGACCTCGGCCTCGATCCCGAGCTCTTCCGCTACCAGCGCGAGATGAACGCGGACGAGGGCGAGGCGGCCGGTCTCTTCGCGGTCAAGAAGGACTCCGACTTCACCGACCTGCTGCTGCGCGCCGTCACCGACACCAGGGACACCGACGGCCTCGCCGACCTCGTCCACGGCTTCGGCAACAAGCTGGGCCGCCGGGCCGAGCTCACCGCCGAGAGGGACTTCACGGCGGGCTCCGTCGACCTGCTCGGACGCATCGTCGAGGCGGCCGAGACGCGCGTGCGCGCCCGCGACGTCCACGCGGGAGCCGAGCGGAGGACCCGTACGCTCGCCCGAAGGCTTTCCGCGCGCGCCGCCGAGGAGCGCGGCCGGACCGCCGAGCTCGCCCAGCAGGTCACCGCCGCCGCGCACACCGTCACCGAGGCCGAGCAGGCCCGCAGCCGCAGTGCCCTCGTCGCCAGCGAGCTGGCCTACCGGCACGCCTCGCTGGCTCTCACCGCTGCGGAGAAGGCGGCAGGCGCGCAGCGCCGCGAGCTGGCCGACGCCCGTACCCTGCACGCCGCCTGGCAGGCCGCCGAGGCCGTACTGCGCCACCGCGCCGCCGCGGACCGCTCCGCGCGCGTGGCCGTCGCCATCCGCGAGGCCGAGCGGGACGCCGCCCCGGCGCTGGCGGCCCGTGCCACGGCCGCAGGCGAGCTCGTACGGGCCCTGCACGCGGCAGCCGAGGACGGTGAACGCGTGGCCGCCGAGGAGGAAGAGCGCTCGGCCGCCCTCCAGGAGGCGGGCGAGGCGGCGCACCGCGACGCCACCACGGCCGCCACCCAGGCGCAGCGCGCCCGCAGCGAGGCCGGCCACCTGCGCCAGCGCCTCACCGAGGTCGAACAGGAGACGGCCGAAGCGGTACGTGCCGGCTGGCTCGACGACACGGCCCCGGACGCCGACCCGGCACGGGCGGCGCTGGCCGCCACCGACGCGGAGAAGGCGGCGGTCGCCGCCTGGGACACGGCCCGTGAAGCCGCCCGGGCGACGGGGGAGCAGGCGAAGGAGGCCGCCGGCGCCGAGTCCCGCGCCGAACTGGCGGCGGCCCGCGCGGCGGACGCCGCACAGGGCGCGGAGCACGCGTACGAAGCGGAGCGCCGCGCGGCGCAGTCGCTGGCGGCGGAAGACCGCCTGGCGGAGCTGCTCAGCCTGCCGGCGCCCCATGTGACCGCCGCCGTACCGCAGCCCCGCCGAGGCACGGCCGGAACACCGCCGGACGGCACCGCCGCCACTGAGGCGGCAGGCCCGGACGGCACGGCCCCCGCAGCCGCCGACGGCACAGCGATCCCGACGGACGGTGGCGCCGGTGCCCGCACGGACGCGTTCGGCCGGTTCACCACATCCGCGTCCGGATCCGCGCAGCTCCAGTCCGTCCACGTCCCCCGAAGCGCCGCCGAGGGCCCGCTCACGGTCGAGGAGCTGGACCGCAACGCCGAGGACCTCCTCGCTCTGCTCGACCAGAGCATCACCTCCGCCGAGCGGCAGCTCTTCGAACTGCGTACCGCCGCCGCCGACGACGCGCGCATCCTCGGGGCACTCGGCGACGGAGGGCTGCTGCCCCCCGGCCCCGACGTCCTGGCCACCGTCGAGTTCCTCGGCGAGCACGGCATCCCCGCCCTGCCGGGCTGGCGCTACCTCGCGCAGGCCGTCGACCCCGCCGACCACGCCGCCGTGCTCGCCGCCCGGCCCGAGCTGGTCGACGGCGTCGTCATCACCGACCCCGACGCGCACGTCAGGGCCCGCGAAACCCTCGCCGGCGCCGCGCTGCTGCCCCGCTCGGCGGTCGCCGTCGGCACCGCCGCCGCGCTCCTGGCGCCCGTACCCGCGCCCGGCGCCGCCCCGTCGGGCCGCGCCGACGTCTTCCTCGTACCGCCGAACCCGGCGATGCACGACGAACACGCGGCCGACGAGGAGCGCCAGGCGCTGCGGGCCAGGGCGACCGCCCGCGACGAGGAGATCCGCGGGCTCGCCGCCCGGCTGACCGGTGACCGTACGCTCGCGGCCCGCCTCGGTTCCTGGCGCGCCGACTGCCCGCCCGGGATGCTCGCCGAGCTGGCGGAGGCGGCCAGGAGGGCGGGCGAAGCGGCCGGGACCGCCGAAGCGGCGCTCGCCGAGGCCCGTACGGTCCGCGCCGAGGCCGACGAGGCCGCGGCCGAGGCCGCGCGTGTCAGGGACGAACGGCAGGAGGCCGCCCAGCGTGCCCGCCGTGTCGCCGACGCCCTCGCGGGCCTCGCATACCGCCTGCGGGAGCGCGCCGGCTGGCTGGTCAAGGTGCGCGAGCTGACCGAGGAGGCCGCGGAGCTGGAGGCCAGGGCCGCGGTCTGCCTGGAGCGCGCCAAGGCGGCCGACGAAGACCGCCGCGCCGCCCAGCGCGCCGCCGACGACGCCCACAGGACCGCGCGCACGCTGCGCGCCGAGCGGGCCGAGATCGCCGGTGTTCCCGAGACGCTGCCGGAGCCGGACCAGGACGCACCGCGCATCGCGCTGCCCGCGCTGCGTGAGGCGTACCGTGCAGCGTCCCAGCTGTACGAGAAGGTCGGGGTCGGCGCCGATCTGCGCGCCGAGCAGGCCAGGGCGGAGAGCGAGGAGAGCGCCGCCCTCGCCGAGCTCAACCGGCTCTCCAACAAGGTCCGCACCAGGGCCGCCCTGATGCTGGAGGGCACGGACGGTGCCGACGGCCCGTCCCGCCAGGCCGCCGTCGCCCGCGCCGAATCCCTCGTGCAGATGCTGGAGTCGAGGGCGTCCGCCGCGAGCGAGCAGCTCGGCAGACTCCGCGGCGAGGCCGAGCGCCTCGCCCCCGAGGACGGCACGGCGCACACCGAACTGCCCGACGGCCTCGTGCCCGCCGACGCGGAGCACGCGCAGGCGCTCCTGCGCACCGCCACCTCCGAACTCGCCTCCCGCACCGACGCCCTGGACTCGGCCCGCGCGGCCCACGCCGAGCTGCTGCGGGCACACCGCGCGGCCGAGGACGCGGCGGGCGGTTTCGACGAGACGGCGGCGCTGCTGCGCGACCTGCTCAGGGACTACCACCAGGAGGACGAGGCCGCCGAGGGGCCCGGCCCCTACCCGGGCAGTCTGGAGGAGGCCCGGCAGTCCGCAGCCGAGTCCCGCCGTTCGCTGCGCGGCTGCTCGACCGACCTGTCCGCCGCCGAGGCCTCGGTGCGCGAGGCGAGCGACGTACTCGTACGGCATGCCAACTCCACGCGGTACGAGCAGGTACGCACCCCCGCGCGCCAGCAGATCCGCGAGCTGCCGGCCGCCGCGCTGCCCGAGCACGCCGCCGCGTGGGCGGCGGCGTTCGCGCCCCGGCTGCGTGTACTGACCGACGAGCTGGAGCAGCTGGAGCGCAACCGCGACAGCATCGTCGACCGGCTCCGGGGCCTCGTGGAGTCGGCCCTGGCGACGCTCCGCTCGGCCCAGCGCCTCTCCCAGCTGCCGGAAGGCCTCGGCGAGTGGTCCGGCCAGGAGTTCCTGCGGATCCGCTTCGAGGAGCCGGACCAGGTGACGCTCGTCGAGCGGCTCGGAGAGGTCATCGACGAGGCGACCAGCGCGGCCGTCAAGAAGAACTCGGACCTGCGCCGGGACGGAATGTCACTCCTGCTGCGGGGTGTTCAGGCCGCGCTCCAGCCGAAGGGCGTCTCGGTCGAGATCCTCAAGCCGGACGCCGTGCTGCGCGCCGAGCGGGTGCCGGTCGGGCAGATGGGCGACGTCTTCTCGGGCGGCCAGCTGCTGACGGCCGCGATCGCGCTGTACTGCACGATGGCCGCGCTGCGCAGTAACGACCGGGGCCGCGACAAGCACCGGCACGCGGGGACGCTGTTCCTCGACAATCCCATCGGCCGCGCCAACGCCACCTACCTGCTGGAGCTCCAGCGGGCGGTGTCCGACGCCCTCGGCGTCCAGCTGCTCTACACGACCGGGCTGTTCGACACGACCGCGCTCGCCGAGTTCCCGCTGGTCATCCGGTTGCGCAATGACGCCGACCTCAGGGCGGGGCTGAAGTACATCAGCGTGGAGGAGCACTTGAGGCCGGGCCTGCCGCAACAGGATCCGGACGGTGAGACGGTGCACGGCGAGATCACGGCGACGCGGATGTTCAAGCGCACGCCGGAGCGGGCCGAGTAGCGGGGCGACGTCTGTGAGGGGCGGGCGCGGCGCAGGCCCGGGCCCGGGCGGTTCCGGGCATGTCCGGGGCCCCGGGTCTGTGGTTCGTCCAGGTCTGTGGTTCCTCCAGGCCCGTCCGGGTCTCAGGCCTGGGAGAGCCGGCCCGTCCCCCGCCGGGCCCGCTCCTCCCGTTGCCGTGTCCGGGCGGACCTGCGGGCCGCCCGGCGGGCTTTCCGCCGCTCGCGCCGCAGCCGGCGCGCCGTACTGCTCGGGACCGACACCACGCCGTGGCGCTGGTTCCATACTTGCCGGGTGACCCATACGTCCAGAACGCCCCAGGTGGCGACCACTGTGCTGCCCACGCTGCTCAGCACCATCGGAAAGGCCAGCCACGATCCCGCCAGTGTGCACAGGTAGGCCACCATCGCCTGGATCAGCGTCAGGGACGTGATGAGGACGGAGCGGACGGCGGCCGTACGGACCGGATCGGGCAGCCGCGGCCGTACCGCCGGCTCGTCCACCCACAACTGCCGCTGGACCTCAGCCGCCTCGGGCTCCGGGGAATCCACGGCGGCCTCGAACGTCACGGGCGCCGCAGACGCCGTACGGCGCTCTTCCGTCTCCATCGAACTTCCACTCCCCACCACCGCGCCTGGCGTGCACTCAACTCGGGCGCGCGACGCGCGCTTTCACGAGTGGCTGCCCGCCTTGCGTCCCTTTACGCCGTCCCCCGGACCGAATGTGGCATGTACTACGGCCTCATCCGGTCCGCCCCTCGTACAGCAGGACGAATGGCAGACCTCGAAAATTCCCACAGAACGTAGAATTCCAGCCATCTGCCCCAACGGGGTGAGAGGCGTACGCGCACGTGTCCTTCGCCACAACGGCGCCTGCCGACTCCCGGAATCGCATGAAAATTCGCGATCAACTCACCTTTGCGCGGCCGAAAATCGCCCGGACGTTCCTTCGGGTTGCGCGAGTGTCAGTAGTAGGCTCACGCCGTTTATTGACGGAACACCACCCCTGCCCGGCGGGGGTCGAGCTGGGGGAGGCCATGCGCTTTCGCGGGAAGTCCATCCGCAGGAAGATCGTGGCGTTGCTGCTGGTGCCGCTCGTGTCCCTCACCTCGCTCTGGGGATTCGCCACCGTGATCACCGGTCGCGAGGCCGGCCACCTGCTGGATGTGGCCCACACCGTCGAGCAGGTGGGCCGTCCCGTCGAGGACGCGGTCGAGGTGATCCAGCAGGAACGGCGCCAGACGCTGATCTATCTGGCGGACCCCCGGGCCTCCGACGCCCTCGCCGCCCTCCGCCGCGAGCGCGGGACCACCGACGAGGCCGTCGCGAAGATCAGGGACCGGGCACAGGACCCCGGAGCACGCGACGGCATGCGGCCCTCGGCGTCCAAGCGGCTGACTTCCCTCCTCAAAGCCTTCGCGGACATCGAGGCGCTGCGCCGCTCCGTCGAGAGCAGCACCGTCACCAGACGCGAGGCCCTCGACCGCTACAACCGGCTCGTCGACCCCTGCTACTCCTTCCTCACCACCCTCCACGTCCTCGAAGACGTGGAGCTGGACAAGCAGGGCCGTGCCCTGGTCGGCGTCGCCCGCGCGCACGAGATGCTCTCCCGCGAGGACGCCCTCATCGCGTCCGGCCTCGTCGCCGGCCGGTTCGACCCGCCCGAGCTGCGCGAGATCTCGGCCCTGGCCGCGAACCGCAAGCTGCTGTACGACGTCAATCTCGAACTCCTCCCCGCGACCGAGCGCGAGGCCTTCGCGGACTACTGGGACAGTCCGGCCACCCAGCCCCTCCGTGCCACCGAAGAACACCTCGTCACCGCGGGCGCCGCCAGGAGCCCGCACGCCGTCACCGCGAAGAGCTGGAACGAGACCGCGACCGGCGTGCTCGACCACCTCGCCCGTGAGAGCAAGGACGCGGGCGACCGCTACCAGGACCGTGTCGACCCGGTCGCTCTCGGTGTCTTCGTCACAGCGGGCGCCGCCGGCGTGCTCGGCTTCGCCGCCCTGGTCGTTTCGCTGGTCCTGTCCGTACGGATCGGCCGCAGCCTCGTCCGCGACCTCTCCCATCTCCGCAGGGAGGCCCACGAGGTCTCCGGCGTACGGCTGCCCAGCGTCATGCGCAGACTCGCCGCCGGCGAGGAGGTCGACGTGGAGACCGAGGTGCCGCGCCTGGAGTACGACAAGGACGAGATCGGCCAGGTCGGCCAGGCCCTCAACACGCTTCAGCGCGCGGCCGTCGAATCGGCCGTCAAGCAGGCCGACATGCGGCGCGGCGTTTCCGAGGTCTTCGTCAACCTGGCCCGCCGCAACCAGGTTCTGCTCCACCGCCAGCTCACGCTCCTCGACACCATGGAACGCCGTACCGAGGACACCGACGAGCTCGCCGACCTCTTCCGCCTCGACCACCTCACCACCCGCATGCGCCGCCACGCGGAGGGCCTGGTCATCCTCTCGGGCGCGGCTCCGTCCCGCCAGTGGCGCAAGCCCGTCCAGCTCATGGACGTCGTACGGGCCGCCGTCGCCGAGGTCGAGGACTACGAGCGCATCGAGGTACGCAGGCTGGCGCGCATCGGTGTCGGCGGCCCGGCGGTCGCCGACCTCACCCACCTGATCGCCGAACTCCTGGAGAACGCCACGGTGTTCTCTCCCCCGCACACCGCGGTGCAGGTGCATGGCGAACGGGTCGCCAACGGCTTCACCCTCGAAATCCACGACCGTGGCCTCGGCATGACGCCCGAAGCCCTCCTCGACGCCAATCTGCGGCTCGCCGAGACCCCCGAGTTCGAGCTGTCGGACACCGACCGGCTCGGCCTCTTCGTGGTCAGCCGGCTCGCTCAGCGCCAGAACGTCCGGGTCTCGCTCCAGCAGTCGCCGTACGGCGGAACCACCGCGGTCGTCTTCGTTCCGGCAGCCCTGCTCACGGACGCGCCCGAGACGAACGGCACCGGCTTCCGGCTCGACCGCAAGCACTCCGCCGGGGAGGCGGGGACCGGAGCGGCGACGGGGGGCAGCGGACGCCGCAAGTCCCTGACGACGCTCTCGCGGCTGCCCGCCGAGCTCGCCGCTCAGGCGATACTGGACGGCCCGGTCGAACTCGAGCCGCCTCTGGGCGCACTGGGCCTCGAAGAGGCCTCATTCGACGGCGTCACCGACATCGAGGACACGGAGAGCGAGCGCGGCGGTCTGTTCCGCCCCCGGGAAGGCTCCGGGGAGCACTTCCGCGGTCGTTCCGGGGAGCGCTTCCGCGACCGTTCCCGGGAAGCCGCCGGCGAACAGCACCAGCAGGCCTCCGACCACGTCCCCGGGAACGGCGAAAGCGCGCGCCCCGGAGCCCCCGTTCCGCTGCCCCGCCGTAAGGCCCCGACCCTCGTCGCCGATCACGGCCGACGTGTCGGCGGTCGCGACCAGACCCCCGCCGCGCCCACCACACCGCCCGCACGGGAACCGTTCCCCGAGGGCGGGGATCCGGGCCCCCCGCCGGGCGGACTGCCCCGCCGCGTCCGTCAGGCCAACCTCGCCCCGCAGCTGCGCGAGGCCGCCGCCGACCGCACCGGACTCGCGAGCGAGGCACCGGTCACCGAGCAGGAGGCCGAGCGCGAAGCGGAGGAAGTACGCAGCCGGATGGCTTCGCTCCAACGCGGCTGGCAGCGCGGCCGTCGGCAGAACGCCGAGGACGAGCCGGGCCCGGGCGAGACAGCACCAGGAACGACACCAGAGAGGGACGGTCGATGACCGCACCGAACGCCACAGCACACAACACCACGGGCCGGGGCTCCGGGGAGCTCAACTGGCTCCTCGACGAACTCGTCGACCGCGTCGGCAGCATCCGCAAGGCCCTGGTGCTCTCCAGCGACGGGCTTCCCACCGGTGCCTCCAAGGACCTGACACGCGAGGACGGCGAACACCTCGCCGCCGTCGCCTCCGGCTTCCACAGCCTCGCCAAGGGCGTCGGCCGCCACTTCGACGCGGGCCGTGTCCGGCAGACCGTGGTGGAGCTGGACGACGCCTTCCTCTTCGTCACCGCCGCGGGCGACGGCAGCTGCCTCGCCGTCCTGTCGGACTCCGACTCCGACGTCGGCCAGGTCGCGTACGAGATGACGCTGATGGTCAAGCGGGTCGGCGCCCACCTGAAGACCGCGCCCCGCTCCGGTCTGCCCGCCGGAGGGTGAGCGGGCTGACATGAGCGAAGCAGGCCAGCAGGGATCGCCGCACTGGTTCGACGACGACGCGGGCCCGGTGGTGCGCCCGTACGCGATGACGCGTGGCCGTACGAGCAGTGCGAGCCGGCACCGGCTCGACCTGATCGCGCTCGTCGTCCCGGAGCCCGCGGCCGACGATCCCGGGCGTGACCAGACGCTCGCTCCCGAGCACGTCGAGATCGTCGAACTCTGCAGTGAGACGCCGCAGTCGATCGCCGAGCTCGCCGCGGGCCTCGACCTCCCCGTGGGGGTGGTCAGAGTCCTCGTCGGCGACCTCGTCGAGGACGAGCTGGTACATGTGACCCGACCCGTACCGCCGGCGGAGCTGCCGGACGAGAGCATCCTTCGCGAGGTAATCAATGGTCTTCGGGCGCTCTAGCCGCAAGAAGCGACCGGTCGAACCGGTGACGCTCAAAATCCTCGTCGCGGGTGGCTTCGGGGTGGGCAAGACCACCCTGGTGGGCGCGGTCAGCGAGATCAGGCCGCTGCGCACCGAGGAGGCGCTCACCGAAGCGGGCCGTCCCGTCGACGACACCGCCGGCGTCGAGAGCAAGAAAACCACCACGGTGGCCATGGACTTCGGCCGGATCACGCTCCGCGAAGACCTGGTGCTCTATCTCTTCGGTACGCCCGGCCAGGACCGTTTCTGGTTCCTTTGGGACGAACTGGCCCAGGGGGCGCTCGGCGCGGTCGTGCTCGCCGACACCCGCCGGCTGGAGGACTGCTTCGCCGGCATCGACTACTTCGAGCGCCGGGGCATCCCCTTCGCCGTTGCCGTCAACTGCTTCGACGGTGCCGCCCGTTATCCGGCGGAGACGGTGCGTACGGCACTCGATCTCGACGAGGGCGTGCCCCTGCTGCTGTGCGACGCGCGGGACCGGGAGGCCGTCAAGGAGGTGCTCATCGCGGTGGTCGAGCACGCGCTGGCCCGCTCCGCCGACCGACGGCAGACAGCGACGACCTGAGCCTTCCCGGGAACGAACTCCGAGCGGTCCGCGGAACGAACCGAAGCGTCGGCCCGTAGTGCCACGCGGCCCCGAGCGGCCCGTACCCCCATCGACAGGGGTGTACGGCGCGGTCAGGGGGCCCGGGACCGGCTCTGTCAGCCCTGGCCACCCTCCTCCTCCCAGCCGAAGCTCCGCTCCACGGCTTTGCGCCAGTTGTGGTACTCCCGGTCGCGCTCCCGGGCCTCCATGCGCGGCGACCATTCGACGTCGCGCCGCCAGTGCGACTTCAGCTCGTCCAGGTCCGACCAGACGCCGGTCGCCAGCCCGGCGGCGTACGCCGCGCCCAGGCACGTCGTCTCGGAGACCTTCGGCCGGACGACGGGAACGCCCAGAACATCGGCCTGGTGCTGCATCAGCAGACGGTTCCCGGTCATGCCGCCGTCCACCCTGAGCGTCGTGATCGCCACGCCCGAGTCCTGGTACATCGCGTCGACGACCTCCCTGGTCTGCCAGCTGGTGGCCTCCAGGACCGCCCGCGCCAGATGCGCCCTGGTGACGTACCGGGTGAGGCCGGTGATCACACCGCGTGCGTCGGAGCGCCGGTAGGGCGCGTACAGCCCCGAGAAGGCCGGCACGATGTACGCCCCGCCGTTGTCGTCGACGCTTCCCGCGAGCGTCTCTATCTCGTCCGCGGAACGGATGATCCCCAGCTGGTCCCGGAACCACTGGACCAGCGCCCCGGTGATCGCGATCGATCCCTCCAGGCAGTAGACCGGCGCCTCGCCGCCGATCTTGTAGCCCATGGTGGTGAGCAGACCGTTCCTCGAGGGAACCGGCCGGCCACCGGTGTTGAGAAGCAGGAAGCTTCCTGTCCCGTACGTGTTCTTCGCTGTTCCCACGTCGTAACAGGCCTGCCCGAAGACAGCGGTCTGCTGGTCACCGAGCGCGGAGGCGACCGGCACACCCGCGAGCTGCCCGACGGCCGTCCCGTACACCTCGGCCGACGACCTGATCTCCGGCAGCACGGCCTCGGGCACGTTCATCGCGGAGAGGATCGCCGGGTCCCACTGGAGCGTTCGCAGGTTCATCAGCATGGTGCGCCCGGCGTTCGTCACGTCCGTGACGTGCACGCCGCCGTCCGTGCCGCCGGTGAGGTTCCAGATCAGCCACGAGTCGATGGTCCCGAAGGCGATGTGACCCCGCTCGGCGCGAGTGCGCAGCCCGGGAACGTTGTCGAGGAGCCAGGCGGCCTTGGGCCCGGAGAAGTAACTGGCGAGCGGTAGTCCGGTCGTTTCCCTGAAGCGGTCCTGGCCGTCCGTGCCGCCCAGTTCGTGGCAGAGGGCGGTGGTACGCGTGTCCTGCCAGACGATCGCGTTGTGCACCGGCTTGCCCGTTGCCCGGTCCCACAGCACCGTCGTCTCGTGCTGGTTGGTGATGCCGAGCGCGCTGAGCTGCCCGGCGCGCAGGCCGGCCTTGGTGAGCGCGCCCGCCACCACGGCCTGCACCTTGGACCAGATCTCGGTCGCGTCGTGTTCCACCCACCCCGGCCTGGGGAAGATCTGGCGGTGCTCACGCTGGTCGACGGCGACGATCGCGCCACTGTGATCGAAGACGATGCAGCGGCTGGAGGTGGTGCCCTGGTCGATTGCGGCGACGTACTTCTCGGCGTGCCCCGTTTGTTCCGTCATGACGTCCCCTTCGTCCGAACTCGGCTGAAAGCTCTCAGTGCTCAGAAGGCTGCGTTGCAGACGAGGCCCGACAGCGCCCCGCCGATCAGCGGCCCCACCACCGGCACCCAGGCGTATCCCCAGTCGGACGTGGCCTTGTTCGGGATCGGCAGCACGGCGTGGACGATGCGCGGTCCGAGGTCGCGGGCCGGATTGATGGCGTACCCCGTGGGACCGTCGAGCGAGAGACCGATGCCGACGACCAGGAGCGCCACGATCAGCACCAGGATGCCGGATTCCCCGAGCCCCTTGGTCATCCCGAACGCCAGGACGGGCAGCACCAGGCCGACCGTCGCGATGATCCCGGTGAGGAGGTTGGCGACAGGGTTGCGCACCTCCGGAACGGTGGAGAAGACACCCAGCGTCGGCAGCGCCGTCTCTTTGTCCTTGTGGCGGCGAACTGGGCGTAGTAGGCCAGGTAGGCGAGTACGGCCCCGAGCATCGCACCGGCCATCTGCCCGAGCACGCAGACCCAGACCTTCCCCCACTCGCCGGTGTCGACGGCGATGCCCACGGTCACAGCGGGGTTGAGGTGCCCGCCGGACAACGGGGCGGCGGTGTACGCCCCGGCCAGCACGGCCATGCCCCACCCGAAGGAGATGACGACCACCCCGAGGCCCTCGCCTTGGAGTGGTGGAGAGTGACTGCGCGTACACACCGGCGCCGAAAAGGATCAGGATGGCGGTGCCGATGACCTCACCGGCGAAGATGTCCCCGTTGCTCATGGCAGCTCCTGGGCCCTCGCCCGGAGCCGGGCCCCGGCCCTGAAGTGCAGGGTGCGTTTCCCCTGGCTGGTGAGCCGGGGGCAGGGCTTGCCGTGCCCTGCCCGGCGTCCGTGACGAGCATGCCGAGCCGGTGGAATCGCCCGTGGGGGATGCCCCTGAACCGCACCAGGGGGGACCCCGGGAACAGACGCGTTCTCCGCGTTCCCGGGAGCCGTCGTACGGCGACGCCGACTGACAACGGGAAGTGTTCACCGGCGGTGATGGAGCGTCAAGGTCATGGACGGCAACGACTTCCGGGAACGCCGCGCCCGGAACCGGCCGGCAGGACGGGCCCCGGCGTCAGCGGTTCTCCGCGAGCCACTTGGCGGCGGTCTCCGCGAGCTCCCGGTCGCGGCCCGCCAGCATCGTCCGGATCATCTGTACGTCGCCCCGCAGCGACCAGGCAGGGTGCCCGAAGGTGGCCGGATTGTTCTTCTCGATCAGGAAATGAGCGGGCCAGGCGGCGCCGTACCCGATGAGCGGCAGCGCGGCGGCATACCGTTTCCGGCCGCGCGCCAGGCCGTACGCGCTGACCGCGAGACCGGTGAGGGTGCCGGTGAGGTGGACCCACCGGGTCGCGGCCCTGGAGTGCATCGCGACGTAGTAGGGCCAGAATTCCTCGTACGAATCAAAAGTCCGCTGCTCCATACGCGCACGGTAGTGGCCCGGCGGAGAACCGGATACGGCTGTACCGCGTCCGAAAGAAGAGAACAGGGCGGACGGCCGGGACCCACGGGAGTGGCTCCGGTCGCCCGTCCTGTCAGGAGGCCACGTGTCAGTGCCCGGCGACTGACCGCCGGGTGACCGGGAAGTCGAAGTAGGTGTCCGGGAACGGCTCCGGCTTGTAGGTGAAGTGCCACCACTCCTCGGCGAGATTCACGAAACCGAGTTCACCGAGCAGTCCCTTCAGCAACTGGCGGTTGGCACGCTGCGCGCCCTGGATACGAGGGTCCTCGGTGTGGGACAGCGTGTCGAAGCAGTCAAAACCAGTCCCCATGTCGACCGAGCTGTCCGGGAACCGCTCACCCTCGGGCGCGTAGCAGGGAACGAGTTCCTCACCGGGGACGTACGGCCTGGTGGCCTTCGCGGGGAGCCTCACGATCGTCACGTCGACGGTGCTGCCCCGGCTGTGCCCGGACTTCTCCGCGATGTAACCGTCCGCGAACAGCCGCGACTTGTCGACATCGGGATAGAACTCCTCCTTCATGGCCTCGTCGTCGAGGTCCTTCGCCCACCGCACGAAGTGGTCGACGGCCCCCTGCGGCCGGTAGCAGTCGTACACCTTGAGGGAGTAGCCGCGGCCCAGCAGCTTCGTCTGCGCCTCGTGCAGGGCTTTCGCGGCAGGCCTGGTGAGGATGCAGACCGGCTGGCGGTAACCGTCCACCGGCACGCCCATGAAATTGTGCGCGGTGGTGTAGCGCATCTCCTGGATGATCGTCGGGTCCACGGACCGCAGGGACACGAACTCCCCGGGGGCCTTCGGTTCGGGATCGGCCCGCGCCGTGGACGGGGCGGCTGTGGCCGCGAGCAGAGCGACGGCGGCAGCGGCCAGGATGCGCAGCGCGGAAGCGAGTCGTGTCATGGGCCCTCCGTCTACCAGCTCGACGACCCCGGAGGGAAGGGCGCCCCGGTACAGTCCGCCCGTGTCCGCACCCACGAAGAAGCCCGTCAGGCACTCCCACTGCTCCAGCTGCGGAGCGCCGTACCGGCCGGCCGGTGACTGGCCCCGCACCTGCGCCGTCTGCGGCGACACGGCCTATCGCAACCCCCTGCCCGTCGCCGTCGCCCTGCTGCCCGTACGCGACGCACAGGGCGGCGGACTCGTCGTCATCACCCGTGCCGTCGAGCCACGGCTCGGCGGGACCGCACTGCCCGGCGGTTTCATCGACCACGCGGAGGACTGGCAGCAGGCCGTCGTACGCGAACTGGGCGAGGAGACCGGCATCGGGGCCGCGGCGGAGCAGGTACGTCTCGCCGACGCGCTGAGCTCCGCGACCGGCCACCTTCTCCTCTTCGGACTGCTCCCCGAACGCGACGCCGCCGGCCTGCCGCCGTCCGCGCCCACTGACGAAACAACCGGCTGGCACCTCTTGCGCGAGCCCGCCGAGCTGGCCTTCCCCCTGCACACCGAAGCGGTGCGCCGATGGTTCGCGGGAAGCTACCGCCACGCGGAATGAACGTTCCCCGGTACGCCGCCTCAACAGCCCCGCATCCGCACCGGAAGCCCCACCTCTCCGCCGCCTTCCCGCTCCACCAGTACCCGGCCGCTGTCCACCCGGGTCGTGAACCGCTCGACCTCCGCCCGCTCCCAGCCGTCACCCGCGTCCCTCACGAGCAGCCCCCCTCCGGTACGCCCGGCAGCCGGTGCCCACACCTCAAGCACCAGCCCGCCGTCGTCATCCCGCACGGGAATCACGGCGCCGGCCCGCGCCAGCACAGGGACACGTGACAGGGGCGCCTCGAGCAGCACCCGGCCCTGCCCTTCGTACGCCTCACCGGTCGCCGTGTCGTACCACCGCCCGCGCGGCAGCCGCACCGCTCTGCGATCCGCACCGTGCTCCAGTACGGGAGCGACCAGCAGACAGTCCCCGAGAAGAAAAGCGTCCTCACAGTCCCGCAGCGCCCGGTCCTCGGGCGTACCCCACCACACGGGACGCACATAGGGCGCACCGGTGAGGTGGGCCAGATGGGACAGCGTCACGAAATACGGCTGCAGCCGCTCCCTTTCGGCGAACACGGCCTTTGCGTGTTCGAGCACCTGCGGACCGAACTCCCAGGGCTCCCCGCCGCCCACGGCGGCCGCCGCATGCGTACCGAACAGCGGAAGGTGGGCGCTCAGCTGCAACCAGCGCAGATACAGCTCGGGGGAAGACGTACCGCCGAACCCGCCGGCAGCGGAGCCCGAGTACGGCACGCCGCACAACCCGAGACCGAGCGCAAGGGAGAGCGAGGCGCGCAGTCCCGGCCAGCCCGTCGCCGTACCCCCGGAACAGATGCCGCCGTACCTCTGTACGCCTGCCCACCCGGAGCGCGAGAAGAGGAACGGCCGTTCCCCGGAACGCGCTTTCCGCAGCCCTTCGTAACCGGCGCGCGCCATCCCCAGCCCATAGACGTTGCGCGCCTCCCGATGATCACCGCCGCGGCCCTCCAGGCTGTGCCGTGCGGAGCGCGGCAACGACGGATCACCGAAGGGAGAGAAGGCCACCGGTTCGTTCGTCTCGTGCCCCACCCCACAGAAGACCCGGGCGAACGGCTCCTCGTACAGCGACGCCCACCAGGCACGCACACACGGATCGGTGAAATCCGGGTAGACACGCTCCCCGGACCCGCCCGCCCCGCGCACCTCGTCACCCCGCGCGTCCCGTACGAACGCCCCCACGGCCTTTCCGCTGTCGTACAGCGCGGCGCCGGGCTCAGCCCTGACGGCGGGACCGGCCAACGAGACCAGCCGCACCCCCGACGCCCTGAGATCCGCGGCGAGCCGGGGAAGGTCGGGGAAACGCCCGCGGTCGACAGCGAAGGCCTGACGCCGGTCGCAGTGGTCCACGCCCAGTTCCGGCCCCGTCCCCAAGTGCAGTACGGACAACGGAAGCCCCCGCTCCTGATAACCGGCGACGGTCCGCCGAACCTCCCCTTCACCGCCCGGACCCCGCTGTGCGTGCTGCGGACCGAGCGCCCACGACGGCGGAAGCGCGGGAGCACCCGTGAGCGCGGTCCAGCCCTGCAGCACGCGCGCCGGAGTGCCGGCCACGACCCAGCAGCGCAACGGCCCGCCGTCCATGCGCAGCTCACTCGTCCCCGGCCGGTCATGGCCCGACCCCGCCCCCTCCTCGCCCTCCCGCAACGTCACCCTGCCCTCCCACGTGTTGTCGTGGAAGGCGAGATGCGTCCCCGCGTCGGAGACGACCAACTGCACCGGCATGGTGACGGAGAGCGGCTCGTCGCCCGGGGCGCGGCTCTCGCCCGGACCGGCGTTCCACAGGCGGTACGGGCCGCCCCGCAGCCGCAGCCCCGAAGACCGCCCGCCAAGACCGAAGAACCGCGCGTCCGCCGGCACCTCGCTGCGCTGCAGCCAGCGCGCGGGACCGCCGGCGGCCGGCTCCCACCAGCGCGGCGGCAGCTCCCGGCGGAGCACCACACCGCCCGGCGTACGGACCTCCACAGCACCGTGCCGCGAAACGGCGACCGTGAGCCGCTCCGACACCACCTGCCAGCCGCCGTCCTTGTCGGGCTCCAGCTCCGCCCTGGGGTCCGGCTCCGGGCACGCACCCGCGAGCGCGTACGAGGGCTCCGGACCCGCACCGTCCCAGCCCCAGAACACCGCGCCGCCCACCGCGACCAGCACCCGCAGCTCCGAGCGGGCGAAACGGACCACCCCGCCGCCCCGCTGCGGCTCCGCGCCGGTCACCGCACCGGGCACCCGGGCCCGCTCGGCTCCCCGCGGCTCCAGTCCCCAGGCGTCCGTACGACGCCGCCGCCACGCGGAGCGCGCGACGCGCAGCCCCTGCACCGTGCCGACCAGTTTTACCGAGTGCACCAGGTCACGACCGTCCATGCGGCTCACCCTGCCATCCGGACGCACGCGCACGGGTGGCGTTCAACTGCCGTTCACCCGTGGTGCGCGCACATGACCGGACGCCCGGCTGTGGGCGGTCCGCTCTGGTGCGCAAGACGATCACGTGGCATCGTCCCTCTCAGCCGCCTCGTGCGCACACCCTTCGCACGTGCGCGCGACACACGCACACCACGCGTACAGCCCGGGAGCCGCCCCATGTCCTCAGCAGCGAACACCGCGCCCCTCTGGCAGCCGGACGCGGACCGCATCGCCGCCGCAGCCGTCACCCGCTTCCAGAGCTGGGCGGCCGAGCGGTACGGAGCACCGGCCGGCGGTGGATACGCGGCGCTGCACCGCTGGTCCGTCGACGAGCTCGACACCTTCTGGAAGGCCGTCGCCGACTGGTTCGACGTGCGCTTCTCCACGCCGTACGAAACGGTCCTCGCCGACCGTTCCATGCCGGGCGCCCAGTGGTTCCCGGGAGCCACCCTCAACTACGCGGAACACGCCCTGCGCACGGCCGAGGACCCCTCCCGCGCGGACGACCCCGCCCTCCTCCACGTCGACGAGACCCACGAACCCGTCCCGGTGAGCTGGTCCGAGCTGCGCCGCCAGGTGGGCTCCCTCGCCGCGGAACTCCGCGCCCTGGGCGTACGCCCGGGAGACCGCGTCAGCGGATACCTCCCCAACGTCCCCCAGGCCACCGTCGCCCTGCTCGCCACCGCCGCCGTCGGCGGAGTCTGGACCTCCTGCGCCCCCGACTTCGGCGCCCGCAGCGTCCTCGACCGCTTCCAGCAGGTCGAGCCCGTCGTCCTGTTCGCCGTCGACGGCTACCGCTACGGCGGCAAGGAGCACGACCGTACGGACACCGTCGCCGAGCTCCGCCGCGAGCTCCCCACCCTGCGCGCCGTGATCCACATCCCCCTCCTCGGCACCGAGGCCCCCGAAGGCGCCACGGACTGGTCCGCGCTCATCTCCTCGGACACGGAACCGGTCTTCGAGCAGGTTCCCTTCGAACACCCCCTGTGGGTCCTGTACTCCTCGGGAACCACGGGCCTGCCCAAGGCCATCGTCCAGTCCCAGGGCGGCATCCTCCTGGAGCACTTCAAGCAGATCGGCCTGCACTGCGACCTCGGTCCCGAGGACCGCTTCTTCTGGTACACCTCCACCGGCTGGATGATGTGGAACTTCCTCGTCTCCGGTCTCCTCACGGGCACCACGGTCGTCCTGTACGACGGCAGCCCCGGCTACCCCGGGACCGGCGCCCAGTGGCGCATCGCGGAGCGCACCGGAGCCACCCTCTTCGGAACCTCGGCGGCGTACGTCATGGCCTGCGCCAAGGCAGAGGTCCACCCCGCACGCGACTACGACCTCTCCCGCATCAAATGCGTGGCCACCACCGGATCCCCGCTCCCGCCCGACGGTTTCCGCTGGCTCCACGACGAAGTCGCCTCCGACCTCTGGATCGCATCGGTCAGCGGCGGCACGGACGTCTGCAGCTGCTTCGCCGGCGCGGTCCCCACCCTCCCCGTCCACATCGGAGAGCTCCAGGCAGCCTGCCTCGGCACCGACCTCCAGGCCTGGGACCCCCAGGGCAAGCCGCTCATCAACGAGGTCGGCGAACTGGTCGTCACCAACCCCATGCCGTCCATGCCGGTCCACTTCTGGAACGACCCCGACGGCAGCCGCTACCACGGCAGTTACTTCGACACCTACCCCGGCGTGTGGCGGCACGGCGACTGGATCACCATCACCGGCCATGGCTCGGTGGTCATCCACGGCCGCTCCGACTCCACCCTCAACCGTCAGGGCGTCCGCATGGGCTCGGCCGACATCTACGAGGTGGTCGAGCGCCTTCCCGAGATCAGGGAATCCCTCGTCATCGGCCTCGAAGAGCCCGACGGCGGCTACTGGATGCCGCTCTTCGTCCACCTCGCCGAGGGCGCCACCCTCGACGACGCCCTGCGCACCCGCGTCAAGCAGGCCATCCGCACCGAGCTCTCCCCGCGCCACGTCCCGGACGAGATCATCGAGGTCCCCGGCGTCCCGCACACTCTCACCGGCAAGCGCATCGAGGTGCCCGTCAAACGTCTCCTCCAGGGAGCGGCCCTCGCCGAGGCCGTCAATCCGGGCTCGGTCGACAACCTCGACCTCCTCCGTTTCTACGAAACCCTCGCCCGCACCCGTCACTGAAGGCCTCGCCCGCCCCGCATCGGACCGTGGGCGGCCATCTCACGGAGCGTACGTTGTCAGTGCCGCCGGTTACGGTGAGTGAGCAATGATCGACTGCGCTCAGGGGGAATCATGGCGCACACCAAGTCCACGAAGCACCACAAGAGCAAGGCCATGCGGCGCACACTCCGCCGCGAAGCGCCCAGCACGGTAGGCCTGTTGGCCGACGAGCAGGACTTCGCGGCCATGACGGGCTACGAGACCTTCGTCTTCGACGACCACACGGCCTACCTCAAGGAGGTCGAAGGGCTGCTGCGGGCCCTCGCGGCGCAAGGAGTGCACACCACCGTCGCGCTCTTCGACCCCGAAGACTTCCTGGAGTTCTGCCGGGCGACCGGAATCGATCCCGACACGGCGCAGAGCCGCACCCGCTTCACCGCGGAAGTCGCGGTCTGCGGCGCCTCCCTCCCGTACACCGGCCAGCCCATCGACAGCCTCGTGCCCCTGCTCGTCAACGAAGCCGTCCGGCAGACCACTTGGGAGTACGCGACCCTGCTCCTGGCTCGGCTGGGCAACTGCGCCGAGTGCGGCGAGGACATCGGGCGCGAGGCCCTCGACCGGGCCTCGCGCCTCGTCACGCGCCTGCTCGAGCAGGCGGGCCCCGGCAGCCATCACCTCGTCTGCAGCGTCCCGGCCGAAGAGGAACAACTCCTCGCGGTGCTCCACGCGGAGCGCACCGCGAACGAGCCGGTCCGCCTGACCGAGATCGGAGGCGCGGAGTTCGTGACGGTCCTGGCGGCGGGCATCGCCGTGGAAAGCCCCGGGGGAGTGGTACTGAGGACCACCGGGCCCGGGGCACCCGACCGGCTCCACGGCTGGCGGCTCCAGCAGGGCCGACTGGTCGCGCTCACAGCGGGGGAGGTCTTCAGCGCCTACTGCACGGACGCGGAGACCGGTGATCCCGTATCCCCCGAGCCCGGCGTCGAGTACTGCCCGGGCTTCGACATCGAAGAGCCCGACATCCACCACTGATACGCCCGAGGGCTCCCGGCCGTTTCGGCCGGGAGCCCTCGGATCCACACAAAGACCGTCCGGTCACTCGCCGGACAGCACCGCCTGCGCGGCCGCCCGCGCCTCGTCGGCGGTGTCCGTGGCACGCGCCGCCGCAGCAGCACGCTCGCACTGGGCGAGCGTGTGCTTCGCCAGCGTCGCGCGGACATAAGGAATGGCCTTCGCGCCCATCGACAAGGAGGTCACGCCCAGACCGGTCAGGACACAGGCGAGCAGCGGATCGGCCGCAGCCTCACCACACACGCCACAGCTCTTGCCCTCGGCCTTCGCGGCGTCGGCCGAGGCCGCCACCAGGTCGAGCAGCGCCGGCTGCCACGGGTCCTGGAGCCGCGACACCGCACCGACCTGTCGGTCAGCGGCGAAGGTGTACTGCGCCAGGTCGTTCGTCCCCAGCGAGAGGAATTCGACCTCCTGGAGAATCGAGCGCGCCCGCAGTGCGGCGGACGGAATCTCGACCATCGCGCCGAACTTCGCTTGCAGCCCGGCCGCCCGGCACGCGTCCGCGAACGCCTTGGCGTCCGTACGGTCCGCGACCATCGGCGCCATGACCTCCAGGTACACCGGCAGGCCCTCGACGGCCTTCGCCAGCGCGGTCAGCTGCGTACGCAGCACGTCCGGGTGGTCGAGCAGAGACCGCAGGCCCCGCACACCGAGCGCCGGGTTCGGCTCCTCGGCCGGTGTCAGGAAATCGAGCGGCTTGTCCGCGCCCGCGTCCAGCACCCGCACGACCACGCGGCCCTCGGGGAAGGCCTCGAGAACCTTGCGGTACGCCTCGACCTGCTTCTCCTCCGACGGCGCCTGCTTGCTGTCGTCGAGGAAGAGGAACTCCGTACGGAACAGACCCACGCCCTCAGCGCCGGCCTCGACCGCGGCCGGCACATCGGCGGGACCGCCGATGTTGGCGAGCAGCGGTACCTTGTGGCCGTCGGACGTCGCACCAGGCCCAGTAGAAGCCGACAAGGCCGCCCTGCGAGCAGCGGCAGCCGCCTCGAGTTCGGCACGCTTCTCCGCACTCGGATCGACAAAGATCTCGCCGGTGCTGCCGTCCACCGCGACGACCGTGCCCTCGGCCAGCTCGCCGGCGCCCGGCAGAGCCACCACGGCCGGCACACCCAGCGCACGCGCCAGAATCGCACTGTGGCTGGTCGGCCCGCCCTCTTCGGTCACGAAACCGAGCACCAGCGCGGGGTCCAGCAGCGCCGTGTCGGCGGGAGCGAGATCCCGCGCGATCAGCACGTAGGGCTCGTCACTGTCCGGGACACCCGGCATCGGCACGCCCAGCAGACGGGCGACGATACGATTCCGCACGTCGTCCAGGTCCGCGACCCGGCCGGCCAGGTACTCACCGGCATTCGCCAGCAGAGCCCGGTAGGCGGCAAAGGCGTCGTACACGCCACGCTCGGCCGTACTCCCGACGGCGATGCGCCGGTCCACATCAGCCATGAGCTCGGGATCCTGCGCCATCATGGCCTGCGCCTCGAGCACGTGCTGTGCCTCGCCGCCGGCCAGGTTGCCGCGCGCAATCAGGTCGGCAGCCACAGCTTCCACGGCCTGACGGGCACGCCCCTGTTCGCGCTCCGCCTCCTCCGCGGGAATCTGCTTGGCCGGCGGCTCCAGAACCGCCGTGCCCATGTGCCGAACCTCGCCGATCGCCACACCGTGGCTCACGCCGACGCCTCGCAGCGTTGTCTCCATTTCACCGTCTCCGATAGTTGCGGCGGCACCCTGTCCCGTCCACCGCGATGGATGTCGTACCCGCGGCCGTTATCACGGCGTCGGCGTCACTGCCAGCTGAAAAGCGCGTCGCCGGGCTTCACGTCGCCGTCCTCGACCAGGTCGACAAGAGAGTCGGCCGTGGCCTCGAGCGCCACGACAGGGCATACAGGCGACTTGCCGGCCTCTTCGACGGCTGCCGGGTTCCACCGCACGACCGCCTGGCCGCGCGTCACCGTGTCCCCCTTGTTCACGAGCAGCTCGAAGCCTTCACCATTGAGCTGCACGGTGTCGATACCCAGGTGCGTCAGAACGCCGTGCCCGTCGGCGTCGACGACTACGAAGGCGTGCGGGTGCAGGGAGACAATGACACCGTCAACGGGGGCCACGGCCTCCGACGGCTCACGTACGGGGTCGATGGCGGTGCCGGGACCGACCATCGCACCGGAGAACACCGGGTCGGGGACTGCGGCAAGTCCGATGGCGCGTCCAGCAAGTGGCGACGTCACGCTGGTCATGGGGGCCTCCCAGGGGGCGGAGAGATTCGTGTGCCGCCGTCACTACCTGTCCAGGACGGCGTACTGTTCAGAAGGGTAAGTCACGAGAAGTCCCGGTTCCGCATGAGAGCTACCGCTTGGCGGACCTAGGGGGTGCACCGGAAGGATTTGCCTCGTCTACCGGAGCGATGTAGTCTCGTACTCCTGCCTGACACCAGCACCCACCCTTGAGTGGGTCGCAGGTCGGCAGCCTCCATCAAGTCCAGACCCTATCTCGAATCTGATATTCCGCATGTTCGCGGAACGACGGTAAGAGAAACGGAAAAGCACTGATAGAGTCGGAATCGCCGGAAAGGGAAACGCGGAAGCGGGGAACTTGAAGGTGCCGAGGAAGTCGGACCGGAAAGGGTCTGATAGAGTCGGGAACACGAAATGCCGAACGAAAGCCCGGAGGAAAGCCCGCGAGGGTGAGTACGAAGGAAGCGTCCGTTCCTTGAGAACTCAACAGCGTGCCAAAAGTCAACGCCAGATATGTTGATACCCCGGCCCACCTGTGGTGGGCCGAGGTTCCTTTGAAGAAGTCCCGGCCGCCCGTGCGGTGGCCGGGCGAATCACAGCGAGGACGCTGAGGACAGCGGGTCTTATTCCGGCCCGTTCTGTTCCGCTCTTTCGTGATGTGTGGTCCCGATCACGGGAAAACATTCATGGAGAGTTTGATCCTGGCTCAGGACGAACGCTGGCGGCGTGCTTAACACATGCAAGTCGAACGATGAAGCCCTTCGGGGTGGATTAGTGGCGAACGGGTGAGTAACACGTGGGCAATCTGCCCTTCACTCCGGGACAAGCCCTGGAAACGGGGTCTAATACCGGATAACACTTCTTCGGGCATCCGGAGAGGTTGAAAGCTCCGGCGGTGAAGGATGAGCCCGCGGCCTATCAGCTTGTTGGTGGGGTAGTGGCCCACCAAGGCGACGACGGGTAGCCGGCCTGAGAGGGCGACCGGCCACACTGGGACTGAGACACGGCCCAGACTCCTACGGGAGGCAGCAGTGGGGAATATTGCACAATGGGCGAAAGCCTGATGCAGCGACGCCGCGTGAGGGATGACGGCCTTCGGGTTGTAAACCTCTTTCAGCAGGGAAGAAGCGCAAGTGACGGTACCTGCAGAAGAAGCGCCGGCTAACTACGTGCCAGCAGCCGCGGTAATACGTAGGGCGCAAGCGTTGTCCGGAATTATTGGGCGTAAAGAGCTCGTAGGCGGCCTGTCGCGTCGGATGTGAAAGCCCGGGGCTTAACCCCGGGTCTGCATTCGATACGGGCAGGCTAGAGTGTGGTAGGGGAGATCGGAATTCCTGGTGTAGCGGTGAAATGCGCAGATATCAGGAGGAACACCGGTGGCGAAGGCGGATCTCTGGGCCATTACTGACGCTGAGGAGCGAAAGCGTGGGGAGCGAACAGGATTAGATACCCTGGTAGTCCACGCCGTAAACGTTGGGAACTAGGTGTTGGCGACATTCCACGTCGTCGGTGCCGCAGCTAACGCATTAAGTTCCCCGCCTGGGGAGTACGGCCGCAAGGCTAAAACTCAAAGGAATTGACGGGGGCCCGCACAAGCAGCGGAGCATGTGGCTTAATTCGACGCAACGCGAAGAACCTTACCAAGGCTTGACATATACCGGAAACATCCAGAGATGGGTGCCCCCTTGTGGTCGGTATACAGGTGGTGCATGGCTGTCGTCAGCTCGTGTCGTGAGATGTTGGGTTAAGTCCCGCAACGAGCGCAACCCTTGTCCTGTGTTGCCAGCATGCCCTTCGGGGTGATGGGGACTCACAGGAGACCGCCGGGGTCAACTCGGAGGAAGGTGGGGACGACGTCAAGTCATCATGCCCCTTATGTCTTGGGCTGCACACGTGCTACAATGGCCGGTACAATGAGCTGCGATGCCGCGAGGCGGAGCGAATCTCAAAAAGCCGGTCTCAGTTCGGATTGGGGTCTGCAACTCGACCCCATGAAGTCGGAGTTGCTAGTAATCGCAGATCAGCATTGCTGCGGTGAATACGTTCCCGGGCCTTGTACACACCGCCCGTCACGTCACGAAAGTCGGTAACACCCGAAGCCGGTGGCCCAACCCCTTGTGGGAGGGAGCTGTCGAAGGTGGGACTGGCGATTGGGACGAAGTCGTAACAAGGTAGCCGTACCGGAAGGTGCGGCTGGATCACCTCCTTTCTAAGGAGCACTTCCAGGCCGGCTCTGCCGGTCCAGGGGCCAGTTCATCGGCGAACGTCCGGTGCTGGTTGCTCATGGGTGGAACGTTGACTACTCGGCACGGTTCGCAAGGTTTGCCAGTACTGCCCTTCGGGGTGTGGAACGTGAGGCCGGGTGGATCGGGTCGGGCACGCTGTTGGGTGTCTGAGGGCACGGACCGTTTGGTCTGTGGCTTCGCGATGCCGGCCCCAGTGCACTCACCTGTAAGGGTGGGGTGATGGGTGGCTGGTCGTTGCTTGAGAACTGCACAGTGGACGCGAGCATCTGTGGCCAAGTTTTTAAGGGCGCACGGTGGATGCCTTGGCACCAGGAACCGATGAAGGACGTGGGAGGCCACGATAGTCCCCGGGGAGCCGTCAACCAGGCTTTGATCCGGGGGTTTCCGAATGGGGAAACCCGGCAGTCGTCATGGGCTGTCACCCGTACCTGAACACATAGGGTGCGTGGAGGGAACGCGGGGAAGTGAAACATCTCAGTACCCGCAGGAAGAGAAAACAACCGTGATTCCGGGAGTAGTGGCGAGCGAAACCGGATGAGGCCAAACCGTATGCGTGTGATACCCGGCAGGGGTTGCGCATGCGGGGTTGTGGGATTGCACTTCAACAGTCTGCCGGCTGTTGGGCGAGTCAGAAACCGTTGGTGTAGGCGAAGGACATGCGAAAGGTCCGGCGTAGAGGGTAAGACCCCCGTAGCTGAAACATCAACGGCTTGCTTGTGCAACACCCAAGTAGCACGGGGCCCGAGAAATCCCGTGTGAATCTGGCGGGACCACCCGTTAAGCCTAAATATTCCCTGGTGACCGATAGCGGATAGTACCGTGAGGGAATGGTGAAAAGTACCGCGGGAGCGGAGTGAAATAGTACCTGAAACCGTGTGCCTACAAGCCGTGGGAGCGTCGCTGTATGTGCTTGCACATGCGGTCGTGACTGCGTGCCTTTTGAAGAATGAGCCTGCGAGTTAGCGGTGTGTAGCGAGGTTAACCCGTGTGGGGAAGCCGTAGCGAAAGCGAGTCCGAACAGGGCGGTTGAGTTGCACGCTCTAGACCCGAAGCGGAGTGATCTAGCCATGGGCAGGTTGAAGCGGAGGTAAGACTTCGTGGAGGACCGAACCCACCAGGGTTGAAAACCTGGGGATGACCTGTGGTTAGGGGTGAAAGGCCAATCAAACTCCGTGATAGCTGGTTCTCCCCGAAATGCATTTAGGTGCAGCGTCGTGTGTTTCTTGCCGGAGGTAGAGCACTGGATAGGCGATGGGCCCTACCGGGTTACTGACCTTAGCCAAACTCCGAATGCCGGTAAGTGAGAGCACGGCAGTGAGACTGTGGGGGATAAGCTCCATGGTCGAGAGGGAAACAGCCCAGAGCATCGACTAAGGCCCCTAAGCGTACGCTAAGTGGGAAAGGATGTGGAGTCGCAGAGACAACCAGGAGGTTGGCTTAGAAGCAGCCACCCTTGAAAGAGTGCGTAATAGCTCACTGGTCAAGTGATTCCGCGCCGACAATGTAGCGGGGCTCAAGCGTACCGCCGAAGTCGTGTCATTCCAGCATGAAGGGCCAACGCCCGCTGGGATGGGTAGGGGAGCGTCGTGTGCCGGGTGAAGCCGCGCCGGAAGGCAGTGGTGGACGGTACACGAGTGAGAATGCAGGCATGAGTAGCGATACACACGTGAGAAACGTGTGCGCCGATTGACTAAGGGTTCCTGGGTCAAGCTGATCTGCCCAGGGTAAGTCGGGACCTAAGGCGAGGCCGACAGGCGTAGTCGATGGACAACCGGTTGATATTCCGGTACCCGCTTTGAAACGCCCAGTATCGAATCCTCTGATGCTAAGGCCGTGAAGCCGTCCCGGAGCCTTCGGGCAAAGGGAAGTGGTGGAGCCGCCGGCCCAAGGTGGTAGTAGGTAAGCGATGGGGTGACGCAGGAAGGTAGTCCAGCCCGGGCGGTGGTTGTCCCGGGGTAAGGGTGTAGGCCGAGGGGTAGGCAAATCCGTCCCTCATCAAGGCTGAGACCTGATGCCGAGCCGATTGTGGTGAAGTGGATGATCCTATGCTGTCGAGAAAAGCCTCTAGCGAGTTTCATGGCGGCCCGTACCCTAAACCGACTCAGGTGGTCAGGTAGAGAATACCGAGGCGTTCGGGTGAACTATGGTTAAGGAACTCGGCAAAATGCCCCCGTAACTTCGGGAGAAGGGGGGCCATCACCGGTGACGAGTCTTGCACTCCGAGCTGGGGGTGGCCGCAGAGACCAGCGAGAAGCGACTGTTTACTAAAAACACAGGTCCGTGCGAAGCCGTAAGGCGATGTATACGGACTGACGCCTGCCCGGTGCTGGAACGTTAAGGGGACCGGTTAGTGACCTTTCAGGGTTGCGAAGCTGAGAACTTAAGCGCCAGTAAACGGCGGTGGTAACTATAACCATCCTAAGGTAGCGAAATTCCTTGTCGGGTAAGTTCCGACCTGCACGAATGGCGTAACGACTTCTCGACTGTCTCAACCATAGGCCCGGTGAAATTGCACTACGAGTAAAGATGCTCGTTTCGCGCAGAAGGACGGAAAGACCCCGGGACCTTTACTACAGTTTGATATTGGTGTTCGGTTCGGCTTGTGTAGGATAGGTGGGAGACTTTGAAGCATGCACGCCAGTGTGTGTGGAGTCAATCTTGAAATACCACTCTGGTCGTGCTGGATGTCTAACCTCGGTCCGTGATCCGGATCAGGGACAGTGTCTGATGGGTAGTTTAACTGGGGCGGTTGCCTCCTAAAGAGTAACGGAGGCGCCCAAAGGTTCCCTCAGCCTGGTTGGCAATCAGGTGTTGAGTGTAAGTGCACAAGGGAGCTTGACTGTGAGACCGACGGGTCGAGCAGGGACGAAAGTCGGGACTAGTGATCCGGCAGTGGCTTGTGGAAGCGCTGTCGCTCAACGGATAAAAGGTACCCCGGGGATAACAGGCTGATCTTCCCCAAGAGTCCATATCGACGGGATGGTTTGGCACCTCGATGTCGGCTCGTCGCATCCTGGGGCTGGAGTCGGTCCCAAGGGTTGGGCTGTTCGCCCATTAAAGCGGTACGCGAGCTGGGTTTAGAACGTCGTGAGACAGTTCGGTCCCTATCCTCTGCGCGCGTAGGAATATTGAGAAGGGCTGTCCCTAGTACGAGAGGACCGGGACGGACGAACCTCTGGTGTGCCAGTTGTCCTGCCAAGGGCATGGCTGGTTGGCTACGTTCGGAAAGGATAACCGCTGAAAGCATCTAAGCGGGAAGCCTGCTTCGAGATGAGTGTTCCCACCCCCTTCGAGGGGTTAAGGCTCCCAGTAGACGACTGGGTTGATAGGCCAGATGTGGAAGCCCGGCAACGGGTGGAGCTGACTGGTACTAATAGGCCGAGGGCTTGTCCTCAGTTGCTCGCGTCCACTGTGTTTGTTCTGAAGTAACGAACCGTGCCCATGTCCGGTTGGTTCAACTTCACAGTGTTTCGGTGGTCATAGCGTTAGGGAAACGCCCGGTTACATTCCGAACCCGGAAGCTAAGCCTTTCAGCGCCGATGGTACTGCAGGGGGGACCCTGTGGGAGAGTAGGACACCGCCGAACAATTCTTGTGGGAGAGCCCCGCACCTTCTGGTGCGGGGCCTTTCCGCGTTCCTGAACCGTCTGTACCCCTCCGCATCTGCCGGCTGTGGGTGCGGGTAAGGTCAGGGAGCATCATTGGCACGTTTCCACAGGAGGCCCCCGGGTGGAGGTCCAGGAGACCCGCGTTCAGACGGACCGGGTGCTCACCATCCCGAACATCCTCAGCATGGCTCGCCTCGTCGGCGTGCCGTTGTTTCTGTGGCTGATTCTCCTGCCCGTGTTCGGTGGGCCCAAGAGCGACGGCTGGGCATTGCTGGTGTTGATGCTCAGCGGTATCAGTGACTATCTCGACGGGAAGCTCGCCCGCCGCTGGAATCAGATCAGCAAGCTCGGGCGACTGCTCGACCCGGCTGCCGACCGGCTGTACATCCTTTCCACCCTGCTCGGCCTCACTTGGCGCGAAATCCTGCCACTGTGGCTCACCGCTGCCCTATTGGCCCGTGAGCTGATGCTTCTGGTGATGGTGGGCGTCCTTCGCAAGCACGGCTATCCGCCGCCACAGGTCAACTTCCTGGGGAAGGCCGCCACCTTCAACCTCATGTACGCGTTCCCGTTGCTGCTTCTCAGTGACGGAAACGGGTGGCTGCCGTCACTGGCTGCTATTTTCGGATGGGCGTTCGCCGGATGGGGTACAACCCTGTATTGGTGGGCAGGAATCCTCTACGTGGTTCAGGTCCGCCGACTGGTGAAGGCGGAGACCGCGGCTGATTGAGCCTGCCGATTACGGCGCAGCCCAAGTGCCTGATTGTCTGTGCATGATGCCTCTCGGGCAGCCCCGGCTGGGCGAAGTCGGCTAGACCGTCCGTCTCTTCGAGGAGGAATTTTCCGACATGAAGGCCGTCGTGATGGCTGGTGGCGAGGGCACTCGCCTTCGCCCCATGACCTCGAGCATGCCCAAGCCGCTCCTGCCGGTTGCCAATCGGCCGATCATGGAGCATGTGCTACGGCTGCTCAAGCGGCATGGGCTCAATGAGACCGTCGTGACCGTGCAGTTCCTGGCTTCGCTCGTCAAGAACTACTTCGGTGACGGCGAAGAGCTTGGTATGGAGCTCACCTATGCCAATGAGGAGAAGCCACTCGGCACTGCAGGCAGTGTGAAGAATGCCGAGGAAGCATTGAAGGACGATGCGTTCCTTGTCATTTCGGGTGATGCCCTCACCGACTTCGACCTCACCGACCTGATCAGATTCCACAAGGAGAAGGGCGCACTGGTCACGGTGTGCCTGACCCGGGTGCCGAACCCTCTGGAGTTCGGCATCACGATCGTGGACGAGGAAGGGAAGGTCGAACGGTTCCTGGAGAAGCCCACATGGGGGCAGGTCTTCTCGGACACCGTGAATACGGGCATTTATGTCATGGAGCCCGAGGTGTTCGACTACGTCGAGGCCGACGTCTCTGTCGACTGGTCGGGTGACGTCTTCCCTCAGCTGATGAAGGAGGGCAAGCCGGTCTACGGCTACGTCGCCGAGGGCTACTGGGAGGACGTGGGCACGCACGAGAGCTACGTCAAGGCCCAGGCCGATGTCCTGGAGGGCAAGGTCGATGTAGATCTCGACGGGTTCGAGATCTCTCCCGGAGTCTGGGTGGCGGAGGGTGCCGAAGTGCACCCGGACGCCGTGCTGCGGGGACCGCTCTACATCGGTGACTACGCCAAGGTCGAGGCCGGCGTGGAACTCCGGGAACACACGGTCGTGGGGTCCAATGTCGTCGTCAAGAGCGGGGCGTTCCTCCATCGGGCCGTCGTGCACGACAACGTCTACATCGGTCAGCACAGCAACCTGCGCGGCTGTGTGATCGGAAAGAACACCGACATCATGCGGGCCGCGCGGATCGAGGACGGCGCCGTCATCGGGGACGAGTGCCTCGTCGGTGAGGAATCGATTGTTCAGGGCAATGTGCGGGTCTACCCGTTCAAGACCATCGAGGCCGGCGCCTTCGTCAATACCTCGGTGATCTGGGAGTCGCGAGGGCAGGCACATCTCTTCGGAGCGCGCGGTGTCTCTGGCATCCTGAACGTGGAGATCACCCCCGAGCTGGCGGTGCGCCTCGCGGGGGCCTATGCCACCACGCTCAAGAAGGGCGCGACGGTCACCACCGCGCGTGACCACTCACGCGGTGCGCGTGCGCTGAAGCGGGCGGTGATCTCGGCGCTTCAGGCGAGCGCCATCGACGTACGCGATCTGGAGAATGTGCCGCTGCCGGTGGCGCGTCAGCAGACGGCGCGTGGCAGCGCCGGCGGAATCATGATCCGTACGACTCCGGGTGTGCCGGACTCCGTCGACATCATGTTCTTCGACGAGCGTGGCGCGGACCTGTCGCAGGCCGGACAGCGCAAGCTCGACCGGGTGTTTGCCCGGCAGGAGTACCGGCGGGCCTTTCCCGGTGAGATCGGGGACCTGCACTTCCCGGCCAGTGTCTTCGACTCCTATACCGGGTCGTTGTTGCGGAACCTGGATGTCACGGGTATCGCCGAATCGGGGCTCAAGGTCGTCGTCGACGCTTCCAACGGAAGTGCCGGTCTTGTGCTGCCGAGCTTGCTGGGACGGCTCGGGGTCGACGCGCTGACCATCAATCCCGGACTCGACGAGTCCAGGCCGACAGAGACAGCGGACTCTCGCCGTTCCGGCCTTGTGCGGCTCGGTGAGATCGTCGCTTCGGCGCGGGCCGCTTTCGGAGTGCGGTTCGACCCGGTGGGTGAGCGCTTGTCGCTCGTCGACGAGCGCGGACGGATCATCGAGGACGACCGGGCGCTTCTGGTGATGCTCGATCTGGTCGCAGCTGAACGTCGCAGTGGGCGGGTCGCGCTGCCCGTGACCACCACGAGGATCGCCGAACAGGTCGCGGCGTACCACGGAACGCAGGTGGACTGGACGACCACGTCACCGGACGACCTGACACGAGTGGGCCGTGAAGAGTCCACCATCTTCGGTGGCGACGGGCGTGGCGGCTTCATCGTTCCCGAGTTCAGCAGCGTCTTCGACGGCTCCGCCGCCTTCGTGCGGCTGATCGGGCTGGTGGCCCGAACCCAGCTCACGCTGAGCCAGATCGACGCGCGGATACCGCGAGCCCATGTGCTGCGACGGGACCTGGCCACCCCATGGGCGGTGAAGGGCCTCGTCATGCGCCGTGTGGTCGAAGCCGCGGGAGAGCGGTTCGTGGACACGACCGACGGTGTACGCGTGGTCGAGGCGGACGGCCGATGGGTGATGGTGCTGCCCGATCCGGCGGAGGCTGTCACTCATCTGTGGGCCGAGGGGCCTGATGACGATTCGGCCCAGGCGTTGCTCGACGAGTGGTCCGCGGTCGTGGACAGCGCAGGTCACTGAGGTGTGACCGGTGTGCCGGACGGGGTTGTCACACACCGTCCGGCACGCCGTCCGGCACACCGGTGGGGCCATTCGGCGGTAACAGCTCCGACGTGCGACGATGTGCGGCATGTCGCAGCAGTCCCCTGATCGGAGCAGCTCTCCTCCACCTCCGCGCCCCGACGCGTCCATGTCACTGCTGACGAATGTGATGGACCACAGCCTCGACGACGGATACGCGGAGGCGGCGGCCCGCAGGAGAGCCGACGGCAGCGCGGGCATGCCACGCACGCTGCGCGCGAAGCTCGGGCTGGCCGCAGGCCTGGTGCTGGCGGCGCTGGTCGTCACCGTTGGTGCCACACAGGCGCGGATCGCGGCACCGGTCGTCGCGAAGGAACGTGAAGAGCTCATCGACCGTGTCGAGGCGGAGACCTCCGCGGCCGACGAGCTGGAGCGGAACGTCGAAAAGCTCCGGGCCGATGTGGGAGAACGGCAGCGGAAGGCACTTCAGGAACACGGTGGTGACCAAGGCGGGCCGGTCACTCTGCTGTCCGGAGCGACGGCTCTGCAGGGCCCGGGCGTGAAGCTCGTCGTGGACGATGCCAAGGACACCGACCAGGGCGGCGGCGGTCCTCGGGGGAGCACGAGCTTCTCCGACACGGGCCGGCTGCGGGACCGGGACATGCAGAGGGTCGTCAATGGTCTGTGGTCCTCGGGCGCCGAGGCGGTGGCCATCAACGGGCAGCGACTGACCTCGCTGTCGGCGATCCGCGCCGCCGGCGACGCCATACTGGTCGACAACAGACCGCTGGTGCCTCCGTACACGGTGCTGGCGGTGGGGGACGGGCGGCGGTTGAGTACCGATTTCCAGAACAGTGCCGATGGTCAGTACCTGCATGTGCTGCAGGAGGACTACGGCATCAGGACAAGCATTTCCGCTCAGGACGAGGTCCGGCTTCCTGCCGCGCCGAGCCTGATCATACGTACAGCAGAGCCGCTGGCCGGGGCGCCGGGAAAGGCGTGGCCAACACAGGGAAGGGCACATCGTGATCGCCGTACTGGGCCTCGTCGTGGGAGTCGTGGTCGGACTGTTGGTCCGGCCCGAGGTGCCGGCGGTCGTCGAGCCGTACCTGCCGATCGCCGTCGTCGCGGCTCTCGACGCGGTCTTCGGTGGTCTGCGGGCCATGCTTGACGGAATTTTCGTCGACAAGGTCTTCGTGGTGTCCTTCCTGTCGAACGTCGTGGTGGCGGCGTTGATCGTGTTCCTGGGGGACAAGTTGGGCGTCGGCGCACAGCTGTCCACGGGTGTGGTCGTGGTGTTCGGCATCCGGATCTTCTCCAACGCGGCGGCGATTCGCCGTCACGTGTTCCGGGCGTGAGGCAGATGAGTACAGAAGACGGCCCCCAGCAGGGCGAAGAGGAAGTGCGGGCTCAGGAGCCGGTGGCGCAGCGGCCCTCGACAGGGCGTCAGCGATTGATCGCGGGTCTGTGGCCGCCGCGCGTCACGCGGGCGCAACTCGTCGTCGCGCTGCTGCTGTTCGTGCTCGGGCTCGGGCTCGCGATCCAGGTCAGGTCGAACAGCGACGACAGCGCGCTGCGGGGAGCGCGCCAGGAGGACCTGGTGCGCATCCTGGACGAACTGGACGATCGTACGCAGCGGCTCGAGGACGAGAAGCAGAAGCTCGACGACCAGAAGACGGAACTGGAGAACAGTTCGGACCAGGCGGAAGAGGCCCGCAAGCAGACGCTGGAGAAGGAACGTCAGCTCGGTGTACTGGCCGGCACGGTGGCGGCGCAGGGGCCCGGGATCACGCTGACGATCACGGACCCGCACTCCACGGTCGAGGCCGACATGCTGCTGGACGCGATCCAGGAACTGCGGGCGGCAGGCGCGGAAGCGATCCAGATCAATGACGTCAGGGTGGTCGCGGACACGTACTTCTCCGACAGCGACGGCGGCATCCAGGTGGACGGACGAAAGGTCGGCGCGCCGTACCGCTTCGAGGTGATCGGCAAGCCGCAGGACCTGGAACCCGCGCTCAACATCCCCGGCGGTGTGGTGCAGACGCTGGAGAAGGAGCAGGCCATCGCTACTGTCGCCCGCTCGGAGAAGATCGTCGTGGATGCCTTGCGACCGGCGAAGCGGCCTGACTACGCTCGGTCGTCACCGCGGTGAGGCGGGGGCGAATGGGAGTACCGGGACAAGGGCATGAGGTTGCGGGGGGTCGGCGCACCGAAGGCATGGTGCGTGGTGGAAACTGTTTGGTGGATACGGACGTTGTGAAGATGTCCGGTTCGGCAGGTGTGTTCATTCAGGGTTCGTCCTGCCCCACGGGCGGGTCTGTTTCAGTCAAGGGGAATCGCCCGTGAAGTTGTTTGCGAAGTTGTTCGGCAAGAGTGCACGCGAGGACAGTGCGAACAGCACCGCCCGCCACCGCGCTCCGCGTGGTGGAGAAGCTGACGAGCAGGGCGGTGAGCGCCCGCTCTTCCGGGACGAGGCCACTGGTCCAGGTGGTGACATTTCGGGCGGTCGGGGCGCGTCGGCTGTTGACCCCGCCGGTCCTGGCCGCATAGGTTTCGGGGAATCATCAGCCTCAAGTACGGGTGGAGAGTTTGCCCCCGATCCGTACGCATCCCATGCCCATGCCCATGCGGGGCAGCCGCGGCAGGAGGGTCCGCCCATGTCGGCCGTGCCGGTTTGTACGAGGTGCGGGCATCGCAATGCCGAGGCCAGCCGTTTCTGTTCCAACTGCGGAGCACCGTTGCGGCCCGGAGCCGCCGCCGAGCGTCCCTCGGAGACGACATCGACGATCTCCATTTCAGGGCTCGAGGCGTACGAGGCGGAAGTGACGGGGCAGACTGCTCTTCCCTCGCTCTCGCCCGAGGCCCAGGCGGCCGTCGACGCCCTTCCGCTGGGTGCGGCGCTGCTGGTGGTGCGACGCGGTCCGAATTCGGGCAGCCGCTTCCTCCTGGACGGTGAGCTGACCACGGCCGGCAGGCACCCGCAGAGCGACATCTTCCTCGACGACGTGACCGTCTCACGGCGTCATGTGGAGTTCCGTCGGGGTGCTGACGGCGGATTCACCGTCTCGGACGTCGGCAGTCTCAACGGCACCTACGTCAATCGCGAGCGGATCGACTCGGTTCCGCTGTCGAACGGCGACGAGGTGCAGATCGGTAAGTACCGGCTGGTCTTCTACGCGAGCCAGCGGGCCATCTGACCCGTACGGGAAGGTCCATGCTGCGAACACTGACGGGCGGTGCCGGAGACGGCACCGCCGCCGCAGGCGGTCGGCTGGTGAGCATCGGCACCGTGCTGAACCTGTTGCGCGACGAGTTTCCCGAGGTCACCATCTCCAAAATTCGTTTTCTGGAGACCGAGGGACTCGTCGAACCGCAGCGGACACCCTCCGGATACCGCAAATTCAGCCCGGACGACATCGAGCGGCTGGCCCAGGTGCTGCGTATGCAGCGCGACTACTATCTTCCGCTCAAGGTCATCCGCGAGCATCTCGAAGCGCTGGCACGCGGTGAGCAGGTGCAGCTTCCGTCTGCCGGCGGACCGCGTGACGTGCACGACGGCTCGCCGGAGGGCGAGGCCGACCGCCCGGCCACGGTGCGGATCGGCCGCGCGGAGTTCCTGGCCGCCGCCGAGGTCGGCGAGAAGGAACTCGAGGAGTGGGAGTCGTACGGCCTGATCTCACCCCTGCCGGATGGCGGGTACGACGCCGATGCCGTCACGGTGGCCCAGCTCGTCGCCGACCTGGGACGTTTCGGCCTGGAGCCGCGGCATCTGCGAGCGGTGAAAGCGGCGGCGGACCGGGAGGCCAGCCTGGTCGAGCAGGTCGTCGCTCCACTGCGCCGACACCGGAATCCGCAGACCAGAGCGCATGCGGAGGCCACGACCAAGGAGCTCGCGGAGCTGTCCGTCCGGCTCCATTCGGCCCTCATTCAGGCGGCTCTCGGCGTACGGCTGCACTGAGCACGGGGGAGCCCGACTACCCAAACCTGCCAGGCACGTCCTAGGGTTGCTGTGTGAACGAGCTCGACGTCGTAGGTGTCCGGGTGGAAATGCCCTCGAACCAACCGATCGTGCTCCTGCGCGAAGTGGGAGGCGATCGGTACCTCCCCATCTGGATCGGGCCGGGGGAGGCGACCGCGATCGCCTTTGCCCAGCAGGGGATGGCCCCTGCCAGGCCGCTGACCCATGATCTCTTCAAGGATGTACTCGAAGCGGTCGGCCAGGAGCTCACAGAAGTCCGCATCACCGACCTGCGGGAAGGAGTCTTCTACGCTGAACTGGTCTTTGCCAGTGGAGTCGAGGTCAGTGCGAGGCCTTCGGACGCCATAGCGCTGGCGCTGCGCACCGGAACGCCGATCTACGGCAGTGATGGCGTGCTGGACGACGCCGGTATCGCGATTCCCGACGAGCAGGAGGACGAGGTGGAGAAGTTCCGTGAGTTCCTCGACCAGATCTCTCCTGAGGACTTCGGGACCAACAGCCAGTGAGCCGTGCACCAGGGGCCGTCCGCGCATTCGAGTAGCCTTTCCCCGAAGTGGGGCACGGGAAACCACTCTCAGGGTGATTATCACTCGGCGTGCCGAGTGTGGCGATCGTTGACGCACCCCGGGTGACTGCCTACCGTCGACAGGGCAGGTCAAGGACGGAGGTCGGCGTGAGAAGCAGCGGCGACGGTACGGTGGCGGGCGGACCGTATCCGCTTCACGGCAGTGCGGTCGGCCCTCTGGCGGGGCGGCAGAGCGTGACGTCGGCCATGGGCGGGACAGCGGCGGCCGACAGCACGGAGAGCATCGGGTACCGGGGGCCGACCGCGTGCGCGGCGGCTGGGATCACGTACCGGCAGCTTGACTACTGGGCACGCACGGGGCTGGTCGAGCCGAGCGTGCGGCCCGCTTACGGGTCGGGTACGCAGCGTCTCTACAGCTTTCGCGACGTCGTCGTCCTCAAGATCGTCAAGCGGTTCCTGGACACCGGTGTCGCACTGCAGAACATTCGCGCCGCCGTCCAGCACCTGCGGGCCCGCGGGTTCCAGGACCTCGAGCGGATGACGCTCATGAGTGACGGTGCGACGGTGTACGAGTGCTCGTCGCCCGACGAGGTCGTCGAACTCCTCCAGGGCGGGCAGGGCGTGTTCGGAATCGCCGTGGGCGTGGTCTGGCGGGACGTGGAGAGTGCGCTGTCCCAGCTGCACGGCGAGCGCGTCGACACGGGCGAGACGCTGGTGGGCCACAACCCCACCGACGAGCTCGCCCGGCGCCGCAACAAGGCGGTCTGACGGGCGGTCCGGCCTCCTGCCGTGCTGCCGGCCGCCGATTGTCAGTGCCGTACGGCAGCATCGGTGGTGTGAGATCCGCGCCCACCATCCTGCATCTCGACATGGATGCCTTCTACGCCGCCGCAGAGCAGGCGGCGAAGCCGAGTCTGCGCGGAAAGCCGGTGGTGGTCGGCGGTATCGGAACCCGCGGGGTCGTCGCCACCGCCTCGTACGAAGCCAGGCGCTTCGGGGTGCACTCCGCGATGCCGGTGGCCCAGGCCCGTCGGCTGTGCCCGAACGCCGCCTATCTGATGCCGCGCTTCTCCCTCTACCGTGCCGTGAGCGAACAGGTCATGGAGCTCCTTGGCCGGCTCTCCCCGCTGGTGGAGCCGCTGAGTCTCGACGAGGCCTTCGTCGACCTGGAGGCGGGCGGGGTGGCCGACGACTCGGCCTCCGCCCGCAGGGCCGGAGAGCGGCTGCGGGCGGACATCCGGGCGGTCACGGGGCTGACGGGGTCAGTGGGGCTCGCGGGCTCCAAGATGCTCGCGAAGATCGCGTCGGAGCAGGCCAAGCCGGACGGCCTGACGCTCATAGAGCCGGGCACCGAACGCGAGCTGCTGGGGCCGATGCCCGTACGGACACTGCCGGGGGTCGGGCCTGCCACCGGGGAGCACCTTCGGCGGGCGGGGATGACGGCCGTCGTCGACCTGGTGGAAGCGGGCGAGGACGAGCTCGTACGGCTGCTGGGGAAGGCGCACGGGGTCTCGCTGTACCGGATGGCCGTCGGGCACGACGACCGGCCCGTGGTGGCCGAGCGGGACGCGAAATCGGTGTCGGTCGAGGACACCTTCGAGGTGGACCTGCATGACCGGGTCAGGATCAGGGCCGAAGTGGTCCGGCTGTCCGACCGGTGTGTGCAGCGGTTGCGGGCGGCCGGGCGGTCGGGCAGGACGGTGGTCCTCAAGGTGCGGAGGTACGACTTCTCGACGCTGACGCGTTCCGAGACGCTGCGTGGGCCGACGGACGATCCGGCAGTGGTGCGGGAGGCCGCAGGCCGGCTGCTGGAGTCCGTGGACACCACGGGCGGGGTGCGGCTGCTCGGGGTGGGGGTCACCGGGCTCGCCGACTTCACGCAGGAAGACCTTTTCGCCCAGGCGGCCGGTGAGCGGGCGCACGCGGAGTCGCAGTCGGCGGAAGAAGCCGTGGAGGCGGATCCGGGCGGCGGTGGGGTGCTGACGGCGCCGGTGCCCGAGGCGCCGCCGGAGCGCCGGTGGCTGGCCGGGCAGGACGTGCGGCACGCCGCGCACGGAGCGGGCTGGGTGCAGGGCAGCGGGGTCGGGAGGGTCACCGTGCGGTTCGAGGAGCCGACGTCGGCGCCCGGGCGGGTGCGGACCTTCAAGATGGACGATCCGGATCTGGTGCCGTCGGATCCGCTCCCGCTGGTGAGGGCGGCAGGGGATCAGGCGGGGTCGTCTCCGGCCAGCCGGCCGAAGTCCCGGTCGGGGCGGGGGAGGAGACGTCGAGTCCGTAGTGGTGGTAGAGCTGGAGTTCCTGCTCCGGGGAGAGGTGGCGGCCGACGCCGAAGTCCGGGGCGTCCTTGATCAGCGCGCGGTCGTAGGGAACGCGGAGGGAGTCGTTCACGACCGTGCTGGGTTCCAGGGGGACGAAGGCGTCGCGGCCGAAGAGGCCGGTGCGTACGGCTGCCCATTCGGGCACTCCCGTGGCGTCGTCGAGGTACACCTCGTCCACCGTTCCGATCTTGTTGCCATTGCGGTCGAACGCCTTGCGGCCGATCAGACTGCGCGGATCGATGTCGGTCTGCACGGTCCCTCCAACTGATCGCAGCTGCTCCGTAAGACCCTACGAAAGTGCACAACTGTGGACTCGGCCACTCGAGGGATCCGCGACGGGGCTCGCTGGTAGGCTGGCAAATGGCTGCTGACCCCGTGCGGGAGAGTCTCCGGCGAACATGCCGGGGACGCCGAAGGAGCAAATCCTCCCCGGAATCTCTCAGGCCCCCGTACCGCACGGACGAGGTCACTCTGGAAAGCAGGACGGGCGTCGGACGGGCAAGTGCTGGAGAAGAGCACAGCACCTGTTGCGGCTCCCTTCCTCACCGACGGTGAAAGCCGGAACGACCCTCGGCGTCAGCGACGTCCGTACGGTCTTCCGGTGAAGCTCTCAGGTTGAGATGACAGAGGGGGAGGCCGTCCGGGTACCCGTGCCGTGGTGCCCCTCGCAGGTCGCGTCAGACCAGGAGGCCTTCCGCAGATGACCGCAAACCGCATTCCGCTCTCACAGCTTGAGCGTGGCATCCCCTTCGAGCAGCGCCACATCGGGCCCGATGCCGAAGCTCAGGCCAAGATGCTCGCCCAGGTCGGTTACGGCTCGCTCGACGAGCTGACCGCGGCCGCGGTGCCGGACGTCATCAAGAGCGCCGAGGCGCTCGGGCTGCCCGACGCCCGCACCGAGGCCGAGGTCCTGGCCGAGCTGCGTACGCTCGCGGACCGCAACCAGGTGCTCGCCCCGATGATCGGGCTCGGCTACTACGGCACCTTCACGCCGCCGGTGATCCTGCGCAACGTCATGGAGAACCCGGCCTGGTACACGGCGTACACGCCCTACCAGCCGGAGATCTCGCAGGGCCGGCTGGAGGCGCTGCTCAACTTCCAGACGATGGTCGCCGACCTGACCGGCCTGCCGACCTCGGGCGCCTCGCTGCTCGACGAGGGCACCGCGGCCGCCGAGGCCATGGCGCTCTCGCGCCGCGTCGGCAAGGTCAGGAACGGCGTCTTCCTGATCGACTCCGACACGCTGCCGCAGACCGTGGCCGTCATCCGGACACGTGCGGAGCCGACCGGTGTCGACGTCGTCGTCGCTGATCTGTCCGGAGGCATTCCGGCCGAGGCCGCCGAGCGCGGTGTCTTCGGTGTGCTGCTTCAGTACCCGGGCGCCTCGGGCGCCGTACGGGACCTCAAGCCCGTCATCGAACAGGCGCACGAGCTCGGTGCGATCGTCACCGTCGCCGCCGACCTACTGGCGCTGACGCTGCTGGCCTCGCCCGGCGAGCTCGGCGCGGACATCGCGGTGGGCACCACCCAGCGCTTCGGTGTGCCGATGGGCTTCGGCGGCCCGCACGCCGGGTTCATGGCCGTACGCGAGAAGTTCGCGCGCAGCCTGCCGGGGCGGCTCGTGGGTGTCTCCGTCGACGCCGACGGCAACAAGGCGTACCGGCTGGCGCTCCAGACGCGTGAGCAGCACATCCGCCGGGAGAAGGCCACCAGCAACATCTGCACCGCGCAGGTGCTGCTCGCGGTCATGGCCGGGATGTACGCCGTCTACCACGGCCCCGACGGGCTGCGCGGCATCGCGCGCCGCACGCACCGCTACGCGACGCTGCTCGCCGAGGGCCTGCGGGCCGGCGGGGTCGAGGTCGTGCACGGCTCGTACTTCGACACGCTGACCGCGCGGGTCCCGGGCCGGGCGGCCGACGTCGTCGCCGCGGCCCGTGAAGGCGGGGTCAACCTGTACCTGGCCGACGCCGACCACGTCTCCATGGCCTGTGACGAGACGACGGGCCGCGCGCAGATCGCCGCGGTCTGGGCGGCCTTCGGGGTCGACGCCGACATCGAGGCGCTCGACGCGCAGGCGGCCGACGCGCTGCCCGAGGGGCTGCTGCGGACCGACGAGGTCCTCACGCACCCCGTCTTCCACCAGCACCGCTCCGAGACCGCGATGCTGCGCTACCTGCGTAAGCTCGCCGACCGCGACTACGCGCTCGACCGCGGCATGATCCCGCTCGGCTCCTGCACGATGAAGCTGAACGCGACCACCGAGATGGAGCCGGTCACCTGGCCCGAGTTCGGGGCGGTCCACCCCTTCGCGCCGGTCGAGCAGGCGCAGGGGTACCTGACGCTCATCCGGGAGCTCGAGGAGCGGCTGGCCGAGGTCACCGGGTACGACGCGGTGTCGATCCAGCCGAACGCCGGTTCGCAGGGCGAGCTCGCGGGCCTGCTGGCGGTACGGGCGTACCACCGGGCCAACGGCGACGACCAGCGCACGGTGTGCCTGATCCCGTCGTCCGCGCACGGGACCAACGCGGCGAGCGCGGTCATGGCCGGCATGAAGGTCGTCGTCGTCAAGACCCGTGAGGACGGCGAGGTCGACGTCGAGGACCTGCACGCCAGGATCGAGCAGTACCGCGACGAGCTGTCGGTGCTGATGATCACCTACCCGTCCACGCACGGGGTGTTCGAGGAGCATGTCGCCGACATCTGCGCGACGGTGCACGAGGCCGGCGGCCAGGTCTACGTCGACGGCGCCAACCTCAACGCGCTGGTCGGGCTCGCCAAGCCGGGCAAGTTCGGCGGCGACGTCTCGCACCTGAACCTGCACAAGACCTTCTGCATCCCGCACGGCGGCGGCGGCCCCGGCGTCGGTCCGGTCGGTGTCCGGGCCCACCTGGCGCCGTACCTGCCGAACCACCCGCTCCAGCCGACGGCCGGTCCGGAGACGGGCGTGGGGCCCATCTCGGCCGCCCCGTGGGGCTCGGCGGGTATCCTGCCGATCTCGTGGGCGTACGTCCGCCTGATGGGCGGCGAGGGGCTCAAGCGCGCCACGCAGGTCGCCGTGCTCGCGGCGAACTACATCGCCAAGCGGCTGGAGCCGCACTACCCCGTGCTCTACACCGGTCCCAACGGGCTGGTGGCGCACGAGGCCATCGTCGACCTGCGGCCGCTGTCGAAGGCGACGGGCGTCAGTGTCGACGACATCGCCAAGCGCCTCATCGACTACGGCTTCCACGCGCCGACCATGTCGTTCCCGGTGGCGGGGACGCTGATGATCGAGCCGACCGAGAGCGAGGACCTGGCGGAGATCGACCGGTTCTGCGACACGATGATCGCCATTCGCGCGGAGATCGAGAAGGTCGCGTCGGGCGAGTGGCCCGCGGACGACAACCCGCTGCGCAACGCGCCGCACACGGCGGCCGCGCTGGGCGGCGAGTGGGAGCACGCCTACAGCCGCGAGGTGGCGGTCTTCCCGGCCGGGGTGTCGGCCTCGGACAAGTACTGGCCGCCGGTGCGCCGGATCGACGGCGCGTTCGGTGACCGCAACCTCGTCTGCTCGTGCCCGCCGCTGGACGCGTACGACAACTGACGGACGCGGTAACGGCGCAGGGGCGCGGACATGCGCCGGGGCCGGTTCGGAGATTCCTCCGGGCCGGCCCCTCGTCGTATCACCGTACGGCCGTGATCCGGCGTACGGGCCGGGCTACGCGGCCCTGACGACGTCCAGTGGGCGGTGCGGGGCGATGATCTGGCCGTCCGGCAGCAGCTCACCGGTGTCCTCGAAGACGAGAACTCCGTTGCACAGCAGGCTCCAGCCCTGCTCCGGATGGTGCGCCACGAGACGGGCGGCTTCCCGATCGGCGGATTCGGCGGTCGGGCAGGCTGGCTGGTGCTGGCACATGGAAGGGTTCTTTCGCTGTGTTGTGATGAGTGTCCTGCGGCTCGATGCGGTGCTCATGGCCGCCCCCCGTATCAGTCGGTCCGGTCCCAGTGTTGCCCTACGGGCGTCGATCCGCAGGGATTTCACGGCAGCTCTCCTTACTGATTAATGACGCATCACCCGTGCGGGCGGTTCAGCTCAACCGGGGCGTATCTTCGGGTGGTTCGGGGTGGCCGGTACGGGCTAGTCCGGATGGGCCAGCACTGTGCCCCGTGCCGGGGCGGGCACGGGGCACAGTGGAGGTGGAAGGCGTCGTGAGGAGCTCGCGGGGGCCGGTGTGGTGCTGTCGTCAGGCGGACTGGCTGAGGAGCGGGGCGTCCGCCGGCGGCGTGAGCCGGTGGGTCAGCAGCGGCAGCAGGTCGGCGACCCGGTGCGGGCGGTGCGAGGCGATGCCGGGCGGCGCGGGCGCCAGGGGCACGAGCAGGTCCGCCGGCAACGGCATCGCGTCGGAGGCGTCGGTGTGTGCTTCAGGGCCGTCGTGCAGCCACAGGGTGAGCATGTAGAGCTCCGGCACGGACAGCAGGCGGGGCTGGTAGCGCGTCGTCATCGTCTCGGCCTGACGCAGCGCGCGCTCGCTGGAGGCGATGTACGGGCCCTCGCAGAAATGGGAGAAGGCCCACCCGTCGGGGGTGAGCATGCTGTCGGCGGCGGCCACCGTGCGGTCGCCGCTGCGGATCAGGAACCGCCAGCCGGTCAGCCGGGTGCGCAGCGGCATGCCGGAGGGAATGATCCCGTCCAGGACGTGGACGGGAAGAGGGAACTCGGGGCTCAGGGGTCCCTGGGCCGTACGGAGGGCCGCAGGACGGGCCTCCCGGACGGTGGTGGGGGAACCGAGTGCCGCGAGGACGCTGCGCAGGGCGGGCGCGGGAGCCGAGGGGACAAGCAGCGGCATGGTGGGTCGCCTCTCACTTGGGAGACACGGTGATGCGTGGGCAGTGCGGACGGCGCTGTCTGCGTGTGATGCGGGTGCGGGGTCAGAGGGGGGCCGTGGGGCGATGGCCGGGGCGCCAACTCTCTGCCTCGTCTGCGGAGTTTATACGAGACGTGTTCACATGGTGTTTCAGCTAGCGGTCCTCGTTATTGCAGGCAAGGCCGTATCCAGACCTTTTCCTGGGGAAAATCTACCCATTCAGCGGGAGCGCAGGCCTGTGGCCTGGAAAGTTCCGGCAGAAGCGGTAGGCCGGAAAACATCGGATTTTTTCACCGGCAGTGGAGGGCTGGTATCTGCTTTCTGCCGCATGCCGAGTGAATGTGCCGCTAGGCTTCTCCGCCGAGAGTACCCGGTCCTCGGCAGCCGCGGGACGTTACGGATCAGCATGTCTGGGCATCATCGATCGTGACATGAATGCCCGATGCTGTGAGCCGCCCACTCGAGGAGGGGTACTTCGATGGGGGAGAAGGTCGTAGCAGGCGGGTTCGACCTGTCGGACCGGCAGCGGTACCGGAGGAAACTCCAGCAGTGCCTGGAGGGGCTGGGGCGGCTGCTGGCGGAGAAGCGCTTCGACCGCCCCAGGAACCTCATGGGGCTGGAGATCGAGCTCAATCTCGCCGGGGCCGACGGGATGCCAGCGATGGTGAACACGGAGGTCCTCGACCGGATCGCCAGCAGTGATTTCCAGACCGAACTCGGAATGTTCAATCTGGAAGTGAATATTGTTCCGCACCGGCTGGGAGGGCACGTCTTCGATCAGCTGGCAGAGGAGTTGCGCACCAGCCTGGGGTATGCCGACAGAAAAGCGCGAGAGGTCGCCGCGGGCATTGTGATGATCGGAATTCTGCCGACACTCGGGCGTCATGATCTGGTTTCGGCGAACCTCTCCGACATCGACCGCTACCAGCTGCTCAATGATCAGATCGTCGCCGCGCGGGGCGAGGACTTCACGCTCGATATCGCCGGCGTGGAGCGTTTGACCTGTACCTTCGCCTCCATTACGCCCGAAGCGGCCTGCACCTCCGTGCAGTTGCACCTCCAGGTCACGCCGAACCGGTTCGCGGACGTGTGGAACGCGGCCCAGGCGGTCGCGGCGGTGCAGATAGCCGTGGGCGCCAACTCGCCGTTCCTCTTCGGGCGCGAGCTGTGGCGCGAGTCGCGGCCGCCCCTCTTCCAGCAGGCCACCGACACCCGCCCGCCGGAGCTGGAGGCCCAGGGCGTACGGCCCAGGACGTGGTTCGGCGAGCGGTGGGTGGATTCGGCGTACGAGCTCTTCGAGGAGAACGTGCGCTACTTCCCGGCCCTCCTGCCGATATGCGACGACGAGGACCCGCTCCTGGTGCTCGACGAAGGCGGGGTGCCGCGGCTTCAGGAGCTGGTGCTGCACAACGGAACGGTCTACCGCTGGAACCGGCCCGTGTACGGGCTGGCCGACGGCGTACCGCATCTGCGGGTCGAGAACAGGGTGCTGCCCGCGGGGCCGACGGTGACCGATGTGATCGCCAACGCGGCCTTCTACTACGGGTTGGTCCGGGCTCTCGCCGAGGACGCGCGGCCGGTGTGGAAGCGGCTTCCCTTCGAGACCGCGGAGGAGAACTTCGACGCGGCCTGCCGCCACGGCATCGACGCGGAGATCGTCTGGCCGAAGCCGGGGCGTGCGAACGGGACCGCGCGGGTGCCGGCCGTCAGGCTCGTACGGGAGGAGCTGCTGCCGCTGGCCGCGGCCGGGCTCGACGCCTGGGGCATCGAGCCCGCGGACCGCGACTACTACCTCGGCATCATCGAGCAGCGGTGCAGGCGACGCGTGAACGGCGCTTCCTGGCAGGTGGACACGTACCACCGCGCCCTGGAGGCCGGCCTGGAGCGCGAAGCCGCGCTGGCCGCCACGACCCGCCGCTACAGCGAGCTGATGCACCGGGGCGATCCGGTGCACACCTGGCCGGCGGGATTCCCGGGACGGGCCTGAGGGGCTGCCCGGCCGCCCCGGCCCGCCTCATCGCCGGCCGGGTGCCGGGTGGGTTGTCGCCGCCGCCCGGGGCGCGCCGGGCGGCGGTACGGGGCCGGGTCCTGGACCTGGTGCCGTCCGCCGCCGCGTCGTCGGGCAAGCTGTGACGTCCCAGGGCCTGTCACGCGCGGTCTCCGTGCCCGCGTCCGAGGCTCTGGCGGGCGGAGCCGGTGATGCGGCGGGATGGCCGAACTGGAGGCTGGTGTGCAGGCAGGGGCGGGGCGGGTGGCCGGTTCTCATCCCGGGCAGGGGGTGACGCCGCGGATCCTCCGTACCGAGGTTCTGGTCGTTCTCGCGCTCTCGCTGGGCGCGAGCGCGGTGTCGTCCCTGATCAGTTTTGTCGGAGCGCTCACGAAACCGGGCGGGCTCAAGGACCAGGCGGCGCAGCTCAACGGGTCGTACACACCGGGGCGGCCGTGGCTGGACCTCGCCTGGCAGCTGTTCGGGATCACGTCGGCGCTGGTGCCCGTGGCGCTGGTCGCGTACCTGCTGATGCGGGAGGGCGCGGGGCTGCGCGTGATCGGGTTCGACCGTACGCGGCCGTGGCCGGACCTGGGGCGGGGTGTGCTGGTCGCGGCGGGCATCGGCAGCGCGGGGCTCGCCTTCTACCTGGCCGCCACCGAGTCGGGGTTCAACCTCACGGTGGTGCCGGAGTCGCTGCCCTCGGTGTGGTGGAAGTTTCCCGTGCTGATCCTGTCCGCGATGCAGAACTCCGTGCTGGAGGAAGTCGTCGTCGTCGGATATCTGCTGCGCAGGCTCGATCAGCTGGGGTGGTCGCCGGTGGCGGCTCTGGCGGCGAGTTCGGTGCTGCGCGGCTCGTACCACCTGTATCAGGGGGTCGGCGGTTTCATCGGCAACGTGGTGATGGGCGCGGTCTTCGTGCTGCTGTACCGGCGCTGGGGGCGGGTCGGACCGCTGGTCGTGGCTCACACGCTGCTCGATGTCGGGGCCTTCGTCGGGTACGCGCTGCTGGCGGGCAGAGTGGGATGGCTGCCGACTGCTTGAGGACGTGAGGAGGGGGGCGTACCGGGTTTCCGTTCCGTACGGGAAGTTCCGGGGCGCCCCCTCCGGGCTGCCGGCGCTGTCAGGCGAGCAGCTCGCCGTCGACGACGGTGACGGCCCCGCCGGTCAGCAGGGTGCGGTCGCCGCGCAGTGACGTGGCGACCAGGCCGGCGCGGGCGGAGGCCTGGAGGCCGGTCAGCTCGTCGCGGCCGAGGCGGGCCGACCAGAACGGGGCGAGGGCCGTGTGCGCGCTGCCGGTCACCGGGTCCTCGTCGATGCCGACCCGGGGAAGAAGCAGCGCGAGACGAAGTCGTAGCCGCGGGAGGGGTCTTCGGCGGCGGCCGTGGCGATGATGCCGCGCCTGGAGCGGGCCGCGAGGGCGGCGAAGTCGGGTGCGAGCGCCCGTACGGCCGACTCGTCGGCCAGCTCGACCAGCAGGTCGCCGATGTGCGGCCCGGTGTCGTGGGCCGAGAGGACCTCGGCGCCCAGAGCCTTGCTCACACCGTCGGGGACGGGCGTCCCGGTGAGCGGCGCGGTCGGGAAGTCGAGGGTGTAGGCGCCGCTCTCCCGCACGGTGGTGGTCAGGATGCCGCAGCGTGCCGAGAAGCGAACGGTGCCGGTCGCGGCGCCCGTGGTGTGCAGGACGTGGGCGGTGGCCAGGGTGGCGTGGCCGCACATGTCCACCTCGGTGGCGGGGGTGAACCAGCGCAGCGCCCAGTCGGCGTCGCCGCCTGCGGGGAGCGGGTGGGCGAAGGCGGTCTCGGGATGGTTCACCTCGGCCGCCACCCGCTGGAGCCAGGCGTCGTCGGGGAAGCCGCCGGAGTCCAGCAGCAGGACTCCGGCCGGATTTCCGGCGAAGGGACGGTCGGTGAAGGCGTCGACGATTCGAATCCGCATGGTCATGAACGTAGCGGCGGGGCAAAGCCGCAGGCCAAGTCCAATTTCGTACGAATGGCTTTTTGACGCTCGACGGAAGAGTCCTTCCGATATATCGTTGAAGTATCGCGACAGGTCACCGATGGAAGGAGCGCGGCGATGCGTTCGCATGGACACGGACATGGGGACTGCGGGCCCGGTCATCGCGGCCGGGGCGACTTCGAGGGGCGGCGCGCGGCGTTCGGTCCCTTCGGGCCGCCGTTCGGCGGGCCGTGGGGCGGCGGACGCGGCCGGGGCGGACCCCGGGGCCGGGCGCGGCGCGGCGACGTACGCGCGTCGATCCTGGCGCTGCTGGCGGACCGGCCCATGCACGGCTACGAGATGATCCAGGAGATCGGCGAGCGCAGCGGCGGGGCCTGGCGGCCGAGCCCCGGCTCGGTCTACCCGACGCTCCAGCTGCTCGAGGACGAAGGGCTGATCGTCAGCGAGAGTGAGGGCGGCAAGAAGCTGTTCACCCTCACCGACGCGGGGCGCACCGAGGCGGAGGCCGGGCCGCGGGCTCCGTGGGAGGAAGCGGGGCGCGGCGTCGACTGGGAGAACGTGAACGAGATCCGGCAGGCCGGGTTCGGGCTGATGGAGGCGTTCGGCCAGGTCTGGAAGACCGGATCGGCCGAGCAGCGGCAGAAGGCTCTCGCCGTCATCAACGAGTCCCGCAAGAAGCTCTACCTGATCCTTGCCGACGAGGACTGAGGGGACGGGGACCCCGGCGCCCCGCATCGGGTTGTCCGGGTTTCCCTGTTCTCATCCGTTCTCATCCGTAAGGAGGAGGGCTCGCAGGGGGTTGCCCACCTTCTGTCGGATGTGCAAATGCTCCCCGCCGAGGATGCCGCCGACGGCGGCGGCTGATGAGGTGGGAGGTGTGCAAAGTCGTACCCCACGGGTTCCTCGGGAGTCCGCCCCCTCCTGTGCAGACATCGAAGCCGGGCTCACCGCGGAGCTCGCCTCGGTGGTCGCGGGTGCGCGCAGGCGGGCGCTGCGGGACGGCGACCGGCAGATCGACACCGCGCATCTGCTGCACTCGGTGATCGAGACCGACCCGGATGTCAGGGCCGCGTTCGACGGCGGCCCGCAGGTCGCCAGGGTGCTCGGTTACCTCGTGCAGCGCAGCATCGGTTACGGGCTGCGCTGGCAGGGAGCGGTGGAGGACTCCGGCGCGGTGCCCGTGGCGGGGGGCGCCGGCGTGGCGGGCTGGTCGCCCGCCGCCGTCGCGGCCATGGAGGGGGCGCTGGGACGTGCCGCGGCGCGCGGCGACCGGCGCGCCTGCGGCCTCGACCTGCTCGCCGTGCTCGCCGCGGAGCCCGGCTGCCGCGCGGTCGAAGTGCTCCGGCGGGCCGGTGTCGACACGGAGCTGCTGGCGGAGCGCCTCCACGGAGGATCTCGACAGGTGTGACCGGGATGAGGCTCCTGACGTCACCTGGCATGATGTGCCGATGCAAGCGTCTCAGGGGAGGAGCGCCGGCCTGGGACTCGCCCTGGCATCGGCGTTCGCATTCGGTGGTTCGGGTGTCGCGGCCAAGCCGCTGATCGAAGCGGGGCTCGACCCGTTGCATGTGGTGTGGCTGCGCGTGACCGGTGCCGCGCTCGTCATGCTGCCCGTGGCCTGGCGCCACCGCGCCCTGCTGCTGCGCAGACCCGCCCTGCTCGCCGGTTTCGGCCTGCTCGCGGTCGCCGGTGTGCAGGCCTTCTACTTCGCGTCGCTGTCCCGGATCCCCGTCGGCGTCGCCCTGCTCATCGAATACCTCGCCCCCGCGCTCGTGCTCGGCTGGGTCCGCTTCGTGCAGCGCAGGCCGGTGACGCGCGCCGCGGCGGTGGGTGTGGTGCTGGCCGTCGGGGGGCTGGCCTGCGTCGTCGAGGTGTGGGCGGGGCTGAGTTTCGACGCGCTCGGGCTGCTGTTCGCGCTCGGCGCCGCCTGCTGCCAGGTCGGTTACTTCGTCCTGTCCGACCAGGGCAGCACCGGCGACGACGCGGCCGACCCGCTCGGCGTCATCGCGTACGGACTGCTCATCGGCGCCGCGGTGCTGACCGTCGTGGCGCGTCCCTGGGGCATGGACTGGTCCCTGCTCGCGGGGAGCGCGGAGATGGGCGGGACGGACGTGCCGGCCGCGCTGCTGCTCGGCTGGATCGTACTGATCGCCACCGTCCTCGCGTACGTCACGGGCGTGGTCTCGGTGCGCAGGCTGTCGCCGCAGGTGGCCGGTGTGGTCGCCTGCCTGGAGGCGGTCATCGCGACCGTGCTGGCGTGGGTGCTGCTGCGTGAGCACCTGTCCGCGCCGCAGATCATCGGCGGAGCCGTGGTGCTCGTCGGTGCCTTCATCGCCCAGTCCTCGGCACCCAAGGCGCCGGGCGGGCCCGTCGCGGGCGGGCCCGCCCGGGCGGGCACGGATCTCCACCGAGCGGACGGGGAGTTGTCCGCCGAGCGGTCCGCGTCATAGGGTGACGATCATGCATTCGACTGTGCTTTCGCCCCCCGCCGCGTAACGCGGGCGGCACTTCCCAAGACGAAGACCGGGCTCGGGCAGTCCCCGAGCGGTTTGTCGCTGCCCGCGTGCGAAGTCGAGCGACCACCTGTCCCGTCTTCACGCGGAGAAGTCACGTGTCGAAATCTTTCTGTTCTTCCCCTGCCCTGCCCGTCCGGCGCGGCCTGATCTATCTGATCGTCGCCGGAACGGCCTGGGGCACCGCGGGAGCGGCCGCCTCACTGACCTTCCTGGCCAGTGACCTCGGGCCGCTCGCGCTGTCCTTCTGGCGCTGCGCCGGCGGGCTGGTGCTGCTCGTGGCCGTCCGCGCGCTGCGCCGCCGCCCGCCCGTCGCGGCGACCGCTCCCGTGGAGGCCGGCAGGCGGCGGCTGACGCGCGTCCTCGTCACCGGTCTGGGGCTCACGGTCTTCCAGAGCGCGTACTTCGCGGCCGTCCAGGCGACCGGGCTCGCCGTCGGCACCGTCGTCACCATGGGCGCGGCGCCGGTACTGGTCGCGCTGGGGGCGCGGCTGACCATGGGGGAGCGGCTGGGACGCGCCGGGACGCTCACCGTGGCGGGTGCGCTCGCCGGGCTCGCCGTGATGGTGCTGGGCAGTGGCGGTACGTCGGTGCGGCCCGTCGGCGTGCTTTTCGCGCTGCTGTCCGCTGCCGGGTACGCCGCCATGACGCTGCTGACCCGCCGGCTCGGGCGTGACGGGGGCGGGGCCGACCCGTTCGCGACGACCGCGTGGGCGTTCGCGATCTGCTCGCTGTGCCTGCTGCCGTTCGCGGCCGCCGAAGGCCTGTTGCCGCACACCGCCGATCCGGTGCGGGTGCTGTGGCTGCTGGTGTATGTGGCGGCGGTGCCGACGGCGCTCGCGTACGCCCTGTACTTCGCGGGGGCGGCCGTCGTCCGGTCCGCGACCGTTTCGGTGATCACGCTGCTCGAACCGGTGAGCGCCGCCGTCATCGCGGTCGTCCTGCTGGGTGAGCACCTGGCGCCGGCCACCGTGGCGGGGACGCTGCTGCTACTCGCCGCGGTGGTGGGGCTCGCGGTCGCGGAGGCCAGGACCGCCGCACTGGGCCGCAGGGCCGCCGTCCTCGCGTAGGGGACGGCGGACGGACAGCGCCGAGGGCGGGGCGGAATCTTCCCGCTCCGCCCTCGGACCCGCCCGTCGCCCCTGGTCGCGGGGACGCTCGGCCCCTCCGGCGCGCCCGTCGGCTCCCGCACGCGGCGGACGGCTCCTCGGCCGGCTCCCCGGACGGTTCCTCAGAGGGTGGTGAGGTAGGCGGGCAGGGCGACGGCCGGATCGAGGTCGTCCGCCGGAACCGGCGCGCCGTAGCCGCGGACGAGCGGGACGACACCCGCCCAGTGGGGGAGCGAGGCGTCCTCGGGGTCGTCGTCGGGGCCGCCGGTGCGGATCTTCGCGGAGACCTCCTCCAGGTCGAGGCGGATCACGGCGGTCGCGGCGAGCTCCTTGGCGTCGGCCGGGCGCGAGTCGTGGGAGCGGCCGGGGACGACGTGGTCGACCAGCGCGTCCAGGGCGGTGCGGCGCTCCTCCTCGTCCACGACCTCGCGGGCGATGCCGTGGACCACCACGGACCGGTAGTTGATGGAGTGGTGGAAGGCGGAGCGGGCCAGGACGAGGCCGTCGACGTGGGTGACGGTCAGGCAGACGGCGAGGCCGGGATCGCTTCGGCGGGCCGTGCGCAGGGGGCGGGAGCCGGTGGAGCCGTGCACGTAGAGGCGGTCGCCGATCCGGCCGTAGAGCGTCGGCAGGACGACGGGGGCGCCGTCGCGGACGAAGCCGAGGTGGCAGACGTAACCCTCGTCGAGTATCGCGTGCACCAGCTCGCGGTCGTAGGAGGCACGCTCCCGTGAACGCGTCGGGACGGTGCGTTCGGAAGGCGTGTAGGAGCCGGTGTCCGGCATTGCTTCCTCCATTGCACTAGTGCATAGTTGTCTTTGTGCTAGGAGAATATCGGATCAGTGGGCGGCGCGCATCGGAGATTGCCGCGAGTGTGGAGCGCGCGGTGGGCACGGGGGAGCTTTCCCCCGGGCAACTCCTCCCGCCGATGCGGGAGTTGGCGGGCCAGCTCGGAGTCAATCCGAATACGGTCGCGGCCGCGTACCGCACCCTGCGCGAGCGCGGAGTGATCGAGACGTCCGGCCGCCGCGGCAGCCGGGTGCGTTCCCGCCCGGCCAGTACGGCGCGCGATTCCCCCAGGCTCGACGTGCCGCCCGGCGTGCGCGACCTGAGTCAGGGGAATCCCGATCCCGCGCTGCTGCCGCCGCTCCACGACGCGTTCGCCGCCGCGGCGCGGTACGACGCGCGGCGGCCCGGACTGTACGGGCAGGAGCCCGTGGACCCGGAGTTCGCGCGGCTCGCGCGGGCCGCGTTCGACGCGGACGGAGTGCCGGAGGGCCCGGTCGCCGTCACCTCGGGGTCGCTGGACGCGATCGAGCGCGTACTGGCCGCGCATCTGAAACCGGGGGACGCGGTCGCGGTCGAGGACCCGGGGTGGGGCAGTCTGCTCGACCTCGTCCCCGCGCTCGGGCTGAGCGCCGTACCGGTCGCGCTCGACGACGACGGGCCGCTGCCCGGCGAGGTCGAGCGGGCGCTCCGGAGCGGGGCCCGGGCGCTCGTCGTCACCGACCGGGCGCAGAATCCGACCGGTGCGGCGGTGGGCGCGGCGCGCGCCGAGGAGCTGCGCGCGGTCCTGGCGGCGTACCCCGGAGTGCTGCTCATCGAGGACGACCACGGGCATGCCATCGTCGACCTGCCGCTGCATCCGCTCGCGGGCGTGACGGACCACTGGGCGTTCGTGCGGTCCGTCGCGAAGGCGTACGGGCCGGACCTGCGGCTCGCGATGGCGACCGGCGACCCGGTCACGGTGGACCGGGTGGCGGGGCGGCAGCGGCTCGGCCCCGGCTGGGTCAGCCGGCTGCTGCAGCGTGCCGTCGTGGACCTGTGGGAGACGGGCGCCGTGGACGTCCGCGCCGTCTCGCGTGCGTACGCCGAGCGACGGGACGCGCTGGTGCGGGCGCTGGCGGAGCGGGGGATCGAGGCGCACGGGCGCAGCGGCCTGAACGTCTGGGTGCCGGTGGCGGACGAGACGGGGGTGGTGGCGCGGCTGCTGCACTCGGGGTGGGCGGTCGCACCGGGCGCGCGGTTCCGGATGTCCGCGCCGCCCGGCGTACGCCTGACCGTCTCGGCGATGTCGGCGCGTGACGTCGGTCCGGTGGCCGACGCCGTCGCGTCGGCGGCCGGACCCTCGCCGGCGGCCAGGCGCTACGTCTGACGTGCGGCGCCCCCGCGCCGGCCCCGGCCGCCCCGGGCCCGGCTCTGGGTGAGTGCGGCGCCCGCGAGGACGACGAGGGCGCCGACCGGAGTGTTCCAGCTGAGGTGCTCGCCCAGCAGCGTGACGCCCGCGACGGTGGCGATCACGGGGACGAAGTACGTGACCATCTGCGCGGTCGTCGGGCCGACCTCGGCGACCAGGCCGTACTGGATGAGCATCGCGAGGCCGGTCCCGAGAGCGCCGAGGGACACCACCGCGAGCAGCGGAACGACCGGGAACGACCGGGGCATGGTCGTGAACAGCGGCGTGACCACGGCCAGTTGGGCGGTGCCGAGGAGAAGCTGCGCGCCGGTCATGGAGAGGGCGGAGCCGCCACTGCCCGCGAGGGTGCGGCGCAGGTAGATCCAGCCGACCGGGTAGCTGAGGGAGGCCAGCAGGGCCATCGCCGTTCCTCCGAAGTCCAGTCCCGAGAATCCCTGCCAGGCGCCGAGCACGGTCAGTACGCCGATGAAGCCGATGCCGAGTCCCGCGACGCGGCGGCGGTTCGGGCGGTCCTCCGAGAGCGCGACCACCGAGAGCGCCATGCCCCACAGCGGTGATGTGGCGTTGCAGATGCCGGCGAGCGTCGAGGGGATCGTCAGCTCGGAGTAGGCGAAGAGCGAGAACGGCAGGGCGTTGAGGAAGAACGCGGCGACGGTGAGGTGACCCCAGGTCCGGGCACCGCGCGGCAGTCCCACCCGCTTCACGGCCATCGCGACGGCGAGGACGGCCGTACCGAACACCAGGCGGCCGAGAGTGACCTGGAAGGGGGCGTACGCCTGCGTGCCGACCTTGATGAGCAGGAAGCTGAAGCCCCAGATGAGCGCGAGCACCGCGAAACGGATGCGCCAGTCCAGGGCGGGGCGGCGGGCGGGCGCGGCAGGGGTGCCGGGCGCGGCGGGGGTGCCGGCGGCGGTGGGCGGTGCGGCGCGGGGTGTGGAGGCGGGGCTCATGGTGTTCACCTTGGCCCGCCCATCCTCTTAGGGCAAGCGAGATTTAATGGATCTTATCGCTTAGCATTGCTTACATGTTGAATCTGGAGCGGCTGCGTACGCTCGACGCCCTGGCCCGGCACGGTTCGGTCAGCGGTGCGGCCGAGGGCCTGCATGTGACCACCTCCGCGGTCTCCCAGCAGATGGCCAAGCTGGAACGCGAGGTCGGCCAGCCCCTGCTCGCCAAGAACGGCCGGGGCGTCCGCCTCACCGACGCCGGACGGCTGCTCGCCGATCACGCCGCCCGCATCCTCTCCCAGGTCGAACTGGCCCAGTCGGACATCGAGGCGCAGCGGGGCCGCGTCGTCGGTGAACTCGCGGTGGCCGCCTTCCCCACGGCCGCCCGCGGTCTGCTGCCGGCGGCCCTCGCGGCGCTGCGTACCGAACATCCGCAGCTGCGGGCGCGGATGCGGGAGATGGAGCCCGACGAGTCGGTGCGCGCCGTCCTGCGGGGCGACTTCGACCTGGCCGTCGTACTCGACTGGTACAACAAGCCGCTCTCCATGCCCGAAGGGCTCGCGAAACAGGAACTGCTCCACGATCCCGCCGACGTCGCCGTGCACGTCGACCACCCCCTCGCCGGCCGGACCGCGGTGGACCTGGAGGAGTTCGCCGACGACGAGTGGGTCACCTGGGCGGAGGGGGAGTTCTGCCACGAGTGGCTGATGTTCACGCTGCGCGGCAAGGGCATCGAACCCCGGATCGCGCACGTCGCGGAGGAGCACGCCACCCAGCTCGCACTGATCGCCGAGGGGCTCGGGGTGTGCGTGGCGCCCCGGCTGGGGCGCGGGCCCGTGCCGGACCGGGTGCGCGTCGTACCGGTGCGGCACGCGATGCGGCGGCACGTGTACGCCGTCTGGCGCGCCGACGCCGACCGGCGGCCTTCCATCCGTGCGGCGGTCGATGCGCTGGTCACGGCGGGCGCGGCGGTGGTGGGGCAGTGACGTGACCGGCCGGACCGGGCCGGTCGCTGCCGACGGCCACGACCGGCCGGGCGTCCTTCCGCGGCTGCGCCGGGCGGAGTCCGCCCGGGTCAGGCGAGGGTGATCGTGTCGCCCTCGACCTTGATGGCGGCGGCGGGCAGCGGCTGTTTCGCCGGGCCGCCCTTCACGCTGCCGTCCGAAGCGTCGAACATGCTGTTGTGGCAGGGGCAGTTGATCGTCCCGTTCGAGACGTCCTTGACCGCGCAGCCCTGATGGGTGCACTTCGACGAGAACGCCTTGAACCGCCCCGCGGTGGGCTGCGTGACGACCAGACCCTGGTCGGCGAAGACCTTGCCGCCGCCCTCCGGGATGTCGGTGGTCTTCGCGAGCACGGCGCCCGCGTCACCGCCCCCCGCGCCACTGCCGCCCGCCGGTTCCTCGACCGCGGTGCCGGCCGGACTGTCACTGCCGGAGCCGCCGCACGCCGTCAGCGCCGCGGCGGCTCCCACGGCGCCCACCGCGGCGACGACCGTACGGCGGCCGATCAGTCGCGCTTCCACCTGAGACCTCGCCATGCCGGCACTCCCCTTCGACGACGGGCCGCGCGTTGTCGGACGCGGTTGTACGGGGTTGTACGGGGGAGCGGGCCGCGCTGTTCAGCACCCGAGCGATTTCTTCAGGAAGTCGAGTTCCAGCAGCAGCAGTCTGTCCGCGACGCCCTCCTCGGTGACCAGGTGGCCCGACCCGGGCAGCGGCAGGACGGTGTGCGGCCGCCCGGCGGCGAGCAGCGCCGCCGAGAAGCGCAGCATGTGGGCCGGCAGCACGTTGTCGTCCGCCATGCCGTGGACCAGCATCAGCGGCCGCGTCAGCTTGCCGGCGTGCTCGACCAGTGAGCAGCGTTCGTAGTTCTCGGGCAGTACGCCGGGGTGTCCGAGGTAGCGCTCCTTCCAGTGCGTGTCGTAGAGCCGCAGATCGGTGGGCGCCGCGCCCGCGACGGCCGCGTGGAAGACGTCGGGACGGTGCAGTACGGCGCCCGCCGCCAGATAACCGCCGAAGGACCAGCCCCGGATCCCCACCCGCTCCAGGTCGAGGTCGGCACAGTGCCCGGCCGCCGCGTGCAACGCGTCGACCTGGTCCTCCAGCACCGGTGTCAGCTGATCGCCGTGGATGCTCTTCTCCCACGCGACGCCGCGCCCCGGCGTACCGCGCCCGTCCGTCATCAGCACGGCGAACCCCTGCTCGGCCCACCACTGGCCCACGGCCGTCCACCACGTGCGGGCCCTGACGGCCAGTTGCACCCCGGGGCCGCCGTACGGGCTGAGCAGGACGGGCAGGCTGCCCGACCCCGGGTCGTGCCACGACGGGAGGAAGAGCAGGCTGCGCAGCTCGCGCTCGCCGAGCGAGAGACGGGCCGGCCGGGGCGTGACCAGCGGTTCCTCGGCGCGTACGGCGATGTGTCCGGCGGGTCTGCCGTCGCGCAGCACGGTCACGGTGTGCCCCTCGGGCGTCATGCTGTCGAGTACGACCGTGCCGCCCCCGGCGGCGGCCGTGTGGACGCCGGGGCCCTCGCTCAGCCGGACGAACCCCGAGTCCGGTCCGTACGACCAGACGTGCACCTCCGTCGGCTCGTCGCTCGCGGTGAAGAGGACCCGTTCGCCGAGGGTGCACAGCACTTCGCGCACGTTCAGTCCGGGGGGCGTGACCGCAGCGCGCCCGGCCGTCCTCAGGCCCCGGACGTCACCTCCCGGCGGCACGAACGCCAGGACGGGGGAGCCGGCGGCCGTGCGCGTCGGAGTGCCGGGGACGAGCTCCAGCCATGCCCCGTCGCGCTGCGTGTGCAGCGGAGAGGTCTCACCGGTCGCCGGGTCGACGCCCATCAGAGACGCCGTGCGCTGGTCCCTCGTCTGTAGGTTCACGAACGGGCCGGCGGCGTCCCATCCGGCCGCGACGACGTACTCGAAGGCCGTGTCCGTCCACCGGCCTTGCGCGTGGTGCTCCGGGTCGGCGCCGGCGGGTATCCGTACCGCGACACGTTCGCCGTCCACTCGTACGACGTGCATCGTGGTTTCGGCATTGGCCGTTCCCGCCGCCGGATACGGGAAGGCCCGCGGTGCGTTCCCGGGACGCGCGGGATCACCGATGTACCACCGTTGCACCATCGACGTGTCCACGCGCGCAACGAGCAGCGCATCGCTGTCCGGCGACCACCAGTAGCCGCGCGTCCGGCCGATCGACTCCGCCGCCACATGGTCCGCGAGCCCGTATGTCACTTCGGCGTTCTCGGGAGCGGCCAGCAGCCGGTCCCCGGTGCCGTCGGTGCGCACGACCCGCAGGGCGCCCCCGGTGACGTACGCGACGAGTGTTCCGTCCGGGGAGGGCCGCGGATCGACGGCCGGGCCCGCCGTCGGGATGCGGCGCGGGGCGGCTCCGTCCGCGTCCCCCTCCCCGTCCGCCCGTACGGTCCAGACCTCGCCCCCCAGGGTGTACGCCACGACGCGGACCTCGCGGTCGGTCGCGTACGCCACCACGCCCCGGGACGTTTCGCGGGCCCGTTCCCTGCGGATCCGCTCCGCCTCGGGAACGTCGCCGGCGCCCCGGGGCCCGGCCAGGACCCGCTCGTTCCCGTCCTGGTACAGCCACAGCCTGCTGACCGGGTCGTCGCCCGCGTCCGACCGTACGAACAGCACGCGCCCGCCGTCGGGAGAGACGGTGAAACGACGGGGGACGCCGAGCGAGAAGCGGCGTGTACGGGCGAACTGGCGAGGAAAACCCTGGGTGTTCATCCGGGCACTCCAAGAGCCGTCCCGTACGGATCTCCGACAGCATGGCTTCGTCCGCGATGGTGCACGAGAAACGGCAGCGCGGGCGGGCACACGGCGCGCCGGGCCCGTCCGGCAGGCGCCGGTGAACTTCTGGGAGTTGGGAGAAGGCGCAGGAGGGCGCGAGGGGGAGGGAGAGGGAGGGAGAGAGGGAGAAGAACGTTGAATTGTGAAAGATGGGGGTTGCGGGTGGTTCACGGGGCGGTGTTGGTCGATAGGAGAGTCGCCCGGTCAACTTCTTTGTGTCATCTGCCGGTACGGCGGCCAGACAGGGCGGAGGAGACTTTCCGTCACGATCGCGCCCCGGCAAGCCTCTGAAGCCGGAGGGCCGGCGTGGCACGTACAGGACGAAGCACAGGAGGGGCAGCACATGAGCGTGCAGCAGTACGACGGGATCGGCGAGGCCTTCGAGGGGTTCAAGTCCCTGCCGCTGATGCGTTACGGGGAGGTGCCGAGCTTCCTGGGCATGGTCGGGGACGTGAGCGGCACGTCGGTTCTCGACCTGGCGTGCGGCACCGGTTTCTACAGCAGGGAGTTCAAGCGGCGCGGCGCCACGGATGTCCCCGGTGTCGACATATCCGTCGAGATGGTCGCCGCCGCGCAGAGGATCGAGCAGCGAGAACCGCTCGACGTGCGCTACGAGGTCGGTGACGTGGCCGAGCTGCGGCCTCTCGACCGGCGCTTCGGCATCGCGGTGGGAGTGCAGTGCCTCAACTACGCCGAGGACATCGCGGCGATGGAGCGGATGTGCCGCAACATCCACCGGAGCCTGGTGCCGGGCGGAGAGTTCTTCGTGCTCGCCCAGAAGCCCGACTACCGGTTCGACTGTCCGTCCCTGGACACGTACGGGTTCCTCTGCGAGCCGACCGGCGAGGAAGACGAGACGGGCCCGCGGGTGCGGGTCACGGCCCTCCTCGACCCGCAGCCGATCAGCATCGTCACCACGGCCCCGCGCCGCGAGGTCTACGAGGAGTGTCTGCGGGCGGCCGGGTTCGGTGAGGTGGAGTGGGTTCCGCTGCAGGTGTCCGAAGCCGGTATCCGTGAGTTCGGCGAGGACTTCTGGGCGGATCTCCTCGCGAACCCGCCGCTGGAGATGCTGCGCTGCCGTGCCTGACCGGCCGGTCGGCCGGGCCTGGAGTGCGGTTCCGCCCCGCGGAACACCTCGGGCCCTCGCGCAGCCCGCTGGAGCGGCCTCCGGTCCGGCGGGCAGCCGCCTGAGCAGGCTTCGGCGGGTCGCCGGCCGGAGCGTGCGGGGGGCCGGACGGCCCTGACGGGCGCTCCGGCCCGGTCCCGCAGGTGACGACGATCAGTACCTTCTTGTCTGCCTTGTCCGCGACGGTCCGGCACGTTGGCGACCGCGCTGCGGCGTCAGGGCGTGGACCCGGTCCGTAAGGCGGGCTCCGGGACTGCCGCTGGAGGGCCGGGTCCTGCCGGCCGTCGCGCACCGGCGCACGTACCTGACGCCGCGGCAGCCGGTCCCGCTGTACGGGGACCCGGAGTCCGCGGCCGACCGCATCGCCGGGCGCTTCGGCCCCCTGCTCGCGCTCCGGCCCCGTGAACGGTTCCGCACGCTCGCCGTGCTCGCCGTGCTCGCCGTGCTCGCCGTGGACGGCGTCCTGGCGCCCTGGTGCCCACCCGTGGCCACGCGGTCGCAGAACGATCCGAGGAGCGCCGGTACTTGGCGGGCCACCAGGCCGCCCTCGACGCCGACAGCCGTCTGATCGTCGTGGCCGGCCGAACCGCGGCACGGCTTGTGAGCCGGAGCCGCGTGACCGGTCAGTGCTCGTGCCCCGGGGCTTCCTGCCCGTGCTGGTCGGCGGCCGGCTCGGCATCCCCGGCCCCCTTCCCCTTCCCGGCCTCGACGGTGAAGGCGGCGGTGCGGACCCCGCCCTCGTGCCGGAACTCGAGGAAGAGCCGGTACGTCCCCGGGCTCGGCGCTGTCGCCGTGAAGGAGATCTCCGGGCCGGGCTTGGTGGCGCCGTCGCCGGGCTCGCCGTTGGGGTGGACGTGGAGGTAGGCGAGGTCGCCGGAGCGCAGGGCGACGAGATGGCCGTACGCGCCGAGGTGGGGCTGGAGGTCGGTGACCGGCTTGCCGTCCTTGGCGACGTTCAGCCGGAGCTCGCCGCTCCTTCCGGGGCGCAGTCCGCCGGTGAGGGTGACCTCGTACCCGTCGACCTCGGCGGTGGCGTCGGGGGCGGGCAGGGGAGCGGGGGTGTACTTGCCCGGGACGGCGAGGTCGGCGCCGAGCGTCACTCCCGCAGCGCCCTTCTTCGCGGGCTTGAAGTCGGCGAAGGCCCGGTAGTCGCCGGCCGCGGGCAGACCGGCGGATGTGCTCCAGGTGCCGTCCGCGGCGCGCGTCGGGTGGAGGTGGCGGTAGACGGTCAGGTCGCGCGAGACGACGATGAAGTGCAGCTCCTTGCCGTGTTCGCGCTCGTACGCGGTGACCTTCCGGCCGTTCTCGTCCTGGATGGAGAAGCGGAGCTTCGTGCGGTCTCCGGCGGCGACCCGGGGAGTTTCGAGGGCGAGGGTGTAGCCGCCCTCGGAGATCTGCAGGCCACCGGCCGGCGCGGTCCGGTGCCTCCCGTGCCCGCCGCCTTCGGTGGCTCCCTTCTTCTCCTCGTGCCCGCCGTGCGCCGCGGGCTGCTCGCCCCCGACGACGGGATCGACGCCCTGGCCCACGCCGTACGCGGTGCCGAACGTCGCGGCGAGCGCGGCGGCGAAGGCGCTGATCTTCAGGCCCGTGTTCATGACGGTCTCCTCGGGTGATACGGGCCGCCGATGAAAGCGGCTTACGCATCTCAAGATACCCCTAGGGGGTATTAAGTCAACCGGGGCCGGCGCTTGCGCGGCATGGGGGAGGGGGGTATACATGGAGTTGTTGAATATACCCCCCTGGGGTATTAGGTTTCTCGGAGAGGAGGACGTCATGTCGTCGTACACGACCGTCTGCAAGATCGACGGTGCCCACAGCGGCCACTGCAGGGCCGTCGTCAGCAAGGCGCTCGGGGAGCTGGAGAGCACCGTGGCGGTCCGGTTCGACCTCTCCACCGGCCGGGCCGCGGTCACCACCACCGCCGAACCCGACGACGCCCTGATCGCGGAGAAGACCGACGACGCCGGATACGACTTCGTCGGCCGCGCCTGACCCCCCACCCACCATTCCGAGGAGCAGACGTGACTACCACCACCGCGGCCACCACCGGTGCCGGAGCCGAGGTCGAACTCGCCATCGGCGGCATGACCTGCGCCTCGTGCGCGGCGCGCATCGAGAAGAAGCTGAACCGGATGGACGGTGTCGAGGCCACCGTGAACTACACCACCGAGAAGGCGAAGGTCACCTACCGGGGCGAGGACGTCTCCGTGCGGGACCTGATCGCGACGGTGGAGGCCACCGGCTACACGGCGAAGGAGCCGGCCCCGGTACGGGCGGCCGGGGAGGCCGGCGCCGGGGAGGCGTCGGCGGCGGACGAGGACGAGCTGCGGCCGCTTCGGCAGAGGCTGGTCACCGCGACCGTCCTCGCCGTGCCGGTCGTCGCGATGGCGATGGTCCCCGCGCTGCAGATCGAGTTCTGGCAGTGGCTGTCGCTGACGCTGGCCGCCCCGGTCGTCACGTACGCCGCCTGGCCCTTCCACCGCGCCGCGTGGACCAACGCCAAGCACGGCGCGGCGACGATGGACACGCTGATCTCGGTCGGCACGTCGGCGGCGTTCCTGTGGTCGCTGTGGGCGTTGTTCTTCGGTACGGCCGGCACCCCCGGCATGACGCACCCCTTCGAGTTCACGATCGCCCGCAGCGACGGCGCCGGGAACATCTACCTGGAGGCGGCGGCCGGCGTCACCGCGTTCATCCTGGCCGGGCGGTACTTCGAGGCCCGCTCCAAGCGCAAGGCGGGCGCCGCCCTCAAGGCCCTGCTGGAGCTCGGCGCGAAGGAGGTCACCGTCCTGCGTGACGGCCGCGAGCACCTGATGGCCACGGCGGACCTGCAGGCCGGGGACCGCTTCCTGGTCCGCCCGGGCGAGAAGATCGCCACCGACGGCACGGTCGTCGAGGGCACCTCCGCCGTCGACGCCGCGATGCTCACCGGCGAGTCCGTGCCCGTCGAGGTCGCCCCCGGCGACACCGTCACCGGCGCCACCCTCAACGCCGGGGGCCGCCTGGTCGTCGAAGCCACCCGCGTCGGCGCCGACACCCAGCTCGCCCGGATGGCCAAGCTGGTGGAGGACGCCCAGAACGGCAAGGCCGCCGCCCAGCGCCTCGCCGACAAGATCTCCGCCGTCTTCGTCCCGGTCGTCATCGCCCTGGCGCTGGGCACGCTCGGTTTCTGGCTCGGCAACGGCTCCGGCCTGACCGCCGCGTTCACCGCCGCCGTGGCCGTCCTGATCATCGCCTGCCCCTGCGCGCTGGGCCTGGCCACGCCGACCGCTCTCATGGTCGGCACCGGCCGCGGCGCCCAGCTCGGCATCCTGATCAAGGGACCGGAGGTCCTGGAGACCACCCGCAAGGTCGACACGATCGTCCTCGACAAGACCGGCACCGTCACCACCGGCAAGATGACCCTGCTCGCCGTCCACACCGCCCCCACCACCACCGAGGCCGAGGTGCTGCGCCTGGCGGGCGCCCTGGAGCACGCCTCCGAGCACCCCATCGCCCGGGCCGTCGCCGCCGGAGCCGCCGCCCGCACCGGCGCCCTGCCCACCCCCGAGGACTTCGCGAACGTACCCGGACTCGGCGTCCAGGGCGTCGTCGAGGGCCACGCGGTCCTCGTCGGCCGCACCCAGCTGCTCACCGAGTGGGCCATGACCCTGCCCGTGGAACTGGAGCGCGCCAAGGCGGCGGCCGAGACGGCCGGGCGGACCGCGATCGCGGTGGCCTGGGACGGCCAGGCCCGTGCCGTCCTGGAGGTCGCCGACGCGGTCAAGGACACCAGCGCGGAAGCCATCCGCCGGCTGCGCGCCCTGGGGCTCACCCCGATCCTGCTCACCGGCGACAACCAGGCGGTCGCCCGGTCCGTCGCCGCCGAGGTCGGCATCGACGAAGTGATCGCCGAGGTCATGCCCGAGGACAAGGTCGACGTCGTCAGGAAGCTCCAGGACCGGGGCCGCAGTGTGGCCATGGTCGGCGACGGCGTCAACGACGCCGCCGCACTCGCCCGGGCCGACCTCGGCCTGGCCATGGGCACCGGAACCGACGCCGCCATCGAAGCCGGCGACCTCACCCTCGTACGGGGCGACCTGCTCGCCGCCGCCGACGCCATCCGCCTCTCCCGCAAGACCCTGTCCACCATCAAGTCGAACCTCTTCTGGGCCTTCGCCTACAACATCGCCGCCCTGCCGCTGGCTGCCTCCGGCCTCCTCAACCCGATGATCGCCGGAGCCGCCATGGCCTTCTCCTCCGTCTTCGTCGTCGGCAACTCCCTGCGCCTGCGCGGCTTCAAGGCCGCCACCGGCTGAGGAGCACTCGGCGGCCGGTCACAGGCGGGGCGCGGTACGGCCCTGCTCCCGATCCATGGATCTCCAGGGAGCCAAGCCGTATAGCCTGGGGAAATGCTCACCGAAGTCACCGCGACCCGCTATGTCACGCCCCTGCGGGAGGGGGGATCGCTGCCCGGGATCGTCGAGGCCGACGATCTCGGTACGTACGTCATGAAATTCACCGGCGCGGGACAGGGCCGCAAGACCCTGGTCGCCGAAGTCGTCTGCGGGGAACTGGCCCGCAGGCTCGGGCTGCGCGTCCCCGAACTGGTCACCATCCAGCTCGATCCGGTCATCGGTCTGGCCGAGCCGGACCAGGAGGTCCAGGAACTGCTCAAGGCGAGCGGCGGGCTGAACCTAGGAATGGACTACCTGCCCGGCTCGATCGGCTTCGACCCGCTCGCGTACGAGGTGGATCCGGCCGAGGCGGGCCGGGTGGTGTGGTTCGACGCGCTGATCAACAACGTCGACCGCTCCTGGCGCAACCCCAACATGCTCGTCTGGCACGGGGACCTCTGGCTCATCGACCACGGCGCCACCATGATCTGGCACCACAACTGGCCGACCGCCCGGAGCGCGTCCGCGAAGCCGTACAACGCCTCGGACCATGTCCTCGCACCCTTCGGCCCCGACATCGCGGCCGCGGCCGCCGAACTCGCGCCGCTGGTCACCGAGGAACTGCTGACCGAGGTCGCCGCCGAGGTGCCGGCCGAGTGGCTGGTCGACGAGCCCGGCTTCGAGAGCACCGAGGAGCTCCGCCGCGCGTACGTCGACGCGCTGCTGCCGCGTGCCGCGACGATCCACGACCGGATCACCCTCGGCGCGCCGACCAAGGACAGGCCTTCGCAGGCTCCCGGCTGGCTGGCGGACCGCCTGGCGCCGCGGCCGCACCCGGCCGAGCAGGGTGAGAAGACCGAGCGGGCCGAGCAGGGCGAGAAGGACGGCGGCAAGTGAGCACCGAGCGGGACGTCTTCGAATACGCGCTGGTGCGCGTCGTGCCGCGCGTGGAGCGCGGCGAAATGTTCAACGCGGGCGTGCTCGTCTACTGCCGCGCCAAGTCCTTCGTCGCGGCCAGGACGCACCTGGACGAGGTCAAGCTGAAGGCGCTGGATCCCGGCGCCGACGTAGCGGGCGTACGGGCCGCCCTGCGTGCCGTGGAAGGCGTCTGCGGAGGCGGGGACGGGGCCGGGCAGGCGGCGGGCGACGACGCGGGCCGGCGCTTTCGCTGGCTGATCGCGCCGCGCAGCACCGTCGTGCAGCCGGGGCCCGTGCACACGGGGCTGACGACCGATCCCGAGGCCGAGGTCGAGCGTCTGCTCGATCTGCTGGTGCGGTGATCTGCGCTACTGATTCGCCGGGTGGTTCCCCGGGCCGTTGACACCGCGTGCCATCGCTTCTAGCGTCACGTCTGCTGAAGCTACTAAGCGGTTGCTCAGTGATCGGGAGATCACTCCTGGTCGACCTGGCTGCGCGGCCGCACCCGAGGGCGAGGAGAACCAGCATGTCCACCACCGAGCAGCGCGTCGCGATCGTGACCGGGGCGGCGCGCGGCATTGGCGCCGCCACCGCGGTCCGTCTGGCGGCAGAGGGTCGCGCCGTCGCCGTACTCGACCTCGACGAGGCCGCGTGCAAGGACACCGTCGAGAAGATCACCGCGGCGGGCGGCACCGCCCTCGCCGTCGGCTGTGACGTCTCCGACAGCGCCCAGGTCGAGGCCGCCGTCGCCCGTGTCGTCACCGAGCTCGGTGCACCGACGATCCTCGTGAACAACGCGGGCGTCCTGCGCGACAACCTGCTTTTCAAGATGAGCGAATCCGACTGGGACACCGTGGTGAACGTGCACCTCAAGGGCGCGTTCCTGATGGCCAAGGCCTGCCAGAAGCACATGGTGGACGCCAAGTTCGGGCGTATCGTCAGCCTCTCCAGCTCCTCGGCGCTCGGCAACCGGGGCCAGGCGAACTACTCCGCCGTCAAGGCCGGCCTGCAGGGCTTCACCAAGACCCTCGCCAAGGAGCTCGGCAAGTTCGGCGTCACGGCCAACGCCGTCGCGCCCGGCTTCATCGTCACCGAGATGACCGCGCAGACCGCCGCCCGTGTGGGCATGGGCTTCGAGGAGTTCCAGGCCGCGGCCGCCACCCAGATCCCGGTGCAGCGCGTGGGCAGGCCGGAGGACATCGCCAACGCCATCGCCTTCTTCACGGGCGAGGACGCCGGCTTCGTCTCCGGTCAGGTCATGTATGTCGCCGGCGGCCCGCTCAACTGACGCCGCCCAACGGACGAGGGACTGAGGAACATGGCTGCTGAGGCAGAGGTACGGGACAGCGGGAAGGTCGCACTCATCACGGGCGCGAGCCGCGGCATCGGTTACGGCGTCGCCGAGGCGCTCGTCGCCCGCGGCGACCGGGTGTGCATCACCGGCCGGAACGAGGACGCGCTCAAGGAGGCCGTGGAGAGGCTCGGCGGGGACCGGGTGATCGGCGTCGCGGGCAAGGCCCACGACGAGGCGCACCAGGCGGTCGCCGTCGAGCGCACCATGGAGGCGTTCGGCCGGGTCGACTTCCTGATCAACAACGCTGGCACGAACCCGGTCTTCGGACCGATCGCGGAGCTGGACCTCGGGGTCGCCCGCAAGACGTACGAGACCAATGTGATCTCCGCGCTCGGGTTCGCGCAACAGACCTGGAAGGCGTGGCAGAAGGAGAACGGCGGGGCGATCGTCAACATCGCCTCGGTCGCCGGAATCTCCGCCTCGCCCTTCATCGGCGCGTACGGTATGAGCAAGGCGGCGATGGTCAACCTGACCCTCCAGCTGGCGCACGAGTTCGCGCCGGCCGTACGGGTCAACGCGATCGCGCCCGCCGTGGTGAAGACCAAGTTCGCCCAGGCGCTCTACGAGGGCCGCGAGGCGGAGGCCGCCGCGGCGTACCCGCTGGGACGGCTCGGCGTTCCCGAGGACATCGGGGGTGCCGCCGCCTTCCTCACCTCGGACCAGTCGGACTGGATCACGGGGCAGACCCTGGTGGTCGACGGCGGGATCTTCCTGAACGCCGGCGTCGGCTGAGTCGCTTTACTCCGCTTTTACTCTGGATTGTTCCCAAGTGCCCTGCCGGGTCCGCGCGTTGGCCCGGCGGGGCACTGCGGTATGGTCTGCCGACCCATGGCTGATCGAGGAGCGTGCACGTGTTCAACCGGACCAGACGTCTGCAGTCCACTGCGGCCCTTGCGTCCATATCCCTGCTGACCGGATGCGGGGTGCTGTCCGGTGACCGGTCCGATACGGAGCAGAAGCTCGCTGTCGGTACGACGAGCACGCCCAGCACGCTCGACCCGGCCGGCGCGTGGGACGGCTCCTGGGAGCTGTACCGGAACGTCTTCCAGACGCTGGTCAGCTACCCCGTGGGCAGCGCCGCACCGGAACCCGACGCCGCCGAGAAGTGCTCCTTCACGGACGGCTCGAGCAAGGTGTACAGCTGCACGCTCCGAAAGGGCCTCACCTTCTCCGACGGGACCGAGCTCGACGCCGCGGCCGTGAAACACTCGATCGACCGTATTTCCGCCATCGGCGCGGAGGGCGGTCCCAGCGGGCTCCTGACCAGCCTGGACAGGGTCGAGACGAGCGGCGACCGGAAGGTCACCTTCCACCTCAACAAGCCGGACGCCACCTTCCCGTTCGTCCTCGCGACGCCCGCGATGTCCCTCGTGAGCCCCGCGGACTACCCGAAGAACAAGCTCCGCGAGGGCAGCGGGCTGACCGGCTCGGGTCCGTACAACCTCGCGTCGTACGAGCCGGACAAGACCGCCGAGCTGGTGAAGAACCCCAAGTACGACGGGTTCGCCGAACTCAAGAACGATGCCGTCACGATCCGCTACTTCAAGGACTCCGCCCTGATGGTGGAAGCGTTGAAGAAGAAGGAGATCGACGCGACGTTCCGCGGTCTGACCGCGGAGCAGGTCATCGACCTGCAGGACCAGCCGAAGGAGAAGGCGCTCCAGGTCGTCGAGGCCGTCGGCGCCGAGATCCGCTACCTGGTGTTCAACCCCGAGGACTCGGCCGCGCGCAATCCCGCGGTCCGCCGGGCCATCGCCCAGGTGATCGACCGGGGCGCTCTCGTCGACAAGGTCTACAAGGGCACCGCGGAGCCCCTCTACTCGATGATTCCGAGCGGTGTCGCGGGACACGCGACCAGCTTCTTCGACACCTACGGCGAACCGAACGTGCCGAAGGCGCGGAACATGCTGGCCGAGGCGGGCATCACCGAGCCCGTCCCGCTCACCTTCTGGTACACCTCCGACCGGTACGGATCGGCCACCGCGCTGGAGTTCGCCGAGCTGAAGCGGCAGCTGGACGCGTCCGGACTGTTCCGGATCACGCTCAAGCACCGTCCCTGGAACACGTTCCAGAAGGGGTACCAGAAGGGCGAGTTCCCGGTCTTCGGCCGCGGCTGGTCCCCCGACTTCCCGGACCCGGACAACTTCGTCGCTCCCTTCGTCGGCGAGAACAACGCCGTCGGCACGCCGTACGAGACGCCCGAGATCACGGCCAGCCTGCTGCCGAAGACGCGGCAGGAGAGCGACCGCGCCGCGGTGGGGGAGCAGTTCGGTCGCGCCCAGGAGATCCTGCTCAAGGACGTCCGCCTGCTGCCGCTGTGGCAGGGCAAGCTGTACGTCGCGGCCTCCGACGACATCGCGGGTGCCGAACGGGCGCTGGACCCGCAGACGATCATGCAGGTGTGGCAGTTGCACAGAAAGACCAGCTGGTAACGGCCGCTGTCAGTGGCCGCGGGTAAGTTCTCCGGTGAAGAGCTGATCGCTTACCGGAGGTTGTTCACGTGACCGACACCGACATGCTGCCCGAGTCCTGGCGCGGCGTCCTCGGAGACGAGCTGCAGAAGCCCTACTTCAAGGAGCTCACCGAGTTCGTCGAGAAGGAGCGGGAGAACGGGCCGGTCTACCCGCCGCGCGAAGAGGTCTTCGCCGCCCTGGACGCCACGCCGTACGACCGGGTGAAGGTCCTGATCCTCGGACAGGACCCCTACCACGGCGAGGGGCAGGGCCACGGCCTGTGCTTCTCGGTGCGGCCGGGCGTCAAGGTGCCGCCGTCCCTGCGGAACATCTTCAAGGAGATGAACGCGGAGCTGGGCACCCCGATCCCGGACAACGGGTATCTGATGCCGTGGGCGGAGCAGGGCGTCCTGCTGCTCAACGCCGTACTGACGGTGCGGGCCGGCGAGGCCAATTCCCACAAGGGCAAGGGATGGGAGAAGTTCACGGACGCGGTGATCCGCGCCGTGGCCTCGCGGCCCGACCCGGCGGTCTTCGTGCTCTGGGGCAATTACGCGCAGAAGAAGCTTCCGCTGATCGACGAGGAGCGGCACGCGGTGGTGAAGGGCGCGCACCCCTCGCCGCTGTCGGCGAAGAAGTTCTTCGGGTCCCGCCCCTTCACGCAGATCAACGAGGCGGTCGCCGCCCAGGGCCACCAGCCCATCGACTGGACCCTGCCGCACCTGGGCTGACCGGCCCGGCCGGCCCAGGTCGCGGGTGAAGGTGTACGGGGCGGCCGGCTCGCCGGGGCGAGCGGCGCGGCCCGCCCGTCCCGCTCAGCCCGGCCGGTCCGCCGGTGCCCGAGCCAGGCGCCATCTCGAAGGTGTACTGGACCACGCCGTCGTCGCCGAAAGCGGCCGTTCCCCGACGGCGAACGTTCCCTCGCGGCCGGCCGGGACCGTACGCGTACCGCGCGTCGAGGCGCTGCCCGTGGTGCTGGGGGCCTGCTGGGACTGGAGGCCGAGGTGCCGGGCCCGCCGGAACCGCGTGCGGAGGCGGCCCGCACGGTCACCGGCCTGGCTCAGCGGGACCGGGGCGCCGCCCGAGCCTGAGCCCGATCGCCGGTGACGGGGTCTAGCGTCGGGACCGTCGGTATTGGCTGTGCGTGTGCGGGCGACAGGAGAACACGGCGATGGAGCGGCAGGAGATGTCCGAGGACGTCACGATGGTGCGGATCGGGCAGGCGGTCATGCTTCTCCACGCCGGCGACCGCGAGGAGGCGCGCAACCGCCTCGGCGAGCTGTGGGCGGAGATCGGTGAGGACGGCGACGCCTTCCACCGCTGCACACTGGCGCACTACATGGCGGACACGCAGGACGACGCCGGTGACGAACTGGCGTGGGACCTGAGGGCACTGGCCGCCGCCGACGGGCTGACCGACGAGCGGGTGGCCCGGCACGACTCCTCGGTCGCGGTGCGCGGGTTCTATCCCTCGCTCCATCTCAACCTCGCCGCCGACTACCTGAAACTGCGCCGTCCGGACGCCGCGCGCACCCATCTGATGCGGGCGCGGGCGGTGTCCGACGCGCTGGGGGACGACGGTTACGGGGACGGTGTGCGAGCGGCTATCGACCGCCTTGAGCGGAGGCTCTCGGAGGAGGGATGAACGGGTGAACGGGGGAGCGGGGGAGAGGCGGTGGGGGCGGGACGGCGGAGTCCGGTCAACGCCCGTACGTCTCACGGCAGATGCGGGCCTCGGCGCTACCGGGACGCCAGCCGCCGTACTCCTTGCCGAGCGCGCACGCGTCCGTGCCCGCGCCCGCGGCGGGAGCGGGCAGGGTGGGCAGGACGCGCGGCACCGCCGGTACGGCGGTCCTGGGGGGCGCGGGGACGGCGGGAGGTGCGGGAGCGGGCCGCGCGGGGGCGGGCGCCGGCGCCGGGGCCGCGCGGCGGGACGGCACGGGCGCCCCGGCGCGGCGGGCCGCGGGGGCCTCGCGCGGCGCGGCCCGGGGCGCGGTCTTCCGCGAGGGATCGAGCGCGGCGTCCAGGGCCTCGCGGGCGGGGGCCCGCACGATCTGCGGTTTCACATTCTGGGAGGACGGCGGCGCGTCCGCGGCGGGCACGGGCACAGGAGCGGGCCGTGGTTCCACCGCCACGCATCCGGTGGCGGAGACGGAGGCGGCCGAGACCGCCACCCCCATGAGGAACTTCGCTGTGGTTCTCGTTCGGTGCACCCGCGCAACTCTGCTGGACGCGAGGCGGTTTGGGGAGATCGTCGGCGGAGATTGGCCCGCACGAGTGATCCGGAACGGTGGTGTCCGGCGGACGTCACGCTCCTGCTCCCCACCCCTCCCCGAAGTCCCGGCCGGCGCGGCCCCGCGCGGGGCGGAGCCGCGAGCACCCCGGACTACTCGCCGGTGGCGCCGTCGATGCGCTGGCGGAGGAGATCGGCGTGGCCGTTGTGGCGGGCGTACTCCTCGATCATGTGGACGTAGATCCAGCGGAGGTTGTACGTCCTTCCGCTGCGGTGCCTGCCCTCCATCAGGTCGTCGAGCGAGCGCGTCGCGGCCAGCTCGCGCGACCGGCCGATCGCCTCGCGCCAGGCGGTGTGCGCCTGCTCCCAGGTGTCCCGGCCGGTGAAGTGGAAGTCCCCGTCCGGGTTCTCGTCGCTGGTGTAGGGCCGCGGCACGTCCTCGTCGGCGAGCACCCGGTGGAACCAGCCCTGCTCGACCTCCGTCAGGTGCCGTACGAGACCGAGCAGCGACATGTCCGAAGGCTCCACGGCGGTCTCCCGCAGCTGCTCCTCGCTCAGGCCCGCGCACTTGAGGGCCAGCGTCTCGCGGTGGAAATCCAGCCAGCTGTCCAGCATCTCGCGTTCACCGGCGGTGGTGGAGGGGTGGATGCGCTCAGGATTCGTCATGGTGATCATCGTCGTTCACCGGCCCGCCCGACGCCATCGTTTATGCGTCGGGCGTACCAGGGGTGCCGGGGGCGCAGTGCGTGCCGAGCATGCCGCGCAGCAACTCGCCGAACCCCCGGCGCAGTTCCTCCTCGCCGGGTACCGCGGAGTGGTACGAACCGGCCGCGCAGGAGAACATCAGCCCCTCGCACCAGGCCACCAGCGACAGGGTGTGCCGTTCCGGCTCCCGGGAACCGGCCGCCGCCATCAGCGCGTTGAGCGGCTCCCGGAACCGGTGCCGGCCGGTCGTGTCGTAGAACTCGCGCAACTCGGGCCGGCGTGTCGCTTCGAGCCCCAGCTCGTAGCGGGCCACGAGCAGTTCGCGATGGTGGGTCAGGTAGCGGTGGAGGGCGGCTGCGAAGGCCCCGACGACGCCGTCGAGGCCGGCCGACGGGGCGGGCGTCCCGTCGAGGGCGAGCACCTGCGCCTCGCGTTCGGCCAGTCGGCGCACCGTCGCCTCCAGCAGTGCCTGGCGCGTACGGGCGTAGTTGGACGTGGAGCCCTGGGGGAGCCCGGCGCGTTCGTCCACCGCCCGGTGGGTGAGTCCGCGCATGCCGCGCTCCACGAGCAGGGTCAGGGCGGTGTCGGCGATCAGCTCGGGCCGGGAGCGGCCCGTGGCGGCGGCGCGTGCGGTCATGGGAACAGCCTACCGCCCGCAACTACACCTGTAGTACGGTGAGGGAGTCACTACAGGTGTAGTTGCCGAGGAGGAGCCATGGTCATCACTGCCCACTCCCAGCCCAAGCCCCGGACGCGGCCCCGCGCCGTCGTCGTGGGAAGCGGGATCGGCGGGCTGACCGCCGCCGTCGCCCTGCACCAGCGCGGCTGGCAGGTCACCGTCCTGGAACGCGCGGCCGCCGTGGAAGCGGTCGGCGCCGGAATCGGCCTGGCCCCCAACGGGCACCACGCCCTCGACGTCATCGGTCTCGGCGAGGAGATCCGCGAGCTGGCCGCCTGGCAGGGCGACGGCGGCATGCGCTCGCCGGGCGGCCGCTGGCTCTGCCGTACGAACAGTTCCGCCGCCGCCGAGCGCTTCGGCGGTCCCCTCGTCCTCGTCCACCGCGCCACCCTGATCGACCGCATCGCCGCCCGGCTGCCCGGCGGGGTGCTGCGCACCGGATCGCCCGCGACGCTCACCGACCCCGGAGTGGCGGGCAGGCGCGCCGCCGTCGTCACCACCCCCGACGGGGACATCGAGGCCGACCTCGTCGTCGGCGCCGACGGGGTCGACTCCGCGATGCGCCGCGCCCTCTTCCCGGACCACCCCGGCCCCGTCTATGCCGGGATCACCACCTGGCGCATGGTGGTGCCGGCCACCGTCGCCGCCCCCTTCGCGCCGCACGAGACCTGGGGCCGCGGCGCCCTCTGGGGCAGCCAGCCGCTCCTGGACGGCCGGATCTACGCGTACGCCGCCGCAGCGGTCCCCGCCGGAGGCCACTCGGCCGACGGCGAGAAGGCCGAACTCCTGCGCAGGTTCGGCGACTGGCACAGCCCCGTCCCCGAGATCGTCGCCGCGGCCGGGCCCGACGAGGTCCTGCGGCACGACGTGCGCCACCTCGTCACGCCGCTGCCCGCCTTCCACCGCGGCAGGACCGCGCTGCTAGGCGACGCCGCGCACGCCATGGCCCCCACCCTGGGCCAGGGCGGCAACCAGGCCATCGAGGACGGCATCGTCCTCGCCCACCACCTCCCGGACGCGGGCGACGTCGGGACCGGCCTGGCGGCGTACTCCGCCGAGCGGCTGCCGCGCACCACCGGCATCGTCCGCAAGTCCGCGAGGGTCACCAGGCTGATGTCGGTCCGCAGCGCCCCGGGCGCCGCCCTGCGCGACACCCTGATGACGCTCGCCGGCTTCGGCCCCGGACTGGCCCTGCGCGCCTTCGACGGCATCGCCGACTGGCTGCCGCCGCAGCGCACGTATGCTGCCGGGGCACCGGACCCGCAGATCCGGGACCATCAGGCACAGCGTTAGGGAGACCCTCAGTGAAGGTCGGCGTCATCGGGCTCGGGGACATCGCACAGAAGGCGTACCTGCCGGTACTGACCGCCGTGCCGGGGCTCGAACTGCACCTGCAGACCCGTACCCCCGCCACCCTCGCGCGGGTCGCCGCGTCCCACCGCATCCCCGGCGCACAGTGCCACACCGGCCTCGGCGCACTGCTCGGGCAGGGCCTGGACGCCGCCTTCGTGCACGCGCCCACCGCCGTGCATCCCGAGATCGTGACCCGGCTCCTGGAGGCCGGCGTGCCGACGTACGTCGACAAGCCGCTCGCGTACGAACTCGCCGAGTCCGAGCGGCTGGTGCGGCTCGCCGAGGAACGCGGCGTCAGCCTCGCCGTCGGCTTCAACCGCCGTCTCGCACCCGGCTACGCGCAGTGCGCCGAGCACCCGCGCGACCTGATCATCATGCAGAAGAACCGCGTCGGCCTGCCCGAGGACCCGCGCACCCTCGTCCTCGACGACTTCATCCACGTCGTCGACACCCTGCGCTTCCTGGTCCCCGGCACGGTCGACCACATCGACGTACGCGCCCGGGTCGTGGAGGGCCTAGTGCACCACGTCGTCCTCCAGCTCTCCGGCGACGGGTTCACCGCCATCGGCACCATGAACCGGATGAACGGCTCCACCGAGGAGATCCTCGAAGTCTCCGGCCAGGACACCAAGCGCCAGGTCCTCAACCTCGCCGAGGTGGTCGACCACAAGGGGCAGCCGACCGTCCGCCGCCGCGGCGACTGGGTACCGGTGGCCCACCAGCGCGGCATCGAGCAGTGCGTCGATTCCTTCCTCGGCGCCGTACGGGCCGGAAAGCTGCTCAGCGCCCGGGACGCGCTGCTGACTCACGAACTGTGCGAGCGGGTGGTGCGGGCGGCCGAGGAGCAGCGGGCCGCCTGAGGGCCCGTACGCCCTCGGCCGCGCACAGCAGGACCAGCACGGCGAGTGCGCCGTGGACGGCCCAGTCGCCGAGCCCGGCGTACGCCGTCGTACCCCGGGCCAGCGGGACGTCGTACACCGCGGAAGCGCTCCGGTCCGTCCCCAGCGGCGAGCCGGCCCGCTCGCCGTCGGGGCCGAACACCGCGCTGACGCCGGTGAGCGTGGCGTGCGCCACCGGGCGCCCGTTCTCGGCGGCCCGCAGCGCCGCGAGCGAGGCGTGCTGCTCGGGCGCCCAGCTGTTCTGGAACGTCGAGGTCGCCGACTGGGTGACCAGCACCTGCGCGCCGCTTCGGGCCAGCTCCCTGCTCATGTCGGGAAAAGCCGACTCGAAGCACACCAGAGGACCGACGCGCAGTCCGTCGGCCGCGCCGCTTCCGGAGAGCGTCATGACCACGGGGCTCGTGCCACGCCTGCGGTCCTCGCCCGCCGCCTTGCCCACCGAGGTCGCCCAGCCGAGCACGGAACGCGCCGGGACGTACTCGCCGAAGGGGACCAGGCGCATCTTGTCGTAGTGCTGACCGGTGACGCCCTCCGGGCCGATCAGGACCGAGCTCTTGAAGATGCCGGGCCGGTCGGAGCGCCGTGCGTCCACATTGACCAGCACTTCGGCGCCGACCGCCCGGGAGAGGGCGGCGAGCCTGGCCGCGAGGTCGGGGCGTTCGGTCAGGTCCGCGCTGACGCTGCTCTCGCCCCACACCACCAGGTCGACATCCCGCCCCGCCAGGTCGCGGGTGAGCGCCTCGCCGAGCGCGAAGCGCCGCTCGGGGGCCCCGGCGCCGTCGACGACACCGGGCTGGACGACCGCGACACGCACCCGGCCCGACGGTTCGGGGCGCGGCGCCCACGCCCACACGGCGCCCACCCCGACAGCGCAGGCCGCCACCGCGGCCACCACGGGCGTACGGGCCCGGCGCACGGACACCAGCACGACGACGCCGGTGTTGACCGCGACCACCAGCAGGCTCACCAGCCAGACACCGCCGACCGAAGCCAGCCGCAGCGCGGGGGCGACCTCCCACTGGCTCGAACCGAGCAGCCCCCACGGGCCGCCCAGGCCCTGCCAGGACCTGACCAGTTCGGCCATCAGCCAGCCGGAGGGGACGACGGCGAGCGCGGCCGTCGCGCGGCGGGCCGACGGTTCCCCGCCCAGCATGGATCTGACCAGCCACCCCCAGGGCAGCCACAGCAGCGCGAGGAGCGCCGCCAGGACCACGATGAACACATGCAGGCTCGGCACCAGCCAGTGATGTACGGCGATCATGAAGCCGGTGGCGCCGAGCCAGCCGTCCAGCGCCGCCCGCCGGCCCGTCGGGGCGGAGCGGATCAGCAGCATCCACGGCACCAGGGCGACGTACGCGAACCACCAGAGGGAGGGCGCGGGGAAGGCGAGCGCGGGCAGTGCCCCGAGCGCCACCGCGGCGGCGCCGCGCCACCAGGGCGATGACAGCCACTCCTGCCGGCCGGCCGGAATCCGCATGCGGCGCCTCCTCGTCCTGCCGCTCTGCCCCCCGCGAGGAGCCCGGGAGCAGTCCCTGCCACCAGTGTGGGGGAGTGCGGCGATCGCGGACAGTGTGCCCGCAGCGGCCCGGACGTAACGGGCTTTCCCGCACGTCAGCGCGTGGTGCGCCGCCATTTCTCCCGCACGGCCACGGAGTGCAGCCGCCAGCCCTCCTCCGTACGCAGCAGGCCGAACGCGCAGCGTCCGCCGGACACGAGGACGGGCCCGGCCGTCGGCTCGGACCCGCCGCTGTCGCCGGGCGCGGCTTCCGGCCGCATCGGGTTCACATAGTCGGCCTGAAGCTCCGCACGGTCCCCGGTGTCGCCGTTGCGGTCTTCGAGCCGCAGCTGCCTGTTGACGATGAGGTGCTGACGTACGGGAAAGAGCCGCGACGTCTGTGCCAGCCAGTCCGCGACTTCGGCGGCCGACCCCTCGATGCCGCCCGCCGTGCGGTAGTCGGCCCGGCCGTCCGGGGTGAACAGGGAGCGGTAGGCGGGCCAGTCGGCGTCGTCCACGGCCACGGCGTATCCGGTGATCACTGCGTCGATGGCCAGTCTGTCCATCACGGTCGCGAGCTCTGTGCGCTGCGTCATCGGTCCAGTCTCCGGCAGTGCGCGCCCCGGGCCAAGAGCCCCGCATGCCAAGAACTCCGCACCCAAGAGCCCCGCACACCGCGAGAGGCGCACCGGCGCGGAACGGAGCGCCTTGGTGGCGCGCACAGCCCGGCGGGGCGGGCTCGAGACGAAGACCCCGGAAGCCGCGTGACGTATTCGACCGCGGCTTACGAACGCGTCGGAGGCGAGCCCGGCGCAGCCGCGGCGGTCCCAGGCGTCCCGGCGGATCACGTCACGGAGAGCCGGTGCGGGTCCGGGACAGGATTTCGCTGATCACCGTGCGGTGGCCGCTCCACGAACCAACGGGCGATCGGCCGGAAGGCCGTATGAACCGCCGGGCGGTGCCTAGTACTGCAACCGTGTTTGGCGTGTCGGTGTGTTGTGGTGGTCGTTGTTCCTGTCATGGGTGGGGACCTCGAAGCTGGTGATGGGTGGCGGTGGGTGGCGGGGCTGGAGGAGGTGCATGAGCGGTTCCTGCACCGGTTTCAGCGCTCGGAGCCCCGGGAGTCGGCGCTGGCCTATCTGCGGGGGCTGGTGTCGTCGCTGGAGCGGAAGGAACGCGTGGACGGTCGCCGAGCATGCGGGTCATGGCCGGCCGGACCGTTTGCGGCGGCTGCTCAACACGTGCGGCTGGGAGGCGGACGAAGTCCGTGACGACATCCGGGAGTTCGTGATCGAACACCTCGGTGACCGGCAGGCGGTGCTGGTCGTGGACGACACGGGGTTCCTGAAGAAGGGGGTTCGCTCGGCCGGGGTCCAGCGCCAGTACACCGGCACGGCGGGCCGGGTCGAGAACAGCCAGGTCGGCACGTTCCTGGCCTATGCCACCGATGCCGGTCACACGCTGATCGACCGGGAGCTGTACCTGCCCGCGTCCTGGACCGGGGACCGGGAACGCTGCCGCGCGGCCGCGGTCCCCGACGAGATCGCCTTCGCCACGAAGAACGAACACGCCAAGAGCATGATCGAGCGGGCCCTCGCCGCGCGGGTGCCGTTCGCATGGCTGACCGCCGACGAGGCATACGGGCAGGTCAAAGGCCTGCGGTACTGGCTCGAACAGCGCGGGGTGTTCCACGTGCTGGCGACCCGCCGCACCGACACCGTCGTCACCGCCTCACGCATGGACCACCCCGTGGAAGAGCTGGTCGCCACTCTGCCCCGGCAGGCGTGGAAACGCCGCTCCCACGGACGGGGCTCCCACGGCGAGCGCGTCTACGACTGGGCCCGGGCCCCCATCCGCCCCCGGCGCGAGGAGGGCGTCGAGCACTGGGTACTGGCCCGCCGCAGCATCACCGATCCCACCGAGATCGCCTCCTACGTCTGCTTCGCACCTCAGGACACCACCCTGAACACCCTCCTGGCCGTGGCCGGCCGCCGCTGGACGATCGGGGAGTGCTTCCAGAGCGCGAAGAACGAATGCGGCCTCGACCACTACCAGGTCCGCAAGTACCACGCCTGGTACCGGCACATCACCCTCGCCATGGCAGCCCACGCCTACCTCACAACCGTGCGTGCACAGGAGTTCAAAAAAGGGGATCCAAACCCGGTGAGCAGCACCTTGTCCCGCTGAGCCCGCCCGAGATCCGCCGCCTGACCGCCCACCTCACAGCACGGCTCCTCCCACCGATCACCCAGGTCCTGCACGGATCCAGATGGCGACGACAGGCACAGCACCGAGCACGCATCAGCCACTACAGACGACGAGGCCACAGCCCGCAAACTAAACCACCGCCACATCAGACACGGTTGCAGTACTAGCTCACTGGCCTCGTCCCTCACAACGCCGACGACGTCGCCGTACCAGCTTTCCGGCTTCCCCGGTCCCATCGGTGACCGCTGTCGCCGGCTGTACTCGCTTCTGCCCGCAGCTGCGCCTGTTCACGAGCTGCGACGAGACCGGAAAGCCCGCACTCTGGAGGAGGAAGGCCGGGTCGTCCGGCGCGCGCAGCGAGGGAGAACGCATGACGAAGAAGCGCAGCGGAAGCAAGGGGCTGCAGAAGGGCGACAAGGTCACCTGGAGCAGTCACGGCAGTGAAGCCGAAGGCAAGGTAGAGAAAAAGATCACTGAGCGGACAAAAGCCGCAGGGCGGACGGTGGACGCCTCGTCCGAGGATCCGCAGTACCAGGTCCGCAGTGAGAAGTCCGGCAAGTCCGCGGTGCACAAGCCGTCAGCGCTGAAGAAGAAGTGAGGTCGCGTGGACGACAGTGAGCGGAAAGAGACCTGGGACGAGTTCCACGAGCTGGTGAACATGAAGCCGGCCGAACTGGAGAAGTGGCTGGAATCCGAGCAGTCGCAGAGTGCCGGACAGCACAAGGACGGCGGCGAGTCCACGGGTCACGCCTCCGGCCGCCGGATCGTGGACCTCCTGCGCGCGAAGAAGGGCGACCTCTCGGACGACGACTACCAGCACATGCGGAAGGTCACCGGCTACGTCCGGCGGCACCTGGCCCAGCGGCCCTCGGGCGATGTACGGGACACCCGATGGAGGCATTCGCTCATGAACTGGGGCCATGACCCGCTGGCATGAACACGCGGCGGAATCGCTCGCCGTGTCCCCGGCCGCCCTGTCCCTGGCCGTGTCCGGCATCCGCCGTGCCGCCCGTCCCGTCAGGGGGCGGAGGGCCAAAGGCGGCGTGCCGAGCTGTGGTCCCTGCCCACCGCCGTCCAACGGCGGCTCACGAATCCTCTCCTCGGCTCCAGCGACGGGGGACACCTCGGAGCTTGAACAATCGTTGGGAAAGAGTACGGCCCGCAGACGGCCCGGTGGTGTGCGAACGGCCCCTGACCTGCACATATGCGCAGGTCAGGGGCCGTTCCTTCGATAGAACCCTCTGAAGTCGCTCAAGTGTGCTTTGCCTTCCGGGAGGCGGGGGCATCTCCCACCCATGTGAGAAGCGAGCGCCTCGCTTCGGGGGACTGGAAGGACGGTGAGAGCCGTGAGGATCTTGGCTTTCGGCCTGGTGGTGATCGTGGTGCTGCTGATCGTGGGGCTCGTGGCGGCCGCTGGAAGCCGCAGCGACCGCCAGCCGGTCAAGAGCGGGGGCGGCTGGTGGGAGGGAAACCACCGGGGTGGCTCGTCCTGGGGCGGCGGTTGCGGGGGTGGCGGCGGCTGTGGGGGTGGCGGCGGCTGTGGCGGAGGCAGCTGATCCGGGCGGGCCTTTCCACCTGAATCGCGCGGCGTCCTCAGCCGCAGAGCTGTCCGGGCCCGACGGCTACGTGGCGGGCTGACGGGGCCGGCTACGACGGACCGCTGCCCACATCGATGTCAACGGGCCCGCTGACGTCCTTCTGGGCGGACATTTCATTTCCTTGCGGACGGACATGTGATCTCCCTGTCCGATGTGACTATTTGTCTACTGTCTGGAGGATCGTATGGTTCGGCGGCAGGCATGACGCCTGTGCCGTCGGTGATGTCAGTGGTGGCTGCAAGGGTGGCGCCATGCGTCCTTGGAATCTGCTCGAACTCGACAAGGCCCTGCGAGCCGGCTGGGCTGCTAGGGCATGTTCCAGGTTCAGATCATTGGTTTGGAGATTCGCCGGTGCTGGGCGGTCTGGGCCTGGTAGTTGCCGAGGGTGGCGCGTGGTGATCTCTCGGATGCCGAGTGGGAGTTGGTCGAGCCGTTCTTGCCGGTGGGTGAGTGTGGCCCGGTCCCTGACCTGCGGCGGCTGTTCAACGCTGTGATGTGGCGGTTCAGGGTCGGGTGTCCCTGGCGGGACGTGCCTGAGGAGTACGGCTCCTGGTCGACCGTCTACGGCGCGTTCCGGCGCTGGGCGGTGGCTGGGACCTTCCGGACGCTGCTGGAGGGGATGATCGCCGAGGCGGCGGCCCGCGGACAGGTCGATCTCGACCTGGTCAGCGTGGATTCCACGGTCGCCCGCGCTCATCATCACGCGGCGGGAATGGCTGTCGATCCCGAACTGCTGGACGAGCTGGAGAAGGCCGTCACCGAGGAAAAGGGGCTCCTCGAAAGGGGCAAAGCACGTCAATAGTGCCGCCGGACAAGGACGGCGATGAAATGGCGCGTGAGGAACGGCGGCGTTTACGGCGGCGGCGCAGAGCCCGGCTCCGCGCGGCTGAACTGGGCCGTTCCCGGGGCGGACTGACCACCAAGACCCACCTCGCGGCCGAACGCCGGTGCCGGCCACTGTCGTTCATCGTCACACCGGGACAGGCGGCCGACAGCCCCCGCTTCATCCCGGTGCTGGAGGGCATCAGGGTGCGTGGTCCGGCCGGACGCCCGCGCACCCGGCCCGGCGCCGTCGCGGCGGACAAGGCGTACTCCTCCCGCGCCAACCGTGCCTACCTGCGGCGACGCCGCATCCGCGGTGTCATCCCGGAGAAGGCCGACCAGGCCGCCAACCGCAAGAAGAAGGGCTCGCGCGGCGGCCGCCCGGCCGGTCACGATCCGAACCTGTACAAGGACCGCAACACCGTCGAACGCTGCATCAACAAGATCAAGGAGTGGCGGGGCCTGGCCACCCGCTACGACAAGACCTCCACCAGCCACCTCGCCGGACTCCACCTACGCGGTGCCGTGATCTGGATCCGCAGTCTCCGACCAACATGATCCAAACCCGGAACAGGCCCTAGGCCACTTCGACGACCTCGCCGCGCACGGCCGCGTCCCACTGCAGAAGCAGAAGTTCGTACTCGTCCGCAGGCCATGACCCGTCCGTGCGCGACTCGACCAGGGCGCGGATCGCCTCGTTCGCCTCGGTCAGGGGCCGCACGGAACCAGACGGCGGGGGTGAGCGGTACATGCGACAAGACTACGGCGAGGCACTGACAGCGAGCACCAGTACGGCAGTGGCTTTCCTCGCACTAGGGTGGAACGCCGGGTGCCGGGCGGCGGTGCCCGCTACCCCGCCAGGAGGTCGCACACCTTGTCCGAGCAGCGCGTTCACACCACATCCGTCCCCGGCCGAGGCGGCCTCGACCTGCGGGCCGACTGTGCGAACTGCTTCGGTCTGTGTTGTGTCGCACTCGCCTTCACGGCCTCCGCGGACTTCGCGATCGACAAGGACGCCGGGCAGCCCTGCCCGAACCTCCAGGACGATTTCCGCTGCGGTGTCCACCAGCGCCTGAGGCCGCAGGGTTTCCAGGGCTGCACCGTGTACGACTGCTTCGGCGCGGGGCAGCGGATATCCCAGGTCACCTACGCCGGACAGGACTGGCGGCAGGCCCCGGACACCGCGCGGCAGATGTTCGCCCTCCTCCCCGTCGTGCGGCAGCTCCACGAACTGCTCTGGTACCTGAACGAGGCACTGGAGCTGGGGCCGGCCCGTGCCCTCCACGGCGACCTCCGCACCGCCCTCGCCACCGTCGAACGCCTCTCGCAGGGCAGCCCGGACGAGCTGCTGGCGCTGGATGTGGCAGCGCACCGGCAGGACGTCAACGCTCTCCTCCTGCGTACGAGCGAACTCGTGCGCGCCGGCGTCACGGGCGACGGGAAAGGGCAGCGGGGGCAGAGGGCCGGCAAGGGGAAGAAGGGGCGCCGGACCAAGGACCGCAGGGGCGCCGACCTCATCGGTGCGAAACTCCAGGGCGCCGACCTGCACGGCGCCGACCTGCGGGGGGCGTACCTCATAGGCGCCGATCTCCGGGGCGCCGACCTGCGGGTGGCCGACCTGATCGGGGCCGACTTCCGCGACGCCGACCTCTCGGGCGCCGACCTCACCGGAAGTTTCTTCCTCACCCAGTCACAGCTGAACGCGGCGAAGGGCGACGCCGGCACCAGGCTCCCGCCCGCGCTGACGCGCCCTTCGCATTGGTGAGACCGGTGGGACCGGCGAGAGGCGCGGGTCAGCCCGCCGACTCGCCCGCGTGCGGGCTCAGCGTGTCGGTGCCGACCAGGATGAACAGTGCGATGCCGAGCAGGACCCGGTAGATCACGAACGGCATGAAGCTCTTCGTCGTGATGAAACGCATGAACCACGCGATCACGGCATAGCCGACGACGAAGGCGATGATCGTCGCGAAGATCGTCGGGCCCCACGACACGTGGCCGCCCTCACTCGCGTCCTTGAGCTCGAAGACACCGGAAGCCAGCACCGCGGGGATGGCGAGCAGGAACGAATAGCGTGCCGCCGCCTCGCGGGTGTAGCCCATCAGCAGGCCGCCGCTGATCGTCGCGCCGGAGCGCGAGACGCCCGGGATCAGTGCCATAGCCTGGCAGACGCCGAAGATCAGGCCGTCCCTGACGCCCAGTTCCCTGAGCGTCTTGCGTTCCCTGACCGCGCGGTGCTTGCCGCCGGCCTCGTCGCGGGCCGCGAGGCGGTCGGCGATGCCGAGGACGATGCCCATGACGATCAGCGTGGTGGCGATCAGCCGCAGGTCGCGGAACGGGCCCTCGATCTGGTCCTTGAAGGTGACGCCGAGCACGCCGATGGGGATGGAGCCGACGATGACGAGCCAGCCCATCTGGGCGTCGTGGTCACCGCGCATCGACTTGTCGACGAGGGACTTGCACCAGGCGGAGACGATCCGGGCGATGTCCTTGCGGAAGTAGATGAGGACGGCCGCCTCGGTGCCGATCTGGGTGATCGCAGTGAAGGCCGCACCCGGGTCGTGCCAGCCCGCGAAGGCGGCTGTCAGCCGAAGGTGGGCGCTCGACGAGATCGGCAGAAACTCGGTGAGCCCCTGGACGAGTCCGAGGATGAATGATTCGAACCAACTCATGGGGCTAATGCCGTCCCGGATGTGAGTGTGCAGCAGCGTGCAGATGCGGTCAGGTCCGTCGCTGGGCAGAGTATCGTCCGCGGCGACAGCCCCCGCGGGAAGCCCCCGTCTGAGTGCCCGGCCGGGCAGGAACCGGATCCGGCGGCCCCGCTCGGCTACTTGCCGGTCTTGCCGCGCAGCCGGTGGCGCTTGCGCCAGGCGACCACCGCCGCGCCGAGTCCGGACAGCGCGATGAACCCCATGGCGATCAGGAACGCGGGAGACGTCGGGGACGAGGCGCTGCTTCCCGCGATGACGTACGCCGCCGTGTTGGGGACCGACCCGATCCCCGTCGCCAGGAGGAACGGAAGCCACCCCATGCGGGAGACCGCGGCGCAGTAGTTGGCGGCGGCGAAGGGCACACCGGGGAACAGCCGGACGGCCAGCATCGTGCGGAAACCGTGCCGGCTCAGCTGGCCGTCCGCCGCGAGCAGCGCCCGCCCGCGCAGCAGCGGACGCAGCGCCTCCTGGCCCAGCACCCGGCCGAGGCCGAAGGCGATTCCGGCGCCGACGACCGTTCCCGCGACGGCGGAGACGAGCCCCGCCTGCGAGCCGAACAGGGCGCCCGCGGCGAGATTGAGGATCGGCCGCGGTACGAACGCCGCTGTGCACAGCCCGTACGCGAGACCGAACAGCACGACGGCCGCCGCACCGCTCAGCTGGGGCGGCCAGCCCGCGCTCAGCAACCGCTGCGGTTCGAGGACCAGCACCGTCGTCACCGCTGCCGCGAGCATCACCACGAGCAGCGACAGCCGGGACCAGGGGGAGAGCAGCGCCCTGGTGCACCGGACGGTGAAACCTGCGGGCGAAGCGGCGGGCTCGAGCATCCGGGGAGACTAACCGAGAACCGCGTGTGATCGCTGTAATGCGCACCGCACCGCCTCGTGACAGCTTCGTGAACCTCCTCTCCCCGCCTCGGTCGCCGAAGGGCCGGAGAGGGAGGAAAACCGTTCGACGCGAGGGCGGCCGTCGGCGAGGATCGACGACATGTCCAGGCACGCCTTCCTCGCAGCGCAGACCGCAGTAGCGGACGCGCCGAAGGCTGCCGTGAACATCCCCGCAGCACTCACCTCCGCGGCATCCGCTGCCGCAGCGCCCTTCGGCGGCGCCCGAAGCTGACCCTTCCCGGATCGTCCGGCGGACCCCGCAGGGGGAGGGTCGGCAAGGCCCGGGGGTCCCTCCCACGCTTCGACCTTCCGAGGAAGATCACCATGCCCAAGACGGCATACGTGCGCACCAAGCCGCACCTGAACATCGGCACCATGGGCCACGTCGACCACGGCAAGACCACCCTGACCGCCGCCATCACCAGGGTCCTGAGCGAGCGCGGGACCGGCACTTTCGTGCCGTTCGACCGCATCGACCGGGCCCCCGAGGAGGCGCTGCGCGGCATCACCATCAACATCGCGCACGTCGAGTACGAGACCGACACCCGGCACTACGCGCACGTCGACATGCCGGGCCACGCCGACTACGTCAAGAACATGGTGACCGGAGCAGCGCAGCTCGACGGGGCGATCCTCGTGGTGTCCGCGCTCGACGGGATCATGCCGCAGACGGCCGAGCACGTCCTGCTCGCCCGCCAGGTCGGCGTCGACCACATCGTCGTCGCCCTCAACAAGGCCGACGCGGGCGACGAGGAGCTCACCGACCTGGTCGAGCTGGAGGTGCGCGACCTGCTGTCCGCGCACGGTTACGGCGGCGACGCCGTGCCCGTCGTGCGGGTGTCCGGGCTCAGGGCGCTGGAGGGCGACCCGCGCTGGACCGCGGCGATCGAGGCGCTGCTGGACGCGGTGGACACGTACGTACCGATCCCGGAGCGCTACACGGACGCGCCGTTCCTCATGCCGGTCGAGAACGTGCTGACCATCACCGGGCGCGGAACGGTCGTCACCGGCGCCGTCGAGCGAGGCACGGTCAGAGTCGGCGACCGGGTGGAGGTGCTGGGCGCGACTGCGACGTTGAAAGCGGGCGAAACGGTGGTCACCGGCCTGGAGACCTTCGGGAAGCCGATGGAGTCCGCCGAGGCCGGGGACAACGTCGCGCTGCTGCTGCGCGGCGTGCCGCGCGACGCCGTGCGCCGCGGCCACGTCGTGGCGGCGCCGGGCAGCGTGGTGCCCAGCAGGCGCTTCACCGCGCAGGTGTACGTCCTGTCGGCGCGGGAGGGCGGCCGTACGACGCCCGTCACGAGCGGCTACCGGCCGCAGTTCTACATCCGTACCGCGGACGTGGTCGGCGACATCGACCTCGGCGAAACGGCTGTCGCGCGCCCCGGCGACACGGTCACGGTGACCGTCGAGCTGGGACGTGAGGTACCGCTGGAGCCGGGGCTGGGCTTCGCGATCCGCGAGGGCGGACGCACGGTCGGCGCCGGCACGGTGACGGGCATCGTGGCCTGAGCGGCGCCTGAGCGGCGCCTGAGCGGCGGCCGGGGCGGGGCGGTCCGGAAGTTGTTCCCGGACCCGCCCCGCCCCTTCCCGCCGTGACACCTCACGGCTCCACCGCGGGGAGTTCCTCCGAGGACACGGCACGGAACCGCTCCCCGGCGCGGGGCGGGCCGACCGGCGCCGCACAATGGTGGGGTGGACGAGCCGATACCCGTGATCCGGGACGTGGACCGGGGCACAGCCAAGCTGATGCCCGACGTGGACCGGGAGCGGGCCTGGCTGCTCACGGTCGACGGCGCGCCCCAGTCGTACGTCGACCTGGACGATCCCGCCCACCTGGAGTTCGAGTACGCGCGGCGCCTCGCCCATGTCGTCGACTGCGCCGCGGAGCGGGGCGCACCCCTCGACGTGCTGCACCTCGGCGGCGGCGGCCTCTCGCTGCCCCGCTACACGGCGGCCACCAGGCCGGGCTCGCGCCAGGACGTGGTGGAGGCCGACCGGGGCCTGCTGGCGCTGGTCGCCGAACACCTGCCGCTGGCCGAAGGGTCCGGGATACGGGTGCACGGCGCCGACGCGCGCCAGTGGCTCGAAAACGCCCCGGCCGCCTCCGCCGACGTACTCGTCGCCGACGTCTTCGGCGGTTCCCGGGTGCCCGCGCACCTCACGTCCGTCGCGTACGCACGGCTGGCCGGACGCGTCCTGCGCCCCGGCGGCATCTACGCGGCCAACCTCGCGGACGGCGCGCCGTTCGCCTTCCTCCGCTCCCAGCTGGCCACCTTCGCGGCCGTCTTCGAGGAGCTCGCCCTGATCGCCGAACCGGGCGTGCTGCGCGGCCGCCGCTTCGGCAACGCGGTGCTGATCGCCTCGCACGTCCCCGTCGACACGGCGGCCCTGGCCCGCAGGGCCGCCGGGGACGCCTTCCCCGCGCGCGTGGAGAGCGGTCCTTCGCTGGCGCGCTTCATCGGTGGCGCGACGGCGGTACGGGACGAGGACGCGGTGGAGTCACCCGAGCCGCCCGGTGGTGCCTTCGGCATCGGCTGACGGCACGGCGGGGGCGGACGAGGACGCGGGGGAGGGGACGGACACGTCCGTCTTCGGCGTCCCGTGCGTACGGCGGGTCAGGTTCCGCACGTCGGGCACGAACAGCACCGCGGCGGTGACGAGCACCACCAGAGCCGCGCAGCCCCACAGCGCCTCATGGCGCCCGACGAGGCTTTCGACGGGTCCGGCCACCGCCGTGGCCAGCGGCAGCATCGCGACCGAACCGAACCAGTCGTACGCCGACACGCGTGAGAACTTCTCCTCCGGGATCTCCTGGTGGAGCGCCGTCATCCAGGCGACACCGAACACCTCGATCGCGACACCGCTGAAGAACATCACCGCGGCGAGACCCGCCGCCGGCAGCGGCACGGCCAGCGCCGCCGACGGCAGGGCGAGCGGGAAGACGCACAGGGTTCCGACGAACAGCAGACGCCGGGGCTTCCACCGCATCATCACCAGCGCGCCGCCGACCGTGCCGACACCGAAGGCGGCCAGGGCCAGGCCCCAGGGCGCGGCGCCGCCCAGTTCCTCCTCGGCGACCAGTGGCCCGTAGACCGCCTCGGCGGCTCCCACGACGGCGACGACCACCGAGAACTGCGCCACGATGCTCCACAGCCAGGGCCGGCCGACGACCTCGTGCCAGCCTTCGCGCAGGTCGGCCAGCATCCCGCCGCCGGATTCGCGGGGCTTGATGTGGCTCACGTCGAGGAAGGCCCGCAGCGCGCCGGCGAAGGCGAACGCCGCGGCGTCGACGGCGAGGACCCAGCCGGGTCCCACCGCGGCGACCAGCGCGCCGCCGAGCGCCGCGCCGCCGATGCCGGCGCCGTTCATGGCCATCCGGAAGAGCGCGAAGGCGCGGTTGGCCTGTTCGCCGCTGACGCTGGACAGGAGCATGCCCTCGGCCGCCGGGTTGAAGAACGCCTGGCCCGTGCCGCACAGGGCGGTCAGGACCATCATCTGCCACAGCTGGGGATCGCCCGTCAGGACCAGCAGGGCGAAGGCTCCCTGGGAGAGGCAGTTGAGCGCGTTGGCGGCGACCATCACGTGGTGGCGCGGCATCCGGTCGGCTATCGCACCGCCCACGAGGAGGAACAGAACGAGCGGCAGGGTACGGGCCGCGGCCACCATGCCCACGTCACCGCCGTCGCCGCCGGCCTGGAGGACGGCGAACGCCGCCGCGATCAGCGCACCGTGGGTGCCCAGGTTCGTCACGACCGCGGCGGCGGTCAGCAGGGTGTAGTTACGGCCGGCCCATTCGGGGCGGCGGGCTCGGCGGGGAGCGGCGGCAGGAGATGTCACTTCCGGACTATCGCTGGCGTCGGCCGCCGTTGCCAAACCGATTCGGCGCCGGCGGCAGGTCTGCTCAGGACTCGATCAGCCGGACCGTTTTGAGGATCTTCCGGATGGTCGCGTCGGGGAGTTCGTCCTTGACGCCCGTGGAGGTGTACAGGCTCCAGACGGCGAAGTCGCCGTCGGTGTCCTTGAAGGCGAAGGCGATCGACTTGCCGTCGGTGTCGCACTTGTCCTTCTTGGCGACGCCCGTGACGGAGGCGACGGACACGCTGCCCCTGAGCCCGGACGCGGAGGTGAACGGCGTGGCCCTGGAGACCTTGAACGTGCCGGTCTCCTTCTGGTCGTACGCGGCGAACACCCAGTTGTCGGCCACGTTCTCGGCCTCGGTGGTCGTGGTGCGGGCCCCGTTCGCGCCCCGGGTCCCGGCCGCTCCGAGCAGCGCGTTCTTGCCGCACCACCCGCTCTTGAAGTACGCCGGCGCCGACATCCCGATGAGGGGCTTGTCTCCCGGGTTCACGCTGTCCGCGATGCTGAGGGTGATGCCGGACGCCTGTACCTCCCACTCCGGCGGTACGTCGAAGCGGGTTCCGTGCTTCGGGTTGGTGACGACCTTCCAGCCGGGGATCGTCGGCTTGGCCTTCTCGACCGAGCCGCCGCGCGGATTCTCGACGGGAGGGGTGGGGGCGGAGGGGGCCTCGGAGGTGGCGGAAGGCGACGAGGTCTTCCTGCCGCCCGCCCGGGTGCCGCCGCCCTCGTCGTCCTTCCCCAGGACCACCGCGCCGGTGATCACGGCCGCCGCGACGACGGCGGTGGCCGCGACGATCGCGACGATCGCGGTCTTCTTCCGGTTGCCGTCCGGCGGCTGCGGGCCGCCCGGCGGCGTCAAGGGCGCGTACGGCTGCTGCTGGTAGGGATTGGGCTGCTGGTACCCCGACTGCTGGTAGCCCGGCTGCCGGTAGCCAGGTGACGGGTACCCCGGCTGCTGATAGCCCGGCTGCCGGTACGGGTCCTGCGGGTCCTGCGGGTTCTGCTCGCCCCCGGGCGGCTGCTGTCCTGGCCACATGACCGGTAACGATAGAGGTGCGCGGCCGGAGCCGTTGCTTCCGCCCCCGAGGGGATGGCCAAGCGTGCCTACTCGTGGGTAACCTGGCGCCGCATGAGCGCAGATCAGATGTCCGTCGGCGACATGCTCGCGGCGACGGTTCCCATGGCCCGTACCCTCAACCTCGAATTCCTGGAGACCACGGAGGAGCGCGCCGTGGTCCGCCTTCCGGACCAGGCCGACTACCACAACCACGTGGGCGGCCCGCACGCCGGCGCGATGTTCACCCTCGCCGAGTCGGCGAGCGGCGCGATCGTCCTCGCCGCCTTCGGCGACCAGCTGTCGCGTGCCGTGCCGCTCGCCGTCAGGGCGGAGATCGGCTACAAGAAGCTCGCCATGGGGCCGGTCACCGCGACCGCGACGCTCGGCCGCCCGGCGGCGGACGTGGTCGCGGAGCTCGACGCCGGACAGCGCCCCGAATTCCCCGTCGAGATCGCCATCCGGCGCGAGGACGGCGCCGTGACGGGCGAGATGACCGTCGTGTGGACTCTGCGTCCCCACAGCTGACCCCAGCCGACCGCGCCCCGTGTGACGGGAGCGACCTCCCGGACGCCGCCGCGCCGCGGTGAGGTGCGGGTAGGCTGCCCGCCGTGCGCCACGGGGGCGCACGGCGGGCAGCCGCCCTCCCACGACGACAGGAACCGGCGTTGCACATCACGGAGTGGCTCGAGACCATCCCGGCGGTCAGCATTTACCTCCTGGTGGGGGTTGTCATCGGGCTGGAAAGTCTGGGCATTCCGCTGCCGGGCGAGATCGTTCTCGTCAGCTCGGCCCTGCTGGCCTCCCAGCACGGCGACATCGACCCGTACGTCCTCGGCGCGTGCGCCACGGCGGGCGCCATCATCGGTGACTCGATCGGTTACGCGATCGGACGCAAGGGCGGCAGGCCGCTGCTCGCGAAACTGGGCCGCAAGTTCCCCAAGCACTTCTGCGAGAGCAACATCGCCATGGCGGAGCGCTCGTTCGAGAAGTGGGGCATGTGGGCGGTCTTCTTCGGCCGCTTCGTCGCCCTGCTGCGGATCTTCGCGGGACCGCTCGCGGGCGTCCTGCGCATGCCGTACTGGAAGTTCCTCATCGCCAACGTCTTCGGCGGCATCCTGTGGGCGGGCGGCACCACCGCCGTCATCTACTCGGTGGGGGTGGTCGCGGAGGCGTGGCTCAAGCGCTTCTCGTGGCTGGGCCTGGTGCTCGCCGTGCTGTTCGGTGTCACCTCGATGCTCGTGCTCAAGGGCCGCGCGAAGAAGGCCGCGGCCCAGTCCGGGGCGCGGTCGCAGGCCGGGGAGGAGCCGGTGGCCGCCGCGCCGGAGAAAGCAGCGGCGACCGCCGACTGACGGCGTCGCCCCGTCCTTAGTCCGCGTGCGCCTCGCGGTGGCTCCTGGCCAGCTCCACGTACATCGCGGCGTTCAGCTTGATGCCCTCGCGCTCCTCGTCCGTCAGCTCCCGCCTCACCTTGGCGGGTACGCCGGCGACCAGCGAGCCCGGGGGCACTCGCATGCCCTGCGGCACGAGCGCCTGCGCGGCGACCAGCGAACCGGCGCCGATGTGCGCGCCGTTGAGCACCGTGGCGCCCATGCCCACCAGTACGTCGTCCTCGACGGTGCACCCGTGCAGTACGGCGTTGTGCCCCACGGAGACGCGGTCGCCGACCGTGACGGGGAAGCCCGGGTCCACATGGACCGTGCAGTTGTCCTGGATGTTGCTGTCGACGCCGAGGACGATCGGCCCGCAGTCGGCGCGCAGCACGGCGTGGTACCAGACGCTGGCGCCCGCGCCCAGCGTGACGTCCCCGATCACGACGGACGTCGGCGCGGCGAAGGCCGACGGGTCGGTCCGCGGCTCCTTGCCGCCGACGCCGGTGATCAAAGCCTGCTGTGCCATCGCGTGCTCCCTGGTGCTTCGTCGCTGGTCGGTCGCGCCAGGGGAACCGTAAGTGACGCTCCCGGTCTTCGGGGCGTCGGGTGGGGCGAACATCACAGCAGGCCGCTCCGGGCCGCCCGCGTCCCGCCGACTACCGTGTGCGGGTGCCGAAGAACAGAAACACGTTCTCATCGTTGTCTGCGCTGGCCGCTTGGCGCCGCCGTCTGGTGACCGGCGCCGTGCACGCCGGATGGCGCTGGGTGCAGCAGGCCGGAGCGGTCAGCGCGGAGCGTCCGGGGCGGCTGCGCTTCGGTGCGATCGGCACCGGAACGAAGCTCGCCTTCCCGCAGGGCACCGTGTTCGGCGAGGAGTGGATCCGCCTCGGCGACCACTGCGTCATCGGCGAGCAGGTCACCCTGACCGCCGGAATGATGCCCGGCCTCGACCTCGGCCCCGACCCGATCCTGCGGCTCGGCAACGGTGTGGTCCTCGGCCGCGGCAGCCATGTCATCGCCGATACGGCGGTGACCATCGCGGACGACTGCTACTTCGGTCCGTTCGTGTACGTGACGTCCACGAACCACAGTTACGACGACCCCGACGTCCCCGTCGGCAAGCAGTGGCCCCGCACGGACCCGGTGGAGATCGGCCCCGGCTGCTGGATCGGCACCGGCGCCGTGATCCTCCCGGGTGCCCGGCTCGGCCGCAACGTCGTCGTCGCGGCGGGCGCGGTCGTACGGGGCGAGGTTCCCGACCACGCGGTGGTGGCCGGGGCGCCCGCCCGGGTCGTACGCAGCTGGGACGCGGTGAAGGGCTGGCAGCCGCCGCTGCGCACGCCCGCGCCCGTACCGATCCCGGAGGGCGTCACTCCGGAGCAGCTGCTGGCGCTGGCCGAGCTGGAGACGGAGGCCGGGGCCGCCGAATGAGCCGCGGTGGATGCCGGTCCGCTCACCCCGCGGCGAGCAGCACCGTGCCCACCACCGCCAGCCCGGCGCCCGCCGCCTGCACCGCGCGCAGCCGTTCCTTGAGGAGGGCGAGGGCGCACAGCGCCGTGACGACCGGGTAGAGGTTGGCCAGTACGGCGGCGACGGTGACGGGCCCGCTCTGAGCGGCGAGGGAGTACGTGCCGTTCGCCGCGACGTCGGCGAGACCGACGAACGCCAGGGCGGGCAGCGCGGACCGGACCACGCGCATCCCGCCGTCCTCGGGAAGGGCCTTCGCGCCGCGCCTGACCGACACGTACAGCGCCGCGCCGCCGACCGCCACGTTGGTCACGCGCTGGACGAAGAGCGCGAGGAACAGCCCCACCAGAGTGGTGGACGCCTCGGCGATCAGGGCCAGCACCGCACCGAAGCCGACCGCCGCGACCAGCGTCAGCACGACCGCCTGCCGCTGCACCGGCGCCCCGCGCAGCTGCGGACCGCTCGCCAGCACCACTCCGGCGATCGCGACCGCGATGCCGGCGAACTGCAGCAGTCCGGGACGCTCGCCGAGGACCAGGCCGACCGTGACGGGCACGGCGACGCCCACCGACCCCAGCGGCGAGACGACACCCATCGGGCCCAGCGCGAGGGCCTTGTAGAAGCACAGCATCGCGACGGGGCCGACCGCGCCCGCGGCCACCGCGAACCACAGCTGCGGCCCGGCCTCGCTCCAGCCGCCGGTCGCGACGACGACCGCACCCAGCACCACCACGGCGATGGTCTGGGACACGACGACGACGGTCAGCGCGGGCGTACGCCGGGTGAGCAGTCCACCGCCGAAGTCGGCCAGCCCCCAGAGCAGACTGGTGGCCAGGGCGAAGAGTGCGGTCATGGCGGTGCCTCGCAGTACAGTGCGGTGAACGGTCTGGTGCACCAGACCGTAGTGCGGTTCATTGAACTCTGTCATCCAAAATATTGGACGTAATGTGACGGACCTCGACCAGCTCACGCACTCGCTCGCCCGCAACCTCAAGCGCTGGAGGGGTGAGCGAGGCTTCACGCTGGACGCGCTGGCCGCCCGCGCCGGTGTCAGCCGCGGCATGATCATCCAGATCGAGCAGGCGCGTACGAATCCGAGCGTCGGCACCACGGTGAAGCTCGCCGACGCACTCGGCGTCAGCATCACCACCCTGCTCGACCACGAACAGGGCAAGCAGGTCCGGCTCGTGCCGCGGGAGCAGGCGGTCCGCATGCGGTCCACGGACGCGGGCAGCCACACCACGCTGCTCGTCGGCACCGAGACCCGTGGCCCGCTGGAGCTGTGGGCCTGGCGGCTGGTGCCGGGCGACAGCAGCGCGTCCGACCCGCACCCCGCCGGGACCACCGAACTGCTGCACGTCACCGCGGGAGAGCTGACCCTCGTGGTCGACGGCGAGCCGCACTCCGTGCCGGCGGGGACTTCCGCGACGTTCGAGGCGAACGTGCCGCACGCGTACCGCAACGAAGGCACCGAGACGGTCGAGATGACGATGGCCGTATCGATTCCGCCCGTACGCTGAGACGGTCAACGCGCTCCCAGGGGCGGCTGTTAGCGTCTGCCCATGCGCGCGCCCCTCGGAGACTTCGACAATGCCACGCCCGCTCCCGACTGCCTCGGCCTGCTGACCGCGCCGGTCGCGGAGGCCGTGCGCGCGTGGAGCAACGACGTACCCGCGGACCAGCTGGTCTACGTCGACACCGACCCGGAGATCGCCGACACGGCGGCCTTCGCCGAGCACTACGGCACCGGACTCCTCGACGCCTCGGCGAACTGCGTGGTCGTCGCGGGCAAGCGGGGCGGCGAGACCACCCTGGCCGCCTGCGTGGTCCTCTCCTGTACGCGCGTGGACGTGAACGGCGCGGTCCGCAAGCACCTCGGCGCGCGCAAGGCGTCGTTCGCCCCGATGGACACGGCCGTCGGCGGGGCCGGCATGGAGTACGGCGGCATCACGCCGGTCGGGCTGCCCGCCGGCTGGCCGCTGCTCGTGGACTCCGCCGTCACCGGCGTCCCGTGGGTCCTGATCGACAGCGGCCGCCGCAGGGGCAAGCTCATCCTGCCCGGCAAGGCCTTCGCGGGGCTGCCGGGCGCGGTCGTCGTCGACGGACTCGGGGTCTGACCCCCTCCGGCAGTGCGCCCCGGCCGGCCGTCAGCCGAGCCGGGGGATCTCGATCGCCGGGCAGCGGTCCATGACCACGTCCAGTCCGGCGGCGCGGGTGCGTTCGCGGGCGGCTTCGTCGACGACCCCCAGCTGGAACCACACGGCCTTGGCGCCGGCCGCCACCGCCTCGTCCGCGATGCCGCCCGCGAGGTCGCTGTTGACGAACACGTCCACGACGTCGACCGGGAACGGGATGTCGGCCAGTGACGCGTACCCCTGTTCGCCGTGGACGGTCTCGGCCTTGGGGTGGACCGGCACGACGCGCTTGCCGTAGCGCTGGAGCACCTCGGCGACGCCGTACGCCGCCCGCGACCGGTTGCCGGACAGGCCCACCACCGCCCAGGTGTCGCCGGACTGCGTGAGGATCTTGCGGATCGTTGCCGGGTCGCCGTACACGCCCTGCCTCCTGGGGTCGGAAGGTCACTTGTGGTGGCCAACGGGCGACGTCCTGCGGGCATTCCCGGGGCGGCGCGCCGGTCCGTTCCCCGGCGCGCTGTTGTTCAAAGTTGTACCGCTGTGTATCGTCGCGACGTGTGACTTGAAGTTTCAAGTAACTTCGGACCGGTCCGACCCACAGGAGAGCCCCTCACATGACTCCCCCCACCAGCACCCTCGGCGTCCCCGTCATCAGCGGCACCGCTGCCCGCCGCACCCCCTCGCCCCACGGCTACGACACCGGCCTGCTCGTCCTCCGTCTCGCCCTCGGCCTGACCATGGCCGCGCACGGCGTGCAGAAGCTCTTCGGCTGGTTCGGCGGCGGCGGACTCGAAGGAACCGGCCAGTTCTTCACCGCGAGCGGCTACCCGGCCGGCGAGGCGATGGCGGTCGTGGCCGGCCTCACCGAGACGCTCGGCGGCCTCGGGCTCGTCCTCGGGCTGCTCACCCCACTGGCCGGCGCGGCCCTCGTGGGCACCATGGTCAACGTGCTCGCGGTGAAGTGGGGCGGCGGTTTCTTCGCCCCCGAGGGCATCGAGTACGAAATGCTCCTCACGGCGGCCGCGGTCGCGCTCACGCTGACCGGTCCCGGCCGGTACGCCGCCGACCGCTTCCTGCCCGGCCTGCGCGCCCACCGGCTCGCCTACGGCGCCGCCGCCGTGGCCGTCGGGCTGGTGGTCGCCGCCGTCATCCTGCTGCTCCGGAAGTAGCGCCCTCCGGTCTGCGCATAGGGTGGGCCGAATGCAGGAGCAGTACCGGACCGTCGCCCGCGCGGGTGTGCACGAAGCCGAGATCGGCCGATCGCGCTTCCTCTGCGCGCTCGCACCCGCCGCGACCGAGCGGGAGGCGCAGGACTTCGTCGCGCGCGTCCGCAGGGAACACCCGACGGCGTCGCACAACTGCTACGCGTACGTCATCGGCGCGGACGCCTCCGTGCAGAAGGCGAGCGACGACGGCGAACCGGGCGGCACGGCCGGTGTGCCGATGCTCCAGATGCTGATGCGCCGCGAGGTGCGGTACACCGTCGCCGTGGTCACCCGCTACTACGGTGGCGTGAAACTCGGCGCGGGCGGGCTGATCAGGGCGTACGGCGGAGTGGTCGGCGAAGCCCTGGACGCCCTCGGCACGATCACCCGGCAGCGCTTCCGGCTCGTCACCGTCACCGTCGACCACCAGCGGGCCGGAAGGCTGGAGAACGACCTGCGGACGACCGGACGCGCGGTGCGCGAAGTGCGGTACGCCGACGCGGTCGCGATCGAGGTCGGGCTGCCGGAGGCGGACGTCGAGCCCTTCCGCGCCTGGCTGGCCGACGCCACGGCGGGCACGGCGGGGTTCGAACTCGGCGGAGAGGCGTACGGCGACGCCTGAGGGCGGACGCCGGCGTGCCTCGCGGCCCCGGTGTGCCACGTGGCCCCGGTACGCCGGGTGCGGCGCACCGCCGGACGACCGGGGCGACCACAACCTCGCGTGACTGGTCGTCATGGCGGGCCGGAAGCCCCGCTGTGCTCCGGGGCGCGGTCGGCCGGACCGCGGAAACGTCACGCGGACGGCTTCGCGGGCGGCACGCCCCCGGCACCTCGCGGGCGCGTCAGGATCCGGCGCCGGACCCCGGGGCCGCACGGCGGCGCCGGCGCGAGCGGAGGCACCCTGGCGCGGGACACCGGCAGGGCCGCGCGACGCGAGTGCGGTCGGGGTGCTCGCGGACATACGCGCGGCCGGCGGCGGCCGCTCCCGCCCGTGCACGGCCACCGCGCGTAGGCCGACGATCCGCCCCTCGCCGACGTCACCTTCCCGTTGCCGACTCCGACCCCGGCAGCGGCGGCGCGGCGGGCGGGCGCCCTGGTCGGTGGCAGACCGCCGGCCCCGCCCCGGACGACCGCCGCGCTCCGGCCCGTACCCGGCTCCGGAGGCGGGCGGGAGGCGTGGCCGGGATCACGTTGCGGACCAGGTCTGATGTGATCCCCAACTCCTGCGGTGGCCACCGGAGTCACCCCGGCGGCATCTTCGGCCCCCCCATCCGGGCCGGCGTCACCCCCCGACGCGCGGCCCGGTCCCCGCACGGACCGACGCCGCCGTCGGCGCACCGGCGGACCGGGCACTGGGCCGGCTCCCTTCCCCGGGTGAAAACAGAGGTCTGTGACAGCCCGGGCGCCGACCGGCGCTAACGTGGTCCGTGCTGACAGTCGGGCCGCGCCGGGACGGCGCCGGCCAAGGGGGCGGAGGAAGGTACACATGCAGGTCGGAGCCGTCTCTTGAGGATTCTGCATACGTCGGACTGGCACCTGGGGCGTTCCTTCCACCGAGTGAACCTCCTCGACGCCCAGGCGGCGTTCCTCGACCACCTGGTGACGACGGTGCGCGAGCGGGACGTGGACGCGGTGCTGGTGGCGGGGGACGTGTACGACCGTGCCGTGCCGCCGCTCGCCGCCGTCGAACTCTTCGACCGGGCCCTGCACCGGCTCGCCGCCGAGGGCGTTCCGACCGTCATGATCTCCGGGAACCACGACTCGGCCCGCAGGCTCGGCGTCGGCGCCGGACTCTTCGACCGGGCCGGGATCCATCTGCGTACCGACCCGGCGGTGTGCGCCACGCCCGTCGTCCTCTCCGACGCGCACGGGGACGTGGCCTTCTACGGGCTGCCGTACCTGGAACCCGCCCTGGTGCGCGAGGAGTTCAAGACGGCCAGGGCCGGGCACGAGGCCGTCGTCGGGGCGGCGATGGAGCGGATACGCGCCGACCTCGCCGGACGGCCCGCCGGTACCCGCTCGGTCGTTCTCGCGCACGCCTTCGTCGCGGGCGGCGAACCGAGCGACAGCGAACGGGACATCACGGTCGGCGGCGTGGCCTCCGTCCCCGCCGGTGTCTTCGACGGCGTCGACTACGTGGCCCTCGGGCACCTCCACGGCTGCCAGGCCATCACCGGGCGCGTCCGCTATTCGGGCTCCCCGCTCGCGTACTCCTTCTCCGAGGCGGACCACCGCAAGACGATGTGGCTGATCGACCTCGGGCCCGGCGGCGAGGTCGAGGGCGAGCGGATCGACTGCCCCGTACCCAGGCGCGTCGCCCGGATCCGCGGACGCCTGGAGGAACTCGTCGAGGACCCCGCCCTCGCGCGCCACGAGGACTCCTGGATCGAGGCGACGCTCACCGACCCCGTACGCCCCCCGGAACCCATGGCGCGGCTCAGCGCGCGCTTCCCGCACACCGTCAGCCTCGTCTTCGACCCCGAGCGGGCGCCCGAGGACCCCCTGGCGTCCTACGCCCAGCGACTCAAGGGGCGCAACGACCAGCAGATCGCGGAGGACTTCGTGGCCCATGTGCGCGGTGGCAGCGGCCCCGACGACCGGGAGCGCACCGTGCTCCAGGACGTCTTCGACGACGTACGCGTCGACACCGCGCTCGCGCAGGACGGTGTGCGCGGGGCCGCCCGATGAGGCTGCACACCCTGCACATCACGGCCTTCGGGCCCTTCGGCACCACCCAGGAAGTCGACTTCGACGCGCTCAGCGCCGCCGGGGTCTTCCTGCTGCACGGAGCGACCGGCGCCGGCAAGACCTCCGTCCTCGACGCCGTCTGCTACGCGCTGTACGGCGCGGTGCCGGGCGCCCGGCAGAGCCCGGGCGCCTCGCTGCGCAGCGACCACGCCCCGCACGGCCTCCCGACCGAGGTGCGTCTCGAACTGACCGTGGGCGGACGGCGCCTGGAGATCACCCGGCGCCCCGCGCAGCCGCGCCCCAAGAAGAAGGGCACCGGCTTCACCACGGAGAAGGCGCAGAGCTGGCTGCGCGAGCACCGGCCCGACACCGGGTGGAAGGCGCTCAGCCGCTCCCATCAGGAGATCGGTGAGGAGATCACCCAGCTCGTCGGCATGAGCCGGGAGCAGTTCTGCCAAGTGGTGCTGTTGCCCCAAGGGGACTTCGCACGCTTCCTGCGCGCCGACGCGGAGGCACGCGGCAAGCTCCTCGGACGGCTCTTCGACACCCGCCGCTTCGCCGCCGTCGAAGAGCGTCTCGCCGAACTGCGCCGCTCGGCGGAGCAGCAGGTGCGGGCCGGGGACGAGCGGCTGCTCGCCGTCGCGCAGCGGATGGCGCAGGCCGCGGGCGACAGCGCGGACACGCGCGAGTGGCCGCTGCCCGACGCGCAGCCCGGCGAGCCCGGACTCACCGAGGCCGTACGGGAATGGGCCGCGATCGCGCGCAGCGGTGCGCGCGAACGGCTCGCCGTCGCGGAGTCGGCGGTCGCCGCGGCGGAGAGCCGGCGGGCAGCGGCCCGCACCGCCCTGGAGGCCGAACGCGAACTGGCCGCCCTCCAGCAGCGTCACGCCGACGCGCGCCGGCGCGCCGACGCACTCGAAGCGCGCCGCCCCGAGTACGAGCGGCTGCGCGCGCTGCAGGACCGTGCCCGCCGGGCCGACCGCGTCGCCCCCGCCCTGTCGCTGCGCGACGACGCCGAGCGGGATCACCGCGCGGCGAGCGCGGCCCGCGAACGCGCGCGGGCCGAACTGCCGCCGGAGCTCGCCGACACCGGTGCCGAGCACCTCGCCGCACTGGAACGCGGGCTCCGCCAGGACCTCGGCGGCCTCGAAGCCGCACGCAGGGCGGAGCGGCGCAGCGAGGAGATCGGCCGGGAGCAGGCGGCGCTGGAGCGGCAGGCCCGTGCCGACGACGAACTGCTGCGGGACGCCGCCGACTGGCTGGACGGCTGGGACACGGCCCGCCGCCGCTGCCAGGAGCGCATCGAAGCGGCCCAGGACGCGGTGACCCGCGCCGAGCACCTGGCGGGCCGGCTCGAACCGGCCCGCCGCAGACTCGACGCCGCACGCCGGCGCGACGCGCTCGGCGAACAGGTCACGGCCGCCGAGGACCGGCTGCGGACGGCCCGGGAGAAGGCCGCCTCGGCCCACGAGAGGTGGCTGGACCTGAAGGAACGCCGGCTGCTGGGCATCGCGGCCGAACTGGCTGCGGGCCTGCGCGACGGTCAGGAGTGCGCGGTCTGCGGCTCGACCGAGCACCCGGCGCCCGCCCGGGCGGCGGCGGACCAGGTGGACCGTGCGGCGGAAGAAGCGGCGTACGCCGCCCATGCGGACGCCGAGGCGGTGCGCTCCGGGGCGGAGCGCGCGCTGGCGGCGGTACGTGAGGACCACGCGGCGGCGCGCGCGGAGGCGGGCGGCCGCGCCGACGGCGACGGGCCGTCCGGAGCGGGGACCGCCGGAGCGGGGACCGCCGGAGCGGGGACCGCCGGAGCGGGGACCGCCGGGGCGGCGCCCGCACCGGCGGAAGCCCTCCGGGACGCCGGATCCGGCCGCCCGCGTGAGGTGAGCGTCGGCGAACTTGCCTCCCTCGTAGAGGAGTTGCGGCAGGAGCATGCCGAGGCGCACGCCATGGCCGCCGGTCTGCACGCGGCCCGCGAGGCGCTGGACCGCGCCGAGCGCGAGTACGCGGGACGCGTCGACGCGCAGCGGCAGGCCGAGCGGCGTGCCGCCGCCCGCACCTCGCAGCGCGAAGCACTCGACCGCGAACAGGCGTCCCTCGAAGCCGGACTGACCCGGGCCCGCGGCGAAGCACGCAGCGTCGCCGAGCACGCCGCGCTGCTGGAGCGCCGTGTCCGGGTGCTCGATGAGGCGTCCGAAGCCGTACGGGCGGTCGAGATCACCGCTCAGCGCCTCAAGGAGGCCGACGACCGGCTCGCCGACGCCGCGTTCAAAGCCGGCTTCGACACTCCGCGGGCGGCGGCCGAAGCGCTGCTCGCGGAGGCGGAGCAGCGCGGCCTCCAGCACCGGATCGACGACTGGCAGCGCGAACAGGCCGCCGTCGCCGACCGGCTGGCGGAGCCCGCGACCGCCGCGGCCGCCACCCGGCCCCCGGCCGAACCGCAGCGAGCCCAGGCCGGGTTCGACGCCGCCGAGCGCGGGCTGCTCGACGCCGCTTCCGTCCTCGACGCCGCGAGCGGGCGCTGCGCCGCTCTCGCCCGGCTGTCGCAGCAGGCCGCCGAGGAGGCGCGCCGCCTCGGCCCGCTGCGCGAGCAGTACGAGCGGGTCGCGCGCCTCGCCTCGCTCACCGCCGGCACCTCCGCCGACAACGAACGCAAGATGCGCCTGGAGTCGTACGTCCTGGCAGCCCGCCTGGAGCAGGTCGCGGCCGCCGCCACCGCCCGCCTCCAGCTCATGTCCTCCGGCCGCTACACCCTGGTCCACTCCGACGCCAGGGCCGGCGGCCGGGGCCGGTCGGGACTCGGCCTCCACGTCGTCGACGCCTGGACCGGCATCGAACGCGACACGGCGACCCTCTCCGGCGGCGAGACGTTCTTCGCCTCGCTCGCCCTCGCGCTCGGCCTCGCCGACGTGGTCACCGACGAGGCCGGCGGCGTACGGCTCGACACCCTCTTCATCGACGAGGGCTTCGGCAGCCTCGACGACCAGACCCTGGACGAGGTCCTCGACGTACTGGACTCCCTGCGCGAACGCGACCGCAGCGTCGGCATCGTGAGCCACGTCGCGGACCTGCGGCGCCGCGTCACCACCCGGCTGGAGGTCGTCAAGGACCGGCACGGCTCCGTGGTGCGCCACCACACGGCCTTCGATCAGCGGCTGAGCGCGCGCCGGGGAAGGGGCGAGGAGTAGACGACGCTGGTGGTGACCGAGCCGAGCGTGCCGAACCGGCCCGAGACCTCTTCCAGGTGCTTCATCGAACGGGCCGCGACCTTCATGACGAAGCAGTCGTCGCCCGTGACGTGATGTGCTTCGAGCACCTCGGTCGTCGCTTCGAGCAGGTCGTGGAACGGCTTGTAGTTGCCGTGCGGATAGCGCAGCCGTACGAACGCCAGGATGGGCATCCCCAGCTGCTCCTGCTCGACGACGGCCGTATAGCCCGAGATCACCCCGGCCTCTTCGAGCCGCCGCACCCGCTCCGTCACGGCGCTCGCGGACATGGACACGGTGCGCGCCAGTTCGGCGAACGTGGCCCGCCCCTCGCGTTGCAGGGCTTCCAGGATGCGCCAGTCGGTGGCGTCCGGTGAATATCCGTTCATGCCCCTGAGACAACCGGGGATCCACCGGCAGATCAAGACAAGAGCCGGGGAATCTCACTTCAATCGGATGATCGTTCGCCGTAGATTTTTTGTCCATGACGACGACACGGCCCACCACCGCCCAGACCTCCGCCACCCGCGCGAACGCCGTTCTCCGCGTCCCGCCGGCCGCCCCCGCCGCGGCCGCCGCGTACTTCGGCGCCAGCCTCGCCTTCCACACCGACCCGTTCGACGTCGCCGCGGCCCTCGCGGCGGGTGAGGACCCCGGCTTCGCCCTGGTCGACCCCCGCTCCACGGAGGCATGGGAACAGGGGCACATCCCCGGTGCCCTGCACCTCCCCACGGCGGAGATCCCCGCCCGGGCGGAGCGGCTCCTGGACGAGTCCGTGCCGGTCGTCACGTACTGCTGGGGGCCCGGCTGCAACGGCGGTACCCGCGCGGCTCTCGCCCTCGCCGAACTCGGTTACCAGGTCAAGGAGATGCTCGGCGGCATCGAGTACTGGATCCGCGAGGGCTTCGAGACCGAGACGGGCAGGGGCCGGGAGCGGCGCGACGCCGACCCGCTCACCGCGCTCGTCGGCCCCGGCAACTGCGGCTGCTGACCGGTCGGTCCGCCGTACGGCAGGGGGCCGGGGAAACCGGATGACACCGGCGGTCCGGCCCACCAGGACGGTGGGCCGTGCCCAGGATTCCAGGACCTTCCGCGGCCGGACTCCGCCGCGCCCCCTGCCCCTGCGCGGCCGCAGCGCCCTCGTCACCGGAGCCAGCCGCCGCGGTGGCATCGGTGACGCGGCGGCCCGCCGTCTCGCCGCCTGCGGTGCGAGCGTCTACCTCCACCACCACGTACCGCACGACGCGGCGCAGCCCTGGGGCGCCGAGCCCGAAGGCCCGGAAGCGGTCGTCGCGGGGGTGCGGGAAGCGAGCGCCGACCCGGCCGCCACCGTCGCCCACGGCCCCGGTGACCCGGCGGACCCCGAGGCCCCCGCCGAGCTGATCGCCACCGCCGCCGAGGCGCTCGGCGGACGGATCGACATCCTCGTCGCCAACCACGCCCTCAGCGGCTCCGACGGCACGCTGGACACCATCGACGCGGCCATGGTCGACACGGACCACCTGAGCGGTGACGACTACGACGCGATCGCCGCGATGTTCCCCGCCGGGCGGTGGGGCATGCCGGACGATCCGGCCCGGCTCATCGCCTGGCTCGCCACGGACGGGGCCGCGTGGATCACGGGGCAGGTCATCGGCTCCGAGGGCGGGTTCCGGCGCGGGTGAGCGGTTGAAGTGTCCGAAGGGTCCGGGGGCGACGGCGGCCGGGTGCACGAATCCGGGGCGGACCCGGCCGCCGTACCCGCGCAACCCGGGCCGTCAGAGCTTCGACAGCTCTTCCACCAGGTCGTCGAGGCCCAGCGAGCCCTGCGACAGCGCCGCCATGTGCCACGCCTTCGCGTCGAAGGCGTCGCCGTGCGCCTTGCGCGCGTTCTCGCGGCCCAGCAGCCACGCCCGTTCGCCCAGCTTGTAGCCGATCGCCTGGCCGGGCATCGACAGGTAGCGGGTCAGCTCGCTCTCCACGAAGTCCGCGGGCCGCCCGCTGTGCATGCCGAAGAACTCCTGCGCCAGCTCCGGCGTCCAGCGCTCGCCCGGGTGGAACGGCGAGTCCGCCGGGATCTCCAGCTCCAGGTGCATGCCGATGTCGACGATGATCCGGGTGGAGCGCATCATCTGCGCGTCCAGGTAGCCGATCCTGCGCTCCGCGTCGCCGAGGAAGCCCAGCTCGTCCATCAGCCGCTCCGCGTACAGCGCCCAGCCCTCGGCGTTGGCGCTGACCATGCCGACCGACGCCTGGTAGCGGGACAGCCGGTCCGCGACGTGCACCCACTGCGCGAGCTGCAGGTGGTGCCCGGGAACACCCTCGTGGTACCAGGTCGACGCCAGGTCGTACACCGGGAAGCGGGTCTCGCCCATCGTCGGCAGCCAGGTGATGCCCGGGCGTGAGAAGTCCTCGGAGGGGGTGGTGTAGTACGGCGCCGCCGCACCGCCGGGGGGCGCGATGCGGGACTCCACCCTCCGTACCCGCTCGGCGAGTTCGAAGTGCGTGCCGTCCAGTGCCTCGATGGCCTCGTCCATCAGGCCCTGGAGCCAGGCCCTGGTCTCCTCGACCCCCTCGATGTGCGTGCCGTGCTCGTCGAGCCAGGCCAGCGCCTCCCACGGAGTGGCCGCGCCCGGCAGGATCTTCTCCGCCTCGGTCCTCATCTCGCCGAGCAGGCGGTGGTACTCGGACCAGCCGTACGCGTACGCCTCGTCGAGGTCGAGGTCGGTGCCGTTGAAGTAGCGCGACCAGCGGGCGTACCGCTCGCGGCCCACCGTGTCGGGCGCGTCCTTCACGGCCGGGGCGTACACGTCGCGCATCCAGTCGCGCAGCGAGGCGACGGCTTCGGTGGCGCCGCGGGCCGCCGCGTCCAGCTCGGCGCGCAGCGAACCGGGCCCCGCCGCCGCGAACTCCTCGAACCAGCCGCGTCCGGTGCCCGCCCACTCGGTCAGCTGGCCGACGAAGGTCTCCGTGGCGCGTGGGCCGCCCAGGAGCCCCCGTTCCAGACCGAGCGCGAGCGACGCCCGGTAGCCCTCCAGGGCGCCGGGCACCGCGCGCAGCCGTTCGGCCACCGCCGCCCAGTCCTCGTCTGTCCCGGTGGGCGTCACGGTGAAGACGCCGCGGATGCTGTGCGCGGGCGAGTGGATGTTGCTGACGGCGCGCAGGCTCTCGTCGGCCCCGTGCACGGCGAGTTCGGCGTTCAGCCGCTCGCGCAGCAGCCGGCCGCAGCGCCGCTCGACGTCACTGTCCGCACCGGGCAGGCCCTCCGCCCCGTCCAGCTCCGTGAGCGTGGTGCGGGCCAGCGCGGCGAGCGCCTCCTGCCCCGCGGGGGAGAAGTCCGGCAGGCTGCGGGAGCTCTCCCCGACTCCCAAGTACGTGCCGGTGATCGGGTCGAGGGCGATGAGTGCGTCGACGTACGCGTCGGCTACCTGCCGGGGGAGGAGCGCGCTGCTCGAAGTGACTGACATGCGGCCATCCTCGTACGGGAGAGGGCTCCGCGTCACCACTGTCGGAGTTGACGGCAGCTTGTTGTCAGCGCCCCGCTACGGGCGGCAGCAGCGGCCCGCAGTCCCACGCCTGGAAGATCAGCCGGGTCTCCACGCGGGCGACTTCGCGCCGCGAGGTGAACTCGTCCAGGACCAGCCGCTGCAGGTCCGCCGTGTCCGCCACCGCCACGTGGACGAGGTAGTCGTCGGGCCCGGTCAGGTGGAAGAGCGCCCGGGACTCGGGCAGCGCCCTGATGCGCTCCACGAAAGGGCCGATGAGCTCGCGCCGGTGCGGGCGTACCTGCACCGAGAGCAGGGCTTCGAGACCCCGGCCGAGCTTGGCGGGGTCGAGGCGCAGCTGGTGGCCGAGGATCACGCCGGAGCGGCGCAGCCGCGCCACCCGGTCCAGGCAGGTCGAGGGCGCCACCCCGACCTCGGCGGCCAGATCGCGGTAGGTGGTCCGCGCGTCGTTCTGCAGAAGGCGCAGGATGTGCAGATCTACCGGGTCGAGTACGACGGATTCGGCCATGTGCCGAACGTAACACGGCCATCCGTCCGTACTTCCCGGTAGCTGTTCAGAGTCATGTCATGAACACCGACGCCTCGACCACACCCCGGGCCCTGGCCACCGAAGCCGTCCACGCCGGCCGCGAAGACCTCGCGGCGCTGGGACTGCACGCCGTGCCGCTCGACCTGTCGACCACCTACCCGTCGTACGACAGCCGGGGGGAGGCGGCCAGGATCGACGAGTTCGCCGCCACCGGCGCGCGGCCCCAGGGCCCGCCCGTCTACTCACGGCTCGACAACCCGACCACCGCCCGCTTCGAGGACGCCCTGGCACGGCTGGAGGGCGCCGGGAGCGCCGTCGCGTTCGCCAGCGGCATGGCGGCGCTCACCGCCGTACTCCTCGTACGGGCGAGCGCGGGCCTGCGCCACGTCGTCGCCGTACGGCCGCTGTACGGATGCAGCGACCACCTGCTGAACGCCGGACTGCTCGGCACCGAGGTGACCTGGGTGGACCCGGCCGGCATCGAGGACGCGATCCGCTCCGACACCGGCCTCGTGATCGTCGAGACCCCCGCCAACCCGACCCTCGCGGAGATCGACGTCCGGGCGGTCGCGCGCTCCTGCGGGGCGGTGCCGCTGCTCGTCGACAACACCTTCGCGACGCCGGTGCTCCAGCGTCCGCTGGAGGACGGCGCACGGCTCGTCCTGCACAGCGCGACCAAGTACCTGGGCGGGCACGGCGACGTACTGGGCGGGGTGGTGGCGTGCGACGAGGAGCTCGCCCGCGCGCTGCGCCAGGTGCGGTTCGCGACCGGCGGCGTACTCCATCCGCTGGCCGGATACCTGCTGCTGCGCGGGCTCTCCACACTGCCCGTACGGATGCGTGCGGCGTCGGCGTCCGCGGCCGAACTCGCCCGGCGGCTGTCCGTCGACCCGCGGGTGGCGCGGGTGCACTATCCGAAGCTCGGCGGCGCGATGGTGGCCTTCGAGGTGTACGGCGACCCGCACGCGGTGATCGGGGGCGTACGGCTGATCACGCCCGCTGTCAGCCTCGGCAGCGTGGACTCGCTCATCCAGCACCCGGCCTCCATCAGCCACCGCATCGTGGCCGAGGGAGACCGGCGGTCCTCGGGGGTCAGCGACCGGCTGCTGCGGATGTCGGTCGGGCTCGAGGACGTGGAGGACCTGTGGCGGGACCTGTGCGAGGCCCTCAGTGCTGCCGGGGCCGCTGCGGCCGTGCGTCAGCCGGTGTCTGTGCCGGCTCCTGCGCGTGAGCGGGGCGCGGACGTACGGCTGTCGCACCCAGCCGCGCGGTGACCACCAGGGTGCCTTCCTCGATCTGGTAGTCGAGGGGCAGGCCGAGGCCGCGCATGGCCGCGACCATGCCGGTGTTGGACGACTGGGTGACGGCGTAGACGCTCTCGCAGCCCGCCTCGGCCGCGAGAGCCACCAGGCGGCCCAGCAGTTCGGAGCCGATGCCGCGCCGCTGCCACGCGTCCTCGACGAGCAGCGCCACCTCCGTCTCGTCGCCGTCCCAGAGGAGGTGGCCGAGGCCGACGAGGCGGCCGGACGCCGTCGAGGCGGCGAGGGTGCGGCCGAAACGCGGGCTGAGGAGGTGGCCGAGGTAGCGGTCGGCGTCGCCCACCGGGCCGTGGTAGCGCAGGCGCAGGGTGCGGTCGCCGCAGCGGTCGTGCATGGCGCGGGCGGCTTCGAGGTCGTCGGGTCCGGCCCTGCGGACGGTGATCTCGTTGCCCTCGGGGAGGGTCAGAACCTGTTCGCCGCGCGGGATGCGCGGGCCGAGGCGGGCGTCGAGCTCCACGAGGGCGCGGGCGCGCGCGAACTCCGTCGGAGTGAAGGGCAGGTAGTGGCGCTCGACGGTGATCGCCCCGCCGGACGGGTCGCGCAGCTTCATGACCGTGCCGTCGAGTACGCCTTCGACCGGAGCGGCGTCACCGGTGGGCCGGCCGGTGAGGCTGGTGGCGGGCAGCGAATGGATGGTGCAGCGTCCGAGCAACTGACGCAGCGCCAGCGGGAGTTCCGCGGCGTCGAGCGCGGTGCGGGTGGCGAGACCGAGCACCCGGGTGGGGGCGTCGACCAGGTCGTGGGCGTCGGCCCGCTCCAGCCACGTGTCGCTGCCGCCGGCCGCGGAGACCTCACGGCTCAGCGCGGCGGCCTGGAGGGTGGCGGGGGCGCGCAGCAGCAGTTCGTCGACGGTGCCCTCGGCGAGCGGGTGGGTCTGCAGGGTGAGGATGTCCACCTGGTGGCGGGCCAGGGCGGTGCACAGCAGCGCCAGGCTCCCGGGCTCGTCCCTGACGGTGGTGCGCATCCGCCAGAGCGCGGTCTCGGAGACGGACGGCGTACCGTCACCGGCCGTACGGGGGCGGGGGCCGGGAGGGGGCGGCGGCGGGGAATGGCTGTGCCGCCGCGCCCACCAGGTGTGGAATCCGGCCGTGGCGGCCAGGACCACGGCCGAGGCCACGAGGAGGTACGGTCCGTCGGGGCCGTGCGCGATCGTGTTCGCGATCGCGTCGGCGACGGCCACGGCGGTGAACAGGGCGGCGAGCTCGACGAGGTCCCGCCGCCAGTGGTGGGCGCGGCGGGGACGCTTCGGCGATGCCGTGCCGGTCGTGTCGGTCGTATGGGGCATGCCAGTCACATCCGTCATGGCACCACTGTGACCGACCGTTGTTGCGTGATCAGGAACGCTTTGTGACTGATGGGTTAAGCGTGCTTCTGGGGCTTAGCGGCCGTTTTCAGCCATGTCGGTCACGGAGGCCGGCCCCTCCGCATTCCCGGATCCCCTCTCCGGCGCCTCGGCTCCTCCGGCTACTGGCCGACGAGGCCGGGCTGCAGCACCTTGCTGAACAGCACCGTCCCGCCCTCGGCACGCAACCGCACCGTCAGCTCGCCGCTCCCGCCGTCGATGTCGACCTCGCCGAAGTACTGCGGGGACTCCATGGGCGACACGTTGGCGCGGGCCGGTGCCTTCACGAAGACCTGGTCCGGCCCGAAGGTGGCGTCGAGCCGGCTCGACGGGAAGCCGCCCGCGGCCAGCGGGCCGGACACGAACTCCCAGAAGGGCGCGAAGTCCTTGAAGGCCGCGCGGGACGGATCGTAGTGCTGGGCGGAGGTGTAGTGCACGTCCGCCGTGAGCCACACCGTGCCGGTGATACGGGCGTGCTTGATGTGGCGCAGGAGCTCCGCGATCTGGAGCTCCCTGCCCAGCGGCGCCCCAGGATCGCCCTGCGCGACCGCCTCGAAGTCGGCCGGTCCGTCCGGGACGACGATCCCCAGCGGCATGTCGGAGGCGATCACCTTCCACACCGCGCGGGAGCGCGACAGCTCCTTCTTCAGCCAGGCGAGCTGCTCGGCGCCGAGGATGCCGGTCGCGTCGTCGGGCTGCCGGCCGGGGGAGTTGGCGTTGCGGTACGTCCGCATGTCGAGGACGAAGACGTCGAGCAGGGGGCCCTGCCCGACCACCCGGTAGACCCGGCCGCCGTCCTTTCCGCGCCTCCCGTCCTTTCCGCCCGCCCCGCGCGCGGGGAGCGTCGAAATCGGGAAGTACTCGCTGAACGCGCGCATCGACCGCGCCGCCAGTACGTCGATGTTCTTCTCCGTGTAGCGGGCGTCGTCGAGGATCTGGCCCGGATACCAGTTGTTGCGTACCTCGTGATCGTCCCACTGCACGATCGAGGGCACCTGCGCGTTGAAACGGCGCGCGTTCTCGTCCAGCAGGTTGTAGCGGAAGTTCCCGCGGTACTCGTCCAGGGTCTCGGCGACCTTCGACTTCTCCGGGGTGGTGATGTTCCGCCACACGCGCCCGTCGGGCAGCGTCACGCTCGGCTGGATCACGCCGTCCGCGTAGACGGTGTCGCCACTGCACAGGAAGAAGTCCGGGTCGAGGCGGCGCATCTCGTCGTACACCCGGTAGCCGCCGATGTCCGGGTTGATGCCCCACCCCTGCCCCGCGATGTCACCCGACCACAGGAAGCGCACGCCCCCGCGCCGCTTCGCGGACGCCGTACGGAACGTTCCCCGGACCGGTTCCCCGGTGCGACGGGGATCGTCGGGATCGGCGAGGGTCACCCGGTAGTACACCTGCTCGCCCGGGGGCAGGCCACGCAGCGGCGTCGTTCCCGTGAAGTCCGTACCGGGCCCGAGCAGGGGGCCGTGCCATCTGCGGGAGTGGCGGAAGGACTCCGTCGCGGACGTCTCCACGATCATCCGGGCCGGGCGGTCGGACCGTACCCACACCAGACCCGACGAGGAGGTGACGTCACCCGTCTGCACGCCCCACGCGGCGCGCGGCCGGCCGGAGAGCGCCTGGGCGGGCGCGGCGGCCGCGCCGACGGCGGTGGCACCGACGGCGGGCAGGGCGAGCGCGGCCGAGGCGGCCAGCGAGCCGCGCAGGAGGGAACGTCGGTCGGGGGACTGGCTCTGCGGTCGGTGCGGCATCGATGCGCCTCCAGTGACGGCTCGGTCGTTCTGTGGATCGGACTGCACGTCGGAGTGTCCACCCTGCGGACACTCCGACGTGTGAGGCCATGCCTAATGCCCGGTCACGGCAACCACACGAACCACAAGTGAACAGCCGGCCACCGTTCCCGGGAACCGGTTCGGCACGTTCCGGGCTGTCCGGGCCCCGGCCCCCCACGAGGCCGCCCGGCCCCGTTCCCGCCGGGCGGAGCCGAGCGGCGTCATGCTGGACAGGGCGGGAACGGTCGGCTGGGATGGGGGAGTGACCGCCGACACCGTGACTGACGTCTTCGAAGAGCACCGGCCCGTTCTGACCGGAGTGGCGTACCGGATGCTCGGCCGGGTCGCCGACGCCGAGGACGTCGTGCAGGAGGCGTGGCTGCGCTGGTCCGCGCAGACGCGTGAGGACGTGCGCGAACCGCGCGCCTACCTGGTGCGGATCACCACCCGGCTCGCCGTCGACCGGCTGCGCCACGTACAGGCCCGGCGTGAGGCGTACGTCGGGCCGTGGCTGCCCGAGCCGCTCGTGACGGACTACGGCGCGACCGTCGAGGACACCGCGCAGCGCGCGGTGCTCGCCGACTCCGTCTCGCTCGCGGTTCTCGTCGTTCTCGAGTCGCTCTCCCCGCTGGAGCGCGCGGTGTTCGTCCTGCGGGAGGCTTTCGGCTTCCCGTACGGAGAAATCGCAGCCACCCTGGAACGCTCGGAATCGGCCGTACGGCAGCTCTCGGGGCGCGCCCGGCGGCATGTGGCGGAACGCAGGCCGCGGTTCGACGTGGACCCGGCCGAACGCCGCGACCTCACCGAACGGTTCCTCGCGGCGGCGTCGGGAGGCGACCTCGACGCGTTGCTCGCACTGCTCGCGCCGGACGTCCGGCTCGTCGGTGACAGCGGCGGCAAGGCCAAGGCGCCGCTGCGCGTCATGGAGAGCGCCGACAAGGTGGGGCGCTTCCTGTTCGTCGCGGCCAAGCAGCCGGTCGCCGAGAGCGAGTTCCGCTTCCTGGAGCTCAACGGCGGGCCGGCCCTGCTGGTCCTGTCCGGCTCGAAGCCCGACGCGGTCCTCCAGCTGGACGTCGCGGACGGCCTCATCCAGTGCGTCTACATCGTCCGCAACCCCGACAAGCTCACCGCGATCGCCCCGTAGAAGCGACGCCTGTCCCGCGCCGATTGGTCTTGACCAAGGGGGGCCACGGACTTATGGTCGCAGAGTTAGTGCAGGAACCTTTAATAAACAAGGGCGCGGAAACTCGCCGGGGACAGGCTGATTGCGGAGGATCAGGGTGGGGACCACGCAGCTCGAAACGGTGCCGGAGCCGAAGTACTGGCACCTCAAGACCGTGCTCAGCGAGGCACTCGACTCCGATTTCGCGGTCGGGGAGATCCTGCCCAACGAGCGTGAACTCGCCTCGCGCTTCGGCGTCGCGCGCGCCACGCTCCGCCAGGCCCTCGAACAGCTCGAGCTGGAAGGCCGCCTGCAGCGCCGTCGCGGCGTGGGCACCACGGTCGCCCCGCCGCGCGTGGGTGTGGACGTCGGCACCTCGCGGCACGGATGGCCGGGCGCGGCCGGCGACGCCTGGCAGCCGGTCGACTGCACGAGCGCCGTGCCCCCCGTCGCGGTGGCCCGCATGCTCGACGAGGACTTCGATGCCGAGGACGAGGTGCACGTGGTGCGCCGGATCCGGGTGACGAACGGCCAGCCGGTCGCAGCCGAACTGCTGTACGTACCGGACGCGTCCGTACCGGATCTCGCGGCCATCGAAGCGCCCTCGGGCGCGGCCCGCGCGCGCAGTGTGCTCCGGGAGCTGCAGCGCCTCGCGATGGACGGCCAGGACCGTGCCGTCGAGCTCGGTTCGGCCCGCGCGGACGACGCGAAGGAACTCGACCGGCTGCCCGGTGCGCCCGTCCTCGTCGTCACCACGCGTTACTTCGCCGAGGGCAGGACCGCCGCGGTCTCCGTGGCCACCTACCGGGCGGACACCTGCCGGCTCACCTTCGGCGACTCGGGCGACGTGGAGGTAAGCCACCACACGCAGGAGCGCAGGGCCTCCTGATCCCACCCGCCTTTACGGCACTTGGAGTGCTTGCGGTACGGCCCGTCGCGACTCAGCGGCGGGCCGTCACCGTTCCCTCGACGGCGAAGAGCTGTTCCTCGACATGGTCGAGGGCCAGGCGCAGCGCACCGGTCGCCACCGCCGCCTCACCGAGCAGTGACAGCGCCACCCGCGGCGGACGCAGGCAGTAGCGCGCCAACTGGCCGCGCAGCGGCTCCAGTACGCCGTCGATGCCGGCCGCCCACCCGCCGACCACGACCAGCTCGGGGTCGAGCGCCAGGACCAGCGCCGCCACGTCGTGCACCAGCCGCTGGATGAACCTCTCGACGGCCTCCTGCGCCCCCGGGTCGCCCTGTCTGGCGCGCCGGAAGACCGTGGCCACCGCCTGCTCGTCCAGCGGGAGCAGCGGCTCGTCCGTCGTCGACAGCAGCGTCTCCGGCGTGACCTCGCGGCCCAGCAGGTGCAGCGCTCCGATCTCGCCGGCCGCGCCCCCGTATCCGCGGTGCAGCCGGCCGCCGATCAGTGAACCCGCGCCGGGACTCAGCCCGGCCAGGACGAACACGATGTCGTCGGAGTCGACGGCGGCGCCCTTCCAGTGCTCGGCGACCGCCGCCGCGTTGGCGTCGTTCTCCACCAGTACGGGGCAGCGGAAGGAACGGCGGAGCCGCTCACCGAGGGGCAGCCCGGTCCACTCCGGGAGGGCCGTGCCCAGCCGTACGGTTCCGTCGGCCTCCACGATGCCGGGTGAGCCGACGCCGACGGCGCGCAGCGAGCTGCGGGCGACCCCGGCGCGGCGCAGTACGTCGGCGACCATGGCGCGTACCCGGTCGAGCCGCTCGTCCGCCGAGGCGGTCTCGGACACCTCGCGGGAGCCCGCGCCGATGACACGGCCGTCGAGGCCGGACAGCAGGGCGGCGATGCGGTGCGGGCCGATCTCGACGCCCAGCAAGTGCCCCGCCTCGGCCCGGAACCGGAACCTCCGCGCGGGCCGCCCCTGCCGCCGCGTCTCGCCGTCCTCGGCCGGGGCCTCGACGACGAGCCCGGTCTCCATGAGCCCTTCGACCACACCCTCGACCGTCGGCCGGGAGAGGCCCGTGATGCGGGTCAGGTCGGTGAGGGTGGGGGAGCCGGCGCCCCGCAGAGCGTGCAGCACCACGGCGGAATTGATCCGCCGCAGCAGTGAGGGATCTCCGCCGGTCAGCCGCCCCACGGTGTGCCCTCCCAGCTCGCGCGCTTGTTCTGCCGGATCGTACTCGCTGGTCGGAGGAGCGGCGAGGGCGGTCCGGCGGTGTGCGGCCTCCGCAGCGCCCCAGCGGTACGCCGGAGGGCCGGAGGTCTTCCGTGCCTACCGGGTGGCTTCGGGCTCCCGGCCGTCGTCGTGCGACGCGGCCCGCAGTCTGGCGTACTCCTCGGCCATGGTCTGCGCGGTCCAGTGGGCGTTGAGTCCGCTGGGGTTGGGCAGGGCCCAGATCCGGGTCCCGCCGATCGTCCGCTCCTGCGGTCCGATCACCGCTTTCTTCTCACCGAACGCCGTGCGGTAGGCGGTGATGCCGACCACCGCGAGCCACTTCGGCCGCAGCAGTTCGACCTTCGCCGTCAGGAGCCGTCCGCCCTCGCGGAACTCCTCGTCACTGATCTCGTCGGCCCGCGCGCTCGCCCTGGCCACCACGTTGGTGATGCCCAGACCGTAGGACAGGAGCTCGTCCTGCTCCGACGGCTTCAGCTGCCGGGGCGTGAAGCCCGAGAGGTGCAGCACCGGCCAGAAACGGTTGCCGGGGCGGGCGAAGTGGTGGCCCGTCGCGGCCGACATCAGCCCCGGGTTGATGCCGCAGAAAAGCACCCGCAGACCGCCCGCGACCACATCGGGAACGAGGCGGTCGCGGGCGGCCAGGAGTTCTTCGGGCGTCATGGCGTGCGGATCAGAGGATCGATCCGGGGGTGTACGCGGCGGCGTCGGGGTGCTGCTTGGCGATCTCCTCGATACGGGAGACCACGGCCCCGACCTGCTGCGCCGCCGCACCGGTGAAGGACAGCTTGTCGGCCATCAGCTCGTCCAGCCGAGCCCGGTCCAGCGGGATCCGCTCGTCGGCCGCGAGCTTGTCCAGCAGCTCGTTGCGCTCGGCGCCCCGCTCGCGCATCGCCAGCGCGGAGGCGACGGCGTTCTCCTTGATCGCCTCGTGCGCGACCTCGCGGCCGACCCCGGCCCGTACCGAAGCCATGAGCACCTTGGTGGTGGCGAGGAAGGGGAGGTAGCGGTCCAGCTCGCGGGAGACGACCGCCGGGAAGGCACCGAACTCGTCCAGCACCGTCAGGAAGGTCTCCAGCAGGCCGTCGAAGGCGAAGAACGCGTCGGGCAGCGCGACACGGCGCACCACCGAGCAGGACACGTCGCCCTCGTTCCACTGGTCGCCCGCCAGCTCGCCCGTCATCGAGGCGTAGCCGCGCAGGATCACCATGAGGCCGTTCACACGCTCGCAGGAGCGGGTGTTCATCTTGTGCGGCATCGCGGACGAGCCGACCTGGCCGGGCTTGAAGCCCTCCGTCACCAGCTCGTGTCCGGCCATCAGCCGGATCGTCTTCGCCACCGACGACGGTGCGCCCGCCAGCTGCACCAGCGCGGTGACGACCTCGTAGTCCAGCGAGCGCGGGTACACCTGGCCCACCGAGGTGAAGGCCTGCGAGAAACCGAGGTGAGCGGCGATCCGCTGCTCCAGGTCGGCCAGCTTGCCGGCGTCACCGCCCAGCAGGTCGAGCATGTCCTGGGCCGTGCCGACCGGGCCCTTGATCCCGCGCAGCGGGTAGCGGCCCAGCAGCTCCTCAAGACGTCCGTACGCCACCAGCAGCTCGTCGGCCGCCGTCGCGAAACGCTTGCCGAGCGTCGTCGCCTGGGCCGCGACGTTGTGCGAGCGGCCCGCCATGACGAGCTCCGCGTACTCGGCGGACAGCTTGCCGAGGCGGGCGAGCACGGCGACCGTACGGTCGCGCATCAGCTCCAGCGAGAGCCGGATCTGAAGCTGCTCGACGTTTTCGGTGAGGTCGCGGGACGTCATGCCCTTGTGGACCTGCTCGTGGCCCGCGAGCGCGTTGAACTCCTCGATCCGCGCCTTCACGTCGTGGCGCGTGACCTTCTCGCGCTCGGCGATCGACGCCAGGTCGACCTGGTCGAGCACACGCTCGTAGTCGGAGAGGGCCTCGTCCGGCACCTCGATGCCGAGGTCCTTCTGGGCGCGGAGCACGGCGAGCCACAGTCGGCGCTCCAGCTTCACCTTCTCCTCGGGGGACCACAGGACGGCGAGTTGCGTGGAGGCGTAGCGGCCGGCCAGGACATTGGGGATGCGGGGCTTCGCAGGAGCAGCAGTCACGTGACCAGATTCTACTGGCGGTTCCTGCAGGTCGGCGCCGCGCCCCCGTTTGTGGCTTGCTACGAGGAAGGGGCGGGAGCGCTACGGCAGGGGACCGTCGTACGGCAGCAGCTCCGGGCGCTTGGGCGGCCGCCCGTCGCCCGAGGACCGTCCCGTGACGCGCCGTCCGATCCACGGCACCAAGTGCTCGCGCGCGAACCGCAGGTCGCTGCCGCGGCGGGTCGCCCAGCCGGGAGTCGCGCCCGGGGCCAGCGGCGAGCGCCAGTCGTCCTCCGCCGCGAGCCCGAGCGCCTGCCACACCGCCTCGGCGACCCGCCGGTGCCCCTCCGCCGTGAGGTGCAGCCGGTCGACGTGCCACAACCGGGGGTCGGCGAGCACGGGAGCACCGTACAGGTCGACCACCAGGGCGCCGTGCCGCGCCGCCAGGCCGTCGACGAAGTCGAACAGCTGCTCCATGCGCGGCCGGAAGCGCTCCATCACCGGACCGTTCCGGCCGGGGCTGCGCATCAGCACCAGCTGCCCGCAGGACGGCGCCAGCTTCCCGGCGGCCTCTTCGAGGAGCCCGCACACCCTGCCCATGTCGACCTTCGGCCGCAGCGTGTCGTTGAGCCCGCCCACCAGCGTCACGAGGTCCGGCCGCATGGCGGCCGCGACATCGACCTGCTCGTCGACGATCTGGCCGATCAGCTTTCCGCGTACGGCGAGATTGGCGTACTGGAAGCCCGGTGTGCTCGCCGCGAGCCGCGCGGCGAGCAGGTCCGCCCAGCCGCGGTACGAGCCGTCGGGCAACGCGTCCGACATGCCCTCGGTGAACGAGTCGCCGACCGCGACGAAACTGGTGTAGACAGCATTCATTTTCATGGCGGAGCGATCGTATCCCGGCCGTCCGCACCACCGCGGCCGGGGCGGCGCTCCTCGCCGCCCCGGCCGCGCCGGCGGCTAGGACTGCTGCTTCTGGTCCGGCCGGCCCACCAGTTCCCGCAGTACGTCCTCCATGGTGACGAGCCCCGCCGGACTGCCGTCCTCGTCCAGCACCGCCGCCAGGTGCGTCCGGCTGCGCCGCATCGCCGTCAGTACGTCGTCGAGCGGTGCGGCAGCCCGCACCCGGGCGATCGGCCGCAGCGCGGACACCGGGAACGGCACATCGCGCGGTACGGCGTCCAACGCGTCCTTGACGTGCAGGTAACCCAGGATCCGCAGGCCCTCCAGCACCGGGAAGCGGGAGAAACCCGACTCGGCCGACAGCCGCTCCAGGTCCTCCGGGGTCGTCCCCACCTGGGCGTACACCACACGCTCCACCGGCATGACCACGTCCCGCACCGGGCGCCGGCCCAGCTCCAGGGCATCGTGCAGCCGCTCGGCCGCGCGGTCGTCGAGCAGGCCGGCGTCGCCCGCGTCGGTGACCAGCCGCGCCAGTTCGTCGTCCGAGAACGTCGCGGACACCTCGTTCTTGACCTCCACCCGCAACAGCTTGAGCAGCGCGTTGGCGAAGGCGTTGATCGCGAAGATCACCGGGCGCAACGCGCGGGCCAGCGCCACCAGCGGCGGCCCCAGCAGCAGCGCGGCCCGCACCGGCTCGGCCAGCGCGATGTTCTTCGGCACCATCTCGCCGAAGAGCATGTGCAGGTACGTCGCCACGGCGAGCGCGATGACGAACGAGACGAGGTGCGTCAGCCCGTCCGGCACACCGAGGGCGTGGAAGACCGGCTCCAGCAGGTGCGCGATGGCCGGCTCGGCGACCACACCCAGCACCAGGGTGCACAGCGTGATGCCCAGCTGGGCCGCCGCGAGCAGCGCCGAGACGTGTTCGAGGCCCCACAGGACGCTGTGCGCCCGCCGGTTCCCGCGCTCGGCCTCCGGCTCGATCTGACTGCGGCGTACGGAGATCAGCGCGAACTCCGCGCCGACGAAGAAGGCGTTGACGACCAGCGTGAGCAGGCCGATGAGCAGTTGGACCGCGGTCATCGCCCGGCCTCCCTTTCCCCGGAACGAGTGGATCCGGCGGAGCCGTAGGAGCCCGCGGCCTCTTCTTCCCCGGGCGGCGGGGCGTGCAGCAGCACGCGCGCCGCGCGGCGGCCCGCCGCGTCCACCACGTCCAGCTGCCATCCGGCCAGTTCGATGCGGTCGCCCACGACCGGGATGCGGCCCAGCTCACTGGCGATCAGCCCGGCGAGCGTCTCGTACGGGCCGTCGTGCAGTCGCAGTCCGACCCGCTCCAGCTGGTCCGTCCTGGCCGCGCCGTCCGCCGACCACAGCGTCCGCCCGTCGGCGTCCTCGCCCGCCGGGGCGAGGTCCGGCGTCTCGTGCGGGTCGTGCTCGTCGCGTACTTCCCCGACGACCTCCTCGACGATGTCCTCCAGCGTCACGACACCCGCCGTGCCGCCGTACTCGTCGATGACGACGGCCATGGTGCGCTTGCCCGACAGCCGGTCGAGGAGCCGGTCCACGGTCAGCGTCTCCGGTACGAGCAGGGGCTCGCGCAGCAGGGGGAGACGGGATGCGACGGCCTGCGTCCGGCGGGCACGGTCAGCACGTCCTTGATGTGCACGATGCCGACGACCGAGTCGAGGCTGCCCCGGTAGACGGGGAAGCGGGACAGGCCGGTCGCGCGGGTGGCGTTCGCGACGTCCTCCGCGGTGGCCTGCACGTCGAGCGCGGTGACCTGCACGCGCGGGGTCATCACGTTCTCCGCGGTCAGTTCGGCCAGATTGAGGGTTCGTACGAACAGCTCCGCCGTGTCGGCCTCCAGCGCGCCCTCCCGCGCGGAGTGCCGCGCCAGGGCGACAAGCTCCTGCGGGCTGCGGGCGGAGGCCAGCTCCTCGGCCGGTTCCATGCCCAGGCGCCGCACGATCCGGTTCGCCGAACCGTTGAGGTGGCTGATGAGCGGGCGGAAGGCCACGCTGAACATCCGTTGCGGGGCGGCGACCACCCTGGCCACGGCCAGTGGTGACGAGATCGCCCAGTTCTTGGGCACCAGCTCGCCGACGACCATCAGGACGACGGTGGACAGGGCCGTACCGATGACCAGAGCCACCGACGAGGACGTCGAGCGGGGGAGGCCGACGTCTTCGAGCGGGCCGCGGATCAGCTTGCCGATGGAAGGCTCGGCGAGCATGCCGACGAGGAGGTTGGTGACGGTGATGCCGAGCTGGGCGCCGGAGAGCTGGAACGTGAGGCTGCGTACGGCCTTGAGGGCGCTCGCCGCACCCCGTTCGCCGCGCTCCACGGACCGTTCGAGGTCTCCGCGCTCGATCGTGGTCAGCGAGAACTCGGCTGCGACGAAGGCTCCGCAGGCGAGCGAGAGCAGCACGGCCACGGCGAGCAGAAGCACTTCGGTCATCGGTTCACCTCCGTCCCATGATCGGGCAGGGCGGGGAGGAGTGCGCGATGTCGACTGCTGGTACTGGGAGGCTCGCCCATGGGCGGACGCTCACACCTTTCAAAAAGGGGGATGAATGATCCGCCCATGGTAAAGGACCAGCAAACTGGGGCAGAAGTCAGTCCGCGAGCGGCTTGACCCACCGCTGCCACTGCGGCTCCGGGGCGTAGCCCGCGGCGCGCCAGGCGTGGTGCGCGCGCTCGTTGCGTGTGAGGACCATCGCGTCGCCGCGCCGCCCGCCCAGCTCCACGAACCGCTCCTCAGCCGCCGCGAGCAGCGCGGAGCCGATGCCGCGCCGCCGCCGGTCCCGGTGCACGGCCAGCCGGTACAGGTGGCAGCGCCAGCCGTCGAAGCCCGCGACGACCGTGCCGACGAGCTCGCCGCCGAGTTCCGCGAGGAGCAGCGAACCGGGGTCCCGGGCGACGAGCCGCTCGACGCCCGCGCGGTCGTCGCTGATGCTCGTCCCCTCGGCGGCTTCCTTCCAGAAGGCCAGTACCGCGTCGAGGTCGCCGGGATCCGCGGCCCGTATTCGAAGATCGTCCATGGCGTCATCCCAGCACCCGGGAACCGCCGCGTCGACCGCTTTCCGTATGCCGGACACCCCTTGCCGGTGCTAGCGCCACCGCGCTAGCTTGAAAGCGTGGCGAAGACCCAGCTGAACGTACGCGTGGACGAGACCACCGCGGAGGCCGCCCGGCAGCGCGCCCTCCAGCGCGGGATGAGCGTGAACCGCTACATCGAGGAGCTGGTCAGACAGGACGTGGGCGAGGTGGGGCGCACCTTCGTCGAGGCCGCGTCCGACTTCATGAAGCAGTACGAATCGGTGTTCGCGGAAGAGTTCGGCACGGAGCGCGAAGGCAAGCGTTGACTCTCAGGATCGACCTGGCCTGGCTCCTCATGGTCGCCGAGCACAAGACCCCCGGAGACCCGCAGGTCGTCGACTGGGGCGCGCTCGTCGCCGCCGTGGCCCGGCACGAGGCGGAGATCTTCGGCATCCCCGTCTACGGCGACGCGCCGGCCCGCGCCGCCGCGCTGCTCCAGCTGCTCCTCCAGGTGCCCGCGCTGGAACGCTCCAACGCGATGTTCGCCTCGGCCGTCGCGTACGGCTATCTCGTCGCCTGCGGCCTGAAGATCGCGACCTCGCCCGAACAGGTGAGGGACCTGGCCAGGCTGGTCAAGGAGGGCAAGGCGGACGTGCACGCGATCGCCGAAGAGCTGCGCCGGTGGAGTCTGTGAGGGGGTGAGCCGCGGCCGGGCCGCGCGGCCTCAGCCGCCGGACGGTCCCGTCCCCTCCGGGGGCCGGCGCGCCGCGCCCAGCACGCGGGGTGACGACGGCAGCTTCGGTCCCTTCTCCGGTACGGACGGCCGCCGGTGGGCACCGATGTCGAAGCCCGCCGCCGCGATGCCCGCCAGCGGATCGCGCGCCGTGTGACACCCGCCGAAGAGCAGGGGCCACACGGTGCGGTCCAGCGCCCGCCGGGCCGTCACCATGGCCCGGCCCTCGCCCCGGCCGTGCTCGAAGAAGCGCAGCTCGCCACCCGGCCGCAGCACGCGCCTGATCTCGGACGGGGCGCGCGGGACGTCCCGCACGCTGCACAGCACCAGCGACACCACCGCCGCGTCGAACGCCTCGCTCCTGACCGGCAGCGCCTCCGCGGCGCCCGGCACCACGTCCACCGGGACGCCGGCGTCCAGGGCCGCCTTCACGGCCAGCTGCCGCAGGCTGCGCTCCGGTTCGCCAGAACCGGACCAGTGCGGCCGGATCCGCGCAGTCGAAGACGATCTCGTCGATACGTGCTCGCATGACGACGACCGTAAGGGTTTACGGGCGCCAGGTGCCGCCGAGCCGGGGCGCGAGCCACGCCGTGGCGCGGCTGCGGAATTCGACGGGATCCAGGGCCCCCGCGCCCTCGGGGACGACGCCGAGCAGGGGCGCCCCCGCGGCCTCGGGGAGGTCCGTCAGATTGCACCGCTCGGCGAGGCCGGGGTCTGCGGGCCAGCTGCCGACGACGACTCCGAGCATCTCGATCCCGCGGGCGCGCAGGGCCTCGGCGGTCAGCGCGGTCGAGTTGAGCGTCCCGAGGGCGGCCGGGGTGACGACGAGTACGGGTGCTTCGAGCAGGCGGGCGGCGTCGGCGAGGGTGGCGCCGTCGTCGTCGAAGCGGACGAGGAGGCCGCCGGCGCCTTCGACGAGCACGAGGTCGTACTCCACGGCGAGCTTGGCGGCCGCCGTGGCGACGTCGTGCGGCCGTACGGGGGCAGACCGGCGCGGCGGGCGGCCGTCGCGGGCGCCAACGGCTCGGGGAACCGCGTGAGTTCGACCCCCGTGACCGCCTCGCCCGCGAGCCGCACGACTTCGTCGGCGTCCCCCGGCTCCCCGTGCGCGAGTCCGGTCTGTGCGGGCTTGAGCACGGCGACGGTACGTCCCTGAGCGCGGGCGGCGGCTGCGAGGGCCGCCGTGACGACGGTCTTCCCGATCTCGGTGCCGGTGCCGCTGACGACGATGACGGTCATGGGTTGTGCTCCTGCGTAGTAGTTCGTCCGTGCCCGGGCGGGGGCTCCCGCCTGTCCGTCCCCTCCTGAACCGGGGCGGGATCCCGGGTGCGGGGAGGGGCGGGCAGAGGGGGGGGAAGACCTGCTCATGCGCCGGCCGAGGCCGCCGCCCGCACCGCCCGGCAGATGCGGGCCAGGTCCTCGTCGTTCGTCACGTACGGCGGCATCGTGTAGATCAGGTCACGGAACGGGCGCAGCCACACGCCCTCCCGTACCGCCGCCTCCGTCGCCGCCGCCATGTCGACCTCACGGTCCAGCTGTACGACGCCGATCGCCCCCAGCACCCGCACGTCCCGCACCCCCGGCAGCCGCGCCGTCTCCGCCAGCCCTTCGCCCAGGCCCGCTTCGACGCGCTTGACCTCGCCCTGCCAGTCCTGGCCGAGCAGCAGGTCGACCGAGGCGCACGCCACCGCCGACGCCAGCGGGTTGCCCATGAACGTCGGACCGTGGGCCAGGACCGGTACCTCGCCGCGCGAGATGCCGTCGGCCACCCCGGACGTGCACAGCGTCGCCGCCATCGTCAGGTAACCACCGGTCAGCGCCTTGCCGAGGCACAGGACATCGGGTGAGACGGACGCGTGCTCCGAGGCGAAAAGGGTTCCCGTACGGCCGAAACCCGTCGCGATCTCGTCGAAGACCAGCAGCACGTCGTGCGCGTCGCAGGCCTCCCGCAGCACCCGCAGGTACGCGGGGGAGTGGAAACGCATCCCGCCCGCGCCCTGCACCACCGGCTCCACGATCACCGCGGCCAGTTCACCGGCGTGACGGGCGATCAGCGCGCGCAGGTGGTCGGCGTACGCCGCGTCGTACCCGGCCGGCGGCGCGTCCGCGAAGACCTGGCGCGGCAGCGCCCCCTGCCACAGCTCGTGCATCCCGCCCTCGGGGTCGCACACCGACATCGGCTGCCAGGTGTCCCCGTGGTAGCCGCCGCGCCAGGTCAGCAGCCGCTGCTTGCCGGGACGGCCGGCCGAACGCCAGTACTGGAGGCACATCTTGACCGCGACCTCGACCGACACCGACCCGGAGTCGGCCAGGAAGACATGGCGCAGCGGTTCCGGAGTGATTTCCACCAGCTTGGCGGCCAGGCGCACGGCGGGCTCATGGGTGAGCCCGCCGAACATCACGTGGCTCATCCGGTCGAGCTGACCGCGCGCCGCCTCGTTGAGGACCGGGTGGTTGTAGCCGTGGACCGCCGACCACCAGGACGACATGCCGTCGATCAGCTCGTCCTGGCCGTGGGCGGCCCGCGCGAGCCGCAGCCGGACGCCGGACGCGGACTCCACCAGCAGCGGCTCGGCCCGGCCCGGCATCGGGCCGTACGGATGCCAGACGTGCTCCCGGTCGAGCCGGAGCAGCTCGGCGGGGGAGAGCGGCTCAGGCATTGGGCGCGAGGTCCGTCCCGGCGCCCCGACGGCGTACCGACACCAGGTCCGTACGGGCGGCCGGGATCTCCGGTGCGTCCGCTTCGGCCGCCGGCTCGCCACAGGCCGACGCGCAGCCGCCACCGCCCCGGCGCTCCGGCAGCGTCGTCGTGTCCGCCCCCTCCACCTCGAAACCGGCGTCGGCGATCATCTCCAGGTCGGCCTGTCCGGCCTGGCCCTCACTGGTCAGGTAGTCGCCGAGGAAGATCGAGTTGGCCAGGTGCAGCGCGAGCGGCTGCATGGTGCGCAGGTGCACCTCGCGCCCGCCCGCGAGCCGCACCTCCACGTCCGGGCAGACGAACCGCACCATCGCGAGGATGCGCAGCGCCCGCTGCGGGGTGAGGTTCCACTCCTTGGCGAGCGGCGTCCCCTCGAACGGGATCAGGAAGTTCACCGGCACCGAGTCCGGGTCCAGCTCGCGCAGCGCGAAGACGACGTCCACCAGATCGGCGTCGCTCTCGCCCATGCCGCGATCAGCCCGGAGCACGCGGACATGCCCGCGGCCTGCGCCTGCTGGACGGTTTCCACGCGGTCGGCGTAGGTGTGGGTGGTGGTGATGGCGCCGTACGTCGCCTCGGACGTGTTCAGGTTGTGGTTGTACGCGTCGGCGCCCGCCGCCCGCAGCCGCTCCGCCTGCCCGTCGGACAGCAGCCCGAGGCAGGCGCACACCTCGACGTCCTCGTTCTGGTCCTTGATCGCCTCGATCGTCTTCGAGACCCGGTCGACGTCCTTGTCCGTCGGCCCGCGCCCGCTCGCGACCAGGCACACCCGCTTCGCGCCGCCGGCGACCCCCGCGGCCGCCGCCCTGGACGCCTCGTCGGGCTTCAGCCAGGTGTACTTGAGGATCCCGGCCTTGGAGCCGAGCCGTTGCGAGCAGTACGAACAGTCCTCGGGGCACAGACCCGACTTGAGGTTGACGAGGTAGTTCAGTTTCACCCGCCGTCCGAACCACTGACGGCGTACCTTTCCGGCCGCGGCCACCACATCGAGCAGCTCGTCGTCGGACGTCGCCAGCACGGCGAGCGCTTCTTCGCGGGTCGGCAGCTCACGCCGCAACCCTTTCTCCACCAGTGTGTTCAGCAGGTCCATGGCGCCGATCCTGGCCTACGGCGCAGCCTGCCGCCAGGGAGGAACCGCACAAGAGAGGTCCGACGAGGTGTGGGTATTGCCACACCCTGACCGCGCATGACCCCGGCTAGTGTCTGTTCGCTGCCTACAAAAAGGGACTCACTCATGCCCCAGGGACCGTTCGACCCGTTCGGCTGGATCGAGGAGCAGGCGGCGGTGCGCGCCACGGCCGGACTCGTCAGGACCCTGCGCCCGCGACCTGCCGAGTCCGCTCTGCTCGACCTCGCGAGCAACGACTACCTCGGCCTCACCCGCCGCCCGGAGATCACCTCCGCCGCCGCGGAGGCCGCCCGCCTCTGGGGCGCGGGCGCCACCGGGTCGCGGCTCGTCACCGGCTCCACGCGGCTGCACGCCGAACTGGAACGGGAACTGGCCGACTTCTGCGGATTCGAGGCGGCCCTCGTCCTCTCCTCCGGTTACGCCGCCAACCTCGCCGCTCTCACCGCGCTCACCGGTCACGGTGCGCTGATCGTGTCCGACGCCCTCAACCACGCCTCGATCGTCGACGGCTGCCGGCTCGCGCGCGCCACGACCGCGGTGGTGCCGCACGCCGACCCCGACGCCGTACGCAAGGCGCTCGACGCGCACGAGGGCCGCGCCCTGGCCGTCACCGACTCGGTGTTCTCGGTGGACGGCGACGCGGCGCCCCTGCCGGAACTGGCGGCGGCCTGCCGTGCGTACGGAGCGGCCCTCCTCGTCGACGACGCGCACGGGCTCGGCGTCCTGGGCGACGGCGGCAGGGGCGCACTGGACGCGGCGGGCCTCGCGGGAGCGGACGGCGTCGTCACCACCCTCACCCTGTCGAAGTCGCTCGGCAGTCAGGGCGGAGCGGTCCTCGGCCCGGCCCGTGTCATCGATCACCTCGTCAACACGGCCCGTACGTTCATCTTCGACACCGGACTGGCGCCGGCCGCCGCGGGCGCGGCGCTGGCGAGCGTACGGCTGCTGCGCCGTGAACCGGAGCTGGCGGGCAGGGCCCGGAGCGTCGCCCTCTCGCTGCACCGCGGACTGACGGACGCCGGCCTGAGCGCCGTACGCCCGGACGCCGCCGTGGTGTCGGTCCTGGCACCCTCGCCGGAGGCGGCGGTGCGGTGGGCGGCCGACTGCCGGGCGGCCGGTCTCGTGGTGGGCTGTTTCCGGCCCCCTTCGGTGCCGGACGGGATCTCCCGGCTCAGGCTGACCGCGCGGGCTGACCTGACGGGCCGGCAGATGGTGGAGGCGGTGGACACGGTCGTGCGGACCGCGCCCACCACCGCCTTCTGAGAGCCGGCGGCCAATTCACCGGACGGGGTCCGGAGATCTGCGTGGGGGAATTCCGGCGTCGGCGGCAGCTTCCGCAACCGCTGTCCCCTGCCGACGGTCGGCCGGCCGAACTCGCCCGCGAATCAAGGCGGATGAGCGCCGTCTCGCGACGCGGCCTTCACGGCTTCTCCACGACTTTGCACAAGGCCTGGGTCAAACGGACCACCGCGCAGCAGAGTTCACCGCTTCGAGCGACAGACATCTGCGTATCTCGGAGGATCACGCCCGGTAGCGGCACTGTGAGTGGCACTCTGGCGCGGAGCACAGTCCGAGGCCGTCCTCGAAGTTCATCCGCTACGAGTCGGAGTCCGGCCCCGGTGGGAAAGGGACAGCGTCGCCATGGCAGACCACCAGGAAGTATCCGTCACTCTGCCGAGCGAGCCAGCCTCGGTTTCCGCGGCCAGGAGATATGTCGCGGAGATTCTCGGCGAATGGGGCATGCCCCCGGGATCCGACGCCGCCGATACCGTCCGGCTGATCGTTTCGGAACTTGCGACCAACGCCGTTCAGCACACCTTCGGGCAGTCGCCGACGTTCACCGTGGACGTACAGCTGGAGCGGGACGAGCAGCTGCGCATCGGCGTCACCGACAGTCACCCGCGCTGGCCGAAACGGCTGCTCGCCGCCGTCCAGCAGGACAACGGGCGCGGCATGGTGATCATCCGCTGGCTCACCGCCGAGTACGGCGGACGGGTGTTCGTCCAGCCCACCGGGGACGGCGGCAAGACCGTGTGGATCGCCCTGCCCTGGACCGTACCCGTCCAGCAGTAGGGCTCAGACCGCACAGGCCCGGCCGAAGGCACCGCGCAGCAGCGCGCGCAGGGTGTCCGCCGCCGGGCTCGCCTCACCGGGCCGGTACGCCACCGAGATCGTGCGTCGCAGCCCGGCCGGTTCCAGCGACCGTACGCCCACCGGCGTCATCGCCGTCGCGGCGACCATCTCGGGCACCACGGCCACCCCGAGCCCCGCGCTGACCAGCGCGCACACCAGCGCGTAACCGGGCGACTCGCACACGACCGCCGGTGTCGCCCCCGCCGCGGCCAGCGCCGCCTCCACTGCCTGCCGGGGCGGATGCGAGGGCGCACTGCTGATCAGCGGCTGTCCGGCGAGTTCGGCGACCGGCAGCCGCCCCGAGCCCGTGGCCAGCGCGTGCCCCGGTGCCGTCACCAGGACGAGCTCCTCGTGGAGCAGGGGGTCCGCCGCCACGCCGGGAGGCATCGGCACGGCCGGCGCGGGCTCGTACGCGTGTGTCAGCGCCAGGTCGACCGCGCCGGACGCCACGGCCGAGACACCGTCCGGCGGTTCGTAGTCGGCGACCGCGAGCTCCACGTCGGGGTGGGCGCGGCGGAAGGCGCTGAGCACGGGCGGCAGCAGGTGGATGCCGGCCGTGGTGAACGTACCGACACGCAACTGCCCGCCGGACAGGCCCGCGAGCCGCGCCAGTTCGTGCCGCGCCCGGTCCATCTCGTCGAGTACGCGGCGGGCCCGCGCCGCCAGCAGTTCGCCCGCGGCCGTCAGGCGGGCACCGCGGTGGTGACGCACCAGCAGGGCCGCCCCCGCCTCCCGCTCCAGCTTGGCCAGCTGCTGGGACAAGGCGGGCGCGGTGTAACCGAGCCGCGCGGCGGCGCGGGTGATCGAGCCGGCCTCGGCGACCGCCACCAACGCCGCGAGCCGCGTCGGGTCGTACACCGGCCCTCCCCCCTTAAGCGTTTCTTCAGGCAGACCCAGAAGATCACAAGTACATGCTGAAGCCCCGGAAGGTCCAGGCTGAGGGGCATGGACGCACAACTGGTCGCCTTCACGGGCGTCGCCGCCGGCATGGTCGCCATGCCCGGCGCGGATTTCACCGTCGTCGTACGCAACGCGCTCGTCTCCCGCCGGGACGGGGTCGCCTGCGCGGTGGGTGTCGCGGGCGGGCTCCTCGTCCACACGGCGCTGGCCGTGGCGGGACTGGCGGCCGTACTCGTCGCCGTACCGGCGCTCTTTCGCACGGTCCAACTGCTCGGTGGGGCCTACCTCCTCCACCTCGGCTGCCGGGCACTGAGGTCCGCGCTGCGCCCGGCGACGCGGAAGGGGCCGGAGCCCGAGCCCGGCGGACCGACGGCGACCGCGGCCCGCGGCATCGGCCGCAGTCTGCGCCGGGGCTTCCTCACCAACGCGCTCAACCCCAAGGCGCCGGTGCTCTTCCTCAGCCTGCTGCCCCAGTTCGTCCCGGCGGACCAGCAGCCGCTGCCCAGGACGCTGCTGCTCGCCACCGTCGTCGTCGTTCTCGCACTGCTGTGGTTCCCCGCCGTGGCCCTGCTCGTGGACGGGCTCGGCAGGTGGCTGCGGCGGCCGGGCGCGGTCCGCGCCGTGGAAGCGGTCAGCGGGACCGCGCTCACCGTACTGGGAGTGGTCCTGCTGACAGGCCCGGTGGCGGCGGCCACCGTGTAACGCGCCCGCCCACCGCCCGCACCGCGGTGTCGGCCCACCGCCCGCACCGCCGCGTCAGACGGGCTTGATCTCCTCCGCGCCGCGCTCCACGCAGAATTAGTTGCCCTCGGGGTCGGCCATGACGACCCAGCCCCGGCCGTCCTCGGTGCGGCGGTCGTCGACGATCCGCGCACCGAGCGCGCCGAGCCGCTCCACCTCGGCATCCCGCGTACCGTGCGGCGGCTGGATGTCGAGGTGAACGCGCTTCTTGCCGGCCTCGTCCCCGGGAACCCGTATGAACAGCAGTCCGGGCACACCGGGCCGCTCCGGATCGATCAGCACCTCGTCGTCACCCGGCTCGTCCAGCAGCTTGTAACCGGTCAGGCGGGACCAGAACTCGGCGATCGCGTACGGGTCGTGGGCGTCGAAGGTGGTGTGACGTACCGGATTCAGGAAGGTCCTGGTAGGGAACGTATCTCCCCGGACCGGCAGCCGGCAGCCGGCAGGGAAATATCAGCGCACGCGGCCGTACCAGACGCTCTTGGACCAGATCTTCTCCAGCTTCACCACGGAGCCGGACTTGGGCGAGTGCCAGATCTTGCCGCTCCCGGCGTAGATGCCCACGTGGTAGACGTTCCGCCCGGAGTGGAAGAAGACCAGGTCTCCGCGCTGACGGCTGGAGGCGGAGATGTGCCGGGTCTTGTTGTACTGGGACTGGGCGGTGCGTGGCAGGCTCTTGCCGGCCTTCTTGTACGAATAGAGCGTCAGCCCTGAGCAGTCGAACCGGCTCGGGCCCGCCGCCCCGTACTTGTACGGGGCCCCCTTCTTCGACGCGGCGACGTTGAGCGCCTTCGTCGAATGCGATGCGGCCTGCGCCTCGGTGACGGCACCGGGCGCCAGCATCGTGGCGCCGATCGCGGCGAGGGTGAGAGCCGAAGCGGCTCCGGCCCGGGACAGCACGGACGGAACATTCTTGTGCGCGGTCATGCGCAACCCTTCGTCAGCCGCCTGTGAAGGATGACCTGTCGGGTTCGGACAGGCGAAGATGCCCGGCCGCGGTGTGCGGCTTCACCCCGAGGGACGACCGTCTCCGGCCACCCCGTACTGCTTGGGTCCTCCACTCCTGCCGATGCACTCCTGTCGACCAGTCATCCGGAGCGGCGGCAGGACTCAGCGTCCGCCCGGACCGCCCCGCCGCGGTGGCGGGGGCTTGTCGTCCCAGGGATCTTGACTCATGAACGGCCGGATTTCCGAGCCGAAACGGCATTTTGTGAGGCTGATCACCGCTGACCCGTTCGGGTGGACAGGGGTGTTTTCGGCACCGGGCGCCGGTGTCCGACGACCGCCGTACCAGCGGCGGAATGTCCAATTCCGCCAAACGTGCAGGTGTGTTGCGCAAGCGGGGTCATACCGCTGTTCAGGTATTTCCTACGCCTTTTGAGTGAGTTCCTCTCGTACGCCAATGGGGGGAGCCGACCGCGTGTTCCTCAACTCGCGGACGCGGCTGGCAGGGTGACCCGGTCCGCCCGCCGCTCCCCGTCGAGCACGCGCAGGGCCCGCGTGAGCGTGGCGGCGTGCACGCGCGTCTCGCCCCGCTCGTGCATCAGGGCGAGAGCGTCCCGCAGTCCGGCGGCCTTCCCGGCGAGCGCCTGGGCGGCCCGCAGCGCGCCATAGGTGTCGGTGCCGCGTGCGGGGTTGATCCGTCCCATCAGATCGAGCACTTCGAGATAGCGGTCGACGAACTCGCACTCGGCGCGCGTCAGTGCGGGCAGCGGCGGCAGTTCGGGCGGCAGCATGCGCGGGTTCACCTCGGAGCCGGGGAGGCGGGCGCGGCCTTGCGGCTCTGCACGACGTGGTCCACCAGGCCGTACGCCATCGCGGCCTCGGCCGTGAGCACCTTGTCGCGCTCGATGTCGTCGTCGACGCGCTCCGCGCTCTGGCCGGTGTGCAGTGCGAGCAGTTGAGTGAGCGTCTGCCGCATGCGCGTCAGCTCCCGCGCCTCGATCTCCAGGTCCGAAGGCCGGCCGCGTACGGGCCGGTCGGTGGACGGCTGGCTGAGCAGCATCCGGGCGCCCGGCAGGGCGAGGCGCTTGCCCGGCGTGCCGGCCGCGAGCAGTACGGCGGCGGAGGCGGCGGCCTGGCCCAGGCAGATCGTCTCCACGTCGCAGCACACGAACTGGATGGTGTCGTAGATCGCGGACATCGCGGTGTGCGAGCCGCCGGGGGAGTTGATGTAGAGCGAGATGGTCCGGTCGGGGGCGGCGTGTTCGAGGTACATGAACTGCGCCGTCACGTCGTTGGCCGCGGCGTCGTCGACGGCCGTTCCCAGGAAGACGATCCGCTCCGCGAGCAGTTTCGCGTACGGATCGACCGTGCGGGTCCCGGTGTCGGTGCGCTCGGTGAACTCGGGCAGTACGTAGCGGGCGCTGTAGGTGCTGCGGGCGGTGGATCGGTTCATGGCGGTGCCTCCGAAGCCTCTGTAAAAAATGTACAGGACGTACAGCTCGTACTATGGGGAGCATGGCCTACGAGATTCCGGTGACGCAAGCCCGGGCAGAGCTGGCGGAGCTGATCAACCGCGTCGTGTACGGCGGCGAGCGGGTGGTCGTGACGCGGCACGGGAAGCCGCTGGTGGCGCTGGTTTCCGCCGCTGACCTGGCACGACTTGAAGGTGAGCAGCAGGAGGCGGCCGAGGACCCGGTCGTCAGCTCGGTCTCCGCGATCGGCTCGGCACCGTCCGCTCCGGGCGAACGGCGCCGCTTCGGAATCGCCGCCGAGCACCGCGGCGAAACCCCCGGCGGCTGACGCCGCGCACGGCCGGGGCCGTGCGCGGCCCCGGCCCCGCGGGTGTGACCGCCGCGGCGCTGTGTACGACGTGGCCCCCGGCCGCGGTGCGGGCCTCGGCCCCGTGGGCGGGGGCGGGCTGAACGCGCTGATGACCATGGACGCGCAAAGGCCCAGTTAACGCGTTGGAAAAACTTCCGCTCTAACGTGCAATGTCTGGCCGCACGGCCGGAAAACGCAGGTCAACAGAGTGTTGAAGTTGGATATGGTCCCGCTGCGCCCGAGGTGGAAGCCGTGGTTCCGTACCCCCTCGGCCTCGCAGACGCGCTGGACTCCGTCTGCCCCCGTACGGGCGGCGCGGCGGTACAACTGGAGGTGGCACGCGTGCAACTGACCCCGCACGAGCAGGAAAGACTGCTCATCCATGTGGCGGCGGACGTGGCGGAGAAACGACGCGCACGCGGCGTGAAACTCAATCACCCCGAAACGATCGCCCTCATCACCTCGCACATCCTCGAAGGCGCCCGCGACGGCCGCAGCGTCGCCGAACTCATGTCGTCGGGCCGCAAGGTGCTCACCCGTGACGACGTCATGGAGGGCATCCCGGAGATGATCCACGACGTACAGGTCGAGGCGACCTTCCCGGACGGCACCAAGCTCGTCACCGTCCACGAGCCGATCGCCTGACGGGGAACGGCAGCCGATGATCCCCGGAGAAATCCTGTACGCCGACGCCCCCGTCGCTCTCAACGACGGCCTGCCCGTCGCCCGCCTCACCGTCCTGAACGCCGCCGACCGGCCCGTCCAGGTCGGCTCCCACTACCACTTCGCCGAGGCCAACCCCGGTCTCTACTTCGACCGCGCCGCCGCCCGCGGCCTGCGGCTGAACATCGCCGCGGGCACCGCCGTGCGCTTCGAGCCCGGCATCCCCGTCGACGTCGAACTCGTCCCCGTCGGAGGCCGGCGCATCGTCGCCGGTCTGCGCGGGGAGACCGGAGGTGCCCTCGATGCCTGAGCTCCTGCGCCCTGTGTACGCCGACCTGTTCGGCCCCACCACCGGCGACCGCATCCGGCTCGCCGACACCGACCTGCTGATCGAAATCGAGGAGGACCGCTGCGGCGGACCCGGACGCGCCGGCGACGAGGCGGTGTTCGGGGGCGGCAAGGTGATCCGCGAGTCCATGGGCCAGGCCCGTACGGCCCGGGCCGACGGCGCACCCGACACCGTCGTCACCGGCGCGGTGATCCTCGACCACTGGGGCGTCGTCAAGGCCGACATCGGCCTGCGCGACGGGCGGATCACCGGCATCGGCAAGGCCGGCAACCCCGACACCATGGACGGCGTGCACCCCGACCTGGTCATCGGGCCCGAGACCGAGATCATCGCGGGCAATGGCAAAATCCTCACCGCCGGTACCATCGACGCGCACGTCCACTTCATCTCTCCGACCGTCGTCGAGCAAGCGCTCTCCTCCGGGATCACCACGCTCGTCGGCGGCGGCACCGGGCCCGCCGAGGGCACCAAGGCCACCACCGTCACGCCCGGCGGCTGGCACCTGGCCCGGATGTTCGAGGCGCTGGAGCACTACCCCGTCAACATCGGACTGCTCGGCAAGGGCAACACGATGTCGCGCGAGGCGATGCACGCCCAACTCAGGGGCGGCGCACTGGGATTCAAGATCCACGAGGACTGGGGCGCGACGCCCGCCGTCATCGACGCCTGCCTCGGCGTGTGCGAGGAGACGGGCGCCCAGCTCGCCATCCACACCGACACGCTGAACGAGGCCGGGTTCGTCGGCGACACCCTCGCCGCCATCGCCGGGCGCACCATCCACGCGTACCACACCGAGGGTGCGGGCGGCGGGCACGCGCCGGACATCATCACGGTCGTCTCCGAGCCGCACGTCCTGCCCAGCTCCACCAACCCGACCCGGCCGCACACCGTCAACACGATCGAGGAACACCTCGACATGCTGATGGTCTGCCACCACCTCAACCCGGCCGTGCCGGAGGACCTGGCCTTCGCCGAGTCCCGGATCCGGCCCTCGACCATCGCGGCCGAGGACATCCTCCACGACCTCGGCGCCATCTCGATCATCTCCTCCGACTCGCAGGCGATGGGCCGTGTCGGCGAGGTCGCGCTGCGCACCTGGCAGACCGCGCACGTCATGAGGAAGCGCCGGGGAGCGCTGCCGGGCGACGGACGCGCCGACAACCACCGTGCGCGTCGCTATGTCGCCAAGTACACGATCAATCCGGCCGTCGCGCAGGGTCTCGACCACGAGATCGGCTCCGTCGAGAGCGGGAAGCTCGCCGACCTCGTGCTGTGGGACCCCGCCTTCTTCGGTGTCAAGCCGCAGCTCGTCATCAAGGGCGGGCAGATCGCGTACGCGCAGATGGGCGACGCCAACGCCTCCATCCCGACCCCGCAGCCGGTGCTGCCCCGGCCGATGTTCGGCGCGCTCGGCAGGGCCCCCGCCGCCAATTCGTTCAACTTCGTCGCCGAGGCGGCGATCGAGGACGGGCTGCCGGAACGCCTGGGCCTCGGCAAGCGGTTCGTACCCATCAGGAACACGCGGCGGGTCACCAAGGCCGACATGCGCGAGAACGACGCCCTCCCGCGCGTCGAGGTCGACCCGGACACCTTCACGGTGACGATCGACGGCGACGCGGTCGAGCCGGCGCCGGCCGCGGAACTGCCCATGGCCCAGCGTTACTTCCTCTTCTGACCATGGGCATCTCCACTCACGGCGAGCACGCCTCGCCCGGCGCGCGGGCCGCCCTCCTCGTTCTCGCGGACGGGCGGTTCCCCGCCGGGGGCCACGCCCACTCGGGTGGTGCCGAAGCGGCCGTCAAGGCGGGGCGCATCCGCGACGCCGCGGACCTCGCCGCCTTCTGCCGGGGCCGCCTGCACACCACCGGGCTCACCGCGGCGGCGCTCGCCGCCGCGGCGGCCCTCGGCGCCGACGCCCTCGAACTCGACGAGGCCGCCGACGCCCGTACGCCCTCACCCGCCCTGCGGGCGACGGCGCGCAAGCTGGGCCGGCAGCTGATGCGCGCCGCCTGTGCCACCTGGCCGTGCGAGGCGCTCGACGCGCTGGCCGCCGCGCGTCCGCGCGGTGCGCACCAGCCCGTCGTCCTCGGCGTCACCGCCCGCGCGGCGGGGCTCGGGCCCGAGGACGCCGCGCACTGCGTCGTGTACGAGACCGTCAGCGGCCCCGCCACCGCGGCGGTACGCCTGCTCGGCCTGGACCCCTTCGAGGCCACCGCCGTCCTCGCCCGCCTCACACCCGAACTCGACCAGGTCGCGCGGCGCGCCGCCGAAGCCGCCCGCCGCGCCCAGGGCGAGGGCACCGGCGCGCTGCCCGCCGCCTCCGCCCCGCTGCTGGACATCACGGCACAGGCACACGCGGGCTGGCCCGTACGCCTCTTCGCCTCGTAACACCGCATAGGAGCCGCACCATGCACCTCGACCACACCCACGGCCACGCCACGGCGGTCAGTGCCGACGCCGCCCGCCCCGACGGCACGAAGCGCGCCCTGCGCATCGGGCTCGGCGGTCCCGTCGGCTCCGGCAAGACCGCGACCGTCGCCGCCCTCTGCCGGGAACTGCGCGACGAGCTGTCCATCGCCGTCGTCACCAACGACATCTACACGTGCGAGGACGCCGAATTCCTGCTCCGCAACGCCGTCCTGCCGCCCGAGCGCATCCAGGCCGTCGAGACCGGTGCCTGTCCGCACACCGCCATCCGTGACGACATCTCCGCCAATCTCGAAGCGGTCGAGGACCTGGAGGACGCGGTCGGGCCGCTCGACCTGATCCTGGTCGAGTCGGGCGGCGACAACCTCACCGCCACCTTCTCCAAGGGGCTCGTCGACGCGCAGGTCTTCGTCATCGACGTGGCCGGCGGCGACGACATCCCGCGCAAGGGCGGCCCCGGTGTCACCACGGCCGATCTCCTCGTCGTCAACAAGACCGACCTCGCGCCGTACGTCGGCTCCGACCTCGGCCGCATGGCGCGCGACGCCGAGGCGCAGCGCGGTGAACTCCCGGTCGCCTTCACCTCGTTGGCGTCCGAAGGCGGAGTGAAGCCGGTGGCCGACTGGGTCCGGGATCGGCTCGCCGCCTGGTCCGCATGACCACCGTGGCGCCGGCGGGCACCGGCGTGGCGGGCATCGGGGCGACGGCCAGGATCACCGCCGTCCCCGACGGCCGGGGCGGCACGCGGCTGCCCGTCCTGGAGAGCGACGGGCCGTTCGCCCTGCGCCGCACGCGCGGCACGGGTGGGTACGCCCGTGTCACCGTCGTCGGCGCGATGAGCGCGCCGCTGGGCGGCGACCGGCTGGCCGTCGAGGCCGGCGTGCGGGGCGGTGCCGCGCTCACCGTCGACTCGGCCGCGGCCACCGTCGCCCTGCCCGGCCGCGGCGGCCTGCCCGCCCGTTACGACGTACGGCTGACGGCCGGAGCGGACGCGGACCTGCGCTGGCTGCCCGAACCGCTCATCTCGGCCCGCGGCAGCGACCTGCGCATGACCACCCGCGTCGAGCTCGCCGCCTCCGCCCGCCTGGTCCTGCGCGAGGAGCAGATCCTCGGCAGGTACGGCGAGGAGCCCGGCACGCTCACCACCCGCCTCACCGTCCAGCGGGCCGGCCGCCCGCTGCTGGACCAGGAGCTGTCGTACGGCCCGGGGGCGCCCGGCGGCTGGGACGGGGGAGCGGTGCTCGGCGGGCACCGGGCGACCGGCCAACTCCTCGTCGTGCGCCCCGACTTTGAGGACAGAAAGCCTGAAAGTCGTCTTCTTGGTGACAATGCGGTCCTCACCGTGCTCGCCGGGCCCGCCGTGCTGGTCACGGCGGTGGCGGCCGACGCGCTGCGGCTGCGGCGCGTACTGGACGGGGCACTTCGGACATTCGGGTGACCGCCATGTGCACCGCTCAGCGGGACACGGGTCTCCGGTTATGGGATTGGTAAAGAAACACCAGTACGGCCTGTTGCTGAGGGCTCTTCAGACGACAGGATGCGCCCGTACACCCACGACCACTGATCACTGATCGCTGCCGTCACCCACGGCACCACACTCACAGGGGGAGGCACCACTTGAGGCGCACAGCAGCTCTCGGCTCGGCCGGCACTCTCATGGCGGGCACCTTGCTGGCCGGCGCGATAGCCGCGCCGACGGCCGGTGCCCAGGACCGCCACACCGGCACGTCCGAGGCGCGGGGCGTGCAGATCGCCGCCGACCGCGCGGCGAAGGCGGGCATCGACTGGCGCGACTGCCCGGCCGACTGGGGCCTCGAGAAGCCCATCCAGTGCGGCTGGGTCACCGTCCCGGTCGACTACGCCAAGCCCAACGGCCGGAAGATAAAGATCGCCGTCGACCGCATCGGGAACACCGGCTCCGCGGAGGACCGCCAGGGCGCGCTGCTCTACAACCCGGGCGGTCCCGGCGGTTCGGGCCTGCGGTTCCCGACCCGGGTCACCAAGAAGAACCCGGTCTACGCGAAGATGGCCCAGGCGTACGACTTCGTGGGCTTCGACCCGCGTGGCGTCGGGCACTCCTCGCCCATCTCCTGCGTCGACCCGCAGGAGTTCGTCAAGGCGCCGAAGCTCGACCCGGTGCCCGACAGCGAGGCCGACAAGCGCGCCCAGCGCAAGCTCGCCGCCGAGTACGCGGACGGCTGCCAGGAGCGCAGCGGCTGGCTGCTGCCGCACATGACCACGCCCAACACCGCGCGTGACGTGGACGTCGTCCGTGCCGCGCTCGGTGAGAAGAAGCTGAACTTCCTCGGCGTCTCGTACGGCACCTACCTCGGCGCGGTCTACGGAACGCTGTTCCCGGGCCACGTCCGCCGCATGGTCGTCGACAGCGTGGTCAACCCGTCGAAGGAGAAGATCTGGTACCAGGCCAACCTGGACCAGGACGTCGCCTTCCAGATGCGCTGGAACGACTGGAAGGCGTGGGTCGCCGGGAACGACGCCACCTACCACCTCGGCGACACCCCCGAGGAGGTCGAGCAGCAGTGGGTGAAGCTGCGCGCCACCGCCAAGAAGAGCCCGCTCGGCGGCGTCGTCGGCCCCGCCGAGCTCATCGGCTTCTTCCAGAGCGCGCCGTACTACGACTCCGCCTGGGCGTCCACCGCCAAGACCTGGAGCAAGTACGTCGCGGGTGACACGCAGGCACTCGTCGACGCGATCGCCCCCGACCTGTCGGACACCGCGGGCAACGCCGCGTCGGAGAACGGTAACGCCGTCTACACGGCCGTCGAGTGCGCGGACGCCAAGTGGCCCACCAACTGGAAGACCTGGGACCGGGACAACACCAGGCTGCACCGGGACCACCCGTTCATGACGTGGGCCAACGCCTGGATGAACCTGCCCTGCGCCACCTGGTCGTCGAAGCAGCAGACCCCGCTCGAGGTCAAGTCCGGCAAGGGGCTGCCGCCGGTCCTGATCGTGCAGGCCGAGCGTGACGCCGCCACTCCGTACGAGGGCGCCGTCGAGCTGCACAAGCGCTTCAAGGGCTCGCGTCTGATCACGGAGAAGGGCGCCGGCTCGCACGGCGTCACCGGGATCGTCAACCCGTGCGTCAACGACCGGGTCGACACCTACCTGCTCACCAGGAAGACCGGCAGCCGCGATGTGACGTGCGCCCCGCACGCCACACCGAAGCCGTAGGGACCGACGGGCCGGAACAGGTGAGAGAGGGGGGCGGCCGGAATCCCGGCCGCCCCCCTTCTCGCGTTCCCCGCGCCTACCGGTGGGCGAGCCAGGCGTCCTCCGCCGCGTAGTCGAAGGGACCGTCGCCGGGGCCGTACCTGGCCGACAGCTTCGGGAACGCCTCCCGCCAGTCCCGGGCGCGCAGCTGGGCGGCCAGCCAGTCCACGGTGGCGGGCAGCGACTCGGTGTACGTCGTCACCGGCCGGTACCCCAGCTCGCGCTCGGCGGCCGACATGGCGTAGACGATGGGGCGGTCGGGCCCCCAGGGGGTCTCGCCGATGCCGTCGTGCGGCGGGGGCCCGTCCACGATCACCAGCTCGCTCTCCACCCCCATGACCGCGTCGATCGCCGTACTGATCTCCGCGGCCGTCGGCACGTCCGGATCGCCCCCGTTGAACACCCGGGAGCCGGGCCGCGCCGCCGCCAGCCGGATCAGCTCCCCGAGGTTGGAGACGTGCACCGGGTGGAACTGACTGAGCCCGCCGTACGCCAGGACCCGCACCGGCCGCCCGTCCAGCGCCCGTTTGACGAAGTGGATCTCGCGCGGAGTCCGGCAGTACGGCCCGTGGACCGCGCCCGCGCGCAGCAGGGTCGTCGGCATCCGGTCGCCGGCGGCCAGCAGGTGCCGCTCGACGGCGACCTTCCTGGTGCCGTACGTCGCGTCGCCCGGTGCCACGGTCGCCTGGGTCTCGCGGATCGGCACCGGGTACTGCGGGAACCCGTCGGGCTCGTCCTGCGTGTCGAAGCTGCGGCCCTCGTCGTCCTCGTAGACGGCGCCACTGGAGATGACGACCGCGGAACCGATCCGGTCCGCCAGCCCCGTCAGCTGCGCCGCGTGCCTCTCCTCGAACGCAACCATGTCCACCAGTACGTCGCAGCCGTCGCCGAGCGCCGCCGCCAGCGCCGCGTCGTCCTCCCGGTCGACCGCCACCGCCCGTACCTCCTGCGGCCAGGTCTCGTCACGGCCGCCGCCGCGCGATCCGGCTCTCACGTCCCAGCCGTCCCCGGCGAGCGCCCGCACGGCCGCCCGCCCGATCTGTCCTGTCGCTCCGATGACGAACGCGCTTCCCTTGGTCATACGAGGGACGCTACGTGCGGGGGCCCGTCGGCGGGGACCGTTCGCCGTCCGCTGATTCGCCGTCAGCGGAGCTTCCGCGGGAACTTCTTCGCCCGTTCCTGTGCCTGCTCCGCCTTGGCCTCGGCCGCGTACCGGTCGACGTACTCCTGCCCGGACAGGCCGAGGATCGCGTACATGATCTCGTCGGTGACCGCGCGGAGCACCGCCTTCTCGTTCTCCATGCCCGCGTACCGCGAGAAGTCCAGCGGCTCCCCGAACCGGATGGTGACGCGCTTGATGCGCGGCACGACCTGTCCCGGCGGCTGGATCTCGAACGTACCCACCATCGCGCACGGCACCACGGGCACCTGTGCCTCGAGCGCCATCGCGGCGACCCCGACCTTGCCCTTGTAGAGCCGGCCGTCGTGCGAGCGGGTGCCTTCCGGATAAATGCCCAGCAGCTCGCCCTTGCTCAGCACTCCGAGGCCCTCGCGGATCGCCGCCCTCCCCGCGTCCTTGCCGGACCTGTCGACGGGGATCTGTCCCGCGCTGCGGAAGAACGCGGCGGTCAGCCGGCCCTTGAGCCCGGGCCCTGTGAAGTACTCCGCCTTGGCGAGGAAGGTGATGCGCCGCTTGATGATCGCGGGCATCAGGAAGTGGTCGGAGAACGACAGGTGGTTCCCCGCCACGATCGCGGCCCCGTCGTCGGGGACGTGGTCGAGCCCCTCGATTTTCGGCCGGAAGAGCAGCCTCAGCAGCGGCCCCAGAAGGACGTACTTGAGCACGTAGTAGAACACGGGGCGGCTCCTAGCTCTGCCGGATCGGCTCCAGGGCTGCGTACTGCCAGGTCAGCGGAGATCCCGGTGAGGACAGCCTATGTGCAGCCGTTGTTGCGTGTAACCGTCTTCGGGCGGATCGATGCCGGCTCCGTGCCGACTTTACTGACTGGTCATCAGTCCGGCCGCCTCGCGTCGGGGCTGATGCGGGCCGGGCGCGGTCCGCCTCCTGCCGCTCGGCCGCGGCGGGCTGTGCCCTGCAAGGGCACACGGAGGTGACCGACGCCGGAGCGGGTCCGCGCCGGCCTGCGGCCGCCGTCACCCGCCGACCGCATCACCGGCAGGAGCGTGGCCGATGACAGTCCCACCCTTGCCACGGGTGGGGCCGCACAGGCGACGTTCAGCTCAGGCGGTCGCGAGGTACCAGGGGCTGCAGCGCTCGCATCGCCTCCTCGGGGTGGGGATCGGACACGGCCAGGCGGCCGAAGGGGGCCCGGCGGCGCAGTTCGACACACAGGACCGGCCGGCCGGCCCGGATCGCCACGAAGTCCCTGCCGTCGCGAAGACGCCGGATTCCCACGCACCGCCGCGCGGGGATCCAGGCGCCCTCGCCGGCCACGCCGCGCAGTGCCCGCCACCAGTCGGGCTGGACGGAGACCGCACGCAGCGCGGAGACGGGGACGCGCACCCCGCGGCGGCGCGCGGCCAGTTTTTCGAACCAGGACAGGCGGACGACGATGTCGCTGCCCTCCAGCACCACCCGTGCCATGGTGCCTCCTTCGGGGAACCGAACCTTGGAGTGCGGTGCCGGTGGCACCGGCCGCGGACGCAGTGTGCCGCGAACGTGCGAGGGGACCCGGGCGCCGGCGGCTCACGGGACGACGGGCGGCAGGGGTCCATACACCCGAATACACCGGGGGTGGCCGGCTCGCCACCGGGAGAAGCGGACCGGCCACTGGCCACTGTTCCGCCCCGAGTTCGGCGCCGGGCTGATCGGACTGCGAGGTGATCCCCGCCGACGCGACCTGACCTGCCTGTACTACCACGGGACCCGGCCGGTGCCGGGCCCGCTCAGCTGGTTCCTCCCCCACCTGCCCCAACCGCTGCACCGGGTGGAGGCGGCGGCCGACCAACGTCGCGCAGCTCGGCGCCCCGGTGCCGCTGTTCGCCCCGCAACCGGCCGCGAGCGTGGCCGCCGGGTTCATCGTCGTCACGCAGCTGTGGCTCATCGCGTCGGGCAACTTCGCGTGGTTCGACTGGCCGGCCGCCGTGCTCGCCCTGCCCGCGGTCGACGGTGTGCGGACCGCCCCGCCCCTCAGGGCCGGCCGGCCGCCCAGAGGCGCGGGCAGACCAAAAAAAGTTGAGTCTGAGCTTGTCAACATGTCTGGTGCGAGCTATATAAGAAGTGTCGGAAGTGACCAGACCTCGACGACGAATGACACGAGGAGGCGATGATCAGATGCTGATGCGGACCGATCCCTTCCGTGAACTGGACCGACTCACGCAGCAGCTCTTCAACGGAGTGCAGCGCCCTGCGGCGATGCCCATGGACGCCTGGCGCGAGGACGGCTCGGTCTGGGTCAAGCTCGACCTGCCGGGCGTCGACCCCGACTCCGTGGACCTGAAGGTCGAGCGGGATGTGCTGACCGTCCAGGCCGAACGCGAGCCGCTGGCCAAGGAAGGTGCTGAGGTCCTGATCTCCGAGCGGCCCACCGGCACGTTCACCAGGCAGCTCTTCCTCGGCGAGACCCTGGACACGGAGCACATCGAGGCGACGTACGACGCGGGCGTGCTGAGCCTGCGCATCCCGGTCGCCGAGCAGGCCAAGGCCCGCAGGATCGAGATCAGCGGCGGCAGCCGCAAGGAACTGCAGTCCTGACTCGTCAAGGGGCGCCGTCCCGGGAGCGGGGCGCTCATGGCATGGCACGGGCCCTGCGGCCGCCATCGAGTCGTAGGGCCCACCGCTGCCGCCGTTCACTTCTGCTTCCGCCCGGCGCACCGGGCGGACCACCCTCCGGAAGCGATGCGAAGGGAGATCACTGTGGCTGCACTGACCTGGCTGCTCATACCGCTGATGGCCGGCCTTGGCGCCGGCGTCTGGGCCTGGTACGTCTCACGCCCGCACCCCACGGACGTATGGACCGACGTCGAGCGCCACGACCGGATCCGAACAGCCTTCGGCCGCATGGTGCCCCGGCGGGGATGAAGGCCGGTCCAAAGGACGACGACACGCCCCGCTTCCTGCGCCGCTCCACCGCCGCCGACGTACCCGTCCCCGCCCTGCTGATGACCACGGCACTGAGCCAGGCCGTCCTCGTCGTGACGATGTTCTCCGACGGCGCGTTCGACTTCGCCCCCGACCTGACCAGCTCGCTCAGTCTCATCCCGTTCCTGCTCTACGCGGCCGGACTCGAATTCGTCCTGGTCTCCTTCATCCTCTGCGCACCGGCCACCCCCCTGTTCGTCAAGGCCCGCCGCGAACAGAACAGGCGCCTGTTCTCACCGGCCGAAGGCGTCATCCGCGCTGTCTCGGTCATCGGTGCCGTCGCGGGTGTCACCGCCCTGGCCGCCGGCCGGATCGAGCTGTGAGACCCGGCCCGACAGCCCTGTCCCGCTTCGCCGCACCCTCCGGAAAGGCGCCCCCACCATGACGAGCAACGACACCACCACTCCCGGGGCCGGCCCCGGCGTCCACTCCGAGGCCGGCAAGTTGCGGAAGGCCCTGGTGTGCGAACCCGGGCTCGCACACCGCCGTCTCACCCCCACCAACTCCGACGACCTGCTGTTCGACGTGATGCGGGTCGACAACGCCCAGCGCGACCACGCCGACTTCGTCAACAAGCTCCGTCGGCGGGACGTCGAAGTCGTCGAACTGCACGACCTGCTGGCCGAGACCGTGGCCATTCCCGAGGCCAGGTCGTGGCTCCTCGACCGCAAAATCACCGCCAACCAGGTCGGCATCGGCCCCATGGACGGCACCGCGCGTTCCTGGAGACACTCGAACCGCGAGAACTGGCCGAGTACCTGATCGGCGGCCTGGCCACCACCGACCTCCCGCAGGAGTACCGCTCCGGCTGTGTGGCGCTCTCCCGCGAGTCGACGGGTGTCCGCGAGTACCTGATGCCGCCGCTGCCGAACACCCTCTACACCCGTGACACCACGTGCTGGCTGTACGGGGGCGTCACGCTCAACCCGCTGTACTGGCCGGCCCGTCACGACGAGACACCGCTGATGAAGGCCGTATACCGGTTCCCTCCCGACTTCGCGGGCAGCACCGTGTGGTGGGGTGACCCCGAACAGGACTGGGCCGGGCCACCTTCGAAGGCGGCGACGTCATGCCGGTCGGCAACGGTGTCGTCCTCATGGGCATGAGCGAGCGCACCTCACGCCAGGCGATCACCCGGGTGGCCGCGTCATTGTTCGACAACGGCGCGGCCCAGCACGTCGTCGTCGCGGGCATGCCCAAACTCCGGGCCGCGATGCACCTCGACACCGTCTTCACCTTCGCCGACCGCGACGTCGTCACCCTCCACCCGAAAATCATGGACGCCGTGCACACCTTCTCGCTGCGTCCCAGTGACAGGTCACCCGGCATCGAGATCACCGACGAGGGCTCCCGCGGTTTCGTCGATGCCGTCACCAAGGCCCTCGGCCTGGCCACGATGCGGGTGATCGAGACCGGTGGCGACGTGTACGCGTCCGAGCGGCAGCAGTGGGACAGCGGCAACAACGCCGTCGCGCTCGAACCGGGCGTCGTCTTCACCTACGACCGCAACACGCAGACGAACGCCCCCTGCGCAGGGCGGGCATCGAAGTCATCACCGTCGTCGGCGCCGAACTCGGCCGCGGCCGAGGCGGCGGACACTGCATGACCTGCCCGCTCGTCCGCGATCCCGTGGACTTCTGACGCGGTGTGACCGGCCCCTGGAGGCGACACCGTTGCTGGCGGGCACCGGGGCGCCCGCGCCCCGGCCCGGCGCCCCCCGCGGCGACCGCCGCGCCGGTTTCCGAGCCGGCCCGCGCCGAGTGGTACGCCGTGCAGGCGCCTCTACTCGGAGAAAAGTTCCCGCAGCTTCGTCTCCGTCTGCGCGTCCGGGTTGCTGTGGATGAGCTCCGCCGTGTGCTCGGGCAGGGCTTCTTTGACGCGGTCCGTCTTCGCCTCCTGCGTCATCAGGAACAGAGCCGAGGTGCCCGGAGTGATCTGTTCCTTGACTTTTTTGATGAAGTCGTCGTCGATGCCGATGTCGGTGAACTTCCCACCGGGGGCTCCCGCGGCCGCTCCGATCGCCGCGCCCAGCAGGGAGGCGAGAAACAGCAGGCCGAAGAGCATGCCCCAGAAGGTGCCGGTCAGCGCTCCAGCACCGACGAGGTTGTGCAATTGTTTCGTGGCCGGCTTGGGCTTGTCCTGGGGCCGGTTGACGACAGCGGTATCGAGAATCCTCACCAGCTGCTGCTTCTGGAGGGACTGCGGAGTCGACTCGACGTCACCTGCCGCTTCAGGGGAAGTGAACTTCCACACAGTGGGAGTGGCCACGAAAGCCTCCGGATAGAGGAATGAAGCGGATAAATCTGATCAAAATACCCCCAAAAGTCGGTTTCGTGCCGCCCTCGCCTCGCGACGAAGAAAGAAGGCGACAACCGGCCGGACCGGGGGCGAATCCGTCCACAACCGCTGGTCTACCCTTCAGTTCCGCCACGACGTCAGCGTGACATCGGAAGGCGGTCCGGAGCTCGGCCCGGCTTCTGCCGGCCGTCTCCGGACGCAGGCGCTCCACACGAAAAGCCAAAAGCCGACGGAAGTCCGCGGGACACACGCCGGCGTGTCGGACCGCCACGATTCCGGACTGCGGACGCACCGGTCCGGACCCGGCACCGTTGACCTGTCCGTCCATGGATGCGGGATGGCGCGAGGGGTAGCCGGAGAAGCGTGCTGGACGTCCGTGCGCGCACATTGGTGTCGCCTCACCCGCAGGAGTCTCGATGACGAGCCGTACGCCGGCCGACATGGCCGGCACAAAGAGTGCCCACGGCACTCTCGCCGACCGCTACCGGCTCGACGAGCTGTTGGGCAGAGGCGGTACGGCGGACGTGTACCAGGGGACCGACCTGCGTCTCGGGCGGTCCGTGGCGGTGAAGATGTTCCGGCCCGGCGCCGACGCGGTCTTCGAGGAACGATTCCGTGACGAGGCCGTGCTGCTCGCACGTCTGCACCATCCGGGGCTCGTCACCGTCTACGACGCCGGACGGCACGAGAACCGTCCGTACCTGGTCATGCAGCTGGTCCGGGGCGCCACCTTGCGGCAGCAGATCGCGACCGCCCCCATGACACCGCAGTCCGCCGTTCGGCTCGGCGTCCGCCTGGCCGGCGCCCTCGCCCACGTGCACGCCGCAGGCATCGTGCACCGGGACGTCAAACCCTCCAACATCCTGCTGGAGGACGACGGCAGGCCCTACCTCACGGACTTCGGCATATCCTGCCTCGTCGACGCCACGTCCCACACCGTCCCCGGTGCCCTCATCGGTACGGCCGCCTACCTCGCACCCGAGCAGGTCCTCGGCACAGGGGCCGGTCCTGCGGCGGACGTGTACGCACTCGGGCTCGTTCTCCTCGAATGCCTCAAAGGCGAACTCGAATACAGCGGCCCGCCCCTGGAAGCGGCGATAGCCCGCCTGCACCGGCCGCCGGTCGTCCCCTCCCGCGTGCCCCCCGCCCTGGCCGGCCTTCTGCGTGACATGACGTCCAAGGACGAGGCCGCCCGGCCGGACGCACAGGCATGCGCCGCCGCCCTGACGGACCTCGCCCTCGACCCCGCCACCGCGTCGGCCGGATCCGTGCACCGCCTGGCGGGCGAAGGGGACGAGGCGGGAGGCGGCCGGCTCCCTCCCGGCCCGGCCACCACGAGGGAGGAGAGGCCGCGGCAGCCCGCGAAGGCACCACGGGCCCGGCGTACGCGCACGCTGCTCGTCAGCGGCACCGCGCTCACGGCTCTGCTCGGTGCCGTCCTCACCACCACCGCCCTCCTGCCCGGTGGCACGAGCGGGCAGGAGGCGCCGACTCCCCGTGTGCCCGAGTCCGCGCCGCACACCGCGAGGGGGCCCTCCGCCGGCTCCTCGGCGCCCGGGCCCGTACGGCACACCACCGCCAGGCCGTCCGCCGGTGCGCCGGCAGGCACCGCCTCCTCCGGTGCGTCCCGCGGCCAGGACGGCCCGGAAAGCCGTGGAAGTCAGGGGAGCCGGGCCGGCCAGGACGGTCCGGAGCCCGGCGAGAACGCGGGCCGGCGCAGCGAGGAGCAGGCCCGGAACGGCCGTGTCCCCCACAGGCCGCCCGGAGGCGCCGGAGGCGAGCGCCCGCAAGGCGGTGACGCCAAGGAAGGCGGAAGCCGGGAAGACAGCCCGAAGAAGGACAGGGCCGACATGGATGTGGTTCCTCCCGGCGACGGAAAACAGCAAGGGGGGAAAGGGCCGGAGAAATCCAAGCGCCGCTGACGCGCAGGCGTACCCGCCGACGGGGAGGAAACGGCCCGGATCCGCCCGGCGCCGTGCCCCGGAGATCAGCGCCGCTTCTCCGGCGAGCGGTGTCGGGGTACTCTGCTTCGTACTTTTGTCGCACGGCAACGCTTCCTGATCGGGGACGTGCGGCGCAGAGGGAGGGCGGCCCTGAGCGAGGGCCGTGACGGTGTCCTGTCCCTTCGGCGGGGGTGCCCGGTGAGCGCAACGAGGATTGGTCATGGCTGAGACGACAGTCGGGAACTCGCGTCCAGTACAGCGGACACAGTCACGCGGGATCGGCAAGGTGGGGGAGCCGGAGCTGCGGCAGCTGCTGGACGGGCTCACCGCGGTACGCGACGGGGACTTCGGCACGCGCCTGCCCGACGAGGCGGACGGCCTGCTCGGTGAGATCGCCACCGTGTTCAACGGCATGGTCGACCAGTTGTCGCTGTTCACGTCCGAGGTGACCCGGGTCGCCCGCGAGGTCGGCACCGAAGGAACACTGGGCGGTCAGGCCGAGGTTCCGGGCGTATCCGGCACCTGGGCGGACCTGACCGACTCGGTGAACGCGATGGCGGGCAATCTCACGACGCAGGTCCGCGACATCGCCCATGTGGCCACCGCGGTGGCCCGGGGCGACCTGTCGCAGAAGATCGACGTGGACGCGCGGGGCGAGATCCTGGAGCTGAAGGAGACCATCAACACGATGGTCGACCAGTTGTCCGCGTTCGCCGACGAGGTGACGCGTGTGGCGCGTGAGGTCGGTACGGAGGGGCGGCTCGGCGGCCAGGCCGACGTCAAGGGAGTCTCCGGCACCTGGCGTGACCTGACGGACTCCGTGAACTTCATGGCGGGCAACCTGACCGCCCAGGTGCGCTCCATCGCCCAGGTCGCCACGGCGGTCGCCCAGGGCGACCTGTCGCAGAAGATCGGCGTCGACGCGCGGGGCGAGATCCTTCAGTTGAAGGAGACCATCAACACGATGGTCGACCAGTTGTCCGCGTTCGCCGACGAGGTGACGCGTGTGGCGCGTGAGGTCGGTACGGAGGGGCGGCTCGGCGGCCAGGCCGACGTCAAGGGAGTCTCCGGCACCTGGAAGGACCTCACCGAGTCGGTCAACGTCATGGGCGACAACCTGACCGCCCAGGTGCGTTCCATCGCCGAGGTCACGACGGCCGTCGCGCAGGGAGACCTCACCCAGAAGATCCGGGTGGACGCCCGCGGCGAGATCCTGGAGCTGAAGGAGACCATCAACACGATGGTCGACCAGCTGTCCGCGTTCGCCGACGAGGTCACCCGCGTCGCCCGCGAGGTGGGCACCGAGGGGAACCTCGGTGGACAGGCGACCGTACGGGGTGCCTCCGGCACCTGGAAGGACCTCACCGACAACGTCAACGTGATGGCCTCCAACCTGACGGGCCAGGTGCGCTCCATCGCCGACGTGGCCAACGCCGTGGCGCGCGGTGACCTGTCGCGGAAGATCACGGTCGAGGCCAAGGGCGAGGTCGCCGCGCTGGCCGAGGTCATCAACACGATGGTGGACACCCTGTCCGCGTTCGCCGACGAGGTCACCCGCGTGGCGCGCGAGGTCGGCACCGAAGGGCAGCTCGGTGGCCAGGCCCGCGTGCCGAACGTCGCCGGCACCTGGAAGGACCTCACCGACAACGTCAACTCCATGGCGAACAACCTGACCGGGCAGGTCCGCAACATCGCCCTGGTCACCACCGCCGTCGCCAACGGCGACCTGTCCAAGAAGATCGACGTCGACGCACGCGGCGAGATCCTGGAGCTGAAGACCACCATCAACACGATGGTCGACCAGCTGTCGTCCTTCGCCGCCGAAGTCACCCGCGTCGCCCGCGAGGTGGGCAGTGAGGGCCGCCTCGGCGGCCAGGCCGAGGTCGAGGGCGTCTCCGGCACCTGGAAGCGTCTCACCGAGAACGTGAACGAGCTGGCCGGCAACCTCACCCGCCAGGTGCGGGCCATCGCCGAGGTCACCAGCGCCGTCGCGGAGGGCGACCTGACGAGGTCGATCACCGTCGACGCCTCCGGTGAGGTCGCGGAGCTGAAGGACAACATCAACTCGATGGTCGGCTCCCTGCGCGAGACCACCCGGGCCAACCAGGAACAGGACTGGCTGAAGTCCAACCTGGCCCGGATCTCCGGCCTGATGCAGGGCCATCGCGACCTGGCCCTGGTCGGCGAGCTGATCATGGACGAGCTCACCCCGCTGGTCTGCGCCCAGTACGGCGCCTTCTACCTCGCGGAGGAGGCTCCGGACGGTACCGAGCTCAGGCTCGTCGGCTCGTACGGGCGCCCCGCCGGCGTCGGCCACGACCGCTTCAGGCTGGGCGAATCCCTCGTCGGCCAGGCGGCGCGCAGCCGCCGTACCATCGCCGCCGAAGGGGTGCCCGGCGACTACGTCAGCATCTCCTCCGGACTCGGCCGGACGACACCGGGCAGCCTGATCGTGCTGCCGATCGCCGTCGACGACCAGGTCCTCGGCGTCATCGAACTCGCCTCGTTCACCGCCTTCACCCCCGTCCACCGGGATTTCCTGGAACAGCTCATGGAGATGGTGGGCGTCAACGTCAACACCATCGTCGCCAACGCCCGTACCGACGAGCTGCTCGGCGAATCGCAGCGGCTCGCCGCCGAACTGCAGTCGCGTTCCGAGGAGCTGCAGGTCCAGCAGGAGGAACTCCAGCGCTCCAACGCGGAACTGGAGGAGAAGGCCGCCCTGCTGGCCGCTCAGAACAGCGACATCGAGGGCAAGAACCTGGAGATCGAGCAGGCGCGGCAGGAGCTCGAGGACCGTGCCCAGCAGCTCTCGCTGGCCTCCAAGTACAAGTCCGAGTTCCTGGCCAACATGAGCCACGAACTGCGGACCCCGCTCAACAGCCTGCTGATCCTCGCCCAGTTGCTCGCCCAGAACCCGAACCGCAACCTCACGGCCAAGCAGGTCGAGTACGCGGGCATCATCCACTCGGCGGGGTCCGACCTGCTGCAGCTGATCAACGACATCCTCGACCTGTCGAAGGTCGAGGCGGGAAAGATGGACGTCCACCCGGAACGCGTCGCGCTGCGGCAGCTCCTCGAATACGTCGAGGCCACCTTCCGGCCCATGACCACGCAGAAGAGCCTCGACTTCACGATCACCACCGCACCCGGCGTACCGGTCGACCTGTTCACCGACGACTCACGGCTCCGCCAGGTCCTGCGGAACCTGCTGTCCAACGCGGTCAAGTTCACCGAGCGCGGCAGTGTGGAGCTGCGCATCGAACAGGCAGCCGGCGGCGAGATCCCCGGCTCCGTCCGCCGGGGCGGCCCCGTGGTGGCCTTCCGCGTCCAGGACACCGGCGTGGGCATCGCCGAGCAGCAGCTCGAGGTCATCTTCGGGGCCTTCCAGCAGGCGGACGGCACCACCAGCCGCAAGTACGGGGGCACGGGGCTGGGGCTGTCCATCAGCCGCGAGATCGCGCACCTGCTCGGCGGCGCCCTCACGGTCGAGAGCACTCCCGGCCAGGGCAGTGTCTTCACCCTCTACATGCCCGTCGCACGCACCGACCTCCAGGAGCAGACGGCCGGCACGGTGGAGACCGGTCAGGACGCCGGGGCGGCAGCCGGGAGCGGGCAGCGCGCCCGGACCGCTGCGCCCCCGCAGCCGCGCCGGCCGCGCCGCCTGCTCGTGATCGAGAAGCGCCCGCGCGGACTGCTCTCCCTCGTCGCCGAAAGCGCGGTGGCCGAACTCGCCGGCGGTTACGACCTCGCCGACCGCGAGGACATCGAGGTCATCGCGGCGATGGGCCCCCAGGAAGCCGCCGGCGCCCTTGCCACCGAGCCGTTCCACTGCGTGGTCCTGGAACTGGACATGGCCGACGGCGAAGCCCTGCGATTCCTGGACGCGATGGACGGCGACACCGCGCTCAGGAACGTCCCCGTACTCGCACACAACAACCGCCGTCTGGACGCGGCGCACGAGCGGGCACTCCAGTCGCGAGCCGGCCGGAGGCCGCTGGAGCTGCTCTCCAGCCTGGACGAACTGCGCGAACGCATCGCACTGCACCTGTCGGCCGAGCAGCCGGGGGCCGTCGTGCCCCTGGTGCGGACCGAGGAAACCCGCCAGCGCGCCCCGCAGGCCGTCGACGCCGCTCTGCACGGCCGTACCGTGCTCGTCGTCGACGACGACGCCCGCAACCTCTACGCCCTCAGCGGCATCCTGGAACTCCACGGCATCAAGGTCCTGCACGCGGAGAACGGCCGGAAGGGGATCGAGGCACTCGCCGAACACCCGGACATCGACTTGATCCTGATGGATGTGATGATGCCGGAGATGGACGGCTACGAGGCGACCGCCGAGATCCGGCAGATGCCCGCGCACGCGAGCATGCCCATCATCGCGGTCACCGCGAAGGCGATGCCGGGGGACCGGGAGAAGAGCCTCGCCGCCGGCGCCAGCGACTACGTCACCAAGCCGGTGGACGCCAACGACCTCATCGCATGCGTGCGCCGATGGCTGGACACTTAGACAGAAGTGGCCTTCGCCGACTGCCGGCAGCCACCCCCTCGCGCCCACCCTGAGGTACCCAGCTGAAGCCCCGAGGAGTCAGCAACACCATGAGTACTCCTACTTCTGAACACCCTGCGGATCCCGGCGCGGAAGACATTGCCCCGCAGTCGTCCGCCGGGCTCCTCGCCGGGCCCGGCGAGGAGCCTCTGCCCGGCCGGTCCTCCGCGGTCGGCCGGCTGGCCGCCACCGTCGAACGGCTCCGCGGGGAGGTACAGGCGGCGCACGCCGCGGCCGACGGCCGCGCCCTGGTCGAACTCGCCAAGGGCATCTTGATCGAGCGGCTCGGGTGCGGCCCGGCCCAGGCGGCGAGACAGCTCGGAGAACTCGCCGACCAGGCCGGTCTGTCCCAGCTGGAGCTGGCCGCGGACATCATCAACCAGTCGGCCCGGGACCATGTCGTCGGCATCACCGGTGACTTCGTCCGGCGGACGAGCGGCGACGACCCGTACGGCGGGGGAGCCGGCCCGTCCGTCGCCGTGCGCCTGCGCACCGCCGAAAGCGCCGCGCTGGCCGCCGGGGACACCCAGACCGTGGCCGGATCGCTGCTCGAACACGCGCTGGCCCCGCTGGGAGCCACAGCCGTCGCCGTCTGGACCGTCGGCTCGGACGCTTCCCTCACCCTCTGCGGCCACGCCGGGTTCAGCGCCGACGAAGCGGGACGCTGGCGGTACGTACCGCCCGGTGTGGCGACCGTCGCCCGTCAGGCCCTCGACGAACGCCGTACCGTCCGGATCCCGTCCCTCGCCGAGGCCGGCGTTCCCTCCATCGGCCACAAGCAGACCCCGAACGGCGGCCGTGTCGCGCTGCCTGCCGGAACCGGCGGCCGCATACACGGCGTACTGGAGATCTGCTGGCCCCAGCAGCTCCCCCCGCAGCCACCGGCCATCGCGCGCCAGATCGAAGCCCTGGCCGAGCTGTGCGCCCACACACTCGAAAGCCTGCCCGCCACCGGTATGCACCTTCCCTCCGCGCGGGAACTGGCCGACGTCTCCGAGCTGGTGGACCTCTCCGACGGCCTGTACGACCCCGCGCTCGTCCTCACGCCGCACCTCGGTGCGGAAGGCCACCTCAGCGACTTCCGGATCCGTCATGTGAACGGCAACTTCGTGGACCCGGCGGGGCGGCCCCGCAGCGCCGTCAACGGAGCCCTGCTGCTGGAGGCCTACCCCATGGCCGCCGACGACAGCGAACTCTTCGGGAAGATCGAACGCGTCTACGCCACCGGCGAGCCGTTCCGTGCGCAGCGGATGACGCTGACCGCCCTCGTCGACCAGGTGCCGCTCGCGTCCGTCGCCGACCTCAGCATCAGCCGGCACGGCGGCAGCGTCCTGCTCATCTGGCGCATCGAGGACGAGACGGCCCGGCTTGCCAGCCTGCTGCAGCACGCGCAGCGCCTCGGCCGCATCGGCGGCTTCGAGGAGAACCTGGTGACGGGCGAGATCACCTGGAACGGGCAGCTCTTCGCCCTGTACGGGCGGCCGGCCACCGGAGAGCCGGTGCCCCTGCAGGACCTCACCGACCACGCGCACCCGGACGACGCCGTCACCATCAGCCGCTTCCTGCAGGCAGTCCTCCACCACCGGCGCCCGGCCTCGACGGCCTTCCGCCTGATGCGTCCCGACGGAGTGACCCGCCACATCCGGGTCATCGCCGAACCCGTCCTCGACGCCGACGACCGGCTCCTCGCGGTACGCGGCGCCTACCAGGACATCTCCTCGCAGCACTGGACCGAGGTGGCGCTCGCCGCCACCCGCGACCAACTCGCCCACACCGAGCAGGAGTCGGCCGAGCGCAACCGGCTGGCCCTCCAGCTCCAGCACGCCATCATGCCGCCGGCCCGGGCGCCGCTCGACGCCCCCGGCCTGCAGATCGCCGTACGCTACCGGCCGGCGGAGACGGAGTCCCTGGTGGGCGGTGACTGGTACGACGCCGTCGTCCTGCCGTCCAAGCGGATACTGCTCTGCGTCGGAGACATCGCCGGCCACGGCATCGACGCGGCCACAGGCATGGTGGTCCTGCGCAACGCCATGCGCGGTCTCGCCGTCACCGGGGCGGGACCGGGCCAGCTGCTGTCCTGGCTGAACATCGTGGCGCACCACCTCACCGGGCAGGTCACCGCCACCGCGGTGTGCGGCCTCTTCGACCCGGAGACCCGCGTTCTGCGCTGGGCCAGGGCAGGCCACCTGCCGCCCGTGCTGGTACGGGAGCGCGAGGCCACCACACTGCCCCTGCCGCGAGGGCTCCTCCTGGGCGCCCTCGCGGAAGCCGAGTACGAAGAGGCCGAGCTCCAGCTCGAACCGCACGACACCCTGCTGATGTACACCGACGGCCTCATCGAACGCAGGGACACCGCCGTCCACGAGTCCCTCACCCAGCTGCTCGTCACGGCGCAGGCACCGGCCCAGACCCTGGAGCGCCGGCTCGACCGCCTGCTCACCCACAGCAGTTCGGACACCGACGACGACACCTGTCTCATCGGTATCGAAGTGTCGTGACCTCGGCGGTCTCCACGGGACCGGCTCTATTGCCGGCTTCTGTCGTCCCTGCCCGTGGCGGGCGTCTGCGCGGGGATCCCGGGCCGGCGGAGTGCCTCTTCGAGATCGGCGTGGATCGGTGTCATCAGGCTCAGCCCCGTGAGTTCGAGAAGGCGCCGGACCGCAGGGGCGGGTGCGACGAGGCGCAGGTCGCCCCCTCCTTCCCGGGCTTCCCGAGCGGCTTTGATCAGCACGTTCATCCCCGACGAGTCCACGAACTGCAAGGACGAGAGGTCCAGCACGAGATGGTGCCGGCCGTGAAGGAACTGATTCGCCAAGTGGTGATGCAGGAAGGTCGCGGTATCGATGTCCAGTTCACCGCCGATGGCCAGAACGGCCGTACCGGGGTCGTGGATTTCGACCTCGACGTTCAGGTTCACTTCTTGAGAGGGCATGTTCTCGGCTTTCTGGCTGAAGGGGCGGTTCGAGAGGTGCCGGCGGCGCGTTCTTCACGGCGCATGCCGGTCACGGGCGGCGGCAGGACACGCGAGGAGGCTCAGCCGGCGCATGCCGGCTGAGCCTCCTCGCGTACCGCCGGCCTACCAGCGGTACCAACGTCCCTTGCGGCCGCCGCTGCCGGCGGACCGCATGACGAAGCCGAGCAGCCAGATCGCCAGAACGATGACGGCAATCCACCACAGGGCCTTCAGGGCGAATCCGGCGCCGAAGAGGATCAGCGCGAGAAGCAGGACGAGTAGCAGGGGAACCATGATTATCAACCTCCGAGCACTCGTATGCCCTGCCGGATCCCGGCTATGCAGACAGCGATCCGCGGGCCGCGGCCGAGCAGTCGGCTCACCGCGAGGTGCCCTTCGCAGGTCCGGGGTGGTCACCCGGCCCCTGGGGGCGGCCGGCGAGAGGGGTCGGGGAGAGGACGGTGCTCTCCTCGCCGGGTTCCAGGAGGGTGTCCGCAGGGCCGACGATCAGCGGGTCGGGTTCACCGACCGCCCTGTCGTCCTTGTTCGCGTAGTCGAATCGCGACAGCAGGCTGCGCATCGCTTCCAGCCGTCCGCGCTTCTTGTCGTTGTTCTTCACGACGGTCCACGGCGCGTGAACCGTGTCGGTGGCCCGGAACATGTCGACCTTCGCCGCCGTGTAGGCGTCCCACAGATCCAGCGAAGCCAGATCGGTCGGCGAGAGTTTCCACTGCCTCACCGGGTCCACCTGCCGGATGGCGAACCGGGTGCGCTGCTCGTTGCGGGAGACGGAGAACCAGAATTTCACCAGCAGGATTCCGTCCTCGGTGAGCATCCGCTCGAACATCGGAGTCTGCTGGAGGAAGTGCCGGCACTCGGCCGGAGTGCAGAAGCCCATGACGCGCTCGACCCCCGCCCGGTTGTACCAGGAGCGGTCGAAGAAGACGATTTCCCCGGCGGACGGGAGGTGGGCGACGTACCGCTGGAAATACCACTGGCCCGCCTCGTGTTCGGTGGGCTTGTCCAGAGCCACCACGCGGGCGCCCCGGGGATTGAGCCGCTCGGTGAAGCGCTGGATGGTGCCGCCCTTCCCCGCCGCGTCACGCCCCTCGCAGATCACCACGAGCCGCTGCCCCGTGTCCTTCACCCACCGCTGCAGTTTGAGCAGTTCGATCTGGAGCAACCGTTTGCTCTGCTCGTACTCCTGGCGTCGGACCTTGTGGTCGTACGGGTGGTTCTCCCGCCACGTCTGCAGCGGCCGGCCGTCGTCATCGAGCAGGACGGGCCGCTCGGGGTGGCGGTTGTCGACCGTCAGCCCTTCGAGAAGGGCCTCGTCCTCGGCGTCGGTCATGCTGCCGCTCGGCCGTCGGCGTACCGGGTGAAGCCGCCGGTCACGGCCACCGGTCCGAGAGCCGCGTCGGAGAGGACAAGACCGAAACGGAGGGCCGCGGCGGATGCGCTCCCGTAATTCTTCACCACGTTCTCCTGTCGAGCCGTAGGTGTGTTCTTTCGGGATGTTTTTTCTGGAAGCCATGTGCCCGCGCCCCGTCCTTCTACTCACCGGAGAGAAGGAGCTTTGAAGTCCGGTGCTGTCCGGAGGGGAATCCCGAAGCGCACGGTGGCGGCACCAGGGCCGTGCTCACCCGTCGTACGGGCGTCGAACACCTCCTGGACGCGGGCGACCTCGTCGAGCAGGGGCCGGCGCCCGAGATGCCGGCCGGGCCGCGGCACCCGTTCACCGTCTCCCTCATGAAAACCTCGGCGCGCTCCACTGCGGGGGCACCGGCCGCAGTCGGGCGGGGCGAGGGGTCCGGGGAGCGGACCGTACGGCTTCCCGCCGTACGGAGCAGCGTACGTACCCGTGTGTGCGACGCCGTCGCGTGGTCGCTTGCCGGAGGCGGTGACAGGAGGTGGCCTGGCCTCTCCCGGCACTCAGTCGCCGAGCTGCCCAGCCCCAGGAGGTCCGGATGCGCTCCTCAGCCACCCTCACCGCAGTCGCTCTGCTCACCCTCGCGAGTGCGGCCGTGCCCGCCAGGGCCGCCGTGGACGTCCCCGACGAGCCGAAACCGTCCCACGGCCTGTTCCTCACCGTTTCGGGCGCGGAGAACACCTGGATCCGGGGCGTACTGCTGAAGTGTCCTCCCGGCTTCCCGGGGCCGCACCCGGACGCCGTCGGCGCGTGCGCGGCGCTCGACAAGGCGGACGGCGACCTCGACCGGCTGCCCGGGAACCCGCGTGCGTGCACCAAGCAGTACGAGCCGGTGACCGTGAGCGCCAAGGGCAGCTGGCGCGGGCGTTCGGCGGCGTGGCAGAAGACCTATCCGAACGCGTGTGTGCTCGATGCCGCGACCGGGCCGGTCTTCCGCTTCTGAGCGCTCCGGGCCCGCGCTCCGCGCTCGGGGCCACTCCCGAGCGCTTCGCGCAGTGACGTTTCAGCAGCTGCTCACGGGCTGCTCACCGGCTGCGCGACGCGGCCAGTCCGACCGTGACCAGACCGAGCACGATCCAGCCGAACCACAGCCAGCCGTTGCTTCCCAGTGCCACCGTGTACGCCGAGATCACGACCAGCGTCCCTACGGTGAGCACTCCCATCGACTTCACAGAACCGGGCATGCGCACCCCCTTCTCCTGATGGAGGGCCATCGTCGCCCCTGAAGGGCTCCCGCGCTACCGTGCCGACGTTACCGGCGACCTAGCGGCCGCGCGCCTGGAGCGAGGCGAGGTAGGCGTTGTACGCCTCCAGCTCCTTGTCCCCGTCGCGGTCCGCCGCCCGGTCCGCACGCCGTGCGACCCGCTGCTCGGACCGGTACCACTGGAACACCAGCGCGATCAGCACCAGCACCGACGGGATCTCCGAGAAGGCCCAGGCGATGCCGCCCGCCGCGTGCTGGTCGCTCAGCGCGTCGATGCCGAGCGACGCGGGCGGGTTCGCGTACGTACCGATCATCGGCTGGGACGCCATCATCAGCGCGATGCCGAAGAACGCGTGGAACGGCATCCCGGCGAAGAGCTCCAGCATCCGCATCACATAACCCGGGCGGTGCGGCCCCGGATCGATGCCCATGATCGGCCAGAAGAAGACCAGGCCGACGGCGAGGAAGTGGACCATCATGCCCAGGTGGCCCGGCTTGCTCCCCATCAGGAAGTCAAAGGCGGGTGTGAAGTAGAGCGCGTACAGGGACGCGATGAACAGCGGGATCGTGAAGGCCGGATGGGTGACGATCTTCATGTAGCGGCTGTGCAGCAGCATCAGCAGCACCTCGCGCGGCCCCTTGCGGTTACCGCGCCCCGCCACCGGCAGCGCCCGCAGCGCCAGCGTCACCGGCGCGCCGAGCAGCAGCAGGATCGGCGAGAGCATGCTGATCACCATGTGCTGCACCATGTGCACGCTGAACATGACCATGCCGTAGTCGTTGAGCTTGGTGCACATCACCAGCGCCACGCTCAGCACGCCTATGACGAAGAAGACCGTCCGGCCGGCCGGCCAGCCGTCGCCGCGCCGGCGCAGCCGCACCACGCCCCACCCGTACAGGGCGAGCGCCAGCACGCACCCCACCAGGAAGAAGAGGTCGGGGGAGAACTCCAGCCCCCGTCCCAGCGTGAACGGCGGCAGATCCATGTCCATGCCGCTGCCGTGCCCGCTGTGATCCATCTGCGTACTCCCGTGGGGATGCCCATTCGTGCCGGTTGTCCGCTACAGACTAGAACTGCCCCCGGCCGCGTCCGCGGCCGGGGGCAGTCACTCAGACAACCGTCAGGAACGTCACAGCACGCACTCGGCCTCGGCGTACCGCTCGCTGGGCACCGTCTTGAGGGTCTCCACGGCCTCGGCCAGCGGCACCATCACGATGTCCGTGCCGCGCAGCGCCGTCATCATGCCGAATTCGCCGCGGTGCGCCGCCTCCACCGCGTGCCAGCCGAAGCGGGTCGCGAGGACACGGTCGTACGCCGTCGGGGTGCCGCCGCGCTGGACGTGGCCGAGGATGACCGGCCGGGCCTCCTTGCCGAGGCGCTCCTCCAGCTCGACGGACAGCTGCCGGGCGACGCCCGCGAAGCGCTCGTGGCCGTACATGTCCTTGCCGCCGATGTCGAACTCCATGGAGCCCTCGCGCGGCTTGGCGCCCTCGGCGACCACGACGATCGCGAAGCGCTTGCCGGCCGAGAAGCGCTTGCCGACCAGCTCGGTCAGCTCACCGATGTCGAAGGGGCGCTCGGGCACGACGATGGCGTGCGCGCCGGCCGCCATGCCGGAGTGGAGCGCGATCCAGCCGGTGTGCCGCCCCATGACCTCGACGATCAGCACCCGCTGGTGCGACTCGGCGGTGGTCTTGAGCCGGTCGAGCGCCTCGGTCGCGACCCCGACGGCCGTGTCGAAGCCGAAGGTGACGTCGGTCGACGCGATGTCGTTGTCGATGGTCTTCGGTACGCCGACGATCGGCAGCCCCGCCTCGGACAGCAGGTTCGCCGCCTTCAGCGTGCCTTCGCCGCCGATCGGGATGATCGCGTCGAGCCCGAGGTCCGCGACATGGCCGCGGGCCGTCTCGACGCCGCCGCGCAGATGCGCGGGCTGGACCCTGGAAGAGCCGAGAATCGTGCCGCCGCGAGCCAGGATGCCGCCTACCGCGTCGAGGTCGAGCTTGCGGTAGTCGCCTTCCAGAAGACCCTTCCAGCCGTCGTGGAAGCCGATGACCTCGTCGCCGTGGTCGACAACGGCGCGGTGCACGACGGAACGGATGACAGCGTTCAGGCCGGGGCAGTCGCCGCCGGAAGTGAGTACACCAATGCGCATGCCCGGAATACCTTTGCAACGTGGGCCGAGGACCGGACCACGTCGTCCGGCTGGATCCCCGTCACCCTACTCGCGCAGAGTGACGGGGCCGAAACCGGCGTCCGCCAGCTGGACACCCCAAAACGTACGAACCGCGACAGTCCGTCAGGCGGGCTGCGTCGCCGACGCGATGCGCTCGGCGCGCAGCGCCTCGTACCACCGGTCGTCGGTGGGCGGCAGCGCGTTGACGTCGAGGGCCAGTTTCAGCAGCAGGTCCGCGATGAGCGGGTTGCGGGCGAGCACGGGGCCGTGCATGTACGTACCGAAGACGGTGTCGTTGTACGCGCCCTCCGTGCCGTCGCCGGTTCCGTTGCCCTTGCCGATCCGTGTCCGGGCGAACGGCCGCGCCGTCGGGCCCAGGTGCGTGACGCCCTGGTGGTTCTCGAACCCCGTCAGCGGCGGCAGACCGAGACGCTCGTCGATGTCCCCGAGGACGTCGCCGACGCACCGCTCGCCCTCGCCGCGCGTGCTGACCACGTCGAGCAGCCCGAGGCCCTGCTCGCGCTCGCCGAGGTCGTTGATGAACTCGTGGCCGAGGATCTGGTAGCCGGCGCAGACCGAGAAGACGATCGCACCGTTGGACACGGCGCGCTCCAGGCCGCCGTCGCGGCGCAGCCGCTCGGCCGCGAGGCGCTGCGGACGGTCCTCACCGCCGCCGATCAGGTAGATGTCGCCCGACGTGGGGATCTGCTGGTCGCTGCGTACGTCCACGCGGTGGACGTCGAGGCCGCGCTGGCGGGCCCGGCGCTCCACGACGAGGGCGTTGCCCTGGTCGCCGTACGTGCTCAGCAGGTCCGGGTAGATCCACACCAGGCGCAGGCTGTTGTCGCTCATGCTTGCTCGTCCTTTTTTGGTGTACACGGGCCTAGTTGCCGACACGGCGGCGCAGGTCCTGGAACGCGGTGTAGTTGGCGATCGTCTCGATCAGCCCGGGCGGCGCGAGCTGCACGGCCTCGTCGAGGGTCTCGCAGACCCGGAAGTCCAGGTTCGCGACCTCCAGGCGCACGGCGAGGTCCAGCTTGCGGTCACCGAGCACGAAGATCGGGTGGCCGGCGAGCCGGGTGTAGTCGACGTCCCACAGCCAGGAGGTGTCCGTGCCGTCCGCGCCGCGCGCGTTGACGGCCAGGACCACCGGGGTGGGCGGCGGGTTGATGAGGGAGAACGTTTCGAGCCAGCCCGCCGGGTTCTTCGCGAGCAGCAGCCGCAGCTCGCGCTCCTGGAACCGCACCACGTCGTACCGGCCGGCGACCGCCTGGACCTCGTACATCCGCTCCAGCGCCACCTGCGGCGGCACGCCGAACACGGCCGCGACCGCGGCGGAGGTGGCGGCGTTCGCCTTGTTGGCGCGGCCGGGCAGCTGGAGGTGGATCGGCCAGGCCGAGCCGTGCGGGTCCAGGACGTGGTCGCCGCTCAGCACCCAGCTCGGGGACGGGCGGCGGAAGCCGCACTCGCCGCAGAACCAGTCGTCGCCGGGGCGCTGCATCACACCGCCGCAGGACGGGCAGGACCAGGCGTCGTCCTTCCACTCCTGGCCCGCCGCCACCCACACCACGCTGGGGGAGGAGGAAGCGGCCCAGACGATCAGCGGGTCGTCGGCGTTCGCGATGACGACGGCCTTCGTGCCGGACAGGCCCTCGCGCCACTTCTCGGCGAGCATCCGGGTCTCCGCGGCCCGGTCGAGCTGGTCGCGGGAGAGGTTGAGCAGGGCGATCGCCTTCGGCGTCACGTCCCGTGCGACTCCGGAGAGGTACTTCTCGTCGACCTCGATCACGCCGTACTTCGCGTCCGAGCCGCCCGCCAGGGCGGAGGTGATGCCCGCCGGCATGTTGGCGCCGAGCGCGTTGGAGACGACCGGGCCGCTGGCCCGCAGCGCCTCGGCGATGAGCCGGGTCGTCGTCGTCTTGCCGTTCGTCGCGGAGACGAGCACGACGTCGAGATGCTGGGCGAGCCGCCCGAGCAGGTCGGGGTCGAGCTTGAGCGCCACCTTGCCGCCGATCACGGATCCGCTGCCGCGTCCCGCGGCGCGGGACACCGCCGCCGCGGCCTTGCCTGCCGTCACGGCCAGCTTGGCCCGCGGCGACAACGGCTCCGTGTTGCCTGCCATCGTCACTGATCCTCCTTGCATCCGGCGCCGCATTTGCCCCAGGTCCACCGGTCAACGTCGGGGCTCAGCCTATCGAGATCCAGTCGCGCCCCCGCACCCCGGCACCACCGGGGGCTCTGGAGCACCCGGTGGAACGTACGCTTGCCGCCATGCGACACCGCCCGATTCCCGGCAGTTCCGGGTTCGTACGCCCCATGACACTGCTCGGTGACCCGGCGCTGCACGCGCCCTGCGAGGCGGTGACCGATTTCGCTCCCTCGCTGGTCCGGCTCGTCGAGGACATGTACGCGACGATGTACGCCGCCGAGGGAGTCGGCCTCGCGGCCAACCAGGTCGGCGTACCGCTGCGCGTCTTCGTCTACGACTGCCCGGACGACGAGGACGTCCGGCACGTGGGGCACATCGTCAACCCCCGACTGGTCGAGGCCGACGGCATCACCGTACGCGGTCCGGAGGGGTGTCTGTCCCTGCCGGGCATCGAGGCGGGCACCGAACGCTTCGACCGGGCGGTGGTGGAGGGCGTTTCGGTGACGGGCTCGCCGGTACGTGTCGAAGGCACCGGCTTCTTCGCCCGCTGCCTCCAGCACGAGTGCGACCACCTGGACGGCCTGGTCTATACGGACCGCCTCACCGGCTGGCGCCGGGGCAGGGCGCTGCGGGCGGCGCGGCGGACACCGTGGGGGCGGCGCGAGGCGTAGGACGGGCCGGGACCCGGGCTCCGCCCCGGCCCCCGCTCCCCGGACACCGGAGGAGCGGAGCGGGGAAAGGCTCCGCGCGGCGACCGGGCGGCTAGAAGCCGGAGCCGCCCGCGCGGTCGCTCGCGGCGGCCAGGCGGCCCCACAGCAGGTCCGCGAGACTGGACACCAACTGATCGCGCGAGCAGGGGCGTTCGCCCAGCCACCAGTCGCCCGCCGCGTGCATCATGCCGACGATGCCGTGCCCCCACACCCGGGCCAGCTGTGCGCTGTCGGGCCCGAGGTCCACGCGTTCGGCGATCACCGTGGCTAGTTCCTCGCCGAGCCTGCGCAGCAGCGGCGCCGAGTGGCGGCCGACGTCGAAGCCCTGCTCCGGCTGGTGCGCGTCCTCGGAGGGGTGCATCAGGAACCGGTAGACCTGCGGGCGGGCCTCTATCGCGGCGAGGTAGGTGTCGAGTGTCGCCTCGACCCGCTCACGCCGCTCGGCGGGCGCGTCGAGCGCCGCCCGCAGGGCCGCGAGCAGCGCGTCGGTGTGGCGTTTGGCCAGGGCGCGGTAGAGCCCACCCTTGTCGCCGAAGTGCCGGTAGAGGATCGGCTTCGTGATCCCGGCCTCGGCGGCTATGGCGTTCATGGAAGCCTGCGGACCGTCCCGCAGTACCACGCGGTCCGCCGCCTCCAGCAGCTCCCGCCGTCGCCGTGCGGCAGCGGAGCGCTGCTGCCCGTCCTGCTGTGTGGTTTCCATGGTGTGTCTCCCCGCCCAAAGCGATTCCGTGACGCCTGCGCAACGTAACACCATGGTCGTGGCCCGCGCCGGTCCGTACTGCGGCAGTTGACACTGCCCACCGGGCGACAACAGACTCGCGTTACCGCAAGTAACGTAAGAAATGAACGCAGTGCTGGAGGGGACATGGCCGAGTTCACGCTCGAACTCAACGATGACCAGAAGCAGGTCCGCGACTGGATCCACGGGTTCGCCGCCGATGTGATGCGCCCGGCCGCCGCCGAATGGGACGAGCGCGAGGAGACGCCCTGGCCCGTCATCCAGGAAGCGGCCAAACTCGGCATCTACTCCCTCGATTTCTACGCACAGCAGTTCTTCGACCCGACGGGCCTGGGAATCCCGATGGCGATGGAGGAGCTCTTCTGGGGCGACGCGGGCATCGGCCTGTCCATAGCCGGTACGGGCCTGGCCGCCGTCGGCGTCCTCGCGAACGGCACCGAGGAGCAGATCGGCACCTGGATCCCGCAGATGTACGGCGACGCCTCCGACGTCAAGGTCGCCGCCTTCTGCTCCTCCGAGCCGGATGCGGGCTCCGACGTCTCCGCGATGCGCACGCGCGCCGTGTACGACGAGGCCAAGGACGAGTGGGTGCTGAACGGCACCAAGACGTGGGCGACCAACGGCGGCATCGCCAACGTCCATGTCGTCGTGGCGCTCGTGGACCCGGAACTCGGCTCCAAGGGCCACGCCTCCTTCATCGTGCCGCCCGCCACCGAAGGCCTGTCCCAGGGACAGAAGTTCAAGAAGCACGGCATCCGCGCCTCGCACACCGCCGAGGTCGTACTGGAGAACGTGCGGGTGCCCGGCCACTGCCTGCTCGGCGGCAGGGAGAAGCTCGACGAGCGCCTCGCCCGGGCCCGCGAGCGCGCCAGGAAGGGCGGCGAGCGGGTGAAGAACGCGGCGATGGCCACCTTCGAGGCGTCGCGCCCGGCCGTCGGCGCCATGGCGGTGGGCACCGCCCGCGCCGCGTACGAGGTCGCGCTCGACTACGCGAAGACGCGGGAGCAGTTCGGCCGCCCGATCATCGACAACCAGGGCGTCGCCTTCCAGCTCGCCGACATGCGCACCCGGATCGACGCGGCGCGGCTGCTGGTGTGGCGCGCTTCCTGGATGGCGGCCACGGGCAAGCCGTTCACCGCCGCCGAGGGTTCGATGTCGAAGCTGTACGCCAGCGAGACGGCCAAGAAGGTCACGGCGCAGGCCGTGCAGATCCTCGGCGGCAACGGCTTCACGCGGGAGTACCCGGTGGAGCGCATGCACCGCGACAGCGCGATCTACACGATCTTCGAGGGCACGAGCGAGATCCAGCGCCTCGTGATCGCCCGCACCCTGTCGGGCATGCCGATCCGCTGACGCCCGGCGGAGCCCACAGGGGCGCGTACGCGAAGGCGCCGGAACCGCCGGGGCGGGGCCGGCGCCTTCGCGCGTGCCGGGTCAGGCCGAGAGCTGCGCCTCGATGGCCGCGACGACCTCGGTGGCCTCCGGCCCGGTACGCGGACGGAACCGCCCGACGACCTCGCCCTTGCCGCTGACCAGGAACTTCTCGAAGTTCCACTGGACATCCCCGGCCTCGCCGTCCGCGTCCTTCACCTGGGTCAGCTCGTCGTACAGCGGGTGCCGGTGATCACCGTTGACCTCGATCTTCTCCAGCAGCGGGAACGTCACGCCGTAGCTCGCCGAGCAGAACGTCCCGATCTCCTCCGCGCTGCCCGGCTCCTGGCCCGCGAACTGGTTGCACGGCACACCGATCACCGTGAAGCCCCGGTCCGCGTACGTCTGCTGGAGCCGCTCCAGACCGGCGTACTGCGGCGTCAGCCCGCACTTGGACGCCACGTTCACCACCAGCACCACCTTGCCCTTGTGGGCCTCCAGCGTGGTCGGCTCGCCGGTCAGGGTGCGCAGAGGGATGTCGTACAGGCTCATCGGTGTCTCCCAGGGCTACGGGTGGCCGGGCGCTGCCGGCCGTCGGTTGCTGGTCCGTACTGTTCCAGAGACCGGAGGCGGCGTGCCGCGCGGGCACGCGGACCCATGGACCGCGAGCTCCCGAAGCCGGCCGCCGCCCCCCCCGGAACGGCCCCGTGAACGCGCGTTCCGCCGGGGACGGCAGTCGGCCGCGGCGGGGAAGGGAACCCGTCACACCGAACGCACCGGCACCGGATCCTCTCCGAACACCCATGGCGCGAGCACCACGAGCCAGCCGTCCGGGTCGGCGAAGAGGACCGCACCCCGCTCCGGCCAGTACGCGTTGGCGGCTTCCACCGGTTCGTGACCACGCTCCCGCAGCCGGCGCACGGCCATTTCCACCGCCTCCGCGCCCCGCAGATACAGGACCAGCTGGTTCTCCGGATGCGGCTCCGGGACCAGGGGCGGCGCACCGTGCTGTGTGATCTCCATGTGCACCGGGGCTCCCGGCAGCCCGAACAGCAGGCCGTCGTACCCCCCGTGGTCGCGCCACTGCCCGAGGACCGGAAGTCCCACGTCGTCGCGGTAGAAGGCGAGGACGTCGTCGTAACGGGCGGTGGGCCGCGCGAACCGCACGGCTCCCACGTCGAGGTGTTCCGGCCACGAGGGAGAAGTCATGGCCCGATTCCTCTTCCCGCGACGCGCACGCACGACCGCCGCAGGTCGTAGACCGCCTGGGCCGTACGGCCCAGGACCTGCGGGTGCCTCCCCACCGGTCCCGGCGCGGGCATCGCAGTGCTCGTCGGCAACGGGCGCACGTCGAAGGCTACTTGACGCGGAAGTCCCGCACGCCGGGCGGGCGCTCGGGCGGACCGTACCGCGGCGCCTCGACCGGGGCGGGGGAGGGGCGGGTACGCCCCGAGCCCGGGCCGGCCCGCCGCAGGGTCCGCCCAGCCGCTTCCCCGCCCACCTGCGCCACACCGGCATCTCGTTCCGTCACCCTCTGCGACCGGCTGTACGGCGTCCCGCCCGCCCCGGGCCGCATGCTGCTCCTCCCCGATTGTCCGCCTCACGAGGAGCAGCAGGGCGGTCAGGCGGCCGGCAGCGGGCGGAACAGTCCCTCCTGCACCACCGACACCAGCAGGTTGCCGTCCCGGTCGTAGATCCGGCCGCGCGCCAGCCCCCGCGCGCCCGTCGCGACGGGGGACTCCTGGTCGTACAGGAACCACTCGTCGGCCCGGAACGGCCGGTGGAACCACATCGCGTGGTCCAGCGACGCGATGTCGAAGTTACGCGGCCCCCACAGCGGCTCCACCGGGATGCGGACCGCGTCGAGCAGCGTCATGTCGGACGCGTACGCCAGCGCGCACGTGTGCACGAGCTGGTCGTCGCCCAGCGGCCCGACCGCGCGCATCCACACCGCGCTGCGCGGGTCCGCCTCCTTGATCTCCTCGGCGGTCCAGCGCAGCCGGTCGACGTAACGGATGTCGAAGGGCATCCGGCGGGCCGTCCGGTCCAGCGCCTCGGGCAGTCCCCCCAGGTGCTCGCGGATCTCGTCCGCCACCGGCGGCAGCGAGTCCGGGTCCGGGAAGTCCAGGCGCGGCGGCAACTGGTGCTCGAACGCGGCCTCCTCCGGCCGGTGGAAGGAGGCGGTCAGGTTGAAGATCGTCCGGCCCTCCTGGACGGCCGTGACCCGCCGGGTGGTGAAGGAGCGTCCGTCCCTCACCCGCTCCACCTGGTAGACGATCGGCACACCGGGGCGGCCGGGCCGCAGGAAGTACGCGTGCAGGGAGTGCACGGGCCGGTCGCCCTCGGTCGTACGGCCGGCCGCGACCAGGGCCTGACCGGCGACCTGACCTCCGAAGACCCGTTGCAGGGACTCCTGGGGGCTGCGGCCCCGGAAGATGTTGACCTCGATCCGCTCCAGGTCGAGCAGGTCGACGAGGCGTTCGGCGGGGTTGGTCGTCACGGGGGTTCTTCTCCTTGGTTGTGCGGCCGGGCTGGGCAGCCGGCTTCTACAGCTGGCCGACCGAGGTGACGCGGACCACGGCCCGTCCCTCCTCGTCGGAGGCGGCGAGATCGACCTCCGCGCTGATGCCCCAGTCGTGGTCGCCGTTCGGGTCGGCGAAGGTCTGGCGGACGCGCCACAGGCCGTGCTCGGCGTCCTCCTCGATCATCAGCAGCTTGGGTCCGCGGGCGTCGGGCCCGGTGCCCAGGTCCTCGTACTCGTCCCAGTACGCGTCCATGGCCTCGCCCCACTTGTCCTCGTCCCAGCCGGACTCGCCGTCCATCTCGCCCAGCTCCCGGACGTTGTCCAGGGCGGCGAGCTCGACGCGGCGGAACATGGCGTTGCGTACGAGGACCCGGAAGGCGCGCGCGTTCGCCGTGACCGGCTTGACCTGGTCGGCGCGCTCCTGGGCCTGCTCGGCCGTCTCCACCTCGGGGTTGGCGAGCTGCTCCCACTCGTCGAGGAGGCTGGAGTCGACCTGGCGCACCAGCTCGCCGAGCCAGGCGATCAGGTCCTCCAGGTCCTCGGACTTGATGTCGTCCGGGATGGTGTGCTCCAGCGCCTTGTACGCGCCCGCCAGGTAGCGCAGCACGATGCCCTCGGTGCGGGCCAGCTCGTAGTGCGAGGTGAACTCCGAGAAGGTCATGGCCCGCTCGTACATGTCGCGGACCACGGACTTCGGGGACACCGGGTGGTCGCCGACCCACGGGTGGCTCTTGCGGTAGACGTTGTACCCGTGCCAGAGCAGCTCCTCCAGCGGCTTCGGGTACGTGATCTCCTGGAGCCGCTCCATGCGCTCCTCGTACTCGACGCGGTCCGCCTTCATCTGGCCGACCGCCTCGCCGCGCGCCTTGTTCTGCTGGGCGGCGAGGATCTGGCGCGGGTCGTCCAGCGTCGACTCGACCACCGAGACCATGTCCAGGGCGTACGAGGGGGACTCCGGGTCCAGCAGCTCGTACGCGGCCAGCGCGAACGTCGACAGCGGCTGGTTGAGCGCGAAGTCCTGCTGGAGGTCGACGGTCAGCCGTACGGTACGGCCGTCGGCCTCCGGGGTGTCCAGCATCTCCACCACGCCGCCGTCGAGCAGCGAGCGGAAGATGGCGATGGCCCGGCGGATGTGCCGCAGCTGCGCCTTGCGCGGCTCGTGGTTGTCCTCCAGGAGGTGGCGCATGGCGGCGAAGGGGTTGCCGGGACGGGCGATGACCGAGAGCAGCATGGTGTGCGTGACACGGAAGCGGCTGGTCAGCGGCTCGGGGTCGGACGTGATGAGCTTGTCGAAGGTCGACTCGGACCAGGCGACGAAGCCCTCGGGGGCCTTCTTGCGGACCACCTTGCGGCGCTTCTTCGGGTCGTCGCCCGCCTTGGCGAGCGCCTTCTCGTTCTCGACGACGTGCTCGGGCGCCTGCGCGACGACCAGACCCGCCGTGTCGAAACCGGCCCGGCCGGCGCGGCCCGCGATCTGGTGGAACTCGCGGGCGCGGAGCGTGCGGACGCGCGTGCCGTCGTACTTCGTGAGCGCGGTGAACAGCACCGTGCGGATGGGGACGTTGACGCCGACGCCCAGGGTGTCCGTACCGCAGATGACCTTCAGCAGGCCCGCCTGCGCGAGCTTCTCGACGAGCCTGCGGTACTTGGGCAGCATGCCCGCGTGGTGCACGCCGATCCCGTGCCGCACGTACCGGGAGAGGTTCTTGCCGAACTTGGTGGTGAAGCGGAAGTTGCCGATCAGCTCGGCGATCCGGTCCTTCTCCTCGCGCGAGCACATGTTGATGCTCATCAGCGACTGCGCCCGCTCGACGGCCGCCGCCTGCGTGAAGTGCACGATGTAGACGGGAGCCTGCTTGGTCTCCAGCAGCTCGGTCAGGGTCTCGGTGATGGGGGTCAGGCGGTACTCGTACGACAGCGGGACCGGCCGGGTCGCGGAGCGCACGACGGAGGTCGGGCGGCCGGTGCGGCGGGTCAGGTCCTTCTCGAACATCGAGACGTCGCCGAGCGTCGCCGACATGAGGACGAACTGGGCCTGCGGCAGTTCCAGGAGCGGGATCTGCCAGGCCCAGCCGCGGTCCGGCTCGGCGTAGAAGTGGAACTCGTCCATCACGACCTGGCCGATGTCGGCGTGCTTGCCGTCGCGCAGCGCGATGGAGGCGAGCACCTCCGCCGTGCAGGCGATGACCGGGGCGTCGGCGTTGACGGACGCGTCGCCCGTCAGCATGCCGACGTTCTCGGTGCCGAAGAGCTTGCACAGGTCGAAGAACTTCTCCGAGACCAGCGCCTTGATCGGCGCGGTGTAGAAGGTGACCTTGTCCTGGGCCAGGGCGGCGAAGTGAGCACCCGCCGCGACCAGGCTCTTTCCGGACCCGGTGGGTGTGGACAAGATCACATTCGCACCGGAGACCACCTCGATCAGCGCCTCCTCCTGAGCGGGGTAGAGGCTGATGCCCTGGCCCTCGGCCCATGAGGAGAAAGCCTCGAAGAGGGCATCGGGGTCGTCGGTCGGGGGCAGCTGATCGATAAGGGTCACGCCCCCCATCTTGCCTGGCTTCCCCCCTCGAGAGGGAACCGGACGGCCCCATGAAGATCGCGAGCGATACGCTGCCGTGTCAACGGGGCACACCACAAGAGCAAATGGGGCGGGAACGACCATGATGGGACCGGCACACTCCCTGTCAGGAGCAGCGGCCTGGCTGGGGGTGGGGGCGGCGACGGCCGCGGCCGGACATCCGATGCCCTGGCCCGTACTCGCCGTCGGAGCGCTGATCTGCGCGGGCGCGGCCCTCGCCCCCGACCTCGACCACAAGTCCGCGACCATCTCGCGCGCCTTCGGGCCGGTGTCGAAGGGCCTGTGCGAGATCGTCGACAAACTGTCGTACGCCGTCTACAAGGCGACCAGGAAGCCCGGTGACCCGCGCAGGACCGGCGGCCACCGCACCCTCACCCACACCTGGCTGTGGGCGGTCATGACCGGCGGCGGCGCGTCGCTCCTGGCGTTCGCCGGCGGCCGCTGGGCGGTCCTCATGATCCTCTTCGTCCACCTGGTGCTGGCCGTGGAGGGCCTGCTGTGGCGGGCCGCCCGGATGTCCAGCGACGTCCTGGTGTGGCTGCTCGGCGCGACGAGCGCGTGGATGCTGGCGGACATACTCGACAAACCGGGCAACGGTGCCGACTGGCTGTTCACCGGTGCCGGCCAGGAGTACCTGTGGCTCGGCCTGCCGATCGTCCTGGGCGCGCTGGTGCACGACATCGGCGACGCGCTCACCGTCTCCGGCTGCCCGATCCTGTGGCCGATCCCGGTCGGCCGCAAGCGCTGGTACCCGATCGGCCCGCCCAAGGCGCTGCGGTTCCGCGCGGGCAGCTGGGTGGAGCTGAAGGTGCTGATGCCGGCCTTCATGCTGCTCGGGGGAGTGGGCGGCGCGGCGGCGCTCAACTTCATCTGACGGGTGCGCCGGGCACGGCCGCCGGTGCCGCCGCACGGGCCGTACGCGGCACCAGCGCCAGCCCCGCCAGCGGCACCGCCGCCAGCACCAGCCACGGCAGCGCCCCGCCCGCCTCCAGCAGCGCCCCGGCCGGAGCGCTGCCCGCCAGCACCACCAGGCCCGACACGGACGACAGCGCACCGGTGAACAGGCCGAGGCTGCGGTCGCCGACGAGATCCGGCACCCACGCCCGGGTCGCGGGGACGACCAGCATCTGCCCCAGCGTCAACAGCACCACGAAGGCCAGTGACGGCCACAGTCCGCCCGCCTCCAGCAGCGCCCCGGCCACCGCGAAGGACGCGGCGATCAGCAGCAGCCCGCCGAGCACGGAGCCCCGCCACGACAGCCGCTCCGCCGCCCACCGCGACAGCGGCACCTGCCCGGCGACCACCAGCACGGACGACAGCGCGAAGAGCCAGCCGAGCGCGGCCTGCGACCCCGTGGCGCGTTGCAGCTCGCCGGGCAGCGCGAGGTAGAGCTGGTTGTAGGCGAGCAGGTAGGTGCTGTAGGCGAGGCACAGGCCGAGGAAAGCGCGGTTGCGCAGCAGCAGCCGCACTCCGTCCCGCACCGGCACGTGCTCCCGGCCGTCCTGACCGCGCTCCCCGGGCCCGGCCGGCGGGCGGCCCGGCAGCAGGCGCCAGTGCGCCGCCGTGACGACGGCGAAGACCGCGGCGCCCGTCAGACACGCGGCCCGGAACCCGCCGTACAGCAGCAGCGCCCCCAGTACGGGGCCGATCAGCGCTCCCGCCTGTCCGCCCGCCGAGAACCGCGCCAGCATCCGGGTGCGGGGCAGTCCCGTCTCCTCCTCGTGCCGCACCGCCTGCCGGGCGATCTCCGTCTCCACCGCGGGCGAGAACAGCGCCGCGGCGAACCCCACCAGCAGGACCGCCCCGATCACCGACCACGTCGCGCCCGCGAACCCGAGCCACCCGAACCCGGCCACGCGCAGGACACACCCCGCCAGGACCACCGGCCGGGCGCCGTACCGGTCGGTGAGCGCCCCGCCGACCACGAACAGTCCCTGCTGGCTGAAGGTGCGCAGCCCCAGTACGAGGCCCACCAGCCACCCCGCGAGCCCGAGCGCCCCGCTCAGGTGCTCGGCGAGATAGGGCAGGACGGCGAAGAACCCGACGTTGAAGGCGAACTGGCTGGAGATCAGCAATCGGGGCAGCGGGGGCAGCCGGGACGGATCGGCGGCGTTCATCGCGCACCCCCGACGGACGGGACCGCGGCGAGCAGTTCGCGCGTGTACGGATGCTCGGCCGTCCCGTACAGCAGGCGGGCGGGCCCCGTCTCCACCACCCGGCCGTGACGCATCACCGCGACCCGGTGCGCCACGTGACGCACCAGGGCCAGATCGTGGCAGATGAAGAGGTACGCGAGGCCGAACCGTTCCTGGAGGTCCGTGAGGAGGTTGAGCACCCCGGCCCGTACCGACGGGTCCAGCGCCGACACCGGCTCGTCGAGCACCAGCAGCCGCGGCCCGCTCGCCAGCGCCCGCGCGATGCCGACGCGCTGGCACTGCCCGCCGGACAGTTCGTGCGGCCGGCGCCCGCCGGCCGCGGCGTCCAGACCGACCATCTCCAGGAGTTCGGCCACCCGCCGCGGACCGCCGTCCCGGTCCCACCGGCCCTGTACGCGCAAGGGCTCGGCCACCGCGTCGCGCACCCGCTGCCGGGGGCTCAGCGAACCGTACGGATCCTGGAACACCGGTTGCAGGGCGGGCCGCAGCGCCCGCAGCGTCCGCTCGTCCAGCGCGGTCAGCTCACGCCCGTCGAACCACACCTCGCCGCTGTCGGGGCGGCGCAGCCCGAGCACGGCCGCCGCCGTACTCGACTTGCCGGAGCCCGACGCGCCGATCAGGGCGAGCGTCTCGCCCGCGGCCAGCTCGAAGGAGACGCCGTCGACGGCCGTGCGGCCCGGGTAGCGGACCACCAGGTCCCGTACCTCCAGCAGTGCGCTCATACGGCGGCCTCCAGGGCGTGGTGGCAGGACACCAGGTGCGCGTCGCCCACGGCTTCGGGGGCCTCGGCGCCGCAGCGGTCGTCCGCCAGTGGACAGCGGGGCGCGAAGGCGCACCCCGCAGGGACGTCGGCGGGCGTCGGCGGAGCGCCGCCGAGCGCCGGAAGCCTGCGGTCGGCCGTCGGTTCGCCGGGCGGCAGCGAGGCGAGCAGCGCGGCGGTGTACGGGGCGCGCGGCTGCCCGAACACCCGGCCCACGGGCCCGGATTCTGTGTGCCGCCCGGCGTACATCACCAGCACGCGGTCGGCGTACCGGGCCACCACGCCCAGGTCGTGCGTGACCAGCATCAGCGCCGCGCCCGTCTCCGCGCGCCGCTCGGCGAGTACGCCGAGCACCTGCGCCTGCACGGTCGGGTCGAGCGCGGTGGTCGGCTCGTCCGCGACGACCAGGTCGGGGTCGTTGACGGTCGCCATCGCGATCACCGCGCGCTGGCGCATCCCGCCGGAGAACTCGTGCGGATACGCCTTCGCCCGCCGCGCCGCGTCCGCGATCCCCACCCGGTCGAGCGCGGCGACGGCCCTGGCCCGCGCCTGCGCGCGCCCGCACCCCGACGACCGTACGGCGGCGGCGATCTGGTCCCCGACGGTGTGCACGGGCGACAGCACGGCCAGCGCGTCCTGCGGTACGTACGCCATGCGCCGCCCCCACAGCCCCGCGTACGCGCGGTGGTCCGCGCCGGCCAACTCGCGGCCGTCGAACCGCACGCTGCCGGTGATCTCCGCCCCGTACGGCGCCATGCCGAGCACGGCCCGCGCGGTCAGCGACTTGCCGGCTCCCGACTCGCCGACCAGGCCCAGCGTTTCGCCGCGCCGGATGTCGAAGGAGAGGGAACGGACGGGGGTGACGGTCCGCTCCCCGTCCCGGACGCGGACGCGCAGATCTCGAACGGACAGCAAAGTCATGGGCGTCGGGCCTTCGGGGAGGTGAGTGACGACAGGGACACGGCGAGTCCCGCCAGCAGGGCGAGCGCCGTCGCGGGCGCGAGCGCGGCCCACGGGGCGCGCTCGACGTACATCCGCGACTCGTCGAGGAGCAGCCCCCACTCCGGCGCGGGCGGCTGTACGCCGAGTCCGAGGAAGCCGAGCGAGGCGAGCGCCAGGGCGATCGCGGGCAGCCGGAGTACCGCGTGGCGGGCGACCGGTCCGGCGACGGCGGGCAGGACGTGCCGGGTCAGGATCCGGTACGGGGTGGAACCGATGGCGCGCTGCGCGGTGAGGAAGCCGGACGCGCGTACCTCCTGCACCAGGGCGGCGGCGTGTGCGGCGAGCGGCGGCCAGGAGACCAGTGCGACGGCCAGCGAGGCGCCCGCCGTACCGGGGCCGAGCACGGCGGCGACGAGGATGCCGACGACGACGGGTGGCAGGGCGTTGGCGACATCGCTGACGCCGGCTGTGAAGTCCGGCAGGAACCCCAGGACCAGGGCGACGGCGTAGCTGACCGCGCACACGGCCAGTGCCACCCCCACCGTGGAGGCCGCCCCGTGCCCGAGCCGCGCCAGCACGTCCCGCCCGAGCCCGTCTGTGCCCAGCGGATGCGCCCCCGACGGCGCGGCGAGCCGGGCGGCGGTGTCCACGGCGTACGGATCCCGCAGCAGCCCCCAGGCGACGACTCCCAGCAGCACCCCGCCCAGCACGACGGGCACGGCCCGCCGGAGCGGTCCCGCGGGCGCGGGCAGCGGAGCGGGCAACGCCAGTGAGGCGCCGCTCGCCCCTGCCGTCCGGCCTCGCGCCGGGCGCCGCCCCGCACCGTGCATGAGGCTCCGCCCCGGGCCCCGGTCCTCAATCGCCGGACGGGTCTGTTCTTGACCTGATGCCCCGGGCGTCGGACGGGCTTGTCCGTGGCTCGGCGTCTCCCTCGCCGGGCGGGCCGGCTCTCCCGGTTCTTCCGTCCCGGGCCGGGAAAGCGGGCCCGTCCGGCGATGGAGGACTTCGGGAAGAGGCGGGACGGGGGAAGAGACCGACGCGCCGGCCGGCACCGCCACCGCCAAACCGCTCCGCGGCCGCGGCCCCGGCCTCGGGCCGAACAGCCGGCGGCGTACGGCAAAGACCGCCAGCCGTGCCGCGCCCTTCGGCCCCGTCGGCCCCGACCGTGCCGCGGAGACGTTTCGCAGCGCCGGTCCGAGCAGCCGGCGGCGTACGACGTGCGCCACCGCTCCCGCCACCAGCCCCAGCGCCAGCAGGGCCAGTACCGCGCCCTGGAGCAGCGGCAGGTCCTGGGACTTGGCCGCGCCCAGCGCCGTACGCCCGATGCCCGGCACCGCGAACACCGTCTCCACCGCGACCGCGCCACCCGTGAGCCCCACCGCGACCAGCCCGAACTGCGGCACCAGCGCGGGCATCGCACGACGTGTCGCCGCGCCCGCGATCCGCCACGGCGTGACGCCGGACGCCCGCCACAGCACCGCCCACCGCTCACCGAAGGCCGCGGGCAGCGCGTCGTCGACGAGCCGCCCGACGAGGCCGCCCGCCGGTACGCCCATGGCCAGCGCGGGCAGCACCAGGTGCGCGGGGCCGGCCCAGCCGGACGTCGGCAGCCAGCCGCACCACACGCCCAGCACGATCAGCCCCACCGTCGCCAGCAGGAACTCCGGTACGGAGGCGAGCATCGCGCCCGGCGCACCGGCCGCATGCCCCCGCAGCGTGCCCCGCGCCCCGCGCACCACCGTCCGGGCGCACAGCGCGACGGCGACCAGTACGGCCACCACCAGCGACGCGCCCATCAGCAGCAGCGACACCCCGAGCCCGGACAGCACGGACGGCAGCACCTCCGCCCCCGAGACCCACGAGGTGCCGAGGTCGCCGCGCACCAGCCCGCCCGCCCAGTCGCCGAGCAGCGCGAGCGGCCCGCCGCCGAGACCGAGGTCGTCGCGGATCGAGTCCAACGCCTCGGCGGTGGGCTCCTGCTCGGCGGACCTGGCCCGCAGCACGGTGAGCGCCGGGTCCTTGCCGGACAGCCAGGGCAGCAGCCCGACCCCCGCCGTGACGGCGAGCAGACCGGCGGCCCGCGTCAGCGCCGCCTTCACTTGATGTGGGTGTCGACGGTGACGAGTTCCCGCTCGCGCGGGTCCTTCGCCGAGCCGACGACGTGCGTCGCGTCACCCTGGACGACCCGCTCATGCAGCATCGGGATCGCGGCGTCCGTGTTCAGTACGGCGGTCTCGGCCGCCAGGACGGCCGCACGCCGCGCGTCGCCCGACGCCGTACCGGCCGCCTTGCGCAGCGCCTTGTCCACGGCCGGGTCGCTCAGCTGCGCGATGTTGAAGGACCCGTCGCTCGCGAAGTCGCTGTAGAGGTACGCGGCCGGGTCGCCGGAGTCGAGGACGGTCGCCCGGGAGAGGACGAACGCGTCGAACTTGCCCGCCAGCGCGTCGGATTCGATGTTCGCGTACTCCCGCACCTCCAGCTTTACCTTGAACCCGGCCTTCTGGAGCTGCTGTTGGAGCGTCGCGGCGACCTCGGGCAGCTCGGCCCGGTCCGTGAACGTGCCGATGGTGACCGAAGCGCCGTCCGGCTTTCCGGGAGCGGTGGCCGAGGTCCGTCCCTTCCGCTCCTTCGCCCACGGCAGGGCGGGGCCGAGCAGCCCCTCGGCGACATCGGCGCGGCCCTCGTAGACCCCGTCCACGAGCGCCCGCGCGTCGATGGCCCGGCGTGCGGCGGCCCGCAGGGAAGCGTCCTTGAAGGTGCCCTTGGACGTGTTGAGGTAGAGGGTGTTGGTGCGCGGCATCGGCACCTCGGTGATCTGCTTCTCGTCCAGCAGCGACGCCTGCGACACCGGTACGGCCTCGACGATGTCGGCCTCGCCGCTGCGCAGCGCGGCGGCGCGGGCGGTGCTGTCGGGCACGAACGTCACGTCGATGCCGGGGGCCTTGGCGGCGCCGCCCCAGTAGTGCTCGTTGCGGTCCAGTGCGGCGGAGCTGGTGCCGTTCACCTCGGTCAGGACGAACGCGCCCGTGCCGGCGCCCACCGGGTTCACCACCTTGCCCCGGTACGCCTTCGCGGCGAGGACCGACAACTGCGGCGAGGACATCCGCTCGGGCACCAGCGGATCCGCCTCGGCGGTGGAGACGGCGACGGTGTCGCCCCGCGCCTCGACCGTGAGGCCGACTCCGTCCAGGATGCGCGGCTTGGGCGAAGCGGTGGCGGCCGCGGTGAGCGAGCGGGCCACGGCGGCGGCGGTCAGCGGTGTGCCGTCGTGGAAGCGCACGCCGTCCCTGACGGTGAATTCCCAGGTCAGGTCGGTCGTACGCCGCCACTTCTCGGCGAGCGCGGGACGCGCGTTTCCCTCCGCGTCGAGCGTCACCAGTGTTTCGGCGGTGCTCCAGCGGGACAGCTTGAAGGCGTCGTCGCTCAGCGGTGAGAGGCCGGACCGGGGCGGCTGCATCATCGCCACCCTGATGCGCTTGTCCCCGGAGGCGGCGGTACCGGTGGCACCGGAGGCGAAACATCCGGTGAGCAGCAGGGAGGACGCGACGGCTATGGCCGCGACGGGCAGGACCTTGGGCACAGGCACGGGGACTCTTCCGGGGCATGGAGCAAACGGTTTGCGACCAGAACATAGCTCATGAAAATCATATTCAACAAATACTCGTCCCTGCTCCTACGCTCGGCAGTCCGGCCGTCGCCATCCACGGGGCGATGGCATGTGCGAAGGGTGGGGCGACCTGTTCGCGGAGAGTTAACACGGTTGTAAATTGCCGAGTTGCTGTCCGGTGTCTGTTCCTGAACAGAATGGTGTCGACTTCCGGCACGACGTCACAGGGAGGGGGGAACCGTGTTGCGGATCACCGCAGCCGCCAAGGCGCTGCTGTTGGCGGTGTTCGCGCTGCTCTCCCTCACGGCCGCGACCGGCGACGCCGTCGCGGTGTCCGTGTCCGGCAACTCCGTGACCGCCGCCGGCCCGGAGGCGGCGCCGCCGGTGGCCGCGGGAGGTTCCTGCTCGGCCCCGCTCCCCGAGGGCGAAACGCACCCGGGCCACGTGCGCCGGGCCCACCGGCCCGAGACGGCTGCCCCGCAGACGGCCGTCCGTACCGTCTGCGCCCTGTCGTCCCCGCCCGCGGAACTCCCGCTGCGCTCCGCTGCGGCCGTCGCCGTGCCGTACTGCCACGCACCCTTCAGATCCGGGGACTTCCCCGTCGCCCTCCAAGTCTTCCGCTGCTGACACGGCCGTACGGGCCGATTCCGGGCCCCGTACACACCGATCCGTCATCTCGGCACTGTCATCGCTCTTGGAGGCGATCCCCCCCATGCAGACCTTCATCGACCATGCCCGCTCCCTGGGGGAGCGGATAGCGGCCGGCGACGAGCAGCGCGAGTGGTTCGGGCGGCTGGCGGCCGGCCAGTCGCCGCAGGCGCTCTTCATCACCTGCTCCGACTCCCGCGTCGTCCCTTCCCTGATCACCGGCGCACGCCCCGGCGACCTCTTCGAGCTGCGCACGGCGGGCAACGCGGTGCCCCCCTACCGCGTGGAGCGGCCCAGCGGCGAGGCCGCGACCATCGAGTACGCGGTGAGCGTGCTGCAAGTCCCCGACATCGTGGTCTGCGGGCACTCCCACTGCGGGGCGATCGGCGCGCGGGTGCGCGGTGAGGACCTCCGCGCCGTACCGGCGGTCGCCGGGTGGCTGAACAGCCAGCTGCCGGACGACCTGGGCGCACTCCGCTCGGACGCGGAGGCGGACACCGGGGTGGCGGCGGCCGTCCAGCGCAACGTCCGGGAGCAGATGGACCGGCTGCGCGCCTATCCCTGTGTGGCCGAGCGCATCGACGCCGGACAACTGAGGCTCCACGGCTGGTTCTACGCCGTGGACACCGGGCTCGTCCTGGCCCACCAGCCCGCCGTCGACGCCTTCCTTCCGCTGTGAGCGCCGGCGCGAACACCCTCGTCCAGGCCGTCAGGAACGGCCTCGCGCGGCGGGGCACGGGCGACCTCCGTGCCGACTTCACCGCCTCGCTCGTCGTCTTCCTCGTGGCGGTGCCGCTGTGCGTGGGCGTGGCCGTCGCCTCCGGGGTGCCCGCCGAACTCGGCCTGGTCACCGGCATCGTGGGCGGCCTCGTCACCGGGCTGCTGCCCGGCAGCAGCCTCCAGGTCAGCGGACCCGCGGCCGGGATGACGGTGCTCGTGTACGAGGCCGTGCAGGAGTACGGGATCAGCGCACTCGGCGTCGTCGTGCTGGGCGCCGGAGTGCTCCAGCTCGCGATGGGCGCCCTCCGGCTGGGCCGGTGGTTCCGGGCGATCTCGATCGCGGTGGTGCAGGGCATGCTCGCCGGTATCGGCCTGGTGCTGATCGCCGGCCAGCTGTACGCGCTGGTCGACGCCGAGGCGCCCGCCGGCGGGCTCGCGAAGATCGGCGGCCTGCCGGGGCTGGCCTTCGACACCCTGGGGTCGGGCCCGGCCCTGGCGGCGTTCGCCATCGGGGCCGGCACGGTGGCGGTGCTGCTGCTGTGGCCGAAGATCCCGGCCGCGGCGCGCGTGCTGCCCGCCCCGCTCGCCGCGGTCGCACTCGCCACCGTGGCGGCGTTCGCCTTCGACGCGCCGGTCGCGCGGGTGGAGGTGCAGGGGCTGCTCGACGCCGTACAGCCGCCCGGCACGGGCGACTTCGCGCGCCTCGCCGAGGTGGGCGTGCTGGGCACGGTGATCGCCTTCACCCTGATCGCGTCGGCCGAGAGCCTGTTCAGCGCGGCCGCGGTGGACCGGCTGCACGACGGTCCCAGGACCGACTACGACAAGGAGCTCGTCGCCCAGGGCGCGGGCAACACGGTGTGCGGGATGCTCGGCGCGCTGCCGATGACGGCGGTGATCGTCCGCAGCTCGGCCAACCTGCAGGCGGGGGCGCGCACCAAGGCGTCCCGGGTGCTGCACGGGGTGTGGCTGCTCGTCTTCGCCGCGGTGTTCCCGGCGGCCCTCGGCGTGATCCCGGTGGCGGCGCTGGCCGGTGTGCTGGTGCACGCGGGCTGGAAGCTGATCCCGGTGAAGGAGTTCGCCCCGCTGTGGCGCGAACACCGCGGTGAGGCGGTGGTGCTGGGCGCCACGGCACTGTCGATCGTGGTGACCAACATGTTCGAAGGGGTACTGATCGGCCTGTTGCTGGCGGTCGCGAAGTCGGCGTGGGAGACGTCCCACGTCCACGTGGAGGTCTCCGGCGCCGACGGCACCGGGGACGACCGGACCGGGGACGACCTGGGGCCGCTGCGGGTCCGGGTGCTGGGCAACGCGACCTTCCTGCGGCTGCCGAAACTCCTCGACGAACTGGAGGCGCTGCCCCGCGACCGGGCGATCGAGCTGGACCTCACGGGCCTGCGCCACGTGGACCACGCGTGCGGTGCGGCGCTGACGGCGTGGACGGACCGGCACAACGACGAGGGGGTGAAAGCGGTGAAGGTCGCGGCCTGACCGCCGCGAGGCGTGGACCGGCCCCGGCCGGGCACCGCCGGAACCGCGCTCACCCGCCCCGCCCCGCACGGAACGGTCCGTGCGGGGCGGGGCCGCCCGTACTCCTGCCGCGCCCGTGCCCTTCTCGACCGCAGGTCAGGCCCCCGCCCTCGGACGTACGGAGGTACGCCTTCGACGCGCCAGCCCGCCGCGGGACCGGCCGCGTGCACGTCGTGGCGCGGGCCCGGCTAGCCCGGGGCGATGCGGCTGAGGTGCTCCCAGGACCGGTACAGGTCCGCTTGGGCCCGGCCCATCTCCACGACGTGGTCGAAGGACTGACTGCCGACGATCAGGCGCCGGGGCGGATCCGGCAGTGCGGCCAGCTCCATGACGACCGGAGCGGCGGTGTCCGGCTCCGGGGCGACGGCGTCGCCCCACATCGCCTCCATCTCGGCGCGCAGGGGCTGGTACTGCGCCAGAGGTTCGGTGGCCGTGGTGCCGGTGGTGAACAGGCCGGTGTTGTAGCCGCCCATCTGCACGATGGTGACCTTGACGCCGAACCCCTCGACCTCCATCGCCAGTGCCTCGCTGACCGAGTCCAGCGCGGCCTTGCCCGCGCCGTAGAAGCCGACGGTGGCCATGCCGCCGCCGCTGCCCATCGAGGTGACCTGGAGGAGCCGTCCCCCGCCCTGGGCGCGCAAGTGGGGAAGGACCGCCTGGGCCACCCACACGGCGCCGAAGAAGTTCACATCCATATGCGCCCGGATCTGCTCCTCCGTGGCTTCCTCCACCATGCCGTAGAGCATTCCGCCGGCGTTGTTGACGACGACGTCCAGCCTGCCGAACGCGGCCGCCGCCCGCTCCACCCCGTCGAACACGGCCCGGCGGTCGGTGACATCCAACGGAAGCGGGACCAGGCGGCCGGGGTACTTCTCGGTCAGCTCCTCCAAGGGCTCGACGTCGCGGGCAGCGGCCACCACGCGGTCGCCGCCCGCCAGGGCGGCCTCGGCGAAGGCCCTGCCCAGGCCGCGGGACGCGCCGGTGACGAGCCAGACTCTTGTGTTCGCCATGGTGTCCCACCTCAGTAAACGAAACGGTTCGTATCGGTTCGCTGCGAATCTAGGGCACCTCCTTTGGTTTCGCAATACGGATCGTCTCGTTTCGTTTCGGGGCTGGACTGAACGCATGCCCAACGAGAAGGGGCCGGACCACTCCCGGCGCAGGGAGCGGTCCCGGCAGGCAGTCCTCGCGGCCACCCGCGCCCTGGTCGCAGAGGAGGCGTACGGGAAGGTCACCGTCGAAGCCGTCGCCGCCCGTGCCGGCGTCGGCAAGCAGGTGATCTGCCGGCGGTGGCCGTCGAAGAGCGCAGTCGTCTTCGCTGCCCTTCTGGCGCTGAGCGAGGATGCGGACGGGCAGTCGGTCGCACTGCCGGACACGGGCGACCTCGAAGCCGACCTCAAGCTCGTCATGCGTGCCACGGCGGAGGAGTTCGCCGACCCGGCCTTCGACAGGCTGATCCGGGCCCTCAACACCGAGATCGCCAACGACGCCGCGCTGGCGGCCGAGTACCGGGAGAAGCTGGCCCAGCCGCTGGAAGAGGCGGAGAAGGCGCGTTTGCGCAGCGCCCAGGAGGCCGGCCAGCTCGACGCCGACGCCGATCTCGACCTGGCCCTCGAAGTGCTCTACGCCCCCTCTTCCAGCGGTGGCTGCACCGCAGCGGTCCGCTGACCACCGCCTACGCCGACGCACTTGTCGACGCGACCCTCAGAGCTTTCGGCTCCTGAACGGGAAAGGTCACCTCCGCGCCGGCCTTCGCGGCCGGCCCCGCCTCGGTGAGGCGCTCCCTCATCAGCCGCCGGCCCGCACCGAGCGCTCGCGCCAGCTCCGCCAAGTGCTCCTCGGCGGGCATGCCCGGGCTCGGGCCCGCCAGGACGTCCCCGCTGTACGGCCCCACTCCTTGCGGCCCGGCAGCCGCGCCCCGGGAGTCGGACCGGCGATGCGAGGGCGCGGCGAGAACGTGGCCACCGGACCGCCGGGCAGTGCCGGGTCCGCCCGGCGGGCGGCTCTCGCGGCCGTGGCGTGCAGCCGCTCCTCCGCCACCGTGCGGGCCTCGGGCACCTGCCGGCCGGCGCCGGCACCCCGGGCAGCGGCACCCGGTGACGGTGTGGCCGGCCCGCCGCCCGGGTGAACAGCGCCACCAACCCCCGGCCTGCGTCCACGCCGGGCTCCGTACCACCACGCCAGGGCGGTACGGAGCGCGGAAGTGCGCCCCGGCGGATCGCTGCCGGACGCAGCGGCCGCCGTCACGCACCGCGGAGAACGGTCAGCCGTGCCAGGACCGCCACAGCGCCGCGTACGCCCCGCCGGCCGCCACCAGCTCGTCGTGGCTGCCCAGTTCGCTGATCCGGCCGTTCTCCACCACCGCGATCACGTCCGCGTCGTGCGCGGTGTGCAACCGGTGCGCGATCGCCACGACCGTACGCCCGTCCAGCACCCGCGCCAGCGACCGCTCCAGATGCCGCGCGGCCCGCGGGTCGAGCAGGGACGTCGCCTCGTCGAGCACCAGGGTGTGCGGGTCGGCGAGCACCAGCCGGGCCAGCGCGATCTGCTGCGCCTGCGCCGGGGTGAGCGCGTGGCCGCCCGAGCCGACCTCGGTGTCCAGGGCGTCGTCCAGCGTCCGCGCCCAGCCGTCCGCGTCGACCGCGCCGAGCGCCGCCCACAGCTCCGCGTCGTCCGCGCCCGTGCGGGCCAGCAGCAGGTTGTCGCGCAGGGAGCCCACGAAGACGTGGTGCTCCTGGTTGACCAGTGCCACGTGCGTACGCACCCGTTCGGCCGGCATCCGTGACAACTCGGCCCCGCCGAGCTTCACTTCGCCCGTACGCGGTGCGTAGATCCCGGCGAGCAGCCGCCCCAGCGTGGACTTGCCGGCGCCCGAAGGGCCGACCAGGGCCATCCGTGTGCCAGGAGCCACGTCCAGCGTCACCTCGTGCAGCACGTCGACGTCCGCCCGGTACCCGAAGCGCACCGCGTCGGCGCGTACCGCGTGCCCGTCGGGCACGACCTCCGGGTCACCCGCGTCCGGCTCGATCTCCCGTACGCCGACGAGCCGGGCCAGCGACACCTGGGCGACCTGGAGTTCGTCGTACCAGCGCAGGATCAGGTTGACCGGGTCGACGAGCATCTGCGCGAGCAGGGCGCCCGTGGTCAGCTGGCCGACACTGATCCAGCCCTCCAGGACGAAGACGCCACCGATCACCAGCACCGAGCACAGGATCGTCATGTGCGTGACGCTGATGACGGGGAAGAGCACCGACCGCAGCCACAACGTGTACCGCTCCCACGCCGTCCACTGGCTGATCCGCTGCTCGGAGAGGGCCACCCGGCGGTCGCCGAGGCGGTGGGCCTCGATGGTCCGCCCGGCGTCCACCGTCTCGGCGAGCATCGCCGCGACCGCCGCGTAGCCCGCCGCCTCCGAGCGGTACGCCGACGGCGCCCGCCTGAAGTACCAGCGGCAGCCGATGACCAGGACCGGAACGGCCACCAGCACGGCCAGCGCCAGGGGCGGCGCGGTGACGGTCAGGCCGCCGATCAGCAGACCCGCCCACACCACACCGATGGCGAGCTGCGGCACGGCCTCGCGCATCGCGTTCGCCAGCCGGTCGATGTCGGTGGTGATGCGCGCCAGCAGATCGCCGGTGCCCGCCCGCTCCAGCACGCCCGGCGGCAGGCCGACCGACCGCACGAGGAAGTCCTCGCGCAGGTCGGCCAGCATCTCCTCGCCGAGCATCGCGGCCCGCAGCCGCATCTGCCGGGTGAAGAGGGTCTGGACGACGAGCGCGATCGCGAACACCGCTGCCGTGCGCTCCAGATGGAGCTCGCGCGCCCCGTTCGCCAGGTCCTCGACGAGCGAACCCAGCAGGTAGGGGCCCACCATCGAGGCGACGACCGCGGCCGCGTTGAACGACACGAGCACGGCGAACGCCCCGCGGTGCCGTCTCATCAGCTCGCGCACATAGGTCCGTACGGTCGCGGGACCGCCGACGGGCAGGGTCGTCGCCGACTCCGGTGCCGCCGGGTCGTACGCCGGTGGCGCCACGCCGATCATGCCGATTCCTCAATCTCTTGAAGTTCCCGTGTCCGGGCGGCCGCGGTGCCCGCGGTGTTCCCGTCGTGCTCGTCGTGCTCGTCGTGCTCGTCGTCGGGTTCGCGGGTGACGACCGCGCGGTAGCGCGGGTCGGTGCGCAGCAGCTCGTGGTGCACGCCCACCGCGGCGACCTCGCCCTCATGGACGAGCACCACCCGGTCGGCCCGGTCGAGCAGCAGCGGCGACGACGCGAAGACGACGGTCGTACGTCCCGTGCGCAGCCCCTTCACGCCCGCCGCCACCCGCGCCTCGGTGTGCGAGTCGACCGCCGAGGTCGGCTCGTCCAGGACGAGCACCTCGGGGTCGGTCACCAGTGAGCGGGCCAGCGCCAGGCGCTGGCGCTGGCCGCCGGAGAGCGAACGCCCGCGCTCCGTGATCCGGGTGCGCATCGGGTCGCCCGTGCTGCCCGCCGACGCCTGGGCGAGCGCGGCCAGTACGTCGCCGCACTGCGCCGCGTCCAGGGCGTCCGCCGCGGTCACCTTCCCCGAAGCCGGTACGTCGAGCAGCTCGCCCAGCGTGCCGGAGAGCAGCACCGGGTCCTTGTCCTGGACCAGGACGGCGCCCCGCGCGGTGATCAGCGGCAGGTCGTCGAGCGCCACCCCGCCCAGCAGCGCCGACGGCGGCTTCTCCTCGTCGGTGTCCGAGGTGGCGTGACCGCCGAGGCGCTCCGCGAGCAGGCCCGCCAGGTCGGGATCGCCGCACACCACGGCGGTGAACCGGCCGGCGGGTGCGAGGAGCCCGGTGGCCGGGTCGTACAGGTCGCCGCCCGGAGCCTCCTGACCGCCGGAAGCCGCCGTGTCGTCCGGCGCGCAGGCCGTGCGCTCCAGCGAGAGCACCCGCACGGCCCGCTTGGCGGAGGGCCGTGAGAAGGAGTACGCCATGGCGATCTCCTCCACGTGCCGCAGAGGGTAGAGCAGCAGTGTCACCGCGCTGTAGACGGTGACCAGTTCACCGACCGCGATCCGCCCGTCGAGGGAGAGCCTCGCGCCGTACAGCACGACCGTGATCAACAGCAGGCCCGGCAGCAGCACCTGGATGGCGGAGATCAGCGACCACATGCGGGCGCTGCGCACGGCGGCCTTGCGGACCTCCTGCGAGGCGCTGCGGTAGCGGTCGAGGAACAGGTCCTCGCCGCCGATGCCGCGCAGTACGCGCAGGCCCGCGACGGTGTCGGACGCCAGCTCGGTGGCCTTGCCGGCCTTCTCGCGCTGGACATCGGCCCGCCGGGTCGCCTTCGGCAGCAACGGCAGGACGGCCAGGGCCAGTACGGGCACCCCGATCGCCACGACGATGCCGAGCGCGGGCTGGTAGACGAGCAGGCCCACGCAGACGACGACGAGCGCGAGGGCGGCGGCCACGAAGCGCGAGAGCGCCTCGACGAACCAGCCGATCTTCTCGACGTCGCCCGTGGAGACCGCGACGACCTCGCCCGCCGCGACCCGGCGGGTCAGCGCCGAGCCCAGCTCCGCGGTCTTGCGGGCCAGCAACTGCTGCACCCGCGCGGCGGCGGTGATCCAGTTGGTGACCGCGGTCCTGTGCAGCATGGTGTCGCCGAGGGCCACCGCCACGCCGAGCAGCGCGATCAGCCCGGCGGCGAGCGCCAGCCGGCCGCCGGATCTGTCGACCACGGCCTGTACGGCGAGACCCACGCCCAGCGGCAGGCCGGCGACGCCGCACTGGTGCAGCAGGCCCCAGGAGAGGGACTTCAGCTGCCCGCCGAGCTGGTTCCGCCCGAGCCAGTAGAGGAATCGGGGCCCGGACCGGACGTCGGGGACGCCCGGATCGGGATACGGAAGATCGCGAATCTGCATGATGTCCCACGGCTCGGTGCGGCTGGATGAAACCGTGCAAGGCTCGCTTTTTTCCACCGGAAAACGCAATCGATTTATGGGCGCCGAGGCACAGAACACGCCAAGATCGAACATCGGGCTCTGGTGTTCCGGGCCCTCCCACGCTTCACTCCTGACGCATGGGAAGACGACCTGGAGTCATGCGCGTGCTCGCCGGTCTGGTCCTGGCCGCGGGAACGGTGTTCGGGGCGGGGCAGGCCGGAGCGGCCACCGCCGGGGACGGGCCGCCCGCCGAGTTCGGCCGGGACTGGCACGATCCCGTCACCGCGGCGCCGCCCGTCGAGGTCCCCGGCGGCCGGTCCTGCGAAGTGACGGTCGCGCGGGCCCAGTTCCGCGACTTCACGCCGTACAAAGGCGGGTACGCGCCCCCGGAGGGCTGCGGCGACCGCTGGAGCAAGGTGGTGCTCCGGCTCGAGGGCGAGGTGGCGGGGCGGCAGTACGACCGCCTCGGGTACCTCCGCATCGGCGGGGTCGAGGTGCTCCGCACCTCCACCCCGCAGCCCTCGCCCGAAGGCATCACCTGGTCCGTGGAGAAGGACGTCACGCGCTACAGCGACACGCTCCGCCGCGAGCAGCCCGTCGAGATGCTCATCGGCAATGTCGTCAATGAGACGTACACCGGCGTCATCGACGTCAGGGCGTCCCTGACCTTCTACGCCGCCGAGGGACGCGCGAAGCGGGCCGACCCCGTCCCCGACCGCGTCCTCACCCTCGACGGGGACTCCCTCACCACCCCGCGCAACTCCGAGCGGATCCTCGCCGAGGTGTACGCGACCGGCTCGGGCGGCGGCTGCGAGGAGTACTGGTACCTGTCCGTCCCCGAGGAGGCGCCGTACTCCTGCAAGGCGCCGGACGGCCCCTACCGCGAGGTGCAGATCAAGGTCGACGGACGGCTCGCGGGAATCGCCGCCCCGTTCCCGACGGTCTGGACGGGCGGCTGGTCCAACCCCTTCCTCTGGTACGGGTTGGGGAAAAACGTTCCCGCAGGTGAAAGGCTCGCAGCACGCGCAGTCGGGCACTGATCGGGCACATGGGCGCACCGGGTGCTCGCCGAAGTGATATTTGCAGGCCCGAAGCCGATCAGCTGAGTCGTCATTGCCCGATAGCCTGGCACAACCGGAGCCACCACCACACCTTCCGCGGTCAGTTGAGACATGATCATGCCACCGTCATGAAGTTGCCCATGGCCTCCAGTCCCCGGCCGCCGACGTCGGGGATGAAATGCGCGTAGGTCTCCAGCACGGTCTCCACGGTGTCGCCCATGTACTCCGCCACCGTCACGGGCGTCTCGCCTGCGCCGAGCTGAACCGAGGCGTAGGTGTGCCGCAAAGCGTGGAATGTGAACGGCTCCGTGCCATTCCAGGCATCCCGAGGCGTCCCGTCGGCCCGGTATAGCCGCTTCACTAGCCCGGCTTCCTCCAGAGCCGGATTCCAGTTGTCGGTCCGGAAGATGTTGCTGGTGATCGGGTTGCCGTACGCCGTAGTGGTGAGCAACCGGACCGTCACCTGCGGCCTCTGCTCCCATGCCATGGTGGGTTCGCTCGCGTCGACCCAGGGCAGCGTCACCTCTACGGATGGGAATTCCTCCATGTGGGCGAGCAGGGCCTCCTCCAACTTCGTTGGCACGGGAAGACGGCGGGTCTTGTCCCTCTTCGGCAGCTTGAACCAGTGCCGCGCCCCGATGCTCTGGAGCTGCCGGTCGACATACAGCCAGCCGTCCCGCAGATCGTCGGGGCTCCATGCGAACGCCTCGCCGGGGCGCAGGCCAGCGGCGACGCCGAGATCAGCGAGGGCGCGGTACCGCGGGTGGAGGGCCACACGTACATCCCGGAACACCGAGGGGCCCCACGCCTCCTTGTTCGTCGGTGGCCTTTTCGGCGGTCGAGCAGAATCCAGCCCCCGGCAGGGATTGAGGGGGATGCGGTTTGCCTCGTACGCGGCCTGGAGGATCTTCGAAAGGTTCTGCCACGCTGTGCGGACTGTCCCCGACGCGACCTGCTTGCGCAGGGCGAGCTTCCAGGCGTTCAGTTCTTCCGTGCCGATGTCGAGCAGCCGCTTCTCCCCGAGGTAGGGCAAGATGCAGGACTTCACACGCTGTTCGGTGCGCTCCCGGGTACCGGGCAGGATCTCCGCATTCGGCCACCATACGGTTTCGTAGTATGCCGTCAGGGTGATCTCACCTCGCTGCTGCTGCCGGAGCCTGCCTGAGATGACGTCCGTAGTTAGTTCCCGGGCTCGGTTCTCCGCCTCGTCGTACGACTCCCAGTTCTCCTTGGGCAGTGCGTCGCCCTGGTCGTCGTAACCGCGAACCTGCCATTGCGCGCCGGCTCCGTGGGCCGCACTGCGGTAGCGCTTGGCCCCTTTGTGGCGGCGGCAGTACTCGGTCGGCTTGCCGTTCTTCTTGTGCCAGAGGTCTTCGACCCATGCCTTGGCCATGCTCATCCTTTTGGTCGTGGACGCTTCAAACGTCCGGCGGGCGGACTCTCATGTCTCCCGCTGTCCTCGGTCGCGACGGTCGCGACGGTCACCTGCGTTCCCTCCTGGAAGGCGGAGACGTCGGCTGCGGCATAGCGGACACGTCCACCGACGGCGCCAAGGCGGTGGAACCGCGGCCCCGTCCGGGCAGTGCGCCACTTCTGGAGCGTCTTCTGGGAGACCCCGAGAAGCTCGGCGACGTCCTTGGCGGTCAGCCACGCGTCGGGGGCGATCGGGATGCTCAGTCGATCACCTGCGCGGACGGGATACCGATCCTTTCGGCCATGGTCAGGTCCCGGGGTGGATATTGATGCGTACATAGATGTCCCCTTGACGGAGCAACAGAATGAGTTTCAAGCCGTGTCATTCGGTTTGGGTGTTTTGTTCACCGCTTCCAACCCTCTAGTGGGCGAGAGCTTCACTGGTCCCTTGTCGGACTCGCGTTGGAACTGCCACTGGACGCGCAACGCGGCCAGTGCCGTTGGCCCCGTAGCGCTCCAGGGCTTCTTCCGCCGCTCAAGGTCGGGGTCTGAGGCTGGCCAGTTCGGGTGGCGGAACTCGCGGCACAGGGCGTAGAGCTCGCAGGCCGCATGACCGTGACCGGCATCGTCAGGAAAAAGTCCGGGAGTTTTCTCACGTCAGGGCGGGTCTGGCACATCCAGCCGACCTCTGCGCTCCGTCGTCCGTGAGGAGCAAGTCGGAGTGAGGCTGCCGGTCGCGGCATACCCTTAGGGGTCGCCTCACGCAACGGGCTTCAGGGGGGGGCGTGTAGCCGGGCCGCTGCCAGTGGGCTTACGTGGAGTGGCCTTGCGGCGGCGGGCCTTGGCCAGTGCCGACGGCCGGCCCTTCTCGCGGTTCATCTCCCGGATTTCGCGGCAGTCCTGGAGGCTGAACCGTAGAAAATTGGCGAAGCGGTGGTGAGGGAAGCCGCGATGGTTGACCACCTCTCGAAGCCACCTCTCGTCGCAGCCGATGACGCGGGCCGCTTCCCGCAGGGTGAGCATCACCTCGCCCTGCTCAAGGACCTGAATGGTTGCCTCGATTATGGCCTTGCGCTCGGCACTGGTGCGGTTTGCCTCCGGACTAGTCATGGCACCTCTCTTCCATCCAGGGCTGGTTGGGTGCTTCGTCAGCTGGTAGGCACTCGGACTTGAAGCGGGCGCCGGAACTTGTACGAACTCGTAGACGGATGGCCCTCGCGTGTCAGCGCGGAGCGCACCTCAAGCTGCGGCACTGCCGACGCTGTGCTGCAGCGATGTTGTCGAGTCGGTTCCCGGTGTGTGTCAAGTCCTCATGAGTGGCACTCCAGTTCGCCTATCAAAGCTCACTCTGAAAGCCTAACGACTGACTTATCGACTCGTCAATCAGGATCTCCTGCTATTCGGTGGTGGGTTCCGACTCGCTTGCCCAGCCGATCGCTATCAGATTTCTGTCGAATCCCTCGGATTGGGCTGTCTGTAGCTGGCCATGCATGTGAGCCTCGGTCACATGCTGGTGGGGACGGCGCGCCGGAGTAGACCTTTGGGGTCTGTGTGATCGCACCCTGTACGCGTGTTAGTCAGGAGCTGGGGCCAGCTGGCGGCCTGGGCTTAAGTCGCCGGGGCCGGGACGCTCGAAGCTCTGACCAAGGGGCAGGTCACGCGATTCTGAGGTCGCGGACCCAGGCCCCTTCGCGCCGGAGCGTCACCGCGAAGAGGTGGCACTCCGACTGCGCCCCGGCATGGCGCCGCCCCCTCACCAGCGGCCTCCGCATCGTCGAAGGCGACCGGGCCGCCACCGGCACCGACTACGACCTGGCCTTCCTCGGCGCGGGGATCAACGACGTCTGGCGCCGCCTCCAGAACCGGATGCCGGAGGCGGTCGACCTCGACGAGTACACCCGCCACTTCGACGCGATGCTCGACCGGCTCGGCGGCTACACCCGCACGATCATCGTCGTGAGCGAGACTCCGTTCGGGCCCGTCGAGGACCCCGGCACCGTGGCCGCCATGAACACCGAACTCGCCCTCTACAACGACGCCGCCCGCGCGGCCGCCGCCGCGTACTGCGCGCTGTTCCCGGACGTCTGGACGCCCTTCACCGCAGCTGCCCGGCACCTTGCCGGCCAGCGGTCACCACAGGCCGAGGGCTTCCAGGAGAGCTGGCGCTCTGGGCAGCGATGGCGTCAGCAGACCGGTGAGGAGGTCCTCGGGCAGCTCCGTCTTCGTGTCCAGCTTGATCATCTCGCACCACTGTTGGACTTGCGGCCACTGCGCTTTCCACGCAGGGAGGAGTTCGCCGCCCGGGATGGTCTTTAGGCACCTTCCGTCGACCAGGAGCGCGGCCGTTTTGGGGCCGACGCCGTCGGTGACCGTCGCTTTCCCCTCTGCCCCCATCGAGCGCTTGCCGGTGATCGTCTTCAGGGCAGCGATTCAATCACTTGCTGGTCGAGTCCCAGGGGCCGCGTAAGGATGGGGAGCCTGGCCGCCGCCCGGGGCGCGCACGCCCCGGGCGCCGATGCGTCTCGATCTGTTCAGCGGATGTTATGGATTGCGCCACGGTCCCAACCCGCGGAGTTATTCCAGAGGCGCTTCGGGCGTTACGCTGCGTTGGGCCGTGCAGTCAGGGCAACGTCCGAGACCCCGCCACGTCCCTTCCGCATCGGCGCGTGCCCGCACGGGAGCGGTGCGGCAGGCCCAGCGAATGAAGGACAGGTCAAGGTGAGCAGGGAAGAGCCCGCGGCCAAGCGCACGGTCGACGTCGTCGTGCTCACTATGAACGACCGGGACGCGGAGTTCCGCACCGCGATGACCTCGGTGCTCGCCCAGCAGGGTGTCGACCTGTGTGTCGTGATTGTCGGGAATGGCGTAGAACCCGACTACGTCCCCGATGGCGTGCAAAGCGTCACTCTTGCCGCAAACACCGGCATTCCCGAGGGGCGCAACGTCGGAGCGGACGCTCTGGCTGCCCATGGCGCCGAGTTTGTGCTGTTCTTCGACAACGACGCAGTCCTGCCGGACCCGCACACCCTCACCCGACTGATCGCCGAGTTTGACCGGCACCCGCAGGCTGCCTACGTCCAGCCCCGCATCGCCGACCCCGCCACCGGCCAGACGCTGGGCCGGTGGGTTCCCCGGCTGCGGTCCGGCGACGCCCGGCGCTCGGGGGTCGTCACCGTCATGGCCGAGGGCATCGTCCTCGTTCGCCGCGCGGACTTCGAGGCGGTGGGCGGTTGGCCCGGGCACTTCTTTCTCTTCCACGAGGGAGTTGATCTGTCCTGGCGGCTGTGGGACCTCGGCCGGGTCGGCTGGTACGCCGGGGACATCGAGGTGCATCACCCGACGACGAACCCGGCCCGGCACAAGCCGTTCTACCGGATGGTGGCCCGCAACCGGGTGTGGGTCGCACGCCGCCGCCTGCCGGCTCCGCTCATCCCCGTCTACCTGGCCGCCTGGATCCTGATCAGCATCTGGCGCTTCCGGTCCTCGGGAAATCTCGGGGTGTGGTTCAAGGGGTTCACCGAGGGGCTGCGCGGGGACGCGGGGGAGCGGCGGGCGATGTCGTGGCGCACGGTGTGGCGGCTGACGCGCGCCGGCCGCCCACCGATCGTCTGACCCGCCCCACGCCCCGTCGGGATCATCAGCCGACAGCGGCGATCCGTTCGCGAAGGTCCCGTACGGCCGGCATGGTCTTGTGCGAGGCCATGGTGGCGAGGAGATCCTGGAGGGGGCCGACGGTGCGCTGCGAGCTGATCTGGTCGGTGAGGTCCAGGGCCTGGTGCGCGGTGCCGCACGCCTGTTCGTGGTGGCCTTGGAGCCACTGCGCGCCGGCCATGCGGGTCAGGTAGAGGGCGTGGGTGCGTACCGCGCCGCCGTCGAAGGCGCGGGCGGCGGCCGCGAAGGTGGCTTCGGCGTCGCCCGGGCGCCCCATGGCCAGCTGGGTGGAGGCCCGCGAGCCCTGGAACTCGGCGAGGTTCATCCAGTACGCCCACTCAGGCTCCCGCTCGTCCGGGCTCTGCTCCGCGCGGTGAAGGTGGCGCTCGGCTTGGTCGAGATCGGACCAGCAGCGCTCGTCACCGAGATGGGAGCGGGCGCGGGCGCGGCGAGCGTGGACCAGTGCTTGCACCCGGGGTGAGGCCTTGCCGCGTACGGCGCTTAGGGCCGCGCTGGCGATCGACTCGGCCTCCGCGGGCCGGTCGCAGTTGTAGGCGGCGGCGGCCCAGAAGGTGAGGATGTGGGCGCCCAGGGCCTGGCCGTCGGCGCTGTGCGCGGAGTGCAGAGCGGACTTGAAGATCCGGTCGTCGCAGGTGCCATGAACGTCGAAGATGGCCCAGGCGCGCATCCGTTCCAGGTCGGCCGCCGCGGCGTAGAGGCGGCGGCCGTGGTCGAGGGAGTAGCTGCGGTGGGCCAGAAGGTCAGCGACCATGTCGTTGGCCGCTGCGGTCTCGCGGATCAGGGTGCCGCCGCCGTCCTCGTCGTCGGTGCGGCGCAGCGCACGGACCTTGCGCTCGATGTGGGTGACGGCGGCCTCGCCGATGCGCCGGCCGCTGGTGATCTCGCCCGCGGCCGCCGGGTCAGCGGTGAGCCAGGAGAACAGGCCCGCGGTCAGGGCCGACGAGCCGAAGATGAAGGACCGGCGATGCATGTCACTCCCGACTGAGTCTCTGAGCGCGTCCAGCGCGCCTTGGGGGGTCCACGGGAAGTCGCTGTACTGCTGAAGCGGGTCGAACTCGAGCCACAGGGACCAGGGATGGGTGTCGACGAGGTGCGGGTCGATGTCGAACAGCTCGGCCAGCAGCTTCTGTGTCTCCAACTCGGGTTCGCGGCCGTCCTCCCAGCGTAGGACTCCGGACGGTGCGGTTCCCAGAGGGCGTTTACGCTCGGCGCTCAGTCTGCGCAGTTCGCGGGCGAGATCAGGCCGGTTCATGTTCCGGGCCTGACGTGCGATGACTAACCGGTGGATCTTCCCCACTGTTCCTCCTGCAAGGGCCCCGCACGGGCGGATATCCGGGCGACGCTAGCGGTTCGGCACCCGGGGTGGAAGAGCATCGGGCGGTGCTCCGATGGTGCTCCTTGACGCACCCCAACGGCACCACCGGAGTGTCTTCCGCCCGTGGCCGGGCGGCAGCGAGGGTGAGTTCAGCCCGAGGTTGCGGCAGTGGATCTGCCACCGGGCACCGACGCCCCGGACGGCCACGAACGGAGCACCGCCTTGTCGTTCACCGAGACGCCCTTGGACTTCAGCACCCCAGAGCTGGAGGCTCTGGCCCTGGAGGTCATTCCCGAGCAGCACTTCGAGCTGCGAGCTGAGGACGCCCGCGACAGCTACTTCACCGACACCAGCAAGCTGGACGCCAAGCAGCTGGCCCACGACCGGTTCCGCACCAACCCGCTGGCCCTGCACGACCACTTGATCAGAGCCCTGGACCTGCGCAGCACCGAGGAACTGCTGGACCTGGGCTGCGGCAACGGCGAGATCCTGGCCCGGATCCGCCCCTACCTGGCCGCCGGCCACCTCACCGCCTTCGACATCGCTCCCGCCGCCCTGGAGGCAGCCCGGCAGCGGCTGGACGGAGTAGCCACCCCGTGCGAGTTCGTCGAGGGCAGCGCGGACGACCTGAGCGCCTTCGCCACCGACAGCTTCGACCGGATCATGGCCGTCTACATGGCGCACTACGTCACCGACCTGGACGCCTGCTTCGCCGAGGTACGCCGGGTCCTGCGCCCCGGGGGCCGGTTCGTGCTCGCCACCGACCGCACGGACTCCATGGTCGAGATGTGGAACACCCACTTCGCCGCGCTGCGCGAGATGAACGCCCCCCAGAGGCTGTTCCGCGCCACCCCCAAGGCCCGGATCTCCCTGAGCAACGGCGCCGAGCAGCTCGCCCCGCACTTCGCGTCCGTCGAACGCGTGGACTGGCATGACCAGCTGCAGTTCGGCAAGGCCGAGCACTTCATGGCCTTCTACCGCAGCTGCAACCACTGCTGCGCCGGCTCCAAGCCGGGCGACAGGCTGCCGTCGGCGTTCTTCACCGAGCTCGAGGAGCGCGTGCACGCCCACGTCCAGGCCGCCATCGAGACCACCGGCTACTTCGCCCTGACCAAGTACACCGGCCACTTCATCTGCTCCTGACCCCTCCTCACCTCCACCCGGGAGACCTCTGTGCCTGCCCCGCTGCACAACGACCTGACCGGCGCCCGCGTTCTGATCACCGGCGGCGCCGGGTTCATCGGCGCCGCGCTGCGCGCCACCCTGACCCGCGCCGGCGCACGCCCGGCCCTGCTGGACGACCTGAGCGCCTACGGGCCCACGACCCTGACCTTGCTGGGCACCGGCCCCACCGACCCGACCCTGACCATCGGCGACATCAACGACGAGCAACTGGTGCGCCGCATGGTCGCCGACGCCGACTACGTCGTCCACGCCGCCGCCCACTCCTCCGTCCACGGCTGCACCACCGACCCGGACAAGGCCTTCCGCTCCAACCTCGCGGGCACCGACACCGTGCTGCGGGCCGTGGCCGCCGCCCCCCACGTCCGCCGCTTCGTCCTGCTGTCCACCGCCCAGGTCTACGGCCACGGCGCCCCGCACGCACCCCGCGGCGAGCGGGCCGGCTACTTCACCGAGGACCAGCCGCTGGACCCGCTGAACATCTACGCCAACTCCAAGCTGTGGGCCGAGGGGCACACGCGGCAGATCCTGGACCTCGCCGGACGGGACTACACGATCCTGCGCCCGTTCAGCGTCTACGGGCCCGGACAGGTCCCCAAGCAGGGCGCCGCGTCGTGGGTGGTGGCGCAGTTCACCATGTACGCGGCCCTGGACCAGCAGCTGCTGCTCAACAACGGCGGCCGGCAGGTCCGCGACTTCATCCACCGCGACGACGTCGCCGAAGCCCTGCGGCTCTGCCTCACCGCGCCCGCGGCATCCGGGCAGACCCTCAACCTCGGCACCGGCATCCAGACTTCCGTCCGCCAGGTCGCCGAGCACGTGGCCCGTCACATCCCCGGCGCCCGGATCGTCGATGCCCCCCGCGTCGCCCAGGACCCGCTCGGCGCCTGCGCCGACACCACCCGCATGCGCACTGTCCTGGACTGGCAGCCGGCCACCGGCGTCGCGGACGGCATCGCCGGCTACGTCGACTGGGTGCGCACGACCCCCAACGCGATCCCCGACTGGATGCGCGCCGAGACCAGCACCAGCCGCATCGCCGCCTGGAGCGCCCCCGCCCCCCCGGTGACCCGCCGCCCCCGTTCCGAAGGAGAGAGCCCCGTGACGAAGCTGCGTACCGGTGTGGTGGGCCTGGGCTGGGCGGGCACCGTCCACGCCCGCACCATGGCCGCCTTGCCCGGCGTCGACCTGGTCGCCGTCAGCGACCTCGACCCCGCCAAGCACACCGCCTTCCCCGACATCCCCCTGTACAGCGACGTGGAGGAGATGCTGCGCCTGGAGCTGGACTACTGCGTCATCGCCACTCCGAGCGCGACCCACGAGCACTACGCCCTGGCCCTCGCTGCGGCCGGCGTACCCGCGCTGATCGAGAAGCCGCTGGCGCCCACCGGCGCGGCGGCCCGCCGCATCCACGACGCCTTCGCCCGCACCGGGACCTTCGCCGCCGTCGGGCACACCGAACGCCACCAGGCGCCGCTGACCGAACTCGCCCGGCTCCTTCACGGCGGGGACTTCGGCGAACTGTGGCAGATGGAGACCCGACGCCAGGGCCCCTACTCCGGCCGCATCCTGGACGTCGGCGTCGCCCTGGACCTGCTGGTCCACGACGTCGACCTGGTCTCCTGGCTCGCCGGACAGCCCATCGAGTCGGTCACCGCCGCCACCCGCACGCTGGCCGGCCCGTACGAGGACACGGCCACCGCCACCACGCTCCTGCGCGGCGGGGTCCTTGCCCACCACCACGCCGACTGGATCACCCCGTTCAAGCACCGCCAGGTCCAGGTCCACACCGCGGCGGGGGTCCTGACCGCCAACACCGTCGCGGGCACCCTCACCCACCACCCCAACACCGCCTCCCCGCCCCAGCGGGGTCCTTCCCCGGCGTCCAGGGGGGCGAGGCACGGCTGATCACGCTGCCCGCGCAGGAGCCCCCCTTCACCGTCGAGCACCGGCTGATGCGCGACGCCCTCCTCGGGGCCGGCCCCGCGGCCTGGTGACCCTGGCCGAAGGCGCGCACGCCGTGGCGGCGACCGAGGCGCTGCTGACGGCGGCGGGCTCCGGACAGGCCACCGCAGTGACCGCCCGCGAGCCCGCCCTCACCTGACCGCCCACCCTCGGAGGGGAGAGACCCTGTGCCTGTTCAGCCTGAGCGCTCTCTGCGCGAGTTGGCCGCCGCCCGAACGCTGCCGGAGCACCCGAGGATGGACGCCGCCACCCTCGACTGGATCGCCGGCAACCCGCCCCCGCCCGCCGCCGACACCCCCCGCCTCGCGGCGGACGACATCCCCGTGCTGACCCCCGACCCGGCGTGGTTCACCAGCCCCGTGCAGGCCGAGGGCCTGCACGGCATCAGCCACGGGGCCCGCACCAGTGTCCTCGCCTTCCTCCTCGCGCGCGCCCACAAGCTCGACGGGCCGCACACCGCCGCGCTGTGCACCGCGGCCGCCCTCCACGACTGCCGCCGCCACGACGACCGCGCCGACCCCGAGCACGGCCGGCGCGCGGCCGACTGGTTCACCGAGCATGCCGAGCACGTCCTTCCCGCCCTGGGACAGGACGTCCCCCCAGCCCTGCGCGAAGAGGCGGCCTCGGCGATCGCCGTGCACAACCTGCCCTACGACGCCTTCACCCCCGCCCAGCACACCGCCTACCAGCGAGCCCCGCACCTGACCGACCTGCTCAAGGCCGCCGACTGCCTGGACCGCTACCGCCTACCGCTGGAGCGCTGGTGGCCCAACCTCACCCACCTGCGCATGGCGGTCCCCGACTGGCTACCGCCTCTCGCACACGGCCTGGTCGTCCACAGCGAGCAAGCCCGCTTCCACGGCGCCGGACACCGCGACGCGCTCACCGACGCCCTGACTGCCCTGACCCGATAGAAGAGAGAGGGGGGATGACCCTCGTGTACGCCGCCTGGGACCCCGTCCACACCGACTACGCCGCCGACACCGCACTCCCCGGCCCCCGCGGGCTCGCCGAGAGCACCGACGACTGGCTCGCCATCCACCGCGGCGCCCCGAACGGACACCTGCTGCACCCCGACACCAACCAGATGCTCGCCTCCCTCACCAGCGGCGGGCCCGTCCACCTGATGCACACCACGCCCTACCTGGACGCCATCCGCGCCTCGGGCGAGCTCCACGGCTCCGGCGGCTGCCTGGTCGGCGCCCTGTACTGCGCCCCGCTCACCGCCACCCCCGACGGACTGCGCCCGCACAACCTCGGCACCTACCTGCTGCAGACCAAAGCCGACACCAAGACCCTCGTCTTCGAGGTCCGCCCCGAAACACCCGCGCCGCCCAAGGGCTTGAACTACCTCCACCTCGGCGGCATCCACCTGGACACCTACCTGACCCACTGCGGATTCCTGACCGCGGGCGAGGACGACCACCTCCGGCAGAGCGCCGTAGGAAGGCTCCGTGAGGCTTCCGGCTTCCTGGACCTGCTGCTCGCCGACGCCCGCGGCGAGCGCACCGCCTCCACGACCGCGTTCTTCCACCAGCTGGCCGCGACCGTCCCGCACATGCCGTTCTTGGGCTACCTGTACTTCGAGGTCCTGTCCGAGTACCTCCTGTTGCACTCCAGCAGTCCCGAGACCAAGACGTACGCGTTCGCCGGAGAGATGAACAACCGCCTCTACAAGGAGGTCGCGTTCTCCGCTGTCAAGACGATGGGCCGCCTGTTCGACCTCGCCCTGTTCAACCCCGACCGCACCCAGCTCACCGAGCTGATCGACCGGATCGACCCCGCGCTCGCCCTGGGCGCCGACGCCTACGTACGCCGGCGCCTGCCGCACCTGTTCGCCTGCGCCGCACTCGGCCCCGACCGCGACGCGGGCGCGGTGTCCTTCCGGCACGCGGGCACCGACTTCGACACCCTGGCCACCATGGCGCCGCACCTGGCCGGACAGCTCGTCTTCCGCGAGATGCGGGCCCTGCCCCGCTACCCAGCGCTCTTCCCGGTGTTCGAGCAAGCCAAGGCGACCTCCGTGTACGCGTACTGGAACAGCCAGAACATCGCCGTTCCCTTCAACGGAGTGCTGCCCAAGGGTGAGCTCGGCCTCAACCTCGCCTTCCCCCGAGCCTCGTGCACCGCGTGGGTGGCCGAGACCTGCGAACGCGGGCTGCTGCACCCCACCGAACAGCTCAACCTCCTGCCCGTCCCGCGCCTGGCCGACCTGCGCGGCACCGCCCTGGGCCGCGCGGCCTTCCCCGGCCCGCCCGCGCCCCCGGCTGGCCCGTCCACGCGCCCGGCTCTGGTCGGCGCGACCTCCGCCGCCTGACCACCCCCTTCCCATCCACGAGGAGCACCTGATGCGTATCGTCCTGCTCGGCGGCGCCGGTTACCTGGGCACCGTCGCCGCCCGTCACCTGACCGAACTGGGCCACCACGTCACCGTCGTCGACGGCCTGATCTACAGCCGCGGCGACGACCCTGCCCGTCTCCTGCCGCCGACGAGCACCTTCGTGAACGCCGATCTGCGGGATGCGGACGCGTTGCGCCGGGCGGCCACCGGCGCCGACGCCGTCGTCCACCTCGGCGGGCTGGTCGGCGAGCCCGCCTGCGCCCTCGACGAAGTCCTAGCCGTCGAGCTCAACTACGCCTCGCCCGTCCTGGCCGCCGAGGCGGCCCGAGCGGCCGGCGTCGAGCACTACGTCTTCTTCTCCTCCTGCAGCGTCTACGGCCGCCACGCCGGCACCGTCGACGAGGACACCGCCCCCAACCCGCTCGGCATCTACGCCCGCACCAAGGTCCTGGCCGAACGCACCCTGACCGGCCTGCTGGAGGACCGGGCACTGAGCGTGCTGCGGCTGGCCACCGTGCACGGACGCTCCCCGCGCCAGCGCCTGGACTCCGTCGCCAACCGCATGACCGCCCAGGCCGTCGCCACCGGGCACATCCCGCTCAACGGCGGCGGTCAGCGCCGCCCCCTCGTCCACGTCGCGGATGTCGCCGACGTCCTCGCCAAGGTCCTCGCCACCCCGGCCGGCCACCGGATCTTCAACGTGGGCGCCGAGGAGGAGAACTACACCATCGCCCAGATCGCCGCCGTCGTGGAGCAGGCCGTCCCTGGAACCCGCATCGACGCCGGGCCCGAGCGCGACGAAGCGGACGCCCGGGACTACCGCACCAGCTTCGCCCGCCTGGCCGCCGCCTTCCCCGGCGCCTGCCCCACCCCCTGGCCCACGGCGTGCGCGAGGTCGCCGCCGCCTACACCAGCGCCTTCGCCCACCTGCCGGGCCTGGCAACACCCGCTGTCGTGGCCGGCGTTGAGCACGGCTGGTTCCTCTACGCCATCCTCATCGACCCCGCCGCCGCGCCCCTGGACCGCGACCAGCTCGCCGCCGCCCTGCGCTACGCGGAAGCCGCCGTTGAGCACACCGCCCGCAGTAGCCCTCTCGCCCGCGCTCGCGCCTGGGGCCGCATGGCCACCGCCCACGCCGCAGCCGGCGACATCAGCGCCTTCCGGGATGCCACCGACCGCTGCCGGAACCTCCTGGAACACCGTCGCGACGACGACCCTCCTTCCCTGTACTACTTCACCCCCGAACAGGTCTCCGCCGAGGCTGGCCATGCCCTCGTCGAACTCGCCGCCACCAACCCCGCCCACACCAGGCGGCTGCTCGCTGAGGCGACCACGCTTCTGTCTCCCCTCACCGACCACGGCCCCACCAGCGGGTTCCCCCGCTCCGCCCTCCTGCACGGCATCCACCTCGCGCACGCCCACCTCCTCGCCCGCGACCCTGAAGCCACCGCAGCGACCCTTCTGCAACTCGCCGACCGGGTACCCGACGTGCAGTCCATCCGCTGCCGCAACCTCCTGCGCCGGATCCGTCGTTCAGCAGGCGCCCGTATGCGCGCCCCGGACGCCGCCCGTGCGCTCACCGCCGTCGACAGGGCACTATCGGCTTCATGACCTCCGTGCCCACCGCCTCCGACGCCCCGGCCGCGATACGCCTGACGCCTTCCGTGACCGCCGCGCCCTACGATCACCCGGACGCCCGCCGCCTGACCCAGGCCCTCCGCGCCGAACAGCACACGTTGTACGGCTTCGCCGATGACCCGGACGCCACCCCCGAGGCGGACTTCGACCCGCCCGCCGGCCTGTTCCTCGTCGCCCACGTCGGCGGCGAGGCGATCGGGTGCGGAGGCGTACGCCTTCTCGACGAGCACACCGCGGAGATCAAACGCATGTACGTCTCCGGTGACGCCCGTGGCCACGGAATCGGCCGGTACCTCCTCCAACGTCTCGAACGGCATGCAGTCAGCCGCGGGGCCACGCGGATCATGCTGGAGACCGGACGGCGCAACACCGCCGCCCTTGCTCTCTACCAACGGGCCGGTTACCTGCCCTGCCCCTCCTACGTGGTCGGACGCGACCCCCGAGTCAACCGGGCCCTGACCAAGCCCCTCAGCAGCAGTTCACCGCGATAGCCGGGGGACCGCCCCGCCCGGCGCCGGCTTCCTGCCAAGGAGGGTGAAGTGCTCTGTCGCGATGATCGACTGGCGCTCCGCTGCGGGAAGTCGGGAGAGGATTCCGGGAAGGGGCCGCTCCCTCGCTGCTTCGCTGCGGTGTGCCAAGATCGCGGTCATCTTCCGGTCCGTGCAGTCGCTTACGTCGACCGTCTCGGTGACGTGCTCGTCCGGCACGCTGAGCACCTTCTTGCCGACCCGCGTCAACAGCACACCCAGTTCGCCCACCCCTGAATCCGGGTGTGTCGCGGCGTACAACGCATCAGGCTGCCACGGCGCCCCGGCCTGCGGGTAGAGGTGTTCCAGGCCCGCGGCGTGAAACGCCAGCAGGGTCACCTGGTGGGTGCGGAGGTGGTCCGGGTGACCGGTCAGCTGGCCGTAGGCGTCGTGGGTGACGACGACCTGTGGCCGTACGGCACGGATGTGTTCGACGATCAGCCCCGCCACCTCCTCCAGCGGAGCGTCGCAGAGCCGGGGCCTGTTGGGCGCGGAGTCGGGGATGCGGGCATCGGCGAATCCCAGCATTCGCGGCCTGCCCGCTCCCAGGATGTCCAGAGCGTCGGCGAGTTCACCGGCCCGGTGGCTGTCGGGCGCCCAGGTAGCGGTGACCACGGCCGTCGCGGCTCCCGCGGCGGCGTGCTGCGCGAGGACGCCGCTGGCCAGGAGGGACTCGTCGTCCGGATGACCGAAGACGCCCAGCAGGGAAGTCCGGGATGCAGAAGAGGACGGAGGCACGGGTAAGACCCTTTCTCTTGAACGCGGTCGCGGGAGGTGGTCGGTGCCGGCCTACCTGCCGGGGGAGGCGTACGGCTGGAAGTGGGCGCGGGGGTGATCGAGCGGGAGGGCGGGGTTCCAGGCGGTCAGGCACTGGGCGCTGGGCACGAACAGCGGCTGGGGCAACGCGTCGAGGCGCCAGAACCGCCAGGATCCGATGGCTTCCTCTCGTTGCTGGGGAGTGCCGGACCAGCGGGTGATCAGGATGGGCACCGTCAGCCGTACGACGTCGCCCACCCGGTCCAGGAGTGTGCCCAGCACCTGTACGTCGTCGGGCCGAGCCACGAGGCCGGCCTCCTCGTGGAGCTCGCGGACGGCGGCCTCGGCGAAGGTCTCGTCGGGTTCGACGGTCCCGCCGGCGAGCTCCCAGGTGCGGCGCCGGTGTCGGCCGAGCAGGACGCCGTCCGGGCCGTGCACGATCACACCCACCCCGAGGGCCGTGTTCGGCGGGGGAGGTGCGTTGGTGCGGGGGCGGCTCGGCACGCGCTCCGGACGGCGCGCCGTGTACAGCCGGTAGGAGACTGCGTTGTCCGTCGTCGGGGAGTCGACCGCTGTGACCGCTTCCAGGGTGAGGCCGTGTTGGACCAGGAGGTCTTCCCACAGCTGCACGCTGAGGACCCACATGTTGACAGGGTGGTCCTGGGTTGTGCCGGGCAGTCGCAGGTTCTCGGGGCGGGGGGTCACTTCGTTCGAGGGCCCGGCGCCGTCGGAGTTGGTGTGCAGCGCGGAGAAGATGAGGCGTCCGCCCGGTTTGAGGCCGTTGGCCAGGGCGGGCAGCAGCCGGTTGGGGTCCAGGTACGGCACGGAGCCGACGGAGTAGATCAGGTCGTACGGGTCGGCGGCGCGCAGGTGGTCTACCGCGTCGGCGCACACCAGGTGCAGGCCGGGGTGGTCTGGGTAGCGGGTGAGAGCGCGCTGGTGCTGGGTGGGTGAGGCGTCGACGGCGGTGACCTTGGCGCCCAGGGTGGCCAGGTTCGCGGCGTGCCGGCCGAGGCCGCTGCCGAGGTCGAGGACGCGTAGCCCCGCTACCTCGCCGAGGGCGTTGATGCCGGGGCCGACCTCCGGAACTCCCCAGTCCCACTGGTCCAGCTCGGGAAGCTGCAGTCCTCTGGTGAACTGGTGGGTGCCGTAGGTGTTCCAGATTTCAAGGGTGTCCTTCTCGGTGGTCACCGAGTCCTCCATCAGCAAGGGGTGAGTGGGGGTCAGGGGTGCAGGGCGTAGCAGCGGAGCACGTCGAGGTCGGCGGTGTGGACGGCGGACCAGCCGGAGGTGAGGGTTTCGGTCTCGGCGGGGCTGATCCCGAGACCTTGGAGGGGGTCGGTGTCCTCGCGGCGCCCAGCGATCTCGGTGACCACCCAGAACGTCCCGCCAGGGACGAGGAGGCGGCGGACGCGGTCGAGGAAGGCCGCCTTATCGTCCATCCACCGGTAGACCAGGCGACAGGTGATGACGGCGTACGCGGGCTCCGGCAGGCCCGTGAGGTCGCTGGTGGTGATGTCGGCGCACCGCCACGCCGGACCGGGGGCGAGGCCTTCGTCGTAGGCGGCGGCGAGTGCGACGGCACTGGGAGAGATGTCGATGCCGGTGGTGCGGTATCCGAGCTCGTGGTGAAGGTGGCGGGCCAGGGTGCCGTCGCCACAGCCGATTTCGAGGGCCGGGCGTCCACGCCCGGGACCGAGGCATTCGTCCATCAGCCGACTCTCGGGGCCGTCGAGCTGCCGGTACCGGCGGCCACCTGCCCAGAGCGGTTCCCAGTACGCGGCGGTCGAGGTCGTCATGCGGCTCCTTCACGGGCGCGTGGGACGGCGGTGCGCGAGGGCGGGACGGGCATGTCCCGCAGGGCGCGGACGGGGGAGAAGAGCAGGAGGATCACGGGGACGATCTGGAGGGCCGCGCCGATGGCGAGGGTGCTGCGGACGCCGAGGCAGAGGACCAGGGCGCCGGCGGCCGCGGCGGCCAGGGGCCGGGCTCCGGCGGTCACCGTCGTGCTCGCGGCCTGCATGCGGGGCTCGCACAGGATCTGCCTGAGGGGCCTCTGGCTCGCCCCGGAGGCTGTGGCCCAGAACAGCTGGACGGCCAGCGTCCCGGCGAGCGCGATCTGCCAGCGCAACCCGGGTCCGGCGAGAAGGAGAGGGACTTGGGCCAGCGGGCTGACCGCGAATCCGATGATGATCGTCGGCCCGAGGCCGATCCGGGAGGCGATGCGCGGGGCGAGGAGCGCCCCGGCCAGGCTGCCCGCACCGCCGATGCCCATGATCACGCCGAACGCCGTCGGGGATACGTGCAGGCCCACGAAAAGGTGGTACGCCCAGTACGTGTTCATGATCGCCAGGCCGAAGCTGAGCGTGGACAGGGCGCCGATCACCGTGCGGATCATGGGCTGGCCTGCTACGTAGCGCAGGCCTTCCCAGATGTCCCGCACGAGGCTGCGGCGGCCTTCGGCCGGCGCAGCGACCGGCTCGGGGGTGCGGATGCGCCACACGAGCAGCGCGGAGATGAGGTAGGAGAGGACGTCGGCGAGGAGCGAGCGGGCGGTGCCGACGGCGCCGACCAGCGCGGCGCCCGCGTTGCTGCCCGCACTGTCGGCCACGGATGAGGCCGCGCCGAGCCTCGAGTTCGCGCCCTGCAGCAGGTGAGGTTCGACGAGGACGGGCAGGTAGCTGATGGCGGCCGCGCCGTGCACGATCTTGGTGATGCCCAGGATGACGGCGACCGCGTACAGCTGGCCGATGCCGAGCACCCCGGCGAAGGCGGCGGCCGGGATGGTGGAGAGGGCCGCGGCGGCGGTGAGGTCCGCGGTGATCATCTGGGGGCGCTTGGCGTGGCGGTCCGAGAGCGCGCCGGCCGGGAGCGCCACGACGGCGTTCGGCAGTTGGCCGAGGAAGGCGAGCGTGGCGATCTGGGTGGTGGAGGCGTGGAGTTCCAGTACGGCCAGGGTGGGGAGGGCGACGGTGCTGACCGCGGATCCGGACAGGCTCGCGCATTCGCTGGCGACCAAGCGGCGAAGATCCGGAGAGGTGACCGTTGCGGGCTTGCCGTGTGGGTGGAGGTCGTCATCCGGCCTCACCGCCCAGCAGTTCCGGGGCGATCACGTTGGCGTAGAGTCGGCCGGTGGCGAAGTGGGTGAGGACCGCGTGGGTGAAGGGGTGGCAGTCGGGCGGCGGGGCGGCCGGGTCGACCCACACCAGCTCGGTGTGCGTGCCCGGCTCGCGGTTGTACGGGGTGCCCTCCCACTCCCGCACCGTGAAGGCGGCGCCGATCACCCGCTCACCGTCCGCCGCGTGGAAGTGGAGCAGCTGGCACAAACGCAGGCGGTCCGGGCTGATGTGGATGCCGACTTCCTCGGCGAGCTCGCGCGCCGCTCCCTCGTCGAGGAACTCGCCGTCCTCAAGGCGTCCTCCGACGACTGTAAGCATCCGGGGGGAGTGCCAGGACGTCGCCTGGTGCCGGACGGTCAGGATCTGGCCGTCGGCGGGACGCTGGAGCAGGACCATGACGTTCCCGATACTCCGGTGGGCGGCGCTCACGGCTGGTCCTCCCTCATGAGCCGGTCCAAGGTCCGCAGGCCCCGGGTGGTGACCTCGGCGTCGCCGTTGTCCGGGCCCCAGGCCAGGCAGTTGACCGCGTCCAGCGCGCTCAGGCAGCGCAGCGCGTGCCGCTCGGCGTCCGTCAGCTCCCTCCCGTAGGACTGGAGGAAGGCCTTTTCGCGGTCCGGATGGTCGGCCCACTGGGTGGTGGCGAGGATGACGAAGTCCTGGATACGGCCGGCCGGTCGGCACCGTTCGAAGTCGATGAGGGCGAGCCCGTGGCGGGACCACAGCCAGTTCCTCGGCTGGTTGTCGCCATGGACATATCCGACGGGCACCGGGCCGACGCGGCGAAGACGGGCAGCGTGGTCCCGGATCAGCTGCTGCTCGTCCTGGTTGAGACGGTCCCCGGCGCGAGCCAGGTACTTCTCCGCTCCGTCAGCGGCGGCGGCCAGGGAGGCTTCGGCCTCCCCCCGGTCGTTGCGGTCGAGTGGCCCGGCCTCGTGGAGCCGGGCGCAGAGCGCTCCGGCCTGTTGGTGCACGGTCCGCCACTGGGTGGCGTCCAAACCGAGTTCCTTGACCGGGGCGCCTGGGACCGCGGTGAGCAGCAGGGCCAGGTCCTGGGCGCGGCTGTCGATGAGGTGGGGTGCCCGGTGTCCGAGGGCGGGGATGACGTGGCGGTAGGCCCGGCTCTCGCGGGTGAAGAACTTCACCGAGGGTGAGACCTTCAGGTAGTGGTGCACCTGGCGTTCGCCCTCCAGGTCCCACACCCGGGAGCGGTCCCAGTCGTGCGAGGCGTCGCAGACGGACACGACGGGGCCGATCCGTCGTTCCGCCCAGCGCTTCAGGGCCGCAGGCAGCGGCTTGATCGGGCTCATCCGGCAGACCTCGTGCCCGGGCGCGGGACGGTGGAGCGGCAGGGCCCACCGCCATCAGGTTCGGTGCGGTCGGGGAACACGGTTCCTCCCGGAGGTGTCGGTCGCGTGGGTCTTCGGGGGCCGGATCAGCCGGACAGGTCGGCGGATCGAGGGGCCCCGGCCGTTGCCGGACGGCCGGGGCCGGCTCGGAACTGCGTTGAGGGCTCAGGTGGGACCGGGCGCACCGCCGGTGCGCTGCTCCAGTTCCCACAAGGTCCGAAAGAGCCCGGGCTCGCGGGTGAGCTGCGCGTACGTGCCCTCTTGGACCAGGCGGCCTTGGTCGAGGACGACGATCCGGTCGGCCACGGCAACGTTGGCGAGCCGGTGCGTGATCAGGAGGATGGCCCTGTTCTTGGCCAGGTCCCGCAGGCCGGTGAAGACATGGTGCTCTGCCCGGGCGTCGAGGGCGGCCGTGGGCTCATCCATCACCAGCAGGCTGGCCTTGCGGTGAAATGCCCTGGTCAGGATGACGCGTTGCCACTGTCCGCCGGACAGTTGGTGGCCGCCGAACCATTCGCTGGTCAGGAGGGTGTCGAGGCCGGAACGGAGGGCGGGCAGCATGTCCGCGGCTCCGGAGGCTTCGCATGCCGCCATGAGCGCGGCGTCACTGGTGTCGCCCTGCCCCAGGGTGACGTTGTCGCGCAGGGTCAGCGGCAGGTAGGTGAACCGCTGCGGTGCCACCGCTACGTGCTTCCACGCCTCCCACGGATCCAGCCGCGCGGTGCTCGTGTGCTCCCAGGCCACTTCCCCGGAGGTCGGCAGCAGCAGCCCGCAGATCAGCCGGGACAGCGTCGTCTTCCCCGACCCGTTCTCCCCGACCAGTGCCACGATCTCCCCGCGCCGTACCTTCAGCGACACCCCGGCCAGGCTGTCCTTGTCCGCGCCGTCGTACCGGTAGGTGACGTCGCGGACCTCGAACCGCTCCGGAGGCGCCGACAGTACCTCGGAGCCGCGTGAGGCCACCATCGCCTGCCCGTGCGCGTTGTCGATGAAGTTCTGCCAGTCCTGCACGTACCAGCCGGTGCGCACCAGCCTCGCGCCTCCGTTGATGATGCCGCGTACGGAGCCGGTTGCCGTCTGCAGGGCGAAGACCGCGCCGCCGCCGGCCGCCAGGTCCATCCGGCCGGAGACCAGCAGCCACAGCAGGGTCGCCCAGACCGCCGCCGAGGCGACTCCACCGGCCGCCGCACCGGCCAGGCCCATCCAGGCCCCGGTGTTCGCGGCCTCGCGCTCAGAGACGTTGACGGAGGCGGCCAGGCGCCGGTAACGGCCCAGGAGAAACGGGCCGGCCAGGCAGGCGCGCATCTCCTCGCTGGACTCCATGTAGGACATGTGCCAGCGCAGCTTGTGCAGCATCCGCCGGCGCCCCGACGTCTCCAGGCCCGCGAGGTACACCACGCGGGCCGCACGCACGTATGCGGCGGCCTGCGGCAGGCACGCCAGGAGAAGCAGAGGCAAAAGAACCGGGTGAATCACGGTCAGGACCGTGGCGCCGGCGGCGAGGGTCGCGGTGGCGGCCAGCACGTCCTGGGCTTCCTCCACGAGGTCGGGGGTGACCTGCGCGCCGCGGTCGGCGATGTCGTACTGGTCGTTGTACCCCGGCTTGTTGTTCGCCGCGGCCTCCGCGCCGAGAGCCGCCTCGACCATGCTGACTTCCGCGGCCCGGGCGAGCACCGGCCGCAGCCGCCCGGTCAGCCAGGTCACCGTGACCCCCAGCAGGGCGCGCAGCCCGGCGGCCACGGCAATGACGGCCAGCTGCGGAGCCGCCTCCCGCAGCCGTTCGGTGATGTCGCCGGAGGAGATCAGCGCGGTGAGGGTCCCGGTGACGGCGAACAGACCCAGCGCGGCCAGCACGCCGGTACCGATCTGGCACGCGAGCAGCCCGGCCGTCGCGCCCCGGTCCACCTGCCACGCCATCCGCAGTGACCGGCGAACCAGCACGGGCAGGCGCCGCGCCATCGTGGTCGTCGTCATCTGCGCGCCGGCCTGGAGCCGGGACTCGTCCCGGTACTGGAACTCCTCCTCCTGCGCCGTGCCCCCGCTGTCCGGTGGAGTCCCCTCCGCTTCGTCCGTGCTCGGCTGTGCGGCTGTGCTGCCCGAGGTCAAGTCGATCCCCCTGTCGGTCGTCACGGCTGGTTCGTGAGGCTCAACGACGCAGCCCTGATATCGAACACACGTTTTTCAGACGGTCCCGAAGCCCCGGGATAGAGCGTTCGAGGAACCGTGGAAGCTGCACCGACCCAACTCCCGCAACGGCACTGCCACCAACGGCTGTTGGCCGAATCGCCGAGGTTCCCAGGCGCCGTACGCCAAAGGGCGCGTTGGTGCGTATGGGGCCCGGTGGACTTGTAGAGTGCGGGGCTTCCGGTACGCCACGACCCCTGTGGAGCTGACTGTGCACGTGCTTGGTGGCCGCCTTCGAGCGGCCGGTCCCGGCGGAACCCCTCCTCGGGCCGAAGGGAGGGCGATGACCTGTGGCGATCGCTGACTCCGACATCGCGGCCGTGCTGGACGCCTACCTTGAGCGCTACCCGCAGGAGGCCGGACAGCTCGCTGAGCCGCTGCGGCTCCTGGCCGAAGGCCGGGGGTTCGCCTCGCGGCGGACCTTCCCGATGCACGTCACCGCCGGCGCGCTGCTGGTTCGCGACGGCGCAGAGATCCTGCTGATCGAACACCTTGCGTACGGGATCACTCTGCAAACTGGAGTACGCGCGGGTTCGAAGAAGACCTCAGTCAGCATGCCGACGTGTAGCGGCAGGTCAGACGTGCAGGTGCCGCCACATCGACGCCGTACTGGAATCTCGGCCGAACTCCTGAAATCCAGGAGTCACTCCTGTAATCTCACCGTCTGTGTCGGAATCCAGGAGTCCCCTCACCCTCGTGCCGCCCACGGCTGGACAGGCCACCGCAGCCGGGCCTGATCTTGGCGCGACCGGTCCTGGCTTGGCCGATGTGGTGCTACTGCAGCGGCGTGCGGATGCGCAGGTTTCCACAGAGGACGAGGAGCGGTTCTTCATCGACACGCTGGCGGAGTACCAGTGGTCTCGCGACGTGGCGGGGCTTGCGGCCTCCACGCTGGAGAACTTGATCCGACCCGTCGTCGAAGTCTGCGACTACTACCACCTGCCGCCGTGGCGGATCACGCCGCGGCATGTAGATCAGTATTTCGCCGGGCCTGGCAAGCGGGCGGGCGCGACGGTGCGCCAGAAGATGACGCGGATCGATCACTACTACGCGTTCCTGGAACAGCGCTATGGCGGGGAGGTGTTCCGGCGGTTCGGCGCGGTCGTCGAATCGCCCGTCGATCCGTTCAACCGGCCGGCACACCGCGGTGACTACACCCAGCGGATCCCGCCGTCGGCCCGTGCGATGCGTGAGTTCTTCGCGACCTGGCGCGCGGATCTGCCGAACGCCAGGAAGTTCGCGGTGGCCTGCCGCGACTACGCGATGGCGAAGCTGGCGTACATATCCGGGGTGCGGGCCTCGGAGTTGTGCGGGATGACGATGAGCGACTTGCACTGGGAAGCCGGATCGTTCGGGCGGTTCGAGGTCATGGGCAAGGGGGCCCGTCGTTCCGGGCCGCGGCCCCGGGAGGCGTATATGTTCGCCACCGGCCGCGAACTGCTGTGGTGGTACGTCGAGGAGGTTCGCGGCTCCTTCTGCGACGACCCGGAACACCCGTTGGCGCCGGTGTGGCCATCGGAGCGGCTGCCGGGGAACGTCGCGATGCTCAATGTGAAGGTGGCCCCCACAGTGACGCCGTCGACCTTCCGCAAGGCCGTGGGCCGGGCCTCCGACCGGTATCTGACCGGCCCGGTGTCCGGACTGCATCCGCATCTTCTACGGCATGCCTGCGCGACGCACTACTACGAGTCGGGCATGTCGCTGTGGGAGGTTCAAAAGGTCCTTGGACACGAATGGACCACGACCACGGTTCGATACGTAAGAACGGCTCAGGGAGATCCCGAGCTGGCCAGCATGCAGGCGGCTAACCGTGCGGTACAGCGTCTGCAGGTGGACAAGGGGAGTCTGCGGTGAAGTGGAAGCTGCGCTGGGCGGCAGCGGAACGCGATATTTGGCGTCCGTCGGATCTGCTGGTGGCGTTCCGGCAGGTCGGGTTCAGCCCGTCGCTGAGCAAGGTCGCGGCGATGTGGAGTGGGAAGCCGGTCACGGTGCGTCTGGATGACCTGGATCGGATGTGTGCCGCGCTGGGCTGCCAGGTCTCCGACCTCCTGGAGGCCGAGCCGCACGAGGTGCAGTTGCCGGCCGATGTCGAGCAGACACCGAAGGCGGTCGGCTCGGAGAGCTCCGGTGCAGTGCGTCCGGTGCCTCGCGCCGGACGCTCGCCGCGGTCACTGCCGCCCAACTGAGGATGGGGACACGGCCGAAGCGTCCGAAGCGACCGGGACGCGTGGGGCACTGCTCTGGCTGCCTGGGGTGGGGCTGGCTGGTGCAGCCGCCGTACTGTTCGCCGTGCCACCAGACCAGGTCGAAGCCGGGTCGTCGCAAAGGCGCCTGTCGACGCTGTGACCGGGTGTGGTTCGTCAATCCGGAAGACCTGTGCCGGCCCTGCGTCGAGGAGGTCGTTGCCACTGACGCCGACTGGTACTTCAGCCCACCCTCAAGCCCCCGGCCGGTGCAGCTCACTCTGATCTTCCATGGGCTGCCCAAGCGTCCGGCGACGCCGTTCGGACCGCATCGGAAGCACTCCGACGGCCGTTATCAGCTTCCGACGTGGGCAAAGGCACAGCGGCCCGCTCCGATCGCCGACGATCCACGCGTCCTGCCACCGGCCGTTCCCGGGCAGATTGCCCTGTTCGAGTGCCGTGGACGTATCAGCATCGACTTCGCGAGCCGAATCCGTGACCGTCCGAGCCTTGGCCTGGACGCCGTCGAGCCGGCACTGGCCGAGTTCGTCGCAGAGCGCAGCTACACCGGCTGGTGGCTCCCAGTCGCCCGCGATGTCGTGCGTCTTGCCCTTGCACTGGCCGCGGCGGAGGGCAAGACGCTGGTCGACGACGCCGTCCTGGCCTGCATGCCGCGGTTCGCCGGCGCCGCCGCCGAGGCCCTGCGCCGCTCAGGACTGCTCGACCCGGATTGCGAGCTGCGTCCCGCCCCACGCGGGCCAACCGTCGTCGCGGGGCGCGAACCGCGAAGCTGCGCGCTCTGCGGCGCCTTCGGCGGCACCGCAGAGATGTGTGGGGCCTGCCGGGTTTGGGCACTGAGCCGCCCTGACTCCGCCGGCGTCTGTGGGCGCTGTCAGCATCCTGCACTGGCTATACGCGATGGCTGGTGCCGCACCTGCCTCGTGCACGTCCAGGAGCAGGGCATCGACGCTCACGGCACCGACTGGTGCCAGCTATGGCTCGCCGACAGCGCCGTCGGGCTGTCCGAACGTCCCATCCAGCTGAGCTGGCGACGCACCGAGCCCTCTTCCCCCACCGACAGGAAGGCGATCGCCGCCCGCACGTCCGTCGGCCTCTCGCCCCACCTGCTCGTTTCTGGACAAGGCGAACTGTTCAAGGTCCGGCGGGACTGGGTGAACGCGCGGACGACGCTGGAGAGCTATGCCTTGTCACCAGCGGCAGCCAGCATGCTGGATCGGTTCAAGTGCCACGGCCAGGAGCACGGTTGGAGCAGCGAGAACCTCTCCACAGCCGCCAGAACCCTTCGCATCCTGTTCGGATGGCTCGGCAACGCGGCCCCGATCCCCGAGCAGGACATCAGGCTCCTTAACGAAGTGGGACTGCGGACCCGCAGGGTGCTGCGATTCTTGGCCGACAACAGCCTGGTCATCCCCGATACCGCGCGCCAGAGCGAGCCACGTGAACATGCCTCGCACCGCATCATCGCCAGCCTGCCGTCCAGCATCGTCCCAGAGATCGAAGAGTGGGTCGTGCTGCTGCGAAGGGAAGACCGCAACGGCCGGCCCCACGCCCGCTACGCCACCATCAGGAACTACCTCACCTATGCCCACCCGGCCCTGGTCGAGTGGGGGCGACGCTACCGGACACTGCGCGAGGTGACCCCGGCCGACGTCGACGCCGCAATCGAAGCCCAAACGGGAGAGGCAGCACGCCACATGGGGATCGCGCTCCGCAGTATCTTCCGCACGCTCAAGCGCAACAAGACCATCTTTCGCGACCCCACCCGCGGCATCGTCGTGCCTCACGGCCCCACACGGCCGCCGCGCACGCTCCCCAGCGATATGGTCTCCGGGCTCATCGACCGCGCGACCGGAGCCGCTGATCGCCTGGCCGTGGCTCTCGTCGCGATCCACGCGGTCGGCCAACGCGAACTCACGCGCATCCTCGTCGACGACCTGTCCGTGAGCTGCAGCCGCTTGCTCATCCGGCGCCGCCACGGCCTTCGCGTCATCCACCTCGACGAGGTCACCGTCAGCCTCCTCAACCTGTGGCTGCACGAACGACACCGGCGCTGGTCCGCAACGCGCAATCCGCACCTGTTCATCAGCCAACAGACCGCCGCAGAGACCGGACCTGTCGACGCCTTCTACCTATGGCGCATATTCAAGCCGCTGGGCATCAACCTCACCCAGCTGCGACGCGATCGCATCGTCGACGAAGCCCGCGCCACCGTCGATCCAGTCCACCTCATGCGGGTGTTCGGCATCACCGCCGACACTGCGCTGACCTACATCTATGCCGCCCATCCGGATAAGCGCCCCGACCGGCTTCACTGACAGCAACGGCCCCGGGCCTACAACCTGCTGCGCATGTTCGGACGCGACGGCCGCGTGGCACGAGACCGGTTGAGGCCGACGAAGTACTCAATCATCGGCTAGAGCCATGAGGAATCGAGTCTCTGCGTCGTCCCGCCCCGCACACATTCTGGGTACCGCGATGAGGGCGGCCAGGGCTCGGCACCAACCCAGCACACGACGAGGAGACATGCCAGGAACCAGCGCCGCCAGCTCCTCGACCCTCTGCTCCAGCACGGCTGGATCCGCAACCCCTTCAAGCACCCAGTCCACAGCGTCGAAGTCCGGGTCGCCCCACGTCGGCCTCGGATCAATTGCCACCATGCGGGCGCCCGGACCAGACAGCACGTTGGCCGGATGGAGATCACCATGCACGAGTCCCACAGGCCCATTGCCCGCGAGTTCCAGGGCAGCCGATCGCGCCTGCCGAAGCACCCCGGAGGCAGCCGGATCGTTCACGTCGCCCGCTGCCAGCCTGCGGTCGGTCAAATCAAACACGAAGTCGACGCGGTGTGAGAGAAGCCCCAGTGCCGAGTGCTCACCCGGCGCGGGAGCAGAGGCCCGCAGGTCCCGCAGCAGCACCGCGACCTCGGCCAAATTCCATGCACGCTGGCTCACTTGAACTCCCGGCTGCACGTCCTCCAGCAGCAGGGCCCCGACGGCCAGATCCTGCGCCAGCAGCGTGACAACCGAGGGCGTCTTCGCCCAGGCCCGCAGAGCTTCGGCTTCCTCCCGGGCAATCAGGGGCTCCGGCGTGAGTTTCAGCCACGCCGAGGCGCCGGTGTCCCGCGTGAAGCAACGGAACACCCGCGAGGTGCCTCCTCCGCCTGCCGCGACAAGCGTCAGATCCCAGCGGGCAGCGAGTTCGTCCACGAGAGCCGGCAGCTCATCACACCAGGCCAGCACATCAGCTCCGAACCGAACGGCGAGCCGGTCCCGAACCTCTGGAGCGACGCAGACCAGCTCTTTCAACTTGTCTCCCGCGGGTAGTAGATGCAGTCTTCGCGCATCCTAAGACCACGGTCCGTGCACGTCCCACAACATTGCAATCGTCACAGAGCGTGAAGAGTGATCTCGTCGAACCATCCCGCACAGCACTCAGGACTATCGACGGTGACCAGCTGACCGCCGCCATAAGCCCAGAGGAACCCACCGCAGACTCGACTACTCTGCAGAACCTGACGCGCGTGTTTCTCGCTCACACCCGCCAAGATTCCGCGAACCCGCGCGGGGGGCCGGGCGGTCATCTCGAGCCGACCGATACGACGCTGGTCGGCGCAGCCTTGCGGGAGCTGTCCGAGGAGACCGGCATCGACCCCGAACAGGTCGTTCCCGTCTCGATGCACCCCGCCTACGTCGAGTTCGGCCAGGTGCCGGCCAGGCCCGCGAAGGACGAGCCGGACCACTACCACCTGGACATCGGCTATGCCTTCGCGACGGCCGACGCCGAGGTCGGGCGTATCCAGGAGTCCGAGGTGACCGGCGCCGCCTGGTACCCACTTGAAGTGGCGGAGCGCCTCGTCGGACCCCGGATCGCGCGGGCGGTCACCACATCGACCGGAATCAGGTAACCCCTGCGCTACCGGAACCTTTCGTGGCGGCCAGCCAACGGGCAGGGAGCATCCCGTCGTAGAGAGCACTGAGGTGGGCGCGATCGGCGTCACGCCTCCTCCGGGAGCTCGGCGACGATCACGAGCCAACTCGTCACCGTGACGTCGTCTGGCTTGGTCCCGGCGGTGGCCTCGGCCAGGATCGCCATCCTCTGCTCGTAGCCGCCTGACCTCCAGCGCCCACGGGGAACGAGACCATGAAGACCTGCGACAACACCTCGGTCGGCATCATCATCACCGATCACCAGAGCCGCTACCTGATGTTCGACCGCGCCACCTTCCCGCCCGGCACGGCACCTGCCGCCGGCCACATCGACGACCACGGGACCGCCGAGGACGCGGGCCGCGCCGAGGTTGAGGAAGAACTCGGCCTCACCGTTACCGGCCTCACGCACGTCACCGGCTCCTGGCGGGACAACCCATGCCGCCGCCTTCCCGGCGCACGCGGCACCGGCCACGACTGGACCGTCTACCAGGCCACCGTCACTGGCCACCTCACCCCGAGTGCCCGCGAGACGAAGAACGTCCGCTGGATCGCTCCCGACGCTCTCCAGGAGCTGGCAGACCGGACGGTCGCCTACGCCCAGGGACGCATCACAGACGCCGAGTTCGAGGCCGCCCCCGGCATTGAGCCGGTGTGGATGCAGTGGCTCGCCAACATCGCCGCGATCCACATCAGCCCCGACGACCTGCTTCGGGTGGACCAACTCACCAGATGATCGCCGCCCCGCTCTCCTAGCCGCGGCCGCCGCCCGGTTCCACCCCGGGCTCGGCGCGCCGGCCTCTGCGCTCTTGGCCGACCCTGAGTGCCCTACTGCTACAGCAGGCCCAGACAGGCGAGTTCGCTGTCCGGGGTTGCGTCTTGCTACGACGCCCATGGAGGTCATGAACTCAGCGAAGAGCCTCATGCAGGGCCTCCTCCATCACAGGTAGCCGGTCCAGCAGCATCAGAGCCGCCTCGTGCCGCACCTGCCCATATGCCTCAAGCGCGGCGTCGACGATGTGCGGCCTTTCCACCGGTACCGACAGCGGAAAGGCCGAGCAGAGCATGGCTGCACAGCCGACACGAAGCGAGAACAAGAGGTCGTCCGCGGACGCCTTCGGGTTGGCCTCCCGGTAGGCCAGGGTGAGATCGGTGTACCCGGTGAGCCAGCTCTCCGCACTGTTGTCCAGCACGCTCTTGGGGTCGCACCCAAGACGTGCGATCTCCCAGGCGAGGTACCCGGGTGCGGGCGGTCGAAAGTCCACGATCGCGGCTACCCCGTCGTTGTTGAACAGCACGTTGGGGCCGGCCATGTCGCCCTGCAGGATCTGAACGGTCAGCCGTGGAAGCGAAGCGAGGGTGCGCTCGACGTCCCCCAGAATGGCTTGCCGCTCACGCGCCGCCTGCAGCGCCCACGTTTCGAACTCACCAAGCCGTGGTTTCTGCTGGTACGCATGGATCAGACGCTCGAAGCGGTCCCGTGAGGCGGCCACGTCGCACACCGCGGCGCCAGGTTTCAGGGTGCGTGAGGCGGCGGGGTGAGCGGCGAGCCGACTGTGGAGGCGGCCCATCGCTGTGCCGACGGCTGCCCACCGTGCACCCCTCAGGCCGCCTTCGGCGGTCGCGGTGTGCGGCACGTACGACCACAGGGACATTGGCAGGGGGCCGCGGGTCGCGATGAGGTCGTGCTCGCGCGTGCGGGTTGCCCGCGCGGTCGCGACACCTCCGTCGGCGCAGTACTCGGACAGTGCGACCGACGCCCGCTCCAGATCCAGGTGTTCTCGAGTGCGGTAGACCTTGGCGAAGTGCCGCCGGCCCGCCTGGTCCACGACGGCGTAGTTGTCCGTCGCGGTGCCCTCCGGGATACGCGTGATGTCTGCCGGGTGCAGTCCGTACGCGAGCACCAGCGTGTCGGCGACCGCCATGATCAGCTCCTCCTCTGCGGCGCGGCCGGGTGCGGAAGAGGCGGCAGGGTTGGTGGCGGGTTGGTGAGATGCGGTGGACATGGTCTCCTCGTCGAAGCGCAGCGAAGTGCTCAGATGGTGAGCGGGCAGCGGGCGGTCGGTTCGATTCGGACTCGGGCATGAATCGCGGCCGCCAGTTGCGGCGGACCGCGCCAAGTGCAGCTCGGCCGCAAGGTCGCCGGCGGACACCGCCCCGTCAACGCGGTCATCTGATTGCGCCACCCTCGTTCGGGTTGTGGCAATACCCGAGCCCGACCCGGCACCACCACCAACTGCCGACGGGGAACCGGTCGGCCAAGCCGACACCGCGGAGCCCTGCCGCATAAATCGGCTGATCGAGGTGCCGAACGCGGCAACCGACACCGGCTTCTCGTGGCGAGAGTGACCGGTCTGGCATCGCGTAGGCGAGGCGTAGGGCTGGCCAGCGGGCGGCGCGGCACCACGTTGGCGTGCTCGTCACATAGAGTGCGGGCGCGCGGGTGTCCACGTCGTTCACCAAAAGATGATCTTGGACGCCTTCGTTCTCGTCTCCGCAGGCACCCCTCGGGCCGCATCACCAGGAGGAACCAGTGTCGTCCCCGCAAGTCACCATCCCCGAGGAGAAGCTCGCCGAGGCGAAGAGGCAACTGAGCTTCCCGCCTATCGTCGCGATCTGCGGCTCCACTCGCTTCATGGCCGAGATGGCTGAGGCCGATGTGCGAGAAACGAAGGCCGGGAGGATTGTCGTCAAGCCGGGTTGCGACCTGAAGTCGCCGCACGAGCTTTGGTCCGATCCTGTCGAGGCTGAGGCGCTGAAGGTTCGACTCGACGAGCTGCACCGGTCGAAGATCCTGCTCGCCGACGAGGTGCTCGTGGTCGGCGACTACATCGGAGACAGCACCCGCTCCGAAATCGCCTACGCCCGGTCCCTGGGCAGGCCCGTGCGGTTCACGCACCCCGAAGTCGACCCCGGCGCCTGAGGGCCCGCCGCAGGCACCCTCTTGGACTTGATCACCCAGCGGGCGGCGTGGTGATGAAGGCGAGCTCATGCAGCGGCGGAACGCATCGCGGCCGTGATGGCGGCAGCGAGAGGCTGCCGGTGGTCCATCACGTAGAAGTGGTCACCCTCGTACCTCTCGAGTCCGCGGAAGTGCGTGGTGAACGTCTGCCAGGAGAGCAGTCGGTCCTCGCTGATCAGCCTGTCGCGGCGGCCCCCGAACACCGAGAGCGGAACGGGCAGCGGCTCGGGGTCGAGGGGAGGCGCCCAGGTGTCCAGGAGTTTGAAGTCGCTGCGGAACACCGGGGCGAACGTGGGCCAGACGGCGTCGTTGTCGAGGAGCTGCGGCTGGCTGCCGCCCACGTTCCGCAGCCAGCCGCGCAGTTCGTCGTCGGACATCAGGTGAGGACGGCCGTCGGCGCCGGCCTCGACTCGGGGGGCGCCGTAGGCGGACACACCCAGCCAGGTGGGCAGCGGGTCCCCCTCGTGATGGAGCCGGCGGGTGAGCTGGTAGGCGATGAGGGCGCCCAGGCTGTGGCCGAAGAACCCGAAGGGCCGGTCGAGCAGGGAAGCGATGGCGTTGTGGAAGTAGTCGACCAGCCGGTCGCAGTCGTCGATCAGCGGGAGTGTCTGCAGGTGGCCTCGGCCGGGGGCCTCCAGGAGGCAGAGTTCCCAGTCCTGGGGGAAGTGCTTCGCCCAGCCTCGGTAGAGCAGGTGTGAGCCGCCGGCGTGGTGGAACAGGAACAGGCGCGCCGCTGGGTCGCTCAGCGGCCTCGGGCGGATGACCGGCCCGGCCGACGTCTTGCCGACGAGCTTCGAGATGACGAAGGCGTGCAGCTCGGCGAGGGTCCTGGCACCGCTGATGACCACGGTGTTCTCCGGGACATCGTACGCGTTCTCCACGCGGGTTGAGATCTCGAGCATCAGCAGCGAGTCGATGTCGAGCTCGTCGGTGAAGTGCGCCTCGTCGGTGACCTCCTCGGGTTCGATCTCCAGTACGCCGGCTATCAGGGCACGGAGATCCTCGATGTTCACGGTCGCACTGGTCATGGGTGTTCCCCCGGCTCCTGCGTGGATGGACGAGTGGTCGGTCGTGGGGTCAGCAGCAGGACGGCTGCCGCGTCGTGGCGAGGGCCTCCGGCCGCGGCGAGCACGTTCCCGGTGGCGCCGCCCTGGAAGTGGGCAACCGCGGCGGCGCACTGCAGGACGCCCAGCGCCCCGGACAGCGGGCCCAGCTGGGCTTCCAGGTCGATCCGGCGCGTGCCTGCGAGCAGCTGGCCCGCCCCGGCACCCGCCTCGTCCCCGAGCCACAGTCCGACGGATTCCTCCTCCGCCACACCGGCGCAGGCCAGCGCCGCGGCGAGGTCCCCGGCCCGTGCGTACCCGGCGATCGTGGCGCGCGGCCGTGCGCCACGGCAAGCGACTGCGTCCGCCGGTTCGAGGACGACGGCGACCGCCGCGTCGGTGGACTGCTCGCCGAGCAACTTCGCCGTCACGTCGTTGGCTGGTTCGACGCCGACGACAACGGCCGCTTCGGCGCGCCCGGCCACGATGAGATTCCGGGCCCAGGCCAGGGCATCCAGACCGCTCGTGACGCCGTTGCAGACCGTGAGGTTGGGGCCACGCAGCCCGTATCGGATGGCCACCCAGCCGGCGATGACGTTGCTTGATGTCTGAGGCAGGCCCAGCGGGCTGAGGCCCCTGACGCCTTCTCTGGCGATCGTGTCGGTGGCTGCGCAGACGCTGTCCGCGTTGCCCAGGTTGGTGCTGACCACGACAGCGGTCGCATCAGCCGCGCCCGTGAACGTGGCGTCGGCGTCGGTCAGGTTCGCGTCGTGGAGGGCGAACTCGGCGGCGCGCAGGGCGAGCCGGGACGCGCGGTCCTTGTGGCGCAGCTCGCGTCCGCTGAGTCCAGTAGCCGGGTCGAAGCCGCCCTCGCCGGGCAGGGGTCCGAGAAGGTCGCCGTACGTCGCGACACCGGGGAGCGCCAGTCCGATGCCCGTGACGGCGACCTCCCGGAGGTTCGGGTTCCTCATCCGTGTGGTGCTCGTCGTGCTCATCTGGCTGCCTCCACGATCGCGACGGCGTTGATGCCTCCGAAGCCGAAGGCGTCGATCTGCGCGATGGCCAGGTCGCCAGGGGCGGGGGAGCCCTGCACCAGGCCCAGCCCGGTGGCCTCGGGGATCGGGTCGGTGAGTCCCAGGACCGGGGGGACCGTTCCTTCCTTCATGGCGAGCACCGCCATCACGAGGCTGAGCAGTCCCGAGCCGCCCAAGGTGTGGCCGGTCATCGCCTTGATGGCGGTCATCCGCGGGCCGGGTCCGGCGCCGTCGAAGATGCGGCGCAGGACGCTCGACTCCGTCGCGTCGTTGAGGGGGGTGCCGCTGCCGTGCAGCATCACCAGGTCGATGTCGCGGGCCCGCACCCCAGCTCTGCGGTAGGCGTCGAGCACCGCGCGGGTGATGCCGTCGGGGTCGGGCGCGGTGGCGTGGTGGGCGTCGCAGTTCATGGACACACCGCGCACCCGGGCGTGCACGGGCCGACTCTCGGTGCTGGCGCGCTGGACGACGACGGCCGCCGCGCCCTCACCCATCAGCATGCCCTTGTCCCTGGCGTCGAAGGGGCGCAGCGCGTCGGGGATGTCGCTCTGCACCCGGTCGAGCGTGCCGAAGCCGCTCTCGGTGGCGGCGTCGGTGCCCGCGACGACGACCGTGTCGGCCATGCCTGCCTCGATCATGTCGGTGGCCAGGCCGAGTGCGTACAGCGTGGCGGAGCAGGCGTTGGCGAAGGTGTAGGTGGTGGACGCCCCGAAGGCCGCCTTCAGGGCGGTGCCGAAGTGCAGGTCTTCGAGGGCGACGTCCGCGTCGTCACGCCACCACAGTTCGAGGCTGCGCTGCTCGCGCATGGTGGTCCCGACCAGCACGGGTATTTGCGACAGGTCCTCGCCCAGGCCCGCGTCAGCGACCGCCTGACTGACCACGGTGGTGAGCCAGCGCGTGGCGCGCCGCGGGATGTCGCCGCCGCCCTCGGGCCGGTCGTCGATCTCGTAGGCGTAGGCCGCCCTGTACTTGTCGGGGTCGAACGCTCGCAGAGGCTTGCGGCTCTCCTGGCCCGCGCACAACGCGGCGAATATCTCCTCGGGGCTGGCACCGATGTTGGCGACGGCGGCCATGCCCGTGATGTCCCAGGTCACGGTTGTGCAGCCGCCTTCCGGAGCTCGAAGGCTGCCAACTTGCCGGTCGACGTGGTCGGGAGCTCGTCGCGGAACTCCAGACGGGCGGGCCGCTTGTAGGCGGCGAGGTTGCCACGGATCGCGGCGAGCACCGCGCGCCGCACCACGGCCAAGTCGGATCCCGGCCGGGCCACCAGGTACGCCACAGCCTGCTCCAGGCCGTCGGCGTCGCGGCCGCCGACCACCACACAGTCCTGAATTCCTTCCACGACGCGCAGGACGCCCTCGATCTCGCTCGGCACGACCTTGTAGCCGCCCAGGTTGAGCACGTCATCGACGCGGCACAGATGGGTGAACGTGCCGTCCGGCGCACGGCGCACCACGTCGCCGGTGTAGGCACCGCCGTCGGCGAAGGTGAGCGCTGCGGCCTCCGGTCGGCCGATGTAGCCGAGGGCGACGGTCGGCCCGGCGATGTGCAGCCGGCCCTCGTGGCTGTCGGCGACGGGCGCGCCGTCCGCGGCGCGGACGGTCGCGGTGATCCCGGGCATCGGGATTCCGAAGGTGCCCGGGCGCCCGGTCCCCGGTGGTGTGCCGACGACGATGTGGAGGACCTCGGTGGCGCCGAGGCCGTTGAGCAGTTCGGCCTGGAAGGCGGTGCGGATCCGCTCGCTGAGCGGGCCCGGGAGATTCTCGCCCGCCGCCACGCACAGCCGCACGGAGCCGGTGGCGAGCGCCGTCGTCTCGGAGGAGTTCAGCAGCGCGGCGTACAGCCGTGGGACGGAGAACAGCACGGTGGGCCGGTGGCGTTGCATCGCGGCGGTGAGGGAGTGGACGTCGACCGGGCCGCGGATGAGCGCGACGCGGGAGCCGGCCGCCAGCGGGCACAGGACGGAGTTGCCGAAGCCGTAGCCGAAGCTCATCCGGGCGCTGGACAGCACGGTGTCCTCGGGAGTCAGCGCCAGTACGGTGCCGATGCCGTCGGCCATGGCCGCGATCGCTCCCGCCGAGTGCCGCACCCCCTTGGGCATGCCAGTGCTTCCGGAGGTGTACTGCACGAGCGCCTCACGGCCCACGCTCCACGCGGCGGGGAGCCCGGCCTCCTGCGGGAGGTGCGCGAGGCCGGCCTTGGCCGTCGCCAGAGCAGCGCGGACGTCAGCGCCGGAGAACCGGGGGGTCGTGGCGAACAGCTCCTCGAGGGCGCGTTGCCGCGCGGAGGCCGCGTCCAGGTGCACCATCGCGGCGGCGCAGTCGTCGGCGATGTAGCGGACTTCGTCGTCCGTGAGCGCCGGACTGATCACCACCGGGACGCAGCCGTGCCACCACAGACCGAGGACGGCGACGACGGTTGCCACGGAGTCGTCGGCGACCAGGAGCCCGCGGGCGCCTTCGGGTATGCCGGCGACCCGCAGGGCGCCCGCGTACCCGCGGGCTGCCTCCAGGAGGCCCGCGTAGGTGATCTCCCCGGCCTGGGGGTCGAGGTAGCTGGCCCGGTCACCCCGGCCGGCGCGGACATGGCCCGCCACCAAGCGGTCGATCAGATCGACGTCCCGGAGGGTCCTCGCCCGCTCGCCGAGCACGGCCGCCGCGGCGTCCAAGCTGGTGAAGGCTGCCGCTTCCTGCGCGGACAGGGCTCCGAACTCGCGCTCGACCGCGACCACGACCTCGACCTTCTCCAGGGAGCTCATGCCGAGTTCCTCATAGAACTGGGCACCAGGCGCGATGGCTTCTTTTTCCACCTCAAGGACAGACGCCACGATCTCTCGCAGTCTGTCGCGCGCTATGTCGATGTGTTCCACCGGCGGGAGTCCTTTCCGAATCTTCGTAGCCGAGAAGCGGGAGCGGGGTGAGGCGCGGCAGCCCTCCGCGGGTTGCTCAGGCGCCCAGGCCCACCTCGCAGGGAAAGGAGACAGACACGCCCATGGGCTCCTCCGTGAAGATGACCCGCTTACCGAGCGCGGACATGAAGCCGAGCTCGAAGACGGTGCCGCTTCCGACGCGACCGCCCGGGTTGCACACGACGACAGCGTCGGCCTGCCTGAAGGCGTCCATGTGCACGTACTTGTGCCGCCACGTGTCGCGTTCGTTCTTCAGCAAGTCCTGGTAGTCGAAGAGGATGAAGTCGGTGCCCTCGGTCTCCGGCTTGATCCTGGTGCTGCGGGGGCTGAGCACCTGGGTGCCGGTTTCGCGCAGCTGGGTGATGGTGCCCTCGATGTGCCCCAGGGACTGTTGGAAGCTGCCGCAGACGACTGCCGTCCGAAACTCCCGCCGGATCAGGCCTGCCACCATGTCGCTCGAGCCGCAGGCGGACATGCCCGTGTCCAGGTAGAACCGTTCCAGGTCGGGCCTCACGATGTTGAAGTAAAGGCCGGTGTCGACGTAGAAGCTGTTGACCAGCGTGGCCGCTTCCGGCTGCGGGAGCTGCTGGAAGACCCCGGTGGCGTGCACCCGCGTGCTCTTGTTGTCAACGGCCTCGGTGAACTCCTTGAGTCCGGCGCAGAACTCGCCGACGCTGTCCGCGAGCGCCACGCCGGTGAGGCCGGCTCCGAAGGGAAGCCGCTCCCTCGCGAGCAGCTGCAGCTCGCCGCTCTGGAGGCGGTGGACGCTGACGCGTTCCGAACCGAAGTGGACCAGGACCCTGCCTTCTGTCACCACTGTGCTGTTCTCCTTCTTTTCGATCCGTCGCGTTGGGAGTCGTCAGCCTGCGGGTAATCAGCCGAGAGAGGCGCTGTGGAGGGCGGCGCAGCTAGTCGCCTTCTCCGCGGAAAGCGCTGAGGTACTTCTCGGCGAATTCTTCTGTTCTCGCCCCGTTGTATTGCGTGATGAAGCGCGGGTGCTCCAGGGGCACGATCTTTTTGAAGAAGCGCTGCCCTCGTTCACCTTCGAGAGGAACTTGTAGTTCTCGCCGCTGCCGATGCAGTAGCACACCGAGGTGTCGGTTCCAAATGTGACCTGACGCTCCAGAGCGTCCACGAGGAATGTATGAAGAAGCTCCAGCAACTTCTTGTTTTCGTAGAAGTTGCAGTTGACCTCCCTTTTCTGGGGGTTCGTTCTCACCAGTCCGAGAGGGCACACGAAGCTCATGACGAAGTCGGCGTAGAACCTTGTCCGGCCCCCGTAGCGACTGATGACGTCGTGCAGGAATCCGGCGGAGGGCCGGTTCACCGCATAGCCGTCGACATCGACTCCCGTTTCGCTTTCGAGGAGCTTGGCGTCTTCGAACGGGACTCCGGTCACGGCCGTGCCCCGTCGGGCGGGCGAGCTTCCCAGCACCAGGCGGCGCGGCCTGTCGTCGTCGTAGTACTTGCGGTAGAACGCGGTCGTCACTTCGTGGACGCGCTCCTTCTGGGGGCCGCTGAACGGGTTGAGGACCGCGAATCCGGGCGGCAGTTCAAGCGTCGTCTCCGCAAGTTCCTGGTTGAACTGCAGGATCCGATCGGCAACGGTCGTTTGCCCGCTCATTGCAGAAGTCCTTCCTTCTCACTGGTCACTCTGGACAGTCCGGTCGCTCCCGGCCCTCGCCGGGAGCGACCGACTGGGGAAGCGTCAGGCGGCGACAGCCGACAGATAGATCTCGGTGCTTGTCGGGCGCATTCGAATGTCTTTGAACCCGGCACTTTCGAACTCCGCGCCAATCAGATTGGCCGTGTCCATTCCGCGATAGAGGTCGACGAACTCGGTACCGGGGATGATCAATCCTGGGACGACGCAGCCCCGCTGAGTATATAAGAATCCGTTGGCTACGGAGACGATAATCACCGCGCCGGGTTTCAATACCCTGTGGGCTTCTGAGGCTGCCGCGAACGTGTCGAAGAACGAGGAGTTGTACGTCCTCAAGGAGACGTAAAGATCGTAGCTCCTTTCCGATAGTGCGGACAGATCTTCGGCGCTGGAGACGACCGTTCTGGACGCGGGAATGCGTCGGCTTATGTTTGCAAGGCCGCTTTCTGCGATGTCAACGAATGTTATTTGCGGGCAATCAGAAAACAGGGCGACCGCTTCGTGGCCGGCCCCGACGCCGACGTTGAGGATGTTGACGCTGGGCAGCGTATGTGGGGACGACTGCCTGTAAACCGACATGAAGTCGTCCATCCACCTCGCGTTGGCGGCGCGAGCGTCGTACGCGTGGTCATAGGCGCCGTACTTTGCATCGAACGCTTCGGACAGTGCGGCGCCTACGGCGTGATCAGCCTCTTCAGGCTCGATCCCGTACCTCTGGTGAATGAGAGAAGCGAGCGCAGACCTTCCCCTGTTCGCGTTGACATCGCTCCTGGTGAGGGCGAACCCCCTCGACGTCAACCGGGTGGAGACGGCTTCACTGATGCGGTGTGTGGAGTAGTGGGGGTTGCAGTCGATACTTTGCTCGCTCGTTGCGTAGAGGTCGTGGTTATGCTTGAGAATCTGACGCTGGAAATCGTCGGAGAAGCGGTGGATATGGCCTCGCGCAGTGACGGGATCGTCGTCGAGGTACGTCGTCAGCGCAGGGTCTGGCAGGCCGACGTAGACCCTGTCGATACGCACTTCCTTCAGGAGTTCGCCGAGCTCGAACGAGCCGTCTGCTGACAGGGTGTTGACGGTCAGATATGCGCTGTGAACGCTGGGCGTTCCGAGCTCCTGAATCTTGCTCCGCAGAGTGCGGTACCAGGATCCGCCGGCTGCTTCGCCCTCGAAGGCGGAGCAGATCAACTCATTGTGTTCCGAAACGAGGGCGACGCCGATTCGCCGACCTCGGTACGGAGCCCTTTCTGCGGCGCCAATGGCGTAGTTCATCCAGTAGGTACTGTTCGGGCTCATGTGGGCCTCTGTCCGTCGGCGGAACGGCGCGTCCTGTTGGCTGGCAGAACCGAGCAGGTGATCACCATCACCGGCACCCTTCGCGGTGACATGAAACGTGAACCTCGGGTGAGGTCGCTGCGGCAACGGTCGGAGGACGATGACCACGACGTCCGGGATCCTTGCCGGGACCGCTGCCTAGCACCATTGGGCTTCAACCGGGCAGGATGAGGCGACCATGAGGAGCGCTCACTCACGATCGTCAGCAACTCGCGGAGGGGAGAGCCACCTTGGAGAGGGAGGAGCGGGCGACGTTCGCTGCGGAACTCACGCACTGGCGCAGCGTGCGGGGCCTGTCGAAGGCAGCTCTCGCCCAGCGCCTGAACATCGACCCCTCGTACGTGAGCCACCTTGAGGCCGGCCGGGAACACGGCAGCTCCCAGCTCGCCCGCCGGGCGGACACCGAACTGGACGCCGGCGGAGCGCTGTGGCGGGCATGGCAGCGCACCGACGCCTCCCCGCACGCGGCCGAGCATAACGACCCGCCGTCCGGCAGCGGCCTGCTGGTCCTGGAGGACGAGGCGGCGCTTCGCTACGACGACGGACGTTTCCACCTCAGCATGCGCAGGCTCCTGCACAACAACGGCACCGAGCCCGTCACCCGATACCTCGTACGAATCGCCGTCGACCGATACCCCTCCGAGCCGGAACGGTCCAACGCCCTCTACCGCCGCGACCCTCTGACATGGGAAGAGCTCCAGCTCACGGCGCATTGCGCGGACGAGCCGATGGGCTGGACCGTCAAACACGACCGGGACGCGTTCAAGGAGGTGTGGCTCCAGTTCCAGAACCCAACGAGCCGCTTCCCTCTCTACCCCGGCCAGGAAGCCGAGATCTCCTACTCGTACTGCGTCGGCGCCGAGAAATGGGGCCCTTGGTTCCAGCGAGCTGTCCGGCTCCCCACCCGCGAGCTCACCGTCAGCCTGTCCTTCCCCACTGACTTCCAGCCCACCGTCTGGGGCACCGAGACCTCCCTCAGCGCCAGCTTCGCGCCCCTGCGCACGCCCCCCACCCAAGCCATCGACGCAGACCACACCGTTTACACCTGGACGACCCTTGACCCGCCCCTCCACGCCCGGTACCGGATGGAGTGGCGGCTGAAGACCGCACACCTTCCAGAGAGCGAGCCCGTGAACACCCCCACCCCCAGCGCCCTCATGGCCGCCGCCGGCATCGTCCAGGAAGGCGACGTCCTCCTCCAGACAATCGCCCAACCTTTCAACCTGCCTGCCGAGGCCGACGAAGCCCGCCGCATCGTCCACGAACTCCACGACGCGATCGCGCGCGTCAAGAGGCTCCACGACTTCGGCAAGGGCATGGGCATCGCCGCGCCCCAGATCGGCCTCGGCCGCGCCGCCGCCGTCGTTGTCCCACCTGGCGACGACTCCAGTCCGATCGTCCTGCTCAACCCCACCATCGTGGAAACCTCGACCGAGACCGATCGCCAGTACGAGGGGTGCCTCAGCTTCTTCGACGTACGGGGCCTCGTCCCCAGGCCCCTCCACATCGTCATCAGCCACACGGACATCGACGGAACGCCCCGCCTGACCCGCTTCGAACATGGCCTGGCCCGCCTGGTCCTGCACGAAGTCGACCACCTCAACGGCAGGCTCTACCGCACCCGCATGGACCCAGGCACCCAGCCGATCCCCGTTGAGGAATACCGCGGCACCGGACAGAACTGGACCTACCAATAAGCCCTGGACAAGGGCGGAATTCTGGCAGGCCGTCCTGGCATTGCGGAGGCGGCCCCCAGCAGCCTCCAGCCGTCGGGGCAGGCGCTGTTCCTCCAAGAGGCTGATGATTGCGTACTTCAGGGCGTGGGTGTAGAGGGAGTGTGCGTCCGCGGTCTGACTGAGCACTTCCAGGCTGCCGGCGATCCACTGGCAGAAGCCGATCTCCACCAACTCGCGCCTCGCGGTGAGAACGAACCGCTTGGCCTCGTCGTGGTGGCCGGGTGTGGCGTCGAGGTAGAGGACCGTGAGGGCGGGGAGGGCAACCTTGTGGACGGCAGACCCCGCATAGCCGATGCCTTCGCCCGCCAGCAGAAAGGCGAGGGGCTGTCCCTTGGGTCTGCCGCCGGATCGTCCCGACGGGCTGCGGGTCTCGGATGCCGTTGTCACAGAGGGTGCTTCGGGAGAGAGAAGGGGGGAGACGTATGGAGGGCGCCAGCCAGATGAGGGCCGGGCGCGGGAAGGGGGCCGGGCGTGCTGGTGAAGGCGCGGGTGGTCACCGGCTGGCCCTGATGGAGCGCGGGGTGCCGGTGCTGCCGGGGGGAGCGGTGAGGGCCTCGGCGAGCAGCTCGGCGGAGGTGTAACCGATGCCGGGCGGGGTGTGCCAGTGCAGATCGGTGCCGGCGGTGACATGGGCGGCCGGGACCGTGAGGCGGGTCCCGGACCGCAGAAGGCGTATCCCGTGACGGGCCCAGGGCCCGGGCCGGACGGTGTCCGGGTTGAGCAGGATGTGCCAGCTGCCGCTGTAGGGGTCGGCCAGGACCGGCCCGCGTCCGCCGGCGGCCTGCAGCACGGCGATCAGCGGGGGCGCGAGGGCGGCCGGGAGCCGTACGGCGTCGAAATACTCACCGCACCCCCAGGTACGCAGGCCGCCGGGCGGCGGTACCCAGGACGGCAGGGCGAGGTAGGGGTCCCCGTACGGGGAGGAGGCGCGGCGCATGCGTGTCCTTGTCGGATCGGGACGGCAGGAGCGCAACAGCGGCATGACTGCTCCTGGTCAGAGTTGGGTTTCATCAAGGGCGAGGTGCAGGAAGCCGCCTGCTGCGTGCAGCCGGTGGAGCTCCTGCTCGTACACGGAGCTGCACGAGGAGATGTCCACCTGCGAGGCGGCGACGAGGCCGTGGAACCCGCTGCGCCGCAGCGCCGCATAGGCACGGGCCAGGACGGGTCGGCCCTCGGGGTCGCTCTTCCAGGCGTCGTCGACGAAGGTCTCGGTGACCTCAAAGCCCGCCCGCTCGGCATGGGCGAGCGCCACCACACGCCGCTCACCTGGATCACCGCCGTCCCTGACCAGGACATACAGCGCAACCTTGGGGCGGCCAGTGACACCTGCGGTGAGCGACCGCAGGATGCTCAGCCGCAGGGCGCGCAGCCGGCGGGATCGCTCGGCACGCGAGAGCGGCCAGTCCTCGTCAGCCAGGGCGCGGGCTGGTGCCGTTGTGGAGCGCCGGGCAAGGGGAGGAAGCGCGTGGGCGGTAGGGGCGGTCTCCAGGAGCTGGCTCATGCCGACCTCCTTGTGCGGCCGCCCGACGCCGGAGCAGGACCCGGGGTCACCGGCCGGACGGTGCGGGGGCCGCCGGTCGAGGTGGAGGGCTGCTGCTGGGCACGGACGGCTTGGCGCAGCTGGTGGAGACTCCACCGGGACGGCAGCGCTGTGCGGGCGGCCTCGGCCAGCAACTGGTGCTCGGCCGTCGCCGCAAGGCCGTTGCGTACGCTGCTTCGCGTGCCGCAGGGGTGATGGGCGAGGTAGACCTGGCGGCGCAGGAGTTCTGCGTGGCTTCCGGCCCAGCCCCATGCTGTACACGTGAACTCGACCAGCGGTGCGGCGGGCGCGGCGAGTTGTCCCGGCACCAGGCGAACGGTGATGACCCCGTCTTCCGCCAGGCGGACGAGCTGGGACAAGTGGGCGACGGCCGCAGGCCCGCCGGGTGCCCGGTCCAGCACGCTCTCGTGCAGGAGCAGCACCGTGCGGCACCGGGCCGGTGCCGCTGGTCGTTGGCCGGGGGCGGCGGGCCTTGGTGAAGCTGCCGGGGTGAGCAAGGACGCCGGCAGAGGTCCGGCACTGTAGACGAGGACGGACCGGGAGCTGGCTCTGAGCGCGTCCAGCCACACCTGGGACGGAGTGAAGTCGTCGAGCTGGTGCTGGTGGCCGACGTGGGCCAGGAGCGCGAGTGCCTGCTGCACCTCGCAGGCGGGCGCGCCGTAGGAGGTCAGGAGGCTGCGCGCGGTCGTGGCGGACACCGGGCAGCGGGCCTTCTCCAGTTCGCCGATCCTGCCGGCCGATGCCCCGACGACGTCCCCGGCCTTCTGGCAGCTCAGCCCGGCGCGCGTTCGGTGGTGGCGCATCAGCGCGCCGACCAGGAAGGGCGGCAGGGAGGGGGTGCTGCAGTGCGGTGCGCACGGTGAGGGGACGGGGGTGCCGGTGGTCATGGGCACACCGCTGCGGGCGCCGTCGGGAGAAGGCTGGTGGGCTCCTGGTAGCCCAGGAACAGGGCCTGTGCCGTCTGGGCTCCAGGTACGCGGGCCGCCGGACGGCGGTACCCAGGACGGCAGGGTGAGGCAGGACTCCCCGTACGGGAGGAGGTGCGGAGCATGGGTGTCCTTGTCGGATCGGGACGGCAGATGTGCAACAGCGGGAAGGAAGACCTCAAAGTCGCGTGGCCGAGGAGGCCGGTGGTGGCCTTGTGACCGGCGCCGGTGAGCAGGAACAGACGGTCGGCGCCCGGGATGCGCGTGCTCGGCCGAGGGCGGGAGACGGTGGAGTGCCCTCATGGCGTCCTCACCGCCGCAGGCGCGCCGGCGGGTGGAGTGGAGATCGCTGCGGCCAGCGCGGGCCTGGCCTCGGCGCCCAGCCGCAGACGGGCGACGCGGCCACCGGCCGGGCTCAGGACGGCCGGAGTACGGGTCTGCCACCCGAGGCCGCGCAAGTGCTTCAGCAGCCACTCGCTCGCTGCGTCGACGGATCCGGGGCGGGACGGCACTTCGCACCAGACCCACATCAGATGGTTGTCGGCCGCGTGGTCGGCGAGCCACAGGGTGAGCAGCCGCCCGACCTGGCTGGAGCCGACCGTCGCGGGGTCGAGGGAGACCAGAAGCCCCGGCTCGCGGCCGTCGGCACCCCAGTGGCGCATATCGGGATCTTCGTGCAGGACGAGAGCGCCGGCGAGGATGCCGTCCTCGTACAGCCCCAGGGCGCCGGGTTCCTGGAGAAGGGCCCTGGTGGGGTCGGCGGAGACGGTGATGCCCTGGCCGGCGAGCAGGCGGGCGCGGTCTTCCGCCAGGGCCGCGGCTTCGGCACGGGCAGCGTCGGTGTCGATCGGCAGCAGCACGTAGACCGGCGCGGCGCACCTGCCGCCCGCCGGCGGCCGCCGGTCGCCGTCAATGAGGTTGCTCATGTTGCTCATCGGGCCGGGCCTGCCGTGGCCGTTGCCGTGGGTGCGGGCTGAGAGTTTGAGGTGTCGCCGAGAATGCCCCATGCATGTGCCAGGCCCACCAGATGGGCGGCGTTGTCCGCCCCGGTCTTCTTCACCAGGCCGGCCAGTTTCGCCCGCACCTCTGTGCGGTGGATGCGGGCGGTGCGGGCAATGTCCTGGTTCTCCGAGTGCTCGGCGACCGCCTTGAGGAGCAGCAGGTCGTCCTCGCAGAGGCTGGGGCGTTCCAGCGACGTGACGGGCGGGTCGATCTGCCCGCTGCTGAGAACCGCGTGGGCGCGGGCCGGGCGGCTGGTCGCCTGCAGTTTCCAGCCGATCCTGGTCAGGTGTCGCCTAAACGTTCCCGGCTGCATGCCCAGCGCCTCAGCTGCCTGGTCATTGGACTGCCCGGTCACCAATTGCTCGGCAACGCGCATCTCGGTCGGCGTCATCAGGGTGTGGTCGGCAGCGGATACGGAACTGACGGTCATTGATGTTCCAGAGGTCGAAGCGGGCAGGAAGCAGACAGCGGCGTGGGTGGGCGGTTCAGGCGTCCTGACACCGCCGTCAGGTCAGGGCGGCTGGTGCAGGAGCAGGGGAGAGCACGGCGGACAGGCGCTGCGACCACTGGCCCTTGGCCTGGCCGAGCGCAACCTCGGCGAGGCGCAGCAGCTGGATGTCGGAGGTGCCGGCAGGGGCGAAGATGTGGTGTGCGTCGCGCAGGTAGCGGCCGATGGGGACGTCGTCCATCAGTCCGGCCGCGGCGTGGATTTCCATCGCGGCCCGAGCGGAGTCCAGGGTGGATTCGACGTTGATCAGCTTCGCGTTCATCAGCTCGGCGTCGCAGGCGGCACCGGTGTCCAGCAAGTGGGCGGCGTGGTACGCGGCGAGGCGGGACGTCATCACCCGCGACTTGATCTGGCCGACCTTCAGCTTGATGTGGAGCATGTCGTGCAGCGGCTTGCCGCCACGGTGGCGCTCGGCGGTGAACCGGGTGACTTCTTCCAGAATGGCCTGGTGCAGGCCGAGGGCCACGGCGGTGAGATTGGGACGCCCGTACAGGATGCTGGAGGAGTAGGCGACGTCGCGTCCTTCTCCTTCCTCGCCCAGACGGTTGGCTGCCGGTATGCGGCAGTTGTCGAAGATGAGTTCGCCGAAGCTGAAGCCGTGCAGGCCGAGGGTGTCCTTGTGCGGGGCGAGGGAAAGGCCGGGCCGGTCAGCTTCGACGAGGAACGCGGACAGGCCTTTGGAACCCGGCCCGGTACGGGCGACGACGCCGTGCAGATGGGCGATGTGGCTGTTGCCGATGTAGATCTTCCGGCCGTTGAGGACATAGCTGTCGCCGTCGCGGTGTGCGGTGGCCTGCATGCCCAGGACGTGGCTGCCGGAGTCGGGCTCGGTGACCGCGATGGTGGGCAGACAGGAACCGTCGGCGAACTTCGGCAGCCAGGTGCGTTTTTGCTGCTCGTTTCCAAAATGGATGATCTTGGCGGCGCCGAGCTGGGAAGCCTGGACGGCGGCACCCATCGCGCCACTGACCCGGGACAGCTCTTCAATGGTGATGGTCTTGGCGAGGTGGCCGGCCCCCATACCGCCGTAGGCCTTGTCGACGGTGACGCCAACCCACCCCTGACGGGCGATCTCCGACACGAGTTCGGTCTCGATCTCTTCGGTGCGCTCCATGTCCGCCATGCGCGGCGCGACCTTGGACTCCGCGAACGCGCGTACTTCCGAGCGGAGCTGGTGGTGGCGTTCTTCGAGATAGACGTCGGGCATTGTGTGGGCTTCCCTCTCTGTTGGTCGCTTTGACGTACGAGGTGGTGTGAACGCGGGCTACGGCTGGATGCCGGCACGCTGGCAGAGGAAGGTCATGACGTCGTCGCGTCGCTGCTTGATGAGAGCCAGGGAGCTGCGGCCGGTGCTCAGGTCACGTTGCTCGGGGCCCACGAAGCACACGGTGCCCAGCACTGTGTCGCCGTGGAGAAGCGGAGCGCCGGCGTAGGTGCGGATCCCGATGAGGTCGACGACGGAGTTGCCCGCGAACCGCGGGGAGGCGAACACGTCGGGCAGGACCAGGGCCATCTTGCGGTCGACGACTTCGGGGCAGAAGCCATGACCGAGGGGCATGCTGCGGCCGACGGTCGGCAGGTCGCTCTCCTCGCCGGGGGTGTGCAGCCCGAAGAGCTGCTGCTCGGCTCCGAAGATGTTGACCATGGCGTAGGGGACGTCGGCCTCCTGGGCCAGCTGGGTGGCGAACGCGTCGAGCTCCGCCTGGGGGGCGACCAGACCGAGGGCACGCAGTAGGTCATCGCGCTCCGTCTGGGGGGCACGGGGACGTGGGAGGTCAGCGGAGAAGGTCATGCGAGGGCTCCGGGGGTGAGGTGACGGCGATACCGAAGGCTGTGTTCGACGAGTCGGATCAAAACGGTCATGGCGGATGCACGCTCTCGGACATCGCAGGTGAGCACGGGGACGCCGGGGTCCAGCTCGAGGGCCTGGCGCACCTCCTCGGGCGGGTAGCGGTAGGCGCCGTCGAACTCGTTGATGGCGACGACGAACGGTGTCTTCAGCTGCTCGAAGTAGCTCACCGCGGTGAAGGAGTCCCCCAGGCGACGGGTATCGGCGAGGACGACCGCCCCGACCGCTCCGTACGAGAGGTCGGGCCAGGCGGACCAGAAGCGCTCCTGTCCCGGTGTGCCGAACAAAAAAAGGATCATGGGGCGTGGTGGGTCGGTGAACGTGATCCGGCCGAAGTCCATGGCCACGGTGGTGGTGGTCTTCTTCGCGACTCCGGTGAGGTCGTCGATGCCCCGGCCGGCGTCGGTGAGGACTTCTTCGGTCGTCAACGGCGCTATCTCGCTCAGCGTGGCCACCATCGTGGTCTTGCCGACACCGAAGCCGCCGGCCACCACGATCTTCAGCTCCGCCAGGGGAGCCGCCGCGCTCCCCGCCTCAGAGCCGAGTGCGTAGACCATGAATCAGTGCCTCCAATAGCTCTACATCGTCATCAGGCGTGGCTCGGTAGGCAGGGGCCAAAGCCAGCGCGTCACAGTCGAGAAGGTCTCCGATCAGGACCTTCGCCACCTGCACGGGCTGGCCCAGACGGGCGGCGAGCTCGGCAACGGAGCGGGGGACTCCGCTGCAGTGCAGCAGCAGCGCCTCGCCCTCGGGGCCTGGTTGGACCGCCCCTGGGGCGGCCGGCCGGGTGATGAGGCAGGTGGTGAGGTGGAGTGTGTGATGGGAGTGGGTGCGACCCCCGGTGATCGTGTAGGGGCGGACATCCTCTAAGGAGCTGTCGTTCCAGCCGCCGGTCACCGCCTCACCGCCCCGACCCGCCGAAGGAGTTGGGTCGGGCCTGCACGACCAGGTGCTCAGCCAGACCGCCGATGAAGGTCTCCATCTCGTAGCCGACCTGACCCGGGTCCGCGTCCGCAGCGGCCACGACGGCCAAGACGGTGTTCACCGCCCTGTCATCCGTGAACCTCGCACCGGCACTCATCACGAAGAGGCTGCCGGCGTCGTGCTCGACGACCACCTGGCGGATCCCGCCCGCGGCGTCCTTGAACTGCTGCCGCCCGAGCGAGTACAAGCCGGAGATGACGGCCGCCAGACTGTCGGCGTGATCGTTCGACTGCTGGGTGAAGGCCAGTTTCAGTCCGTCACCGGAGCCCAGGAGAGCTCCTGTAGTGCCGGGCGCCTTTTTGAGGAGGCCCTCAAGCAGGTTGCTGAGCTGCTGGCGTGCGGTCGAAGTGCCGTCGGTGTGCATGGATCTCTCCTGGCCAGGGTGGGAAGTACGAGAGGGCGAGGGGTGTCTCAGGCGTCGTGCGACTGGGAGGTGGGGGTGTCCTTGGACGGTCTGCGGGAGCTGAAGTGCGCCATCAGGCCACCCGTTGCATTTCCCGCCGGCGCCTGCGGAGCAGACGGCAAAACACGGCGCCTCGCCTCGCCGCGACGCGGCAGGGCCGGCCGGCCTTCGCTCTGGTCACGCAAGGCCGCCGCGACCGCTTCGTCTCCCGGCAACGCAGGCTGGATGCGCCGGGGCAGCTCGGCGGTGTCGTCCGGGCGCGGCCTTGTGCGTGGCCCCAGCGCAGGGCCGGACGGCATGGAAGGACGCGGATCTTGGGTAGGAGGCCTGTTGTTCAGGCTCTGCATGTCGGGGGAGACCAGCAGATCCTGGGGGATGACCACGACGGCCTGGGTCCCGCCGACGATGTTGGGCGCCAGCCGGATGGTGATCTTGTGGCGCTTCGCGAGGAGAGCGGCGACCAGGAGGCCGATCCGCCCCTCCCGCAGGCGGGCCCGGAGATCTTGCGTCTCGGGGGCGGCCAGCAGACGGTTGAGTGCTTCCCGCTTCGGCTGCGACATGCCGGTACCACGGTCGAGCAGTTCGATGGCTATCCCGCTGCCGGCCTGGTGGGTGAAGACCTCCACCTTGTCGCTGCTGAACCTGGTCGCGTTCTCCATCAGGGCAGCGAGCAAGTGCACCACGTTCGGACTGACGTAACCCGGAAGTGCGACAGATGTGTGCTGGGACGCTGCCACGCGCACGCGCTGATACTCGGGGATCTCCGCAACGGCACGCCGGATCGCCGTGGCCAGCAGGACGGGCGCGCTGTCACGCGAAGGAGTGCTGCCGCCCAGCACTGCGAGGCTTTCGACCACGCGCCGGATCTGGGTCTGAAGGTGGTCCACGCGAAATACCATGGCCATCAGTTCCGGGTCTTCGATGGTCCTCTCGACCTCGGAGATTTCGGTGATGCTGCGGTTGACCAGACTCTGCAGCCGAGGAGCGATCGACTTGAAGATCTCGGCCAGTTCGGCCTGGGCGTTGAGCTTTTGGTGCTGGCGGGCCGCGGCCGCCAGCACCGTTCTCCACGACTCCTCGAAGGCCGCCTGCAAAAGGGTCACCGCGTCGGTGCGGACATCCCCAGTGCGCGCCGGGGCGACAGGCGGAGAAAAACTGGTGTGCGTGGCGCCCTGTTCAGCCTGCTCGGCTGCCCAACGGACCTTCTGACGCCCCTCATTGACAGCAGCAATGACTGCTTCCAAAGCCCGGAGGGCTTCATCGCGATCCTTGCGGGCTTCACCTTCCCGCAGCAGGTTCCGACGGGCACCGAGCACACGAGCTCCGGTCCACCACAGCACACATCCGGCCGCAGCGACCGCAGTCGCGATACCGAGAGGAGCAGGCAGCACCTCGAAGCCGTCGAGCATCCACCCGCCCGCCACTGCCGCCCCTGTGAGGGCGCTGGATATCAACGCAGGTGGAAGCACCACGGCGTCGCCGGCGTGCGCACGCCGGCGACGGCCGGACGGCCCCCCAACCTGAGCTGCCTGATCAGACATGGCATTCCTCCTGCCGTCGAGATCCGACGGGGGACCGGTCGGCGTTCCGCAGCTGTATGCGCAACAGACTGAGCTGGCCGTGCCGTATCAATGCGTCGATGAAGAGGGCGGTGGGCAACGGCCGGGACGAGGCGCGGTTCATGCCGTCACCGGTGTCTTCATTCGCGCCAGCTCGTGCAGCAGGACGGCGCTGTCCACGAGACCGAGCATCGAGTACGCCTGCGGAAAGTTCCCCAACTGCCGCCCGGTGGCCGGGTCGTACTCCTCGGCGAGCAGGCCCATGTCACTGCGCAGCGTCAGCAGCTGCTCGAACAGCTCCTCGGCCTCGGCCAGCCGGCCGGTGAGCGCCAGGGCGTCGACCAGCCAGAAGGAACACAGGAGGAACGAGCCCTCGTCGCCCGGCAGTCCGTCCATGCCCTCACGCCGGCCGGCCGTCGGGTACCGGTGGACCAGGACACCGTCGGTGCTCAGCTCCCTGCGGACGGCGTCCACGGTGCCGACCACCCGCGGGTCGTCGGCCGGCAGGAACCCGGTGCGCGGCAACAGCAGGAGCGAGGCGTCCAGCTCCCGGGAGCCGTAGGACTGCGTGAAGGTGTTGCGGACCGGGTCGTAGGACTGCTCGCACACCTCGGCATGGATCTCTTCGCGCAGGCGCACCAACTCGTCCAGGTCGGCGCCGAGCACCCCCTGCTCGACGAGACGGACCGCACGGTCGACCGCCACCCAGCACATGAACTTGGAGTGTGTGAAGTGCCGGGGTTTGCCGCGGACCTCCCAGATGCCGTCGTCGGGCTCGCGCCAGTGCCGGCGCACGTACTCGACGAGCTTCAGGATCAGACCCTCGGTGCTCTGGCACCGTGCGACACCGAACTTGTGGGCCAAGGCGAGCGTCTCGATGACCTCGCCGGGCACATCCAGCTGCAGCTGGTGCACCGCGCCGTTGCCGATCCGGACCGGGCGTGAGCCCTCGTATCCGGGCAGCCAGCCCAGCTCCCGCTCGGGCAGCTCCCGGCGGCCGTCCAGGCGGTACATGATCTGCAGGTTCTGCGGATCACCGCCGAGCGTGCGCAGCAGCCACCGCCGCCACGCGACGGCCTCCTCGCGGTAGCCGGTACGCAGCAGCGCGGACAGGGTGACCGAGGCATCGCGCAGCCAACAGGCCCGGTAGTCCCAGTTCCGTACCCCGCCGAGCTCCTCGGGCAGCGAGGTGGTGGGCGCAGCGACGATCCCGCCGGTGGGGGCGTAGGTGAGCGCCTTGAGCGTGATCAGGGCACGCACGACCGGCTCGCGGAACCGGCCGTCGTAGGCCAGCTGCTGGACCCACTGCTGCCAGAAGTCGCTGGTCTGTGCGAGCGCCGCCCCTGCGTCGGGGACCTCGGGAGCGGGGGCGTGCGAAGGCTGCCAGGTCAGGGCGAAGGCCACACACGCGCCGGCCGTGACCGTGAAGGTGTGGCTGATGGTGCCGTCCTTCTCCCGGCCGGGCACCGAGGTATCGAGCCACAGTGCGTCGGGCCCGCAGACCGCGGCCGTCCGCCCGCCCTCGTCGTAGATCCACGGCATCGTCCGGCCGTAGTCGAACCGCGGGGACAGCGTCGATGTCATGTCCACCGTGCCGGTGACGCCCTCGACGATCCGGATCACCTGCGGGCCGTGCCCGTCCCGGGGCGGCATGAGGTCCAGGACGCGGACCGTGCCGCTCTTTGTGTCCCACTCGGACTCGACGATGAGCGTGTCCCCCCGGTACTGGCGCCGGTCTGCGTACGGGGCGGGCGCGCCCGCGGGGATGGCGGGGCCTATCCGCCAGAACCCGTGCGTGTCCGTACCGAGCAGCCCGGCGAATGCGGCGGCCGAGTCGAAGCGGGGCAGGCACAGCCAGTCGACCGATCCGTCCCGGCCGACCAGAGCAGCGGTCTGCATGTCGCCGATGAGCGCGTAGTCCTCGATGAGCCGGGGGCTGTCCACGGTGAGCGGCGTGTTCAAGGTGGGCGTGTTCATGTGGTCTGGTCTCCGGTCGTGGCGAGTGCGGCGTAGGCATGGGAATGGTCGAAGAGGGTGTGCGGGCCGGGCGGCCGGACGGTGGTGGTGCTGGGGAGCCGCCAGGTGGCGGTGGTCACCAGCCCGCAGCCGTCCAGCAGCGTCCACGAGCCGAGCAAGGACTTGATGCCCTCACTGGTCCGGGGCCGGAAGGCGATTCCGGCCTTCTCATAGACCCCGCTCAGCCGCACCAGCTGCCCCTGGCGGGCGAAGTCGCCGGTGGCGTGGGTGAGCGAGAGCACGGACCCCGGCGGGAGCCAGTCATGCAGCGCCGTCAGGACGGTGCGGGCCGTGTCGGCGCCGATCCACGGCAGGACGTCGTGCAGCAGCACCCCGATCGGACGGCCACGGTCGAGCCGCTCGATCGGCGCAGCGGCGAGAAGGGCGGGCATGTCCGCCAGGTCCGCGAGCAGCGAGGCGGTGCCGGTGCGCTCGGCCAGACTCATCCGCGCGTGAGCCTCCACCATGGGGTCGCTGTCGACGTAGACGATGTGCCGTACGGCATCCGGCAGGCTCAAGTGGTCGTCGTGCGGCAGGCCGCAGCCCAGATCGATGACCTGGTCGATGCCGAGCTGCTGGGTGAAGCAGTCCAGGATTCGGGGGCCGTGGGCGCGGTTGATGCGCACGCTGGCCGGCAGCCAGGGCGCGACGGCGAGAAGCTCCCGGGTCAGCTCCCGGTCGACGGTGTAATTGTCCCTCCCGCCGTCGAGATGGTCCTGCACCCGGGCAACCGTCGGCCTGAGGAAGATCTCTGAAGGGGTCCAGCCACTCATCGCGCGTCGGCCTCCTTGCTCTGCCGCGTGCACACGGCGCACGGGACAACACCCCGCTGGGTGCTGATGGCGCCGGTGTCGCGCACGGCTCGGACACGGCGGTTGAACTCCCCCTGATCGAGGTCGAGCAGCCGCGCCATGGGAACCTCGCGAGGCGGCCCGAGCAGGCAGGCCAGGAACCGGGCCAGGGTCATGAGGCGGCCCTCCGCTCCATCGTGTGTGCGGCGCGCACGAGCAGCTGGTGTGTCTCCTCGCGGCCGCAGGCGGCGGACAGGGCCTCGCGCAGACCGGCGCTCACCGTCCGCGCAGCGCGCGAGCCGCTCTCGTAGCTGGGGAAGAGGCCCAGGCCCGTCACCAGGCGGTGCCCATGGAGAGTTACTTCGGCCGGCCAGTGGAGCGTGTGCACGAACAGGATCTGGCTCATCGGCAGGATGCGGATGACCAGTCCCCCGGCATCCGCATCCTCACCGCTCACCAGCTCGGCCAGATGCCGCAGCTGGCCTCCCATCACCTCGTAGCCGCCGGCCGGCTTGGTCAGCACGGTCTCGTCCAGCAGCACCGTCCGCCGCTGCCCCTGGGCCCACGTGATGGTGTGCACCCACCGGGGCAGCCCGAGCACCGGTTCATCCGCGGTGACGCAGACCGCGGGGTCCAGCACCGCCTCCTGGTACGCCTGCGTGCGTAGGCCCGCGGGCACCTGCACGCAGAACTGGAGGATCTCGCTCGCCGTCCGCATCACAGCGATGTAGCGCGCCATCGCCTCCTCGCCCGCCACGTCCGCCCAGTGGTCGAACGGGGCGCGTTTCGCATACCCCTGCTCCTCGTGCTCGCTGCGGGTGTAGTCCTGCGGCGGCAGGCTCCGGACGAGGTAGTCGACGTGCTGCTTTGCTACGCCGTAGTGGAGCAGCAGCCTCTGCACCGCGGCCGGGGAAATCGGGGACTCGGCGCGCTCCCACCGGCTGACGGCCGAGGCCGACTGGCCGGCGGCGCGGGCCGCCGCCTCCAGTGTTTCGCCTTTCGCCTGGCGCAGGCCACGCAGGTAGACGCCCAGCACGATCCGGGCAGGCGCCTGCGGCAGTTCCGTAGGCGGTGGTGGCGAGACGGCATGGAGCACGGTGGGGTTCCCATCAAGGGGCGGGGGCGGGGCGGGTTCACGACGGTTTCCGCGTCTCAGGCGGACTGGAGCGGTGGGGCCCGGTGGGCAGGAAAACGGCGGTGACCGCGGGAGGAAGGCGCAAGCTGTCGCCGGTGTGAGCGGCGACGGCGCCCGGTGCGGACAGCGGCCGGGACGAAGAAGTCAGGCATGACACACCTCCCGGGCAGGGGTGCCGGACGGCGGGCGCACTGCGGGCTGTCGCATCCGCGCCCGCATCAGGCTGAGGGCGTCGTAAAGCCCTGTCGGCGCGGTGATCGAGGCAGCCAGCGGCTCCGGTGGAGCGACCCACAAACGCGGTGGACAGGACCGCTGGTAGCCCTGCGTCACACACATCAGTCTCGAACCCGTGGTGCACGCGGAATGCGCGGCTCTCCACAGGTCGGCGGTTCCGGACTCGACCGGAACGAGCAGCATCCGATGAGTTGTGCAGCACAGCAGCGGCCCGACCGCCTGCTTCGTGTCGAGCATGGTGGTGAGCGCGGACATTCCAAGCCCCATGCCGACGTGGACGACGTCGAAGGCCCGCGGCAGCGCGGGCGGGAGGGGACTCTCGCTGAAGTGCAACTGCCAGGGGTGGGTGCTCAGGAGGGGAGTCATCAGCTCTCCGGTCAGGGCGAGGGGTCCGTCGGGCGGATTCGGTCAGTGCGGCAGGGTGATCATGGTCAGGGCAAAAGCGAAGGTGGCGATCCACAGAAGGGGCTCCGAGGCCACCGCCGGATGTCCGCAGATCGGCACAGCGGACCAGCAGGAGGCAGACAGCTCAGTGGCCGGCGGGTCACACGGGTCGCATCTCACCAGCGATGATCAAAATGGCCACGGCCACGGCGAATACGCCGATGCGGACCGCGTTGCGGGACGGTCGCCAGCCCCGCAAGCAGGACGGCTGAGCGGCCTGCGGCTCGCCAGCTGTGCCTGCTGGAATCGTCGGTTCGGTGCTCATGGCTCCTCGGAAGGACGGCTGCCGGTCGGAAGGAGCCGGATAGCCAAGGTTTTGGGCGCCGACAGGAGAGGCGTCCGCGTGATCACGCGCCGACCACCTTCGGAACGTCCCTGACCAGCGGAAGGGGACGGCGAGGCTCGACGGCCTCCCCGTTCGGCTTCAGGCATCCGGTGTCCTCGAAGGCGATGACGCCGTTGCACAGCATGCTGTAGCCAGGTTGCGAGCAGTGCGTCATGACGACCGAGGCTTCGCGGTCCGGGGCGTCGGCGGAAGGGCAGGCAGGCATGTGGGTGCACATGGCGATTCCTTGGGGGAAGCTGCGCGGATCGACAGGGGCAGGGGGACCGGCTGCCGCGGGGGAATTCCTCACCGCGGCAGCCGGGAGGCATGGGCGCCATGGCCGTATGCCTCACTCCGTCCTCGCGGGGGCAATAGTGCCGCAGTGGCACCAAGCACCTTCCGGTTGAGACCCGGAGCCCGAGGGCAGGGCACCTGCACACGGCGTGCACGGGGGTCCAGTGCCGTGCGCTGGTACCTGCCCCGTTCTTGGGGTGGTCGACAATCGCCTCCGTCGCGGCCAAGACCTTGATCGTGCGGCGTCTGGCGGGGCGTTCCATCAACTACTCCCTTCTGGGGGTGTAAGGCGGAGCGAGCCAGTGGCCTGCGCTGCGCCGTGCGAACAGTGCGCCACTGACCGCGGCGCACTCCCGGCGGCGGGGTTCACCGCTGTGAACTCGCCCGTCGGCCGGGGGCTGCGCAGTCGCATGCACGTTCCTGGTATCGCGTGAAGCTGTGAATAGCGTTGCCCCTTGGGGGCTGTGCCGGTAGCAAAAAGCCACCCCCACTTCTCCCCACTTCGATACCGGGAAGGGGCCTTGATTGCTGACTCTCCTTTGCCGACTCCGTCGACAAAGGAGGTTAATTCGGTCATTCGTCAGGGTGTCGAGACGTGCGTGGCGGGTCCGGCACCCGTCACCACCCGCGCCACCCCACTTCACCCCACTTCATCTGAGGCGCTTGACCAGGATTTTCTGATCGTGATAGGGCGCTCGCGTATCGGGGGCATGGGCAAGGGAATGACGCCATCCGCGTTCTGCCAGGTAGAGCCTGGTTTCAACGCCGCTTGTCGAGCGGTACGTGCGGCTGGGGCAGGTCTCCGGAGACGTCGCGCTGGTAATCCTCGTGCCGGTTCAACCACGCAAATCCCGATCCTCAGTGCGAATTCAGCCCTCCGTGGTCCGTGCCGGTACCGGGTAGTTCTCCTGCACCACGGTGAAGTGGGGAGAAGTGGGGTCTGCTTTCCCTGTTGCTAGCGCAGCGTCATGAGCGACCGTATTCACCAGGACTTGCCAGTCCGTCCCCCCGGGCACCGTGAATGCAGCGAGGAGTGACCCCCGTGCTTGGTCCCAGTACCGCCTTGCAAGACGACCAGGAATGCTGCGTCGGCCACCCCTTGATGCATGCCGCGCTAGACCTCCGTGGGCTTGACGCACCGCAAAGCGCTGCTCGCGGCATAGTCCGTCGTGCGCTCACGCAGGCCCCGGCGGAGTACATAGATGACGTGGTCCTGGTGGTCGACGAGCTGGTAGGCAACGCGGTAACGCATGCCGGAGAGGCCGTCGACGTCTCCCTCGACCTGTACCCATGGGGAACTGTGGTCCAGGTCCGCGACCGAGATGGGGACACGGCCGCGGTGCCCCGGAAGCTGGCACCCGCTGACGATGAGGACGTGAACGGGAGGGGCCTATTTCTGGTGAACGAATTGGCCAGTGCCTGGCGTGTTCAGAGTGACGAGGCGGGGAAACGAGTCGTCGCGGTCTTCCTCTGCCGAGCGGGTGGCACGCACTGATGCTGCCTCACGATCTTCCCCGCCGTCCCGTGGCTCCGGGCTTGCTCCTGAATCCCCTGTGTGTCGGAACCGGCACCTCCCGGTGGTCCGCGAGCACCAACCGGCCCGACGACGAGAAGTTGCTCGACGGCCTGCGTTGCGCCGTGGAGTCAGGCGTGGAACTCGTCGACACGGCGGACAGCCACCTCTACGGTCACGCCGAGCGGCTCGTCGGCAAGGTCCTCAAGGAGAACCGGGGCCACAGGGTGCAGGTGTCCAGCACCGTCGGCCGTGTCCTGGGTTCGGCTCCGCACCCGTACGCCGGCCCGCGTGTGCGCCATCAGCTCGAACAGACGCTGGAGAACCTCTACCTCGCCGAACTCGCGGTTTACACACTGGAGTCGTACGACTTCGGCAACGGTGATCGCTACCTCGCCCCCGTTGTCGAGCAGATGCGGACGCTTCGGGATCTCGGCCAGATACGCGCTATCGGCCTGCGAGGTCCGGACGGCTGCTCCTCCCCCCGCTACGTCCGCCGCTTTCTGCAACTCTTCGACGAGATCCGCCCCGATGTCGTCTGGACGCGGGCGAGCGGCTTGCTCCCCCTGCCAGACGTCGGCGGCGGCGAGAACCTTGACACCTTCACAGACCGCCACGGCGTGGGGCTGATGATCGCCTCTCCGTTGGCCAACGGCATCCTCGCTGGCAGGCGCCTGCGCATGGGGGCCGGGACGGCGGACCAGACGGAGAAGCAGACCGTGGCAATCGACCGCGGTCTGACCGTCCTGGCCAACCGGTTCGGCTCGGCCGATGCCCTGCTGCGAGTCGCCCTACGGTCCATCCTCCAACAGGCGCAGAACGCAGTGGTGGCCGTCGGCGTGGGCGACCGGGCAGAGGTCAGCCGGTACTTCGGCTGTCTCGGCGGGCCGCTGTGCGCCACGGACCTGGCGGTGATCGAGGAGGTCTTCCAGCTCATCCGGAACGCGGTGCGCCTTCCCCATGCTCGCACGATGATCGTAGAGGCGGCCGATCTGGGTGGACGCGAAGCGGTTCCAGCTCAGCCGGGCACGCCGTTGCGGAGGTAGCGCGGGATCCCGTCGTTCAGCGCCTGCAGGGCCTGTTTCACCCGGGCTCGCTGCCGGGCTGGCAGTAGTTGCAGCGCCTTGGGCACGTCGAAGAAGCCGTGCTCGGAGATCTCATCGTCGCAGGGCTGCAGCTCGGCGGCCTGTGAGGGCGCCAGTACCCCGGCATCGAAGACGAAGCCAAGGTAGTCGTCCCACGGGCCATGAGGTTCGACCCAGTCGACGCACAGGAACTGCAGGCTGGTGGTGCTGAGGCCGAGCTCTTCACGGAGCTCGCGGCGAAGTGCTGCATCTGGGGGTTCGTTCGCCTCAGCCATGCCCCCGGGAAGGTCCCAGCCGTCCTTATAGGTCGGGTTTACCAAGAGCAGCCGACCGTCCTCGTCGCGCACCAGGGCATCGGCGGCCGCCCGCTTCCGGGCCTGCTTGGCGTTTCCTTCGGCCAGGTAGGCGTCGCGGCCCGGGTCTCCTGGCCTGGGTACATCGTTCACTGCGGACCTTCCGGGAGCGCGAGACTGCCGAGCAGTAATCTACGGTGCCGAGCAGCTGCGGCCATGCGCAAGAGCAGGTCGCGGACTTCCGGTACCTGGCGATGGCGGTCGAATTCGCCTTGCAGAAGCACGAGTTGGTTATTCAGTCGCAGCGACGTCACGGCTTGGCCGGCGGTCAGCAACTCCCCGCCGACCTGGCAAGCCGCGTCGACGTGCTCTTGCGCCAGCAAAACTCGTGCCAGCGTGACCTGCCCGAACGCCCGGCTCCGTACCCGGCTTGCGTCACGCAGGGTCAGTGCCCGTGCCGCCTCCTCAGTTGCGGAGTCAAGCGCGCCGAGATCCAGCAATGCGGAGGCCGCCTCACTGGCCAGGGCCGCTTCGTCGAACGGGGCCACCCACGGCGACATCGGAACGGAGGCCGCGAGGGTTAAGGCGTCGCGTGCGGAGTCGAGAGCCTGACGAGCCTCGCGTCCTTCGTTGCGCAGGGCGAGAGCACGGGCCTCCATGGCGTGGAGGCGTGCCGAGAGGGCCGGGACCCGTGGGCCAGCGGCAAGCCGCGCCAAGCCGCTGCGGGCCAGTTCGACGGCGACGTCCACCTGCTGGGTCTGCAAGGCTAGGTGGCTCATACCTGCCAGTACGTTCGCGCCCGCGGTCACGTCGGTCAGGCTGTGAGCTAGCCGGAGTGCGCGGTCGAAGTGCCGGGAGGCCAAGTCGTCCCGACCCGCATCGTGAGCCATCCACGCCGCCATCTCCGTGAGCACGACCGCGGCCCCGAAGACTGCCTCGCCGTCCTCGCCAGATTCCGTCGCGCCGAAGAGGCCCGGGGCGACGACGGTGGTGAGGTAGTGCACCACGGACCGGTAGACGTGGCCTCCACCGAGCTGACGGTCCGCAAGCCGGAACGACTGCAGAGCGGCGACGTGCGGCGTCCCTTCGAGACTTCCCTCTGGGCGTTCGCCGCTAGCGGCCGATTCGGGTCTGGTCTGACCGCTGGCGTTCGGTTCGGCCGGCCCGAACAGCCGCTCGGCCGTTTCGTTGAGCAGGTGCTCCAGGACCCGGCAGGTTGGGTGGCGAGGCAGTCCTTTGATGTCCCCGACCATCCACCGGTCCCAGGTGGACCGGGATACGTACACCGAGGCGAGAGAAGGGTCGCCGTCCAGCTGAGCCACCTCCTTGGCAGCCCGCTGGAAGTGCACCGTGAACGTTTCGTAGACGCGCATGCGCTGCGCCGCGACCGCCTTCGGGAAGAGGATCGCCCTGCGCATCGCCGTCTCCTCGCTCTCTAGAGGACTGGGCCGAAGCCGAGGAGCGGGACGTCGTACAAGGACGGGTTCCGGCGCCGTGTCAGGGCCGGGCCTGCCGCATCGCTGACCACTTCGATGATGGGGATCTCGGAGATGAACTGCACGGTCGCGCCGAGCAGGTGAGATACCCGGCCGTCGGCCCCCGCGCCCTTGATGCCGGCCGCGACGTGAATGTGGGGCGCCAAGCAGTCCTGCTCCGGGTCCCAGGCGAGCGTCCCGCCGCCGAGCGCCTCGAGCGTCTCGACCGTGATCTCCTCCCACAGGGGGGCCTCGGGGTCGGCGAGGGGCTCGCAGGAACCCACGAGCCGCGCCGAGCGGAACCCGCCGACGAAGATGGGGATGTATCCGGACCGAATGCCCTGGTCCTCGCAGAATCTCGTGAGCTCGTCGAGGAAGTCCTCTCCGTGGTCGAGGGCGAGTACGAACTGCCGGCCGGAACGGACCTGGGCGAAGCGCATGGGCAGGGGCGTCCTTCGTGATCGTTGCTGTGGGATCAGGCGTAGTCGAGGAAGGCCTTCGCGATCGCCTCGCGGGGTGTGCCCGCGGCCAGGTGAGCGGCCAGGACCAGGCGGGCCTTGTACGGGTCGAGTGGGCCTGCGGCGATAAGGCCGCGGGCCAGCAAGTCGCTTTCGGAGCCGGGGAAGGCGTAGGTCGAGGTGAGTACGGGCCCCGTACCGATGCGCGATGCGAGGACGACGGGCATGACCTCGGCCAGGGAAGCCAGCCGGGTAACCCACGTCTGGGGTACGTGGCCGACACCGAAGGCGGCCACGACCAAGCCGGAAACCCTGCCCTCCAGCCCCTCCAGCAGGAGCCCGCTGCTGCCCAAGGACGCGGTGACCACCTCCACCTCGGCCGGGACGGGCGCGGTGGTGAGGGGCAGCGTCACGGGTGCGGTGCGCTTCAGCGGGTGCCGGAGCCGGACCGTTCCCTCCACCAGGTGACCGACAGGGCCCGTTGCGGGCGAGGCGAAGGCAGCCGGGCTAGTTGTGTGCATCTTCCGGACGTACCGGGTGGCATGGATCTCATCGCCCATGACGACGAAGACGCCGGCTTCACGCATCTCAGCCCTGGTGGCGGTCTGCACAGCGGCAAGGATGTTCGCCGGCCCGTCAGCGCCCGCTGCCGTGGCGCTTCGCATGGCCCCGGTGAAGACCACCGGTGCGCTGCCCCGGTAGTAGAGGTCGGTCAAGAACGCGGTCTCTTCCAGGGTGTCGGTGCCCTGGGTGACCACAATCCCGTCAATGCCTTCACGATCGGCCTGCTCCAGCCTGCTCACCAGGTCGACGATGTCGCTGGTCGACAGGGACGCACCGGGCAGTTTGCGGAAGTCCTCCGTGCTGACCGCGGTGCCCTGGAGACTGGGTACGGCGGCCACCAGGTCCGAACCGGTCAGCGTGGGCGCGACGCCCGATGCCGAGTTGGTGGGGGTCATGGCGATGGTGCCGCCGAGGGCCAGTACGAGAACGGAGCGGTGCTGCTCAGCGGGGGACACAAAGGGCCTTTCATCTCTGGGGACAGCGTGGACAGGTCTCATTGGTCGGACGTGAGCTTGCCGAGGAAGAGCAGGGTCTCATCCAGGGCGTGCACTGTCAGCAGGCGACTGCGCGGGCGGACGAGGCCTGCGACACCGTACTCACCGAGCGAGCGGCATCGGGAGGTCAACCAGCCCCAGTCCAGGCCCAGGTAGCCGGAGAGGATCCGCAGCCGGCCCGCCGGGTCCGAGGCGCGCGCGAGGACATCGTTGCTCTGAGCGTCGGCGAATGCCGAGGCGTATGTACGCAGGTCACCCCGGGCCGATGTGCTGCCGGCGGCCCAGAGCGCACCGCCGGGAGCCCGCACCCAGTTCGCCACGACGGCTCGGTGACCGGGGACGAGGGCCACGCCGTCCACCTCCGCATACTCCGGCTTCGGTATCACCCGTACCCGGATGCCGAGGCGCTCCATGAGAGCGACCGCCAACACCAGAAGGACCCTCTCGTACCGTTCTGATCGGGCAATTTCGGTCTCAGGCAGGCAGAAGACTCGCACGGTCTGCGTTGAGCTGCTGTGGAAGCGCGTGAGTGTCTGGAGATAGTCGATCTTGTGCTTGAAGAACAGCCAAGGGGCCGCTTCCTCTCCGCTCTGCTCGCGCGTCCAGAACGTCGGCACCTCTGAAGCGTCGGCCAGTTCCTGCTCGATGTGCTGGGCGCAGAACGCAGACCCCATCCAACTGCTGCCCGCTGCGCTCAGGTCGACGAGAAGTTGGCTGGGGGCCGATCTCGGCAAGGAGAGGTAGGTGCTGATGATGTGACGCTCGCTGTCGAGGACCTGGTCGTCGGCCAGCAGACCGTCGTCGAGTTGAGCGAGCGCCCAGAGGATGCCGTACGTGAGGTCGTCCAGGAGGTAGGCCGAGGGAATCGACAGGGGTCCGATTGACTGCGACCCTGGGCGGCTCGCCCGGCGGGCGGATGCAGCCTCGCGGACGTACAGATCCAAGTCGCCGAGACGCTCCTCCACACCTACGAGGAACCCGCGTCGCGCCGGACGTAAGAACCCCTCGAGGTCGCGCTGGGCATCCTGGTCCAGTTGCTCAGGGTTCACTTCTTCGCCCTGCTTGGTGACGGGGAGAAGGTGCACTGCGGCACTCGTCCCGTCCAAACGATGGCGCCCTGTGATCTCCCAGGTCCCGGCCGGGCCGCCGGCAGGGATCAGCAGGCTGGAAGTGGGCCAGCGAGAGCCGATCTGTGTCGCCACTGAACCCATGGCCACCGGAGGCTCGTTCGCGTCGACCGCAGGGGCAAACAGCACGTCAACAGGACGCCCGAACATCCGCTCCAGGATCTGTGCCGCCTCATCGCGGGGCCGGCCGAACCAGGTGCCGGAGGACCACCGGTCGAAGGTGGTGCGCCCAAGGCCAACCGTGGCGAGACGACGGTTGTTGGTCTCCTGGGCGAGCTTGCGCCCGGTTGCGGTGTAGGGCACGCAGAATACTTCCCAGGTGGTGAGGTTCTGTTCCTTCAGCAGGAGGCTGAACAGCGTCGGACTCATCGCGACAGCCCTTCCCCTGGGCGTGTACGGGCAGCAGAGCAGCGACCCGATCTCCACGCATGGCGACAGGGGCTGCACACTTCGTGACCCTGGCAAGGATGGACCCAAAGGCAAGCCGTTAGCAATATGGCTGAGCAAATTGCTCGGCCATATTGCTTGTAGGCGGCGTGGCGAGCCGTCAGACTGACCACCATGCCAGAAGCGAAGACGCCGTGGTCGCTGACCCTCAGTGAAGTCGGCCTGCGGCTCGAAGAGTTGCGTGAACGCCGCGGCCTCACGCAAGGCGACGTCGCCCGCCACGAGGTGCTGCGCCAACGCGGCGTCAAGATCGACACGAGCGGCATCAGCCGTCTTGAGCGCGGCCAGCGTCGACGCGTGGCCCGCGATCTCGTCGCGGCGCTACTCGAGGTCTACAGGGCCAGCGAGTCCGAGAGCTCAGAAATCCTGGCACTGCTGGGGGCCGACACCACTCCGGCCGGCCGCCCGCGTCCCGCCCTGTGGCGGCGCAACGCGTACCTGCTCGGACCCATGCAGTTCGAGGGCTTCCTGTTGATGGAGCGCCGGGCCGCCGGGCTGCGGAACTACGAAGGCGAGCTCTGGCCAGGTCTCTGTCAGACCGAGGACTACGCCTACATCGTCATCGCCCGGATGCGGCCCGATCTGCGGCACTCCGAGGTCAAAGCACTCGTCGACGTTCGCATGGACCGCCAGCAGCAGGTACGAGCGGGCGCGCTCACCGATTTTCGCGCCCTCGTGGACGAGCGCGCGCTCCGCGTCGTCGGCGACGACCCGGCCGTGTCGAGGCGACAGCTGGAGCGAGTCCTGGAGGAGTCCGAGGACCCTCGCAACACCATCCGCATCCTGCCGGACACCGTTGGACTGCACCCTGGGTCTGCGGGCCCGTTCGTCCTCATGGCCTTCCCCGAGGCCGCACGCCAAGTCGTGTGGGTCGAGACGATGGTCAGCTCGTTGTACTTCGACGGGAACGATGACGTGCAGCGCTATACCGCGACTTTCACCAATCTGTGGGAGCGAGCGCTGGACCCCGACGAGACGCGCTTGCGTCTCAAGAAGAGAATCAAGGAGCTAGAACAGTGACAGCGAAGCCGGACCCGTCCTCGTTCGACCTAACGTCGGTCGACTGGAAGGTGTCCAAGTACAGCGGTGGTGGCGGCAACTGTGTTCGGGTCGCCGCACAGGATGGCTATGTCCTGATCGGTGACTCGCAGAATCCCGATCGGCCGCCCCATGTGTACACGCCGGGTGAGGCCAAGGCGTGGCTGCTGGGCGTCAAGGACGGCGAGTTCGACTTCCTGCTGGACTTGTAGCCCTGCTCAACTGCGTGGGTGCTCGGATCAACCGGTAATACGGCAGCGTCTCTCCTCGTTCATGCCGAGGGGAGACGCTTCGTCGTTCAATCTCCTGGCCTGGCCTGAGACGCCATCCGCTTATCGATCACGGAGCTGGCCTGCTCGAACAGGGTTCCTGATCGGGTGATCGCGCGAGAGTCGGCGCATGACAGCAGGGCCTCTTGGTAGCTCGGGGGTGCGAACCAAACCAAGCACCAGGAGGCCCTGTTGCCGCAGTCTTTCGCGCTCGCGTGCGTGGAGTCCAACTCGCCTTCCCTGTCGTGTGACTGCCTCGCGCACACGTTCGGCAACGCGGCAGACCGGCCGGACCGCACGGCGTGTTACGCCTCCGACATGACGGAGGCGGAGTGGCAGGTCATCCGGGCAGTGCTGCCGGTTCCGGCCTGGCTGGAGGGCCGGGGCGGGCGGCCGGAGGGCTTCTGCCACCGGCAGATGATCGACCAATGCCGCGAAGTTAAGGCCCAGTTGACGTTGTCAAGCGCGAGTGCGTACGAGACGGGCCTCTGCTATCCAGGGGATCGACCAAGATCTTCCTGAGAAAGCAGAGGCCCGGTGGCTCAGTTTGTCATGCGTGCAACCGACGTGTTCGCGCCTGGTCACATCGGTGAGTTGACGCAGGTCATCCCACCCGAGTTAGTGGATGCGGTGCTGGACGAGACCGGGACTCGCGAACGGCGGCTGCGAAGCCTCCCCTCGCGCGTCGGGGTGTACTTCGTGCTCGCACTCGGGTTGTTCGAGCATCTGGGCGCCAGGTTGGTGTGGGGCAAGCTCGTGGCCGGACTGACCGCTGTGGTGCCGCAGACGTCGGAGAAGGCCCTTCGCGATCTGCGACGGAGGATCGGTGTTGCCCCGTTCCAGCGGCTGTTCGAGGTGCTGGCGGGCCCGTTGGCCCAACCGTCCACCCCTGGCGTGAGCTATCGCCTCTGGCGGACGGTCGCCTTCGACGGCTGTGGGAGCCTGAACGTCCCCGACCACGAGCGCAACCGGTCCTGGCTCGGCCGTACGGAGCGTCGCCACGGCCCTTCCGGTTACCCCCGGCTGATGCTGATGACCTTGTGCGAAACCGGCACCCGCGGCCTGATCGCCGCCGTCTTCGGAACCGCCTCGAAGGGCGAAACCGATTACGCACACGACTTGGTCAAGCATCTGACCTCGGACATGCTCCTCCTGGCGGACCGCGCCTTCGACAGCAACAGACTGCTCGCAGACATCGCGGCTCAGGGGGCACAGTTCCTGATCCGTGCCACCAGCACTCGGCGTCCGCCGGTGTTGACGCTGCTGCCCGACGGGTCCTACCTCACCCGGATCGGCAGCGTTCGGCTGCGGGTGATCGAGGCCGAGGTCCGCTCCCGCACGGCCCGTGGCGACGACTTCGGCGGTACCTACCGCCTGCTCACGACGCTGAGCGACCACCGCACCGACCCAGCAGACCGCCTGGTCGGTCTGTACCACGAGCGCTGGGAGATCGAGACCGCGTACCTGGCGCTACGTCATACCCTGCTCAAAGGCCGCGTTCTACGGTCGAAGGACCCGGCGGGTCTCACCCAGGAAATGTGGGGAATCCTCGTCATCTACCAGGCCCTGCGCTCGATGATGGTGACCGCGGTGGAGACAGTGCCCGGCTGCGATCCCGACCGGGCCGGCTTCACCGTCGCTCTGGAGGCCGCGCGCGACACGGTCGTCAGCGTCGCCGGAACGTCCGAAGCCGCAGGTGCGAGCGGACGCCTCGACCTGGTCGGACCTATCGGCACCCGTGTCCTGCGGGCGTTGCTGCCCAAGCGCCGGATGCGGCTGTCCGCTCGCATCGTCAAGTGCGGAACGTCCCGCTATGCCATCTGGAACCGCGACGAACGACCTCGAGACAGCACACCAATCACAGCCGTTGTGATCACCGTGCATCCACCGGCTCTTCCCACCGCGCATGCCCCAGACCGGGCCGCCACCGGCCGCTGGGGGCAGGTCTGCCGGATCCTGGCGGAGAACTCCAACCAGGCCATGCATGCCCGTGACATCGCAGGAAACCTCGGCCTCACCGTCACCGGACGCGTGCTCAGCGGCTTCAACGCGCAGCTCTGCTACTGGGCACGCAACGGCCGACTCATCCGCACGGCGCCGAGTACGTACAAGATCCCTCTTCCGGAAACCTTGACAACGTCAACTGGGCCTTAACTTCGCGGCATTGGATGATCGACGCGGTCCGCTATGTGGCCGACAACGGCGTCAAGTGGGTCAACCTGCCTGCGGACTTCCCGCCGTATCGGCGGGTGCATGCTTTCGCCCGCCGCTGGCAGATCACGGGTCTGCTCGCCGAGCTCCACGACCGGCTGCGCGACAAGGTCCGCCAGAAGGAAGGCCGCACGGTGGATCCGACTGCTGCCATCGTGGACTCACAGTCGGTGCGGGCAGCGGCGAACATCCCGCGCTCCACCTCCGGCTGGGACGGCGGGAAGAAGGTGGGCGGCCGCAAGCGGCACCTGGTGGTGGACTGCCTCGGCATGGTCCTGGCCGTGGCTGTGACCGCGGCGAGCGTGCAGGACCGCGACGCCGCCGTCCCCCTGCTCGAGCGGCTTCGGAAAATGTACTTCTCCATCCGCCTGGTGTGGGCGGACGGCGGCTATGCCGGGCGCCTGGTCGACTGGGCAGCCGAGAAACTCCAGCTCACCCTCGACATCGTCAAACGCACCGACGACACCACCGGGTTCGTGGTGCTGCCCCGCAGGTGGGTGGTGGAAAGAACGCTGAGCTGGCTGATGCGCTCACGTCGTCTGGCGCGTGACTACGAGACGCTGCCCGTCATGCACGAGGCCATGGTGCTGTGGTCGATGACCATGCTTATGAGCGGCCGCCTGGCCGGACGCCGCCCAGGTGCTTTCAGCCGGCCGGCCCTTCGAGCGCGGTGAACACCCCCGGCCGCACCTGGAGGGCCCACCCTCGCTCCACCAGGCGTTTCGCCTTCGACCGCACCCCCTCGACCTTCGCCGGGACCGCCTGAAGGCCCAGGGCCGCGGCCAGCTGCTGGCACCGCATTCCTTCCCGGGCCGCATCCGACTCCAGCACGGACATGATCCGCTGGTAGTCGGCAGGCAGGACCGTCGCTGTCATCCCCTCGGCCCGTCTGGGCACCACCGCCCCCGCCACCGGCTCCACGACCGCACACGGCGGCTCGGCCAGCACCTCGGCCACCATCGCACGGGCATCTGCAAGGCGCTGAAGTGCACGTTCTGCCTCGCCGAGGGCGGCCTGCACCCGCTCGGCCTCCTCCCGCAACCGTGCCACCTCTTCCCGGACCTTCTTCTCCCGGGCCTCCAGCAGACCGAGCACCGACGGCACCAGCCACCTCCACAAGCGAGACGAACGGACAAACCATGCCCATCTCTCCCGCTGCCAGCCGGAGTTCATGCCCACCCAGCCCGAACCAAACGATCACGTTCGGAAAGCGGATGGCGTCTAAGAACACCCCCCAGAACACCACCACTGACTCTCCCTGCTGCCGACACCAAACCGAGAGATCACACGCTGCGGGTCACCGACCCGCTGCGGGCGTTTTCAGCCAGGAGCCGGTCCGGCGTTCGTACGCCACGAGACCCCGCTCCTCGAACTCGCGCAACCAGCCCTGCATCGGCCATGTCCCCCAGCGCCTCTTGAAGACGGCGCCGTTGCGCAGGATGTCGTCCAGATGCTCGACGGGCGGCCTGCTCACCGGATGGTGCTGGTGGTAGGCGGGGGCGCCGCCGACCCACCACAGGTCCACGCCCCGCGCGGCCGCCGTGAAGGCGAAGTCGGTGTCCTCGCCGCCGTATCCCGCGTACTCCTCGCAGAACCCTCCGACGTCGTGCCAGGTGCGGGCGGTCAGCGCGAACGACAGGGACCAGAAGAGCCGGTGGTCGCCTCCCCGGACGATCTCCGTGTCTTCGGGATTCGGCCGCCCCGGATGGGGTGGCGCGAGGGTGGGGAGAGTGGCGAGGCGGTACCCCTCGGGCGGTGGGGGCGGCAGGTAGGCGACCGTGCCGCACAGGAGCGCGCCGTCCGTGGCCGTGGCGGCGTACCGTGCCAGCAGGTTCTCACCGGGCACGCAGTCGACGTCGAGGAACACCAGCAGGTCGGCTCCGTCGGCCAGGGCCCGGTTCGCCCCGGCGTTGCGGGCGGCCGCGAGAGGCAGCCGTCCTTCGGCGCCGAGGGGAACGGCGACCGTCTGTGCGAGGGGCCGCCTGCCCCCGATCGCGTCGCGGGCAGCGCTGTCGGCCATGGTGACGGCCACGTAGCGGTCGGGCTGCCGTGTGCCCGCGGCCAGTGCGTCCTGCTGGAGCAGGAGGTGTCGGTGGCGGCCCGAGACCAGGGTGATCACCGCGAGGCGCATGCTGCCTCCCGTTTCCCCGGCGCCGTCGCCGTCAGCCGGTCGAGCAGACGGGCCGCTCGCCGGGCGCCGTCACCCGGAGCCCAGGTGGCCCAGCGGTCCCCGGGGCGGCTCGCCGTACGGTGCAGCAGTTCGTCCCATTCATGGGGTGCGGGCCAGCCGCGTCGTACGGTCGCCAGCCCGGCGGCCCGCAGTGCCCGGGCCGTGGCCAGTTGCTCGCCGTGGGGCCGGTCCTGCGGGATGACGACGGCGGGTGTACGGGCGGCGGCGCATTCGGCGACGGCGTTCTGACCGGCGTGGGTGACGACGACGTCGGCCCGGCAGAGCAGTGGCCACGGGTCGTTCACCCATCGGTCGCCGCGCGGGGCGCCCAGGAAGGTCCACGACCAGCCGGGTGTGGCTTCGGACGCGGTGGTGAGGTCGTCCGTCGTGATGTCGGCGCCGCCGGCGCCGAGCATGACGACGACCTCCCGGGAGCGCGAGCTCGGGCCCGGGGAAGGAGGCGCCTGGTCACGTGGCCGGTCGTCATAGCGCGAGAAGGCACCGGTGTACATCGTCTTGTCCAGCCAGTGGTGCGGCCAGTCCGGCTCCGGCGACGTCTGCGGCCAGGGCGCGAGCAGTGCGTCGGCCATGTCGTATGCCATGCGGTGGGCAGGGTCGAAGCGGTCGCCGCGCATCGCGGCGACGACCACGGGGATGCCCATGAGCCGTGCCAGCGTCGCCACTTCGACGGATACGTCGCTGACGAACAGGCGGGGTCCGGTGCGGGCTATCCAGTCGGCGACGATCCCCATGCGGTCCCTCAGGCCGGTGTGGTGCCGGGGAGCCCAGTGGAGCCTTCCGCCCGCCGTCGGGTCCAGGATCTCGGCCGGCCGGCTGCCCGGCCCGGCGCGGTCGGTGTCCATCGGCAGTCGGAACCACTCCCCCTGCCAGGCGGTGGGCCGGGGAAGGGAGGAGAAGCCGACGACGGGAGTGCGGAGGTGCCGGGCGACGCACATGGCGCGGTGCAGGTGGCCCCGTCCCTGGTGGTGCACGTAGTAGCCGATCATGCCGCGAGCTCCTGGTAGAGGGACGCGTAGCGGTCGGCCATGGCATCGAGTGAGCAGAACCGTCGCGCGCGCTCCCGCGCCGCGCGACGGTCGAGCCGCGTCGTGGCGTCGATGAGCTCGGCGAGGGCCCCGGCGTCCTCCGGCGGGGCGAGCAGGCCGCACTCGTCGGTGAGGATCTCACCGAGGGCGCCGCGGTCGAAGCCGCACACCGGTGTGCCGCAGGACAGGGCCTCGGCGACGACCAGCCCGTACGGTTCGTCCCAGCGCGGCGTCACGAGGGCGGCCGCCGCCCCGCCCACCAGACGGGCCAGGTCCCGGCGCGCGAGGTGACCGACGTAGGTGATGTCGTCGTCAAGCAGCGGGGCCACGTGGGTCGCGAAGTAGTCGGCGTCGCCGATGGGACCGGCCAGACGGAGGGGGCGCCCGGCTTTGCGGGCGGCTTCGGCCGCCAGGTGCGGTCCCTTCTCCGGCACGATCCGGCCGGACCACACGAGGTATCCGCCGCCCTCCCCCTCGGGCCACAGAGCGGTGTCGATGCCGTTGCGTATGACCCGGGAGGCGGCGACGAGGGGGCGCCAGGCCGACGCGGTGCGCTCGCTGACGGCGGTGAACGTCACGGAGCGGTCCCGGTGTGTCTGAATCGCGGACTCCAGCCATGGCGTCGGCGGCGTGTGCAAGGTCGTCACCACCGGAGCCGGTACGGCCGGAGCCATCGCGAGGGGCAGGTAGTGGAGGCTGTTGTTGTGGACGACGTCGAAGCGGCGCCCGCCGTCCTGCGCAAGGTCCAGCATGAGCCGCAGGTACGCGTGGTGCTCCTCCATCCAGGTGTCGTCCGGCATGCTGACGTCCGACCGGGCGGCCGTGCTCAGCTTCGGCCGGTGTACCGGCAGTTCCGTTACGTCGAGGTCCGGATCGGATCCGGGGGCGGCGAAGAGTTCGACCCGGTGTCCGCGCACGGTCAGGGCGCGGGCGAGCGACCAGGTGTGCGCTTCCAGTCCTCCGGCGAACGGCTCCCTGATGGGAAACCGGGCGGACGCGACGAGCGCGATGCGCAGCGGGCCGCTCACAGGAGCTCCCGGTAGATCGCGCGGTGGGCCGCGGCCACGGCGGCGCGCTCGGCGGCCCGCTGTGACGCGGGGGCGCGCCAGCGGGGGCGCGAGTGGTACGCCTCGCGCACGGCGGCGTGCAGGGACTGCTCGTCCAGGCCGTCTCGCACGGTGTGGCCGTAGGTCAGGCAGGGGCGCTGTTCGGCGTAGTAGCCGCAGGAGGGCGCGGCCACCGGGGTGCCGAGGTCGTGGCACGCCTCCAGCCATCCGGAATGGGTGCCGAACGTGTAGGGCAGTACGGACAGGTCCAGCCCGGTGAGGTAGTCCCACAGCTCGTCGTCGTCGAAGTAGTCGTGGACGTGGAGGCGCAGCCGCCCCGCGTCGGAGAGCGTCCGCAGTTCCGCGAGCACGGCGGGGTCGTGGGCGTGCGCGTGCGGGTCGGCGACTTCGCGGTGGATGTTCACGTGCAGCTCCGCGTCCGGCAGCACCGCCACGGCTGCCGTCAGTGCGCGCACGACCGGCAGCAGGGACATGTTCGGGCGCAGGCTCTTGGCATGGACGCCCACCCGGAAGCCGTCGCGGTGCGGGCGCGGGCGGGACAGGCGGGGCTGCTCGACGACGTGGGGATGGGGCAGGACCGTCGCGGTGCGGTTCCAGCGGCGCTCGATCTCGGCCGCTGCGCCGGGGGTCAGGGTGATGAGGTGATCGGCTGCCGGGATCAGGACGTCCAGTGCGGCGTCGTGCGGCGCGGGGTCGGGCTGGTGGGGGTTGCGCAGGTCGTGCACGGTGTACACGAAGGGCTTGCCGTGCTGCCGCAGGGCCCGCACGAGCGAAGACAGTTGCTCCGGCGTCTGGGCGTCGAAGCCGAAGTGCAGGTGGAACACGTCGAATTCGGTGTGGTGCGCGTGCACCCAGCCGGGGTCGAGCATGACCGGCGGCCACCATCGCTGGGAAGTGCTGGGCGCTCCGTTGGGACGCGGGTCCTTGAGCCGGACGATCCTGTCCGACGCCCCCTCGTCCGAACAGTGCCGTACGTACACGTGCCCGGCGGGCACCGAAGCCACCCGCACCACGTCGGCGACGGCCGCCCCTCCTTCGTACGTGGTGGCCGAGGTCTGATGGGTCATTGTCGTACTGCTCCTGCCTCACGCGACGGTAATTGCGATGCCGCAGGTACCCATGGGTCCCGAGGGCACGCGTGGTCGTGGAGCCAGATGTTGCTCGGCGTCCGTCAGCCGTCGCCGGTCGGCCTTTCCGGCACGGCGGCCCCGTCCTGGACGGGCGGGGCCGCCTCGGTTCCGCCGTGCCACTCGCACAGCAGGACGGTGGCGTCGTCGTTCAGGTGCCCGTCGTGATGTTCCAGTACGGCGCGCACCAGGCGGCGCAGCGTTTCGGGGGCGGCGAGGCCGTCGGCCTGGTGGCGGATCACGAAGTCGACGAACCGGTCGCGGCCGAACTCGTGTCCTCTGGCGTCGCGCGATTCGATGATGCCGTCGGTGTATAGCAGCAAGGGCAGCCCCTCGAGGAGATCAGCACTCCTGGGGAGTCTTGCTGCTGTCGGTGGAGAACCGCTCGCCTCGTATTCGGCTACCTGGGGGTAATCGGGCAGTACGTGCGCGGGGTCCTCGGCATGGCCTTGTGGACCAACCGGTACCTGTACCAGCGACGGGCAGGCCGGAGCCCGGATATTCGAACCCGGCGGCTGGCGAGAGACTCCCCGCGAGGACGGGCCGCTGCCCCTGGCGTCCATCGCCTGGTGGTGGCAGTACGACCCCCGACAACGACCGGCCTGAGCACGCCCCTACGCGAGCGGCCGTTGACCGTCCATGTCACGAAGCGAGGCAATTGATGGGCCCTACCTTCCAGACCACCACCCAACCGGCACCCAGCCAGGTCCAGCGTGCCGCTGGCACCGGGCGCGGCAACGCGCCTGGGCCACCTGGTGCCGCTGCTCCGTGACCCCCTCGGCTTCCTCACCTCGCTGGCCGCAGTGGCCCCACTGGTACGAGTGCGTCTCGCGCACCGCGAACTCCACGTCGTCACCGCTCCCGACCTCGTCCACGAACTGCTGACCACCCAGTCCGGTGCCTGCCCGCGCAGCGGTGCCCAGGACATCGCCCGCCGACTGTTCGGCCCCGGGATCCTGCTGACCGACGGCGACGAACGCCGCGCCCAGCGCCGGACCCTGCAGTCCTGCTTCACCCCCGGGGCAGTCGCCCCCTACATCCCCGTCATGTGCAGGGTCGTCAACGAGCGGATCGCCCGCTGGCACCCGGACCGGCCGGTGTCGATGGAACACGAAATGCGCGCCCTGGCCCTGGACACCGTCACCGAATCCTTCTTCGGCACCCGCCTGGACCCCACCAGCCAGCGCACGTTCCTGACCGCCTTGCCCGACATGGTCACCGGCCTGATCGTCAAAGCCCTCTGCCCCCACCCCGCCCTCGGCCACCTGCCGCGCCCCGTCAACCGCTGCTTCACAGCCTCCGTACGCGCGCTGCGCGGCACCACCGAACAGATCATCCGCACCGCCGCCCCCGACCCGAACGGCATGATCACCCCTGCTGCGCGCAGCCTTCCCCGAAAGGGCCGTGCGCCGTCCTCGCATGGCAGGACCCGAACCTCACGCCCTGTGACTACGAGCAGATCGCCCTCCAGCCGACCAGGAAGGCCCGCGCGGTCACCGCCACCCTCCGGCGCCACGCCGCCATCCTGTCGAAGAGCGCAGCGCAGGCGCAGCGGTTCCGCCGGACCGCAGGCGCTCGCGTCCAGGGGCCGGCCGCCGCCTGCGGCCGGCCCCTGGACGCGTGCAGCCCACGAGCGGTGCCAAGACGCGCAAAGGATACGAATGTGGAACCCCGGCGACGGCTACCCGGCTGATGGCATGCGCCGCTGCCCTGGCCCTTTCCTCCACGCCTACTGCTGCATGAGTCAGGCCGTTTCGTCACGCCGTAGGGGGCCCCACGGTCCCGGCTGGTGATTGATCTCGTCGTGTGCCTCGGTGATGACTGATGTGCCGATCCATCCCAGCGGTTCGACCCCTTGGACGAGGGGCTCGTTGTCCGGCCCTCGTCCTGCCTCGGTGCCGTGGAGCACCCACGGCCGTGTCCGTGAGTCCTTGATGCGCGGAAGGTGGGAGTAGTCGTACAACCGCCGCGCCACCCACGTGCGCACGGGCCGCTCCCCCCACCAGTCCTCCACGTCAAGCGAACTGGCGGACAGTCCCGGAAGAGGAACGCCGGTGAGGTCGTCTCTGCTGCAGACGGTGCGAAGATCTGGTTCCGGCCCCCGCGACCAGCGCACGTACAGGCCGTTTCGGCTCGTCACCAGATCGGCAAGCGAGTCCAGGGTCTCGAAGACAGGCATCAGTTCTGCGTTGCTCATCGTTCCTCGGCCACGGGCCGTCTCCAGGCGCCTGCAAGAAGCGGCTTCTTCGTCTCGCGCATGGGTCCTGGCCCTGGTGCCGGTCTCCACCGGCACCAGGGCGTGCGCACTCGGGTGTCAGTCGGTGGACAGCGCCTGGAGCAGGTCACCCACCTGCGGCTCGGGCAGGGAGCGGGCGACGTCGGCCTGGGCGACCATGCCGACCAGGTCGTGGCCGTCGATGACCGGCAGCCGGCGCACCTTGTGCTCGGTCATGGTGCGCAGAATCTCCTGAGCGTCGTCGTCGGCGCCGATGGTCACCGCCTCGCCCTGCGCGAGCTCGCCCGCCGTACACGTGGCGGGGTCCTTGCCCGCGCCGAGGACCTTCACCACGATGTCCCGGTCGGTGAGCATGCCCTTGAGCTTGTTGTCGGTTCCGCAGATCGGCAGAGCGCCCACGCCCAGGTCCTTCATCTTGCGCGCGGCGTCCAGCACGGTTTCGTCCGCGCCGATGCATTCGGTCCCGCCGGTCATGATGTCCCGCGCCTTTGTCATCGCAGAGTGCTCCTTCGTCTGTCGCCGGCCGGTGTCGCGGTCGCGTGGGCGACACCGGCGTGCTGAGAATGACGTGGCACGTGTTCCCGACTTCCGGGGCCGGTAACACCGCAAGCCATGAGCCACTCCGACAGCCGTGCACGTGCGTGCAAGGCGGTACGCATGGCGATTGCTGTACGGGGCACTTCATGTACGGCCAAGCGAAGCTCACCGGCGGCGGAAAAACAGGAGAGTGTGATGCTGTCCCACACGATCGAGCAGGGCGTCCTTGTCATCACGGTGCGCCGCGATCCGGGCGTCAGCGGACGGGCCCGGATGTCCGAGACGATCAGCGACCTCGTCCACGCTCACCGGCCGACGCCGGTAGTCATCGTCCTCGACGAGGCGGCCGCCGGCCCCGCCGCGGTCAGCACGGTGCTCCGTGCCCACCGCATGTGCAGCCACCTGGGAATCCTGATGTCCATCGCCACCCACAGCCCAGCCGCCCGCCGCCTGCTCGAGACCAACACATACAGCGACGGCCACCGACCGGTCATCCATGCCCGCACGAACACCGCGATTGCGACGGCCCTCTCCACAGCCACCGCAGCCGCCTGACAGCGCTCGCCCCCACCCGGCAGCTGCAGCCCTCGGAGCATTGGCCCCCATTCCGCTTACTGCACGGGCGAGGCCGGGTGGGTGTCGCCGTGCCATTCGCAGAGCAGGACGGTCGCGTCGTCGTTCAGGCGTCCGTCGTGATGCTCGAGGACGGCGCGGACAAGTCGGCGCAGGGTTTCGGGGGCGGGTAGGCCGTCGGCCTGGTGGCGGATGACGAAGTCGACGAAGCGGTCGCGGCCGAACTCATGTCCCTTCGCGTCGCGGGCCTCAACGATGCCGTCGGTGTACAGCAGCAGCTGATCGCCCGGCTCCAATTGCTCACGGCACAAGGTCACCGGAAGCCCGAGGCTGGTGCCCATGGGGTGGGTGGGCGTGCAGGTGAGGTGGGTGGTCCAGCGCCGGCCCCGGATCAGAACCGGTGGGTGATGGCCGCAGTTGATCCAGGTCAATACGCCACTGGTGAGATCGAGGTCGGCCAGGACCGCGGTCGCGTAGCGGCTCTGGGCGAACTGCTCGATCAAGGTGGCTTCGATGGCGTCGCGGGCTTCGGCAAGCCCGTTGCCCTGGCGGCGCTGGTTGCGGCAGGTGGCCATGGCGAGGTTGGCGGTCAGTCCGGCCGAGGTGTCGTGGCCCATGGCGTCGAAGATCGCCAGGTGGGCTGTGTCGCCGGCCTGGGCGTAGTCGAACGCGTCGCCCGCGGTGGCGTACGCGGGCTCCATCGCAGCGGCGATCGTCATCCGCCGGTTCGAGAACGTGCGCGGCGGCATGAGCGTCCACTGCATCTCCGCGGACACCGACATCGGGCTGATGCGGGTCAGCCGGGCGTAGGAGTCGCTGTGGTGGCGTTTGGAGACCAGCAGCACGCCCAGGAGGGACGCCAGATCCTGCATCGCCGCCCGGGTCTGCTCGTCCGGGTCGGGACCGGTCTCGACGCCCAGGACACCGAGGCGTTCCGTGCCGTCGAGGACCGGCAGCCAGTGCCGCGTGCGACCGTCGGCAGACGCGTGGTGCGGTTGTCCGCTGGTGAAGACCCGGCCCGGCAAGGTGGCGTCGATGCGCAGTTCCTGGCCATCCTGGCCGGCGTCGATGCCTCTCCCGGTGGCTTCCCGCAGTACTACTTCCTGCATGTCCACCACGTAGAACCGTGCCCGGTGCAGGCCCGCCTCCATGCCATGTTGGGCGATCAAGGCGGGGAGCTCCTCGAAGGCGGACAGATGGCTGGCCCGCAGCAGAGCACGGAGCATACGGGCCGAATCTTCGAGCGAAGTCATGCGGGTCAGCCTGTCGGACAGGGACGGCCCGCGTCCGCCCGTCGGCCTCGGCAATACGGGGGCCACGGGTCCTGATGCTCGGCAGACGAAAACGAGAAGCCCGAACGAATGTCACCCCCAGCGTATGGCCCGGTTGCCGGGGATGTGGCCTGATGCAGCAGCTGCGTCTGGGCTGTTACGGGTCGCGAATGAGGCTGCCTCTATGCCGCGTCCCACTGGTGGGCGTCTGCGCCCCGCCACTCCACCCACAGGGGGTTGTCCATGAGCTCGTCCGGGTCCAGCACACCGGCGGCTTCGAGAAACACCGCCAGATCATGGTCGGAGTAAGCCAGGCCCAGGATTTCGTCGCGGCCGTGGCGGTGCAGGGTGACCCGTCGGCCGCCCGACGCAGACGGCCGGTGCACGACAATCGGAGCACCGCCCATGACACCAGCCTGCCCCGATCAGGCCCGGGGTTCCAGTGCAGGAAACCATGGTGCCAAGGGCGCGGACCCCTCATGGAGAGGAGAGAAACCCGGCGGCCTTCTCTCCGCAGGTCGTAAGGGTTTGCGCCTCCCGCGAGCGGTTACCTGGGACGCGTGCCGCGGCGCCGTCTCCTTGTCGTGAGGGAGCCCGGGGAAAGACCGTCCCGCCAGGGCCGCGTCTCGAACGCTGCGGCACACCAAGCACTGAACACAGGAAGGACTCCCCCATGACCGTGCCCGAGGAGAACCGGCCCAAGACCACGTCCACCGACGAGGTCATCAACGACACCGAAGAGCCCCAAGCAGAACAGGCTGGCGGGACCGGCCGCACCCTGCGAGAAGCGATGGAAGAGGCCGGCGTGAACCGCGAGGACTTCAAGGACCAGTAGCCCGCCCTTCCTCCCGGCACCGAGGCGGTATGCCGCCAGGCTCACCGCGGTGCCGACGACCCGGGCGGCAAGGTAAGAAAGCACCCGGTGGCCCCTGCATCCGCTTGGGGCCAGCCGCCCGCCTCTTCGAATGCATCGACGAGCGCACAGGTCCGTGCGAGGCTGGGGGTGTGGTCGTCCCTCTCGGTCTCCGTACAGGGCCAGGGCGGCCGTGACGCCGGGAGACTTCCGTTCGGGCCTGGACTTCCGTAGCCCCGGGCGGCGCCGCGCCGACGCCTACAGCAGGCAAGGCCTGCACAAGGGACGCTCCCATGACATACGACGGCCCTCACGTGACCGAGCTCCTCTTGGAGAGCGACTCCCTGGACGGGTTTCTCGACGGGCTCACCGAGCTCGCCCTGGCCCGCGTCCCCGTGGCGAACGGCTGCGGACTCACCCTCAGCCGCGAAGGCCGGCACCTGACCGTGGCCAGCGCAGGCACCAGCGCCCGCGACCTGGACGAGAAGCAGTACGGCCTGGACGACGGGCCCTGCCTGCAAGCGCTGCGCCAAGGTGAGGAGGTCGTGGTGACAGACATGCTCGGCGAGCAGCGCTGGGGCCCCTACCCCGCCCACGCCATGGCCAGCGGCACCCGCTCCTCGCTCTCCATGCCCATCGCCCCCCACACCCACACCGCCGGCGCGCTCAACCTCTACTCCCCCAAGCCCGACGGCTTCGCCGACGAGGACCGCCAGCTGCTGCGCTCGCTGGCCGCACAGGCCACCGGCGCCATCGCCCTGGCCCAGCGCATCGCCGACGCCCAGGAATTCGCAAACGATCTCGAAACCGCCCTGCGCTCACGCACCGTGATCGACCAGGCCATCGGGATCATCATGGGCCAACGGCGCTGCGACGCCGAACAGGCCTTCACCATCCTGCGCACCGCCTCACAGCACCGCAACATCAAACTCCGCGACCTGTGCGCCGAACTGGTCGCCAGCATCGGCGGCCGGCCGCCGAAGGAAGACCGGCTACGTCCACGACCGTGACCCGGCCCAGGCCCGACCCCTGCCGGACCCCGGGCCGACCGCCGAAGTGAGGCGGGCATGCCGCTGCTCATGACGAGGTGGGTTTGCCGTACAGGACGAGGTTCTCCAGGTACCGGCCGGCGGCGTGGTCGTAGCGTCCTGCGCAGGTGATCAGGGCCAGTCTCGCGGTGCCCGCACGGGTGAACAGGTCGCCGGGAAGGGCGCCTTGGGGGTAGATGCGGCGCGCCGTGATGTGGTAGGCGTAAACCCGGCCGTCCGCGCCGGTCAGTACGACGCGGGCGCCGAGCGGAAGGCTGTGCAGCAGGGCGAACGTTCCCGGTCCGCTGTGGCGGGTGTCGAGGTGCCCGGCGATCAATACGGTTCCGCGTGGGGCGCCGAGGGCTGAGCCCAGGACCCACCATCCGCCGACGCGGGGCGCTTCGGGCACGGCCATCGCCCCGTCGACCGTTGCCCCTACCGGCACGATCCGAGCGCGAAACCGCCCTGGCCCGCGAATGCTCTGGGGTGGTGAGGTCGGCGCACGGCCACTCGCCACTGCGCCCTGAACGGGAGGCAGCGGGCCCGCGTCCCCGGGTGGGGGCTGCGGGCCGCTGATCATCACCCATCCGGCTGCCATGGCGCCCAGACCGCTCGCCGCCAGCACCCGGGCAGCGAACCGGCGTCCGGCCACGGCCACGGGCTACGGCAGGTCGGCGGAGCGGCGGCGGTTGCGCAGGAACCACAGCGCCCCGCAGGTGGCCAGGAGTCCACCACCGGCCAGGGTGACGACGCCCGCCAAGGCCAGTGAGTTGTCGTCGGTGGCCAGTTGTCCACCGGTGCCGGCATGGACCTTGCCCGCGTTCTTGCCCGCGTGGCAGACACCTCCGCGGACCATGTCGAGGTGCATCGCCACTACGGGTCGCGCACTGCGGGCAGCGGCCTTGACCTCGGCGTTCCTCCCCACTGACAGCTCGCGGTCGATGAGCGCCAGAGTCGCTGTGTGCGCCGCTTCTTGGGTCTTCAGCCACGCCGCGTCGTAGGCGGGCGTACCCGCCTTGGCCTGCACAGCGGCCAGCTGTTTCTGCTGCTCGGCCGTGGGGGAATTGGGCAGCGTTACGTGCAGCTTGCTCGCCAGCATCTTCACATCCGAGTCCAGCTTGGTGTGGTCGCGCACCAGCACCCGGCCGACCTCCTCCACGCACTCGGTGGTCGCGTGCTTCTGAGCGTCTTCGCCTGCGGCGATCTCGGCGAGATTGCCCTGATGGGCGGCCTTGAGGAACATCGTGTCCTCGGTGCTCACCGTCGCAGCGAGCGCGGGCGTCACGCCTATGCCCGACAACACCATCACGGTCGCGGCGACAGACGCCAGTGGTATGCGCATGGAAACTGCTCCCTTCCCTGCGGCAGGCAGCCGCGTCAACAGCCGCCGGACCGCTTCATGGATGGGCGCGCTGAATACAACGCCCGGCAGCATCCCTCCCGCAGACACGCCGCACATGCACAGGTGCGGCGTCGATTTCACCCCGATGGCCGATGTGGAGGACCTACGGGCTGCCCGGTGTCCCCGCGACCGGACATGGTCACCGGTATTGCCTCAGTCGACGCGCACTGGGCGAGTCCGGTCCCGTCGCAGTGGAAGCACCGGCCGCCCCCTGGTGTGCTGCGGGCGCCGATGGTGCCAGAGGCGTTCCGGAAGAGCCGGCTGAGGCCGGTGGTGTGCGCCGCGTGCATCGGGAGCTCGTGCCTTCTGCCGAGCGTGACCTCCAGCGCGACGCCGGGGCATGGATGTTGCCGGTCATCGAGCGGAGCGTCTCGTTCACTTCGTGCATCGTCTCCGCACCGGTCAGCTGCTGATCGGTCGGTTCGGCGGGCTGCTGCTGGCGGTACATCATCGCCATTGCCCGTTGAGCGCGCCGACTGCGAGGCCGGGTACGCCGTGTGGCAGGCGGTGCGGTGGCGAGCCGGTCCCCCTGGTCAGGCTCAGCCCTGCACGATGACCTCGTCGGCTTGCATGCCCTTTTGGCCCTGCACCGCAATGAAGGTCACCGCCTGGCCTTCCACAAGACTCCTGAAACCGTCGCCCTGAATGGCCCGGTAGTGGACGAAGAGGTCGGGGCCGCTTTGCGGGGTGATGAAGCCGAACCCCTTCGCGTCGTTGAACCACTTCACCGTGCCGGACTGCCGCTCCGCCATGTCCACTCCCTCGACTTGCAAGTTCGGTTAGGCGTGCACGACGCCCGATGAGGTGATCATCCCTGGAGGCGGGCCGAATGTTGCTGAGCTGAAGGGCTCTGGTCGGGAAGTGTCGGGACCAGCTCAGCGGCCGGAGCACCGGTCAGGCGCTGGGTGGGGGGTAGATGCGCAGGTTGCGTTGCGTGGTCGGAACGGGGTCCGTGGTGGTTGACAGGTCGCGGCCCGGCGAGCCGTCCCTTGGGAGTCGGATGATTACGGCGGTACCTCCGTGCGGTGGGATTCGTGTGACCGGCACGCGGGAGTGCTCTGCGGGGGATCAGCCGGTGGGGCCGGGTGGGGCGTCCGCGTGGTCGCGCCGTACCGCTGCTGTGATGCGGAAGCCGCTGCGTGGCCGGGTGGGGACGCGGCCGAGCGGGATGGTGAGGTCTTGGTCCGGGACCTTGTAATCGAGGCGGGCGAGGCGGAGGCTGAGGGCTTCGAGCAGGGCGAGGGTGATGGCTTCGCCGGGGCACCGGTGTCCGGTCGTCGGGTCGCCGCCGCCCTGGGGGATGAGTTCGTCGCGTTCGACGGGGTGGGCGAGGAAGCGATCGGGCCGGAAGGTGTAGGGGTCGCCCCATAGCTGGGCGTCGTGGTTCTGCCCGTAGAGATCGAGCAGGACAAGTCCGCCTTCGGGGATGTGTTCGCCGTGCCAGGACAGGTCAGTGGCTGCCCGGCCTCCGGTGAACGGTGCGAAGGGGTAGAAGCGTCGCACCTCGTGGACGAAGGCTGCCGCGAAGGCCGTGTCGTCGGCCTGGAGCCGCTTTCGGCACTCCGGCCAGCGGTGCTGGGCGTGCCCGGCGAAAGCAACGAACCAGGCGACGGCGACGGTCGGGCGGATGATGTTGAGCAGCTCCACCGCGGCCGTACGGGCGTCCAGAAGCCGTCCGTCGGCGTCGCGGTGCTGCGCCACTACGGCGAGGACCGAGTCACCGGGAACGGCGGCTGTTTCGGCGCGCACGTCGTCGATCAGGCTTGCCAGCCATGCCTCGCACCGGCCGCGTGCCTTGCGGGCACGCCAGTGGCGGGGCCCCGGCGTGGCGAAACCGTCCACCAAAGCCACCAGATCCCGGGACACCGCTTCCACCCGGGAGGTCTCCAGCGGCACACCGGCCCAACGGCACACCCCCGCGGTGAGGACCTTCGCCGCCTCGTCGAACAGGACGACGTCGTCCGATTCCGCCGCCCATGAGTCGACTGCTTCGTCCCACGCGGCGGTGACGTTCTCCGCGAGGTCGGCGACACGGGCGGGCGGGGTGAGGAGGGACAGGAACATCGCCTTGCGTACGCGGTGGATCTCGCCGTCCAGGGTGTGGATCGCACCGTGTCCGAACAGGGTGCTGAGCACCGGCTCAGGCACGGCCTTGTGGCGGACGACGTGCCGTTCGTCGTAGAAGAAGCGCACCGCCTCCGGGCCCCGAAGGGCCACTGCGTGCCGGCCGAACACACGGGCGCGGACCACCGGTCCCGCGGCGCGCCGCATGCGGTCCGGAAGCCACGCGTACCCGTGCAGCAGCAACGATGCGGTGCGGTCCACAAGAGGAAAACGCTGGAAATCCATGGACGCCCAGTGCCCATAAGCGCGAGAGGAAAACCACCGGCTCCGCCACTCGGCCGAGCCAAAGCTGAAGCCCGGTCAGCGAGTCGCCAGGAGCTCCGCTGGCATGGGGACTGGCTCTGACGGCTCTCGCTGAGGGGCGGCTGCGCAGGGGGATTTCAGTCGCTGTTTTTGTGCTCACCGGATCCCGGCTCAGCCATCTGCCGGTGCGCCTGGGCCTTCGCCGTGTCGGGCAGCACCTTGTTGGCCAGCCCTTGCGCCTTGGTCTTGAGGGAACCGGCGACGACTTTGTCCTTGCCCGCGAAGAGGGCGTCCAGGCCCTGCCGCGCGACCTGGGCAGGATCGTCCTTGTCCTGTCTGCCGACCTTCGTGTCGTCCATGTCGGCGCGATGGAAGAAGTCGGTCTCGGTCGGCCCGGGCATCAGGCAGGTCAACGTAATCCCGGTGTCCTTCAACTCGTTCTGCAATGCTTCGGTGAAGGACTGCAGGAACGACTTCGAGGCGTTGTAGACCGCCTGGAAAGAGCCGGGCATCGTCGAGGCGATCGAGGAGGTGACGAGAATGCGGCCCTCTCCGCGTACGACCATGTCGCGTACGACGCGCTTGGCCAGGTGCACCGTCGAACGGATATTGAGATCGATGATCTCCAGTTCGTCTGCCAGGTCGGTGTCCGCGAACGCTCCACCCCTGCCCACTCCGGCGTTCAGAACGACGACATCGAGCGGGCGGCCCAGAGTGGTGGCCGTGGCGAAGAGCATGCCGGTCTCCTGGTGAACGCGCAGATCCGCTCGAACCGCTGTGACCTGCGCGCCCTCCGCGCCGATCTGCTCAGCCACCTGCTGGAGCCGCGCTTCGTCCTCGGCATTGACGACCAGGTCGAAGCCCCGCTCGGCCAACTGTTTGGCCAGCTCGAATCCGATGCCGCTGGAGGCGCCCGTGACCAGGGCGAGAGGCTTGTCGTCGCTCATACGAGGTCTCTTTCCGGTATGCGTCAGGACGGCGGGGCAGCCCCCGCGACGCGGTACGGCCCCGCCGGCCAGCGCGACCGGGGCTCCTGGTCAGCGCCCCAGTGCCTTGCTGAGCTGCTCCTTGGTCATCGAGGACCGGCCTTCGACGTTCTTCTTCTTCGCCTCCTCGTACAGCTGGTCCCTGGTCGGCCCTCCAGAGCCGCTGTGTGAACGCTGTCCGCCCCGCTGGGAAGCGGATTTCGGGTCACGCGTGGACGTCTTGCTCGCGGACTTCGACTCCCCGGAGCGGGCCCGTTCCTTGTTGACCGTACGGGCGGCGATCTCCTTCGCCCGCTTCTCACCGGTACCGCGCTTCTCGGCGCCTTCCTTGATGTGCTCGTACTGGCGCTCACGCTTGGGCTGGATCCTGCGGGCATCGCACTCTCCTCTTCTCGACGTCGAGTGTTCGACAGGCCTCCCGGCCTAGCCACATACACGGCTACCCCTAGCTCACTGGCAAAACCAGCCGCTCGCGATTCGAGAGCACCGACCGGGCACAATCCACCCCGCGCATCCGCTGCCCGCTACCGCTCCGGTGGACGCGGACGAGGACGCCATGACGGCACGCCTTCCCAGCACTACTGGCACCGGAGGCGCTGAGGGTACGAGAAGGCATTGCGGTCATGAAGCCGCGGTGGGCCGTCAGCCCTCGATGCCGGTGTCGTCGTGGGACGCGCCGACGGGCTTGGACTCGGGGGATCCGCGCTGGCGGAGGTAGACGGACAGGATGGCCATGGAGGCCACGGCCAGGAGCTCGGACTGCCAGTTCTGCAGGGTGCGGCTCCAGAAGTCCGCGGAGGACAGGTACTGCGCCCATCCCATCGGCGCCTGCAACTGGCGCAGTTGCTGCTCGTTGTAGGCGGCCGTGCCGGTGATGGACTGGGCGAGCCAGGACAGCAGGAACAGTGAGCCCATCACCAGTCCGAGGGAGCGGGAGAACACCGTTCCGCGCCAGCCGGTGCCTGCGGCCCAGCGAGGGGATGCGGCGGTGGCGTGTTTACCGACCTTCTGGTCCTCATCGGATTCGGTGCCTGCCTGCTGCGGTTCCTTGGACTCCGGTGATCCGCGTTGCAGCAGCCATACGGTGGCGAAGATGTAGAGGAAGAACTGCAGGTATTCGGACTGCCAGTTCTCCGTCACGTCGACGGCGAAGTCCGAGGACGCCAGATAGGCGGCGAAGCTCACCTGCTCCAGGTCGTCGGTGGCCAGCTGGTTGTTGAACTCGGCGTGTCCGGCTACCGCCTGCCCTACCAGGGCCAGGAGGAACGCGATGCCGAAGGCCAGGGTCAGACTGTTGTCACGCAGGAAGCGGCGCATCATCCGCCTACCCCTTTCTCCCGTCGCCTTCGCCCAGGTGGGGCCGGCGGGCGGATCACCACGCAGGCGTTCATCGCTGCATCAGTCCGATCGCGCCGAAGTAGGCGAGTCCGCCGAGTACGACGGCCAGGCACAGCAGGAACATCGTCCGCATCGCCGCTCACCCGCCCTTGACCGTGCACTGGTAGGGCTGGCCCGGTTCGGGCAGGCATCCGGCCGCGACAACCTTCCAGCCTGTCCCGAACTGGGAGAGGAACAGCGTGTCGCCCTCGGCCACCACGCGGGCCTGGCGCCCGTAGACGTCGATCGAACGCGGTTCACCCGCTTCGGGAAGATCCTGGTCCGTGATGACCTCGAGGCAGGGCCGCTCCTGCGAGTCTTCGAGCTCACTGCGCGTCCCGGGCGCCAGCGCCTCGCACAACGCGTGCGCGTCCTTGCTGCTCAGAGCGGTCTCGAAGCGCTGTGCAGCAGCTGCGGCATCGCTCTCGCGGGCGTCTGCGGTCCCACCGCAGCCGGCGAGAGCCCCAACCAGTGATGTGGTCACCAATCCCAAAAGCCATCGGCGTCCAGGTGTCAGCTGGACGCCGAGCGTTGCCGGAGCTGGTGAACCACGACCCTGGGATGCCATGGGCCACGGATACCCCACAGTTCGCGATCACACGCCTGGACTCGCCCAGCAGGACGCAGCTGCCTGCTCCGACGGGTTGCGACTGCGCTCTTCGGCCAGCGCCCCGACGCAGTGGGCTGAGTTGGGCGGAACGTGGGAGGAGTCCGCACCGGGTGCGGGAGCGTCCGCGTGACGTTTTGCGGCTCCGCTCACGGGAACCCGCCGACGCGTCAAAGATCGTCGTGGGCCGTTGTCTCGAAAGGCGGGCCCGCAAGGAGGCGTCATGCAGGACCGGAACAGTCCCCAGCCCACCGGCACAACTCCCCAGGTCACCTCGGAGCCCCACCCTCCGTTTCCCGAGCAGAAGCAAGACCCTCCGGGCCTTGAGGCGGACATGGACCCGAGCCCCCGTTACCTGGGCGAACACTACAAGGCGGCCGGCAAGCTGGAGGGAAAAGTCGCGTTGATCACCGGCGGCGACTCCGGGATCGGCCGCGCCGTCGCGGTGCTCTATGCCAGGGAAGGCGCCGACGTCGCCATCGTCCATCTGCCGTCCGAACAGCGCGACGCCGAGGAGACCCGGCGTGTCGTCGAGGAGCACGGCCGCAGGTGCCTGCTCCTGGCCGGTGACCTGTGCGACCCGCAGTTCTGCCGGGACGTCGTCGAGCACACGGCCGGCGAACTCGGGCGGCTTAACATCCTGGTGAGCAATGCCGCGTACCTGAACAGCAAGCTGGAGCTCGAGCAGCTGACGGCCGAGGACTGGGACCGTACGTTCAAAACGAACGTGTACGCCTACTTCCATCTGGTCATGGCGGCGCTGCCGCACCTGAACCAGGGCGACGCGATCATCGCCACGGCGACGGAGGAGGCCCTCAAGGGCAGCACCACCATGATCGACTACGCCGCCGCCAAGGCTGCCCTGATCACTTTCACCAAGTCGATAGCCCCCCACTTGGCCAAGAGGGGCGTACGGGCCAACGTTGTCGCGCCCGGCCCCACCTGGACCGTCCTCAACGTCGCCGACCAGCACATGCCACTGGACGGGCTCGCGCAGGTCGGCAGCGAAACACCCCTGGGCCGGCCAGCCCAGCCGGAAGAGATCGCGCCCACGTATGTCTACCTCGCCTCCGATGCCGACTCCAGCTTCACCGTGGGGGAAGTCATCGCCGTGACCGGGGGGGAAACCGACACCCGCTGACACGATAAGCGTGGCAGCCCTGTGCCCAAGGGCAGCGGAGCCCCTGCATGCGGAAGCGAATTGATACTTGTCCGCTCAAGCCCGGTTCGTCACAACTAATGAGGGCCTGGGGGACACACGGGGCGAGCGCCCAGCGCCATGCGCAGGCGTTCCGCGACGGGCTGGTGCCGCTGGACGAAGCCGGGGTCTGACTTCTTGCGGCTGACTCCGTGTCGGTCGCGGTAGCGGGAAGCGGCCATGGGGTTGACGGCGTAGATCTTCCGGGGGCCCTCTCGCAGGGTGGCGACCAGCAGGCCGCGGCTGGTCTCGATGGCCATCGGGATGGGTGTCTCTGCGGTGTCGCCGTGTTCCGCCAGCAGGTCGAGCAGCGGCCGGTAGCCGTCCGGGTCGCCGTTGATCCGGCACTTGGCCAGCAGCTTGCCGGTGTCATCGATGATCGCGACGTCGTGGTGGGGTCGGCGCTGAGCGCGGTGCCGGGATTCCTCCCGGTCCGTTTCTCCGCGCCGCCCTCCCGAACCGGACGTGCGAGTTGGCCCAGCATCCGGCTCTCCACAAGCCCCGTTGAGCCGTTGTTCTCCTCAGCTCGTTGCGCTGGGCCAGGGGGACGGGATGGTCGTCCCTCGAGGGCGGTATCGCGTGGTGGCTACCGATCCCGGGTTGAACAGGACGGCGTGCCCGTCTCGCGGCCACCATCCACCGTCGCAGAAGCGGCGGCGGAGTTCCTTCCACCCTGCCTTTGGGTGCTTGCGCCGGAGCCATCCGAAGACCTGACGCCAGACGATCATGCGTAGGTATTGGAAGGCCCGGGCGGACACCCCGGGGCGGAAGTAGGCGGTCCAGCCCCGCAGCACCTGGTTGAGCCGATGCAGCAGGACTGCCAGCGGCAGGCTGACATTCATCCGACAGAGAACCTCTTCCAACCTCATGGGTGGTTGGGCTGGCAGCCCCGGCGGCGGGCATGAAGAAAGCTCCTGGTAGACGGGTTCACGACCAAGATCACCAGTCCGCCAGGAGCTTTCGCGTGCTTGTCTACCCGTCCGGCATCGATCTGTCCAGCCGCACTCTGGGGCATCTCTCCGGTCTTCTTGCAGGTCACCGCCGCCGGATCGGCTCCCGGTGGCGTCGCCTGACCTCCGGTCGGCAGGCCCTGCTCGTCCTGGCCCACCTGCGCTGCGGTGAGGTGTCCCCCGGAGTGTGGACACAGGGGTTCATGCTGCGAGTGTGAGTCTACGTTCCTTCTGGTGCTGCTGTTCGAACTCGGCTGGCGAGAGGTAGTTGAGGGCGCTGTGGCGTCTGCGCGCGTTGTAGTAGGTGAGCCACTGGAAGATCTCCAGCCGTGACTGACGCACCGTCGAGAAGACCCTCTGGTGCATCGTTTCCCTCTTGAGTCCCTGCCGGAACGACTCGGCGAGGGCGTTGTCATAACTCGAACCGACCCGGCCCATGCTCCTGCGGATCCCGAAAGCGGCACAGACCTGCGCGAACGCGGCCGACGTGTACTGGGCGCCCCTGTCCGCGTGGAAGATCATCCCGGTGACGCTGCCGCCCCGGGCCGCCACGGCCATCTTCAAGGCGTCGATGACCAGTTCTGCGCGCATGTGCGAGGCCATCGACCAGCCCAGCACCCGGCGTGAACAGATGTCGATCACGCAGGCGAGATACAACCACGAGCCGCCGACCTGGACGTATGTGATGTCACCGCACCATTTCTCATCCAGCTCACGAGCGGAGAAGGCGCGCTGAACCAGGTCCGGGGCGGGTGGCGCGAGCCGGTCGGGGACCGTGGTGCGCTTACGTCGCCGCAGGTGCCGGCCCTCGATTCCGTTCCGCCGCATGAGCCGCTCGACGCGTTTGCGGTTGACGGTGTGGCCGAATCCCCGCAGTTCGGCATGGACGCGGCGGACCCCGTACGTTCCTTTGTGCGCGGCGTGGACCTCACGGATCTCCGCGAGCAGGAGATCCTCGGCGGCCTGCCGCTCTGCGCGGGCCGGCGCCGCGGCCAGCCACCGGTAGAAGCCCGAGCGGGAGACCTGAAGAATCCGGCATGTCCGCTGGGTGCCGAACTCGGCACGGTGTGTGGAGATGAAGTTCCAGCGGCGGGTCATGTCTTCATCTCCGCAGCGAAATAGGCCGCTGCCCGGCGCAGGATCTCGCGCTCCAGCTGCCACTCCTTCTCCGCCTTGCGCAGTCGGCTGAGATCGGCCCGCAGCCGGATCAGTTCCTCGTCCCGGTTCTCCCCGGGCACCTCACCGCGGGCGCGGCCCGCATGCTCGTCCGCCTGGCGCACCCAGCTCCGCAGGGTCTCGCCGGTCACTCCCACGTCCGCCGCGACCGCAGCGTACGTGCGCTTGCCGTCCGCCGCGCGATACAACGCCACGGCATCGTTCCTGAACTTCTCCGGATACGGAGATCTACGTCCCACCAGGACACCTTCCCTTGGAGCTGCAAGATCCATTGTCAGAGTGTCCACACCACAGGGGTCACCTCAAGGCCCCTGCGGTGCTGCCCGGTGTATTGCCCTGTGAGGTTGGGGACGCGGCTGGTGGGTGGTTGGCCTTTGAGCGCGGTGTGTCCGCGGTGGTGATTGTAGGTGTGCAGCCAGGCGGGGAAGGCGTCGCGTCGTTCCTGTTCTGAGCGGTAGGGCTTTGCGTAGGCCCACTCGTCGAGCAGGGTGCGGTTGAAGCGTTCGACCTTGCCGTTGGTCTGCGGCCGGTAGGGCCGGGTTCGCTTGTGGGCGATCCCGGCTGCCGCGAGAGCATCGCGCCAGTCGCGTGAGCGGTAGCAGGAGCCGTTGTCGGTCAGCACCCGCTCGACGGTGATTCCGGCCTGTGTGAAGAATGCCTGGGCACGGGTCCAGAAGCCGGTGGCGGTCTCTTTCTTCTCGTCGGTGAGGATCTCGCTGTAGGCGAGGCGGGAGTGGTCGTCGACGGCGGTGTGCAGGTAGCTGTAGCCGGCGTTCTTGCGGGTCTTGCGGCCTGCTTGGCGGCCCAGGACCTTGTGTCCGCCGCCGTCGGGGATGTTGCCGAGCTTCTTGATGTCGACGTGGACCAGTTCGCCGGGCTTCTCGCGTTCGTAGCGGCGTATGACGCGGCCGGTGGCCCGGTCCAGGTGCGTGAGGCGGGCCAGGCCGTAGCGGGTCAGCACACGGTGCACGGTCGAGGGCACCAGCCGCAGCAAGTGTGCGATGCGGGCCGGCCCCCAGCGGCGCAGGACACGGACCTTGATGATGCGCCGCTCGGTGCGGGTCGGGGTCCTGCGCGGGCTGGTGCGCGGGCGACTGGAGCGGTCACTCATGCCTGCTTCGCCGAACGTCCGGTAGCGGTCGGCCCAGCGCTGAGCGGTGGTCGGTGAGGCCTGGAAGCGCTCGGCGGCCCGGCGCAGGGGCCAGCCGTCCTCGACCACGCAGCGGGCCAGGCGCAGTCGTCCGGTCTCGGTCAGGGGTGCATTACGGTGGGGCATGAGGGCCTTTCGTCGTTCGGTGGAGATGTCGCAATCCACACCGAACCCGGAAGGCCCTCACTCGTTCAAGTTCACTCTTCAGTGATCGCTGTCACCAACCTCCGTGGACAGAACACCTAGGGCGCCGTACCCACCAGCCGGGGCGGGGTGTGAGTGGGGCCCCGAGCCAGGCGCGGTTATCGGGGCCCGGGCGCGCAATCCGGCATTCGTGGGGTTGCACGCGCCGCCCGGTTCAACCGGGCCGGCCGGTTTCGAGTCACGGACCTGGTGGGGTGACGCGCGGCGCCACCGGGTTCACCTCCGCGGGCGGTGCGGGCGACCGGGTCCAGATGTTTGCCAGGGCGCGGCGGTCGCCAGCCGGGGCACAGGGACGTACGGCCGGGGCGCTGTCCACCTCGCAGCCGGCGTTGTCCGCGAACCGCGCGGGAGTTGTCCCGCGTCCGGTTCTCCGATTTTCGGGTGACTGCACGAAGGCGTGGTGGGTACTCAGACGGGCTCTCCTGCTTTGGTTGACGGGCGGCGGCCGGGGCACGTGCTCAGGTATGAACGGCGACCAGAACCTCCACCGTCCGCAGGCCCGGCCAGCTGACAGCAACCAGGCAGTGGAGGAGCCGGTGGGGACCGGGCCCGGGTCCGGCGTTTCGCCGGCTCGCCAGGACTTCCCGGGCTCCGTGGGCGGTACGGACGGTGCGGTGCCGGGCCGGCCGGTGCTCGCGGGCCGGTGCGTGTGGGCCGGTGAGGCGTATGACGTGACGCCCGGGGTGATCGGGGACGCCCGGCGGTTCGTCACCGGTTTCCTGGCCCAGCTGCAGGAGGACGGCTGGATCGAGGTCTCGCCCCGGCTGACGGAGATCGCCCAGCTGGTCGTCAGCGAGCTGGTGACCAACGCGCGCAAGTACGCGCCGGGGCCCTGTGCCGTCGAGGTGGAGCTGTCCGGTCCGGTCCTGGAGATCACGGTGTCCGACACCAGCCCGGTCCTGCCGCTGGTCCTGCCCGCCGATCCGGCCCGGGTCGGCGGGCACGGTCTGGAGATCGTCACCGCGCTGTGCGAGGACTTCGCGGCACAGCGCGATCCCTCCGGCAAGCGGATCAAGGTCCGAGTCTCCGTCGGCCCTGCGGCCGGTTAGGGCCTCACCCCCGCCCCTCGTCGGCGCTGTTGCCTCGACTGGATGGAACAGACGAATCACCCGGGATCACCCGCGGCAAGAGAGCAGGATAGGGGGATGAGTTGTGGTCCTGTGGATGATGCGGCCGGGCGTTCGGCCAAGGGATTGTGGCGTCGGGTGCTGTCCGCGCTGAACAGTCCGGAGCTCAGCGACGCCAGGCGGCAGGAGCTTCTCGCGCTGGGCGCGGCGGAACTGGCCTGGACCCGCACCGAACGCCGCCCGGCCACCGCCACCGATGTGCAGCGCATCGCGTTCGAGGAGTTCTCCCTCCTGCTCGATGCCCGGCAGGCACGCGCCGCACTGCAAGAGCGCCGCAGCGCCTGGCAGTAAAAAAGGGCGACATCTGCAGCCGCTCCCGTCGGCCCGGATACCTGGGCTGGCCCTGGGCCCGATGGCGGGGCAGGCTGGTGCAATGAGCGGTGCTCCGTTCGTGGTGCACCGGCCGTCTGCCTCGGGCGGCCGGCGCGTGAGTGTGCGCCGAGACGGCCGCGACAAGGCCCTGGGGCTGGCCCATCCCGACCATGATCTGGTGGTGTTCCTCGAGGCCGCCGGCGTGCCCGATCCGGAAGCGGCGATGGATGATCCCCGGCGGGTGGAGTGGCGCGGCGGCCACCCACATCAGTGGGACACGGCATAGCACGCCGCAGCGGCCTGGAGGAGGGGGTGAGGGTCCTGGTGTGTGCAGGGCCTTCACCACGCGGGTCCGTGGGGACGGATATCCACTCGCGTCAGCAAAACAACGACCATCAGGCACCGCGGTCACTGCCCGCGCGAAGAGCCCGTAGGCGACACGGAGCAGACAACGCGGCGCGTGCAGGGAAAAGTCCCACGGCCAGCGGCAAGGTGGGAGTGGCCAGCAGTCGCCCCCGGCTGCGGTGGCGGGCACCTTCCGGTCCGCATCTTGTCCGGTCTCCCTCCCCCCTCAGGGAGGCCGGGCAAGCAGGGCCGGGGAGTCTTCGGCCAGGGACAGCCGACCGGTCACCGGCCATCGGTTACCGGTCAGCTGACCAACCTGTGGAACCCGTGACCGGTCACCCGAAAGGCCGTCCTCGCGTGGACGGGCCCGGACACGCTCACGACATGCGACTGCGAGCAGATTGCCCTTCAGCTGACCAGGCACATTCGCACGGTCGTCGTTGACGTCCGCTCTGATGAGCGGGCAGCCCCAGGCTGTTCTGCGGCGGGCTGAGCGGCGCACGGGCCGGTCTGCAGATCACTGTTTGGTTACGGCAGCTCTTGGAACCGGCAGCCATCACCTGCTGTTGGTGCAGGTCAGAAGGGCAGGGCTCTTTCAGGAGTGGTGACGGGGCAGCTGGACCGTGGAAGTTGTTCACATTGTTGGACGAGCGACCAATCCGTTCCGTGGCTGGTGCCGAATAGTGGGCGTGAGGATCTCCGGTACGACCCTGGCCCGTGGTGGGCTTGCCGCGCTCAGCGGCTTGCTCTCCGGCTTCGCGGCGCTCGCCGTTGCCGAGCTTGTTTCGGCGGCGGTGCGGCCCGAGGCCGGACCTGTCACCGCGGTGGGCGGTGCAGCGATCGACCGCACTCCGGCGCCCGTGAAGGACTGGGCGATCCGTAACTTCGGCGAGGACGACAAGCTGGTTCTGCAGCTGGGCATTCTGGCCACCCTCGCCGCCCTGGGGCTTGTGCTCGGTGTGGTGGCGCTGCGGTATCGGCGCACCGGCTCCGCCGGTGTGCTGATCTTCGGTGTGGTGGGGGCGGCCGCGGCCGTGAGCCGCCCGGACTCGACCGGATTCGTGGACGGGCTGCCGTCCCTGGTCGGCGCCGTGGGCGGCGCCGCTGTGCTCTATCTGCTGATCGGCAGGCTCACCGCCCGCCGCCGCGCGGATACTGCGCCGGGTGCCGGCAACGGGTGGGACCGCCGGGGATTCCTGCTGGCCGCCTCGGCGGCGGCCGCCGTCTCCGGCGGTGCCGGTGTGCTGGGCCGCACCCTCAACGGCCGGCGCGGCCAGGACGCGGCCGCCTCGCGCGCCCAGATCGTCCTCCCGCCACCCGCCTCACCCGCCCCACCCATCCCCGCCGGGGCGCAGCTGCGGGTCGCGGGCGTCAGTTCCTTCACCACGCCGAGCAAGTCCTTCTACCGCGTCGACACCGCTCTGGTGGTGCCCAAGGTCGATGCCACCAGCTGGCGGCTGCGCATCCACGGCAAAGGCGTCAAGCGCCCGACGACCGTCACCTTCCAGGACCTGCTGGACCGGGAGCTGATCGAGCGGGACATCACCTTGACCTGTGTCTCCAACGAGGTCGGCGGCCCGTATGTGGGCAACGCCCGCTGGATCGGGGTGCGGCTGGCGGACCTGCTGCGCGAGGCCGGGGTCAAACCGCCCTCCCGGGGCGGCCCCGCCGACCAGCTGGTGGCCCGCTCGGTGGACGGCATGACACTGGGCACGCCGGTCGAGGACGTCATGGACGGCCGCGACGCGATGCTCGCCGTCGGCATGAACGGTGAGCCGCTGTCCTTCGTGCACGGCTTCCCCGTCCGGATGCTCGTGCCGGGCCTGTACGGATACGTCTCCGCCTGCAAATGGATCGAAGACATCGAACTGACCACGTTCGACGACTACGACCCGTACTGGGTCAAGCGCAAGTGGGCCCGCAAGGCCCCGATCAAGACCCAGTCGCGCATCGACACCCCCAAGCCCTTCGCCCGGCCCAGGGCGGGCACCGTCATGGTCGCCGGCGTGGCATGGGCCCAGCACCGCGGCATCGACAAGGTCGAAATCCGTATCGACGACGGCCCCTGGCGCCCCGCCGACCTCGCCGCGCAGGACACCGTCGACACCTGGCGGCAGTGGTCTTATCCCTGGAAGGCCACCCCCGGCGGCCACACCCTCACCGTCCGCGCCACCGACCGCACCGGCCAGGTCCAGACCGAAAAACGCACCCGGACCATCCCCGACGGCGCCAGCGGCTGGCACTCGGTGGTCGTCACCGTCGACTGACCAGGCCGGGCCCCTTCGGTGGCCAGATTCGCCCGACCGCCCCACCTTTTCTTCCCTTAAGCACAGTAACTTTTCGTACTCTCAAGGAGAAACACCATGAACGCCTTCCGTTTCCGCCGTGCCGCCATTGCCGTCGCCGCCGCCGTAACTCTGCCGCTGGCTCTGAGTGCGTGCTCCGACGACAGCTCCGACTCCGCGTCCGAGAAGTCCTCCAGCTCCGAGGCCCCCGCCGCGGAGAACACGGACAAGTCGCAGGAGCCCACCGCCGAGGACACCGCGATGACGGACAAGCCGTTCGGCCCCGGCTGCGCCTCGGTTCCCAAGGGCGGCGCGGGCAGCTTCGACGGCATGGCCAAGGACTCGGTGGCGACGGCCGCGTCGAACAACCCGGCGCTGTCGACGCTGGTGACCGCGGTCAAGAAGGCCGGTCTGGTCGACACGCTCAACAACGCCGAGAACATCACGGTGTTCGCGCCGACCAACGACGCCTTCGCGAAGATCCCGAAGGCCGACCTCGACAAGGTCCTGGCCGACAAGGCCATGCTCACCAAGATCCTGACCTACCACGTCGTGGGCGAGAAGCTCACCCCCAAGCAGCTCGAGAACGGCTCCTACGACACCCTGCAGAAGAGCAAGCTGACCACCGCGGGCTCCGGTGAGTCCTACAAGGTCAACGACACCTCCAGCGTTGTCTGCGGGAATGTCCAGACCGCCAACGCCACCGTCTACATCGTCGACACCGTCCTGATGCCCAAGTAAGCAAGAGAGTGGGGGCCGGCACGGACACCTGCCGGCCCCCGGCACCACCACCTCGTATCGCTGATCGCACGACGGGACCGCCGCACAGCCCCAGCCCGGGCTGTCCGGCGGTCCCGTCGTGCGATCAGCGCAAGGAAAGGCGGGAGAACCACCGCGCCGCCCAGCAACGCAGGCTTTGCGATCCTTCGTGGAACGGACGTGGCCACAAGGCATCCTGGGGGAGTGTCCGTGTTCCGTGGAGAACCTTGTCCTTCAGTGACTTCGGTGCAGCCGCTGTCATGGCCAGCCCCAGTCGGGCCGCCGTTGCCTGGAGTTCCCTGAGTTCCTGGGCGCAGGGCAGGCAGACGGCACAGTGGGTCTCCAGTGTTCTGCGTTCCTCGTCCGGCAGCGCGTTCAGGACGTAGGCGCCGGTCAGTGCATGCGCGTCGGGCACCACGTGGCCCTCCAAGCGGCTCGTTGTTCCAGTTCTTGAGGGGCGTTCATCGGGCGGAAGCGCTTTACGCACGCAGCAGGGCGCGATGTGTTACTTACTATTCGTTCGCCGCTGGCCAGCGGATTGGTCCCCAACACGACGGCCTTTTCGACGAGAGGCCGTTGCTCTGCAGATGGCCGCTGGGCAACAGCCTCTGCTCAGTACGTGCGCTGCTTGGCGTTGCCACCCAAGCAAGACACAGGCGCCTCTGACCGGGGTGGGGTCAGGCGGGGAGCGTCATGAGGGCCAGGGGTGTGGTGGTGGGCTGGGGCGAGCCGCCGGCGGGTTCTACGGTGACGCCCATGCCGGTGGCCTTTCCTACCTTCCCTTCCATCACCAGGCCGCCGTCGTGCCGGAGGAGGCCGGCCGGTCTCATCGTGCCGTTGTCGGCGAACCACAGCTGGTAGGTCCGGCCGTCGGCCAGATCGGGCAGACCGGACGCGAGGAAGACGGCGCTGTCCTGGCTGCGGGAGACGATCACGGTGGCCCGCGCACCGCCCTTGATGCTGCCGGCGGCCCTGCGGGCGTCGGAGGCAGCCAGCACCCGCGCCATGTCCGCGCTCCGCTGGGAGGCTTGCACGGCACGCTGCTCGGCTTGCCGTGCTTCCTGGTACTGCCAGGCCGCTGTCCCTCCGAACGCCGCGGCCGCTACGACACAGGCGGCCAGAACCAGGCGGGACATGTTCCCGGTGCGGGCGGTGCGGGCGCTCACCACCTGGTGCGGGGCGTCGACGGCCGCCGCCTGCGGGGGCAGCTGGGACAGTTGGGGTACTGCCTGGATGCGGGCCATGACCTGGTCCTTCATGCCAGGAAGCGCAGTGACGGTCACGTCCGTTCCCAGCCGGGCCGCAGTGGCGGTCAACTCCCGTATCTCCTGGTCGCACGGCGAGCACTGGCGCAGGTGTCGCTCGATGCTCTTTCGCTCCTCGTCCGGCACCGCGTTGAGGGCGTAGGCACCGGTGGAGAGGTGTATGTGTTCCTCGCTCATGCGGTTACCATTCCCATGCAGTCCCGCAGCCGGATCAGACCGTCGCGCATACGTGTCTTCACTGTCCCCAGGGGCGCCGACAGTGCGGCGGCGACCTCGGGGTAGGTATAGCCCTGGTAGTAGGCAAGCGTCACGGCCTGGCGCTGGAGCTCGGTCAGCGTCCGCATGCACCGCCGCACCTGTTCGCTCTCCAGCCGGACCGTGACCTCTTCACTGACCTGGTCGTAGTCAGGCATACACTCACGATGCGCGTTGCGCTGCTCGCGGTCGGTGGCCGCCTGCTCGGAGCGGACCCGGTCCACCGCACGACGGTGGGCCACCGTCATCACCCACGTCATGACGCTGCCCCGGCCGGGAGAAAAACGCGCAGCGGTACGCCACACCTCAACCATGACTTCCTGCGTCACTTCCTCCGACTGGGACGGATCACGCAAGACCTTGAGCACCAGTCCGTAGACCGGCCCGGCGATCGCGTCGTAGAGGGCGGCAAAGGCTTCCTGGTCACCGTCGGCGACGCGAGCCATGACATCGGTCAGGTCCGGCCCGTGCTGCTCAGCGCCTGTGACGCGCGTGATCCTCTTCAACGCGTACCTTCCCGTCGGGCGGAGGCCGCACGGACAGGCGCGGTGGGGTGGTCGCTTATGTGCAGCCGTTCCCAGCAGTACGGAGGAGTAAAAGCCACTTTTGTCAGTCTTCTTCCTAGCATGGGTGTGTAATCACGGACGGTCGTGGAGGCGTTTCGCCGTCGACTTCGGTGCCCTGAGGCAGGGCGAGCGACCCATGTTTCACCCTCCGGCCCGATCAGGCGAGGGGCATGGGGATGCTGCCTCGCAGGCCACCGTACGGTGTGCGAGAGACTGGCACACGCCCGCCGGGAAGGAACGCCCGAACGCACTCTTCCTCGCCTGCCCGCGCACCCAGGGCCTCACCTTGCTGACCGGAGGAACAGTTGCACTGTCTTCTGCGAGTGGGAAACCACTGCGGCGCTCGCCATCGGCGTAGTGAGGGGCATCGCGTATGCCGGCATGCGACCTGAGGCAGCCACCTCCGGTCCGTACCGACGATCGGAGGTGGCTTCATTCTCTGTGTCGGGGCTTGAGTGCAGCAAAAGGAGGATGCTGTGAGCGGTGACCGCTTGCGACCTCGGTGCCCTACGACCGGTCATCCTGTCGAGCAGGGCTTGTGCGGTGGGGCTTGTTGTGTTACCGGGGCGCGAGGAAGCGTTCCTCGTACCAGTCCAGCGCCATGACGAGGGCGAGGAAGGCGGCGGGCAAAAGCACGGCGATTATCACCACGTGGGGCCTTCCTGGCCGCGTGCCATAAGGCAAGCGGCCAGCAGGAGTGCGCGGCGGGCAGACGCATCCCGGTTCAGGCAGCGGTGGCTACGGGTGGGCGGTGATGACGAGGTTCGACCGGTAGTCGTTGGCGTTCTTGTCCCAGTTGGCGCAGGTGATCAGTGTCAGTTGCGGTTCCGGGGTGGGGCGTAGACGCGTTCGGAGGGGAAGTTGTCCTTGGGCCAGACGGTCATGCTGGTGACGGTGAACGTCGCGGTGCTCCGGTCTCGGCGCGTGACCGTGATGCGGTCGCCGTTGCGCAGGGCGCCCAGGCCGTAGAAAGCCGCGGGGCCGCTGGTGGAGTCCAGATGGGCGACCAGGATCGCGTTGCCTCTTTCGCCCGGTGTGACAGAGCCGGTGTACCAGCCGGCCCTGTCGGCATCCGCCGGCAGTGCCACCGAGCCGTCCTTTGCGGTACCGACCGCTTCCACGGGTGCGGCCAGACTGATGTGCTTGGCGGTGATCCGGACCGGTTCGGAGGCAGGCAGCACCGGTGCCTGCCGGCCGGGGGTGGGGATGGCCGGGCGGGGCTGGGCGTGGGTGCGGGACGACCGCGGCGGGTCAGGCGGCGGCGGCTGGTAGGGCAGGAACGCGGCGGCCAGCAGGCCCAGCCCGACAGCGGCGCATGCGGTGGCCGCCGCGGTGCATGCACCGCGGCGGCCCCTGAGACGGTGAAACGCCATACCAGCAGGTCAGCTCTGGCGAGCGCTGCGGCGGCGCAGCCCGTAGACGGCCCCCGCTCCGGCGAGGAGGGTGGCGCCGGCGGCGGCTGCGGCGGTGTTCACGGGGGTCTGGGTGCCGCCCTGGCCGCCGTGGACGGCGCCCTTGGCGGCCATCTTCAGCGGGCCGCACAGGGCGGGGTTGGTGGCCTCGGAGGGCAGCTTGGGGTCGAGGTCGCTGGGCCCGAGGTTGTTGTCGTACGTGCCGTTGCCGTTGAAGTCGATGCCGTGCACGACCACGACGCCGGTTCCCTCGCGCAGGCTCTTGGCGGCCTCGTCGCTGAGGGTGATGGTGCGCTCGTAGTGGACCTTGTCACCGACAGGGAAGCGGTCCACGGCCAGCCCGGAGCTGGGACTGGTGTCTCCGGTGGTGGTCAGCGAGGTGCCGATACCGCCGTAGAAGGGTGCGCCGTCGGTGGTGTTCAGGAACACCTTGCCGTTGCGCTCCTTGGCGACCGACTCGGGCGGGCACACGCCCTTGGCGCCGATGTGGAAGTGCTGGGCGTGCGGGGCGCCGGCCAGCAGGCCGCTGTGCTTGACCGTCACGTGGGCCGTGTTGCCCTCGAGGTGCACCATGGCGGTGCCCGACCCGGTCACCTTGTTGACCTTGAACGGGTTCAGCGTCGCGTGCAGGGTTATGGCCTTGTGGCGGCCGGAGGTGTCGTCGGCGGCTGCCGAGGGGGCGAGCGCCACCATGGGCGCGAGGGTGGCCAGCGCGGCAAGCGCACAGGCGGTCGTCTTCGTCATTCGAGGTCTCCACTGCAGAGAAGGGGCGCGGTTCACCCGGCCGCACGGGCACAGACCCGGCTGCCTGCGGGCGACCGCTGCTGCCAAGCACCGAACCTGCACCCTCACCCGGCGGGCCGCCACTGGATCAAGGAGCCCGCAGCGCCGCCAAGGGCCGCCACCGCCAAAGGGCGGCCGGCGGCCGGTGGCTGTCACAGCCCTTGCCAACTGCGGCAACACCACGATGCGGCGGATGGGATGCGGCCGTCCGACGACGCAGTGACGGCTATCCGGCAAACGGGTGTCTGCAGCTGTTGCCCGCCACGGATTCCGCACGCCTCGACTCTCGCCTGTCATTCAGCACCCGGGGAGGCCCGCCCGCACACACCGGTCACCGGTCGGGAGTGACCCCCGCATGCCGAGTCACCCCAGCGGCCCCGTGCTCATACCTTCTGACCCTCTTCCGCCGGGCGAAGAGCGGAAGGCGGAGCCTGTGCCCCTTTTCAGCTCGCACACTTTGATCAGTCACAAAGGGCGGCCGAGCCTTGGAAAGACCTGGTGGTGGCAGCGCCCGCCTGGACGATAGGGGGTACTACAGCTGCAGCAGCACGGGGGAGTTGGCCCCACCTTGTCGGACTTGGGTGGCGGGATGCCACGCCACGTCCTACCGTCCGAAAAACGGGAAATGCCCGCTCATGGACCAGTGAGGTGCACAACTCATGGCAAAGCCCATCCGCCGTCTGCTGGCGATCGCCGCTCTGGCCGCCGGCGCCATCGTGCCGATGACCGCAACGGCACATGCCGCTCCGGCGACCGCTTACACCAGCGACGACGGCCGCGGTCACTACGACCGCTGGAAGCACCACGACAAGGACGGCAAGCACAACGGTCGCTGGGGCCACGGCTGCGGTTGCGACTACGACAAGGACGACTACGGGAAGGGCGGCTACGGAAACAAGGGACGCTGCCACGGTGGCGGACTGCTCGGCGGCTTCCTCTTCTGACCTCCGGTGCGTCACAGCTGCGGCAGGCAGACTCAGCACGCCTGCCGCATCCGTGGCGCCAGAAGGCGGACCGTTCCGGGCGCGAGGAGGCCGCGATGGCGTGGCCGGCAGTCGTCCGGGACCCGCGGAAGCACTGGGCGCCCGTGCCTGCGCACCGGTTGGAGCTTTGCCGCCGTATGCCGCATCGCAGAGGGAACACATCAGTGTCGGCAGGCGGGATGCGGTGTGCCGTAACGGAGGGCGGATTCTGTGTGGTTACCGTGCTACGGGGCTGTCCGGCCTGTTTCCCTGAGCTCGTCTGGAGTGCTGTGCGTGCGCTGGTGCTGAACTGCACATTGAAGGCTTCGCCGGAGCCGTCGAACACCGACCGCCTCGCCGGCGTCGTGGTTCAGGCGCTGCGGGAGCGGGAGGTGGAGGTCACCACGCTGCGCCTGGCCGATCTCAACATTCCGCCCGGCGTGGCAACGGACATGGACGCGGGCGATGACTGGCCGCGCGTGCACGAGCAGCTCCTGACCTCACAGATCCTCGTCGTGGCCACCCCTACGTGGGTGGGGCATCCGTCCTCGATCGCGCAGCGGATGCTGGAGCGCATGGACGCGATGCTCAGCGAGACCGACGCGGACGGCCGCCCCGTCGCCTACAACCGGGTCGCCGGCGTGGTGGTGACCGGCAACGAGGACGGCGCCCATCACGTGATCTCGGAGATCGCCGGCGGGCTGATGGACTTCGGCTACACCATCCCCGGGCAGGCGTGGACCTACTGGAACCGGGGCCCGGGCCCGGGTCCGAGTTACAGCGAGACCGAAGAAGGCCACGAGTGGTCGGCCAAGACCGGGCGCGCGATGGCGGCGAACCTGCATACGGTCGCCCGGGCGCTGGCCACCACACCGATGGGCCCACCGCCGCCCTGACCGATCAGGTTCACCGTCCCCGTTCCGAGGAAGCAGGCCCGCATGAATGTCGCACTCGCGCTCAGGCTCGGGCTCGCCGCCGGCGCGGTCGGCACCGTGGTGCTCACCCTTTCCGAGACCATCGAGCAGCGCCTGACCGGCCGGGAGGACAGCAGGGTCCCCGGCCAGGTCGGAGCGGCGCTGACCGGCAGGAAGGGCGACGAGGCCGCCGCCGGGAAACTCAACACCCCGGTGCACTGGATGCACGGCACCACCATGGGCGCGGCCCGCGGGGCCCTGGCATTGACCGGGCTGGGCCCGGTGGCGGCAACCGCAGCGCACTACGCCGTGGTCTGGGGCGGCGACGTGACGCTCTACCGCGGCCTGGGCATCGCCCCCTGGCCCTGGAAGTGGCAGAAGCAGGAACTGGCCACCGACCTGTTCCACAAGGGCGTCTACGCGATCGCCACCGGCGTCGCCTTCAAGATCCTGCGCAACGCCGCCACCTGACCCGTCGGGGCACCCGCGGACGCGGCGGGCGGCGACTCGGAACGATCGTGCGAGGGCTGCTCCGGGTGGCGAGGGCCGCGGCGGTGGTCACGCACAGGACCAGAACTCTGCCGGCGCCGGTGAGGGTGAGCATGCGCATGCACTGCTCCGACGCGCGGGCCGGCGCCAGGACGCCGCCAACGGCCCCTCACAAACGGGTTGTCGGCAGTGAACGCAGGTCAGTCGGGCACGGCTTCGCAGGCCTGAAGAACTGGCGGATTCTCCCTCGCCAAGGCATGCATGAACGCGCGCCATGCCACCGCCCTGCCGCGGGCCCCGCTCGTTCTCACGCGCGCGGAGGTCTCCCGCTGACCGGTGATCACTCATAAACGATCTCGCTCACGATCGACGCGAGCATCACGTCATCGGCTTACGCCAGACCCATGATCTGGAACTTCAGGAGGGAACGGGCGCACTGTTCCGGAGACCGCTCGTCGGTCTCCGGAACAGTGCTGTGCGGGGCTGGTGTCAGGGGCGGACGCCGCAGACCGCCAGCAGGCAGAGGTTGAATCCCTGGGTGTTGCTCGGTCCGGCGTTGCCTCCGGAGGCGGGGCCGCCGACCGAACAGCGCGAGAGCAGGCACAGGTTGCCGCCCTGGACCCCCCGGTAGGCGTAGGTGGTGGCCGAAGGCGTCTCGCGCGGCTGGTCCGCCCGTATCGACTGCGCCTTCGGCGCGGCCGGCTCACGGGCCTCGGCGGCTCCGGCGGCGGTCGCGGTCGACATCAGCAGTGCACCGGCGGCCGCGGTCGCGGCGCCCCAACGCAGCACGGTGGCGGGGAGATTCATGGACGCTCCAGTGGTCTCGTAGGTCTCATTACGGCTGAACTCCGACGAGGGATATTCGGAGTCACCCGTCGCGCAGATTGGCTAATGGCTCAAAACAAACGCCTTTTGACTTGTATGCACCTGTGAAGTTCGAAACCCGCTTGCGTGGATGTGCCGTGCGTCACACCGCCAATCCGGTGGCTTTGCGACTCCGAATGACTGATGTGACAAGCCCATTAGGGGCAACGGCGACTATCTGGAGCCCACGACCGTGCACACGTGCGCCGTGGCGCAGATTCGCAACCGCGATGCCGACCGGCTTCCGGTGGTCTTCTACCGAGGTGAGAACGCGTGACCGACGCACCGTACGACGGGACTCCGCTCCACACGCTCGCGCTGACCGCGGCTCAGCGCGGTCTCTGGTTCGCCCAGCGGATGGACGCGCGGAATCCGTCGTACAACGTGGCGGAGTACGCGGACATTCGGGGCCGGATGGACCCCGCGCTCCTGCTGGCCGCCGTGCGGAGGGTCGCGGACGAGCAGGAAGCGCTGCGTCTGACTTTCGGCGAGCGCGACGGCATTCCCTTCCAGCGCGTCCACGAGAGTGCGGACATCGACGTTCCGCTGGTCGATCTGTCGCGGTACGACGACCCGCGCGCCGAGGCGCTGCGGCGCATGGAGGAGTGCCTGGGCCGGCCGACGGACATCGCCACCGGGCCGCTCGTGCGCATGACGCTCTACCGCCTGGCCGAGGAACGCCATCTGTTCCACCAGCAGGTGCACCACCTGGCGCTGGACGGATACGGCGCCGCGCTCGCCCTCGCCCGGATCGCCGAGGTCTACACCGATTCCCCCACCCCGGCCGCGGCCGGCCAAGGTCCCCGGCCGGAGCCCGCCCTGGGGGCGCTGATCGAGGAGGAGGAGAGGTACCGGACCTCCGGAAAGCACCGCGCGGACGGCGAGTTCTGGACGGACTACCTGACCGGCGCCCCCACCCCCACCGGCCTGGCCGAGGAGCGGCGTTCCCCCGGGCACGGGGCGTTGCGCGTACGCCGGGAGTTCGCGGCCCCGGCCGCCGAGCGGCTGCGCGCGGCGGCCAGGCGGGCGGGCGCCGGGTGGCCGACGCTGTTCATGACGGCCATGGCGGTCTACCTGCACCGCAGCCGGGGGCTCGGGGAGGTCGTACTGGGACTGCCGGTGACCGGACGGCGCACCCCGCTGGCCCGTGCGACGCCGAGCATGCTCAGCAGCATCCTGCCGATGCGGCTGCGCATATCCCCGTCCGACCGGGTCGCGGACGTGGCCAAGCAGGCGTCCGCCCAGGCCCGCAAGGTCCTGGCGCACCAGCGCTACCCGTCGGAGAATCTGCGCCACGACCTCGGCCTCACCGGTACGGACATCCCGCTGACCGGGCCCTCGGTCAACGTCCTGGCGTTCGACGACCGGCTCAGTTTCGGTCCGCACCGGGCGACGCTGCACAACCTGTCCGTCGGCCCGGTGGAGGACATGGCCCTCGCCGTGCACGCCTCGTACGCCGACGGCGGGATCCATGTCGACCTGCTCGGCAACCCCGGCCTCTACACTCCGCAGGAGCTGGCCGCCCACCACGAGCGTCTGTGCCGTCTGATCGAGGCCTTCGCGGACGACCCGGAGCGGACGATCGGCAGCCTGCATGTCGTCGGCGACGACGAACGGCTCCAGGTCCTCGGACTGGGCGCCCCTGCTCCTGCCGTCGCCGTAGCCGGAGGACGGAACCCGGCCACCCTCCCCGAGCAACTCGCCGAACAGGCACGGTCCACGCCCGCGGACAGCGCCGTGGTCTGCGGCGGCAACCGGCTCACCTTCGGGGAGCTCGACGCCCAGGTCGACGCCCTCGCCCGGGTGCTGGCCGCCAGGGGCGCCGGGCCCGGCACCCGCGTGGCCGTCGGTCTGCCCCGGTCCACGGACCTGGTGGTGGCGATGCTCGCGGTGATGCGCACGGGCGCCGCGTATCTGCCGCTCGACCCCTCGTACCCCGCCGACCGGCTCGTCTTCATGGTCGAGGACTCGCAGCCGATCGCGCTCGTCGCCACGGCGGAGACCGCCCGCACCATGGACCCGCAGGGCGCGCTTCCCCTGGTGGACCCGGCCCTGGTGGACCCGGCACCGGTTGACCCGGCCCCGGCGGGCCTGGAGCCGTTCGTGGCCGGACCGGGCCGGCCCGGCCACCGGGACGCCGCGTACGTCATCTACACGTCCGGTTCCACCGGCAGGCCCAAGGGCGTCGTCGTGGAGCACCGCTCGCTGAGCAATCTCCTCGAACACCACCGGCAGGAAACCCACGCGCTGGCCGAGCGGACGCTCGGCCGCCGACTGAGGGTCGCCCTGACCGCGGCCACCTCCTTCGACGCCTCGTGGGACCCGGTGCTGTGGATGGTCGCGGGCCATGAACTGCACATCGTCGACGACGACACCCGCCGCGACCCCGAAGCGCTGGTGGACTTCCTCGTCGAGCAGCGCATCGACGCCATCGAGACCACCCCCACGTACCTGCGGCAGATGCTCACCGCCGGGCTGCTCACCGCCCCGCAGCACCGGCCCCTGGTGATCGCCCTCGGCGGGGAAGCCGTCGACGACGCGCTGTGGGACGAACTCGCCGCCCAGTCCGGCCTGCTGGTCTTCAACTTCTACGGCCCCACCGAGACCACCGTCGACGCGGTGACCACCCGGATCACGGGCGGCACCCCGGTCATCGGCCGCCCGGTCGCCGGCGCCGGGGCCTACGTGCTCGACCCCTCACTGCATCCGCTGCCGCTGGGCGCGGCCGGTGAGCTGTACCTGTCCGGCGAGGGCGTGGCGCGCGGCTACTCCGGGCGCCCGGGGCTGACCTCGGAGCGGTTCCTGCCGGACCCGTTCGGCCCGCCGGGCGGCCGGATGTACCGTACGGGCGACCTCGCCCGCTGGAGCGGGAACGGCACCCTGGAGTTCCTGGGCCGCAGCGACCGCCAGGTCAAGGTGCGCGGCTACCGCGTGGAGACCGGCGAGGTCGAGTCCGCGCTGCGGAGCCTGCCGGGCGTCACCGAGGCGGCGGTCGCCCTGACCGGCTCCCCGGACGAGGTGGAACGGCTCGCCGCGTACCTGGTGACCGACGGCCCCGACGGCGCCGCCGGCCTCGCGGACGTACGGGACGCCCTCGCCGGTCTGCTTCCCGAGCACATGGTGCCGACCGCGTGGGCGACCGTGCCGCAGCTGCCGCTCACCCCGAACGGCAAGCTCGACACCGGCCGCCTGCCGCAGGCCACGCCGATTGCGGCCAGGGGCGGCGCACCGCGCACCCCCGACGAGGAACGGATGTGCGCGGTCTTCGCCGAGTGCCTGGGCCTGCCCCGGGCCGGCCGGGACGACAACTTCTTCCTGCTGGGCGGGCACTCGCTGCTGGCGACCCGCCTGGTCAGCCGGATACGCGGCGCCTTCGGCGTCGAACTGCCGATCAGAGCCCTCTTCGAGTCGCCGACCCCGGCCGGCCTCGTCGCCGGACTGGACACGGCCCCGACGGCGCGGCCGCCGGTCGAGGCCGCCTCGCCGCGCCCCGAGCGGCTGCCGCTGTCCTTCGGACAGCAGCGGCTGTGGCTGCTGGAGGAGCTGGGCGAAGCCGGCGCCGCCTATCACCTGCCGGTCGCGCTCAGGCTGTCGGGCCCGCTGGACCGCGAAGCGCTCACCGACGCGCTCGCCGACCTGGCGGCGCGCCACGAGAGTCTGCGCACCCTCTTCGCCGTCGACGAGGAAGGCCCCCACCAGCGCGTCCTCGGCTCCAAGGACGCCCGCCCGGCGCTCGTGGTGATGCCGGAGGGCTGCGCACCCGTCGAACCCGACCGCACGCCCTTCGCCCTGGGCCGTGAACTGCCGTTGCGCGCCCAGTTGTTCCCCACCGGTCCGGACGAGCACGTGTTCGTAATGACGTTGCATCACATCGCGGCGGACGGCTGGTCCATGGGTCCGCTCATGCGCGACCTGGCCACCGCCTACGCGGCGCGCACCGCCGGTGAGGCTCCGTCGTGGCACACCCTTCCCGTGCAGTACGCCGACTACGCCCTGTGGCAGCGCGATCTGCTCGGCGACCCGCGGTGCGGCGAAAGCCTCGCGGGACGCCAGCTCGTCCGCTGGGCGCAGCTCCTCGAAGGGCTCCCGGAGGAGCTGACCTTCCCCGCCGACCGTGCGCGCCCGGCGCGGGCGTCCGGCCGGGGAGGGGCCGTTCCCGTCCGGCTCGACGCCGCCACGCACCGCGCGCTGGCGCGGCTGGCGGCCGACTGCGGGGCCAGCACGTTCATGGTGCTGCACGCGGCGCTGGCCGCCCTGATGACGCGGCTGGGCGCCGGTGACGACATTGCGATCGGTACGCCGGTGGCGGGCCGCGGCGACGAGTCCCTCGCCGACATGGTGGGCTTCTTCGTCAACACACTGGTGCTCAGGACCGACACGTCCGGCGCGCCGAACCTGCGCGAACTCGTGGAGCGGGTCCGGCGCGCCGACCTCGCGGCGTACGCCCTCCAGGACATTCCCTTCGAGCGCGTCGTGGAGGAGACGGCGCCGGCGCGCTCGCTCTCCCGCCACCCCCTTTTCCAGGTCATGCTCAGCCTCAACAACACCCCGGCGCCCCGCCCCGCACTGGCGGGCCTCGGCGTGAGCCACGAGCCCTCCATCGGCCGCTCCGGGGCCAAGTTCGACCTCACCTGGGACCTGACCGAACAGCACGACGGTGACGGCGCGCCGGCCGGCGTCGTCGGTGAGCTGGAGTTCAGCGAGGACCTCTTCGACCGCGGTACGGCCGAGCGCTTCGCCGAGCACTTCACCCGCCTGCTGCGGGCGGCGCTCGCCGACCCCGGCCGCCCCGTGGCCGATGCCGGCTTTCTGACGCCCCACCAGCACGACGCGGCCCTGGACGAACTGCCCCGCGCCTCCCGCCTCCCGGTGGCCGGGCCGTTCCCCGTCCACCAGGAGGCGGCGGGCGAGGGCTGGACGGTGGTGGACGCGCTCACCACCCGCGCCGCCGCCCAGCCGGGCCGTACCGCCGTGGTCGCCTCCGACGGCCGCCTCAGCTTCGGTGACCTGCTGGCCCGCAGCGAGCAACTGGCCTGTGTACTGCGGGACTCGGGAGTCGGTGGCGGCGACCGGGTGGCGGTGGCCCTGCCCCGCACGTCGCTGCACATCGTGGCGCTGTTCGGGGTACTGCGCGCCGGAGCCGTGTACGTACCGGTCGACCCCTCGCACCCCCGTGCCCGCAACCAGCTGATCCTCGACACCGCCGCGCCCCGGCTGCTGCTGACCACGGCCGCCACACGGGACGCGCTGCCACCGGCGCCGGAGAGTCTGCTCCTGGACGATCCGGCGGTGTGGCGCCCGGCCGGAGGAACCCCGCCCGGGGCGCCGCGCGCCCAGGACGCCGCGTACGTGCTCTACACCTCGGGATCCACGGGCCTTCCCAAGGGCGTCGTCGTCGAGCACCGGTCCCTGGCGAACCTCTTCGCCAGTCACCGCGAGAAGCTGATGGAGCCGGCCGAGGCGGAGAACAACGGCCTCCCGCTGCGGGTCGCGCTCACGGCGGCCATGACCTTCGACGCCTCCTGGGACCCGCTCCTGTGGATGGTCGCCGGACACGAACTGCACCTGGTGGACGACGCGACGCGCCGCGACCCCGAGGCACTCACCGCTCTCGTGCACCGCAGCGCGATCGATGTCGTCGAGACCACTCCGTCCTTCGTCGAACAGCTGCGGGCCTGCGGCCTGTTCGCCCCCGGACAGCCCCGCCCGCGCGTTCTCGCGCTCGGCGGCGAAGCCGTGAACGACTCGCTGTGGCAGGAGCTGTCGACGCTCCAGGACATCGCGGTGTGGAACCTGTACGGGCCCACCGAGACCACCGTGGACAGTGTGATGGGCCGCGTCACCACCGGCACCCGCCCCCACCTCGGCCACCCCGTCACGGGCACCCGTGCCCGCGTACTCGACGAGCGGCTGCGCCCGGTCGCCCCCGGAGCCACGGGTGAGCTCTACCTCTCGGGCGCCGGCTTGGCCCGCGGGTACGAGAACCGCCCCTCCGCCACGGCGGCCCGTTTCCTGCCCGACCCGTACGGCGTCCCGGGGACCCGGATGTACCGCACGGGAGACCTCGTGCGGCGCAGGGAGGGCCGCCTCGAATACGTGGGGCGCGCCGACGGGCAGGTCAAGGTACGCGGCTTTCGCGTCGAGACCGGCGAGATCGGGACGGTGCTCACCGCACACCCCGACGTGGCGCACTCGGCGGTCGCCGTACAGCCGGACACGCGGGGCGAGGGGCGGCTCGTGTGCTGGGTCGTCCCCTGCGACGGACAGGAACTGTCCACCCGCGCCCTGCGCGCCTACCTGGCCGACCGGCTTCCGGCGTACATGGTGCCGACGGCGGTCATACCCGTGGCCGCGCTGCCGCTGACCGCCCACGGCAAAGTGGACTTCGCCGCGCTGCCCACGGCCGGGGACGCCTCCCCGGGCGCGGCCGACGCCGACCCGCCCCGGACCGCACCGGAGGAGATCCTGTGCGCCCTGTTCGCGGAAAGCCTCGGGCACGAACAGGTCGGCCGCGACGACGACTTCTTCGAACTGGGCGGGCACTCACTGCTGGCCACCCGCCTCGTCGGCCGGATCCGTTCGTCGTTCGGCGTCGAGCTGCCGGTCCGTACCCTCTTCGAGTCCACCACCCCGGCGGCGCTCGCCGAGCGGCTGGACGAAGCGGGTACGGCGCGCCCCGCGCTGCGCAGGGTCCCCAGGCCCGCCCTGCCCCCGCTGTCCCCCGCGCAGCAACGGCTCTGGTTCCTGCACCAGCTGGACCCGGAGACCGCCGCGTACCACATATCCGTCGCGGTGCGGCTGGACGGCGCCCTGGACCGTACGGCGCTGCACCGGGCGCTCGCCGACGTGGTGGCCCGGCACGAGAGCCTGCGCACCCTCGTCAAGGTCAGCGGCGGCGAACCCTTCCAGGCCGTGCTCGCCCCCGGTGACGCGCGCCCCGGCATGCCGGTGACGGCCCTGAAGGAACCGGCCCTCGCGCGGGCCCTGCGGGAGGCGAGCGGGCGGCCGTTCGACCTGGCGCAGGAGATACCGCTGCGCGCCGAGTTGTTCCGGCTCGCCGAGGACCGGCACACCCTGCTGATCACGGTGCACCACATCGCGGCCGACGGCTGGTCGATGGGCCCGCTGGCCCAGGACCTGGCCGGGGCGTACGCGGCGCGGACGGCCGGACGCTCGCCCAGCTGGACGGCGCTGCCGGTCCAGTACACGGACTACACCCTGTGGCAACGCGGACTGCTCGGCAGCGCCGCCGACCCGGCCTCGCTGTCCGCCAGCCAGCTGGCGTACTGGACGGCGCAGATGACCGGGGCGCCGGACGAGACACCGCTGCCCGCCGACCGGCCCAGGCCCACCGTCTCCAGCGGAAACGGCGGCACAGTGACGTTCCAGGTGCCGGCGGACACCACCGCGGCCCTCGGCCGGCTGGCCAGGACATCCGCGACCAGCACGTTCATGGTCCTGCACGCCGCACTGGCGGCCCTCCTGCACCGCACGGGGGCCGGGGAGGACATCACCATCGGCACCCCGGTGGCCGGGCGGACGGACGAGGCCCTCGACCCGCTCGTCGGCTTCTTCGTCAACACGCTCGCCCTGCGCACCGGCGTGCGCCCGGAGACGACGTTCAGGGAGCTGCTGGCCCGGGTACGGGAGATCGACCTGGCCGCCTACGCCCACCAGGAGCTGCCGTTCGAGCGCCTCGTGGAGGCCGTTCAGCCCACGCGCTCCCTCGCCCGGCACCCCCTCTTCCAGGTGATGCTCACCCTCAACAACACCCGGCCGCCCCGCCTGGACCTGCCGGGCCTGCGGGCGCGGATGGAGGGAGTCGACACCGGAGGAGCCAAGTTCGACCTCTCCTTCGGCTTCACCGAGCGGCCCGGAGCGGCGCCCGGCGAGGAAACCCTCGACGCGACCCTGGAGTTCGGCCGGGACCTCTTCGACGAGGACACGGCGCACCGGATCACGCGGTGGTTCCTGCGGCTTCTCGACCGGGCCGTCGGCGAACCGGGCACCAGGATCGCCGACCTCGCCCTGATCGACGAGGACGAGCAGGCACGGCTGCTGGCCCTCGGCCACGGAGGCGAGCCCGCCACCGGTCCGGCGACCGTACTCGACCGGTTCGCCGAGACGGTCGCCGCGTCCCGCAGCGGTGACATCGCGGTCACCGCGCCCGACGGCCGGATTTCGTTCCCGGAGCTCGATGCCCGCTCCGGGCGCATCGCCGCCCTGCTGAAGGAATCCGGGGTCCGTCCCGGCGACGTGGTGGCCGTGCTGCTGCCCCGGTCCGTCGACTCCGTCGCGACGCTGCTGGGCGTACTCAAGACCGGCGGCGTCTACGCACCGGTCGACGAGTCCCTCCCCCAGGGGCGGATCGACGCCGTCCTCGACGACGCCCGGCCCCGGCTCGTCGTCACCGCCGGCGCCACGGCCGGCCGGGCCGGGGAGGTCTGGCCCCAACTGGTGCTCGACAGCGCCGGACCGGCCCGCTCCCTGACGGCGCCGGACATCCCCGAGCCCGCCGTCCGGCCCGGGCCGGACTCGGCGGCGTACCTCATCCACACCTCGGGATCGACCGGGCGCCCCAAGGGGGTGCTTGTCGGGCACGGCTCGCTGGCCCGGCTGCTGGACCACCACCGGCGAGAGGTCTTCGCCCCGGCGGTACGCGCGAGCACAAACCGGCGGCTGCGGGTCGCCCTGACCGCCGCCCTGTCCTTCGACGCCTCTCTCGACCCCGTGCTGTGGATGATCGACGGACACCAGTTGCACGTGCTCGACGACCTGACCAGGCGCGACTCGGAAGCCCTCGTCGACGCGGTGCGTGAACACCGCCTCGACGTCCTGGAGTCGACACCCACCCACGTGCGTCAACTGCTGGATGCCGGTCTGCTCGCGCCGGGCCCGCAGCACCGCCCGTCGGTCCTCGTTCTCGGCGGCGAGGCCGTCCCGCAGGCGCTGTGGACAGCGCTGCGTGAGGTGCCCGAGGTGCGGTCCTGGAACTTCTACGGTCCGACGGAAGCCACCGTCGACACGGTCGTCGCTCCGCTCGCCGGGACCGACCGCCCCGTGCTGGGCACACCGGTCACCGGCACCCGCGCGTACCTGCTGGACGCGCGCCTGCGCCCCGTGCCGGTGGGGGTCGTCGGCGACCTGTATCTCGCCGGCGACAGCCTCGCGCTCGGCTACCACGGCCGGCCGGCCGAGACCGCGCGCGGCTTCGTGCCCGATCCGTACGGCCCGGCCGGCGCACGGATGTACCGCACCGGAGACCGCGCGCGGCGCGGCCGGGACGGCGCCCTGGAATTCGCCGGACGCGCCGACAGCCAGGTCAAGGTGCGCGGCTTCCGGGTCGAGCCCGACGAGATCGCGGCCGTGCTCGAAGCACACCCCGATGTCGTCCAGGCCGCCGTGACCGCCCACGACGGCGGCCCGGCGGGGACCCGGCTCGCCGCCTACCTGGTGCTGTCCGAAGCGCCGTCCGACCTGGCCGGGATACGGGCCCACGCGGCCCGCGACCTGCCCGCGTACATGGTCCCCACCGCCTGGCAGCCCCTGGACCGCATCCCGCTCACCCCCAGCGGCAAGCTGGACCGCAGGGCCCTGCCCGACCCGGCGCCGTCCGCCCTCGCCGGCAGCACCGACGGCGCCGGCAGGGGGCCTCGCAACCCCCGCGAGGACGTGCTGTGCACGCTCTTCGCGGAGGTGCTCGGCGTCGAACAGGTCCTGATCGACGACGACTTCTTCGCGCTGGGCGGTCACTCCCTGCTCGCGACCCGGCTCATCGGCCGTATCCGCACCGCCCTCGGCGTCGAGGTCAGCATCCGCAGCCTCTTCGAGGCACCGACCGTCGCCGCACTCGCGGAACGCCTCCTCGACGGCGCGGTGGACAATCCGCTGGCGACCCTGCTGCCGCTGCGCACCACCGGCGACCGCCCACCGCTGTTCTGTGTCCACCCGGCGGGCGGACTGGCCTGGGCGTACGGCGGGCTGCTGCCCCACCTCGACCCCGACCAGCCGGTGTACGGCCTGCAGACCCCCAACCTCGACGGCGCGGCCGCGTTCCCGGACAGCCTGGAAGCGATGGCGGCCGTGTACGTCGCCGAGCTGCGCTCCGTGCAGCCGCACGGGCCGTACCACCTCTTCGGCTGGTCCTTCGGCGGCAACCTCGTGCAGGAGATCGCGGTGCAGCTCCAGGAGGCCGGTGAGCAGATCGCGCTGCTGACCATCCTCGACGCCTTCCCGATCGCGCCGCTGGACGACCTGGACAGCGCCGGCCGCGACACCGTGTTCCGGGCCCTGCTGTCCAACATCGGGGTGGGCGAGGAGACGCTCGAAGGGGACAGCGAGATCGAGGCGAGCGCGGTACGGGACGCGTTCCGCCGCAGCGGCAGCCCGCTCGGGTCCCTCGAACCGGCCACCATCGACACGATGGTGGACAACTTCGCCGGCCAGGCACGGCTGATGCGCAAGTACACCCCCCGCACCTTCCGCGGCCCCGTCCTGTTCTTCACCGCCGCCGAAGGCCGCCCGCGAGACGCCTTCGGACTCGGACTGTGGGCGCCGTACATCGACGGACACATCGAGAACCACGACGTGGCGTGCACGCACGCCCAGATGATGCAGCCGGCTGCGCGGGCGCAGATCGGCACGACCCTGGCCGCCGCACTGCGCGCCGGTCACCACACCGCACAGGGAGACCACTCATGACCAACCCCTTCGACGACCCGCAGACCCAGCACCGCGTCCTCGTCAACGACGAGGGCCAGCACGCCCTGTGGCCGTCCTTCGCCGACGTCCCCGCCGGGTGGGAGGCCGTGTTCGGCCCCGCAGCCCACGCCGCCTGCCTGGACTACGTGGAGGTGCACTGGACGGACCTCACACCCAGGAGCGCCCGCGCCGCCATGGCCTGACCCGGGCCTGCGGCCCCAGATCACAGCGCGACCCACAGCGCGACTCATACCGCGACTCATACCGCGACGAAAGGCAGCGATGACGGAGCGGCACAACAACGCGGCGATACGCGCCGAAGGGCTCACCAGGAGCTTCGGGGACAAGCAGGCCCTGGCGGGTGTGGACCTGGAGGCGGCGCCCGGCACCGTGCTGGGGGTGCTCGGGCCGAACGGGGCGGGCAAGACCACCACGGTGCGCGTGCTGTCGACGCTGCTCCGGCCGGACGGCGGGCAGGCCTGGGTGGCCGGGCACGACGTGTGCGAGGACCCCGAGAGTGTCCGGCGCAACCTCGGCCTCTCCGGCCAGTACGCGGCGGTCGACGAGAAACTGACCGGCCGCGAGAACCTCTACCTGGTCGCTCGCCTGTACGGGATGGGACGGCACGCCGCCCGGCGCAGGGCGGAGCTGCTGCTCGGAAGCTTCCGGCTCGAAGACGCCGCCGACCGGCCCAGCGGCACGTACTCCGGTGGAATGCGCCGGCGCCTCGACCTGGCGGGCGCGCTCGTCGCCCGCCCGCCCGTCGTCGTGCTGGACGAGCCGACCACGGGGCTCGACCCGCGCAGCCGGGCCGACACCTGGGCCTCCATCCAGGAACTCGTCGACGGCGGTACGACGGTCCTGCTCACCACGCAGTACCTGGAGGAGGCCGATCAGCTGGCCGACACCATCGTCGTCATCGAGCACGGCAGTGTGGTCGCCCGGGGTTCGGCGTCCGAACTCAAGGCCCGGGTCGGCGGCGAGCGGCTGTCACTCACCGTCGCCGACCCCGGGGCGCGGGCGGCGGCGGCCGAGATCCTGGGCGCACTGGGCCCGCACGCGCCGGCCCTGGATTCCCGTACGGGCCGCTTCACCGTCGCCACCGAACACGGTGCTCAGAGCCTCGAATACGCCCTGGGCTGCCTGCGGCTGGCCGACGTCGCCGTACGGGACGTGGCACTCGCGCCGCCCACCCTCGACGACGTCTTCCTGTCCCTGACCGGCCAACCGGAGACGTCGCGCAGACCGGCCGCCACCGGCGGGACCGCCGGCGCGGGCGCATCGGAGGCAGGGCGATGACATCGGTGCGGCGACTGGCCCGCGACTCGTCCATCGTCGCCTGGCGCAATCTGCTGAACCTGCGCCGCACCCCGGGCTCGGTGATCGCCGCCCTGGTGCAGCCGGTGATGTTCGTACTGCTGCTGGCGTACGTCTTCGGGGGCAGCCTCGGCGGGGCGGACTACCGGACGTTCCTCATGGGCGGGATCTTCGCGCAGGCCGTCACCTTCAACTCGGCGTTCACCGCCCTGGGTCTGGCCAACGACATGGACAAGGGCATCGTCGACCGGTTCCGGTCGCTGCCCATGCCCAGGATGGCCGTGCTGCTGGGCCGCACGATGTCCGACCTGCTCATGAGTACCGTGACGTTGGTCGTCACCTCCCTGTGCGGGCTGCTGGTGGGGTGGCGCATCGGCGCGTCCGCCGGCGACGCGGTACTCGCGTACCTCCTCATCCTGCTGTTCGCCTTCGCCATGTCGTGGGTCGGCGCGGCCATCGGGCTGATGGCCCGCAGCGTGGAGGTGGCGCAGAGCGCCGGCCTGCTGTGGCTCTTCCCGGTGACCTTCGTGTCGTCGGCGTTCGTGTCGACGCACACGATGCCGGGTCCGCTGCGGGCGGTGGCGGAGTGGAACCCGGTCTCGGCCACGGCGACGGCCGTACGAGACCTCTTCGGCAACCCGGCGCCCAGGGGTGTCCCCGTGAGCGACGCCTGGCCCGTCGTCCACGCCCTGCCGTACGCGCTCGGCTGCGCGTGCCTGATCACGGGGGTCTTCATGCTGCTGGCGCTGACGCGCTTTCGCCGGGTGACCCTCGGATGAGAACACTCGGTGGGAGCCGTCACGCGCCACCCGGCTCCGTTGCGCCATGGACGCCTTCCGGCGGTGGCTGTTCGACACCGCAGGCAACCAGCAGCCCGTCGGCCCGGCGCTGTTCCTCGCCGCGCCCGGGCTCTACTTCGCCGGATCCGACATCTCAGGCGACGACTTGTACGAAACGCTCGCCTGCCTGGCGGAGCACAAACTGATCGAGCGCATCGACACCGACCTCGCCATGGTCGCCATCACGCCCCGGGGCGTCAGCCGCGCCCTGTCCGGGGGAGGGGAGCCGACACCCAGCAAGCAAGCGTGCAGGACCGCATCAACCAGCCCCGCCCCGGCACCACGTACAGCACCTGCCTGCTGAACGCCAAGGGCGTCATCATCGGCGAGCAGCAGCACTTCACCCAGAACAGCACCAACGGCGTCGACCCGACGCCGTTCGCCCAGCTCGCCGGGTACATCGGCCAGGTCAGCACCACCCTGGGCATGTCCGGGACGGACCGCGTGGAGCTGGAGCGCGTCGCCCAGGACCTCCACGCCGAGGCGACCTGCGAGGACCCTGAGCCGGGCCGCCTGCGCCAGTTCGCCACCCAGCTCAAGGACAGGCTCCTGGAGGCCGGCACCACCATCGCGGCCACGATGGGCGTACAGGTGGCCGACCAGGCCCTCGCCACGCTGGTTCAGCAGCCCTTCCCGCAACGCTGCGGGCCCCGGGGCCGGCCAGGACGTCCCCGGGGCCCGGCATGGGGGCCGTGACGACCAACGACGCTGCGATCCCCGTCGTCACGAGAGGCGCAACCGGATCCCCGGCACGGGCGCGCGTACAGCCCCCTTGACGCTGGCCGGCAGGCGGGTGGATCGTGACCCTTCGCATCACGCTCCCCCCCCCGAAAGGGGGGCTTGCGTGTCGTTCACCTGGAGTTACGTGGTGAACCCCGACGGCTTCTTCGGCCGCGTCGGAAACCTCGACGGCAGCCTCGACAACGTCAGCGACGAACAACTCGCCCGGCTGCGCCCCGACCGGAACGAAGACGAACAGCCAGCCCGGCCCGCTGTTGACCGGCGTATGGATGGAACTCTGCCCGTGCCTGCGGCACCCGTCGTCCGGCCGCCCGCGCGTTCATTGAGTGGTACCGGGCCCCCGGCTGTGACCGAAGGCGCTGCCGGAGCTCTTCGAAGGGGGAGAGAGACCAAGTCCCTGCACGCCCACGGCTGAGACCGGCCACGTCCGCGCCTTTCGGCACCTGTGTCTCGTCACCGGGGAGAGGGGAAGTGGAAACAGTGACCGCTCGCCGAACGGTGACCGTGACGGAAAGACGAACGGACCGTGTGGGGCCCTGGGGCCGGCGGGGTTTCGCGCACGCGGTTCCGGCCCGGTTGCCCGTCGGCTCAAGGGCGCTGCAGCAAGCGGTGGGAAGCGGCCCACGTGATCAAAACCCTGGACCGGGCCTCCGCCTGAATTTTACTGAAGGAGTGAACGTTTGTCGCTCCAGGCATGGGGAGGTCCCCAGCGCGGGCGCTGGGGACCTGGGTCGGGAGGCTGCTCAGTGGCCGGCCGTGTCGCCCCCGCGGTAGGAGCGACGGGCGGCGTCGGCAGCCTTGTCGGTCTGGGCGTTGTACTTGTCGCCGGTACGTTCATCGGCCACGCGTTCCGCGCTCTCGACGCCCTTGTCTGTCGGCCTGCTGTGGGTGCTTTTTGGCCATATCCTTGGCCTTGTTCGTCATATCGCCCAGCCTGCTCATGAGATACCTCCTGTGATAGTGCCGGTGTGTCGTCGTTCGTTGCGGCAGAGCCGCTGTTTCTTTCCCCGATCCGCGTGTGCGGTCGCGCGGCCGTGCTCAGATGTCCATGTGGCCGCTTTGCGCGCGGAGTGCCCAGGCGGTCCGGAAGCTGTGCCGGCAGGGCATGAGCGTGGGAGTCAAGCGTGTCGTCGTGCCCACAGAGGGGCGACGAGAGCGATCAGGACGGCAGCGATGCCGATCTGGAAAATGTGCCGGATCCAGTCGATGCCGCCGGTGTCGCGCACGCCGAAGCCGCTGGCGAGCGCATTGCCTGCGACGGCGCCGCCGATACCGAGGAGGACTGTCAGCCACAGGGGAATGGGCTGACGGCCAGGCAGAACGAGCTTGGCCAGCAGGCCGATGACGAGTCCCGCGATGATGGCCCACAGGAATGACATGACAACTCCTCCTGTTCTGCTGTCCCGGTCTCTTCCGGGAACCTGTAGTTCGCATGCCCGAACAGCTGCCCTGTACTTGCTACCGGGTGGCGAAGCCCGGTGCAGAGCGGAGCCCGGAGCACAAGCGAGCGCTGCACATTCATTTGTGCCGTCGCAGCCAGGTGAGGCTCACGCACGGCGATGTTGCTGCGGTCGTCTCACGCGGTCGCCTCGCTGCCGGTCCCTTGGGACGGGGGCCGGCAGCGGGGCGGATGATTCGCGTGCTGGTATTAGCTGCCGGTGGGGGTGACGCCGAACATCAGGGTGCGACGGCCGATGTCGTAGTGGACGGTTTCGGTGTTCTCCAGCAGGTCTTGGAGAACGTCGGCGTCGTTGGCGTCGACGGTCAGTACTTCTTCCCAGGCGCCTTCGTCCAGGACGAGCTGGAGGGTGAAGGTGCCGGGGACGCCGGGCTCGCCGGCTACCCAGCTGAACTGGTAGTGGCTGAGCTGGCGGACCTTGATGCTGTCGTCGGTGAGCGGCTGCTTGACCCTGGCCATGGATTCTCCTCGCTCAACAGGTGGTGTGGCACGCGACACAGCCCCAGGGGACATCCCGGCGCTCGGTTCCAGCGCGGTCGGCATCTGCTCTCGGGCGGTCATCTCTTGCCCTCCTGCCTCCTGGGTGTCGGCTCCCCTCCGGCTCACCAGCATCGGCGGAACGAAACATCCGCAAGCACACGTAAGAGGAATCTGTTTTCGTGCCGCCGAGTGCGGTTACCCGCCTGGCATGGCACGGACACCGCAACCAGATGAGCACCGAAACGAACCCGGCCGCCACAACGGCTCCGAGCGCTATTGGGACCGTAAGAACGGCGAACCCGACAACCGGCAGGGGGCAGACAGCATCAGATCGGATCCGGAAGTGGAGCGCAACGCACCGGATGCGCCGACCGCGATGCCGAAGCGGTCGTGGTGGGCGGTGCTGAAGCGCACGGCCAAAGAGTTCAAGGACGACGAGCTCGCCGACCGGGCCGCGGCTCTGACCTACTACGGAGTTCTCTCCCTCTTCCCTGCTCTGCTGGTGCTGGTCTCTTTGCTGGGGATCGCGGGCAAGACCGCCACCCAGCAGGTGATGGACAACCTCCAAAAGCTCGCTCCCGGCCCGGCCCGGGACATCATTTCCAACGCCGTACAGCAGCTGCAGGGCAACGGCGGCACCGGGTCGCTCATGGCGATCGTGGGTCTGGTGCTGGCAGTGTGGTCGGCCTCCGGCTACATCGCGGCGTTCATCCGCACCTCCAACGCCGTCTATGACATGCCCGAAGGCCGTCCCGCCTGGAAAGTTCTGCCGCTGCGGCTGGTGCTGACGGTGGTCCTGATGGTGCTGGCGGTCGTCAGCGCGCTGATGGTGGTGTTCACCGGCCCTCTCGCCCAGCGGGCCGGCAGCGCGCTGGGTGTCGGGGACACCGCCATGACGGTGTGGTCGATCGCCAAGTGGCCGGTCCTGGTCCTGCTGGTCACGATCATGATCGCGATCCTGTACTGGGCCGCACCCAACGCGCGCGGCCGCGGGTTCAAGTGGGTGACTCCGGGCAGCTTCCTGGCGCTGCTGCTGTGGATGGTCGCCTCCGCCGGCTTCGCCCTCTACGTGGCGAACTTCGCGTCCTACAACAAGACCTACGGCACCCTGGCCGGCGTGATCATTTTCCTGGTGTGGCTGTGGATCACCAACCTCGCGGTCCTCCTCGGCTTGGAATTCGACGCGGAGATGGCCCGCCAGCGCGCCATCGACGGAGGCCATCCCGAAACCGAGGAGCCGTACGTCGAACCGCGCGACACCGCCAAGTGGACCGAGGAAGACCGCCGCCGCCTCGACTGAAAGCAGCCGTGCTTGCACGACCAGGCTTCCCGACCCGGCCAGCGGCATGATCGCCGCAGGCAGGGAAGGGGCTCGGGCATGACGATGACGCCCCTGATGCCGCAGATGAGGACCGCACCTGGCAGGAAGCTCTGTTCACCGCGGCCGTGCAAGGAGCGATGTGAATTGATCAACGCCGCTGCGGCCGGGACGACGCCGTAATCATGCACCGCTTGACCGGTACTTGGCCCGGCTGACAGGCATCGACTACCTGAGACAGGAAGGATCAATGGCCCCACACCGTGACCTGCACGCTCTTACTGCGGCGGCCGTGACCGCCACGGTTCTCGCGGCGCGATGGTGGTCGGTGTCCCGCCATCGTTGGCCGTATCGGAGGGCCAGCGCCGCCAAGGCCCCCTGGTGGCGCATCGCCCCCCAGGCGCCCTCACTCGATCCGGGTGTCGACCGGCTGGCAGAGCTTCATGCCTCGATGCTCGACCCCACTGCCGGCCAGGCTCTGCGCGAGACCGACGGACACCTCGACCGGTACTGGCGACGACTCCAGCCGCTCTATGTCCGGCACGAGGACGACTCCGGGGCCAGTTAGCACTCATACTCACCCGCTCTGGCTGACGCTCTCAGGGATCTTGAAAAATGAAAGCCTGGAGCGCGATCCGGCGCGGGGGCACGAGCCATTTCCCCAGTCCCGGTGGCCGAAGGTCACCCCGATGCCTGGCCGGAAGCGGACCAAAGCGGTCACGACCGTTGGACGACCGCATCGTCGGTGACGGACGTGAGTGGCGAGGTCGTTGCGATGGGTAGGACTCATAGATTTGGGACGGCCGGGGCCCACCACCCGAGGACCGAGATACGCGTTCGTCCCTGCTCCGACGCCGTGCGTCCGAAGCTACATCTCCGTCGCGTTCAAGGGGCCGACCGGCCGCGAGCACGCTGTCTCCCTCGTCGGGCGGGCCGGGGACTCTTGACGAGGGTGGGTGCCATGCTGGTAGGTGTGCCCGCCGCGCTGCCCTTGCTGTTTCCCATGCGGCGGGTGCACCCGCGCCGAGCGACGGGCGGGTGCACCCACGGCTGGGGTTTGGTGGCCGGGTCAGCCGGGCCAGGTGCCGGTCAGGCGTTGCACGGTGGTGGCACCGGCGCGGTCGACGGCTGCTTTGACGGCGGCGAAGATCGCGCCTTGGAGGGTGGCGGCGAGCAGGATCTCCTACCAGGTGCGGTCCTCGTCGGTGGCGTCGGGGGCGTCTTCGTCGTGGCCGAGGACTTTCCAGACCTGCTTGAACAGGGCGCCGGCCGCGACACCGCTGAGGGCGCCGAGCGCCAGCCCGACGGGCTTGTAGGCGATCTTCGAGGCTTTCATCAGCACCCCCTCTTCTTACGGCGCACGAGGACGAGCACGGCAAGCGCAGCGACTCCGGCGATGAGCAGGCCACGGTTGCCGCGCGCGGTCTCTGTTGCCTGGTACGCCTTCTCGCGGACCGGGTCCGGGGCCTTCTCCTGGAACTTGTCTGCCACGGCAGCCGCTGCCCGGGCGATCTGCTCCTTGGTCTGCGCGGCCTTCTCACGCACCGGCTCAGGAGTCTTGTCCTGCGCCAGGCGCAGCGCTTGAGTGGCCTTGTCCTGCACCTGGCTCTTGACCTGCGCCGCCTTGTGCTGCGTCTGGGCTTTGACATCAGCCTTGGCGGCCAGCGCTTCGACGGTCTGGCCGAGCTCTTCGCGGGTCCCTTCCACCTGCTCGCGCAGTTCTTCAGGGGTAGGCGTCGAGCCGTTGGAGCCGTTGTCCTGCGGGTTGATCGTCATCGGTGCGCTTTCTCCTTGATCTCAGCGACGTCGGCCTTGACGCCGTTGATGGCCCGCTCAGGGGCGGGCGGGGTCGCCTGGCTGATCTGCTTCTTGCCCACGGCGGCAAGCACCGCCGCCAGCAGCGCCAGGACCACGGTGACGGTCAGCGCCGCGGCCCACAGCGGCCACAGCAGGTCCAGGGCCACGATGGCGGTGGCGGCGAGGGCCTGCAGGGCGAGGAAGCCGATCACTCCGGCTCCGCCGAACAGGCCGCCGCCGATTCCGAACCGTTTGCCCTTCTGCTGCATCTCGGCCTGCGCGAGACGCAGTTCCTGGCGCATCAGCTGGGAGATCTGCTCCGACGCCTGCTTGACCAGCTCACCGACCGGCTCCTGGGCCTGGGTGCCCTGGCGCGGCGGGGGATCCATGGACGTACTCATCGGTGTACCTGCCTTCACTGCTCAAGCCGGGCGGGAAACGTGATCAACCGCCCGGGTGGTCGGTGCGGCATGAGCGCCGGCGCCCGCCTGGGGCGTCAGCTTTCCTTGCCGCTGCCAGGGGTGACGTCGTGGACGGGGGCGTCGGCGTTGCGTTTGACGGAGTCGATCCCATTCAGGCAGGCCCGGTGGGTTTCGTAGTGCTCGCTGGTGGCGATGACCTGCCCGTTGGTCGCGATCAGTACGAAGTGGTAGCCCTTTGCGGGCTGGTGCCGGACCTCAAACCGTGCTGCCATGACGCCTGCCTTCCGTTCGTGCCCGCGTAGCGGGGTGGGTGGTTGCCCGGCGCGTACCCGACCTCTGCTACGCCATGCGGTTGCCCGCCACCCCTCCACGGGGCGGTCACAGCACCTGGCGGAGCAGCAGCTGTGGTGCGCGGTGGACCAGCCAGGCGCTGGCCAGGCCGATCGCGGCGCCGGCCGCGACGTCGCTGGGGTAGTGCGCCCCGCTGTGGACGCGTTCGACGGCCACCATCGCGGCGGGCACCGCGGCCGCCGCTCCCCACCACGGCGAGAGCACGGCGACGGCGGCAGTGAAACCGACAGCTGCGGCGGTGTGCCCGGAGGGGAAGGAGGAGGAGTCCGGCCGGTCCTCGACGTCGTCGTGCGGGATCAAATCCGCCGGAGATCTGCGCCGCTCGTACAGCTGCTTGCATACAGCGTTCCCGATCACCTGCGCGCTCAGCATCCCGGCCACGCCCGCCACCGCCGCTTTGCGCTCTCTGCGCCCACCAGTGACGGCCATCAGGAGACCAGTGGCCCACCAGAGTTTCGTCTTCTCGGCCGCGGACTCCACCGCCGGCAACACCTGCCGTGCCCAGGGTGATGTCCAGGAGGCGGCCCGGCGGGTCAGCTGCCGGTCAACAGAGTGGAGGTCATGGAGGAGCTGCATGACCACCCGGTTCCCCTTGCCTGGTGTTCGACACTCCGTCTCAACCACAGAGCGTCCCGGATCAAGCATTGCTTCACGACACGGGGTCAGTCTTTGCCGGTCCATCTACGCGGGTAGCGAGGGACACCTAGGGAGTACACGACAAACCACCTGGGGGCCGCGCCGAGCGCGCCTATGATCGATGCATGCCGTCGTCCCTTCCCACGTCTCTTGCTGTGTCCGACGCCATCACCCACTACCGCCAGCTGCGCGAGCTGAGCGTCGACGAGCTGGCCTATGTGCTCCGGATGCTCGATCACCCGATCTCGGCAGACGCCCTCGCGGAGATGGAGCGATGCGCTCGCCCCGTGACCGTCGACGACCTCGTCGCGATCTCCTATGCCCTCGATACGACCCCAGCGGTGCTGCTGTCGCACATTCCCATCGACATGCCGGAACCCGAGGGGCCCCTCGCCACCGGGCTCCCCCGTGACGTCGACCAGACCGAGCTCCGCGCCTGGCTCGAAGGAAAGACCACGCTTGACCGCGAGTCGCGGGTGAACTGGTGGAAGGAGCGGATCGCCCGTCTCAGGGTCCGGTCGGCACACCACGAGGAGCAGCTGCAGGGTGCGTACGCGGAGCTGTGCGAGCTCGGTGACCTGGCGCTCCAGGAAGCTGACGCCCCGCCGGTGCAGCGTCTTAAGTGGCGCATCCAGGACGGCGAGCACGCGCTCAACCAGTCCGAAGTCGCACTGGCGCTGACTGAGCATCGACTCGACAACCTCCAAGAGGACGCCTGACAGTCGAGTCCTGGCCAGTCGAAGTCGCTTATCCATAGGCGCCTTTGACTGGCTTTCCGTCGTCAGGTGGTACATCTGGTACATCAACCTGCAATACTGATTGCTCGCATTGCGAATGCCTTCACAAGCGTTGATCTGGGAGGACGGCGCCACCTGGACACGCAGGACTGAACGAGAGAAAGCGGGGGCGATCATGACTGAGGATCAGCCTCAGCTACCCGAGCAGCCGACACAGGGCCATGCATCAGCATCACAGGCCGTGCCGCCGCGACCGCAGGTTCCGCCCGTTGTCACGGCCGAGCAGTGGGCCGCCGGGTTCCAGCAGACGCATCATCCGATGTCTGAGTACCAGACCGCTGTTCATGCCAGCCTGATCGTCCACGAGCGCCGGCCTCGTGATCCGTCGATGGAGCAGATGGCCGACGGAGCCAGGCAGGTCGTCAACAGTGCCCGGGACTTCTTCAACACCAAGGTCGCGCCGGCTGTCGAGAACTCTGGAGCCAAGGAGTTCTTCAGCAACCGCGTTGTCCCCGCTGCGCAGAGCGCCGCGCGCTCGATGCGGCAGAGCACCTCGCGTCCGGGACTGGCCAAGCTGAGGGGGCTGCCCACCTTCATCCTTACCGCCGCGGCGTTCCTGGCGATCATCTCGCTGTTCATGCCGCTCGCTTCAGCCATGGGTTTTTCCGTCAACTACTGCAGCGACGAGGCCGGTGGCGAGGGCGGCTTCCTGCTCTTCATCATGCTCGTGGCCATCGCCGTCTCTGCCGTGGCAGTCATCCGCAAGGCGAACTGGTCCCGCACCACCGCCGGAGTCGTGGGCATCGTCGCCGGGCTGATCGGCATGATCGACGGCTTCGGGACCATGGGTTCCATCAGCGGCACCCGCTACGCCTCCGTCGGGGCAGGCGTGGTGCTCCTGGCGCTGCTGTCGGTCGTGGTGCTGGCTGCTGCAGTCCTTGTCCCGCTGCCGCCGCGTCAGGCCTCTGCCGTTCCGCCGATACCGAGCATGCCGCCGGTCCAGCCTCCGCAGAGCTGAACCAAACCGACTGTCCAAAACGAACGAAGGAAGAACGCCATGAACTCCACCAGGACCGCACGTGCGACGCGGACCAGGACCGCCGTGTCCGCCGCGGCCCTGGCCGCGGGTGCTCTCATGCTCACCGCCTGCAGCGGGAGCAGCGATGCTGCTTCCTCGCAGAGCCCCAGCAGCAGCCAGGCCTCCAGTATCGACGGTGCCTACATCTCCATCACCGACGGGGCGCGCGGCGGCATCGCCGCCATCGACGGCCACAAGATCACGTACATCAACGTCACCGCTGGCGACCAGCAGTGCCAGCTGACCACGAAGGCTCTCGACGACAGCAAGCACGACTCGATCGTCAAGGACGGTAAGACCGACAAGGGCCAGTACCAGGTTCTCTCGACCGGCACGATCAACGACAGCCGGACCAGCGTGCTCTGGGACGACGTCAACGGCTCCGACCAGACAGGCACTGACCCGGGATCCGGCTCGATCTCGATGTCGAACAGCATGATCACGCTCGGGTACACCTTCGCCTACTCGATCGACCAGGTCCAGCTCATCCCCGCCGACAGCGACCAGGCGAAGGCCTTGATGGCCAAGGACTGCAACCAACACAGCTGATTGCCGCACCACCCAGGCAGCACAGAACCCGGTGGATATCACGTCCACGGGGTTCTGTCTTCTCTCTGACACCTACTCCTGGAGCTGCTGCGCCCGGTACTCCTCAATCGTCTCCGGTGGCCGGCCGTACTTCGGCGCGTGCTGCTCGACGAAATCCACCTCAGCCCACGCTGCCGATTGCCGGATCCTCGACCGGGCGACCACGACGAACACCATGGCACTGATGGCGATGTTGACCAGACACCACCCAGCCAGCAACGCCGTCAGCACCACAAGCAGACCGTCCTCGATCGCCAGGGTGACCAGAACGACCAAGCCTGCGCTGTTGATCAAGAGACTGGCCACGTACCCCTCGAACGTGCCGGACAGGCGCGCCAGAGTCCGCGGCTCGTCGCGATGCTGCACAGCGCGCATCATCTCGCCGACGAACACCACGGTGGCCACGGCCGCCGCAGTGCTCAATGCCAGGTCGCGGACCCCGGTGATCCACCATCGCGCCGAGCGCCACCAGCCGCGCGGGAACTCGCCGCGAAGCCTCGATCCGAGCCTCATGCTCTTCCCCCTTCTCCTCCTGCCGCGCAAAAGACGACGCACCCGGTGAGGACGATCGCAATGATCGCCCTCACCGGGTGCGTCAGCCCTCCACGCTCGCCCCATCAGTCCTGCGGCTTCTCACGCCGGCCCCGGCGAAGACCACCGGCCGGCCGCTGCTGCGGCTCCGGAGTCTCCATGCTCTGAGGGGCCGGATCGGCAACCCGGCGCGGACGAGGGCGAGGGGGACGAGGGCGCGGAACCGGAGCCTGCCGCGGCGAAGGAGTCGGTGCAGGAGCCGACGTCCGCGGAGCCTGAGCCCGCGGGGCGGGCGTCTGGCGCGGCGTCGGCGTCGACGCCTGAGTCGAACCCGGCTGACGCGCTGCCTGCCTCCGAGCCGGAGTCCGCGCACCAGGCGCAGCCGGAGTCTGACCCGAAACCGGAGCGGCCACGGGACGAGGAGCCGACGTTCCGGCTCCCAGCTGCCTCGGAGCCGGGGTGTCCTGAGCGGAGCGCGTCGGATGCGTGCTCGGCGCGGCCGGCTGCCCGGAAGCAGGAACGGGAACAAGAGCAGGAGGAGCGCCGCTGAAGCGCTGCGGTGCAGCCTGCTGATTCCCGCCCGAGGAACTCTGCTGGCTCGGGGCACCCGTGCCGAACTGCGTCTGGCCCGTCTGACCGGCGACAGCCTCTCCGCTGGTCGGGACAGAACCAGCGCCGCCGGCGCTGCTCTGCCCCTGAGCACCACCGCGAGAGCTCGACGGCTCCGTGGACGAGGCCAGAACCTCGCCGGGGATGACCTTGTTGCCGTCCGAGGTGTACCCGAGATTCGACAGGCCGCCCTGGTTGCTCAGGCCCAGCGCCGTCTGCTTGTCCAAGCGCGAGTTGCCCGCTCCACCGCTCGTCAGCTGCAGCGGACCACCCTTGTCGTCGGGTCCGTCGCCCTGAGCACCTGCGGGACCACTGCCGCCCGGCAGAGCCTTGGCGCCGTTACTGCTTCCGCCGGAGCCACCACCGGGACCACCACCGGGACCACCACCCAGCGCCGGGCCATGCTGGCCGCCGCCCCCGAGGACCAGTTGCTGCGGACTGGCGGTCAGCGCCGTGGTGTGACCGTTCGTGCCGCCGGCGTTCGTCGACGGCGTCTTGCCCGCGGGCTTGCCCGTGCCCGGAGACGCCGGACCGCTGGTCTTGCTGTTGAACCCGTTGGCGAGCTTGTTGCCCATGGCCATACCCGCGCCGGCCCCTGCACCTGCGGCCAGAGCAGGCATCAGCCCACCCTTGTCCGGCTTCGGCGCGGTGTTGGTCTCCAGGAACTTGTCCACGAGCTTGGTGACCACCTCGTCCATCGCCTGCAGCACCGTCTTGCGGACCCGCAGCAGAGCGAAAGTGATGCCCATGATCAGCAGCGACGAGATGAGCGTCAGGATCACCACGATGATCCCGCCGAGCGCAGCGCTGCCCCACAGGCCGCCCGGGCTCATGAAGCTCGACACGGGCCCAGTCATGATGTCCGGGACCGAGATCAGGAACTCCGAGACGAACTGGTAGATGAACAGCGTGACGAGAACCTCCAGGATCAGCGCCATGGAGTAGACGATCACCTTGGCGATCGCGGCCATCGCGCCCAATGTCGCGAACGGCACGGCCGCTACGAGGCCGAAAATCCGCTTGACCGAGCCGGCCAGCATGCCAATGGCGTACCAGAAGCCGAGCAGGACGATGGAACCCAGGACCGTGGCTGCGTTGGACCAGTACATAAACTTCGCCGGACCCGTGCCCACCTGGCTGACGGCCATGTGGTTCTCGCGGGTGAAGCCGGACGTGGCGTTGTTCGAGCTGTACATGTTCAGCGAGCTGGGGCTGAACCCGGTGTTGAGGTAGTTGTACGCCGCCAGAGGAGACAGGTTGCACGAGGAGGGCGTCTTGCCCACCGTGAAGCCGCAGTTGCTCTTCGTCCCGGTCGTGGTGAAGACCGTCGAGTCCTTACCAGGACGAGAGGAGGTCAGGCCCGTGCCGTCGGTCGAGATCACCGGGTGATCCACCGGCTTCGGCCCCTCCTCCTCACCGAACTGCTCTACGTCGCCGTAGCTGTCCTTGTCGACGAACCAGCTCTTCTTGACATCCGCGCTCTCGTCCAGCTGCGTGATCGAGCTCTTGATCCCCGACTCGAAGTCGGAAGCCGCGATCTCGTTGCTGCCGATGTACTTGCCGATGATCCCGAAGGTCGAGAACACCGCCTTGAAGTCATCCGACGCACCGGTGCCGACGGAGACCGTGCCGTCCTTCCAGGCCGACTCGGCGTCGTTGGCCTTCGTGCCGATGCTGATGCCGTTGAACGTCGCTCCGTGGGACTGCTTGTTGATCGCCAGCGCGCTCGTGCGTACCGACATCATCGCGTCAGAGCTCGCCTGGTCGCCGTTCCAGGAGACAGTGGCCTGGTCCGGGATCCCGAGGCGGTCGTTCATCATCCACGCCTCGAAGTCGACGTAGGTGCTCAGCACGACGCGCGTCGGACCGGCATGCTGGCCGAGAACCGAGTTGTCGAACTTGTCGAGCACGCTGGTGTACAACGAACCGATGAGCGGCAGGCCGACGCCGATGAAGACGACGCGCACGATGAGCTTCTTGATCGCCGAACCCCGGTCCATCTTCTTGAACATGACCAGGCCGATGAGCAGGACGCCGATGAAGATCGGCACCAGCGCCTGCCACGAGATATCGACAAGCAGGCCATACCAACCGCTGATCCAATGCTGGAGGCCCGAGAGCGCGCCGCCTCCGGTGTCACCTCCCGTCATCCCGTCGGCGAAGGTCGGATTGACCGCCCTGACCGCCTGGTAGAACCACATGAAGGGGTTGATGAGCTTCAGGAACTGGAGGAGGACGTAGAACAGCGTGCCGACCGCCAGCGCCAGGGCGTAGAGGACCCAGATGATGGAGCCTCCGATCACGCTCACGATCTGGCCGCCGATGCCCGAGGACATCATGTCCAGGCCGAGGTCAGCGTTCGCCGCCCCGAAGTGCGCGTAGTCGAGCATGCCCGAGTACTTCGCGTTGCCCTTGTCGTCTTTCGCTGCCAGGGTCTCGTACGTGACGGTCTGCGAGGACCCCGACACCTCAGCGAAGAACCAGCCCACGATGTTGCCCAGGCTGAACTCCGAGTCGGCGTAGCCGAGCATGGAACCACCCGAAGCAGGACTGCTCGTGACCGGCTTCCAGTTCTCGTGCATGCCCTTGTCGTTCGACGGCGAGTTCTTCTCGCTGAAGTACGAGCTCGCATTCGAAGCCAGCTGGTAGAGGCTGTAGTTGTCGCGCTCCTTCTGGTCGTCCGCGGACGCCGGCAAAGAGGTCGCCATCATGAGGACCGGCACGAACAGCGCGGCCAGGAGCACGAGGGCGAGCCCGCGCGCGAGCCTGCCCTGGCGGGCTCCGCCACCGCCGTGGCCGGCCCAGGCATGCAGCCGCGCCACCGCCGTGATCGTCCCGTTCATCGTCTCTCCTCTACTCCTCGCCTTCGTTTCAGCGCTGACCTCGCTCATGCCTTGACCAGCTTCTTCGGCTTGGGCTTCCTCGCTGGCCGCCTTGCGCCGTCCTCGGGCTGCTGCAGGCTCTTCTTGCCGTCGCGGCGCTTGCCCCCGTCGCTCTGGCCCGCGTCAGCCTCGCCGTCGCCGCCCTCGCTGTGCTTCCGGATGCTGGTGAGGTTCGCGCCCGGTGCCGGCTTGTCGTGCATGATCGCGTCCATCCGCGCCGCCTCTTCGGCCCTGGCCGCCTCCAGGCGGACATGCCTGCGCTGGGCCTCCCGGTAGGGGTTGATCCCCAGTGCCAAATCCAGGTGGAAGACCACGTTGGAGACGCCCCGGCGCAGGTACGTGAGGTTCTCGCCCTTGGTCGTGATGAGCTGGGCGAGATCCGGCGGAATCCGCTGGTGCAGCTGCTTCTGGTATTCCGCCACCGCGCCGTCGCGCATCGGGCCGAAGAGCGTGTAGTCCGCGGCGTCGAACTTGTTGAAGTCGCTGTCGGCCAGCATCGTGTCGACGTCGTTGTAGCTGTAGACCACCCGGCCGCCGCGCTCGTGCATATGGTCGAACTGGTCCTTGATGTACTTCTTCACCCGGTCGTCGATGTGCTCGGTGCCGTGAATGATCACCGTGTCGCCGAGCCCCAGCTTGCCGACGGCGAAGCCGACGATGTTCACCAGCTGCGCCATCGCCACGCCCTTGCCACGGCGCATGAGCCGCGAGAAGTCGTAGACCACGCGCCGCGAATCCCGGACCCCGTCCACGGCCGAGGCCGTGTGGTTGTTGAACAGGTCGCCGTTGGTGCTCAGCATCGCGTTGGCGATGCCCCTGAGCACGTTGTAGGCGCGCAGCTGGTCCGGGTCGGTCTTGCTGGAGTTCAGCAGCGCCTTGTGCGCGGTTGCCAAGTAGGAGACGAACATCTGAAGACGCGGCACCTGGGTGTGCGGGATGTTCACCACGCGCAGGCGGTGACGCTGCTCCTTGGCGTTGTGCCGCCACATGCCCTGCTCGATGTAGAAGTCGGTCGCGGTGTCTTCGAGGGCGCTGCGGATGATCGAGCCGACGGCGCCATCGGTGGTCTCGTAGAGCTGCTCGAACATCAGCTTGAGCTTCTCCATCTGGGCGGAGAAGACCGTCAGCTCGTCCTCCTCCTCGCCGAACATCTCGAACATGTTCACGTCGCCCTGATTCAGGTCCACGCGCGAGGTGAGCCGCTCGAACTTCGGGCCGAGCTTGTCGAGGTTCGCTCCGTCGAGGATGAGGTGGACGACCTGGCCGTTGTTCAGCAGCGCCGCCTGAGAGATCTTCGAGCACCACATGTTGGCCACCCGCTGGCGGTCCAGGTACTCGCTGAGCGTGGCGTCGGCGACGATCGCGTGGTGGTCGTAGGCGTTGACGTCCATGAGCACGGCGCTGTTGTTGACGTCGCCGACCATGTAGCCGACGTACTCGCCGCCTCGGTCGTTGAGGCCATTGGTCACCAGCGAGTACGAGCCGGCCAACTCGGTCGAGGTGAAGTGGAAGCCCTTGCCCTTCTTCTTCTCGTTGTTCTTCCACAGGCCCGAGAGCTCCTGACGCTGCTCCCCGGCGTACGGCGCAGCCTTCAGCGTGCCGAATCGGTCGATGTACAGACGCGTGACCCGGTCGATCGTGTCGTCCAGGGTCGCCAGATCGGGGGCCTTGAGGAAGAGCCGGTTGTGCACCGAGAGGTAGCTCGCACCGTCCTGGATCTCGCCGATCGTGACCCCGAGGTCACCGGAGATCTTCGCCGCCTTGCGCTTGGAGGAGGTCGTGCCCGTCTCCTCCTGCTCGTTCGCATCCAGCCGGTCCAGCTTCTCCGACTGCTTGGTGTACGAGTCGATCCACTTCTCATCCATCCGCTTGACCTGCTCAAGCACGACGGCGGTAACCCGCTCGTCCAGGCCGTCCGGGATCCGGTCGATACCCCAGAAGGCGGCGAAGTTGTCGTGCGCCGCGTCGTCGTGGAAGTACGCCAGGATGCAGGCGACCGAGCCGTCGACCTCGAAGTAGTCGGAGCGGAAGAGGTACCTCTCCTTCGGCTTCAGCGCGAGCAGGTGAGGGTAGGCGTCGAACGTGCCCTGGAGGTGCTTCACCTCCCGGCGGCGCTGCCACCAGTTCTTCTTCGGCTCGGCGGCCTCATCGGCTGCGCCGTCCGCCGGCGCAGCGTCCTGCACGCCCTCAGCCTGAGCAGCACCGTCCGCGCGCGGATCATCGACCACGAGCTCCGCGGTCTCATTCGTCTCGTCAGGCTTCTTTCCCGGAATGCCGAGCTGTGCCCGGACTTTCGTCATCAGCGCCATGGTGTCCTTCGTTCGTTCCTCGTCGTGGTGGCCGGCCTGGCGCTGGTCAGTTCAGCGACGCCTTGAGATCGAGCAGTTCGTCGTCGATGCCCTGGTAGAAGACCCGGAGCATCGGCAGGGCCTCCTCGCGGTCGAGCATCGCGGCTTCCCTGATCATCAGAGTCGAGCCGCCGACCTCGGCCTGGAGGACCTGGTGCCCCTTGCGCAGTGCGTCGGCGTTCTTGCCCTTGAGCAGCAGGTACTGGTGGATCGAGGTGAACTTCCCGCCCACGTGCTGCGTGAGGATGTCGTACTGCTCGTTCTGCAGCTCGATCAGGTCGGGGTCACGGACCTGCAGGGCCTGGTTGCGCCGCTCCAGGTTCGCCACCTGGTGGTAGATCCGCTGCGGCTCCTTCGTCGTGATGAAGCTGTGCTCGCAGGCCGTCTCGACCTTGCGCCAGAAGGAGTCGACCCGGTCGAGGATCCCGACCCGGTCCTCGTCGAAGAGCAGGTAGCTAGCCGAGCCGACGACCAGGTAGACCCGGCCTTCGCCGCCGTCGGAGAAGCGGATCAGCCCGTCCTCGTCGATCCCGTCGATGCCGACGATCGAGTAGAAGTCCGTGGGATTCGAGCTGCGGCGCGTAAAGACGTGACGGGCCTTCGGCGGCAGGTAGGCCAGGAAGGCCGGCACGCGCATGATGCGCAGCTCCTTCGTCCTCATCAGCCCGCCGAAGTAGGCGATCGCCGCCAGTCCCCAAAGAACGAAGAACGTGATGGCGACTGGGCCCGAGCTCGCGACGAACGTCGACGTGCTGAACCACAGCAGGGCGAGGCCGCCGCCGCCGCCGAAGAGCAGCTGCTTGATCGGGGAGGGCTTGGCCGCCCAGCCTCCTTGCTCAGCGTGATCTCGTGGTCGAGGAAGCTCCTGTTCAGCGAACTCGGCACCTTATAGGACAGCTTCGCCATGAACCTCTCATCTCCCCTGCGATCTTAATGACCAGCGATTGCCCTATTCGAAAGACCTCATATGTGAGGTGTGTGGATGGCATCCTATCTTAGATAAGTCATTCGAATCGAGAGTGAAAGAGTCCTGAATGGTGATGTGCGGCGAGTCGGACTAGTGGGTCCGAGTCGTCGGGTGTTGTCTGAGCGGCTGACAGATCAGTCGCGCCGCAGGAGCAGAGCCCATCGCTACCGGCTCGAAGCGCGGAACGTCGTAGCCCAGGTCGAGCACGGCCAGCGCATCGGCGAAGCCGTCCCGATCGAGGATCTCCTGACGGACCGGCATCGTGTGTGACATCAGCGGTGGGGGTTGAGCGCCCGCAGGCGTTCCGGGAAGAGCGCGTCTCGCTGGGGCGGGGTGAGGGTGCCGGTCTCGGGGTCGAGGTGGCCCCATGTGCCGTGCTCGCCGCGCCCGCACAGCATGAGGGTCAAGGTCGCTCCGGGGGGCGAGTGCAGTTCGGTCACTTCGTGGTACAGGTCCCTGTCCACGGTGTTGGCGCTGCCCTGCCCGTGCTCCCGTTCCGTCTCCGCGCGGACCTGGCCGTCGACGAGGAGGTACCGGTCCTCGGAGTATCCGCCCGCGAGGATCTGGGATTCGAAGGGCCACGGGTGCGAGTGCGGGAGGGGGCCGTCCGTCCCTCGAGTGTCGGGCACGTGCCAGAAATTGATCTTGACGGTCCGGTCGCGGTCTTCCGTCAGCGTGAGTTCGGTTTTGCTGAGCCGACCGATGCCGTCCGGGACCAGCCACCACGACATCGGCGCGGTGAACTGCTCCCAGGTGAGCGGGGCGAGGTCGGCGGCGTAGGCATCGACACCAGCGGCCGCCGTCTCGTAGAGCGCGGTGGTGAGTCTCAGCCCGGGGGGCGATCAGCGCAGGGTCCATGCCCGGGAGACTGCCTAACGAGCTCGTGCATGGTTGGCGGTAGCGCGTGGAGGGCGGTGCCGGCGGCGTTGTCGTACGCGGAGGCGGCCAGCACGACCACCTCAATGATCAACCCCAACACATCCACGGCCAGTCCCCGCTTGCGCCCCGACACTTTCATGTTGGCGTCCAACCCCGTCGTGATCCTTGGGACACCCGCCGAGGCGCGGATGGACTGGGTATCGATGATCACAAGGGACGGGCCCTCTAACCGGCAAGCCTTCTCCCGTACCTGACAGCGCAGGAGTTCCTGGATCCGCTGGTCCAGCCCGTCTTCACGCCACAGTCCGAAGTAGTAGAACACCGCCGACCAGGCCGGGAGGTCATGCGGCAGGAGACGCCATTGGCAGCCCGTCCGGTTCTGATAGGAGATCGCGTTCACGATTTCCCGGAGGTCATAGACCCCGGGATCCCCGGTCGCCGACCGCGCCACCCTGCCCTGCTTCCAGGCCGTGATCATCGGCTCGATCAACGCCCACTGCTCGTCCGATAAGTCGCTGAGGTACGGCTCTCTCTTCACGCCCGCATCTCAACATGAACATGCCCACCAGTCGCCCCCGACGGCGACCAGTACCACGATCGGGCAATCACGAACCGAGGAAGATCGGACTTAACGCCCACTCAGTCGCCGAGGATCCGTTCCCACAGCAGGCCGTCCCGCCAGCTCCCGTCGAGGAGGATCGAGGAGTGGGAGACGCCGTACGGGCTGAATCCGTTGCGGCGCAGTACCCGTTGCGATGGCAGGTTCTCCAGGTTGGTGGAGGCCTCGGCGCGGTGCAGGCCGAGTTCGTCCGTCATGACGCGGAGCACGTGGCCAACGGCGCGTCCGGCGTGCCCTTGATTCTGGGCGACACTGGCGATCCAGTATCCGACGGAGCCGCGGCGTAGGTGTGGCTGCGGCAGGATGCCTCCGACGGTGACCTGTCCGATCACGCGGTCGTCGGCGAGCACCACACCCGGCCAGATGGTGCCGGCCCGGTGTCCGGCGAGCAGGCCGTCAATCCGCTCTGCCTGGCCCTCCGGGGTGAAGAAGTCGGCGGGTTGTGCCGGTTCCCACCGTCGGAAGGCATCGACGTCCCGCATCCGATGGGCGGCGATCGGGGTGGCGTCGGCGGGCTCGATCAAGCGGATCGCAGTACTGGTGTGCATGGGGCGGTCCTTGTCGCGGTGCATGGGGTGAGACGGTCGGGCCAGGGGAGGGCGCACATGTTGGCGTGCCCTACACCCGCCGCAGGATCGAGTCGATCGCGCAGCTCGAGTTCTCGCCGAACAGGTCCAGATACCGGGTGTCGAGCTGGTATCGATGCGGACTGCTGCGGAGGAACTCGCGGAGGGTGGCCCGCTTGGCCAGGCTGTCCTCGACCAAAAGGTAGTCCCCGGAGGTCAGTTGGGCATCGAAGAAGTCGAGCACGGCCCGGACGTGTGCGTGGGCGTCCTCGATCACCAGCCAGGGCCTGGGCAGGTCATCGGAGTCGGCGAGGACCTCGCCGAGACGTCCGACGTCCCCGGTTCGAAACCGCACCCGGTCGTCCGCCAGGTCCACTGGAGTGCGATCGATCGAGATGATTTCCGGTCGCTGGCCATGCGCCGCTGCGACGTCGGCCAGCCAGAGTGCGCTCCCGCCGCTGCCGGAGCCGAGTTCGATGATAGTGCCCGGGACCAGTTCGGCGATCAGCATCGGATAACCGGCCAGGTCGAACACCGTCTTGTACAGAGGCCGACCGGCCCACGTGAGGTGATCGGTGACGCCCTGGGTGGCGACGAAGTTTTGGACCGGGAATGCGAGGGCCGCGAGCACGTCCCGGTCGGATCGATCGAGGCGCGGCAGCGGATCCCGGTACCGGTCCCCTGTCAGCAGTGCGAGGTACCCGGTCAGTTCGTCGGACCGGCCGGTGCGCCGGGCCTCGGTCACCGCACCCCGGATGTGGTGGTCGTGATAGGTGGAGATGCCGCCCTGCCGCTCGACTTTCGCGGCCACGAGGCGCTCGGCGATTTCGGCGAGCCCCTTGACGTCGACTTCGTCCATGAGTCAGCGTCCCGGGCAGGGTGCGGCACAGACCAGCCTGGCGTCGACCAGGAGGTCGAGCAGTGTCTGGTCCGCGTCCAGCTCGGACAGGGTGAAGCTGTCGGTCCGGCCCGACACGGCACGCCATAGGGCTTCCTGGCCGGGCTCCAGGGTGATCAGCCGGTCGGCTGTTCGCAACCGGACCCCGTCGGAGTGCAGGACCCCCTCCGGATGGGCGTGGAACCGCACAGCCCGGTCTTTGCCGATCACCGACGACACCGGACGGGCGGGTAGCGGGGCGAACTGATCCAGCCGCGCACCGACCACCCGGGTAGCGACCGTCTCTGGGACCAGCTTGGCGATCATGTCGGCGATTTCTCCCATCGCATCGGTCACCGTGGCCTCGGTGCGCGTACCGTTCCGGAACGCGCCCGGGGGTAGTTCCCGGGCCAGCCCGGGATCACGCAGAACCTCGGCCAACAGGGCGCGCAGCACGGCATCCAGCTTCGTAGCCCAGACGGTGAAGGTCAGGTGCAGGCTCGGCTCCGAACCGCTGCTCCCGCTGTGCCACCATCCCCGAGGTATCCACAGCACGTCACCCTCTGCCAGGACCACCTCCAAGTCGGCCGGGTCCTTCACCGGGTCGTGGTCTGGCGCCCACAGTCGCCACGACTTGCTGCCCGAGACCTGGGTCAGCCAGGCGTGGTAGGGGTCGTGGTGGGCGCCGAAGCCCTGCTCCGTGCGAGGTGTCAGGTAGGCGTTGACAAACACCGGATGCCCGATGTCGGCCGCCAGGCGTCGGCAGGTGTCCGCCAACGGTGGCCAGAACCGCTGCAACCCCTGGAGCACGAGCGTCGCCCCGTCGGCCAGCTCGGCGCCGATCCGGACCGGGTCGGCCAGCCCTTGGACGGCCTGCGACGTGTGCCGTTCCGGCCGGGTCACCAGCTCTGCCGGTACCAACCGGTGGTCCCGGGCCATCCGGAACGCCGGTGCCTGCAGTCCCTGGTCGTTGAGGATCGTGTCCAGCGCCGACCAGGTCAGTGTGGTCCGCAACTCGGAGGCGCTGCCCACCCGGTGGTAGGGCGTGGCGGGCCAATCGTTGGTGAACCAGGTCGGGTCGCCGAGCGCGTTAAGGACGCTCATGTCAGTTCTCCTCTCCGAGTACGGCGCGTACCGCTTCGAGCGCGTCAAGCCGCTTGCGATCCCAGGTGTCCCGGCGGTCTTCGGCCAGTTCCGGTTCGAGGACCTCGACCACGGTGGCCGGCAGCCGCTCCTTCCACCGCCGGAGCAGGAGGGAAGGCCGCCGGTCCCGGAAGTGCAGGCCGTGGGCCACGCGGAGGGCATGTCGGGCGTCTTCGGCGGACAGCTCCGTTCGGCTCAGCAACCAGCGGACGTTCGCCAACGGCACGGTCACGGGGGAGTAGTCCTCCGGGTCGTACAGGAGTGCCACGTCTCCGTCGGACTCGATGGCGCCGGACAGGTACTGCTCGTACACCCAGCCGCTGCCCGTCATGCCCAGGGTCCGGCACTCGACGGCCCGGAGCGCGCCCATCGACGAGGCGCCGGCGAGAGGCTGCCCGGAGGCCAGCACCGAGCGGATCTCGGTGATGCTCACCGCGAGGTTCTGGCCGAACTCGCCGTCCAGGACCAGCACTCGGTCGATGCCGCCGGTATTGACTACCTCGACCAGGTCGAGTCGGCGCACCGGGGGCCGCACGTCTAGGTCGTGCCCCGTCCTCGTGGCGAGTGCCCGCAAATCGACCAGGTCGGCGGGGCGCAGGGAGGGTCCGGTGAACAGGATCGTGCTGGTGCGGGTCATCGCGGGGACCTCGCCAACCCGGCCTCGACCATCATGGCGTGCAGTCTGGTGCCGAGCCGGGCCGGGTCGTTGTGGTGGTTCTCGATGCCGGGCACGATCACTTGGGTCACGGAGAACGGCAGGTCTGGCGGTGCGAGTTCGGTGGCGAACACGAGATCCAATCCGGCCGTCCCGAGTCCGTCGAGAACCAGTCGGAGGTCTCCCTCCACCCTGCCGGTGGTGCTGTTCGGTAGCTCGCCGAAGTCCAGCTCGGACCGGCCAGCGCTCCAGGTGTGCAGCATCTTGCGCATCTCTTCGTAGGAGGCGTGTCGGCGGTGTACCTGGCCGTTTAGGTCCTCGCGAGCTCCGGAGATCACGTTCAGTCGGGACTGCGCGGCTTCGGTGAGTGCTCGGCTGAGCGCCACGGTGGGGTCGGGATGACAGCCGGCGCCGCCGTTGATCAGGAGGCCGTCCTCCGAGTGGGTGTCGTCGGTCGTGACGAAGACGGTCGGTATGCCGATCTCGCTGACGTAGCCGAACAACTGTACCTGAATGCCAGCCCCTTCGAACCGAGCGACGAGTTCCTGCGCTTCGGTTGGCAACGTGCCCGACCTGATCCGGTGGCCGCCCCGCAGCGTCTCGCCGAACGCGGTGCAGTCATGCTCGACAAGTTCCAGCAGGCCGTGCAGCAGTGCCTCGCGCGGGCTGTTGCCCGAGGCCAGACCGATGGTGTTCGAGGAGAACATCCCGTATTCGTCCGGAAACGGGGTGAACACCGCCAGCGCGGGGATGAGTACCTCGGTGTCGGAGCACAACTCGCGCGCCGGCCACCAGGACAGCGGCTGCCGCTCGGTCCAGCGATGGCCGCGCCGGAGAATCAGCCGCCGGGGGTCGAGTGTCGGCCGACCGGCCGCGACGAGTTCGGCGTAGCTGGCGCGGAGCGGCGGTTCGGCGGCCCGGGGCTCGCACCAGGTGCGTTCGATCGCCTCCATCATCGCCGAGACCCGTGCGGCCGTCACGGTCGTGCCCTTGCCACTGGTGACTGTGTTGAGGCCGGGGGCGGCGTCGGGACGGCAACTGTTGAACACCGGGATGCCGAGCACGTCCAGGTCGGTCACGTCGGCGATTCGGGTGATGCCACATCGGTCGAGTACTGCGCCGGCCAGTTCCGCGGTCGCCTCCAGGGTGCGGATCCGCAGCGAAGTGCCGCCCGCGGTGGTCGCGTCGGCCGTGGTCGGCGGGAGCCAGTGCTCGCGGCCGAGGCTGATCCGCGGGGTGAGCGTGGTCGTGGTGGTCGTCATGCTGCCAGCACCTCCGCGCAGGCCGCGCGGACCCAGTCGTACCAGGCGGTCACGTTGGCCGCACGCTCGATGCTGTGACCTTCGTCGGGAAGCAACATGAGCCGTACGTCGACCTTCCTGGTGTCCAGGGCCCGGTACATGGCCCGGGCCTCGCCGACCGGGACGTGCTGGTCCGCGCAGCCGTGCGAGAGCAACACGGTGACTCCCGGATCGATGCCGTCCAGTGCGAGGCTTTCCCTGCGGTATGCCTCGGACTCCTCGACCGGCCCGTACTCCCGAAGCCAGTGCCAGTGCAGGTCGCTGGCGCGGGCCACGGCGGCGAAGTCCGACCAGCCGGCGTGACTGGCGACGAGTCGGATCTCGGGCAACCGGGTGGCCAGGGCCAGGGCGAGGTAGCCGCCGAAGCTGCCGCCCATCGCGGCGACGCGCCGTGCATCCAGGTCAGGCCGCCGGAGCACCGCGCGGACCTGTTCGGCGGCGACCGAGGCCACCTCCGAACTCCACCGACCCCAGCCCCGCTCGACCGTCTCCTGTCCGTACCCCATGGACAGAGGAGGATCAGGCATCAACACGGCGTGGCCCTCCGCGACGAACGGCCACGGATTCCACCGCCACGACCAGTCGACCCAGCTCAACAAGGGGCCGCCATGGCACCAGACGAGTACCGGCAGCGGCTCGGCCGGTTCGTCGGCGGGCAGGCACAGCCAGCTGTGCCACACCGTGCCGTCCTCGGCGAGATGGCTGAGTCGTTCCATGCGTCCGGTCGGCCGGGCGGCGGCCGCCGGGGTCAGCAGGGTGCGCGCGGAGGGTCCGGCCAGGTTCACGGCGACTACTTCGGGGGGCAGGTCCACTCGGGACTGTACGACCAATGCCTCGGCCGCCGTGACGGTGACGGACCCCACGGATCCGGACAGCTCGACCGGCTCGGGACGGTCGCCCTCCGGCAGCACCGTGTACAGACGCCGTCGGCCGTGGTCCTCGCCGACGCAGAGCAGGGTGTGCCCGCACCAAGCCCTCGGCTGGAGCCAGTGCGGGTGACGGGCAGCGGGCCGCAACAGCCGGGAGCCGTCCGACGCCACCAGCACCACGCCCTGGCGCGGTCCGAGTCCCGGAGTGGCCACCCGCTCTGCCGTGCAGGCGAACCAGGAACCGTCCGGGGACGGCACGGCGTCCCGCAGGTCTTCGTCCGGCCACACCGCCTGCGCGGCGGTCGGGTCCGCCACGGGGATGAGCAGCAGGCCGTGACGGCGGTGGCCGCCGGGCAGGAAGCGGACCACGCCGGCCGCGCACCGACTGCCGTCCGGGGTCAGTGACAACAGTCCTGTGAGCCGTTCGTTCGGAGCCAGCGTGACGTCGAGTGGCTCCGGCACCCCGGCTTCGAGGGATGTCAGAAGCAGGCCGAGCACCTCACCGGCGGCCTGGTAGCCGGAGCGCGGCCAGAGGTCGCCGTCCAGGAGGACGGCGGTTCGGTGTGGATCAGCCCGGTCGACGGGCACCCAGGCCGCCGCGACGACCACGGAGCCGCCGGCGGCGTAGGACACCACGTCGCGGCCCGGACTCAGCACGAGTTCCGTCTCGGCGTCGGGCCGGTGCCGGCGCAGGCTCCGACCGTTGCCCGCCTTGGTGTCGGAGAGGAACAGATAGCCGTCGTCGAGCACGGTCACCGCGGAGGCCCCGGCGTAGGCGTGCGCCAGGGTGAGGTCGCCGTCCGGCCCCGGTGCGTAGCCGAGGACGAACGGCACCGGATACGGCCGGTCGGGTCGGGTCATCCTGGCCTCGAGCACCAAGCCGTCCCCGAGCCGGTGCGCGATCTCCGCGCGGACCTGGCCGAGCAAGACGTCCGGTTTCATGTTCGGCCGCCGCAGCGCGGATCGACCGCGGCCCGGTCCACCAGCGCCGCAGGGTCCAGGTCGGCCAGTGCCTTGCCCAGTTCCGTACGCAGCCAAGCGGTCTTCTGAGCCGGCGTGAGGAAGTGGTGGGTCCCAGCGATCTCGGTGGCCGCCGGGCCGTCGAGGAACTCGGCGATCATCAGGCCGGCCAGCTCCGAACCGGTCGGCTCTTCGATGGTCACGGTGAGGTGGAACGATCCGTCCGGGCCGGCCTCGCAGCCGGTGTCCTGCCCACCGGGCAGGTACAGCACATCGCCGGGAACGAGTTCGATCGCTGGGCCGGAGGGCGGCGTCCAGTGCGACTCGCCGTCGAGCTGGAAGTGCAGTGCGTGCTGATCCGTGGTGTGCTCCGAAGAGGCGCTCGCGCCGGGCGGAGTCAGGAAGACCGCCGACCTGGCCCATCCCCGCAGGTCCGCCCGCAACGCGTCCAGCAGGCCGCGGATGCCGACGTGCCAGTCCTCGGGCTGGTTGAGGGTGATCACCCGCCCCGACGCATACTTCGCGCGCACCGCATCCGGATCGGCGTAGGCGGGCAATGCCCGGCCCAACACCTCGCGGGTCGTGGTGATGCCCTGCGCGGTCGCGCCGCCGCCGACCTCGCGGAGCATGCTGAAGTACGGTGCGACCAACAGTCCGCACTCGACCATCTCCCAGGCGGCGGCCCGTACGAGCAGGTCAGGCCCGGCCTCGTACCGGAAGACTTCCGGCCGCCGCGCCCATATCTCGGCGGCGAAGGAGTCGACATCTCCGACGATGTCGGCCAGTAGCGTCATCGGACCGTCCTGTCCCGCATTCGTTCGACGGCCGTGCCGACAAGGGCGTCCGCGTCGGCCGAGTCCAGGTGGTTCAGCAGCGCCTTCGCCACGGCCGCCGCCCGGTCTTCCAGGGGCAGGGCAGGGTCGACCTTCGGCTGTTCGAAGGTCGCCATCAGGGCCCCGGCCAGGTCCCGTGGTGTCGGCTCGGTGATGGTGAAGGTCAGATGCAGGGAAGTGCCGCCCCGGGCGGTGGCCACGTGAGGGAAGCCGTGTGGCAGGTACAGGATGTCGCCGGGTTCCATTACGAAGGTGTGCGAGCGGCTGTCGGCGTCCACGTTCAGCCCCGGACGCGCGTCGATCTGGTCGGGGGCGTCGTAGATCGTCCACTCTTTGGCACCAGCGAGCTGGAGCGCCAGCACGTGTGAGCCGTCCCGGTGGGGGAGCATCCCGGTGTTGTCACAGGGGGTGTAGAAGACGTAGGCCTTAAGTTCGGCGGCGATCCGCGTCTCCAGGGCGCGCATCAGGGTGCGGATCGGAAGGTGCCAGTCTTCGAGCTGGCTGAACTTCATGGTGGCGCCGGCGGCGAGGTGCGACCGGACCCTCTCCGGATCGGCGAACGATCCGACGCGTTGGCCGAGCACGTTCCGGGATCGGGTGAAGTCACCGATCGCGGGCTGGTTGCCCTCGCGCATCAGGGTGAAATAGGGCCAACGCAGGAGGCCGGCGTCGAGCTGGGCCTGGATGGCGTGCTCGTCGATCAGGCCGTCCGGCGGGGCCGCCTTGGGGAACAAGCCGAACTTCTTGTTCCAGTAAGTGCCCAACAGGTCCACGTCGTCGATCAGTCGGACCAGCGGATGTTCCATGACCACAGCCGTCCCTCTTGGTCGGATCCGGACCAACTCTGGGGCCGCCGAAGCGGCTCCCAGAATTGGCTCACCGAAGACCTGTGTTCTTAGGCCTCGTTGATGTTCTCGATGACCATGGGGCGGGAGTGGTCCGAGAGCTCCTCGATTTCCGCGTTGGCTTCCGCGATGAGCAGCTCAGCGTCGGTCGCCCGGAGCTTGTCGTCAAAAGACATGCCGACTCCTTCTGGTTTGAGGCGGTTCCAGCACGTTTGCACCGGATGAAGCATCGACAGTACGTCGATCTGGATCATTCCGATAGGGCATCTGCCCGTCAACTAATGCAAATATCCAAGGAATTCAGCCATGGCTCGGCGCAAACCCGCTACCCCGAGACCGTGTGTGATCGCGTGCTGACGTGGAGTGCCGTAGTGGCGCAACTCGGCCAGGCCCACGCCGAGGGGCAGCGTCCGATGAGCCCGGTCGGGCAGGGCGCGGGCGACCTCGACGGCAGAGGTGCCCGCGAGATAGGGCTCGACGAGTACGACATTGACCTCCGACTGGCCGGCCACCGCGGCCCGCAGCGCCGCCGCGTCGAAGGGCCGGATGGTCGACGCGTACAGCACGGTCACGTCCAGCGGCCCGGTCGCCTCCAGTACGGCGTCGGCCAGCGGTCCGACCGCGATCACGGTGCCTCGCCCGCCCTCGCGCAGCACCCGGAACCCGTTCCCGCCCGGGTGGTAGGCGTTCTCGTTGGCCTGGTTGGACAGGCGGATGTAGACCGGTCCGCTCCCCGCCGCCGCCCGGCGCAGCTGCGCCTCCACCTCGTCGGGATGACCCGGAACGTGGATCGTCCAATCGGGCAGGGTGGCCAGCAGCGCCACGTCTCCGGGGGACTGGTGGGTCCGCCCACCGCTGGCGATGTCGTAGGACCCGCCCGCGCTGACCAGCACCGCGCCCACGTCCTGGTGGTTCAGGTCGAGTTTAATCTGCTCGAACGGTCGCTCGATGAGGAACGGCGCGAAGCTGTGCGCGATGGGTCGCAACCCGGCCAGGGCCAGGCCGCCGGACACGCTGATCAGCAACTGTTCGCGGATGCCCAGATTGATCACCCGATCTGGATGCTCGCCGGAGGCCCGGCCGAACATCTTCGCACTCAGGTCGGCTGTGACCAGCGCGAGGTTCTCGTGTTCGGCGAGCAGCTCGGTCGTGACCTCGACGAACCGCTCTCGCATCTGCCCGGCCATGGCTTCTCCTCCTCGGTTGTGTGGTCAGTGGCTGGGGCTGTACTCGACCTCGGCGACCACCACAGAGGGGCGACCCGGATGAGGTGCGGTGAACGCCGCCTCGAGTGCGGTGTGGTCGCGCCCGTCGACCCGCGCCGTCGCCCAACCCTCCACGGCGAAGCGGGTCTCCAATCCGCCGGGCCAGCCCTGGGTCGCGTTGCCGTTGTCGATCACGACGACGTTGAGCTGCTCGAGCCGACTCCGGCCGGCGTAGGTGATCGCCTCGTGGTTGGAGCCCTCGTCGAGTTCGCCGTCCCCGAGCAGTACCCACAGCCGAGGTGACGTCAGGCCGCGCGCCCGCAGGCCCAGCACGGTGCCTACGGCCAACGGGAGGCCGTGGCCGAGCGACCCGCTGGAGATCTCCACCCCCGGTATGAGCAACCGGTCCGGGTGGTGGCCGAGAGAAGCGTGGTAGGTGCCGAACCGGTCGAACTCGGCCGGATCGAGGAAGCCCTTCGCGGCCAGCACCGCGTAATAGGCCATCGGACCGTGCCCCTTCGACAGGTAGAACCGGTCGCGGTCGTCCGCCATGTCGGGCCCGACCCGCAGCACCCGGTCGTAGAGCACCCAGAGCACATCCAGGGTGGAAGACGCCGCCTCGGCGTGCTTCTCGTCCCCGGTCATCGAAGCCATCAAGCGGTACAGGTCGTCGTAGACCAGCCCTGTCATCACACCACCTACTTCCCCAACTCCGGTCAGAAGCGCGAACATACACGACCGTCGATCTTCACCGGCCGTCACTCACGGACCGCGACGGGATGGCTCAGGGCCACTGCCGGGTCGTCGATCAGTGGTCTAGGGTGGGCGGCCATGAGGCATCGGTGGGTGTACAACGAACGAATACCGCCCGGGGAGACGACGCGGGTGTTCGAGAGGTTGATTCGGCAGGGGAAGGTCCCCGGAGGGCGGATGGCGTGATCACCTCCTTCGTTCGTAGCAACTACGCCTCGCTGCGCGGCCCGGCGGCCCCCCTGGCGGTGCTGCACTTGCTCGACAGCGTCGGCAACGGCCTGTTCCTGGCCAGTTCGACCGTCTACTTCGTCGTGGTCGCCGGGTTGCCCACCGCTCAGGTCGGGATCGGGCTGTCCCTGGCAGGACTCATGGGATTCTTCTCCAGTGTCCTGATGGGGCGGGCAGCCGACAGGTTCGGTGCCCGGCGCATGCTGCTGATCAGCATGTTGGCCCTCGCCGGTGTCTACTGCATGTACCCGATGGTCGACTCGGCGCCCACGTTCTTCGTGGTGGTGGCCCTGGTAGGCGCCCTCGAATGGGGCAGCGGCCCGCTGTTCCACACCTTGGTCATGGATCTGGTCCCGGAAGCCGACCGTGTCACCGCACGGGCCGCGCTCCGTTCGGTGTTCAACGTCGGCTTCTCCGCGGGCGCGCTCATCGCCGCGGGGCTGATCGGCATCGGCGGTGCAGCCATGCAAGCACTGCCGCTCGGCAACGCCCTGTCCTTCGTGCTTGCCGCACTGGTGGTCGCCAGGCTGTCGGTCACCAGCCCCTGGCCGCCACCCGAACGAGCCTCACGGTTCAGGGCGCTGCGTGACGTCCCGTTTCTCGGTGTGATCGGCGTGTCGACTGTGCTCGCCCTCAACGGCACCGTGCTCGCGGTGGGTGTACCGCTGTGGATCCTCAGTGCCGACGGCGTACCGCGCAGCGTGATCCCGCTGGTGTTCATCCTGAACACCGTGCTGGTGGTCCTGTTGCAGGTCCGGGCCGCCCGAGGCTCGGACCACTTGGACGGCGCTGTCGCCGCCGCCCGCCGATCCGGGCTGGTGAGCGCGGCGGCCTGCCTCGTCATGGTTCTCGGTGGTCTCATCGGTTCCTGGGCGACCGTCGGCATCGTGGTGGTCGCCGTCCTGCTGATCACCGCCGGAGAGCTGTGGCAGTCCGCTGGCGCGTTCGGCATCGGCTACGGGCTGGCTCCTGACACCGCCCGAGGTGAATACCTGGGCGCGTTCCACCTCAGGATGGTCGCGCAGGCCACACTCGGCCCGGCTGCGGTGGCCTGGTTCGCGACCGACCTCGCGCCCTACGGCTGGGCGATCGTGGCGGCGGCGCTCCTCGCCGGTGCAGTGCTGATCGGCCCGGCGGTTCGCCGTGCCGAACGCGACCGGGCCATCACCGTCTGAGTCTCCCAACACTCAAGGACAGGACCTGTGCGATGAATATGCGGTTCGGCGTGAGTTTTTGGAAGCTCGAAGACCGGGCCTCCTGGATGGAGAAGTCCCGACGTGCCGAGGACCTCGGCTACCACGTGATCACCGTGCCCGACCACATCGACATGCCATCGCCCTTCCCGGCGTGCGTTCTGGCTGCCGAGGCGACCAGGAGCGTGCGGGTCGGCACGTTCGTGAGCAACACCTCGTTCTACAGCCCGGCACTGTTCGCCCGGGACGTCGTCACTACCGCCCAGCTCACCGGAGGGCGGCTGGAGGTCGGCCTCGGCGCGGGGTGGAAGAAGAAGGAGTTCGACCAGGCCGGAATTCCGTTCGAGGCGGCGGGCAAGCGCGTCGACCGACTCGTCGAGACCCTGGACGAGGTCAACCGGTCCTGGAACGCCGCTCGACCACGCTTCGGCGCCGCGTCCGACCGGCCGCCCCTGATGATTGGCGGAAACGGTGACCGGGTGCTGAGACTGGCTGCCAGGCACGCCGACATCGTGTCGTTCGCCGGCACCGGATTCGACCCGCAGGGTCGGGGGATGCAGTTCCTCACCGATCGACAGATGGACGACCGGGTGGCATTGGTCGATGCGGAACTACGCGCATCTGACCGGGACACCGTGCATCGAAACATCATCGTGCTGCGCACTCAGGTAACGGATGACCGCGCGGCCGCTCGGGAGGACTACTCCCGGTTCCTGCGGGGCACGCTGAGCCCCGAACAGGTCGGCGAACTACCCGCCGTGCTGATCGGGAGTCCGGAACAGATCGCCGAGCAACTCATCACTCGTCGGGAACGGTTCGGGTTCGACTACGTCACCGTGCAGGAGTCGGCACTCGACACCTTCGCTAAGGTGATAGCGCTGCTCCGCTGACGCGGACGCGGAGTCGACCGGCTGCCGTACCAGTCGGCCGGGATCTGCAGGTCGTAGCCCTTGGGGCGGGCGTGTGCGGGGGATGTATCGGGCGGCTGCCTGGTCGCCGAGTGTGATCACACCGCGCTTGGTGAGGGAGGCCAGACGCCGCTGTACCGTCTTGACGTCGCACAGTGGCGATTCGGGCCAGTGTTCGCCGCGACGGGAAGGCGTTGGTGCCGTCAGGATCGGCTTTCTCGGCCAGGCCGGCCAGCAGCATCCTGTCCGTCGTGCTGTTTACGGGGCTGTCGTGCAAGGCCCACAGGATTGGCTCAAGTCCCATGCCGCACCACCACATCCAGGGTGAGCGCGGTGGTGTCGGGGGAGAGGGCCTGTGGCGCCCTCAGGATGTTCCCGCATGAGTTCATGGCTTATCGCCCACTCAGGTCTCTTCGCAAAGATGGATGGCAGCAGCTCTTGCCACGTATTCACACGGTGCGGAGTCATACGACTTCGCAGACCACCATGCCGGGATCGCCGTCGAGCACCTGCTGAAGGCATTCCTCGTCTCCCTGCACCCGAGCCCTTAGCGATCCCAGGCTCTACCAGGGGTTTCCTGTGTCCAATCCGATCCGGAAACAGGAAACAGGTCTCAGACCACTTCGTCGGACGCGGCCTTGTCCCGCAGGGGCCGCAGCCCGCCGGGCAGGTCGGGGAGCTGGAAGGAGTACCCGCCGAGCATGTTGATGTGGTGCCGTACGAACGGGGAGAGGCAGGCGACGTCCTCGTCGCGGACCTCGTGGCCGTCCGTACGCACCGGTCGATACTCGCGGCCCCTGCCAGACAGCCGACGGGGTGCTGGCCGACGCGCACGAAACCGGAGCGGGGGAGGAGCGTCAGATGCGATCCCATCCAGAGGACCCCGGAGCCGTTGCGCGACAACGCGTCGACGTGCAGGCACTCGCCGGGCAGGGCGAGCTGCTTGTTCAACGCCTCCAGAGCCTGGATCTCGCTGCGCGTGCTGCGCCAGATCATCCCAAAGTCGCCCAGCTACACCAACAAGGTGCAGCCTCTCGACGCCAGCGTCAACACTGCGTCGCGCAAGAACCTAGCGTCGCCATGGACATCGCCGATCAGGCCACCCGATCGCCCAACTACACGATTTCGTTCATCGTCCCCATTACATCCTCCTGTTGTCGCTGCTGCTTGTCAGTGCTCGTCCGGCATCAACCGAACGACGGGACGATCTTCTTCTTGCCGCCCTCTTCCTTCCAGGAGATGAGGGCGTCGAAGGTCTTGCCCTTGGCCGAGACGAAGCCCGTACCCTGGATGGTCTTGCCGGCTGCCAGGTCCTTGCGCTGCGTATCGGTGAAGGTCACTTGGCACCAGGACCGAGGCGGCTCGTCCCCGGAGCCGAAGTCCGGGACGATCTTCTTGGCCTTCGCGTCCCAGCTCACCTTGCAGCCGAAGGTCTTGCCCGTCCGCGCGCTCACGAAGTCGTCGATCTCCAGCGCCTGGCCCGCCAGAAGCACCGTGACCTCCGCCGGCGTGAACGTCCGACCAGACCACTTCGTCGGCGTGTCCAGCCCTTCCAGCTGGAACCCGACGAACTTGCGGCCCTTGAAATCGCCGACGCCGAGCGCACCGGTGGCCGTGAAGGGCTTGTCCGCCTTCGACCTCGCCTCGAACGAGATCGTCTCGCCCGCGAGCAGCTTCGTCACCTCGTCATCGCTGAACTCGTGGCCCGACCAGATCTTCTTGAAGGCGACCTTCTTCGGGCCACCTGGAGCGGTCTGCCACACGCCCTCGGCGTGGGCGGCGCCGACCTGCTCCTTCAGTCCCAAGTCAGCGCGCATGGACGCGGCGTTCTTCGTCATCGTGGCGATGTCCTCGCGCACCCAGTCGGCGACGACGGCCAGGCGCTCCTCGGCGGCCGCCGTCCCGGCGGCGATGTCGCGCATGTCGGCGTAGACCTTCTCAGTGAGCCCGAGATCGCCGATGCGCGTGCCCGGCAGGAGCCTCCAACTCATCTCGCCGGCCTGCGCCAGCCTGAGCTTCCGGCCCTTCTCGGTCAGCAGCGGGTACTTCGCCTTGTCGTTGGTGACCTCCGAGTACGTCGAGGTGCGGGTCGCACCTGTACCCACGTCGCGCTTCTCCAGATGCTTCATGAGCCACTTCATCGTCGGGTGCTCGGGGCGCTTGTTCGCGCCCTCGAAGATGAACGGCTCAGCGTTCTGGCCCAGGCCCTTGCCGGACTCGTTCCCGTCGCCCTCGGTGGAGCCGTCTCCGGCGTCCGGATCGAACACAGACCTCCAGCCAGGGCTCCTGGGCACATTGGCGATGCCGACGAAGTCCGGGTACTTCTCCACGTGGCCCTTCTGCTGCTCGTAGAGGTAGTCCTCGGCGAGCATGGCCAGGTAGTTCTTCGCAAGCATCTCGTAGATGAGCCGCCCGGCCTTGCCGTACTTGCGCTCGACCTCGTCCAGCGACGAGGGCACCTTCGGACCCGGACGGTTCGCGCCGTGCGCGCCCTGGGGCTTCACATGCGTGGAACGAGGCTGGCGGTGCGTCAGAAGCCCAGCGTCGACGCCGACCATCGCGGCGATCTTGTCGACCAGCGGCGCGAGGTCCTTGAACTGCTCAGGCGTGATCGTCTTGTCCTCGGTGCGCGGGTACGAGACAACCTGGTCCTCGTACATCTTCTGGTAGGTCGAGAGCGTCAGGTTCGCCTTGACACCCTTACCAACGAGCATCGAAGACAGGGAGGCAAGGTCGAGCAGCTTCGGCGGTGCGGTCTTCTTGTCCGCCCTACTGTCCAGGACGACAGCGGAGGGGCCGTACTGCTGCGGCACCTGGCCCTTCTGGTCGCACCGCGGCTCGTCCGGGTTCGTGTACATGACGTCGTTCTCGTCGCGGAAGCGGTTCTGGAAGAACGGCTTCCTGACGTACGCGTCGTAGGCCTTCTGCTGGTCGCCGACGAGAGAGACCATCGCCGACTTCAGCCGGCCCTGGCGCAGCACGAGGTCCTGGCCGGACTGGCGGCCCATCGCCGTGGCGATACGGGTGAACTGCATCGAGAGGAAGTCCCACTGCGAGCGGTACATCGCCTTGCGGTAATCACCCTCGTCCTGCATGGACTTCACAGGCCGGCGCTGCTCGAAGGCCTTCTGGATCGAGGCCTTCGATTCGTCGGTGAACTCCATGCGGCTGAACCGCTTGCCATGGAAGCCGAGTTCGTCGATCGCCTCCCAGAAAAGCAGATCGCCCTCGCCGGACGGATCCAGGTCCGTGGCGATGACGATTTCGTCGCCGCGGCCGAGCGCGCTGCGCAGCGTCTTGATGACGTCCGCGACGTTCTTCTGCGGATCGCGCTTCCACGAAAGATCCTGCGGGTTCCACGGAAGGTTGCCCAGGTCCCACTTCTGATAGGCGTCCGCGAGCGAGGAGTCCACCATCGCGTGCGGCTGGGCGAACTCATAGAGATGACCCCTCAGGCTCGCCACCTCGTAGGCCGTGCCCTTGTAGCTGCCCTTCGTCCCGCCGAGGGCACTGGCCATGTTCCTTGCTGCACTCGGCTTCTCTGCGACCACGATCGCGACCATGTTGACTCCTTCTCGTCGTTCACTTGGAAACGAGTACGAGCCTACTCGAAAAGGATGTATGAATGAGAGTAAAAAGGAGCCCGGAAAGGATTTGAATGGCGCGAGGGGCATGCGGAGAGAGCCCGGCGCCGGCACGCTGTCCGAGCAATCGCCGCTCGTCGAAAAAAGAGAAGACCCGAGAAGCTGTGCTTCTCGGGGGGCGCCATCTGTCGAGCGCTGTCACCGCCCAGTCGGCAACGCCACGCCGAGCCGGACGCGGTACACCCGCAGCACCTTGCCGAGCATCTCGAGTCCTTCCGGGTGCTTCAGACCTTCCTCCAGCTCCTTCAGTCGGATGGGCCGCACACCGGCCACCTCGGCGACGTGCTTGCGCGTGGCCTGACCCCTGAGCTTGATCAGCAGATCCGGCAGGTCCGCGGTCAGGTCCTCGAACATCCGGAACTTCTCCCGCTCGCCCATGCGCGTGTGGCCGACGTGGATCGCGCCACAGCTCTCTTCGCACCAGTACCAACTCGTCGACGCGTCTTCCCGGAGCTTCGCGGGGATCTCCTGCTCGCTCCGGTAGCGGCGCTTGAAGGCCCACGTCCCTTCGCGCTGTGTCCGGCATCCGCGCGGCGCGTCCTCGGGCCGCGCGGCCGGCGCGGCCATACCCGCACACCGCGGAGTGCAGTACAGGCCGAGGTGCACCGGGTCCTGGGCGCGGAGGCCCAGACCCTTGCCGCACGTCTTGCAGCGCTGCCGGACGGGGAAGAGCTTCTCCTTGCTCGTCGTGGTCATCGAATCGGCCGTCCTTCCCGCTCGCGTTCAAGCTTCGACTGCTTCCTGGTCGCCTCCCGAGCCTTGTCCCGGAGATAGATCGCCTCCCTGTGCGTGATCGGCGCGTCGTGGAGGTTGTGGGAGCCCCGCAGGAAGTTCTCCGTGCGGTCGGCGATGGAGTACGCCAGCGCCTGCTCGATCACCGCGCTCGTGTGGCGCACCTCGCCCAACTCGTCGCGCAGCTTGCGCAGCAACCCGTCCCGCTCGCGTTCAGCGGCCTCGATGTTCGCCAGGCGTGCCACCACGCTGCCCAGCAGTGGGTTGCGAGAGCGGAACAGCTCGACGGCGCGCTCGGTGGCAGGATCGGCATCAAGGTGCAGGTCGAGCTGCGCCAGCAGGAATGCCGTCACCAGCGTGCCCTGGCTCAGCCGCCGGCTGAACTCCCGAGCAGCGCTGTCGCTCACGCCCGGCTCACGGACTGCGGCTGATCGCAGCTGCTCCCGCAGCGCGTTCATGATGCTCTCGGGCAGCGCCTTGATGTGCGGCTGGCTCTGCACGCCGACGAGCCGGAAGCCTGACTGGGGGAGCGTGGCGGTCTCGGCTGTACTGCCCGAGCCCCCCTTCGAGGCCGCGCTCTGCACGGCTTCTTGATGGTCGGTGAGCTGCAGCGATCCGGGCATTACATGCTCGGGTTCATCCGGTGCGGCGACGACGTCATGAGCAGCGACTTCGGCTGTAGCGGCGTCCTCGACGTCCGGTTGTGCCCCGGGGGTCGGAACGGCATCAGCCGCAGGGCCCGCCGGTGCGCCGCCCGGGAGCACCCCGTCAGCGGTGTTCTGTCCGCCGCCGGCACCACCGCGCTGATTGGATCCGCTGGCCCGCTCGGAGTCGTCGGCGTCGGGCTCGTGGTCCGGCTCCAGGTTCGGGCGATCCGCTTCGGCTTCCACATCGAGATCAGCCTGCGGACCTTCAGCCTCGAGTTGAGAGTCGACGTCGCCAGCCTCATCGAACTGCACATCCGGCTCGGGCGTTGCCGCCTCAGGTTCAGGCTGTGCCGCCTGGGCCTGGACACGCTTGAGCTCCTCGCTCCCGCCGCGCCTGTAGGCGTCAAGGAAGGACGTGTCCACCTCCATCACCTCGTTGGTAGGAGTGGTCGCCTCCAGCATCTCTGCGAAATCCCGGCTCATGCGAGCTCACCGTTTTCGTCGTCCAAGAGGTAGTTGTCGCCGCGGGTGAGCCCGATCAGCGAGTCGAAGCCCGTGGTGACGACGCGTTCGAGGTTCGCCGAGTTCTTTGCCAGTGCCGCGACCTGGTCGACGAGCTCGTTGAGCCGCGCGATCTCCAGGGTCGGCAGGTCATAGTCGAGGTTCTCGCGCCGGATCTTCTCGACCACCGCCTCGGCCACGTACTCGTTCACCGAGGAGAACCCGCGCTTGTTGGCCCAGTACTCTGCGCGCTGCTTGTCGTCCGAGCTCAGCCGGACGAACATGCCCTGGCGACCACTACTGCTGCTCTGTGTCGCGCCCGGCGGCTTCTTCTTCGTGCCGCGCACTGGCTGCGTCGCCTTCTCCAACTCCTGTGCCGAAGTCATGTGCGGCTTCTCCTTGCCTAATCTGAATAGTCTATTAGGTCACCTTATCAACGCTAGTAGATAGGTCATTAGTCGCTCTTTGTGCTCCCTCTCGAACGTCAGTAGAGTCGCAGCCGCGCCCAGTCAGTCCCCCCTGGTGGCGCCTCGCCGCAGCAGGTGGCCCTGCTCGATTCCCTTCTCTCGGGCGGGGCCATCTGCTGTGGACCACACCCGCCTTCGCATGACGGCGAGAAGAGAAAAGACCCGGTGCGACATGTCGCACCGGGTCCGCCGTCTGTCTGATGGGCGCCCGCTCAGGAGCCGGGCATGGGAGTTGGCGTCGCGTTCGTCGTACAGTCGACAAGCTCCTGGGTGAACCTCGGGGACTGCCAGATGGCCTTGTCCTTGTCGTTCGGCAGGTGTTCGACGATCGACCCGGTGCTGAGGGGTGCGCCGCCGGCGAAGAAGTGCAGCGCCTCCTGGCTGAAGCCCGCGTTGTGCACCACGGTCGACAGACACTGGCCGGCCGCCGCGTAGGTCTTCTTCTGGCTCTCGTCCCGGGCGTAGGAGGAGAACATCGAGACCAGGCCCTTGGTGAGCTCGATGGACGAGTTGACCGGCTGATCCGCGCGGACCGGGTAAGCCGGGTTCAGGTTCGGCTTGCCAGGTATAGGCTTCGCGGCTGCCTTCGGGGGCGCGTAGCTCTGAGCCTTGAGGCTGCTGCTGTCCGGAAGTACAGCCTTGTCGATGCATGCGTCTACGTCCTCGCGCAGCGACCGCGAGGCCAGCAGTGCGGCGTCGTCCTCGCTCACCTTGTTCAGTCCGTCGGTGACTGTGCCTATGTCGTCGCTGTCGGCCTTGACGATGTAGGCCAGCGCCTTCTCCGACATTCCCGCCTTCCGTGCTGCGCTGGCTAGGCAGGCTCCGCCATCCCTTCTGGAACTTCCGGCGCCCTGGAAGGCGAGCTTGTCCAGCGCCTCGCTGAGAGCCTTGTCGGTGACCTTGGTAGTGCTCGTGGTCGGACTTGGTGGAGGTGCCGGCTGTACCTCCTTGGCCGTTCTGCCCTTGCCGCTGGAACATCCAACGAGCACAACGCCCGCGGCCGCAGCCAACGCCGCAGCAGGGAGTCCAGCCTTCCTCGTCATCCAGGTCCTCATCGCTTCTCGCCTCTCCTGTTGCCGACCAGTTCGACTGGATCGACTGGTCTCTGAGGGCATCTTATGCGAATGGCTATTGAATGATGGCCTGTGATGAGTCAGGATGTCGCGAGATAGAGGATGCAGAGGATGCGCAGAGCGGGACCCGGGCGTGCAGAGTGCCTGCGGGTCTGTTTGGCGCTTGGGGATCAACGGAGTTGATCCGGAAGCCTCTGCGATGCGTCGTGCGCGTGTCGGCTACGGGTGGCCCCCTTGGGCGGCTGTTCGTGGGCTTCTCATCTCCTCCCACGAAGGACTGCTCACCATGACTGCCCTTGCTTCTGATCGGGCCACCGCCGACGTCGATCTGCTGACGCTCACGCTGCAGGTGCGTGATGGCCAGAAGACCTGCTGCAGACCGCCTTCGAGGGGGAGAACCCGGTCTACGCCGACAAGCAGGCCACAGTCTGGTTCAAGGAACTGCCCTGCCTGGCCGCCGAGATGGACGACTCGACCTGCTGCGGTCGGCTGGCTCGGACCCTCAACGCGGTGCTCGCGTCCATCACCCGCGGCCAACAGCTCATGCAAGTGGCCGCGCTCTGGCGCGCACCCGCTTCCGGAAGGAGAGCACCGGACATGACTATGCATGCTGCGCACGTCCCCGCGCCCATGAAGCGAGGTCCGGTCGTCTATACCGACCAGCAGCTTCTCCGCGTGCTCATCCGCCTGGCGCAGGGGGAGCGCATCCTCGGGCGTCGGACGTTCGAGCAGCGACGTGGGGACACAGACCCCTCTGCTCCGCTCTACGAGCGCCGCTTCGGCAGCTGGAACCGCGCACTAGAACTCGCGGGACTCGACACGGTTACACAACCCGAACAACTGCAGGATGCGACGACGAAGTGGTCCCAGGAACAGCTCATCGCCGCGATCCGCCGGTGTCTGCTGGTAACGGGATCCACGACGCTGGCGGCCTACGAGGCCTGGCGCACGGATCCGGCGAATCCGAGGTCTGATGTTCCGCCGGCCACCACCATTCGCTTCCGGATGGGTAGTTGGTCACGAGCCACAGAGTTGGCTTGCAGCTGAAGTCCATCGGTATCTGAGACGCGCGTCAAACCGCGAGCGACACACAGTCGATAGCCCGAGTCGGCGGAGCCGAATCCAAGGATTCCGTGACAGAAATCAACTCCTTGGCCGCGGGCATTGCGGTCCGCGTCCTGTGTTCCTGGAAGGGGAGTCATGGCGAACGTATTCACCGTCTGCGTTCTGGAGCCGTGCTGCGAGAAGTCGGAGCCGGGATACACGCCGATGCCGAAGCCGTACTACGTGCGCACCCCGGGCTGGTTGGACTCGTGCAACCACCTGCGCAGCGAGCAGCGTAAGGCGGTGATCGCCACCTACAAGACGCGTGAGGAGGCCGAGGCCGAGTACCTGGGCAAGGCGCGCGGATGGGGGTCAACGGATGGATGGCTGTACGAGGGGGAGATGCCGCCGGAGGGTGAGCGGTTCCGGATCATGCCGATCAAGGGCACCCTAACCACGCACTTCTGGCACGGGGAGCCGGTCGAGATCCCGTTCCCGACCATCGACCTAGCCCGCGAGTACGCCGAGGAGTACCACGAGTATCCCGACGGCGGGCACCACAAGCAGATCCTCTACAACATCATCGGCGACCAGGACACGGTGGTGCGTTGGTCGTCCTACACGGTCAAGGTCGGAACCGAGTTGACCGCGGACGACTGGGCGTAACACGTGCTGAGCTAGCGGGCGAGCGTAGACCCGCTACCTCCTCAGATCCTGAAGTTCCAGGCGAAGACCGGCCGTAGAGCGGACGGCGAGGGATGCGGATGCACCGGTCCCTGTCCGCCGGCTTTTGCTCCCTAATTCCGTTCCACCCAGCCGTGCTGTGCACAGCACGCCGCCAATCCCAGTCAGAGAAGGAGAACAAACGTGCGCGTCTACGCGGCTTTCGACCTCGGCTTCGAGCGCGACGGGGTCGAGCACACCGCCGAATTTGCCTGGGAGACGGGCGAGCTCCCCGTTCCCCGGAGAAGAGACCGGATCGCCTTCGGCGAATTGATCACGGTCGTCGACAGAGTCCAGTACTCGTGTCTGGACGCCGGATACATCGCCACGCGCGACCACGAGGAATCTCCCGTGAAGATCGATCTCTGGCTGCGGCTGACCAAGGCCACGCGCCAGGGGAAGTACGAGCCGCAGGAGTTCCACTCGATCCTGTCCGAGCTACCCAGTGTCGCCGACTTGTGCGTGACCGGCGTCTGAGAGTGACACACCGGAGATGTCGAGGTGTTCCAGGCCCGAGGCGCAACGCGTCGGCTGGCTCGCGGTGGACGGTCGAGCGCCCATTCCAGACCTACAAGACGGAGCAGGGCGTTGGAGGCGGCCAGGACGCTCGCCCACCACTACGGCTACGGCTGGGCGGTGCGCGACACGTACATCACCCCGGAGTTCGAAGGAGTCCAGGTCTTCGCGGGCCGCTACATGGTGGGGGAATTCTGATGCTCAACAAGAACGCGATGGAGCCGGGCGAGTGCACGTTGTGCGGCGCGAAGGCGCTGCGCTGGCCGAAGGGGCAGCAGCCGGAGGACTGGGGGTCGCTGTTCGAGACCGACTGGAAGCACGCCGGCCGCCCGACGAAGGCTGGGATCGAGCAGTGTGTGATCATCTCACGCGGCTCGTACATGCCGCAGCGGGACCTGGACATGGCATTCAAGCCAACGCCGGGCGTCGAGGTGGAGCAGTTCGAGGTGCGGTACTTCGCGCCGCGCGCCTACCACGTGTACGGGTCGAACCCGGGAGGGTTCGCCGGGTCCATGGTCATCGGGGATCGGGAAGAGGCGGAGCGAAACGCGGACACGTCCACGAACGGGACGGACTCGGTGTACGTCTACCGGGTGGTCAACGGGGTGACGGAGCCGAAGGCGTGCTACGTCGGCAAATGGGAGGCCTCTGCGTGAGCATCGTTCTCATCGACTGTGACCACGGCGGTCAGATCCACACCGCCGACTACGACGAGATCGACGACGACGAGCAGGAGCTCGCAGAGATTGCGGCGCGGCAGGAGGTCGAGCTCCCGGACCACTGGTGGGTGGGCGAGCTGCTGTGTGACGGCTACGAGCGGGCTTTGCGCATGACCTGGGGTGCGTTCTTCGACGGCACTGGAGTCCGCGTGTTCGACGGGGTCGAGGAGCACGGGGAGATGGAAGACGGGATGGGCGTGGGATGACGAAGACGTACGAGTACACGCTGCTGGGGCGCCGGGACTGGGGCGGTGACCTGCGCGTCGAGCACGTCGGTGTGAACTGGCCGGAGGACAAGATCGAGCGGGAGGCCGACGCGCTTGACGAGGACGGGTGGTGCGACACGTTCGAGACCGAGACGGTCGCGGAGGCGTTCCAGGCGGCGGGCGAGCAGTACTGCGACGAGACGCAGATCGACTGCGCGTCCAGGCTGCTCGACGACCGGGGAGTCAAGCCGCAGGTGATGTACGAGGGCCGGACGCTTCAGGAGCAGTCGGCGGTATGAGGGCCCGGCACGGTGCAGGCGCGGGTTTGATTCCCGCGCTGGGCGCGCAGTGGTCCATCCCTGTTTCGGAAGGAGAGGCATGAGCGGGTACGGAAGCATTCGCGCGGTGCGCAACGCCATCACGGAGATGCTGACGGCGGGTGGTCGCGAGCCGAGCGCCTACAACATCGCCGGGATCGCGCGGGACGCCTTCACGGCGCGCAGCGGCGGCGGGTACAGCGCCTCGCTTGACGCCGAGGCCTGGCCGGCCGCCGTCGACAAGCACCGCCGCCCGTTCGGGCTCGGCGACCTGGTGCGTGTCGAGGTCACGACGAAGACCGGGCACACCGAGCTGCACTACGGCAAGATCTCCCAGTTCCGGAAGGCTAACGGCGGCATCTACCGCGGCCGGCCGGTCAAGCCGCACTCCGTGTACGTCGAGCTGGACCACCACACCAATGCCGGCTGGCTATGTCCCCTCACGGAGGTCACCCCGGCGATCGATGACTTCGAGGTCACCCGAGAGTGGTCGGAGGTCCACCAGGGGTGCTTGTCGTGGGACTCCGCCTACAGGTGCCTGCGCTGCGGGTCGTTCTCCTACAAGAGTGCCCGGGTCATGGCCGTGCACAGGGTCAGCGGCCAGCGCGTCCGCCTGTGTGAGGAGTGCTTCACCGACGACGAGCTCGGGCGGCTCGGGCATGAGGTCATGTTCTACGAGCGCAACAGCAGGCAGACCATCACCGAGCTGACCGAGAACCCCGAGCTGATCGCCGAAGCGGCCTCCGACTCCTACTACGGGAAGTCCGACGGCGAGGTGTACCGGGAGTGGGCGGACGCCTTCCCGTGGATGGTCCCGGTCAAGGCCGCCGAGCTGTACGCCGCCTGGAAGGAGCAGGCGCGGGCGACCGCCGGCGCGTGAGGCAGAAGTAGCAGCAGTTCAGACGGGGGTCGGCGAGTTTCGCCGGGCCTCTTTTCGTTTCCCAGTGGAGGTGTGATGTACCGCATCGTGGTCGCCGAGCAGCACCGCAGCACGTTTCGGGGGTACCGGCTGGAAGACCTGGACGACAAAGACGCCGCCGCAATTCGCGAGGGCCGCATGGTGCTGGCCGCCATCGGGATGGAGAGGCGGCACGACGCCGGTGTCTGGGTCCGCAAGGCCGAAAAGATCAACTTCGTGGTCCCCCCGGATGTCGTGGGCGAGTACCCGCACTTCGAGGAGATCGCCGACGAGGAGACCCGGTTCTGGGCCTCCGACATGTGGGGCGCCACGCTCGAAGCGCCGGCCGGGGCGAAGGCTCTCTGGGGCCGGCTCATGATCCCCTGCACCGTGGTCGAGACCGAGACCGAGCCGTACGACCACGGCATCAAGCACACCGGCTACGCCCTCATCCGCGACATGGGCGGCGAGCGCCGCCGCGTCTCCGCGGAGCTGGTCTCGATCGAGCCCTCCGAGGCGTGAGCCCCCCCTGAAAGTCCGAGCCCCCGTACCCGACGTGCGGGGCCCATCCTGATTGGAACGGAATGCAGACCAACAACACTTACCTCTACTCCGGACGCCCCATCGTCGATCGCACCCCGATGCCCGACGGCCGGATGCTGCTCCTTGCGTACGGCCACGGCGTGGAGCCCTGGGCGACTGGCTTCCTCGGCGAGCAGTGCGGCAAGTACTTCACCGACGGCCAGGAGGCGTGGAGGGACTACGCGCGCCGCATGGCGGAGGGCTTGGGCCTCATCGTCGCCCCGGCGGGGTCCGTGGTGATCACCGCCGAGCAGATCGAGCAGGTGCAGGCGTCGGCGATGGGCCTGGCAAAGGCGCACGACGACTTCGAGAAGGCTATCGGTACCGACAACTGCGAGACCCACGTCCGCCTCCAGGCGGAGGACGACATCGCCGAGTCGGCCATGGACATGGGCAACCTCCTGCGGGACCTCAGGCTCTACACGCCCGCCGCCGAGCCCGAGGAGGAAGGCGAGGACGAGCCCGCCGCGACCGAGGCGCCGCAGCACACGACCGGGACCTTCGTCGACGCCGTAACCAACGGCGAGAACTGGAACCGGTGAGCCATGCAGAACCGAGTGAAGCTCCCCTGTGGCCTGCTGACGGGCTCGGGCCCCACGTACAACAGCCGCGGCACGCTCGTGACATGCAGCGACGTGTTCTGCGACGACGAGCCGACGCACGTGATGGAGCACATCACGTGGGAGGGCAAGGTCATGCGCTGGGGCGCGTTCTGCGAGCCGTACATGCTCAAGCGGATCGCCCCCGACGCCGAGGTCGAGGCCGCTCTCGAGCATGGCGTGCAGCGGCAGGGCGAGAGCTTCGGCACCACGCGCTTGCCGCTGTCGGACAAGAGCTGGCGCTACCGCGAGTTCACCGACGAGGAGCGGGCCGAGATCGACCAGATCAAGAACGGCCGGCTGGTGGAGACGTACATCAGCCCCGGCGCCTTCAAGTGGCAGCCGGCGGACGGCGAGAAGGAGCAGCGGGTATGAACGCTTTCGAGATCGATCCCCACTTCGAATGGTTCGAGGAACTGACCGACGAGCGGCGGCTGGAGCGCCAGGTGCTCGCGCTCATGGGCGCGCAAACGGAAGGGCTGGAGGCGAAGCGGCTCGGGGAACTGCTGGAGCGTACGCACCGCGACCGGTGGGCCCCGGTGTACGACAAGACCTGGGACCTCCAGCGGCGGGGGCTGCTGGTGATCTCGCCGGAGCCCGACGAGCTGGAGATCCGGCCGTGCACGTACACGCTGACCGAGGCCGGGGAATCGCTGCTCGACGAGATCCGCGATCAGGCCCGCACCTGCTCGAAGTACTGGCGCGAGCAGCGGTCGGACCTGCCGGAGATCGAGATCGTCGACAACACCGGGGGTAAGGAGACGAGGACGGTGTCGTGGCATTTCCACAACCTGGTCACCGACTCCGGGTCGGAGTTCTTTGCGACGTGGGCGTACGACGAGTCCTTCGTCCGCCTGTGGTCGCCCGAGGGGACGTTCCGCGACGTGCTCTCGTGGGACCCGGGCACGGTGCAGTCGGCCGAGTCGGTGCAGGAGTTCGCCGGGGCCTGGGGGCAGGTGGGGCTACGCATCCACCAGCACCGCATCTACCCGAGCCGGGAGGCGTGATCGTGCTCCCCAGAAGTATCGATTTCATCACGGGCAGCAACGGCAGCACCGCCGGGTTCAACATCGTGACTGCGACCAACCACAGCGAGGTCCACGTGTGGGAGCACCGGCTCGCGGATGGCACCACAACGTAGATGGCCCAGCCTGACAGAGGCGAGAGCGCCTCCGGGTTCCAATCCAAGGAATGGGTCGGGCAGTTCCTCTACAACCACGAGTGGCCGCAGTGCATCCGTCGCAACTGACGGTGGCGCCCCGTACGCACGGTGAACGTGGGTGCGGTTCCGGTTCGATCCCGGGGCGGAGCCTTATGCGCATCCCCGCGTAGAAACCGACGAGGAGGTTTCCTTGCCACACTCGATTTTCGAGTACTACCACCCTGACGCCGACGTGACGTTCCGCTGGGACGGATGGATGCAGGTGATGATCCGCCCAGGCCCGAGCGTTCCGTGGGGCACTTACTCCGACCGGTTCGACATCCGCGAGCCCGACTTGCGGATCAGGAACTTCTTCAACGACGGTGCCTACGACCCGTCTGTGCACTTCGTGCCGCGCACACAGGAGGCGTTCGAGGCCATGTGCGACGACTTCTTCCGCGGCCGGCACGTCGCTGCCGGGCTGCGGGACTACAACAAGTACCCCTGGTCGAGCCGGTCCTGGGGCTGGTCGATGGGCGCGATGGAGTTCCGCTACACGGGCGGCACACACATCGATATGAGCCCGGCCGAGCAGAACGACTGGAAGCCGGTGATCGAGCCTCGACACCGGCTTCTCCGCAGACCTCGCTGCCCTCATCGGTAGCGACGAGCTGCACGCGCTGGCCCCGACCCGGTTCATCGACCTGGTCGAAGAGGTCCGCGATGTCCTCGCCGAGTCCCGCCTCAGCCGCCTCGAGGACGCCAGCAACGACCTGGACTCCGCCGTCACCCACCTCACCGACGCACTCACCAGCCCGGACGGCGACCAGCGTTCGCTCCTGGCCTGGGCGCGCACCCACCTGCGCGACGCGGCCGGGCGCGGCCAGCTGAACCCCGCCTGAGTTGAGCGCACTCCGTGTCACCCCGGACCCCTGCACCTGCGGGTCCGGGGCGATCGCGGTGGCCCCTCAATCCAGAGAGGAGATGGACGTCATGCTGCCCTACTTCGAGGTGGACGTTCCGATACGAAGCACCGAGCAGCCCGGCGTGCGTGGTCTGCACGTCTTCACCGGCCGGGCCGACAGCCGCAGCGCCGCCGTACGGATCGCGCACGAGGTCTACGACGCGGCACGCGCCGCGACGGAGGCCGGACTCGAGATCCCCCACGGACGGCCGGACGGCTGGGGCGGCTGCGGATACCGGCCCGGCTGGGAGCTCGACTGGCCCGCCGCGAAGGCCGGCCCCTGGAGGAATCCGTACAGCTGGACCAAACCCAGCACCTTCGAGCTGTAGCTCTGCCCCGGGACGGCCGCCATCGGCCTGGTAACCACGTCGACCGCCCCGGGCCCACCCAACCCGTACGAGACGAGAGGGAGATCCCCAGTATGGACTCCGTCCTGCACGCCCGGGGCCGGTTCGGCTCGCGCACCCTGCTGATCACCACCGCCGCCCTGCCGCTGACCGGCTGGGCCGTGCACGCCCTGGCGCTGCACCGCAAGCTCGCGGCGACCCGGAAGGACCCGCTGACCGGCCTGATGCGCCGCGACGCCTACACCGCCCGCGCCCGCCGGCTCCTGGCCCGCCACGGCGACGACACGATCGTGGTCATGGTCGACGCCGACAGGTTCAAGGAGATCAATGACGGCCTGGGGCACGCGGCGGGCGACACCGTCCTCGCGTCGATCGCGGCCCGGCTCACGGTCTGGGCGGGCCCGCGCGCTGCGGTCGGCCGCCTCGGGGGCGATGAGTTCGCCGTGGTCCTGGCCCTGCCCACCGACCGCCGGGAGCAGTGCCTTGCGCAGCTGGTCCGGATGCTGCACACGCCGGTCACCCTGGACGACGGCCGCACCGTCAATGTCGCCGCCTCGGTCGGCGCCGCGTCCCCGGACGTGATCGGTGTACGCGACCTGACGCGCCTGCAGAGGGCCGCGGATGCCGCTCTCTACGACGGCAAGCACTCCGGTCGCGCGGTCCTCGCGACGGCGCAGCACCGCACGGTGCCGTCCATCAACGGCCGCCGGGTCGGACGTTCGGGCACCAGCGTTTGGGGGCGAGCCGTGCCCGTGATCACCGCCGCCAACAACACCGAGGAGACCTCCAAGTGAACGACCCCCTGATCCCCGTCGCCGAGATCCGTGCCGCGCAGAACAAGTGCCTGGAACTGCTCGGTCTCGACCCGGTGTCCGAGACCGAGTACGAGAACATGCACCACCACTCCGGCGACGACTTCATGACCGAGTACCGCTACAACCGGCGCGGCACGGCCGACCGGGTCGTGGGTACCGTCACCGAGTGGGTCCGCGTCGGCAAGTCCGTGGAAGCGACGAAGCGCGAGGTCCGCATCAGCGGTAGGGATGCGGGCACCTACACCGTCACCGAGCTGCCCGACCGCTACAAGTGCAACGTCGGGATGCTCAAGCCCGAGGAGACCACCAGCGGGCTCGGCTACATGGTCGACTGCAACCAGAGCGAGACGCAGTGGGCCGCGTATCGCTACACCGCCGACAACTCCCAGTGGTGGGCCGCGCACGGGGACGGCAACCCGCGGGACCTCGTCGCCCGCCTGGAAGCCGCCGACGGCAAAGACTATGCCGCCGTACAGCTGCTCGATGACCGCACCACAGCCTTCGAGCAGCTCGCCGCGATCGACTGGAACAACGTTCCCGTCGCGGCCGGCGACCACCACGTCTCCCGCCTGCTCGCCGGCAAGATCCGCGACTTCAAGGACTACTACCAGCCCGAGCGCACGCACCTGCGCTCGACTGTCGAGGGCTGGCTCACCCGCTACTCCGCCGCCCACGCCTACCGATCGGAGAACTGACCACGGCCCGACAGCTCTGGACCACCGCCCACCTCCGCGCCGGTGATCTCGTCGAGAACGACGTGATCTCCACACCGGATGCGTGGAGATCACGTCACCGAGGTCTGGCTGGAGGAAGGCGAGTTCGAGTTCTACAAGGACTACCCCGACGCCAAGGAGGGGTACAGCAAGTACTTCCACGGGCCCGAGCTCCACGCCCTGCTGACCCTCCTGCGCACCGACGAGACCGGACAGATGGAGGAGTGCTTCTACCCGCTCGACTTCCTGTACCTGTTCCCCATCCAGATCCCGGCCGGCACCACCGAGGAGTGGTCATGACCCGTTACACCCTCGTCGAGCACGAGATGCTCCCGCACTTTGTCGTCGCCGCCCGTGTCACCCCGAAGCTGGAGGCCAAGGCCAAGCAGCACATGGGTGTGATCTTCGACGACTACGCGAAGGCCGACACCGCCGCGGACGGGATCAACGACTGGGCCTGCGTCCAGGCACTCGGCGCCGAGCCGGTCTGCCCGAACCGCACCGCGCACCTGACCGGATTCTCCTCCAAGTGCTCGATCGACGGCCGCTGCCTCTACATCCCGCTCACCACTCCCGACACCGCCACCCAGGAGAGCTGAACGTGAATATCCCTGTCTTCTATAGCCGCTACGGCGGCTCGATCCAGTGGCGCGACGGCCAGCAACACCTCGCGGACCCGGCCGTCAACCACGGCTACCACCACATCGTCGCCTGGCACATCCTGCTGGGCTCGAACGCCTACTACATCATCGACCGCTGCACCGAGGCGAAGGCCGCCAGTGCTCCGAAGGACGTCTTCTCCTGCGACACCATGGACCGATTCGATCCGACCGAGCGCAAGAACTGGAAGCACTGGGGCACGTTCGGCGGCACCGACCAGGTCCGCGAAATCGTCGAGAGCATCGTCGCGGAGCTTGACCGCCACACCAAGGCCCTCGCCACGCACCGCGCCGCCATGAAGGGAGCCGGCCGATGAGCCCGATCGGGCTGCGCACCCTGATCCATACCGTGCTGACCAAGAAGAACGGCATACGGTATGGCGATATCCTCACCGTCGAACGGATCCAGCTTGTGCCCGGCGAGCCGGTGCGCCTGCGGGTGCAGGCGCCGGACCCGATGTGCGCGACCCGCACCCACCTGATCGAAATCAGCGAAGAGAGCTGACTCCGCCGGCTTCCGTCACCCCCGGCGCGGTGTGGCCGGGGGACTCCGGCGCCTACGGTGCCGAGCTTGCCCGGGTGCTGGCTGCCGTCGGTGTCACCGTCGTGGACGGGACCGTCCGGACCGCAAGACGCGGCGGTTGAAGGGCGAGTCCGACTGGATCGACGCCTACGCCGCCGGACGATTGTGCTGTCCGGCCAGGCCACCGGCACATCGAAGATCCGGGACTGCGTGGGCGAGGCGGCGCGGGTGCTCCGGGCCGCCTCGTTGCCACCAGACCCTGAACGCCGAGATCGCCGAGCTGGATACCCGGATCGGTCTGCCGGTCAAGCAGGCGGCCCTCACACTGCTGGAGCTGTTCGGCGTCGGCCCCGAGACAGCCGACCAGCTGCTGGCCTCGGCCGGGAACGACCCCGAACGCATGCGGTCCGAGGAAGTGTTCGCGCGCCTCGCCGGTGTCGCTCAGGTCCCGGCCTCGTCCGGCCGCACCCACCGTCACGGCCTCAACCGTGACGGCGACCGCGCCGCGAACAACGCGCTGCACACCGGCCACACAAATCACTCAAAACGACCTTGCTCCAGCTGCTTGACAGCTGTAGGAGCATTCTGAGAACGGAAAACCCGATGAGCGCCAGGCTGTACGACGGGCTGCGACTGACCGCGCACGCGCCCGACCTCTTCGAACTCACCCGCGTGATTTCCAAGCGCATGCGCGAGGTCTTCCGCGAGCTGGCTGTACCCATCATCGCCAGGAACGTCGCCCGTGTCGTCGACGACGCCGAGGTACGCGAGCGCGACATGGGCGGCCCCCTGCACAACTACCTCGTCTACCGGGCCCGGAAGCTCTGGCTCGACGAGCAGGCCGGACTTGATGACCGCATGACGTTCCACGACCCGCTGCGCTTCAGCATCGTCTTCGGCCAGGTCGATGATGAGTACGGCACACGCCGGCTGGCGTACCCCTTCGCCGGGAACCGCGCCTACGCCGACGCACTCATGGCTCTCGAAGCCGACAGTCGGCCCTTCTTCGTCGACTACCACTACCAGAACCAGGCTGACCGACCCAAGGAGGTCCGGAAGGACGAGTGGAAGCGCCGGCGCGACGACTGGAACCGTCTGCTCGAGGCCGACGACCGCGAGACGGACGGCACCTTCGGGCATCTCCCCGGCTGGCAGCTCCCGGACAGTATTGAAAGCGCCTTCGACGCGGTGCTGCTCGGACACAAGGACACCACCATCGATCTGAACGCGCACTGCACCGTCGAAGACCGTATGCGCCGGGCACTCCGCCGGGCGGTGGTCCTCAACCTGGGACTCGACGAGGTCAACGGCATCAGCAGAGTGCTGACCCGCAACAGGCGTATTGAGCGCGCGATCGAGCTCTACCTGAGTACCGCCGCCGGAGCAGCGATGCCGCGGCCCGCGCTGTTACCAGATGCCCGAGACCTCGACATCGCAGCCAGCGAGCTGCCGCCGGTCTATGAGCCCTCAGCTGAAGCCGTTGCCCGGATCAGCGAGCTGTATCGCGAGCGGGCACTGGCCGGTGACTGATCTGGATCGACGCAGTCGATCCGGAAGTAGATCTGGAGGGGCATCGGCATCCCCCTCGCCCACAGGTGCGATCGCTTCGTGAGCCCTGCGACAGGTCAAGGTCGAGACCGAGCGCCTTGCCGCCAACACCACCACGACGGACGGAGACACCACGTGATGCTCGCGATCGGCGCGCTGCTCGGCTGCGCCGCCACTCTGTTCGCCCTCGCCATCCGGCGCCGCCTGACCCGCACGTCGCACTGCGGGTGGTGCGCGACCGCCTCGAACTGGTCCACCTCCCAGCATGACGCCTTGCTCTGCCGCGGCTACGTCCAGGATCGCCGCCGCGAACGGCTGCGCGACATCAGGCACGGCCGCCCCGTCGAGGAGTCGAACCCGTGGGGCGAGATGTACCTGCTCGACGAAGAGATCGCCCAGCGAACGGGAGCCGACGCATGAGCACCGAGACCACCACAGCGGCCGCCGACTTCGCCCAGGCGCTCGCCGAGCTGGCCGACGGATACCCGACCGACCCCGAGGGCACCGCCCCCGTGACCGTCACGGTCACCGACCCGGGCACCGGCGAGCAGCACCAGGTCCCCATCGAGCCCGGACAACTCGACTGGGTGACCGCCCTGGTGCGCGGCGAGCTGGAAACCTTCCGCAACGCCCACTGCGACGGCACCGGCTACTGCGGGCACTGCCGGGGCACCGGCCTCGCGGGCGGGCACGGCGGCGCCGCCCTGCTCGACGAGCCGCCCGCCGACGACGGTAGCCGCCCGTGACGGCCGTCACACCGCCTCAGTGCCTGGACTGCTTGACCGTGACGGAGCGGATCGAGGTCGAGGCGGTTGGCGCTGCACCGCACCCGACTGCACCCGCCGCACCTACGGCACCGGCGACGAGAACGACGACTTCGACCTCCCCTCTTACAGCAAGACCGACGAGCACGGTGCCCTGATCATCTACCACGGCACCGGCGTCATCGACTTTGAGGCGACCGCCGAACTGGCCTCCCAGGAAGGCCCAGGCGGCCCCGACGACCAGGACCAGGACGACGACGCGAGCCCCGTTGCTCCGCTGACCGCCCCGGTGTGCCGGAGCCCATGAGGTCGGTTGTCTTCCTGCCGCTACGAGCTCAACGCCGGCGCCGCCGCAGTCGCTCACCCCATCGGACAGATCACCCTCTGAACCACGAGCACGTCATGTTCCGCATCATCCGCACCCGCACCAACCGGCAGCTCAACACCGCGATCCAGGAGCTGCACGAGCGTGCTGAGTCCGAGCGACGCTGGCGCCTGACGACCGAGCAGCGCATCGAGCAGGCCCTGGCGCTGCTGGAGGGTCAGGACACCGACCTGGCTGCCCGGCTGCACGCCGTACTCCAGGGGGAACAGCCGTGACCGCGAACCGCCACCAGTCTGCGGCCCCCGCCTTATCGCTCGTGCTTCAGGCCCACGGAGCACGCGAAAGCGGAGGAGGCATCAGCTGATCGCGCCCATCGGCGTCCACAATCCACATCACGAAAAGAGAGAGACCACCATGGCTGAGTCCACGACCACCGTGAAGCACGACGTCACCGTCGACTTCGGCTGCATCGAGCTGACCGGAGCGCTCGTGCACGACGACGAGAACCATGTGCTGGAACTCGAACTCGACGAGGGTCCTGAGCCCATCTCGATCAGCCTGAAGGGCTACGGTCTCACGCCCGAGCCCGGGAACGTCTTCATCAAGGACTGGTCCGAACACTCGGGCTTGACGGCTCGCTTGGCGCAGGCAGGTCTGGTGACGCCCGTGCACGCACTCACCGTCGGGCCTTACCGCTCGACGGCCTACGAAGTGCAGGTGACGCTGTAAGGACTCCTACCCCTGAGTTCCTCGGGCCGTTCCTCGTAGGGGCCCTCATGACCGTCCGACGTCCTGGTCAGGCTGGACCACCACCTCGTCACCGCCCAGCTCTTCCCCGGCAGCCAGCGCCACACCCTGACCCTGCCTTCGAGCGAGCTCAATGAGCTGCTGGGCGTCCTGCTGGATTCTCCAGCGGCACGCTCTCGGCCGAGACGTGCGGCTTCACTCAGGCCGCCCTCCACGAAGCCATCGACGTTCACCACCACTACGGCCCGATCTGGGACTACTGACCACCTGCCGCCCATCGGCTGCTCCCTGTACGGCCTTGGCCGCGCACGGCCCCATGGCGGCGGGACACGACCACCACCGCAACCGGAGGACTCTGTATGGACCTGTGTCAGCTTGGCGCGCCGGCTGATCCGGGCTTCCGGCTCGATCTCGAGGGTCGGGCCCGTTTCCTACACGAGGGCTTCACCGTCGAGGTCCAGGTGCGCCGTGCCACGCCCGAGGACGTCCAGGATTACTACGAGCACGAGTACGACCCCGACGAGGTCGTGATGGAAGGCACCGTGACGCTTTGCGGCGTCGACGTGGCCACGGTCGGCGCCCTCGCGAACGAGTGTGACGCCGACAGCATGAGGGAGGCCCTGGCAAGGATCCTTGACGAGGTCGTCGACGACGTCCACCACACCGTCGCCCGCCTGAGCGTCCGAGTGCAAGAGATCAACCGCAAGCACCGCGCCAAGCAGACGTAACCCCTCACGGCCGGGAGGACCTGGCCGTTCCGCCACAGCCTCCCGTGTCTTTAGCCCTGATCCGCCGGCTCGGTGTCGTGCCGTCCGTCGTTCCTCGTCTTCAAGCTGGGGAACATCACGCCGGGGTCTGGCCGGGAGCGGCCGGTACATCAGCGAAGAACGCGAGTCTGATCGGCGAAGCCGATTCGGGACTCGGAATGACGAAGCATTCGATCAGCGCAGCTGATTCGGATGAAGCATTGAAAGAGAAAATCATCTGATCGGCGAAGCCAATCCGGATGGTGGCATGACAGACAACTGAATATCTCAGCCCAACCCACCCAACTGCGCGCGGACGACGACGTCGATCCGGGCGCTGTGCTGTATTCGAGGAGAAGAGCTCATGTCGAACCCCCGCAACAACGGACAGCTCATCGGCCGCCTCGCGAACGACCCCAAGGTCTTCGAGAACAAGGACGGTTCCAAGAAGGTCCTCTTCACGGTCTTCGCCGACCGCGCCTACACCAACGCGCAGAACCAGCGCGACTCGGACGCCGTGCCGGTCGAGGCCTTCGTCCGTGCGCAGACCCAGGGTCTGGGTCCGTACTCGAACATCCACAAGGGTGACCTCGTCGCCGTTGGCTACATGCTCCGCATGGACCGCTACTCCAAGAACGGCGAGCAGGTCTTCGACCTGAAGGTGATCTCCGAGGACATCACCTTCCTCGAGTCGCGCTCGGTGACCCAGGCACGTCTGAACGAGCGTGTGCGGGCCGCCGAGGCGCAGAACCAGGCCCTGCAGACCCCGGCTGCTCCCGTCGTGGCTGCCGCTCCGGCCGTCGCGCACGTCAGCGCCGTGGACGAGCAGCTGCCGTTCCCCTGAGCCCCGTAGCGGTGCCCCGCCCGGGCGTACGGTCCCACGCGACACAACAGGAAGGGACCGGCATGGACCGGTCCGCAGCCGAGCGCAGCTCCGGAGGTTGTTGTGACCCAAGACGTCCAAAGCACTGCCACCCGATACCGGAACGCAGGTGAAATCTTCGCCTCATGCGGTGCGCCGTACGTGGCCTACCGTCGTCCGCACCCCCCGGCCGTCATCGACTACCTAGCGACGCAGTGGAACTGGACGACGACCCGGCCTCGCATCCTGGACCTGGGATGCGGGCCGGGCACGCTGACCCTTGACCTGGCCGGGCGCGGAGCCTCGGTCACCGCGGTCGACGTGTCCGAGGAGATGCTGGCCGCCGGCCGCGACTGGGCCCAGGCCCGCGGCATCAGGTCGGTGACCTGGAAGCGGGCCGATGCCACCGAGGCGGCGCTCCTGGCGAAGGACGCAGGACCCTTCCACGGGGTGACGATCGCGGACGCCTTCCACTGGATGGACCGGCCGCAGGTCCTCACGGCCCTCGACCACGCCATCCGGCCGGGCGGATTCGTTGCCATCGTTGGCTACCGGGCGCCCGGCACCCAGCGCGAGTGGTGGCACCCGCTGCTGGAGCAGCTGCGCCTGCGCTGGCTCGGGTCGGTGAACCTCGCGGGCCCGGCCACCACGTACGTAGAACCGGCCGGCGGCCACGAGGAGGTCCTGCGCAGCTCCGCGTTCAGTCAGGTGTCCGTCCTGCGGACTGACTACCGGCAGACCTACACCCTCGACGAGCTGGTCGGTCTCCAGCGCACCTACGCCTACTCTTCGGCGGCGACCCTCGGGGACCGGCAGGCTGATTTCGAAGAGGACCTACGCCGGACGCTGACGGCCGTGCGTCCGGACGGGCGCTTCGAGGCCGTTCTCCAGGCCGCGGTGATCGTCGGCCGCCGTCCTGGCGACGCCCCTGAGAACCCCTATGTCTCACCCCGCGGATCCCTCACCCGGCTCCGCAGTAACCACCATCCCCGCGCGCTGTCGTGGGTCAACCTGGGAGAAGAAAATGAAGGTCACCGTCATCGGTATGGGCCGGTTGGGTGTGCCCTACCTGACTGCCCTGGCCGAGTTGGGGCACGAGGTGCTGGGTCTCGACATCAACCCCGAGACGCTGGAGGCGCTGCGGGCCGGGCGCTGCCCGTTCGACGAGCCCGGCATCACGGACTACATCGCCAAGCACACCGCGGCGGGTCGACTGCGGTTCACCGACTCCTACGACGAGGCCGTTGCCCACGGAGACGTGTTCTTCCTCGCGGTGCCGACCCCGCAGCGTGAGGGGGCGATGACGATGGACCTGCGCGCGGTTGAGGACGCCATCGTTGCCCTCGCCCGTCGGCTGACGCGGCCTGCGGTGCTGATCGGCAAGTCGAGCCTACCCGTGGGGGAGGGCGCGCGGTTGGCGGCCCTGGCGGCCGACCAGGCCCCGGAGGGCGTGCGGCTGCGGGTGGGCTGGAGCCCGGACTTCCTGCGCGAGGCGCTGTCCATGGAGACCACGCTGCACCCCGCACGCCTCGTCCTGGGGTCGTCGGACGCCGACCGGACCGTGGTCGAGAGCATCGCCCGCCGGGTGTGGGCCGGCTGGCTGGAGGCCGGGGTGGTGATGCTGTCCACCGACTTCGTGACCGCCGACCTGACCAAGGCGGCCGCGAACGCCTTCCTGTCCACGAAGATCTCGTTCGCCAACCTCGTTGACGACGTCTGCCAGGCGGCCGGCGCGGACTCCAAGACCGTCGCCACCGCCATGGGACTCGACCCGAGGATCGGCCCGTTCGGTCTGACGGCTGGCCTCGGCTGGGGAGGCTCCTGCCTGAGCAAAGACATCCGGGCCTTCGCCGACCGCGCCCAGGCCCTGGGCCAGAGCGCCGCCGCCGACTTCCTGTCCCGCGTAGACCAGACCAACACAGCACGCCGCGAGCTCGCCGTCGCGCACGCCGAATCCATGCTGCCCGGCGGCCTGAGCGGGGCGGTCGTGGCCCTGTGGGGGCCTCCTACAAGCCGTCCGTCGGCGACATCAGCGACTCGCCCGCGCTGGACATCGCCATCCGGATGCACCGCGCGGGCGCGGAAGTCCGTGTCCACGACCCCAGCGTCAACGACCTGGTACGGCGTCACCACCCCGAGCTCACGGTGGTCGACTCCCCGGCCCAGACCCTGATCGGCGCCGGGGTGCTGATCGTGGCCACCGACTGGCCGCGCTACACCGCCCTGGACCCCGCTTCCGTCGCCGACAGCACCACCCGGACCGTCATCGACGCCCGCCGCTGCCTGGACCCCGGCCGCTGGCGGTCCGCCGGCTGGGACTACCAGACGCTCGGTGCGTTCCGCCACCACACCGCCCAGGAGGCCTGAACATGGACCGGCTGTTCGAGAACGCCGCGACGCACCATGGTGTATCCGGAACCCGAGGCTGGGCCGTCGCCCCCGTACGCGGCCTCGACGACCCGGCCTCCCCGCAGGGCCGGTACATTTTGCTCGCCGACGACCTGACCCCGGCTGACACCGCAGCCCTGGATCTCAGCCTCGTCGCCGGGTTCTGCACCGCGAGCGGAGGCCCTACCTCCCACACGGTGCAGGTCGCGCACGGCCTGGGCATCCCGGCCGTCGTCGCGGCCGGCCCTGCAGTGCTGGACTTAATGCCGAACACAGTGTGCGCGCTCGACGGCACTGCAGGCCTGCTGTACGCCGGCCTTGACGGCCCTGACCTCCACAAGGCGATCGCCCGTGAGGACGAGCAGGCCGCACAGGCCCAGGCGCGGCACGAAGCCGCCCTGGCCGCAGGCCCGACCCCGGGCGGGGTCAGCCTCGCCACCACGTTCGTCAAGCCGGAGCAGGCCACCGAACTCACACGCGCCGCTGCCACCGGAATCGGTCTGCTGGCCACCGAACTGCTCTTCCTCGGCCGGGAACACGAGATCACCGACGAGAACGCCCACCACCGGGCCTACCTCGACCTGGCCCGCGCGGTGCACGGCGCGGAGATCACCGTACGCACCCTCGACATCGGCGGTGACAAGCAGGTCCCCGCGCTCAACCTGCCACACGAGGACAACTCCTTCCTCGGCGTCCGCGGCCTCCGGCTGGCCCTGCGCCGCCCGGACGACCTCCTGATCCCCCAACTACGAGCCCTCTACCGCGCGGCCGCAGACGGGGCACGGCTGCGGATCATGTTCCCGATGGTCACCACCGTCGAGGAGTTCACCCGGGCCGCAACGCTCGCCGAAGACGTCCGCCGCCGACTCGCGGCACCGAAGGTACCCCTCGGAGTGATGGTGGAAGTGCCGGCCTGCGCCCTGGCAGTCGACCACTTCGTCCAGCACGTCGACTTCCTCAGCATCGGCACCAACGACCTCACCCAGTACCTCCTGGCCGCCTCGCGCACCAACCCGGCCCTCGCACGCGACATCGACCCCCTCCACGTAGCGGTGAACCGCACCGTCGCCCACGTCGCCGACACCGCCGGCCCGGCCGGCGTGCCGGTCTCCGCCTGCGGCGGCCTGGCAGCCAGCCCGGTGGGCGCCGCAGTTCTGGCCTCGCTGGGTGTCAGCAGTCTGACCGTGACCCTCCCGGCGATCCCCGCCGTCCACGAGGCCCTCACCCGCCTCGACGATACCGCCCGTCAGTCAATCCGCGACGAAGCCCTCACCACCGGCGGCACCGGCCACCTCACCGAGCACGTCACCGCCCTCCTCGGCCTCTGAGAACCGACCGGCCTCGCGCGTCCCCCGGGGCACAGCACGTGCCCCGGGGCCGCCCACCACCTCCTGACAGAAGGGTCGACTTCGCCATGCCCGCCCCCGCCAAGCCCCGCCCGATCAACGTCCTGCTGGTCGGCGGCTGCGGCCACTGGGCCGCCACCGAGAACCACGTCCCGGCCATCCTCACCCTGCAACACCAAGGGTTCCCCGTCAGGGTCAGCGCTATCTGCGACCCGCGCGACCCCTACGACGAGAATCTCCTGCGCCACATGCCCGACCTGCTGGACCTCCTGCGGTACGACCGGCCCCAGTGGATCCAGCCCGAACCGGGGGACAGGGTCGAGGACCTGGAACGCCGCCTGGACGCCGCGCATGCCCGCCAGCCGTTCGATGTGGTGATCGTTGCCTGCGATCCCGTCGCCCACTACCCCTACCTGCACTGGGCCACCCGGCGTGGCATCCACGTCCTGTGCGACAAGCCGATCCTCGCCGTCGCGGACGCCGCCTGGGACACGCACGCCGCGGCCACCATCGGTACCCACTTCGACACCCTGCTCAAGGCCCACCTCGACCATCCCGGCCATCTCTTCGCCATGCCCATGCGCCGCAGGGCCAATGATGCCTTCGTCGACTCCTCCCGCCTGATCACCGAGGTCTACGAAAAGCACGGCCAGGCCCTGACCATGGCTAACTTCAACGTGACCGGCGGCCACTTCCGCCTCCCCGAGGAATACGGCCTCGGCAACGCCCACGGCTACACCCACGGCGTTGGCGCGCTCGCCTTCTCCAGCTACCACTACATCGACCTCATGGCCTGGTACCTGTGCCTGGCCCAAGGGCCAGTCACCGCGGTGCGGATCACCAACCACTACGTGCGGCGCGTCGGCGACTACCTCAACTCCGGCCAGAACCGTCCCCTCGAAGCCCTCCTGCGCCCCCTGTCACCGGAGCCGGCCGCGCCAGCCAACCTGGACCGGCGAACCGCCCTGGCTGAGATGGACTTCGCCTTCACCCTTGAACTCCTCGACAACGACGCCCGGGCCCACGGCTACCTCACCTACACCTTCACCTCCAACAGCTACTCCCACCGTCGAGTCGGCCTTCAGGAGGCCGACCGTGCCGGGCACCTGCCGTTCAGGGAGAAGGGCCGCATGTCGCAGTTCGTCATCGACATACACCAGGGCCCGCTCCAGCACGTACGCGTCAGCAAGAACGACGTGGTCGGCGACCGCTACCGGATCCGGCTCGAACACCGCCGCAACCCCCTCATCGACGCCTCCGGCGGACGCTACGCGGACACGGTCTACGAGAACGCGCACAGCGCCAGCACCGTCACCCCCCAGACCATGACCGCCGAGTTCCTGCGCGCCGCCGCCGGATGCGCGCCGGACGAACTCGTCGCCGGCCGCATGACCCATCTCGCGGGCCAGACCTTCACCCAGCGGATCTACGCGGCCATGTACCAGCTGATCGCTGCTCGCCACGAAGCCGACGCCGAGCACCGCACCGCCACGCCTTCGCTCCTCATCGGCATACCCCGCTGACCTCGCACGCCCATCCGAAGGACACCGACATGAACGCCTTCCCGGCTGTGGACCACGGCATCCTCTTCTTCCCCCGCGGCGGGTCCTCCCTCGTCGTCAAGAACCTCACCGAGCAGACACTCGCCGTCGGCCGCCCGGCCCGCATCTTCGCTGGCTCTCTCGGACAGCCCGGCGCCTACTCCCACGCCCCCACGTTCTACGACGGCCTGCCCTTGACCGCCGCCGACTACAACCCGGCCGCCACCGCCCACACCCACGGCGCGGACGCCCTCCTTCAGCCCGTGCCCATGCACCCCAGTTACGAAGACCGCATCGGCGCCCCCGACCGGGTCTTCGCAGCCGTCGCCCCGGCTACCGCCAACGCCATCGAGGCCTACTGGCGGCGGCACCTCAACACCCACCACGCTGGCCAGACCGGCCTGCTCCACCTCCATCACCTCACCCCCCTGCACGGCATCACCCAAGACCACTGGGGCCCGGTGGTGACCACGCTGCACGGCACCGAACTCAAATTCCTCAGCAACGCCCTTCGCCGACTCCAGCTCGCCGACGCCCTGGGCCTGTCCGTCGCCGCCCTCGGAGAGCAGTACCGCAACGAACCCCGGGCCACCCTGCGGCGCATCACCCAGACGGTGAGAGCCCCTGGCCTCGACGAGGCCGAGACTCTGCTCACCGACCGCTGGCACATGTGGACCCACGCCCGGCACTGGGTGGACCGCCTCCGGGCCTACGCGGCCACCAGCGACCGGACCGTGGTCATCTCCGAACAGGACAGCGCCCTCGCCCAGTCACTGGTCCACATCCCCGACAGCCGGATCGACCTCGTGCCCAACGGCGTCGACACTGACCTCTTCACCCCGCCCGCCACCTTCGACGACACCCACCGCTACAAGATCCTCCACCGCTGGCTCGTCGACGACCCCCAGGGCTGGCTCCCCGGCCAGGCACCAGGCACGATCCGCTACACCACCGCCGACGTACGTCGCCTGCTCCATGATGCCCAGGGCCGCCGCCGGCCGCTGCTGCTGTGGATGGGCCGCTTCCTCGCCTTCAAGCATCTCAACCTTCTCCTGAAGGCCGTCGCCGCCCTGCGCGAGCACACCACTCTTCGCCCCGCGCTGCTGGTCCTGGGAGGCAGCCCCGGCGAATGGGAGGGAGCCCACCCCCACACCCTGGCCTGCGACCTCGACATCACCGACGACGTCTTTTTCGCTGGCTGGCGCCCCCATCGCGACCTCATCGACGGCCTGCACTGCTGCGACCTCCTCACCGCGCCCTCGGTGGACGAGCCCTTCGGACTCGTCTACTTGGAGGCGATGGCCTCCGGCACCCCCGTCATTGCCTCCGCCAGCGGAGGCCCCCTCGGCTTCGTCACCACCAGCGGACCCAACGCGACCGGCTGGCTCCCCGCCCCCGGCAACCTCGCCGACCTCACCGCCACCATCGAGCACGCCCTCACCAACCCTGCCGAGCTGGCCCGCCGAGGGCACGCCGCCGGACGCTTCGCCCGCGACCACTACTCCTGGCGCAGCCTCACCCCCCGCTACCTCGACATCTACGACCGGGTCGTCACAGACCGGAACTGACCGGGACCCCGCGCAGACGGCCCAAAAACGGTCAGCCTCGCCACCGGGACGCAGCACGATTCCGGCACCGAAAACACAGCCGAGTAGGGTGGCGCCCGTGGTCCGGGCGCCATCCGGACAGAACGGAACAACCCCCTGAACCGGTACGAGAAGGATGGATGGAACATGGCAGAGCGACGCATCGCGGTGTTCGGCGCCGGATACATCGGGCTGGTGACCGGAGCATGCCTCGCCGAACTCGGCCACCACGTCACCGTCCGCGACATCAATCCCGAACGCGTCCGCATCCTCCACGCCGGCGACGTCCCCATCCATGAACCCGGACTCGGCGACATGATCGCCCGCAACAAAGGACGGCTGACCTTCACCGAGGACCTCACCGAGGCCGTCGTCGGCGCCGAGATCGTCTACGTCTGCGTGGACACCCCGCCCTCCGCCTCCGGCGACGCCGACCTCTCCCGCGTCTGGGCCGTCGTCCGATCCCTGACCGACGCCCGCGACCTGAAGGCCGTCGTCATGAAGTCCACCGTCCCCGTCGGCACCGGCGCCCGCGCCCGCGCACTCCTCGACGAGATCGGCCTGGCCCACGTCGGCTACGTCTCCAACCCCGAGTTCACCGCCGAAGGCCGCGCCATCGCCGATTTCATGGCCCCCGACCGCATCGTCATCGGCCAGGACAACGACACCGCGGGAGCCCTCGTCACCGCCCTGCATACCGGCATCAACGCCCCCGTCGCCACCATGGACGTGAAGTCCGCCGAGATGGTCAAACTTGCCGCCAACGCCCTCCTCGCCACGAAGATCAGCTTCGCCAACGAGATCGCCACCCTCTGCGAGAACACCGGCGCCAACGTCACCGACGTCCTCGGGGCCGTCGGCATGGACCACCGCCTCGGCGCCCACTTCCTGCGCCCGGGCATCGGCTGGGGCGGCTCCTGCTTCCCCAAGGACAGCGAAGCCCTGCGCCAGATGGCCTCCAACACCGGCTTCCACCCCCAGCTCCTCACCGCCGTCATCAACGTCAACAACATCCAGAAGCGGCGCGCGGTCCATCACCTCAAGGACGAGCTCGGCGACCTCGCAGGCAAGCGCATCGCCCTCCTGGGCATGGCCTTCAAGCCTGGTACAGACGACATGCGCGAGGCACCCTCTACCGTGCTCGCCAGCCGCCTGCTCGCCGAAGGGGCGCAGGTCCGCTCCTGGGACCCACTCGCCCAGCCGGCCGCCGGGGAACCCTGGGACTCCGCCACCCGCTGCTCGACACCGCAGCAAGCTCTCACCGACGCGGACGCGGCGGTCATCGTGACCGAATGGCCTGAGCTCGCCGAAGTCGACTGGACCAAAGCCCACAGCGTCATGCGAACCCCGGTCATCTTCGACGGCCGGAATCTCCTCGACCCCGCGTGCCTGCGCGAGATCGGATTCCGATACACCTCCGTCGGCCGCCCCTGATTGTTTGTCCACCGGCGGGGTCTCGTCTCCGTCGGCGACAGGGATCTGCCGACTTCGTAGCCGGACCGCCCGCTGGGCGCCTCCCACACAGGGAGGCGCCCGCCGCCGTCAGGACGTGAGCGCAACTCCGCAGCCACCGCCGGATGGCAGTCCTGCCTGCCTGGTTGCGGAGCCGGTGACGTTCCAGGCGCAGCGCGCCGAGGTGCCGCGCCTTGTACAGGTGCCGCGGCCACCGGACGGACTCCGTGGCCGCGGGCGCGGGGCAGACCTCGAAGAAGGCCAGCCGCCCGTCCTGCTTGATCCGGGCCATTCGCATCGGCCAGTCCGCCTCCGGGCCACCCCATCAGGTGCGGTCCAGGTTCAGCACCCCGCAGATGGCTGGGACCGGCGCTGGCGTGAGCAGGGTGTTCACCGTCCACAGGTCCCCGGTCAGCAGCCGGGGCTTGCCAACCTCGTGGAGTAGACGGGCGCCAGCCTGTGCGATGTCAGCGGCCTGGCGCGAGTCGGCCGCGTCCAGGCCGAAGCCCTCTACGTCGCTGCGGCAGATCGGCCTGGAGTGCGGGCCCACGACGGTGTGAACGGCGGCGGTGATCTCACTCAACTGCAAGAAAACGAGCTTGTGTGTCCTTCGGGAACGAGCTCAGTCTCTGGGGCGCGGGGGTGCCGGGCAGGAAGAACTGGATCATCCAGTTCCGGCCGACCACCATGCCGGTGGAGTCCACAGCCAGCACCTTCGGCATCAGATCGGTGATCGACAGCAGACCCGCCACAGACTTCTGCACGGAGCGGTTCGAATCCGCAGTGCGCCGACTGATCCTCGGCGTGCACCAGTGGGCACACCGTGCAGACCGACCGCGGAACAGGTTCGATTCCTGAGCGCTGCAGATGATCCCTGCGGCACGTCCCTGGAGATCTCCGCGGCTCCGGCTTCCCCAGCACCCCGGTGCGCGCTCTGCCTTCGGGCAGCAGCTGCGCCGGGGTGCTGTGTTTTTTCTTCTTCGTGGCTCGCTTTGCTCCTCCCGTGAAGACAGTGAGCACAAGGGATCAGCGGAGCTGATCCGGATCTGGCGTTGAAGAACATCCTCGTCACGTCAGGAGATGCGCCATGAACTGCCCGAACTGCGCCATCGACATGGAATCGAACGCCCACGGCGTCCGCGCCAGCAAGAGGGCCAAGAAGGTCACGCACACGTGCTCCGAGTGCGGCTACAGCGAGACACGCTGAGCAGCTCCTCCTTCCCTCCGGCTGCGATCTCGAAGGAGACCACGCCCTTCGCCGAGACGACCAAGGGCGCATCCCCGGAAACTCCCCATGTCCTCTGCCGCTCCACCGGACGCCACCCGCGGTTCGGCAGCAAGGGCGTGCGCCTGCTACTCGTCGGCGACCGGGTCGCCGTGCGCGACCTGCGTGCCGATCGCACCGAGCAGATCGCCCCTTTCGTGGCTGGCGTCGTCGTCGGCCCACCTATCGTCCGGTGCTTGCGACAGCCGCCGACACCGCCGCCTTGGTCACGAACTCCATCCGCCTTCCGCGGACCTGATCTCGACCTTGGCGCGACCACACCTCCAGAGGGAACCTGACCACAGATGGAGCACCAGTGCCTTCTACCGTTGCTACGCCGCAGACCGCCCCCGACCCCGATGCCAAGGCCCGCCGCTGGCCGCCCATCATTTGGGCGGCATTCATCGGAACCTTCACCATCCGCGCCTTCGGCTTCGCCTACCCTTTCCTCCCTTACCACGCCAACAACCTCGGCTTCTCCGCCCATATGACCGGCTGGATCGTGGCCAGCTTCGGCGCCGGCTGGCTCGTAGGACAGGTCGGGTGCGGATGGCTGTCCGACCGATTCGGCCCACGCGCGACGCTCGGCTACGCCATGGGAGCAGCTACCGTGACATTGCCGGTGCTTGCTGAAGTGCAGTCTCCAGTGGCACTCCTCGTATCGTCATTCCTCACCGGAGTGGTATATGACGCAGCACGGCCGGTGATCACGGCACTCATCGACGACACCTTTCCCACCAAAGCGCAGCAGGTACTCGTGAGCGGGTGGCGTCACTTCTGCGTCAACATCGGAGCCGCGCTCACTGGATCACTCGGTGGGTACCTCGCTGCCACAGCAGGACTACCGACGTTGTTCTGGATCAACGCCTGCGCCTGCGCATTGTTCGGGCTCGCTGCGGTGTTTCTGCTCCCGCCCCCGCCCCGAAGCCGAAGAGCTGGCTCGGGTCTGGGCTGTAGCCGTCCGAGCTACTCCGACGCCCTGCGTGACAGCCGCCTGTGGTTGCTCTCCCTGGCCAGCCTCTGTGCTCTCACCTGCGCCGGCAGTGTCTTCACGGCACTGCCGATGCTTATGAGCTCGGACGGCCTCGACGCGACCGCGTACGGGTGGACGCAGGTGGCAAACGCAGCTGCCGTACTCCTTCTCTCTCCCTTCTTGACCCCTTGGCTCAGCAGACGCGCTGCAGAAGGCGGCCCCATGACCGGCTTGCTCGCCGTCAGCTCCCTCCTCCTCGGCATCGGCATGGGACTCGCCGGCCTGGCCGACTCCACGAGCGGCTACTGCCTTGCCGCTGCCGCTGCTGTACCCGGCGAGATCATCCTCTTCATCGCGGCAGGAGATCTTGTCAGCCGTGTTGCCCCGCCTGGAGCGAACGGACGGTACGCCGGCCTGTGGGGCAGCAACCTCGCGCTGGCCGTTATCGCCGCACCGCTCCTCGCCGCGTGGTCGCTCAACCATGGCGGGGGCATCACCGCGACTTGGGTCATCTGTGGTGTCGGAGCGCTCGGGGCAGTCCTGTGCTGGCCCTTGCACTCGATCCTCCGTACACGAGACGCATCTTCTCCGCGATCCCCGAGTCGGGCTGAGATCAGAGACAGGTAGGGAAGAGACCTTGGCCGCCAAGTCAACACAGTGCGGCAAGGCAGCCCTTCTCCGTCAGCTCCGCGACGACCAGCACGTTCGAAGACGGCGATGGCTCTCTGAACCTGCACCCGCGTAGGCCCGGCCCCCCGCTGCACCCGTTCTCTCTCGCCACACGCCGCCAACCAGACGAAGGACGACCGCATGCTCCATGGCATCCAACCCGAACCACCGTTCACTCTCAGCGGTGTCGAACTGACCCGACACCCTGAGCGCACCGTCCGCGTCAGCCGCATCGCGACCGCACTCGGCGTTCTTGGCGTAACCGCCCTGCTCGGAGCGCTGGGAGTCATGGTCACCAGTGCCGTCTATCTGACGGTGACCAAGTCTCGCGACTGGCACAACATGTTGGACTGGTGGGACGCGAGGATGGCGTTCATAGCCGTGCTCCCCGCCGCCTTCTACGCCTGGCGCTGGAATCGCATCAAGGCCGCGTGGACCTTCCGCGGGTATCACCTGGGTGCGGAGGAGCTGTACATCCGCACCGGCCTGCTGAACCGTAGCCTCACCGTCCTGGCCTACGCCCGGATACAGGAGGTGAATGTCTCCTCCGGTCCCATCCAGCGCCGCTACAGCCTTGCCACCGTCACTATCAGCAGTGCGGCCGGCCGCGACGCCGTTGAAAACGTTGATCCGCAGACGGCGCATGACCTGCGCGACCGGCTCACCGACCTCGCCCGTGAGCGGAGGCTGCCGGTATGACCGAGCCGCTCCAAGGCCGACTCCACCCAGTCACACCACTGAGGCGGAGCTGGGCCGTTCTCGTCGCGATGGCAACTTTGGCCTACAACCAGCGCGACCTATTCAGTGTCGGAACCTCCGACACCAAGGAAGCGATCGACATCCCTGTGTGGGCAGCCTGCGTCATCGTGACAGTGCTCATCGGGGGGGTCGTCAGCCTGTTCGTCGCTGCCTGGTGGCACAGCCACTACAGCCTCGAGGGCGACACCCTTGGATACCGCAGCGGTCTGCTATTCAAGGTCCGACGTCACTGCGACCTCGACCACGTACAGAGCGTCGACATCGTCCGGCCCTTTCTCGGCCGGCTCATCGGCGTCTGCACTCTCCGCGTCGTGATGTCCGGCACGACGATGACTTTGTCCTACCTCACCCTCAACCAGGCACGCACGCTCAAGGCGCGCATCCTCGCCGAGGACGCCGGCGACGAGAAGCTCTACAGGGTGAAGGCGAAGGACCTGGTGCTCGCCCTCCTTCTCGACATCGGCACCAACATCTGGTCGCTCGTCCTCGTCGCGTTCGGTGTCCTCCCGTATGCCCTCTCCGGTGAGCTGCTCACGCTCTCCACTCTGATCGCTTTCGCCCCCAAGGTCTGGCGGCTGACCGGCAAACGGCTCTTCGTCTACACCGGATGGTCCATCACCCGCACCGCCGAGGGCAGCTACCGCACCGACTACGGCATGTTCGACACGCAGCAGTACACCTACCGGGATTCCCGCGTCGCCTCTATCGAGATCCACCAGCCAGTCCTGTGGCGGAGGCTCGACTGGGTCGAGGTCAAGGTCGCCGTCGCTGGCGCCGCCGTCCCCGGCCTCCTGGTACCCGTCTGTCCCCGTGCTGTCGCCGAGAAGATGGTTCTCCACCTCCTCGGCCCCGGCACCGTATCCCACCTGCACGAACCGATCCCTGCACCCCCCGAGGCCCGCAAGGTCACGCCCTTCCACAAAGCGCTCGGGTACCGCCTTGACAACGGGTACTTCACCGCCTGGCGCGGGTTCTTCCTCCGTAACGTTACGACGGTGGCCCCCGTCGGCCGGATCCAGTCCGTCTCCGTCGACCAAGGCCCGTGGCAGCGCCGGTTCGCCCTCGCGAGCGTCTACGCGCACATGGCCGGTGGCAACAGCGTGCCGGCCGCCCACCGCACCAATGTCGAATCGGCCGATCTTGCAACTCGCCTCTACGAGCAGTCGATGGACTACGCCGAGGCCAAGCCAGGTCATCAGGCGGGGCTGGTGAACACCGGCCGATAGGCGGCGTCACTGAGCCACTGGCTACCGAGCGACGCATCTGCTGCAGGCGGACGGCAGGCCAACCTCACGCGGGGAACGCCCACACGGCGGCCGGCGGTCGTCCCCTGCCACCGTTTTTCGTCGCCTGCCGCCTGACGCCTGGACCTTGAGCGTTTGCGCCTGCTCCGGGCCCAGCACGTGCTCGGCAGCACTCAACGCCACCGGAGAGCAGGAGGGACCCCACAGTTGAACGAAGCCGGACGGCCTCGTTCACCAGGACCTCCCCGCCCTGGCGGCTGCACGCATCTACGGCGTGCGCCGCGATCCCGACGAGCCCGTCTTCTTTCGAACCCATGCCAGCGGCCCACCCACAGCACAAGCACTGACCAAGGAGCACTGACCATCATGAGTTTCCTCAGCCGCATCGGCTTCATCGAGACCGAAGAGCAGGAGCGGACCCGGCTGGCCCAGGCCCCCGAAGGCTCGCTGAACCACTACCTGTCAACTCGGCCCGTGACCATCGACGAGTGGCCCAAGGACCTGCTCATCGAACTGCCCTGGCAGAAGCCGCGCACTGACCAGGCATACCGCGTCGTCGTGGTGCCGATCGAGTTTCGGAAGGACGCTCTGCCTGAGGATGTCGAGGAGGAGCCGCTGCCGCGCAAGCGCCACTCCGGCGCCTGGATGTGTGCCGTGGTGTTCTCCGACCACCCGGACTACCCGGCCGGCGGCTTCCGCATCGACGTCCCGGTCGCCCAGCTGGCCCGCGGCCGGAGGATCGACCTCGCCGGGGTACCGGCCCAGGCCTGACCCCACGAGCGCAACGCATCCGCATCATCACCCCCCGCAGGGATCACGCCGTGCGGGGGCTCCTCGTTCTCGCCCCCACTCGACTGAAGCAGAACCCGCACCAGAACCTCTCCCGTCCTCCTCGTCCTCGTGGCGCTGCGTTCTGTTCCCTGACCCCACGCCCCTCAACGTCACTCAGCAGAAGGCGAGTTCCGCTATGTACACCGTCAGTGAAGAGCAGAGGGTCGACGCTGTTCACCGGCTGAGCATGATGTCCGAGCGGCACCCTGAGCTGAAGCACCGTGTGGCGGACGCCCGGCTGGAACTCGCTGCCGTCATTCTCGCCATGGACGCCGTCGACGAGCGCATCCAGGCGGGGAGAACACTCACTCCCTCCAGGAGCAGGCTGCCGTCGAACAAGCGAAGAACGCCCATGCTCAGGCCTTGGCGGACCTCCTGCGAGGCGAGCACTGAGCCGCACTGGCTCGTCCCCGCAACCATCAGCGAACCGCGCATAGGAAGACCCGTCATGTCCGATGCACCCGAGTACACGCCCTACAGCATCTACGTGCTGGAGCCGCACGCTGATTGGGTGACCGCCGAGAACGGCTACATCCCGATCGAAGTCCTTGTCGAGCGCGTCTACGGCAAGCCGTACAGCTCGCTGCGCGGATGCCAGCGGGACGACGAGCACATCGGCAACGACAGCGTGAAGCTGTACAAACTCACTTCCGACGATGACTACTTTGAGGCACTCGACGCGTTCGACGACGTCGAGATGTACATGGGCCGGGACTCCCGTACAGGCGAGAGTGTCATCAAGACGGGCACGACAGAGGTGGACTACTGGCTGAGTATCCGCGTTGCTGACGAGAACACGCCAGCCACTGTCGAGGCGAACCCGCCACGAACGCAAGACCTTGAGAACGCCGTGTTCGAGGACCGATTCTTCGCCGATCGCGCCTTTTCCCCGTCACTGGGACTGATCCTCGCCGATCTCATCCGCCGCGGCGAACTCCCGCGCGGCGACTACCTGTTCCGGCACTGGTGGTGATCGAGGCGGAATGAAGGTTGGAACCATCGCTCAGTCTCAGACATCCGTCTTCGACGTCGCCGAGTACATCCTGCAGAGGCACGCCGCGGCCAAGCCCCATCAGCCGGCGATGACCGCAATGAAGCTCCAGGAGCTCGTCTACTACTGCCAAGCCTGACACCTCGCCTGGGAGGGCAGAGCCCTCTTCCCGGAAGCGATCCAGGCCTGGGCCATGAGAGAGACCCAGCACCATGTACAACACCCCTTTACGCCAACGCCTGCGTACCTGGGCGATCTCGATCGCGATAGTTGCCGCCCTGGTCGCAGGCGTGTTCCTCTGGCTCAACCACATCAAGGAGCAAGACGCCCAGGAGCGGGCTGCCATGGCGAACACGAAGATCGTCTACGCCGCGAACCCCGTGCGGAAGCTCGTCAAGCGCACTGACGGCTCCTACTACAAGGCGACCCCCGAGGCGGAGACTCCGTACACCGGGACCTACGACTACACGACCATCGAAGACCACAACGTCGCCGTGCCCGGAAGCGTGTCGGTAGAGGAGCGCAGAGCTCAGCCGTCGTTCCTGTGGTACCGCTCGACGTTCATCAACGACATCACGGTTCGAGTCATCGATCCACATGAAGCAGACCAGACGCCGCGCGTCGAGCGGCTGCGCTGCACGGTCGAGCCCGTCGATGCGTCGAAGCCGAGCTACACCGGCGACCCGCACGACAGGAGTCGGCTGAAGATCGGGCCCGACCAGGAAGGCACGGACGCAGGAAGCCTGAGTGGTTTCTTCTCGAACGGCGGCCAGCAGCTGTGCCAGGACCGGATCACGATCCTCGTGCCGGACGGCAGCATTCAGCCGTAGCCGACTGAGGCTCACCTCTGGGCGTCGGCAGGTGAATTCTGCGGAGCCTCCGCCGGCTGAGCATCATGCTCGCCGGGCGGGGGTCTCTCTTTGTCTGCCTGATCAGCGGAGCTGATCCGGTCTGGTCTTCAGGGCATGAGGGCCCGTGCACGGCGCGCGGCAAGGCGGCCCGCATCGTGGCGGTCGCCGAGCTGCATGACGGCAATGCCCCTGAGGCTCCGGCTCCGGCGGAGTACCGCAACGGCGCGGGCGGCACTCTCGGGCAGACGGAGGCCGAGCCGGTCGAGGTGGAGGCCACCCAGGCGCAGGAGACGGCCTTCACGGCGCGCACGCAGGCGACGCAGGACACCGCAGCGTCCCGACCCGCGTCCGCCGAAGGGCTCCAAGACTCCCGCACGGCGTCAGGCGCGGCGCCGACCGGCGGGGGACGACGGACCGGCCGTACTGCGTGACCTGCTACGGCTCGACGGCATCTGATCACCCGGCGCCGCCCTGAATGCCCAGGCAGCCCCCGTTCGAGTCGGGCCGGTTGCACTCAGCACGAACCCCACCCTCCACACGCGAGAGGCCCCCGACATGAGTCAGCACGCCGCCCCCGAGATCACCCCCGCCCCTGAAATCCTCGCTCGCCTGGACCGCATCGCCGCCGAACGGCACGTGACCGGCCCCGGCTTGTCCCACGCCGAGCACACCGCCGCCGCCCTGGTTATCGCCGACCACTACACCGACGGCGGCACCCGCAAGACCACGACCGGCCTAGTACTCCAGTGCGGTTTCGTGATCTATCCAGCGGGTTCGCCGGCGGCTCGTCGTCGGTAGTGGCTGCGTCGGGCTATTGCCTGGTGGCGCCGGCGCCAGTTGGACCAGTGCAGCAATCTGGCCGCGGTCACGGCTGGTGGGTGGAAGACGGCGACGAGTAGGTGTCGGATCTCCGGGACGGTCAGCGTGACCGGATCGTGGCTGCGGGCGAAGTGGTGTGCACGGGCGGGCCGTTCGGGGACCGCGTCGGAGGCGAGGGCGGTCAGGAAGGCCAGGGCAAGCATGGCGAGCGTGATGTGCCGGTGCCAGGAGGTCCAGTGCCTCACCTGGTAGTGGTCGAGTCCGACCTGACTCTTGGCGGCCTGGAAGCACTCCTCGACGCTCCAGCGGGCCCCGGCAACGCGGACCAGTTCGGACAGGGGCACTTCGGTGGGTGACCAGCACAGGTAGAAGGCGAGTTCACCGGTGGACCGGTTGCGTCGGATGAGCAGGTGGCGGTGGCTGCCGGTGCCGATGTGGATCCAGGCCCAGTCGTAGTACCGCGGCCCCTTCGCGCCGTTGCCGGCGCTGTGCCGCTGCCAGGCCGTGGCAGGCAGGCGGTCGGTGACGATGTCCGCGCGGACGGCAGTGCGGCCGTGGTTGATTCTCACCCGCATCGAGCAGGCGACGGCCAGGACATAGCCGGTGCCGCGTGTTTCCAGGGCGGCGCGGAGCTGGGGGTCCTGGCCGTACGCTTCGTCGCCGGTCACCCAGGAGGCGGCGATCCCGGCGTCCAGCGCGGCGGCGATCATCTCCAAGGCCAGAGTGGGCTTGGTGGCGAACTGCACCGTCTCGGGTATCCCGGCCGCGGTGCGGCGTTCGGGATTATCGGACCAGGAGTGCTCGGGCAGGTAGAGCCGTCGGTCGATCAGGGCCCGTCCCCGGCTGGTGGCCAGGGCGAGGAACACGCCGACCTGCGAGTTTTCGATGCGTCCCGCGGTGCCGGTGTACTGCCTCTGCACTCCTGCCGAGGAGCGGCCCTTCTTCAGGAAGCCGGTCTCGTCGACTACGAGAACGCCGCCGTCGGCGCCGAGGTGTTCGGCGGCGTAGGCACGCAGGTCGTCGCGGACCGCATCGGCGTCCCAGCGGGCGTAGCGCAGCAGGCGCTGCATCGGCCCGGGCCGGGCATGGCCGGCCTGTTCGGCCAGTTGCCAGCAGTTCTTCCGTTCGACGCTCGACAGCAGCCCGAGCAGGTAGGCGCGGGCCGCGGCCCGGGGTTCAACTCGGCCGAACCTGCCCGCGATCCGGGCCATGACCTGGTCGAACATCGCCCGCCAGCGAGCAGGGTCTACGCTATGGCCCACGGCCACCGCACGATCTTCAGGAGTCCACACAACCCCCGATGATCACGCGGTGGCCGTACCCGTTCCCAGCCGGGGCCGCGACAAGATCGCGAAGTCAGACTGGAGTACTAGACCGTGACGAACTCTTCTGGTGGTACCGGCTCGGCTCCACCTGGGACCTGATCCCCGCCTACCGCACCGCACGTGGCCTGACCGGCCAGGGCGCCTGACACCCCAACCCCCTTACGGCGCCCAACCCTCTTACGGCGCCCTGCACCTGGGCGGGGCGTCCACAGCCACGGAAGCCGAACCAACCCGAGGAGAACCCCGCATGTCCACGCTCACCGCATGCCCCAGCCTCACCAAGACGCGCCCCGCGTACGACGGCCACGCCGGTGCCGTGCTCCGTGACGCGCTCGAGGTACTCGGGATCGTGCACCACGTGGACCAGCCGTGGCGCGGGCTGCCTACGGAGTACCTGGTGTGCAGTGTGCCGGGGCGTGCGCGGGTGTGGATCCACTGTGTGGCGGACCCGTCCGCCCGCACTCCGGAGGGCCGCCGGTTCGCCGATCACTACGACCTGCCCACGGTCGCACTGTGGGCCGTGGCCGCCATGGTCACCGAGGACGAGTCAACCCAGTTCGTGTTCAACGGGTTTGACGACGAGCACAAGCCCACGGCGAGCGCGGGCATGCAGACCGGGCAGTGTGCTGCCGCCGTGGCCGAGCACTTCGGGCTGACGGTGCCGGAGCCTGAGTACACCTGTCTGCACTGCGCGCGCGTCATCGAGTGGATCGAGGCCGACGGGCAGGGCGCTTGGTACGACTCGTCCAACTGGATCGGGTGCGTGGACGGCGAAAGCCTGCACGCCCCGGAGCCGCTGTGCGGTTGGTGCGAGGACTACGGGTTGATCGAGGTCTTCGACGACTCCACCGACGCCCTGAAGGGGCACATCACATGCGACAACGCGCCGTGTGTCGCCCGGCGCATTATGCGCAGCGATCAGGTCGAGCGCGAGCGCCAGGCCGCGCAGGTGCAGGCCGCCGCGCACGAGTGCACCGGCCCCCTGTGCTGCCCCCCGTTCTAGCCCTCATGGCCCCCGGCCCTGCGACGAGTGCGGGCGGGTCGGCCGGTTCGAGACCGGCCGGGGGCACTCAGCACACCCGACCACGGCAGCAACCCGAGAGGAAACCCAGCATGATTACGCAGGTCCGCAGCATCGTCCCGGAGACTGTCAAGCCCGAATACACCCGGTACACGCCGACCAACGGCAAGAAGCCTGACGGCGCCGACTTCGGCGTTGACGGCTGGCTGTTCGCGCTGCCCGGCGAGACGCTCGGCGGGGTCCGGTTCTCGCAGGCCATGTACGCCGCCTTTCAGGTGAGCGAGCGCGGCGCGTTGTTCTGGAGGGTGCGGGAGGTGGGGGGCGAGCGCAGGCAGGTCGGATCCGACAGCACGACGCGTAAGGGTGCGCTCGCGGTGAACACGGTTGCCCAGCAACGGGAGAAGGCCGCCGCGCCGGCAACTCGCGACCCGGGCGCCCGTACACACGACGCCGCCTGGCGTATGGCCGCCGAGGACGGCGAGCGTTCCCAGGTGTCGGCCACCATGACCAAGCGGCTGGAGCGGATGCGTGCGGGCCAACTCGCCGCCCTGCCGACCGTCGCGGAAATCCGGATGGCGTACCCACTCGCCGGCGGGGGCGCCACGCTGCGGCTGATGACCGCCGAGGGCAGCACGGCGGAACGCCACATGATCCCGCTCACGGAGCGGGGCGCGGCCGGTCGGGAGAATGACCCCGCCGGGATCTATCTGGACACCATCACCGACGGCGCGAACACGGAAGGGCTGAAGATCGCCGCCGGATGGCACCTGATGCGGCTTGGCTTCAACTACGCGCGCGGCGCGGCCTGGGCGCCGTACACCGGCAGCGCGAGCAGCGAGGCGCAATGGAAGGAGTGGGCGCCGATGTTACCCGAGGGGCACCGGTGGCCGCACACGGTGCGTGTCGCCATCACGGCGACGGCCGAACACCTCGCCTACATCGACCGCGCGTACGGTCCCGCGCCGGAACTGCCGGACCTTCCGACCGGTGTGAGCGCGCAACCGTCCGGCCCGCGTTCCTGGCAGATCTGCTACGCCAACCGCCGGTTCTGGCAGCTCTCCTACTGGCCCCGGATGGGCGGCGACGTGTGGACCCTGTACGCCGACCCGGCCCGTACCAAGTCCCTCGCCAGGGCCGCGAGCCCCGGCGAACTCCTCGCCACCATCCCCGCCCGTGACGCCGAAGCGCAGGCCCGCGCGGCGGTCCGCAAGAGCTACTGAGACGGGATCCGACACGATGACGGTCACGATCACCGCGGCGCGCGGCCGGTTGGTTCGGCGCCACACGGCCAGCATGCGTCCCACGGAGACACGATCCTCCGCCTCGTCTGGGCCTCGGAGCAGTGCAGCTCGAAGCAGGAGCTGGAGAGCGAGGGAACTGAGTTCCAGCTCATCGGCCGGAGTCCGGCCCGAACGGTGAACCGTACTGGCTGGAGCTCGACCCGGAGCGTGCGGCCGTACTGCGCCAGGACCTGGCCGGGCCCGACGGCGAATGACCACCGCACGTAGGACGCCCGCCGGTATTCGAGCTACCGGCGGGCGCCCTCCGATCACACCACGAGGAGCCACACATGACCAGCAACCCGGACTTCACAGCCACGATCACCGAGCGCACCGTTGTTGTCACCTGGCCGGGCAACGAGCGCGGAGGAGCAACACCACCGCCGGACGACTGGCAGGACCGCGCCTGGGCGCAGGAGTCGACGCTGTACGAGATCGATGAGGGGCCCGTCTCCGGCTGCTCGGTGCTGCGCTGGCGGAACGACCCGCGCTCGGACGCCGAACTCGTCGCCGTGTCGCTGTCGCTCGTCAGTGGCAAGCCCACGCCTGCCGTCAGGTTGTCGCCGGACCGGGCCGCGCTCCGCGACCGCATCGCCGAGACGCTTCGAGAGTGCGGGATCTACGACACGGAGGAGCGGCTCTGGCGGTCCCTGTCGCCCGCATGGCTCGAGGAGATCGGACCTGCGGTGCTGGCCGTGCTGCCGCCGCCCGCCGACCAGGCTGCGGTCCTCGCCGAGGCGATCCGTCGTGTCGAGGACCCTGCCGAGCGCGCCAAGACGACGACCGGTCTCGGGCTCGGCTGGGAGGCCGCGCGGGACGTGCTGCGCCGCATGACCGCCGAGGCGCAGCAGCAGCCCGAAACGACCACCGCTGACAAGGCCGCCGAGCTCGGCATCACGGATACCCAATACCGTGCCTGTTCCCATCGCGCGGCCGTGGAAGCTGTCCGCGCCGCAATGCCGGGCCTGTACGCCAGTGTGGCCCTGCGTGTGGAGGACGCTCTCGCCGTGACACAGCAGCAGGAGTGCACACTGTGCGGCCACCTCACCTGCATGGGCGGCAAGCCCTGCGGCGTGATCTCCACGGAACGCGGGGAGCTGCACGAGCCTTGCGGGCGACAGGGAGCCGAGGCGCAGTAGCAGCCCGAGACCGAGGTCTCGCCCGCCTCGCCCTCCGAGGCCACCGCACGACGTCGCTCCGACGTGGCCGCCTGTGTGCCACACCCGGCATTCCTGGGTCTCCCGATCCTACGAGTGGCCGGAATCAACCCAGCTACAAAGTAAGGACGCTGATGGTCACCGTCGAATTCACCCCGAAGGACATCCCAGCCTTGCGCCGGGCCGCGAAGTTCCTGCGCCGCACGGAACTGAACCTGCCGGCCACGGCCGACTCCAAGACCCACGACGCCATCCTCATCTCCGCTCTGCGGCTGGACGACCAGGCCGACGAGCTGGGCGGGCAGGCCCCAGATCCGACCGTGAACGGGACCCGTCGCCCGATCTTCAACCAACTCGTCGCCCCCCAAGCCGGCGGGCCCATGTTCCACGAGGAGGCAAATGCGCTCCTCGACGCCCACGAGGACGCGGTCCGGGCCGCTGCCGCGGTGGGCGCGCTCCGCCTCCAGGGCGCGATGCTCGCCCTGCACCCGAAGACGGCCAACCCCCGGCACGGGTGCTGCGCGACGCCGAAGGTCTGCAAGGGGACGCACCGGCCGGAGTGCCGGAGCAGCGAGCACACGATCGGCGGTCAGGTGCCGTGGCCGTGCAAGTCGCTGCGCGCCGTCGGGATCAGCAGCGACACCGACGCCGACGCCGTGCGCCAGGCCCTGGCCGCCTTGGAACGGGAGAGCGACCCCGACGGCTACCCGAGCCGGAAGAAGACGAACCGCGGCCGCGCCGTGCACGCCACCAGGCAGGTGGACGACGGCATCGGCGACACCGGCGCGTGCGGCATGTACTTCCCGCGGGACACGGAGAGCAGCCTTGAGGACCCCGACACCGACGTGTCGTGCCAGGCATGCGTGAAGGCACTCCTCAGCAAGCGCGAGGAGGCCGAGGCCGCAGCCGCCGACGAGGCCGCGCACTGCTGCACGCTGCCGCCGAACCGCTTCCTGCCGTGCGGCTGCTGCCCGCACCAGGTCTGCGAGGACTGCGGCGACTGCGCCCACACGTGCGAGTGCGGCACCGGCGGAACCCCCGGACCTGCCCGCCGGTGAGTTGTGTCCCAACGGCCAGCCCCGCCCGGAGTGCTCCGAGAGCGACCCATGCGAGCCCTGATGGCAGGACCAGTAGGGGGAGGGCGACGCGATCGAGGCCAGCATGGGCCTGCGCTGAAACCCGCCCCCACGGCCTGCGCCGACCGGCGGGGGCGGGGCCGTTGGCCTGCTTTCGCAGGACGGGCTCGGTGCGCCACGCCGGGGCGCACCGAACCGCAAGGACGGCGCCGTAACGCCCCCACCCCCCCGGTGCAGGCCGACCCGAACGGCCGGCCGCCCGCCGGTTCCTTGAACTCCGCAGCCGAGGCCCTGCTGAAGGACCTGCAGAACCCCGGCAACCACACCGCCCGCTCCGCGCACGTCATCCACCTCTCGCAGTTGGCCCGCCGCATATACCGGGGCCTGCGGGTCGCCGGGGACGTCACCGCCACCTCGCTCTCGCGGTCGCCCTGCTCGTCGCCCTCATCTGACCTAAGGAGACCGCCGTGCTCGTCGGCGCACGCATCGAACTCACCGCCCGGATCGACGCCCTGGGCTTCACCGCCCACCCGGGCGAGCAGGGCCTCATCCAGGAGATCCACGCCGGCGGCCACTACACCGTCCGCATGGACAACGGCCGCACCCAGTTCCCCCGCCGCAACGAGATGACCTCGCCTGATAGCCGCGACTCCCAGCTCCTGGGCCGGGCCCGCGCCGCGCTCGCGCAGCTCGGCGAAGGCCCGACCGCCCCTGGTTACCCCGACGGCAGCGACCTCAACGGCTGGTTCACCGGCACCCCCGAGATCGACCGCACCACCCTGGCGTGGGCCGCCGCCTTCACCCTGCTCGCCGACCACCAGCCTGACGCCCAGCTGCTCGCCCACGTCTCCGGCGCCGACGCGGTGCTGCGCGAGGAGGGCGTGCGCGGCATCGCCACCCTGCAGAGTAACCTCGTCGGCGGCGCCCCAGTCGACCACCGGTTCACACGCTGCGCGTACTGCGGCGGCCACGGAGACGACCCCACATTCCCGACCTGCGAAGAGCGCGGCTGCCCTCCCAAGTACGAGTTTGTCGGGCACGACCATGGGTGCCCGGTCTGCGGCGGCGAGATGTGGGAGCCTGCCTGGTACGGCGAGCAGCAGATCTGCTACTGCGACGGACTGCTCGCCGACGCGCTGCTGCCCGCCCCACCAGGCCGCCTCGCCCGGCTCCTGCGCCGGGCCTGACCGCTACCGAAAACACCCTGACCAACACCTGTGAGGCCCGTTGGACCCAACAGGTCTAACGGGTCTGCGTGCCTGCCCTGACCTGACCCCGGCACGACCTGGCCACCGGGCTCCAGGACGGCTCCGGGGCCACGCGCATCGAGCGCGTCGCCTGATGAACAGCACAGCCAAGACCCCCACAGGGACCGGCGGGGGTTTTCCTTTTTTGCACGCTCAGCCCCGGCTTCTCACTCCGAGTCAGTCGGGCTGTGCATTCGTTGTCAAAAGATCTTTCGCGCGTCATGGCCTCGAATCGACAGGTGATCTGGAATGGCCTGACAGGGGGTCGAGCTGGGGGAGAGGGAATCGGATGAGACACGGGCATTGCGCTGCAAGGCAGCGCCGGGGTCTCACTGCCGAATCCATCACATCTTCCCGGGGGAGACCGCCATGCCCGAGCGCACCGAGCACGCCCTGCTCTACATCAAGTATGTCGACGACGCCCTTGCCGAGCAGGGTGTCGCCGCAGTCGAAGGCGCGATCTCCGGGATCAGCCTGAGGATCCTGGCGAGGGCTCTACCTGACGGCCGGACGTCCGTCGCCGTCTCGCTCTACAGGCGCGTGCACCGCATGCGCGCCTCGGGCAAGGCATTCCACTACTGGACTCACGAGAAGCTCACGTCGATGGCCCGCACGAAGAAGGACCTCGTCGTCCTGCGCGAGATCGACCGCCGCGTCGGCAAATCCTTTACCCGCCATGTCTTCTCCGGGATCATGGTCGAGTCCTGGATTCACGGGTTGTCCGGGACACTGCAGCAGTGGGTGGAGAGCAACCCGCAGGCCCGGCGGCTTGAAGGACCGAAGCCCGAGGGAGTCGACAGCGCCGTGGACCAGGCGATCGCCGCGATCCGCGAACACATCGGCAAGCTGCCGAACTGGAACGACCGCTTCCCGCTGCTCGCGGAGGACTGGCAGTATCGTCCGGCCTCCGCCTACCTGCCCTATCTCGATGCCCACGACCATGCACAGGTCGCGAAGAACCTCTTCGGCGTGCGCGCCTACCGCAGGCCACTGGCCCGCGAGGTGGAGCGTCTGGACATCAACACCCTGAGCTGGTTCGCCATGTTCCGCGGGTTGGTGCCCGTGGACTGGCTCATCGACGCAATGCGCACCACGGAAACAACCAGTGGCCACAGCCTGATGGAGCGGCCGCTCACATCCCTGCAGCAGCGAGGCATCCGCTCGATCCTGCGCCGGACTCCGCAGCCGGTGCTGCGACGGATCCTCAAGGAGCCCGTCCACCAGGCGCGGCGCACGCTGGCCGATGCAGCCGACTGCACGGCTCACCGTTTGGCCGTCACCCGTGACCTCGACCTCCTTCCAGAGATCATCGCTGCCCGCGGGCAGCGCCGGGTCCGCGGCTCCCGTGACCTCGAGCACCTGGTCCGGGACCTGCCCGCAATCGAGCGCTGGCACGACTCCCGGGGCCGCACGGCCCAGCGCGTCATACAGGAGGAAATCTACGGCCTTCGCGAGATGGAGGACTACAACCGCGTGATCCGGCTGCTTCCCGAGGGCACGGCCCAGGTCGCTGATTGGAACCTTTGGAAGAATGAGACGTTCCGCGTGCAGGCGTTGAGTCTGATCGAGGACCGTCGGCGTGAGCTGATGGCTGCCCGCGATCGTGAGCGCTACGAACGCGAGGAGGCCCGCCGCCTCGAGCGGATCGCGAGGCAGGCCGAGCGCCACCAGTGGGCACTGCAGACGGCCGCACTGCTGGATGGTCGGGAAGCAGCCCCCGGTCTGAACCTCGTCGTCGCCCAAGATGCCGAGACGCTCTCCCGCTGGGGTGCGATGCTCAACAACTGCATCGGCGCGTACGCCGGCGAGCTGGAGCTGGATGTGTTCGCCGCGGTCTGCGAAGCGGACGGCCGCGTGCGTCTGAACCTGCAGATCACGCAGTCGCATGGCGTAGAGCAGATCCTCGGGAAGAACAACCGCGACGCCGTGCGCGAGCTCGGCGAAGCGGCCCAGCAGGTCGTCGACGGGCTGGTCGCCATGGAAGTCCGCTTCCACTTGGATGCTCTGGGCATGGACGGGCTGCGACTGCCCCAGAGGACTCACTGACGCCAAATCTCTACAAGGACCCCGACCTGGTGCTCCGGCATCAGGCCGGGGTTCTTCTCTTGCCAGCCGGAATACCGGAGGAGCACGTGGACTGCAGGGAATCTCTTTTCTGTGCTTCTACTGCTCTGTGATCAGCACAGCTGATCCGGGAGACGACTCGCAAGTATGAGCCCATGAGGCGTCAGGAGTGACCACCGTGGCCCAATACAGTCAGATGCCCATGTTCACCGACACCCTCGGATTCCTCTCGAACTTCGATGAGACGCCCTTCTTCGTCCCGCCGCTGGGGCGCGAAGCTGCCTCCGGTGAACACGCATTCAACGCGCTGAAGACCCTCGATCCCGCTGAGCAGAACCACGTGCTCAGTGCTCCGACTCCCGGCGAAAGCAAGGGGCGGGGCCGCCGGGTGACGCTGCGCCCCGGCTGGAACACCGGAATGCGCGTCTGGGCCATGCAGCGTGTGCTCATGGCCAAGTTCGCTGTCCCCGGCCTGAGCCAGCGGCTCGTCGCCACCGGTGACCTGATGCTCGTCGAGACGAATCACTGGCATGACCAGTTCTGGGGCTCGTGCTTCTGTCCGAAGCACGAGCAGGTCCCAGGCACGAACATGCTCGGCGAGTTACTGATGGCCATTCGCGCACACCACAGCTGACGGTCAGTTGTCACACCGGAAGCCCTCCCCGGCAGAGCGTCATGCTCCGCTGCGGGAGGGCTTCTTTTACACTTCCCGCTCTGATGCCGCAGACAGTGCAGCGAAGACCCCACCGCCCGGAGCACTTGCTCCGACGGTGGGGTCTCTGTTTCCGCGGCCCTGCGTGTGCCTACGGCCTGAGTCCCATGATCGGCAGGAAAACGAACTCCCCCATGAGCAGTGCGCCGAGCAGAAAGGACAGCACCGAGACACCCATGACACCGATGGCGAAGACCGTCGGCCTCTCCTTGTACAGGGTCTTCGCCCGGGCAATGAGGCCCGGGCTCTTCTTGTGCTCGTGCTTGCCGTCGTGTGGGCTGATCGCATTCTCGTCGCGCATGATGCTGTTCCTCCTGAAATCATCGTGTCGGGTTGATCTGGTCTGGTCTGGTCTGGGTCTCCGTCGCCCGTCACAGCCCAGCTGGTCTGCCTCGTGCACCAGAACACCCGCGTTGCGGGGCATGCCCGCCAGTGCGGCCGCCGCTGTTTCGGCACCGACGGCGGCGTCGCATCCGCCGCAGAGTCCCGCGCGTACTTCGTTGCGCTGGCACGCCGGGCACGATTCGGCTGCCGTCTCCTGATCTGCGGGGGCGAGAGCCTCGTGCGCATAGTGCCGAATGAGCTTCCGGCCGTCGGCCGCGCTGTGGGCGTGCCCGATAATCGGCGCGGAGACCGCCGCTCCGCGCTAGGCCGGAGCGTCGTCGCTCTCGACGTCAGAGGGATCGGTTCGTTCTTGCGTGATCGTCATCGCTGCACCTCCAGAGCATCAGCGGGTTTTCCGGTGGTGTCCTGAGGCGGGGCGATGAGCAACCGCCGTGATCCATTGATCGCCCGGACCACCCTGAGCTTCCGGCCCCAACCGCCCAGAACATGAGCGAGAGCGGGCCACGACTCGAAGGTCTCCAGCGTGAGGACGTCGCGACGGCGCACCACCGCAGGGATGTGCAGCAGCGTCAGTTGTACGTAGATCATGTGCATGGCCTGCGGTGCTATGTCCTCAGCCGTCACATGCAGCTGCGTCTGTGGGTTCAGGCCGTGCTCGAGCATCGCCTGCGACAGAGCAACCATGAACGCGCCCGCGCCGCAGCTGGGTTCATACACATTGGCGAAGCCGTCCCTCTGCACCTGCTCGACCACCGAGTCGATCTGCATCTCGGCCATCAGCCGGGCGACGTCGTAGGGCGTGTAGAACTGGCCCAACCGCTCGTTGCCGAGCTCCAACTCCATGTAGAGGCGGCCGAGTACGTCGCAGGGCTCGCGCTCCATCTCCGTGGTCACCAGCGCCAGGGCGTGCGCGAAGCGGTCCAGCTCTGTTCTGCTGTAGCGGCCGGCGATCTGGAGGTACTGCCCCTTCGCGTGCTTCCCAGGCATTGCTCCCGCGGACGTCCACGGCGTTGCGCAGAGCCAGCGCCGCCATCTCGACGAAGTTGTCGAAGACTTCGCTCATCCGCTTCGCGCCGGTGTTCGCCGCCAGCAACTTCACGATCTCGCGGTAGCCGCTCATGCGCCCGGCTCGGGGCTGCTCTTCGAGCCGACCGTGAGAATCGCGGCGGAGCCCGGAAGCTCCTCATCCGACCCGAGCAGCTTCCACCGGGCCTGCTCGCGAAGCGGAACCAGCGCCCCATCGCGGATGAACGCGAGCACGGTCTCGTCCGACAGCTCGATGCTGCTGCTGATCTCGGCAGCTTCAGCCTTCGAGGTCGCATCGAGTGCTTCACACATCAGGCCACCTCCTTACTGCGCTTGCCCGCGGGCTTCGCGGCGAGGGCCTGCTGCTCGACGTGGCGAGCCGCGATGTACAGGCCCTCGCGGTTCAGGTGCCGCGAATAGCTCGAGTCGAGGTAGAGCACGGGCACGTCGCCTGCGGCCTTCAGCAGCGCCGGGTGCAGCAGGTGCTTGATCGGACCCGAGCCGCCGCCGTAGACGTAGACGACCTCAGTCGTCGCGCCGGCCTGCGAGAGAACATCGCCGAAGGAGGAGACGATCTCGTCGACCAGGTAGCTGGCCTCGTCCTCGACGAAGCCGGCGGCACGCTGGTGACGGTTCTTCACCAGCACCGACGGCTCCGCGTGGAGGAAGTCCGCCAGCTGCTTGCGCGAGGAGAACTGCAGCGTGGCGTCCGACTCGCTCATGCGCTCCATGGCGTTCATCAGCGCGGTGCCGTAGCCCTCGTCGAGCGTGGCGGCCGCCTCGGGGTTGAACCGCCCGTCGGTGAAGACCGGGAAGTTCACGGTGCCTTCGCCGACGTCGACGCCGATGGTGTGCTGGACCGCCACCAGATCAGAAGCAGAGACGTCCTCGACGATGGACGCGTCACGGGTGCGCAGATCGTCCAGCAGCGCCTGGGCGAGCGGCTCGCCCTTGTCGGTGATGGCGAACTGCGCGGAGGCACCCTCGGCCATCACCTGGACGTCGACGAACTGCAGACGCACCGAGACGGGAGTGCTGAAGTTCTTGATCGTCACCAGGTGCACCGTCGAATCCGCGCTGCCCAGCAGACCGATGAACTCGGCGGCGTAGGCGTGGCGGCGCGCGACGAACTCGGAGATCGGCAGCGCCAGGCCGGCGCGCACCTGCACGCGCAGCTCGTGATCGGGCAGCGCGCCGTTCTCGCGGACGTAGTCGCGCAGGGCCTTCGCTGCGAACACACCCAGGACCAGAACCTTGCTCAGCTCCTGATCGGCCTTGGAGTGCTTGCCCAGCACCTCGAACTCGGTGAACTTCGAGCCACGCACAGACAGCGCTGCCCGGCCGAAGATCCGGCGGTCCGACGCCGCCACCAGGGGAGTGGTGAGCGAGCAGTCGATCTGGTTGTAGAAGTCGCCGGCCATCACGGAGGCCGCATCGCCATCCGGGAGCGGCACCTTCGGCGAGGTGCGGGAAGTCGAGACGACCGCGCTGGGCAGATCGATCTCGTCGAAGGTGCTCTGCTTCGTATTCTGGATGACGCCCTTGACATAGCCGTTGCCGACGTCGATGCCGCCGGTGAGAGTGATGAGGTCGGTCGGGTTCGTGCTCATGAATTCGGTCCCTCGGTGTCTGTGTTGTCTGCCTGGAAAGTGAGAGTCACCGCGTCACTCAGCGCCGAGTGCTCGCCATGATTTCGTCGATGGATGCCTGCTTCGGCTGCTCGGGCGCTGGGCTAGGGACGGGATCCTCGGCCGTCTCAGCCGGTGCGGGAACCAGCTCGGGCTGGGCTTCCGGTGCTGGTGCTGCGGTCTCGACGACGGCATCCGTGCCGACCTCGGCCTCGTCGGCGACTGCGGGCTGCGGCTGAACCGGCCTGGCGGCCGGACGGCGCTCGGTGACCGCCTCGTCGTCCTCGCGCTGCTCGGTGCTCTCCAGCGGCGGCCGGCCGCGACGCGGCAGTTGCTCGACGGGCTTGTAGTAGACGTCGACGTATCCGTCGCGCTGAATGGACTCCCGAATGAGCAGTCGTAGCGATTGCGAGATGTTCTCCTGCTGATCGAGCCACTCGATCACCGAGGTGTCGGCAGCAGGCACGGTCCAGCGGACCTTGCGAGGTTCACCCGACTGATTCGCCATTGCGCTCACCTCGCCCTGTCACTCGCTCCTGCACTCCATCCGGTCGTTCGCCGGATGCTTCTCGCTCTGTCACATGGACTCACCGCCCTTCGTGTTTCCTCTCGAATGCGAATCAGTGCGAGTCCACCCTAGTGTCCCTATCGAGTCCTGTGCAAGTCTCATTCGATACGCGAGTGAGGTGCCATTGATGTCCCTGTCGAGTACTGGCAGGGCCACCTGCGAGACACCGCAGTGCCCCTGCCTGGGGCGGCCGCGCGCAAGCCGCCGGCGTCATGCGCCTATGAGCCCGCCTGCTACGCAGCAAGTGCTCACCCGGGACACCTGCGAGACACTTGCGGTACCGACACTGATCCAGAAGAGGCACAGCGAAGTACGAACGGCGTCCCTGTGGTGTCCCGGTCGTATCTCCTGGGAGACGCCACCCGGCATCCCCGCACGGGTGAGTCCTCCGAAGGCTCTGTATGCGACGCCAGTGCGGCCCTGTCGGGGCGCACGCGAGACGCCGTGAGGACGTACGCAGAACTCCAAGAGGTACACGGCATCAGTCGGCGTCTTATGTGTGTCGCAGTTGCGTCCCCCGCGTGTCCCGATGAGTCACCTCGGAGACGCGAGGGAGACGCTGTTTCATTGCTGTTTCATGGGGCCGAAAGGCCTCTTTGTGCCTCTTGCCGGAGGGCACAGCAGCGCAGCCATGAAACGCCGGTGGAGCGAGATCAGCGCAGCCGTCGACGAGCCGTCGGCACGGCGCTGGTGCGACGGTCGGTACAGGGGCGTCATCGGGCCGTCATGTTCGCGCAGAGGAGAGCAGAGGGAGAAGGGGGAGTAGGCCCCGCACACAGCGAGCGTGCGAGGAACGACTTGCTTCCGCAGCAAAGGCCCGTGGGGTAGAGGAAGAGCAGAGGCATTTGCTGCGGAAGCAGCCCCTGGAGGAAGACGACAACGGCCCGATGACGCTGGAGCTGCTCGCTGTGCGCGATGGGCGGCTGGTCGCAGCAGTCGGGCCTCTCTTCTTCTGATGCGTCCACGAAGGAACATCCCGGGCTCGCCGCGCAAGCGCGAAAAGGAGCACAGCCCGGGGCCGGAACGTGCGTCGTCGACACAGTGCAGAACGCCCGCCTCGGACGCGGTGCATAAAGTGCTGGCACGCTGCCGCGGCAGCACCGGAGCGAGGTGAATCCACGTCGGTGCAGCCAGCACAACGCGATGGTGCGAGGCCGGCTGCGCCGTCCGCAGCGAGCGATGGAGCAGAGCGTTATCCACAGCCGGAGCGACGGCGTCGCGAGAGGCCGGACCCGCTGTGCGGCGAGGGCTGTGCCGCCGACGGCAGCAGGGTGATGAACCGGAGCTGTGCCCCGTCAGGAGCAGACCCGTACCCCCGCCTCGCTCGTGCCTCACGAGGACGGATCAGCATGGGGGTACGGCCGTAGCACGGACGGCAAAACAGCAGTACAACCAATAGGTGCGATGACCAGGCGAAACGGCCAGACCCGTACCCCCGCTACGCGGAAGAAGGGGAGGGGTACGGGTCAAGAGGGTACGGACCGTTTCCCCTGATGTTCCAGGCTTCCGCTAACGCTCCAGCCGTGGAACAGCGAGGACGACGACAAGGAAGCAAAGGGCATAAGGGAACCTGATAACACGTGTCCTGCGGACCCTCGCTTCGCTCGGCCACTCCGCTGCGCTCCGAGGACGTGTTAGTCGGCATAGCCGACGGGTTCCACCGCTCGCTTCGCTCGCCGGTCCGTCGGTCGCTGGCGCTCCCTCCGGCTATGCCCAGCGCTGCGCTTGAGAGAGGAATGCCCGCCACTGGCCCGCTGCAGTTGTCCACAGATGTGGGCAGCAGCCGAGCGACCGAGCGGCAGCGGATCGCCGTCGCTGCGCGACGGACTCATCGGCAGAAGGGCGGCCCCTCCGGATCGGCTCGCTAGCGCTCCCCGTGCGGTGCGGATCGGCGCAGTCGAACATCGAGCCTCGGCGGCGCCTGTCGCCGCTGTCATGCGCGAGGACCACGCCATCATCGCCGTCCACGGGGACCCACGACGGCCTCATCACCGTCGAGGACGCTGGCTGTGGAGATGCACTCCGAGCTGGTTGCGTGATGTCGTCCGGTGCGCCGAGTCGCCCGTCGACTCGCGCGTAAGTCACGAGCGGAAATCATTTCCCGAATCATTGCAGAGCAGGCTGACGCCTGCTCCGGTTCTTGATGGGGACCGCACTGACAGAGCCGGATGGAAGGACCTCACGATGGAACTGACACGTGTCGTAAACAAACACCGAGAGCCATTCGACGTCTACATCGGCCGCGGCTCGATCTGGGGCAACCCCTTCCCGCTGGCCCGCAATCACACAGATGCCGATCGGGTGCGAGTGATCCGGCTGTACGAGGAGTATCTGCTCTCGCAGCCCGAGCTGATGGCCCGTCTGCCCGAACTCCGCGGAAGGACGCTCGGATGCTTCTGCGCGCCCAAGTCCTGCCATGGTGATGTGCTGAAGAAGCAGACCGAGGCCGACCAGCCGACGCAGCAAGCATTCACGCACGTCGTCCTCGTCACCGGTTCCCAGAGCTGGAACGACGAGAAGAGCATGCGTGAGACGTTCAACGACGCCTGGCGCGACTGGGATCCCGAGAACGTCACCCGGCCGGTGCTCTTCTCCGGGCACTGCCCCAAGGGTGCCGACGCCATGGCCGAGCTGCTGTGGCGGGACGCAGGCTTCGAGATCATCACCTTCCCAGCCGCCTGGTCGGCTCATGGGAAGGGGGCCGGCTTCCAGCGCAACCAGGGGATGGTCGACGCCGCCCAGGTCTTCCGCGAGGCCGGGGCTCAGGTGCTGTGCACGGCCTTCCTCGATCTCTGCCGGAAGCCCGGATGCCCGCAGCGAGACCAGGAGCAGCTCATGCCGCATACGCCGGGGCACTTCTCGCACGGCACCATCCACTGCAGGTCTCGCGCGCGAGCCGCGGGGATCGTGACGGCCACCGTGATCCATCCGTCGCTGCCGCCGTTCTGAAGACGCGTGAAGGGCCCTGCAGCACGCTGCGGGGCCCTTCAAAGACGGATGGGAGGAGTTGGCCGGGAGGCGAACACCAGGCTCAGCGCTACTTGCTCCGATCGATGCCGTGCGCCTCGTCATAGGCCTTCATGACCGTCTTCGGGATGCGTCCCCGTTCCGCGAACTCATAGCCCTCCTTCTTGGCCCACTCACGGATCTTGTCGCGCTCCTCAGGAGTCGTCTCGGGCACGACTCGCTTCTTGGGCGCCGCCTTCCCGGCTTTCCGACTGACCTTCAAGTACGGCTTCAGCGCTTCCTCAAGCTTCTTCTGCTCCTCAGCGGTGAGATCGACCTCGTACCAGGTGTCACCCAAGCCGAACGTAGCTGTCGCTGCATCCGGCTTACCACTGAGATCTGACTCGACAATGCTTCGAATGGCCATACCAGCGACAGTAACCGATACGCAAGGACCTTGGAAAGCCTGTCGCGACCATTCGCGATATGTGTGTCATTTGGAACCCGAATAAGACTCGGAAACACTGCTAAATAAGCAGGAGTAGTTAATGTCACTGCTAAAATCACAGCAGCGTCAGGGGTGTCGCATACCCCGTTCTCCACCGACCAACAACCCAGTTCGAGAGGTGCCCACCATGTCCATGCTCCAGACCGTTGACGACCATTCGCTCACCGACGAGGACACCGACCTCTTCGAGCTGCTGTGCCAGCGCAGGGGGTGGTCGGATCAGTACCTGAAGGAGATCGAGTCCACCGAACACGACGAGCTCCTGGACCTGGCCGAGATGGTCGAGGCCCTTCATGACGCCCAGACCACGGGCAAGAAGATCACCATCGCCCCCGACTTCGACATGGACGGCATCTCCTCCGGCGTCCTCGGCTACTCCGGCCTGTCCGAGCTCGGCTTCGACGTCGAGCTGCACTTGCCCGACTACCGCCGCGGTCACGAGCTCGCGCCCGAGGACATCGCCGAGATCCACACGAAATGGCCCGACACGCGGGTCCTGCTCACCTGCGACGGGGGAGTGAACTCCCACCGCGGTATCGCCGCCGCGCGTGCCCTGGGCTGGACGACGCTGGTGACCGATCACCACGAGGAGCTCGCGCCGGGCTCGACCGCGGACATCACCGTCGACCCGTGCCGGATCGACGAGACCTACGCCCACACAGGGATCTGTGGTGCGCACGTGCTCTACCAGGTGATCGAGGCGTACACCCGCGTGCACCGGCCCGAGAAGCTCTGGGAGATCCACCTGCTGCGCCTGTTCGCCGGCCTGGGCACCGTTTCCGACGTCATGCCCGTGCTGTACGAGAACCGTCAGCTGGTGCGTGATGCGATCTCGATCGCCCGTCTGCTGCGCGTCGCCGCGCCGGAGACGATCCCCAATCCCTGGGGTGGGTTCGACGCTGACCCGGATGCCATCGACGTCGAGCAGTCGATCCTGATGCAGCTGCTGCGCACCGAGCCGCATCACCCGGTCTTCCTCCGGGCCTTCGAGGGCTTCGCGATCGTGCTCAAGGCCTTCGCGCAGATCGGCAAGATCCGAGACATCGACGACCTCGACGAGGGCTTCTTCGGCTTCTACCTCGCCCCGGCGATGAACAGCCCGCGCCGCACGGGGACCTCGCTTGAGCCGTGCTTCGCGGTGTTCACGGCCGCCGGTGCTGACGTCAAGCTCAAGGTCGCCCACCAGGTGATCGAGAGCAACGAGCTGCGCAAGCAGCTGGTCATCGAGCACATGGAAGAACTCGCCACCGGGGACCAGCCGTTGGCCCCGTGGGTGTACTTCTCGGACGCCTACCCGGGCATGTACGGGCTGCTGGCCAACCGGATGATGGAGCTCAACGGCCACCCGGTCGTCGTCGTCAACCGGCCCGCCGGCCCCGACGATTTCGTCAGCGGTTCCGGTCGTGCGCCGGAGTGGTTCGACATCATCACCAGCCTGGAGCCGCACGACGGTCTCAGCGCCATCGGGCACCAGCAGGCCTGCGGCGTTCGCGTCGCGAAGGTCGAGAAGCTCGGTGACCTCGTCGCTGTGCTGCAGGAGGCCACCCAGGTCGCCCTGCTCGCCGTCAGCACCGACGGACCAAGCGGTGATCTGGTACTCGGCCCGGATGCCGACTGCGACGCCAGCCTCGAGGACCTGCAGCCGTTGTTCGAGCTGGTGCGTCGGACCGAGCGGCTCAAGCCCTTCGGGCACGGCTTCACCGCGCCGGTCTTCGAGATCGCGATCGAGCCCCTGGGGCTGCGTGTGGACCGGATCGGGTCCGAATCGCAGCACCTGCGTCTGGTCACCCGGTCCGGCCTGTCCTGCCTGTGGTGGAACGTCGCCGAGGAGAAGTTCGACGTGCTCCGGGGCTTCGTGCAGCGCGCCAGCCGCACCGAGCTCGGGACGCTGCGCTTCACGGCGACGCTGCAGCTGAACACCTTCCGCGGTGACACCCGCGTCCAGGCCGTCATCAACGAGCAGATCGCCACGGCTGCTTGAGACCCGTAGAGGAGGAGACCTTGACGACTTCACCGATCACCTCGCGTCTGCTCGGCATCGGGTGGTGCGTCCTCGTGTCGTTCGCCGCCGTCGCGGTCTACCTCGGCCTCGGCGCCTTCGCAGTCCTACTCATCGGAGAGCCGATCGTCGCGACCGCCGTCCTGGGCATGATCGTCGTCGTCCTGGTCGGTTCGGTGAGGATCCAGCGGCCCCGGTGGCTCGCGCATGCGCTGGCCCCGCAGCCGAGGCCGGAGATCCCACGCTTCGGGTGGACCGTTCTCGGCTGCGCGGTCCTGGCCTTCCTCGCCGGCCAGTCGCTGGCCTTGTGGATCTACGTCACGGCCGGGTCCGCCGGCTTCGACGCGTCGAACCAGACCAGGCGCGCGGCCGGGGCTGTGGCGACCCTGTTGCTCACCCTGGTCGCGGCTCCCGCCGGGGAGGAGGCCCTGTTCCGAGGGCTGATCTACCCGTTGCTGCGCAAGCGGGTGGGCATCCTCGCCTCCACGCTGGTCACCACCGTGGTGTTCGGCCTGCTGCACGGCAACGCCGTGCAGTTCGCCTCGACCCTGCCACTGGGGGTGCTCCTGGCCCTGGTCTACGAACGCACGCGCGTGCTGTGGCCCTGCGTGCTCCTGCACCTGGGCTTCAACCTCGCTGCCGCCCTTGTCCCGGCACAGGCGCTCGGCGCTCTGGCGAACCCCGTCTCCGCGGTGTTCCTGTGCCTGGCCTTCGCTGGTTGTGCCTTGGGGCTCTACCGGCGGGTCGCCGGCGGGACTGCGCCAGTCGCAGTCCAGGGCGCGGGAGGCGAGTCCGCGATGCAGTGAGCGAGGTACTCAGCCTCTTCTGAAAAACGATGGTGCCCTCCCTGCGGGACCTGGCGGCCTTTCAGCCGCTGGTCCCTCGTGCGGAGGGCATGCTCGTGGTGACCGGGGTGATCCGGTCACCGGGGGTGTGACTGAAGGTAACTATTCAGTCATACTCATCAGGGGAGGAGAGGATCTCATCATGGCTATCGTCAGCACCTGCACGTACGACTCACAAGGAAAGCTCGTCCGTCCCGACGCGCTCGACATCAGCCGTGCGAAGATCCGTCTGGACCTCGACACTGGTGAGAAGCCCACCTTCGATCGCGGTCACACCCATGTCTTCGTCGTCTCTGACATGGGCGTCACGGCCGAACAGGCCTGTGAGCGCGTGAACTCAAGGCTGCGCCGGTTCTTCGATCGCGCTGAATCCGTTCGCGGTTTCCGCGAAATCACGAGGGAGAAGAGCCAGAGCAAGAACCGGCTCAACCTCAACACTACGATTTCCTACGAGATCCTCTACGTCGTCGAGTCCGACGAGCGATCCCGTAGCCGCAGTCCCGAGTCCCCCAATGCGGGATACCAGCGAGGCTGAAGGCTGATCACCCCTGGGTGATTCGCGCCATCCAAGTCTTGCACTCATCAGCACATGCAAAGAGGCCGGAGAGCTCCCTTCCCACGGGGATGCTCTCCGGCCTCTCTGTTTCCACGTTCCAGTGCAACATCGATCACCTGGCGTCAACGATAGCAGCTGTCGTGTATCACTCGCAATGAGCAGCGAATGTCAGTCAAATGCCCTCTCGCTTCCAGTGGAGTCTCATGGGCGAACGACTCGGACGGAGTTCTGACTCGTGCTCGGAGGACGCGTCAGGAGCCTTCTGCGAGCCTCAGGACGCCGAGGATGTTTCATGCGGCTTCCAGCCCCGTTGAGGCTCGGCCGCGCCGCCTGGGAGCCGGACGGCGGATCGGCGTGGAAGTCCGTTTCGACTTGGTCGCCAGGGGGATGGGCGCATCGAGCTGCCAGATGTACCACGAGACGTGGTACACCCCTGAAACCGCGTCTGAACTGGGCAAACACCTGTACCGCGAGGCTCTTTCCCGCATCGGGTGTACCACGTGAGATCGCTGACGTGGTACGACGTTTCGCCTGGTCAGCCAGTGTTTCCCGCCCATGTGCCACGAGTACCACGTCTTTTTGACCGTTTACATAGGGCGCGTTCGGGAGCGGTCCAGGCGGCTTCAGCCCCAGCTCGCCAGTCTGCTCTTTTATCCCCCCTGCGCATGTATCTAGTCTCTATTTCCTGGTACAAGTGGTACGGGGGGTATGTAAACGCCTCCTGACCTGGGCAAACACCTGTACCACGTAGAAAATGCCACGTGGTACAGCTTGCTCTTGAACTCCCGGAATTCGCGCCCTGACCTGGGAAAACAGTTGTACCACGTCAAGTGGTACACGCTCGGTTGCCTCAGGGGGGTATGCGGGTATGCGGGTATGCGGCTCTCGGGATCCTCCTGGAGAGCGTCCAGTGGATGCTCTGGTGGCAGCTGGCTCGACCGGTCAGAAGAACTCCTCCGGACCTCGACCAGGGGCCGGGCGGCTCACGCCGCCCGCGGGTGGGTGGTCGAGCACGAGAAGCCGGCGACTCCGTGGAGCATGTGCCCGACGGAGTCGCTGGTTCTCACGTCCCACTCAGGCTCGCGATGCGTGTGGCATGGCCGTGGCCGTGGCCGTCGCGCGCGCCCTCTTCAGTCCCTGTCGTGGCCCTTTCGATCTTCCATTGGTTGCCATCCAGTGCATCAGTCGACTCTCTTATTTGCTGGTAGTTCAATCGTTGCAAAAGAGCACTCGGATGGCGTAGGGTCAAGATCGCGTTCCATTCGATTACGAGTCCAATCGGCTTCCCACGCATCGCCGGCAGGAACTCGATCATGATCGAGAAAGCAGTAACATGACGCCTCCTGATGCCCTCATGTCCGTACCTGCCGCCGGTTCCAACGCCGGACCGCGCACCAATCCCGTCGCCGACGTCCTGGCCAGCGTCATGGGGTACTTCTCGAACCGCGACGACATGGCTCCGCAGAACGAGATCGTCACCTACGTCACCGCCGCCTACCTCGACCAGATCGACCCGGCCGATCCTCCGACGTCTCGCGTGCTGGAGAAGGAGCTGCTGGCGATCGTGGGAGGCGTCGTCAAGGCCGAGAATTTCAAGGCGGCCGTGGCCGCCGAGAAGTACTCCCTGCCGAGATATCTGACGTACTGGCAGGTCGCGCAGATCCTCCTGCGTCTGCACCACGTCATCCGGATCGCGCCCAACGCCAAGGACACCGACCGCGAGTACGACCTGCTGGCGATGTACCAGGCCGCGGGCCGCGCGCGCGGGACGTACACCACCAGCGAGGACGACATCCGCACCACGGCGCGCATGTACAACACTCAGCTGACCCTCAAGGAGTTCGCCGAGGTCCTGGCCGTTTTGCGCGAGGACAGCCCGCGCCGGCACCAGAGCACGAACCGCGACTTCATCGCCGCGCGCAACGGCATCGTCTTCTACGGTGCCGAGCCGCTGGACGTCACGATCTTCGGCAAGGACTTCCACTTCGAGCCCAAGCAGGTCCACCCCTTCGACCCCGCCATCGTGCTGCTGACCAAGAACGACGTCGACTACGTGGACGACGCCCCGCAGCAGGTCATCACGCACCCTGAAGACGGAGATTGGGAAGTTGTCGCCTGGATCGAAGAGCTCTTCGACCAGCCCGGTGACGAGGGCCTCGCCGACCTGATCTGGGAGATCATCGGCGCGATCATCCGGCCGCACGTGCGCTGGGGCAAGACCGCCTGGTTCTACTCCGAGCAGGGCAACAACGGTAAGGGCACGCTCTGCGCGCTCATGCGCAACCTCGTCGGCAGCGGCGCGCACACCTCAATTCCGCTCTCGGACTTCGGCAAGGACTTCGCGCTCGAACCGCTGGTGCGCGCCAACGCGATCATCGTCGACGAGAACGATGTCGGCACCTTCATCGACAAGGCGGCCAATCTGAAGGCGATCGTGACCAACGACGTCATCCAGATCAACCGCAAGTACCGGATGCCGATCGCCTACCAGTTCTTCGGCTTCATGGTCCAGTGCCTGAACGAGTTCCCGCGCGTGAAGGACAAGTCCGAGTCGTTCTACCGCCGGCAGCTCTTCGTGCCCTTCACCAAGAGCTTCACCGGAGCCGAGAAGAAGTACATCAAGGACGACTACCTCCAGCGCCATGAGGTTCTGGAGTACGTCTTCTGGTACGCGATCAACCGTGCCGGCGCGTCATCTCCGGGTGACTACTACCAGCTCTCAGAGCCGGTGGCCACTAAGGAAGTCCTGGCCGAGTACAAGGAGGTCAACGACCCCGTGCGCGCCTTCTGGGAAGAGTTCCGCGGGCGGCTGGTCTGGGACCTGGCACCGTTCACGTTCCTCTATGACCTGTACAAGGCCTGGTTCGCCGACGTCTCGCCGTCGGGCTCGCCGGTGAGCAACAAGCAGTTCATCACTGACCTCGTGGCGATCGTCCGGCCGGATGCCCTGTGGCACTGCCCGGACAAGAACCGCAAGGTCCGACCCGGCCAGATGATGCACACCCCCGAGGTGCTCATCGCCGAGTACGAGCTGAAGAAGTGGATGCACCCGAGCTACACCGGCAGCGACCCGAAGAAGAAATCCCAGCCGATGCTGCAGGCCAACTATCGCGGGCTGCTCCGGCAGGCGGGCGCATCCGCCCTGACCGACGACACCACTGACGAACAGAACTGATGCGCCCATGGCTAAAACTGCTGGCGCACTCGGCGGACTCACCCAGGCCGTACTCGAACTCGCCTGCGGCCAGGGCCGCCTGATCACGGCGATGCCCGACGTGCGTGCGAGCAGCGGATCACCAACCTCACCGTCCGCTCGCAGATCACGACGGACCCCGTGGAGAAGGCCCGGCTCATGAGTGAGGCGTCCCGGCGCATGGATACCCCGCGCCGGCGCTCTCCTCACGACTCCCTCTGAGGCCGCGCGCGCCTCCTCCCCAGACACCGGCCGTGATGGTCGGACCGACGAAAGGAGATCCCCACCATGACCACACAGCGAACACCCGTCACGGCCTCGAAGGCGCGCTTCACCTTCTACGACATCGAGTCGTTGTCGGACGTCTTCACCCTGTGCGCCTATACCCCGCAGCCCGGCAGAGCCGTCGACGACCTAGAGATCTTCTTCCTCGCCGACAACCAGCAGCTCTCCGACGCCGTGGACCCGCAGGCGCTCTATGAAGTCGTGGTGCGCTCCAACCCGGGCCTGCCCGCGGTGAGCGTCCAGCTGTGGAACCTGCGCGGCGAGCGGGGCAACCTCCGCCTCGCCGAGCTGATGGGTCTCTCGAACGCGGACCAGGTCAACGACCGCAGCGAGGTCTCGTCCTATCCGGCGAGCCTGCGCCCGGTCTGCGACACGGATCCCGAGTACGACCCGCTGAAACACCCGTTCCTGGCCGGGTACAACTCGCTGAACTACGACATGACCATGCTCGCGCTGTACCTGATGGAGACCTTTCCGGCTCCGCACTCCGACCGTCTTGTTCAACCGACCACCGCGCGCGAGATGCGCGAGCACAACGACAAGCTGTTCAACGAGCACATCGAGTACATGCCCGGCTACCTCGGCTGGGACGGCCCGGCCGCCAAGATCCGCCGCGCCATGATGCACTCGGGCCGGCACCTGGACGTCGCCCGTCTCAACGAGCTGCAGACCAAGGTGAGCCTCAAGCGCCTGCTCGGGATGCTCGGCCGCCAGATCAAGGAGTCCGAAAAGCTCAGCCACGACACCTCGATCGCCGCGATCGAGGATCTCTATGAGCTGTTGGCCTACAACGTCTCCGACTGCCTGGGCCTGGCCCAGCTCTTCCAGCACCCGACCTACGCCAGCAACTTCGACCTCAAGGCCGGTCTGCTGGCGCAGTACTCCGAGACCGTCTACGCCAAGAACGGCTCGGTGCGCCGGGACCGCCTGGCCATCGACTCGTCCTCGGCGAAGTTCGTCGGCCGCATCCTCGCGCCGTACACCTCGCTGAACGACATCGAGGCCGTGTCGTTCCTCTATCCGGCCAAGGAGGTGGCCGAGGAGCAGGGCATCTCCCAGGTCAACGTGCTCGACGAGTGCGTGCGCTTCTTCGAGGACAACGTGGCCCCCGACCCTGCCAAGGACCCAGCCGCGACGCCGGCACAGGCAAAGGCACACCGCCAGTTCATGCAGGTCGTCAATTACTACCGCTCGATCGAGGGACAGAACTTCAACGACTCCGAGGAGTACCGCGACCTGTTCGACCTCCCGGCCAAGTCCTTGCGCGAGCTGCCGAGGACACCGAACAACGTGCCCTACTTCCACCGTGACGCCTCTCCGTCGTCGTGCTTCGCCACGTTCAGCACAGGCGGCATCCACGGAGCCGAGGCAGACATGACAGCCTTCGACGCCGACTCCTTCGAGCACCGAGAACAGGCAGCCATGATCGGCCTCGCCAAGCTCTTCTACCCGGACGCGAAGGACTTCGTCGCCGAGGCCAAGCGCCAGCACAACCTGCTCGCGCTGCCCGACGGCACGGCCGTCGACAAGCGGCTCGTACTGCTGGGCTCGGACCCGAAAAAGGTGAAGTACCGCAAGCCGAAGAAGGACGACCAGGACCAGGCCGAGCAGCTCGCGCGTGCGCAGGCCCAAGTGCCGGATCCGGCCCAGCTGCTGGACACTCAGCGCCCGGACACCGAGGCGATGCACGTGCGCCTGGCCGACGGGACCGTACTCGACGGCAAGATAGTCCTGGCCATCACCTCGGCGGTCAGGGCCGTCTATCGCGATGAGCCGGCGAAGAAGGCCCCCACGCTGTTCACTGCGAAGGCCGACAAATCCACCAAGCTGCACCCGAAATTCGCACGGACCTCGGCCGGCCTCGTCATCCACGAGGACTTCACGAGCTACTACCCGAACCTGCTGCGCAACATGAGGGCGTTCTACAACCCCGAGCTGGGCGCGGACCGCTACACGACGATCTTCTTCGAGAAGGAGCGCCTGGGCTTCGAGATGAAGAAGCCGGGGCTCTCCGCCGAGGAGAAGGCCCGACTCACGACCTTGCGCAACGGCACGAAGCTGATCCTCAACTCGGCCTCTGGAGCTGCTGACGCCGCGCACCGGACCCCGATCAGGATGAACAACCGCACCATCTCGATGCGGATCATCGGCCAGCTGTTCAGCTGGCGGATCGGGCAGGCCCAGACGCTGGCCGGCGCGCGGATCATCTCGACGAACACCGACGGCCTCTACTCCGTCGTCGGCGGCAAGAACGGCTTCGATGAGACCACCAACAACCGGGTGCTCGCCGAGCAGCAGGCCGCCATCGGCATCGACATCGAACCGGAGCTGATGTTCCTCATCAGCAAGGACTCGAACAACCGGCTCGAGCTGGAGCCGCCCAGTGAGAACCGGAACGTCGCCGACAGCCCGATCATCACCGCCTCCGGCGGGACACTGGCCTGCCACGCGGGTCCTACCCCGACGAAGTCGCTGGCTCACCCGGCCGTGATCGACTTCGCCCTGGCCCGCTACCTGCAGACTGTCGCCAGCAGGGGAGAGGAGGCTCTCGCCGAGCCGTTCGATCCCGTACTGGGCCGGAAGATGATCGAGGAGGCGATCGACCCGGCCGATCCCGTGCGGACACTGCTGCTGTTTCAGAACGTCCTCGCCGCCTCGCGTGGATCAGTCACCTACCCGTTCGCCGCCGACCCGGTCGGCGCCGGGCCCGACCGTGACGACAACGAGGACGTCGATGCGCAGCTGGTGAACCCGCGGGCCCTGCAAATGGTCAACCGGATCTTCATCGTCCACGACGGCACAGATGGTGCCGTGAGCCTGCACAACGCCGGCGCATGGAAGGTGAACCCGGCCAGCCAGAGCAAGCGTCGAGAGTCCGGGAGCGCCGGCGTGCGACGTGACCCGATCGCGCTGGAGATCCTGCGCCACCACGGGTGGGCGAAGAACCGCAGTGAGGCCAGCACCTCCGACGGCCTCACGCTGCTGCCTGATGACCAGGACGTCGTGATCCGCCGGATCAACGGCATCGATCCGTGCTGGTCGGTGGTCGTCGTCAACGACGACCTCCGCGCGCTGCCGGCCGCCCGGATCGAGCAGCTCATCGGGGCGCTCGATCTTGACGTCTACACCCGGATGCTCGACGAGACGTTCAGCAAGAACTGGAAGAACGCCATCTGATCAACACCTGCACCGCCACCGGACCGCAGGGTGCCGGGCCGTGTCGACACGACGCTGCTCGGTGCCCGAGTTGAATTTGAGATGAAGGCGAGTCTGGCTCGCCATGGCAAGAGAAGCGAGAGACGTCATGTTCCAGACCACACTTCCCATCCACACCATTGAGGGGGGCGACGAGTTGTGAGTGCCGCGACCGAATCAGTCCAGCCCGGTCAGCGCTGGCGGCGCAAAAGTGACGGGGTCCTGACCAAGGTCATTTACGTAGATTCACCCGTCCAGTTCCGGCGCTCGGTCCATCATCGAGCGCAGCGTCGGACGATCACCGAGTTCGGCTCATTCCTGAAGAAGTACGAGCTCGTGTCCGATGCCGTGCCGACCGACATCCCCGCCCAGGACGACGACGCCCAGGCCCAGCAGGAGAAGAACACGACCTGCGAGGGCATCCTGGTCCGCCGGGGGCAGATCTGGGAGGACCTCGACACCCAGCAGAGCAACCGCCACGCCGTCATCGAGTCCGTTGCGGACGGGGAGGCCCAAGTCCGGGATCACTACGGCACGAAGCACTCCACCCTCAGCGTCTCCCGAATGCACAGGCACTCCACGGGCTTCCGGCTCGTCGAGCCCGGTGAGCTGAAATACGGTGCCCTGACGGCCTCTTCGGGCGAGAAGATGAGAGCCGATGACGTCCCCGAGTGAGCGTGTCATCGAGGACTACCTCCTTGCCCAGTGTCGGGCACACGGCTTCCTGTGTTGGAAGTTCGTCTCGCCGGCTCGCGGGGGAGTGCCCGACCGGATCATCGTTGCCCGGGGCCGCATTGTGTTCGTCGAGGTCAAGCGCCCTGGTGGCCGGCTGCGGAAGCTGCAACAGCGTACGCACGCCAAGCTGCGCCGCCACGGGGCCGAGGTCCACGTTGTCGACGACAAGCCGGGCGTCGACGCGTTCATTGCCCATCTCCTCCAGTCCCCATCCGGCCAGCAGCTGACAGCATCGTGAACCAGCGGCGGCCGGCCGGTTCCGACCGGCTCGATGCGAGACCTGGTTGATGGTCCAGCTACGCCAGTTTGCGCGTTCTCAAGGTCGATGAGATGCATGCCACCGTCGTGCTGGTCATCGGCCGCAGGGCTCGGCGATGATCCTCAGGGCTCCATGAGTGCCGTCCGAGTCCCGGTGCAACGCCCGTAACCGGCCTGACGGGCGGCCCGGTCCGAGGCCGTCCGACGCCAGAAGCGGAAGTTCGACCGGCTGACTCCGAGGATGCTGCATGGCCACATCACGCCGCAGTTGCTCTGAGGTCGGCGACGCACTGTCAGCGGTTCCCCGGCTAGATACCTCGCCGCCTTCTGCAGGAGACCGACGCCACGAAACCCAACCTTGGAAGGCCCCGATGTCCCTCACCCTCCCGATCGTAGAACTCCGGACACTGCTGCACGACGCGCTCTCGGCAGCGCTCGCCTCCGACGCCCTCACCCTCCCGGCCTCGCTGATGTACACCCCCGACGTCCACCGTCCGGCTCTGTATCTGGAGAGCACTGTCGTACGCGGACGGCCGGGCGAGGGCAAAACCTTCTGGGCCAGGGCCTTGACGGACCCGCAGCTGCGCACCATCGCCGCGCGGGAGTACCGTATGCCCAGACTGGAGCGGACGGAGGCGATTACCGCCTTCGGGACACAGCCTGACGCCGGTCAGCCGACCGCAGGGGAGCTGCGCGCCCTCACGGGGTGGGGGGTGCAGCCGACCGTCCTGTGGAGTGCCGTCGCGCTGACCGCGCTCGGCGTGCCGGACCTCGCCGCCCTCACCACCTGGACCGAGCGCGTCGACTGGCTGACCCGCAACCCCGGGGCCACCGAGCGGTCCTTGGCCGAGTTCGAAGCCACCGCGCGGATCACCGACACCGTCCGGCTCGTTCTGTTCGACGCCCTGGACCAGCTCCACCCCGACCGGATGCTGGCCGAGCACCTGGCCTCCGGCATGCTCAACCTCGCCGTCACCCTCTCGCGCCGTACCACCCGGCTGCGCACGAAGGTGTTCATCCGCCCCGACATGCTGGACGGAGCTCTGACCGGGGTCCCGCGCCCGGACCGCGGCTTCCTGACCGGCCGGGCAGCCGACCTTTCCTGGGGCCGGTCCGACTACCTCGGCCGTACCGGCAGGACCGAGCTGTACGGCCTGTTCATCCACCTCCTGGGCAACCACGACAGCGCGGAGGCCGCCGCCTTCCGCGCGGCCTGGCCCACCTGGGAGCAGAGCCAGGACGGCCGGTTCCTCGCCCCGTCCGGGCTGAACGGCGTCCCGAGGATCCAGGAGGAGTTCTTCACCGCCCTCGCCGGCCGGTTCATGGGCACCAACGCACGCAATGGCTACACCTACAGCTTCCTGCCCAACCGCCTCCAGGACGCGCTGGGCACGATCACTCCGCGTCCCTTCCTCACCGCGCTGGCCACCGCTCTTGAGGACACCGGCCGCCGCCACCCGGGACACGACCGGCCGCTGCACCACGATGATCTGCGGAACAGCGTGCGCTGCGGGGCGCTGGCCATTGAACTCCACCGGGCGCTGCCGTGGGTCCGCCTCACCATGGAGCCGCTGCACGCGGCGAGCCCTGCGACGTCTTGAGCATGTCCTTGAAGACCGTGACATCGCCCGGATTGTCCCCGTCGACCATGAAGGCCAGCTGGGCCTTGATCGTGAACCAGTCGACGCCCTTGCTCTTCGCGTACTGGCGCAGCAACGTGTTGCGGCCGAACGTCCACTGCCCGAGACCGATGCCGTTGTCCGTGTTCTGTGCGGCGCTGGCCTTCCCGGCGGTCATGGCATACGTCCCCGTGGGGAAGTTCTGCACGCTCGTCGGGTCGATCCCGGACTCCTGCGACCAGTTGCCGAGGATGCCCGCGATGTTCTCCTTCGGCATCCCCCAGCTGCTGAGCACCGAGTAGATCTCCTTGGCGTTCTTCTCCACGCCCGCCAGGACGGCGGCCCCGGAACCGTTGCCGACGCTACCCGCGTTGACGACGCACGCCGTCCCGTTCGCGTTGATGCTGCCCTCGGTCAGCCCCGTCGAGTTGAGGACGCCGGTCAAGACCGTGCCCAGCAGGGCCACGGTGGCAGTCACCGCGACCGCACCCGACATCGCTGCCGCTACAGGGGTCATCGTCGCCGTGACGGTGACGCCCAGGACCGCGCCCGCCCCCTTGGCTATAAAGCTGCCGATCGCCATGAACGGCGCAGCGATCGCATGACCCACCGCCTTGGCGATGTTGACGATGAGCGTCCACAGCAGCTTCCCTGCGTTGACGGCCATCGCCATGGCGGCGAAGAACATGGACTTCAACCAGTTCAGCAAGGCCATGGCCATGACCACGCCCATGGCCGGCGGAGCAGCAGCCGCGCCACCGCCGACGGCGACGCCCTTGGCCGCCTTCGAGCCCAGGCCCTCGTCATCTTTCGACGCACCGCGCTCGTAGCCCGTGCCGCCGGCACCCAGCTCGCGCTGGTCAGCCGGCTTGACGTCCGGGCTGCCGCCGGTGACCTTGAACACGCCCTTGACCGCGTCCTGGGCTCCCTCGACGCCGACGTTCTTCGCTGCGCCAACGGCGGCTCCCGGAAGCCCGCCAGCCTGTGCGCCGGCCACGGCACCGGAGACGGCAGCTCCTGCGTAACGCCCGACGTGACGCCGGGTCGCGCTGCTGCCGTCTCCCTCGATCGCCTTCTGGGCCGCGCCTCCGGCCATGCTCCCGGCGACGCCATTCATGCCCTGCTTGATCTTCGACCCAGCACTCGCGGCACCAGCCGCCTTGCCTGCGGTCTCTGCGGTGTTTGCCGCGTCCGGCATCTTCGACACAGCGTCCGGTCCATGAGGTGCAGCGTTCGCGGCGTCCGAAGGATCAGCTCCCGTCCCCGGGAACTGCTTGGGCACGCTGGCCTTGCCCTCGGGAGGCTTCTCGATGCCCTCCTCAGGGCCGAGGCTCTTGGTCCCGCGACCTTGCCGGGGCATCCCCTGACTCACCGACGTGCTCAGCTGGTCCTTCGTCGTCCCCTTCTTGGGACTCCGATTCGGCTTGTCGGTGGCCATTTTGTTTTCCTTTCCGTCTCAATGTCAGGTAGCGGGATGCGTCACTTCCTATCCGCACTCAATAGAGAGTGGTGAGGAAGTCCTTGTCGTCGCGAATGGTGCTGTTGGACTGCACGTCCCGCAGACTCACGTCCAGTCGGAGCAGGTCGAGCGACAGATCAGACTCGTACTGCGACTTGTTCCGGGAGTAGTTCTGATACGCCTGTGAAAGGTTGTTCATGATGTTCATGAGAGGGCGCATCGTCACGTCAGAGGACTGGTAGTCCTTGGCGAGGCCGGTGCCGTCCGAGAGGATCCACTGCATGTCCGAGATCTGCTGGCTCGTCGGATCCGAGCCCTCGTCACGCTTCTTGGCGAAGAACTGGGCGTAGCTCTGACCGGCCGGCACCAGGACGTCGAGGTAGCCGTCGTAGACGTTGCCTGCACGCCAGTTGAGGTCGAAGCCGCCCGGGACGACGTGCTTGGTCTGCAGCGCCAGCGTCGAGACGCCGTCCTTGGCCTCGGCCGCGGAGACGCCCGTGATCTTGTCGGTGGCAATCGAGACCGGAACGGTCGGCGGACGCAGGAACAGGCCGTCGATCTTCGTCGTCTGCAGGTCGGACGTGTACGACCGAATTTGCGTCAGATTCGTGCGCATCTCGACGAGTTTCTGGTCCAGGGCATCCCTGGCCTCGGCCTCCATCTCCTTGAGTGCGACCTCGTAGTAGGCCTGCGCCGGGTCGAAGGTCAGAGCGTCGAGCGCCGCGATCTTCTGGACCCCGGATGCGCCAGGGTTGAAGAAGACCCGCCACTGGTCGTACTTGGAGAAGGTCTCGTCGCCGGCCAGCTTGCCGCTGCTCTGCGCCTGCTCCGCTCCGGGCGTGGTGAGTTCGGCGTTCGCACGGACCGTCAGGTTCAACACCTGGCGGTCGAAAGGCCGGTCGGCGTTCAGGAGGACCCCGACGTAGCCGGTCGAACCGAAGGCGTAGAAGGAGCCCTTGATCCCGCTGGTGCTGACCGGCTCGCTGTTCAGCGAGGTGTCCGACCCGAGCAGGAACGCCCTGTAGTCCGCGGCGTTGTACGAGATCTGAGCGGTCGGACTGAAGTGCATCATCACGAGCGCCTTGTTGCCGCTCTCGTTGGTGTAGACCCCGTCGACGGTGCCGTCGAGATTCGTCTTCGACGTCTTGAAGTCGCTGGTGTACAGCGCCGTCTGCGACAGCGAGTCACGCTCCGCCTGGTACGCCGAGGCCCCCGATGCGCTGATCACGATCGCGCCCGTGACCGCGAAGATGCCGAAGAACACCCCAAAACGCTCGATCGCGTGGTGCGAGTCGAGCTTGAACTTCCTGCTGAAGGCCAGCGCCTTGTCTTTGATCCCCATGTTCTGCTCTCTTTCGTGCCTGCACCGTGCTGCGTGACTGGATATGGCGAACCGGGCCGGAGGAGGCCTTGCACCTCAACCGACCCGGTTCGCTCGACGCCTCTGCCCCCGGTCGTGTGCACGGTCTGTGACGGCCTCTTACTTGGAAAGGCCGCTCAGGAACCCGCTGAATTGATCGACGGTCTGGACGATCACCGTGCCGCCGCCGAGGTCCGTGATGGTCTGCTGGCCGCCGGAACCGATCGTCGAGATCAGCGACCACCCGCCGGTGCCCAGGGCTCCGCCGACGAGAATGAGGAGCGCGATCGTGCCCCAGCCCTGCTGCTGACCCGCGGACTGCGGGTTGGCCATCAGCTTCTTGATCAGGAGCACACCGCCCCAGACCAGGCCGACAGCACCGAGCAGCATGAGCAGAAGACCGCCCCAGAGCTGGATCTGGGACTTGGCGTTCTGCAGGAAGCTGGTCAGGTCCCAGGCTGCACTCGGCAGGGAGGCCTGTGTGAGGACGGCTGCCTCGTAGATCTTCGTCATGGTTCTTTTCCATCCCCTTTCTAATCGTTCGATGACATGCCAGTGAGTCGCGAGGCAGCAAGTACCGCTAGCTCACTCGGATGAGCGCTGGTAGAAGGCTTGAATGGTCAGTGACCCGCTGTCGATCTTCCCGGTGACTCGTATATGTGCGCATCTGCAATGGCTAATCTACCCCATTGAGTCGACGGATTGCAGGGGGCGATGAAAGGCTTATTGACAAGCGGTAAGAAGGGACTCGAAAACGAGGCGAATCGACGTCGCGATGCGCGATCACAGGCCGTGGTGCGCTCCTGTGGAATCCGCAGTGCGGGATGTGTAATGTGCTGCCCCAGCACTGCTGCGACGCTGGCCTGCTCGTTTTCGAGGCGGGCCACCCCCACACGCCCCGTCGATCGCGATCTTGACCAGGAAGTGCCAAACCGCCATGAACCCACTGCCCGGGGACCTTTTCGCCCGCCGACTTCGTCAAGAACGCGAACGCCTCGGCATCAGCCAGGCAGAACTGGCGCGCCGTATGGCCGCACTGCTTGGCACGAACGTTGACTCCACCGCCATCACGCGCATCGAGCAGCAGACCCGTGCGGTCAGGCTCGACGAGGCGGTCACCGCCGCCAAGGCTCTCGGGGTTCCTCTGATCACGCTGGTCAGCGATAACTACGCCCGGGAAAACGAGGCTGAGATCCAGAGCCAGCTCGCCGAGCTCGCCCTCGCCGAGCAGGAGTGGGAGAGGCTGCGCCAGAAGATCCACCGGATCACCCAGACCATCCAGCAGCTCTCCGCCGAGCGGGAGGCCTTCCGTTCTCACGCGCTGGACGTCAACCCTGAAACCGCCGGCGACTACGAGCTCGACCCTGAGACCCAGGCCGCTCTCGATGTCCGGATGCGTGATGTCTGCAACAAGCCGGCCGGAGAGGTCGCAGGCTCAGGCGCATAACGCTGTTGCGGGCAACCGGGCTGCATTCCCGGTCGTAGGCGTTCACCGTCTCGGATTTCCACCACCGGATGCCTCTGGCTGAACTCGCGGCCACGGGCCCGGCATCGGACCACGACCGCGCTGGCCGTCGACCTAGTCCCTGGAGGGATCGAGCTCGGTGGCCTGGAGCCCCTGGACGGCTGCCGCCGGAGGGGTGTGATGGGTCTGGGCGCGGCGCGTGATGCCGCAACGGTGCCAGGCGGACTTCGAGGCCTGGGCGTCCTTCAATGTCCAGATAACCTTCAAGTTGGTTCCACGCCGCTCTCGTACAGGCGATCGCGGACTGAGGGGCGCTTCGCCCTTGAAGCGGAAGCTGCGATCTTCGCCCGGGTAGACGAGGGGCAACCCCCACATCGCCGAGATTCTCGAGCGGTACAGCTAGGCTCGTAGGCATGGGATTCGACTGGGAGAACATGCTCGACACAAGCGGCAACGGCCTCAGCGATGCCTACGACAGCGCGGTCTCCGCAGTCATCTACGGCGAGGACCCGGTGGGTGATCGTCGGCCCCTCCCGGTCGGAGAAGAGCACGACGACTCAGACGGCCTGCGCTGACCTCAGTACACATACGACAACGGCGTATGGTCGCCGCATCCCATGCTGATGCTGCTCGGTACGGAGAATAGGCGAGCGCCCCGCCGGAAGATCTTGGGCGCTCGTGCGTCACGCGGCCTTGACCAAGTTGGCCCGGGTCGCTCTCTCCCACTCGACCAGGAGTTGTTGGTACTCCGCCGCGCGGCTGGGGGTGACGGGCTCCTCCATGAGCCGGCGGATGGCCGCGTTGATCCGCGCAGCAGCAGGGCGCAGTTTTCCGTGAGGCCGGGAGGGGGAGGGCATGGATAAAACGTACGGGCCCGCACCCACAATGGCCGCGGAGCTCCGCGCCCGATGGCGTACCTCGACGGGGAGCGAGAGCTCCCCGTCGCGCTCAACCCGGGTGTACCCGACGATAGGGGAGTTGCAGTGGGCGGACGTAAAGGAACAGGCGCTCCGCCTCTGTCTCCCGGTGGGCGTCGCTGTCGCCAAGGCTGCTGACGAGGTCGATCGGCTCCGCATCGTCCTGGCGCCGAGGCCCCATCAGGGCGGCATGAGGACGCCCCCTTGGTTCTGACGCACCGTCGGATTCCGGGCACTCCCGGGCACTTGGTGGTGCGCGAGATGGGGGAATCCACGGGGTGACCTGGGGCTACTCCGGGCACACCAAGTGTGGTGATTTCCCGAGGGGTCACTGTGAAACCGCAGGTCATACGTGCTCCCTTACTTTCACCCAACCCCTTCCTCTGGTACGTGGTTCCCGGCCCGCGCGCTTTCGACGTCAGGCCGGTCCAGTACGACCTGACCCCCTTCGCCGGCCGGCTCAACGACGGCCGCCCGCACCGCGTCGAGGTGTCCGTCGTCGGCGTCCCCGAGGGGCAGAGCGGCTGGAGCACCCCCGTCAACGTGCTGGTCTGGCAGGACGAGGGGAGTGACGTCGTCACGGGGGAGCTGACCCGGTACCGCAGCGGCGCTCCGGCCGGCTCCACGGCGTACACGGCGGGCCCGGAGCACCGGCTCACCGCCGAGGCCGGCCACCGGCTCACCGTCTCCGGCCATGTGAACACCTCGCACGGCCGTGTCGTCACCACCGTCGACCGCACCCTCGCCCACACCTCCGTCCACCGCTGGACCGACGGCGAGGACCTGGACGCGCTCAAGGGCGAGTGGACGGACCGCGAGACCGTCACCACCGACGGCCGCGGCCCGGCCACCACCGTGCGCGCCCACCGCACGTACACGATGGACGGTACGACGACGCTCGGCGCCGGCGACCGGCTGCGCACCGTGCTGGCGCTCGGCGACCGCGCCGCCACTTCCACCGAGCGGGGCGGCGAGCGGGTGTCCTGGTCGCGGCTGGACGACGCGTACGAGGGCGACGCGACGTACACCGCGAACGTCCCCCGCGAGGACCGGCACGCGGTCGGCACGTCCAGCGGGCGCTACCGGCTGTACGGGACGGACGGCTGCTACGACCGGAGCCTGAAGACGGTTCAGGGAACGGTGACGGAGGACCGGCTGCGCTGCTGAGGAGCGGGGCCCGGCCCCGCGCGGCCCGGACCCCGCTCGCCCGTCGGGCCCGGGCCACACTCGCCCGACGCCCGGTGGAGGCGGGTCAGCAGAGGCGCTCCGGCATTCCGTCGACCAGCGCGGACAGCAGGCCGCCCAGCACCTCGCGCTGTTCTGCGGTCAAAGGGGCCAGGATGTCCTCCGCGGCGTCGCGGCGCGCGCTGCGCAGCGATCTGAGGGTGGCGCGGCCGGTGTCGGTGAGCTCGATTCTTATCACCCGGCGGTTGGTGGGGTCGGGCACGCGGCGCACCCGGCCGCTCGCCTCCAGGCCGTCGACGAGGGTGGTCACCGCGCGGGGGACCACGTCCAGGCGCTTGGCCAGGTCGGCCATCCGCGGCGGCGGCTCGTGGTGGAGGTCGTAGTGCGAGACCGTGCGGAGCAGACGTGACTGGGCGGGGGTGATGCCGATCGGCTCCATCTGCTGACGCTGGATCCGGTGCAGCCTGCGCGTCAGCCGGAGCAGCTGCTCGGCCAGCAGGCCGTCGGCGTCCGAGGCGACGTCGGGGGTGATGCCGGAGTCGGCGTCGGAGGGGCTCATGCCGGGAACAATACCAGGACCTCGCGCATTGTGAGTAGAGGTAACAATGAGCTATGCTCTGGAATCTCCGTTCCCTCATCCGCGCGAAGGGGCCCATGCATCCCGATCAGCCCACGTGGACACCCCCGGCCCGCGATTCAGCCGAACCGGAGGAGCCCGCGCAGGTACGCCGCATCCTCCGGCTGTTCCGCCCGTACCGGGGCCGGCTGGCCCTCGTCGGCCTGCTCGTGGCGGCCTCCTCCCTCGTCTCCGTCGCCTCTCCGTTCCTGCTCAAGGAGATCCTCGACACCGCCATCCCGCAGGGGCGCACCGGGCTGCTGAGCCTGCTCGCCGCCGGCATGATCCTGACCGCCGTGGTGACGAGCGTCTTCGGCGTGCTGCAGACCCTGATCTCCACGACGGTCGGCCAGCGCGTCATGCACGACCTGCGCACCGCCGTCTACGCCCAGTTGCAGCGCATGCCGCTCGCCTTCTTCACCAGGACCCGCACCGGCGAGGTGCAGTCCCGCATCGCCAACGACATCGGCGGCATGCAGGCGACGGTGACCTCCACCGCCACCTCGCTGGTCTCCAACCTCACCTCGGTCGTGGCCACGGTCGTCGCCATGCTGGCGCTCGACTGGCGGCTGACCGTCGTCTCGCTGCTCCTGCTGCCGGTCTTCGTGTGGATCAGCCGCCGGGTCGGCCGCGAGCGCAAGAAGATCACCACGCAGCGGCAGAAACAGATGGCCTCCATGGCCGCCACCGTCACCGAGTCGCTGTCGGTCAGCGGCATCCTGCTCGGCCGCACCATGGGCCGCGCCGACTCGCTCACCCGGGCCTTCGCCGACGAGTCCGAGCGGCTCGTCGACCTCGAAGTGCGCTCCAACATGGCGGGGCGCTGGCGGATGTCCACCATCGGCATCGTCATGGCCGCCATGCCCGCCGTCATCTACTGGGTCGCGGGCCTGGCCATGCAGGCCGGCGGGGCGGCCGTCTCCCTCGGTACGCTGGTCGCCTTCGTCTCGCTCCAGCAGGGCCTCTTCCGGCCGGCCGTGAGCCTCCTGTCGACCGGCGTGCAGATGCAGACCTCGCTCGCGCTCTTCCAGCGGATCTTCGAGTACCTCGACCTGCCGGTGGACATCACGGAGTCCGAGAAGCCGGTCCACCTGGAGGAGATCCGGGGCGAAGTGCGCTTCGAGGACGTCGCCTTCGCCTACGACGAGAAGAACGGCCCCACGCTCACCGGTATCGACGTCACGGTCCCGGCCGGCGGCAGCCTGGCCGTCGTCGGACCCACGGGATCGGGCAAGAGCACCCTCAGCTATCTGGTGCCCAGGCTGTACGACGTGACGGACGGCGGCGTCACCCTCGACGGCGTCGACGTGCGCGACCTGGACTTCGACACGCTGGCCCGCGCCGTCGGTGTGGTCTCCCAGGAGACGTACCTCTTCCACGCCTCCGTCGCCGAGAACCTGCGCTTCGCCAAGCCCGACGCGACCGACGAGGAGCTGCGCGCGGCCGCCGAGGCGGCGCAGATCCACGACCACATCGCCTCACTGCCCGACGGGTACGACACCCTGGTCGGCGAGCGGGGGTACCGCTTCTCCGGCGGCGAGAAGCAGCGCCTGGCGATCGCCCGGACCATCCTGCGCGACCCGCCGGTGCTCATCCTCGACGAGGCGACGAGCGCGCTCGACACCCGTACCGAACACGCCGTGCAGCAGGCCATCGACGCGCTCTCGGCGGGCCGTACGACCATCACCATCGCGCACCGGCTCTCCACGGTCAGGGACGCCGACCAGATCGTCGTTCTCGACGGCGGGAAAACCGTCGAGCGCGGCACCCACGAGGAGCTGCTCGCCCGGAACGGCCGGTACGCGGCCCTGGTGCGCAGAGACGCCCAGCTGTCGCCCGCCACCTGACCGCCTGCGGCGGCAGCGCGGGAACGCGGCAGCGCCGCCCCTCCCCTGGGACGGGGGAGAAGCGGCGCCGGGCGAGACCTCGGTCAGACCGGCCGGCCCAGGAAGTGGAAGACGCCGGCGAGAGGGTCGGTGATGAGGTTCATGGTGGCGGGTTCTCCTTGGTGCTCTGTTTCTGTATCAGCGGGACCTGCGCGGTCGAGGTCTGCAGCCCGTCGCTTGCGCACCGTAAGCATCATGCGACGCAGGGGAGTTGGGCGATGAAACACGGTACGACGACGCGTTCGGGCGAACACCCGATCCCGTGTTCGCGTGTTCGTGTCGCCCGTGGCGGGCTGTTCGCCGCCTCCAGGTTCCCCGGAACACCGCGCCGGCCGGGTTAGCGTGCCCGCATGGAGAACGAGTCCACACGGAAACGGCCCGCGAGCAGCCCCCCTCTGACGCGCCGCGGGCGACTGCTCCTGATCGTGGGTGCGGCCGCCGCGGTGGTGGCGGCCGCGGTCCTGGTGCCGCTGATGCTGCTTACGGAGGAGGAGCGTGAGCCGCGCACCCTCCTGATCCTGGAGGGACTGCGGTCCTCCCAGGTGTACGCGGCGGCCGACAAGGCCCTCGGTGTCGCCCCGGGGACCACCGCGAAGGCGGCGGGCACGGCAGACCTGAAGCTGCCGGCCGAGGCCGGGGGGAACCCGGAGGGCTACCTCTTCCCGGCCACGTACCCGATCGACGAGGAGACGACGCCGGCGAGTCTGCTCTCGTACATGGTGAACACGGCGAACAGGAACTTCGGGTCGGCGCCCGCGACGTACCGGAACGTCGTCATCGCCAGCATCGTGCAGGCCGAGGCCGACACGGCGGAGGACATGGGGAAGGCCGCGCGCGTCATCGACAACCGGCTGGCGCAGGGCATGCCGCTCCAGATGGACTCGACGCTCAACTACGCGCTGAACCGCTCGACCCTCGACACCACTCACGCGGACACGAGGATCGACACCCCGTACAACACGTACGAGCACACCGGCCTGCCGCCCACGCCGATCGGCAACCCGGGCCGGCAGGCGATGGACGCGGTGCTCGACCCGCCGCCGGGGGACTGGCTCTACTTCGTCACGGTCGCGCCGGGGGACACACGCTTCACCGGCGACTACGCGGAGCAGCGGAAGAACGTCGAGGAGTTCAACGCGCACCGCAAGGAAGCGGGAAAGCCCGTCGGCTGACGCCTCACTCGCCTCACCCGCCGGCCATGACCGGCTCGGCCCCCACCGGGCCCGTCCCCACCGGGCCCGTCCCCACCGGGTCCGCCCGCCGTTCCAGCAGCCGCACGATCCCGCGCACGGCGGCCCGGCCCGCCCGGTTGGCCCCGATGGTGCTGGCCGAGGGCCCGTAGCCCACCAGATGGATCCGTTCGTCATGCGTCGCCCGCGTGCCCTCCACGCGGATGCCGCCGCCCGGCTCGCGCAGCTTGAGCGGCGCCAGGTGGTCGATCGCGGCACGGAACCCGGTCGCCCACAGGATGACGTCGGCGTCGACCGTCCGTCCGTCGGCCCAGGACACCCCGTTCGGCGTCATCCTGTCGAACATCGGCAGCCGGTCCAGCACGCCCTCCGCGCGGGCCCGTGCGACGGCCTCCGTCACCGGCAGCCCGGTCACCGACACGACGCTCTGCGGCGGCAGTCCGCGCCGTACCCGCTCGTCGACGAGCGCGACGGCGGCCCGTCCCTGTTCCTCGCCGAAGGGTCCCTCGCGGAAGACCGGCGGCCGCCGCGTCACCCATGTGGTCTGCGCGGCGACCCCGGCGATCTCCATCAGGTGCTGCACGCCGGACGTCCCGCCGCCCACGACCACCACCCGCTGTCCGGCGAACTCCTGCGGTCCCGGGTAGTCCACCGTGTGCAGCTGCCGCCCGCGGAAGGTCTCCTGGCCGGGGTAGCGGGGCCAGAAGGGCCGGTCCCACGTGCCCGTCGCGTTGATCAGTGCGCGCGTCGACCACACACCCTCCGACGTCTCGACGCGCAGCCGCCCGCCCGCGCCCTCGCGCACCGCCGACACGCCGACCGGCCGGCGCACACGCAGCCCGAAGGTCCGCTCGTACCCCGCGAAATACTCCCCGATGACCTCGGAGGAGGGCCGGCTGCCGTCGGCGCCCGTCAGCTCCATGCCCGGCAGCGCGTGCATGCCGTGGACCTTGCCGTACGTCAGGGTGGGCCACCGGAACTGCCACGCGCCGCCCGGGCGCGGGGAGTGGTCGAGCACGACGAAGTCGCGGCCGGGTTCGAGGCCCGCGCGCCGCAGGTGGTAGGCGCTGGACAGACCGGCCTGCCCGGCGCCGATCACGACCACGTCGACGTCCGTGACCGCTTCCCCGTCCCGCACCCCAATATTGTTCATATTTCTACTAACGAGGCCGGTGGCGCGGATCTTCCCCACCCCACGTAATTCCCGCCGATGCGGGTACGGTGCCGGAATGACCACCGCCACATACGTGTACCGGGTGGACGCGCCCGCGGGAAGCGCCGGCTGGCACCCGCTGGGTGAGCGCTACCGGGGAACCGTCACCACCGCCACCCAGCCCGAGGACGCCGAATTCGTCGCCGCGGTGGTGGTGCGTGACCTTGCGGCGGAGTGGGACCACGAGGGATCGGGGGTCCACCACGTACGGATCTGCGTATGGCGCGACGCGGAGGGCGTGGGCCCGGAGGACGCCGAATGCACGGTGGAGGTCCAGCCGGACCTGGACACCCTGCCGGGCGCGTAGTCCCGTGCATGATGGAGGCATGTCCGACGTCTTCACCACCCGCATCCTGAACATCGCCACCGGCTCGGACGAGACCGTGGCCGACCTGACACAGGAGTGCGAACAGTTCCTCCGGCAGGCGGCGCGGGGCAGGGACGGCCTGCTCAACATCTTCGTCCCGCACGCGACGGCCGGTGTGGCGATCCTCGAAACGGGCGCCGGCAGCGACACCGACCTCCTCGCCGCGCTGCACACCCTGCTCCCCGCCGACGACCGCTGGCAACACCGCCACGGCAGCCCGGGCCACGGCCGCGACCACGTGCTCCCCGCCCTCGTGCCCCCGCACGCGACGCTGCCGGTGGTCGGCGGCCGGCTGGAACTGGGCACCTGGCAGTCCGTCTGCCTGGTCGACACGAACAAGGACAACCCGGAGCGCCAGGTGCGGTTGAGCTTCCTGGGCTGATCGGTTACGTCGGTGGGACTGTGGAGCAGAAGTCCGGCCGCGACAACTGAGTGCGGCTCTGGACTCGGCCTGACGCTGGTAGGAGTGGGCACGGAGGTGCGTGAGGTCGGTCCTTTTGAGTGGACGCCCAAGGACGCCGCGCGCGCGTGAGCCCCGGGGGCGGTTCGTGCGGTTCGCGTCGGAGTGCTGAGCGGCCGGGTGCGTGCCGCCTGCCATCTGGGATGACCCGAGGGGCGGGCGGCATACTCGTGCAGGGATACGGCAGTGACCGGAGTGCTCGGCGCTCTCAGGTGAGGGTGTTACGCAGGTGCGGGCCGAGGTATCCCACGTAGACCTTCCCTGACCGGGGGCCGTCCTCGAAGAAGTGAAGGCGCGGGGCAACAGTGTTGCCTCCGCCGATCTTCAGATGGGCCTGCATGAAAACCCTGCCGCTCGGGTCGACGGTCTTCGGGACCGGGAGCATGCGCTCACCGCGCAGTTTCCCGTTCTTGGCGACGGTGTCGGACTCGCGCATGGCCACCTTGGCCGCCGGGAAAGGGAACGCGCTGGGCTCGGCCGACTTGCACCAGCTCAGGAAGTCGCCACCGACCCCGCCGTCGGCCGAAGCTTCGGCGAAGTGGTTGAGCGCGAGCAGTCCGTCCCAGGCAACACTCAGCCAGTTCGCCGCAGAGAACGACATCCTGGCCGTTCATCGTGATCACTTCGGTCTGTGGAACAACGGCGCCTCGTTGCCGTCGCTCGGTGCGGTCAACGGCAGGGGGCAGGGTGACCGTCGGCACCGGGAGCGCTGGAAGGAGACGTACGGGTAGGAGCGTCTTCCGCCGGGCGTGGCAGTCGGATCGCCAGTCGTCTACCGGATGGGTCGCCGAAGACCGGGTCCCACACGTTGGTGGGCGGGCAGGAGACGGATCGCGGCGAACTGCAGGGGCGCCTTCGCCGCGGTGGTGAAAGCGGCGGGGCCTTCCTGAAGGTGGGTGAGCACGCCTTAGCTTGACGTTTATCCAGTTCTGCTGTCTGTGATGGTCGCCGTGAGGTCCGGTTGGCCTTGTTTTCCGGCGGTGCGTTCGCGTGCACGGTGCTTGTTCTTCATGCCGATTGGACGGCCTGGGCCTGCGGTGCTGGATTTCGGTGCACCGGCCGGTTGAGGGGCCTTGCCGTGGAGGCGGCGAAATCCTCGGCGGACCCGTGCAGGGAGTCCGTCGCGACAGAGGGTGAAACGGTCCTTCGTGATGCTCGTCTGACGCTCTCGACGTCAGCAAGCAGGCTGGTGAGCCGAGAAGGGAGCTCTGACCTGCCGTTCTTCGGAATCCGGTCTATTCGGTATCTTCTCGATGACGTCGCACGTGGAGTGCGTGGCGATCCTGGAACCGGTGAAGAAGGACGACTGACCTGCTGGTTGTCCTGAACCGCCGAGGTGTGGCGGGCCGGAGACGCTCGACCTGTTCTTCGAAGTCCACCGAGGCAGGCGCGGGGCGGACGCGGAATCCGTCCCGCACCCCGGCACCGTCAGCGTTGTGACGCGGCGATCCGTGCGCGCAGTGCCTTCTTGTCGACCTTCCCCATCGGTGTGCGCGGAAGCTGCGGCATCGGTATCAGCCGGTCGGGGATCTTGTAGGTGGCCAGGCCGCGGCCTCTGAGGAACTCCTTCATGGTGGACGGGCGGACGTCCGCCTCGTTGAGGACGACGAAGGCGTACGTCCGCTCGCCGAGCACGGTGTCCGCCACGCCGATCACGGCCGCGTCCTGTACGGCGGGGTGGGTGCGCAGTTGCCGCTCCACCTCCTCCGCGGAGACCTTCTCGCCGGCCCGGTTGATGACGTCCTTGATCCTGCCGACGATCATGATGTTGCCGTCCGGCCTGCGCCGGACGAGGTCGCCGGTGCGGAAGAAACCGTCCGGTGTGAACGACCGGGCGTTCTCCTCGGGAGCCCGGTAGTACCCGCGGATCGTGTACGGACCGCGCACCTGCATCTCGCCGGCCTCCCCGTCGGGCACCGGGTTCCCGGACTCGTCGACGATCCGGACCTCGTCGCCCGGTGACATCGGGCGGCCGTCCGTGTTCACGGCCACCTCCTCCGGGTCGTCGAGCCGGGTGTGGGTCAGCAGCCCCTCGCTGATGCCGTACCACCGCTGGATCCGGCAGCCCAGCTCCTGGGCCGCGCGGCGCGCCAGGGCCGGGTCGAGCGGGGCACTGCCCACCTGGATCAGCAGGCGGGACAGTTCGCCGGGCGGCCGTCCGGAATCGGCCCACAGCCGCAGCACCGAGGGCACGACCGTGGTCACGGTGACTGCCTCGCGGCGGATCAGCGAGAAGACGTCGTCGGGCCGCACGCTTGACGTGAGTACCGCCTTCCCTCCCATCAGGAGACTGCCGAACACGCCCGGACAGGCGAGGGCCGCCTGGTGCGCGACCGGGTTGACGGCGAGGTACACCACCTCCGGACCCACTCGCATCGCCTCCGCGCTGGCCCGCATGACGTACTCGTAGTCGTCGTGGGTCCGGGGAATCAGCTTCGGCAGTCCGGTGGTGCCCCCGGAGAGCAGGAACAGCGCGGGGTCGGACGCGTCCACCCTGGGCAGCGCGACGTCCTGGGCGTCCAGCGACTCCAGCGAAACGAACTCCTGGGCGTCGCCGCTGACGATCACGTGCGGGACCGACGGGATCTCCCGGGCGATCGTACGGAAGTCGAATCCGCCGAACTCGTCCTTCACCACATAGGCAACAGCCCCGGAGTGAGCGCACAGATGCGCGATCTCGGCCCTGCGGTGACCGGGCAGCGCCAGCACCGGGATCGCTCCGGCCCGCAGCAGCGCGAAGACCAGGACGACGAACTCCGGGATGTTGGGGAGGTGCACCACCACCCGATCCAGGGGCCTGATGCCCAGTCCGATCAGGCCGCCCGCCAACCGGTCCGCCCGCCGCGACAGCTCCGCGTAGGTCATCCGGCGTTCGCCCCACACCACGGCCACGCGATCGGCGTTCCGTTCGCACGACTCGTGCAACAAGTCACCGATCGGCCGGCCGAGCCAGACCCCTGTCCGGCGCAGGTCCGCCGCGAGCTGTTCGGGCCAGTGCACAAAACCGTCAAGCATGATCGCGTTCCCTTTCGGCGGGTCGGTCGAGGCGTGGATCGAGGGGCCGCGAAGGTCCGGGTGGAGCCGCGGGTGCGCTCCGTCCGGGCCGCGGGACGGCGGCGACGCGGGGTGGAGGGCGCGTGTCTTCTCACGGTGGCGGGCGGTGTCCGGTGTGGTGGTGCGCTGCCTCCGCGTGCGAGGTGAGCCCGGTGCCGTGCGGCGGCGTGCCCGGGTTTTTTGTGTCCCTTGGCATCGTCGGCGCCGCGTTCCACCGCGCCCCGATCTCTTGCCGACATCTGTCGAGGGCCGCGCGAATCGGCGGCGAGTGGAAAACATGGTGCGGACGGAACGACGGCCGGCCAGAAAGGCGGAGTGGATGAGCCGGATACGGGAACGCGGCTGGGTGCGGTCGATGATCGCCGGTGCCCCTGCCGGCGTCCGGGTGGTGTGCTTCCCGCACTCGGGGGGATCGGGAGTCGCCTTCGGCGAGTGGTCCGCCGCGGTGCCGCCCGGTGTGTCGCTGATGGCCGTCCAGTACCCGGGCCGCGGCGACCGCTTCGGAGAGCCGCCCGTGGACGACGTGGCCGCGATGGCCGGCTGTGTGGCGGCGGAGCTGCTGCGGTTGCCGCCGGGCGACCACGTGCTGTTCGGGCACAGTCTCGGGGCGCTGGTCGCCTACGAGACCGCCCTGCTGCTGCGGGACGCCGGTGAGGAACCCCGGGCGCTCTGCGTGTCCGCCGCACTGCCGCCCGGATCCATGACCAACAGGGGTGTCCACCTGGCGCCCGACGACGAGTTCTGGTCGACCCTGTGCGCGCTGGGCGGCATCGAGCCCGCGGTCGCCGAGAACGCCGAGCTGCGAGACCTCCTCCTGCCCGTCATCCGCTCGGACCTGCGGGCCCACGCGACCTACCGGCCCCGCCCCGGCACCCGTCCGCTGTCCTGTCCCGTGCGCAGCTACCACGGCGCGGGCGACCCGCTGGTGGAGCAGGACCAGCTGGCGGGGTGGGCGAGCGTCACCTGCGGCTGCTTTTCGGGGACCGTGCGGCCGGGGGGGCACTTCCACGTGACGACCGACGTCGCGGAACTCGTCGCGGACGTGCTGAGCCAGGGCCCGAAGTGAGGCGGCCTTGACCACCATCGCCGTGATCCCCGGTGATGGCATCGGTCCCGAGGTGATCGAGCCGGCGCTGGACGTCCTCGACGCCCTCCGCCTCGGGACGCGTACGGACGTCCTGGACCACGTCAACGCGGAGACCTACCTGCGCACCGGAACCGCGCTGACCGGAGCCGACCTCGACCGGATCAGGTCCAGCCAGGCGGCGCTCCTCGGCGCGGTCGGGGACCCCCGGCTCAGCGACACCGCGTACGTGCGTACGGTCCTCACCAACCTGCGCCTCGAACTCGACCTCTACGTCAACTACCGGCCCGCCAGGCTCCTGCACGACAGGCTCAGTCCGCTGCGCAACCCGGCCCGACGGGCGATCGACTGCGTGATCGTCAGGGAGAACACCGAGGGGCTCTACAGCGGCATCGGCGGCGGTATGCGCACCGGGACCCCCAGGAGATCGCCATCGACGTGGACCTCAGTACCCACCAAGGCGTCTCACGGGTGCTGGAGTTCGCGTTCTCCGTGGCGCGCAGGTCGGTGTGCCTCGTCGACAAGGCCAACGCCGTCCGCAACGGCGGACAGCTGTGGCAGCGGTGCTGGAGCGAGGCGGTCGCACGGCACCCGCACGTCGAGACGTCCCACCTCTACGTGGACACCGCTGCCCTGCGACTGGCCACCGATCCGACTGCCTTCGACGTCGTCGTCACCAACAACTCCCACGGCGACATCCTGAGCGACCTCACGGCCGCGCTGGCCGGCGGCCTCGGCGTGGCGGCGTCGGCGAACCTCAACCCCCTGACCGGACAAGGGCTCTTCGAGCCCGTGCACGGCAGCGCCCCGGACATCGCGGGTACCGGCACCGCCAACCCGTTCGGCGCGATCCTCTCCGTGGCCCTGCTGGTCGGGCATCTGGGCCGGACCGAGGAGGCGGACGCGGTCCGGCGGGCGGTCGCCGCAGCCGTCGCGGCAGGCCGCGTCACCCCCGATCTCGGCGGGTCCCTGAGTACGAAAGAGGCCGGCACCGCGGTTCTGACGGAACTGCGGCGGCCATAGCGAGGTGTGGACGCGGACACGACCCGACAACCGCCGGCGGAGCAACGGACGAGGGGCAAGGACGGTATGAACGGGAACGGCACGGACCGCACGGACGGGAACCCGGAGACCGTCATCGTGGGAGCCGGTCTGGTGGGCGTGGTCACGGCTCTCTACCTGGCACCCCGCTTCGGACCGGTTACCCTGCTGGAGAAACGGGCGGACCCCAGGCGGAACTCCGGTGGACAACGCCGGTCATTGGTCGTGATGCTGTCGGCGCGCGGCTGGCGCGCCCTGTCGGACCTGGGCGTCGCGGACGCCGTGCGCCGCATATGCGTCCCCCTGCACGGACGCTGCGGGCACCTGCCCGACGGCCGGACGCGCATGACCCCCTACAGCCGGGACGGACAACCCATCTGGGCGGTGGAGCGCCGGCGGCTGCACCACATCCTGCTGGACGCCGCCGAGGCGACCCCCGGTGTACGCCTCCACTTCGGGCAGCGCGTGGGCTCGGTGGACCTGGACGAACCCGCGGTGGTGGTGGAGGACCGGCACGGCTCGCACCGGCTGACGTGCCGCCGGGTCCTCGGCTGCGACGGCGCGCACTCCGCCGCCCGGGCCGCCCTGGAGGCGCGCGGCACCCGGGTGGAGGTGCGCACGCTGGACCTGGCCTACCAGGAGATCGACGTACCGGCCGGCCGGCTGGACCCGACCATCACGCACTACTGGCCCTCCGGGAAGGCGATGTTCGCCGCGCACCCCCTGCCGTCGGGGAAGCTCTCGGGCTCCTTGTTCATGCGCCTCGACGGCCCGGCCCCGTCCTACGCGGCGGCCCGCGGCGGCCAGGACCTGCACGAGACGTTCGCCGCCCACTTCCCCGAGCTGACCGGGATCATCCCCGACATCGCGGAACAGCTCGCCACCAAGGCCGTCTCGACCCTCACGGCCGTCCGCTGCGACCGATGGGTCTGGCGAGACACCTTCGCGCTGCTCGGTGATTCCTGTCATGCGATGGCGCCCTTCATGGGGCACGGCATGAATTGCGGTTTCGAGGACGCCCGGGTCCTCGTCGACTGCCTCGACGCCTCCGCGGACTGGGCGGCGGGCCTGGCAGCCTACGAGAAGTCGCGGACCGAGGACGCCGACGCGATCTCCCGGCTCTCCTACCGGCACTACTTCACGATGGCCGGCCCACCACGCGAGGAGACCGCTGCGGAGGTGCTGCGCGGGCGGCTGACGGTGCTGTTCCCCGACCGGTTCGTTCCGCTGTACGAGCGGTGCGCCTTCACCGAGGAGAGATACGCCTCCGTACTGCGTGACGACCAGTGTCTGGACCGGCTCGTGGCGGACCTGTTGGCCCGGTACGGCACCGAGCTGGTCTCGGCGCCCGACGGCCGGCTGCGCGCCTGCATCCCTTCCCCCAACCCGACCACTGCCACCCCGGAGGACTCCGTATGTTCGTGATCCTGTTCAGGTCGCGCCTGTCCGAGCAGGCCGGTGAGGACTACTACGCCACCGAGGAGCGGATGCAGGAGCGGGTCCGCGCCATTGCCGGGTCCGACCCGGTGGAGGTCAAGCACTACACCGGGGAGGACGGCGAACGTCTCGCCGTCATGATGTGGCGGGACGGGGAAACACTGGACAAGTGGCGCTGCGACCCCGAGCACCAGGTGGCGCAGCGACTGGGCAGGAAGCACTGGTACTCCGCCTACGAGCTGACCGTCGCCGAGGTGGTCCGGACCAGCGCGCACGACAACGAAAGCCCGGCCGCAGCGGCGGAGGAGCCGCGCTAGCAGGCGGACTACGGCCGTCGGAACGCGTGGAACACGCGGACCCGTGACCGAAAGATGTCCGAGGGCAGTTTGAAGCGGGCCGGACGGACGTTGGCCGGGGCGGTTTGGCGGAGTTGTTTCAGGTGTTGGCCTATTCTTTTTCGATTTCTGGCGAACATCTTTCATGCCGGTTGATCGAGCGCATGGGCCGCGACAAGTATCGGCACGGCGAGGCCGTTGACCGGGAAACCACTTTTGCTGGGGGCATCTGGATGGGCTGTACCGGCGTCACATCCGCGCAGGAAGCCATGTGGCTCGCGCAGGAATTCACTCCGGACGTACCGAACAACGTGGCGACTCTCTGGGACATCGACGGTGACCTGGACACCGCCCTGCTCGCCGCGGCCCTGGGTGCGGCGGTGGCGGAAGCCGACGCGCTGAAGGTGAACTTCCGCCGCGACGACCACGGGCTGCGGCCGGTCGCCCGGGACCTCGGGGCGTGGGAGCCGTTCCGCCTCGATGTCGGCGACGCCGCCGACCCCGCCGACGCGGCCCGCGCCATCGTCGCCGATCTCGTGCGCCGGCCCTTCGACCTGACCGAGGACGCGTTGCTGCGGATCGGCTCGATCCGGCTGGGCCCCGGCCGCCACCTGCTCGTGCTCGTCTTCCACCACGTCCTCACCGACGCGTTCGGCGTTCTCACCCTGCTGTCCCGGCGGATCGCCGAGATCTACCGCGCGCTGCGCGCCGGCTCCGCGTTGCCGGAGGGCGCCCCGAACCCGCCGGGGGACGCCGCGGCGAAGGACGCCGTCTACCGGGAGTCGCAGCGGTTCGCCGACGCCGAGCGGTTCTGGCGCGACTACCTCGCCGAAGACCTGCCCGCCGCCCGTCTGCCCGCCGGTGTCCGTCCGGGCATCGACGCCCCCACCGGTGGGCCCGGCTACTGGGACGGACTCACCGCACCGCAGGGGATGGCCACCCGCACCGCGACGGTCCCGGCCGTCGAACTCGCCGCCTGGGAACACGCCTCCGCCGCGGCGGGTACCTCGGTGCCCGACCTGATCGCCTCGGCCGCCACCGCGTTCCTGGGGCACATGTGCGGTCTGTCCGAGCAACTGCTGACCATCACCGTCAATCACCGCGTCGGCGCACTGCGCCGCTCGCTCGGCCTCCTCTCCAACCGGGTGCCGCTGCGCTCGCGGGTGGACCCCGCGGCCGACTTCGTGGAACTGGCTGAGGCGCTCGGCCGGGAGCGGCGCCGTGTCCTGCGCCACGCCCGGCACGACATATCCCTGATCAAACGGGCCACCGGCCACGCCGGCGACGCGCGCAGCCCGTTCGGCGCCGTCGTCAACGTGCTCCCCTCCGTCGAAGCACTCGACCTGGCGGGCGCCACAGCCCACTTCACCGGTGGCACCTTCGGCGTGATCGACGAGGTGATGGTCTGCGTCTACACCGACGGAAGGGCCGACAGCGACCTGTACGTCCGCTTCGACGCGCCGCGCGCGGAGTACGACGACCAGGACGTCGCCGGGCTCGCCGAGCGGTTCGTGACGTTCCTGCGCAGGGCCCTCGCCGACCCGCACGCCCCGGTCGGGACCGTCTCCGCGCTGCACCCCGCCGAACGCCGCGCGCTGCTCACCGAGTACGCCGGGCCCACGGTGACCCCACCGCCGACGACCCTGACCGAACTGCTGGACCGACAGGCCCGCGCCACCCCGGACGCCGTCGCGGTGACCTTCGAGGACACCCGGGTGACCTACCGGGAACTGGCCGAGCGGTCTGGCCAGCTGGCCCGCCTGCTGACCGAGCGCGGCGCCGGGCCCGAGCGGTTCGTCGCGGTCGCCGTGCCCCGCTCCCTGGAACTGGTCGTCGCGCTGGTCGGGGTGCTCAGGGCGGGCGCCGCCTACGTCCCCGTCGACCCTGACTACCCGGCCGCGCGGGTCGAGTTCATGCTCGCCGACGCCGGGCCCGCGCTGCTGCTGACGGTCAAGGACACCGCGGACCGGCTGCCCCGGACGGACGTCCCCGTGGTCATGGTCGACGACGCCCCGCTCACCGGAGAGCCCGTCAGGTCCGCCCCGCACCGGGTCGACCACCCCGCATACATGATCTACACGTCGGGATCGACCGGACGGCCCAAGGGCGCCGTCGTCACGCACGCGGCGATCGTCAACCGGCTGCTCTGGATGCAGGATCGCTTCCGGCTCGACGGTTCCGACCGGGTCCTGCAGAAGACGTCCGCCTCGTTCGACGTGTCCGTCTGGGAGTTCTTCTGGCCGCTGATCACCGGCGCCACCCTGGTGGTCGCCCGGCCGGACGGGCACCGCGACCCGGACTACCTGGCCGAGGTGATCCGGCGGGCCGGCGTCACGACCGTGCACTTCGTCCCGTCGATGCTGGCCGAGTTCGTCACCGAGGAGACGGCTGCCGCGTGCACCGGTCTGCGCCGCGTCGTGTGCAGCGGAGAGGCGCTGCCGGCCGAGCTGGCCGCGCGGTTCCACCGGACCTTCGGCGTGCCGCTGCACAACCTGTACGGGCCGACCGAGGCGGCCGTGGACGTCACCGCGTGGCAGTACCGGCCCGGGGCGCGGACGATACCGATCGGCACCCCGATCTGGAACACCGCGCTCTATGTCCTCGACAGTCGGCTGCGACCGCTGCCGCCCGGCGTCTTCGGCGACCTCTACATCGCGGGCGCCGGACTCGCCCGGGGCTACCACGACTGTCGGGCCCTGACCGCCGAGCGCTTCGTGGCCTGCCCGTTCGGGGAACCCGGGCGGCGCATGTACCGGACCGGCGACCTGGCGCGCTGGAACACCGACGGCGAACTGGAGTTCGCCGGCCGTGCCGACTACCAGGTGAAGATCCGCGGTTTCCGGGTCGAGCCGCAGGAAATAGAGGACACGCTGACCGACCACCCGGGAGTGCTCAGGGCGACCGTCGTCGCCCGACCCGGCCGAGCCGCGGACGGAGCCGCGCAGCTCGTCGCCTACGTCGTCCCGGCCACCTCCGGCGGCAACGGCGGGACCGGCACCGAATGGGACCTGCACGCCGGCCTGGACATCGCCGAGCTGCGGGGCTTCGTCGCGACCCGGCTGCCCGCCCACCTGGTGCCCGCCGCCTTCGTCGCGCTGGACCGGATGCCGTTGACCGCGAACGGCAAGCTGGACCGGGCCGGGCTGCCCGAGCCGGAGGTCACCGGCCGTGCCCACCGGCCGCCCCGGACCGGTGACGAGAGCCTCCTGGCCGCCGCGTTCGCCGAGGTGCTCGGCCTGAGCCACATCGGGGTCGACGACGACTTCTTCACTCTGGGCGGCGACAGCATCCGGGCGATCCAAGTGGTGGGCCGAGCCCGCGCCGGCGGTCTCGCGCTCACCCCGCGCACCGTGTTCGAGTGCCGCACCGTCGCCGCGCTCGCGCAGGCCGCGACCCGCGACACCGCACCGGTGGCCCTCGCCGAGCTCGAGGGCGGGGGCGTCGGTCTGCTGCCGCTGCCCCCCATGGCCCGGCTGTACGCCGAGCGAGGCCCCGGCCTGGACCGCCTCGCCCAGTGGCTGGTACTGGAACTGCCCGCAGCCGTCGACCTCCCCGGCCTCACCGCGGCCGTGCGCGCCGTCCTCGACCGGCACGACGTCCTGCGCTCACGGCTGACGGACGACGGCCTGCTGGTGCAGCCACCCGGCACTCCGGACGCCGGCGGACTCGTCGACCGGGTCGGCTGCCCCGGGGACTGGGGCGGCGAGGAGTGGCAGACCCTGCTGCGCGCAAAGGCCGCCGAGGCCGTACGGCACATCGACGCCCGGGCCGGGCGGATGCTCCGGCTGGTCTGGTTCCCGGGGGCCGCGGGCGGGCCCGGACGGCTGCTGGTCGTGGCCCACCACCTGGTCGTGGACGGCATGTCCTGGCGGGTGCTGCTGCCCGACCTGGCCGCGGCCTGGCGCCAGGTCCAGGAAGGCCAGCCCCCCGCGTTGCCGCGGGTGGGCACCTCCCTGCGCCGATGGCTGCACGCCCTGGCCGACGAGGCGGCCCGCCCCGGACGGGTGGCGGAGGCGTCGTTGTGGCGCGACCTGCTCGAGGCACCCGTCGTACCCGTGGGCTCCCGGCCGCTCGACCCCGGGCGAGACCTCACCTCCGCCACGGGCACCGTCCGGGTGGAGCTCCCGGCCGACCTCACGGACGCGATACTGACCTCCGTCCCCGCGGCCTACCGCAGCGGCGCGGACGACGTCCTGCTCACCGCCCTCGTCCTCGCGCTGGCCCGCGAACGCCGGGGTCTCACCGACGGCACGACGGTCGTACGGCTGGAAGGGCACGGCCGGCAGGAGGAGCTGGTGCCGGGCGCGGACCTGTCCCGCACGGCCGGCTGGTTCACCACGGTCACCCCCGTACGCATCGACGTCTCGGGGATCGACGTCGACGCCGCGATCACCGGAGGAGCCGCCGCCGGTGACGCCCTCAAGCGGGTGAAGGAGCAGCGGCGGGCCCTGCCCGACCAGGGCATCGGCTACACCCTGCTGCGCTACCTCAACGACGACACCGCGGCGCTGCTGAGCCCGTATCCGGCGGACGACATCGGATTCAACTTCCTGGGCCGTTTCACCTTCGAACGCCCGGAGCCGGCGCCCGGCGAGGACCCCACCCGCGGCTCCGGATGGACCCCGGCACCCGAATGCGCCGAGTTGGTCGCCGCACCCGCCGCGGACATGCCGGTGCCCAGCGCGCTCGAACTGAATGCCCTGGTGACCGGCACCGGCGGCGACGCGCGCCTCACCGCCCTGTTCACCTTCGCCACCGGAGTGCTGACCGCCGACGAGGTCCGTGCCCTGTCCGGCACCTGGTGCGCCGCACTGCGCGGCCTGCGGAGCCTGGTCGCGTCCGGCGGGCGGGGACTGACCCCGTCCGACGTCCCGCTGGTCACCGTCGGCCAGGAGGAACTGGACGGCTGGCAACAGGGCTTCGGGCGCGTCAGCGACGTATGGCCGCTCACGCCGTTGCAGGACGGGCTGCTGTATCACACGATGCTCGCGCGGAGCGCATCCGAGGCGTACCAGACGCAGTTCGTGTTCCGGCTCGAAGGCGCGGTGGACCCGGCGCGCCTTCGAGCCGCGGGCCAGGCCCTGCTCGACCGGCACCCGAACCTGCGGGTCGCGTTCCGGCCGAGCGCCACCGGTGAGCCCGTGCAGGTCGTCGTGGACGACGTCCCGCTGCCCTGGCGGCACCTCGACCTCACCGGCGAGGCCGACGCCGCCACCCGGCTGGAGGAGATCCTCGCCGAGGAGCGGGACGCCCGCTTCCGCCCGGAGAGCCCGCCGCTGCTGCGCCTGACCCTCGTCACGCTCGGCCCCCAACACGCCGAACTGGCCCTCACCGCCCACCACGTACTGCTCGACGGCTGGTCGGTGCCGCTCGTCGAGCGCGAGCTGATGCAGCTGTACGGGGCCGACGGCGTCGACACCGCGCCGGCGCGCCCGCACGGCTACCGGGACTTCCTGAGCTGGCTGTCACGGCAGGACACGGCACGCTCCGCCCGCGCGTGGGCCGAGGAACTCGCCGGTGTGGCCGAGCCGACCCTGCTGGCGCCCACGACACCCGGGGCCCGGCCGGCCGGCAGCGGCAGTGGGCAGATCGACGTGCCGCTCACCGGCGAGGACACCACCATGCTGGCGCGCCGGGCCGCGGAGTGGGGCGTCACCCCCAACACCCTGGTGCAGGGCGCCTGGGCCATGGTGCTCGCGCAGCTCACCGGCCGCGAGGACGTGCTGTTCGGCGCCACGGTCGCGGGCCGGCCCTCCGAACTGCCGGGCGCGGACACCATGATCGGCCTGTTCATCAACACGGTGCCCGTACGGGTGCGATGCACGCCGGCCGACCTGGTCCCGGAGGTGCTCGGCCGGCTCCAGGACGCCCAGGCGAGGCTGTCGGACCATCACCACCTGGGGCTCGCCGACATCCAGCGAGCGACCGGGCTGAACGCGCTGTTCGACACGCTGGTGGTGTTCGAGTCGTTCCCCGTCGACCGGTCCGGCCGCTCGGCGGCGGGTGCGTCGGCGCAACCGGTGGTGAGCGGTATCCGCCCGTACGCCCCGCCGCACTACCCGCTGACCGTGATCGCGGCGGCCGACCCGCTGTTGCGGATCTCCTTCCAGTACCGGCGCAACGCATTCGAGCGTACCGCCGTGGAGGCGCTCGCCGACCGGCTGGTGCGGGTGCTGCGGCAGATCGCCGCCGGTCCGCGGACCACTGTCGGCGCGCTCGACGTGCTGTCCGACGCCGAACGTGAACAGGTGCTGCACGGCTGGAACGACACCACGGTCCCGCCCCCCGAGCGGACCGTCCCCGAGCTGATCGCGGCGCGGGCGGCGGCGACGCCGGACACGGTCTGCGTCGAGTTCCGCGGGCACCGGCTGACCTTCCGGGAGCTGGACGAACGGGCCGGCCGGCTGGCGCACTGGCTGGCCGGGCAGGGGGTGGGCCCGGAGTCCCGGGTCGTGGTGCTGCTGCCCCGTTCGGCCGACCTGGTGGTGGCCCTGCTGGCCGTGTGGAAGGCCGGCGGCACGTATGTGCCGGTGGATCCGGAGTATCCGGCCGCCCGGGTGCGGGCCGTGGTCGAGGACAGCGCACCGGTGCTGGTCCTCGACGAGGAACGACTGGCCGGGGTGGACCTGTCCGCCCGGTCCCCCCACCCTGCCCACGGCCCGCGCGTTCCGGCCGGCGCCGACCACGCCGCCTACGTCATCTACACCTCCGGCTCCACGGGCACACCCAAGGGCGTGGTGGTCCGGCACGGTGCGCTGGCGATCCTGCTGACCGGTATGCAGGATCGATTCTCCTTCACGCCGGACGACCGGCTGCTGGCCTGCGCCACCGTCGCGTTCGACATCGCCGCGCTGGAACTCTTCCTGCCCCTGCTCGCCGGCGGGCGGGTGGTACTGGCCGGCAAGGACGACATCACCCAGCCGACGGCACTGCTCGACCTCGTCGAACGGTCCGGCGTCACCGTCATGCAGGCCACCCCCGCGCTCTGGCAGAGCCTGGTCACCCACGCGCCGGCCTGTCTGACCGGGCTGCGGGTGATCTCCACCGGCGAGGCCCTGCCCCTGGCGCTCGCCGAAACCCTGTGCCGGCACGCCGCCGAGGTCACCAACCTCTACGGCCCGACCGAGACCACCGTCTACGCCACCGCCGCCCGTCTGCTCCCCGGCCACTGCGGCATGCCTCCCTCGGTCGGCGGCCCGGTCGCCGGCACCCGGATCCTCGTACTGGACCGCACACTGCGCCCGGTGCCGCCCGGCGCTGCCGGTGACCTCTGGATCGCCGGCGAGGGCCTGGCCCGCGGCTACCACGACAGGCCGGGCATGACCGCGGAGCGGTTCGTGGCCTGCCCGTTCGGGCCACCGGGCGAGCGGATGTACCGCAGCGGGGATCTCGCCCGCTGGACGGTCACGGGTGAGGTGGAGTACCTCGGCCGCTCCGACCACCAGATCAAACTGCGCGGCTTCCGGATCGAGCCCGCCGAGATCGAGCACACCCTGACCCGCCACCCCGCGGTCCGCCGGGCGGTCGTCATCGACCGTGAGGACCGGCCGGGCGACCGCCGGCTGGTGGCGTACGTGGTCCCGGAGACCGGCACCGAGCCGCCCACCACGGAACTCCTGCGGGAGGCGGTCGGAGAGCGGCTGCCGGCCTATATGATCCCGGCCGCGTTCGTGACGCTCACAGAACTGCCGCTGACGCCCAACGGCAAACTCGACCGTTCCGCCCTGCCCCGCCCGGAGTTCGGCGGGGACGAGTACCGGGCTCCGCGCTCGCCCCGGGAACAGACGCTGTGCGCGCTGTTCGCCGAGGTCCTGGGCGCCGAGCGGATCGGTCTCGACGACGACTTCTTCGTCCTGGGCGGCCATTCACTGATGGCCACCCGACTGGTGGCCCGGGTACGCGCCGAAATGGGCGTGGAAATCCCAATGCGCGTTCTGTTCACCGCCCCGACCGTCGCCGAACTGACCGACCGCTGGAACGAGATGTCGGCCTCCACCCGAATGCCGCTGCGGAGAATGACCGAAAGGTAGGAAACACCATGACCCCCCTGTCGTACGCGCAGCGGCGAATGTGGTTCATCAACCGCTTCGAAGGCCCTTCCTCCACCTACAACATCCCGCTGCTCCTGCGTTGCCACGGCCCGCTCGACACGGTTGCGCTGCGGGCGGCTTTCCGTGACGTGATGATCCGCCACGAGGTCCTGCGTACCGTCTTCGCGGAGACCGACGGCCAGCCGTACCAGCGTGTTCTCGACCCTGATGAGAACGAACTGCCCTGGCAGGACTGGGGCCGGGTGGCCCCCGAGCGGATACCCGGCGTGGTGGCGTCGGTGAGCGGCAGCTGGATCGACCTGTCGACGGACGTGCCGCTGCGCGGCTGCGTCCTCCAGAGCGGCGACGAGGAATTCCTGGTCGTTCTGGTGATCCACCACATCGCCGGCGACGGCGGCTCGCTGGCCCCGCTGGCACGTGACGTGTCGACGGCCTACCGGGCCCGGGTGACCGGCACGGCGCCGGACTGGTCCGAACTGCCCGTACAGTACTCGGACTACGCGCTGTGGCAGCACGAAATGCTGGGCGACGAGAAGGATCCGGGCAGCGTTGTCGCGGTGCAGAGCGCCTATTGGCGCGAGGAACTGGCTGGTGTGTCCAAGCCTCTTCCCCTGCCCCTGGACCGGCCCCGTCCCGAGGTGGCGAGTTTCCGGGGCGGATCGGTTCCGGTCGGGTTGCCCGCCGAACTGCGCGCCGGGGTAGAAAAGTTGGCGCAAACCCACGGCGTCACGACGTCGATCGTGCTTCAGGCCGCCTTGGTGACGCTGCTGCACCGGCTGGGAGGAGGCAAGGATGTGACCGTCGGCTCGCCGATCGCGGGCCGTACGGAGGAGGCACTGAATGAACTCGTAGGGTTCTTCGTCAATACCTGGACGCTGCGCGTGCAGGTGACCGCGGACCGGCCTTTCGAGTGGGTGCTGGAACAGGTACGGAAGAAGGCGCTTGCCGCCTATGATCACCAGGACGTGCCGTTCGAGCGGCTCGTAGAGCTGTTGCGGCCGGAACGGTCGACCGCGCATCACCCCCTGTTCCAGGTCGTGCTGGCGTGGCAGAACAACACCCCACCGCACTTGGACCTGCCGGGTCTCACCGTGACGATGGAACCGCTGCCCACCGGCAGCGCGAAGTTCGACCTGTTCTTCAACCTGGCGCCGGACGAGTCCACCGGCTCCGTCGTCGGTGAGATCGAATACGCCACCGACCTCTTCGACCGCTCCACAGTGGAGGGGATCGCGGCACGGTTCGTGGCCGTCGTCGAGGAGGTCGTGGCCGACCCGAGGACCCCCGTCGGCGCAGCGGGCGAGGCCGGGCCCGGTCGGTCCGGCGGCACTCTCGACGCCGCCGAACGCCGGAAGATCCTCGTCGAGTGGAACGACACCGCCCGCCCGGTCCACTGCCCGGGACCGGTCCACCTGCTCTTCGAGGAGCAGGCCGCACGCCGCCCGGACGCCACCGCCCTGCGCTGGGCCGGCGGCACCATGACGTACGGCGAGCTGAACCGGTGGGCGAACCGCGTCGCCTGGGACCTCAAGGAACGCGGCGTCGGCCCGGAGACCGTCGTCGGCGTCGGCGTCCCCCGCGGCCCGGTCATGATCGCCGCCGTCCTGGGCGTGCTCAAGGCGGGCGGCGCCTATCTGCCGCTCGAACCGGCGCTGCCCGCCGACCGCGTCGCCAGCATGCTCGCCGACGCCGGGTGCTCCCTCGTGCTGTCCACGCCGGACACCGAACGCTGGGCCCTGCCGGACGGCGTCCACCTCGTCGAGCTCACCGACGCCCGGTCGCCCGGCCCCGACCACGATCCGGAACCGGCCGCGGGCCCGGACAGCACGGCGTACATCATCTTCACCTCCGGCAGCACCGGGAAGCCGAAGGGCGTCGCGGTCACCCACCGCCCGGTGCACAACCTGCTCGACTGGTGCTACCGCACTTTCGCGTTCGGCCCCGACGACGTCGCCCTGTGCGTCACGTCGCTCGGCTTCGACCTCTCCGTCTTCGACGTCTTCGGCCTGCTCGGCTGCGGCGGCGGCGTCTACATCGCGGACGCCGTCCAGCAGCGCGACCCCCAGCTGCTCCTGGACGTCCTGCTCACGGAACCGATCACCTTCTGGGACTCGGTGCCCACCACCCTCAACCAGGTCGCCTCCTTGCTCACGGAGGACGCCGGGTACGAGGGCACCGACGACCTGCGCCTGGTGTTCCTCTCCGGCGACTACACCCCGCTGTCGCTGCCCGACGAGGTCCGCCGGGTGTTCACCGGCGCGGAGATCGTCAGCCTCGGCGGTGCCACCGAGGCGACGGTGTGGTCCAACTACTTCCGGGTCCGGGAGATCGACCCGTCCTGGCGCAGCATTCCGTACGGCCGTCCCATTGACAACGCCCGCTACTACGTGCTCGACGAGAACATGGAGCCGTGCCCCGTCGGCGTCGAGGGCGACCTGTACATCGGCGGGGACTGCCTCTGCGTCGGCTACGTCAACCGGCCCGAGCTGACCGCGGAACGTTTCGTCCGCGACCCGTTCAGCGCGCGTGAGGGCGACAGACTGTACCGCACCGGCGACCGCGCCAGTTTCTTCCCGGACGGCAACATCTGCTTCCTCGGCCGCGCCGACAACCAGGTCAAGCTGCGCGGATTCCGCGTCGAGCCCGGCGAGATCGAACACACCCTGGTCCGGCACCCGGCCGTCCGCCAGGCCATCGTCACCGCCCGCGAGGACCGGCCCGGTGACCTGCGGCTGGTCGCCTACGTCGTCCCGGACACCGGCGCCCTGCGGCCCGACGGCGACGCCGACGAACAGGTGGGGCATTGGCAGGAGGTCTACGACCAGGCCTACTCCCACGCCAACGGACACGGATTCGGTGAGGACTTCACCGGCTGGAACAGCTCCTTCACCGGCGAGCCGATCCCGCTCGACGAGATGCGGGACTGGCGCGACGCCGGCGTGGAACGCGTCCTGTGCTGGTCGCCCGAGCGCGTCCTCGAACTCGGCGTCGGCACCGGACTCCTGCTCGCGCACATCGCCGGCCGGGTGGAGGAGTACTGGGCCACCGACTTCTCCCGGGCCGTGATCGACCGGCTCAGCGACCAGGTGACCCGGGCCGGCCTGGCCGACCGGGTCCGGCTGCGCCGCCAGGCCGCCGACGACCTCACCGGACTGCCCCGGGGCACATTCGACACCGTGGTGCTCAACTCGGTCGTGCAGTACTTCCCCGACGAGCGCTACCTCGCCCGGGTCCTGGACGGTGCCTGGGAACTGCTCGCGCCGGGCGGCCGGATCGTCCTCGGCGACATCCGGCGGGCGTCCTCCCTGCGCACGCTCCAGACGGGCGTCCAGCGGACGAAGCACCCCGATGCGGCACCGGCCGTACTGCGCACCACGGTCGACCAGGCCGTCCTGCTGGAGAAGGAACTGGTGGTCGACCCCGAGTGGTTCCTGCGCTGGGCAGACCGGGCCGGGGCGACCGGTGCCGACATCCGCGCCAAGAACGGCATCCACCACAACGAGCTGACCCGGCACCGCTACGAGGTCGTGCTGCACAAGCCGGGCAGGGCACCGGCGGACGCCCCGCGACGGCTCGACGTCGTCCCCACTCTGACCTGGGAGGGCGACCTCCGCCGGCTCGCCGACCGGTTACGTGACCGGTCCGAGCCGGCGGTGCGGATCACCGGAATCCCGAACGCCCGCCTCACCGAGGAGGCCGCGGCGGCCCGCGCCCTCGGCCTCGACGACTCCGCGGCGCCCGAACTGCCCCCGCTCGACCCCGCCGAGATCCGCGCCTGGGCCGCCCGGCACGGCTGGGACGCGGTGCCGACCTGGTCGGCCGACGCGGTCGACCTGCTCGACGTGATCGTGCTGCGCGACGGCCCGGCCGCCGGCACCACCCTCACCGGCACGTACCTGCCGGCCACCGACGGACGCACCCCGGCGAACGACCCCGCGGCCGCCGCCGCCGTCACGGCGCTGCTGCCCGCCCTGCGCGGCCATCTGCGGGAGACCCTGCCCGAGTACATGGTCCCGGCCGCCATCGTGCCCATCGCCGCCGTGCCGCTGACCGACAACGGCAAGCCCGATCGGCGCGCCCTGCCCGTGCCCGACTACGTGGTCGGCGGCGGCCGGGCTCCCTCCACCCCGGAGGAGGAGTCGCTGTGCGCGCTGTTCGCCGCGGTACTCGGACTCGACCAGGTCGGCGTGGACGACAACTTCTTCACCGTCGGCGGCCACTCGCTCCTGGCCACCCGGCTGGTCAGCCGTATCCGGGCCGAGCACGGTGTGGAGATCCCCATCCGGGTCGTCTTCCAGTCGCCCACCGTCGCCGAACTGGCGGCCCACCTGAACACCCTGAGCAACGTCCGCCCGCCGCTCCGTCCCCAGGTCCGGCCCGAACGGCTGCCGCTGTCGTACGCCCAGCAGCGGCTGTGGTTCATCCACCGCTTCGAGGGACCCTCGGCGACCTACAACGTCACGCTGGCTCTGCGCATGCGCGGCGAACTCGACGCGGCGGCCCTGCGCCACGCCGTGCACGACGTCGTCGTGCGGCACGAATCGCTGCGCACCGTCTTCGGCGAGGCGGACGGACAGCCGTACCAGCGCATCCTGGAACCGGCCGTGGTCGAGGTCCCGTGGGAGGAGCGCGAGATCACCGAGGCCGAGCTGCCCGGCGCCCTGCGGGCGGCGGCGCGCCGCCCGTTCGACCTGGCGGCCGAGATCCCCATCCGCTCCTGGCTGCTGCGGACCGGCGAGCGCGAGGCGGTGTTCCTGATCGGCGCACACCACATCGCCGCCGACGGCTGGTCCGCCCTCCCGCTGGCCCAGGACCTCACCACCGCGTACGAGGCCCGCCGCGCAGGCCGGGCGCCCGAGTGGGAACCGCTTCCCGTGCAGTACGCCGACTACACCCTCTGGCAGCGGGAACTGCTGGGCGACACCGACACCCCGGGCAGCCTCTACCGGCGGCAGCTGGACTACTGGACCACTCAGCTGGCCGGCCTGCCCGGGACCGTCTCGCCGCCCGCCGACCGGCCCCGGCCCGCCGCGGCGTCGTACGCCGGCGACCTGGTGCCGCTCGCACTCGACCCGCAGCTCACCGACGGCGTGCGCAGGCTGGCCCGGGAGACCGGTGCCACGGTGTCGATGGTGCTCCAGGCGGCCCTTGCCGCGCTGCTCACCAGGCTCGGCGCGGGCACGGACGTGTTGATCGGCTCGCCCATCGCCGGACGCACTGACGAGGCGCTCAACCGGTTGGTCGGCTTCTTCGTCAACACGTGGGTGTTGCGCGCGGACACCTCGGGCGACCCCTCCTTCGCCGAGCTCGTCGGCCGGGTCCGCGAGAGCAGCCTCGCCGCCTACGACCACCAGGACATCCCCTTCGAGCACCTGGTCGAGAAACTCAACCCGGTCCGCTCGCCCGCCCACCACCCGCTGTTCCAGGTGTGCCTGGCGCTCCAGAACAACGCGCGGCCGGAGTTCCACCTGGCGGGCCTGACCGTGACCGAGGAGCCGTTCTCCCCGGGCACCTCCCGCTTCGACCTGTTCATCAGCGTCACCGAACAGGACGAGGACGGCGCGCCGGCCCGTATCGAGGGCTTCGCGGAGTACGCCACCGAGCTGTTCGACGCCGGGACGGTCAGCACGCTGCTCGACCGCTGGCTGCACTTCCTGCGCCAGGTGGTCGCCGCGCCGGAGACGCCCATCGGATCCGTCGGCGTCCTGGCCGAGCACGAGCGCGCCGCGCTCAGCGGCTGGGGCGGCGGAGGCCGGGACGCCCGGTTCGACGCCGGCACCCTTCCCGAGCGGTTCGCCACCACGGCCGCGGCGACCCCGGACGCGACCGCGCTGGTCTCCGCGGACGGCACGCTCGCCTGGACCTACGCCGAACTGGACCGCTGGGCCAACCGCCTCGCCCACCACTTCCGGGCCCGCGGCGCCCGCCCGGACAGCCGCGTCGCGCTCGTGCTGGAACGCTCGCCGCTGCTGGTCGCCGCCGTCCTCGGCGTCCTCAAGACCGGCGCCGCCTACGTGCCGGTCGACCCCACCTACCCGCCCGAGCGCATCGACTACCTGCTCGCGGACCTCGCCCCGGTCGTCACCGTGTACGAGGACCTTGCCGAGGAGGATCTCGACGGGCTGCCCGACTCGCCGCCCGAGACGGAGGGCGTCGGCGAGCACGCTGTCGCCTACGTGATGTACACCTCGGGTTCCACCGGCCGGCCCAAGGGCGTGGAGGTGACCCACCGGAACGTCGTCGACCTCGCGCTCGACGGCTGCTTCGGCACCGGCGCCCACCACCGCGTCCTCCTCCACTCGCCGCACACCTTCGACGCGTCGACGTACGAGATGTGGGTGCCGCTGCTCGGCGGCGGCACGGCCGTGGTGGCTCGCGCCGGCCGACCGGACACCACGGAACTCGCCCGGGTGATCACCGAACGGGAGGTGACGGGGCTGTGGCTGACCGCCGGACTGTTCGCCGTGATGGCCGAACAGCACGCCGAGTGCTTCGGCGCCGTCCAGGAGGTGTGGGCGGGCGGCGACGTCCTCTCGCCGACCGCCGTCCGCGCGGTGCTCGACGCCTGTCCCGGCGTCACCGTGGTCAACGGCTACGGCCCGACCGAGACCACCACGTTCGCCTCCCGGCACCGGGTGGCCTCTGCGGCGGAGTGCATCGACCCGCTGCCCATCGGCAGCCCGATGGACGGCAGCCGGCTTTTCGTCCTGGACGACCGGCTGCTGACGGTGCCGCCCGGCGTGGTGGGCGAGCTGTACATCGGCGGCGACGGCGTGGCGCGCGGTTACGCGGGCCGGCCGGGCCTGACCGCCACCCGGTTCGTGCCCGACCCGTCCGCACAGTCCGGGGCGCGGATGTACCGCACCGGCGACCTGGTGCGCTGGAACACCGCCGGCTGCCTCCAGTACATCAGCCGCAGCGACGAGCAGATCAAGCTGCGCGGCTTCCGCGTCGAGCCCGGTGAGCTGGAAACGGTCCTGCGCGAAGAGGACGGCGTGGCGAACGCGGTGGTCACCGTGCGTCAGGACCGGCTCGGTGAACGCCGCATGGTCGCCTACGTGGTGCCCGACGGCTCCGTGTCCACGGGCCGCGACGCCGCCGAACAGGTCGGCGAGTGGCGCGAGATCTACGACACCATGTACGGCGGGACGGAGGTCGACACCGACGAGTCCGAGGACTTCACCGGCTGGAACAGCTCCTACACGGGCCGCCCCATCCCGCTCCCCGAGATGCGGGCCTGGCGCGAGGCCGTGCTGCGACGGGTACGGTCCCTGCGCCCGCGCCGGGTGCTGGAGATCGGTGTCGGCTCCGGCCTGCTGCTCGGCCCGCTCGCACCGAAGGCCGAGGAGTACTGGGGCACCGACTTCTCGGCCCCCGTCGTCGAACGGCTGCGCGCCCGGACCGGCGCCGACCCGGTGCTGTCGGCCAAGGTGACCCTGCGCTGCCAGCCCGCCGACGACGCCGAGGGCCTGCCCACCGGGTACTTCGACACGGTGATCCTCAACTCGGTCGTGCAGTACTTCCCGGACGCCGACTACCTCACCCGGGTGCTCGACCTCGCGATGGACCGGCTCGCACCCGGCGGACGTGTCGTGATCGGCGACGTCCGCAATTACCGCACCCTGCGCACGTTCGCCGCCGCGGTCCACCGCTGCCGGCAGCCCGACGACGGCCCGGCCGCCGTACAGGCCGCCGTCGAGCGCGCGGTGCTCGGCGAGAAGGAACTCGTCGTCGACCCGGGCTTCTTCACTCGCTGGGCCGAGACCCGGCCGGACGCCGTTGCCGCCGACATCCGCCTCAAGCAGGGCACCCACCACAACGAGCTGACTCGCCACCGCTACGAGATCGTGCTGCACAAGGCACCCGCGAGGCCATTGCGCCTCGGTGACCTGCCTGAGGAGGTCTGGGGAGCGGAGGTCCGCGAACTGGCCGACCTGGAGACCGCGCTGGCCCGCCAGGGCGGCCGGCTGCGCCTGACCCGTATCCCCAACACCCGCCTGGCCGGCGAGGCCGCCGAGTGGGGCGCCCCCGCCGAAGTGGGCGGCACCCTCGACCCCGCCGACCTGGAGGCATGGGGCGCCCGGCGCGGGCTCGCGGTGTACTGCACCTGGTCGGCACAGGCGGGTGACTGCTTCGAAGCGATCGTCATGCCCGACGTCGACGCCGTCTGCTGCGATGGCCTCTACCGGCCCGCCGGCGCCAGCTCGGCCCGGCTGGCGAACGTGCCCGCGGTCTCCCGCCGCGTCTCCCGGCTGCCTTCCCTGCTGCGCGAGCGGCTCGCAGGCCGGCTCCCGGAGTTCATGATGCCCGCCGACATCGTCGTCCTCGACCGGCTGCCGCTCACCGAGAACGGCAAGGTGGACCGTGCCGCGCTTCCCGAGCCGGACCCGGTCGGCGGCGAACACCGGGCCCCGCGCACCCCGCGCGAGGAGGAACTCGCCGCGCTCTTCGCCGAGGTGCTGGGCATGGACCGGATCGGCATCGACGACGACTTCTTCGCCTGTGGCGGCCACTCCCTGCGGCTGACGCGCCTCGTCTGGCGGATCCACGAGAAGTTGGGTGTGGACGTTCCGATCCGCACGGTATTCCAGTACCCGACCGTAGCCGCACTGGCGGCACAGCTGTCCGCCGACACCGAGGCCGACTTCGAGGACCCTTTCGCCGTCCTGCTGCCGATCCGCACCGAGGGGCACCGGCCCCCGCTGTGGTGGCTGCACCCGGGTGGCGGGTTGAGCTGGCCCTACCTGGGATTCGCCCGCCACGTCGAGCCGTCCTGGCCGCTGTACGGCATCCAGGCACGCGGCTTCGACGGCACCACCCCGCCGGCCGGCTCCATCGAGGAGATGGTCGAGGACTATCTCGGGCAGGTGCTCCAGGTCCAGCCGAGCGGCCCCTACCACCTGCTGGGCTGGTCCTTCGGCGGCACCCTCGCGCACGCCATGGCGGCCGAACTCCAACGCCGCGGACACGAGGTGGCACTCCTGGCGCTGCTGGACGCCGCGCCCTCCAGCCACTTCGCCGACCTGGAAGCGCTGGACGAGGCCATGGTCCGCCGCTACCTCGCCAACTACATGGGACACCTGGCGGGGATGGAGGAGTACCCGTCGCTGGTCACCACCGCCTCCTCGATCTTCATCGGACAGATGGAGCAGATGCGGCGGTTCACCTCACCGCGGTACCGCGGTGACGTCGTCTTCTTCAACGCACTTCTCGACCCGGAGACCCACGACAAGCGGGAACTGGACGAGGAACTGGACGTGCTCTGGCAGGAGCACGTCGACGGTCGTGTGCAGCGCATCGACATCGCCTGCGCTCACAACGAGATGTACTGGCCGCGGAACGCGGCTGAGATCAGCCGCGCCATCAACCGGTATCTGCGGGCAGCGCAGTGATCCTGTTCGAAGCTCCAACTGGTGGAACGAGTTCTGGAGGACACAGGTGAGCACCAATCCGTTCGACGACGAGAACGGCCAGTTCCACGTGCTGGTCAACGACGAGGACCAGCACTCCCTCTGGCCGGCATTCGCCGAGGTGCCCGCCGGATGGCGCAGCGTCTTCGGCCCCGCCGCAAGAGCGGAGAGCGTCGCCTACGTGGAGGAGCACTGGACCGACATGCGGCCGCGCAGTCTCCGTGAGGCGATGAACGGCTGAGGCCGTGCGGTGAGGCGCCGTCGCGGATGTTGACCTGAGGAAGCGCGGCGCCTCTGCGGGTCGAGGCCGTGGAGACCGAACCAGACCACCACGGCCTCCGGCCCTTTACACGTGCTCGGCCGACACAAGAACGCCGTCGGCCGGCGATGACAGTAACCATCTCTTTGCATCGACGGGGAGGCGCGTGCTGTGGGGAGCACAATCAGCGATGTCATGTTCGTCCGATGGCCGGCACAAATAGACCTTCGGAACCGATGCAAGAGGGACGGCGTACCCTGTCTCCTCGTAGTGGAGGCGGGTGCCCGTCCGCCAGTCTGCAACGATCCGTTCGAAGACTGGGTCCGAGCGCCCATCTCCCGGGAGGATCTCGACGCCCGGGTCAAAGCCCTCCAGAACCGGCTCGACGACCGGCAGATACCAACCCTCGACTCCGCCGGAACGCTCAGCTACGGACCGCACTCGATCACCATCTCGAATGTCCAGACCGAATTGATGGAGCTGCTCATCGAGCACTTCGGGGAGGTGGTGTACCGGCATGAACTCACTCAACGGCTGGCGGAACGCGTGCAGAGGCCGACGAGGAATTCGCTCGACCTCCACATCATGCGGCTTCGCCGCCGTCTCTTACCGACCGACCTGGTCATCCGCACGGCCTGGGGGCGCGGTTATGCGCTGGAGACCGGGGCCGGCTAGGCGGTGCGGCGAAAGCGGGTCTTGAGCCCTCAACGATCACGCTCATGACGTGGGGTGATCGCACGGGACGGCACGTGGCCCGTTCCGCATCGTACCACCCGAGTCCGTGGCGGTGGGCGAAGGCACCGACGTGATCACCGTCGGCGCGGGCGGCACCCGCGACCCCGCCCCGAGGAACCGGCCGTCGTCCATCCCGACGCCCAGGACGACATGCCCCGCCCGCGAACCGCCCCCGGCACGATGCCGGGGCGGTTCAGGGCGAGGCGGAACCGACGGGGGTGCGGCCCGTTCCGACATCGCTGACCGCGGCCCGCGAAAGCCGGGCAGATTGCCTCGGCGCTGTAGACACGCCCTGGCCGGCGGCCGAAGGCTATGGGTGGTGCACCTTCCCGCGCAGCCGGCGAAGTTCGGGGAAGGGCCGGGTGACTCGGCGGGCGAGGAAGTCGACACCGCTCGACCCGCCGGTTCCGCCCTGCTCCCCGACCATCTTGGACACCAGTGCCAGGTGTGCCACTTTCCAGTGCCAGTACCCGTTCCCCAGGTCCACCAGCGCTTCCGCGAGGCGGTGCAGCACGCCGGACTCCACGCCACGTCGGCAGACGTCGTCCACGGTCTGCCCGTGGTATTCGACCGCCGCCGCGAACGCCTCGTAGAGACTGCCCTGGTGGTGACTGTTGCCCAGCAGCGTGGTCAGCCGCCGGAACTGCGCGGACTGCGCGCCGCTCGCCGTGTCCAGGTAGGACCGGAACTCGGCGAAGTAACGCAGTGGCAGTTTCTCCAGCACCAGAAGCTGCTGCTGGAGCACCCGTGTCAACTCGCCGGACCGCAGCAGGAATTCGAGCCCGAGCTCCAGATCGTGCGTGTCACAGGGCGGCAGGAGCGCCTCGGCGGCGGCGTCCAGATCAGCCCCGAGCTGCTTCAGCCACAGCTCGCAGGACTGGTGGGTGATGATGAAGAACTGCTCGGCCAGGACGACCGCACGACCGGCCGTGTGTGGGGTCCGCGGCTCCTGGAGCGAAAGCAGACTCTCCATTCGGAGATAGTCCACATACGTCAGTCTGCTCAAGACGCCGCCTCCTCGTCAAAGGTGATCTGCCGGCCGCGCCGGACATTCCGGCGCGGCCAACGACCCATATGCCTGAGCGTGACACGGAAACGAACCTGCTGATCAGCAATCTTTCGTCTCTCATTCAGGGAGAAATACCTGAGCAAGAAATACCCGGCCTCGGCGCCGCCGTTGGCACGCTTCCGGCATGACCATCCCGACCGAGCTGGACCTGACCGACGCGACCGCCTTCGTACGGCACGACGCATACGAGTTCTGGCGTGACGTGCGGAAGTCCCGGCCCGTGTACTGGCACCAGGGGGACCCCGGCTTCTGGGTCGTCGCCCGCCACGCCGACGTGCTGTCCTGCTACGCCGACGTACGATCCCTGAGTTCCGCTCGCGGGACCGTGCTGGACGTCCTTCTGAGCGGCGGCGACTCGGCAGGCGGCAAGATGCTCGCGGTCACCGACCGGCCCCGCCACCGCGAACTGCGCAACCTGATGCTGCGCGCCTTCTCCCCGCGCGTCCTCGGCGCGGTCGAACAGAAGATATGGGAACGGACGTCACGGCTCATCAAGACCGTCACCGGACAGGGCAAGTTCGACTTCGCGGCGGAGGTCGCCGAGCACATTCCGATGAACACGATCTGCGATTTGCTCTCCATTCCGGAGGCGGACCGTGAGAAGCTGCTGCGCTGGAACAAGCTGGCCCTCTCCTCGCACGACGCCGAGTCCGACAGGCTGGACTCCCTGGAGGCCCGGAACGAGATCATCGGTTACTTCATGGATCTCGCCCGGCACCGCCGCGGCGACCCCGGCGACGACGTCATCAGCATGATCGCGACGGCGGAGGTGGGAGACCGCCCGCTGACGCTGGAGGAGGTCGCTCTCAACTGCTACAGCCTCGTGCTCGGCGGCGACGAGTCCTCCCGCGTGTCCGCGATCTGCGCGGTGAAGGCGTTCGCCGAGCACCCCGCCCAGTGGCGGGCGCTGCGCGAAGGGTCGGCCGCGATCGACACGGCGGTCGAGGAAGTACTGCGCTGGGCCACGCCGGCCATGCACTTCGCCCGGACCGCGACCCGGGACATGGAGATAGGCGGCCGGCGGGTGCGCGCGGGCGACATCGTGACGCTGTGGAACACCTCCGCCAACAACGACGAGGAGGTGTTCGACCAGCCGCGCCGGTTCGACCCGGCCCGCTCGCCCAACAAGCACCTCTCCTTCGGCCACGGCCCGCACTTCTGCGTCGGCGCGTTCCTCGGCCGGACGGAACTGCGCGCACTGCTGAGCGCGCTCACCGAGTCGGTCAACGAGATCGAGGTGTGCGGCAAGCCCACACCGATCTACTCCAACTTCCTGAACGGCTACGGCAGCCTGCCGGTCGCCTTCCGCTGACGGCCATCAGCCGGACGACCGGCTCTCGACGGCCGCGGCCAGCTCGCCGATCGTCGCCGCCTCCAGCACGGTCCGGATCGGCAGCGCGACCTCGAACCGCTCCCGGATCCGGGCGGCCAGCCTGGTCGCCTGCACGGAGTGCCCACCGAGCTGGAAGAAGTTGTCGGAGAGCCTCGCCTCCGGAACCCCGAGGATGTCCCGTACGATCGCGCAGACCACGGCCGCGCAGCCATCCGCCTCGGTGGCGTCCGGCGCCCGGCCGCCGTCCGGGAGCCCTTCTGCTCCCGCGTCCGGCTGCGGCAGGGCCCCCCGGTCGATCTTGCCGTTGGCCAGCGTGGGGAACCGCTCCAGCACCGTGACCCGTGCGGGCACCATGTGCGCGGGCAGCGACTCGGCGACATGGACGCGCAGGTCATCCGGCTCGACCGGCGCCGTGGTGGTGACGTAGCCGACGACATGCGCCTCGGCCAGCTCACCCCGCACCACGGCGACGGCGACGTCCACCGCCGGATGGGCGGCGAGCCGGGTTTCGATCTCACCGAGTTCGACGCGGAAACCGCGCAGCTTCACCTGGCCGTCCGCGCGGCCCGCGAAGAACAGCTCGCCGTCCGGCCCCCTGCGGCCCCGGTCGCCCGTGCGGTACATCCGGCTGCCGGGCGGCCCGAACGGGTCGGCCACGAACTTCACCGAGGTCGCCCCGAACCGGTTGAGATAGCCGCGCGCCAGTCCGCTGCCCGCGATGTACAGCTCGCCCTCCGTGCCGGGCGGCACCGGGCGCAGGCTCTCGTCGAGCACGTGCACCTCGTTGCCGATCCACGGCATGCCGATCCCGACGTCACCGGCGTCGCGCACCGGCCCGCCGATCGTCGCCCCGACGGTTACCTCGGTCGGGCCGTAACCGTTGAACATCCGCCGTGCCCGCGACCACTTGCGTACCAGCGTCGGCGTACAGCTGTCTCCCGTGGACATGACGGTCCCGCCGAGCAGAATGTCCTCGGTGTCGGTCTCGCTGAGCGCCACCGGGGGCAGTACCGCGTGCGTGATGCCGTACTTGAACAAGGTGTTCCACAGCGGACGGCCCGGCAGCAGGTCGTCGGCGGGCACCATTACGAGTGCCGCCCCGGACAGCAGCGCCAGGGACACGTCCCAGAAGGCGGCGTCGAAACTGATGGACGCCCACTGGAGCACGCGGTCGCCGGGGCCCGCGCGCAGGACGGCCGCCTGGGTGGCGGCCATGTCGCGCACACCGCTGTGCGGCACGGCGACGCCCTTGGGCGTTCCGGTCGACCCCGAGGTGTAGATGACGTACATCAGGTGCTCGGGGCGCAGTACGGCACGGCGCTCATGCTGGGCGACGTCGTGCCCCGGCAGAGCCGCGCACGCGGCGCGGAACGCCGGGTCGTCAAGGACGAGTTCCTCCGGACCCGCGCCGAGGGGCGCCACCGAGGAGGACCGCAGCAGCAGCACCGGCCGCGCGTCGGCCAGCATGAACCGCAGACGTTCTGCCGGATAGCCCGGATCGAGCGGGAGGTAGGCGCCGCCGGCCTTGAGCACCGCCATGATCGCCACGATCAGTTCGCTCGACTTCGGCATCGCGACCGCGACGAGCGAGTCGGGGCCGACACCGTGCGCGATGAGCCTGCGGGCGAGCCGGTTGATCCGGGTGTTCAGCTCCGCGTAACCGAGGGTGCTCTCCCCGTCGATGAGGGCGGGTTCTCCGCCCCGTCTGGCGACGGTTGACTCGAACAGTGCCGGAACCGTGTTCAAGCGCGGTCAGCTCCTTCGGGGGGCTCCCTGATCGACGGCGAATCTAATCTCCGGCGACCCGGGAGCCCGGCGAATCCTTCCCGTCTCTGTCAATACCCGCTCCCAGCACCGGCGGGTACGCGCAGGAGGTCCTGGCTGACGGCGGCGCCGTCGCTGACGTGCAGGACCGCGTCGGCGGTGTCCAGCGTGGCCCGGTCGAGCGGGAAGTAGCCCTGCTGCGGGGTGGTGTCCGTCCGGGTCCGGGCGGCGGCGACCTTGCCGGTGGGGGCCATGGCCCAATCGGTGACGCGATCCTGTAGGCGGCTCTCGTAGGTGCCCGGCTCGGGATCGCCCAGCCCGACGGCCTCGCTGCGCCCCAGGCTGCCGACGATGAAGACGTACTGCTCGCCCAGCAGCGGTGCCACGACGGTGCCGGCCCCGGGCCAGTTGACGGACAGGTCTCCCAGGCTCCAGGTGCTCGGGGTCCGCTGGAGGTGCACATTGTGGGCGAAGACCAGCGTCGCGCCCTGGCGGCCCTCGATGCTGCGGATGTCGAGGAGGTTCTGTGCCATGAGCGCGTCCCGGGTGGCGAACAGCCGGGACAGCCGGTCGCTGTTCTCCAGGCGCTGGGCCGCCTGCCGGTGGTAGCGCAGCAGACCGAGGCCGGCGGTGAGGTGCGCCCTGGCCCGGAGCCACTCCGCGCGCGAGGTCTGCGCGATCCGCTCGGCGGCGTTGGAGTGGAGCAGGGTGAGCATGTCGTCGGCGAGGGACCACAGCCGCTCGGCCTCGGGCGTGGCGCCGACCGACATGGCCGGGTCCATCACCGCCTCCGCACGGCTCCACTGCTCGTCCGCGCCCAGCAGCCCGGCGAGGTCAAGGTCGAGCCGCAGATAGTCCCGGGCGAATTCGAGACAGCGCCGCGGGCTGGGGGCACTCGTCGTCTCCGTAGGGACGTCGAAGCCGTGAAAGCTCAGCCGCTCCTCCGGCGGCCGGCTCGCGTTGTGGTCGCGCATCCAGGCGACGAGGCACCGGTTGGTCTCCAGGTTCCCGAAGTCGTGGGAAAAGCCCTCCCGCGCCACCTCGTCGAGATCCCCGTCGCCGCCCTTGACGAAGTCGTCGACGCGCAGCGCGGCCACGCGGTCGGTCTCCAGGGCGATCGAGCGGAAGCCGATTTCGGCCAGTCGGGCGAACAGCTCGTTGCGCACCCACCCGAAGGCGGGCTCCCGGTGGGTGGGTTCGCCGAGCGCCAGTACAGCGCACGAGGCCACGGGAAGGTCGTGAAATTCCTTGCTTATGTCTGTCAATCGAATCATTGAAAGACCTGTTGAGGCTTACTGCGATGCCGCCGGTGCAGCGGTCGGACCCGCCGGGCCGCGAGGTCTCAAACCGTCGGCGGGGGCCCTGGCGCGGGAGCCGGTTCCGTGGTGGCCGGCGGTCCGGCTGGGACGCCCAAATGGGCCACGTACCCGCCGAGCTGGGCCGCCGCGCCGAGCATGGATACGCCGCGTGCTGTGAGCCGTCGCCGCCAGTCGTCGAGGGCGGCGGACAGCGCCTCGGTGCCGCCAGCCGTGCGGATCTGCCGGACCACCGTGCGGATGTGCTCCAGCGGGTAGCCCCCGCGCCGCAGGAGATGGGTCAGCTCGGCGTCGCGTACGTCCGTGGCGTCGAACGAGCGGTGGCCGGTGACCGGCTCGCGCGCCGGGGTCAGGACGCCCATCGCTTCCCAGTTCCGCAGGGTCGCCGCGGTCACCCCCAGACGGCGCGCGAGTTCGCCGATGCTCAGCGGCTCGCTGCCGGCGGACATGTGCTCGGCGAGGCCGGGGGCGGAGGTGAGGTGCTCCACTGAGCCTCCGCCAACTTGAAATCGCAGGTTAAAGGGCTGGTGTGACCGGTTCTCGGGATACTCGTGCTGGTCGTGGGCGGCTGTCTGCGGAGTAGATCGTTTGTCAGCGGTTGACTTCGAGATTCGTTAGAACGAGCAGGGCGCGCAAGAGGTCGGTGGCGCGGGCGGGATCGGTGCGGAGCTTGGTGAGGATCCGCCAGTTCTTGAGATGGGCGAAGCCGTGTTCAACGGGCGCGCGTCCGATGGCGAGGACGCGGTTGGCGGTCTTCTGGCCGGGGGTGAGCTTGTGGGTGCGGCTGGCATGGAAGCCGGTGACGATCACGGGGTCGAGTACGTCGTTGTCCAGGCCGCGAAAGCCCAGGTCCGCCAGGGCCCCGAGGTCAGCGGCGCGCAGGTGGGCCAGGATGTGGTCGTGGCGGGCGGCGGTGTTGTCGTGGGTGCGGCCGGGCCGGGCGGCGGATATCCAGATCAGCCGGCCCCGCTCGTCGGTCAGGGCGAGGAAGTGCAGGCCGTGATGGTGGTGCTTGCCGGAGTAGTTCCGCCGGTCGGCTTTCCCGGTGCGGCGCTGGGTGGCGATGAGGGTGCCGTCGATCAGGACCACCTCTCCGCCCTGCCTGGCGATCTTCTTCAGGGCGCGGTTCAGCCGCGGCGCCTGCGCGGCGAGCAGGCCGATCAGCTCGTCGCGCCAGCGGCGCACAGTGGACTCGGACACGTTGTTGCCGCCGGCCATGTCAGCCAGGCGCTGGTCGTGACGCAGCACGGCCAGGACAATCACCGCGATCTTCCCCGGCGGCAGGATCCGCCACCTGGACCGGATCACTTTCAGGTGACGCCGCAGCAGATCGGCGAGGTGGTTGACGGTCCGCGTGGACAGCGACAGACGGCACTGGTAGACAAGCGGGTAGGTGTCCTCGACGTGCTTTTTGGTTTTCGTCACACAATTCCAACGGCCGCTGGGGGCGCCCCGGTTACGCCCGCATCGAGCCGCTTCGAGTGGCGGTGCTGCTGGTCACAGGCGGGTGGTGAACCGGCCATCAGGCAGTTTCCGCAACCAGCCGCGATCGACGAGTCGGACCAGCTTGCTGCGCAGCGGTTCCAGCTTGGCCTTCACGCTGACGTCCACCCCCACCACCTCGCCGACCTCGCGAGCCATGACCGGTCCGGCGGCCTGCCGCACGGCGGCGATGATGCGCTGGTAGTCCGGCGGGAGCGTGGTCTCCGCCACGCCTGGTGCGTGGTGCGGAATCAGCATCACCGCCTGTCCGCCCACCTGCCCAGGTGACGGCGCGACTGATGCGCGCGCGTCGGCGATTTCCCCGCTCACCCGCTCAAGGACTCGTTCGGCGACGGCGAGCTCGTCCCGCTCCGTCCGCACCTGCGCCAACTGCCTGGCCAGCTGCTCTTCGAGTTCGTCCAGTTCCGCGCGCCGCGCGGTGATCCGTTCCAGCAGCTCGGGATCCAGCATATTCCGGATCGTAGAGGGCCGCCGAGCCGCAGCGGGCAAGAACCGAGCGGCTCAGCTCTCCACTTCTACTGTCGGCCGCTTACCCAGGGCCCGATCCCTACGAAAGTCGGTTGTGCCCGGGCCGACCCCTGTACTCGATGATGTCGTACTCGTCATCAAGCTCGGCAAGACGTTCGGCTGGTCTGTTCGGTGATCAAACAGATACAGAACAGACAGGCGGCTTCTGCCACACGGAAACGTGCGATCTGCTGGACGCGGTGAAAGGCGTCTCGTTCCAGTCGGCCCAGCGCTCGGACAGTTCCAGGCCGGCGAGCTTGGCCATCAAGTCGAGTTCGGAAGGCCAGACGTACCGATGAGGTGAGAGGAATGTGGAGCCTCGACCGTCCGTGATCGTGTAGTGGTGCGAGACCAAAAGCTGGTTGACCAGGTCGTATGTATCGAAGCCAACGTGCTGGTCACCGATGTGGAACGGGCGCGCGGTCTCACCTGGCGGTAGACGCTGCAGTTCGGGGACGAACACCTCGAGCACAAAGCGGCCGCCCGGCTCAAGGTGCTTCGCGGCGTTGCGGAAACACGCGACTTGTTCATCCTGGGAGAGCAGGCAGGTGATGGCGTTATAGACGAGATAGACCAGGTTGAACGCGCCTGGAGCCCGAGAGACCGTCATGTCTCCAACGATCACGGCCACATCGCTGCCGCGGGGCTTCCTACCAAGCTCCTGGGCCATGGGCTCCGACTTCTCGATCCCGGTCACCCGCACGCCTCGCGCACTCAGCGGAAGCGCAACGCGGCCGGTCCCCACCGCGAACTCAAGGGCAGGGCCATGACCCGCACGGCGCTCAAGGAAGTCGACCGTCGGATCCAGAACTTCGGGCAGGTACATATGCTCCGATGACTCGTCGTAGCTCCGCGCTACCTGCTCGGTCCATACGTCCGTATCCATGGCGCCGAAGACTGCCACGCTCTAGGCACATGTGCCATCGGATTTCGCCCGCCGTCGACTACGCGAAGCCGTGATTCACACGAACCGCCTTCAGACGCGACCGTGCTGTCGAACGATCTTCTCGGCAGACTCTCGCCCACGACCAGCGCGAGTACTCCGAGAGCCGGTCATACCAGCCCTTTGGCCTGCGATTTCAGGTTGGCGGAGGCTCACTGCCCGTCCCACCGCGTCCAGCGTGCTTCGGTCGCGGAGCAGTTGGGCGTGGCCGCGGTCGACGGCCGTCAGCGCGGCGTCGAGGTCGCCGGTGTTGAGCGACCGCATGATCTCTCCGCCCGTGGCGTACCCGTACGCCTGGACGAGCGCCAGATAGGCGCGCAGGGCCGCCGCGTGGGTCTCGGTGTAGGTGCGGTAGCCGGACGGGTGCGCTGGGCGAGCGGGAGGAACCCGTCCCGCTCGTAGTTGCGGACCGCCTGGGTGGAGATGCCGTGCTCACGGGCCAGGTCGAACGGACGCAGGTGCTTCACGGTTTGAGACTTTATCCAAGAAACCGCGTAGCTCCTCCAAAAGCCTCAACCGACTTTGCAGGTATACGCTTGAGTCCATGAACCGGGACGTTCAGGAACTCGTCACCACGTCACCTGACGAAGGCATGCCGCGTCCGACAACGGGAGGGACAACATGACCGCTGGCAAGGAGACGGACACCCAGCCTCCTGGGCTGTGTGCCGCCGACAGCCACGATCTGATCCGTGTGCACGGGGCTCGTGAGAACAACCTCAAGAACGTGCATGTGGAGATCCCCAAACGGCGGCTGACCGTGTTCACCGGGGTCTCCGGCTCGGGCAAGAGCTCGTTGGTGTTCGACACGATCGCCGCGGAGTCGCAGCGGCTGATCAACGAGACGTACAGCGCCTTCATCCAGGGCTTCATGCCCACCCTGGCGCGGCCCGAGGTCGATGTGCTCGACGGGCTGACCACCGCGATCCTCGTCGACCAGCAGCCGATGGGCAGCAGTCTCCGCTCCACGGTCGGCACCGCCACCGACGCGGGCACACTGCTGCGCATCCTCTTCAGCCGGCTCGCCAAGCCGCACATCGGGTCGCAGAAGGCGTTCGCCTTCAACGTCGCCTCGGCCGACGCCTCGGGTGTCCTCGTGGTGAACGGCAAGAAGATCGAGAAGGGCTTCAGCGTCGTCGGCGGCATGTGCCTGCGCTGCGAGGGCATGGGCACCGTCTCGGACATCGATCCCGCCCAGCTCCTCGACGACTCCAAGTCGCTCGCGGAAGGCGCGGTCACGGTCCCCGGCTGGAAGCCCGACGGCTGGGTGGTGCAGTCGTTCACCGAGTCGGGCTTCCTCGACCCGCACAAGGCGATCCGCGACTACACCGAGCAGGAGAGGTACGACTTCCTGCACCGGGACCCGGTCAAGGTCAAGGTGAAGGGCGTCAACACCACCTACGAGGGCCTCCTCGCGCGGGTACGCAAGTCGTTCCTGTCCAAGGACAAGGAGACGCTCCAGCCGCACATCCGTGCCTTCGTGGAACGGGCGGTGGCGTTCTCCGTCTGCCCCGAGTGCCACGGCACCAGGCTCAGCGAGACCGCCCGGTCCGCCAAGATCGACGGCCTCAGCATCGCCGACGCCTGCGCCATGCAGATCAGCGACCTCGCGGCCTGGGCCCGCGGCCTGACCGACCCGTCGGTCACGACACTGCTCACCGTGCTCGGCCAGACCCTCGACTCGTTCGTCCAGATCGGCCTGGGCTACCTCTCGCTCGACCGGTCATCGAGCACGCTCTCGGGCGGTGAGGCCCAGCGCGTCAAGATGGTCCGCCACCTGGGCTCCGCGCTCACCGACGTCACCTACGTCTTCGACGAGCCCACCGTCGGCCTGCACCCGCACGACATCCAGCGGATGAACGACCTGCTGCTGCGACTGCGCGACAAGGGCAACACCGTGCTGGTCGTGGAGCACAAGCCGGAGACGATCGTGATCGCCGACCACGTCGTCGACCTCGGACCGCACGCCGGTACCAAGGGCGGCGAAGTCGTCTTCGAGGGCACCGTCGAGGGACTGCGGGCCAGCGGCACCGTCACCGGACGGCACCTGGACGACCGGGCCTCACTGAAGCCGTCCGTGCGCGAGCGGTCCGGTGTGCTCGAGGTGCGCGGCGCGAACGCCCACAACCTGCGCGACGTCGACGTGGACATCCCGCTCGGCGTGCTCACCGTGCTCACCGGCGTCGCGGGCTCGGGCAAGAGTTCCCTGATCCACGGCTCGGTAGCGGGCCGCGACGGCGTCGTCACGGTGGACCAGTCGCCCATCAAGGGCTCCCGGCGCAGCAACCCGGCCACCTACACCGGCATGCTCGAACCGATCCGCAAGACGTTCGCCAAGGTCAACGGGGTCAAGCCCGCACTGTTCAGCCCCAATTCCGAGGGCGCCTGCCCGACTTGCAAGGGTGCCGGTGTCATCTACACCGATCTGGCGATCATGGCCGGCGTCGCCACCACCTGCGAGGAGTGCGAGGGCAAGCGGTTCCAGGCCTCGGTGCTCCAGTACCGGCTCGGCGGTCGGGACATCAGCGAGGTGTTCGCGATGCCGGTGGCCGAGGCCGCCGAGTTCTTCCGCAGCGGTAAGGCACGGACGCCGGCCGCGTATGCCGTCCTCGACCGGCTCGCCGAGGTCGGCCTGGGCTACCTCAGCCTCGGCCAGCCGCTCACCACCCTCTCCGGCGGAGAGCGGCAACGGTTGAAGCTCGCCGGTCACATGGCCGGAACGGGCAGCGTCTACATCCTCGACGAGCCGACCAGCGGCCTGCACCTGGCCGACGTCGAGCAACTGCTCGCCCTGCTCGACCGGTTGGTGGACGCCGGCAAGACGGTCATCGTCGTGGAGCACCACCAGGCGGTGATGGCGCACGCCGACTGGATCATCGACCTCGGTCCCGGCGCCGGCCACGACGGCGGCAAGATCGTCTTCGAGGGCACGCCCGCCGAGCTCGTCGCCGACCGCCCCACCCTCACGGGCGAGCACCTCGCGCAGTACGTCGGCGCCTGACACGACGCGGCCCGCCCGCCCCCCGCCTGGTGACAGGGGGCGGGGGCGGCGGGGCGTTGACCGTGGCCGGTCTGCGCCCGGGCCGAAAGTCGACGTCGATCGCACCGCCGTACGCGCACGACTGTCTGGCTCACCTCTTTCGCCCGTACCTCTCCCGCACCGCGGCGGCGACCACAATGCGGGCCGACGGCCTCCGCCCGCTGACAGCCCGTTCCGGCGTTCCCCACCGCGCGCCCGCCGGACCGCACCCACGGTGGACGGACCCCGCTCACGCCGCCCGACGGAAGGGATCAGACCGATGTCCTCGCACGCCGACCACACCACCGTGATCGTGGGAGCCGGCCCCGCCGGGCTCACCGCGGCGCTCAGCCTGGCCAGATACCGGCACCCGGTGACCGTCGTGGACAGCCCTCGGGCACCGCGCAACAGCGCGTCGGCGGGTGTTCACGGCCATGTCGGAATGGACGGCGTCACGCCCGGTGGGTTCCGGGCGCGCGCCTGGCGGGAACTCTCCCGGTACGCGACCGTCGAGCGGCTGGAGGCCGACGCCGAAAGCGTGACCCCCGCTCCGGGCGGAGGCTTCCGGGTCGCCGTCGGCGGCGGTGAGACCGTCGAGGCCCGAACCGTTCTGCTCGCCACCGGTGTCGTGGACGTCCACCCGGCCGACGTGGAAGGTTTCGCGGAGTGCTGGGGCCGCAGCGTGATCCACTGTCCGTTCTGCCTCGGCGAGGAGAACGCCGGCGGGCGCTGGGCGACCGTCGCCGACAACGCGGAACTCGCGGGACTGTCGGCCGTGGCCTTCCTCGCCTGGAGCGAGGACACCATCGCGATCTGCCAGGAGTCCATGCCCGGCCTGGAGACCGCTCGCGCGACGGCGCGGAGCAGCGGGGGCGAGGTCGTCACGGGAACGGTCCGCCGCCTGCACCACCGCCAAGGGGCTTTGTACGGCGTCGAGTTGGACGACGGCCGGGTCCTGGAGCGGGAGACACTGGTCTGGACGCCACGACAGCGGCAGCAACCCGTCGTCAGGCGGACCGCCGAAGAGCTGGAGCTGACGGTCGAGGACGCCGGCTTCATCGGCGTCGACGCCTCCCAGTGCACCAGCGTTCCGGGCCTGTACGCGGCCGGGGACCTGACCAGCCGCTGGAAGCAGTCGGTCACCGTGGCGGCCGCGGCGGGCGCCGCGGCCGCCGACGCCATCCACATGTCGGCGTTGCTCGGCGCTGTGCGCCGCTGAACCGTTCGCCCCGCCACCACTCAATTCAGGGTTGCGTCGGATCCGGAAAGGAACCACGGCAGATGCCAGCAGCGATCAGAACGGCCGGACTGTGCAAGCGCTTCGGCTCGCTCACCGCACTCGACCACCTCGACCTCACGGTGTCCGAGGGCACGGTGCACGGCCTGCTCGGCCCCAACGGCGCCGGCAAGACCACCACCGTCCGGGTCCTGGCCACCCTCATCAGACCGGACGAGGGAGCGGCCGAGGTGTTCGGCGTGGACGTGCGTGACGACCCAGGGCGGATCCGGTCGGTCATCGGCCTCACCGGCCAGTACGCCGCCGTCGACGAACTGCTCACCGGGCGCGAGAACCTGCACATGATCGGCAGGCTGTTCCGGCTGTCGAAGTCCGACTGCCGGGCCCGCGCGAGCGAACTGCTGGAACGCTTCGGCCTGGACGACGCGGCCGACCGGCAGCCCAGGACCTACTCCGGCGGAATGCGGCGCCGGCTCGACGTCGCCGCCAGCCTCATGGCGCGGCCCAGGCTCATCTTCCTCGACGAGCCGACCACCGGCCTCGATCCGCGCAGCCGCATGGAGGTGTGGCGGCTCGTGCGCGAACTGGTCGCGGAGGGCACGACCGTACTGCTCACCACGCAGTACCTGGAGGAGGCGGACCAACTCGCCGACTCCCTGTCGGTCATCGACCGAGGCAGGGTCATCGTCGGCGGCACCCCGGACGAGCTGAAGGCTCAGGTGGGTCAGGACCGGGTCGGCATCACGCTGTTGGACGGCAAAGGCATGGAACAGACGGTGCGGCTCCTGCGGGAGCGGCTGGGCGCCGACCCGGTCGCCGACCCGCAGAAGATGGTGGTCCACGCCCCGCTGCCCGACGGCGGCACCCTGTCCGACCTACTCCACCTGCTCAGGGAGTCGGGGATCGCGATCGGTGACGTGGCGCTCCGCCGACCCACTCTCGACGACGTTTTTCTCGCCGTGACCGGCCGGTCCGCCGATCACGGCGCCGACCAGCGAGACATCGGGAAGGAAACCGGGCGCACATGACCTCCACCACCCTGACACGGGAGAGCGGCACGTCGTACAAGCAGTCGCGGGACACCCTCGGGTGGTGGCTCTCCGACGTGTGGCAGATGACCCTGCGCAACGTGCGGCACGTGCTGCGCAGCCCCGATCTGGTGATGTTCTCGCTGGTCCAGCCGGTGATGTTCATCCTGCTGTTCACGTACGTCTTCGGCGGCGCCATGGACGTCGGCGGCGAACGCTACGCCCAGTTCCTGCTGCCCGGCGTCCTCGTCCAGATGGCGCTCTACGGCTCCGCCGCCGGCACGACCATCGGGGTCGCCGCCGAGATGCGCGAGGGCCTCATGGACCGCTTCCGCTCGATGCCGATGAGCCGTACCGCCGTGCTCATCGGACGCACGCTGTCGGAGATCTTCCGCAACGTCGGCGTGGCCTGTGTGACCGTGGGAGTCGGCGTGCTGGTCGGCTTCCGGTTCCACAACGGCCTCCTGCCCGCGCTGGCCGGCCTGCTGCTGTTGCTGCTGTTCGGCTACGCGGTGTCGTGGTTCGCCGCCTACCTCGGGCTGTCGGTGCGCAACGCGGAAGCCGCCCAGGCGGTCGGCGGCGTGTGGATCTTCCCGTTCACACTGATCTCCTCGGCGTTCGTACCGACCGACACGATGCCGGGCTGGCTCCAGGCGTACGCTGCCCACAGCCCCATGACGGCGGCCGTGAACGCCCTGCGCGCACTGTTCACCGGGGGCCCGGCGACGAGCTACGTCCTCCAGACCGTGGCCTGGTCGGTCGGCCTGATCGCGGTGTTCGCCCCGCTCGCGGTCCGCAAGTACGGCTCACGCTGACCGGCGGGCGGTGCCTCCCTGACTGACAGAAGTCCGCAAGAGACCGAGGACGCACCGGGGGGCGACGCAATCATGGCAGCCATGACTGAACCTGTCGCCGCACCCGACGGACCCGCCCCGATGACCGAGGTGTTCGACGCCGTTTACCGCGGGGAGAGCCCTTTCGGCAAACGCCCGCCGTGGGACATCGGGACGCCCCAACCTGCCTACGTCGCCCTCGAGGAAGCGGGACTCATCGGCGGCGCGGTCCTCGACGCGGGCTGCGGCACCGGTGAGGACGCCCTCCACCTGGCGGGCAAGGGGTACGCGGTGACAGGGCTGGACCTGTCCCCGACGGCGATCTCCCTCGCCCGGGACAAGGCCGGGGCACGCGGACTCGACGCCGTCTTCGAAGTCGCCGACGCCCTCGACCTCAAGGGCTGGGAAGGGCGCTTCGACACCGTGATCGACTCCGGCCTCGCCCACACCTTCGAGGGCGACACTCTGCGTTCCTACGCGGCGGCCCTGCACCGGGCCTGCCGTCCGGGGGCGGTGGCGCACATCCTCTCGATCAGCGACCGGGGGTCCGCGGAGATGCAGGCGCGGCTCGCCGAGGCCATCGAGGAGATACCGGCGCCGCTTCCGGACAACGACGAGCCGCCCGGCCTCAAGCGCTCCGCCAACCACTTGCGCCACGGCTTCGCCGACGGCTGGACGGAGGAGTCGATCGACGAGACCCACATACGGGGCGTCATCCCGACCACGTCCGAACTCCTCGACGTGCACGCCTGGCTCGGACGCTTCCGCCGTAGCTGACCGCGACCACCGAAGACGGCCCTTGCGAAGGTGATGAACGATGAAGGTGCGAGTAGGCAAGTGGCTGCGGACCGTCGCGTCCTCACCGGCCGGCCGGGCGGCCCGACGGGTGGTCCCGTCGGCCGGCGCCTCCCCGGCCCCGCCTCCCTGGACCGGGGCCGCCCGCGCCGCCTACCGGTTCGGTTTCGCCTACGCCGGCCTGTACTGCCTGACCTCCCCTCAGGTCTATCTGGCCCTGCGCGGGGGCGGAATGGGGCGTCTCCAGGAAACGGCCGACTCCTGGGCGAAGCTCTGGGAGGTACGCCCGGTGCGGAACTGGATGTCCGTCCGGGTCCTCGGCCGGGAGCTGGGTGACCGCTTCGACGGCGGCGACGACCCGCACACCTGGGCGGGGCAGCTCTGCTGGCTCGCGGGCGCCGCGGCGGCCACCCCGGTCTGGTCCGTGCTGGACCGGAACCGGACGGACTACGCGACGCTGGACAAGTGGGTCCGCCTGGCCGCCCGTTTCTGCCTCGCGGGGCAGATGTTCTCCTACGGCGCGGCCAAGGCCGTCCCGCTCCAGTTCCAGCTGCCGCCGTCCAAGCTCGTCGAGCCGCTCGGCGACCTCAGCCCGATGGGCCTGCTGTGGGCGCAGACGGGGTCCTCGAAGCCGTACCAGATGCTGCTCGGCTGTGCGGAGATCGCGGGCGGGCTGCTGCTCATCGTTCCGCGCACGGCGTCGCTGGGCGCGCTGGTGTCGGCCGCGGAGATGGCCCAGGTGCTTCTCCTCAACATGACCTTCGACGTCCCCGTCAAGGTCCACTCCTTCCACCTCCTCCTGCTCAGCCTGCTTCTGCTGGCCCCGCACACGCCTCGCCTGGCCGAAGCCCTGCTCACGGAGCGCCCGGTCCCCGCGGCCGCCCCCGCGGACCTCTTCCGCTCCCGCCGGGCGAACCGGATCGCCACCGCACTGCAGGCCGGGGCGGGGCTCTGGCTGCTCGGCACACAGCTGCGCAACGACTGGTCGTTCTGGAAGAACCACGGGGGCGGACGGGAAAAGCCCGAGTTGTACGGCGTCTGGGACGTCACCGACTTCTCCATCGACGGCGAGCGGCACCCGCCCATGACGACCGACGGCCAGCGCTGGCGCCGAGTCGTCGTGGACTCCGTCGACGCCGTGGCCATCCAGCACATGGACGACTCGCTCGACCCCTGCATGGCGGCGATCGACATGAACGCCCGTTCGGTCGCGCTGACCAAGATGGCCGACCCCAAGTGGCAAGTGACGTTCACCTTCGAGCGCCCGGCCGACGACCGCCTGGTCCTGGAGGGCGACGCCGACGGCTACCGCCTCCGCCTGCATCTGCGCCGCCGCGATCTCGGCACCTTCCCGCTGGTCGGCCGTGGCTTCCACTGGGTGCAGGACAACTCGTACCTGCGGTAGCGGACCAGCCGACCGAGCGGCACACACGGGACGGCGGCCCGCCGTTCACGGGAGGAGAACAACGGATGCGCGCGGACGTGGAGACGCTGGCCGCGGAGGTGCGAGGACCCGTCCTGCTGCCCGGCAGCCGAGGGTACGACGAGGAACGGACCGGTTTCCAGACCGGCTTCCGGCACCGGCCCGCCGTCGTCGTCGGCGCCACCCGCCCCGAGGACGTGCGCGCCGCGGTCCGCTTCGCCGCCGAGCGGAGGCTGCCCGTCGCCGTGCAGTCCACCGGACACGGCATCGTCACGGCCCTGGACGGTGAGGGCGTACTCATCACCACCCGCCGGATGAAGGCCGTCGTGGTGGACGCGGAGGGCGGAACCGTCAGAGCCCAGGCCGGCGTGCTGTGGGGAGAGGTCATCGAGCGGGCCGCCCCGTACGGTCTGGCCCCTGTCAACGGCTCAGCTCCGCACATCGGCGTCGTCGGCTACCTCCTCGGCGGCGGTGTCGGCCTGCTTGGCCGCCGGACCGGTTACGCCAGCGACTACGTCCGCGCCCTCGACATCGTCACCGCCGACGGCGCGCTGCGCCACGTCACGGCCGGATCCGACACCGACCTGTTCTGGGCGCTGCGCGGTGGCGGCGGCAACTTCGGCGCCGTCACCGCCATCGAGACCGCCCTCGTGCCGGTGACCAGGCTCTACGGCGGCGGCCTCCACTTCGCCGCGGACCACCCCGTCGACCTGCTGCACGCCTACCGCGCGTGGACCCTCACGCTGCCCGGGGAACTCACCTCCTCGATCGGCCTCATGACCTTCCCACCGTTGCCGTCCGTCCCCGAGCCGCTGCGCGGACGCTACGTCGCACACGTCCGGATCGCATTCACGGGCTCCGCCGAGGAGGGCGAACGGCTCGTGGCGCCCCTGCGCGCGCTCGGCCCGCGTCTGATCGACACCGTCCGGGAGATGCCGTACACGGAGGTCGGCACCATCTACCAGGACCCGCACGTCCCGCATGCCTACTTCGGCGGGAACGTCCTGCTGAGCGAACTCGATCCCACGGCCCTGCGGACCGTCGTGGAGGTGGCCGGACCCGATGCGACCGTCCCCTGCATCGTCGACATCCGTCACCTCGGCGGGGCCTTCGCCCGCCGGCCCACCGATCCGGGCGCGGTCGGGGGCCGTGACGCCGCGTACATGCTGCGAGTGATGACCGGCGGCACGGCCGCGCCGTCCACCGCAGCCCGGCCGGTCCACCAGCGCGTCTACGACGCCCTGAAGCAGTGGACCGTCGGCCGCAGCCTCAACTCCGTCTACAACGACGGCGCCCCGGTCCGCCAGGAGCAGGTGCGGGAACTCTTCGCGGCCGAGGACTTCGAGCGGCTGCGACGCGTAAAGACGCTGCACGATCCGCACAACCTGTTCCGGTTCAACCACAATATTCGACCGACAGCAGCGACTGACTGAGCTTTCGCGCTCTCCTGGTCTCCGGACGGCCGGGTGCCGGCGTCACAAAGGAGGAGCCCGCCAACTTCCTCACCGCCCGCACCGGCGAGCGTCTCGCGGAGTACGTCGTACGAGAAAGGGATTCTGGATGTCCGGCACAGCGGCATCTGTCGTCGAGGTCTTCGAGCAGCAGGCGGCGAAGCGTCCGGAGGCGATCGCGGTCCGCGGCGCCGACGGCGAGCTCACCTACGCCGAGCTGGACCGCCGGGCGAATCAGCTGGCTCACGAACTGCGCGCCCGAGGGGTGGACGTCGAGCTCCCAGTGGCGCTGCTGATGCGCCGCTCGACCGATCTGATCATCACCCTGGTGGCCGTTCCCAAGGCGGGCGGAGTCTGTCTGGCGCTGGACCACCGTCTGCCGGCGGAGGGCTACGCCACGAAGGCTTCCGGAACCCGGACGACCCGGACGACGAGGACCGCTTCACGGCGGGGGCGTGGGGCGCGCAGAGGGAACTGTGAGCCATTCAGCGGCCGGCCGTATCCCGGCCGATCCCGAGAACGTGTCGCCCAGCAACGAGGCCGCTCGCCTCGACCGGCTCGGGGAGCCGGCGCCGGTCGACCACCTCGCGGTCATGTACGGCAAGCCGGCGGCCGACCGACCCTGGTACCCCACGAGTCTGCGCAGCACGCTGCTGTCCGAGGCGGCCATCGGCTACTCGTCCACCAGGGCAAGCCTGTCATCCATCGGTCAGGGAAACCGGCGCGTCTGTGCGAGGGGCTGTGGAACCGCACCACGTTCCATGCGCTGAAGCAGGTTCTTCGCGCCCGCGATGCCCCGTTCCGGGGCCGCGTGTCCGACCGGCCGTACCTTCTGACGGAAGTGGCGGTGTGCGGCCAGTGCCACAGCCGGCTCTCCACCCGGACGTCCGCCGAAGCCCCGCCTCGTTGTCCCGCACCGCCCGGAACAACGCGTCCGGCGACGCCCAGCGGTACCGCGGGCGGTACGGCTCGACTGCTGTCCACAGACAGCCGGTGCCCGGTCGGTGACCGCTCCGAAGGTCCGTACCGGACCGCCGGGAACGGCCGGCGCAGGCCCAGGGCCCGCGCCGGTTGCGGGCTGGAACGGTCTGCGCGGGTGTCAGACGGGCAGCGCGTGCAGTTTCTTGCCGTGCAGGGCGAACACGTGCTTCCCGTCCGTGGCCACCAGCCACGCGTGATAGTCACCGGTCCTGTCGTTGAACGTCCATCGCACGGCACCGGTCCTCGCGTCGATGGCTGTCACGCCACCGCGCTCGTCCAGGTCTGTGGCCGCGTACAGGACATCGCCCGCCTTCACGTACTGCCGCGGTACCGTGAGATTCGCGTCGGCGAGCGCCGTCGACCGCCAGATCTCCTTGCCCGTACCGGGGTCGAGGGCACGCATCGTGCGGTCGCTGTCGGCGATGTAGAGCACGTCGTCCAGGACGGCCGGCTCCTTGAAAGCGACGTAGCTCTCGGCGGTCTTCACCGACCACTTCGCCGAGCCGTCGGCCAGGCCGAAAGCCAGAAGATCCGGACCCTGCGGAACGATCACCAGGTCCTTGTACACGGCGAAGAAGCCGTAGTTGGTCTTGGGGGTCCTGTGCGTCCACACCTGTTTGCCGGTGGCGGTGTCGCGCACCGTCAGGTTCTTCTTGAAGTCGGTGTACACGAGGTGGCGCCCCTCGGCACGGGCGTGGATACCGTTCTGCTCGGTGCCGAAGTCACGCTGTTCCTTCCACGCCACTCTGCCCGTACTGCTGTTCAGCGCGGCGATCACGTTGGTCTTGGACGAGCCGTCGGCCTCCTGGATCTCGGCGATGACGTACACCTGATCGCCGTCCACCGCGATCGGTCTGGGTTGCCGGTAGTCCTTGCCCAGGTGGCTTCGCCAGGTCTGCTTGCCCGAGGCCGGGTCGTAGCCGGCGACGCTGCCGTCGTACGCAGCGCTGGCCAGGTACAGCGTGCCGCTGCCGAGCAGCATCGGAGCCCCGGGGGTCGCGCCGTCCTCCAGCGACCACCGCTCCTTGCCCGACGCCGCGTCCAGCGCGACCAGTGGAGCACCGCTGGCGATCACCACACCGCCCGCGGCCACGAGCTCGTCGTTGGCGCCGTAGGTCTGGGCGGATGTCGTCTTCGTCCACAGCGGCTCAGGAGCCTGGCCCTCCTTACCGGCGCCGCCCCCGGCCGGCTTGTCTCCGCCGACCGGCTCGGATCCCCCGGAGCCACCGGCATCGGAGTCGTCCTCACGACAACCGGCCACACCCGCGGTCAGCACGGCCAGCGTGAGACCGCCGCCGGCCAGCCGTAGTGCACGCCGCCGGGAGAGCCTGTCACCCGGCATGCCGTCTCGTCGCATGGTCATGTCGCCGTACCCCCGTGGAGTCGTCAGAGCAGGAAGGTGCATGGTCGGCGCCGCACGGACGTGCGACTCCGAGGTCAGGAACGCTATCCGTCACTGCACGACACAGGGGACGGCCAGGTCTCAACCGCGACAGCTTCGTGAACCAATCGGGACACCACACGGGAACTGCGGCCCCAGTCGTCGTCAGTGCGCCCTGGTGTCACCCCGGCATCCGTTCCCGCGCACGTTCGCTGATCCGACGCATGCCACCGCCGTGTCGCCCACCGCATGCCGCTGCCTCCCGGGGCAGCACGTGGTCGGTGGCTGTGGCTCCGCTCCGGTGATCGGCCTGCGCACGGCAGAGGTCGAAGTACGGTTGGGTTGTCCTTGCGGAGGCTGGTGGACACGAACAAGGACAACCCCGACCGTCAGGTCCGCTTGTCGTTCCTCGGGCAGCGGGGGCACTGCGAGACCGTAGGCGGATTTCCGGCTGTACCGATCGGCGCGACGCCTGGCGCCGGTTCTCATCGCGCACCTGGCGGGTCGTCAGCGCTCGGGCTGTCCGGCATGGCCCGGGGAATGTCGCGAAACACCGGAGGCGCGGCCGGGCCGTGTCGGGCTGCGGCCCTTCCTTCTCGGCATCTGCCCGGTCCCGCCTCCCGGCTCGGCCGCCGACGACCGGCGCCCCTCCGCCTTCGGCCCGGCTCCCGAGGAGTGCGCCGGCCTGCTGATGTGCCCGCACACGGTGTTCCACGAGGAGGGGCAGGACGGTCCGGCGAACGTACGGCCCCGGCGTGGGGGGCCGATGCCGGGCTCGCCGCGCCGTACCGCGTCATGGGCGGCGAGCGCGGCGTGCAGCCCCCGTATGCGTCGCCCCACAGTCATTCAGGTGGCGGGACGAGATCTCCGCGCAGCCGCCGGGTACGGAGCACCAGCTCCAGTTCGAAGCGGCGGTCCGGGTCGTCGAGGTCGTCGCCCCACAGCTCACGGAGCTGTCTCAGCCGGTAGCGCACGGTCTGCGGGTGGACCCCGAGCCGGGCGGCCACCTCCGGGGCACCGCCCCGCGTTTCCAGCCAGGCCAGCAGTGTCTCGGCGAGACGGTGGGCGTGCGCCGGGCCGCCCGACTCGTCCAGCTGCGCCAGCCGCCGTCGCGCCAGATCGTCGATCAACTCGCTCGCGGGCAGCAGGACCAGGGCTTCGACGTGCTCGCCGCAGTGCAGGAGCCGCCCTCGCGGCAGCAGCCCCTGCTCGATCATCCCGACGGCGGCCTCGGCCCAGCGCAGCGACGTGGCGGCCTTCGCCACGGGAACCGACGGGCCGATCGCACCGGACCAGCCGGCGACCGCCCGGTGCAGCAACTCCGCGCGTCCGGGGGCATCCGGGTCCGGTACGACCAGACGCGGCCGCTCGCCCTCCATGTCCAGCAGGACCTCGTCGCCCACGGCGGGGGCGACAGCCTCCACGGCAGGGCGAAGCAGCACGGCCACCGCCACCTTCTCGGGCAGTTGCCAGCCCACGTCGGCCGCGCGGTCGGCAAGGAAGGGGGACGGATCCGAGCGGTGCTCGGCGAGCAGGAGATCGATGAGAAGACGCTGGAGGCGCAGCCGCTCACCGGCCTGGCGGGCGACGGCCTCGGCGTAGCCGCGTACCGACTGGGCCACGATCACGTCGAGGTACTCGAACGCGGACTCGGCGAGCTCGTACATGGCCGAGGACGGAATGTCGACCTGGTGGCCGACTTCCGCCATGCGCCGCCAGGAAAGGCGCACGCCCAGCCGGTAGATCCCCTGCAGGGAGTCCAGACTCCGGCCGTGCGCGACCTCGCCGCGTCCGAAGTCCCGGAACATCTCGGGAAGGGCGCGCGGCCGGTCCGACCCCGTGGTCATCTGCTCCACGAAGAGCTCCAGCGCGTGCCGGATCGCCACCAGGGCCTTCGGCTCCCCGGACTCGTCGACGATGAACACCAGACCCGGGTGCTCCCGTCGGATCTCGGCGAGGATGTCCTGTGCCAGCTCGGGGACCTGCTCCAGGGCTCGGTCGGCGAACTGCTGAATTCGTTCTCGTGGCACGTTGCGCCACGCTGACGAGGCTTCCAAACCACCGCTCCAGGATGTCCGGTCTGCATGAGTTCGGTCAGCCGGCCTGCATGGGCCCCAACTAGCCCGCGCCGGGGCCCGGCGTGCTGGAAGGCCCGCGGGCGGGCGGGTCGGGGAATGTGACGAGCGGCACGTTCTGCTGCTCGGGTGAGGCGTCGAGCGCGGCGACGATCCCGAAGGCGGCGCCTGTGGCCAGAACGGCGGCGGCGACGCAGGTCAGGAAGGCGGCGAGCAGTCTGGACATGAGGATGATCTGCCTCTCAGTCGATGAGGTCTGTCACCCAGCGCGCCGGCCCGGTCCGGCGCGGTCAGTATGCGAGGCGCATTGACAGGTGGTCAAGCGCCACCTAATTTCGCCGTTCACAGCAGTGTTACTCCCGGGTAAGCAGCTCATCGCCCCGGACAGGCTGTGACCCGTGCGCGCGGCCCTTCCCGCACAGCCCTGAACTCCCGCATCTCGCGTCCGTATCGGAGTACCCGCATGCGTCGTTCAACATCACCTTTTCCCCTGCTGTTGCTGGGTGTCGGTGTCTTTCTGCTGGTGCTCACCCAACTGCTCGCCTGGTACGTGGAGCCGCGTGCCAAACGCACACCGACCGATGTGAACTCCACGACGGTCTTCGAGGGGCGGGGCAGCTACTTCGACACCGGGTCCGTTTCCAGGATGGACGACCAGACGATAACGATCACCCGCCGGGTGCTGGGGGACGTCGCCGGCGGTGAGCGCAGCGGAAAAGCGATCTGGGACGTGTCGACCCAGATCGATACGCCGAAGACGCTGCCGCTGGCCGACCCGCGGAAATCCCTGCAGTGGACCACGGAACGCTGGGTGACCGACCGCCGGACGAACCTCCCGGTGCACTGCTGCGAGGAGAAGCCCGGATTCGAGGGCGAGGCCTACCTGAAGTTCCCGTTCGATGTCGAGAAGCGCACCTACACCTGGTGGGACAGCACCCTGGGTGCCGCCGTGCCGCTGGAGTTCGAGGAGGTCACCAAGATCAATGGGTACGAGGGCTACCGCTTCGTCGGCACGGTCAAGGCCACCGCGACCGGTACCCGTCTGGTGCCCGGCGTGCTGGTGGGCAGTGCCGAGCCGGGTCAGGTGCTGGCCGAGGAGTGGTACTCCAACGCGAGGATCGAGCTGACCGTGGACCGGCGAACGGGTCGGATCATGAACGCGCTGATCGCGCCGAAGAAAACGCTGCGGGCCCCGGGATCGCGGAAGGACGCGGTCACCCTGCTGTCCAGCAAGCGGCTGGAGTTCACCGACGCGACCCGGCGCGAGCAGGTGAAGCTGGCTTCCGAAGACGGCGGCCGGCTGAAGCTGCTCGGCGAGACCGCGCCCCTGGGGGGCGGGGTCGTGGGCGGCCTGCTCGCCGCCGTCGGCGTCGTGCTGCTGATGCGCGGCAGCCGACGGCCGGAACACTCAGGAGAGTGACAAAGCGGCGGCTGACCGGTGCCCCGAACTTGTCACCCGGTTGAGTAGCCGGAACGACTCGCCTGAAAGAAGACTGAGGTTACCCCCCAGTAAGAGCAAGGTGCCGGTGTGAGCGGGCTCCTGCCCTCAGGAGTCCGCCGTCGGCCAGGTGCTGAGACGACCGCACATCCACCGTCCGGCGCCGCAGTACCCGCAGTACCGCAGTGCCCGTAATGCCCGTGTACCCGCAGTACCCGCAGTACCCGCACACCGAGCCAGCCAGCCCAGCGCTTCATCCCCGGAAGCCCGGCCATCCCTCACCCGCCTGCCTCCCGCAGCCGCCGAGTTGGAGCACCCCTATGCCCCAGCGCGCGTCCGCTCTGCCCCTCGGTCAGAAGGACTCCCTCTCCGTCCCCGCTCGAGCCCGCACCGGCAGCCATGTCGCCGACTCGCTCGCCGCCGACCCGTACCTCGCATCCCCCGGGACACCACTACCGCGTCGGATCACCTTCCTCGCCCGCCGTGACCTGGCCAACCAGGCCGCCGGCGGCTCGGAACTGCTCATCGACCGCATAGCCGAGGGCCTGACCGCCGACGGCCACGAGGTCACGCTCGTGTGCGGCGGCCCGGCCGCCGAACGCGGCTACCGGGTGGTCTCCGCGGGAAGTGACGCGAGTCACTTCCTGCGCGCCAGGGCGATCTTCGCCCGGGAGGTCGGCGACTGCGACCTGCTGGTCGAAGTGTGCAACGGCATGCCGTACTTGGCGCCGCTGTGGCATCGCGGACCAACGTTGTGCCTGGTCAACCATGTGCACACTGATCTTTGGCAGATGCGTTACCCGGGTCCGGCAGCACGGCTCGGACGCAGGCTGGAGCGCTGGGCACTGGCAGGTACCCACCGCGACAACCTGATGGTGGCCGTCTCCGAGTCGACCGCCTCCGAGCTGCGCGGCATCGGCGTGGCCGCGGACCGCATCCGGATCGTCAACAACGGAGTCGAAGACCCCGGCGCGCTGGTTCCCGAGGCGAAGGAACCGCTGTTCCTGGCCGTCGGCCGACTGGTGGAGTACAAGCGCATCGACCTGCTCCTCAGGCTGTGGGAGCGGGTCCGCCCTGTCACCGGTGGCCGGCTTGTCATCGTGGGTGACGGCCCCGAACGGGAGCGGCTGGAAGCCGTGGCAGGCCCCGCCGTGACCTTCGCAGGCCGGGTGCCGGAGGCCGAGAAGCACCGGCTGATGTGCGAGGCGTGGCTACTGCTGCACCCCTCCCTCGTCGAGGGCTGGGGACTGGTCGTCACCGAGGCGGCCGCCCGGGCCACCCCCGCGATCGGTTTCGACGTACCCGGCCTGTGCGACTCCGTCGAGGACGGGAGGACCGGGGTGCTCGCCCGGGGCGAGAGTTCGTTCGCCGCGGCGTGGTGCGCCCTTTCCCTCAGCACCGACCGGCGCGCGGCCATGGGACGCGCCGCCGCGCATCGCGCCACGCGCTTCCGCTGGAGCGCGACGGTCCGCCAGTTCCAGGCCGTCGCCGCCGAGGCCGCGGCGCTCGCCGCCGCCCCGGGAGGCGCCGGGAGCGACCGTGTCTGAGACCACCGAACGCGGATTCAAGGATCCGTCGCTGAAGCGGTCGACCGCCCTCTTCCGGGCGTTCATGCGCGAACAGAGCGATCCCGAGCGGTGCTACACCCTGCTGGCCCGCGACTCGGTCGCACAAGTGGCACGTCACATCGACCTGACCGGCAAGATCGTCGTCGACATCGGCGGCGGCAGCGGCCACTTCACCGAGGAGTTCCGCCGCCGTGGCGCGCAGAGCTACCTCTTCGAGCCCGAACTGCGGGAGCTGAGCGCCCGCGGTCCGGTCATCGAGGACGCGGTGCTCGCCGACGGATATCTGCTGCCGCTCGCCGACGGGGCGGCGGACGTGTGTTTCTCGTCCAATGTGCTGGAGCACGTGTCGGACCCGCGGACGTTCATCAGCGAGATGACGCGGGTCACCCGTCCCGGTGGGCTGATCTACCTGTCGTTCACCAACTGGCTCTCCCCCTGGGGAGGTCACGAGACCGCGCCGTGGCACTACCTCGGGGCCGACCGGGCCCGCGAACTCTACACACGACGCACCGGCCGCGAGGCCAAGCACACGCTCGGCGAGAACCTCTTCCCCGTCCACATCGGTCCCATCCTCCGGTACGTCCGTAGTCGCGACGACGTGCAGATCGCCACGGCGCGCTCCCGTTACTGGCCATTCCTCGCGAGCGCGATCACCCGGGTGCCGGGACTCCGCGAGATCGCCACCTGGAATCTGCTGCTGATTCTCAGGCGAAGCCCATGAGCATGCGAAGTGAGGAACGGTCATGACCACTACGGTCCAGGCGCCCGCCCGGGCGCCGCAGCCCGGCCCGACGCCGTCGGAGGCGTTCGGCGAGCCGCGCGGACGACGCCTGCTGTTCGGCTTCTGGGCCGTCGTGCTGGCGTCGTTCCTCGCGGTGTCGCCGGGGAGGATGACGTTCGAGACCAAACTCGGCGTCGCCCTCGACCCCTGGCGCTTCATCGGCGACCTCGGTTCGCTGTGGAACGGCAACGTGGGCCTCGGCGGCATAGCGAACCAGTACATCGGCTACGCCTTTCCCGCACTCCCTTACTACGCGTTCATGGACCTGCTGCGGGTTCCGGTGTGGCTGGCCGAGCGGCTCTGGCTGTCGATCATCGTGACCGCCGCCTTCTGGGGTGCGCTCAGACTCGCCGAACGGCTGCGCGTGGGTGCGCCCGCGACCCGGGTCGTCGGTGCCGTGGTCTACGCGCTGTGGCCCACCTTCACGATCGTCATCGGATCGACTTCCGCCGCCGCGCTGCCCGGCGCCCTCCTGCCCTGGGTGCTGCTGCCGCTGACCTCCGCGACGCTGAGCCACCGGATGGCCGCCGCGCGTTCGGCCCTGCTGATCCCCTTCATGGGAGGCGTGAACGCCGCCTCCACGCTGGCCGCGCTGCTGCCCGTGGGGCTGTACCTGCTCGGCCGCCCGCCCGGCCGGCGCCGGCGCGCGCTGCTGGGCTGGTGGATACCGGGCGTTGTGCTGGCCACCGTCTGGTGGGTGGCGCCGCTGCTCCTGCTCGGCATCTACGGCGAGGACTTCATGCCGTACGTCGAGCAGGCCGACACGACCACCGCCACCATGTCCGCGACCGAACTGCTGCGCGGCGCCGGTAACTGGGTGGCCTATCTGAACTTCGGCGAGGCATGGCTGCCGGCCGGCTGGACCGTCGCGACCTCCGTCGTCACCGTCCTCGGTTCGGCGTTCGCCGCGGCGCTGGGGCTGGCGGGCCTGGCCCGGCGGGACCTGCCGGAGCGCCGCTGGCTGCTGCTGACCGTCCTGGCCGCCGTTCCGATCACGCTCGCGGGATACGGCGGAGCCTTCGGCGGTCCGTTCCACGGTGTCGTCCAGGACTGGCTGAACGGGCCGCTCAAGCCGTTCCGCAACATCTACAAGTTCCAGCCGGGACTGGCGCTCGCGCTCGCTCTCGGACTGGCCCATCTGACGGCCGTGCTCTCCGTGGGCAGAGGTTCCCGCGCACCCCGCGGTCGGCGCCGGGTGCCCGCGGCCGCGGCGTTGCTGGTACTGCCCGGCCTGGCGCTCCCGTACGTCAACGGCTCGATCCTGCAGCCGGGGGCGTTCACCAAGCTGCCGACCCACTGGGAGCGGGCCGCCGGCTGGCTCAAGGCCAACGCCCCCGACAGCCGGGCACTGGTCGTTCCGGCGACGGCGCACGGCATCTACACCTGGGGTTCCCCCATCGACCAGCCGTTCGACGTGCTGGCCGAGACCCCCTGGGCCCAGCGTGACTTCGTCCCCTTCGGTACTCCCGGAGCACGCCGTATGACCGACGCCGTCGAGCAGGCGCTGCTGTCCGGCAGCGAGGTTCCGGGCCTCCGGGCGTACCTGGCGCGGGCCGGCATGCACGAGGTGGTCGTCCGCAACGACCTCGACCCCGACCAGATCGGCTACGTCCCGCCGCAGACGGTGAAGCGGACCCTGGAGTCGTCCGGCTACCGCAAGGTCACCGGGTTCGGCCCGCTGGTGACCGGCGGACGCATCGCCGCCGACACCCCGCTCCAGGTGCAGGGGCTCTACCCGCGGCTCCAGGCCGTGGAGATCTACCGGCCGCAGGACCGCGACGCGCGGCCCGGCAGGGTCGGTGTCTCGGCCGTGGCCGACACGGCCGTCGTCAGCGGCGGACCCGAGGCGCTGCTCCAGCTGTCCGCCGACCCCTCGATGGCCGGGCGGCCGGCCGTACTGGCCGGGGACAGGCTTCCCCGGGGAGTCGTCGCGCCGGTGAAGGCGGTCGCGGACGGGCTGCGCCGAGCCGACACCCGGTTCGGCCTGGTGAACAACAACACCTCGTACACCTACACGGCGGACGAGCGCAATCACTCCGGCAGTCTGCAGAACCCCGGGGGAAGCCCCAGCAGATCCTGCCGCGGGAGGGCACCGGTCATCAGACGACGGCGGTGCTGCGCGGCGCCGAGTCCGTGACGGCGTCCAGCAGTGGCAACTGGCTGTTCCACCTGCCGCAGTACGACCCTGTGAACGCCTTCGACGGCAACCCGGACACCGCGTGGGCCGAGGGCAGCCCGGGCAGGCCGGCCGGCCAGTGGCTCAAAGTGGATTTCTCCCGGCCGACCGACATCCCGGCCTCCATCCAGCTGACGCCCCTGCCGGGCGACGCCATGCGCGCGGCGCCCACGCACGTGCGGATCGAGACCGACCGCGGTTCGGCCGAAAGCCCGCTGCAGACGAACGGTCTGCCGCAGACCGTCAAGGCTCCGTCCGGCGAGACGTCCTGGATGAAGATCACCGTCGTTGCCGCGCAACAGGCGCGGCCGGGCCTGTCCGGAGCCGGATTCTCCGAAGTGTCGGTCCCGGACGTGCAGGTGACACGCATGCTGGTGCTGCCTGCCGACGCGGAGCGCACCGACGCGGCGGCGAGCGTGTACTCCCTGCACAGGGGCACCGACGCGGGCGGCTTGTCGCCCGTATCGGCCGAGGCGGGACTGCACCGGCGGTTCAGCACCCAGGAACCGGGCGAGTACAAGGTGTCGGCGCGGGCCGTCGCCGTAGCCGGCGGCCCGTTGGACGAACTCCTGGACCGTTCGGCTCCCGGATCGAAGAACCGGGTGACGGCCTCCGTGGACTCCACCAGCCGCAACGGCACGTCTCTCAGCGCCCGCAACCTGGTCGACGGTGATCTGACGACCGCCTGGACAGCGGGCGACCGGCCGGTCGTCCACCTGAGCTGGCCCGGGAAGAAGAAGATCGACGAGATCATCCTCGTGCCCGCGGGCGGGGTGTCCACCCGGCCCGAGCAGGTAACGATCAGCTCCCCGCACGGCGCCGCCGTGGCTGACGTGGACGAGAACGGACGGGTCCGCTTCCCTGCGGTCAAGACGAACCGGCTGGACATCACCATCAGCAGGGCCGCCCCGCTCACCGTCCACAATCCGGTGGCGAACGCGCAGTTGCAGCTGCCGGTCGGGCTGAGCGAGGTGCATGTTCCCGCACTCGCCGATCTGCGGGTGCCGCGACCCAAGCCGTCCGCGCGCTTCTCGCTGCCGTGCGGTGAGGGCCCGGACCTCGCTGTGGGCGGTGTCCTGCACAAGACGAAGGCCTCCGGACTCGTCCGGGACCTCACCGAGCGGCGTCCCGTCACCGTCGCCCTCTGCGCGGGGGAGGAGAAGGGCGGCACCCTGGAACTTCCGCGCGGCGACCACGAGGTGGAGGCGGGTGACGCGGGGCCGCTGGCGATCACCGACGTCACGCTGACCCGGGGCACTCCACAGGAGACGGCGGGAGCGGCGGGTCGCGAGGCCACTGTCACCAGGTGGACCGACGACAGCCGGACCGTCTCGGTGTCGGCCGGCGCCGGCGAGGCCACGTACCTGCGGACCTACGAGAACGCCAACGACGGCTGGAAGGCCACCCTGGACGGCACGGAGCTGCAGTCGGTGCGTCTTGACGGCTGGCAGCAGGCCTGGGTGATCCCGGCCGGGGCGTCCGGCACGGTGACCATGGAGTTCGAACCCTCCACGGCGTACCGGGCAGCCCTGACCGGCGGTGCGATCGCGCTCGCAGGGCTGGCCGCCCTGGCCTTCGTGGGCCGCCGGCGCGACGCCGGTGGAACCGGCGGGAAGCTGCCCGAGCCGGCGGCTCCGGGGATGCTGCTCGGGACGGTGGCGCTGACCGCGGTCGTCGCGGTGGCGGCCGGGCCGCTGGCCCTGGTCGTGCCCGTACTCGCTGTGGCGGCGCGGATCCGTCCGGCCGTTCTGGTGCCTGCCGCGGCGGCGGCGATGGCCGCAGCCGGCCTCGTCGCGGCCCTCGGCGCCGGGGAACCGGTCGCCGCGGGGGAGGGCGCGTTCAGCGGCTCCGCGCAGGTGCTCGCGCTGGTGGCCCTGTCCGCCGCGCTGGTGACGGCGGTGAGGCCGGTGTCCGTGGACGCCGGGCGCGAACAGGACGACGGGCACGAGGACCACGACGTTTCCGAAGCGCCGGAAGCCGGACCGGTGGTCACGGCCAGGCCGCGAAGCACCGGCGACGGGCACCGGTCCGAACCGCCCCTTCGGCGGCCGGAAGGCGGTGGCCCCTCGTGATCGCGCCGTGGGCCGCCGCCGGGAGGGGGACCGCACCCCCTCCCGGCAGGGTCCGGATTCCCTTTCCGACCCCCGACGAGGTGTCGCGGCACTGCCTCAGCGACGACGAGCCCGAGAGCGTACACATCGAGGTCCACCTGCCCGGACGGCTGGACCCGGCACGGCTGAGGGCCGCCTTCCGGCAGGCGCTGCTGGCGCACCCCAGGGTGCTGATGCGGGAAGTACCCGGCCGTCGGCACCGGCGGTCCTTCGCGTGGGAGCTGACCGGTCGGCCGGACAGTGATCCGGTGAGGTTCGCGGGGCGGGGCCCCGACGCGTTGGCCAGGGCCCGGGCCCGCGCCCTGAGCGAATGCCCGCCGCTCACCCTGTCGCCGCCGATGCGCCTGGAAGTCGTCGAGGCGGACAAGGGAACGGCCGTCCCGGAGCCGTCGGCGACGGGCGTGGCTTCCGAGACCGGGACCGTGCTGCTGCTGACGACGCATCACACGGCCCTCGACGCGCCGTCGGGGCTGCGGGTGCTCGCCACGACCGCCGAACAATACGGCGGCGTGGCCGGCCCCCCGGTCACCGGGCGAGTCCGGCCGGGGCGCTCGGGCCCGGCTCCGAGCGGGACCGGCCGCACCGTACGTACGCGCCCCGTGCGCGTCGCGCCGGACTCCCGTCCCGGGCAGGTACGTGCCCGGGACGTGGGCAACGGCATGCTGCAGGCGGACCTGCCCGTTCCGCGGCGTGCGGCGCGGAACGGAGGACTCCAGCCCTGGACCGTCAACGACCAACTGCTGGTCGCCGCATCACTGATGGTGGGCCGCTGGAACGTCTTGCAGGGCCGGCCGGCCGGTCCGGTACGGATCACGATGCCCGTGGACGACCGGCCGCGCGGCCCGGAGATGCCGATGGGCAACGGCACCCGGCTTGTCGAGGTGGCCATGGCCCCCGAGGACCCGCGCGACACGGACCTGCTGCTCGGCGAGCGGCCGGACCCGGCAGCCGTGGACCGGTTGCTGCGCACCACGGCTCGGCGCACCCACGCGCTGAAGTCGGCCCGTGGTGCCCCCCTGGGTGCCGGGGCGGGTCTGCTCACCGCACCGCTGCTACCGGTTGGCATCCGGGGCGTGCTCACCCGTGGCGCACGGCGGGCGGCGGCGTCCTGGACGTCGACGGTGCTGGTCACCAACCTCGGACGCGTGCCGTACGCGCTGGACTTCGGCGACGCCGGCCGGGCGACAGCCGTGTGGTTCTCCGCACCGGCGCGGATGCCGCGCGGGCTGAGCGTGGCGGCGGCTTCCACCGGCGGGCGACTGCATGTGACGCTGCGCTGGTCGCGGGCGCTGCTCGGTGACGCGGCCGGCGCGGACCTGGTGGGCCTGTTCCAGGAGTCGCTGTCGAGGACGTCTCTCACCCCGGCCGGGGCGGATGCTCCGGGGGCGGGGCGGGGAGCCGGAATCCGGGAGGCGGACGCCACCGCCGCGGACGCCGAGGCGCCCGCGGACCGGAATCAGACATGGCCCCCGGGCGGGCCGTACCCCCGCGACCCACCGCATCCGGACCCGACACCACGTGGAGCCCGCTCCACCCAGGACAACCAGAAGGGGCCATCATGACCCTCTCCGCCGGCGGCTCCGCGGCACACGGGAAGCCGCCCGAGCCGGCGGTGACTTCGCCGGGCCGGCCGGTCCCCGGGCTGCGGGACTTCTACGAGAACCCCGCCGTTCCCGTCGCCTCCGGGGAAGCCCGTACCCTGCGCCAGGCCCGGATGCTGGCCGATGCGCTCGGCCCCGCGGGGCCCGGCCGCCCGGCCGCCACCGTGCTCGACGTGGGCTGCGGGGACGGCTCGGCCGGCGCGACCGCGGCCCGCGTCCTGGACGGGCACCGCGTCGTGGGGATCGACTGGTCGCAGGACGCGCTGCGCCGGGCGGCGCCGCGCCTGAGCCAGGTCGTCCGCGGCGAACTGACCGGCAGCGGGCTGCCGTTCGCCTCCGGCAGTGCCGACGCCGTGCTGTTCAGCGAGGTCGTCGAGCACCTTGTCGACCCCGACAGCGCCCTCGACGAACTGCGCAGGGTGCTGCGACGCGGTGGGCACCTGATGCTCTCGACGCCGAACCTCGGCGCCTGGTACAACCGCGCCCTGCTGCTCGCCGGAGTCCAGCCGGTGTTCTCCGAGGTGAGTCTGCGCCGCATCCACGGCAGACCGGGCAGGGAGGTGGTGGGTCACCTGAGGCTGTACACGGCGCGTGCGCTGCGCGAGTTCGTGGCGGCGTCCGGGTTCGAGGTGGTGGCGGTCGCCGGTGCGCCGTTCCACGGAGTACCGCGCCCGCTCCGCCCGCTGGACCGCCTGGCCTGCGGGCTGCCGTCCCTCGCCTCCATCCTCCTCGTGCATGCGAGAAAGGTGTAGTCCGTGGTGTGGGGTGTGGTCGCCGCGCTGGTGGCGAACGTCCTGTACAGCACCGGCTTCGTCCTGGAGAAGCGGGCGCTGGCCGGCATGCCGCCGCTGAGCGCCGCACAGCCGGGCCGGGCCCTCGTCCTGCTGGCCTGCAGGCCCTTGTGGATCTGCGGGGCCACGGCGCTGGCCCTGGGGTTCGCCGCGCAGCTGGCCGTCTACCGCACACTGCCGATCGCCGCCGCCCAGGGCTTGTTCCTGTCCGGTCTGGTCCTCCTGCTGGTGCTCTCGTCGGTGGTGCTCGGTGAGCGCCCCTCCGGCCGTGAGCGGCGTGCGGTAGGTGTCATCGGTCTGGCGCTGGTGATGGTGGTGGCCTCGCTGCACGGGACCAGCGAGGAGATCAGCCGCAGCGCGCCCACAGGCATCCTGCTGGCACTGTGCGTGCCGACCCTCGTGGCTGGGCTGGTGCTCTACACGGCCGCGGAGCGGCGCGCCCGCCGGCGCCATCGGCAGCCGACGACCGGGCTGGCCTACGCGGTCGCGGTCGGTCTGATCTACGGCGTCAGCTCGCTCGCCGTCAAGGGCGTCTCCGGGCACCTGGACACCTCGGACCTCCCGGGCTCCGTGCCAGCCCTGCTCGCCACCCCGTACCCGTACCTCCTCCTGCTGACAGGGAGCAGCGGACTGGTGCTTTCGCAGACCGCGCTGCAGCGCTGCCGGGCGTCACTGATCGTGCCGGTGTGCTCGACGGTGACCTGCGTGTTCACGATCGTGAGCGGCACGATCGCGTTCGACGAACCGCTGCCCGAGGACTCGTTGCGGCTGTTACTGCGTCTCGGCGGCACCTTGCTCGCACTGACGGTCCTGCTCATCCTGCCGCGACACGACGCGGACACCCCCACCTCCGAAGGAACCCGTTCATGAAGCCTGACAGCCCGCTGCTGAAGATTCTCGCCTGCCCGCTCGACAAGGGCCCGCTGATCCTCGAGGAGGCCGGGGGCGCCCTCTACAATCCGCGCCTGCGCCGCCGCTATCCGATCGTCGACGGCATTCCGCAACTGCTTCCTTCCTCCGGTGTGCCCGCCGTCGAAGAGGAACCCACCGTCGGGAACAGGCATGACGTGTCCGCCGGACCCTCCGACTCCGCCGGCGGGGACCGCGCCTAGCCGCTCCCGGACGCCGCGGGACGAGCCGTGCCGGCGTTTCGCCGCCGACGGCCGGACGGGCCACGGCGATCCCTGCCGCCTCTGCGGCGCCGGTGTGCGAGCGACCGGCCGAGCGCCGCACCATCCACCGGGTCCACCAGGCCGGCTCCGGCACGAACGGGCCGGCGGTCGCAGGTGGAAGAGGGGTGGGAGTACGGCCGGGGTTGTCCTTGCGGAGGTGGGTGGGCACCAACAAGGGAAATCCGAACCGCCAGGTCCGGCTGGGCCTCCTCGGCCAGGTGCGGCGCTGGGACAGCAGACGGGGGTCCGGCCGCACCGAAGGACCGGCACGCGTCGGTGCCGCAGGGTGGGCGAAGGCGGCCGGCGGGTTCTCCGTCTGCTGGTGGTGCACGGGGCACCGGCCGGCCGGCCGGGCGAAGCGGCGGCTGCCGAGCCGTTGTGAGCGATGGTCCGGGAACGGCCCTGGACTCGGTCCGCCGGCGAAGAGGTCGCCGGCCCTTCTGCTCCGGCCCGTGCCGGCGGGGTTCCGCGTGGGGCGACGGGCCGCGGAGTGCGGTGTTTCCACGACACGGTGAAGCCCGTCGTGCTCCTCTCGGCGGGGCTTCGTCGTGGGCGGCACGGAAGCGGCCCCGGCCTCCCCGTTCGTCACCCGCTTTGCTCTGCCGTACCGCCCTGTGGCTAGTTTGTGTGCAGGACAGGTACGCAGGCCCGTGGTGGCAGAGGTGCACGGGGGACGGAAGGTCGGGAAGAGTGTCGCTGCGCGTAGGTGACCCAGCCGAGATCGGCGGCTATCCGCTTGAGGCGCGGCTCGGCTCGGGGGCATGGGTACGGTGTTCCTGGCCCGTACGAGTTCGGGGCGGCCTGTCGCGATCAAGCTGATCCACCAGCAGTTCGCGGGGGACGACGAGTTCCGCATCCGTTTCCGGCAGGAGGTGGCGGCCGCGAGACGGGTGAGCGGCGCGTTCACCGCCGCCGTGGTCGACGCCGCCCCCGAGGCCGAGCAGCCGTGGATGGCGACGACCTATATCGAGGGGCACACGCTCGCCCAGCGCATCGCCGCGAAGGGCCCGCTGGACGGGGCGGAGCTGAAGAGGCTCGCCATCGGTCTGGCGGAGGCGCTGCGCGACATCCACCGGGTGGGGGTCGTCCACCGTGACCTGAAGCCCTCGAACGTCGTGCTCTCGCCCGAGGGGCCGCGCGTCATCGACTTCGGCATTTCGCGCGCCGTGGACCAGCAGACGCTGACGATGACAGGGCGGGTCATCGGTACGCCGCCCTTCATGTCGCCGGAGCAGCTGCAGGCGCCGCGTGGTGTGGGGCCGCGGTCCGATGTCTTCTCGCTGGGGACGCTGCTGGTGTACGCGGCGACGGGCCACGGGCCGTTCGACGCGGACAGCCCGTACATGACGGCGTATCAGGTGGTGCACGAGGAGCCGTCGCTGGGCGCCGTACCGACGGCTTTGCGCGCGGTTGTCGAACCGTGCCTGGACAAGGAGCCCAAGGAGCGCCCTTCGACGGACGAACTCCTCGTGCTGCTGCGGGACCTGCCGGCCGACCTCGGCGGGACCGACGCGAACGGGGCCGGAGCGGGCCGCACCCGCGACATGATCACCCAGCATCACCTCGCGACGCGGGCCACCCCGGTGCCGGCTGCCCCGGCCACCGCCCCGGCCGGTCCCGGTACAGGGAGCACCGGCACCCCCGTCGGCCGCCGCCCGCGCAGCCGATGGCGGCCCGTGCTCGCGGCCGCGGTCGCGATGGCGGCGATCGGCGGGGGAGTCGCCGCGCTGAAGGCGGACGGCTTCGGGGAGAGCGGCGGCGGCGACAAGGGAGGCAGCGTCGCGGCGCCGGGTGCGGCACTTCCGCACGGCTTCGAGCCGTGGCGCACGACCGTGCGGGGCGGTCGCCAGGACATCCCCGACGAGCTGCGTTGCGTCGCGAGCGGCGACGCGTTGTTCTGCGGGGGCGGCGGTGTGGTCGCGACCCGCATCAGGACCCTGGACGGCTCGCGGGCGTGGACGGTGAAGAGCCCGGGCGTCCCCGTCCAGGGCATGCACCTGGTGGGCGCCACCGACGACACGGTGCTCGGTTACCGCTTCGCCGCCCAGGACGCCCCGCAAGGCCCTTCCAGTGAGGTGGTGGCCATCGACGCGGACAACGGCCGGGAGCTGTGGTCCGTGCCGTCCGGCGCCCAGTCGCAGGCCGTCACGGGCCGGACCCGGGACGCCGTTGTGGTCGGCTCCGCCGTCGTGACGGTCGACGCTTCCCACTCCCGCTTCGAGGCCCGGGAAGCGCGCAGCGGTGAGGTCACCTGGACGACGTCGTTCCCCGAGGGTACGCAGTGCGCTCCCGTCCCGGCGGGCCCACGGCTCCTCGCGATGTGCGCGACGGACGCGGAGGTGGACGCCTCAGGAGTGCGCCACCCCACCCTGTATCCGGTCGACCGCGCCTCGGGGACACTGGGCGGGCCCATCGCGGTTGACGGCCCCGTCGTGCCGATGGGCGTCGCCGACGGCAGGCTCGTACTCCTTCAGGGACACGTGGAGGGAGCGGCGCTGGTCGGCTACGACGGGGTGGCGCGGGTCGACCCGGCCTCGCGGAAGGTCACGTACTCCCGGCTGGCCAGGACATTCGCGGGGACGCCCGGCATGGCGGACGGCACCGTCTACGTGAGCGGGCAGACCGGTCTCGTCACGGCGTTCGACGCCGCGACCGGCCGGAAGAAGTGGTCGCGGCAGACGGCCGTGGAGGGCGCGTCGGGTCCCGTGGCGGGAGCGGGCGCGGTGTATTTCAGCTCGGCCACCGGCCGGGTGGTCGCGCTGTCGCCGCACGACGGCGAACCCCTGTGGACCACAGATCCGCAGGCCGACGGTCTGACGGGCGAGCAGGGCGCGAGCGCGCGCGTGACCGTCGCGGGGCGTGCGGTGGTCGTGGCCGCGGCCAAGAACACTCTCTTCGCCTTCGACGCGCAGAAGCCGCCGACGTCGGGCTGACCCCGGCGGCCACCCCGCTTCGGCGTCCGGTCCGGGAGCCACCGCTCCCTCCGCGCCCACCGCGCGTCAGTCAACGGCACGACCGGGCCAACGACCGGATGATCCGGACGGAACGTCCAGGTGCGGCGGCCGGCGGGCGGCTCAGAACACCGGCAGGGCCGTCAGGGAGTGCGAGTCGTGGAAGAAGACGCGGTTGCCGCCGGCCGCGAGGCCCCAGCGGCTTCCCTCGCCCTCCCTGTACACCATGCGGGGGTAGCCCGTCGTCAGGTCGAGGCCGCTCACCTGCGGCGAGAGCTCGTCCGTGTCGACGGTCCAGACGCCGGAGCCCTGGGCCCGCAGGGGGCCGTTGCCGCTGCCCATTCTCCAGACGTCCTTGCCCGTCCTGGGGTCCAGGCGCTTGGGCCAGTTGTCGTGGGCGGCGAAGAGCATGCCGGGATAGGCCGTCGGGCTGCGCCAGGGCTGAGGGTTGCCGAGATAGTCCTCGCCGGCGGGGACCGACCACCGTTCCTTCCCGTCGCCGATGTCCAGCGCGGCCAGCGTCCGGCCGCCCAGGTAGACGACGCCGTCCTGGTGCGCGGGACGCAGGACCTCGTCCGACTGCTCGGGACGGTCCCAGACCTTGCTGCCGTCGGTGGTGTCGACGGCGAGGACGTCGCCCTCGGCCGTGCAGAGGACCAGGCGGCCGGCGGCCGCGATGCCCAGCGGGTGCACCTTCGTGCGGAGGTTCACGGTGACCGGGGCCGTCCAGCGGATCTTCGCGTCGGAGCGGCCGACGGAACGCAGGCGGCCGTCCCGGGTGGCGACGTACACCGCCTCGCCGTCCTCCGCCAGGAGCGTGCGCGCATCGGCGCGGGCGGTCCACTTGGGGGCGCCGGTGGAGGGTACGTACGTCCGTAGCGTGCCCTTGGCGTCGACCAGGGCCACGAGGCGGTCGGACAGGGAGAGGTAGCGGCCCGACGGGACGGCGGCCGGGGCCCGCCAGCGCTGCTTGCCGGTGGCCATGTCGAAGGCCGCCACTCCGCCCGCCTTCGCCCCGATGACGACCACGTCGCCCACGGGCAGGGGTGCGGGTGTGTCCGCCGCGACGACCGGCAGGGGGCCCCACAGAGGCTTCGGGGCTTCGCCGACGATGTACTTGCCCTTGTCCGGGTCGAGCGGCTCCGCCTCCTCGGCCTGCACGGCCGGAGGGATGCCGAAGGGGTCCGACGCCCCCTTTCCGTCGGTGCCGGTGCCCGCTTCGGAGCTGTCCCGCAGCCACCACCACGCCCCCGCGCCGCCGCCCGCCACGAGGACCGTGCCGCCCGCCGCGAGAGCGGTCAGCGCGCGGCGGCGGGAAACCGGGCGGGGCCCGTCGGCCATGGTGGTCGCGCGCTGGACATCCGTCTCGCGCGTCTTGATGCCGGCCGCCAGCGGGCCGCTCCGCCAGACGCGGTCCGCGCCCTTCGGCGGTGAGAAAGCCGCCGCTATCTGTCCGGGAGCCGGGCGCAGGTCCGCGTCCTTCGCCAGGCAGGGGGTGATCAGGGACCGGAGTTCCGCGGGTACCTGGCTCAAGTCCGGTTCACCGTGCACCACTTCGTACTGCACGGCCGCCACATGGGCTGCGTCGAAGGCGCGGCGGCCGCTCGCCGCGTACACGAGGACGGCGCCGAGCGAGAAGACGTCGGCGGCCGGGCCGACGCGCCGGCCGAGGACCTGTTCCGGGGCGCCGTAGCCGGGCGTGACGGGGGTCTGGCCGGTGGTGGTGAGAGTCAGGCCGTGCTGGGGGCGGGCGATGCCGAAGTCGATGATGCGCGGGCCCGACGACGTCAGCACGATGTTCGGGGGCTTGAGGTCGCGGTGGATCAGACCGGCGGTGTGGATGTCGTAGAGCGTACGGGAGAGCGCGTCGGCCAGGGCGCGTACCGTCGGGCCGTCCATCGGGCCGTACGCGCCGACGGCCTCGTCGAGCGTCGGACCGGCCAGGAACTCGGTGGCGATCCACGGGCGCCCGCCCTCCGTCTGCGCGCCCAGCACCCGCGCCACGCCTCTGCTGGTGACGGCCTTCGCCATCTCGGCCTCGCGTACGAACCGCTGCGCGAGGTGCTGGTCGTGGGCGAGTTCGGGGCGCAGCACCTTCACGGCGGCGGGGCGTCCGGTGCGGTCCTGTCCCAGGTAGACCTTGCCCATGCCGCCTTCGCCGAGTACGCCGAGGAGGCGGTACGGGCCGAGGCGGATCGGGTCACCGGTACTGAGGGGCTTCATGGCTGCGCTTTCCAGAGGGTTGTCGGACGTGACGGACGTGACGAGGGGCAGCCTGCTGCCGGGGCCACCACGGGCCGGCTACTCCAGGGGTACGCCGAGATCAGCGGGCCACCGAGGGCGAAGACGACCCGGGCGCGCTCATGGGCGAGGAAGCGGGTCCCGGAGGTCTTGTAGGTGGCGGTCGTCGTATGCGTGGAGACGTCGATCCGCCGGAGGCCCGAAGGCCCCTTGCTGTACACGTACTTCCTGCCTGCTGCCGGGGGATCGGTGAGGTCCGCCCGCGCGCCCTCCCCGCCCTTCTCCTCCCAGCGCACCCGCCCGTCGGCCGCACCGACGGCGACGAGTCCCCGCTTGTCCTGCACGGCGTACACCACACCGTCCTTGAGGGACGGCGGCCCGAAGGAGGCGTCCGGGCGGCTCCTGGCGAGGGTCCAGGCCTCCTTGCCGTCGGCCAGACGCAGGGCGCGCAGCGGGCCGAAGCCCAGATAGACGTGCCGGTCGTCCACGGTCAGCAGGTTCCGGACCAGATCGGGCTCGGTGTCGGTCGCGGGGGCGGACCACAGGGGCCCTCCGGTACGGGAGTCGTGCACCGTGAGCCGGACCTTCCCGGCGGACGTCTCCTGGAGGAGCACCAGCCGGTTGCCGACGACCCGGCCCGCGAGGAAGTGCGGGCTGTCGGTCTCCTCCTTGCGGGGCGGGAGGGGGCGGCGCCAGCGCTCCGCGCCCGACCGCATGTCGACGGCCACCAGATACCAGGACTGGCCGTTCTGGTAGCCACCGCGTTTGTATCCGCCCGTGCCGCCGACCAGATACAGCATGCCGTCGGCGCAGCAGACCAACTGGCCCTCCTTGTGCAGGACGTTGAAGTCCGGGAAGGTCTGCCGGGGCTTGGCCGTCTTGCCGGTGGCCGCGTCGACCGAGTCGACGACCAGGGGTTTGACCTGCCCCTCGACGCCGAAGAACTCGTGGTCGGGGATGCGGAAGATCTGCTTGCCGTCCGTGGTGACGCGCCACGCGTCCTCGACGTCGCCGGTCGTCCAGGCGCCCTTCCCGGTCTTGGGGTCGACGGCGGCCAGCCCCGTGCCGATCGTCAGCAGGACGTGGTCGCCCAGGACGGCCGGGAAGGGGTCGGCCGCCGGGTAGACGCGGAGGGTGAGGTCGTCCACCGGGGGGATCTGAACCTGCCAGAGGTAGTCGCTCAGCGGCTTCTCCGAGGCGGTGGGGGAGGCGGAGGTACTGCTCCTGGCCGGTTCCGGTCCATCCCCCGTCCTGCCTCCCGGGTCCTTCGGGCCGAGCCACGCCCACGCGCCCGCCCCCGCCGCCGCGACGCCGAGGACCGAACTCCCGCCCACCGTCAGGAGTCTGCGGCGGGTGAGGGCCGGGGCGCCGGAGGCCGGGCCCCGGGTGGTCCCCTCCGGTGCGGGGAGCCGGTAGGGCTGGTACTGCCAGACCTCCGTCGCCCTGCGCCCGATGTCCGCGAGCAGGAGGTCCGGCAGGTGGTCCGCGAACTCGCCGTGGCCGTCGTGGAGTCCGGCGGCGAGCTGGGCCGTGGTGGGGCGCTGGGCGGGGTCCTTGGAGAGGCAGCGGATGAGCAGGGGGAGGAGCGGGGGCGGTACGTCCGCCAGGTCCGGCTCCGCGTACCGGACGCGGTAGAGCAGGTCCGCGGCCTGGCCGGTGCCGAAGGGGCCGCGGCCCGTGGCGGCGAAGGCCAGGACGCCCGCGAGGGCGAACACGTCGCCCGCCGGGGTGTGTTCCTGGCCCGTGGCCTGTTCCGGGGACATGAAGGCGGGGGTGCCCGTCGCTGCTCCCGTACGCGTGAGGCGTTCGTCGCCGGCCGCCTGGGCGATGCCGAAGTCGATGATTTTGGGGCCGTAGGCCGTGAGCATCACATTGGACGGCTTCAGGTCGCGGTGGACGACGTCCGAGGAGTGGAGTTGCGACAGGGCCCCGGCCAGGGCCGCGCCCAGCGCGCGGACCGAGGGCTCGGGCAGGGGACCGCAGAGGGTGACCGCGTCGTCGAGGGGCGGGCCCAGGACGTACTCGGTGGCCAGCCACGGGGTTTCGGCGAGCGGGTCGGCGTCGACGACCGTCGCTCCGTGGTGGCCGCCGATGATGCGGGCCGCGTCTGTCTCCAGGCGGAAGCGGGTGCGGGAGGCCGGGTCCGAGGCGATGCCGGCGTGCATCGTCTTCAGCGCGACCGTGCGACCGCCGGCGGAGCGGGCCAGGTAGACCGTGCCCATGCCGCCGCTGCCCAGGCGGGCCGTCAGGCGGTACCCGGCGATCCGGGCGGGGTCGTCGTGGGTGAGGGGGGACAGCATCGGTCAGGACGTCCTGGGGGGCAGTGGGATGCGGAGTTCGGCGGCGAGCACTTTCGCGGACTGGTGGGCCACCGCCGCCACCACCCGGCCCGGCAGCCAGCCGGGTGCGAGGAGCGACGCGGCGGAGCCGGGCACCGGCGAGGCGGGGGCGGACGAGGACGGGGAAAGGGAGTGCAGGACCTCGGCGGCGGTGGGGCGTTCCGCCGGGTCGCGTGTCAGGCAGTGTGCGATCAGGGAGCGCAGGGATTGGGGGAGTTCGGCACGGTCCGGGACCGTGTGACCCGTCGCGGCGTACGCCAGGACCGCGCCCAGTGCGTAGAGGTCGCCCGGCGGGCGCGGGCGGCCGCCCGATGCCTGTTCCGGTGCCAGGCAGCCCGGGTCAAGGCCCGGGAGACCGGTGCGCCGGACGCCGTCCGGGGCCGCCGCGCGGGCCGCGCCGAAGCAGGCCAGACGCGGGCCGTCCCCGGCGAGGAGCACGGCCGCGGGGGACAGGCCGGCATGGGTGATGCCCGTGGCGTGTGCGCCCGCGAGCGTTTCGGCCAGGGCCGCGCCCAGAGCTCGTACGGTGCGCTCGGGCAGGCGGCCGCCGTGGACTGCCAGGGCCACCGGGAGCGGCAGCGCGGGGAGGTACGGCGAGGCGTACCAGGGGGCCGCGGACGGGGGCGAGAGTTCGGAGACGGGGGAGACCCAGGGGCCCAGCAGGCGGCGGGCCGCGTCGGCTTCGACGAGGAAGCGTCCGGGGTCGGCCGTTTCGAGGGGGGAGCTGATCAGTACCGTACGGTCGCCGTCCGCGCTGCGCGCGACGAACCGGCGCTGGGGCACGGGCGGTGTGCCGGGGCCGACTGGATCAAGGCGGGTGATCAGGTGGTACGGGCCGATCCGGCGCGGGGTGTCCACGCGCGGTCGTTCTGTGTGTGCTCGTTCCACCTGTGGATCCCCCGGGCCGGTCTGAAGTATCAGGAGCCTACTCATGCGGCCGGTCCCGCCCGGAGGGTGGTCGGCCCGGCTTACCCGGGGAGGGTGTGCCCGGCGGGCCCACGGGGCAGGTCCCCGGCCGCACCAGGAAATAGGCACGCGCCTGCGCGGGCCCGGCTTCCGTGGGCCGTACGGAAGCCGGGCCCGCGCAGGCGCGTGGCCCGAAGCCGCCGGCGCGGGGCGGCCCGGAACCCGTCTCACATGTGCCGGCCCATCGGCGGCATCATCTTCTGCATCATGCCCTGGTGCTGCTGCGAGGGGCGCTGCTGTTCCCCGTGCAGGGCGTTGAGGATCAGCAGGCCGCCGGTCGTCGCGGGCACCGCCCACTGCATCCACGCCAGGTGGCGCTTGGCCTTCTCCAGGTCGACGGGGTGCTTGGCAGCCTTCTCGGTGTTCTCGGGGTCCGAGGAGGACGCGAGTTCCACCTTCTTGCCGAGCAGCCGGGCGTACGCGGTGGCGGCCAGTGCCGCACCGGTGAGAACCGTCTTGGCCAGGGTGGAGGCCGCCACACCCTGCTGGGTCGCGACGCGGGCGGAGTTGGCCGCCAGCAGGCCGCTGCCGCCCACCAGGTGGACCGCGATGGCGGCGGCGTTGACCGGCGTCCATTTCGCCCAGCCGCTACTGGCGATCCGCGCGCCCGCGGCCTCGGTTCCACCCTCGGACACGGCGGCGCCGTTCAGTCCTACGGCTCCCATCAGCGAACCGCCGAACCAGGCGGCCAGACCCAGATCGTGCATGCTGCGCAGGACGGTGTTGCGTTCCGACATCTGAAGGCTCCCTGGGGCAGAAGGTCTCGACGGCGCCTGTCCGCGACATCCTGATCACGCTCACACACCGCACGGGTCGTCGCCACAGCAGGAGTGCGAACGGATGAACCTTCGGCGGGCACACCGGGGGCGCGTGCGCGTGCGCCCCCGGCCCTGTCGGAGCGGTGTCAGCCGGTGGTGCAGGCCTTGCCCCCCTGGGTGAATGCCGCGGGTCGGTCATTGGCCCCCGACCAGCTGCCGGTGAACCCGAAGCCGACCGACGCGCCGGGTGGCACCTTCGCGTTCCAGCCCAGGTTCCTCACCGTCACCGCCGCGCCCTCCTGTGCGTACGAGGCGTTCCACAGCTGGGTGACCTTCTGGCCGTCCGGGAAGGACCAGCCCAGTGACCAGCCGTCCCAGGCCGTGCCGCCGCTGTTGGTGAGGGTCGCCTCGGCCTGGAAGCCGCCGGACCACTGGTTCGTGATCCTGTAGGTGACGGAGCAGGTGCCCGGGCCCGGAGGGTCGCCCGGGACACCGGGACCGCCGGAGTCCGCCGTGTCGCCGTACACGATGCCGCGGCCGTTGGTCCCCACGTACACCCGCCCGTAGACCCGGGGGTCACCGGTGACGGCCGCGCCGGTCCACCCCCACTGGTGGGCGTCGTCGTTGATACGGGTCCAGCTCGCTCCGGCGTCGGTGGAGCGGAAGATGCCGCGTACGCCGCCGATCTTCGCGCTGGTGTAGAGGGTCTGGTACGAGGCGCCCGGCGCGGCCTTGCCGAAACCGATCGTGTCGGCCTCGGTCACGCCGGTCAGCTTGGTGAAGGTGGCCCCGCCGTCCGTCGAGTGCCACAGCCCGTACGCGCCCCCGGCCGATCCGCCGGCCAGCCAGATGTCGCCCTTGGCGCCCGGCACCGCCTTGAAACGGACGCTGCCGTCCGTGGGCAGTCCGCTGGACGCCTTCGCCGTGAAGGTCGCACCGCCGTCCGAACTGACGTAGAAGACACCGGACTTGAAGCCGTAGAACGTCTTCGGGTCGACACGGTCGGACTCCACCACCGCGTCCGCCGGCAGGCCGGTGGACGCGGTCCAGGAGGAGCCGGACCCGGTCTGCACCCCCGCGCCCTGCGGGCTCCACACGAACCGGCCGCCGTCGGCGGACACCGCGACCGTGCCGCCGCCGGTCACGCCGGCCGGGTCGCTTCCCGCCTGCCAGGTGGTGCCGTTGTCCCGGGAGAAGGAGACGTGCGGGCCCGCTTCGGCGTTGCCCACCCGTACCACCGTGTCCGGCTCGGACTCGGCGAAGTCCAGGCTGGTCGTGGTGGAGAAGTTCGGCGACTGGTACATCAGCGCCGGCACCTTGGTGACGTCGGTGTGGCGGAAGCCGCCGATGTCCCCCAGCGCGCTCAGCAGCGGTGCGCCGGACGGCGGCGCGGCGAGGTCGTTGACCGCGGTCTCCTCCAGGCCCCGCACCATCGGCTCGACGGTGAACTTGCCGCCGGTGTCCCACGCGCCGAGGTTCTCGGTTCCGTAGACCGTCGCGCCCGTCCCGTACATCATGCGGTCCGAGTCGAACGGGTCGATCTCCAGGGCCTCGGTCATCCACCCCAGCTTCGGGCTCTGTTCGGGCGGCGCGGGATTCGCGCCCCAGGACAGCCACGGCACGGACGAGACGTCCATCGTGTAGCGGTTGGCGCGCTCTGGATACGAGGAGTAGGACCAGGCCGTCGTCCAGGTGGCGCCCCGGTCCGTGGAGCGGAAGATCTGCGTGTCCGGCCACCAGGAGCTGTAGCCCGTCACCATGACGGTGCCCGGGCGCTGCCGGTCGATGCTCAGCCCGCTGAAGCCGTAGTGCGTGTCGGCCTCGGCGACCGGGCTGATGTCCTTCCACTCCCCGGTCCTCGTCGCGTACCGCCACACCTGGCCCTTGCCGCCGTCGTACGGTCCGCCCGTGTCGCTGTAGGGGAGGTAGAGGTAGCCGTTCTCGGCGTCGAGGACGCCCTTGTGGGCGAGCAGACCGGTGGGCTGGCCCGCGAGCCGCGACCAGGTCGCGCCCGCGTCGGTCGAGCGGTAGACCGTGTTCTCCTTGTCGGCGACGCCCACGTAGACCGTCCTGGTGGCGCTGCCCGGCGATCCGGTGGACTCGTCGAAGGTGACCCAGACGATGCCCTGGTTGTCGGAGGCGTACCCGCTCGTGTCGGACGGGTCCTGCCGGTAGTTGCCGGGGTTGGGGAAGGCGGTCACCTGCGACCACGTGGCGCCCGAGTCCGTGGAGCGCCACAGGCCCTTGCCGCTGGGCGCGCCGAGGTAGAGCACGCTGTTCTTGTGCGGGTCCACCGCGAGGCGCTCGCCCATGCCGCGCCCCGGCATGTTGCCGCCCAGTTTGAACGGCAGACCGGTCTTCTTCCAGCTCGCGCCCCGGTCGGAGGAGCGCAGTACGGCGCCGTTGCCCGGGTCCCAGTCGTTGGTGTACGTGCCCACGGCCGCGTACACCTTGTTCGGCTCGACGGCGTCGGAGGCGATGCTGACGACGCCGGTGTGCCCCCAGTCGTCCCAGCCCACCGAGTCCAGGAGCGGTGTCCACGTCCGGGTGTCCTGCTGCCAGCGGTAGGCGCCGCCGATGTCGGTGCGGGCGTAGGCCAGGTTCTTCTCGGTGCGGTTGAAGACGATGCCGGGAACGAAGCCGCCGCCGTCGATCCGCACGTTCTTCCAGGTGTAGGTGTCCGCGGCCACCGCCGCGGCCGGCCTGTCCGCGGCGGCCCGGCCCGCCGGTTCGGCAAAGCCCGGTGGCGCGCCGGCGAGGAGGCCGCCGGTCAGGGCCGGCAGGGCGAGCAGGACGGAGAGCAGGCGCGCTCTGCCCGGCCGTGGCGCAGGGGATCGCATGGGGGGTGTCCCTTCAGTGGTGCCGGTGGGGCCCGGAACCGGTGATGACGTGGAGACGGGTGCGACTCCGCCGACCGGAGTGGAGTTCGGTCCTGTCGTGCTGCTCACTCCGTCGGCGGAACAACAAGCTGCGAACCAGTGGGAGCGCTCCCAGAGTGGAGAGAGGAAGCAAGAGGGGTCAAGGGGCTTGAAGAGTCGAACTAATTCGATAGATGAATACGTGAACTCCTCTGTTGCTTGACGGAACTTGCCGCTAGCTTCAAAACACCAGTGGGAGCGGTTCCATCAGTCGACGCGTCGGTGACGGCGTGTCAGAGCTGCAAGGAGTCGCTCATGTGACGCCCCCCGCATTCACCCGCACCGCTTGTCGGTGCCGCTCTCGCCCCGCCTTCGGTGGCGAGCCGGAGCACGATGCTCACGCCTGTCGCCGCTCCGTGGCCCGACGTGCACGGACCGGCGTACCCCGGTTGGCCCCGAACACCTGGAACCCCTCCTTCGGGCCGCCGCTGATCGGCAGATGTGACGGCACACCGATGCGCCGTCAGGACCTTGGACGACTCGACAGACAGGACCCGAGATGAACCGCACACGAATCGCGTTACTCGCCGCGCTCGCGCTGGTGTCCGGAACGGCCGGAACCGCCATGGCGACGATGCCCACGGACACGGGCGCGGGCGCGTCCGCCGTCCCCTGCACCGTCGACTACAAGGTGCAGAACCAGTGGGGCGGCGGGTTCAGCGCCGCCGTCACCGTCACCAACCACGGCTCCGCCAAGAACGGGTGGGCCGTGAAGTGGTCGTACGCCGGCGACCAGAAGGTCACGCAGGGGTGGAACGCCAGGATCAGCCAGAGCGGCGCCCAGGTCACCGCCGCCAATGAGGGCTACAACGCCTCGCTCGCCACGGGCGGCTCGGTCAGCTTCGGCTTCAACGCCACCCACAGCGGAACCAACGCCCTGCCCGCCGCCTTCACCCTCGACGGCGTCACCTGCAACGTCGACGGAGGCGGCCCCGGCCCCGGCCCCGGCCCCACGGATCCGCCCGTGCCGGGCACCCGGGTGGACAACCCATATGCCGGTGCCAAGGGGTACGTGAACCCGGAGTGGGCCGCGAAGGCCGCCGCCGAACCGGGCGGCGGCGCCGTAGCCGGCCAGCCCACCGGCGTCTGGCTCGACCGGACCGCCGCGATCGAGGGCGTGGGCACCGGCATGGGCCTGCGCGACCACCTCGACGAGGCGCTCAAGCAGAAGGGCACCGGCGAACTCTACGTACAGCTCGTCATCTACAACCTGCCGGGACGTGACTGCGCCGCCCTCGCCTCCAACGGTGAACTCGGCGCGACGGAGATCGACAAGTACAAGAGCGACTACATCGACCCGATCGCGGCGATCCTCGCCGACCCGAAGTACGCCTCCCTGCGGATCGTCACCACCGTCGAGATCGACTCGCTGCCCAACCTCGTCACCAACGTCACACCGCGCCCCACCGCCACGCCGAACTGCGACGTCATGAAGGCCAACGGCAACTACATCAAGGGGGTCGGCTACGCCCTCAACAAGCTCGGAAACGCACCCAACGTCTACAACTACGTCGACGCCGGGCACCACGGCTGGCTCGGCTGGGACGACAACTTCGGTGCCTCCGCCGACCTGTTCAAGCAGGCGGCCGCGGCCGAGGGCGCCACGGTCGGCGACGTCCACGGGTTCATCGTCAACACCGCCAACTACAGCGCCCTGAAGGAGAACAACTTCACCATCGACGACAGCGTCAACGGTGTCTCGGTCCGCCAGTCCAAGTGGGTCGACTGGAACCGCTACACCGATGAGCTCTCCTACGCGCAGGCCATGCGCAACAAGCTCGTCTCGATCGGCTTCGACACCAAGCTCGGCATGCTGATCGACACCTCGCGCAACGGCTGGGGCGGCAGCGCCCGTCCCGCCCAGCCGGGGCCGAAGACCAGCGTCGACACCTATGTGGACGGTGGCCGCTACGACCGCCGCATCCACCTCGGCAACTGGTGCAACCAGGCGGGTGCCGGGCTCGGCGAGCGTCCGCAGGCCGCGCCCGCCGCGGGGATCGACGCGTACGTCTGGATGAAGCCCCCGGGTGAGTCCGACGGCGCCAGCAAGGCGATCCCCAATGACGAGGGGAAGGGCTTCGACCGGATGTGCGACCCGACGTACACCGGCAACCCCCGGAACAACAACAGCATGACGGGTGCCCTGCCCGACGCTCCGCTGTCCGGCCAGTGGTTCTCCGCCCAGTTCCAGCAGCTCCTGAAGAACGCCCATCCGGCACTGTAACGTCCGGAGCACCGGTGCGGCGTCCCTCCTCAGGGGGGGCGCCGCACCACCGCGCCTCCGTCCCCGTGCGCCCTGGACGGGGGACAATAAGTCGAAGCGCTTCGACTCACCCTCTGGACAGCTCTGAAGTGCCCCTCTAAGGTCGGAACCAGTATCTGTCACTGACACTGCGGCAGCCGGAGGCGAAGCGTTTCGCCACCCCGGCCGCCATGTTCGGGAGTTGTCCAATGGTCACCCTCGCCGAGGTCGCCCGCCACGCCGGAGTCTCGGCCAGCACGGTGAGTTACGTCCTCAGCGGCAAGCGCTCGATCTCCTCCGCGACGCGCCTGCGCGTCGAACGCAGCATCCAGGATCTCGGCTACCACCCCAACGCGGGCGCCCGGGCCCTGGCGAGCAGCAAGTCCAACATCATCGCGCTGATGATGCCGCTGCGCACCGACATGTACGTACCCGTGATGATGGAGATCGCCGTCGCCGTCGCCACGACCGCGCGCACCCACGGGTACGACGTGCTGCTGCTGACCGGCGAGGAGGGCGCGCCCGCCGTACGCCGGGTCACCGGCAGCGGGATGGCGGACGCCATGATCCTGATGGACGTCGAGCTCGACGACGACCGGCTGCCGCTGCTGCGCAAGAGCGGGCAGCCCGCCGTGCTCATCGGTCTGCCCGCCGAAACAGTCGGGCTGACCTGCGTGGACCTCGACTTCGTGGCGACGGGTGCGCTCTGCGCCGAGCACCTGGCCGGCCTCGGCCACCGCGACATCGCGGTGATCGGCGAGGCGCCCGCCGTCTACGAGCGGCACACCGGCTTCGCCGAGCGCACCCTCGAAGGGCTGCGCGCCCGCGCCCGCGAGCTGGACCTGCGCCTGCTGCACCGCCCCAGCGACGGCGGGTACGACGCGATGGCCGCGACCCTCGCCCGGATCTTCGACGAGCGGCCCCGCACCACCGGCTTCGTCGTGCAGAACGAGTCGGCCGTCGAGCCGCTGCTCGCCCTGTTGCGCCGGCAGGGCCGGGCGGTCCCCGAGGACGTGTCCGTGGTCGCCGTCTGCCCGGACCCGGTCGCGGTCCATGCCTCCGTACGGCTGACGTCGGTGGCCATCCCGGCCCAGGAGATGGGGCGGCGGGCGGTGGAGCACGTTGTCGCCAAGCTGAACGGGCACGGCACGGACGGCATCGAACTGCTCGCCCCGGAACTGACGGTGCGGACCAGCACGGGGCCCGCCCCCGCCTGACCCGCACCGGCCCGGCCCGTACTGGTCTGACCTGTACCGTCGGTTCCGGTCAGTTCCGGGCTTCCTCCCTCACTTGGTGCCGAGGTAGTAACTCACCTGCGGAGGCTGGTTGTAACCGGTGTTCTGCCATGCCACACCGAGTCGGTAGACCGGGTCGCTCATGAGCGTCGGCAGGCGGTACTCGGTGGAGTGCGGGGTGGTGTACAGCCGCAGAGCGGTGGAGTCGGCGTTGCGCCACAGCATCTCCTCGCGCCAGTCGCCGAGGAGGTCGGCGCTCAGCGAGGGGTTGCCCTTGGTCCAGTTGTTGGACCGGGCGTCCTGGTCGTACCAGATGCGGGTGAGCTCACTGTCGCCGTCGTACTTCAGCACCTGGCCGTAACCGGAGCCCGCCGAACCCGACCAGCGGTGGTCGAGGAGCTCGCGGTGGGCATCGCCGTCCCACCAGATCGCGGAGTTGTACGAGGCGCCGCCGCCGAAGGCCGGGACCGTATCGCTGATCCTGGTGCCGTCGGCGGCGTGGAGCCCGCCGCCGCTGGACCAGCACTCGGCCCCGGCGTGGCCGCGTGTCAGGTCCGCGCAGATGCCGCGGCCGACGTCGGTTCCGGTCCTGCCGCCCCACAGGACCGTGCCGGTCTTCGCGTCGTGCATCTCGTAGCCGTACGCGGAGCCCGTGTGCTCGTGCACGTTGAAGGACTCCAGACCGGGGCGGGCCGGATCCAGGTCGCCGACGTGCAGCGCGTCACCGTGACCCAGCTTGGTCGTCCACAGCCCGTAGCCGTTGTCGTCGACGGCCATCGCCCCGTAGACGATCTCGTCCTTGCCGTCCGCGTCCACGTCGGCGACCGCGAGATTGTGATTGCCCTGCTGGTCGTAGCCCTTGCCCGCGTTGGTGGAGCTGTTGCTGTCGAACTTCCAGCGGCGGGTGAGGTCGGTGCCGTTCCAGTCGTACGCCGCCAGCGCGACGCGCTCGTAGATGCCGCGGCTGAAGATCATGCTGGGCCTGGAGCCGCTGACGTACGCGGTGGCGGACAGCAGCCGTCCTTCCCTGTTGCCCCAGGTGTCGCCCCAGTCGGAGACCGCGCCCCGCGCGGGCTCGAAGGGGACCGAGTCCATGACCCTGCCGGTCTGCCCGTCGAAGACCGACAGGAACTCGGGGCCGCTCAGCACCGCGCAGTCGGCGGACAGGTGCGAGGCCCTCGCGTCGCCTATGACGGTGCCGGCGGAATCCTTCGACCCGTCGGACGTCCGGACCGCCATCTCGGCCCTGCCGTCACCGTCGTAGTCGTACACCTGGAACGAGTCGTAGTGCGAACCGCTGCGCACGTTCGTGCCGAGGTCCACGCGCCACAGCCGCTTGCCGCTCAGCTCGTACGCGTCGTAGACCGTCGGGCCCGTGCAGGTACCGGAGTTGGCCACGTCGGTGGCGTTGGACGGCACCCATTTCAGGACCAGCTCGTAGGCGCCGTCGCCGTCCAGGTCCGCCGTGGAGGCGTCGTTGGCGGCGTAGGTGTAGGCGACGCCGTCGCGGGTCGTGCCGCCCGGCGGCTTGTCGAGGGGGATGTCGAGACGGCCGGAGGCCCATACGCCGGCCTTCTCGCCCGGCTGCTCCACACCGCCGACGACGGCCCGGAGCTCGTACGAGGAGCCGGTGCTTCCGGCCGTGTCGAGGTAGTTGGTCTTCTTGGTCTGCTGGATCAGCGTCCCGCCGCGGTACAGCTTGAAGGACACGTCCTCCGTGTCGCTGCCGAGCATGCGCCAGGTGACCAGGACGCCTCCGCTCGCGGGGACGGCGACGGGCCCGCGGTCGAGCTTCTCGGCCACGCGCGCGGCGGCCAGGGCGGTGGTGGCCTTGTTGGCGGGCCGGGACATCTCTCCGGCAGCTCCGGCAGCTCCGGCGGACTGGCTGACGGTCAGGGCGCCGGCGGTCGCGACGAGCGCGGTGGCGAGCAGTCCCGCGGTCTTCATGACGCCTCGGCGGCGCCGGCGGGCGAGGTGGGCGGATCCGGGCATGGAGTCGTCCTCGTCGTGTGGGGGAGGGGGAGGAGGAGATGCGCAGCCGGGCCGCCGCGGCCTTTGGAAAGGCTGCCGCGGCGACCCGGTGCCCGCGGGATGCGGGGATCAGCTGGAGGAGACCGTCAGGTTGTTGGTCCGGAAGTCCAGGCCGCCCGGCGAGCCGCTGATCTCGTAACCGAACTGGACGTCACCGATGGTCTCGTTGCCCATCCAGCGCTTGGTGTCCTTGATCCACTTCAGGACGGGCAGGATGTTCACGGTGCCGGAGGCGGAGTCGGAGGTGCGGAGGAAGGAGAAGACCTCGTTGGCACCGTTGTTGCCCTTGTACGTGGCCCAGGTGTGGCCACCGAGGGTGACGGTTCCCTGGTACGAGCCGAGGGCGCCGACGTTGCCGTTGTGGTTGACCCAGAGCATGATCTCGTAGTCGTAGTCGGTGTCCCAGATGTCGTACGACGTGTTGTAGTCGCCCGACGACGGGACGGTGACGTTGTAGCTGCTGGAGAGCGAGGAGAGGGCGGTGATCGACTTGCCGATCACCTTCTTGGAGTTGGGGTAGGACTTGATGCCGCTGGTGGCCGGGTGGTCGGCCCAGACCCCCCATGTGGTGCCGGAGTTGGCCCACACGCACTGGCTGCCGGCGCCGGATCCCCAGATGTTGTTGTAGAGCGTGTAGCCGTTCAGGCTGGTGTTGCCCCACTTGTCGCAGGTGTTCCAGACGGCGGCGTGGGCGGGGGCCGACGCGAGGCCGACCAGGCCGGTGAGGGCCAGTGCGGGGGCGAGAAGGGCTGTGACGAGCGTGCGACGTGCCATGGGTGTTCCTTTCCATGGGTGGGGGGACGCGCTACCGCGTGGTCAGGGGGACCACACGGGGGTTCGGGGATGTGTGGGAGGTGGCGGGGAGGAGGGGGAGGGAAGGGCTACGGGCGGAGCACCGCCACGCCGTAACGGGCCAGCATCAGCGAGCCCTCGATCGAGGCGCCGCTGAGCAGGTCGTCGTGGCTGCCGGGCAGGCTCACCGTCACCGGCTCGCGCCCGTGGTTCAGCAGGAAGAGGAGTTCGCCGCGGCGTACGGCCTCCACTCCGGCGGGGAGACCGGTGAGCGGAGGCCGTACGCCGGCTTCCCGGGTGACGCGCGCGAGCAGTCCACGCAGCGCCTCCGGCTCGGGGAGGGTGGAGACGTACTGCGCGCGGCCCTTGCGCAGGACGGCCGGCAGACCGTCGAGTTCGCCACCCTTGTAGCGGACGAGTGTCTCGGCGTCCGCCGCGGCTTCCAGTTCCTCGGACCACAGCGTGCCCCGGAAGCCCTCGCACTCCACCGTCTCGTCCGCGTCCAGCGGCCACCACTCGTGGACCGTGCGGATGCCGAAGAGCTCCCTCAGGCGCGGGTCCATGCCACCGGGGCGGATGCGGTCGTCCTCGTCGGCGGCTCCCGTGTGGAAGCCGCACACGAGGGTGCCACCGTCGCGCACGTACGCCAGGAGGTTGTCGATCGCGGCGTCGGTGAGGAGGTAGAGGTGCGGGACGACGACCACGGCGTACCCGCCCAGCGCGCCCTCGGGACGGGCGAAGTCGGTCGCGACGCCCTCCTCCCACAGGGCGCGGTGCCAGGCCCGCACGACCTGCGGGTACTCGACGCGGACCGAGGGGCGGCCCTCCTGCTGGTCGGCCCACCAGGACTCCCAGTCGTGCAGGATCGCCACCTGGGAGGGGGAGTGGGTGCCGGTGACCGCGGGGGCCAGCCGGGCGAGTTCGGCACCGAGGCGGCCGACCTCCCGGAACGTACGGCCGTGCTCGCCCGCGTGGCTGACCATTCCGGAGTGGTACTTCTCCGAGCCCTGCCGGGACTGCCGCCACTGGAAGTAACAGACGGCGTCCGCTCCGCGGGCCACGGACTGGAGGGAGAGCAGGCGGTTCAGGCCGGGCGGCTTCGGGTGGTTGACGCCGCGCCAGTTGACCGGGCCCGCCGCCTGCTCCATCACCATCCAGGGGCCGCCCGCCTGGGAGCGGGTCATGTCGCCGATCATGGCGTTGTACTGGCCCGCCCACGGGTCCTTGGGGTCCGGGTAGATGTCGACCGAGACGATGTCCTCGTGGCGGGACCACTTCCAGGCGTCCTGGCCCGTCCAGAACGGCATGAAGTTGGTGGTGACCGGGATGTGCGGGGTGTGGCGGGCGACGATGTCGCGCTCGGCGAGGTAGCACTCCAGGAGCGCGTCGGACGTGAAGCGCTTGAAGTCGAGCCCCTGGGCCGGGTTCTTCATGTACTGCGCGCGGCGGGGCGGGAGGATCTCCTCCCAGGAGTCGTAGCGCTGGCTCCAGAAGGCGGTGCCCCAGGCCTCGTTGAGGGCGTCCGTCGAGGTGTACTTGGCGCGCAGCCAGTCACGGAAGGCGCGGGCCGCCTCGTCGCCCCAGTCGTGGGTGCAGTACTCGTTGTTGATGTGCCACATGGTGAGCGCCGGGTGGCTGCCGTAGCGGGCGGCGAGGTCCTCGGTGATGGCGGCCGCGTACCGCCGGTAGACGAGACTGGAGTGGGAGAACTGCTGGCGGGAACCCCACCAGACGGTCCGGCCGTCCTCGTCGCGCGGCAGCGTCTCGGGGTGCAGCTTGCCCATCCACGGCGGCGGGGAGGCGGTGGGGGTCGCGAGGACCACTCCGATGCCGTTCTCGTGCATCAGGTCCATCAGGCGGTCCAGCCAGCCGAACTCGCGTGCTCCGGGGCGCGGTTCGATCTTCGCCCAGGAGAAGACGCCGAGGGTGACGGAGTTGACGCCCGCCTGCTTCATGAGGCGTACGTCGTCGGACCAGACCTCCTCGGGCCACTGCTCGGGGTTGTAGTCGCCGCCGAAGAGCAGCCGGTCGTCGATCACCTGGGGTCTCCGTACTGGATGCCCCGGCCGTTGGTGCCGAGGTAGACGCGGCCGTGGATCCTGGGGTCGCCGGTGATGGTCTCGCCGGTCCAGCCCCACTGGTGGGCGTCGTCGTTGATGCGGATCCAGGTCTTCGCCCCGTCGTCGGAGCGGTAGACGGCGGTGAGGGCGTCCACGGACCCGACCTGGTAGACCGCCGGGTACGAGGCGCCGTGAGCGGCCCTGCCGAAGCCGAGGTTGTACGAGGCCCGGCAGCTGGTGACCCGGGTGAAGGACGCGCCGCCGTCCGTCGACCGGTACAGGCCGTTCCCCTTGGCGGACAGCCACAGGTCGCCGCTGCGTCCGGGGGCGGCCACGATCTTGAACTGGGCGTCGCCGGACGGCAGTCCGGCCGCCCGGGCGGTGAAGGTGCGACCGCTGTCCGTACTGGTGTACAGGGTTCCCGCGTCGGAGTCGTACGCGTAGAAGAGCGTCGGGCGGACCGGGTCGGCGACCGGTGTGGCGCCCTTCGGGAAGGAGGGGACCTCGGACCAGGTGGCGCCGTTGTCGGCGGAGCGGTACGCGGGATGCCTGGTTCCGTCCCAGTGGACGAAGGACCACAGCAGGGTCTTCCCGTCGGCGCTCACGGCGATCGGCCCCGGCGCACTGGTGGCGAGGTCCGGCTGCGCCGCGAAGGGCGCCCAGGTCCGGCCGCCGTCGCGGGAGTACGCGCCGTTGCCGTGGTCGCCCCAGCCGGCCCGCACCACGTACGAGGGCCTGAGCGCGGCCTGGGCGAGCCCGGTGGCCGACCCCATGACGGGGTTCGACGCCATGCCGCGCGAGGGGGAGGCCGTCAGCCGCTCGTGGTACATCACGCCGAGGTCCCCGAGCCCGCTGATCAGATGCGCCTCGCCGGCCGGGGGCGAGATCAGCTGGCGGACGGCGGCCTCCTCCAGGCCCCGGATCTGCGGTGCCCAGTGGACGAGGTCGCGGGTGCCGAAGAGGGTCGCGCCCGTGCCGTACACGATGTGCTTCGAGTCGTACGGGTCGATGGCGACGGTCTGGATCCACCAGCCGAACTTGGGCTTGTCCTCACCCCACTTCAGGTAGGGGGTCTCGGAGACGTCGAGGACGGCGGTGTCCTTGAGGGAGGTCCAGGACTTCCCGCCGTCGGTGGAGCGGAAGAGGGTGTCGACCTCCGACCAGCGGTTGTTGGTCGACACGACGACCGTGCCGGAGCGGCGCGCGTCCACCGCGAGACCGCCGTAGCCGAAGGCGCCGCCCTCCCGCACCGGGGTGACGTCCGTCCACCGGCCGGTCACGGTGTTCAGTTTGTGGACCGAGCCGCCGGTCTGGTTGTTGGGCCCGGGGCCGTCGGCGTACGTGACGTACAGGGCGCGGGTGCCGGTGTCGTACGCGGCGTGGATCGGCACCTTGGCGGTCTCGCCGGCCGGCTGCCCGGGTACGGCCACCCAGCCCGCGCCGGTCCTCCGGTACAGGTTCGCCGCGCCGCCGTCGCCCCAGCCGGCGTACACGGCCCGTCCCGCGGCGGCGAGGAAGGTGATGCCCTGGCCGGAGGCGGACGGCGTGGCCGGGAAGTCCGCCGCGGCCCAGGTGGCGCCGCGGTCCGTCGACCTGAGCAGGCCGTCGTGGCGGGTGCCCAGCCACAGGGTGTCGCCCGCGCCCGGATCGACGAGCAGGCGCTCACCGGTGCCGCGGCCGTCCTCGTTGGCGCCGAGCTTGACCGTCAGGTCGGCGCGGGACCACGTGGCGCCCCTGTCGTCCGAGCGGAGTACGGCGCCGTATTCGCTCCAGGGCTGGGAGTACGTGCCGAGGGCGAGGTAGAGGCGGTCGGGGCGGGCGGGGTCGACGGCGATCGCCTCGACGCCCAGCAGGTTCCAGTCGTCCCAGCCGAGGTGGTCGGTCAGCGGGGTCCAGGTGCCGGTGGTGTCGGACCACCGGTACGCGCCGCCGATGTCCGTACGGGCGTAGGCCAGCCCCTTCACTCGGGGGTGGAAGAGCACACCGGTGATGAAGCCGGTGCCGCCGATGACGGCGTTGCGCCAGCGGTACGGCCGGGTGCCGGCGGCCGCGCCGGCGGGGGTGGGCTTCGTGGCGGACGCGGCGTGGGCGGCGCCCGGGGCGGCGGGCAGCGCGGTGAGCGCGGCCGCGGCCGAGGCGCCGGCGAGCAGGGAACGCCTGCTGGGCGTGCGCGGCGTTTCCGGCATGGTGGTCTCCTTCTTGCGGGCAGGAGGGGGAGAGGGGGCACGAGTGGTGGGTGCCGCCGCGCGCGGGCGGTTCAGGTGCGCTCGCGCGCGGCGGCGGTCCGGAGTCCCGGCCTCGGGAGCCGGGGGCGGGGCAGGGCCGTCAGCCCTTGACCGCGCCGGTGAGCATGCCTTGCTTGAAGTGCTTCTGCACGAAGGGCGAGAGCACCGCGACCGGCACGAGGGCCAGCACCATCACCGCCATCTGGATGGCGAGCGGCGACAGCTGCCCGGTGTTGATGACCTGCGCCAGGCCGGTGGGCCGGGTCTGCTTGATGACCAGCTGCTGCATGATGTTCTGGAGCGGCAGCATGTCGGGGTCGCTGATGTAGATCGAGGCGTTGAACCACGCGCTCCAGTAGCCGACCGCGTAGAAGAGCGTGATCACCGCGACCACCGCCCGCGAGAGCGGCATGACGATCTGCCAGAGGATGCGGAGGTCTCCGGCTCCGTCGATGCGGGCGCTCTCGATGAGTTCCTGCGCGGTGCTCATGAAGAACGCGCGCAGCACCAGGATGTTGAAGACGTTGAGAGCGCTCGGCAGGATCAGCGACAGATAGGTGTCGGTGAGCCCCAGGCCCTGCACCACCAGGTAGGTGGGGATCAGCCCGGCGCCGAAGAACATCGTGGCGATCAGGAACACGAGGATCGGCCGGTGGAGCACGGACCCGGTGCGCGAGAGGCCGAAGGCGCAGAGCACGGACACCGTCATGCTGAAGAGCGTGCCGATGACGGTGACGCCGACGCTGACCAGCGCGGCGCGGGTGACCTGGCCACCGCTCAGCAGTTCCTGGTAGGCGATGAAAGTGATGTCCCGGGGGATCACCACCAGGCCGCCGGTCTCGGTGATCGTCTTCGCCGAGGACAGGCTGGTGACGATCACCACCCAGAGCGGGAAGAGCACGCCCAGGCAGACCAGGACCAGCGTCACCCCCTTGGTGGCGAGCCCCGCCCGGCTGGGTTCCTCCTCCCACGCCGGGCGCAGCCGGCCGCGCACGAAGCGGCCCTGTGCGGTTCCCATGAGCGCGCTCATCGCTTGTACACCCCCTGCTCGCCCATCAGGTGGGCGACCTTGTTGGCTCCGAGCACCAGCAGGAGGCCGAAGACGCCCTTGATGATCCCGACGGCGGCCGCGTAGCTGAAGTTGCCGTTCTGGATGCCGATGTTCCAGACGTAGGTGTCCAGGACTTCGGCGGCGGTCGGCCCGACCGCGGTGCGCTGGAGGAGGATCTGCTCGAAGCCGACCGTGAGCGCGTTGCCGACCTGGAGCACCAGGAGCAGCGCCACGACCGGACGCAGGGCGGGCAGGGTGATGTGCCACATCCGCCGCCAGCGGTTGGCGCCGTCCATCGCGGCGGCTTCGTACAGGTCCGGGCTGACGGCGGCCAGCGCGGCGAGGAAGACGATGACCCCCCAGCCCGCGTCCTTCCAGACCATCTCGAAGGTGATCAGGAACTTGAACAGACCCGGGTCGGTCATGAGGTCGAACCCGCCGTGGCCGTGGTCGCGCAGCGTCTGCGCCACCAGGCCCGCCCCGCCGAACATCTGCTGGAAGATCGTGACGACCAGGACCCAGGAGAAGAAGTGCGGCAGGTAGAGGATCGCCTGGGCGACCGCCCGCACCCGGGGACGTACGAAGCTGTTGATGAACAGCGCGAGCAGGATCGGGACCGGGAAGAACAGCGTCAGCTGGATCAGGAAGATCGCGAGGGTGTTCCTGAGCGACTGCCAGAACAACCGGTCCTCGACCATGTGGCGGAAGTGTTCGATTCCGACCCACGGGCTCTGCGCGATCGCCTGGAGCGCGTTGTCCGCGATGTACGGGTCGTAGTCCTGGAAGGCCACGACATTGCCGATCAGCGGCACGTAGTTGAAGACCAGCAGCAGCAGGAGGGCCGGCACGACCATCAGCAGCAGGGCGCGGTCCCGCCGCAGCCGGTGCCGCAGCGTGATGCCGCCCACCGTCCTGCCGGAGCCGGGGCGTTCCCCCTCGGTGCCTGCCCGCTCCCCGCTCCGGCCGGTTTCCTCCCCCTCGTCAGGTGGCGGCTGCGGCGTGTCGCCGCGGTCCGCCCGGGTCACCCCCGTGGTGCTCTCCCCGGGAGCGACCCCCGGGTCCTTGGCCGAAGTGCTGTGGGCCATCGTGTCTCCTCGGTGCCGCGCGGCGCTGGTCAGATGGCCGAGCTGCCCGTCTCGTCGAGCAGCTTCATGTACCAGTCGCGCAGCTCGTCGCCGCCGCCGGACTTCCAGTCGGAGACCGCCCGCTGCATGTCACCGATCTTCTTGCGGCCGCGCACGATGTCCTTCTCCAGGTCCTCGAACTGGCTGTTGAGCTCGGTGTACCGGTTGGGCTCCTGGATCTGCATGCCGTAGAAGAGCGGCTTCCTGAGGTGCGCCCCCATGCGCTGCTGCCACCCGGTCATGCCCCTGACCACGTCGGGCTGGTCGGGATAGGCGAGGAAGGGAGCGGGGGACGCGATGTACTCGTACGTCCCGAAGACCTCGTTGTTTCCCTTGCCGTTCTTGGTGAGCACCCCGTTCTCGAGGGTGTGGTGGACACCCTCGACACCGAACTGCCGCAGCCGCTGCTCCTTCGAGCCGTACGGCGCGGCGGTGAAGTTGGCGAGCGCGAGGACGTCGCGGACCGTCTTCTCGTCGGCCTTCTCGTTGACGAAGCACCACATGTTGGAGGGCGCGGCCGCGTAGAGGGTGGGCTTGCCGCCGTCGTGGGCGAAGTAGTCCATCGCCGCCATGGCGAACTTCTTGTTCTCCACGCGCTGGACCGCGGTCTTCCCGTACCAGTCGGACAGGTCGGCGTTGTACATCAGGACCTTGCCGCCGGCGAAGAGGTTGCCGATGTCGCCGCTCTCGGACTTGGCGTCCGGATGCACGAAGCCGGCCGAGTACAGCGACCGCGACCAGTCCAGGGCTTCCAGGAACTCGGGGTCTCGTAGCGGTTGACCAGCTTGCCGTCGACGAGCTGCCAGTAGTGCGGCTTCTCGGGCAGTACGCCGAAGAAGGCGTAGGCCGCCCAGGTCATGTCACCGCAGGCCCAGACCTTGCTCTTCGGAGCGTTGAGCTCCTTGCAGAGGTCGTAGAACTCCTTGGTGGACTTCGGAGCGGTGAGCCCCTTCCGGTCGAAGAGGTCGGCGCGGTAGAACGCCGCGATGTTGGGGGTGTCGGCCCCCGGCATCGGCAGCCCGCGCAGCTTGCCGCCGAAGACCGACCGCCGCCAGGCCGGGGTGGGGATCGCGGCGAGGTTCGGGTACTCCTTGACCTTGTCGCCCGACAGGTACGGGCCCAGGTCGGCGAACTTGTTGCTGACGGCGCTGGGGATCTTCCCCATCAGCTCCCAGCCGGGGATGACGACCGCGTCCGGTATGGAGCTGGAGGCGAGGACCGCGCCCAGCTTCTGGCCGTAGGAGGCACCGTCCTGGTTCTGCCACTTGACGCGGACACCGGCCCCTTCGTCCATCGCCGTCCAGTACGGATTGCCCGCCTGGGGGGACGTGCCGTAGATCGGCGACATGATGGTGAGCTCGCTGCCCCTGCCGAGCTTCTTCGGGACCGACACGACGAGCTTGTCGGCGGACAGTGCGGTGGTGAAGCCGGCCGCGGAACCGTTCCTGCTGGGGAAGTCCGGGGTGACCAGGGACGTCGCCGCGTAGGCGGGGAGCAGGTCCTTCAGTTTCTTCCCCGTTGTCGTGCCCTCGTTCTTCGACCCGCCGCCGCCCCCGCAGGCGGTGAGCAGCGGCATGCCGCCGGCCACCGCCACCGCGGCGACCGCGGTGGACGAGAGGAGGCTTCTCCGGCTCAGGGCAGAGCGGGAGGGTGGGGAGTTCGGCGTCATTGCGTCAACCCTTCGTGGCGCGCCTGGACACACAGCGGTAACCGCCGGTCGGCTTTCGAAGCGCTTCAATGTTGCTGCGAGGTTAAGTGAAGCTGCGGGCCGGAACAAGGCTCGATACGCACATTCTTCGGTCAGGGCACAGAAGTGGTGTAGTCCATTCGTCGCTTGAGGTGGCCGTGATGCGCGGGTGTGAGTCCTTGACACGCGAACCGTCGAGCACCGAGCATCGAAGCGCTTCGAAGATTTCTTCCTCCAGTGCCACAAGGGGATATGTACGTGACGACAAGCCCGCCACCGTTCCGCGACCCCGCTCTTCCCTTCGGCAAGCGCATCGACGACCTGCTGGCCCGCCTGACGCTCGACGAACGCATCGCGATGCTGCACCAGTTCGCACCCGCCGTGGAACGGCTCGGCATCGGCCCCTTCCGCACCGGACAGGAGGCCCTGCACGGTGTCGCCTGGATGGGGCCCGCGACGGTCTTCCCGCAGGCGGTGGGGCTCGGAGCGAGCTGGAACGAGGACCTGGTGCGCAGGGTCGGCGAGGCGGTCGGCACCGAAGCGCGGGCCATGCGCTCCCGCGACGACCGCGTCGGCCTCAACGTCTGGGCGCCCACCGTGAACCTGCTGCGCCACCCGCTGTGGGGCAGGGGCGAGGAGGGGTACTCGGAGGACCCCGTGCTCACCACGGCGATCGCGGTCGCGTACACCAGGGGCCTGCGCGGCGACCACCCGGTCTACTGGCGCACCGCGCCCGTCCTCAAGCACTGGCTGGCCCACAACAACGAGACCCTCAGGGACACTTCGTCCGCGTCGGTGCGGCCGCGCGTGCTGCACGAGTACGACCTGCGCGCCTTCCGGGGAGCCGTCGAAGCGGGCGCGGTCGCCGGGGTGATGCCCGCGTACAATCTGGTCAACGGCCGTCCCAACCACGTGTCGCCCCATCTGTCCGAGCACTTGCGCACCTGGACCGACGAGGAGCTGCTGGTGTGCTCCGACGCCGGCGCGCCCACCAACCTCGTCGAGTCCGAGAAGTACTTCGACACCCACGAAGAGGCCACCGCCGCCGCGCTCCGCGCCGGCGTGGACAGCTTCACCGACCACGGCACCGACGCGTCGGTCGTCACCGGCCGGATCCGCCGCGCCCTGGAGCAGGGGCTGCTCTCCGAGCCGGACATCGACACGGCGGTACGCCGCCACCTCTCCGTCCGGTTCCGGCTCGGCGAGTTCGACCCCGGTCTCGACCCGTACGCGGGCACCACCCTGCGGGACTTCGACACCGGTGAGCACCGGGCCCTCGCCCAGGAGGCCGCCGAGCAGGCGATCGTGCTGCTCAAGAACGACGGGATGCTGCCGCTCGCCGAGGGCACCCGGATCGCGGTCGTGGGACTGCTCGCCGACGAGTGCAAGACCGACTGGTACAGCGGCTCGCTGATCCGCCGCTCCACGGCACTCGACGGCCTGCGCGAACGCTTCGGCGCCGAGAACGTCACCTTCGCCGAGGGCGTGGACCGGGTCCGCCTGAAGTGCTCCACGGGCTGGCTCCAGGTGCCCCGGGCCCCGGCGGGCGGCGAGGAGCGGGCGGTGGAAGGCGCACTGGACCCGGCGCTGCTCACGGGCCGTACCGACCTGCCGCCCCTGACCACGGGGTCCGAGCCCACCGAACTCGCCCTGATCGACTGGGGCGGCGGAACGCTGACGCTGCGCGCCCCCGACGGCCGGTACCTCTCGGCCGGCGCCGACGGATTCGTCCGCGCGTCCGCCGACCGGCCCGGAGGATGGGTGGTCCAGGAGACCTTCACGCTGGAGAGCCGGGGGGAGGAGTCCCTCCTCAGGCACACGGGTACGGGCGGGTACGTCGGTGTCACCGCCGACGGCACGGTGGAGGTCGCCGCCGAGGGGGAGGGCTTCACGATCGAATTCCTGGAGCGGGGCGAGGAGGCGGTGACCCGCGCCGCGGCCGCCGCGGACGTCGTGGTCGTCGTCGCCGGAAACGACCCGCACATCAACGGGCGCGAGACCGAGGACCGTACGACGCTGGCCCTGCCGCCGCACCAGGAGCGGCTGTGGCGCGCGGCCCGGGACGCCAATCCGCGTACCGCGCTGGCCCTGGTCTCGGCCTATCCGTACGCGGTCGCCGACGCCCACGCCGAGCTGCCCGCGCTGCTCTGGAGCGCGCACGGCGGCCAGGCCGCGGGCACCGCGCTCGCCCGCGTACTGGCCGGCGACGTCTCACCGGCCGGGCGGCTGCCGCAGACCTGGTACGCGGCCGACGCCGACCTCCCGGACCTGTTCGACTACGACATCATCGGCTCCCGCCAGACGTACCTGTACTTCGGGGGCTCCCCGCTCTACCCCTTCGGGCACGGCCTGGGCTACTCGTCCTTCGCCTACGAGGACCTGGCGGCCGAGCGTGACGGGGATCTGCTCCACGTCGCGCTGACCGTCACGAACACCGGTCCCGTCGACGCCGGCGAAGTGGTCCAGCTCTACACCCGGGCGGTGGACCCGCCGGTCCTCCGGCCGTCCCGGCAGCTCGCCGCGCACCGCCGCGTGCACCTCGCCGCAGGGGCGGCACAGCGCCTGGAGTTCCGGCTCCCGCTGTCGGAGCTGGGGTTCTGGGACGTCGCCCACGCCCGCTGGGCCGTGGCACCCGGCACGTACGAACTGCTCGCCGGGGCCTCCAGCGCGGACATCAGGCTCACCGCGTCCGTACGGGCCGAAGGCGACCCGCTCGCCGCCAGACCCGTACGGGAGGCGGGCCTCGATGCCGCGTCGTACGACGAACAGCGCGGCACCGAGATCGTCGACCGCACCAGGACGTCCGGTGACGCCGTGACACCGGCCGACGGCGCCGACGAGGGACAACTGGTCTTCCGTGACTGCGACTTCGGGGAGGACGGCGTCCGTTCCGTCACCGTCGAGACGTCCGGTGGGGGATCCGTCGAACTCACCTGGGGCGCCACGGCCACCACCGTCGCCGTCACCCCGGCCGGCGGACCGTACGACTACGCGACCCGCACCGCCCCCTTCACCGCCTCCGGCGTGCACGACCTGGCCGTGCGGCTGCGCGGCTCCGTCCGCCTGGCACGGCTCACCTTCCCGTCCGCACCGAATCCGAGGAACACCACTCGATGAAGTTCACCGACGGCTTCTGGCTCATGCGCGACGGCGTACGGGCCTCGTACGCGACCGAGGTACGCGATCTGCGCGCGGGCGACGACCACTTCACGGCGTACGCGTCCGTCAAGCGCGTACGCGACCGCGGCGACACCCTCAACTCCCCGCTCATCACCGTCGAATGCTTCTCCCCGGCCGAGGGCGTCATCGGCGTCCGCACCACCCACCACGCCGGCCGGGCGCACCGCGGCCCCGACTTCACCCTGCCGGGCGCGCAGGTGGAACCCGGCGCCGGCAAGGTTCGCCGTGAGGCGGACGTCACCGAGCTGACCAGCGGACCGCTCACGCTGCGCCTGAACACCGGCGCCGAGGCACCCTGGGGCCTGGAGTTCCTCGACGCCGAAGGGCAGCGGCTGACGGCCGTCGAGCGCCGGGGCACCGCCTTCGCCACCACCCCCGACGGCGCCCACCACATGATCGGGCAGCTCGCGCTCGGCGTCGGCGAGCACATCTACGGCCTCGGCGAACGCTTCACCCCGTACGTCAAGAACGGCCAGAGCGTCGACGTCTGGCAGGCCGACGGCGGCACGAGCAGCGAGCAGGCGTACAAGAACATCCCCTTCCACCTCTCCTCGCGCGGCTACGGCGTCTTCGTCAACCACCCCGGCAAGGTGTCGTACGAGATCGGCTCCGAGTCCGTCGGACAGGTGCAGTTCAGCGTCGAGGACCAGTCGCTGGAGTTCTACGTCGTCGCGGGGCCGACGCCCAAGGACGTGCTGCGCCGCTACACGGCGCTGACCGGCCGCCCCGCGCTGCCCCCGGCCTGGTCGTTCGGGCTGTGGCTGACGACCTCCTTCTGCACGCCGTACGACGAGGAGACCGTCACCTCCTTCGTCGACGGCATGGCGGAACACGACATCCCGCTGAGCGTCTTCCACTTCGACTGCTTCTGGATGCGCGAATACCAGTGGTCGGACCTGGAGTGGGACCCGGAGGTCTTCCCCGACCCGGAGGGCATGCTGCGCAGACTCGCGGAGCGCGGCCTCAAGGTCAGCATGTGGATCAACCCCTACATCGCCCAGAAGTCCGCGCTGTTCGCCGAGGCCGCGGCCCGGGGCTTCCTGGTACGGCGCCCGAACGGCGACGTCTGGCAGTGGGACCTGTGGCAGCCGGGCATGGCCCTGGTGGACTTCACCCACCCGGGCGCGCGCGCGTGGTACACGGACAAGCTGCGCGTCCTCCTCGACCAGGGCGTGGACTGCTTCAAGACGGACTTCGGCGAGCGCGTCCCCACCGACGTGGTCTGGCACGACGGCTCGGACCCGGAGCGGATGCACAACTACTACACGCACCTCTACAACAGCACGGTCTTCGAACTCCTGGAGAAGGAGCGGGGCCCGGGCCAGGCGGTGCTCTTCGCCCGTTCGGCGACGGCCGGAGGGCAGCAGTTCCCGGTGCACTGGGGCGGCGACTGCTTCGCGTCCCTGGGCGCCATGGCCGAATCCCTGCGCGGCGGTCTGTCCCTGTCCCTGAGCGGCTTCGGCTTCTGGAGCCATGACATCGGCGGCTTCGAGGGCACACCGGAACCGGAGGTCTTCAAACGCTGGCTCGCCTTCGGGCTGCTGTCCTCGCACAGCCGGCTGCACGGCAACGTCTCGTACCGCGTGCCGTGGGCGTTCGGCGAGGAAGCGGTGGCGGTCGCACGCAAGTTCACGCTGCTCAAGCACCGCCTGATGCCGTACCTCTACGGCGTCGCGGTCGAGGCGCACCGCACCGGCGTCCCCGTGATGCGCCCCATGCTGCTGGAATTCCCCGACGACCCCGCCTGCCGCACCCTGGACCGCCAGTACATGCTCGGTCCCGACCTCCTGGTGGCCCCCGTCTTCACTGCCGACGGAGACGTCGAGTTCTACCTCCCCGAAGGAGCCTGGACGCACCTGCTGACCGGTGAGACGGTCCAGGGGCCGGGGTGGAGGCGCGAGGTCCACGGTTTCGACAGCCTGCCGCTGTACGTGCGCCCGGGGGCACTGCTCCCGCTGGGCTCCGACGACCGGCGCCCCGACGGCGACTGGCTCGACGACCTGACGCTGCTCGTGACCCCGGACACGGACGGCGCCGTGGTCACCGTCCCCGACCTGGAGGGACGCCCCGCGGGCGTCTTCCGCGCGGTGCGCGAGGGCGACGGGGTGCGGGTCACGGCGGAGGGCTCCCAGCGGGCGTTCCGGGTCCAGGAGGCGGGGACGGGCCTCCTGCCTCGGACCGGCCCGCGATGAACGGCCCGCCACGGCGGCGGCACGGCGTTGCCGGCCCCGGCCCCGGCCCCGGCCCCGGCCTCGGGGCCGGCTGTGCCGCCGCGCCGGCCGGTGCCGGCGCCCGTGTGTACGTGGCGGCGGGCGTCCGGCCGCGTCCGGCCTCGTGGGCACGGTCTGCCCCGTGCTTCTTCGGGCGCGGGGACGCCGTGACACCGGCCGGCGCCGGCCGGTGTCACGGCGTCCGGAACGCGAGCGACCCGGCGTCGCCGGACCCGTCCGCGTACCGGAACCGCAGGAACGCGCCGCTCGGCGGTGTCCCCGGCCCGCGCCGCCGGACGCGGCGCGCCGTGGCGCCGCTCCGCGGGCGGGGGAGCGGCCGGTATCCACCCCTGACGCACACGCGTGCCCCGCCCGGATTCGGGGCACGCGCTCAGCATGCCGATTCTGAGGAAAGCCGCACGCCCCCTGCTCGCCTCCGTCTTCCTCTCGGGCGGACTGCGCACCTTCCGCGACCCGCACTCCGTGCTCTCCGCCGCCGACCCGGTCGTCCAGCCCGTCACGGACCGGATCCCACAGCTGCCGGACGACACGGTCCGGCTCGTACGGATCAACGGAGCCGTCCAGCTGGGGGCCGGCGCCCTGCTCGCGACGGGCCGCCTCCCGCGCGCCGCCGCCCTCGCGCTGGCGGTCTCGCTCGTCCCCACGACCCTCGCCGGGCACGCCTGGTGGAAGACCGAGGACCCTGACGAGCGGGCCCGCCAGCGCACCCAGTTCACCAAGAACCTGTCCCTGCTCGGCGGGCTGCTGATCGCCGCCGCGGACACGCACGGGAAGCCGTCACTGGCCTACCGTTCGCGCGCCGCGGCCTCTTCCGGCCGTCGCCGCGCCCGCCGGGCCGGGCGCGAGGCGGGCGCCGGCGTCTCCGGTGCGGTGCACGGTGTACGCTCCGCGGCCGCCTCGGTGGGAGACCGGCTCCCGGTCGGCTGACCCGGACGCCGGACGCCGGACGCCGGACGCCGGACGCCGGACGCCGGACGCCGGACGCCGAACTCCGCGCGAAGGCGCCCCGGCACCGGGGGACCCCGACTGCCGGGACGGGACGGTCAGCCCGCCGCGTACACGTCCTCGATGTAGCGGCCGGAGGCGGTCAGTTCGCGCAGCCACGCCTCGGATTCCTGCGGAGAGGCGCCCGTGCGCGCGCCGTGCAGGTCGCGGAACGCGGCCCGCACCCCGGGCGCCATCCGGCTGCCGTCGCCGCAGACGTACACCCGCGCACCGGCCCGCAGCAGCTCCCACACCTCGTCCGCCTCGGCGGCGATGCGGTGCTGGACGAAGCGGTGGCCGTGCTCGGGCCGGGCGCTGAAGACGGGGCGTACCCGGACGGCACCGGCCTTCTCCGCGGCGGCGAATTCCGCGGCGTGCAGGAAGTCGCCGTCGGGGTCGTCGCAGCCGAAGTAGAGCCGTGCGGGCGTGGTCGCGCCGGCGGCGACGCGGTCGGCGACGGCGCCGCGGAAGGGCGCGAGGCCGGTGCCGGCCGCGACCATGATGACGGGGGCGGGGTCGGCCGCGTCCATGCGGAAGACCTCGCGGCAGGGCTGGACGCGGGCCAGGACGGTGTCACCGGGCCGCAGGGTGTGCAGGTGCGTCGAACCGGTGCCCCCGGGCAGCAGCGAGACCATCAGGTCGGCGTGGCGGGGGTCGGCGGCGGGCGACGACGAGACGGAGTAGTGCCGGGTGCGCATCGGCGGCAGCAGCTTCAGGACGACCGGCCAGGGCAGGGCGCCGCGCAGTGCCGGGTGGGCCTCGACCAGGTCGATCACGGTGCGCGGATCGTCCTCGGCGAGGGCTTCCAGGGACGCCCGCTCGGGCGGGCACGGGTTGTGGGAGGCCAGCAGGGCGGCCTGTCCGGCGGCCGGCCGTGCGCCCAGTTCCAGGTGGTACGTGAGGAGCTGACGTATCGTCAGGGGACGGTCGACCGGGAGGGTGTCGCGGCCGGGGCGGTCCGGGCGCAGCGCCAGGACGGCGTCCGGGTCCGCACCGAGGGCGCGGGCCGCCCGCTCGACCGCGGCGGGCGCGTTGGCCGGAAGTACGGCGAGGTGGTCGGCGGTGCGGTAGGCGACCCCGTCGGGCAGCGCGATCCGCAGGAACCGCTTGGGCCGGGGCCAGTCCCGGGCGGTGAGGTCGTAGACCTCCGTGACGGTCATCGAGGCGAGGCCGTGCCGGGCGGCGAGCGCGTCCAGCGGTCCGCCGGTGATCTCGGTGACGGTGTAACCGGCGTCCCCGGTTTCCCCGGCGGTCGGTGCGCCGGCGCTCGCGGGGTCGCCGTACCGCGCCAGCAGCCGTGCGCGCAACGCCGCCGTGAACTCCTTGACGGTGCCGCCGAGGTCGCCCGAGGCGTCGGCCTCGGCGCGCTCCAGCAGGCGCCGGCCGCCCAGCGCACCGAGCCGGTCGTCGATCAGCTTCGGCACGTGCTGGTACGTCGCGGCCCAGTTGCGGTCGCCGACACCGAGGACGGCGTACGGCACGCCGGCCGCGGCCCCTTCGGGCGCGGCGCCCAGCCACCGGACGAAGGCGGTCGCGTCGTCGGTGGGCTGCCCGTTGTAGGAGGCGGCGACGATGACCACGGGACGATCGGTGGGCAGCCCGCCGGCGAACGCGTCCAGCGGTGCCACGTCGGCCGAGAAACCCAGACCGGCCGCCTCGTCGGCGAGCCGCTCGGCGAACTCGCGGCAGGTGCCGTAGTTGGTGCCGTGCAGCACCAGCAGCCCGGTGCCCTGCGGGACGCGGGCCGGCAGCCCTTCCGCGGGGCCGGCCGCCGTGCCGTCCGCGGCGGTGGCGCCGCCGCCCGGGAGCACGGCGAGCGCGGCGCGGGCCGCGGCCCGGTCCCCGGGCGTACGGGCGGCCAGGGTCAGCGTGAACCCGTCGGGCTTGAGGGTCAGCGTCTCCTTGACGCGCAGCAGGTAGTCGGTGTGGTCGATCAGACGGTAGCGGTGAACCAGGAGCGCGAGCAGCATGGTCGCCTCGTGCAGCGCGAACTGCCGCCCGATGCAAGCACGTTCACCGGTTCCGAACGGCTTGTACGCGTGCGGTGAGCGCGCCGCCTCGGCCTCCGGGCCGAAGCGGGCCGGGTCGAACATCTCGGGATTGTCGCCCCAGGACGGATCGCGGTGCAGCATCGGCGTGAGCACCGTGACCATCTCCCCGGCCCTCACCGGGAAACGACCGCCGATCAGGGTGTCCTCGCGGGCCTGGCGGCTGAAGGCGGCGGCGGTCGGCCACAGGCGGAGCGCCTCGTTGAGGACCTGCCGGGCGAACGGCAGCCGGCCGACGTCCTCGAAGGACGGGTCGGGGGCCGCCTCGTCGCCCCACAGCTCGTCGGCCTCGCGCTGGGCCATGCGCAGCGCGACCGGGTCCTTGAGCAGGTAGTACAGGGCGAAGGAGAGCGCGCCCGAGGTGGTCTCGTGGCCGGCGATCAGGAAGGTGATGATCTGGTTGCGTACGTTGGCGGGATCGAGAGCGGGGCCGGGGCGCGTCGTACCGTTCCCGTCCTCCCCGGCGCCGAGCATCAGGCCCAGCAGATCGTCGTCCCCCGTCTCACCGCTCGCGGTCCGGGCGGCGACGACCTCGTCGACGACGGACGCGAGGTACTCCGCGTCGGCGCGGAACGCCGCGTCCTGCGCGCGGTGGTCGGCGCCGGGCCTGCGGGCGAACTTGGTCATGCTCCACTGGAGACAGCGCACCATCGACTCGACGAACGGGTGCGGGGTGTCGCGTGCGAACGATTCGAAGTCGAATCCGAAGCCGGCGAGCCCGATGGTGTCCAGCGTCATCCTGGTCATGTCGTCCGCGACGTCGACGGGTGAACCGTCGGCCGCCCGCCGGTCCCAGCGGGCCATCACCCGGCGGGCGACCTTCAGCATCGCCGGGTGGTAGGCGCGCATCGAGCCGAGCGCGAAGGCCGGCATCAGGATCTCGTGCGCCTTCGCCCAGTTCGGCTCGTCGTTGTACGCGGTGAACAGGCCGTCACCGGCGAACTCCCGGACGTTCTCCAGGACGACGGACACGCCCTTGGCGAAGCGGCTCTCGTCGGCCACCTCGGTGACCAGGTCCAGCGAGGAGACGAACAGCGTCTCGTGGCCGTTGAACCTGCGCTTGAAGACCGGACCGTGCGTCCGGGCGAGGTCCATCGCCTGTTGGAGGGGCGTCGTGGTGAGTCCCGTCGCCGAACTGTCGGCGACCGGGATCGTGTCCTCGGGAGCGAGTTCGTCGGGGCGGGGCGCGATGGTGTCGGTCATGTCTCCAGCGTCACCGGGCCGGTGTGTGCGTCATGACCGGGCGGCTACATGATTGTGCAGTGGTTTGTCGCTGCGGGCTCTTGCGCGCGGACCGCGGAAGAAGCAGGGAAGAAGCAGGGGAAGAAACGGGAGAAGGAGCAATGGACAACGGGACGGCGGGCGGCGCGGCGGAACCGCCGGGAACGGCCGGAGCAGCAGGAGCAGCCGGAACGGCCGGTCCCTGGCGCAACCACTTCCTGATCCTGCTGGACCGGATTCCCCTCCCCGTCGCGGTGTGCCACGCCTACGGCGAGGTGCTGATCGCCAACCCGGCCATGGCCGCGCAATGGGGCACGGTTCCCGGCCGGCTGCGCGGCCGCAACCTGCTGGACCTGTTCAGGCCCCGGGACGGGGCCCAGGTCGAACGGCTGACCGAAGCGCTGCGGCTGGGGAACCGGTCGCGCTACCCGCTGGAGGTGCGCTGGCGCACCGGACCCGGCGAAGCCGAGCGGGAAGGGGAACTGACCGTCGATCCGGTCGGCGACCCCTCGTTGCGGCCGCCCGCGCTGCTGGCGCTGCTGCGGATCCGCGACACCGGCCCGCCGCCCGCGCCCAAGGGCCGGGCGAGCCCCGTGGAGGCCCGGATCCTGGCGCTGGCCGCCGGGGGCGCCACCACGGCGTCGATCGGCGCGGCGCTGGGGCTCACGGTGGACGGCGTCAACTACCACCTCACCCGGCTGGCCCGTCGCTGGCGGGTGCAGGGCCGCACCGCGCTGGTCGCCAGGGCGTACGTACTGGGCGTGCTGTCCCCGGGCAGCTGGCCGCCGACCCCAGCCTGAGCCGCCCAGCCTGAGCCGCCCAGCCTGAGCCGCCCGGCCGTCCGCATCCGGGCCGTACGCACCCGTTCGTACCCGCCCGGCCGGCACGGTCCCGGTCGTCTTCGCGCACGAGAGTGGCCCGGCCCGCCCCACCGCCGTCGCCGGAGCCGCACCAATGAGGCAAGAATGGCCTTATGGGCGGATTCAACCGGATCGGGGTGCAGCTCCGCGGAGCCGGCCGGCGGCCGCACCGGAGCGGCGGCGGGCGACGCCGCGGCCACGGGGATTCCGCACCGCCCGGCCGGAACGGGCCGCCCCGGCCGCCGGGCCCGCGCTTCCGGTCCCTCTTCGGCGTACGCAGTGTGGCCGGGCAGGTGTTCCTGCTCCTGCTGGTCTTCGTCGTACTGCTCATCGCCGCGGCAGTGGTGTCCCAGGTGTTCCAGGCGCGGCGCGACAGCATGGACGAGGCCGGCCTGCGCACGCTCGCCGTCGCCGAGACGTTCGCCCATTCCCCGGCGATCCTGCCCGCGCTGGACAGCGGAGATCCCACCGCCGCCCTCCAGCCGTGGGCCGAGGAGACCAGGAAGGGAGCGGGCGTCGACCTCGTCGTCGTGTACTCACCGGACGGAATCCGGTACACCCATCCGGACCCCTCCCTCATCGGAGACCAAGTGAAGGGTCCCGGAGAACCTCCGGCCGAGCCCGTCACGCGGATCACGGAGACGGCCGCGGGATCCTCCGTGATCTCCGTGTCCGCCGTCCGCCGGGAGGACGGCTCGGCCGCCGGCTCGGTGATGGTCGGGATCACGGTCGACCGGATCCAGGGCGCGGGGGCCGCCAGCTGCCGGTCCTCCTCGGTTCCGCCGCCGTGGCGCTGGTACTGGCCTCCGGCGGGGCGGTGCTGGTCAGCCGGCGCCTGCTGCGGCAGACCCGCGGCCTGGATCCGGCCGAGCTGGCCCGGCTGTACGAGCACCACGACGCGGTGCTGCACGCCGTCCGGGAAGGGGTCCTCATCATCGGCGACGACGGGCGGCTGCTGCTGGCCAACGACGAGGCGCGCCGACTGCTGCGCCTGCCCGCGGACGCCGAAGGCCGCGCCGTGACGGATGTGGGTCTGGACCCCGCCGTCGCCGCACTGCTGGCCTCCGGCCGGGGCGCCACGGACGAGCTCCGCAGGGCCGGTGACCGCCTGCTGGCCGTCAGCCTGCGGCGCACCGGCGAGTACGGCGGGCCCCCCGGAACCGTCGCCACCCTGCGGGACACCACCGAGCTGAGAGCCCTCGCCGGAAAGGCCGAAGGCGTACGGGAGCGCCTGCTCCTGCTGTACGAGGCCGGCACGCGCATCGGCACCACCCTCGACATCACCCGGACCACGGAAGAGCTGACCGAGGTGGTGATCCCGCGGTTCGCCGATACCGCCACGGTCGACCTGGCCGAACCCGTGCTGCGCGGAGAGGAGCCGGCAACCGGCCCCGGAACGGTCACGAGAATGCTCCGCACGGCCGTCTCCGGCCTGAGCCCGTACCCTCCCTTCCGCCCGATCGGCAGCGTGACCGGCCTCGCCCCCGACAGCCCGCCGGCCACCGCGGGCATGCGCAATGGCCGCGCGCTCCTGGAAACCGATGTGGCGACGTCGGAGACCTTGCGCCGGCGCGATCCCGAGCGCATCGAGCAGCTCCTCGCGTACGGAGTCCACTCACTGCTCTCGGTGCCGCTGCACGCGCGCGGCGTCGTCCTGGGGGTGGCCAATTTCTGGCGCTCGCGGAACCCGGAACCCTTCGACGAGGAGGACGTGACCTTCGCCGAGGAACTGGTGGCCCGGGCCGCCGTCTGCGTCGACAACGCCCGCCGCTACACCCGCGAGCACGAGACGGCGGTGGCGCTGCAGCGCAGCCTGCTGCCCAGCGGTGTGCCCGAGCAGGACGCCCTCGATGTCGCCTTCCGCTACCTGCCGGCGCGGGCCGGGGTGGGCGGGGACTGGTTCGACGTCATCCCGCTGCCCGGTGCCCGTGTCGCCCTGGTCGTCGGTGACGTCGTCGGGCACGGTCTGCACGCGGCCGCCACGATGGGGCGACTGCGCACGGCGGTCCAGAACTTCTCCACGCTGGACCTGCCGGCCGACGAGCTCCTCGCGCGCGTCGACGAACTGGTCGCCCGGATGGACCAGGAGGAGGGAGCCGGGCCCGAAGGCGCGGAGGTCAGCGGCGCCACCTGCCTGTACGCGATCTACGACCCGGTCACCGGGAACTGCTCCGTCGCCGGAGCGGGCCACCCGGGGCCCGCGCTGGTCCTGCCCGACGGCACCGTGGAGTTTCCCGCGATCCCCACCGGACCCCCCTCGGCCTGGGCACCCTGCCCTTCGAGGCGGTCGAACTGCACGTGCCGGAAGGCAGCCGGCTGGTGCTCTACACGGACGGCCTCGTCGAGGCGGGCAAGCGGGACATCGACACCGGCCTGGAGCTGCTGCGCACCAGCCTGAGCCGCCCCGGGCGCAGCCCGGAGGAGATCTGCGCCGACGTGCTCGAAGCGATGCTGCCCGCGCCACCGAGCGACGACGTCGCTCTCCTCGTGGCCGGTACGCGCCTCCTCGACCCGGACCGGGTCGCCGACTGGGACGTGGCGCCGGCCCCTTCCGCCGTCGCGGAGGTCCGCAAGGGAGTCGCCCGCCGGCTCGCCGACTGGGGACTGGAGGAGGAGGCATTCACCACGGAACTGATCCTCAGCGAGCTGGTCACCAACGCCATCCGCTACGGCGCCGCCCCGATCCGGGTCCGTCTGCTGTATGACCGCACCCTGATCTGCGAAGTCTCCGACACCAGCAGCACCGCGCCGCACCTGCGCTACGCGGCGACGACCGACGAGGGCGGCCGGGGCCTGTTCCTCGTCGCCCAGTTCGCCGACCGCTGGGGCACCCGCTACACCGACAACGGCAAAGTCATCTGGTCCGAACAGACGACGGGAACGGGTGAACCGGCGGTGAGCGGCTGAGTACGCCGCGGCTGCCGGGCCGGTGCCGCCGTCGGTCCCGGCGGTCCGGCGGGACGCCTGCGTACGCCCGTGAACGCCCTGCCGGAGCAGGTTCCCGCGCCGGTGACTTGGCTCCTGGCTCCCGTGGGCGCTTCAGTGAACGGGGGCGGCTTCGGCGGGCAGGGGCGGCTTCAGCGACGAAGGTGCCCGCTTCGGCCGGCCCGCGCTCTGGCCCGGTGCAAGGGGGAGCGTTCGTCCTCGCTCATCCCGCCCCACACCCCGCTGCGCTGTCCGGACCGCAGCGCGTAGGCGAGGCACTGCCGGGTCACCGGGCAGCGTCCGCACACCTCCTTGGCCGCGGCCTGCTCGTCCAGTGCGGGGCCTTTGACGCCCACGGGGAAGAAGAGTTCGGGGTCGGTGTCCGCGCAGGCAGCCCTGCGTAACCACCTCTGGTCCAGTGGCAGCCCATCCATGAGCCGCCGGGTGCCCGCCCCGCCCCGGGCCAAACCCGGCGCGCCCGGCCTCCGCCGCGTACGGCGGCCGAAGCCGGGCATGACGGCGGCCGGAGGGGGGACCCGGGGCGTCAGAGGAACTCGGTGACGAGGGGAGAGACCATGCGCGCACTGACCTGGCACGGAAAGCGGGACGTACGGGTGGACACGGTGCCCGACCCGGAGCTGAAAGAGCCGACCGACGTGATCGTACGCGTCACCTCGTCCGGCATCTGCGGTTCCGACCTCCACCTGTACGAGGTGCTGTCCCCCTATCTGGATCCGGGGGACATCCTCGGACACGAGTCCATGGGTGTCGTCGAGGAAGTGGGCGCCGGGGTGACCGCGCTCGCGCCGGGCGACCGGGTCGTGATCCCGTTCAATGTCTCCTGCCAGCACTGCTTCATGTGCGAACAGGGACTGCACTCCCAGTGCGAGACCACCCAGGTGCGGGAGCGCGGGACCGGCGCGGCGCTTTTCGGTTACACCAAGCTCTACGGCCAGGTCCCGGGCGGGCAGGCGGAGTTCCTGCGGGTACCGTTCGGTGACAGCCTGCCGGTCAAGGTGCCCGAGGGGCCGCCCGACGAACGGTTCGTCTACCTCTCCGACGTACTGCCCACCGCCTGGCAGGCCGTCGAGTACGCGGCGATTCCGCCCGGCGGCACCGTGACCGTCCTCGGTCTGGGACCGATCGGTGAAATGGCGGCCCGCATCGCCCTCCACCGGGGCGCGAGCCTGGTGATCGGCGTCGACCTGGTGCCGGAGCGGCTGAGCCGCGCGGGCGCCCGGGGCGTCCGAACGCTCGACCTGCGCAGTTACGGGAAGGGCCTCCCCGACGCCGTCCGCGATCTGACCGGCGGCCGGGGCACCGACTCCGTGATCGACGCCGTAGGCATGGAGGCCCACGGCGCACCCGTCGCCAAGGCCGCGCAGTGGGCGGCCGGCCTGCTGCCCGACCCGGTCGCGCAACGGGTGATGGAACACGCCGGGGTCGACCGGCTGCACGCCCTGTACACCGCGATCGACGTGGTGCGCCGGGGCGGGACGATCTCCCTGTCCGGTGTGTACGGCGGCATGGCGGACCCGATGCCGATGCTGACGCTCTTCGACAAGCAGATCCAGCTCCGGATGGGCCAGGCCAACGTGCACCGCTGGGTGGACGACATCCTGCCGCTCCTCGGTGACGAGGACCCGCTGGGGGTCGAGGGGTTCGCCACCCACACCCTGCCGCTGGAGGACGGGCCCCAGGCGTACAGGACGTTCCAGGCGAAGCAGGACGGCATGATCAAGGCCCTGCTCAAGCCGTGACCGGGGCCGAAGACGCCGTGGCGGACGGCGGGGCCGGGCCGGGGGAGGCCGCGAACCGTTCGGGTGACGGCGACGGGCGGCCCGGTCCGGCACGCGCCGAAGCCGAAGCCGAAGGTGAGGGGGAAAGCCCCCTGGGAGCGGGACACCCCCCAGGGGGTACGGACGCCCCCGGTCACCCTGCCCGGCGCCGGGCGGCGACCGCCCGGCGCGTCTCCTCGGCGATCAGGTCCGCGTTGAGCGCCACCCCGGCGCGCACGCCCGCGCCGGCGGCGCCGATGACCTGCTCGGTCAGGTTGGTGACGTTGCCGGCCACCCACACCCCCGGCACCGCCGTCGCCCCGGTCGCGTCGGCGGCGACGTAACTGCCGATGACGTGCCCGTCCTTCTCCTGCTCGGTCGCCTCCAGGCCCAGCGCGGTGAGGAAAGCGGCCCGTGCGGTGAAGCGCGGCGCGACCACGGCGGCCCGGCAGGGGAAGACCCTGCCGTCCTCCAGGGTCACCCCCGTGAGCCGGTCGTCCGTCACCTCCAGGCCAGCCACCCGGCCGTCCACCACGGCGATCTCGCGGGCGGCGAGCTGCTCGTACTCCTCGTCGCCCGGCTCGGGCGCGGTGTGCAGGAAGAACGTCACGTCCTTGCTCCACTGCCGCCACATCAGCGCCTGGTGCACCGAGAGCGGCCCCGTGGCCAGGACGGCGACCGGCTGGTCACGCACCTCCCAGCCGTGGCAGTACGGGCAGTGCAGCACCTCGCGCCCCCACCGCTCGGCCACACCGGGCACGTCCGGAAGCTCGTCGGCCAGCCCGGTGGTCACCAGCAGCCGGCGCGCCGTGACCGCCGACCCGTCCTCGAGTACGACACGGAAGCCCCCCTCGTCCAGGCGCTCCGCCGCCACGACGTTGCCCGTGACGATCTCCCCGCCGTAACCGGTCACCTCCGCCCGTCCCTCGGCCAGCAGCTGAGCGGGGGCCACGCCGTCGCGCGTCAGGTAACCGTGGGCGTGGGCCGCCGGCGCGTTGCGCGGCCGGCCCGAGTCGATCACCAGCACCGAGCGGCGGGCCCGGGCCAGGGTCAGGGCCCCGCTGAGCCCCGCGGCGCCGCCACCGACGACCACAACGTCAAAAGTCATGTGCAGTACCTCCCTTTCACCGGAGATACTGCGCCCGGACCCCGCTCGGTGGGAAACGTCCTTGCCGGTACGGCAAAAACGCCCCGACCGGAGATGATCCGGCCGGGGCGCTCTCACCGCGTGCGACTAGTCCTGCTCGGCTCCCGCCGGGAGCGTGCGCAGCTTCATCGACGTGCGCGTCTTGAACGCCCAGTCCAGCATCTTCTTGGCGTCCGTGTAGCGGTTGGCGTCGTTGAGGACGACCCCCACGACCGTGCGGTCGCCCCGCTTGGCGGCGAACACCAGGCAGGGGCCCGCGACGGAACCGGTACCGGTCTTGATGCCGATGGCACCGCTGTACGAACCGAGCAGCTGGTTCGTGTTGTACCAGGTGTAGACCCGGCCGTTGGTGGCCTTCTGCTTCGTGCTGGTCGCCTTCACGACCGCCCCGAACGTCGAGTTCCCGAGGGCGCGCCGGGCCAGCTTGGCCGAGTCGCGGGGCGTGGTCAGGTTGTTCCCGGCCCGCGAAACGCCGTCGAAGGAGTCGTACGTGGTGTTGCGCATCCCCAGGTCGGAAGCCTTCTTGTTCATCTTGGAGATGAACGACTTCGTACGGGCGGCCTGGGTGCTGCCCGTGCCGAACGTGTCGGCGAGGGCGTACGCGGCGTCGCAGCCCGACGGCAGCATCAGCCCGTACAACAGCTGACGGACCGTCAGCTTGTCACCCGTGCGCAGATCGGCCGTGCTCGCGCCGTTGCGCGCGACGTAGTCGCGGTAGCTCTGCTTGACGGTGATCTTCTTGTTGAGGTCGACCCCCCGGGTCTCCAGCACCACGACGGCGGTCATGACCTTCGTCGTGCTGGCCATCTGCCGCTTGGTGTCGGCGGACTTGCTCCACAGCGTCTTGTTCGGCTTGCTGTCGAGCAGGAACGCGCCCTTCGCGCTGACGGAAGGACCGGTGGCCGCCTGGGCGGTGGTGGTGGGTGTGATCACCGCGAATGCCGCCGTCGACGCGACCAGCGCCGTCCCCCACCGGCGGAATGATATGCCCCCAGTTTTCACGTATGGTGCTCCGTTTCCCTCGTTGTGTGAATACTGCCGAACGGCATGCTCGCATCAAGTCCGCCGCGCGGGAACGGTGGGGTATGTGTGAAGGGCCGGTAATCCGCCGCCTCGTCAGGTGCCGGCGAACGGGCGCCGCCCGCCGCTCGTTCCGATCCGCGACGGCCGTCGGCTCCTTGCGGCAGCCCAGGGGCGCCGTGCCCACCGGGCCATGCCGCCGGGTTCGCCGCTCGGCCGGTCGGACGCGCGCCGCGTCCGCGTCGTCCTCGGCGTGCACCGCCACGGTGCGCATGCCGGTTTCGGCCGCGGCGCGGAGGATCCGTACGGCGGTCTCCCCGCGACCGGTGACGAGTACGGCGGCAGATCCCATGGAGCCTTCCGGAGAACGAGCCGGAGAAATCGGCCGGAAAATCGGCCGGAAAAATCGGCGCCGCCATGCTCATCGGCATTGGCGTCAGCGTCCACCTGCTCGGAATCGGCGCCGCGCCGCGCCCTCACGTACCGAGGAGCACCTGACCGGTCCCCGTGCCCGGCGGTCCAGAGCCCGCCGGGCACGGAGACCGGACGCCGCCGCGCACCGGCTCGGTGAGCCGCCCGGGTCCGGGCCCGTCCCCCATTGGGCGGAGCGGATGCCCGCCGAACCCGCCCTGACCACCGGGGCCGGGACGGTCACCCACGGCGAACCCGGCGCGCACGCCGCCCGGCCGACGGGGCGGGCGACGGCGACTGCCCGAGCCAGTCGTACGCGGCCCGCGCCGTGAACTCGCTCTGGCCGCCGGGGAAGAGCAGCCCGGCCGTGGCGAACGCCGGGTCGTCCGCCGTCCCGCGCACATAGGGCACGGCGACGCAGCGCATGCCCGCGGCGTGCGCCGCCGCCGCTCCCGCCGGGGCGTCCTCCAGGACCACGCAGTCGGCGGGGGCGGCGCCGAGCCTGCGGGCGGCCTCCAGGAAGACGTCGGGCGCGGGCTTGCCGTGCGGGACCTCCTCGGCGGAGACGACCGCGGTGATCAGGGCGTCCAGGCCGGTGCCCGCGAGCACCGCCTCGATGGCGGCGCGGGAGGAGCCCGAGGCCACGATCGTCGGGATCCCCTCGGCGTGCAGCCGCTCCACGAACTTCCGCATCTCGGGGAACACCTCGGTGGCGGCGGCCGCCAGCTCCAGGTAGAGCCGGTTCTTCCCGGCGAGCATCTCGTCGAGCGGTGCGGTGATCCCGTACTGCTCCCGCAGGGCCGCCAGCGTCTCGCGGGTGCCGATGCCGATGAAGCGGGTGTGCTCCTCCCAGGTGAAGTCCGTGACGCCGTACTGGGCGAGCAGCTGCCGGCCGGCCCGGTAGTAGTTCGGCTCGCTGTCCACGAGGGTGCCGTCGAGATCGAAGACGACCGAGGTGCGGGGCGGGGTGCTCATGGCTCCAGCATGCCAAGCCGCCGGTCACCGCTGCTTCGCGGCCGCCCTGCCCACCGACTCGACCAGCGGGAGCAGCCGGTGCGGCACCCGCTCGCGCAGCGCCACCTCGGTCCGTGTCCGCACCACGCCGGGAATCTGGATCAGCCGCTGGATGACGTCCTCCAGGTGCCCGTTGTCGCGCGCCGCCACCCGCGTCAGCAGGTCGCCGCCACCGGTGATGGAGAACGCCTCGATGATCTCGGGCACGGCCGCCAGCGCGTCGCCGACCTCGTCCAGGTGCCCCTGGGTGACCTCGACGTGCACGAAGGCGAGCACCGGGTGGCCGAGCGCGGCGGGGGACAGGGCCGGGCCCGTGCCGGTGATCACGCCGTCGCGCTCCAGCCGGTCGAGCCGGGCCTGGAGCGTCCCGCGGGCGATGCCGAGGACCCGGGCGTACTCGCGCACGCTGGTGCGGGGCTGCTCGATGAGCAGTCGCAGGATGCGGGTGTCGAGCTCGTCCACCGCCATGTTCCGTTGATCTCCCTCCGGCGCGGACCTCCGTCTCTCGACTGTACCAATGGCCCGGTACCGGCGAGGTGCGCTGAGCCAGTGCGCTTCCCGGCCCTCCTCGGAGAAGCAGCCCCTCCGTACACGGGTGCGGCAGGTGTGCCAACCCCAACTCGCTGAAAAAGTACGGAACTTGTCGTGTGCGAAGCATTGACGAAACACAAGCGCGGTCCTAGTTTCATCGCGTCGTACTTCGTACGTCATATACGAGACGCGATACGTGAGATACGGAAGAGCGCCGATGCCCTTCGTCCCCAGGACGCCCTCCCCTGCCCGCGACCGACCGAATCCGGAGGAAGAACCGGCCACACGGATGAAGCACCACAGGGCGGGGAGGGCGGCCGTGGCGTCGCTGACCGCGGTGGTGCTGGCCCTGACCGCGACAGCCTGTGGTGACGACGGCAGTGGCTACAACAGCGGGAAGGAGGGTTCCGGCAAGGGCGGGATCACCTTCTGGGACAACAACGGCGGTGCCCGCACGGCGGTGTGGCAGAAGATCATCGACGCGTTCGAGAAGGAGAACCCGGACATCGACGTCACGTACGTCCCGGTCCCCCTCGCGGACGTGCAGTCGAAGTACGACAAGGCCATCGCGGGCGGCGGCCTGCCCGACGTCGGTGGTGTCGGCACGTCCTACCTCGCCGGCATGGTGGCGCAGGACGCGCTCGAACCGGTCGGCCGGCGGATCGAGGACAGCGGACTGCGGGGCAGGCTCTCGGAGAGCATGGTCGAGAGCGTCGCGTCGGCCGGGGGCAGGGGCGAGGAGCTGTACTCCGTACCGACCTCCGGGAACCAGGGCGTCCTCTGGTACCGCACCGACCTGTTCCGGGCGGCGGGTCTGAAGGCGCCCGGCACCTGGGGCCAGTTCTACAGCGCCGCCGAGAGGCTCACGGACACCGGGCGGAACGAGTTCGGCTTCACCCTGCGCGGCGGCGCCGGATCGGTGGCCCAGGCGCTCGACATGATGTACGCGCAGTCGGGCGTCGGCACCTTCTGGAACGGCGACAGGACCACCGTCAACCACCCGGAGAACGTCAGGGCGCTGGAGAAGTACGTCGGCCTCTACGAGAAGGTGACGCCGTCGGCCGACCTGAACAACGACTTCGCCGCGATGGTCGCCCAGTTCGGCCAGGGCGAGATCGGCATGCTGCAGCACAACCTCGGGTCGTACGCCGATCATGTGGAGGCGTTCGGCGAGGACGGGATCGACGGGTCCCCGCTGCCCCCGGCCACCGACGGCGGCCCGCGCACCGTCGTCTCCCACCCGGTCGACGGGCTCGGTCTCTTCAGGAGCAGCAAGAACAAGGCGGCCGCCTGGAAGTTCATCGAATTCGCCGCCTCGCACGAGATGAACAGCCTCTGGAACCAGGAGGCCGGCTCCATCCCCGCGAACAAGGACGCCATGGGCGACGCCTGGATCAACGAGGTCAAGCCCGTCAAGGCGGCCATGAGGTCGCTGAACGACCCGCGGACGGAGGTCGTTCAGCCTCCGTACCACTTGCCGGACTGGAACCACATCAGCAAGGCCGGCACCGAACTGGACTTCCAGGAGCTGCTGCTCGGCGAGGTCACCGCCCAGCGGTTCGCGGACACGCTGGCCGGCTTGCTCAACGAGTCCCAGGCGGAGTGGAAGCAGCAGCAGAAGCAGCGACAGCGACAGCGGCAGTAGCGACAGCGGCAGTGACGACAGCACCGAAGGGGCCGCACCGGCCCGAGAGCCCGAACACAGTCCCGGAAAGGCACCCGACATGCAGATGTCCCGCAGGCGGCTGGTGGCGGCGGCCGCCGCGCTGCCCCTGACCCTGGCCGTCTCAGAACCCGCGGGCGCCCTCACCCGTCCCGGCGGCGACAGGCATCCCCGCCGCCGCACGGTCCACATCGCCGGCGACTCGACAGCCGCGCAGAAGACGGCGGACGCGGCCCCCGAGACCGGCTGGGGCATGGCCCTGCCGGTCTTCCTCACGCCGCACCTCGCAGTCGCCAACCACGCGGTGAACGGACGCAGCTCGCGCAGCTTCGTGGAGGAGGGGCGTCTCGACGCGCTGTCCGGCGCGCTGCGCCCCGGCGACTGGCTCCTCATCCAGTTCGGTCACAACGACGCGAAGGACGACGACCGGCACACCGACCCCTGGACCACCTACCAGGACTACCTGAAGCGGTACGTGAAGGAGGCGCGCGACCGAGGGGCGCGGCCCGTACTCCTCACCTCCGTGGAACGCCGCAGGTTCGACGCCGGGGGCAGCGCCCTGCCCACCCACGGCGAGTACCCGGCGGCGATGCGCGCACTCGCGGCCGCCGAGGGCGTGGCGCTCGTCGACACGCAGGCGGCGAGCCTCGCCCGGTGGCAGGTACTCGGGCCCGAGCGCACCAAGGACCTCTTCCTCTGGCTCGGTCCCGGCGAGTCGCCCCACCACCCCGGGGGCAAGCAGGACAACACCCACTTCCGTCCCGCGGGCGCGATCGACGTGGCACGGCTGGTGGCCGCGGGGCTGCTCGGCCGCGGTGTGCTCACCCCGCGCCACGTCCGGCGGCTGGACGAGACGGTCCCGCCCGAATGGATCACCTGGCCGGCCGCCGGCTGAATCGCGGCCGGCCCGCCGGACACGCGCCGGCCGGCCGCCTCGGCGGCCGGGGACCGTCGCCGTCGCCGTCGCCGTCGCCGTCGCCGTCGCCGTCGCCGCTCCGGGACCGGGCCCCGGGCCCCGGAGCCCGGTCCCGGATCCGTGGTCCGTTGGCCTGCCTCGTGGCCGTGACCGACGAGCTTCGCTGAGCCAATGGCCCAGTAGTTCGTGGATCACTTGAGCCACTGGGGTCACAGGTGTTCTGATGGGGAGGTCGATGGCGCCGCGGACTCCGTGGCGCCTTTTTCATGCCGGGGTGAAGGCGGGGCGGAAAGCAGTGGTGAAGAGGATGTTCGTGGCGCCGGATCCCGGGTGGCTGCGGCTGCGCAGCGCCACCCGGTCCGTCCTCGGTATCGGTCTGGCGGTCGCCGTGTGCGGCCTCACCGGCCACACCCTCCCCGCGGTCATCACCGGCGGACTCGCCGCGCTCCTCGCCCTCTTCACGGTCACCGACGCGACGGTCCGCGGCCAGGCCGCCACCACCGCCCTGCTGCCCGTCGTCGGCTTCCCGGTGCTCGCTCTCGCGGCAGGACTGCACGACGTGCCGCTCCTGCGCGACGTGGCGTTCCTCGCCGTCGCCGGCCTCGGCGTGTACGCCCGGCGCTGGGGACCGCGGGGCCACTCCCTGGGCGTCTTCGCCTTCATGACCTTCTTCGTGGCGCAGTTCCTGCACACCGTGCCCGGGCAGCTGCCCGGCCTGTACTCCGCCGTCGCCCTCGCCCTGCTCGCCTCCTCGGGCGTCCGTTTCGGCCTGTGGTGCTACGAGCGGAGACTGCCGCCGCCCGTCGCCGCCCCGGCCCTGCCGGCCGGATCGGGCCTCGCCCGGATCACCACCCGCCAGGCGGTTCAGGTCGTCGTCGCGGGCGGGTTCGCCCTCGTGGTGGGCCAGGTCCTGTCCGAGGGGCGCTGGTACTGGGCCGTCGGCGCCGCCTGGTGGATCTTCGTGAACACCTCCTCGCGGGGCGAAACCCTGGTCCGCGGCTTCCGGCGCGTCCTCGGTACGGTCGTCGGCATCGCCGCCGGGCTCCTCCTCGCCCTGCCGCTGCACGGAGCGGTGGCCCCCACGGCCGCGCTCGTGGCGGTGTGCGTCTTCGGGATCTTCTACACCGCCCCGGTCTCGTACAGCTGGATGATGACCGCGGTGACGCTGATGGTGGCCCTGCTGTACGGACTGCTGGGGGTGCTGGAGCCGGGCCTGCTCGCGCTGCGCCTCGCGGAGACCGGTGTCGGCGCCATGGGCGCGGTGCTGGCCGTGGCTTTCGTACTGCCCGTCACGACGCACGCCGCGACCAACGCCTGGATCGAACGCGCCGTGCACAGCGTGCACGGCTGCACCACCGCCGCCGCGCGCCGCCTGGCCGGCGACCCGGACGCCGACCCGGCTCCGCTCGCCGCCGAGCTGGAGGTGGTACTCGGCCGGGTGCGGCTCTCCCTGGCCCCGCTCGTCCACCCCCTGAACCCGCTGCGCGGCCGCAAGGCCCGCGCCCGCCGGATCTTGGCCCTGCTGGACGACTGCGCCCGTGAGGTGCGCGGGCTCGCCTCGGTCGCGGCCGACCCGCAGGCGTCGCACGACGCCCGCCTGGCAGCGGCCTGCTGGCGCGTGGAGGCCGCCGTCGAGGCCTTGGTGCCGCCCGCCGGCCGGCCGGCCGCCGCGCCGGCGCCCAGGGTCCAGACATCCGTCGCCCACCACCCCGGTGCCGAGGCCGCGCTGCACCACCTGCACGGGCTGGAGAGGGCGCTCGCCGACCTCGCCACCCCCCTGCGCACCTCACCGCGCGCGCCGCTCGTCCCCTCGTAGGCGCCCGGACCGGGGTCCTGCCGGGGCCCCGGGCGCTCGCCCGCGCGAGGCGGCGAGCCGGTCCGGACCGGCTGCTAGCGTCTGCCCGGCAGAATGTGATCAAAGCTGTCACGGCTCTCGTGGCTGTGCGCGGTCAACTGGCGGAAAGGGGCTCCACGGTGAGCAGCAGCAACGAGGCCGGGCGGGCATTCATAGGGTCGTTCACCTCGGCAGGGGGGCGCGGGATCGTCGCCGCCGCCGTGGACCGGGAGACGGGCGCACTCACCGTACTGGGGGCGACCGACGCCGTCGCCGACCCGTCGTTCCTCGTACTCGCTCCCGGCGGCACGGTCCTGTACGCGGTGAGCGAGACCGAGGACGGGGCGGCCGCGGCCTTCGACGTGACCGGCGACGGCGCCCCGCTCCCGGTCGGCGCGCCGGTGGCCGTGGGCGGTGCCGCACCCACCCACCTCACGCTCGCCGGCGGGCACCTGGTGACCGCCAACTACGGCTCGGGCAGCGTCACGGTGCTCCCCGTCGGCGCGGACGGCGCGCCGGAGGAGGCCACCGGCGTCCTGCACCACCGCGGCAGCGGCCCACGCCAGGACCGCCAGGGCGGGCCGCACGCCCACCAGGTGCTGCCCGACCCCACGGGGCGGTGGGTGCTCAGCGTCGACCTCGGCACCGACTCCGTACGGGTCTGCGAACTCGCCGCACCCCCCGGGACGCTGCGCGTGCACACCGAGACCGCGCTGCGGCCGGGCACCGGCCCCCGCCACCTGGCCTTCCACCCCGACGGCAGCCACGCGTACGTCCTGGGCGAGCTGGAGCCGGCCGTCACCGTCTGCCGCTGGGACGCCGAGTCCGGAGTGCTCGTACCGCTCGGCGAGACCCCTGTCGTGGAGCCGGGCGCGGACGTGGCGACGTACCCCTCCGAGGTCGTCGTCGCCCACGACGGGCGCTTCCTGTGGGCGGCCAACCGCGGGCACGACAGCATCGCCGTGCTCGCGCTCGACCCGTCGGGGGCGAAGGCGGAGTTCGTGACGACGGTGGGGTGCGGCGGCCACTGGCCGCGCGATCTCGCCCTGGACCCCTCGGGGAGCAGGCTCTACGCCGCCAACGAGCGGTCGGGGGACGTCACCTGGTTCGACATCGACCAGGAGACGGGCATCCCGCGCCGGGCGGGCTCCGTCGAGGTGCCCGCGGCCTCCTGCGTCGTCTTCGGCTGACGCGCTGACACGCGCGGCCGGCACACGGCCGAGGGCCCGCACCGGTCGTCCGGTGCGGGCCCTCGGCCGCTCTCCCTCTCCCCGTACCGCGGTCGGCGTGCGGCAGGAGGGCTCTGCTCAGTGGACCGGCATGCCCTGCGCGAGCTGCTGCGGGGCGATGCCCAGAGCCGTCGTGTAGTGCGACAGGGCGAGCTTGCCGATCGCCGGGTAGGCGCCCAGCGGCTCGGCGGCCGCGCAGTCCGCCTCCTTGACGGCCGCGTCCAGGAGGCTGTCGGGAACCTCGGGGCCGATCACGTACGGCGCCAGGGCGAGCTGGGCCGAACCGGAACCGCGCAGCTGCTCCGCGACGGCGGCGACCGAACCCTCCTCGTCCAGCGCGGCGGCCATCACCGGTACGGCGAGGCGCGCGGCCAGCAGCATGCCGGTGATGCCGGCGGCCTGCACGGCCTCGTCGCCGCCCACGGTGGCCAGGATGATGCCGTCGGCCGCGGTGGTGACCGTGAACAGCCTGGCGCGGTCGGCGCGGGCCAGACCGGTCTCGGAGAGGCGCACGTGCAGGGCCTCGGCGAGCAGCGGGTGCGGGCCGAGGACGTCGGTCAGCTCGACGGCGGTGCGGCTGTCCATGACGGCCTGCCGTATGCGGCGCATCAGGGCGTTCTCGGGGCCGGCGAGGAGCGGCACCACGACGGCGGCCGGTCCCTGCGGCTCGGCCGCCTCGCGGCCCGCGGCGAGCGCCTGCTCGTAGCGGGCGGTGCGCTCGGCGGCGGTGTGCGCGAGGACGCTCTCGAGCGTGGGGTACTCGTCGTCGTCGCCGTCGAGGTAGCCGATCCTGGCGACGAGGCCGGGCAGCTCGGAACGGGCGATGCTGACGACTTCCTCCGCCAGGCTGCGCGACGCGCTGCCCGGGGTGCCGGGGACGGCGAGGACGAACGCGGGCGCGCCCTCGGGCGCCACCACGGGTTCCGGCCGGCGGTGCCGTCCGGGCTGGCGGGGTCGCGGCATTCGTACAGGCAGGCCGGATGCGGGCCCAGTGGGGGAGCTCATGGCGCCGCATGCTACTGCGTTCGGGTGGTGTCCTGTTCGGGGAGGGGGCGTTCGAGCGGTGTCTGTGCCAGTTTGTCCCGTGAGTCGCCTCGACTTCGGCTACCCTGCTCCGCCGGTACGTGCAGCAGGCGTCCGTCGGCCGGCAGCCGCAGGCCCCGCCTGGTGAGCGAAGCGGCGACGCGCACGGCCCCCGCCAGCGGATCTCCCGCGGCCGGGACGGTACGCGCGTGCGGCAGCCGCTCGGCGAGCGCGGCCCGCAGGGGGACGAGCAGGGCGTCGCCCGTCTTGAGCAGACCGCCGGTGAACGCGACGTCGCACTCCCCGGACGGCGGGCAGACGGCAGCGGCGGCGTCGGCGATGTGCCCGGCCGCCTCCCGCAGGATGCCCGCCGCGACGGGGTCGGCGGGATCCGCGGCGGCGCAGCGGGCCACTTCCGGTGCGAACGAGGCGAGTACGGCGGGCCGGTCGGTGCGCGGGTAGAGCAGGCCGGGCAGTTCGGGCGCGGGCCCGAACACCGCTTCCACGCGGGCCAGCAGGGCGGGGGAGCCGCCGCGCCGCCCGTCGTGGGCGCGCATCGCCGCTTCGAGCCCGGCCCGGCCGATCCAGGCCCCGCTGCCGCAGTCGCCGAGCAGATGCCCCCAGCCGTCGGCCCTGCGCCAGGCGGACAGGTCCGTACCGAGCGCGATCAGCCCGGTTCCGGCCGCGACCACCGCACCCGGCCGCAGGCCGAGCGCTCCGGCGTACGCCGTGACGGCGTCGGCGGCCAGCGCGAGACGCCGTACCCCCAGCGCGCTCTCCAGCGCTCCGGGCAGCCGGGCGCGCAGATCGCCGCCGAGAGTCGCCATCCCGGCGGCGCCGACCGCGGCGGCGCCGATCGTGACGGGGGACGCGGCGCCGTCCCCGGCGCCGTCGAGGAGCGCGCGCGTCATGGGCAGCAGATGGTCCAGCAGGTGCGCCGCGTCGATTCCGGAGGGGCCCGTCCGTACGGGCTCACGCGACACCGCGGTCTCCGTGCGCCCGACGGCCCCGGTGTCCGAGGTGCTCGCGAGGGCCACCCGCAGCCCCGATCCGCCGGAGTCGACCCCCAGCACCCACGGCGTCACGGCAGCCACCGGCCCGCCGGCCGCGCCTCGGACGCCGGGGAGGAGCTGAACCCCATGGCGGCGCCGGTGAGTTGACGGCGCGGCTTCCCGAACGAGGGGGCCGGGCCGCGCCGATGGCGGGAGCCGGGCCGCCTGATCACCGGGCGCAACGGGTACCGCTGCTTTCCGGCGAACGCCTGCGTGACCCCATGAACCGTCTCCAGGAAGAAGAGGCAGTGACGGCGGCAGCCTATCCCGGGCCTGGTGCGCCCGGGCCAGTCGGCCGTCGGCCCCGGCACCGCACCGCATCGGCCCGGCCCGGCACCGCCACGGCCCCGGCACCGGTGGACCGGGACGGACCTGCCGGCCTCCACCCGGGCCCACGGTCGCCGCTGGGTGCGGGAGGGCGTCCAGTGCGCCAGTAGAGTGACATGCCGTGGCAGCACTACCGTTGAACGAACTTGTCGAGCCCGGGTGGGCGGAAGCGTTGCGCCCCGTGGCCGGGCGCATCGCCGCGATGGGCGATTTCCTGCGTGCGGAAATCGCGGCCGGCCGTACCTACCTGCCCGCCGGAGCACATGTCCTGCGGGCCTTCCAGCAGCCCTTCGACGAGGTCCGCGTCCTGATCGTGGGGCAGGATCCGTACCCGACTCCGGGCATGGCCATCGGGCTGAGCTTCGCGGTCGCGCCGGACGTCTCCCCTGTGCCCGGCAGCCTGGAGAACATCTTCAGGGAGCTGCACACGGACCTCGGGCTGCCCCGGCCCTCCAACGGTGATCTGACGCCCTGGACGCGTCAGGGCGTGCTGCTGCTCAACAGGGCACTCACCACGGCGCCCCGCAAGCCCGCGGCCCATCGCGGCAAAGGCTGGGAGGAAGTGACCGAGCAGGCCATCCGCGCTCTGGTGGCCCGCGGCAAGCCGCTGGTCCCGGTGCTGTGGGGGCGTGACGCCCGTAATCTGCGGCCGTTCCTCGGCGGCCTGCCGGCGATCGAGTCCGCCCATCCCTCTCCCATGTCGGCGGACCGCGGTTTCTTCGGTTCACGGCCCTTCAGCCGCACCAACGAACTCCTGGTCCGCCAGGGGGCCCAGCCGGTGGACTGGCGGCTGCCGTAGGGCAGCCGCCCGGTGTACGGGCTGTCCCTTCCCGGTCCGGGGCCCTTCCCGGTCCGGGGCCCTTCCCGGTCCGGGGCCCTTCCCGGTCCGGGCGCGCTGGTCTGCTGCTGCGGCCCCGAAGGGCTGCCGAAGGCCGTTGAGGAGCGCTGCGCCGGCCGGCCGCCCGGCGCCCCGCGCCCGAGAACTTCGACCCGCACGGCCCGGACGGGGCCTTCGGGGCCGAACCGGTCCGGAGCGGCGTCCCGGTGGCCGGCCCGCGTCGGTCAGCCGACGGCCGCAGCCCGTACGCACAGCACGTCCGGCAGGTGGGAGGCGAGCAGTTGCCAGCTGTCCCCGTCGTCCGCGCTCGCGAAGAGCTCGCCGTTGCGATTGCCGAAGTACACCCCCGCCGGATCGGCGTCGTCCGTGCAGAGCGCGTCGCGCAGCACCGTTCCGTAATGCGGCTCCTGCGGCAGTCCGGCCGACAGCGGCTCCCAGCTCCGGCCCGCGTCCCCGGTCCGGTAGACCCGGCACTTGTTTCCGGCGGGCACCCGGTCGGAGTCCGCGGTGATGGGGAAGAGGTACGCCGTGTCCGCGCGGTGCGGATGCGACGCGGCGGCGAAGCCGAACGTCGAGGGCAGCCCCGCCCCGATGTCGGACCAGTTGGCCCCGGCGTCGTCACTGCGGAACACCCCCCAGTGGTTCTGCAGGTACAGCCGGTCGGGGTCGGCCGCGTCCTGGACGATCTTGTGTACGCACTGGCCGAACTCGGGGTCCGGATCGGGCAGGAACACCGCCGACACCCCCTTGTTGGACGCCGCCCAGCTCGCCCCGCCGTCCAGCGAGCGGAACACCCCGGCCGTGGACACCGCGACCGTCACGGCCCGGGTGTCACGCGGATCGGTGACGACCGTGTGCAGCCCTTCGCCGCCACCGCCCGGCACCCACTGCGAGCGCGTCGGGTGCTCCCACAGCGGCCGTACGAGCTCGAAGGACTCGCCGCGGTCCTCGGACCGGAACAGCGCGGCCGGCTCCGTGCCCGCGTACACCACGTCGGGCGCCTCGGGCCCCGCCGGGTGCAGCTGCCAGACCCGCTCCAGCGACGCGCCGGTGAACTCCGGGAACTTCACGGCGGGCCGCTTCGGTTCGGCCCAGGTCGCGCCCAGGTCGTCGGAGTGGAAGACCGAGGGGCCCCAGTGCGCGCTGTCCCCGCCGGCGAGCAGTCTGGGCACCGCACCGCGGGTGTCGATGGCGAGCGAGTACACCGCCTGCGCGTTGAAATGCGGTCCGTCGAACTCCCATACGCCGCCGCGCCTGCGGCCGGTGAAGAGTCCTTTGCGTGTTCCCACGGTGAGCAGTACGTCGGTCATGGCCGACACCTCCAGGACGCCGTTGTCTCGGACACGGGCCAGTGTGCACCCGCTCACTGACAGTGGCCCTCGAAGCGGGCGTCGCCGCAATTCGGGCGGCACGCCGGGCGCCCCGGCCCCGCGTCGCCCTCCGGCCGGAACCGGACGGTACGGCGCGGTCGTGGTAGCGGGGGGAAGTGATCAGGGGTACCGAGGTGAGGGGAGTGCGCCGGTGACCGGTGCGACGGTACGGATCGACGGGGACAGCCTGCTGCTGCCGGGCGGGGCGCGGGTGCGTTTCGTACGTACGCTGCGTCTGCCCGAGAAGGGGACGCACCCGCTGCCGCCGGGCCTGGGCGGCTTCCCGCTGCGCAGGGTCGAGGACTACGCCGGCACGGTGCCCCCGGAGTGGTCGGCCAGAGGCGGCGTCATGCTGCCCGTGCGTCTGCGGGAGGCGATGTGGCTGAGCTTCGCCGGGACCGCGGAGCCGGGCGCCCTCCGGGTGGGGGCGGGGAAGGTCTGCGCGGTGTCGGGGAAGCCGTGGAGCGGCGGGCTGTCACGGGACCCGCAGAACTACCTGGTGCTGCCGCGCCAGCCGTGGCTCGACGGGATCAACTCCGGGACGGGCACGGTGCGGCAGTTCGTCGCGGTGCCGCTGGGGATGGGCGCGACCGTGGAGGGCCAGGTCACCGGTGAGGAGAAGTGGGGCGGGCTGCAACTGCAGGCGTGGCCGCTCAAGGACGGCCCGCTGGCGGCGTGGCGGGAGCAGCAGAGGCGGGCGGCGGAGCATCCGGTCCCGGGGGAGGGCCACGGTCCGACGGCAGGGTACGGCATGGCGGCCCCCGGGGCCGCCGCGCCGCCCCCGGCCCTGATGTCCGCCGGGCCCGGCAGCGGGCCGGGCGGCGCTCCCCGGCCCCGGGCGGCGGCGATGGGGCTCGGCGTGGGCGGCTCCATGCGCCAGGAGGTCTACAAGGACGACCGGCCCGCTTCCGACTGGGCCGACGAGCCGTCCGGCCGGGTCTTCGTCCACCTGGTGACGCCCCCTGAGTGGCGGCGCATCACCGGCGAAGAGCCTCCGCCGTCCCCCGTGGACCGGGCCGCGTACACCCGGGCGGGCCTGCCCTGGTTCGACTACTACGACGCCGACGGCGAGGACTTGGCGGCCACGGACACCCTGGGCGGGGTGAAGCCGGTCGGCGAGTGGCTGGGCGAGGACCACACGCCGTGGCAGCAGCCGTCGCCGCACCAGGTGAAGCCGCTCGGTGACGCACCGGGCAGGCCGGTGGCCGACGGCGACTGGTAGTGGCCGGGGCCCGGGGAGCGTGCCCACGACCCGCAGGTCCGGGGACCGGGAGCCGGGGGATCATGGAGGGCGTTCCCGAAGCGCCCGCCGGCACGGTCACGGCGGGCACGCACGCCCGAGGAGAGAAACATGCCCGACATCCGCATGCACACCGCCCCGGACGGCCCGGCGGCCCTCGTCGAGGTCGCCCCGGGACCGTCCGTGAACGCGGAGGCGGGGCAGATCCACATCGGTGCGCGGGGCAGTGCGTACGTCCCCCTGGTCGCCACCCCCGCGCAGGCCCGGGAGCTGGCCACGGCGCTTCTGCGGGCGGCCGACGCGGCCGAGGCGCAGGCCGAGGACACGCACCCGACCGTCAAGGCGGGCGAGCTGCGGCGCGGTGACGTACGCAGCGGGGAGCGCACGATCACGGTGGACCGCGTCAGGACCGACGGCGGCACCGTCCACGTCACGTGGACGTCGGACGCCGGGCGCCGCTGGACCCAGGGCTACCCCGCTGACGCGGACGTCAGCCTCCGGCGCCGCGCGTAATCCGTCACGAAAGAATTTCCTCATGATGCAGAGGAGTTGACCTTCTGCGGGCGCCTGCCTATGTTCTCGTTCGGGATTGTGGTCAATGTCCGATATTTCGAACGAGACATCAGGAGCCCAGATGCAAGGTCCGAGAAGGCCCGGACGCGGTCTCGCCGTCGCGGCCGTACTCACCGGTCTGACGGCCGCACTCGTCGTCGCACCCACCGAAGCCCCGGCCGCGGCGGAAGCGGCCGACTACTCGATCGACGTCGACCCGGCAGGGACCGGGCCCGCGATCGACGACTCGATGTACGGCGTGTTCTACGAGGACATCAACCACGCCGCCGACGGCGGCCTGTACGCCGAACTCGTGCAGAATCGTTCCTTCGAGTACGACCGCGTCGACAACCGCGCGTACACCCCGCTGACCGCCTGGAGCGAGACCGCGAGCGGCGCGGCGACCGGCACGGCGCGCGTCGTGGACGACGCCGGGCGCCTGAACGAGCGCAACCGGCGCTACCTGCGGCTCGACCTCAACGGCGACGGCGACGGCAGCGGCGGCCGCTTCGGCATCGCGAACTCCGGCTACAACGCGGGGATCGCCGTGCAGGCCGGCAAGAAGTACGACTTCTCGGTGTGGGCGCGCACCGACCGCGCGGGCGGAACGCCGCTCAGCGTCGAACTGCGGGACGGTTCCACCCAGTTGGCGAAGCCCCTGCGCATCACGGCACGCGGCGACCGCTGGGCCAAGTACACCGGAACACTCACCGCCCGCACGACCGGCGAGGCCGGCCGGCTCGCCGTCACCGCCGGCGGCAGTGGCACCGTACGGCTCGACATGGTCTCGCTCTTCCCCCGCGACACCTACAAGGGCCGGCCGAACGGCCTGCGCAAGGACCTCGCCGAGAAGATAGCCGCCCTGAAGCCCGGCTTCCTGCGCTTCCCCGGCGGCTGCCTGGTCAACACCGGCAGCCACGAGGCGTACGAGGCCCCGAACTTCGAGCGCAAGCGGTCCTATCAGTGGAAGGACACCGTCGGGCCGGTCGAGGAGCGGGCGGTGAACGCCAACTTCTGGGGCTACAACCAGACCTACGGCCTCGGTTACTACGAGTACTTCCAGTACGCCGAGGACATCGGCGCGATGGCCCTGCCCGTCGTCCCCGCCCTCGTCACCGGCTGCGGCGAGAACAAGGCGACCGACGACCCCGCGCTGCTCCGGCGCCACATCCAGGACACGCTCGACCTCATCGAGTTCGCCAACGGGCCCGTGTCCTCCCCGTGGGGCAAGAAGCGGGCGCGGATGGGCCACCCCAGGCCCTTCGGCCTGACCCACCTGGAGGTCGGCAACGAGGAGAACCTCCCCGACGAGTTCTTCGCGCGCTTCACCGAGTTCCGCAAGGCCATCGAGGCGAAGTACCCGGACATCACCGTCATCAGCAACTCCGGCCCCGACGACAGCGGCACCATCTTCGACCGCGCCTGGCAGCTGAACCGCGACGCCGATGTCGCCATGGTCGACGAGCACTACTACAACAGCCCGCAGTGGTTCCTGGAGAACAACGACCGCTACGACGCCTACGACCGCAAGGGCCCCAAGGTCTTCCTCGGCGAATACGCGTCCCTGGACAACCGCTTCTCCAACGCCCTCGCCGAAGCCGCCTTCATGACCGGCCTCGAACGCAACGCGGACGTCGTCAAGCTCGCCTCGTACGCCCCGCTCCTCGCCGACACCAACGACGCGCAGTGGCGGCCCGACATGATCTGGTTCGACAACACCGACTCGTGGGGCAGTGCCAGCTACGAGACGCAGAAGCTCTTCATGAACAACGTCGGCGACGAGGTGGTACCGAGCCGCGCGTCCGGCACCCCCGCCGTCAGTGGCCCGATCACCGGCGCCGTCGGCCTGTCCACCTGGGCGACGGCCGCCGCGTACGACGACGTGCGGGTCACGTCGGCGGACGGCGAAAGCCTGTTCACCGACGACTTCTCCGGTGGTGACAGCCGCTGGACGAAGGCGGCCGGCACCGGCTCCTGGTCCGTCCAGGACGGTGCGTACGTCCAGTCCGACGCCGCCGCCGAGAACACCCTCGTCACGGCGGGCGACGCCGCCTGGCACGACTACGACCTGAAGCTGAAGGCCACGAAGAAGTCCGGCAAGGAGGGCTTCCTCGTCGCCTTCGGAGTCAAGGACACCGGCAACTACTACTGGTGGAACCTCGGCGGCTGGGGCAACACCCGCTCCGTCGTGGAGAAGGCCGCGGGCGGCGCCAAGCAGACGCTCATAGAGCGCGGTACGACCATCGAGAGCGGCCGTACGTACGACATCGAGGTCAAGGTGCGCGGCCGGCAGGTGACCCTGTTCCTGGACGGGAAGGAGTGGGGCAGCTTCACCGACGACAAGACCGCCGAGCCCTTCCGCCAGGTCGTCACCCGCGACAAGGCGACCGGCGAGCTCATCGTCAAGGTCGTCAACGCCCAGGACGCCCCCGCCCGTACGGAGATCGACCTCGGCCGCCACGCCGACGTGGCGTCCAAGGCCCGGCTGACCACGCTCCAGGGCGACCCGGACGCGGTCAACACCTCCACCGACCAGCCGATCAGGCCCCGCAGCTCCACTCTCGAGGGGATCGACGACACCTTCACGTACACCTTCCCCGCGAACTCCGTCACCTTCATGCGCATCAAGACCGGCTGACACCCGGCCCGACGCAGTCCGAAGCCCCCTGCCGGAACCTGATCCGGCAGGGGGCTTGTGCGGTGTGCCGTTCCCCGACGACCCCTCCGTACACGCGCTCACCCGCGCGTCATGACGGGTCAGTCCTTCTCGGAGGCGGTGATGGGGAACCGGTGGAGAGCCCCGGGCAGCCGGGAGCCGAGCGGGGACATCCCGCCGTCCGCGCCGTGCCGGGCGAGCAGATCGAGCACGAGACGCCCCCGGCGTACGCGCTCACGGGCGCCGGCCAGCGCGGTGTCGCGCAGCTGGGCGCCGTACGGATAGATGCCGGGGGACTTCGAAAGCCCGAACTTGAGGTAGAGCGGTGCGCCGCGCCGGATCAGCTCCGCCGCCTCGTACATCCGGATGTAGCCGCCGAGATCGTCGGGTGCCTCCACGTAGAGGTCCATGGGGGCGCGGCTGACCCGGCGGATCTCGGTGAAGTGGGCGAGGGTGAGGTCGGAGGGGATGTTGACGGAGTCCGCCCCGAGCCTCTCGTACACGGCGTACGAAGCCGGATTGACCGGGCCGATCAGCGCGGACACCTTGAAGGTGGTGTCGGCGGGCAGCAGCCCGTCGGCGCGCAGCCGGTGCAGCGTCCACAGCACGCCCTCGTCGGCGACCAGCAGGCACCTCACCCCCAGCGCCGATGCCCGCAGGGCGTCTTCGACACAGCCGGCCAGGGCGTCGTGGCCGCGGGCGCGGAGCCCCGCGCCGCCCGAGTCGGTGCGGGTGGCCGCGCCGGTGTCCCAGGTGCCGCGCGGCCCGGTGAACAGGCAGAGCTCGATGCCGCGTTCCGCGCAGGACTCCACCATCTCGGTGATGTCGGCGTCGGTGAGCATCCAGATGCCGCTGCCCTGGCTGATGCGGTGGACCGGGACGTCGAGGCGCGAACTCTCCTTGAGTACGACGGCGAGCGCCTCCGGGCCCTCCACCGAGGGCACCTCGGTGCGCCAGGTGCCGCCGTCGGGGAACGCGTGCGGGGAGGAGTCCGCGGGGTTGTCGTCCGGTGTGGCGTGGCCGATGCGGGCGAGGGCGTCGGCGCCGGGGCGGCGGGGGGCTGACGGGGCTGTCACGGGACTCCTTGGTTCGGCATCTCGGTCAGGATTCGGTTCATGGCGCACACCTGCGCGCCGGTCACTGCCGGCCGGCTCCGGCCGCGCCGGGAGAGGAAAGGTCTCCGGCCGCTCACGACGGCCGCAGCAGCACCTTCCCGGTCTTCGGATCACCGCCCCCGACCAGCGCCACCGCATCGCCGAACCGCTCCAGCGGGAACTCGTGGGTGATCAGCGGACGCGGATCGATCAGCCCGGTGCCGAAGGCCCGTACGGCGAAGGCCCAGGCCGACGACGGCGCCCCGAAGACGGACCGCACGGTCAGCTGGCTCAGCGACAGATGCACCAGGTCGATCCCCGTCGCACCCGCGGTGAAGATCCCGGTGAGGATCACCCGGCCGCCGCGGCGGGCCAGCAGGCAGGACGAGGCCGCGGTGGAAGGCGCCCCGGCGGTCTCGACGACCAGGTCGTAGCGTCCCGCGAGGTCGTGCGTCTCCTCGGGCGTACACGCGTGGGTCGCCCCGAACGCCAGTGCCTGGACGGCCCGTTCCATGCGCGGGTCGAACACCGTCAGCTCACCGGGGCTGCCGGCCGCCAGCAACTGCACGGCCAGCAGCCCGAGCGTGCCCGCGCCCACCACGGCCACCCGCTCGCCCGCTCCGGCCTGTCCGGCCCGTACGGCGGAGGCGACCACGGCGGCCGGCTCCAGGAGCGCGGCGGCCCGCAGGTCGGCGTCGTCGGCGAGCGGATGCAGCAGCCGGGCGGGCACGACGACATGGTCGGCGAAGGCGCCGGGCCGGGTGAAGCCCGTCTCGTCGTACCCCGACGCGCACAGTGACGTGTCGCCGCTGCGGCACCGCTCGCAGACGCCGCAGGACCGGAATCCCTCGGCGACGGTCCTGCGTCCGAGGAGCCCCGCGTCGACCCCCTCGCCGACCGCCTCGACGGTCCCGGACCACTCGTGCCCCGGAATCACCGGATAGCGCACGTACGCCGCGTCGCGGTGACCGTCGTACACCTCGCGGTCGCTCATGCAGATCCCGGCGGCGGCGACCCGCACCACCACCTCTCCGGGGCCCGGTCCGGGCGGAGGCCCCGTGACCAGCCGGTGCGAGCCGGGCCGCTCGACGACGACCGCGCGGCTGATCACTTCGGTTTCCTCTGCTCCCAGCCCTCGGCCCACAGGTCGAACCTGGCCTGCTGCTGCGGGAATTCGTCCGCCGCAGCCGTGTCGAGCTCGACGCCGAGGCCGGGCGCGTGGGAGACCTCGAAGTAGCCGTCGACCACCTCGGGCGCTCCGCGCACCACCTTCTTGATCTCCGCGTCGGCGAAGTCGTTGAAGTGTTCGAGGATCTTGAAGTTCGGGGTGCAGGCGGCCAGTTGGAGGCTCGCCGCGGTCAGTACGGAACCGCCCACGTTGTGCGGGGCGATCTGCACGTAGTGCGTCTCGGCGGTCGCGGCGAGCTTCCTGGTCTCCAGGATGCCGCCGATGTGTCCCACGTCCGGCTGGATGATGTCGGCGGCCTGCGACTCGAACAGTTCGCGGAACTCGATCCGGTCGTGGATGCGCTCGCCGGTGGCGATGGGCATGTCCACCTTGGCGGCGACCTTCTCCAGCGCCTTGAGGTTCTCCGGCGGGACCGGCTCCTCCAGCCAGGCGGGCTCGAAGGGCGCCAGCTCGCGGGCGAGCCGTACGGCCGTGGCGGGGGAGAACCGTCCGTGCATCTCCAGCATCAGCTCGGTGTCCGGGCCGATCGCGTCCCGTACGGCCTCGATCAGCGACACCGCGTAGAGCGTGCCGGCGTGGTCGAGCTCGTAGTGCCCGGTTCCGAACGGGTCGATCTTCAGCGCGCGGTAACCACGCTCGACGACCGTCTGCGCGGCCTTGTGGTACGCCTCGGGGGTGCGCTCCGTGGTGTACCAGCCGTTGGCGTACGCCTTGACCCTGTCGGAGACCTTTCCGCCGAGCAGCTGCCAGACCGGCACGCCGAGCGCCTTGCCCTTGATGTCCCAGCAGGCCATCTCCACGACCGCGATGCCCGACATGACGATCTCGCCGGCCCGTCCGTAGTCGCCGTACTTCATCCTGCGGACGAGATCCTCGACGGCGAAGGGGTCGGATCCCGCGATGTGGTTGGCCTCGGCCTCGCGGAGATAGCCGAGCAGCGCGTCGGTGCGGCCCAGCATCCGGGTCTCACCGACACCGGTGAGACCTTCGTCCGTACGGACGACGACATAGGTGAGATTGCGCCAGGGTGTCCCGACGACGTGCGTGCTGATTCCCGTAATGCGCAAGGCGGTTGCCCCTTGGAGGTGTTCGAGATTTCGTTATGCGTTCGAAATTCTGGCGTGACCGTAATCAGCCGGTCCTCAGGGTGTCAATGGCCTGCCGCCGTCCCCGCGTCGCCCGCGCGCCGTCCCTGCGTGGACATTGCCGGGCGAACGAACCTGCGGCTAGCCTGTGTTCGTCATACCGGTCAATGGCCGGAGTTTCGAACAGAAGAGGTGGGTGGCCGATCGTGGGACGACTGGTTCCGGCGGTGACCAGGTCGCTGGACATACTCGAGCTGTTCCTGGAAGGGGACGGCACGCTGTCCGCGCCCGATGTCACGCGCAAGCTCCAGCTGCCGCGCACCACGGTGCACGAGCTGCTCACCACGCTCGCCGCGCGCTCCTACGTGGTGCCCGTGCCCGACCAGCCCGGCCGCTACCGGCTCGGTGTGCGTACGTACCAGCTCGGCAGCCGGTACGCGGAGCAGCTCGATCTCGCCGCCGAGGGGCAGCAGGTGGCCCGGGAGGTCGCCGAGACCTGTGACGAGACCGTTCACGTCGCCATCCTGGAGGACACGGACGTCATCTACATCGCCAAGGTGGACTCGACGCACGCGGTCCGGATGGTCTCGGCCGCCGGCCGCAGGCTGCCCGCGCACTGCACCTCCGTCGGCAAGATGCTGCTCGCCTCGCTGCCGCAGACCCAGCTCGATGCCCGCATCGAAGGCCGTGAATTCGTTGCCATGACCCCCAACAGCATTACCGATCCGGGGGAGTTGCGCACCGCACTCGCGAGGATCCGGGAGCGCGGGCTCGCCTTCGAGCACCGGGAGTCCAACCCGGACGTGAGCTGCGTGGCCGCCCCGGTGCGGGACAGCGCGGGCCGGGTCGTCGCCGCGCTCTCCATCTCCGTACCCATGATCCGGTGGAGCGAGGAGCGGGAGGCCGAGCTGTCCGAGCTGGCGGCCAGGGGCGCGACCGACCTGTCGGTCCGCCTCGGTCACCGGGTCCGCCCGTGAGCCCGGTCGCGAGGCCGTCCGCGCGGCCGGACGTCGCGGTGCGGGAGCGGGCGTCGCTCGGCGAGGGGCCGACCTGGGACGCGGCGGCGGGCCGGCTGGTCTGGGTGGACATCCTGTCCGCGCGCATCCACACGTACGACCCGGCGAGCGGCCGTCGTACGGTCATGGACGCCGGACAGCACGTCGGCGCGGCCAAGCCGCGAGCGGGCGGCGGCCTGGTCGTCAACCTCCGCGACGGGATCGGTCTGTACGGGCCCGACCTGGCCTTCTCCTGGCTGGTGCGCGACCCCGTGCCGGGCCGCCGCGGCAATGACGCGGCCGTCGCCCCCGACGGGGCGCTGTGGGCGGGCACCATGCGCTACGACGAGGAGCCGGGGGGCGGGAGCCTCACCCGGGTCGCACCGGACGGCACGGCCGTGCGGGCGCTGACCGCCGCCGTCAGCAACGGCACGGACTGGAGTCCCGACGGACGGCTCATGTACTACGTCGACAGCCCCACCCGCGGTATCGATGTCTTCGACTTCGACGGCCGCGAGGCCGTGAACCGGCGCCGGCTCGCGGAGATCGAGACCGGTGCCGGCTTCCCCGACGGCCTGACCGTCGACGCCGACGGCTGCGTCTGGGTGGCGCTCTGGGACGGCGCGGCGGTCCGCCGGTACACCCCGGACGGGCGGCTCGACCGGGTCGTCGCGCTGCCCGTGCGCCGCCCCACGGCCTGCGCCTTCGGCGGCGCCGGCCTGGGTGACCTGTACGTCACCACGGCCCGGACCGGCCTGGCCGCCCCGCACCCGCTCTCCGGTTCGCTGCTGGTGCTTCCGGGTGCGGGCCGGGGGCTGCCCCCGACGCCGTTCGCCGGCTGAGGCGCGATTGTACGAGAGACCTCGTAGTTTGACGATCGACGTAGTACGGTGTGTATCGTACTAAGCGCAGTCGGTCCGGCTGCACCAGTCGAAACGGAGTCCCTCGTGAGCGCCCTCTTCGAGCCCTACAGCCTGCGATCGCTGACCATCCCCAACCGCGTCTGGATGGCGCCCATGTGCCAGTACAGCGCGGAGGTGTTCGGGCCGAACGCCGGTGTCGCGCACGACTGGCACTTCGCCCACTACGCCGCCCGCGCCACGGGCGGCACCGGCCTGATCCTGGTGGAAGCCACGGCGGTCAGCCCCGAGGGCCGGATCAGCCCGGCCGACCTGGGCATCTGGAACGACCGGCAGGTCGAGGCGCTGCGCCGCATCACCGCGTTCCTGGAGAGCCAGGGAACGGTCCCCGGCATCCAGCTGGCGCACGCCGGGCGCAAGGCGTCCACCGACCGCCCCTGGCGCGGCGGCGCCCCGATCGTCGCGGACCCCGAGGCCTGGCAGCCCGTCGCGCCGAGCCCGCTGCCGTACGACGAGGGCCACCCGGCGCCCGCCGAACTGTCCACCGGGCAGATCACGGAGATCGTCGGACAGTTCGCGGACGCGGCGCGGCGGGCCCTCGCGGCCGGGTTCAAGGTCGCCGAGATCCATGGCGCGCACGGCTACCTGATCGGCGAGTTCCTCTCCCCGCACAGCAACCACCGCACCGACGCGTACGGCGGCTCCTTCGAGAACCGCACGCGCTTCGCCCTGGAGGTCGTGGACGCGGTGCGCGCGGTGTGGCCCGAGGACCTGCCGCTGTTCTTCCGGATCTCGGCCACCGACTGGCTGACCGAGAACCCGAGGACGAGCGGGACGGCTGGACCGCCGACGACACCGTCCGCTTCGCCCGTGAGCTGCGGGCGCACGGGGTGGACCTGCTCGACGTCTCGACGGGCGGACTCGCGCCGCGGACGCGGATCCCCGTCGGCCCCGGCTACCAGGTACCGTTCGCCGAGCGGGTCCGCACCGAGGCGGGGCTGCCCGTCGCCGCTGTCGGCCTGATCACCGACCCGGTGCAGGCCGAGAAGATCCTGGCCGACGGCCAGGCGGACGCCGTACTGCTCGGCCGGGAACTGCTGCGCAACCCTTCGTTCGCCCGTCACGCCGCGCGCGAACTGGGCGGCGAGGTGCACACGCCCGACCAGTACCACCGTGCGGTCTGAGCGTCTTCCCGTGAGCGGGGCCGCGGTCCGGTCGGCCCCGCCCGCAGGTCGGTCCGCATCGAATTACGATGAGTGTCGTACAATGGTGCTCCCGGACGAACTGGAGACGCCGTGAACGCCGTTACGACGAGTGCGCGTGAACTCGCGCATCCCACGCGCGACGAGATCCGCCTCGAAGGGGTGCTCCACGCGCTCTCCGACCCCATGCGACTGCGCATCGTCCGCGAGATGGCGGTGGCCGAGTCCGAGCTCTCCTGCTCGTACTTCACCCTGCCCGTCACCAAGTCCACGACCACCCACCACTTCCGCGTACTGCGCGAGAGCGGTGTGATCCGGCAGGTCTACCGGGGAACGGCCAAGCTCAACGGGCTGCGCCGTGAGGACCTGGACCTGCTCTTCCCCGGCCTCCTCGACCGCGTCCTCGCGGCGGCCGCACTGGAGGCGGACCGACTCGGCACCGACGGCTGACGCCGAAGGACGCGCGGCGGGCCGTCAGGCCCCGCCGTGCGCGGCGGCCAGCAGCCCCGCCCAGTCGTGGAGCTTCACCGACCGGCGCCCCAGGGAGACGCCCAGCGCCGCCTCCGCCGCCTCGATCGCCCGCCAGCCGCTCCACACGACCGGGCGGATCCCCGACTCCCGCAGTGCGTCGAGCGGGTCGTCCACGAGCGGGCGCAGGGCGAGCGCCGGCGCGTCCGCGAGGAGCGACGCCACCGTCTCCTTGGCGCACGGCCGGTTGGTGCCGATGACGCCCGTCGGGCCCCGCTTGATCCAGCCCGCCACGTACTCGCCCGGCGACGGGACGCCCTCCCGCAGGACGCGACCCCCGGCATGCGGCACCGTCCCGCTCCCCGGGTCGAACGGCAGGCCGGCGAGCGGCGCCCCCCGGTAACCGACCGACCGCAGCACCAGCTGCGCCTCCACGTCCTCGTACGTTCCCGTGCCGCGTATGCCGCCGCTGCCGTCGGGCACCGTGCGCTCGAAGCGCACCCCCGCCGCCCGCCCGCCTTCCTCCAGCACCTCCACGGGCCGCAGGAAGAACCGCACGTGGATACGGCGCGCCCGCCCCCCGGAACCGCCCGCGGCGGCCCAGGCCCTCAGTACCTCGACATTGCGCCGGTTCACGGCGGGAAGGGCCGAGGCCACCGCCGACCCCGGGTCCGCGTACGCCGGGTCCAGGGCGAGCTCCTCGGGCCGTACGACCACCGCGGCGTCCGGCAGGGTGCCGAGCTCCCGCAGTTCCTTGGTGGTGAACTTCGCCTGCGAAGGGCCGCGCCGGCCCACCATGTGCACCTCGCGCACCCGGCTGCCCGCCAGCATGTCGAGCGCCGGCTGCGGCACATCGGTGGCCCGCAGCTCGTGCGCGCCGCGCGCCAGGATGCGGGCCACGTCCACCGCCACGTTGCCCACCCCGATCACGACGGCCGAACGCGCGCCCAGCATGAAGCCGCGCCCGGACGCGTCCGGGTGGGCGCTGTACCAGGAGACGAAGTCGGTGGCCGACCAGCTCCCGGGCAGGTCCTCGCCCGGAATGCCGAGCCTGCGGTCCGTCGCGGCCCCGACGCAGTAGACCACCGCGTGGTAGAGATCCAGCAGCCGCGCGCAGGACAGCCCGGCCGTTCCCACCTCGGCGTGGCCCACGAAGGTGATCCGTTCGTCCTCGAGCACGGTGCGCAGGCTGTTCTGGAGCGACTTGATCTTCTCGTGGTCCGGTGCGACGCCGTAGCGCACCAGCCCGTACGGACAGGGCAGCCGGTCCAGTACGTGCACCCGCACATCGGGCACCGCGCTCTGCTGCACCAGGGCCTGCGCGGTGTAGACCCCGCTGGGGCCTGAACCGATGACTGCGACTCGAAGCACGGCGGGGGCTCCTTCCCGCGAAGGTCTCCAGCATGGCATCGAACGGCGGGCCGGGGGAGGTGTCCGCCCCCGGGCCCGAACGGTGCGGGAGACCCTCCACCGGGTGCCTTGCGTCGTACACGCTGCGCGCCGTGGCGGGCCGGGGGCGGGACGGGGTTACGTTTCCACCGTGCTGGAAAGTGCTTTTTTTGACGTCAACAACCATTATGAACCGAATGCGGCGGCGCCGGTATGGCCCGTACGGGGCCCGGAGGGCCGCGCCGCCGACGCCGTCTCCCCGCCCCGGCCCGCCTGGTTCAACGTGCGGCTCACCTTCGCCGACGGCGCCGGGATCTACGTACTCGCCACGATGTCGGCCGGGCGGATCACCGTCGAGGAGGTGTGTGCGGACCTGCCGCTCGACGGCTTCACGGTGGCCGCGGAATGGGTCGGGGAACCGGCCGGCGGCGCCTGCCGGGTGGCCGTCGAGGCCCCGCGTACGCCCGCCGTCGCGGCGGACGGGCCGCAGCCACCGCCCGTCGGGCGCGCCCGCCCGTCCTGGCCCGGCGGCAGGGCGGGCCGGCGGATCGCGGCTCAGGCGTACCGGGCCGCCCAGCAGGCGGGGCGGGACCCGGTGCTCGCGGTGATGTGCGCGACGGGGCGCAGCCGCCGCAGGTCGCTCAGGCTGATCGCGGGCGCGCGTGACGAGGGCCTTCTGTCCCCCGGCACAACCGCCGCTAGAACCGGGGGCGTTCACATCATGTCGCGCATCCGGCCGATCTCGGCGCTCTGCTGCGCGAGCACATCGGTCGCCATCTCCTCGACCTGGACGTTGTTCCCCTGCGAGAGGACCTCGGTCGCCATGCCGACCGCCCCCTCGTGGTGAATGACCATCAGTTCCAGGAAGAGCCGGTCGAACTCCTCACCCCTGGCCGCGCGCAACCGCGCGAGCTGTTTCTCCGTGGCCATCCCCGGCATCGAGGCGTGGTCGTGGCCGCCCCGGTGCTTCTTGCCGCCGTTGTTGTCGAGCCAGCCCCGCATGGCGCCGATCTCCGGCCCCTGGGCCGCCGCGATCCGCTCGGCGAGCCGCTTGACCTTCGCCGACGCGGCGCGCTTCGGTGCGAGTTCCGTCATCACCAGCGCCTGGCCGTGATGCTCGATCATCATCCGCGCGTACGAGAAGTCCGCCCCGTTGGGGGAACCGTCGGGCAGGGCCTTCTCCGCCTCCTCCGCCGACATGGTCTTCGCCGGCTCGCCCGGCTTGCCCGGCGCGACCACCGAAGGTCCGGCGGCCGCCTTCGCCTTCGGCGCCTCCTCGCTCCCCGCGTCGCAGGCGCCGAGCCCGAGTACGGCGATCGCGACCGTCGTCGCCACGCACGAAAGACTGCGGACGCGTGCGGAGCTGCGGCGGATCAACACGGCGACCTCCTGGGGCATGTGGGGTGGTTGGTGTCTGTTCTTAGCACGCTTGTGCACACGGATGATCAAAAACTTTCATTACGTCTTCGTTGCCATCTGTTGAGATGCGCATGCAAACGACGATACTGCCGGGGTGTACGAACCGTTCAACTACGAACGGATACAAGGGAGGACGCAGTGACCTCGTTGCACATCACCCGCGTGCGGCGCAGACGTCTGGGCGTGGCGGCAGCCGCGGCCGGGCTCTTCGCCACGCTGCTGACGGCCGGTCCCGCGGCCGCGACCCCCGACCCGGGAGACGCGCCCGCGAAGAAGAAGAGCCTGCCCACCTCACAGCAGGCCGAAGCCAGGGCCGCCATCGAGAACGGCGAGATACCCGGCGTGGACGAGATCGTCCACAGCGAGAACATCGAACACGTGGTGAACATCCCCAAGGACGCGATCAAGGGCACCAACTCCGACCTGGCGTTCCAGGGGAAGTACGCCTTCGCGGGCAACTACGACGGCTTCCGGATCTTCGACATCAGCAACCCGAGGGCCCCGAAGACGGTCTCCCAGGTCCTGTGTCCCGGTTCGCAGAACGACATCTCCGTCTCCGGGGACCTGCTCTTCCTCTCCACGGACTCCTCGCGCAGCGACAACTCGTGCACGAGCACCTCGCAGCCCGCGACGGAGAAGTCCTCCTGGGAGGGCATGAAGATCTTCGACATCAGCGACAAGAGCAACCCGCGGTACGTGGCCGCCGTCGAGACCGCGTGCGGTTCGCACACGCACACCCTGGTGCCCGAGGGACGCAACGTCTACGTCTACGTCTCCTCGTACTCGCCGAGCGAGACGTTCCCGGACTGCAAGCCGCCGCACGACGGCATCTCCATCATCAGGGTGCCGCGCCGCGCCCCGGAGAAGTCCGAGGTCGTGGGCTTCCCGGTGCTCTTCCCGGACGGCGGAAACCCGGGCGCGCCCACCAACCCGGGCGTCTCCAAGACCACCGGCTGCCACGACATCACCGTGCTGCCCTCGAAGGACCTGGCCGCCGGTGCCTGCATGGGTGACGGCATCCTCTTCGACATCGAGGACCCGGAGGAGCCGAGGGTCATCGACCGCGTCCAGGACAACGTCAACTTCGCGTTCTGGCACTCGGCGACCTTCAACCAGAAGGCCGACAAGGTCGTCTTCACCGACGAGCTCGGCGGCGGCTCCGCCGCCACCTGCAACGCGGCCACGGGCCCCCAGCGCGGTGCCGACGGCATCTACGACATCACCGGCAAGGGCGACAAGCGCAAGCTGGTCTTCAAGAGCTACTTCAAGATCGACCGCCACCAGGCCGACACCGAGAACTGCGTCGCCCACAACGGCTCGCTGATCCCCGTCAAGGGCAAGGACATCATGGTCCAGGCCTGGTACCAGGGCGGCATCTCCGTCTGGGACTTCACCGACTCGGCCAAGCCCGAGGAGATCGCCTTCTTCGAGCGCGGCCCCCTCAGTACGACCACCCTGTCCACCGCCGGGTCCTGGTCGGCGTACTACTACAACGGCTACATCTACTCCAACGACATGGCCAAGGGATTCGACGTCCTGAAGCTCAACGACAAGCGCACCGACGGCGCCCAGAGGGTGCGGCTGAGCGAGCTCAACGTGCAGACGCAGCCCGACTACCGCCGCTGATCCACCCCGTGCACGAGCGTGCCGCCGGGCGGTTCTCCGCCCGGCGGCACGCCGAGCTCCCAGTTCAGCCCGTACCGCTGGAACAACTCGGCCCGCAGGCGCGGCAGCGGCATCGGCGCCCCCGGCAGCAGCGCGGCGAACACCGCGCCCATCAGCAGCGCGCGCAGCAGCGGGTAGTCGGCGTCCACGTCCCGTGACCCATGGCGCACGACAGCGCCCCGCAGCAGCTCCGCGAGCCGCTGCTGTTCGGGGCACTGCACGAAGCCCTCCGCCTGGAGGATGCCCGCCATGTGCGTGCGCATGAGCACCGGCTGGTCGCACGCGAGCCTCAGTACGGCGTCGATCGCGCGGGCCAGCAGCTCACGGCCGTCCTCGGTGCGCGGTTCGCGCTCCAGGGCCGCTTCGAGCGTCCGGTGCATCAGCCGGTGCACGGCCGACTGCAGCAACTGGCGTTTCCCGGGAAAGTAGTACGAGACCAGTCCGCGCGCGGATCCGGCCCGGTCCGCGATGTCGCCGAGCGTCGTCGCCTCGTACCCCCGCTCCCGACGAGCTCCACCGTGGCCTGCAGCAACCGCTCACGGGAACGGCGGCGCAATTCCTCATTGACCGATGCGCTGCGCGGAGACATCTTGATAACTCCTGTGTTGACTGGCCGGTAGCCAATATACTCAGTGCTCCCACGACAGGCGCCTTGCCGGGCCTGCTCCGTGGGCTTGTCGTCCGCATCCGGCGGCGCGGGGGACCGCCGGATGCGGACGCTTTTCCGTCAGTGCACCCGTGCGAGCACCGGGCGCAGCCCCGCGGGCCGCTCGTCGGCCGGCAGATGGTCCACGAAGTGCACCGCGCACCCCAGTGCCGCCGCGCCGCCGTCCGCGCGGCGGTCGTCGCCGACCATCAGGACATCGCGCGGAGCGTGGCCGAGCGCCTCGCAGGCGGTTTCGAAGAGCCGCGGGTCCGGCTTCTGGACGCCGTGCTCGTACGACAGGACGTATGCGTCCACCTACACGTCCAGGCCGTGCGCGCGCAGCACCGGTCGCAGGTCCCACCCGATGTTGCTGACCACCGCGACGCCGACGCCCCGCCGCCGCAGCTCGCCGAGCACCTCGGCGGCGTCCGGGTACGGCTGCCAGGCGGCCGGCGTCATGTGGCGGTCGTACAGGGCGTCGTACAGGCGCGCGTCGGGGAGGGCCACCTCGCGGGCGAGTCCCGTGTACGCGGCGCGGTGCCGCTCCGCGCTCTCGTCACGGGTCGCCCACAGGCCGGCCAGATGCGGCGGCACCCGCTGCGGGGCGGGCCCGCCGGGCAGCGCGCCGGCCGCCTCCAGCCGCTGTACGTACCGCGCGAAAGCGTCCGGGGACACGGCCACGCCCGTCTCGTCCAGAACGGTGCGCAGCCACACCTTCGTGGGTTCGACCCTGAACAGCGTGCCGGAGAAGTCGAAGAGCGCGCCCTTGACCGTCACGCGGACGTTCCTTCCCGGGAAGCGGTCAGGCGACCGTACGCCATCACCGAGAGCGCCACCACGGCTGCTCCCAGCAACCAGCCGCCCAGCACGTCGGACATCCAGTGCACGCCCAGATACATCCGGGTGACGCCGACGCCGACGCAGGACACCGCTGCGGCGACGAGCACGGCGGTGCGCGGCCCGCTGCCCGCTCCGCGCAGCCTGAGCAGCCACAGCAGCAGCCCGCAGGTGACCACGGCTGTCATCGCGTGGCCGGACGGCCAGGCCGCGAAGTGCGCGGTGTCGACCGGATCGGGCCACTCGGGACGCTCACGGCCGACCGCCGCCTTGAGGCCCTGCTGCACGAGCGAACCGACCGCACTGGTCGCGGCGATCCACAGCGCCAGAAGCCGCTCCCCCTGCCACAGCAGCCACGCGAAGACCACGGCCACCAGCGCGCGCATCGTCCACGGGTCCCACACCCAGTCGGACAGGATTCGGTTGGTGCGCGTGATGCCGGGCTCACCGACCGCCGAGCGGTGCAGGGCGTCCCCGACCGAGCGGTCGAGCGACATCAACGGCCGCCACTCGAACGCGACGAGCAGCAGAAGGGCGACCGAGAGGGCCGTGCAGACAAGGGCCGTGCGTACCGGCACGGGGAGGACGGGACGGGAGGACGGAGCCAGTCGGGGGAGTGCATGAGAAGATCCTTGCCCACAGGCGCCGTCACAAGCCATCCCCGGGCGGGAAGGGCTGCCGCAATGCCGGCGCCGCCTCCGTACGCAGGCCGCCCCCGTACGCCGGCTACCCCAGCGCGCTGAGCCCCGGCACGAACGCGACCAGCAGCGGTACGGCCGGAACGAGCGAGGCCGCTGCCGTCAGCCGCAGCCGGCGGCCCGCGGTGAGGCGGGGGGCCGCGGTCAGCAGCCGGTCGACGCGCTGCGGCAGCCCGGTGTGCGAGGAGGCCGGGCCCGGCCCGAACACGCCGCGGTCCTCGTTGAGTTCCACCAGGGCGAGGGCGATCGTCAGCCGCCCGAAGCGCCGCGAGGCCACGTCGTCGGCGGCCAGTTCCACCAGCCGGTGCATCTCGCCGCGGAACGCCGCGAACACGGGAATCTGCGGGAAGCCGGTCGCCAGAGCGGACGCGCAGTGCAGCAGCCAGTCGTGCCTGGCCCGCGCGTGCCCCTGCTCGTGGGCGAGTACGGCGTCGAGCTGCCGCCCCTTCAGGCGCCGCAACGCCGCCGTCGTGACGACCAGTCGCGGGGCCGCGCCCCCGGGCAGCCACCACGCGTCCGGGCGCTCTCCCTCCAGTACGACCAGCCGGTCGGCGCCGGGCTCCTCGCCGGGCAGCAACGGGAAGCGTACGAGCAGATCCGCGCGCCGCTGCCCACGCCGTACGCGCGCCCTGCGGATCTCCCGGATCAGCATCGCCGCGGTCCAGGCCCCTCCGCACGCCAGCAGCACCGCGATGACGGCGGACCACGGCCCGTACGCGGCAAGGGCGTACGCCTCCACGACGCCGTGCGGGGCGGGGGCGAACACGTGACCCCGTACGGCCTGCCAGGCGGCGGCCGCGCTGAACGTCATCGAGAGGCCGAAGCACAGCAGCACGGCGGCCACCACGCACTGCCACACCCACAGGGCCACCACGGGTTCGCGCTCCCGCCAGTCGGCGCGCGACAGGAGCCGCGGGGCCGCGACGGCGGCGACGACGCCGAGCAGCAGAAGTGCCAAGGAGAGCGTCATGGGCCCAGCCTATGAGTGCGGCCCTACTCACGGGTATGGCCTTGCGCGTCAAGTGACGCAGGCCACGGTTTCGCCGTGGCGTCTCACAAGGTGACGAGCATCGCGATCATGCCGATGCCCATCGAAACCCGGCAGGCGAGCACCAGCTCGGGCCGTGCGCCCCAGGGGACCGCCCCGCCGCCACCGCCCGAGCCGCCACCCGCGCCGCCGTTCGCCCCCGTTCCCGCGACGGTGCCCCCCGCTGCCGTGGCCCCCGGCATCAGCTTCACCCCCGAGCGCAGCACGTACGCGGCGTAGTACAGCAGCAGTGCGCCGGTCAGCAGCGGGACCCCGCCGGCGGCGTACCCGGAGGGGTGTCCCGTGTGCGCGGGACCACCGCTTCCCGGCGCCATCGCCAGCGCCATGTAGACCATGGCCAGCGAACCCACCAGATGGTGCACGTGATGCGCGCTCCCGCGGGTCTGCCACAACGCCCGCAGCGCCGCCCCGCCGAACACCCCGGCGTACAGCATCCATCCCCACGCCGGCGGGGCGAGCACCGCGGCGGGCACCGCCATCGCCGCCATCCCGAATCCCATCAGGGCGTCGCCGCCCGCCTCTTCACGGTGTTCCCCCCCGCCGCTGCGCAGCCGCAGCAGGCAGTACGCGCCGGTCGCCGCGCACAGGGCCACGAGCAGCCAGCCGGACATCGCCGGTCCGTGCACGGTGTACCTCCCCGTCGACGGTGTCGTCCCGTCGATGCCCGCCGCCGCCGCGCCGTACGCGAGCGCACGGGAGTGCACGGGGGTTCACGGGGAGCGCGCCGGGGTCAGGGGCGGTAGCGCAGCGGATGGTCCGCGGGCACCTCGACGACGGCGATGCGCACGCCGTCGGGGTCGGCGAGCCACATCTCGACCAGGCCCCACGGCTCCTTGACCGGCGGCCGCAGCACCTCGACGCCGCGCGCCGACAGTTCTTCGTACGCCGCGGCGGCGTCCTCGACCTGGAGCCACAGCTGGAGGCCGGGGGAGGGAGGGGTCCCGGAGCGCCCGGAGACCTCCAGGAAGCCGCCGCCCAGGAAGTACACCGTCCCTCGCTCGGGCCCCGTGCCGAACTCGCGGTAGACGGCGAGCCCCAGCGCCCCGCCGTAGAACGCGCGGGAACGCTCCGGATCCGTGGGACGCAGAAGAGTCCTGCTGCTCAGTACCTGCACCATGCACCGGGACCTTAGCGCGCATTAAGCTCGGAGCGCCCGACCGCCGCACAGATCCGGAGAGCACTCCCATGGAGACCACCCCACGTCCGGCCGCCGCCGAACTCACCTTCCGCGACGCGACGGAAACCGATGTGGACGCGCTCGTCGCGCTCATCGAGTCGGCGTACCGGGGCGACGCCAGCCGGTCGGGCTGGACCACGGAGGCGGACATCCTCGAAGGGCAGCGGACCGACCCCGAGGGCGTCCTCGACGTGGTCGAGTCACCGGACAGCCGGCTGCTGGCCGTCGAGCGGGACGGTGCGCTGGTCGCCTGCTGCCAGCTCGAACACCGGGGCGAGGCCGCCTACTTCGGCATGTTCGCGGTCCGTCCTCAAATGCAGGGCGCCGGCCTCGGGAAGGCGATCATCGCCGAGGCGGAGCGGACGGTGCGCGAGGCGTGGGGTGCGCGTGAGATGCACATGACGGTGATCTCCGTACGGGAGGACCTCATCGCCTGGTACGAGCGCCGCGGCTACCGCCGCACCGGGAAGACGACCCCTTTCCCGTACGGCGACGAGCGCTTCGGCATTCCGCAGCGCGACGACCTGGAGTTCGAGCTGCTGGTGAAGCGGCTGGGCTAGGGGCTACGTCCGGGGCGGGCCGGGAACGGCGCCGCCGGGCACGCTCGCGCTCACGCGGTGAAGCGGCCCGTGCGGCGGATCTCCGGGTAGTCGGTCGTCGCGCCGTCCAGCTCCAGCGCCCGCACCAGCCGCAGCTGCTCCTGCGTGTTCACCACCCAGCCGATGACCCGCAGTCCCTCGGCGTGCGCGCGCTCCACGGTCTCCAGGGTCAGCCTGCGGATGTTGAGTGCCAGCGTCGCCGCGCCCACCGCCTTGGCGCGGTCCACCACGTCGTTGCCGTAACGGCCGGCGATCAGCACGGTCCGTACACCGGGGACGAGCGAGGCGATCTCCGCCACCGCCTCGTCGTGGAACGACGACACCTCCACGCGGCCCGCCAGATCGCGCCGGAGCATCACCGCGGCGAGCGCCCGCGCCGCCGCGGTGTCCTTGATCTCGGCCTGGAGCGGTGACCCCACGGCGTCGAGGACCTCCTCGAAGACCGGGACGCGCTCGCCCTGCCCGGCGTCGAGCGCCCGCAGCTCCGTGAGGGTCAGGCCGGCGATCGCACCCCTGCCGTCGGTCGTACGGTCCACCTCGGCGTCGTGCATGATCACGAGCGCGCCGTCCTTGCTCAGGTGCAGGTCGAGCTCGATGGCGTCCATGCCGGCCTGTTCGGCGCGGACGAAGGAACGGAGGGTGTTCTCCGGCTCGACACCCATGACCCCGCGATGACCAATGGTGAGGAAACTCAAGACAGTCCCGCTTCCGTCGACAGGGGCTCCCGGGCAGCCTAACGGCCCGCTTCCCCGGAGGAGCTCGTCCCGAACGGCGAAGCGGAGCGCTCCCCCGGGCTCCGGCGACCCCTTGGGCCAGGCCGGTGAACAGGAGGATGACAAGGGTCGGCACGGGTACTCACGCTGTATGGCTATCAGAGGAAGGAGGTGAGAGAAGCGAGCGCCGGTAAGGGGTCGGACAGGAAGAACAGCGGCGATCAAGGGGGCTCGGCAGGATAATTTACTGGACCTGCTCTTGAATGGAAGAGTCGAAGACCTATACGGTGCCTTGACGCGAGGTTCTCCCGTGAAGGAAGTGACATGACGGAAATTCTTGTGCAGGACACAGTCGCCGACGGCATATCCGGTGCCCGGCGCGTGGTCGAGCACCCGGCCTGGCCCGAGCTCAAGAATGCCGTGGAGGCGATCCGGCCCTGGCAGTCGGCGGACGGGTCCATAGATTTCGGCGCCGAGGGCGCACCGGCGCCCGCCGAAGCGGAAGCCGCCGTCAGCCGTGTGATCGGCGCGGTCGAGGAGCTCTCCCCTCTGGTCGGGCATGACGCCGCGTACCACCGGGCCCTCGTGGCCGATCTCCGCAAGTGGGTCGCCGGCGGCTTCACGGTCCCCGACTTCCTGGACTCGCTGTTCGCCTTCCAGCCCGCCCAGGGGCGCGCCGACGGCCGCCAGCACCTGGTCGTCTTCCCCATGTACACGCAGAACGGCAACCCCGACCGCAACCTCGAGGCGGTCGTCCTGCGCATGGTGTGGCCCGAGTGGCTCGCGGAGCTGGAGAGCACCCGTTACGACAACCCGCTGTTCCTCGGCATCACCTTCGAGGACTTCACCGCCGGGTACGACACGCACTCCGCCGTCCTCTTCCCCGAGACGATCGCCGTCCGCGAAGCCCCCGAGCGCTTCTCCTGGGGCGGCATCTTCTGCGACCGCGAGGCGGCCCGCTTCCGTCGCGTCACCGAGGCCGCGGTGGACATCCTCGGCCTCGAACTGCCGGAGGACATCCGCGCGATGGTCTCCGACCAGGACCGCTGCGAGCAGGCGTTCGTCCTCTGGGACATGGTCCACGACCGTACCCACAGCCACGGAGACCTGCCGTTCGACCCCTTCATGATCAAGCAGCGTCAGCCGTTCTGGATGTACGGCCTGGAGGAGCTGCGCTGCGACCTCACCGCCTTCAAGGAGGCCGTGAAGCTGGAGGCCGAGGGCAACGCACACGGCCGTGACGTCCAGTACGCCGTGCTGTTCGACCGGATGTTCCGCTTCCCGGTCAGCGGTGACCGCGTCCGCAACTACGACGGTCTCGGCGGCCAGTTGCTCTTCGCGTACCTGCACAAGCACGACGTGGTGCGCTGGACCGACAACACGCTGAAGATCGACTGGGAGCGGGCCCCGCACGTCACCAACCAGCTCTGCGCCGAGATCGAGGACCTCTACCGGGCCGGCATCGACCGCCCCAAGCTGGTCCACTGGTTCGCGGCGTACGACCTGGTCTCGACGTACCTCGCACCGCACCCCGGATCGCGCTGGGCCAAGGGCCCCGACGCCCTGGATCTGTCGCTGCCGCCGCGCAAACTCGTGGACGATGTGCTTCCGGACGAGTTTCCGCTCAGCATGTTCTATGAGGCGCTTTCCAAGAAGTTGAAGAACGTGATCGCCTCCACCCGGGGGATCACCGCGGCGAGTGCCGAGCGGGTGGCCGCGTGAGCCCTCGCGCCCAGGAGGCGACGACCATGACGAACGGCATCAGCAACGGCAACGGCGGAGCGCTGGAAGGCGCTGTGGTCGCGGTGGCCGGAGCGGCGGGACCCGCCGGCCGCGCCGCCCTGCTCAGGCTGGCCGAGGCGGGCGCGACCGTGGTCGGCGCGGACGCGAACGCCGCGGGCCTCGCCGAGGCCGTCGACGCCGCGCGGTACGCCCACGGCGGCGCCACCGTCGTCGGCGACACCGTCGATCTCCTCGACCCCGAAGCCACCCGCGACTGGGCGGACAAGACCGAGAAGGAGTTCGGCCGGATCGACGGCATGGTCCATCTCGTCGGCGGCTGGCGCGGCAGCGCGACCTTCGCCGAGACCAGCCTCGCGGACTGGGACCTGCTGGAGAAGCTGCTGATCCGCACCGTCCAGCACACCTCCCTCGCCTTCCAGGCCCCGCTCCAGCGCAGCGACCGCGGCCGCTACCTGCTGATCAGCGCGGCCGGTGCTTCCCAGCCGACGGCCGGCAACGCGGCGTACGCCGCGTCCAAGGCCGCGGCCGAGGCGTGGACCCTGGCTCTCGCCGACGCGTTCCGCAAGGCGGGGGGCGATGAGGGGCCGCGCAGCGCGGCTGCCATCCTGGTCGTCAAGGCACTGGTGCACGATGCGATGCGCGCCGAGCGCCCGAACGCGAAGTTCGCGGGCTTCACGGACGTCAAGGAGCTGGCCGATGCCATCGCCGGAGTCTGGGACCGGCCCGCCAGGGAAGTGAATGGACAGCGCCTGTGGCTGACTCCCAAGCCGTGAACCCGGATCCGGCGAACGCGGCGAAGACCGACGCGCGCCGGCACCACGACCCGCGGGTGCGCGGTTTCGCGAGCGACAACTACGCGGGCGCCCATCCCGAGGTGCTCGCCGCGCTCGCGCTCGCCAACGGCGGCCACCAGGTCGCCTACGGCGAGGATGCCTACACGGAGAACCTCCAGCGGATCGTCCGCAGCCACTTCGGCGGGCGGGCCGAGGCGTTCCCCGTCTTCAACGGGACCGGCGCCAACGTGGTCGCACTCCAGGCGGTCACCGACCGGTGGGGCGCGGTCATCGCAGCCGAGACCGCGCACATCAACGTGGACGAGGGCGGCGCCCCGGAGCGGATGGGCGGCCTGAAGCTGCTGACCGTACCGACACCGGACGGCAAGCTCACCCCCGAGCTCATCGACCGGCAGGCGTACGGCTGGGAGGACGAGCACCGCGCGATGCCGCAGGTCGTGTCGATCACCCAGAACACCGAACTGGGCACGGTCTACACGCCGGACGAGATCCGGGCGATCTGCGAGCACGCGCACGAGCGCGGGATGAAGGTGCACCTCGACGGGGCCCGGGTGTCCAACGCCGCGGCCTCGCTCGACGTACCGATGCGGACCTTCACCAACACCGTGGGCGTGGACATCATGTCCTTCGGCGGAACGAAGAACGGCATGCTGTTCGGCGAGGCGGTCGTCGTCCTCGAACCGGACGCGGTGCGGGCCATGAAGCACCTGCGCAAGCTGTCCATGCAGCTCGCCTCCAAGATGCGCTTCGTGTCCGTGCAACTGGAGGCGATGCTCGCGCGCGACCTGTGGCTGCGCAACGCGCGCCACGCCAATGCCATGGCCCAGCGGCTCGCCGACGGCGTCCGCCAGGTGGACGGCGTCGAGATCCTCTACCCGGTGCAGGCCAACGCGGTGTTCGCGCGGCTTCCGCGCGATGTCAGCGAGCGTCTTCAGAAGCACTACCGCTTCTACTTCTGGGACGAGGCCGCCGGCGATGTCCGCTGGATGTGCTCCTTCGACACCACCGAGGACGACGTGGACGGCTTCGTGCAGGCGCTCAAGGAAGAGATGACCAGGTAGCACGCGCACGACGTATAAGTATGCGACCGGCTGGAAAGTCATTGACTTCCGGCCGGTCGCGTACTTACGCTCGGCCGCCATGGAGCTGATCCGGGAAAAACCTGATCTGGCCGACTACTTGGCCGCAGACGACGCCATCGACCATGGGCATCCGCTGGTGCGCGAGACCGCGGCCCGGCTGCGCGCCGGAGCGAGCGACGCATGCGCATACGCCGAAGCGGCCTACGTATTCGTACGCGACACCATCCCGCACTCCCAGGACGCGGGCGACCCGCGCGTCACCTGGCGCGCCTCGGACGTGATCGCGCAGCGCACCGGGATCTGCCACGCCAAGGCCCACGCCCTCGCGGCGCTGCTGCGCGCCGAGGGGGTCCCCGCCGCTCTGTGCTACCAGCGGCTCACGGACGACGACGGCTCGAACCCCGTGATCCACGGACTCGTCGCGGTCGGGCTTCCGGGGTGCGGCGGCTGGTCGCGGCAGGATCCGCGCGGCAACAAGCCCGGCGTGGACGCACGGTTCTCCACGGACGGCGAGCGACTGGCCTTCCCCGTGCGTCCGGAGCTCGGCGAAGTGGACTATCCGGAGCTGTACGCCGCGCCGCATCCGGCCGTCCTGCGCGCTCTGCGAGCCGCCCCGGACCGGCCGTACCTCTGGCGGACGCTCCCCGGCGCCCTCTGAGAGCCCCGAGGCAGGACGGGCGTGACACCCGCACTTTCCGTGTCGGACGAGGTGCGCGCCCTCGCCCCCGCTTTCACCCACCTCGCCGTCGAGGTCCACGGCCCGGTGCGCGGCGTACACGGCCTTCGGCACCAAGCCGTCCCGCAACCGGAACTCCGCCGAAGCGCTCGCCGAGCGCGCCCGGTCGGACACGCCGGACTGCCGCGGATCAACCGGCTCGTCGATCTCGTCGCGCACCCCGTTCCCGTCGGGGAGAGGACCCGGGCCGCGGCAAGGGCACCGTGCGGCTCGTGCGGTCCACCGGTGAGGAGCCGTTCGCCACGGTCGCGGGCGGCGAGGAGGCCGTCGGGCACCCGGACGCGGGAGAGGTGGTCCGGCGCGACGACGAAGGCGTCACATGCCGGTGCTGGAACTGGCGTCAGGGCGTCCGTACGCGGCTGACCGAGGAGTCCGTCAGCGCCGTCTTACTGCTGGAGGGGAGGGCATGGCTTCCGTGACGCTCGGAGAGCTCGGGGCCGCGGGGGCCGAGCTCTCCGAGTCGCTGGAGAAGCTGAGCTCCGGGGTGCGGATCACGGTCCGCTCCCCGGAGTGAGAACCGCGGGGTGCGGTCAGCCGGCCCCGCGCACCTGCGCCGCGGTCGGCGCCGTACCTCCGAGGTGTGCCGGGACCCACCAGGTGTCCTCGGCGTTCTTCGGGTGCACGGGGTACGCGCGCTGGGCGGCTTCGAGCAGCTCCTGCACCCGGCCGCGCAGCCGGCGCGTGATCGCGCCCGCGAACTCGTCCACGGGCGCGTCCATCGGCTCGCCGACCCGGATCGTCACGGGGATGTGGTTGCGGCCGAAATTGCGCGGCCTGCCCTTGGTCCAGATCCGCTGGGTGCCCCACAAGGCCATGGGGATCAACGGAACGCCGGCCTCCTGGGCCATGCGGGCGGCACCCGACTTGAAGCTCTTGAGCGTGAACGACTCGGAGATCGTCGCCTCGGGGAAGACCCCGATGATCTCGCCCGAGCGCAGCGAGTCGAGGGCGTGCGCGTACGCCGCCTCGCCGCGCTTGCGGTCCACCGGGATGTGCTTCATGCCGCGCATCAGCGGTCCGGAGATCTTGTGGCGGAAGACCGATTCCTTCGCCATGAAGCGCACCAGGCGCTTCTGCGGCAACGCGCCGAGGCCCGAGAAGATGAAGTCCAGATAGCTGATGTGATTGCTCACCAGCACGGCACCACCGGTGCGGGGGATGTTCTCAGAACCCTGCGTGTCGATCTTCAGGTCCAGCGCCTTGAACAGGGTACGTGCGGCACCGATGACCGGTCGATAGACGAGTTCTGCCATGTCAGGGGGGACCCTTCTGTGCCCGGGGGCTTTCCCGGTGGAAGCTACGCAGCCGTAGGTTTAGCGGCGTTGGGCAGATCGTGCCCCATGAACGGCCGAGTAGCCAGTCCTGGGATCCTTCATGCGCGAGATTCTCGTCACGTACGGAAACATGAGGAATCGTCTTCCCGTGGTGAACGCTGGATAGGGAGACGCGGGGAAGAGACCGAGATCGACGGAGGCGAAGGTGCCGGGGCACGACGGCGGTACACGACTGGGCGCGGCCGAACTGGGTGCGGAGCCGGGGGAGCGCGCGACGCTCGTCCAGTTCTCCAGCGCGTTCTGCCAGCCCTGCCGCGCGACGCGCAGAACGCTCGCCGAAGTGGCGGGCATGGTCGAGGGCGTCGCCCATGTGGAGATCGACGCGGAGGCGCGACTCGATCTCGTACGCGAACTCGGCATCCGCGCCACGCCCACCGTGCTCGTGCTCGACCGGGACGGACGGATCGTGCGCAGGGCCTCGGGGCAGCCGCGCCGGGCCGATGTCATCGCCGCGCTCGGCCGCGCCGTATGACCTCCTCCCGCCCGCACCCACCGCAGAAGGACACCAAGGACAACTCCATGACGGCTTCACCCGGACTCGGCATTCCGCTCCCGACGCAGGCCGGTGGCCTCCCGGCGCAGGCCCGTGAGGTCCCGGCGCAGGCCCATGGGGCCTCCTCCGACCTGCTCCGTTCGGTCTTCCGGCGCCACGCCGCCGGCGTCGCGGTGATCACCGCGCAGGGATCCCGTCCCGTCGGCTTCACCGCCACCTCCCTCAACTCGGTGGCTGCCGAACCGCCCCTGATCTCCTTCGGCGTGGGCACCGGCTCGTCCAGCTGGCCGGTGCTGGCCGAGGCCGAGCACATCGGCGTCCACATACTCGCCGAGGACCAGCGGGACCTGGCGGCCACGTTCGCCCGCAGCGGCGCCGACCGTTTCGCGCCGCCCACCCGGTGGCGTACGGGGCCCGAGGGAGTGCCCGTGCTCGACGGCGTACTGGCGTGGCTGGTGTGCCGGGTGGTGGCCCGTGTGCCGGCGGGGGACCATCGAGTCGTACTCGGACAGGTCGTCGCCGGGGACCCCTCGGGCAGCGGTCGGCCGCTGCTCTACCACCAGGGACGCTTCAACGCCCTGAGGGACTGAGGGTTCCCGCACCCGCCGATTACGCAGCGTTGGCAAGGTCACAGTTCAAAGCGCTTGCTCAGTGGGCAGGCAGTGGATGTACTGACGAGTAATATTCCAGTCGGAGCGGGGGTCCACCCCGACCGGAATCCGCCCCTTCAGGCGCCTATGCTGCCTGCAACGAGGCAGTCAAGAAATAGACGATGCAGTAGGAGAGCCGGCGTGAGCTTGAGGATCGTTGTCTGTGTGAAGTACGTGCCCGACGCCACCGGCGACCGGCACTTCGCCGATGACCTGACCGTCGACCGCGACGACGTCGACGGCCTGCTGTCGGAGCTCGACGAGTACGCCGTCGAGCAGGCGCTGCAGATCGCCGACGAGGCGGACGACGCGGAGATCACCGTGCTGACGGTCGGTCCCGAGGACGCCAAGGACGCCCTGCGCAAGGCGCTGTCCATGGGCGCCGACAAGGCCGTCCACGTCGAGGACGACGACCTGCACGGCACCGACGTCATGGGCACCTCGCTCGTGCTCGCCAAGGCCATCGAGCAGACCGGTTACGACCTGGTCATCACCGGTATGGCGTCGACCGACGGCACCATGGGCGTTCTTCCGGCGGTCCTGGCCGAGCGCCTGGGCGTCCCGCAGGTCACGCTGCTCTCCGAGGTCTCCGTCGAGGACGGCGTCGTCAAGGGCCGCCGCGACGGCGACAGCGCGAGCGAGCAGCTCGAGGCGTCCCTGCCGGCCGTCGTGTCCGTGACGGACCAGTCGGGCGAGGCCCGCTACCCGTCCTTCAAGGGCATCATGGCCGCCAAGAAGAAGCCGGTCCAGTCCCTGGACCTGGACGACCTCGGCATCGACGCCGACGAGGTCGGCCTCGAGGGCTCCTGGACCCAGGTCGACTCCGCCACCGAGCGCCCGGCACGCACCGCGGGCACGATCGTCAAGGACGAGGGCGAGGGCGGCAAGCAGCTGGCCGAGTTCCTCGCGGGCCAGAAGTTCATCTAAGTCCGCGCGTCCTTCGAACGCCCCCAGATTCTTCGCACTCGCCACTCGCAGGAGAGCATTCCCATGGCTGAAGTTCTCGTCTACGTCGACCACGTGGACGGCGCCGTCCGCAAGCCCACCCTTGAGCTGCTGACGCTCGCCCGCCGCATCGGCGAGCCCGTCGCCGTCGCTCTCGGCAACGGCGCCGAGGCCACCGCCGCGGTGCTCGCCGAGCACGGCGCCGTCAAGGTCCTGACCGCCGACGCCCCCGAGTTCGCCGACTACCTCGTCGTACCGAAGGTGGACGCGCTCCAGGCCGCGTACGAGGCGGTGTCCGCCGGCGGCTCCCTGGCCGCCGTGCTCGTGCCGTCCTCCGCCGAGGCCAAGGAGATCGCCGCCCGCCTCGCGGTCCGCATCGGCTCCGGCATCATCACCGACGCCGTCGACCTGGAGGCCGGCCAGGAGGGCCCGGTGGCCACGCAGGCCGTGTTCGCCGCCTCGTACACCACCAAGTCCCGTGTCTCCAAGGGCACCCCGGTCATCACCGTCAAGCCGAACTCGGCGCCGGTCGAGGCCGCCCCGGCCGCGGGCACCGTCGAGGCGCTCACGGTCTCCTTCGGCGAGAAGTCGACCGGCACCAAGGTCGTCTCGCGCACCCCGCGCGAGTCCACCGGCCGCCCCGAGCTGACCGAGGCCGCGATCGTGGTCTCCGGCGGCCGCGGTGTCAACGGCGCCGAGAACTTCCACGTCATCGAGGAGCTGGCCGACTCGCTCGGCGCCGCCGTCGGTGCCTCGCGCGCCGCCGTCGACGCCGGCTGGTACCCGCACTCCAGCCAGGTCGGCCAGACCGGCAAGTCGGTCTCCCCGCAGCTGTACATCGCGTCCGGCATCTCCGGCGCGATCCAGCACCGGGCCGGCATGCAGACCTCGAAGACGATCGTCGCCATCAACAAGGACGCCGAGGCCCCGATCTTCGACCTCGTCGACTACGGCGTGGTCGGCGACCTCTTCACGGTCGTTCCGCAGCTGACCGAAGAGGTCAAGGCCCGCAAGGGCTGACCTGCGCAAGTCCTACCGCGCCGGAAAGCGCCGGGGCCGTGTGGTGATCTTCACCGCGCGGCCCCGGCCGCTTTCCGGAGACCATTGACGCAGGTCGTGACCGGCCATTAACTTCGCTATGCGGATTGTTGATTCCGTGAAGCGGAAAACTGGAGGGTTGGAATGGGTCAGCAGGAGAAGGTGGCGACAAGCCTCGCGGGCGCGGTCAGCGAGGGCATCAGCGCCTCCCTCGTACCGGTCGACGAGGAGCTTGCCCGCCGTTACCCGGGAGACCCAGGCACCCGCCAGCCCGTACACACGGTCTACGTACCCGGCGACGTCTTCGCCGCCGACACCGTGCGCACGTGGGGCGACCGGGCGCTCAAGGCGCTCGACGAGCACGCCCCGGACGCCGCCTCCTTCGCCGCGGTCCTCGGCCTCTCCGACGACCTCGCCGAGCCGGTCTACGACCGCGTACGGGCCAAGCTGGAGCGCGAGCCCGTCGAGGACCTGCGGGTCGACTTCGAGGACGGCTACGGCGGCCGCACCGACGCCGACGAGGACGCGCACGCCGCCCGTGCCGCCCGGCTGATCAGCGAGGCGTACGCCGACGGCACGGCCGCCCCGTACATGGGCATCCGCATGAAGTGCATGGAGGCCGCCGTACGCGACCGCGGCATCCGCACCCTCGACATCTTCCTCACCGGCCTGATGGAGGCCGGCGGCCTGCCCGACGGGCTCGTCCTGACGCTGCCCAAGGTCACGTACCCCGAGCAGGTCACCGCGATGGTGCGCCTCCTGGAGGAGTTCGAGAAGGCGCGTGGCCTGGACGCGGGCCGGATCGGCTTCGAGATCCAGATCGAGACCAGCCAGTCCATCCTCGCCGCCGACGGAACCGCCGCCGTGGCCCGGATGATCGACGCCGCCGAGGGCCGCGCCACCGGCCTCCACTACGGCACCTTCGACTACAGCGCCTGCCTCGGCGTCAGCGCCGCCTACCAGGCCAGCGACCACCCGGCCGCCGACCACGCGAAGGCGATCATGCAGGTCGCCGCCGCCGGCACCGGCGTACGCGTCTCGGACGGCTCCACCAACGTCCTCCCCGTCGGCCCCAGCGAGCACGTCCACGAGGCCTGGCGGCTCCACTACGGGCTCACCCGCCGCGCCCTGGCCCGCGCCTACTACCAGGGCTGGGACATGCACCCGGCGCACATCCCGACCCGTTACGCCGCGGTGTTCGCCTTCTACCGCGAGGGCTGCGAACAGGCCGCCGCGCGCCTCGCCGCGTACGTCAACCAGGCCGGCGGCGACGTGATGGACGAGCCCGCGACCGCCAAGGCGCTCAGCGGCTACCTGCTGCGCGGCATCGACTGCGGCGCCCTCGACACCGCCGAGGTCGCCCGGCTCACCGGCCTCACCCGCGCGGACCTCGACGGCTTCGCGTCGCCGCGCCGCGGCGACCTCACGGCCACGGCCCAGTGATCAGGAGCTGATTCAGGGCCTGATCCGCTGGGCCGTCCACCGCATGACCCCGACGGGCGGCGCCGGATGCCGGGCCGCTTCCTCCGCCGTGCCGAGCTGTCCGCGGGGCCCCGCGCTCTGTACCCCGTCTCAGTCGGAACAGAGGAACGGGGCAGCGGTGGCTACGGGGGAGAACGAGCGGTTGGCCGGCCGCTACCGGGTGGTCGAGCAGCTCGGCAGAGGCGGCATGGGCGTCGTCTGGCGCGCCGTCGACGAGGTGCTCGGCCGCGAGGTCGTACGGATTCGGTGCCCGCAGGGCAGGCGGAGGTGGCGGGGGAGGGGAGCGCCTCGCCCGGCAGCCTCGGCCGGATGCCCGCGGGGGACGAGCCTTCCGCCACGAAGAAGCCGGCCGGCTCCGGGCCCGCCGGGCAGGAAGCCGAGAAGAGCCCGCGACCGGACGCGGAGGCGCCCGCAGGCGATGACGACGGCGACGGCGGCAAGGACTCCGGCGGCTCGGGCGACGGCAAGGGCACCGGCTCGGACGACGGCAAGGACGACGGCGATTCCGGTACGGCGGATCCCGCCGACGGCGCCGACACCTCGGGCGGCCCGGGCCGTTCGGGCGGTACGGCGGCCGGCGGCTCCGGCGACGACGGCTCGGCGACCACGGCCGACGGCGGGAACGGCCCGGAGGAGCCGGTCCAGGAGCCCGCCTGCCACAGCATCGGCGCCGGCAGGCACAACTGCGCGGTCTGGCAGGCCGCGCAGTCCTACACGGCGTCCGGCGCCGGGGCCGGTGTGCTGAACGAGGGCACCAACTACTTCTACTGCCGGCAGAACCTCGGCCGCAGGGAGACCTCGGGCCAGTGGGCGAACGTCCGGTGGGCCAGGACCGACGACGACAGCGGGAACACCGGTGTCTTCGTCAGCGACGTCTACATCAGGGGCGGCGGGAACGACAAGCCGGTGCCCGGTCTGCTGAGGCCGCGCCGGACCGGGCCCGGCGGACCGGCCCCGGGTCCGCCCCCGGGTGGCCGGACCGGGCTCAGGGCGTCCACGGCGGGATCTCGCCCGAGCCGCGCGCGATGAGGCGCGTCGGGAGTTCCACGCGCGCGGGCGGGTCGCCCGCGCCGTCGAGGCGGCGGAAGAGGCGGTCGGCCGCGGCGCGGCCCAGCGTGGCGGCGTCCTGCGCGACGACGGTGAGGCCGGGCCGGAGCAGGTCGGCGAGTTCGATGTCGTCGAACCCGACCAGGGCGACCGGGTGCTCCCGGTCGGCGAGGACCCGTACCGCCGTCACCGTCACCCGGTTGTTGCCCGCGAAGATCGCGGTGACGGGCTCGGGGGCGTCCAGCATCGCGGTGACCGCGTCCCGCACCCGCTCGGGAGCCGTGGGACCGAGCGACACCCAGGCGTCGTCGGCCGGCAGCCCGGCCTCCTCCACCGCGGCGTAGTAGCCGCGGAGCCGCTCGTTGGCCGTGTGGATGCGCGGCTGGTCGCCGATGAAGCCGATACGGCGGTGGCCGTGCCCGATCAGATGGGCCACGCCCTCCCGCGCGCCGCCGAAACTGTCGGAGAGCACCACGTCCGCGTCTATCTTCCCGGCAGGGCGGTCCACGAAGACGGTGGCGACGCCCGCCGCGATCTCCGGCTCCAGGTAGCGGTGGTCGTCCCCGGCCGGGATCACGATGAGACCGTCGACGCGCCGGGCGCAGAGCGCGAGTACCAGCTCCTGTTCGCGGGCGGGGTCCCCGGCGCTCGATCCGTTGATGAGGAGGGCGCCGTGGGCGCGGGCCACTTCCTCCACGGCGCGGTTCAGCGGCCCGTAGAACGGGTCCGCGAGGTCTTCGAGGACGAGGCCGATGCTGGCGGTGCGGCCCTTGCGCAGGACGCGCGCGCTGTCGTTGCGGCGGAAGCCCAGCGCATCGATCGCCTCCTGGACACGCTGTTCGGTGTCGGGTGTGACGCCCGCTTCGCCGTTCACGACGCGGGAGACCGTCTTGAGGCCGACTCCGGCGCGGGCGGCGACGTCCTTCATGGTCGGCCGATTGCCGTAGCGGGGTTCGGGGCGGCGGCTTTCGGTCTCGGCCACGGTGCGCTGTCCTGTCCTCGTCGGTGCGGTGTCCGGCATGCGGGGCGTGCTCGCCGGTGTGCGAAGGGTGTGGTGTCGAGCATAGGGCCTGGACAACGTTGTCATGTGAATGGAGACTTGCCCTGACCTGCTGCCACCCCCTGCCCGCTGGAGATCAGACACCGATGCACACCGACCTCGTCGCCGCTCTCGACATCGGCGGCACCAAGATCGCCGGAGCGCTGGTGGACGGTGACGGCCGGATTCTCCTGCGCGCGCAGCGGCCGACGCCCGCGCGCGAGGACGCCGAGAGCGTGATGCGTGCGGTCGGCGGGGTGTTCGGCGAGCTGACCGCCTCCCCGTTGTGGGAGCGCGCCACGGCCGTCGGCATCGGCAGCGCGGGACCGGTGGACGCCTCCGCCGGTACGGTCAGCCCGGTCAACGTCCCGGGGTGGCGCGACTTCCCGCTGGTCGAGCGGGTACGCCGGGCGGCAGGAGACCGGCCGGTCACCCTGGTCGGCGACGGCGTGGCGATGACGGCCGCCGAACACTGGCAGGGCGCGGCCCGCGGGTACGACAACGCGCTGTGCCTGGTCGTCTCCACGGGCGTCGGCGGCGGCCTGGTCCTGGACGGGCGGCTGCATCCGGGCCCGACGGGCAACGCGGGCCACATCGGTCACATCAGCGTCGATCTGGACGGCGACCTGTGCCCGTGCGGGTCGCGCGGCTGTGTCGAGCGGATCGCCAGCGGTCCCAACATCGCGCGCCGGGCGCTCGACCAGGGCTGGCGGCCGGGCGCGGACGGCGACACCACCGCCGCCGCGGTGGCCGCCGCCGCCCGGACCGGGGACCCGGTCGCCGTCGCGTCGTACCGGCGGGCGGCCCAGGCCCTGGCCGCCGGAATCGCCGCGACCGCGACGCTGGCCGAGATCGAGATCGCCGTCGTCGGCGGGGGAGTGGCGGGCGCGGGCGACGTGCTCTTCGCGCCCCTGCGCAGCGCTCTGCGTACGTACGCCACGCTCTCCTTCGTGCAGCGGCTGAGGGTCGCTCCGGCCCTGACCGGAACCGACGCGGGCCTGGTGGGCGCGGCGGCCGCCGCCTCGCTCGGCGGACGGCCGGGCGAGGCGGCGGCGTACGCCGGCTGACGCCCCGGCCGGCACGACCACCCGGCCGGTCAAGACGCCGCCCGGCCCGTGACCGGTCCCACCGGCCGTTGTAGCTTGGGCCGGTGAACGGTGACCACGAGCGGGACACAGCGCTGGCGCAAGCGGTACGGCTGCGGGAGGAGGGCCGGGCCGCCGAGGCCCGCGGCCGGCTGGTGACGCTGGCCGAGCGGTATCCGCGGGACGCCCGGATCGCCTACCAGACCGCATGGGTGCACGACGTGCTCGGCCTGGAGAGCGAGGCCGTCCCGTACTACGAACGCGCCCTGGACCTCCCCGGCCTGCCGCAGGAGGACCGCCACGGCGCCTTCCTGGGCCTGGGCAGCACCTACCGCGTGCTGGGCCGCTACGAACCGGCCCTGCGCACCCTGCGCAGCGGCCTGGCGGAGTTCCCGCACGACGCGGCCCTGGAGTCCTTCCTCGCCATGGCCCTGTACAACACCGGTCAAGGCCGTGAAGCCGTACGGACGCTGCTCAGGGCCCTGGCGGCCACCAGCGGCGACTCACGCGTGCGGAGCTACCGCCGCGCGATCGAGCACTACGCCGACGACCTCGACGCCACGGAGTAGCCGGCCGCCCCGGCTTCCGCCGCCCGCTCCGCCACGACCACCAGGAACGCGTCCGACTCCAGGTCCATCACGACCTCCGCCGGGCACCCCTCCGCGCGTCGTGCCAGGGCGAACTCCTCGGCCGGCCGGCTGCCGCGCGGGCCTCCGGCCGGGAACTGTTCCAACACCATGCGACTCATGCCGCACCCCGCTCCCATGACTGCTGAACTCTTGCTCCCGTTGCCCCAACGAGACTCCGCACAGGTGCGTCACGGTTCCCCGTTCGGGCCGGGCCTTCTCCTGTACGGTCCGACGCCACCCGTGCCCCGTGCGGTTGCCTCCGGCATGCGACAGCAACGGCACGGTTGTGTGCCCAAACGGTCGCGGGCACGATGCGGTGACCCGGGGTTTCCGTGGCGGTGTGTCGCGGACGAACCACTGGGGGCTACGGAAGAGGGGGAACCGTGATCGTCTGGATCAACGGTGCGTTCAGTGCGGGCAAGACCAGTGCCGCGCGCGAACTGATCGATCTGATCCCGAACAGCACCTTCTACGACCCCGAACTGATCGGCGGGGGACTGCGCCACCTGCTGCCGCAGAAGCGGCTCGCGGAGGTCGGCGACTACCAGGACCTCCCCATCTGGCGCCGCCTGGTCGTCGACACCGCGGCCGCGCTGCTCGCCGAAGTGGGCGGCACACTGGTGGTGCCCATGACGCTCCTGCGTCAGGAGTACCGCGACGAGATCTTCGGCGGTCTCGCCGCGCGGCGCATCCCGGTGTGCCATGTGCTGCTGTCGGCAGACGAAACGATCCTGCGCGAGCGGATCGCCGCCCGCGAGAAGTGGGCGGACGATCCCGAAGGGAGCGAGCGCGTACGGCAGTGGGCGTACGAGCACATCGAGCCGTACCGCGCCGCGCTCCCCTGGCTCGCCGGCGACGCCCATGTCATCGACACCAGCGGACTGACCGCCGCCGAGACCGCCGTACGGATCGCCGACGCCGTACGGACCGGGGCCGCCGGGAACTGCGAGATCGTGCAGACCCCCGCCCCCACCGCCGAAACCCTCGCCGCGGGCGTGCTGCTCTTCGACGAGGCGGACCGGGTGCTGCTCGTCGACCCCACCTACAAGCCGGGATGGGAGTTCCCTGGCGGTGTCGTGGAGCGGGGGGAGGCGCCCGCACGCGCCGGCATACGCGAGGTCAAGGAGGAGATAGGGATAGAACTCGTCGACGTGCCCAAGCTGCTGGTCGTCGACTGGGAGCCGCCGCGGCCGCCCGCCTTCGGCGGTCTGCGGCTGATCTTCGACGGCGGCACGCTCGACAGCGCGGCGGCCGGGCGGCTGGTGCTGCCCGGCTCCGAACTGCGCGGCTGGCGCTTCGTCACCGAGGAGGAGGCCGCCGGCCTGCTGCCCCCCAACCGTTACGAGCGGCTGCGCTGGGCACTGCGGGCCCGCGAGAGGTCAGCCGTGCTCAACCTGGAGGCCGGAGTCCCGGTCGGCTGATGCCCGCAGAACGGCAGCCGTGCCGTGCGTCAGCGGGTCGCCGTGGCCGAAGCAGGCGACGCCGGGGGCGAGCGCCGCCAGGCGGCGGAAGGACTCCAGGGCCCGCTCGCGGTCGGTGTTGAACACGCCCAGCATGACCTGGCCGACGCCGGCGACGCAGTCGCCCGTGAACAGCACGCCGTGGTGCGGGAGATGGACGGCCATGCTGCCGTCCGTGTGGCCGGGGGCGTGGACGGCCCGCGCGCCGTCGCCGAAGCCCAGCAGGTCGCCGTCCTCGGCCTCCCGGTCCACCCGGGTGGCCGGGGCCGGCTCCACCGCCAGCCCGTGGGCGTACAGCGGACGCTCCCAGTCCAGCAGCACGGGCTCGGGCACCGGCTGCTCGCCGCGGATCACGGGCGCGTCGAGGCGGTGCGCCACCACCTCGGCGCCGTACCGCCGCGCCAGTTCCCCGGCGGCGCCGACGTGGTCGCGGTGGCAGTGGGTGAGGACGATCCGGCGGATGCTCTCCGGGCGCAGGCCCAGGCCCCGTACCGCCTCTTCGATGTCCGCCGCCGCGTCCTTGTGGCCCGCGTCGATCAGGGTCAGTTCCTCACCGTCGCGCCAGAGGTACGCCTGGCCGATGGGGAAGCGGAACATGTGCAGGCGGTCGGGGAGTATCTCGACAAGGTCCATGCGGCGAACGTACGGCGGGCCGGCCGTCCGCCGCACGAGTCTACGCTGTCGGCGATCTCCGCTCCGCGCGTAACCGGTCCGATCAACCCTGCTTCGAGCGCGCGTAGTTGACGAGGAACAGTGCCTCGGCGACGGACATCCGCTCCAGTTCCCCGGGCGAGACACTCTCGTTCACCGCGTGGATCTGCGCCTCGGGCTCGCTGAGGCCGATGAGCAGGATCTCGGCCTTCGGGTAGAGGGCGGAGAGCGTGTTGCACAGCGGGATCGAGCCGCCCATGCCGGACGTCTGCATCTCCTCGCCCGGGTACGCCACGCGCATCGCCTCCGCCATCGAGGTGTACGCCGGGCTGCTGACGTCCGCCTTGAACGGCTGGCCCTGGCCCACCTGCTCCACCGAGACCCGCGCGCCCCACGGCGTGTGCGCCAGGAGGTGCGCGGTCAGCAGCTTCGTCGCCTCGGCGGCGTCCTGCCCCGGCGGCACCCGCAGGCTGATCTGCGCCCGCGCGCTCGCCTGGAGGGACGGCGTCGCGCCGACCACCGGCGGGCAGTCGATGCCGATGACGGTGACGGCGGGGCGGGCCCAGATGCGGTCGGCGACCGAGCCGTGGCCGATCAGCCCGACACCGTCGAGGACGCGCGCGTCCTTGCGGAACTCCTCCTCGGGGTACTCCAGGCCCTCCCACGAGGAGTCGGCGGTCAGCCCGTCCACCGTCGTGGAGCCGTCCTCCGCGCGCAGCGAGGCCAGCAGCTGGATGAGAGCGGCCAGCGCGTCCGGGGCGGCGCCGCCGAACTGTCCCGAGTGCAGGTTGCCCTCAAGGGTGTCGATCCGCACGCGCAGCATGGTCATGCCGCGCAGCGTCGCGGTGACCGTCGGCAGGCCGACGCGGAAGTTGCCGGTGTCGCCGATGACGATCGTGTCGGCGGCCAGCAGCTCGGGGTGCGCCTCGGCGTACTGCTCCAGGCCGCCCGTGCCCTGCTCCTCCGAGCCCTCCGCGATGACCTTCACCGAGACCGGGACGCCGCCGTTCGCCTTGAGGGCGCGCAGCGCGAGCAGGTGCATGATGAGGCCGCCCTTGCAGTCGGCCGCGCCGCGCCCGTACCAGCGGCCGTTGCGCTCGGTCAGCTCGAAGGGCGGGGAGACCCAGGCGGACTCGTCCAGCGGCGGCTGCACGTCGTAGTGCGCGTACAGCAGAACGGTCGGAGCGCCTGCCGGGCCCGGCAGGAAGCCGTAGACCGACTGGGTGCCGTCGGGGGTGTCGAGCAGCGCGACGTCCTCGAAGCCCTCGGAGCGCAGTGAGTCGGCGATCCAGACCGCGGCCGCCTCGCACTCGCTCTTCGGGAACTGCGCGGGATCCGCCACCGACTGGAAGGCCACCAGATCGGCCAGCTCCGTCTTCGCGCGGGGCATCAGTGAGGCGATGGTCTCGGCGATCGGATTCGCGTTCATGGGCACGCTCCTCGTGGGTGCGACGTTGTTGTACGTATATGCGTTCGTACGGGGTATGCCGACAAAAGCACGCCCGATCCTCCCACAGCGAGATCGGCGGCTCCCGCGCCGTAGGATGCGTCAGCAGTACGGACCACTGGGCGGATCAGGAGCAGAAGCACATCGTGAGCAGCGAGAACGCAGACGCCGGACGTGAGCGCGAAGAGCCGGTGTGGGACGTCGTGGTGGTCGGTGCGGGGCCCGCCGGGTCGTCGGCGGCCTATGCGGCCGCGGTCGCGGGGCGGCGCGTACTCCTTCTGGAGAAGGCGGAACTGCCCCGTTACAAGACCTGTGGCGGCGGCATCATCGGACCGTCGCGCGACGCGCTGCCACCCGGCTTCGAACTCCCGTTCAAGGATCGCGTGCATGCCGTGACGTTCTCGCTGGGCGGGAAGCTGACGCGGACACGCCGTTCGAAGCAGATGCTCTTCGGCCTCATCAACCGGCCGGAGTTCGACGCCGGGCTGGTCGAGGAGGCGCGGAAGGCGGGCGCCGTGGTCCGTACCGGAGCGTCGGTCGCGCGCGTCGAGCAGCACGGCTCGGCCGTGCCGGACCGGCGCACGGTGGCCGTGGTCCTGGCGGGCGGCGAGACGGTGCTCGCCCGTTCGGTGGTCGGCGCGGACGGCAGCGCCGGCCGGATAGGGGCGCATGTCGGGGTCAAGCTCGACCAGGTGGATCTCGGCCTGGAGGCGGAGATCCCGGTGCCCGCGACGGTCGCCGAGGACTGGGCGGGGCGGGTGCTCATCGACTGGGGGCCGCTCCCGGGGAGTTACGGCTGGGTGTTCCCCAAGGGGGAGACGCTGACGGTCGGCGTGATCTCGGCGCGCGGTGACGGCGCCGCCACCAAGCGGTACCTGGAGGACTTCATCGCCCGCCTCGGGCTGGCCGGCTTCGAACCCGCGGTGTCCTCCGGGCACCTGACGCGGTGCCGCAGCGACGATTCGCCGCTTTCGCGCGGCCGGGTGCTGGTGTGCGGGGACGCGGCGGGGCTGCTGGAGCCGTGGACCCGGGAGGGCATCTCCTTCGCGCTGCGGTCGGGGCGGCTCGCGGGGGAGTGGGCGGTGCGGATCGCGGAGTCGCAGGACGCCGTGGACGCCCGCCGCCAGGCGCTGAACTACGCCTTCGCCATCAAGGCGGGGCTGGGTGTGGAGATGGGTGTCGGGCGGCGGATGCTCGCGCTGTTCGAGCGGCGGCCGGGGCTGCTGCACGCGGCCATAACCGGGTTCAGGCCGGCCTGGAAGATGTTCGCGGGGATCACGCGCGGTTCGACGACGCTGGCCGAGATGGTGCGTACGCGCCCCGTCGTCCAGCGCGCGCTGAGTGCGCTGGACCGGTCGTGAACCGCAGACCGTAGGCCACGGGGGCGCGGCCCGGCGGTCAGGCCGCGGGCGCCGTCCCCTTCGCCGCGCCCGGCAGCAGCGACGGATCCTGGCACAGCACCGCTGGTGCGGGGAGCGCAGGGCCGGGCCCGCTTCGGCCTGCGGGCGGCTCCGGCGGCGGGCCCGGGCGGCCAGGTACTCCGCGGGGAGTACGTGTGATCACGCCGCCCGGCTGACGCCCCGGCCGCCGCCCGCCGTCTAGCGTGGCCGGTATGGAAGCGCAGCGGAACGGTGGCGCGGCGGTCCCCCCTGGCAGCGGGGCGGGTCACGTCCTCGTCCCCCACTGGCTCTACAGGCGGCTGCCGCCCGCCGGGGACGACGCCGCGCCCTGAGGCCAGGAACTGGTCGTCGCCGCCTGGGTGGCGGCCATCGGCACCGCCTCGGAACGCGTACGCAGGGAGCAGTGGGCCCGCGAGCGCGTCGAGCGCCAGGCCGCCGAGAAGCGGCGCGCCGACGAGGAACGGCTGCGCATCGCACGCGAACTCCACGACGTACTCGCCCCCAGCATCTCGGCGATCAGCGTCCGGGCGGGCGTGGGCCTGGCCCTGCTCGACTCCGATCCCGAGCAGGCCCGCAGTGCTCCGACCACCACCAAGGCCGCCGGCAAGGAGGCGCTCGGCGAGGTCCGGCAGGTCCTCGACACGCTCCGCACGCCGGGCGACGCACCGCGCTCCCCGGCGTCCGGGCTCGACCGGCTGCCCGAACTCGTGGAGCAGGCATCGGGAGCCGGCCTCACCGTGGAGATCACGACCGAAGGGGCACCGGCCGCCCTGCCGCCCTGCCGCCCGGCACCGATCTGGCCGCCTTCCGGATCGTCCAGGAGGCTCTGGCCAATGTCGTCAGGCACTCCGGCTCCCGTACCGCCCGGGTCACCCTCGGTTACGCGCCCGGCCGCCTCGGCCTGCGCGTCGACGACGAGGGCCCGGTCACCGGCGGCAGCGGCAACGGCCTGGTGGGCATGCGCGAGCGCGCGGCCTCCCTCGGTGGCACGATCGAGGCCGGGCCGGCTTCCGGGCCCTGCTCGCCGCGCAGCCCGGCATCGAGGTCGTGGGGGAGGCGGCCGACGGCGAGGAAGCGGTGCGCCTGGTGCGGGAACTGCGTCCCGGTGTCGTACGGATGGACATCCGCATGCCGCTGCCCGACGGGCTCGCCGCCACCCGCGGGATCACCGGCGACGCGTCGCCGGACGGCGTAAAGGTGATCATGCTGACCACCTTCGAGCTCGACGAGTGCGTTTTCGAGGCGATCCGCAGCGGGGCATCGGGGTTCCTCGTCAAGGACACCGAGCCGGAGGAGCTGCTGCGGGCGGTACGGGCTGTGGTGCACGGGCACGCGCTGCTGTCGCCCGGTGTGACGCGCAGGCTGATCGCGGAGTTCGCGGCCCGTTCCAGGGAACCGTCCGGGAGCGAGGCGCTGGGGCAGTTCACCGAACGGGAGCGGGAGGTGGTGGCCCTGGTGGGCATCGGGTTGTCCAACGAGGAGATCGCCCGACGTCCCGTCGTCAGCCCGCTCACCGCGAAGGCGCACGTCAGCCGCGCCATGGTGAAGCTCGGCGCCCGCGACCGGGCCCAACCGGTCGTACTGGCCTACGAGTCGGAGCTGGTACGGCCGGGCTGGCTGGGCTCAGTCCCGGGCGCGCCCCGGTAGCCCCACAGCACGTGCACGACCCGCAGGACGAAGACGACCACCGCCAGGGCGCCCCCGGCGACCAGCATGACCCTGCTCAGGGCGGGGGAGGCGCCGAGGAGGTACCAGGGGCCGGTGACGGCCGCGAAGGCGACGCCCGCCAGGACGGCCGCGCTCAGCAGGGCGTACCCGATCTCGACCGTCATCGCGTCGCGCTGTGCCTGCGTCCTCGTCACCACGTCCCGAAGTCCCACACCGTGCGCGGCCGGCGGGCAAGAGGCACCCCGTCGGCCGCGCACGGTGGAGGGACCGGCGGCGGCGCCGGCGCCGGCGGCGCGGATGGCGAGGGTGCGGCGCGCACCGCGGCCCGGAGCTCTCGTCCCGCACCCGCCTGAGCCGGAGCGCGCTCTCCTGGCTGACCGGGTGGCTGGAGAAGGACGGGCCGGCCCGTCGCGGGATGCGCGGTGGGGACCGCGGGGGAGTGCGGGCGGTGCTCACCGACGCGGGCCGGGCGCGCCACGCCGGGGTCCGGCCCCTCCGGCGCGCGGTGCTCGCGCGGACGCCGGCGGGCCGGGCCGGGCAAGGGCGGGCGCGGTCAGACGGCTGACTTCTCCTGCCACAGGCGCGCGAGCGCGTCGTCACCGGACACGGTGAGCACGGAGAGCGGCAGCCTGTTCCAGAGGGCCAGGCAGAGCTGTCCGGCGGGCCCGCTCAGCTCGCAGTCGGCGGGCCCTTCGCCGTCCCGCTCCGTGCGCGGCGGGCCGTCGGAGAGCCGCACCGTCCATACGTCACCCGAGTCTGTCGCCCGTATGCGCAGAACGCGCGGCTCGTCGGTGCGCACCTGGCTGCGGTCGCGGGCATGGAATCCGCGGAGCAGTTCGTCGACGCCGTCCGCCGCGAACTCCGGCCTCGACGGGGACGGCCCGGTGCCCAGTGCCGACTCCGCGTCCGCGCGGTGGACCGCCGTCTCGTGCGCCTGGCGCCGGGCCCAGAAGGCGAGCGGCGACGGCGCGGGCAGGAAGGTCCAGCACTCCAGGTCCTTGGGGGCCGTGTTCAGCGCGGCCACCAGCAGGCCGTGCCCCTCCCGGAACCAGTGCAGCAGTGCCTCCCCGTCCGGACCGGGCCCGCTTTCCAGGGGGCGGCGCTCCGCATGGCCCGCTACGACATAGGACGTCGCCCACCGGTGGACCGCGCCCGTGTGCCGCAGCAGGTCCCGCACCTGCCAGTCGGGGCAGGTGGGCACGAGGGCGTCCGGGCCCGCCTGTTCGGCGGCGGCGGCCATCAACCGGCCTTGCTGGTCAAGCGTTTTGATGAACTCGGCAGTCTCCATGCGGCAGATTGTGTCAGCCGCCGGGCGGGGGTCAGGCGCCCTGTGGACGGACGGGGCGCGAGACGCCGCGGAGCAGCCGGAGGAACCAGCCGAGTGCGAACGACTGGATGAGCACGGAGACCGGCAGGGCGACGTACAGGAACCACGCGGACTCGCTCACGCTCCCCCCGAAGAGGTCGCCGCCGATGAAGAAGGCGAAGACCGTGGGCGCGCTGAGCAGGAACAGCCACACTCCGGCGAACGAGCCGTCCTCGTGGGTGACGAAGAGGGTGTCGGCCGTGACGAACACCGCGGTCGCCGCGACCAGGCCGAGGTAGACCAGCGAGGCGGGGTTGCGGAACGTCAGGTGTGCGGCGGTGTGCAGCTGTCGAGCGGCCATGGCGGTCTCTCCGTCCGGTGGGTTGCCTCCCAGGGTGCGCCCGCGGAGCCGGGTCCGCCTGAGTACGCCTACTCAGACGGGGCCGCCCGATGACGCGTTCCGGGCCGAGTACCCCAGGAACACGGAGACGGCGGCCAGTACGGCCACTGTCGTCAGGGCGACGGGAAGGGACAACCAGTCGGCGAGGAAACCGATGACCGGCGGTCCGACGAGCATGCCGCCGTAACCGAGCGTGGACGCTGCCGCGACACCGCTCGGCCCGGCCAGCTCACCGGCCCTGGCGACGGCCACGGGGAAGATGTTCGCGAGGCCGAGCCCGGTCACGGCGAAGCCGAGGAGCACCAGCCAGGTGGTGGGCGCGAGCGCGCCGAGGAGCATGCCCGCAGCGGCGAGCGACCCGCCCGCCACCAGGGTGCGGGTCTGGCCGAGCCGTTCGAGCAGTGTGGTGCCGCTGAGCCGGCCCGCCGCCATGGCCAGCGCGAAGAGGGAGTACCCGGCGGCGGCGACGCCCGGGTGGGCGTGGAGGTCCTGCTGGAGATGGAGGGTGCCCCATTCCGCGAGCGCCCCTTCGCCGTACGCCGTGCACAGTGCGATCACGCCGAAGAGCGCGACGGCCTTTCGGGCCGTTCCCCGGAGCGGTCGCGGGCCGTTCTCCGGCCGCCCCTGGAGGCGTTCCGGAGAAGGCACCCGGTTGCGCAGCAGTACGGGAGCGGCCAGGGCGGTCACGACGAGCCCGATGCCGGTCAGGCCCAGCAGATGGACGGTGGGGGAGAGGTGGGCGGCGACCAGGCCGCCCAGCCCGGCCCCGGTCATGCCGCCGAGGCTGAAAGCGGCGTGGAAGCTCGGCATTACCGGGCGTCGCATGGCCGCGACCAGATCGACCGCGGCACTGTTCATCGCGACGTTGATGCCACCGTACGAGGCGCCGAAGACCAGCAGCACCAGACCGAGTGCGAGCGTCGAGTGCGTCTGCGCGGGCAGCGCGATGCTCAGGGACAGCAGTACGCCGCAGGCCACGGTCACCGGGTGATTGCCGAAGCGCCGGCAGAGCCGCCCGGTGAGCATCATCGTGATCACCGCACCCCCGGACACCCCCAGGAGGGCGAGGCCGAGGTCGCTCGCGGAGGCCCCCGTCTGCTCCTTGATGGCGGGGATGCGGACCACCCAGCCGGCGAAGAGGAAGCCGTCGAGGGCGAAGAACACGGTCAGCGCGGTACGGAGGCGGGACAGGGAGACTGCGGCGGTGTCCCCGCCCCGGCCTCCGGGAGCGGCCCTCCGTAGTTTGTTTATTTGCGGCACAAAGTCAGCATAGGGGGCGCGTCCCGATCCGTACAAGGCGGGCGACGGCGCCGCGGACCGGCGGAGCCGGGCCCGGACGATCTTTCCCGGCATGGGAGACTCGCCCCCATGAACGGGAAGGCGACCACCATCAGAACGAGGCTGGAGAGGGGCCGGAGCGCGCTCGGGCCCGCTCTGGAACTGGTGCACACAGGACGGGCGCCGACCCGTGCCGTCCTCACCGCCGAACTCGGCGTCACCAGGGCCACCGCCGGCGCGGTCGCCGCCGAACTGGAGTCCCTGGGGCTGATCCAGGTCGACTCCCGGCCGGGCGCGGCGGCCGGCTCGCAGGGCCGCCCCTCGCACCGGCTGGCCGTCAACGACTCGGGCCCCGTCGTCCTTGCCGCGCAGATCCACGCCGACGGCTACCGCGCGGCGCTCGTCGGCCTCGGCGGCCGGACCGTCGCGACCGCGCCCGGCTGCGAGACGGTCTCCGCCGACCCGGCGCAGGTCATCGGGGCGGCGGTCGAGGCCGGCGCCGGACTGCTGCGCGAGAGCGGCCGTCGCTGCGTCGGCGCGGGCCTCGCCGTGCCGTCGGCCGTCGCCGAACCGGAAGGCACCGCCCTCAACCCGCTGCACCTCGCGTGGCCCGCGGGCTCCCCGGTCCGCGACATCTTCGCCGAACAGGTACGCGCGGCGGGCATCACGGGCCCCGCCTTCGCCGGCAACGACGTCAACCTCGCCGCACTCGCCGAACACCGCCACGGAGCGGGACGCGGCGCCCAGCACCTCCTCTGCGTCGCCACCGGCCACCGGGGCGTCGGCGGCGCACTGGTCGTCGACGGCCGCCTGCACACCGGCAGTTCGGGCCTCGCCCTCGAAGTCGGCCACCTCACGGTCAACCCCGACGGCCGCCCCTGCTACTGCGGCGGCCGCGGCTGCCTCGACGTCGAGACCGACCCGCTGGCCTTCCTCACCGCGGCCGGCCGCCCCCCGGGGCCCGAGGTCCCGCTGCTCCAGCAGTCCCGCGAACTGCTGCGCGGGAAGTACGACGACCCCGCGGTCCGCAGAGCCTGCGAGGAGCTCGTCGACCGCCTCGGACTCGGCCTCGCCGGACTCGTCAACATCCTCAATCCCGACCGCATCATCCTCGGCGGCCTCCACCGCGAACTGTTCGACGCCGACCCGGAACGGCTGCGCGCCGTGGTCGCCGACCGCAGCCTCTGGGGACGCAGCGGCGGCGTACCCATCCTGCCGTGCGCGCTCGACCACAACAGCCTCGTGGGAGCGGCCGAGCTGGCGTGGCAGCCGGTGCTCGACGATCCGCTCGCCGCGCTCGCGAGCGCGAAGGGAACGGCGTGACCGGCCGCTATCCGCCCATCGACCCCTACGACCAGGGCATGCTCGACGTCGGCCACGGCAACCTCGTCCACTGGGAGGTCTGCGGCAATCCCGGGGGCAAGCCCGCGCTCGTCGTCCACGGCGGCCCCGGCTCCGGCTGCGCCCCCGGCGTACGCCGCTCCTTCGACCCGGAGCGCTACCGGACCGTCCTCTTCGACCAGCGCGGATGCGGCCGCAGCACGCCGCACGCGAGCGACCCCGCCACCGACCTCACCCACAACACCACCCACCAGCTGGTCCGCGACATGGAACGGCTGAGGGAACACCTGGGCATCGACCGCTGGCTGCTCTTCGGCGGATCCTGGGGTTCCACGCTGATCCTCGCCTACGCCGAGGCCCCTCCGGACCGCGTCTCGGAGATCGTCATCTCCGGTGTCACCACGACCCGCCGCTCGGAGATCGACTGGCTCTACCGGGGCGTCGCACGGTTCTTCCCCGAGGCGTGGGAGCGGCTGCGGGCGGGCGTTCCCGGGAACGCCCGCGACGGCGACCTCGTCGCGGCGTACGCACGGCTCGTCTCGGACCCCGACCCGGACGTACGGGCCAGGGCGACCGCCGACTGGTGCGCCTGGGAGGACGCGGTGCTCTCCCTGGAGCCGAGCGGCGGCGCCCACCCCTACGGCGGCCTCCCCGACGCCGCCCGCACCGCGCTGGTGCGCCTCGCCTCCCACTACTTCGCCCACGGGGCCTGGCTGGACGAAGGGCAGTTGCTGCGCGACGCGGGACGGCTGGCCGGCATCCCGGGCGTACTGCTCCACGGCCGCCACGACCTCAGCAGCCCGTACGGCACCGCCTGGGAACTCGCCCGGGTCTGGCCGGACGCGGAGCTGACCCTCGTCGAGGACGCGGGGCACAAGGGCAGCGAGACGATGCGGGCACTGGTGATCGGAGCACTCGACCGGTTCGCGGGACGCCGGATCAGCCGCTGAGCCACTCGGCCCCGAACGCGCGCCGCGTTTGCACGACCGACCGACCGGTCGGCCGCCGGACCGCCGGAAGACGTCGGACCGGGCTCGCGCCGCCTCCGTGTCGTCGAGTTCCCGGCCGGACAACCGAGGCGTACGCAGAAAGAGGAGGGTCCTGGGCGTCGCGGACGCCCAGCCCGGTCGCGGGAACGTCCCCCGGGACGGTGCGGACGAAGCTCGCCCCTGCCTGCCCCGACCGAGCCCGGCGCGTTCCGGCGCGGACAGGTGCAGCGCCCGGAAGGGGTCGCCGGCCTCCTTCGGGGCGTCCTGTGCCCAGAGCGCGAAGTGCAGCACCTCCCAGTGCCGGGGGTCGATGGCCACGGCGGCCGCCACCCCCCCTTCGACGAGTCCGGCGAGCCGCCCGCGCAGCCAGTCGAGGGTCTCGTCGACCGGCGCCCGCAGCGCGTCGTCGGCGATGACGTCCGGATCCATCGTCAGCCGCCCGACGGGACAGCCGCGCAGCACGTCGCGCTCGCGCAGCAGATACGCCGAGATCCGCCCGTACGCCGGCCCGTCACCGCCCAGCCCCCTCTCGGCCGCGGCCCGCATCTCCTCGGCCGTACGCCGGATCGCGGCCAGCGCCAGGTCCGGCTTGCCCGTGAAGTGGTGGTACATGCTGCCCTGGCCCGCACCCGCGCGCTGCCGCCGGCCGTACGACGACCGGGCCCCCCTCCCGGAGCGACGCTCGTAGCACCGCACGACGAGACGCACGACGAGACGAACAGCGAGGAGCCGACCCGATATGAACACCCTGGCGCACGAAGGACCCGGCCCGCGGATCCTCCTCTTCCCGCTGCCCTGGGCGGTCGTCGTCCTCGGCGTCGTCACCGTGTTGCGCCGCACCGGCGTATGGCACGGAGGGACCGGGCGACGCGGACCCGGGCAGGAGCGGGCGCCGTACGGCGAGAGCCCGCCGATCGCGATGCCCGGCCGCCGCTTCGCCTCCGGTGGGACCGACGAGGAGGAGTACTGGCGCCGGCTCTCCGTCCTGGACGGGCAGTTCGGCCGTACCGCGTGGTATCACCACGCGGTACGGCCGGTCAGCCCACTGCGGCGGGCCGGACGGCGGGTACGTGCGTCGAAGGGGCGGCTTCGGGATCGGCCCCGGTGCGCGGGAGCGGTCCGTCGGTCGTCGCCCCGCGCACGGGACGCTCCGGCAGCGTCGCGGCGGGGAACGGCGTGGGCAGCGTGAACCACACGACCTTCCCGGCGTCGCCCCGCGGGCGCACGCCCCAGCTTTCGCTGACCGCCTCGATCAGAGCGAGACCGCGCCCGCTCGTCTCGGACGCGCCGGCCTCACGGACCGTGGGCGGGCGCGGATCGTGGTCGTGGACGGACACCGTCAGGCGGTCGAGCAGCAGCTCGATCTCCACGGTGCACCTCTTGTCCGGCTCTGCGTGCCGGTGGACGTTGGCCAGCAGTTCGGTGACGCCGAGCGCCGCCGGCTCTATCAAGGAATCGAGATGCCAGTAGCGCAATTGCGCCGATACGATTCTGCGGACCTGGCCGATCCGCGACGGCAGGGCCTGGAGCTCCACCGTGCAGTGCCTGCTTGGCTCGCTGATCACGGCTGCGACTCCCCGAATAGGTCCGGAAGAAGACGGAGAACGGATCCAGCAGTGGCTGTCTGCTGTCTGGTCCGGCGGGGCTGGTTCTCAGCGTAACCGCCGCTGCACCCTGAGTGATGTGAGACCAGGGTTACCCAGGTGGTGCCGCCGCGCAACTCGCATGTCATCAATCCCGCGCGTCCCGTACGCCGCGTGCGCTCCGCGCGCCGCGGACCGCATCCAGGAACTGCCCGGCCAGCTCCTCACCGTCCTTGGTGTGGCCCTGCTGCCCCATGGTGAGCCGGTACCGGGTGCCGTTGACCCTCGCCACCGTGCTGTCGTCCCCGGCGTACCAGGGCTTCTCCGCGGTCACGGAGCCCAGCGGCGCGCTGTCGATCTCCCGGCCGTTGCTCGTCAGCAGGACCAGCCTGCCGTTCTGGACCAGTACCTGGCCGGCCTTGGTCAGTGAGCGGGGCCAACGCCCTATCCGTACGCCCGTAGCGTTGAACTCGGGCTCCGCCATGTCACTTCGCCCCCTTCGCACGGTTTCCTGATGGGCAGTCTGCACAAACCCGGGCCCGCGCACCAGAGTCCCTCGGTGACCGGCCGGCGGGGCGCGAGACCGTGAGCCACTTCCGCGCCGTACCGCCCGGCCCCGCCCCACAAGCCATCCCTATGGCTGCCCAAAGTCAACGTTTGTGCAGGTGAGAGGCATAAAGTGCCAACTGGGGGACCGGAGTTCCCGGAGCGGAAACCAGCTGCCCCGGGGGACGCTATGACAAGGAGTGGCCCACATGAGCACCGCTGACCAGGCACGTACCGGCAACGCCGTGGCGACCATCGACGTGGACCGCAGCGATCCGGAGTACCGGGCCTGGCTGAAGGAGGCCGTCCGTAAGGTCCAGGCGGACGCCAACCGCTCCGCGGACACGCACCTGCTGCGCTTCCCGCTGCCCCAGGAATGGGAGATCGACCTGTACCTCAAGGACGAGTCGACCCACCCGACCGGCAGCCTCAAACACCGGCTCGCCCGCTCGCTCTTCCTCTACGGCCTGTGCAACGGCTGGATCAGGCCCGGCAAGCCCGTGATCGAGGCGTCGAGCGGCTCGACCGCCGTCTCGGAGGCGTACTTCGCGAAGCTGATCGGCGTGCCCTTCGTCGCGGTGATGCCCCGCACCACCAGCCCCGAGAAGATCCGGCTGATCGAGTTCCACGGCGGGCAGTGCCACTTCGTCGACGACTCGCGGAAGATGTACGAGGAGTCGGCCGCCCTCGCGGCCCGGACCGGCGGCCACTACATGGACCAGTTCACCTATGCGGAACGGGCCACCGACTGGCGCGGCAACAACAACATCGCCGAATCCGTCTACCAGCAGCTGAGGCTGGAGCGGTATCCGGAACCGGCCTGGATCGTCGCGACGGCCGGGACGGGCGGCACCTCGGCGACCATCGCGCGCTACGTCCATTACATGCAGTACGACACCCGTATCTGCGTACCCGATCCGGAGAACTCCTGCTTCTTCGACGGCTGGACCAACGGCGACCCGCTCGCCACGAGCGACTGCGGTTCGCGCATCGAGGGCATCGGCAGGCCCCGCATGGAGCCGAGCTTCGTGCCCGGCGCCGTCGACCGCATGATGAAGGTCCCGGACGCGGCGAGCGTGGCGGCCGTACGGGCGCTGGACGGGGCCATCGGCCGCAAGGCGGGCGGTTCCACCGGCACCGGACTGTGGAGCGCGCTGAAGATCGTCGCGGGAATGGTCGCCGAGGGGCGCAAGGGCAGTGTCGTGACGCTGATCTGCGACCCCGGCGACCGCTACCTCGACAAGTACTACTCGGACGCCTGGCTCGCCGAACAGGGCCTGGACATCGCTCCGTACAGCGCCGCGATCGACCAGTTCCTGGCCAGCGGCACCTGGCCGTGCTGAACGTTCCGGTGCAGGCCCGGGCGCACGCTCCGGCCGTCGGCGGTCCCTCAGACGCCCGCGGTGTCCGGGGACTCGCCCGCGACCACCAGACCCGGGAGATGCTCCGTGATCTCCCCACGGGTCCGGGCGGACAGACCGCCGTCCGTCACCAGGGTGTCGACCTCCTCGAGCGTCGCGAACGAACTCAGCCCCACCGTGCCCCACTTGGTGTGGTCCGCGACCACGACCACCCGGCGCGCGGACCGCACCAGCCGCCGGTTCGTCTCCGCCTCCGCCAGATTCGGCGTGGAGAGCCCCGCCTCGGCCGAGATCCCGTGCACCCCGAGGAAGAGCACGTCGAAGTGGAGCGAGCGGATCGCCTGGTCGGCGACCGGACCCACCAGTGAGTCCGACGGCGTCCGTACGCCGCCGGTGAGCACCACCGTGGCCGAGCCGGGGCGCGGCCCGCTCCCGCCGCCCGCGCGCTGAGCGGTGTGGAACACGTCGGCGACCCGCACCGAATTGGTCACCACCGTCAGATCCGGCACTTCCAGCAGGTGCCGGGCCAGCGCGTACGTCGTGGTACCCCCGGACAGCGCGATCGCGCTGCCGGGCACCGCCATCGCGGCGGCCGTCCGCGCGATGGCCTCCTTGGCGTCCGGCTCCAGGCCCGACTTGGCCTCGAAGCCCGGCTCGTGCGTACTGGCCTCGACCACCGGCACCGCACCGCCGTGCACCTTCTCGACCACACCCTGCCGCGCCAGCGCGTCCAGGTCCCGGCGGACCGTCATGTCGGAGACGTTGAGCCTCCTGGTCAGCTCTTGGACCCGGACACCGCCGCGCCGCCTGACCTCGTCGAGGATCAAGGCACGGCGCTGCTCCGCGAGCAGGTTCTGACTGTCGGTCACGGTCGGTCCGGTCCCTTCGTACGGCAGTACAGGCATGAGGGCCGTTCATCCTCGCACGGGTGCGCGGCGGCCGGACCTCGGGGAGATTCGGTGAGATTCGGCGAGACCGGTGCGGCGGCCGCCCGTGATCCGGGATCCTTGGACGCCGCGCCACGCCGCACCGTGCGCGGAAGACGATCCTCCCGATCCTCCCACCACGAGAGCGAGCCACAGAAGTGCCCCGTGTCACACCGACACCGCCTCGCGACGACAGCGGAGCCGCGCTCGAACTCCTGGTCCACGGAGTCGGCGGCACCACCCCCAGGAGATGCTCGGCGACCCGCGTACGGTCCGTGTCACCGGCGACGAGACCGCCGCCGTGTACCGCCGTACCGAGGACGCCGAAGCGGAACTGCGCCCGGGAGATCCGGACGGCGGCCCCCGCGACCGGCCGGTCCCCGAGGCATACGTCTGGTGCAACCTCACCTCCGGCAACGGCGCCCGCGCGCTGTGGCTGCTCCTGCTGCCCTTCATGGTCGCCAACCTCACCCACTGGATGCAGCCCACCACCCGCGGCCTCACCAGGACCGTGCGCATGTACGGCGTGCTCGTGCGGCTCCTGGCCCTCAGCCTCACCGTGCTGCTGATCGCCGCGGCCTGCGAGGTGGCGCTCGACCTCACCGCATGGCAGTGCGCGGGCTCCTCCCGCTGCTCCGGCGACAAGTCGTGGCTCGGCTTCCTGTCTCCCGAGCGGGGCGGCTGGTGGGCCCAGCCGGGCCGGCGCCTCGCCCTGGCCGCCGTCGTGCCCGCCGCGCTGACCGGCCTCCTCTGGTACCTGTCCCACCGCACCTGGAGCGCGTACGAGTCCCAGCGCCCCCTGCCCGCCGGCGCCGAGCACGACCTCGACGAGCCGACGGCCCGCCCCGTCCTCGGCATGCCCGGCTTCTGGTACGGCCGCCGCCTCGTCGCCCGGCTCCGCGCCGCCCACACCGCCGCCGGTTTCCTCACCGTCGCCGCCGCCCTCGCCGTGGCCGGGGCCCGCCACGACCGCCGGGCCTCGGGCCCGCTCCTGGAAGCGACCGGCCGGGCGCTCGAACTGGCCCTGCTCGCGGGGGCCGCCGTGGTGGTCTGGGTGGTCTGCCGCAGGGGCCGCTGCGAAAGCCGCCTCGACCTGAAGCTCGACCGGGCCGCCGTCACCCTGCTGCCCGGCTCCGCGCTCGTCCTGCTGGCCCTGACCGTGCTGTACACCGCCTGGTCCCGCCCCGGCTGGGTCTCCGAGGGCCGGCTCCCCGGCGACCGTGCCTTCGGCATCATCGTCCTGGTCCAGGGCGCGCTGATCGTCGTGCTCGCCGCCGTCGCGCTCACCATGTTCCGGCGGGCGCCCGACGCCCGTACGGTGATGCGCGGACTCGGCGGCCCCGCCGTCGCCATGCTCGCCTGCGCGCTCGGCGGCGTCATGACCGGCGGCGTCGCCCAGCGCGTCGCCGACTGGCTCGACGGAGCGGGCACACCGGGGGAGTCCGGCGGCGTCATCGTGGGCCCCCCCGTGCTGCTGACCTGGCAGGCCTCCGTCATCCCGCCCCTGCTGGTGCTCCTGCTGGTACTCGGCGCCTTCCTCGCCGTGCGCACCCGGCGCGCCCGGCGGGCGATGTCCGACGGGATCGAGGCGGAGTACCCGGACGCCGAACCCGACTCCGTGCGCACCCGCCGCATCGCCCGCACCCGCGCCATGGCCGCGCTCACCGACCGGGCCCCCGCGATCCTCGGGGTCGTCTCGGGCGCCACCCTGCTGCTGGGAGCCGCCGCGCTCGTCGGCGCCTGGACGACCGGGAAGGTGCCGGGCAGGGCCGCGGCGGGCGCCCCCGACTTCGTCGCGTCGGCGGCGCAGGCCGCGCAGGCACTCGGCTCCTGGCTGATCGGCGTCGGCTTCATACTGTTCGTCACCTGGGGCCGCCGCGCCTACCGCGACCCCGCGGCCCGCCGCACCATCGGCATCCTCTGGGACGTCGGCACCTTCTGGCCGCGCGCCGCCCACCCCTTCGCGCCGCCCTGCTACGCCGAGCGGGCCGTCCCCGACCTGACCTGGCGCATGGCCGGCTGGACCGACCGCACCGGCGGGCGGCTCGTCATCTCCGGCCACTCGCAGGGCAGCGTGCTGGCGGCGGCCGCCGTCTGGCAACTGCCGCTGCGCGCCAGGCGCCGGGTGGCGCTGCTCACGTACGGATCACCGCTGGAGCGGCTGTACGGACGCTGGTTCCCGGCGTTCTTCGGCACCGCCTGCCTGGAGGCCCTGAGCGGCGAGGTGCACTGCTGGCGCAACCTGTGGCGCCGTACCGACCCCATCGGCGGCCCGGTACGCGTCAAGGGGGGCGACCGGGGGCCCGAAGTGGACCGGGCCGCGCTCCAGGACCCGCTCGCTTACGGACGCACCAGGGAACAGCCGTTGCCCGCTCCCGTGCTGGGGCATTCCGACTACCAGGCGGATCCCGAGTTCGACCGGGAGAGGGCCGCGCTGCTCGACCGGCTGCCGCCGTCCGCGGTGCCCCGGCAGCGGCCGGACGCCCCGCTGGATCAGGGAAGTTCCGGCAGGTCCTCGGGGTAGAGGAAGGTCAGGTCGTCCGTGTTCATCTCGGTGAGCCGGGCGACCCGTCCCGCGTGCCGCTCCACCATCGACTCGAAGGTCTGGCGCGCGGTGCGGCCGTTGCCGAACGCGGGTCCCTTGGGCAGCGCCGTGAAGTACTTGAGAAGCGCTTCGCCCGTTCCCGTACCGAGCCGGTACTCGTGCTCCTCGGCCTGCTGCTCGACGATCCGCAGCAGCTCATCCGGTTCGTAGTCGGAGAAGGTGATCGTGCGTGAGAAACGGGACGCCACACCGGGGTTGACGTTCAGGAAGCGCTCCATCTCCGCCGTGTACCCGGCGACGATCACGACGACCGCCTCCCGGTGGTCCTCCATCAGCTTCACCAGCGTGTCGATGGCCTCCTTGCCGAAGTCGCGCCCGGAGTCCTCGGGGGACAGCGCGTACGCCTCGTCGATGAACAGCACACCGCCGCGCGCCCGGTCGAACGCCTCCTGGGTACGGATCGCCGTCGAGCCGATGTGCTCGCCCACCAGGTCCACCCGCGACACCTCGACGAGATGACCGCGCTCCAGCACCGCGAGCGAGGCCAGGATCTCGCCGTACAGCCGCGCGACCGTGGTCTTTCCGGTGCCGGGGGAACCGGTGAAGACCAGATGGCGGCGGACCGAGGCGGCCTTGAGCCCGGCCTCCTGACGGCGCCGGCCGATCTCGATCATGTCGGTGAGGGCGCGCACCTCGCGCTTGACGCTCTCCAGGCCCACCAGCGCGTCCAGTTCACCGAGCACCGCCTTCGGCGTACGGACCGGCTCCGCGTCCGCGAGAGGGGCGGCCACGGGCTCTGTGGCGTGCTGTCCGGGGACCGCGCCGAGCAGTCCGGTGGTCTGCGTCGCGGTCAGCGCGGCGGGGACCTCGGGCGCCGGGGCCCGTACGCCGCTCTCGTCGCTGGTGCAGTCCTCGACGAGCGGGCCGTCCTCGGCGAACTCGTAACCGCCGCGCGCGCAGCGCTCCGTGCGGCAGCGGGTCAGCGTCGTACGGCAGCCGTCGATCACGTGGAAGCCGTAGCCGCTGCTTCCCGTCACCCGGCAGCCGTGAAAGGTGCCGCGGCCCTCCGCGGAGACGTAGAAACCCGCTTCGGCGGGCGAGGTGACCGTGCAGCGCTCCACGCGCGGGTCGGCGCCCTTGGTGACGATGACGCCGGTCTGCGCCCCGTCGATGGTGCAGCCGGAGAGCGTTCCGCCACTGCCGTGGTCGCGGAACCACGCGCCGGTCGCCGTCTCGCGGATCCGGCAGTCGTCGAGCTGCGCGGTCGCGCCGTCACTCACCGAGACCGCCGTGTTGCGGACCTGGGACAGGTCACTGTCGACGACATCGACGCGCGAGCCGCGGTCGAGGACGAAGAGCGCGTCGGGGACGTCGTGCACCCGGCAGGCCTCCAGGACGGCGGTCGCGCCGTCGCTGATCCAGACGGCCGGATAGTCGCCCGTACTGTCGTGGATCTCGCACTGGTTGGCGTCCACACGCGTGCCGGGGTCCCAGACGGACAGCCCGTTGCGGCCGAACCGGCGCACCGTGGAGCGGGTGAGCGTGAGGACCGCGCGCGAACGCAGATCGATCGCGTTCTCCGGGATGTCGTGGATGTCGCAGTCGGAGAGCGTCAGCACGGCATCGGTGTCGAGGGTGACGCCGTCGGCCGAAGTGCGGTGCACCGTGCAGTCGGTCAGGTGGGCCGATCCCCGGGCGGCGACCTGCACGCCGCTGCCCTTGACCTCGTACACCTCGCATCCGACGGCCTCCAGGCCGCTGCCCTCGCCGTTCACGGAGAGGCCCGAGCCCGAGGTGTGGTGGATGCGGCAGCGCTCCAGACGCGGGTGCGCGCCGCCGCGCACCGAGACGCCCGACTGGCCGGCCGCTACCACCTCGCACTCCTCGAACAGCCCGCCCGCGCCCTCCAGTACGCCGATGCCGACGCCCGCCGGGTTGTCCACGGTGCAGCGGCGCACGGTCGGCCGGGCCGCGCCGCGCACCTCTATGCCGACGGCGGAGCGGGTCACGATGCGCAGGCCGACGAGTTCGGGGGTGCCGTCCTCGACGAGCAGGGCGGGGGAGGCCGCGTCCTGCCCCTCGACGTGCAGGTCCTGGAGGACGGCGGAGGCGCGCACGGTCAGTGCCACACCGTCCACGGGGGCGATACGGACCGAACCGACCGTTCCCTCGGGGCCGCGCAGGGTCACGGCGCGCTGGACGACGAGGTTCTCCCGGTACGTACCGGGAGCGACGGTGAGCACGTCACCGTCCCCCGCGGCCTCCAGGGCTGCGGCGAGGGAGGCGTATTCGCCTGTGCGGCGCCGCCACCGCGATGTGCCGGTGTGCGTCACCTGGACCGTGCCCTGTGCCATGGCGTTGCTGTGCCCCCACCTTGTGCTGACGATCTGGCCGCTCCACCGTAGCGCGCGGGAGGGCGGCGAGTTGACCGGTCAGCCGTGGTTCAGCTGCCCGTACCCGTCCGTCCCCAGTCGGGACCGGCCTCGGCCCACGCCCGGTCGAGCCGGGTGTACCGGCGCAGCACGAGCCGCCATACGAACAGGCGCCTGCCGCCCTCGAGGAACGCCGCTGTCGCCGCCGCCGCGCCGATGCCCGCGAGGGTGGCGTGGGTGGAGGCCGTGACGCCGTCCATGGGGCGCCCGACCACCTCGCCCTGTTCGTCCGTCCAGACCGGGAAGCGGTCGCCCGGCTGTGCGGCTCGCGGGGAGGTGGACACCGTCCCGGTGCGGCGACTGCCGTCGGGCGCCTTCCAGTTGGCCACCACCCGGGTGTGGGCCGCGCGCTCCGAGGAGACCTCGGGGTCGGCGATGACGGCCGGACCGGGCGCGGCCCGGACGACGAGGGCCGTCGTCCGGTGGCGCTGCTCGTGCTGCACGCGCACCGACTCCCGCAGTGCCGCATGGGTGAGCGTGCCGCACAGCCAGCCCGCGGCGGGCGCGGCGAAGACGATCAGCAGCACGGTGGCGAAGGCCACCCATGCCTCGACGAGATCGGTCGTACGGCACAGCGGATTGCCCCGCCAGCGCCATACACCGGCTGCTGCCCGCACAGTCCCGCACCCCCTTCCCCTTCCGTGCCCGCCCCCTCAACGCGCCTGTCGGCCCGGCGGGTTCCCACGGCCACGAGGTCCTACACGAGGTTCTGCCCGAGGATTCTGACGGGATCACCGACCCGGAGGGTCCCGGTACCTTCCGGCACGAGATTCTGCCCGAAGATCAGCTGGTCGCCCGAGCGGCGGTGCCGGGCGAGCGTACGCAGGGGCTCCTTGCCGCGCTCCGCCGTCCGCTGGTCCGTGGTGGTGACGACACAGCGGCCGCAGGGCTTGGCGACGCGGAAGGTGACCTCGCCGATCGCGATCCGCCGCCAGCCGTCCTCCGCCCAGGGGGCGGTGCCGTCCAGGACGACGTTCGGCCGGAAACGGCTCATCGGGAGTGGTCCCTCGTCGGGGTGGTCGCCCTGCGCGACGAGCGAGTTGAGGGCGTCGAGGGAGGCCAGAGTGGTGACCAGCAGGGGGAAGCCGTCGGCGAAGCTCACGGTCTCGCCGGGCTTCGCGTAGCCGGGGTCGACGGGGCGGCGGCGTGCCGGGTCGTCGAGATGGACAAGACGCACTTCGGTGCCCAGGTAGTCGCTGAACCAGGCGTGTGCCCCCGCGTCCGCCTCGACCGCCTCGACCTTGTCCTTCCAGATGTGCACCACCGTGGTGGCCGCCGGCTCGGGCACGGCGACACTCAGCGCCTCGCGGCCGGGCGCGGACAGCCGTACCCCGCCGCCGGGCAGGAGTTCGGCCCGCGCCAGGGCGAGATGTGGCTGCGGACGCTGCGTGACCACCCTGCCGGCCGGGTCGACCAGCATCCACCTGCGGTCCCCGGCCGGACCCCACGGCTCGACCTTCACTTCGTTCGGCGCACACCCTGCCACCGACTTGACCGGGTAGACATGGACCGCGTGGAGAAGTGAATTCGGCATGCGGCCAATCCTGCCAGCCGGGTCGGACAGTCGTGCGGCCGGTCAGTACCCCCGGCTCTGGTACTGGTGGTTGTACGGGTCGTCGTACGGCGTGGCCGTGGGCACCGGGCGCGGCGCCGCGGGGCGCATGGCCTCGTACCCGGTGGCGGCGGGCTGGCGCGGCTGCTGCTGGTACTGCTGCGGACCCGGGTAACCACGGGGGCCCGTGGCCTGCTGCGGGATGTACGGCGCGGGCGCGTACTGGAGCGGCGCCGGCTGGGGCGCGGCCTGTTGCGGATAGCCGTACGAAGGGGCGGGAGCGTAGTGGGAAGGTGCCGAAGGAAGCGCGGGAAGCGCCGCCGGGAGAGCCGGCAGATAGCTGTTTCCGGTGTCGTACGCGGAAGGCACCCGGATGGGAGCGATCTGGGGCGTACCCCGCTCTGCGACGAGGGAGTCGTAGATCGGGGTGTCCGTGAAGGACGGGGCGGGGGAGTAACCGCCGCCGTAGGTGGCGCGGGGGGAGCTCATGACACCTAAGTTAAGCCGAAGATGTTCTGGTTGGGGAGCCGGATAAGAGGGTTGTTTTACGAGTTGCGAGTGAGGACGGAACCCCAATACGAGCGAACTTGGGAAAAATGGTCGCCGCGCGGTGTCGGGATCATGTAAAGGGTGCATTGGCCATGGGTTACCCGGGGTTGCCAGGTGATCTTCGGGCTGCCGCAGGAGGGCCTGTGGAGCGCAGAGGAATAGGTTGGCCGTACGTAGATCCTCAGACACTCGGACCCGTGATGGGGGCGATCATGTCCATGCTTAAAGGAACCAATGTGCCGGTGCCGGCACAGGCTGTGCGCGTCGAATTGGGATGGCGTTCAGGCCCCGGTGCACCGGACGTCGACGCTTCGGCCCTCCTGCTGGTGTCGGGAAAGGTCCGCTCCGACGCGGACTTCGTCTTCTACAACGAACCCGCCCACGTCTCGGGCGCGGTCCGGCACGAAGGGAAGAGGGCGTCCGGGCACAGCGTGACGGACACGCTCTCCGTCGATCTCGCGCGCGTGGAGGCCGCGGTGGAGACCGTGGTGGTGGCGGCCTCGGCGGACGGCGGCAACTTCGGACAGGTGCCGGGACTGTACGTACGTGTGCTGGACGCCGTGAACGGTACCGAGATCGCGCGTTTCGACAGCCAGGACGCGAGCGTCGAAACGGCTTTCGTCCTCGGTGAGCTCTACCGGCGGCAGGGCGCCTGGAAGTTCCGCGCCGTGGGACAGGGATACGACAGCGGCCTGGAGGGTCTGGCGAGGGACTTCGGCATCAGCGTCGACGAGCCCCAGCAGCAGGCCCCGGCCTCGATCCCGGTCCCGGCCTCGGTCCCGGCTCCGATCGCGGCCCCGGCCCCGGCGGCCCCGCCCTCCGCTCCCGTACGCCTCACCAAAGTCACGCTGACCAAGGAATCCCCGGTCGTCTCCCTCGCCAAGCAGGGCGGTACCACGGGCACGATGCGCGTGAACCTCAACTGGGAGGTGCGCAAGCAGTTCAAGGGATGGGGCGCCAAGCTCGGCAGGGCCATGGCCCTGCACGGCGACCTCGACCTCGACCTGTGCGCCCTCTACGAACTCACCGACGGGCGCAAGGGAGTCGTCCAGGCCCTCGGCAACGCCTTCGGCTCGCTGCACCAGCCGCCGTACATCCACCTGGACGGCGACGACCGCACCGGTTCCGTGAGGACGGGCGAGAACCTGACCATCAACCTCGACCACAAGGACGAGCTCCACCGCGTCATCATCTTCGTCGCCGTCTACGAAGGGGCGCGTTCCTTCGCCGACCTGCACGCCACGGTCACGCTCACACCGCAGCACGGCGCCCCCGTCGACTTCTCGCTCGACGAGTGCACCGTGCCGTCCACGGTCGCCGCGCTCGCCCTCATCACCAACGAGGGCGGCGATCTGACCGTGCGCCGCGAAGCGCGCTACCTCGTACCGGAGCGCGGCGTCAGCCCGCAGCGCACCATCGACCACGCCTACGGGTGGGGCATGAACTGGACGCCCGGAAGGAAGTGACGGTCCCGGAGTCTGCGCGGGTCCCGGCGGCCGGCGAGGCCCGGCGGCAGGCGTGGGGACCGGTCAGCGCTCCGGTGCGGTTTCGGGGCGGGGGTACGTACGCCCCTTCCAGGCCGCGCCCCGCCCCCGGTAGTGCTGCACGGCGGAATCGACGGTCATCAGCAGATAGAGGACCGCGGTGAACGGCAGCGCCGGGGCGAGCCACAGCGGCTGCCGGTAGTAGCGCAGTACAGGAAGGTACGTGGCGGTCATCACCGCCCAGGCCAGGCCGCCGGCCCGGGCCGCCACGCCGTCGACCGACAGCAGACCGGCGCACAGCGTGAGCGGGGGAGCGAGATACACCAGCGCGAGCCCCGCGACCGTTCCCGCGAGCAGCGACGGGCTGTGCCGCAGCTGGGCGTACGCACTGCGGGAGACCATCCGCCACAGATCCCCCAGGCGCGGATACGGGCGCACGCTGTCCACCCGCTCGGCGAGCCCCAGCCAGATCCTGCCCCCACCGCGCTGCACGGCTCCGGCGAGCGACACGTCGTCGATCACCGCCTGCCGGATCGAGTCGGGCACGCGCGCGCGTGCCGCGGCCCCGGTCCGCAGCAGCACACAGCCGCCCGCGGCGGCCGCCGTCCGCGCCCCCGCCCTGTTGACCCACCGGAACGGATAGAGCTGCGCGAAGAAGTAGACGAACGCGGGAACGACCAGCCGCTCCCACCCACTGACGACGCGCAGCCGCGCCATCTGGGAGACCAGGTCGAGACCGTTGGCGCCGGCCGCGGCCACCAGTTCGCGCAGACTGCCCGGGGCGTGTGCGATGTCGGCGTCCGTGAGGAGCAGGTACTCGGGTTCGCTGCCGGGTCCCCGCGCGCGGGCCAGCGCGATGCCGTGCCGCAGGGCCCAGAGCTTTCCGGTCCAGCCCGGCTCCGGGGCGCCGGGTGAGACCACGGTCAGCGGCAGTCCGCCGTGCAGGTCGGCCAGCTCCCGCGCCAGCGCTCCCGTACCGTCCTCGCTGCCGTCGTCGACGAGAAAGACCTCCGCACGTCCCGGATAGTCCTGCGCGAGGAGCGACGGCAGGCTCACGGGCAGTACCTCGGCCTCGTCGCGCGCCGGGACGACGACGGCGACATCCGGCCACCCGTCGGGCTCCTCGCGCCGCGGCAGCCGCTGGTCCGTACGCCAGAAGAAACCCCGGCCCAGCAGCAGCCACACCCACGCGGCCAGTGATCCCACGGCAATCCAGGCAACGGCGCTCATCCGCCGCAGTCTGCCCCACCCCGGAGCCGCCGCGAGGGCGGTCGACTATGGTGACCGGGTGAAGATCGCGCTCATGGACTCGGGAATCGGCCTGCTCGCGGCGGCCGCCGCGGTACGTCGGCTGCGGCCCGACGCCGATCTGGTCCTCTCCTCCGACCCCGACGGCATGCCCTGGGGGCCGCGTACGCCGGCCGATGTCACCGAACACGCGCTCGCCGTGGCGCGGGCCGCCGCCGCACACCGGCCCGACGCGCTGATCGTGGCCTGCAACACCGCTTCCGTGCACGCTCTGCCCGCCCTCCGCGCGGAGCTGGAGCCCGGCATCCCGGTCATCGGCACCGTGCCCGCGATCAAGCCGGCCGCCGCGGGCGGCGGCCCCGTCGCCATCTGGGCCACCCCCGCCACGACCGGCAGCCCCTACCAGCGCGGCCTCATCCGTGAGTTCGCCGACGGTGTCGACGTCACCGAAGTGCCCTGCCCGGGTCTCGCCGACGCTGTGCAGCAGGCCGACGAAGAGGCCGTCGACCGGGCCGTCGCCGCGGCCGCCGCCCTCACCCCCCGCGAGGTGAGGGCCGTCGTCCTGGGCTGCACCCATTACGAACTGGTCGCCGAACGCATCCGTACCGCCGTCCGGCCGCACGGTCTGCCGCCCGTCGTGCTCCACGGATCCGCCGAAGCCGTGGCCGCCCAGGCGCTGCGCCGCATCGGCGCGCAGCCCGCCCCCGCGGCCGCGCCGGGCGCCGGCCTCACCGTGCTGCTCAGCGGCCGGCACTCCGCGCTGCCCGGCCCCGCCCTCGCGTACGCCGAAGGCCGTCTGCTCGACACGGTCGACGCCGCGCGCTGACCACCGCCGGGCCGGGGCCGGTCCGGCGCTGCCCCGAACGCGGAACGTGAGTACGCTGATCGTATGAGTGACCACTCCTCCGGCAAGGCGCGCGGAAAAGAGCCCACTCCCGTGATATGGAGCGGCCGTGCGACCAACCGCGCGCAGTGGCTGCTCGCGGTCGCCGGCGGCGGCTGCCTCGCGCTCGGTATCCAGCTGGCCTTCGGCTCTCCCTGGAGCGTTCCGCTGCTGATGTCGGTCGTGGGCTGCCTGGCGGCCGGCCTGCTCATCCTGTTCGGGACCGTCGCTTTCGTTCATGTGGCGGTCAAGGTCGACAGCGAGACGTTCGAGGTGCGCTGCGGCCACATGGGCCTGCCCCGTCGGCGCATCCCGCTCGCTCATGTGATGGGCGTGGAATTCGATCCGAGCATCACGCCACGGCAGTGGGGCGGCTGGGGCTACCGCTGGCGCCCCGAGAAGGGGATGGCCGTGATCGTCCGCAGGGGCGAGGGAGTCGTCCTGCGCCTCGGTGACGGCCGGATCTTCACGGTGACCGTCGACGACGCGGAAACGGCGGTACGCGTCATCCGCGCGCGCCTGCGCGCCGCCGCGACCAGCAAGACCCCGTAACCGGAGCCCGTAACCGGGGAGGAACCGCCGGGTGGGTTCTACGGCTGACGGCTGCGCGCCCGCGTCTTCGGGCCCACAGCGGCCGCGCCGTCCTCCGCGCAGCCCCCCGTTCCGCCCTCCGCGGTGATGTGTGTACGGGTTGCGCGGGAACGTTGCCTCAGCTGCCGAGGCCGCCCTCTCCGGACCCCGCCCGGCCACCGTAGACTCCGCTGGGTGAGCGCCGCCCCCACCGCCGTGGACCAGCCCGCAGAACAGCTGGCCCCGCACTCCGATGCCCCCTCGCGCGGGAGAAGCATGCTGACCCGGCTCGCGGCCCCCGTGGCCGCCGTACTCTCCGGTCTGCTGCTGTACGCCAGCTTCCCGCCCCGCCCGCTGTGGTGGCTGGTGCTGCCGGGCTTCGCCCTGCTCGGGTGGTGTCTGCACGGGCGGCGGGCCCGGGCCGCCCTCGGTCTCGGCCTCCTCGCCGGTCTCGGCTTCCTGCTGCCGCTGCTCAGCTGGACGGGAGAAGAGGTGGGCCCGGTGCCGTGGCTCGCGCTCGCCGCCGCCGAGGCCCTGTTCGTCGCCGTGTGCTGCGCCGGTATCGCCCTGGTGACCCGGCTGCCGCTCTGGCCGGTGTGGGGCGCCGCCGTGTGGGTCCTCGGCGAGGCGGCACGCGCGCGCGTACCGTTCGGCGGCTTCCCCTGGGGCAAGATCGCCTTCGGCCAGGCGGACAGCGTCTTCCTGCCGCTCGCGGCGGTCGGCGGCACGCCCGTCCTCGGTTTCGCGGTCGTGCTGTGCGGCTTCGGACTCCACGAAGCGCTGCGGCAGCTCCACACGTACCGCTCGACCCGCCGGACACCGCGCGGAGGAGCGGCCCTTGCGGCACTGAGCGTCGTCGTACCGGTCACGGCCGCCCTGGCCGCCCTGCCGCTCGTCGACAACTCCGCGCAGGACGGCACCGCGACGGCCGCCGCGGTCCAGGGCAACGTGCCGCGGCTGGGCCTCGACTTCAACGCCCAGCGCCGCGCGGTGCTGGACAACCACGCACGGCGTACGGAAGAGCTCGCCGAGGACGTCGAGGCCGGCAAGGTGCCCCGGCCCGACTTCGTCCTGTGGCCGGAGAACTCCTCCGACCTCGACCCCTACCGCAACAGCGACGCCCGCACGGTGATCGACCGCGCCGTGCGCGCGATCGGCGCCCCGACGGTCGTCGGAGCGGTGCTCACACCGGACAGGGGCAAGCTGCGCAACACCCTGATCGAGTGGGACCCGGAGCGCGGCCCTGTCGCGACGTACGACAAGCGGCACGTCCAGCCGTTCGGCGAGTACATCCCGATGCGTTCCTTCGTGCGGCTCTTCAGCTCCGACGTCGACCGCGTCCGCAGGGACTTCGGCCCCGGCGACAAGGTGGGCGTCTTCGACCTCGCCGGCACCAAGGTCGGGCTCGCCACCTGCTACGAGGCGGCCTTCGACTGGGCGGTGCGGGACACCGTCACGGGCGGGGCCCAGCTCATCACCGTACCCAGCAACAACGCCACCTTCGGACGCAGCGAGATGACGTACCAGCAGCTCGCGATGTCGCGGGTGCGGGCGGTCGAGCACAGCCGGGCCGTCGTCGTTCCCGTGACCAGCGGGGTCAGTGCCGTCATCCGGCCGGACGGCGAGGTCGTGCGGAAGACGCGGATGTTCACGCCGGACGCCCTGGTCGCCGAGGTGCCGCTGCGCTCCTCGCTGACCCCCGCGACGCGCCTCGGCGCGCTCCCCGAGGGCGTGCTGGTGGTGCTCGCCGGAGCCGGTCTCGGGTGGGCCGTCCTCCGTGGCGTGCGGGCCCGCCGGCGCACGTCGGAGTGAGTCCGGGTGGGTTCCGGGTGAGTTCCGTCCCGGAAACGCCCCGTTAGGGTCGGACCATGGCAACTCCCGAATTCATCCGCGAGCTCCGGGCCACCGCGGGTCACCAGCTCCTCTTCCTGCCGGGCGTCAGCGCCATCGTCTTCGACGAGGCGGGCAGAGTGCTGCTCGGACGCCGCACCGACACCGGGAAGTGGTCGGTCATCGGCGGCATCCCCGACCCGGGGGAGCAGCCTGCGGTGACGGCCGTGCGGGAGGTGTACGAGGAGACCGCCGTGGAGTGCGTGGCGGAACGCGTCGTTCTGGTACAGGCCCTGAAGCCGGTCGAGTACCCGAACGGCGACCGGTGCCAGTACATGGACATCACGTTCCGGTGCCGGGCGGTCGGAGGCGAGGCGCGCGTCAACGACGACGAGTCGCTGGACGTGGCCTGGTTCCCGGTGGATGCGCTCCCGGACCTCAGCGAGTTCTCTCTCCTGAGGATCAAGCAGGCCGTCACCGACGAACCCACATGGTTCGAGCCCACCACGCAGTTCTGAAGTATGGGTCGTGACCACATGGGTGGTGTGGTGGGCGCTGCTTAGTGTCGTGGTTATGACCGCGCCCACCACACCCTCACCGCACGTACCCGGACCCGGCCTCGGAGGCCGTACCGCGCTCGTCACCGGCGCGGCGGGCGGCATCGGCCGCGCCTGCGCGCTGCGGCTCGCGGCTGCCGGCGCCAAGGTCAGAGCCGTGGACCGGGACGCGGAAGGGCTCCGCACCCTCACCGGGCAGGCACGGGGCCTGGCGGGCACGGTGGAGCCGCGGACCCTGGACCTCACCGACCTCGACGCGGCGGAGCAGGTGGCGGCGGGCACGGACATCCTGGTGAACAACGCCGGACTGCAGCTGGTCCGCGCCATCGAGGAGTTCCCCCCGGACGTCTTCCACACCGTCCTGACCGTGATGCTCGAAGCGCCGTTCCGGCTGATCCGGGGAGCGCTGCCGCACATGTACGGGCAGGGCTGGGGGCGCATCGTCAACATCTCCTCCGTGCACGGGCTGCGCGCCTCCGCGTACAAGTCGGCGTACGTCGCCGCCAAGCACGGCCTCGAAGGGCTCTCCAAGACCGCGGCGCTCGAAGGCGCCGAGCACGGCGTCACATCGAACTGCGTCAGCCCCGGGTACGTCCGCACCCCGCTCGTCGAGCGGCAGATCGCCGACCAGGCCGTCCTCCACGGGCTGCCGGAGGAGCGCGTACTCGCCGACGTACTGCTCAAGGACTCCGCGCTCAAGCGCCTCCTCGAACCGGACGAGGTCGCCGAGGCCGTGGCGTACCTGTGCGGCCCCCAGGCGTCGTTCATCACGGGAATCTCGCTGCCCCTCGACGGCGGCTGGACCGCTCACTAGCTGGTTGAGTGTGCCCATGTCCCACGACCAGCCACAGAGCGGCAGCGAAACCCCGTACCTGGAGCTCCTCGCGCGCGGGGCCGCCGCCGACGCCTACGAGCGGCCCGTGCTGGTGGCCCGTGCGGACGGCGCGACGCCCGAGGCACTCGCCGCGCTCGAAACCGCGAAGCTCCACGCGCTGCGGGTACGTGCCGAACTGGAGGGGCGGCGGCGCCGCGAGGCCGAGCTGTCCGCGCTCTACGAGACCGCCCACGACCTCGCCGGGCTGCGCGATCTGGACGCCGTACTGGCGGCGATCGTGCAGCGGGCGCGGTCGCTGCTCGGCACGGAGGTCGCGTATCTGAGCCTCAACGACCCGGTGGCGGGCGACACGTACATGCGGGTCACCGAAGGGTCGGTGTCGGCGCGCTTCCAGCAGCTGCGCCTCGGCATGGGGGAGGGGCTCGGCGGGCTGGTCGCCCAGACCGCCCGCCCCTACGCGACCGAGAGCTACTTCGACGACCCCCGTTTCCAGCACACCTGGACCATCGACTCGGGCGTACGCGACGAGGGGCTCGTCGCGATCCTCGGCGTACCGCTCACCCTCGGCAGCCAGGTGATCGGTGTGCTCTTCGCCGCCGACCGCCGCGCCCGCGTCTTCGAGCGCGAGCAGATCGCCCTGCTCGGGTCGTTCGCCGCGCATGCCGCTGTCGCCATCGACACCGCGAACCTGCTGGCGGAGACGCGCTCCGCGCTCGCGGAGCTGGAGAAGGCCAACGAGATCATCCGCGACCGCAGCGGCGTCATCGAGCGTGCCTCGGACGTGCACGACCGGCTCACCGAACTGGTGCTGCGCGGCGGCGGCGTCGACGACGTGGCGCGCGCGGTGTCCGAAGTACTGGACGGAACGGTGGAGTTCACGGACGCTGAGGGGGAGCCGACGGGAGCGGACGGCCATGCGGTGCGGCGCGGTGACGACTGGGTGGCCACCGTCTCGGCCGGCGGGGAACTCCTCGGCGCGCTCGTCCTGCACGGTCACCCCGCCCTGGACCCCGTCGACCAGCGCACACTCGAACGCGCCGCCATGGTGACGTCGCTGCTGCTGCTGGCCAGGCGTTCGGCGGGCGAGGCCGAGCAGCGCGTACGGGGCGAACTCCTCGACGACCTCCTCGACGCCCCGGACCGCGACCCCCGCCTGCTGCGCGAACGCGCCGCCCGGCTGCGCGCCGACCTCGACGCCTCCCACGTGGTGCTCGCCGCCCGCATCGAAGCGCCGCGGACGGCCAGCGTCGAGCGGGAGAGCGCGGACCGCAGGCGGCTCTGGTCCGCGGCCTCGCACCTGGCGGCGATCGGGCAGGGCCTCGCCGCGGCCCGCGACGGCGGCACCGTACTGCTGCTCCCGCTGGACAGCGGTGACAGCGCCGCGGCCCTCGCACGCCGGACGGCGAAGCACCTGGGAGGCGCCCTGCGCGAGCCCGTCACGGTCGGAGCCTCGGGACCGGTGGACGCGCCCGCGGCCCGCCCCGGCGCGGTGGCGGCGGCGTACGAGGAAGCACGCCGCTGCGTCGACGCGCTGCGGCTGCTCGGCCGCTGCGGTGAAGGCGCCGCGGCCGAGGACTTCGGCTTCCTGGGCCTGCTGCTCGCGGACAGCGGGGACGGCCGTTCCGGCGGCGCCGTCGAAGCGTTCGTACGCCGCACGATCGGCGAGGTCGTCGCGTACGACCGGCGGCGGGGAACCGACTTGGTGCGCACCCTGGACGCGTACTTCGCGTGCGGGATGAGTCCTGCCCGTACGAAGGACGAACTGCACGTCCACGTCAACACGGTGGCGCAGCGCCTGGAGCGCATCGGCAGGCTGCTGGGTGCGGACTGGCAGTCACCGGAACGGGCACTGGAGGTGCAGCTGGCGCTGCGGCTGCACGGGCTGTTGTCGGCGATCACGCGCTGAAAGCCACGCGCGGGAACGTCCGAAGACCGTTCCCGCGCGTGGCTGTTCTTCTGCCGCTCGTGTCTGCTCCGCTCGTGTCCGCTCAGACGGTACGGGCGCCGGCGGCCCGTACGGCGGGGCCTTCCTCTCCCTTGCCCGACCCGGCCCCGATGTCCGCCAGATCCCGGTGCCGGGTCTCCTTCGCGCATCCGATCGCGACCACCGTGATGAGCGCGGCGGCGATGACGTACAGGGCGATCGGTGTGGAGCTGCCGTAGTCGTTGAGGAGGGCGGTGGCGATCAGCGGCGCCGGGGCGCCGGCCGCGACCGAGGAGAACTGCGCGCCGATCGAGGCGCCCGAGTAGCGCATCCGGGTCGCGAACATCTCCGAGAAGAAGGCGGCCTGCGGGGCGTACATCGCCCCGTGGAAGACCAGCCCGACCGTGACGGCGAGGAGAAGGCTCCCGAAGCTGCTGGAGTCGATGAGCATGAAGAACGGGAACATCCAGAGCCCGATCCCGACCGCACCGAGCAGGTAGACGGGCCTGCGTCCGAACCGGTCCGACAGGGCGCCCCAGACAGGGATCACAGCGAAGTGGACGGCCGATGCGATCAGTACCGCGTTGAGCGCCGTCTGCTTGCTCAGATCCGCCTTCGTCGTCGCGTAGACGAGGATGAAGGCGGTGATGACGTAGTAGCTGATGTTCTCCGCCATACGGGCGCCCATCGCGATCAGCACATCGCGCCAGTGGTGACGGAGGACGGCGACCAGCGGCATCTTCTCGGTGGCGGCGGAGGCGCTCTTGCGGGCCTCCGCCTGGGCCAACGCGGCCTTGAAGACAGGGGATTCGTCGACGGAGAGACGAATCCACAGACCGACGATCACCAGTACGCCCGACAGCAGGAACGGTATGCGCCAGCCCCATGCGAGGAAGGCGGACTCCGACAGCAGCGCGGTCAGCGCGGACAGCACCCCGGTGGCGAGCAGTTGCCCGGCGGGCGCCCCGGTCTGCGGCCAGGAAGCCCAGAACCCACGCCGCTTGGCGTCGCCGTGCTCCGACACCAGCAGCACCGCCCCGCCCCACTCGCCACCGAGCGCGAAGCCCTGGACGAGCCGCAGCACGGTGAGCAGGACGGGCGCGACGGAGCCGATCGTGGCGTGCGTCGGCAGCAGGCCGATGGCGAAGGTGGCACTGCCCATCAGCAGCAGGCTCAGCACCAGCAGCTTCTTACGGCCGAGCCGGTCACCGTAATGCCCGAAGACAAGAGCTCCGAGCGGCCTGGCGGCGAAGCCGACCGCGTAGGTCAGGAAGGCCAGCAGGGTCCCGACGAGAGGGTCGGAGTCGGGAAAGAAGAGCTTGTTGAAGACCAGCGCGGCAGCTGACCCGTAGAGAAAGAAGTCGTACCACTCGATCGTGGTCCCGATGAGGCTCGCGGCGACGATGCGCTTGAGGGAACTGGGCGCTGGTGGGGCGGATGCTGGGGCGGCCATGAGTACCACTTCCGGACAGTTGGCGGGGACGTTTCCGTGTCGCCACACCGTAGGAACGCCCAGGTCAGTGGCGTATGTGGCGGGGCACCATAGTTCTGTCTGCCGGAGTGCGCGTGACCACCATGGGGACGGTGCCGGAGCCTTGGTGACGGCTTCGGCGAGGCTGTGAAGAGGACTGTCCGAGTTGCGCCGTCCGGGCATGATTTGGGGGTGCCGTGTTCCGCTCAGACGTGTTCCCGCCGTTCCGGCAGGCGGCGCAGATCCCGAAGACGGCGGTCGGCCCTACGCGGACGCCCGTCCCGCCCATCAGCGTGCGGAGTTCCTGGGCGGAGACGAAGCCGGGCAGCCGGCGAGGGCTTGCCCGACGGCGGTACGCCGGCGGGTCGTGCGCCGACTGGTCTCAGTCCCTGTGACCGTCCCAACTGACTTCCTCATGAACACTGTTCCTGCGGTACGACGCCCGGGGCCTACGGAGCAGGTTGCACGGCTCGCAGGCCCCGGGCCGATGGCGATCGCATGCCGTGTGCGCGGCATGCGGCGGATCTCAGTCCGTCGTGGGGGGAGGAGCGGACCGGGCCACCACCCGGGCGAGGAGGAGCGCCACGAGGGTCAGCCCGCCCAGCACCGCCGCCGTACCGGGGTATCCGCCGAGCGCGAGCCCCACACCGCCGAGGCCGGCGCCGAGGAAGACGCCGAAGCTCATACCGGCGGCGTTGATGCTCAGCGCCGTGCCGCGCAGGGAGCCGCAGCGGCGTACGAGCAGCGTGGTGACGCAGGCCGCCACCGTCGCGTGTCCGGCGCCGACCAGCGCCGTCAGCGGGAGAGTGAGGAACAGCGACTCCGTGAGGAAGACGCCGACCAGGGCGGACAGCGCCACCAGCAGCGCCAGTGCCATCAGACGCTCGCTGGGGATTCTCGGCTTCTCCGCGCTGAGCAGTCGTCCGGCGAACAGGTTTCCGAGGAAGAACGACGTGCCACTGAGTGTCCACACGATCGCGAACGTCTCGGGTCCGAGACCGAAGCGTTCGTCGTAGAAGGCCGCGAGGTAGGCGAGGTACCCCATGAAGGCCGCCGTCCGCAGCATGGCGACCAGCAGCAGCGGGACGACTCCGGGCAGGGCCCCCAGCAACCGGAACGACTCCAGATATCCCGGCTTCCCGGCCTTCTCAGCCGCGCCGCCCACATGGTGGCGACGACGGCCCCGGACGAGGAAGTACAGGGCCAGCACGGACGAGATCGTGGCGATGGCCCACAGGTCGCCCTGCCAGCCCCACAGCAGGGCCGGCAGTGCCACGAGCGGCGCCGCGAGGAGGGCGGTCAGCGACTGGGTGGCGGTGATGAGGGTCGCCGCGCGGCCCGCGGCGGCGTCGTTGTCGAAGCGGTCGGCGGCGGCCGCCGTGAGCGCCGGGTTCAGTACCGCCGTACCGGCGCCGACGAGCAGGCAGAAGGCCGCCAGCATCAGGAAGTCACCGCTCGCGCCGAGTGCGGCGGAGACGGCCAGGACGGCGAGTCCGCCCGCGGCCGCCCATTCCTTGCGGACGCGGTCGACCAGCGGAGCCAGCGCTGTGCCCACGGCCAGGGCGGCGAGTCCGCCCAGGCCGCGCAGCTGACCGAGTGCGGCGACGCTGCCGTCCGCCGCGTGGGCGATGGGCACGAGGAAGGTGCTGTAGATGGTGAAGGGCACCAGCCCGACGGCCGAGGCGAGCATGAAAGGCCACAGGAGGCGGGTCATCTTCCAGTCGCCCGGTACGGCTCCGTCGTCCGTCACCGCCTGCCCCCCGGTTGTGTCGGCGGCCTCGGCGGGAGCCTCGGGGAGGCCGTGGCAGCCGGGGTCTCGCTGCTCATGCCTGCTCCGCCCGGTACCGGTAGAGCGCGGTGGCGTCGGCGCTGAACTGGGAGAAGGGGAAGGGCTCGGCGGACAGCGCGGTCACGCCGGCGCCCAGGAAGGCGCGCGCGACGGCGCTGCCGGTCTGGGCGTACACCACCAGCGGGAGTTCGTGTTTGCGGCAGTGCTCGACGATCTGGTCGAAGCTGCCGTTGCTGAGGGTCATACCGGTGGCGACCACGGCGTCCGCTTCGGTGAGGACCTGTGCCATGTCGTCTGTGACGGGGTCGCCCCAGTGAGTGGTGCGCAGGTTGAAGTCGCAGGGCAGGGGGACGCCGCCCTGCTCGCGTATCGCGGCGACGAGCGGGTTGACGACGCCGATTAGCGCGACCTTCGCCCCGGGCGCGATGTCGAGGAGCCCGGCGACGGCCGCGTCCCTGGCCTGCGCGCGCTCCTCCGGCGTTCCGGTGGGCAGGATGACGGTCTCGGCGTTCGCGGCACTGCGGTGCGGCTGTACGCGCCCGAGGTACGCGTCGAGCGCGGCGATGCGCACCGGCGCCGACTCGTGCCGGACGAGGGTGTCGAGGGTGTGCCCGGAGGCGTCGGCGCAGAAGTCGGGGGTGACCTCGCCGGCTTCGAAGGAACAGGCGCCGAAGGCGTCGCCGGACCTCATCAGCAGGTAGTTGTTGCGGTAGGTGACCCGGCTGCCGGCGAGCCGGGTGGTGTGGTGGAGCCAGAAGGCACTGGTGACGGACAGTTCCTGGGGGAGGGGCCCGTAGGCGCCGTCGAGAACGGCCTGCTGGAGCTCGGGTACGGAGTACGGCTGTGAGGGAGGCATGTCGGTTCTTTCTCGGGGGGTGTACGAAAGGGAGGGGAGGTCAGGGAAGGTCGGCGAGCCGCTCCGCCCGGTAGGGGAGGCCCAGGAGCTCGGGCCGCCCGGCGGGCTGGAAGCACAGCAGCAGAGAACGCCGGTCCCGGGCCGTCCGGTTGGGGCCGGAGCGGTGCACGATGAGCCCCGGGAACATCAGGACCGAGCCGGCCGGGGCCTCGACGGTCACCGCGCCACTCACATCGGTGCGTGCGGTGTCCACCAGCAGGCCGGTGGGTTCCGACCGGTCCCGGGGCGCGGGCCCGGCCAGGTGGCTGCCCGGCACGATCTCCAGGGCGCCGTTGTCGGCCGTGACATCGTCGAGGAAGATCATCGCGGTGGCGACGTCCCGGGCGTCGGGTCCGGCGCAGCAGTACCAGTACGGGTGGTCCTGGTGCCAGCGGAACTCCGAACCGACGCCCGCCCGCTTGAAGTTGAGCTTGGAGGTGAACGGACCGAGCCGCTCGCTGCTCACGATCCGGCGCATGGGAGCGGTGATCCGCTCGTCGGCCCACAGGGACTTCAGCGCCGGGTGCAGGTGCGTCACCGGTGCGAGGCTGCGGACCGCGGCCGGACGGGCGTCCGGCTCCCAGTGGACGGTGGTGCCGTCCACCGTCTCCAGCCGGTGCCCGTCCGGCCACACGGTGACGTCGGCCGCCCCTTCCTGTGCCTTCTCCGTCACGCGCGCGAGCACGGATTCCGACGCCTCGCCCAGGGCCGTCGTTTCGGCGGCGCCGAGGAGGCGTGGCAGGAGAACGAAGCCGCGTGAGAGCTGCTCGTCGAGGGACATGGAGGGCACCTTTCGGGCACAGGCACAGGTGGTACGGCCAGGGGCGTCGGCCGGCCCCGGCAGGCGACGCTAGGCCCTCTCGGGCACCAGCACGGGAGCGCCACGCAGCAGCGCGCCGGCGGTCGGCGGCCAGTCCATCGCCGACCACGGGTGCCGCAGTTCGTCCTGCGCCGTGACCTCGTGGGGCCGCATCGACCCGAGGCCGACGGCGTCGGCATGGTGGGAGTACGCGCTGTCCACGTACCGGTGCCCGGTGTCGGCGGCGAGGAAGACGTACGTCCTGTCGGCGTCGCGCTCCCGCTCCCACAGTGTGGCGAGGTATGCGGCGCCCGCCGACAGGCCGGCGAAGATGCCGCTGGCCCGCAGGAGTTCGACGGCGCCCGACATGGCGTAGTCGAAGTTCACCCAGTGAATGCGGTCGTACAGATCGTGCCGCACGTTCTGGAACGGGATGGAGCTGCCGATACCCGCGATGATCATGTCCGGGTCCGAGACGTGCTCGGCGCCGAAGGTGACGCTGCCGAACGGCTGCACCCCGACGAGCGTCACGTCCCGGCCCGCCTCGCGCAGGTACGTGGCGATGGCGCCGGTGGACGCCCCGGTGCCCACGCCCCCGACGAGCGACAGCGGGCCCTCCGGGACCTCCTTGCGGATCAGGTCCGCGACGTCGCGGTAGCCGACGTAGTGAATGGAGTCGTGGTACTGCCGCATCCAGTGGTAGTGCGGGTTCTCCCGCAGCAGTTCCCCGATCCGCTCGACGCGCAGGTTCTGGTCCAGACGCAGGTTCTTGGACGGGCGGACCTGCTCCAGGGTGGCCCCGAGGATGTCCAGCTGGACGCGGAGGGTGCGGTCCACGGTGGTCGAGCCGACGATGTGGCAGTTGAGTCCGTAGCGGTGGCAGGCCAGGGCGAGCGCGTGGGCGTAGATGCCGCTGGAGCTGTCGACGAGGGTGTCACCCGGCTTGATCTGTCCGGTCTCCAGCAGGTGGCGTACGGCGCCGAGTGCCGAGTACAGCTTCATCGTCTCGAAGCGCAGACAGATCGCGCCCGGCGGGACGGCCACGACGTCCGGTTCCTTGACGGCCTCGGCTATGTGCTCGTGCATGTCGTTTCCTCCCGGTCAGGCGGCGTCGCGGCGGATGAGCTTGAACAGGTACGCCTGGCAGTCGTCGCCCTCCCACGTCTGGCGGTGCAGGATGTGGGGCCGGAACCCGGCGTCCATCCCGTGGGCGACGATCCGCTTGAGTTCGGCGGTGTTGGACACGATCAGGTAGATCTCGCCCTCCGGCGCGAGCAGGTCGCGGGTGACGATCTGGTCGAAGAAGCGCGTGACGATCTCGGCGCCCACACAGACATTGCGGACCACGGTCGGGTCGTCGCTGGTCCGTGCGCTGACGGCGGGCGGGTTGAAGGTGATGACGTCCAGCCGGGCGGAGGCGGGGAACTCCTCGAAGAGGTTGGACACCAGGGGCCGGAAGACGGTGTCCGGCCGGTCTCCGACGATGCGTTCGTAGTGGTCGGCGGCCGTCGCCACGCTGTCCGGGTGGACGTCGGCCGCGTAGATCTCCCGCGCCCCGAGCGTGCCGGCGATGACGGCCTCGACCCCGAGGCCGACGCCCATGGCCGCGTACGACCTGTCCTTGACGGGGATGGTGCCGTCCAGCAGCCGGTCGTGGACGATGCGGCTGGTGTCGCCCGGCTTGAAGACCCCCGGAGGCAAGGTGAAGGTCCAGCCGTTGTAGTCGTACGTCCGTGTGGTGTGGATGTCGGACTTGGAGCCGCTGTTGATGGCCAGGATTTCGTCCCGGGGCAGAGTGTCGGGCAGGGAGTCCAGCAGGGCACGGGCGTCGTCCTGGGACGCGGCGGTGCCGGCTGTGGTCCGGTCGGTCATGGGTCCTCCGTGGTCGGGGTGTTGGTGGAAGCTCGTGGTGTCAGGAACTGGACGCGGTCGGCGCGGTCAGGTCCGTGGCCGTCAGGGCCGTACCGAGATCCATGGCGCGTACGAGGCGCCGGGCGAGGGCGGTGCGTGGCGCCCCGGCACGTCACCGGGCGCCACGGCTCGGACGAAGTGGCCGCCGGCGACGAACGACGCCGTGGTGCGCGACAACGGTGAGACCTTGGAGGCCGTGGCTCACTTCGCTTCCCCTGAGCCGGTCGCAGGAGGGCTCGGTTCGGCCATGTCGACGGCCCAGACCTCAGCGGGAGGGCCGATGGTCGACCGGTCGCCGTCACCGGTCGGCAGTGCGCGGAACCGGCCGCAGCGCCGGGACTTCCCCATGCCGTCCGCCCTCGGGCCGCCGTTGTCGGACCCGGCACCGCACCGGGTCAGCGCCAGGGCGCCGTCGGTGAGGGCGAGGAATGCTCGACGGCTGTGAAAGACCGACATGCTGCTCCCGGGAGATCACATGGAGTGGTCCCCGCACCGCGCTGCTGGACGGGGCGGGGGGCCCGAGCAGCATGTAACAAGTGAAAATGATTGTCAACATCGTCTGATGGCCCTTCGGGGGGACTGCCCCTGGGGCGACTTGCGCACACCGTCGCGCCTCGCCCGACCCGGCATGCCCCACGGGCCGCGCCTGGCCGACGAGGAGCTGGCGGCGGCGCCTCTCGAAGCGTGCCGGGCCCCGCGACGCGGCGGGAAGGCGGCGCCGACGCCTGCGGTGAGGTGTGCGTCGATGTCGGGTTCGCCACCCGGTCTGCCGGCCGCGAACCGTACGCGCGCCTCCCCTTCGGTGGTCATCGGCTGGTGCGCGAGTGTGTTGCTCGTGGCGTCCGGCGTACGGGATTCCCCTCCCGCTCGGCCCTGTTGGCGGCTTCGACGGTCAGGGCCTCAGGTGCTGGGGCACCGCTGTCGCCAGGCGTCTGCGGCGGCTTCGGCGGTTCCGCGCGACGGGATCGACCGAGGGCTAGTACTGATTATCATTTTCATATACGCTCACCCTGCTGTCACCCCGCTGTCACTCTCGGACGGGAGTTTGCATGGAACCGCGTGATGCGGCCGCCGGATCGACAGGAGAGGAGGAGGAGTTCGACCGACTGTTCAGCGCGTTGTGGTCGCCGATCGGAGCGGCGACCGTCAAGGCCGCCCGGCTGCGCCCCGGTGTGCATGTCCTCGACGCATGGTGCGGCCCGGGGGCGTCCGCGATCCCGGCCGCCGAGCACGTCGGCCCGTTCGGCGTCATCGACGCGGTCGACCTCGCGGAGTCCTCGCTCGAGCGGGGCCGCGCGAAGGCCGCGATCCACGGCCTCGCCAACGTGCGCTTCCTGCGTGGTGACGTTCTCGACTGGCCCGCACCCCGCGGTGGTTACGACGCCGTCGTGTGTGCGCTCGGTGTTTCCTCGTTTCCCGACGCCGCGGCCGGAACGGAGCGACTGCTGAGGCTGATACGGCCCGGCGGCCAGCTGGCCGTGGCCGTCTGGTCCCGGGACGCGCTCGATCCGCTGACCGAGGTGATCCATCGGGCGCTCGCGCCGGAACGACCGAGCGCAGCCGACGTCCCACCGCCGGCCGATCCGCTCCGACACCTCGGCACATCCCGATCGTTACGGGACTGGCTCGCTGCCCGCTCGCTGTCATCCATCGATGTGCAGTACGTCCCGCTCGCTGTGCCCGGTGACCCTGACCTCTTGTGGTCTCTCACCGGCACCAGGTTCAGGGGCTTGCTCGACGGGTTGTCCGTCGCCGCGGTGGAGCGCGTCCGTCGTCGGTTCACGGAGTGTCTGCTCGCCGAGGGCCGCGACACGATCGATGCGTCCGCGCTCGTGGGCACGGGGACCGTCCGCCGCGTCGCTCGGCCTCGCCGTCCCCGAGGCGCCCGCCCCTTGCCGGCCGCCGGCCGGCCCATGGGGCCGGTGCCGCAGCCCGGTTGACCTACAGGAGTCCCATGTCTCGCCGTCTGTTCACCTCGGAGTCCGTGACCGAGGGCCACCCCGACAAGATCGCTGACCAGATCAGCGACACGATCCTCGACGCGCTCCTGCGGGAGGACCCGGCCTCCCGGGTCGCCGTGGAGACCCTGATCACCACCGGCCTGGTGCACGTCGCCGGCGAGGTGACCACCAAGGCCTACGCGGACATTCCCACGCTGGTGCGCAACAAGATCCTCGAGATCGGTTACGACTCCTCGAAGAAGGGCTTCGACGGCGCCTCGTGCGGTGTCTCGGTGTCCATCGGCGCGCAGTCCCCGGACATCGCGCAGGGGGTCGACACGGCGTACGAGACCCGGGTCGAGGGGTCCGCCGCAGGTGACGAGGGGGACGAGCTCGACCAGCAGGGCGCGGGCGACCAGGGCCTGATGTTCGGGTACGCGTGCGACGAGACCCCGGAGCTGATGCCGCTGCCGATCCACCTCGCGCACCGGCTGTCCCGCCGTCTGTCGGAGGTGCGCAAGAACGGGACGATCCCCTACCTGCGCCCCGACGGCAAGACCCAGGTCACCATCGAGTACGACGGTGACAAGGCCGTCCGCCTGGACACGGTCGTCGTCTCCTCGCAGCACGCGTCCGACATCGACCTGGACTCGCTGCTCGCCCCCGACATCCGCGAGTTCGTGGTCGAGCACGTACTGAAGGGTCTTCTCGAGGACGGTATCAAGCTGGACACCGAGGGTTACCGTCTGCTGGTCAATCCGACCGGGCGTTTCGAGATCGGCGGCCCGATGGGTGATGCCGGCCTGACCGGCCGAAAGATCATCATTGACACGTACGGGGGCATGGCCCGCCACGGCGGCGGCGCGTTCTCCGGCAAGGACCCGTCCAAGGTCGACCGCTCGGCCGCCTACGCGATGCGCTGGGTCGCCAAGAACGTCGTGGCGGCCGGTCTGGCCGCGCGCTGCGAGGTCCAGGTCGCGTACGCGATCGGCAAGGCCGAGCCGGTCGGTCTCTTCGTCGAGACCTTCGACACCGCCACGGTCGAGGTCGAGAGGATCGAGAACGCCATCGGTGAGGTCTTCGACCTCCGTCCGGCCGCGATCATCCGTGATCTCGACCTGCTGCGTCCGATCTACGCCCAGACCGCGGCGTACGGCCACTTCGGCCGCGAGCTGCCCGACTTCGCCTGGGAGCGCACCGACCGCGTGGACGCCCTGCGCAAGGCCGCCGGCATATGAAAGGGGACAGCGAGACGGTGATATCGCCACGCCTGCGCTTGTCGCTCTCGTGGGACGACGGGCGCATCCTTGCGGTCGATCAGCGGGCATTGCCGCGTGAATACCGCCTGCTGCGGCTCGAGACGGTGGACCAGCTGATCGAAGCCATCGCGTCGCTCGCCATTCGCGGAGCGCCCGCCATCGGTCTGGCCGGTGCCTTGGGGGTGGCGCTCTCCGCCTACCGGCACAACTCGGACGGTAGGACCGACGAGGCGGCCGTGAAGGCTGATGCCGCGCGGCTGTCCGCCGCCCGGCCCACCGCCGTCAACCTGGCTTGGGCCGTCCGCCGGGCCGTGAGGAGGCTCGCCGACGGGCCCGAGGCCGTCCTCGCCGAGGCCATGGGCATGCTGGAGGAGGACGCCACGGCCAACCGGGCCGCTGTCGTACGGGCCGCCGATCTGGTGCAGTCGCTGGTCCCGGACCGGCCGGTGCGCATCCTCACCCACTGCAACACCGGTCGTCTGGCAACCGCCGCTGTCGGCACCGCACTGGGCGCGATCCTGGAGTTGCACGAGCGCGGCCGGGTCGCCGAGGTGCTCGTGGACGAGACCCGGCCGCTGCTCCAGGGAGCCCGGCTCACCGCGTGGGAGCTGGGGGAGGCGGGGGTGCCGTACCGGCTGTGCGTGGACTCCGCCGCTGCCGCTGCCATGGCCCGGGGGATGGTGGACTGCGTGCTGGCGGGGGCCGATCGCATCGCGGCGAACGGGGACGTGGCGAACAAGATCGGCACGTATGGTCTCGCGGTCGCCGCCGCGCGGCACGGTCTCCCCTTCGTGATCGTCGCCCCGGAGTCCTCCTGGGACCGAGAGCTGGCCGACGGCTCGGGAATCGTGGTCGAGGAGCGAGACCCGGGTGAAGTGACGGGATTCGCGGGAGTCGAGGCCGCCCCCGCCGGTGCCGCCGTGTTCAACCCCGCCTTCGACGTCACCCCGGCCGAGCTGGTCACCGCGATCGTTTCCGAAGTCCAGGTGTTCCGGCCCCACGGTTCCCACAGCACGAGTTACCCGTGTGAGGTGTCGACATGATTCATACGGTCATCGACGAAGGTGAACGCGTACGTGCCGGAAGCGGACTTGCGGCGGTCTCACGGACCCTGTACGAGCGCGGCTGGATGCCTGGTACCGCCGGCAACCTCTCGGTGCGCCTGCCGGGCGGGGCGGCCCTGATCACCGCCAGCGGCCGGGACAAGGGGGGCATGACCGCGCAGGACATGGTCGTCGTGCGGGCCGACACGGGAGAGGAAGCGGCCCCGGGACAGCTGCGGGCGTCGGCCGAGACGACGATCCACTCCGCGGTCTACCGGACCACGGACGCGGGTGCGGTCATTCACGTCCACTCCCCTTACGCCACGGCCGTCGCATGCCGCACGGGCCGCCGTACACGTCTGACCTCGCTCCGCATCGAGCGGCTCGAGCTGCTCAAGGGCCTGGGACTGGCCGACTCGACGCACACCGAGGTGCCCGTCTTCCCCAACTGGCCCGAGGTTCCGCGGATCGCCGCGGACGTGGCCGGCCATCTGGCCACCACGCCACAGGCACCTCCAGCCCTTCTCATCACCGACCACGGCATCACCACATGGGGACGCGACCTTGCCCAGGCCCGCAACCGGCTGGAATGCCTGGAATCGATCTGCCAGCTGCTGCTGCTCACCGGGTCCGGGCTGCCCGCGGAAGAAAAGGAAGGCTGATCCCGTGACGCTTCTTCAGATCATGTCGGAGGACGACCCCGAGCGTGTGCTGCTGCGCACCCGGGACCACGAGCGCATCACGGAGGCACTGCGAGTCTGCTCGGTGGCGTTCGGCCGCTGGCCGCTCCGCGGCACCATCACACCGGACACCGGCCCGGAAGACGTCCTGTCCCGCTACCGCACCGAAATCGACGAACTCTGCGCGCGGGAAGGGCTGCAACTGGTGGACGTTGCTCAGCTCCACCCGGAGGAGAGCCCGGGGTGGGAGGAACGGGCGGCCGAGGCGCGCTCCACCTTCCTCGAAGAACACCGGCACGCCGAGGACGAGGTGCGCTTCTTCGCCCACGGCACGGGTTGCTTCTACCTCCACCTCGACGGCCGGGTCCACGCGGTGGTGTGCGAGGCGGGCGACCTGCTCTCCGTACCGGCGGGCACCCTCCACTGGTTCGACATGGGTCCGCGTCCGGAGTTCGTCGCGATCCGCTTCTTCGAGAAGGAGGACGGCTGGGTGGGCGACTTCACCGGCGACCCCATCGCCCGGCGATTCCCCGACTCGACGCGCTCCTGACGCCGGAAGCGGCGACGTGATCCTGTCGACGGTGCGGGCGGTGGTCCTCGACATCGAGGGAACCACAGGCTCCGCCTCCCACGTGCACGAGGTGCTCTTCCCGTACGCGCGGGAGCGCCTCGCCGCCTGGTTCGCGGCCCACCGGGGCGAGCCTCCATGGACAGAGCTGATGGAAGAGATACGGACCCACACCGGTGATCCCCGCCTCGACGAGGGCGGGGCCGTCGCGGCGCTGACCGCCTGGTCCGACGAGGACGTCAAGTCACCGCCGCTGAAGAGGGTCCAGGGACTCATCTGGGCCGAGGGTTACGCCCGCTCCACGCTGACCGGCCACGTCTACGACGACGTGCCCGCGGCCCTGTCCCGATGGCGGCAGGCGGGTCTCGACCGTTACCTCTACTCCTCGGGGTCGGCGGCAGCTCAGCGCGACTGGTTCGCGCACAGCGACCACGGCGACCTCAGCCCGCTCCTGAACGGCTACTTCGACCTGTCCAGTGCGGGCGGCAAACGGGACCCGGAGTCCTACCGGGCCATCACACGTGCCATCGGAGTCCCCGCACACGAAACGGTCTTCTTCAGCGACGTGGAAGAGGAACTGGACGCGGCCACCGCTGCGGGGTGGAGGGCTGTGGCCGTACGGCGCCCCGGAGACCCGCGCGGTCCCGAGGTGGCCGGACATCCCACGGTCCCCGCCCTGGACGGCATTCGGCTGCACCGACGGACAAGACGGGAAAAGGAAACACGCACATGAGCGTCAGCGGCAACACCCCGGTGGCCGACACCGGCGTGATCGGAGGCAGTGGTTTCTACGAACTGCTGGACGACGCGGAAGAGGTCCGGATCGCCACGCCCTACGGTCCACCGTCCGATGCCCTGATGCTGGGCACGGTCGAGGGGCGGCGAGTGGCGTTCCTGCCACGGCACGGCCGCGACCACCGCATCCCGCCACACAGGATCAACTACCGGGCGAACCTCTGGGCGATGCGGTCCGTCGGCGTGCGCCGGATCCTGGCCCCCTGCGCGGTCGGCTCCCTCCGGCGCGAGCTGGGACCGGGCACCATCGTTGTCCCCGACCAGATGGTGGACCGGACCAGCGGCCGCATCCAGACCTTCTACGACGAAGGCGCCGTCCACATCTCGTTCGCCGACCCCTACTGCGAACACGGCCGCGAAGCACTCCTCAAAGCAGCTGCCGCGGCCGGGATCGAGGCGGTCGACGGCGGCACGATGGTCGTGGTCGAGGGCCCCCGGTTCTCCACCCGCGCCGAGTCGCAGTGGTTCGCGGCGGCCGGCTGGTCACTGGTGAACATGACCGGGCACCCCGAGGCTGTCCTGGCCCGGGAACTCGCCCTCGGCTACGCCGCCGTAGCCCTCGTGACCGACCTGGACGCGGGCATCGACGCGACGGAGAGCGTTGCCCAGGAAGAGGTCTTCAAGGTCTTCGCCGAGAACACCCGGCGCCTCCGCCGCGTCGTGCTCGATGCCATCGGAATGCTCCCCGAGAGCAACGGCTCCCCCTCCGCCCGCGCACTCGACGGCATGACCCTGCCTATCGGCCTGCCCTGAGCCGGTTCACATCCACGGGCGAACACCACCCGCCTGATCAGTACGTTCCGTTCAACCTGGAAGGCCGAGTCCTATGTCACCGCCAGCGATCACTGCGCCATCGACGAGCGGCGGCGCCGATACGTCAGCCGGCGCGGCACCCCCCGAACCCGCGACGGGGGTGAAGGGCCGGCTCGCCTCCCGTAAGGGTCTGGTGCTTGCCTGCGCCGTTCTGTTCGTCGTTCTCCTCGCCTCGATGGTGGTGGCCATCGGCCTGGGGGCCGCCGTGATCACGCCGGGGGAGACCGCCCGGTACCTGTGGGCGGCTGTCAGCGGCGGCCGCATCGCCGCGGACGAGGTCACCACGTACCAGATCATCTGGCAGATCCGCACCCCACGGGTGCTGCTCGCAGCGCTCGTGGGAGCTGGGCTGAGCGCGATCGGCGTGGCCATCCAGGCCATGGTGCGCAACGCGCTCGCCGACCCCTTCGTGCTGGGCGTCTCCTCGGGCGCGTCCGTCGGAGCCGTCGGTGTCACGGTCACCGGAGGACTGGCGGCGCTGGGCATCTACGCGGTGTCGGCCGGTGCCTTCATCGGGGCCCTGGTCGCGTCGCTCCTGGTGTATGCCGCCTCCTCCAGCCGAGGCACGCTCTCCCCGCTGCGCCTCGTCCTGACGGGCGTGGCCATGTCCCTGGGCTTCCAAGCGTTGATGAGCCTGATCATCTACTTCGCGCCGGACAGCGAGGCGACCAGCATGGTCCTGTACTGGACCATGGGCAGCTTCGGCGCCGCGAGCTGGGGCGCGCTCCCGGTCGTGTCGGTGGTCGTCGTCCTCGGCCTGGTCGTGCTGTACCGGTACGGCAGGGCGCTCGACGTGCTGGCCCTCGGGGACGAGACCGCCGCGAGCCTGGGGGTCAGCCCCGACCGTCACCGCAAGGCCATGCTTGTCCTGGCCTCCCTCGTGACGGGAGTGATGGTCGCCGTCAGCGGCGCCATCGCCTTCGTCGGACTGGTCATGCCCCATCTGGTGCGCATGGTCGTCGGAGCCACCCACGCACGCGTACTGGCCGTGGCGCCACTGGCCGGAGCGATCTTCATGGTCTGGGTCGACCTGGTGTCCCGGACGTTGGTGGCACCGCGCGAGCTGCCCCTGGGCGTCATCACCGCTCTCGTCGGGGTGCCGGTGTTCGTCACCCTGATGCGCCGCAAGGGCTACATGTTCGGAGGCCGCTGACATGGACCTCAGACTTGACGGGCTCTCGGTGGTGACCGACGGCAGGAGTCTGGTACGCGACCTGTCCCTGGAGGTGGAAAGCGGCCGGGTCGTGGGCCTGGTCGGTCCGAACGGGAGCGGCAAGTCCACCGCTCTCAGGTGCGTGTACCGTGCGCTCCGCCCCAGCTCCGGCACCGTCTGGGTGGGCGAGGAGGATCTCTCCCGCCTGACCGTGCGCCGCTCCGCGCAGGTCGTCGCGGCCATGACCCAGGACGGCGCCGTCGATCTCGACTTCACGGTCGAAGAGGTCATCGCACTCGGACGCGCGCCGCACCTTCAGGGCAACCAGGCGCTCAGCCGCCGGGAATGGGAGCTGTGCGAACGCGCGATGGACCGGCTCGACATCCGCCACCTCGCCCGGCGCGGAGTCCTGACGCTCTCGGGCGGGGAGCGCCAGCGTGTCCTGCTGGCCCGGGCGCTCGTCCAGGAACCGAAGATCCTGGTGCTGGACGAGCCGACCAACCACCTCGACGTACGCCACCAGGTCGAACTGCTCTCGCTCCTGCGCGGCTCGGGACTCACCGTCCTGGTCGTGCTGCACGACCTCAACCTCGCCGCGGCCGCTTGCGACCGCCTCGGGGTTCTCTGCGAAGGCCGCCTTGTCACCACCGGCACCCCCGACGACGTACTCACCACGGACCTCGTCCACGAAGTGTTCGGCGTCAAGGCCAGCATCGTGTCCCACCCGCTGACGGGTGACCCGCAGTTGTTGTATTCGCTCGACCCTTCCCTGTGAAAGGCACCACAAGTCATGTCCATGACTCGATCTCCCCGCTCGATGCGGCAGCACACCGTCCTCGGCTCCGCGCTCGCGGCCACACTGCTGCTCAGCGGCTGCGGCGCCGAAGTGGAAACCGACGCCGACGCCAAGGCATCCAAGAAGGTCACCGTCAAGAGGTGCGGTGAGCCGGTCGAATACACGATCCCCGAGCGCGTCGTGGCATACGAAGGCGGAAGCGCCGACAAGCTGTTCAGCCTCGGGTTGGCCGACCACGTGCACGGCTACGTGATGCCGCCGGCGAACCCACCGGTGGAGGAGTCGCCGTGGGCGAGCGACTACGCCAAGGTGAAGATGCTCAGTAAGGATCTCCTCAACAAGGAGCTCGTGGTCGAGGCCAAGTCCGATTTCGTCCTGGCCGGCTGGAATTCCGGCTTCAAGGATGAGCGGGGCATCACCCCGGAGATCCTGGACAAGCTCGGGATCCAGAGCTTCATGCACACCGAGAGCTGCTTCAACTACCCCAAGTACCCGGAGAAGCTCACCCCGTTCGAAGCCCTTTACTCCGACCTCGATCGGCTGGGCAGGATCTTCCAGGTCGAGGACAAGGCGGATGAGGTCGTCGGCGGGTTGAAGAAGCGGGTGGAGGCCGTCAGGGCGAAGGCGCCCAAGGGCGACCCGGTCCCGGTCTTCCTCTACGACTCGGGCACCGACCAGCCCTTCACCGCGGGCAACCAGGTCCCGCCCAACGACATCATCAAGACGGCCGGCGGCAAGAACGTCTTCGACGGCCTCGACCAGCGGTGGACGCAGGTGAACTGGGAGGCCGTCGCCAAAGCGGAGCCGGAGGTCATCATGATCCTCGACTACGGGGACCTGCCTGCCCAGAAGAAGATCGACTTCCTGAAGAAGTCCCCTCACACGAAGGGGCTGCCCGCCGTCAAGAAGGACAACTTCTTCATCCTCGACTACAACGAGGGTGTCAGCGGGCCGCGCAACATCGACGGCCTGGAGAAGTTCGCGAAGTACCTGGGTGAGCTCAAGAGCTGACCGAGCCGCAGCGCGCCGGGGCCGTGCCCGATCGCACGGCCCCGGCGCTTCGAGCCGCGATCACTGGGTCCGGGCGGCTTGTCCCGTCGGGAAAGCGCGGACGAACGCCGCACCCCGATCACGTCGGGGAGATCGAGCTCGAACCAGCGCGCCCCGCCGTTGTCGACGCGCTCGTAACGCGTGGTGGGACCGGTACCGGTCCTGAGGACCGTGCCGGACGGGTGGGAGGCGAGGAAGTCCCTCGTCCATCTGTCGGACAGGGCCGTCCGCGGGGCCGTACCCACGAGGCTCGGCAGACCGCCGAAGCGTCCGGAGCCGCAGGGCGGCGCCGCCACGATCTCCGCGGCACGTTCGTCGCGCAGGGCGGCGTCCTCCTTGCGGTGCTCCACCGCCCGTCCGTGGGGCGGAATGAGGAGTTTCTCCTGGACCGCGCCCGGGAAAGGGCCGTGCGTCGTCACTCCTGCCTCCACCCCGGCCCGCCTCGGCGGGAGTCCGGTGCTCACCCCGGCTCCCTGGGGGGCGTGAGGAAAAGGGGCCGGGCCGGACGGTGCCGTGGCTGCGACCACCGTCCGGCCCGGAGTGTGCGGGGCCGGGGGTTCAGGCTGCCTGCTCGTGCTCGCAGGCGTCCTCGATGCCGTACGTCTCCCAGGCGGGGAAGTCGTCGTCGGCGGGAACGGTCTCGCCCGGCGCCAGCAGGCAGGCGTCGAGGGCCGCACGGAGGGTGTCGGCGCGCAGGCCGGTGCCGATGAAGACCAGTTCCTGGCCCTGAGTGGTTCCCGGACCGCGGGCGCCGGACGGTTCGAACCGGGCGACGGCGCCGGCCTGGGACCACAGTCCGGTCACCCGGGGCCGGCTGGCGAGCCAGAAGAAGCCCTTGGAGCGCAGGACGCGCCCGAACGTTCCGCTGTCAAGGCCCTTGGTGACGAAGGCCCACAGCCGTCCGGGGTGGAAGGGCAGGTCGGAGCGGAACACCAGCGAGGAGATGTCGTACTCCTCCGTCTCCGGTACGTGGTCGCCGTTGAGCTCCTTCACCCAGCCGGGGGCCTGCTGCGCCTTCTCGATGTCGAACAGGCCGGTGCCCAGGATGTGTCCGAGGGGGACCTGCCCGCGCACGGCGGGGATGATCCGCGCTTCCGGATTGAGCCGGGAGAGCGCGGCGCGGAGCCGGCGTGCCTCCTCCGGCCCGGCCAGGTCGAGTTTGTTGAGCACGATGACGTCGGCGAACTCGACCTGGTCCATGAGCAGGTCGCTGACGGTGCGCTCGTCGTCCTCGTACTGGTCGAGGCCCCGCGCGACGAGTTCGTCGCCGCCACCGAGTTCCGCCAGGAAGTTCGCGGCATCCACGACGGTCACCATCGTGTCCAGGCGGGCGAGGTCGCCGAGGGTGGCCCCGTCGTCCCGGGGGAAGGCGAACGTCGCGGCGACCGGCATGGGTTCGGAGATGCCGCTGGACTCGATGAGCAGGTAGTCGAACCGGCCCTCGCGGGCGAGCCGGTCGATCTCCTCCAGGAGGTCGTCACGCAGGGTGCAGCAGATGCACCCGTTGGTCATCTCGACCAGGCGTTCCTCGGTGCGGGACAGGGCCGCTTTGCCACCGCGCACGAGCGCGGCGTCGATGTTGACCTCGCTCATGTCGTTGACGATGACCGCGACCCGCAGCCCTTCGCGGTTGCCGAGCACATGGTTGAGCAACGTGGTCTTCCCGGCCCCGAGAAACCCCGAGAGTACGGTCACGGGCAGCCGGTCGGTGGACGTCATGAGCCCTCAGCCCTCCGGGTGGACGAGGCCGCGCTCGTACGCCTTCATCAAGCGCTGCGGGACCTGGTGCACGACGCCGTCGACGGTGACCGGGACCAGCTGGGGCGTGGTCGCCTTCCACTGGGCGCGGCGGTGACGGGTGTTGCTGCGGGACATCTTCCGCTTGGGGACGGCCATCGTGAGACTCCTCGGTCCGGTTCTGACACGAAGAGGCTATATGAAAATGGATGCCATTATCAATCTTTCTCCGTGTGCCTGAGGAGGGGGGGCGGACCGCTCACTCCGGACCGCGCGGTTCAGCGACAGCTCGGCACCCGTTACCAGCGCGTCGTCCGGCGCGCCCGTGATGCGCTCGACATCGAGATCTGGTCCGTGGCCCCGATCTCGTTGCGCCGCTCGCCGTGGTAGTCGTTCCATGGTCCCGGCGTCCACCGCAGGGGGGTTGACGTTCACCGGCCCGTCGCCGGGATGGCGCACCGCCACGAACAGGGCGACGACGGCCAGTACGACCGCCAGCACCACATCGGCGCGCACCGCTCGCCGGGACAGCGGGGCGGCCTTCGCCTCCGGGCGTAGCGCGTCGATGAGCTGCTGGTACCGGCTGCGCCGGCCTTCCGTCTCCATCCGCACGTTGTGCTGCGCTCTCCGCCCGGCCCGCGTCCGCCTGTCCGGCCAGGGCGTCGCCCCGGAGGCCTACTTCTCAGGTATGACTCCGCGGTCGAATCCTCCGCGGGGACGGCCTGATGTCGGTTCCGCGGCCGACGCGCCCCCTGCGCGGCCGCCTCCAGGTTCACGGGATCGGCAACGGCATGTGCCTCTCGCGACCGTAAGGACGGACAACTCGTATGCATCAGCTGATCGAACCGGAGGGTGTGGCGAAGCGTTACGACAGCGCCGGCACACCGGCGCTGGGGCCGCTCACGCTCGGCGTCGCCAAGGGTGAGGCCCTTGCCGTCACGGGCCCCTCCGGCAGCGGCAAGTCCACGCTGCTGAACCTCGTCGCCGGCCTGGACAAACCGACCGATGGCGCCGTGATCGTGGCCGGGTGACGGATGGACCAGCTGGGCGAGCACGCCCTCGCCACGTTCCGTCGCGAGCACATCGGCATGGTCCTCCAGTTCTTCAACCTTCTCGACGACCTCAACGTCACCGACAACCTCCAGGCATCGCCCTGGGGGTCGTCCTGGGAAACCTCCTGGCAGTGCCGCTGCCGGCGGACACCGAGGCGGTGTACGGCACCGCCTCTCTTTCGGTGGCCTGGTGGGTGGACGTCACGGTTCCGGCCGCCGCCCTGGTCATCGTGGGGCTCGCGGCGCTGGTCCCCGCGCTACGGGCCGGAAGGCTGCGTACGATCGAGGCCATCGCGGTCGGCCGGTCGCCGCGCACGGGGCGCGGCCAGCGGGCGCACCGGGCGATGGGGCTGTTGCCGCTGCCGCGCCCGGTGACCTACGGTCTCGCCACCCCCTTCACGCATCCGGTCCGTACCCTCGCGATGCTGCTCGCGGTGGCGTTCGGTACGGTCGCGGCAACCTTCGCGGTGGGGCTGACCTCGTCCCTGACCGAGATCGGCGCCTCGCAGGACCCCGACAGCCGTGCCGCGGTGACGGTCACGACCACCAGGCTGACCAACATCGCTCCCTTTCCGCCTCCTCCCGCGGGCGGCGGCGCGGCAAGCCCCTCACCCGTGGCCGGACCCGGGGTTGCCGACCCGGCGAAGGTGCGATCCGCCATCACGTCGCGGGCGGGCACGGGGTCGTACTACGGCAAGGCCCGGACGGAGGTCGCCGTGGCCGGGATCTCCGGCTCGGTTCGGGCCAGCCTCTACGAGGGCGATGCGCGCTCCGGCAGCTACGAGATGCTCTCCGGGCACTGGATCACCGGTACGGGGCAGGTCGTGGTGCCCACGCGCTTCCTGGAACGGACCAGCACCAAGGTCGGTGACACGGTGCGGGTGACCTACGAGAAGGAGGCCGCGAACCTGCGGATCGCGGGCGAGTCCTTCGACACCTCGGGCAGCGGGCTGGAGATCCACGCGGACATGGCCGACTTCGCATCGGCCGAACCCGGTGCCTTCCTCGTCGAGACGGAGTCCGGCGTCTCCGCCGACGAGTACGCCCGGAAGATCGCCGCGGTCGTACAGCCGCTGGGCGGCGACACCACGGCCAACACCTCCTCGGGGCAGGAGGGCGTCATCCTCATCATGTCCGCGATGGCGGTGCTGCTCACCCTGATGCTGGTCTCCGTGGCCGGCCTCGGCATACTCAACTCCGTGGTCCTGGACCCCCGGGAACGCATCCACGACCTGGGCGTCTGCAAGGCGATCGGCATGTCGCCGCGGCAGGTCACGAGTTTCGTGCTCGCCTCGGTGGCCGTGATCGGTGTGCTCGGCGGACTGGTCGGCGTGCCGGCGGGGTACGTGCTGCACGGCCTCGTCATGCCGGTGATGGGGCGTGCCGTGGGCACCGGTCTGCCGTCGCCGGTCCTCGATGTGTACGAACCTGTTCAGCTGCTCCTGCTGGGGCTGGGCGGGGTCGTGATCGCGATGCTGGGCGCCCTGGCCCCGGCCGGCTGGGCGGCCAGGGCGCGTACGGCCGCGGCGCTGCGCACCGAGTAGCGTCCGGCGGAGCGCGAGCCGCTGGGACAGATCCGCCGGGCCCGCGGAGCCGGGCCGCCCAACCGTCGTGTTCCGGCCCCGGAACCAGCCGCGGAACGTCGCGTGCTCCGGCCCGTCGGGGTCTGGTACCGCCACGGTGCCTGCGCTGACGTTCAGCTGGTTTCGTGGGCTGTGTCCGCGTTGTTCGTCGTGACGGGTGCGGGCCGGCGGTGGGTGAGGCGGGTGATCAGGCGTCTGATTCCGGCGAGGCCGGGGTGGGTGGGCCGGGAGGACCCGTTTCTCCTCTTCCCCCGTCCGGCCCCCTGGCCCGCAGGACGGTCAGGCAGGCGGGCGGCCCTGGCCAGGCCATGTGGCAGTGGCGGGCCGGGGAGGGCAGGGCCCGGCGCCGCGGACTGCCGCGCCGCTGTGAGGAAGCGGACGGAGTCACGCGTCAGCCCCGGCCGAGGACGCAGAACTCGTTGCCCGCCGGGTCGGCCAGGACGACCCAGGAGACGTCGCCCTGACCCACGTCGGCCCGTACCGCGCCGAGGTCCTCGAGCCGGGCGACCTCCCTCGCCTGGTCCTCGACGGGGTCGGACATCACGTCGAGATGGATGCGGTTCCATACGACCTCGTCGTCGGGCGTGCGACGGAACTCCAGGTACGGTCCGACGCCCTTGACGGAGCGCAGCAGAGCGCGGTCGTCGGTCAGCTCGTGGACGGTCCAGTCGATCGCCTCGCCCCAGAACCGGGTCATGGCCCGTGGGTCGGCGCAGTCGACGACCACGGCGGCTATCGGCCCGGTGTCCCGGTAGAGCTCCCGGGGCTCCAGGACGCTGAACACGTTGCCCTCCGGGTCGGCCATCACCGTACCCGGCGCGTCGTCCCGGCCCGCATCGGCGGGCGTCGCCCCGAGCTCCTTCAGACGTGCTACCAACTCCGCCTGATGGGCGTCGGAGGTGGTGGCGAGCTCGATGTGCACGCGGTACTTCACCGTCTCCGGGTCCGGGACGCGGACGAGATCGATGCAGACGGCGGACGGATCCGGCCAGTCGAAGCCCACGGGTTCCAGGTTGGTGACGCCGGGCCCTTCACTGGAAACACCCCAGCCGAGCACCTCCGCCCAGAACCGGCCGAGCGCCGAGTCGTCCCGGGCCTTGAAGTTCACCTGAACAAGCTGCAACGTCATGCCGCACACCCTAGATGGTCTCCCATCGGGCAGGCGTGCGAGTCCAGGCTCTTCTGCTGCGTATATGGCAATCAGGCGATCGCGAGTGGGCGGCCGGGGCGAAAGGCCCCCGCCCCCAGCGTGCGGCCCTTCCCGCCGGTGATGAGAACGGCTTTCCCGGTGCTCGTCTTCTTCCTGCCCGAGACGGAGGCGCGGCGGCCGGGATTGCCGGCCCGTGGGCGGCGTACCTGGACTTCCGTGCCCTCGATGCGCAGCTCGACGCCTTCGGCCGACGCGTACGCGAAGACGTCCGCCGGGGTACGAGGGCGTAGGCCAGGGTGGCCGACGACGGCGAATCCACGGGCCGCCGGGAGCGGCCGGACCTCGTGGACGGCGCGGGTGGCCGCCGAACAGGCCAAAACGGTACGAAGGTTCGGACCCGAGTGCCGGGTACGCAGCGCACGGCTCACTCGTACAGCGATCAGGCGCCGCGTTTCTGGCCAGGGTGGGTCTGTGCGCGTTGCCCGGTTCAAACCGCGTCGGTCGGCCTCGGGGCATGGACCGGGTGGGGTCAAACGTGGCGGCACCGGGGGCGCCACGGCGGGCGGTGCGGGCGACCGGATCCAGATGCCTTCCACTGTGCTGTCCACGGCGTGGCCGGTGTGGTCCGCGAGCCGTGTGAGCAGCGTCGGTCCTGCGGGTGCTGTTCCGCGTCCGGTTCTCCGTTTTCCGGGTGACTACATGAGGGCGTGGGGGGTACTCAACGAGGTTTTCTTTCCTTGGTTGACGGGCGGCGGACGGGGCACGTGCTCAGGTATGAACGGCGACCAGAACCTCCACCGTCCGCAGGCCCGGCGAGCTGACAGCGACCGGGCGACGGGGGAGCCGGCCGGCGCCGGTGCTGCCGCTTCGCCCGCTCGCCGGGACTTCCCGGGCGCCGTGGGCGGTGCGGTGCCGGGCCGGCCGGTGCTCGCGGGCCGGTGCGTGTGGGCCGGTGAGGCGTTCGACGTGACGCCCGGGGTGATCGGGGACGCCCGGCGGTTCGTCACCGGTTTCCTGGCCCAGCTGCACAGGGACGGCTGGATCGAGGTCTCGCCCCGGCTGACGGAGATCGCCCAGCTGGTCGTCAGCGAGCTGGTGACCAACGCGCGCAAGTACGCGCCGGGTCCCTGTGCCGTCGAGGTGGAGCTGTCCGGTCCGGTCCTGGAGATCACGGTGTCCGACACCAGCCCGGTCCTGCCGCTCGTCCTGCCCGCCGATCCGGCCCGGGTCGGTGGGCACGGCCTGGAGATCGTCACCGCGGTGTGCGAGGACTTCGCGGCACAGCGCGAGCCCTCCGGCAAGCGTGTCAAGGCCCGAGTCCCCACCGGGCCCGCGGCCGAATAGCGAGCTGGTGCATGCGTGGGGCCTGGGCTGCGGGCCGGTGTCAGCCGTTGTCGGGCCCAGCGAAGGAGCTGCTTCCCGTGTTTGCGGTCGGCGAGGGCGTGTTCGACGGTGACGCGTCGGGATGAGTGGGGGTGGTGGACTCACCGACGGGCTTCGTGGACCTCGGGCGGGATGATCTCGTTCGGCTTTCCGGGCGGGGGATCGCCCGTCCGGGGTGGCCACGTCCGAGGCCGGGGCAGCCGTCGTCCAGCAGCACCTCGACGTTGGGGGAGTCCTGGAAACGGAAACCGGTGCGTGCGGTGCGTGCGGTGGTCGCGTCATGCGTCCGCCCAGGCAGCAGGGCATCGGTCCATAACGTGTGATCGCGGTGGTCGGCGACACGACGGTGGCCTTCACCGTGTTCCATTGCTCCCTCCCGCAGAAGAACGCGCGTCGTCCGCCGCGGCCGGCCACAGGCCGGCGGACCTGGACCCCGGCGGCGTCCAGCCGCAGCTCGATGCCCTCGTCCCGCGCATGGGCGAACACCTCGACCGGGGTCCGAAGCCGCAGTCCGGGGCGGCCGGGGACCGCACAGCCCCGATCGGCAGGCAGCGTATGTGCCTCCCCGACGACCCGGGCGAGTGGAGCGGCCGACACCGAACAGCCGACTCCAGCACCGAGTGCGGCACATCGTGCCGCAGGTGAACCAGTGTGGCCACCGAGCGGTCCACGAAGGCCGGCCGATGCCGGGCACCGGCCCCTGCCGTACGCTCCCTTGCCCCGCCACGTGTGCCGTGACGACTCCCCTCGGCAGTGGCCGGCCAGGAGCGGCCGACTCCTCGGTCAGACGGCCCGGATGCTGACGGGACACCCCGTGAACAGCCGATGCGCGAGAACTCCCCGGGCCGCCACGATCGGGTCGTGCCATCCCCGCCGCTGACGCGCTCACCCGCAATCACGCACCAGCTCGTAAGGGCCCGCAGAGAACTAACTCGTGCATTCTTCGGCTTGAACGCCCAGCTCAGCGCGTCGCACGCCCACATGTTGTTCCTCTGCGGACCCGAAGAGCGTGTCACCGCACCGCCCGGGCTGCGCGCCCTGCGGGCGTCGGCGGAGCCCCTGACGCGGCAGTCTCCGGCCTCCCGCCTGAGAACAGGCCGCGTGGCGTGGACACACACCTGCCTGGTGCGTCGACGCTTCGATGAGGTAAATATTTGCCGTGGGGCAATATTTTGAGGCGACTCCTGTAGTCGTAGAGGGCCCTTGTGGGGGCACTCAGGGCATAGGCAGGCACTCCGCCTCCCTCGGCTGGGTGCCTGCCTATGCTTCCTGATTGATCCACTTTTATGCGAAATGGTCTTACTGTGAAGAACCTTCTGGCTGCGGGGCGAGCTGTACGGTCGGCCGCACCCCACGCGCTCTTCGACGGAGTGCGAGCCGCCTTGATCGAGTACTACGAGGCCGTTGACGTCGACCTGCTGATGGCCGATTACAGCCTCACCTGCCTGCAACCGGTGACGGCCTTGCCTCATACGGCGCAGCCGTTGTCGGTGGAATCCAGTCCGGAAGGCCGCGCGTTCGGCAGTCAGGAGCCGTTCGGCCAGTACGTGGCCCGAGACGGGGCCGTTGATCTGCATCTGCCGGTGACGGTCCGCGGAGACAGGCTCGGGATCCTGACCGTGCGTCTTCCTGAACACAGATGCACGCCCGACACCGTTGCGGAACTCACCGAGATCGCTGAAGTGCTCGGGCATGAAATCGTTGTCGCCGAGCGCGACACGGACTTGTACCTGCAGGCCCGGCGCGCCACCCGCCTCACCTTGGGATCGGAGATGCAATGGCAGCTGCTGCCCGCCAGGGCTTGTGCGCGTCCTGAGTACGCGATCGGGGCGCAGCTCGAGCCTGCTTACGACATCCACGGCGACAACTTCGACTGGTCGAGCACGGCCGAGAGCCTCACCCTCAGCGTCACCAACGGCATGGGTGACGGGATCCAGGCATCCCTGCTCACCAACCTGGCGGTCAACGCCCTGCGCAATGCCCGCAGGGCCGGCATCGGCATCGCCGATCAGGCCGCCCTGGCCGACCAGGCCGTCTACGCGCAGTACCGCGGAGAGGTCTACGTCTCCACCCTGCTGCTGTCCTTCGAGCTGGCCACCGGGCGCGGGCAGGTAGTGGATGCCGGATCACCTCAATTGTGGCGGCAGAGGGGCAAGGTCGTGGAGCACGTCGACTTCGAGGCGCAGCTCCCGCTGGGAATGTTCGACGAGACCGCATATGTGGCCCAGGAGTTCCAAGTGTTGCCCGGCGACCGCCTGATCTTCGTCAGCGACGGCGTCTACGGCGCTCCCTCCGGGACCGGCGAGGCGTACGGGGAGCGCGCTCTGGCACGCGCCATCCAGTCTGCCGGCCTGTTGCCGGCTGCTGCGGTGCCGCGGGCGCTTCTGCGGGAACTGGCGTCGTACCGCGACGCGGACGCTGAAGACGACGCGCTGGTCCTGTGCCTGGACTGGTTCGGCCGCACGGATTCCGGACAGTGCTCCTGAGGGGGGCCTTGCCGGTCCGCTGAGCGTGAAGGTTCAGATCCAACTGACCTCCTGAGAGCCGGAGTTCCGGCTCCGGGAGCAGCCGGTTGCGAGGGGAGGGGGTGCTGGTTGCGAACGGGAGGAAACCCTTTCGCCTGTTCACCTTTCAGCGCACACGGGAAGGGTGAAGCTGCGCAGAAGCCCGCAGCAGGGGCAGTCGGCGTATCGGGCACGGCTACTGACCGGCCGACAGATCATGCCGGTGGTCGGAGGACGGCCTGCGGTGAGGGGAAAGGGTGGGGGAGGCCGACGCTCTGGTCGCTGCTGTCGTCGCCGGCCTCCGGAGTCCGCTGCCGATCGCGCAGACCATCGCCCAACTGGGCATCGACCTGCCCACGATCATGACCCGGGCCACCCTCGCGGACGCTCTGTCCGAGGCGATCAAACTCACTGCCGGCTCTCTGGTCCCGTACGACGCACCGGCCCCTCGGTGACCGGCCGTTCGAGCGGCGTTCCCCTTCTGCGCCTGGGCGACGTGCTGATCACCGGGTTGCTCAACGAGTTGGACGACAAAGCCGCTCCGACCTTCACGCACGGGCTCACGGAGCGCATTTCGGCCGACCGCGTACGCGACGTCTTGATTGACATCTCCCGGCTCGAGATCATCGACTTGTTCGTAGCGCGTACGCTCATGGAGTCGACCACGATGGCCAGGCTGCTGGGTGCACGCGTGATCGTGGCCGGGATGCGGCCGCCCGTCGCTATCACGCTGGTCGAACTCGGGATCGAACTCGTCGGCGTGGAAACGGCTCTCAACGCTGAACAGGGCATGGCTGCCCTGGGCTGGCACCAAAGTTCGCAGCCCCCGGAAGGGGCCCGACATGACGCACCTCGCTAAGACGACCTCCGGCGCTCCCGTTCCTGTCCCTTCCGAGAGCTGCCCCACACCCAGTTGCGCCGCGAAGGAACCCATTACCGAGGTGGCACTGACCACCGAGGAAGACCTGCTTGCGGTTCGCCATGCGGTGCGGGCGGCGACCCTCGCTGCCGGCTTCGGCCTCGTCGATCAGACACGGGTGGTGACGGCCGCCCGTGAGCTGGCGCGCAACGGCTACATGTGCTGCGCCTCCCGCGCTCCTGCTCCGGAGCGACGGACAGGCCCGCTACCTCGAGGTGAGAGGCAGAGGCATCGGCTTCCCCCTGCCGGGCAGCGAGCAGGTCCTGCACGCCGGGATCGGCCCGGGCGACCTCCTGATCCTCTACACCGACGGTCTCACCGAGAGCCGCAGAGACCCGATCGAAGGCGAAAGGCGCCTCATCGAGACGGCGCGCCGGCACGCGTCCAGGCAGCTGGCTGAGATCCCCGGATCCCTCGCGGCCGACACGCGCTCAGTGGTCCTCCACTCCGACGACACCCTGGCTCTGGCCATCCGCATCACCGGGAGCGGTGCGTGATGCTGCCCGTTTCGGGACGCGGGGCCGCGACCGCTGGGCGTCCCCTTCCTGACCGCGTCCCTCACGCCTTTTCGATGGCCGGAAAGCCAAGAGCCGTGACCAGCCGTGACCACGTCCGCGCCCACTGACTGCTCCGGTGCACACCGGAGCATGTGCTCCTCAGGAACCGGACCCCGCCCCAGCGCCTGTCGCGCAACGGTCCTGCTCGCATTGCTGAACCGTTCGGCCCCCGTTGGCTTTCGCACCGGCAACGCCCGTGCCGGACACACGCGAGGTGGGCACCGGCTCTCCCGGAAAAAAACTGGGTGACGAACCCCCATCCGGCTGATCGCCTTTCTCCGCCCGGCCGGTCCGACAACACCCTGATGAACGGCTGCAGGCCGGTGCGGGTTCAGCGGCCTTTTCCCTGCCGGTCGAGGTGGGACAGCCGCACGGCCGGAGCCGGAGCCGGAGCCGGAGTCGGAGCCGGAGGCTGGGCAGGCAGGGCAGCCGCCCCAACGGCAGAGACGGCACGCATGTGGACGCCGGACGAATTGGCGGGAGCTGACAAATCACTCTCCCGGGTGAGAGAATGGTGCAATGCCCCGCACTCTGCATTCCGCTGATCATGGTCAGGTGGCTCACGCCGCATGCGCGGTGTCGGAGCTCCTTCAAATGCTCTGGGGACGTGGGCAGGAAGCCGCCCCCTCGGGTCCCGTTTCTCCTTCGCAGCTGCGTGCGCTCACGACGCTCGAAGGCCAGGAGGGTCTCAACCTGCGAGCGTTGGGCGAGGCACTCGGGACTCGGCCGTCATCCGTGAGCCGTCTGTGCGACCGTCTGGAAGCGTCCGGGCTCGTCGAGCGATACCCGAGTACGACCAGTCGCAGAGAGATCGAGGTGCGACTGAGCCGGCGAGGGCGCGCTGTGCTCGCCGAGTTCCGGGCTTTCCGGGCAAGTGAGGTCGAGACGGTGCTGCAGAAGATGTCCCTGTCGCAATTGGCGGCACTGGCCGAAGGCCTGGAAGCCTTCCGAGCCGCCGCCGCAAACCTCGGCCTTGCCGTCGAGGCCAGCGGGCAAGAGCGCTCTGCGGGCATCGCCCAGAGCTTGCCCCACACCGGTTGACGCGGCTTGCCGGCCCGTCCCGCATCACGGCTCGCCGCTGCTCCATGCCGAAACAACCGCAACAGCGGCACCAGGACCGGTTGGTCGGCCCGGCCGTGGGCTTTGTGCTTCCAGGCACCTGTCGCACCACAGGGGTCAATCCAGGAGCCATCGCGAGCTGTTACGGAGAACGGTCCGTCAAGAGCAACGACCTCCTCGAGAGCGAAGTGGTCATTGCCGCGCCAGAAATCACGATCGCCATCCAGGAGACGGACGCACTGTTCATCTCGGAGCCGTACGGAACCTGGAAGCCAGTGAAGTAAAGCCGCAGACTCCGTCGGCCACGTCCGCGTCACTGCACGGGTGGCGCATGAGCCCCCATCAGGCCAAGGGCCTTCGCCCCTCGGGGGCCGGGCACAGCACCGCGCCGACGTCGGCACACTCGCCGGTGAGTGGCGGGGTGGTGATCAAGCAACACGCGTGCGTGCAGCCCGCCTGCCCGGGGCCACCGACGACCGGTACCGTTGCCGCCCGGCAACCGTTCCGGTGCTGCCGGATTCGCCCACCGTTTCTCCGGTACGAGGCTGACGGTCCCCGTTGCTCATGATGGCCATGCGGGTCCATCGGAGGCAGGATGGAGGGTGTGGTGAACGCGCCGTGGTGATCGACACCTTCGCCATCCACGTGCAGCCTGATGCTGGGCGATGAGAGAAGAGATCATGACTGACCTGTCCAGCGGTTGGCTCGGCGCGGCCGAAAGCGCCCTGAGGGCGGCGCCGCCCACCCGTCTGCTGTCCACGGCACGCTCCCTGCTCGCCGCCTACCTGGACGCCCGCTGGGTGAGCCTGCTGCTCGCCGACTACGGTCTGACCTCGCTCCAACCCGTGACCTGCCTGCCGCACACGGGAGAAGCGGTGCCCGTGCGCGGAGAGCACCCGGCGGGCCGCGCCTTTTCGACGGAGGCCGCGGTCGTGGAGGTCACGGCAGAGCCGGGCATGGTCACCGTGCACCTTCCCGTCACCGTGCGCGGAGACCGGCTGGGCGTGCTGTCCGTGCATCTGCCGGAGCCGGCCAAGGGAACTCCGGGCGTGCTGGAGCTGGCGGCCTTCGCCACGGCGATCGGGCATGAACTGCTCGTCGCCGAGCGAGACACCGACCTCTACCTTCAGGGCCGCAGGCGCAGGCGTCTGACCCTGGCGGCGGAAATGCAGTGGCAGCTGTTGCCCGGCCGAGGGTTCATCCAGGACGACTACACCCTCGGCGCCCACCTCGAACCCGCCTATGCGATCGGCGGGGACAATTTCGACTGGACCAGCACCGACGACCATCTCACCATCACGGTGTCCGACGGCAAAGGGACGGGAATCCAGGCAGCCCTCCTGACCAATCTCACGGTCAGCGCGCTGCGCAACGCGCGCAGGGCCGGGATCTCCCTCGCCGACCAGGCATCCCTCGCCGACCAGGCGATCTACGGTGAGTACGCGGGAGCGCTCCACTCGGCGACCCTCCTGTTGCGCTTCGATCTGGCCACCGGGCAGGTCCAGGTGGTCGACGCGGGCTCCCCGCAGCTTTTCCGCCTGCGGCAGGAGGTGGTGGAGTTGATCGGGCTGGACGCGCAGATGCCACTGGGCATGTTCGAGGAAACGCAGTACTACGAGCAGTCACTGACCGTGGAATCGGGAGACCGCCTGGTCGTCGTCAGCAGCGGCGTGCACCAGGCCCGGTCGCAGGACGGCAGGTTCTTCGGTGAGGACGCTCTGCGCGAGACCATCGCTGCCACGCGCAGCTCGTCGGCGCACGAAACAGCACGCGCCGTGGTCGACGGACTGGTGCAGTACCACGGCAGTCACGACCTCGCACAGGACGCCGCCGTCGTGTGCGTGGACTGACGCGGTAGGCCCGCCTCTGCGTGACCGGCACTCCGCTGCTCCGACGGGCCGGTCGGCTACCCCTCCGCCTGGTCGGTCTCGGTGAGCTGAGCAGCCCTCGAGAAGGCCAGCAATCCGTTCAGGAGGCCCGTGCGTTCGGCTGAGGGCATTCGGCTGAGCACCTCCCCGAACCGTGCGCAGCGGCGGGCGAGCAAGGCATCGATCAGTTCGTTTCCCGCCGGCGTCAGGACCAGCTCGATCTCCCGCCGACTGGTGCGGCCGGGTTCGCGGCGCAACAGGCCGGCTGCTTCGAGGCGATCGCACAGCCTGCTGACAGCAGGTGGAGTGGCGCCGACTTCATCGGCCAGCCGTGTGAGGTTGACGCCCGGCTTGCGCCGCAAGATCAGCAGTGCTTCCCACTGGGGCGCCGACAGCCGGGGCGAGGAGGTGCGAGACGTCTGTGTCCATGCGGTCACCAAAGCTTCTGTGGCCTCAGCCACCTGGACCGGCAGGTCACGCAGAGGGCCCTCCGGTGGTCCCGCGAGGTCCATACGGCCGTCACTCCCATGAACAGTTGTGCACCCCTGCAGGAGGCTGATGCTCTCGCGGCACGCATTGGACGAATCTATTACTCGCCGTCTGCCCGCTCTGTCGAAAGTATCCCCACCAGGGGTCATGCTTCCCGGAGTGCCGCGACCGAGGCGAGACGACTGAGCTGACTGGCCCCCCGGTGAGGCCGTACGCGCCACCTTGAGTTCTTTGTGCCTGTGACGCATGGACGCATGCACTCCGTTGTCCTGCTGGAACCACGCCCGTCCCTGCTCCGCCGCATCCGCTCACCCCGCCGGGGTGCCATGGGTCCGGGCCGGCACGGCGCTGATCGTGCTACCGGAGCCAGGGCCGGCTGTGATGGTCGCGCTGCCGCCGTTGAGGTCGAAGGCGACCTCGCGCGGAGGAGCGGGGCCGGGGTCGCCGACTGCGGTGCTCACCGTGTCGCGGTCGGCGCGGGGGTGAGGCTGTCGGTGAATGCTCGGGCGACGGCACGGGTGCGATGCGCATCGGCCGTACCGTCACCCGTCGTCCGGTGCGAGGTGCTCGAGTTGGCCATTTTCGTGTCGTTCACGCACGTGCACCCCACCTGGATCGGTTGTGCCGGTTTGCGGAACGGGCGCGCCCGCACAGGCGGCTTCCACTCGGGGACGGCGGAATCCCAGCGCCTTCGACGAGAGGAAATCTGCTGTGTCGGTAGTAGACATTGCTGTGTGGCGGGGTAGGGTTTTGCTCGTAGTCAGGGCCGCAAGCAGAGGCGCGGCAGAGCAGAACCGCCGCGCATGCACGCTCGGGTGAGTTGTGGCACGGCAGCGGCACCTCAGGGCCGGATGCGCCAGGGTTCTGAGGTCGGCTGCCGGGCCGACGGCTCAAAGGGACCGCGAGCGGTTCCGTGGTTCCAGCAGTACGACAGGTTGATCGCAAGGAAAAGGAGGCGGACGCCATCAGGATCGCCCGGGCGAGGAAGAGTCCGCCCGGGTACCGAAGACCCCCGAAAGGAAGGTGGTCCCCGGTCACGCGACAGCGATCCCCGAATCCCCGCCCGTCCCCCTGGGCGGAGAGGCGGAAACAGGAATCCGGCGCAGAAACAGCCGGTAGATGGTGTTGACCCCCGGGGCCCTGGTGCCATCCAGCACCAGGGCCCCTCGTGTGTTCGGGCCGAGAGGGAGCACCCGAGCCCCGTCCTCCTGGGAACAGCTCGGACACGGCCCTGGAGCGGGGGTGGCGACACCGCGACCACAGAGGGACCCAGCCGATGAGCTGCTCCAGCGACAGGGGGGTACGTGTGCGAGGTCAGGGCGCTCGGTCCGAGGGAGAGGGACGACCGCCCATGAACGCGTCGGTGCTGATTGGTGCTGACCGGCGGGATCGTGCGGGACGTGTAGGACGGTGACGATGGGCGGGTCAGGGCGCTGTCTGAGCGACTGGCCCAGCGGGCGGACACCGGAGCATCCTTGCTGCTGCTCCAGAAGAAGACCTCTGATGACAGCGCTGGACACTGGCCCTGCTCTGCCGGTGATGTGTGCGCCGCCCGGACAGGGGCCGACCGGCACGGCCTTCAAGCCGTTACTGGATCAGTCGCCGTGTCCACTGCGCCATCCGCCGTCGGGGCGTCGGCGCGTCCTGTACGGCTTGGGGCCGGCTGGAACGGAAGAGCCAGGGGAGAGCCCTTGGTGTCCTCTGTCCTGCGACAGCGAACTTCGGGCGCGTGCCGCCGAACCTTTGCTCTCCGGCCGAAGCACGTACGCGCTGAAGCATGTGCCGCAACTGTGATGCCTGTGGAGACAGTGGGCAGAAGAGTCCGCAACGTGAAGGAGGCAGATGTGGTGCGTGATCGGATCGGACTGGCGGAGGTGCTGGCAGCGGCGGAGGATGCCGCGCCGGTGGGCTCCCTCGATGTCGTGGCGCGCAATCTGCGTGACCGGTTCGGCGTGAGATACGTGTCGTTCCTGTTCGTCGACCTTGTCGGTCGACGTCTGTTGCGGGTCAGTGAGAAGACGGCTGGGGAACAGGGGCGCCACGCCGATCAGGTCCCTCTCGCCGGCAGCATCTACGACGAGGTCCTGCGCGCCCAGAAGGTGATGCGGACGCCGGAGGGGGAGCGGGGGCAGCGGGTGCTCGCCCCCGTCACGAACCGCGGCGACACCATCGGGGTCCTGGAGCTGTTTCTCGCCGAGGTCACTCAGGATGTGCTGGAGCAGGTCGAAGAGGCGGCGCACGCACTGGCGTACATCATCGTCACCGACCGCCGGTTCACCGACCTCTACCACTGGGGCAACCGCACCACCTCGGTCAGCCTGGCCGCGGAGATCCAGCGCCAGCTCCTGCCCTCGGCTCCTTCATGCGAGGCCGCCGAGTTCGCCCTCGCCGGCGCTCTGGTCCCGGCTTCCGACATCGCCGGTGACACCTATGACTACACCCTCGACCACGACACCCTGCACCTGTCCGTGACCGACGCCATGGGCCACGACGTCGACGCCTCGCTCATCGCCACCCTTCTGGTCAACGCCTCCCGCGGCGCCCGCCGTGCTGGGGCGGACCTTGCCGAGCAGGCCCGCCAGGCACACCAGGCCCTCCTCGACCACGGCCGACGGACCTTCGCCACCGGGCAGTTGCTGCGCATCGCCCTGGACGGCACCGGCGCCCAGCTCGTCAACGCCGGCCACCCCGGGCCGCTACGGCTGCGCGACGGCACAGTCGACGAACTGCACCCGGCCGCGGACCTGCCCTTCGGCGTCGCCGGGCAGGGCCCGTACCGGGTGCAGGACCTCGACCTGCGCCCCGGCGACCGCCTCGTGCTCTACACCGACGGCATGCAGGAACGCCAAGCGAAAACCGCCGACCTGCCCGGCCTCCTCCGTAAGACCGCCGCCGAGCACCCCCGCGAGGTCGTGCGCACCCTGGTCGCCGCGGTCACCGACGCCTGCGACGGCCATGTAAGGGACGACGCCACCGTCCTGTGCCTGGACTGGTACGGCCCCCAAGCCGAAGGCCGCCGCGCGAACGCCTGAGCTGTACGCGGGGCCGCGGAACCGTGTGTCCGGTAACCCGGTCGCGGGAGGAGTTGCTGCGCTTCTTGGAGCGGGTCCAGGTCCGGCAGTCCGGCAGACCCGGCCGGACCGGTCCGCCTCGCCGCCGACGCCGACCCGCCGGCCGTGGCCAAGGAGATGGTCGCCCGCATCGTGCGCGCCGGGCCCGGGGCCTGACCGGGGCCGCTTCCGGACGCGTCCGGAAGCGGCTGGTCTCGAAGGGGGTCTGCAAGAGGTGGAAGGGCGCCGTGGAAGGGCGCCTGCGAGCCCTCCGCGCGGGTGGCGCAAGGAGAAGGCGTGCGAGACCGAGGACGCCGTCGTCGGCGCGTCCACCGGGGCCGCGGCCGCTCCCCGCACGCTGCTGGGCCACAAGGACGCCGGCGGGCGTCCGGATACGCCGGTGCTCACCCCGGCCGGGGTGAGCACCCGTGGACGCGGCGGTCATTCTCCGAGGGGCGGGGACCCGTGAGGCTCCGCATGTCATCCTCGTTCGCCCCGAGCTGGTCGTGGAGGTCGTCGTCGGTTTCGCCCGGGACGGCTCGGGGCGCCGGCGGCACCACGCCCGGTGGCGCCGGGACCTGACCGCAGGGGTTCCCGCGCCGCGCATCGCCCAGTCGGCCGGCCTGGACCCCCAGGACATCGGCGCCTCACCTCGGCAAGCCCGCTGGCACGCCGTGTCGGGCGGGCCCTGTTCCCCATCCGACACCAGATGGTCCGGTGCTGGTCCGGTGCTGGTCCGGTGCCGGGCCGGGGTGAGCCGGCCGGTGCAGCCGGCTCCTCCCACGGGCGCCGCAGTTCGCCGTGGCGGTGCGGGTGGCGGCCGTCGGCTCGAGGCAGGTCTCCGGCTGGGCGAAGCTCCGGGCCCGTGCGTCGGCGGCCGTCCGTTCGTCCCGGGCCGCCACCGGCCCGCCGCTGTCGCAGCATCGGGCAGCAGACCCGCCTCACGGTCTTCGGCGTGGTCGGTGCCCCGTGGCCGGGGCACATGATCGGGCGAAGGCCGCCTCGCTGTCTGGAGAACACACAGGCCGACAGCCCAGCCCGAGGCCCCCACCATGCGTCGCACGAACTGCCGGCTGGGAACCCGTGTCCGCTCGTCCTGCCCGACGGGCTCATCACCACCGTGCTCGGGGCCGCGTAGGAGTCGGACATCAGAACTTGACCTGTTTCAAGGCGAATTGGCTTCGTTCCTGGAGGCGACATGAGCAGCGCCCTTCTTGTGACGGACGTTCAACAGGCCATTGTGGACATCGCAGGCGGCGACTCCGGATATCTGTCACGTCTGCGCAGGGCGATCGACGGGGCCCGGGCGGCGGACATCCTCGTGGTCTACGTGGTCATTGCGCTACGTGCTGGCTTCCCGGAAGTCGGCACGCGCAGCAGGGCTCTCACCGCCATCGCGCAGGCCGGTCTCTACGTCGAGGGCGCACCAGGCACCGGGATCCACCCCGAGGTCGCGCCCCGGCCGGGTGACGTGGTGGTCACCAAGAGGCGGGCGAGCGCGTTCTCGGGCAGCGATCTCGACGTGGTGCTGAGGGCACGCGGTGTCGACAGCCTCGTGCTCACCGGCATCGCCACCAGTGCTGTGGTGCTGTCCACCCTGTGCCGGGCGAACGACCTGGACCTCGGCCTCACCGTCCTCTCCGACGCCTGCCTGGACACCGACCCGGAGGTGCACCGGGTCCTCACCGAGCGGCTGTTCCCGCAGTGGGCGGATGTTGTCACCGTCGGCGACTGGGTCGAGGCGATCGCACCTCGATAGCGGCAGACCGGGCGGGCGACAACACGGATGGTCGGCTCCGGCGGGCCTGCCTGTCTCCGCGGGCCGGCCGAGCCGCAGTCGGGATCCGACTCGGACAACGTCCGCCCTGCCTGGATACGGTGAGTCCATGAGCGGTGGTGACCAGCCGAACGCGGACGAGATCGAGGCGTGGTTCGCTGGTGTGGCGGAGGGGCGCGTGAGCCGCGATGCGGCCGACCGATGGGCCGGACGTTGGTACGGCGACGACGAACTCGAATGGGGCGGTCTGTCCCGTTGGGCCCTGGGCCTCCTTTGTTCCGGCATTCCACGGGGGCGCTCGGACGCGACCTTCGCAGGGAGGCCGCTGTGCCGCATGGTGATGCCGGGGCTCCGGCGCGTCGGGGCCGGCGGGTGTGGCGCCGTTTCGCTCGGCGGGTCTGCCGGTAGCTGATGAGGGCTGCGGCTGTGCCGGTGAAGGTGGGGAAGTGCTCGGTCCCGCGCTCGTGGCGCCGGGGCACCAGCCTCGGATCCGATCGGTTCTCGAAAGACCGAGGGCCACCTCTTGACCTCGGTGACCCCGGCCACTACTTTGCGGTAGACGCCGATCCATGACTACCGGAAGGAGGCGACCAGCGGATGTACACCAGCTCTGATCTCGGTCGCCTCGCCCGCAATACGGTCTGGGTTCCGGGTCGAATCGCACACGGCTGCTGAGCACGCCGTTCTGATGTGCCCCTTCGTGGCACGCTTCGGGTTTCCCCTCACCATTTTCCGGCACGTCGCTGTTGCGTGCCGTTTTGCGCCCGCTTCTCTCACGTGGCGCGTCTGAACACAGAAAGCTGCCTGAAATTGGCGAACATGATGAATCGACCGATCGCGCACCGGAACGAAGGCATGTCGTGGTAGCGGCGCGGATCACGGTCAACGGGAAAGACACACCCATTTCACCGGCCGCGCCCCACACCACCGTGCTGGATTTCCTGCGCGAGCGTGGTCTCACCGGCACCAAGGAGGGCTGCGCCGAGGGTGAATGCGGCGCCTGCTCGGTCCTGGTGGCCCGTCCCGGGGTGAACAAGCCCACCGACTGGGTGGCGGTCAACGGCTGTCTGGTCCCGGTCGCGGCGCTCGACGGTCAGGAGGTCATCACCTCCGAAGGTCTCGCCACCGCCGGCGAACCCGGCAAGCAGCCCACCCTGCACCCCGTGCAGGAGGAGATGGCGGTTCGCGGCGGCTCCCAATGCGGTTACTGCACACCGGGGTTCGTCTGCAGCATGGCCGCCGAGTACTACCGGCCCGACCGCTGCGCGCACCCGGACCCGGCCGACGGCGCGAACCTGGCCGACAACGCGGAGCCGGCCGGCAGTGCTGACGCCGAGCACGGTCCGAACGGTTTCGACCTGCACGCGCTGAGCGGCAACCTGTGCCGCTGCACCGGTTACCGCCCGATCCGCGATGCCGCGTTCGCCGTCGGTACGCCCACCGACGAGGACCCGCTGGCACAGCGTCGTGAGCAGTCCCCGCCCGCACCGGTCGCCACCGCGTACACCCGGGAAGACGCCGCGTTCCTGCGGAGGAGCACCCTCACCGAAACGCTCCAGCTGCTGCGCGAGCGGCCCGACGCGGTGGTGGTCGCCGGCTCCACCGACTGGGGTGTGGAAGTGAACATCCGTTCCCGCCGGGCGGATTGCGTGGTCGCCGTCGACCGGCTGCCCGAACTGCGGGAGCTGCGTGTCGGATCCGACTCCATCGAGATCGGGGCGGCGCTGACGCTCACCGAGATCGAACGCCGCCTCGACGGCCGTGTCCCGCTGCTGGCGGAGCTGTTCCCGCAGTTCGCCTCCCGGCTCATCCGCAACGGTGCGACCCTCGGCGGCAACCTGGGTACGGGCTCTCCCATCGGCGACAGCCCGCCGGTACTGCTCGCGCTGGAGGCATCGGTGGTACTTGCCGACGCCGACGGCGAGCGCGAGGTCCCGCTCGCGGACTACTTCACCGGCTACCGGCAGAGCGTGCGCCGTCCAGACGAGCTGATCCGCGCGGTGCGCGTCCCGCTGCCGCTGTCGCCGGTCGTGGCCTTCCACAAGATCGCCAAGCGGCGCTTCGACGACATCTCCAGCGTGGCAGTCGCTTTCGCGCTCGACGTCGAGGACGGGATCGTCCGCACGGCACGCATCGGCCTGGGCGGCGTGGCCGCCACCCCGATCCGCTCCCTCGCCACCGAGGCGGCCCTGGAGGGCAGGCCATGGGCGGCGGAGACCGTCGAGGCCGCGGCCCAGGTGCTGCGGGGCGAGGGCACGCCGATGAACGATCACCGCGCCAGCGCCGAGTACCGCTCCGCGATGCTCGGCCAGAGCCTGCTGAAGCTGTACGCGCGAACCACCGAGGCGGTGCCTTCATGAGTCATCTGTCCGATCGCCCCGAGAAGCCTGTCGTCGGCGTCCGCATGCCGCACGAGAGTGCCGTCCTGCACGTCACCGGCGCCGCGCTCTACACCGACGACCTGGTCCATCGCACCAAGGACGTGCTGCACGCCTACCCGGTCCAGGTCATGAAGGCCCACGGCAGGATCACCGCGCTGCGCACCGAGTCCGCGCTCGCCGTGCCCGGTGTGGTCCGCGTACTGACCGGTGCCGACGTGCCCGGCGTCAACGACGCCGGGATGAAGCACGACGAACCGCTGTTCCCCGACGAGGTCATGTTCCACGGCCACGCGGTCGCCTGGGTGCTCGGCGAGACCCTGGAAGCGGCCCGGCTCGGGGCGGCGGCCGTCGAGGTGGAACTCGACGAACAGCCCTCCCTGATCATGTTGCGGGACGCGATCGCGGCGGGCAGTTTTCACGGCGCCCGGCCCGCGATGCTGACCGGCGACGTCGACGCCGGCTTCGCCGACTCCGCGCACGTGTTCACCGGCGAGTTCCAGTTCTCCGACCAGGAGCACTTCTACCTGGAGACGCACGCGGCACTGGCCCATGTCGACGAGGCCGAGCAGGTGTTCGTCCAGAGCAGCACCCAGCATCCTTCGGAGACCCAGGAAATCGTCGCGCACGTGCTCGGTCTGCACAGCCACGAGGTGACCGTGCAGTGCCTGCGGATGGGCGGCGGCTTCGGCGGCAAGGAGATGCAGCCGCACGGGTTCGCGGCCGTCGCCGCGCTCGGCGCCAAGCTGACCGGCCGGCCGGTTCGGCTGCGGCTCAACCGGACCCAGGACCTGACCATGTCCGGTAAGCGGCACGGGTTCCACGCCCAGTGGAAGATCGGTTTCGACGCCGACGGCCGCATCCAGGCCCTGGACGCCACCCTGACCGCGGACGGCGGCTGGAGCCTGGATCTGTCCGAGCCGGTGGTGGCCCGCGCGCTGTGCCACATCGACAACACCTACTGGATCCCCAACGCGCGCATCACCGGCCGCATCGCCAAGACCAACAAGGTCTCCAACACCGCCTTCCGCGGCTTCGGCGGACCGCAGGGCATGCTGGTGATCGAGGACATCATGGGCCGGTGCGCGCCCCTGCTCGGCCTGGACCCGATGGAGCTGCGGGAGCGCAACTTCTACCGGCGGGGTCATTCGACGCCGTACGGACAGCCGGTCGTCCAGCCCGAACGGATCTCCGCCGTCTGGGAGCAGGTCAAGGACAACGCCGGCATCGCCGATCGCAAGCGCGAGATCGCCGCCTTCAACGCCGCGCACCCGAACACCAAGCGGGCACTCGCGATCACCGGCCTCAAGTTCGGCATCTCGTTCAACCTCACCGCCTTCAACCAGGGCGGCGCGCTGGTGCTGATCTACAAGGACGGCTCGGTCCTGATCAACCACGGCGGCACCGAGATGGGCCAGGGCCTGCACACCAAGATGCTGCAGGTGGCCGCGACCACGCTGGGCATCCCGCTGCACAAGGTGCGGCTGGCTCCGACGCGAACCGACAAGGTGCCCAACACCTCCGCCACCGCCGCCAGTGCCGGGGCGGACCTCAACGGCGCGGCGGTGAAGAACGCCTGCGAGCAACTGCGCGAGCGGCTGCTGCAGGTGGCCGCCACCCAGCTGGGTTCGAACGCCTCGGACGTGCGCATCGTCGAGGGCGTCGCGCGCACGCTGGGCAGTGACAAGGAGCTGCCCTGGAACGACCTGGTGCGTACCGCGTACTTCCAACGGGTTCAGTTGTCGGCGGCCGGTTTCTACCGGACCGAGGGGCTGCACTGGGACGCGAAGACGTTCAGGGGCTCGCCGTTCAAGTACTTCGCCCATGGCGCCGCCGCAGCCGAGGTGGAGGTGGACGGCTTCACCGGCGCGTACCGCACCCGGCGGGTGGACATCGTGCACGACGTCGGCGACAGCCTGTCCCCGATGATCGACATCGGTCAGGTCGAGGGTGGGTTCGTGCAGGGCGCGGGCTGGCTGACACTCGAGGACATGCGCTGGGACGCCGGTGACGGGCCGAACCGCGGCCGGCTGCTGACCCAGGCCGCGAGCACCTACAAGCTGCCGAGTTTCTCGGAGATGCCCGAGGAGTTCAACGTCACGCTCCTGGAGCACGCCACCGAAGAGGGCGCGGTGTACGGGTCCAAGGCAGTGGGTGAGCCTCCGCTGATGCTGGCGTTCTCGGTACGGGAAGCGCTGCGGCAGGCCGCCGCCGCGTTCGGGCCGAGCGGAGTCGGCGTCGAATTGGCCTCGCCCGCGACGCCGGAGGCGGTGTACTGGGCGATCCAGGCGGCTCGCCGGGGCGGTGCCTCCCCGGACGGCCACGCCCGCGACGGGTCTGCCGCCAACGGCCACGCCGGAAACGGACCCGTCGACGGCACGGTCCGAACCGACGCGGAAGCGTTGAGCGGTGCCTGACATGACGTGGATCGCCGCGGTCGCACGGCTGCGAGCACGCCGGAAGCCCGGCGTGCTGGTCACCGTCGCGACCGTGCGCGGCCATGCCCCGCGCGACGCCGGCGCGAAACTCGTCGTGGGGCGGAGCGAGACGTGGGGCTCGATCGGCGGCGGCAATGTCGAGGCCGTCGCGATCGACCGGGCCCGGGAGATGATCGGCGCGTCCAAGCCGGAACCGGAGCTGATCGATTTCGCCCTGAACGACAAGGTGACCAACCGGCACGGCGTGCAGTGCTGTGGCGGCACGGTCTCGGTGCTGCTCGAACCGCTGCCGGTGGTACGGGCGGTGGCGGTCTTCGGCGTCGGGCACGTCGGGCTGGAACTGGCGCGCATCCTGGCACGTCAGGACCTCGACCTCCATCTGGTCGACAGCCGCTCGGACCTCCTCGCCGAGGAGCGGCTCGGCGTGCTGGCGGACGCGGTGGCGCAGGTGCACGTGCACCACACGCCGCTGCTGCCCGAGGAGGTGCTGGCGGATCTGCCGCGCGGCACCCACGTCCTGATCATGACCCATGATCACGCCGAGGACGCCGCGCTGTGCGACGCCGCCTTGCGCACGACCCATCTCGGCTCCATCGGGCTGATCGGGTCGGCGGCCAAGTGGGTGCGGTTCCGCAAACGCCTCGCCACCGAGGGCGGTCACGACGAGGCCACCATCGACCGGATCAAGACCCCGATCGGGCTGGCCGACATCACCGGCAAGGAGCCCGCGACCATTGCCGTGAGCGTCGCCGCCGATGTGCTGCGCACCTTCGAAACCGAGAGGAACTGACGCTCCCGCCGGATCGGCAGGGGTGCCCCGCGCTCGTGCGAACGCACACTTGCGGGGCGCCCTCCCGGCGCGACTGTGCCCGTCACTTCAGCAGGCGGGTCACACCGGGGCAGGAGCCGGCTCGCGCCCTTCGACGACCCGAACCTCGTCCTCCTTGCCCCGGGAGCCGTGCCGGGTCGCCGGCGTGGGACAGAGGGCAGCGCGGCACGGAGAGTCATTCGAGGACGACGAGATGGTCGGCGGCGCCCCCGCGCCACTCGATCAGGAAGACGGTCGAGTCGTCGCTGGTGCGTCCGCCGCGTTCCTGTTTCAGGGTGCGGGAGAGCCACAGGGCTGCGGCGCGGATCTCTTTGTGCGGGTGTGCCTCGACGCAGCGGACGAGGCGTTCCTCGCCGAACGGTTCGCCGTCGGCGTCGCGTTCCTCGATGACGCCGTCGGTGTAGCAGAGAACCCGGTCGCCCCGCTGGAGTTGGTACTGGCTGATGGGCGGGTGTTCGCCGCCGAACCCGACCGGCAGGGTGGTGGGGCCTTCCAGCCGTCCGTGAACCCGGTGGTCGCGGATCAGCATCGGCGCCGGGTGGCCGGCGTTGACCCATTGGAGGAGGCCGGTGGTGACGTTCAGGTTCATCATCTGCGCGGTGACGAAGTGGTCGGGTCCGAACTGCTCGGCGATGGCCTTGTCCATGTACGCGTACTTCTCGGACAGGTTGATGCCGGAGCGTCTGGCGTGGCGGTAGGCGCCGACGGCGACGGTCGCCATGGTGGCGGCGTCCAGACCGTGGCCCATCGCGTCGATCACGGCCGCATGGAGGATGTTGTCGTTGAGGGCGTAGTCGAAGCTGTCGCCGGCGATGTCGTAGGCGGGTTCGACGGCTCCCGACACGGCGACCTGGGGTACGGACATCGTCAGCGGTGGCAGCAGGGACCACTGCATCTCGGCGGCGACGCTCATCGGTTCGCGGCGCCGGGCCTGGAAGAACCGGTCCGTGTAGGCATGTTTGGTGACCAGCATGTCGGCGACCAGGCCGGCGAGTCTGCGCAGCAGGCGCCGGTCGTCGTCATCGACGGTGTCCAGGGTGAGGACCATGACGCCCACCTCGTCGCTGCCGTCCAGCAGAGGCAGATGGACCCGTACGCCGTCGGCCTGCCGCACCTCGACAGCGGACGCACGCAGGAACGCGGTCCCGGCCGGTGAATCGGCGATCGCCTCCGGCTCATCCACGACCAGCCTTCTGCCCGGCAGCGGCACGAGGAGTTCCTGCGCGTAATCCTGCAGAAGGATCGAGACGTCACGGCCCCCCACCCTGGCCACCTCTTCCGCGATCAGCGGAGCGATCAGCTGCGGCGGCATCTCGTGCGCCCGGTCCAGCAACACCCCCAGCAGTCGCTCGCCGAACCCCTCCGACCGATCCACCCTCCGGTGATCAGCCCGCCGCTCACCGTCCGCCACAACCGCTCCCTCTGACGTGCCCGTGGGCTGCCGGTCCCTTGTCCGAGGCGTCCACGGTCCTCACACCCCAAAAGCCTGGCATCAACGATCATTGCCCGCTGCCTCCCGACACGCAGACCGTAAGGGCTCTTGTTCCTGACGTGTCCCTCTGATGGCCGCAGAGAGGAAGGGGGCCCGGTGACCGGCAAGCACGCCGACGTCTGCATCGGTACCAGCGTCTGCGCCGCCCGCCGCCACCCGCATGAAGACGTTGATCGGTACGGGCTGCCCCCTGATCCCCCGCCCGGGCGCTGGAACACCTCGACGGTCTCGGCCTGGACGGGGAAGCCGCCGGGCTGTTCCTGTCCGGCGCCGCACGCCGGATCTTCCAGTGGCGGGAGAGGCCCGAGCGGTCCGGCGCCCGGCAGGCGGTCTGCGACCGTTTCCCGCGACGGTGGGACGCAGGCGTCTTCCGGCCCCTGCGGGAAGGGGCGATCGCCGGAGCCGCCCGCGGAAACCGCGGCTGACCGCCGGGGTTCGGAGTGCGAGAACGCCCTCGGGTGGTTCCGGGGGTACGGAACCAGCCCATGCGTCCGCACGTGTAGGTGCGCACTGGTTCAGTCGCGGCCGAAATGCGACAGGTGCCGGTGTCAAACATGGGCGCCCGGCGAAACGGGCCTCGGTGGCTGGTTTTCGCCCTGCGCGAGTCCCCGCTCTCCCGGGCACATGCCTGGTGGGCAGGCCGATGGCGAGGCGGACCAACTGTGCTCTCCCACACGCAGCTTCAGTACCGTGCGTATCAGTATGTGAGCAAGACGCCTTTCGTATCGCACAGGTTGACTCAAACTACAATGCGTAGCATTTTGGCCAAAGACAGTAAACGATCTTGGCTGTGAAGGGTCGGGTTGTAGATCATATTGCTGTCGGCCAGTCTGGGACGGGGAACTGCTGCCCGACGTACGACCTCCGCGTCCCCTCTGGACGCGGGGGAAGCGCGGAGGAAGGCTTGTTGTGGAACGCTATTTCGCCAACGAGTCCCACGAAGACCTACGACGGCAAGTACGCGACTTCGCCGAGCGCGAAGTACGGCCTCGAATACCCGAGATGGAGGCCTCGCGCACCGCGTCGCACCCACTGTCCCGTCTGATCGCCCGGCAGGGCTGGATCGGCGCGACCATCGACCGGGCGTACGGGGGGATGGGTGCCGGGCACCTGGCCAAGACCATCATCATCGAGGAGCTCGCCCGTGTCAGCGGAGCGATGGGGGCGATGGTCCAAGCCAGCCAGCTGGGCGTCGCCAAGATCATCCACTTCGGCAACGACCTCCAGAAGCGGACCTGGCTGCCGCCCATCGCCGCCGGAGACGTGCTGCCGACCATCGCGGTCACCGAGCCGCAGTCGGGCGGGCACGTCCTCGGCATGGAGTCCACCGCGGTCCGTGACGGCGACGGCTACCTCCTCAATGGCAGGAAAGTCTTCGTGGGCAACAGCCACGTGGGCGATCTGCACGGTGTCGTCGTCCGTACCGGCCCCGGATCGAAGGGGCTGTCGGCCTTCCTCGTCGAGTCCGACCGCCCCGGTTTCTCGCTGGCCGAGCAGATGCCCGCCATGGGTCTGCACGGATTTTCCTTCGGCGAGCTGCGGTTCGACAACTGCTGGGTGCCGGCGGCGAACCGGCTCGGTGAGGAGGGCCAGGGCCTCGCCGTGGCCTACAGCTCCTCGATCCTGTACGGCAGGGCCAACCTCGCCGCGGTCAGTCTGGGCATTCACCAGGCCGTGTACGACGAGACCCGGGCCTTCTGCCTCGAGCGCGAGCGGTACGGTGCACCGCTCGGCGAGCTCAACAACATCAAGATGAAGCTGGGCCTGATGCACCACCGGCTCATGACCGCGCGATTGACCGCCTACCACGCCGTGCACCTGCTCGGCCAGGGGCTGCCGTGCGACGCGGAACTCATGAACGCGAAATACCTCAACTACGAGTCCGCCGTCGATTCGGCCCGCGACGCGATGAACATCCACGCCGCTGCGGGCCTCTTCACCGACCGCCCCGTCGAGCGGTTCCTGCGGGACGCGCAGCACATCTACGCACCCGCCGGCACCTCGGACGTACAGCTGCTGCGTCTGGGCGAAGTGGCGCTCGGAACGGCCAAGGGCCAGTGGTCCGAGCGCCTGGCGCACCTGGTGCGGACCGCGCCCCCCGAGTACCGCGAAGCGGAGCGGCTGGCGACAGCCGGCCACGCGATGTGAGAAGGGGAAAAGTTACGGGCACAGTGCCGTGCACGTGACTCCCGCACCTGGTTCAGGCCCCTCCCGGGGAGCGCGGCCGTCTCCTTTTGTTCAGATCCGGCCCCGGGTCTCCGCGTTGTGAATGCGGTCGACCAGTTGCTGCGCCATGAACTTGATGGTCTCGACGCCCCGCGACCCCCACTGCCGGGCCTCCGTATCCACCACGCAGATCGTCCCGAGCGGCATGTCCGTAACGGGATCGATGAGCGGTGTACCCAGATACGTGCGGATGCCCAGCTCGTTCACGACCGGATTCCCCGCGAACCTCGGATAGTCGAACACGTCTTCCAGGGGGAACGCCTTGCGCCGCAGAACGACGTGCGGACAGAAGCCGTAGTCGAGAGCCATCTCCCGGCCGACCTGGCCCTGCTGTTCCTGTGGGGCCAGCTCGACCGTGCGGTCGGAATCAGGGGTGTAGAGACCGGCGAAGAACTGGCGGTGCTCATCGATGAAGTTGACCATCGCATAGCGCGCACCCAGTTTGTGGGCCAGGTCCCGGGCGAAATGGTCGAACTCCGGGACGGGGCTGTCCCCCCGCAGGCCGAGCTCGCGCAGACGGGCGATTCGGGCCGGTGCGTCGCGGTCGTCGGCGTTCAGGCGCAGATGGCCGGTCGGGTCGGATGAGAGGTCGTCGGCTTCAGAGGGGGACATGGTGTTCCGTTCGGCTGAGGGGGACGGTTGCGTCGAGCGAGGGTCAGTGCATCAGGTCGGGCTCTGCCACCGGCGTCCCGGGAGCGAAGCTGAGGATGTGCTGTACGAGTGCGATCAGCACGCTGGTCGCTGAGGCGCACTGGCGCGCATCACACATCACGACGGGCACGTGGGGCTTGAGGTCGATGGCCGCGCGGACTTCATCGGGGGTGTAGTGGTAGGCGCCGTCGAATTCATTGACGGCGACCGTGAAGGCGATGCCGCGCCGCTCGAAGAAGTCGACGGCGCCGAAGCAGTCCTCGAGCCTGCGGGTGTCGGTGAGGACCACCGCTCCGAGCGCGCCCGCGGAAAGTTCGTCCCACATGAACCAGAACCGCTCCTGCCCGGGCGTGCCGAACAGATAGAGGACATGGTCCTTGTCGAGGGTGATGCGGCCGAAGTCCATGGCCACGGTCGTGGTCGACTTGTCCTCGACGCCGACCAGGCTGTCCGTGCCGGCGCTGGCCTGGGTCAGCCGCTCCTCGGTGCTCAGCGGCTCGATCTCGCTCACCGCTCCGACGAAGGTGGTCTTGCCGACCCCGAAGCCCCCGGCTATGAGGATCTTCAGGGCGGTGGGAAAGGGATCAGAGCCGCTTTCGTAGGCCACGCAGCACCGCCTCCAGTGTCTCTCGATCGGTCAGGGCCGCCGACTCGATGACACGAGGCGCCCGTGTGGTGAGCGCCTCGTGCTGCACGAGGTCGGCGAGAAGTACTTTGGTGACGACGGCCGGCAGCCTCATGTGGGCGGCCACCTCGGCCACCGAAATCGGGCCGTCGCACAGGTCCAGGGCCTGCTCGTGTTCAGGCCCCAGATAGGTCTGCGGCCGCGCGCCGGTCGCGAGCACTAACGTCAGAAGATCAAAGTGCGTCGAGGGGCGGGTGCGCCCCTCGACAACGGTGTAGGGCCGGATCAGATGCCCGGCCTCATCGTCGACCCAGAGCGCGTCTGGCTCGTCCGTCATCCTCAAAGCCTGCCCTCGGGCGGTGCACCCATCGGCTGGCGGGCAGGTGTGGAGAGGAACGGACGTACGGACTTCACGAGCATGCCCATCTCGTAGCCGAGCGTGCCGGGATCGGTATTCGGTCCGGCGAGCACGGCGAGCACGGCGCCGCTGCCGGCCGAGGAGACGAAGAGCAATGCGGTGGTCAGCTCCACCACCACCTGACGCACCTCGCCGCCGTCGGCGAAATGCTGGCCGACTCCGCGCCCGAGGGAGCTGAGCCCTGATGCCAGAGCGGCCAGGCGGTCCGCCGAGTTGTCGTCGAGATCCACGCCGTGTTCGGCCTTCGTGGAAGCGACGGCCCTTTTCAGGCCGTCGGAGGACAGCAGTAGTGCGTGCCGGGTCCCCGGCACCTTCACCAACAGGTTCTGCAGGAGCCAGTCAAGCCGGTCGGCGTGGCCAGTACGGATGTCGCTCACGGTGGCGTTCTCTTTCCTCGGGGGGTTAGTAGCGGTCGCTGTCGGCGGGACTGCCGTCGGACGCGTCATCGGCAAGGCCCCAGCCCTGCCGGAAGGCACCCAGTAGTCCCGGAGTGGGCTCCGCTTCCTGCTCGTCCCCCGTCGTGCGAGTCCTGGGCGTCTCCCGGAGCTCCGGCACCAGGTTTTCCTGTGCCCGGCGCTTGGGCAGCTGAGGCCGCCGGCCGTCGGCGCCGGCATCCGAGGAGCGCATGTCATTCCTCGGTGTCACTGGCTCGGCAGCCCGGTAGTGCTGCGGCGGTGTGGGGGACCGGTCCCACGCGACGGCCTCCGGCTGCGGCTGCGAGGCCGCTTGCTGAGCGGCCGCAGTCCGGGGTGCCGGCGGGCCCTGGACGGAAGGGTTCTGTACTGGCGCCGCGGGGGCGTGCTGCGGCGTCTCGGTCCCCTGCTGCGGCGCGGCGGCGGACTCCTCGCCCAGCAGGCGGTGCGGAAGCACCAGGACTGCCTGCACCCCGCCGTAGATGTTGGTTTGCAGTGTCACCGGGATGCTGTGCCGACGGGCCAGCGCGGACACCACGAAAAGACCGATACGGCCGTCGGCGAGCAACTTGCCGACATCGATGTGGTCGGGGTCGGCAAGCAGCTCATTGAGCCGGGCCTGATCCTCGACGGGAATGCCCAGACCACGATCCTCGACCTCCACGGCGAGGCCGGCCGTGACGATGCGGGAGCGCAGCAGCACCTGGGTGTGGGGGTCGGAGAACACGGTGGCGTTCTCGATCAGTTCGGCCAGCAGGTGAACGACGTCGGCGACGGCGTGGCCCTGCAGCGTCCCCTCGATCGGCGGCACGAGCTTCACCCGGGAGTACTGCTCCACCTCGGCGATGGCCGAACGCAGCACTTCGTTCAGCGCCACCGGGCGGGTCCACTGCCGGCGGGAGACGGTGCCGCCGAGCACCGCGACGTTCTCCGCGTGCCGGCGGGTGCGGGTCGCCAAGTGGTCCACGAAGAAGATGCGCTTGAGGAGTTCGGGGTCTTCGACCTCACGCTCGAGATCGTCGAGTTCTTTGATCTGGCGGTGCACGAGGGACTGCAGCCGCCGCGCGAGGTTGACGAAGACCTCGACCTTCGCCCGGTTTCCCTCCGGAGCCGGCCGGGGAGGCTGGGCGGTGGGCGCGGCAGGACGGGCCGCCTGTACGAGAGCCGCCCCGGCCTGCCACTGGCCGAGCTGGATCGCGTACTCGAGACGGGCGAGCGCATCGCCTTCGGCCGGGGCCTCATGGGCGAACGGAGGCAGCTCGAAGCGCTCGCCGTTCCTCAGCCGACGCAGCAGGGCCTGCAGGTGTAACTCACCGGCGGCGGCGGTGCGGTACAGCCGCTCGTACCGCTGCGCCCGCGCCTGGGCCTCGGAACGGGACGCGACCACGGCGCGGGCCAGGAAACCACAGCCGAGAACAGTGGCGGCAGCGAGAACGGCCCAAGTGGTGGCGTCGGCAGCGCCCTCCTGAGAGAGTAGGACGAATACGACGGTGGCAGCCGAGACCACTGCCATGCCTGCCACGGGTATGACGGCGAGCCGCGTCAGGACGGAGCGCGAGCGGGAGTCCGGGGCAGACTCCTGGGCCGACGTTCTGCCGTGCCTCTTCCGTCCCCGCGTCGGGGGCGCGGAGATGGGCCGACTGGGTTCCGGGCGCGCTGAATAAGTTGGGGGTTCAGACATCGGAGTCCTCTCGATCGGCCTCGGAACAGGGGGGAAGCACCGCAGGCCGACCGTCAACACGGGGGAACCATCGGACAGTTAATAGCATCGGTACCCTACGACACCCTCATCCAGGTGACGTAATCACTCCGGGGCCTCCGTCCGCCTCGAAACGCACGCTCGAAAGCAGGCCTCAACGGGCCCTTCCCGGCGGCCACCTTGAGCAGTCGGGCTTCTTCCCGCTGTCCTGATGGTTGGTCACGGCCCAGTGGCAGCACCGGGCATGCGTATGTCTTCGGCAGTAGTGCATGAGTTTTACTGATCGATAATGAGAGTAAGGGGTATGGCCGACAGCGCGGAAACACACCCCCCTCGCTGCGACGCGCCCGTACCGCACTGACCGTCGCGGGTGCCGATGCCCTGGTCGCGCCGGCCCCGCCGCTCGCGGGCCGCCCGTTCCCCCGCGGGGCCCCGCTCCCGGCGGGGCGTGGTGCCCGGCCGGGAGCGGGCCGCTTCCGCGCTCCTGCCGCCGATCAGGGGTTGCCGGGCGGCCGGGTGCCGCGAGCGTGGAGCCCGACGGCCAGGGGCGCCGCGGTGAACATCGAGGAGTAGGTGCCGACGACGATGCCGATGAGCAGGGCCAGGGCGAAGTCGGTCAGGGAGTCCCCGCCCAGCAGGGTGAGAGCGGACAGGATGAACACCGCTCCCATACCGGTGTTGATGGTGCGCGGAACCGTCTGCAGGATCGCGGTGTTCGTGACCTTGGCGAAGGGGGACTTGCGGTCGCGCGCCCACAGTTCCCGGATGCGGTCGAAGACGACGACGGAGTCGTTGACCGAGTAGCCGATGACGGTGAGCAGGGCGGCAAGGAACACTCCGTCGATGGGCTTGCCGAGCCAGGCGAAGACGCCGATGAGGATGAGAGCGTCGTGTGCCATGGCGGCGACCGCCGCCGTGCCGAAGGTCCAGCGGAAACGGACGGCGAGATAGAGCAGCTGGGCGGCCAGGGCCGCGGCGAGGGCGATGACGGCGCCACGGCGCAGCTCTTCGCCGAGGCTGGGACCGATCAGCTCGTCCCGGACTTTCTCCGCGGTGCCCGCGAGGCCCCCGACCGTCTCGGTGATCCGGACCTCCTGGGCGTTCGACAGCTGATCGGTGCGCACGGTGAGCGTGTTGTCCCCGGATGCCTGGACGACCGCGCGGGGGAAGCCGGCGTCGGCCAGGGCGTCGCGGGCACGGTCGGCCGGCACGGGTGCCGCGGTGGAGTATTCGATGAGCCTGCCGCCGGTGAACTCCACGCCGAAGTCGAGCCCCCGGACCGCGATGCCTGAGGCGGCCAGGACGAGGGCCGCGGCGGAAAGGGCGAGCCAGCGGCGCCGGTGGCGCATCAGGTCCGGACCGCGGCGGCTGAGCCGGTCGCGCACATGGCCGGCTCCGGCGATGCCGGTGAGGCGGGGCCGTCGTCGTACGGGGCCGCGGGCGACGGTGAAGTCGGCGAGGACCCGGGTGACCACCAGGGCGCTGAGCATGGAGGCGAGGACACCGATGCCCAGGGTGACGCCGAAACCGCGGACGGGTCCGGAGGCCAGGAAGAACAGCAGGCCGGCGGCGATCAGGGTGGTGATGTTGGAATCGGCGATGGCGCTGAAGGCGTTGCGGAACCCAGCCCTCAGAGCGGAGCGCAGACTCGGGCGGCGGCGGGCGGCGTACTCCTCGCGGGCCCGCTCGAAAACGAGCACGTTGGCGTCGACCGCCATGCCGATGGCCAGGACGAACCCGGCGAGCCCGGGCAGGGTCAGGGTGGCGCCCAGAGCGGCGAGTGCGGCGTAGGAGATCAGTCCGTAGCAGCCCAGGGCCAGGACGGCCAGTGTGCCCATGAGCCGGTAGACGGCGATGAGGAACAACGAGGTCAGCACGGTGCCGATGACGGCGGCCTGGGTGCTGGCCCGGATGGCCTCGGCCCCCAGGGTGGGGCCGACGGTGCGCTGCTCGACGATCTCGACCGGTACCGGCAGGGCCCCGCCGTTGATGAGCAGGGCCAGTTCCTTGGCCTCTTCCACGCTGAAGGAGCCGGTGATCTGAGTCGATCCGCCGGTGATGCCGGTACGGCAGTGCACGGAGGGGTCGACCTGCGGCGAGGAGATGACCTTGTCGTCCAGGACGATGGCGACGCGGCGCGCGGGATCACCGGCCGGGGCGCAGGCCGCCGTGCCGGTCAGCTCGGCCCAGCGGTCCGCGCCCGCGTCCTTGAAGTCGACACCGACGAACCAGCCGGCGAGGTCCTGCCGGCCGATCCCGGCTTCGGCGCTGTCGACGTCCGCTCCGGTCAGCTCGGACGGGCCGAGGTGCAGGGGCTGCCCTTCCTCGTCGGGCAGGACCTGTTCCTTCGGGCGCTTGGGAAGCGGCTTGGGCGCCTCCTGGCCGGGCTCGGCGGTGCCGAGCACGGGGTGGAAGGTGAGCTGGGCGGTACGGCCGAGGACGTCGGCGGCTTCCTTCGGGTCCTGGACACCGGGCAGTTCGACGATGATCCGGTCGTCGCCGGAACGGGCGATGGTGGGCTCCGCGACGCCGAGCGCGTCGACGCGGCGGCGCAGTACCTCCATGGTGCGGTCGGTGGCCGTCGTGTCGGCCTCGGCGGTGGGGGAGTCGCGGGTTTCCAGCACGATCTGGGTGCCGCCGCGCAGGTCGAGGCCGAGGCGGGCCGGAACGGTCGCGGCGATGTAGAGCGACAGGGCTACAACAGCGAGGGCGAGAAACGCCCGTACACGCATGGTGCGCGTCAAGAGTGCCTCCAGCAGGCATACCGCAGCCGCCACGGGCGGTGCGGAAGAAGACAAGGGGGAATGTCAGGTGCCTGCGGGAGGCGGCGGTGCCCGCCCGGTGTGACGCGTGGTGTGCTCAGGAGGTGCCGTCTCCGGCGCGGGCCGCAGGGGTGCGCCCGGCTCGGGCCGCGGCGGCGCGGGACACGAGGGGAGGGGGGTGCTGCCGGGCGGCGGAGCGTGCCGCTCGCCCGGGGTGTCCCGGCAGACCCGTGCGGGCGTGCCGCAGAGGACGGTGGCGCACGGATCGTCGGCGTGCGTGCCGCCGCCGTCCGAGGCCGCGGCCGCCCGCGGGGCCGGTGCGCTCTGCGACGGTGGCGCAAAGGTGCCGAGAACGGTGAGGAGCCCGGTGAGAGCGAGCAGTACGGTCAACAGCCCGAGTGCGGCTGCCTGGTGCGGACGGCCGCTGCGGGGGGCGGCGCGGCGGAGCTGGGCCATGCGCGCCTCCTCCTCGGCGGCTCGGGTCGCTCACGGCCCGGCGCGGGGCGTGAGCGGCTGTTCTCCAGTCGGTACGGGCGGGGTCAGGGCTCGATCAGGCCGGCCCGGATGGCGTAGCGGGTCAGTGCCAGGCGGTCACGCAGACCGAGCTTGTGCAGCAGGTTCGCCCGGTGGCGCTGGACGGTTTTGACGCTGATGAACAGCGTCTCGGCGATCCCCTTGGAGGAGTGGCCCTCGGCGACGAGCTTGAGGATCTCTTCCTCGCGGGCGGTGAGGATCCGGTCCGGGACCTCCTCGCCGCCCCGGGCCCGGTCGAGGTAGTTGCGGATGAGGGCGGTGACGGCGCCCGGATAGAGGAACGACTCGCCGCGCATCGCCGCCCGGCACGCGTCGACCAGGTCGCGGTCGGCGACGGACTTCAGGACGTATCCGCAGGCTCCGGCCTTGAGCGCCTCGAAGAAGTACTGCTCGTTGTCGTACATCGTCAGCATGAGGATGCGCAGGTCGGGCCGGAGCGCGGACAGCTCCCGTGCGGCCTGCAGCCCCGTCATGCGCGGCATGGCGACGTCCAGGACGGCCAGATCGACGGTGTGGGCGCGTGCCATGGCGATGGCCTCCGCGCCGTCACCCGCCTCGGCGACGACCTCGAGGTCGGGTTCGCCGTCGAGGATGAGCCGCACGCCGCGGCGGACCAGGGCGTGGTCGTCGGCGAGCAGGATCCGGATCGGAGCTTCCTTGTCAGGCATGTCCTGCGTCCTTCATTGCGGCGGCGGGTACGGACAGGGACACGCGCGTGCCCTTCCCGGCGCCCGAAGCGATGTCGAGTGCGGCGCCGACGAGCAGGGCACGTTCGCGCATCCCGCGCATCCCGGCGCCTTCCCGGAAGATCCCGCTCCCATGACCGTCGTCACTGATGCACAACACCACCGAGGCGGCGCTTCGTCGCAGGCTCAGCTCGACCCGTTCCGCCTCGGCGTGGCGGGCGACGTTGGTCAGCCCCTCCTGCGCCACCCGGTAGAGCACCAGTTCCGCCTGCGGGTCCAGCGACGGCAGGGGCGAGTCGAAGTGACGTGTGACCCGCAGACCGGTGTGGGTCGCGAAATCGGTGGTCAGAGCTGTCAGCGCACTGATCAGACCGAGGTCTTCCAGGACTCCGGGGCGCAGTCTGCGCGCGAGCCGGCGCACTTCGTCCAGACTCTCGCGCGTGATCTCCTGTGCCTGCTGCAGCTCGGGGCGCAGCGAGTCGGGGGCCCGGTTCGCGGCTCGCTTCAAGCCGAGCAGGACGGCGGTCATGCTCTGCCCGACCTCGTCGTGCAACTCCTGGGCGATGCGCCGCCGTTCGGATTCCTGGGCGGACAGGGCACGGGCACTGCTCAGGGCGCGTTCGGCTTCCAGCCGGTCCAGCATGGCGTTGAAGGTGCGGATCAACTCGGCCACCCCGCCGTGCCCGGCCACCGGCAGCCGCTGCCCCGGGCGCAGCAGGTCCACCCTGGTCATCAGCCGGGTGAGCCGGTCCAGCGGGGTCAGTCCGATCCGCAGCAGGGCGGCGTTGGCGACCAGCATGACGGCCAGGCCGCCGACCAGGATCACGGCCTCGGTGAGCAGCACCGGCACCGAGACGGTCACCGGCGCCCACAGCAGCAGCGCCGTGGCCGCGCCCAGGACAAGGGCATTGAGTCCGAAAATCCGCCAGAACAGGGACACAGCGGGTTGAGCCTCCTTGATCGTACTGTCCCCACCACTATCGGCTACGACTGGACAGGGCCCGCGCCGGGCGACCGGCTCGTGGCAGGCGGCCCCATGCCGCCCCTGACGACCAGCCTGCCCGCAGCCCGGGGCCCGGGTCGAGGGGATGGCCCAGCCATCTGCGCCCCGCGGCCGGGCGCGCTGCCCCCGGCCGCATACATCCTCAAGCCCCCCGCAAATGGGTACCGCGGCCGATGGCCTTCCGCGGGCGGGCCGACCAGGGTGGGGGCCAAGAACCCCGGAGCCGGCTCGTCGCCATGGCCGCGCAGTCGTGGCACGCGCCCCGCCGGCCCGCCCGCCCCCGAACGCGCCCCGCGGACACCACCGCCGTCGACAAGGACCGGACCCCATGCCGCTCGACACCGCCCGACCCGAATCCCGCCCGGAACGCCTCACCGCCCACGAGGCCCGCCAGCGACTTGAGCACGAGCGCGACTCGCGGCTCGTACAGCTCAAGGCGATCGAAGAGGCCGGGCGGGAGGCGGACGACCATCCCATGGCCGTGCAGAAGGACTCCCTGCAGCGCGTACTGAAAGACATCGGCGCCGCCTTCGGCCGCGTCGACGACGGCACCTACGGAACCTGTCAGGAATGCGCCCAGCCCATCCCGGTCGAACGGCTGGAGATCCTGCCGTACGCGCGCTGCTGCGTCGGGTGCCAGCGCCGCTCCGCCTGACAACGGCCGTCAGCGGCAAGTGGATCGCTCTCGTGTTCCGCTCCTGGGGAGGCGTGAAGAAGTGAAGAACCAGGTCATCGGCGTCGACGGTGCGGGCCTCAGCCCCGCCGACCTCGCCGCGTTGCGCGAGAGCCTGCAGGAGCAGCGGCTCTTCCGCCGGGAGCAGTTGCAGCAGATCGGAGCAGCCGCGCAGACGCGTACGGACCGGATACGCGGGCGGCAGGCCCCCGCACAGATCGAGGTCCACATCAAACTCGCCGCCTCCGCCCGCATGGTCCTGGCCGATGTGGAAGCCGCGTTGGAGCGGATGGACCGGGGCCAGTACGGCAGGTGCCACCTGTGCACGCAGCCCATCGCTCCGGACCGCCTGAGGATCGTGCCGCAAGCCCGCTACTGCGCCCGCTGCCAGCAGGTCAAAGAGGCGGGACGGTGACCGCCGTGCGCCCCGGTTTCACGTCCACCCGCCACTTCCCGAGGGCAACCCGGCCGGTGTGCCGGCTGTGCCCGGGTATCGCACTCGACCTGGGCAGCGCCCGCACCAGGGCCTGGATGCGGGGCCGCGGGATCATCCTCGACACACCCACCGTGACCTTTCCGGGCACCGGCGCCTCCTCCCCCATCCAGCGCGGCGCCATCGTCGACCCCGAGGGCACCGCCCGGATGCTGGAACGCCTCCTGGCCCGCCACATCCCCGCCTCCGGCCGCCCTCTGATCGTCCTGACCACACCCGTCCTGGGCGGCGTCGCCTACCGCAAGGCAGCGCGCACCGCGCTGGACGTACTCAGGCCACGCACCATCCTGACCATTCCCAGTGCCCCGGCCGTCGCACTGGGCGCCGGCAAAGACATGACCCGTCCCCTGCTCATCGTGGACATCGGCGCCCACCTCACCGAGGTATTCCTCCTCGACGACGGCGCCGTCGCCGACGCCCACAGCATCGCCCTGGGCACCGACGACCTCGACCGCACGGCCACCCACCGCGATGTCACCGAAGCGGTGACCGCGAAGGTCGCCGACATGCTCAGACTGGACCACACCTCCCAGACGCTCGACGCCCTCCGCAACGGAGTCCTCCTGGCCGGCGGTGGCGCCCTGCGCCCCGAATTCGCCCACCAGCTCACCGGAGAACTCCGCGTGCCCGTGCGGCCGGTTCCCGGGCCCCACAACGCCGCCCTGCGCGGTGCGGCGAAAATCCTCGAATCAGCCCACGGTCACCCTTCCGTCACGGGCCTGGCCGATCACCCGCCGAAGAGGTAGCCCACGCCGCCGGTCCACCGGCCCCCGCAGCCGTTGCCGCAGGTGGCCGCGGTCGTAGCCCTTGCCGTCGTGGAGCTCTGCGGTGCGGTGGTACGGGGCCGGGACGGGATCTCCCCGGGACGCGGGTCTCCTGGTCCTGTCGAAGGTCTTCGCGCGATGCGGCCGACGGCGCGATCGGAGGACTGGCGCTATATCGCGATACGAGTCCCAGCCGGGTCCGGTCAGGCTCGGTCAGGAAAAGGGGAGGGATCGGCGGCATTGCTCCGCAACCGTCGCCCGGGTGTGAACGACACGTCGACAGGGGCTGGGCTGACGCGTTCACGACGTTTCCGATGGCCGGGAAAAACGCGTGGACCGTCCGGACGCCGTCGCGGGACACTGCGATTCCTGGCCTTCGTACTCGCGCCGACACGTCGCCGCGAGCCGCGCGGGGCTCCGCCGTTGTGCCCGGCCTGTCGGAAGACGATCCGACCGAGGGCATCCGACCGAACCGAATCGCTCCGCGGCCAGTACCGCAACGCCGCCTCCCCGCAGACGCGTGGAGCGGGCTCGCCGCACGACCGCACAAGGTGGGGACGGGATTGCCTGAAGCGCGTGAGGAACCGCCGGGCAGGGGAGCGGTGCTCCTGGCAGTGCGTCACTACGGACGGGAGTTGGCCCGGCTCCGGTGGCTGACGGCCCCCGCGATGCTGTTGCCGGCACTGGGCAACATCGGCATCAGTTACATCGCGCCGCTGATCGTCGCGAAGCTCGTCGGCCACATCGCCGACGAGGGCGGTACCGCCCTCGGTCCGATGCTGCCTTACGTGCTCGGCTTCGCCGGAGTCCTGCTGCTCGCGGAGGCGCTGTGGCGCATCGGCCTGCACTTCCTGAACCGCCTTGACGCCCGGGGCATCGAGCACCTGTACGTGATCGGCATGGACGAGCTGTTCGCCAAGGACGCCACGTTCTTCCACGACAACTTCGCCGGCTCGCTGACCAAGCGGGTCCTGAGTTTCGCCTCCCGCTTCGAGGAGTGCGTCGACACTCTGACCTTCTCGGTCGTGGGCAGCCTCGTGCCGCTGCTGTTCGGTTCGGTCGTGCTGTGGAGTTACGAACCGCTGCTCGTCGTAGGTCTCCTGGCGATGATCGCGCTGACCGCGCTGTGCGTGACGCCCCTCATCCGGCGCCGCCAGGCACTCGTCGACCAGCGCGAGGAGGCGATCGCCCGGGTGTCGGGTCACGTCGCCGACAGCCTGATGAACATGGACACGGTCCGGGCCTTCGGCGCCGAGGAACGCGAGGCCGCCGAACACCGGTCCCGTGTCGCGGAGTCACGGCGGCTCACGTTGCAGTCCTGGGATTACGGCAACCTGCGCATCGACACGCTGGTCGCTCCGATGTCCGTGCTGACCAACGTCATGGGCCTGCTGCTCGCGGTCGCTCTCGGCGGGGGCGAGCACGGCGTGGAGGCGGTCGTGGTCGCCTTCACGTACTACACCAACGCGACGCGGATCATGTTCGAGTTCAACCAGATCTACCGCCGTCTGGAAAGCTCGATGACGGAGGCCGGGCAGTTCACCGAACTGCTGCTGACACAGCCGACCGTGCTCGACCCGGCGTCGCCGGAGCCGCTGCTGTCCAAGGCCGCCGACGTCCGCTTCGAGCAGGTGACCTTCGCCCACGCGGGGGCGAAGCCGCTCTTCGAGGGCCTCGACCTCGAGGTGGGCAGTGGCGCGAGGATCGGTCTCGTCGGCCGGTCCGGCGGTGGCAAGACCACGCTCAGCCGGCTGCTGCTGCGTATGACGGACATCGACGCCGGCCGGATCCTGATCGGCGGGCAGGACATCAGCACGCTGCGCCAGGCCGACCTGCGCAGCCTGATCGCCTACGTGCCGCAGGACCCGGCGATGTTCCACCGCACGCTGCGGGACAACATCGCGTTCGCCCGGCCGGACGCCACCGACGCCGAGATCCGCCGCGCGGCCGACGCGGCTCACGTCACGGAGTTCGCCGACGCGCTGGCGGACGGCTTCGACACCATGGTGGGCGAGCGGGGCGTCAAGCTGTCCGGCGGACAGCGGCAGCGGGTCGCCCTCGCCAGGGCGATTCTGCGCGACGCGCCGATCCTGCTGCTCGACGAGGCGACCAGCGCCCTGGACTCCGAGAGCGAAGTCCTCGTCCAGAAGGCGTTGTGGCACCTCATGGAGGGGCGGACGGCACTGGTGGTGGCGCACCGGCTCAGCACGGTCGCCACCATGGACCGACTCGTCGTCCTGGACCGCGGGCGGATCGTCGAGGAGGGCACGCACCGGCAGCTGCTCGCGGCGAACGGCGCCTACGCGAAGCTGTGGCAGCACCAGTCGGGCGGCTTCCTGGACGACGCCCCCGCGCAGGCCGGCCCGGCCTGAACCGCGCAGCCGGGGGCAGTGCGCCAGGGCGCGGACGCGTGACCTCGGGCGCCGGCGTCCGAGCGGCGTCCGGGGCGCCCGTCTGCTGCCACCGGCGGGCCCGGCGCGGCTGTCGCCGCGAAGGGCGCGTGGCCGGTGGGCTTCGGCAGGCCCGGCGCCGTAAGCGCTGGGTGAAGGCAGACGCGGACTCGGGGGACGGACGTGACGGTGCCCGTCCACCCCGCCCGGCGGACAGGAGGCACGCGGTCCCTCACCGGAGGCCGCGGCCCGCCTCCGGCACGGTCGTCGAGCCAGGGCCGGGACGGGCGTCAGCCCGGCGGGGCCTCCGACGCGCGCCAGGCGGTCGCGAGTCCTTCCAGCCATGCAGGAGGCAGTTCCGCGTGCTCCCATTCCGTCCGGAACGCTGATGGTGCGGCGGCGAGGCGTTCGAGTACGGCGATGCTCGTGGGGGAGTGGAGGAGGGAGTAGCGGCCGTGGACGGCGATGCGGCTGCGGGGCCCGTACCGCGCGTACAACTGAGCCAGCCGCTCCCGGTGGGACTCGGTGAACTGCTCCAGCCGGCCGGCGTACCCGACCCGTTCCACGATGCTCATCGTGCCGAGTACCGCGGTGAGGACCTCGTCCGACACCTCGGGATCGAGGTCCGAGACGTCACTGAACGCGAGGTAGAGCGGCGTCACGGCGACCTTCGCACGCTCTACGTCCACCCTCCCCACGGGGTGACGGCCTCGCGCGCCGTCCTGCGGGAAGCCGGACATCGCCGGGCCGATGGCACGCTCAAGGGCTCGCTCGGCGATGCGGGCGAGTTCGTCACCGACGGCCCGGGCGCCGTCGTGCCAGCCGATGCCGTACGACTCCCCCTTCTCGTCCGGGGCGCCCTTCTCCTTCTCTGCCTCGCTGTGCGCGTCTGCGATCGCGCCGGCCTCGACGAGCGCGATCAGCTCTTCGGCTTCGCTCCGGAGCATTCCCGTGCGGCCCAGGAGTTCGAAGAGGGTCTTCTTCGCGTTCATGACGCTGGTGGAGTCCAGCGGGTGCCGGTCCGTTTCGGCGGTGTTGATCGTGTCCTCCTCGTCGACCTTGGTCCGGTGCTTCCGCGGGTGTTTCAGCAGGACGTGGCTCTTCTGTCGCACTCTCCGTGTCTCGGCTGTGAGGTTTCCGGCCGGCGGCGGCCGCCGCCCGCCTCCTCAAGTCTCCACGACACGGCCGGTCGTCGCCGCGCCCAGGGCTGTTTCGGATCGTTCTGAGCCCGTACGAGCCGGGCGGAAGAGAGCGCAGACGGGCGTCCCGGGGACGGTACGGGTCCACAGACGCCGGATCACCCGGTCCCATGCGCCCCGACCGGCCGGCGGGCCCGGCTCCTGCCGTACGGCGGGGCCGGCGCACACCTCCGTGCCCCGCTCGGCCGGGCGGGGAGCATCCCCACCCCGGAGGCGCTCCGGAGGCCCGCAGCTCCCGCGCCGGCCGGCCGCGGCCCTGTGTGCGAGCCGCTCTGTCCGGGGCCGGAGAACCGTGGCGTCAGCTTGAGGCTGCCGGCCCGGTGGGCGGGCAGGCGCGCGCGGCGTGCCGGTTTTCGTCGGGGCCGGCCGCGGGCGGAAGCCGCAGACGCCGGCGCGGACCTGGCCACGCTGCGCGTGCACGACGGGGTTTGCACCGGATTCTCCCCTGGCGGGGCTCCCTTCCGTAGGCGCTAAGCTGCAAGCGCCCCGCGGGGGAAGTCCGGTCGAAGTCCGGCGCTGACCCGCAACGGTAGGCGGAGCCCGACACGTGGCCCCGTAAGCCCGATTACCCGCGGTGGTGATGGCTCCTGTCAATTCGCCGTGGACTGCGAGAGGGCGCTGCGCAGGGCGCCCGGCGTCCCGGGCCGCTCCTTTGCTCACGCAGGTGCACGGCCCGAGGCGAAAGCGAACCGCCCGTGGCCACACCCCTCGAACTCAAACCCGCCCTGCCGCCGCACCTGCCCCGCGCCGGCGCCGGCCCCGCGCCGCCCCAGCGCGTGTCACTTCCGCTCCTCCTCACCGCCCTGTGCGCCGCGCTTGTGCTCTCCATCCTCTGCGGGGCGGGCATCGGGGCGTCGGGGCTCTCCTGGGGGGAAGTGCTGCGCTATCTGTGGGCCGGACTGACAGGCGGCCTCATATCCCCCGACCAGGTCCCGGCGTACACCATCGTGTGGGAACTGCGCTTTCCGCGGGCCGTACTGGCCGCAGTCGTCGGGGCCGGCCTGTCGGCCATCGGCGTCGCCGTGCAGGCCATGGTCCGCAACGCTCTCGCCGACCCGTTCGTGCTCGGCATCTCCTCGGGCGCGGCCGTCGGCGCCAACGCCGTGCTCCTGTTCGGAGCCTTCGGCGCGCTCGGTCTCTGGGCCCTGTCCACGGCGGCCTTCCTCTCCGCGCTCCTCGCCATGACGCTGGTGTACGCCATCGCCCGCACCGCTGACGGCCTGACCCCACTGCGGCTCGTCCTGACGGGCACCGCGATGTACTACGGCTTCTCGGCCGTCACGACGTTCATGGTGTTCGCGGCCGAGCGTGGCGAGGCGGCCCGCTCCGCGATGATGTGGCTGCTCGGCAGCCTCGGCGGAGCCAACTGGGCCTCCGTACCGATCGCCGCCGGAGCCGTACTCGCCGGCCTCGCCCACCTCACCGTGTCGGCGCGCCGCCTGAACGCCCTGGCGATGGGCGACGAGACCGCGGCCGCCCTGGGGGTGGACGCGGGGAAGCTGCGCAAGGAACTCTTCCTGGTCTGCGCGGCCGTCACCGGGGCGGTGGTGGCGGTGAGCGGTGCGATCGGTTTCGTCGGACTGATGGTCCCGCACGCCGCACGGATGCTGGTCGGCGCGGACCACCGCCGGCTGCTGGCCGTCGCGCCCCTCGCGGGCGCCGTCCTGCTGATCTGGGTGGACATCCTGTCGCGCGTGGTGCTCGCGCCCGTCGAGCTGCCGGTGGGCGTACTGACCGCGGTCATCGGTGTGCCGTGCTTCGTCCTGCTGATGCGCCGCCGCTCCTACACCTTCGGAGGCGCGTGATGCGGATCGACATCGATGAACTGACGGTCGAGATCTCCGGTGCGCGGCTGGTGCGGGAGGCCACGCTGCGAGCGGCCGCCGGGCAGGTCGTCGGGCTTGTCGGGCCCAACGGCAGCGGGAAATCCACCCTGCTGCGCTGCGTCTACCGGGCCCTGCGTCCCTCGGCCGGTACAGTCCGGCTCGACGGCGCTGACCTCCACGCCCTGAGCGCGCGCGAAGGCGCCCGTCGGCTGGCCGCACTGCCCCAGGAGGTGGTCACCGAGTTCGACTTCACGGTCGCCGAAGTCGTGGCGATGGGGCGGCTGCCGCACCAGCGGTCGGTGGCCCGGACCACCGACGAGGACCGGCGGACGTGCGAGGCCGCCCTGGCGCAGGTCGGCGCCGGTCATCTCGTCGGCCGTGGCTTCCTCACCCTCTCCGGCGGTGAGAAGCAGCGGGTCCTGATCGCCCGCGCGCTCGCTCAGCAGCCTCGGGTACTGGTGCTCGACGAGCCCACCAATCACCTGGACATCGCCCAGCAGCTGGACGTGCTGGCCCTGGTGCGCGGCAGCGGGCTGACCGTGCTCACCGCACTGCACGACCTCAACCTCGCCGCACTCCACTGCGATCTGCTCCATGTCATCGACAGCGGCCGGATCGTCGCCTCCGGCGCTCCGTACGACGTGCTCACCCCCGAGCTGCTGGCCGAGGTCTTCGGCGTACGGGCACACCGCGTACCGCATCCCGAGTCCGGCGCCGTACAACTGCTCTTCGACCGTCTCCCGCCCACCCACCCCGCTTCCTGAGGAGCCACTGTCTCCATGCCGAACCCCGTACGCCCCGCCGCACTCGCCTTCGCCGCCGCCCTGTTCCTCACCGGCTGCGGCGCGCAGGTCACCTCTCAAGACGCAGAGAACAGCGGTGCCGAGGCAGGCGGCGGCCACTATCCGGTGACCGTCGAGAACTGCGGTCGGAAGAAGAGTTACGACAAGGCCCCGGAGCGTGTGGTCACCAATGACGTCGGTATCACCGAAATCATGTTCGCGCTCGGGCTCGAGGGCCACATGGCGGGCTATGTGATGCCCGACGACAAGGGCGATCTCACGTCCGTTGCCTGGAAGGACGGTTACGAGAAGACCGAGTGGCTCTCGAAGAAGACGATCAACAAGGAGCTGGTCCTCGACGCCCGCGCCGATCTGGTCTTCGCGGGCTGGAACTACGGCTTCAACGAGGGGGAGGGCTTCAGTCCCGCCGAGCTGGAGAAGGTGGGCGTCGACTCGTACCTGCTGAGCGAGTCGTGCCGCAACGGGCGGGGGAAGGCGCGCGGCGTGATGCCGCCGCTCGAAGCCCTCTACACCGATATGCGGAACCTGGGGAAGATCTTCGACATCGAGGACCGTGCCGAGGCCCTCGTCGCGGACTTCGAGAAGCAGGTGGCCGCAGCGCAGTCGAAGGCCCTGAAGGGCAGCGACCGCCCACGCGTCTTCCTCTACGACGACGGGCGGGACAAGCCGCTGACCTCGGGACTGTACGCCGGGCCGCACGACATCATCACCAGGGCGGGCGGCGATCACGTCATGAAGGACCTCAAGGACAGCTGGGCGACGGTGGGCTGGGAGACCGTGGTCGAGCGTGACCCCGAGGTGATCGTGATCAACGATTACGGGGACACCACCGCGGACCAGAAGCGGAAGTTCCTGAAGTCCTACCCGCCGCTCGCCGGCGTCTCGGCCGTCAAGAACGACCGGATCGTCGTCCTCGACTACGCGGAGCTGGTGGAAAGCCCGCGCAATCCGGCGGCCATCGCCTCACTCGCCGCGGACCTGAGGAAGCTTTCCTCGTGACCTGAGTGGTTCCGGCCGCCGGCCCGTCCCTTCACCGAGGTTCCTTCGCCGAGGACAGGGAGCCGTTGACGGCGCCGGCGCGACCGGTCCGCGGCTTCCTCATCGGCTAAGGCGACGGCCGGAGTCCGGCGGATCCGGCTTCGCCCGTGCACTCGGCCGGGATCGCGTAGTCCATGACCCGGCCGGTCTCCTCGGCCCCGGCCAGGTCCTTCAGTACGTCGGCCACGACCTTGTAGCAGTCCGGGGACGGCCTCGACGGCGGGGCGGCCATGCCCGGGGACATCGCCCACCTCACCGCCATCACACCGGGACGGAACACGGTGGTGGCCGCGGCCCACAGACCGGCGGTGCGATACAACCTCCCCCTTGCTGTGGGCGAATGTCCGAACGAAATGACGAGGCCGAGCGGGTCACTGCCGCGTGGCGGCAACTGACCGGCTGGCTGCGGGTGCACGCCCCCGTTTCGTACGCCTCCCTGCTGCCGCCTGCCGCGGAAGAAGATGTCCGCGCCGCCGGGGACCTGCTGACGCGGTACCTCGGATACGGCCTGCCGGCGGAACTGACGGCTCTGTGGCGGCTGTGCGGCGGCGTGGAGCACCAGTACATCGAGGAGAACGAGGACGAGGGCGAGGTCGGCTCCGGGAGGTTCCTGCCGGACGGGGTGCTGCTCACCCCGGCCGAGGCGGTACGCCCGAGGCTTTCCGGAAGCGACCGGCGCGACCACTGGGACGGGGCCCAGGTGGTGCCGTGGCTCACGGGGGACGAGGCCGGGCCCGAGTACGGCCAGTACGTGTCCGCGGCCGGCGCCGGCCACTGGTCGACGATGACCGGGCCGGAGGTGTCCGAGCCGCGCCACCCGTCGGCAGCCGCCTGTTTGGAGGCCGTCCACCGCACCCTGACCGTGGGGCCGGCCGACCTGACGGGTTCCGATGTTCCCGGCATCACGTGGGGCTGCCTGGTGCGGGAGGACCCGGAGCATCCGGGCCTGGACGACGCTCTCGGGCACTGGGCGCCCCTCCACTGAACGGAGTCTTCGTCCGGCCGTACTGCTCGGCTTTCCCGTTGTGCCTCGGCGTACCGGGCGTGGCCCGCGGAGCACCCGTGTGCCACGGGCGGCGCACCGAACACGCGCCCGGTGCGGGCGAGGCGGGCGAGCCCGTCCACGGCGGAGCGGGGATTCGGCATGGGTCGTCGAACGCCGCTCTCCTCGACGGCGTCCTGGACCAGGGCTCCGGTCGGGCGCCGTCGGCGCTGCTGAAGGCCCTCGGCAGACGACGCAGGGCGAAGACGCCGAGTGCGGCGTGGAGAATGCCCGCGATGACGGCAGCGGCGTGCAGGCCGGTGACGAAGGCCGACTTCGCATCGCCGGCCACGGCGGACGTGAGACCGGGACCTGCGACGTCTCGTGGAGAGTACCGGCGAGGTCAGGCCCCTGGAGCCGGAAGACCAAGGGCCGCCAGCGAGCCGAGGAGTGCGATGCCGGGGGCGTTGCCGATCTCGTTGCTGGTCTCGGCGATTGCCGCCGCGGGCCCGGCGCGCTCCGCGGGAACCGCAGCGACGGCGGTGTCGGCGGTGTCGGCGACGACGCTGAAGGAGATGCCGTAGCCGATGCGGTCCGGCCGTTGGGCGGCCCCGGCCACCGGGCGGGCGGCGACGAGCCGGGGCTCAGCTGCCCGGATGGGCCCTCGCGGCCGGCTTCGCGGGCGGCGCCTGCCGCTGGGCCGCGATGTCGTGCGCCGGACGCGGGTCCCGGCGCGGGGCCCACGCCTGCGCGGACTCGGGGGCGCAGGCGTGCGGCACGGCCGGGACGGCTGCCGGGGCGGTGGCGAAGTCCTGAGGGGCCCCGGTGATCTCCGCCGGCCGGGAACGTTCACGCGGGCGCGGGCGCGGGCGCGGGCGCGGGCGCGGGTCCGGAGCCCGGGTCCTTGAGGAACCGTCGCTGCCCGTCCAGGAATCCGTCCGCGAAGAGCGAGCGGGGGGCGAGGAGCGCGGTGAGCGTGAGCTTGAGGTCCGACCGCTCGACGGACTCCTTGAGCAGTGAATGGGTCGCGTCCGGGTAACGCGCGACCGTCAACGCACCGTCCGCGTCCAGAACCTCGCGGTAGACGCGCTCCGTGTCGGCGGTGTCCACGTTGCGGTCGTGGCCTGCGAGGGCCAGCAGCACCGGTACGCCGCGCAGGGCGCGGAGGTCCCGCGTGGCGTCCGCGGTGTAGTTCTCGGAGATGAAGTTCCAGCGGCCGGCGGTCATGCCGTTCGCGTCGCCGCCCATCGCCCTGACGTACTCCTCGAAGGTCGCGCGGCGTTCCAGCAGCCGGCGGACGGTGTCGCTTCTGTCGATCTCGGCGTTGGTGCGGGCTGCCGACGCGCCGTCGGCGCGCAGCTCGGCGAGCAGGTTGTAGCGGCCCTGCCGGAGCCAGTTGACCGCGGGCGAGACGGCGATGACGAAGCTGACGGGCGTCCTGGCGGCGACCTTCGGCAGGACCCAGCCCGCCTGGCTGGCACCCCAGAGCCCGATCCGGTCGCCGTCGATGTCCGGGCGGGCGCGCGCCCAGGCGATGGCGGCGGCCGCCTCGTCGGCCCGGTCGTCCATGGACTGGTCGAGCCAGTCGCCGGGCGCGCCCGCGACGCCGGGCTTGTCCCAGGACAGGGAGGCGTACCCGGCCTTGGCGTTCGCTTCCCACAGGGGCTTGTAACCGTCGTCGTGGGTGGCGTCGACGGGGCCGTCGCCGTGGACGTACACGACCAGACCGTGGTGCCTGCGGCCGTCCCTGGGGGTGGCCAGTACGCCGTTGAGGGTGTGCCCGCCGTGGCGGATCGAGACCCGCTGCTCGTCCATGCCGTAGGAGTTCTGCCACAGCACCACACCGACGAGGCCGGCGGTCACGAACAGGACCGTGGCGAGTGACCACGCGGCGATGCGGAGCCCGCGCCGTCGGGGCTGGATCTTCGGACACATGGGATCTGACCGCCTCTGTTCGGATTCGCGCAGCACTCAAACTATCACTGTGGGAACGGTCGTCGATGGGATGATAGCTTTGAGGCCGGGGTTACGGAACGAAGGGGGGCACGGCATGGGACGGGACGCGACGGGCGCCGGCGCGGGGGCGGTAAGAGTCCGGCGGGGCGTTCCGGCCGGAGCCGAGCGGCGGGCGGCCGAGCTGTACTGGGACGCTTTCGGCCGCAAACTCGGCCCTGCCCTGAACCCGCCGGACAAGGCGGTGTCCTTCCTCGCCGCCCACCTGAACGCCGATCGGGCGGTGTGCGCGCTCCTTGACGGGCAGCTCGTCGGCCTCGCCGGCTACCAGCTCGGCGGCCGGGCCCTCACCGGGGGATCGGCCTCCGCCGTACTGCGTGCGTACGGACACCTGCGAGGACTGCACCGGCTCCTGCTCCTCGCCCTGTTCGAACGCCGCCCGGCCCCCGACCAGCTCGTCATGGACGGCATCGCCGTGGCCCCGGCCATGCGCGGCCGCGGCGTCGGGAGCCTGCTCATCGAGGAAGTGGCCGCCGTCGCGGCGGAAGAGGGCTGCCGGGAGATCAGACTGGACGTGATCGACACCAACCCTCGCGCCAGGGCCCTGTACGGGCGGCGCGGCTTCACGGCCGTGCGGACCGAGCACACGCCCTGCCTGCGCGGGCTGCTGGGGTTCGGTGCGGTGACCACCATGTGCCGTCCTGTCGCGGCGAACGGACCGGGAGGACCGCGCACACCATGACCGACCACATCGAGATCCCCACCCGCATGCTCGTCCACGCGCTGGTCCGCGAGGACGGCACCGTCGGCGCGGACGAGCTGTACACCGTCGCCAACACCCTGGGCATGAGCGACCAGCAGGTGCGGCTGTGCGTCAAACGCCTCGTGGCCGAAGGCCGGTTCATCCACGAGGGCCGGGGCCGCAAGGCGCAGCTGCACGCGACCGCGGACACCACGCGTGCCCTCGCCCCCAACGCGGACTTCCTCCGGCACGCATTCCAGCAGGACGCCGGACTCGCGCCCTGGGACGGTGTCTGGCACCTGGCCGCCTTCGCGGTGCCCGAATCGGCGCGCACGACCCGGGACTCCCTGCGCGAGACGCTCCTCCACCTCGGCGGCGCCCCGCTCCAGGGCGGACTGTACGTCTGCGCCAACACCTGGGAGCCGTACGTCGAAGAAGCGGCCCACCGCCTCGGCGCCCACGGCGCGCTCACCCTCCTCACCACGACGGACCTGCGCAGGGGCGACACCCGGGAGCCTGCCGAACTCGCCCGCGGTCTGTGGCCCTTGCAGGAGATCGCCGATCGCTACGACCGCCTCGACCGCCTCGCCCGGCCCCGTCTCGCCCGGCTCACCGACCCTGCCGGACTCTCCCCGTCCGCGCTCCTCACCATCGCGGTGGAGCTGGCGGCCGAACTCACGCGCGCCATGGAGCCCGACCCGCTGCTGCCGCCCGAACTCCTGCCCCGGCCCTGGCCCGGCACCCGGGCCAGGGAGACCGTCGCCCGGTGCTGGGCGGCCCTGCACGAACGAGAACGCGGCGAAGCCCGCCCGGTCCTCTTCCGTCTCTACGCCGACATCACCCGAGGGGTGGCGGACCGGGCCGCGCGCTGAAGGAGCAACGGGCGCCGCGGGCAAGCCCGCCGGGCACAGGTACCGCGAGCGCACCCGCCCTCCCGGGCGGATCGCTGCGCAGAACCCGCCCGGCCCCTCCCGGGCCGCCGGCCACCTCGGAGCCGTCCGGGCCGACGGCCCTGCGCATCGCCCCGCGGCTCTCGCCGCCGTCTGCCCGGAACTGACCGAACCGGCCGCGCACGTCACCATCCCGCCGAGTCGCTGGAGCTTTTGCGACGGTCTCGAACCCGACCGGGAGGCCGTCGCGGCCGGGGCGGTGACGGCGACGGCCCCACCCAGGATCACCTCGCCCCGCGGTGAACCCGGCGGCCCCCGTGATATCTCACCCGCGTGTTCGGAAGGCGCGCATATTTGCGCAGACGGAGGTGGCGGAAAAGGAGAGAGTTCAACGGTCCCATTCCACCAGCCGGTCCGCCATCGGTGCACATCGAGGGAAGAAACAGATATGACGCAAGTCGCTGGCCTGACCTTTCGCAGCTCGCTCAAGGCGACAGCGCTCCTCGCCGTCGCCACGAGCGTGATGGGCCTCTCGGCCTGTTCCACGTCGTCGTCGGACTCGGACAGTGACAAGGCCGGCAGCAAGCCGGCGGCCGAGGTGCTCCGGGTGGCCGCCGCCGACGCCACCGACACCACGGGCCTCGACCCCCGCTCGGTGAGCGCCGGCGCCAGCTCCATCGTCGCCGCGCACGTCTTCGACTCGCTGGTGGTGCTGGAGGACGGCGAGTACAGGATGCAGCTCGCCGAGACGCTGGAGCCCAGTGCCGACGCGAGCCGCTGGACCATCAAGCTCCGCAAGGGGGCGCTCTTCCACGACGGGGAGCCCGTGCGCGCCGCCGACGTCGCCTACAGCATGCGCACCCTGGCCGCCCCGCCGAGCAACCGCGCATCGGTCTACGCCGACGTCGACACCGCCAAGATTAAGGTGGTCGACGACCGGACCCTCGAAGTACCGATGAAGCGTGCCCGCGCCGACTTCAAGGAGTCGGTGCTCGCCGTGTTCTCCGTCGTCTTCCCCGACGGTACGAAGGACTTCAGCAAGCCCGTCGGCTCCGGACCCTACCGGTACGAGAAGAGCGACGCCCGGATCGTCCGGCTCACGGCCAACACCAAGTACTGGGACGGCGCGCCGTCGATTCCCGTGCTGGAGATCAACCGCATCGCCAGCCCCGCCGCCCGCCTCGCCGCCCTCAAGGACGGACAGATCGACTACGCGGTGGGTGTCAGCGCCACCGGTGCGCAGACGGAGAAGAAGAACCCCGCGGTGAAGATCCAGCGCGGTGGCATCGCCAACTCCAACGCCCTGTCGTTCGCCATGAACCAGAAGCTCAAGCCGTTCGACGACCCGCGGGTCCGCAAGGCCGTCCGGCTGGCCGCCGACCGGCCCGCCCTGGTCTCGCACGCCCTGCTGGGCTTCGGCGCCCCCGGTGAGGACGTCGTCGGCAAGGACCTGCCCGGCTATGCCAAGGGCGTCACCGAGCGCAAGCGCGACGTCGAGCAGGCCCGCGAGCTCTTCCGCGAGGCCGGCGTCGACAAGCTGACCCTGAGGGCCGCCGACGTGGTCCCCGGGATGCTCTCCGCCGCCAAGCTGTTCGCGCAGCAGCTGGAGGAGACCGGGGTGAGGCTCACCGTGCAGGAGGTCCCCGTCGACACCTACTACGCGGACCTCAAGGGCCTGGGCACCCACCCCTTCCAGGCCTTCTACTACGTCAACCGCCCGGCCGCCCTGCACCTGGCCGCGACCACCAACCAGCAGGCCGTCTTCAACGTGACCGGCGCCGGCCCCGACCACTGGCGCAAGCTCGCCGCCGCACAGCTCGTCGTCGACGAGGCCGGCCGTGAGAAGGCGTTCGATGACCTGCAGAAGAACTTCTACGACGGCGGCGGCGACCTGGTGTGGGGCTTCCAGGAGCAGCTGGACGCCTCCCGTCCCGGCGTCGAGGGAGTACGGCTGAGTCAGTCCACGCAGCTGTTCGGCGACGCGAAGGCGACCATGAACTGATGTCCCCGCGAAGGCTGTTCTCCGCCGTGGCGCGCCGCTGCGCCGCCACTTTGCTGACGCTGCTCGTCGTGTCGATGGCGCTGTTCGCCGGCGCCTCGGTGGTGCCCGGCGACGCTGCCGCCGGCTGGCTCGGCGGCAACGCAACGGAGGAGGAGATCGCGGCTCTTCGCCACGAATGGGGCCTGGACCGCCCGCTGGCCGTCCGGTACGCCGACTGGATCACCTCGGTATTGCGGGGCGACCTCGGCACCAGCCTGACCTCCCAGAGGCCGGTGACCGAGATCGTGGCCGAACCGCTGTGGGCCACGACCCTGCTGGTGGTGATCGCGGGCACCGGGACGATGGTGCTGGCACTCGCGCTGGGGCTCGCCACGGGCCTGCGCCCCGGCGGCAGGCTGGACCGGACGCTGTCGGGGGCGAGCCTGGTGATCGTCGCGATCCCCAGCTTCGTCACGGCGAGCCTCCTCGTCCTGCTGTTCCCCGGCACGCTGGGGCTGCTGCCCGCGGTGTCCCACCCACCGCTCGGCGGCACACCGCTCGACCGGCCGGAGATCCTGGTGCTGCCCGTCGCCTCGATCGTGCTGTTCGCCGGGGCGTGGGCGGGGCGGGTCGTCCGGGCGACGGTCGTCGACGCCAACGGCGCGCCGAACGCCCGCGCGGCGCGGCTCGCCGGACTGCCGGAGTACCAGGTGGTGTGGCGGCACGTACTGCCGATGACGGTGCCCGCCAACGCCCAGATGTTCGGCTGGCTGATCAGCAGCCTGTTCGGAGGCACCGCCGTCATCGAGGTGATCTTCGACTATCCGGGGCTGTCGCGGGTCCTGCTGTCGGCCGTGCACAACCACGACATGGCCGTGCTCGAAGGCGTCGGACTGCTGCTGGCCGCGATCATCATCGTGTCGTTCATCGTCGCCGACCTGGCCGGTCTGCTGGCCAACCCGAAAGCACGGACGGGGACTTCATGACCAAGGACCTGCGCAGGGCCGCGCGGACCCTGCTCCGGATCGGTGTCGCGCTGCCCGCCGTCGTCGTGATCGCCCTCGCGATCGCGGGCCCCTGGCTGGTGGGCACCGACCCCGACCGTATCGTCGCGGCGCCGTACGCGGGGGCGGGCGACGGGCTGCTGTTCGGCGCCGACTCGGCGGGACGCGACGTCTGGGCCCGGGTGCTCACCGGCGGCCGGGCGCTCATCCTGGTGCCCGTGCTGGCGGTGCTCGTCACCACCGTGCTCGGCACCGCCGTCGGCATGGTGGCCGGCTATCTCGGCGGGGTCGTCGACGCGGTGGTCTCCCGCCTGGACGGGGCGATCCTCGCCCTGCCGCCGATCCTGGTGCTGCTGGTCCTGCTGCACGGCTGGGGCTACTCCGCCGCGGTGCTGGTCCTGGTGGTCGTGATCACCGGGGCGTCGTTCGTCTCCCGTATCGCCCGTGCCGCGACCGTGCAGGTGATGCGGCAGGGATACGTCGAACACGCCGTCGGGCTGGGGGAGAGCGTGCCGTCCGTCCTCGCCCGCGAGATCCTGCCGAACATCGTGCGCCCCATCCTCGCCGACGCCGGGACCCGGCTGGCCATTGCCGTAGCCCTCACCTCCGCCGCCGGCTTCCTCGGCTTCGGCGCGGACGAACCCAACTGGGGTGCCATGATCAGCGAGAACATCGAGGGCGTCACCCTCACTCCGTGGGCCGTGGTGGTCCCGGCCGTCTGCCTCGGCACCCTCGCGGTCGCCGCCAACCTCGGCATGGACCGGCTCGCCGCGAGGACGGACCGGTGATCCGCGTCGAGGACCTCTCCGTCGTCGACGGAGCCGGCCGGGCCGTGCTCGACGGGGTGTCGCTGGACATCGGCCCCGGGCAACGTGTCGCCGTCGTGGGCGAGTCCGGGTCCGGCAAGACGACGTTGGCGCTCAGCCTCCTGGGACAGGTCAATCCGGGGCTGCGCGTCGCCGGAGGCCGGGTCGTCGTCGGCGGTGAGAACGTCCTCGGCCTGCCCGCCGGGGCACTGCGGTCGTACCGCCGCAGGACCGTGGCGTATCTGCCGCAGGACCCGGCGTCCGCCCTGACCCCCACGCTGCGGGTGCGCGGACAACTGGCCGAACTCGCCGACGACCGCAGCGACGAGGCGCTGTTGCGCCGGCTGGCCGACGTGGGACTGCCCGCCGACCCGAAGCTGCTCGGACGCTATCCGCACCAGCTCTCCGGTGGCCAGCAGCAGCGCCTCGCCCTGGCCCGGATATCCGCGGGGGACCCCTCCGTCCTCGTCGTCGACGAACCGACCACCGGCCTGGACGCCGTCGCCCGCAACCGGGTGCTGGGGCAAGTGGGCGAGCTGGTGGCCCGGCGCGGGGCGTCCCTGCTCTTCGTCACCCACGACCTGCCCGCGGCCGGGCTGGTCGCCGACCGGCTGGTCGTCCTGCGCGGCGGGACAGTCATGGAGGAGGGGCCGCTCACCGGGGTGATGGCGGAGCCGGCCGCGCCGTACACCCGCGAATTGATCCGCGCCGTACCCGTCATCGGCGACATGCGCGGCCGGCCGCAGGACGCGACGGCCCCCTCCACAGCGGCGGAGGAAGCCCCGTCGGCCCTGCTGCGGGTCGAAGGGCTGAGCGCCGCGTACCGGCAGGGCGGCCGCAGCCGCACCGTCGTCGAGGGGGTGTCCTTCAGCCTCGGTGCGGGGGAGTGCCTGGCCCTGCTCGGGGTGTCGGGCAGCGGGAAGACCACCCTCGCCCGCTGCGTCAGCGGCTTCCACCGGCCCTCCGCCGGAACGATCACCCTCGACGGACAGCCCCTCCCCGCGGCGATCGGGGAACGCGGCACCGAGCAGCGCAGGCGGATCCAGGTCGTCCCGCAGCACTCGGTCGGCTCGCTCAATCCCCGCCGCTCCGTGGGCGCCGCCCTCACCCGTCCGCTGCGGCGCCTGCGCGGCATGAACCGGGCCGGGGCGGCCGCGGAGAGCGCGCGGCTGCTGGCCCTGGTGGGGCTGGAACAGCGCATCGCGGACCGGTACCCCGCGCAACTGTCCGGGGGCCAGTGCCAGCGCGTCGCCATCGCCCGTGCGCTCGCCGCCGATCCGGACGTGCTGATCTGCGACGAGATGACCTCCAGCCTGGACACGCGGGTCCAGGCGGCGGTCCTGGACCTCGTCAACCGGCTGCGCCTCGAACTGCGGCTCGCCGTCATCGTCATCACCCACGACCTGGGGGTGCTGGCCAGGACCGCCGACCGGGTACTGGCGCTGCACGAGGGCGTCGTCTGCGAGGAGGGCCCGGTGGCGAAGGTGCTCGGGGCACCCGAGCACGCGTGGACGCGGTCCCTCGTGGAGGCGTCGCGCACCACCGTCGCGGAGACCCTCAGACCTTCTCGCTGATGCTCAATCCGGGACAGATCGGCCGGGGCGCCGACGGGACGATGGCAGCAGTCAGCCAGCGACCCAAGGAGCGCCCATGGATCAGCCGTCCCCGGCCGTCACCCCCGACGAGCGGCCCGTGCGGGTACTGTCCACCGGATCGGAGGCCGACCCGTACGCGCTGTACGGCGAAATGCGCGACGAGGGGATCGTGCACCTCGTACGGGAACCGAACGGCCTCCACCGGTGGCTCGTCCTCGGCTACGCCGAAGCCCGCGAGATCTTCGCCGACGCCCGCTTCTCCAAGGACCCCACGCGGGCCTGGGAACAGCTGAGGGACGCCGGATACGTCACCGGTGAACCGGGCGACCGGGCCGACTACCTCTACCACGTCGCGAACACCGACCCGCCGGACCACACCCGGCTGCGCAAGCTGATCGGCAAGGCCTTCACCATGCGGCGCGTCGAGGCGATGCGGCCCCGGATCCGCGAAGTGGCCGCCGGACTCCTGGACGCGATGGAGCCGCTCGGCACCGTCGACCTGGTGGAGTCCTACTCGCATCCGCTGGCCACCGTCGTCATGTGCGAGATCCTCGGCATACCGGACATCGACCGGGCGAGTTTCCGCACCTGGGCCACCGCGATCCTCACCGCCCCGAGGGCGCGGCGGACGGCGCGATGACGAAGGCCGAGGGATACGCCGCGATGCGGGATTTCTTCACCGCTCTGATCCAGCGGAAGCGGGCCGCGGCCGGCACCGGCGACGACCGCTCCGACGTCCTCACCGCCCTGATCCACGCGACCGACGACGGGGACCGGCTCTCCGGGACGGAGCTGATCTCGACGGTCATGCTGCTGATGAGCGCGGGCCAGGAACCCACCGTCAACCTGATCAACAACGGTGTACTGGCGTTGACGGCGCACCCCGGACAACTGGCGCTCCTGAGGGAGAAGCCCGAACTCGCCGGGAGCGCCGTCGAGGAGTTCCTGCGGTACGACCCGCCGGTCCAGCTGTCCACCACCCGGGTGGCCGTCGAGGACGTCGAGGTCGCCGGGACGGTCGTGCCCGCCGGCAGCATCGTCGCCCTGTCCATCGCGGCAGCCGGACGTGACAAGGAGCAGTTCGCCGGTCCCGACCTGCTCGACATCACCAGAGCCGACAACCCGCACCTGGCCTTCGGGCACGGCATCCACCACTGCGTCGGCGCCCCGCTGGCCCGGGTGGAGGGCGAGATCGGCATCGGGATGCTCATCGAACGCTTCCCCCGGATCGGCCTCGCCTGCCCGCGCGGGGACCTGCGCTGGCGGCCCACCCGCATCATGCGCGGTCTGGTCGAACTGCCCGTCACCCTGGACACGCGCGCAGAGGCGGCGAGCTGATGGGCACCGACAGTGAAGCCCGCATCGTCGGGCAGTGGGCCGCGATCTACGACGCGGTCTACGAGAGCGCCGAGGATTCGTCCGGCGCCGACTTCGCCGGCTGGCGCAGCAGCATCACCGGTGAGAACTACTCCCCGGCCGAGACCGCCGAATGGCTGGACGGCACGGTGGACGAGATCCTGAGCCTCGGCCCGGACAGCGTCCTGGAGATCGGAGCCGGCACCGGCCTGGTCGTCGCGGGGCTCCTGCCGCACGTCGGACGGTATGTCGGTACGGACATCTCGGCGACCGCGGTCGCCCGCATGACCAGGGACCACGGGCCCCACCCGGGCACCGAGTTCCGCGTCGGGGACGCCGACGCCCCCGACCTGCCCGACGGGTTCGACGTCGTGGTCCTCAACTCGGTGATCCACCACTTCCCCGGGCCCGGCTACCTGCGCCGCGCCCTGGAACGCGCCGTGAAGGCCTGCGCCGTCGGCGGCACCGTCTTCGTCGGCGACGTGCACAGCCTCCCGCTGCGCGAGGCCCTGCGCCTGTGCGTACTCGCCGGCAGGTCCCCCGGGGAGACGACCGCGGGCCGGGTCCGTGAACTGCTGGCCGAACAGGCCGCACAGGAGCGGGAACTCGTCATAGAGCCGGCGTTCTTCCCCGCCTTCGCCGCCGAGCACGGGCTGGTGGCCGACATGCGGCTCAAACCCGGGGTGTGCGCCACGGAGATGAACCTCTTCCGCTACGACGTACGCCTGCGGCCCGCCGGCACACCCCTGATCGTCCCGGGATCCCACCGCACGGTGCCATGGGACGGGCGGACGGCGGCCCGGCTCGTGGCCGATGCGGCAGGGAAGGGCGGGGCGGTCACCGTCACCGGCCTCCTCCATCCCGATCTCGCCCCGCCGGTCACCGCCCTGGGCGAACTGCGCGGCCTCGACGCCGTCGCGCGTGTGGACGTCGGCGCGCTGCTGGACGGCGCGCACGCGGCGGGGGAGGGCGGCGTTCGCCCCGGCGAACTGCGTGCGCTCGCCGCCGCGAACGGACTGGCCTGCTACTGCCTGCCGGCGGCGCGGGAGTCGGCCCGGTACGACGCCGTGCTGGCCCCCGAGGGGGCCGCTTCCGGGCCGGCGGCCGAGGCGGCCCCCCTCTCCGGCCGGGAACTGACCAACGTCCCCCGTCTCCAGTGACACCGCACGTACACCCGAGGAGTGACAACAGCATGGCACCCCAGGAAGAAACCGCCGCTCCGGCGCCCGCCGCGCACAACGTGCTGAAGAACGTAGACGGAGCCGATATCGTCCTGGCGGCCGATTTCGGCACAGCGGGCCGCCCCTCCGCGACGTTCACGGAACTCGTCGCCCAGCTTTCCTCTCCCTTCACCTTCTGGGAGACGATGCCGCCCCCGCACGGGGAAGAGGCCGGAATGAGCGCCGCCCAGCACGTCGAACGCTGGATACGAGACGTGGAGAAAAGCGGCCGGACGGTCCGCGCGGTCATCGGATTCTGCAGCGGAAGCGTCTACGCCGCCGCGCTGGTCGAGGAATTGGCACGCCGGCAGGAAAAGCCGGGACTCATTCTCATCGACCCCGACCTCGCCGAGCGCCACATGGTCATCGGACACTACGAGCGTTTCATGACGGCCCGCCTCTCGTCGGTGCTGCCTGCGCACGAGGTCGAAGCCGCCGTACGGGCCGGCCACGACGCCGACGAGTCGGCCGCCACCGCGCTCGAACTCGCCGCCGAGCTGGGAAAACTCTGCCTGCGCATCCTGCCCGACGCCTGTGAGCGCGGCGGCATGACCGGTGAACGCAGCCAGGAACTGGCCGAAATCTTCACCAGCTACCTGCACTGGCTCGCAGCGGGCAGCGAACTCGACGCCCGGCGGGTGTGGCGTGAGGCGACGGCCGTCAACTCGCGGTCGGAGGGTTTCGGGCTCGACGCCTTCCCCGAGGAGGAACGCGCCGGCCTCGTCGCCCGGGTCGTCGATTTCGACCTCCCGCACCTGGAACTCATGCGCACCCCCGAGGTGGCCGCACTCGTCGACGGGCTGCTCCAAACTGAGCAGCCCGCCGAGGGGTCTCTGTCCTAGCGTTCCAGAAAAGCGGACAAGAACGAACGGAAGGAATCCGGCTGCTGATGAGTACCTCGAACGCATCACCCGCAGAGAATGAAGAACGACGCGCCCAGATCGTGCCACCCGCCGCTCACCAGACGGAAATCGACGCGACCGGTCTGCTGCATTCCCAGAATGCCGGGGTGGTGGTCCAGAAGGTCGGGCAGCTCAAGTCGGAATACCGCAACGAGGGCCGGATGTTCGCCCGCGAGGTGGCGAAACACGTCAACGCCCAGCAGGTGGGAAAGGCCACTGCCTTCGTCTACGAGGAGAGCTTCGGCTACGAGGACCGGATCCACTTCCTCATCCACCTGAAGTCCCTGGACACCTACTACGACATGGTCGAGATGGGCGACCGGGACCGGGCGTTCCGCGAGTCCATCGCCAAGGAACGCGTCCAGGCGGAGGGGGACGGCTCCGCCGGCGCGTGGGACCGGCTGTTCGTGGACGGCAGCGTCCGCTCGAACGTCCTCCTGCCCTGGGCGGACCGCGCCGAGGAGCCGCTGAACTCCGCCAACGCCGGTATCGTGCTCCTGCGTTCGGCCAGGATCGGCCACGGATTCCTCGCCGAGGGCCGAGAGGCCGCCACGGAGATCGCCCGGACCGTGAACAAGCGGTTCACCGGTGAGGCGTCCGCGGCCCTCTTCGACGAGGCGTTCGGGGACGCCGACCGCGTGCACTGGTTGCTGCACCTGAAGGACCTCACCGTCTACGGCCGGCTGCGCGAGGCGCTCACCGCCGAGGCCCGGCCCGGCACGTTCGTCGACGGCACGCTGATCGAGACCGCCCTCACGCCCCACCACTGGGGCCTGTACGCCACACGGCAGCAGCAGTCCCGTTAGACCCCCGGACCAGCGGAGGTGGCACGATGACCGTGGTGTGGGCGTTCCCCGGCCAAGGGGCGCAGCGGGTGGGCATGGGGGCCGAGGTCCTCGACCGCTACCCCGAACTGGTCGGGCAGGCCGACCAGATCCTCGGGTACCCGATCCGGGAGGTGTGCCTGCACGGTGCCGCGCCCGGGCTGAAGGACACCCGGTCGGTGCAGCCGGCGCTGTTCGTGGTCAACGCGCTCAGCTGGCTCGCCCTGCGGGAGGAGCGTCCGGCCCCCGACTATCTCGCGGGCCACAGTCTGGGCGAGTACGTCGCGCTGTTCGCCGCCGGGTGCTTCGACTTCGCCACGGGGGTCCGGCTCGTACGGCGGCGCGGTGAACTGATGGGCCGCGCCGAGGGCGGGGGCATGCTCGCCGTTCTCGGCGCCGACCCCGACCGGCTCACCGGCCTGCTGCTCGACGCGGGCATCGACGACGTCGACCCGGCCAACCGGAACTCGGCGAGCCAGGTGGTGCTCGCCGGGCCGCGCGACTCGCTGGACCGGGCGGCCCGGGCGGTACGGGACGCCCGGCTGGGACGGTGTGTCCCGCTCCAGGTCAGCGCACCCTTCCACTCCCGCTACATGACCGCGGCGGCTGCCGAGTACGACTCCTTCCTCGCGACGGAGGATCTCGCCGACCCGCGGATCCCGGTCATCGCCAATGTCACCGCGCGGCCCTATCCGCCGGGCCGTGTCCGGGAACTGCTGGCCCGTCAGGTGTCGTCGCCGGTGCGGTGGTGGGAGAGCATGAGCCACCTCGTCGAGGCGGGTGTGGGCGAGTTCACCGAGGTGGGCCCCGGCCGGGTCCTGACCGACCTGTGGACGGCGATCGTCAAGCACCCCGCCCCGCGCGCCCCGGCCACGGCTCCGTCGGCGGCTGTGCCCGTGCCCGTACCGGTGCCGGACCCCGCGTCCGCGTCCGGCGGCCCCGGAGCGGTCGCCGCACCCGAACCCGTATTCGCACCCGCGCCCACGCCTGCGCTCACGCCCACGCCCGCATCCGCGGCCGTGCAGGCCGGGCGGCTCGGGTCCGCGGAGTTCCGGGCCGACTACCGTCTGCGGCACGCGTACGTGGCCGGCTCGATGTACAAGGGCATCGCCTCCACCGACCTCGTGGTCCGTATGGGCCGCGCCGGGCTCATGGGTTTCTTCGGCTCCGGTGGCCTGACCGCCGGCGAGATCGACGCCGCGATCCGGGACATCGGCGACCGGCTGGGGCCGGACGGGGTTTTCGGCGTCAACCTGCTGGCCACGCCCGACACCCCGGCCGCGGAGCGTGAACTCGTCGAACTGCTCCTCGAACACGACGTCCGCCATGCCGAGGCCGCCGCGTTCACCGGGGTCACCGCGCCCGTCGTGCGCTTCCGCTTCGCCGGAGCGCACCGGGCGCCCGACGGCACCCCCACCGCCGTACGACATGTGCTGGCCAAGGTCTCGCGGCCCGAGGTCGCGACCGCGTTCATGAGCCCGCCGCCCCGCAGGCTGCTGGACTCGCTCGTCGCCGAGGGCGGCCTGAGCGCCGCCGAGGCCGAGATCGCGGCCGGGCTGCCGGTGGCCGGGGACATCTGCGTGGAGGCCGACTCGGGCGGCCACACCGACGCGGGCAGCCCCTACGCGCTCATGCCGGCCATGCTCCGGCTGCGGGACCGGATCATGGCGGAGCACCGCTATCCCCGCTCCGTGCGGGTGGGCGCGGCCGGAGGGCTCGGCGCGCCGGAGGCGGTCGCCGCGGCCTTCGTGCTCGGCGCCGACTTCGTGGTCACCGGTTCGGTCAACCAGTGCTCCCCGGAGGCCGGCACCTCCGACGCCGTCAAGGACCTGCTGGCGACCCTCGACGTGCAGGACACCGCCTACGCGCCGGCCGGTGACATGTTCGAACTGGGCGCCCGCGTCCAAGTGGTGCGCAAGGGAACCCTGTTCGCCGCACGGGCCAACAAACTGCACCAGCTGTACCGCCGGTTCGAGAGCCTCGAAGAGATCGACGAGCCGACCCGCAGGACCCTCGAGGACCGCTACTTCCACCGCTCGTTCGACGACATCTGGGCCGAGACCCGCGGCTATCTGGGCCGCCTGCGCCCCGACGATCTGGCCCGGGCGGAGCGCAGCCCGAAGGCCAGGATGGCCCAGGTCTTCCGCTGGTACTTCGTGCACTCCACCCGGGCGGCCCTGGAGGGCGTGCGGGAGGAACAGGTCAACTACCAGATCCACTGCGGGCCGGCCCTGGGCGCCTTCAACCGCCTGGTCGCCGGCACCCCGCTGGAGGCGTGGCGCGACCGCCATGTCGACACCATCGCAGAGCTGCTGATGACCGGCGCCGCCGAACTGCTCGACGGTTCCCTGCGCGCCTGGTCCCTTGCCACTCCGGGAGACTGACGTGAGGGAAGACGAACTGGCCGAACGGCTGCTGCGCGTCCTCGCGGAGGTGATCCCCGGCCAGGACCCCGGCGCGGACCCGGCCCGGCCCCCCGCGCCGGCCCTCGGACCGGACCTCGCGCTGCGCGGGCTGGGCCTGGAGTCCCTGGCACTGACCCGCCTGTGGTTCCGGCTCCGCCAGGAGTTCGGGGTGGACATACCGGTCTCCTGGCTGCGTACCTGCGAGACCCCCGCCGAGCTGCAGGAAAGGATCACGGAAGAGGCCGCCGCCGGGGCCGGCCCGGCCGAGCCCGGCCACCCCGCCGCCGAAGCCGGACCGCCCGCGGCAGACGGCGGAGCCGGTGACCGGTACGCGCCGTTCCCCCTCACCGACCTCCAGCAGGCGTACCTCGTCGCCAAGGACCCGCAGCTCGGCGACGACACGATCGGCTGCCACGTCTACCGCGAGTTCGAGGTGGCCGGCCTCGACGTGGTGGCGCTCCAGGACGCCTGGCACCGGGTCGTACGGCACCACGACATGCTGCGAGCGGTCATCACCCCGGACGGCCGCCAGCGCGTCCAGGAGCCGGAGAGCGTCGAGCAGGCCCCGCTCGCCGTGGGCGGCATCGCCGCGGCCCCCGAGGTCCGCACACGCCTCTCGCACCGCCGGTACGCGCCCGGAGACTGGCCCATGCACACGGTGGAGGTCTCGCACGATCCGGGCGGGCGGTCCCTCGTCCACCTCAGCATCGACGTCCTGCTCACCGACGGCCACGGCCTCGGTGTCATCCTCGACGACTGGTGGCGCTGCTACCGGGACCCGGCCCATGAACCGGCCGCCCCGGCCCTGACCGTACGGGACTGTGTGCTGGACCTCGCCGCCCAGCAGCGCACCCCCGCCCACCGCGCGCACCTCGACCACTGGACCGAGCGGCTCGCGGGATTGCCGGACGGTCCGCCGGTGACCGGCGACCCGGTCCGCGGGCCGGTCGTACGCACCGCGCTCGACGGACGCGTCGGCCGTGCGCAGTGGCAGGCGATCGGGCGGCTGGCCGCCGACTGGGAGGTGTCACCTACCGCGTTGGTGCTCACCGTGTTCGCCGAGGCCTTCGGCCGGCAGCGCCACGCCGGACCGCTGTCGCTGGTGCTCACCACCAATCACCGCTCCCGGCTGCCCGCCGAGGCGGAGGACCTGGTCGGCCCCTTCACCTCCAGTCTCGTGCTGCCGCTGCCGAACACCCTCGACGATCCGCTGCGCGAAGCCGCGCGGGACGTCCACGGAAGGCTCTGGGAAGGGCTGGACCACGCCGCCGTCTCCGGCGTCCGCGCCCTGCGCGCCCTGCGGGCCGAGGACCGTACGGCACCGGTACCGAGCCTGCCCGTCGTGTTCACGAGCCTGCTCGGAACCGGCCGGCCCGGCGCCGACGGCTTCGCCGGTGACGTCACCTTCGCCATGAGCCAGACGTCCGGTGTCGCCCTCGACCACCAGATGTGGGAGCGGGACGGCGAACTCCGCATCCGCTGGGACGTCGTGACCGGACGCTTCGCCCCCGGTGAGGCGGACGACCTGTTCGCGGGCTTCCTCAACTCGCTGCACGCGCTGAGCGACCGGCCCGCCGTGCACCGTGCGATGAACGAACTGCAGCAGGCCTACTTCGTCCCCCGGGCCATCACCCCGCCGGGGGAGTGGGACGGCTGCCAGGTCTACCACTCCTTCGACGTCGACGACCTCGACCCGCGGCGTCTCGCCACGGCCTGGCAGCGTCTGATCGCCGCGTACGACGTCCTGCGGACCGTCGTCACCCACGACGGCCGGCTCGCCGTCTCCCCCCATGTACCGGACCACGTCGCCGTCCCCCTCCAGGACCTCACCGGTGCCGACGACGCCGAGGAACGCCTGGCCACCCTGCGGCAGCGCATGGCCGGCCGGGCGTTCCCGCTGGGCAGGGGCCCGCACTGGGACCTGAAGGCCACCCTCCGCTCAGGCCGCGCCACCGTCCACCTCACGACCGACCTGACCGTGCTCGACGGGCGCAGCATCCACTTCCTCGTACGTGAGCTCTTCCGCCTCTACGCCGAGCCCGACGCCGTGCCCGTCCCGCCCGCCCCCCGTACCGAGTACGAGGCCGCGCAGAAGGAACTCCGCGGCACTCCCCGGCAACAGGAGCAGCTCGGCCACTGGCGCCGGCGGGTCGCGGCGCTGCACCCCGGGCCCGCCGTGGAGCCCGCGGGCCGTGACCGTGCCCGCCGCCGCCTCGAAGGCACGGTCACCGGCTGGCGCGCCGTACGCAGGCGGGCGGAGGAGGCGGGCCTGAGCCCCGACGACCTGCTCGCGGCCGCCTGCGCCGAGGCACTCGCCGAGCACTACCCGGTCCCCTTCAGCCTGCCCGTGGTGCGCTGGACCGAGCAGTCGGCGCGCTACCGGCCCGGTGAGTTCACGGCGCTCAGCTGGGTGACCCGCGAGGACCGCGACCTCGGGCTGTGGGAGCAGGCGGCCGCGTTCCGCCAGGTCCTGAGCGGGGACCTCGGCGCCGACGACGTGAGCGGCCTGGGCGAACTGCGCCGCCGCGTGATGCGGGAACGGCGTGACGGCTCCTTCGAACTGCCGGTCGTCTACACCGGTCTGCTGGACCTCTCCGCGCAGCAGCTCCCGGACGGCGCACGCCTGGGACCGTGGCTTACCTGCACGCCGGACGTCGCCCTGGACTGCATCGCGATCGACGAGGGCGACATGCTGCGGTTCTACTGGGACGCCACCGTCTCCCGGTTCCCCGAAGGGCGCCTGGAGGCCATGTTCGCCCGCTACCGCCGGACTTTGGAGAGCCTGACCGCGCACCCCGCCCACGGCCACGGGACCGACATCCCGTTCCCCGCCGGCCGCCGGGCCCACACCCTGTTCGAGGAGCAGGCGGCGGAGCGCCCCGACGCGATCGCCGTACGCTGGGCCGGCGGCACCATGACGTACGGCGAACTGAACCGCTGGGCCAACCGGATCGCCTGGTCCCTGCGGGAGCGGGGCGTGGGCCCGGGCACCCCGGTGGGCATCAGCGTGCACCGCGGCCCCGCGATGGCCGCCGCCGTCCACGGGGTGCTCAAGGCCGGCGGGTTCTACGTCCCGCTCGAACCGTCCCTGCCCCGGGCCCGCGCGGCGGCGATCATCGACGAGGCGCGGGTCGAGACCGTGCTCGGCGACGAGCGCGGCGGCGTCCCGGTACCGGACGGCGTCACCCTGCTCCCCGTCGGGGCCCCCGGCCGGCCCGAGCACGACCCGGAGCCGGCAGGCTCCGTCGACGACCTCGCCTACGTCATCTACACCTCCGGCAGCACCGGCGCGCCCAAGGGCGTCGAGGTCTCCCACCGGCCGCTGCTCAACCTGCTGAACTGGTGCCGGCGCACCCACGGGTTCGGACCCGAGGACGTCGGGCTGTGCGTGACCTCGCTCGGCTTCGACCTCTCCGTCTTCGACATCCTGGGCCTGCTCGGACACGGTGCCTCGCTCTACATCGCCGACGAGGCCGAACAGCACGACCCGCATCTGCTGCTCGACGTACTGCTGCGCGAACCGGTGACCTTCTGGAACTCGGCCCCCACCACGCTGGGGCAGCTGGCCCCGCTGTTCCCCGGCCGGAAGGGGGAGCCCGGCACGGAGACCCTGAGGCTGGTCTACCTCAGCGGCGACTACACGCCGCTGCCGCTGCCGGACGAGGTGCGCGCCCTGTTCCCCGGGGCCCGGATCGTCAGCCTCGGCGGAGCGACCGAGGCGACGGTGTGGTCGAACTGGTTCGAGATCGGCGAAGTCGACCCGTCCTGGCGGAGCATCCCCTACGGACGGCCCATCGACAACGCCCGCTACTACATCCTCGACGAGGGCCTGCGGCCGTGCCCGGCGGGTGTGGAGGGCGACCTGTTCATCGGGGGCGACTGCCTGAGCCTCGGCTACCACCGGCGGCCCGAGCTCACCGCGGAACGGTTCGTCGACGACCCGTTCCACGAACGCGCCGGCGCCCGCATGTACCGCACCGGTGACCGGGCGAGCTTCTTCCCCGACGGGGTGATCTCGTTCCACGGGCGCGCGGACGACCAGGTCAAGATCCGCGGTTTCCGCGTCGAACTCGCCGAGGTGGAGCACGGGTTGCGCAGCCACCCGGGCGTCAGGGACGCCGTCGTGCTGGCCCGCCCCGACCGTACCGGGGACCGCAAGCTGGTCGCCTACCTGGTCCCGGCCGACACGGGCCCGGCCCCGGCCGTCGGCGCACTGCGGCGGCACGCCGCGAAGACGCTGCCCGACTACATGGTCCCCAACGTGGTGGCGTTCGTGGACACCTTCCCCGCCACCTCCAACGGCAAGCTGGACCGCGACGCGCTGCCGTGGCCGGTGGAACCGGGCACCTTCCACACCATGGCTCCCGCCCCGGGGCAGGGGAACGGCGCGGCGGAACCGGAAGCGGCGGAGACACCGGACCACGAGTCCGCCGCCGGCAGCGGGCCCGGCGGGCCGGACGCGGCGCAGCTCACCGGCGAACTCGCCGAAATCTTCGCCGGCCTGCTGGACATGTCCGCCGTCGACACCACGGCCGACATCTGGGACCAGGGCGCGACCTCGTTCACGATGGTCCAGGTCTCAGGCGTCCTCCAGGAGCGGTACGGGTGGCGTGTGCCGGTCTCCGCGCTGCTCACGGACCCCACCGTGGCCGGAATGGCCGAGGCGGTGGCGCGAGCGGCCGACGCCGCCGAAGCACCGCGCCGGGCACCGGAAGCGGGCCGGCCGCCCCGGCCCACCGCCACGGCCGGCTCCGGCCCGGTGGCCGTGCCCGATTCCGCGGCAGGCTCCGGCTCCGCGGCAGGCTCCGGCTCCGTGGCAGGCTCCGGCTCCGCGGCCGGGTCCGGTCCGGCGCCGCTGTCTGCCCCGGAGACCGGTGCCGCTCCCGCGCCGGTGGTGCACGAGGCCCCTTCCGTACCGGTCATGAGCGGTGACGCCGGGGCACGGCATCCGCGGGCCGGGGCCGAGGGGCCCGGCGAGGTGGACTTCTTCTCCGCCGAGGAGCGCACCGCCTTCAAACAGGCCCGGTGGGACCTCAGACGTCCCGCGGCCGGCAGCCCGGTGGTCGGCCTGGGCGCGGCGGACGTGGCCGAGCAGCACTTCCTCCGGAGGCGGAGCCGACGGGAGTTCGGCGGCGGACCCGTGCCGCACGAGGACTTCGGGCGGATGCTCGGCCTGCTGTGCGAGCGGCGGGCATCCGGCCGCACCCGGCGCCTGTACCCCTCCGCCGGGGACACCTACTCGGTCCAGGTCTACGTCCACGTACGGCCCGGCGGTGTGGAAGGCATCCCCGCCGGCCTGTACTACCACCATCCTGTCGAGCACGCGCTGCACCTCGTCGACCCGTCGCCGCGACTGGACCGGTCGGTGCACTTCGTCTACAACCGGCCGGTGTTCGACGGCGCGGCCTTCGAGCTCTACCTCTTCGGCACGGCCGACGCCGTCGAGCCGCTGTACGGGGCCGACTCGGAGCGCTTCCAGCTGCTGGAGGCCGGGTACCTCGGCCAGCTCCTGCTGACGGCCCAGACGCAGACCGGTGTGGGCCTGTGCCCGATCGGCACACTCGCACTGGACGCCGTGCGCGAGCGTCTGGGACTGGGCGAACGCCATCGCTTCCTGCAGGCGTTCCTGGGCGGGCCGCTCACCGGCGACCGGGCCGGTGCGGACTCCGGCGGCCCGCTCGCGCTCTTCACGGGAACCCCGGCCGGGAACACCGTGGCCGGCCCGGGGGCCGTCCACGTCCGCGCCGACGGGGACGGTGACCGGCGGGCCGTGGTCGTCGGCGCGGCGGGACGCTTCCCCGGCGCGGACGATCTCGGCGCCTACTGGCACAACCTCAGCCGTGGCGTACGTTCGCTCACCGCCGTTCCCGAGGGGCGCAGGGCGCAGTTCACCGACGCCGCGCCCGCCGGCGGCTACCTCGCCGACATCGACACCTTCGACAGCCTCCTCTTCCGGGTCGCCCCGGCGGAGGCAGCCGCGCTGGATCCGCAACTGAGGCTGCTCCTGCACACCGTCTGGGAGTGTCTCGACGACGCGGGCCACACACCGGCGTCCCTGGCCCGGGCCGGCCGGGTGGGCGTCTTCCTGGGCGCCATGTGGCAGGACTACCAGCACGTCGGTGCCGACCGTGCCAGGGCCGGCGAGCCGGCGGCCATCTCCGCCACCGCGTCGGAGTCGGCGAACAGGCTCTCCCACTTCCTCGGCTTCGAGGGGCCGAGTCTGGCCGTCGACACGTCCTGCTCCTCGTCGCTGACCGCCTTCCACCTGGCGGTGGAGAGCCTGCGCCGCGGCGAGTGCGAGTCGGCGGTGGTCGCGGCGGCCAACCTGTTCACCCACCCCTACCATGTGCGCCTGCTGGCCGACCTCGGCCTGCTGGCCGACCGGCTGCCCGCCGGGGCCTTCGACGACAGCGCGCCCGGCTGGTCGCCGGGCGAGGGCGTCGCCGCCGTCCTGCTGCGCACCGCGCCCGCCGCCGACCGCGACGGGGACACACCCGTGGCGGTGGTCGAAGCCACCCGCTCCGGCCACCTGGGCGGGGCGGGCCGGTTCGCCACCCCGCAGGCGGCCGCGCTGGAGCGGTCCGTGCGGGACACCCTCGCCGCCGCCGGCGTCGCGCCCGCCGACGTGGACTACGTGGAGTGCGCGGCTGCCGGTGCCCTGCTCGCCGACGCGGCGGAGATCGAGGCCCTGGGAGAGGTCTTCGACGATCCCTCACGCCCGGTGCCCGTGGGCACCGTCAAGCCGAACATCGGGCATCTGGAGGCGGCCGCCGGCCTGTCCCAACTCGTCAAGGTGCTGCTGCAGTTCCGCCACGGCCAGACGGCACCCACCCTGTTCGGCGGGACGGCCGGAGCCGGCTGGCCCAAGGGCCTGTGCCGTTCGGACCACCTCGCCTTCTGGCCGGGCGAGGAACCCGCGCGTGCGCTGGTCAACGCGGTGGGCGCGACCGGATCGTACGGTCATGCCCTGCTGCGTGCCGCCGTGCCGCCGCACGGCGGCACCGCCGGGGACACGGGCGAACGGTATGCCTTTCCGCTCTCCGCGCAGACCGATGCCGGACTCGCGGCACTGGCCCGACGACTGCACCAGCACCTGGAGACGGGCCGGCCGGCTCCGCGGGACGTCGCCTTCACCCTGCAGTCCGGCCGCCGCCACCTCGAACGCCGGGCCGTGGTCGAAGCCGCGACCCTCGGCGAACTGTGCGCCGCCCTGGCCGCCCTCGGCCGGGGCGAGCCGGTTCCCGCCGTCGGTGACCCGCTGCTCGGGGACTGGCTGTCCGGCGCGCGGCACCACTGGCCGCGCCCCGCCGGCGCCCGCCGTATCCCCCTCCCGAACCAGCCCTTCCGCCCTGCCCGTCACCGTCTGGACGCCGCGCCGGACGTGACGGCACCGGACGTGACGGAGTCCGTGCCGGGGCCCGCGCCCGCGGCCGCCTCCGTGCCGGGCGGGCCCGGTCCCGCCACGCTGGAGCACCTGGTCGCGGTGTACGCACAGGTGTCCGGCGTGCCCGTGGACCGGCTCGATCCCGATGCGCCGCTGGAGGACTACGGGCTCTCGTCGGCCCAGATCGTGCGGATCACCGCGCGCCTGACCGAGGACCTCGGCAGGGACGTGCCCAGCACGCTCTTCTTCGCCCACCGCACCCTGGCGGGGGTCGCGGGCGAGCTCGACGCGCCTTCCCCTTCGCCCCGTACCGCCGACGGGGCTGCCGCGCCGGCCACGGTGTCCCGTACCGCCGACGGGGCCGCGCCCCCGGCCGGAGACGGACGGATCGCGGTGGTGGGCATCGCCGGCCGCTACCCGCAGGCCGGGAACGTCGAGGAACTCTGGCAGCACCTGCTCGCCGGACGGGACCTCGTCACCCCGCTGCCCGAAGGCCGCCGGGGCACCCAGCCGGTCGGCGCCGAGCCGCCGACCGGCGGATTCCTCGACGAGGTCGCGGGCTTCGACCCGCTGTTCTTCGGCATCACGCCACGCGACGCCGCCGCCATGGACCCGCAGGAGCGACTGTTCCTGCAGACCGCCTGGCACACCCTGGAGGACGCCGGCTGGACCCGGGCCGTACTGCGCGAGCGCCACGGCGGGCGGGTCGGCGTGTTCGTCGGCTCGATGTACAACGAGTACCCGTTCTACGGGCTGAACGGGCCCCGGCCGGTCGGTTCCGCGATCGCCGGGATCGCCAACCGGGTGTCCTACTTCCTTGATCTGAGCGGCCCGAGCATGACCGTGGACACCATGTGCTCGTCGTCGTTGACCGCCGTCCACCTCGCCGTGTCCGCGCTGCGCGGCGGCGAGTGCGAGGCGGCCCTCGTGGGCGGCGTCAACCTGTCCCTGCACCCCAACAAGTTCGCCGCCCTGGAGGCGTTGGGGATGGCCTCCACCGACCACCGCTGCCGCAGCTTCGGCGCGGGCGGCGACGGGTTCGTGCCGGGGGAGGGCGTGGGTGCGGTACTGCTCAAGCCGCTGGCCAGGGCCCTCGCGGACGGTGACCGGATCCACGCGGTGGTGCGCGGCACCGCCGTCAACCACGACGGCCGGACAAACGGGTACACCGTGCCCAATCCGCTGGCGCAGGCGGATCTCGTCGCCCGCGCACTGCGGGACGCCGGTGTCGACCCGGACGGGATCGGCTACGTGGAGGCGCACGGCACCGGTACGTCGCTCGGCGACCCCGTCGAGGTCGACGGCCTGCGCCGGGTGTTCGGCGACGCCCCGCGGGACGGCGGACGGCAGTGGCCCATCGGATCGGTCAAGTCGAACATCGGCCACCTGGAGGCCGCGGCCGGCATCGCCGGACTGACCAAGACGGTCCTCCAGTTCCGGCACGGCATCCTCGCGCCGTCCTTGCACGCACGGGAACTCAACCCCGGGATCGACTGGGAGAACGGCCCGTTCCGTGTGCAGCGCGAGGCCGGGCCCTGGCCGGCCGGCACACCCCGCCGGGCGGGCATCAGCTCCTTCGGGGCGGGCGGTACCAACGCGCACATCGTCGTCGAGGCCCCGCCGGAGCGTCCGGCCTCCGAGTCGGCTCCCGAAGAGGACACCGAGCCCCGGCTGATCGTGCTGTCGGCCCGGACCGAGAAGCAGCTGGACCGACTGGCCGAGCGCTGGCGGGACATGCTGCGCACCCGTCCGGCGCCGCTGGCGGACCTCGCCCGCACCGCGCAGCTCGGCCGGGAACCCATGCGTGAACGGCTGGCCGTCGTCGTACGGGACACAGCCCGGCTCGCCGATGTGCTCGACCGCCACCTCGCGGGCGACACCTCGGCCGTCGTACGGGGCCGGGCCGGCACCACGCCCGGCGCGCCCGCTTCACCGGACCTGCCGCTCGACGCCCTGGCCCGTCACTGGGCCGGCGGAGGCGACGTGGACTGGGCCCGGCTGCACCCCGGCCCGCGCCGGCCCGCCGTCGACCTGCCGGGCTACCCGTTCGCCACGGTGCACTGCTGGCCGGAGCTGCCCGCGGCGGCGGATCCCGGTGCGGCCGGGCCGCCGGACGCCGGTCGGCCGGCACCGGTCGGACACGGTCCTGACGGGGCGCCGGCCGCCGGTCCGCCCACCGCGGCCCCGGCCGCCCCCGCGGAGTCCGTGCCGCTGTACGCACGGGACTGGCAGATCGAGGCGTTCCCGGAGCCGGGGCCCGCGCCGGCCGGGACGGTGCTCTGCCTGCTCGGCGACGAACGGCCCTCTCTCGCCGCGGCCTTCGCACCCGCCGAGGTGGTGACCCTGCGTCAGGGAACCGACTTCACCGACGTGTCCACGGCCCTCGCGTGCGTGCGCCGGGTGCTGGCCCGCGGACCGGTCACCGGCTTCCTGGACCTGTGCGCGCTCGCCGAGGAACCGGCCGACGAGCACGACGCCGGCCCGTGGACGGCCCGGCTGGCGATCCTGCAACAGGTGCTCGCCGCACGCCCGGCCGACGGCCTGCGCGTCCTGACCGTCACCAGTGGCCTGTTCGCGCTGCCCGGCGTTCCGGTACGGGCCGCAGGCGCCCGGATGTCGACCTTCGTCCGGTCGCTGGGCGCCGAGTACCCCTGGGTCCGGTCGACCGTACTCGACAGCGACCGTCCCGACCGGCTCGGCGAACTCCTCGCGGTGTGGCGGGACTCGGGCCCCTACGGCGAACTCGGGCTGCGCGAGGGCCGGCGTTACCGGCCCGTCCTGGTCCCCGTGCCCGCCGGCCCGGCGTCCTGGCGGCCCGACCCCGAGCGGGTCTATCTGATCACCGGCGGCACCCGGGGCCTGGGCGCCCTCGCCGCCAGGCACCTGGCCGCCCGAGGCGCCCGCCGGCTGGCCGTGCTCGGCGTGCGGCCGCTGCCGCCTCGGCACGAGTGGAGCGGCGGGCACCTCACCGGGCCGGCCGCGGAGGCCGTGGCGAACATCCGGGAACTGGAGCGGCTCGGCGCCCGTGTCATGACCCACACCGGTCCGCTGAGCGAGCGCGGCACGCTCGCGGCGTACCTGGACGAGGTGAGGACCGCGCTCGGCCCGATCGGAGGCATCGTGCACTGCGCGGGCCGCCCCGGCAGCGGCCCCGCGCCACTGGTCCGCAAGGACATCGCCGACGTACGGCGGGTCCTCGAGCCCAAGGGCGACGGGCTGGACGCACTGCTGGAGCTGACCGCCGCGGACCCGCTGGAGTTCGTGGTGCTCTACTCCTCCGTCAGTTCCGCCGTCCCCGCCCTCTCCGCGGGCGTCGCCGACTACGCCGCCGCCAACGCCTACCTGGACCTCGTCGCACGCCACCGCAGCGGTGTCCGGGCCGTGAACTGGCCGGTGTGGCGGCAGACCGGCGGCGGCACCGGCCGACCGGACGCGGCAGCCCCGGCCGGGCTGGACGCCCTGAGCGACGTGGCCGGGCTCGCCGTCCTCGACCAGGTGCTCGACGGTCCTGCGGCCTCCGTGCTGCTGCCGTGCCCGGCCTCCGGCGGTGCCTTCGACGCGGAGGGGGCGCTGCGTGCGAACCGGCCGCCGGGAGCGCGGGCCACGGCCCGGGCCGCCGCCGTGCCGCACGATCACGGTCACGGCGCGGAGCCCGCGCCGTGGCTGGTGGAGCTGTTCGCGCGGGCGCTGCGCATCCCCGCCGCCGAACTGGAGCACGACGTCACGTTCACCGACCTCGGAGTGGAGTCGGTGCTCCTCGGCGAACTGGTCACCCGTATCGAGGAGGTGACGGACCGTCCACTGGACCCGGCAGCTCTCCTGGACCACCCGACGCTCGGGCGGCTGAACGCCCATCTGGCCGAAGCCGGCCTCACCGCGGCTGTCGCAGAAGCGGTACCCACCGCCGTCGGGCCCCCCCTCCGGCCGGCCGGGAACGGGACACCCGGTGGCCGGATCGCGGTGATCGGCACGGCCTGCCGCTTCCCCGGTGCTCCGGACCTGGACGCGTTCTGGCACCTGCTGCGCACGGGGGGCTTCGCGGTCACCGAGGTCCCCGAGGGCCGGTGGGACACCGCCGGCCTGTACCGGCCGGAACGCTCGCCCGGGTACAGCGTCAGCAAGTGGGGCGGATTCCTCGACGGGCTGGAGGACTTCGACCCCGAGTTCTTCGGCATGACGGAGCAGGAGGCCCGTGACCTCGACCCGGCGATCCGGCTGACCATGGAGACCACGGCCGCCTGCCTGCGCGACGCCGGCTACACCGACGAGGAGCTGCGCGGCCGGGACGTCGGTGTGTTCATGGGCGCGAGGATGTCGGGGTACCGGCGGCGCATCGGCCTGGAGGAATCCGCCAACGGTCTCGGTGGCGACCAGAACTTCATCGCGGCCCGGGTCGCTCACCAGTACGACTTCCGCGGCCCGGCCCTCGTCGTCGACAGCGCGTGCTCCTCGGCGCTGGTGAGCGTGCAGACGGCGGTGCGCAGTCTGCTGGCGGGGGAGTCCGCCGCCGCCCTGGCGGGCGGGGTCGAGGTGCTCCTCGACGAAGAGCCCTACCTCGAGTTCAGTGTCGCGCGGGCGCTGTCGCCACGCGGCCGGTGCGCCACCTTCGACAAGGACGCCGACGGTTTCGTACCGGGCGAGGGCTGCGGAGTGCTGCTGCTCAAGACACTGGAGCGGGCCGTCGCCGACGGGGACCGCATCCGTGCCGTGATCGACGCCGTCGCCGTGGGGAACGACGGCCGCACCATGGGCCTGACCACCCCCAACCCGGTCGCCCAGGCCCAGGTGGTGCGCACGGCGCTCGCCGGGGCCGGGGTCGGGGCCGGCGAGGTGGGACTGATCGAGGCGCACGGGACCGGCACGCTGATCGGCGACCCCATCGAACTGCGGGCGCTGACCGAGGCGTTCCGTGAGCAGACGGACCGCACCGGTTTCTGCGCGATCGGCAGCGTGAAGTCCAACATCGGGCATCTGCTGAGCGCGGCGGGGATCGCCGGTCTCGTCAAGGCGCTGCTCGCGGTCGAGTACGCCGAGATCCCGCCGACGCTGTTCTGCGAGACGCCCAACCCCCGGTTCGACTTCGCCACGTCGCCGTTCGCACCGGCGACCCGTGGACGGGAGTGGACCGGACGGCGGGTGGCCGGCGTCAGTGCCTTCGGGCTGGGCGGCACCAACGCCCACGCGATCGTCTCCGAGCCGCCCGGCGGGCCGCGCCCGGTCCGCTCACCCCTGCCGGCGCCGGTCTTCTCGCGCCGCCGGCTGTGGCGGGAGCGCCCGCCACAGCCCCGGCAGCAGGCTGTGGAGCCCGCCGGGCCGACGGCCGCCGGGCAGCCGGACACCGGACCGCTGGTGGCGTCCGTGCTCCAACTGAGCTTCCGCACCCATGGAAAGGCAGGAGTATGACCGCGTTCGCACTCGACCTCGCTTCCGGCCGGCCCCCCGTCGCCCGGGTCACGGGCGCCCCCGGCGCGACGGCCGGGCTGCGCGCGGCCGTCGACGAAGCGGTCGCCGCACACGGCGCGGTACTGCTGCGCGGATGGCGGATAGCCGACGAGGCGTCCGCCGAAGCCGCGGTCCGCGCGGTCACGTCGCAGCCGATGGCCGAGTACGAGCCGTTCGCGCCCAGGACGGAGTACCGGCCCGGACTCCACTCGTCCACCGAGTGGCCGCCGGACCAGCCCATGTGCATGCACCACGAGCTGAGCTACGCCCTGCGGGCACCGGGCAGGCAGGTCTTCGTCTGCCTGACCGCACCCGAGCACGGCGGCGCCGTCGCGCTCGCCGACGGCGCCGCCGTACTGCGGGACCTGCCCGCCGCCCTCGTGAACCGCTTCGAACGGCACGGCTGGCAGCTGCACCGCACCCACAACGGCCCCGTGGGCGTCACCTGGCAGCAGGCCTTCGCCACCGAGGACCGGGCCGGACTGGAGCTGTACTGCAAGGAGAACGGCATCAGCTGCACCTGGGGGCCCGGCGGCACGCTGCGCACCAGCCGCGTCCGGCCGGCCGTGGTGCGCCACCCCGGCTCGGGCGAACGCGTCTGGTTCAACCAGATAGCGTTCCTCAACGAATGGACCATGGACCCGGCTGTGCGCGAGTACCTGCTCTTCGAGTCCGGGCCGGACGGGCTGCCGTTCAACACGCTGTGCGGCGACGGCACTTCGCTGGACCGCGCCACCGTCGACCTGATCAACGAGGCCTACGAGGCCCACACCGTCCGCGAGCCGTGGCAGGACGGGGACGTACTCGTGGTGGACAACCTCAGGACGGCGCACAGCAGGGACCCGTACCAGGGCGAACGGCGGGTCGCCGTCGCCCTGGCCGATCCGGTGACGGTCAGTCGAAGCTGAGCGAGCGGTACAGCGACACGTCCGGGCTGATCAGGGAACAGGCCCGGACGGTCGCACCCACCTTCTCCACGTAGCCCGGGTCCGCGGTGTCCAGCAGCACCCCCAGCATGGTGCCGCTGTGCGCCGCGACCACACCGAGCGCCCCCACCTCGCGGGCGATCCGCGCCACGTCGGCCAGGGCGCGCTTGGGCCACAGCGCCTGGTTCATCTCGGCACTGCGGGTGGCGATGCCCCCGACCTCGGCCAGGTCGCGCCGGGCCACGGCCGAGGTCATCCGCTCCAGCAGGACCGCGTACTCACGGCGGTCGGCCGCGCTGAACGGCTTGGCGAGCCGGTTGAAGGCGACGGTGTCGACCGTGCCGCCCTCGTCCATGCCGACGATCGTCATGGTGGGCAGCGATCCCAGCAGCGCACGCAGTCGCACCCGGCGGTGGTCGAAAGCGACCACCCCCGGGTAGAGCACGCCGTCGGTCGGTTCGACCCGCCGCAGCAGGCCCTCCAGTCGGCGCGGCGGCAGATCCAGCCCGACGGCGTTCGCCACCGCGCGGGCCGTGGCCACCAGGTCGGCCGAGGAACTGGCCATGCCCTTGCCCTCGGGAAGGTTGCCGTCGAGGGTGAGCACCCCGCCGGGCGGGCCGCCCGCGCACTGCAGGACCATCTCGGCCATCCGGCGGGCCTTGCTCTTGGCCGGCGGGTCCACGGTGACGCCCGCCAGCTCCGGGTCGACCCGGTAGCAGGCCATGGTCCACCGGGCGACCGGCAGGGTGACGAGGAAGTCGGCGCCGGGTGCGGGGAGCCTGCCCTGCAGCAGTTCCCCGAAGGTCCCGAAGCAGGTGCTCACCCCGGTGGCGCCCCGGTACAGGACCGGGGAGCCACCGGCGGCGGGAACGCTGTCCACCCGCATCAGGCCCGCGGGCAACGGGCGGCGACCAGGGCCGCCACGTCCGGGGCCCGGGTCCTGACGAAGTAGTGGCCGCCCTCGTCGAAGCTGTACAGCGCGACCGAACCGGCGGCCTGCTCCCAGAGCTTGTAGCGCTGCTGCGGCTCCCGGGTGGTCGGGTCGTCGGCCGTGACGACCACCTCCACCGGGGTGGTGAGCCGGGGCGGCCGCGGGGTGTCCTGCAGGGAGAGCAGGTAGTCGTTGGTCGAGCAGACGTCGTGCCGGTAGGCGTGACCGACCTGCTCGGAACGTTCCGCCTTGAACATGTCCAGCTCGACGTAGACGCTGTCGCCGCGCAGCCGGGCGGTGATCTCCCGGTTGGTGAGAGCGGTGACCTCCGTGCTCTCGCGGCGGAGTTCGGCCGGGTCCTCCAGCAGCAGCGCACCGATGAACACCCGGTCCGCGGGCCGGCCGGCGATCTCCAGCAGCCGGGCCGCCTCGATCGCGTACGTACCGCCGGCGCAGTGGCCCCACAGCATGACCGGCCCGTCGGGCAGTTCACGGACCACCCGCCGGGCGATCGCCACCACGTCCTCGAGAGGCTCGTCGGGCCGGCTGATGTCGTGGCCGGGCAGTTCGACCGCCGACACCGCGATTCCCTGTGGCGCCAGCTCCCTGGCGAGCAGCTGGAAGTTGACCGCGTTACCGCCCGCGTAGGGGAAGCACACCAGCGTCGCCCGGATGCCGCCGTCCGGTGCGGACAGCTGCTGCAGCAGGCTCTCGGAGCCGGCCGGACCCGCCCCGGCCGCGACGCCGCCGGGCCCGGCGGCCGCGGCGTCGATCACCGCGGCCAGGTCGCGCAGTACCGGGTTGGCGACCAGTTCCCGCAACGACACCAGGCGGTCGAGCTTGACCATGAGCCGGACGGCGGCCAGCGACGTGCCGCCGAGGGCGAAGAAGTCGTCGTCGCGCCCGATCCGGCCGACCAGCACCCCCAGCACCTCCGCCCACGCGGTGGCGAGCCTGCCCTCGGTCTCGGTGGCGGGCGGCAGATAGGCGGAGACGCCCTGCCCCAGCTCGCCCGCGAGCCCCGCCAGCAGTTTCTTGTTCGTCTTGCCGTTCTCGGTGAGGGGCAGGGCGTCCAGGCGGTGGAAGTACGACGGCACCATGTACTCGGGCAGTGTGCCGGCGAGGAAGTCACGGAGGTCGGCCGTCTGCACGTCCTCCGCGCCGGTGTGGAAGGCCACCAGGTGCTTGGTCTCGTCCTGCGCTCCCGAGATCACGACGGCGGCCTCCGAGACCCCCGGCATCTGGAGCAGCCGGTTCTCTATCTCGCCGATCTCGATCCGGTACCCGCGCACCTTCACCTGCTCGTCCCGCCGCCCGAGGAACTCGATGGTCCCCTCGGGCAGCCACCTGCCGTAGTCACCGGTCCGGTACAGCCGGGTGTCCGGCAGGTACGGGTCCTCGGTGAACGCCTGGGCCGTGCGCTCCGGGTCGTTGATGTAGCCGCGGCCGACGCACACCCCGGAGAACGTGATCTCCCCGGGAGCACCGAGCGGAACGGTACGCAGCCGCTCGTCGAGGATGTAGGTGTTCACGTTGCGCAGCGAGCGGCCGACGTTGACCACGGCGAGATCCCGCTCCGGCACCCGGTCGAGCACCGCGTGCATGGTGTCGTCCGACACCTCGGTCGCGCCGTAGGCGTTGACCAGCCGGATGTCCGGGTAGAGCGCGAACCACCGTTTGACCAGGTTCACCTTGAGCGCCTCGCCGGTGACCGAGACGGAACGCAGATCGCCGAGGGCGCGCCGGCCGCCCTCCAGGTTGGCCAGCATCACGTCGAGGTAGGCGGGAACGATCTGGATCACCTGGATCCCGCCGGCGGACACCAGGTCGATGAACCGGTCGACGTCCAGCTGTGTCCCGGTGTCGACGATCAGTGTCGAGCCGCCGGCCAGCAGCGGCGCCAGCATCTGCCAGAGCGAGATGTCGAAGCACTGGGAGGCGGTCTGGGTGACCACCTCGCCGGGTTGCAGCTCCATGTCGTCGACCTTGGCGTACAGGTGGTTGAGCATGCCCTCGTGCTCGCACATCGCCCCCTTGGGGGCACCGGTCGAGCCGGAGGTGAAGTAGATGTAGGCGAGCTGGCCGGGCGCGACCGGGCGGCGGGGCGCGTCGCGGCGCGGTGTGCGACAGACGTCGGACACCAGCAGCGTGTGACAGGCGCGTCCGATGTGCTCGACCGCCGTACGCAGGACTTCCTCGCTGCCCGGCTCGCTGACCGCGAAGCGGCAGTCGCTGCGCTCCAGCTGGCCGCCCACCCGGCCGGCCGGGAAATCGGGCCTGACCGGCAGGTAGACACCGCCTGCCTTCAGTACGCCGAGGGTGGCGGCGATCCAGTCGAGGTTGCGTTCCATCACGACCGCCACCACGTCCTCGTCGCGCAGACCGCGTTCGAGCAGGGCGTGGGCGATCCGGTTGGCCCGGTCGTCGAGCTCCCGGTAGCTCCAGCGCGCCTCGCCGTGCACGGCGGCCGTCTCCTCGGCCCGGAGCCGTACCTGCTCCTCGAAGAGCTCCACGAACAGCGGGCCGGGCAGCGGGCGGCGAGGACCGGACAGCCCGGTGCGCTGGAACGCCAGCTCCGGCTCGGAGAGCAGGCTCTGTTCGTGGTGTGCCGCGTCCGGGTCGGCGGCGAGCAGGGACAGGGCCTTCAGGTGGTAGCCCGTCAGCCGCTCGGCGTGGTCCGCCGCCATCACATCCCGGCGGTGGGTGAGCGTCATCACCAGGTCGGCGTCGTAGTGGACCGCGTAGGCGGCCTCCGGCTCGGGTGCTGAACCGGTGCGCAGGTCGAGGAGCGTCTCCGGTTGCTCGGCGGCCACCGGGCCGGCCAGCGCACGGGACGCCTCGGCCACCAGCTCCCGCCAGGTGCCGTCGGTCAGCACGGCGGCATGGGCGGACCGGCCGGAGTTCGTCAGCAGGCCGGTGACCAGGCTCTTCTCGGAGGTGAGGGCGCCGAGCACTTTCAGGTGCGCGGCGAACAGCACCGTGTTCAGGTCGACGCCCAGCTGGTCCGCCCGTGCGCACAGCGCGGAGGCCAGTTCGGTGCCCAGGGCGTCCCGCCGCCGGGCGCGTCCGGGCTCGGGGGCGGCGCCGGCGGTCGTCCACCGCGGCACCACGGTCCCGGCAAGCGGCTGCGTGTCGGTCATGTGGTCTCCTGAGTGCTCGTCAAGCGGGTCGTCAGCGGGTCGCTACGTGCAGATGCGCCGCGGCCCGCTCGGCGCGGTCCGCGGCGGTGACGGCGTCGGGCCCGGTCGCGATGGCGTAGCCGAACCGGTCCCGGAACGAATGAGTGATCCGCAGTACCGTGCCGGGCGTGACCGTGATCCGGGCGTCCTCCACCCCGGGCAGTGCCCGGGCGTCCGTCGGGCCGCCGACCGCCGTGACGGTGCCCGGCCGCCCGGCCAGCGCGAACCGGATCGAGGCATGGGCGAGCGGCCGCGGATCGAGCCGGGCGGTGCCGCCGGCCGCCCTGGCGACCGCCGCGGCCACCAGGTCCACGCCCGCGGCCCTGTCGACCAGGGCCGGGATCATGCCGCCGGCCAGCCGGGGGTTCACCTCGATCACGACGGCGGTGCCCCGGTCGTAGCGCAGTTCGGTGTGGGCGGGGCCCCAGCCGAGCCCCAGCGCCCCGACCGCGCGCAGCGCGGTCTCCGCCAGCTCCGGCGGAGCCGACGGCGCGGGGAAGTCGTGGCCCCGCTCCACGAAGTACGGGTGCGGTCCGAGGTGCTTGGCGACCACTCCCACCACGGAGTCGTCGAAGGTCTCCACCGAGAACTCCGCACCGCCGGCGTACTGCTCGACCAGCACCAGCGCGGGCACCGGCCGGCCACGCTCGTCGACCGGGGCGTCGAGCAGCCCCGCCGCGGCCTCGGCCAGCTCCAGCGGCCCGGAGCACAGCCGCACCCCGGTGGAGCCGGAACCGGTGGTCGGTTTCACCACGACGGGGAAACCGATCTCCGCCGCGGCGGCCTGCGCCCCGGCGAGCGATGTGACGGCACGGAACGCCGGCACCGGCACCCCGGCGGCGGCCAGTACGGCGCGTTGCCGGTCCTTGTGGCGACAGCGCGTCAGGGCCTCCGGGTCCGGCGCGGGCAGCCCGAGGGCCCGCGCGGTGTGCGCCGCGGCAGCGACGAAGTACTCGGAGCTGGAGGTGATCCCGGCCAGGCCGTCCCCGTCCGCCAGGCACCGGCAGGCGTCGAGCACCGCGTCGTGGTCGCCGGTGTCGAGCACCAGGTGGTCGACCTCGTCCTCGGCGAGGTACGGGTAGCGCCCGGGCTGCGCCGCCAGGACCACCGGACGCAGACCGCGGTCCCGGGCCGCCCGGCAGAACTGCCGCCCGGAACCGGTCGTGTTGCTCTCGACCAGCGCGAACCACGTCATGGCAGGTCCCCTTCCGGCTCCTTCGCCGCACTCCCGGTGAGCGCGGCCACGGCGGCGGCGAGTTCACCGGCCGCCGCGCCGCGCCGCTCGCGCAGCGACCGCAGCCACTGCGCGTGGTCCGACAGGTCGGCGAGTGCGCTGTCGAAGACCGGGCCGAACTGCCCGGGGCCGCCTCCGAACCGCTGCTCGGCCACCAGCGCGGGCAGCGAGATCTCCGCGTCGTGCAGCTCCTCCGGCAGGTCCTCGGCGCTCAGCTGCCCGGCCCCGCGCTCCACGGCGTGCCGCACCGCCCCGCCCACCAGGGTGTGGGCGGCACGGAACGGCACCCCCTGCCGCACCAGACGGTTGGCCAGGGCGGTGGCCCCGACGAAACCCTCCTCGGCGCGGGCGAGCATCCGCTCCGTCACCGGACGGCCGCCGCCCACCAGCGCACGGGCCAGCACGGTGCCCTCGGCCACCGCGCGCAGGCCCGGCCAGACGGCCGCCACCGCTTCGGTACCGACCTCGATGGAGTTGGTGAACGGCGTCGAGCGCATGGTGGCCGCGGCCGCCGTCCAGGCCCCGATCGCGGTGCCGGCCTTGGCCTTGACGTGTTCGAGCAGGAACGCGTTGCGTTTCTGGGGCATCGCGGAACTGCCCCCGACGAGCCGGTCGGGGAAGGCGACGAAACCGAACTCGGCGCTGCTCCACAGCTGGAGGTCGGTGCCGAGCCTGCTGAGGGTCAGCGCCGCCCCGGCCGCCGCGGCCAGCGCGTGCAGCGCCGTGTCACGGCTGGCCACGGCGTCCACCGCGTGCCGTGCGGGGCCCGCGAAACCCAGCAGCCGGGCGGTGCGGGCGGGGTCCACCGGCAGGTCCGTGCCGGCGACGGCGCTCGCGCCCATCGGACATCGGTCCAGGTCGTCCACGCAGCGCCGCAGCGCCGTGATGTCCCGGCCGAGGGCATGGGCGACGCCCACCAGGCAGTAGCCGTACGTCACCGGAAGCGCGGCCTGGTAATGGGTGTGGATCGGCATGACCGCGTCCCGGTGCGCCCGGGCCCGGGCCAGCAGTACGGCCTGGGTCCGGGCCAGTTCCGAGACCAGGGAGGCCAGTTCGGACCGCAGGCGCAGTGCCGTGGCGGTGGCCTTGAGGTCGTTGCGGGAGCGGCCGGTGTGCAGACGGCCGCCCGTGGACTCACCGAGCTCCCGCGACAGCAGCTGCTCGTAGGCCATGTAGAGACCGCGGGGCGTGGGCACGCCGTGCAGCGCGCGGAAGTCGTCCGCGCGCAGCCGTTCGATCAGCGAGGCCAGTCCGGCGGCGTCGTGGGCGCCGATCAGTTCCCGGTCGGTGAGCATGACGAGATGGGCCAGGTCGATCCGTGTGGTCAGCCGCAGTTCGGCGCTGATCTCGGCCGGTGACGGAGAGCCGTAGACGATGGACTGGATCTGTTTGCCGACGGTGGCGGTGAGACGGCTCATCGGGTTCCCTCCGCGAGAGGACCGGCACCGCCGGAGTGTCCGGCGGTCCGCCGGACCTCGGCGAGGGCGCGGCGGTCCCAGGCGTACCTGCTCCACCGGTCGGACGGCACCGTCGGGTCCGCCACGTCGGCGGGCGCCGCGGGCAGGGCGCCCGTGAGATCGTGGGCGGCCAGCCACGCGTCGTCGTAGACGGTCTCCTGGTAGCGGTATCCCTCGTCGGGCAGCATCACCAGCACCTTCGCGTCCGGGGTGCGTTCCGCCCACCAGCGGGCGGCCAGGTAGGCGGCGCCACTGGTGGGGCCCTGGAACAGCGCGCTCGTGGAGTGCAGCAGGCGGGTGGCGCCGAACGCCTCCGCCGCCGTGCACCAGTGCACCTCGTCGAACGTACGGTGGTCGAGGTTGCCCGGCATCAGGCTGTTGCCCAGACCGCGCAGTGTCCGATGGCCGTCCGGCTGCCCGAACAGCACGCTGTGGTGGCTGTCGACGCCGACGGCGTGCACCCGCCGGCCGCCGGAGCGCAGCGCTCGCGCGATGCCGCACATCGAACCGCCCGAACCCACCGGACCGACCAGGCAGTCCACGGGGCCCAGCGTCCGCTCGATGTGCTCGGCGACGATCGAGTAGGAGGCGGGATTGTCGGGATTCTCGTACTGCTCCGGGCAGAAGCTGTCCGGCTGCTCGGCCCGGATCTCGGCCAGCCGCTTGAGCCGGGCCTCCTGGAACCCGCCGACCTCGGCGGGCTCGGCACAGATCTCCACGCGGGCACCGAGGTCGGTCAGCCGGCGCAGCAGCGGCGGGTCGATCACCGGGTCGCTCACCAGCACCAGCGGACGTTTCATCAGGGCTGCCTGCATCGCCAGCGCCAGGCCGAAGGTGCCGGAAGTGGTCTCCACGACCGTCGTCGCGGGGCCGAGCGCGCCGTCGCGCTCGGCCTTGAGCAGGATGTGCCGGGCCGGCACCAGTTTCATCAGGGTGAAGGCCGCGCCGTACAGGTTGCGACCGAGCCGGATGATCCGGGGCAGCAGCAGCGCCTCGGTCGTTTCGCGGTATGCATTTACAGCCATTGTGCTCCCCTGGGAGGGCTGCCATTCACCGCTCCACCGTCGCCGATGGCGGCCCGTTGGTCTGCTCAACAGTGAACAGACGCCGGTGCCGCACCTGCCTACGTTTGCCGCCATGGAAGCAACGGAGGAGCAGAAGATTCTGGGAATCGTCCGCGAGGTACTCGGCAAACCCGGACTGGGCCCCGACGACGACCTCTTCGATCACGGAGGCACGTCACTGGCCTTCGTGCGGGTGCTCGCGGAAATTGGACAGGAACTGCACGTCAAAGTGCGTGTGGGGGACCTGGGAGGCGTGGCCACGCCGCGGAACATCACGGAGTGCGTCGTCAGGGAACAGGCCGTTGCGGCCGCCAACAGCGAAGGGGATCCGGCATGACGCAGAACGCCAAGGCGGGGGAGTTCTCACTGACGCCGCAAGAGCTCTCGCAGTTCCATAAGAATGGTTTCTTCGGGCCGTTCAAGGTCTACGAGATCGAGGAAATGCGCAAGATTTGGCGCACCGAGCGGCTCGCTTTGATGGACCGCAGCAACGCGATCTACCAGGAGGAGGCCGCGCAGTCGGGAAACACCAACATTTCCAACTACGACCGGCACCTGGACAATGATTTCCTCGCCGATCACGTCTGCAATCCCCGCATCACCGAAAAGGTCGCCGGAGTTCTCGGCCCCGACGTGCTGTGCTGGCGCACCGAGTTCTTCCCCAAGTACCCCGGTGACGAGGGCACGGACTGGCACCAGGCCGACACCTTCGCCAACGCCTCGGGCACCCCGCAGATCGTGTGGGCCGGCGACGAACTCGTCCACTTCGGCGGAACGCTGACCGTGTGGACGGCGTTCACCGAGGCGAACGAGGACACCGGATGCCTGCAGTTCATACCGGGCAGCCACCAGAAGATGATGTACGACGAGACGAAGAAGATGCACTACGACCCCGACCGCATCAACGCGGAGGTGAAGGAGGGCGTCCCGCGCGGCTTCTTCGGCTACGACTACCGCGAACTGCAGATCGACAAGGACTTCGTCCCCGACGAGTCGAAGGCCGTCTCGATGGTCATGCGTCCCGGTGAGGCCATCATGTTCTGGTCGACCCTGATGCACGCCTCGCTGCCGCACAACGGCAGCACGGACGAGATGCGGCTCGGCTTCGCCAACCGCTATGTGCCGACCTCGGTACGGGTCTATCCGGACTCCGACGAGGTCATCGAGTACGGCGGCCGGGTCAGCCTGGAACGCTTCGGTTCCGTCCTGGTGTCCGGCACCAACGAGTACGACCACAACGTGATCGCCACCCACACCACCACGGGACACCCCTTCACCACGCGCTGACCCGCCCCGCCCGGGAGATGCCGCGCCCGGACCCGGTCCGCGCGGCATCGCGACTTCGAGGACGACTGCATGTTCGCAGCCCTGGAACACTTCGCCGGCGCAGGGACGACGCTGCGCGGACACTCTGCGGGAGAGCGCGGCCGCCCCGCCGTGGTGATCGCCTCCGCCTGCGGGATGCCGGCCGCGCTCTGCGAGCCCTGGATGCGGCACCTGGCCGATTCGGGCCACCACGTCGTGACCTGGGAGACCCGCGGTCTCTTCGGCGACGTCGGACCGGGCAGTGCCGCCGCTTTCGACGCGCTCGCCCACGACGTCGGCGCCCAGGCCGGCGACCTGCTCGCCCTGATGGACCATCACGGCATCGCCTCCGCCCACGTGATGGGTCTGTGCGGTGGTGCCGTGATCGCCCTGCGGGCCGCGGCGCGCCGGCCCGACCGGGTCTCCTCGCTCAGCCTCTGGCACGGCGACTTCTCCGGCACGCCCGGTCCCATGACCGGACATCAGCAGAACCTGCGGGCCCTGCTCGCGTTGGCCGCGCAGAGCCGGCAGGACGCCTCGGCGATCAATGCCGCCCTGGCCGACAGCACCCGCGCCGGAGTCCCCGCCGAAGTCGCCGACCTCGTCATGTACCCCTACTCCGGCGACGAACTGTTCTACCGCTACAGCGCGCTGACCCTCGCCACCATGACCGAGGACATCACCCCGGCACTGGACGGCCTGGACATCCCCACGCTGATCGTCACCAGCGAGGACGACCACACCGCCCACCCGGACGGTTCCCACCGCGTCGCGGCCCGGCTGCCCGGTGCCGAACTGCGGGTCGAACCGCACGGCGACCACCTCTCCGTGTTCGCCGCGGGCCGGCGCCTCCAGCAGGTCCTCGCCGACTTCGTCGGCGGCACCTCTGTGCTCACACCCCGGGCCTGAACCCGACCGCATCATCCGTACGAGGGGGGACGACGACATGGCCGCGCACCGGGAACCCGCCGCGCACGAGCAGGACATCGACTGCCGCATCCGGCTGGCGCACGCCGACTTCATCATGGCCAACCACGTGGTCCACGGCGTCCGCGTGATGCCCGGGGTCACCTTCCTGGACATCGTCCTGCGGGTCCTCGTCGCACAGGGGATGGACCACCGGCGACTGGCACTGCGGGACGTCCTGTTCTCGGAGCCGGTCGTCATCCGCGAGGGCCATGAGCGCGAACTGCGCGTCACGGTCGCCGCCGGAGCGGCGGGGACACGGTCCGGGACCGGCGGCACCGGCACCGGCAGTGTGCGCCGTGTGCGGGTGGAGAGCCGGTGGCTGCGCGACGGCACTCCGTGTGCCCCCTGGCGGGAGAACGCGCGCGCCGAACTCGTCGACTGCGACGAGCCGTTGCCCCCGCCGCTCGACATCGCCGCACTGCGGGACACGGCCGACCGCCGGGACATGGAAACGCTGTACGCCCGTACCCGCCGGGAGGGCATCCGCCACGGCGGGCCGATGACCTGCGAGGGCGAGCTCCACCGGAGCGGCGGCGCGTTGCTGGCGTCCCTGAGGCTGCACCCCTCCGGTACCGCCCACGAGGACGGCTTCCACTTCCATCCGGGAAAGGCGGACGCTTCCACCCTGGTCGCGTTCGGCCAGAACGAGGATGTCGGCGAGGAGCCGTTCATCCCCTTCCACATCGGGTGGTTCCGCGCCCCCGAGCCGGTGGGCGAGACCTTCCACGTGCATGTGGCCCACCCCGAGGTCGCGTCCGGCTCCGGCGACCTGGTGCGCAACGACTACACGGTCCACGACGAAGGGGGCCGGCTGCTGGCCGAGTTCCGTGACATGTCGTGCAAGCGCATCCGGCACCCCGAGCTGATCACCCGGCTGCTGGAGGAGGTCGACACGCCCCGCACCGGCCGCGTCCGGGACGCGGAGGCCGGAGGAAGCGGCGGCGCGCCGGCCCCCGGCACGGACGGTGCGGCGCTGTCGGTGGCGACGGCCCGCCTGGTGGAACTGGTCGGGGCGGAGCTGGGGCGCCCGGCCGCCGGGGTCGCGCCGGACACCGGCTTCTACGACCTGGGGCTGGACTCCGTGGCACTGCTGCGCATCGGGGAGCGGCTGGAGGAACTGGTCGGCGCCACCCTCTACCCGACGCTGCTCTTCGAGTACGGCTCCGTCGGCGCCCTGGCGCACCACCTCGCGCAGACCTACCCCGGGGCCCTGACGGCCGCGGGCGCCGTGACCGCCGGCACCGGGTCGGGCGGAAGCGGGCCGGACGGAACCGGTCGGGTGAGCCCCCGGGAGGCGACCGCGGGCGACACCTCGAAGACCACCGTCTGCCGGACCGCCGTATGGACCGACGCCCCGCCCCCCGCCACGGCCGCTCTTCCGCCGGGCTCACTGGTGGTGGTGCTCGGCGCGGGCCCGGACGACGAAGCCGCCGCCGCGCCGTACGCGGGGGACGGCACCGCCCGCCCGGTGGTCGCCGTGGAACCCGGTACGGCGTACGTCCGGCTCGGCTCCGGCGCGTACCGGCTCGACCTCACGGACCGGGAGCAGCTCGGCCGCCTCCTGGCGGACCTCGCCACCGAAGGCGTGCGGCCCGCCGGTTACGTACTGCGCCCGGGGGACAGGCCCGCCGCCGAGCTGTGGGCCCTCTGTGCCGCGCTGGTCGACGCACGGCCCGTCGCCCCGACGCCGGTGCTGGTCCGCACGGTGTCCCCGGCCCCGCCCGAGCACGCCGCGCTCGCCGCGCTCGCCTCCACGGTCACCGCCGAGGTCCCGGTGCTGCGCTGCCGGCTCGTCGAGACCGAGCGGGACGCCCCGGCCGTCCCGGCGGTCGTCGAGAGCGAACTGGCGGACCTGGCGGCCCCGGCCCCGGACGGGCCCACCGACGCCTGGGTGCGGTACGCCGCGGGCCGCCGGCGGGTGCGCCGCTGGGCGGTGACGGAACCGGGCCCCGCCGGTCCCGGCAGCCCGTTCACCGACGGCGGGGTGTACCTGATCACCGGCGGCGCCGGCGGCCTCGCGGCTCTGCTGGCCGAGTACCTGGTCACCGGCCACCGGGCGCGCCTGATGCTGGCGGGCCGGCGTCCGGAGGACGAGGCCGGCTGCACGGAGCGCATGGCCGCCTGGCGCGCGCTGGGCGGTGACGTCCGGTACGTGGCGGCCGACGTCTCGACCCGGGCCGGCGCCGAGGCGGCAGCGTCCGCCGCACGCCGCGCCTTCGGCCGGATCGACGGGGTCCTGCACTGCGCCGGGACCGTCCGCGACGGGCTGTTCTTCCGCAAGCGGCCGGACGAGCTGGCCGCCGTCTGTGCCGCGAAGGTCGGCGGGACGATCCACCTCGACGCGGCCACGGCCGACGACGGCCTCGGCCTCTTCGTGCTCTTCTCCTCGCTCTCCGGTGTGCTGGCCAACCCCGGACAGGCGGACTACGCCTACGCCAACGCCTTCCAGTTCCACTTCGCCGAGCACCGCGCGGCGGCCCGCACCGGCCGCTCCCTCGCGGTGGCCTGGCCGCTGTGGGAGGACGGCGGGATGCGGGCCGACGACGATGCCGTACGGCGGTCCACCGCACGGACCGGGATGGTGCCGCTGCCCGGCGCGGCCGGGCTCGAAGTGCTGCGGCGGGCCGTACGCGGGGAGCACAGCGCTCTCGCGGTGCTGCACGGCGACGTCGGCCGGGTCCCCGCGCTGCTCCCCGCCCCCGCGGCCGCCGAACCCGTGCCCCTGCCCGTGCCCGCGCCCCTGCCCGCGCCCGCGCCCCTGCCCGCGCCCGTGCCCGCGCCCGTGGCTGCCTCGGACGAGGGCCCCACCGCGGTGACGGTCCCCGGGGGAACGCCGCCGGAGACGACGAGGGGGAGGACACCGGGGACGACGAAGGGGCGATCGCCGTCATCGGGCTCGCGGGCCGCTATCCCGGCGCGCCCGACCTCGACACCTTCTGGCGCAGACTCGCCGAGGGCGCCGACAGCATCGTCGAGGTCCCCGCCGACCGCTGGGACCACAGCGCCCACTTCTCGGCGGACCGCGACGCCCAGGGCCGCACGTACAGCCGCTGGGGCGGGTTCCTCGACGGTGTGGACCGCTTCCAGCCCGCCTTCTTCGGGATCTCCCGCAAGGAGGCCGAGCGGATGGACCCGCAGGAGCGGCTGTTCCTCACCGTGAGCTGGCACGCCCTGGAGAACGCCGGCTATCCGGCCCGGACCCCGGCGGTCCGCGGTGCCGGCGTCTTCGCGGGCGTGATGTGGAACCACTACCAGCTCCTCGCCGAGGAGGCGGGCGGAGTCGCCCCCACCGCCATGCACGCCTCCGTGGCCAACCGCGTCTCCTACACCCTGGACCTGCACGGCCCGAGCATGGCCGTCGACACCGCCTGCTCGTCGTCCCTGACCGCGCTGCACCTCGCCTGCGAGAGCATCCGCAGGGGCGAGTGCGGACTGGCACTCGCCGGCGGGGTGAACGTCTCCGTACACCCGCAGAAGTACCTCCAGCTCGCCCAGGGGAAGTTCCTCTCCACCGACGGCCGCTGCCGCAGCTTCGGCGAGGACGCGGACGGGTACGTGCCCGGTGAAGGCGTCGGCGTGGTGGTGCTCAAACCGCTCGGCCGGGCACGGGCCGACGGCGACCACATCCACGGGGTCATCCGGGCGACGGTCCTCAACCACACCGGTCGCACCAGCGGCTTCACCGTGCCCAGCCCCGCCGCGCAGGGCGAACTCGTCCGTGCGGCGCTGGACCGGGCCGGCTGGGACCCGGCCACCGTCGGCTGCGTGGAGGCGCACGGCACCGGCACCGAACTCGGCGACCCGATCGAGGTCGAGGGGCTGCGGAAGGCGTTCGACGGATCCGGCGCGGCCGAGGGCTCGATCGCCCTCGGCTCGGTGAAGTCCAACATCGGACACCTGGAGAGCGCGGCCGGCATCGCCGGACTGACGAAGGTGCTCCTGCAGCTCCGCCGCCGCGAACTGGTGCCGTCGCTCCACTCGGACCGGACCAACCCGCACATCGGGTTCGGCGGCACCCCGTTCCGGGTCCAGCGGGAACGCGGCCCCTGGCCGGCCGTCGGCGACACCCCCGCCGGGCCGGTGTCAGCGCCTTCGGCGCCGGCGGCGCGGGCGCTCACGTCCTGGTCGAAGAGGAGGCCCCTGTAGTGCGGCGACCGACCGAACCGCCCGCGGAGAGCCTTTACGTGCTGTCCGCGCGGACCGCGCCGGAACTGCGCGCGTACGCCCTCGCCCACCTGGAGTTCCTGCCCCCGGCCGGCCGCTCCGTCGAGTGGGTCGTCGAGCGGGCGGCAGCGGTGCTGGGCATTCCCGCGGAGGCCGTCGGGCCGCACGAGCCGCTGTGCGATCTCGGCTTCGACCTGCTGGGGCTGCGCGAACTGGGCGAGGCGACCGGCACCCGGCCCGCACCCGACAGCACCCTCGCGGAACTCGCCGACCCGGACGGCGACGACGACCCGCACCTCCTCACCGACCTGGCGTTCACCTCGCAGGTCGGCAGGACCCCGATGCTCCACCGCCTGGCCGTCGTCGCCTCCGGCATCGGCGAGCTGCGGGCCGCCCTGCGGCGGTACGCCGACGGCGAGCCGCCCGGAGCGCGTGCCTGCTGGACCACACCCGGCGACGCCCCCGAACCACCGCGGGCCGTCGCGGAGGCCGACGTGGTCACCGCCTTCCGGGCGGGGCGGCTCGCCGAGGTGGCGGCCCACTGGGCGGCGGGCGGCGACGTCGACTGGGCGGCGTGCCATGCCGGCGGCAGCGGCGCGAGACGCCGCCCCATGCCGGGATACCCGTTCCAGGAGGAGCCGTTCTGGGTGGGGCGCTGGAAGGGCGCTGAAACCGTTTTGACGGCCGGCTCCGCGACAGCCGGCCCCGGCCCCGGCTCCGACGCCCGTGCCGATGTCTTCGCGGTGCCCCCGCGGCAGGCCGTGGAGACGCTTGTGGAACCGGTCGCGGCAGGCGGCGAAGAGGTCGAACTCCGCGTCCTCGACGAGGGAATCGCGCTGCTCGTCATGCGGGACGCGTCCGGCAGCAACATGTTCACCGACGCGATGACGCGCGGCCTGCAGGACGCCTTCACCCGTATCGAGCACGACGACCGCGTCCGCGCCGTGGTGCTCACGGGTACGGAGACCGTGTTCAGCATGGGAGCCACGCCCGAGGGGCTGCGCACCCTGGCCGGAGGAGGCAGCCGGTTCACGGACGTGCCGTTCGTCTACGAAGGGCTCCTGCGCTGCAGCCGGCCGGTGGTCTGCGCGCTGCGGGGCCACGCCTCGGGCGGCGGGCTGGCCTTCGGCCTCTACGCGGACGTCGTCGTGATGGGCCGCGAAAGCGTCTACAGCGCCAACTTCCTCGCGTACGGCTTCACACCGGGAATGGGCGCGACCCACGTCCTCGGCGAGCGGCTGGGCAGCGCCCTGGCCGCCGAGATGATGTACACCGGCCGGGCCTGCCGCGGTGAGGAGCTGGAACGGCGCGGGGCCGGTGTCGTCTTCGCCGACCGGGCCCAGGTGCTCGCCACCGCCCTCGGGATCGCGCGCTCAATCGCGGACAAGCCGGCGGACGCGGTCCGGGTGCTCAAGCAGGACCTCGCGGACCGTTCCCTGGCCCGTCTCGCCCCCGTCGTCGCACGCGAGGCGGCCATGCACGACCGGGTGTTCGGCAGCGGCTCGGTGGACCGCATCGAGGCCCACTTCCGCAAAGTGGACCGCTTCCGCTCCGGCGGGACGGAGCCCGGACCGGCAGAGGCTTCCCCTCCGGTGCCGGCACCGCTGCCAGTGCCAGTGCCAGTGCCAGTGTCAGTGCCGGCTTCCGTCCCGTTCCAGGCTCCGCCTCCGCCCCAGGCCGCGCCCCGGCCACCGGTCCCGTCCCCGGCACCGGAACCGGCGGAGCTCTCGGCCGGCCGGCCGGCCGACGCGCGGATCACCGCCGTCGTGCAGGACGCGCTGTGCGAGAGCCTCTACATGAACCGCGACGAGATCGACCCGGCCCTCAGCTTCAACGAGATGGGTCTGGACTCGATCGGCGCGGTGGAGCTCGTGCGGGCCGTCAACAAGGAGTTCGGCCTGGACATCGACTCGGTCGCTGTCTACGACCATCCCACGCTGCCGCGCCTCGTCGGCCACGTGGGCCAGGTGATCGAGCGCGACCTGAACCTCCTGGCGTCCGCGACGTCCCCGGCGGAGGAACCTGCGGCCCCGGCCCCCGCCCCGGTCTCCCTCCCCGGGCCGGCCGACGCGTCCCCGCCGGTGCCCACCGCCCTCGCCGGACCGGCCGTCGCGCGCGTGTCGGCCGCCGTGCCCGCGCCGGACGAGCCCGGGGGCGCCCCGGCGCCGTCCGCGCCGTCCGTGTCGGCGGCCGGTGTCGTGACACTGAGCCCGCTCCCGGGCCGCCCCTGCGCCGTGACGCCGCCCTCCGCCGTGACGCCCGTGCCGGAGCCGGCGGCTCCGGACCCGCGGCTCCCGGCCGCACCGGCGGACACCGCGCCCCTGACCGGTACCGCCCCGTCGCCGGGGTCTGTGGACGGGACCGCCGACATCGCGGTGATCGGGATGGCCGGCCGGTTCCCCGACGCGCCTGATCTGGAAGCGTTCTGGGAGAACCTGGCCCAGGGCCGTGACAGCGTCCGGGAGGTGCCGGCCGAGCGGTGGGACCCGGCGAGGTTCTACGACCCCGACCGGCGTGCCCCAGGCCGTACGTACAGCAAGTGGGCCGCGCTGCTGGACGGTGCCGACCGGTTCGACCCGCAGTTCTTCCGGATGTCGCCGCTCGAGGCCGCCGCCATGGACCCGCAGCAGCGGATCTTCCTGCAGACCGCGTGGCAGACCCTGGAGGACGCGGGTCACGCCAAGACCCTGCCGGGCGGCCGGCGCTGGGGCGTGTTCGTCGGGTGCGCCACCGGGGAGTACCTGGACCTGCTGCGCGGCAGCGAGCAGGACGAGACGGCCCACGCTTTCCTGGGCAACTCCGCCTCGGTGCTGGCCGCCCGGATCGCGTACCACCTCGATCTGACCGGACCGACCATGGCGATCGACACCGCGTGCTCCTCGTCGCTGGTCGCCGTGCACCTGGCCTGCGAGAGCATCCGGTCCGGCGAGTGCGACGCGGCGCTGGCGGGAGGCGTGGCCCTGATGCTGACGCCGCGCATGCACATCCTGACCAGCAGGACCGGAATGCTCTCGCCCACCGGGCGCAGCGCCCCGTTCGACGCGTCCGCCGACGGGATCGTGCTCGGTGAGGGGGTGGGCGCCGTACTGCTCAAGCGCCTCGACCGGGCGCTCGCGGACGGGGACCGCATCCACGGGGTGATCCGGGCGAGCGGCGTCAACGGCGACGGGCGCACCAACGGCATCACCGCGCCCAGTGCCGTGTCCCAGTCGGCCCTGATCGAACGGGTGCGGCAGCGGGCCGGCCTCCGCCCCGAGGACGTGACCTACGTCGAGGCCCACGGCACGGGCACCCCGCTCGGCGACCCGATCGAGGTCAAGGCGCTCGAAATCGCGCTGGGCACCGGACCGTCACCGGCGGTCCCCTGCGGACTGGGGTCGGTGAAGGGCAACATCGGGCACACCACGATGGCGGCGGGCATCGCCGGACTGCTCAAGCTGCTGCTCGCCCTGCGGCACCGGCAGCTCCCCCCGTCGGTCAACTACGCGACCGCCAACCCGGAGATCGACTTCTCCCGCACCCGGCTGCGGCCCGTCACCGAGCTGATGCCCTGGCACCCGGGCCCCTCGGGTGAACTCGTCGGCGGCGTCAGCAGTTTCGGGTTCAGCGGCACCAACGCCCATGTGCTGGTCTCGGAACCCCCGGTCCGAGACGACGACACCCCGCCGGAGGCCGCCACCATGATGATCCCGCTCTCGGCACGCAGCCGGCCCGCTCTCGTGCGGACCATGACCGCGCTGGCGGACCACCTGGAGTCCGAGCGGCCCGCGCTGGCGGACGTCGCGGTCACCCTCGGCGCGGGGCGTGCCCACCACGAGATCCGGGTCGCGCTGTTCGCCGCCACCACCGGCGAACTGGTCGAGCAGCTGCGGGCCGAGACCGCCGGCCGGGCGCGAGCGGCCGGCGGCGGTGCCGAGGCGCGGACGGCCGAACGCTATCTGGCGGGCGAGGACATCGACTGGCCGCAGCTGTACGGCGCCCTCGGCGGACGGCACGTCTCCCTGCCCGGCTACCAGTTCGACACCGCCTCGTACGGACCGGCGTCCGCCGTGCCCGCGGCGGGGGTGCCGTCCGGGCCGGAGGCGCCTTCCGCGGGGGAGGCGCCGGCCGGCGTGGTCCGGCCGGTGCCCGACTGGACGGCCGAGGACCATGTGGTCGGCGGCACGCCGCTGCTGCCCGGAGTGGCCCTCTTCGAACTGGTCACCCTCGCCGCCGGCACGGCCGGCCCGGTGCGCATCGGGAACGTGCGGTGGCTGCGGCCCTTCGAACTGACCGTCTCGCGCACCCCGTTCGTCCGGCTCGAAGAGGACCGTTTCACCCTCGCCGGCGGGCCGGACGGCCCGGTCCACGCGCGGGGCCGTATCACCGCCGTGGCGCCGTACGCGGACGAGCGCATCGATCCGCGAGCGATCTCCGCGAGGTGTCCGGACCTCCTCCCCGGCTCCGCCCTGTACGCCGGGTTCGCGGCGGCGGGCATCGCGTACGGCCCCTCGTTCCGGGCGGTCGCAGAGGTACGGCGCGGCGCGGACGAGGCACTGGCGGAACTCCGGGTGCCGCCGGGCCGGGCCGTCGAACTGACCGGGCGGCCCCTGCACCCCGTACCGCTGGACGCCGCGCTCCAGGCCGTCGCCGCGCTGGCCGCGCCTGCCGGCGGCGAGGGCACGCAGGTACCGTTCGCCCTGCGCGAGCTGGAGGTGCTCGGCCCGGTCCCGGCCGTCGGCTGGGCCCACGCCGTACGTGAGGGGGACCGGTTCACCGTCCGCCTCGCGGACCGCGACGGTCGCGTCGCCGTCCGCTTCGGCGGGCTCGCCCTGCGCTCCCTCCGGCCCGGCGGACCGGCCCCCGGGCCGGCTGCCGCCGCCCCGGACCCGGCGGCCACCGGCACGGTGGAGAACCTGGTGCATCTCCCCGAGTGGCGGGACGCCCCGCCGGTTGTTGGCGCACCGGCGGCCAGGCCGTCACGGGTACGGGTCGTCCATGGGCCCGGCACCGCGGACCTGGCCGCCGCGCTGGTGGCGGCGCACCGGGCCGCCGGCGACGAAGTCCTCTCCTCACCGGAGCCGGCCTGCGACGGCGCCTGCGACCTCGTCTACTTCCTCGCCTGCGAGCCGTTCCGCGGCCGCGCTCCGCAGGAGGACCGGGCCCCCCGGGACCTGCTGAGAACGCTCAAGTCCCTGATCGTCACGGCCGCCGGACGGCCCCTCACGCTCAAGGCCGTCGTCGCCGGGGCGGTCGACACCGGCGAAGGCACGGTCCGCCCGCACGCCGCCGGCCTGCTCGGCATGGCCCGCTCGGCGGCCGCCGAGCACCCGGCCTGGACGGTCGGCTGTGTCGACGTGGGCACCGGCCGATGGCGGCCCGACGACCTCGCGGAGCGGCTGCGGCGCGAACCGGCCGCCGAACGGCTGGTCGCTCTGCGCGGGGACCGCCGGCTCGTCCGTACGGTGCGCCCGGCGGCACCTGCCGCTCCCGGCCGGCCCCCGAGCGGCGGCGGGGAAGACCCGCACCCGTACCGGCGGGGCGGTCACTACCTGATTCTCGGCGGCACCGGTGGCATCGGGCGGGAACTCGCACGGCACCTGGCCCGGACGGCCGGCGCCCGGATCACCGTCGTGGGGCGGCGGGCCGCCGACGCGCGGGTCGCGGGGGTGCTCACCGACGTCGAGCGGCTCGGCGGCAAGGCCCTGTACCTGCGGGCCGACGCCACCGAACCGGCCGCGCTGCGGGCGGCGGTACGGGACGCGCGCCGCGCCTTCGGGGCCGTGCACGGGGCGTTCCACGCCGCGATGGTGCTGGGTGACCGCACGCTCGCCAGGATGGACGAGGACGCGCTGGACGAGGTCCTCGCCCCCAAGGTGCCGGGGGCGGTGACGTTCGGCGAGACGCTCCGCACCGAACGGCCGGACTTCCTGGCGTTCTTCTCCTCCGCGGTGTCCTTCACCGACTCGGCCGGCCAGGCCAACTACGCCGCCGCGAGCACGTTCGAGGACGCCTACGCGGCCGAACTGCGCCGCCGCTGCCGGTTCCCGGTCACGGTCGTCAACTGGGGCTACTGGGGAAGCGTCGGCGTCGTGGCCGACGAGCGCTACGCCGAGCGGCTCGCCGGCTTCGGCGTCGGCTCCATCGCTCCGCGGGAAGGCATGGCCGCGCTCGACGCACTGCTGCGCGACGGGGTGCCGCAGGCACTGGTCGTCCGGGCCGGGGCCGACGGACTGGCGCGGCTCGGGGTCGAGTCCGGGACCCGCGGTCCCGCGCCCGCCGCGCACGGGTCACGGGACTCGTCCGCCGCGCGGGGGGCCGCCGGTGGGCACACCACATCGGACCCCGCCGTACCGGCGGACCCGGCAGCCCGTTCCCGGGAAGGCTTCGCCGCCCTGCAACGACTCGCGCCGGCGCTGCTCGACGAGCGCCTGCGCCGCGAACTCGGGCCGCTGGACGGAACCGTGGAACACCTGGCGGCCAGGCTCGGTGTGGACGCGGGCCGGCGGCGTCTCTTCGAGGCGCTGCTGGGGCTGCTGGAGTCCGCCGGACGCGTCCGGCGCACCGGTGGACTGGTCGAATCCGTCCCCGGGCCGCCCGCGGACGTCCACGACCCGACGGACCGGCACCCCGACCTCGCGCCTCATCTGCGGCTGCTTCGCCGCTGCGTCGACGCGGTGCCCGACGTGCTGGCCGGCCGCGTACGCCCCACCGAGGTGCTGTTCCCCGGCGGTTCGGCGGACCTGGTCGAGCAGGTCTACCGGGGCCAGGCCTCCGCGGACTTCTACCACCGCCTGCTCGCGGAGGAGACCGCGGCGGCCGTCGCCAGGGTCCACCACGCCACCGGGCGGACCGTGAGGATCCTGGAAATCGGCGCCGGCACCGGCGCCAGCAGCGCGTTCGTACTGCCGGCCTGCGCCGGCACCGGCCTGCCGGTCGACTACCGGTACACCGACATCTCCACGGCCTTCCTGCGCCGCGGGCAGGACGCGTACGCCGCCGCCCACCCGTTCGTGCGTTTCCAGACGCTGGACATCGAACGGGACCCGGCCGGCCAGGGGTTCGCACCCCACACCTTCGATCTGGTGCTCGCGACCAATGTGCTGCACGCCACCGCCCGGATGGACCGGACCCTGGCCCATGTGCACGACCTGCTCGCACCGGGCGGTGTCCTGCTGGTCAACGAGGTGACCCGGGCGGCGCACTTCCTCACGCTCACCTTCGGCCTCACCCCCGGCTGGTGGCGCTACGAGGACGCCGAGCACCGTCTTCCCCACGCGCCGCTGCTCGGGCCCGCCGCATGGCGCCGGCTGCTCGCCGAGGCGGGTTTCGGCGCGGTGCGGGTGCGTGGCTTCGACGGTACGCCCGCCGACGACCTCGAACAGTGCCTGTTCGTCGCGGGCGAGGCGGGCCCGGTCGCGGGGGAGCCCTCGGGGGAGGAGCTCCCCGCGAAGCGGCTCCCGGCGGCGGAGTACCGCGCTGAGGACCCCCCGGCGGGGCACTCCCCGGCGGGGCACTCCCCGGCGGGGCACTCCACGCGGGCGAACGACGGCCGGGCCGCCGGCCCCGGCGCCGTGCGTGGCTATGTGCGCCGCGTCTTCGCGGAGGTGCTCCGGTTCGCGGAGACGGACCTCGAGGACACGGTGACGTTCGAGAACTACGGTGTCGACTCCCTGGTGAGTCTGGACATCACCGCCCGCTTCGAGCGGGACCTGGGCCCCCTGCCGTCGACCCTGCTCTTCGAGCACCTGACCATCGCCGATCTGGCGGACCACCTCGCGGGCACGCACCCCGAGCACTTCACCGCGGCCCTCCAGGACCCCGGCGGGGAGCAGGCGGGCGGTACCGGACCCGGTCCGTCCGCCCCGCCCGAGCCGCTGCACTCCGCTCCCGAGCAGTGGTCCCCGGCACCCGAGCCACCGCCCCTCGTGCCGGAGCCGCCGCGCCGGCCGTCCGTGGCGGTGGCCGGTTCCGCCGGGCCCGCGCGGCCGGACTCACCGCACCACGACGAGGACATCGCCGTCATCGGAGTCACCGGCCGCTACCCGGGCGCCGAGGACCTGGACGCCTTCTGGGACATGCTGGCGGAAGGCCGCACCGGGATCACCGAGATCCCCGCCGACCGCTGGGACTGGCGCGCGTACTTCGACACGGAGAAGGGGAAGCCGCAGCGGGCGTACAGCCGCTGGGGCGGGTTCCTGGACGGAATCGACCGCTTCGACCCGGCTTTCTTCGGGATCCTGCCCCGGGACGCCGCCGACATCGACCCGCAGGAACGCCTCTTCCTCGAAACCGCCTGGAACCTCCTGGACCGCGCGGGCCAACTCGGCGAGACCACCAGGGAGCGCAGCACCGGTGTCTTCGTCGGCACCATGTACGGCTCCTACGGGCAGCTCGCCGCCACCGGATGGGCCGGGGGAAAGCTCGCCGGCGCCCACTCCGCGTACTGGTCGATCGCCAACCGGGTCTCGTACACGCTGGACCTGAACGGCCCCAGCTTCGCCGTGGACTCGGCCTGCTCGTCCTCGCTGCTCGCCGTCCACCTGGCCTGTGAGAGCATCCGGCGCGGCGAGTGCCGCACCGCGATCGCCGGCGGCGTCAACCTCATCCTGCACCCCGCCCACCACGTGTCGCTCTGCTCGATGAACATGCTGTCCGCCGACGGGCACTGCAAGGTCTTCGACGCCCGCGCCGACGGCTTCGTGCCGGGCGAGGGGGTCGGTGCCGTCCTGCTCAAGCCGCTGCGCCGGGCCGTCGAGGACGGGGACGACATCTGGGGCGTCATCAAGTCGGGGCTGAGCAACGCCGGGGGCAAGACCGGCGGATACACCGTGCCCAACCCGGGTGCGCAGGCCGCGCTGATCGCCGAAGCGGTACGCCGGGCCGGGGTCGCCCCGGCCACCATCGGCTACGTCGAGGCGCACGGCACCGGGACCGAACTGGGCGATCCGATCGAACTGGCCGGCCTGAGCCGCGCTCTCGGCACGGTGGCCGGCGACAGCGGCGTGCGGTGCGCCGTCGGCTCGGTGAAGGCGAACGTCGGCCATCTGGAGGGCGCCGCGGGCATCGCCGGTCTGACCAAGGTCCTGCTCCAGCTCCGGCACGGCCGGATCGCTCCCGTCGCGGGCCTGGGCACCGTCAACCCGAAGATCGGGCTCGACCCGGCCCGGTTCACCCTGCCGACCGAGCTGTCACCCTGGCCGAGCGCCGGCTCCGCCCCGAAGCGGGCCGGTGTCAGTTCCTTCGGCGCGGGCGGTGCCAATGTCCACCTGGTCGTGGAGGAGTTCCGGGACGCCCGGCCCCCGACCCCCGTCCGGCCGGGCGAGCAGCTGTTCGTCCTGAGCGCCCGCACCAGGGGCCAACTGGTGCGTTACGCGGGTCTCGTGGCCGAATTCCTCGGCGGGCCGGGAGCCGGCGCGACGCTCGACGCCGTCTGCTTCACCAGCCAGGTCGGCCGCCGGGAGTTCCCCGAACGGCTCGCGGTACGGGCCGACGACTGCGCCGGACTCGCCGCGAAACTGGCCTCGGTGGCGTCCGGCTCGATACCGGCCGGTGCGCTGGTCGGCACCGCGGGACCCGGCGGGCCGGCGGGCGGCGCCGACGACGGCGAGGACGCGGCCGCACTCTGGGTACGGGGCGCGGCGGTCGACTGGGAGGCCCGCCGCCCGGGCCCCCGGCCCCGCCGGGTCGCGCTGCCCGCCTATCCGTTCGAGCGCTCCCGTCACTGGCTGACCGTCGACGCGACGCCGGCGCCCCCGGCCCCCGCAGCTGCTCCCGCCGGGGCACCCGGCGCGGCGCAGTCACCGGCTCCGGCCCTCGGCGCGGCGGCGTCCCCCGAACCGGTGCCCGTCGCGGAACCGACCCGTACCGTCTACCGCAGGCCCGTGTGGGAGGACGTTCCCGCGGCCGTGCCCGACGCGGCGCCCAGGTCGCTCCTGGTGATGACCGACGAGGACGGACTCGCCGCCGCGTTCCGGCGCGCCCTGGACGGCACCGGCACCCGCTGCACCGTGATCCGGCCGGGAGACACCCCTTCCGTCCTGCCCGACGCGGTCGTCCACACCGGCGGCCTCCACACCTTCGTACAGCTCTGCGCCGATCTGCTGCGTGAGCGCCCCCGCTCCGTGCTCCGCGCCCTCCACACGCACGCCACGGCCGATCCGGAGCAGATCGCCGTCGCCGGAGCGCTGCGCAGCATCGCTCTGGAGCACAGTGGATTCAGCGGCTCGCGCGTGGAGTTCGCCCCGGGCACCGACGCGTCGGCCCGCGCGGCGCTGCTGCTCGCCGAACTCGCCGGCACCGAGCAGGAGGTCAGTCACCAAGGCGCCGTACGGAAAGCCAAGAGGCTTGCCGAATTCACCCCGCCGGAGGCGGACGGGCCGCTGGGGCGGCCCGGTGGCACCTACCTGATCACCGGCGGGGCGGGCGCCCTCGCGCTGCACGTCGCCGAGGAACTCGCCGCACAGGGGCCGGTCCGGCTCGTCCTGGCCGGCCGCTCGGACCCGGGCCCCCGGGCGGCCGCACGCATCGCCGCGCTGAACCGCGCGGGCACCACCGCGGAGTTCCACCGGGCGGACGTGACCCGGAAGGAGGACGTGCGGCGACTGGTGGACGCCGCGGGCGCCCTGACCGGCGTCGTGCACACCGCGGGCGTGACCCGGGACGCGCGCGTCGTGCACAAGACGCCCGGGGAGATCACCGAGGTCCTCGCGCCCAAGGTGACCGGCACCCGGCTGCTCGACGAGATGACCGCCGGACACGAACTCGACTTCTTCGTCCTCTTCTCCTCGGTCGTCGGGCAGACGGGCAACGCGGGGCAGGCCGACTACGCCGCTGCCAACGCCTTCCTGGACGCCTTCGCCGCCGAGCGCGAGGACCGCCGTCGGCGCGGGGAACGCCCGGGCCGCACGGTGTCCGTCGGCTGGCCGCTGTGGGCGGACGGCGGCATGACCGTCGAGGACGGCACCCGGGAGCTGTTCGCCCGCCAGTGGCGCATGGCGCCGCTGCCGACCCGCACCGCCCTGCGGGCGCTGCGGCGCGGCCTCGCCGGCCAGGACCCCTCCTTCCTCGTCGTGGAGACCCTGACGCCGGCCCCGGCCCCGGCGGCCGTCACCGGACCGCCGGGGCCGGACGGTGCGAGGGCCCTGCTGCGCCGGCTCGCCTCCGGCTTCCTCCTGGTGGAGGAGAGCGAGGTCGACCTCGACGACGACCTCATGGACGCCGGGTTCGACTCGATCTCCCTGACGGAACTCATCAACGAGGTCAACGAGGAGTACGGGCTGGACCTGCTGCCCACGGTGCTCTTCGAATGCGCGAGTCTGGAGGCGTTCGCCGGCTTCCTGACGGAGCACCACGGCGCTGCGGTGCCGGAAGCGGCGCCGGAGGTGGTGCCGGAGGTGGTGCCGGAACGCTCCCCTCGGCCCGAGGCGGCGGAAGGGGAACCGCGGCCGGCGTCCGGGGCGGAACCCGCGGCGCGGCCGAGCACCCCGGCCGGGGACGTCGCGGTCGTCGGTGTCGCCGGGACACTGCCCGGGGCGACCGGGCTCACGGACTTCTGGCGGCGGGTGGCCGCGGGGGAGGACCTCGTCGGCCCGGTGCCCGCCGACCGTGCCGACCTGCGCTCGCACCCCGGCACCGCCGGGCTGCGGGGCGGATTCCTCGACGACGTCGCGACCTTCGACGCCGAACTGTTCAGGATCTCCCCGGCCGAGGCGGCGCTCATGGACCCGCAGCAGCGGCTGTTCCTGCAGACCGTCTGGCGGGCCGTGGAGGACAGCGGCCACCGGCCCGACTCGCTCGCCGGCAGCGACACCGGGCTCTTCGTCGGGGTCTCGACCACCGACTACGCCGATCTGCTCCGCGCCCACGGCACCCCGGTCCAGGCGCACACCGCCAGTGGGATCGCGCACTCCATCCTCGCCAACCGGGTCTCCCACGTCCTTGACCTGCGGGGCCCGAGCGAAGCCGTCGACACCGCCTGTTCCAGCTCCCTGGTCGCCCTGCACCGGGCCGTACGGGCCATCGCCGCGGGCGACTGCTCCCTCGCCGTCGCCGGGGGTGTCAACGTCCTGCTCAGCCCCGGTCTCTTCACCGCGTTCCAGCAGTCGGGCATGCTCAGCCCGGACGGCGCCTGCAAGACGTTCGACCGGGACGCCGACGGATACGTCCGCGGCGAAGGCGTGGGCGTGGTCGTGCTCAAGCCGCTCGCGGCCGCAGAGGCCGACGGCGATCACATCTACGCGGTCGTCCGGGGGAGCGCCGTCAACCACGGAGGCCGGTCGGCGTCGCTCACCGCCCCCAACCCGGAGGCCCAGGCCCAGGTGCTGATCCGCGCCTACCGTGAGGCCGGCGTCGATCCGCGGCAGGTGAGCGCCGTGGAGGCCCACGGCACCGGCACCCGCCTCGGCGACCCGGTGGAGGCCGAAGGCCTCAAGAAGGCCTTCGCCGCCCTGTACGAGGAGGCGGGCCTGCCCCCGGCCACGGTCCCGCACATCGCCCTCGGCTCCGTCAAGACGAACATCGGGCACCTGGAGGCGGCGGCCGGTGTCGCCGGTCTGCTGAAGACGGTCCTCGCCATGCGGCACGAACTGCTGCCGCCCAGCATCCACTTCACGCACCCCAACCCGTACCTGCGCCTGGACGGCACACCGTTCTACGTCAACGACCGGGCCAGGCCCTGGACCGGCGACCGGATCGCCGGGGTCAGTTCCTTCGGCTTCGGCGGCACCAACGCGCATGTGGTGCTCGGTTCCCATCACCGAGCGGCGGCCGCCGCCACAGGGGCGGGGGAGCCCCAGCTGCTCGTGCTCTCCGCCCGCTCACCGCAGGCGCTGCGCGGGTACGCGGCGGACGTGGCCGACGCACTGGAGCAGACACCGGAACCAGAACTGCCCCGTGTCGCCTACACCCTCCAGGTGGGCAGGACCCCGTACCCGCACCGGGCGGCGCTGGTCGCCCGCTCGCTGCCGGAGGCGGTTCGCCGGCTGCGCGCGCTGGCCGACGGTGAACCCGGTGGCCAGGCCGGCCGTGCCGCGCCCGGGGCAGCCCCGGTCCCGGACACCGCGGACCTGTCGTTGACGGAGCTGGCCGAACGGTGGGCCGGGGGCGCGGAGGTCGACTGGGCCGCCCGCTGGCTCGGCCGTGAGCCGGGCCGCACCCCGCTGCCGGGCGCGCCGTTCGGCGGTCGCAGGCACTGGTTCGACGAGCGCGCCGTCCGGCATGCCGACGACCCGTACAGGAAGGAAGCAGTCGTGGCCGAGCAGTCCCGCCACCCCCGGGGGAGCGACACCCCGGCGCCTCGCCGCCGGGCCCGGAAAATCGTGCTCGCACCGGTCGGCCCGGCCCCGTCGCCGCCCCCGGCCCCCGCGTCCGCGCGGGCGGCCACGGTGTCCGTACCGGCACAGGCGTCCGCGTCCGCCCCTCTGGGTACTGCCGCCGTGCCCCTGCCGGCGCAGGCACCCGCACCGGCACCCGTCGCGTCCGCCACAGTGCCCGCGCCCGACCCGGCGGCCGCTTCGCGGGCCCGGGAGGAAGCCGCCCCGGCGGTGCCCGGCTCCGTCGACGCCACCGCCGTCGCGCGGGACATCACGGCGCAGATCGCCGACATCCTCGGCATGGAGCCGGAGGCGGTCGGCCCGGAACAGCCCTTCGGCGATCTCGGACTGGACTCCATCTTCCGCATGGACCTGGCCCGGCGGCTGGCCGCCGTCCACGCGGTCGAGCTGCAGGCCGCCGAACTCTACGAGCACGACACCGCCGCCCTCCTCGCGGCCTACGTCGCGAGCGCGACCCCCGCCCCGGCCCCGGTACCCGCCTCCGCCCCGGTACCCGCCCCGGCTTCCGCTCCGGCTCCTGCCCCCACCCCGGCACCCGCCTCCGCCGACGCGCCCGCTCCCGCTTCCGCTTCCGCCGCCGAGGTGATCGAGGGCGGCGCCGAGGTGACGGCCGGTGCCGAGGACTCGCTGGGCCGGCTCGTCGAAGCGGTCACCGGGCGGCCGTTCGACCCGCGCAGGAGCTTCGCCGACAACGGCGTCACCTCATTCGACATGCTGCGTACCGTCAGTGCGCTGGAGCGCCGGTTCGGCTCGCTCCGCAAGACCCTGTTCTTCGATCACCCGACCGTTGCGGCTCTTGCCGCCCACCTGGAGAAGGCGTACGGCGCCGGCCGCGCGGCGGACCTCCTGGCCGAGGTCCTGTCGCTCGGCGCCCCGGTGTCCGGAACGGGCCACGTCGTGCTGCCCGCCTCACCCGCCGACCCCTCGCCCCCGGCGACCGCGCGCGACGCCGCCGGCCCCCTCGTCGTGCGCAAGCGCGAACTGGCGGACCTGCCCGACGTGGCCCGGCTGCTGGCCGGGATAGACCGGGAGCACGCCAAGGAGGGCGGCCTCGCCGGACGGGACATCGCCCCGCTGGCGTTCGTCGGAGCGGGCCGCCGCGCCTACTTCAACTTCTCCCGGCGCGACGACCACCTGTTCGCCTGGAGCTATGCGGGCGCCGAGGCGGACTTCGCCCCCCTCGCCGCGGAGTGGCTGGCCTATGCGGAGAAGCACGGCCTGCGGCCCAACTTCCTCTCCCTGCTGCCCTTGACGGAGGCGGGCGGCACGCCCCTGACAGCCACCCCGTTCGGCGCGGTCCAGCGGCTGGAGGACCTTGCCGGATTCAGCCTCTCCGGCGGCCGGATGAGCAGGCTGCGCAACCTCGTGGCCCGGTTCGAACGCTCCGGACGCGTCTCCACCGACGAGTACACGGTGGGCTCCGACCCGGCGACCGACCGCGAGATCATCGACATGATCGTGCGCTGGGGCGAGCAGAAGCAGATGGTCAACCCCTATGTGGCGGTGGTGCGTGAGGAGTTGGCGAACGGCCGGCTGGACGCGCGGCACCGGATGTTCCTCACCCGCGTGAACGGCGAGCTCGCGAGTGCGGTGATCGTCACCAGGATCCCGTCGGAACCCGGTCATCTCCTGGACCTCGAGTTCTACCCCGCCGACGCGCCGCGCGGCGGGCTCGAGTACGCGATCGTCGAGATCCTCCGGCGGCTGCGCGCGGAGGGCGCGCAGCTGTTCAGCTTCGGCGCCAGCTTCGGCGTCAAACTGACCGACTCGCCGAACGCGTCACCGGAGGTGGCGCAGGGGCTCCGGGAGCTGAGCTCGATCGGCGTGTTCGGCGAGGGCAACTTCCGTTTCAAGAACAAGTTCCGGCCCGTCAACGTGCCGATCTACCTCTGCCAGCGGGCGGACGCGCCGCCTTCACCGGTCTCCGAGGTGATCCTGATGATCGCCGACCCGGACATCGGCGCCGGCGTCCCCGGCCTGCTCGACCCCCGGTCCGCGGCGCCGGCGGTCACGGTGACGGAGGAGCCCGCCGATCCACCCGAGCCCCGTCCCACCGCGCCCGCGCCCGTGGCGGCTTCGCACCCCGCCCCAACCCCGGCCCCCGTGCCCGCTCTCCCCGCGCCGCGCACCCCGGCGGACGAACCGGAGCGGGCCGCCCGGCTGGCCGGGGCCGGGTACAACCCGCTGGCGCTCCCCCGGCGCGACGTCGGCTTCGACCTGGTGACCGACTCGTGGGCGGAGCTGGACGACCCGCTGGTCGCCGCCCGCGCCCGCACCCTCCAGGAGCGGATCGAACGTGAGCAGGGGCCCGCGGACTTCGAGCCGCCGGGCTGGCTGCCCTTCGCCCACGCGCTGCCCACGGCCTCCGGCCGCTCGGCGGAGGCGCTGTTGTGCCGTGCCTGGCCGGGGCCGCGCGGCACGGTCGTCCACAACGAGCTCTTCCCGAGCTGGTCGATGAGCCTGGCCGACGCGGGGTTCACGGCCCGGCAGGTCGCCGCATCGCCCGGCGCCCTCTTCGCGGGCGACCTCGACATGACGGCCCTCGGCGCGGCTCTCGCGGAGGCGGGCCCCGAGGTGTCCTTCGTCGCCGTCGAGCTGACCGGCAATGCGGCGGGGGGCCACCCGGTGTCCGTGGCCGGCCTCCGCGCGGTACGGGCGGCGGCCGACGCCCACGGGGTACCGCTGGTCCTCGACGCGACCCGGGTACTGGAGAACGCCGCCCACGTCGTGGCGCACGAGGACGCGTGGCGCGGTGCCGACCTGTGGAAGGCCGCCGACGCGCTGCTGGCGTCGGCCTCCGCGGCGACCCTCAGCCTCTCCAAGGACTTCGGCGTCGCCTCGGGCGGCCTGGTGGCGACCGGGCTGCCCGAGCTCGCCGACAGCCTGCGCGAGCACGTCGGGACGCGCGGCCACGAAGTGGGCCTGGCCACCCGCAGGCTGCTGGCCCGCGCACTGTCCGAGCAGGACGAGGCCGCGGCCATGGTCGAGGAGCGGATGGAGGCGGTCCGTACGCTGTGGACGGGGCTGCACCGGGCCGGGTGGCCCGTCGTCGAACCGGCGGGCGGCCACTGCGTCCTGCTGGACGTGGACCGGGCGCCCCGGTTCGCGGGCCTGGAGCGGCCCGTCGAGTCCGCCCTCGCATGGATCTACCGGGGCACCGGAGTGCGCGCCGCGCCGCACCTCGCCGGCCGGGGGCGGATCCGGCTGGCCGTCCCGCTCGGCTTCGGCGTGCGGCGTGCCGCGCAGGCCGCGGACCGCCTGGCGGCACTGTGGCGCGACGACGCGCCCGTACCGGACCTGCTGCCGGTCGGCGGCCCGCGGCAGGCGGGCGTCCCGGCGCGGTTCCATCCGGCGGAGACCCTGCCCGAGGACATCGGCGGGGCCATGCGCGAGGGGCACCGGGCACCGGACGACAACGCCGCGGTCCTCGCCGAGTGCGCGCCCGCGGTGGAGCGCCGGCTGATCGACCTGCCCGGGGGGCAGGTGGAGGTGTTCAGCGCCGGTTCAGGACCGGTGCTGCTGATGATGACGCCGTTCAACGTCGGCGCCGGGGTCTTCGCCCGGCAGTACGCGCAACTGGCCGGCCGCTACCGGATGATCACGGTGCACCATCCGGGTGTCGGTGCCACCACCGTGCGCGGCGACCTCACGCTCGACGGGATCGGTGCCCTCTGCCGCACGGTCCTCGACCACCTCGGCGTCACCGGCAGGGTCCATGTCCTCGGATCGTCGTTCGGCGGCCTCGTGGCGCAGAGCTTCGCGCTGCGGCACCCGGAGAGCACCGCCTCGCTGACGCTGGTCGGCAGCTCGTACAAGGTCGGCAACCGCAACGGCGAGGTGAACCGCCTGTCCGTCGTGGCGGCGGAGGACTTCGACCGTATGGAGGGGCACCGCACCATCGCGCCGGGCAGCCGCGCGGGCCTCGAACGGCTGCTGCTGCGCTGCGAGAGCATGGACCCGCAGACCGGACTGAGCTATCTGGACGTTTTCGCCGCGCAGCCCACGCTGTTCGCCCGGCTGCCGGAGATCACCGTGCCGACCCTGGTGCTGTGGGGCCGGCACGACACGGTCATCCCGCTGAAGGCGGCCCACCTGCTGCACGGCGCGATCCCGGACTCCCGGTTCGCCGAGCTGACCGGTGCCGGGCACTTCCCCTGCCTGACCCACCCCGAGGACGTGCACCGGCTGCTGCTGCCCTTCCTCGCGGACAACGAGGCCGGAGGAACGGCATGAGCACCCTGCGGCGCACCGAACGGATCCGGCCCGGCATGTGCGGGCACAACTCGCTCCTGGCGGGCCAGATCGGTGACTGGACGTGGGACGCGGTCTCGAAGACGTGCGGCACCGACGTGCTGCGTGCCGAGGACGCCTCCGGGAACCCCACCTACCTGTCCTTCTACTACTACCGGGTACGCGGCAGCCGGCGGTTCCACCTGCGCAGCCCCGCCTTCGGGGACGAACTGCACATCACCACCCGCCTCTTCGGATTCGGCAGCGAGTCGGTGCTCACCCTGCACCGGATCGGCCGTTCCGCGGCGCAGGCCGCCCGCCCGCTCGACCCCGAGGACTTCTACGCCTTCGGCGACCCGGACTGCCTGTACGTGGAGAACTTCAACCGCTGGGTCGTCCGGGGCCCCGGCGCGGGCAACGGCGGCCTGGTCCGCTCCTCGCCGCCCGACTTCGACCACCGGCACCTGCCGGAGCTGCCCGAGAAGTACTCACCGCGGCACGCGTGCGGCCGGGCCCGCCGCACGCTGACCTTCCTCGAACACGGAGACCGGAGACCGGCGGCGGAACTCGCCGTCGAGTACGAGGTCGACCCGTCGAGGGACCTCAACGGCGCCGGACTGCTCTACTTCGCCGCCTACTTCTCGATCATCGACCGGGCACTGCTGTGCCTGTGGCGTTCTCTGGGCCGCGACGACCGGTCCTTCCTGGACCGTGTGGTCGTCGACCAGCAACTGTGCTACCTCGGCAACGCCGACGCCGGGCAGCCGCTCACCGTCGCCGTGCGGCTCTGGGAGAGGCCCGGGGGCGGCGAAGCCGTCGACGTGGTGCTGCGCGACCGGGACACCGGCCGCGTCCTCGCCGTGTGTTCGCTCCAACTGGAAGGAGAGCAGGACCGATGACCACACCGACCGGTGCCCGGGAACGGATGGCGGAGGTGGTGCGGGAGGTCGTCGGACAGATCCTGCCGGACGTCGCCCCGCACGACATCACCGGAGACCGGCACCTGAAGGATCTCGGCGCGGACTCGGTAGACCGTGTCGAGATCATCCTCGGCATCATGGACCGGCTCGGCCTGGAGGAAAGCATGTCCAGCTTCGGTGAACTGCCGGACATCGACGCCCTGATCGACTTCCTCGCCGCCGCCGGAGGACGCTGACATGGGCTACGGCATCGAGGGGCTCAACGTCTACACCGGCCTGGCACAGATCCCGGTGCCCGAACTCTTCGCCGGCCGGGGGCTCGAGCACGAGCGCCTGGCCAACCTCGCCATGACCCACCGGTCGATCGGCCTGCCCTTCGAGGACCCGGTGACGAACGCGGTCAACGCCGCCAAGCCGCTCGTCGACGCGCTCGACCCGGCCGACCGGGAAGCCGTCGAGGTGCTGATCACCTCCACCGAGTCGGGGCTGGACCTCAGCAAGTCGGTCGCCTCCTACGTCCACGAGTACCTCGGACTGAGCCGCAACTGCCGCGTCTTCGAGGCCAAACAGGCCTGCTACGCGGCGACCGGCGCGCTCCAGCTGGCCACCGGCTACCTCGCCTCCGGTGCCTCGCCGGGTGCCAAGGCCCTCGTCGTCGCCACCGACGTGGCGCTCGTCGATGCCCGGGCCGGCTACGCCGAGCCGGCCACCGGCCACGGCGCGGCGGCCGTCCTGCTGTCCGACCGGCCCACCGTGCTGGAGCTGGACCTCGGTGCCTTCGGGCTCTACAGCTACGAGACCCTCGACTCCGCCCGCCCCACCCCGGAGTTCGACATCGCGGACGTCGACCGTTCGCTCTTCGCCTACCTGGACTGCCTGACCAACAGCTTCGCCGACTACCGCACCCGGGTCGAAGGGGCCGACTTCCCGGGCACGTTCGACCGGCTGGCGATGCACACCCCCTTCAGCGGCCTGGTCAAGGCGGCGCACCGCAAGCTGATGCGCGAGGCCGGCGCGTCGCCGGCGCAGGCGGAGGAGGACTTCGAGCGCCGGGTGCGCCCGTCCCTGGCCTACCCGGCCCAGGTGGGCAACCTCTGCTCGGGCTCGGTCTACCTGGCACTGGCGTCGCTGCTGGCCACGGACCCGGTCGACGCGGCCCTGCGCGTCGGCCTCTACTCCTACGGGTCGGGCTGCTCCGCCGAGTTCTTCAGTGGCGTCGCCGGACCGGCCTCCGCCGCGGCCGTACGCGCCATGGACATCGGCGGACACCTCGCGGGGCGCCGCCGGCTGGCCTTCGACGAGTACACCGCGCTGCTCCCGGAAAACCTGCGGACCCTGGTCCCCGTGGAGAACCGGACGGTCGACGTCGACCGCTACGCACGGTACCTGCCGGGCGACCGGACGCTCCTCGTCCACACCCGCACCAAGGACTACCACCGGATGTACGAGTGGCGGTGAACCGCCGGAAACGGAGCAACACCATGAGTGACGCGGTCCTGACGGCGATCCGCAGCAGTGTGCTGGTGGTCCTCCCCGACATCGAGCCGGAGCGGGTGACGGAGGAGGTGTCGCTGACCGATCTGGGCGCCAACAGCATCGACCGGGTCGACGTCGTCACCATGACCATGGACACGCTGGGGATCAGTCTGTCCGTCACGGAGTTCACCGATGTCCACGACATCGGATCACTGGCCCGGCTGCTGCGCAGGCACACACCGTGAGCGGCCCCTGGATCACCGGCGCCGGTGTGCTGTGCGCCACCGCCGCCGGTGTGGAGGATTTCGCCCGGGCCCTGCGTGCGGGCACCTCCGGCATCGGCCGGCGCGGCGTGGACGGCGACCACCCGGAACTGAGACCGCTGCTCTCCGCCGACCTCTCCGGTTTCGACCTGCGCGGCGCGACCGCGGACCGCGAGGAGCCGCTGCGCCGCGAGGCGTCGCGCGTCGCGGGCCGCTCGCCCCGGTCGGTGCAGGCGTCGGTGGCCGTCGCCCTGGAGGGCTGGGAGCGGGCCGGGCTGCACCGCGCGGGCGTGCCCGGCGGGCGGATCGGGATCGTCGTCGCCGGCCACAACCTCGGCGGCCGGTTCGCCGAGGAGGTGAGGCCCCGGTACCTCAGCAGCCCGGTGCACCTGCCCGCCCGCTACCCCCTGCAGTTCATGGACACCGACCACGTGGGCACGGTGAGCCAGCTGCTCGGCCTGACGGGGGAGGGCTACACCGTCGGCGGGGCTTCCGCCAGCGGCAACGTGGCACTGATCAACGCGGCCCGGCTGGTGGAGAGCGGCGCCGTCGACGTCTGCCTGGTGCTCGGCGCGCTCACGGACCTGTCCGACATGGAACGGCAGGCGTTCTACAACCTCGGCGCGATGGCCGGCGGGCAGGCGACCGAGCCCGAGCAGGCCAGCCGGCCCTTCGACACCGCCCATGGAGGTTTCGTACCCGGTCAGGGAGCAGCCTGCCTGGTGCTGGAGTCCGCCGCCTCCGCCGAGCGGCGCGGCGCCGCCCCCTGGGCCGGGCTCGAGGGCTACGCCATGCGGCTGTCCGGCAACGGCCTCGCCGACCCGAGCGCCGCCGACGAGGCGGATGTGATGTCCCGGGCACTGCGGCACGCCGGGCTCGACCCCGGCCGGATCGACTACGTCAACGCCCACGGCACCGGCTCCCCGCTCGGTGACGAGACGGAACTCACCGCTCTACGGGCCCTCTTCGGCCGCGGCGGGCCGTGGGTCAACTCCACCAAGGGCCTGATCGGGCACTGCCTGTGCGCGGCCGGCGTCGTCGAGGCGGTGGCGACCGTGCTGCAGATGCGCGACGGCTTCGTCCACGCCAACGCCAACCTCGTGACGCCGATCGGTACCGGTGGCCGGCTCGTCGGAACCCGTTCGCGACCCGCTGCCATCGGCCACGCGATGTCCAACGGATTCGGCTTCGGCGGCTTCAACACCAGTGTGGTCATCGGCCGCCCGGACACCTTCTAGGAGACGGAGCACCATGAATCCATCGGTCGCCTCACGCTGGCTCGCGGGCGACGCGGGAACGGCGACGGAAACCGCCGCCGTCCGCCTCTTCTGCTTCGCCCACGCCGGCGGCGGCGGAGCCGCCTACCGGCCCTGGCGGCAGTCGATGGCGCCGGACGTCGACGTACGGCCGGTCGTGCTTCCCGGCCGGGAGGCCCGGATACGGGAGCTGCCCTACCGGCGGGTCGAACAGCTGCTGGACCCGCTGTGCGAGGCACTGGAGCCGTACCTGGACCGCCCGTACGCCCTCTTCGGGCACAGCCTGGGTTCGATCCTGGCCTACGAGGTGGCGCGGCGGTTCTCGGCCGGCCCGCACGGCGGCCCCGCGCTGCTGGTGGTGTCCGGGCGGCGGGCGCCCCGGCTGCCCAGCTCGCGCCGGACGTTCGCGACGATGCCCGACCCGGAGTTCCTCTCCGCGCTGAGTGTCCTCGGCGGCACTCCGCCCGAAGTGCTGGGTGAGCGCCGGCTGCTGGAGATGCTGCTGCCGGCCCTGCGGGCCGACTTCGAGCTCAACGAGTCCTACCGGACGCTGCCCGGCCCCCGGCTGACCTGCCCCGTCGCCGCCTACATGGGCTCCGACGACCCCGAGGTCGACCGGACCGAACTGCTCGCCTGGGGCGGGGAGACCACGGGCGAGTTCTCGATGCGGGTGTTCCGCGGCGGCCACTTCTACGTCAAGGACGAGGCCGGCGACGTACTCGGTGCGGTCCGTCAGGACCTGACGCGGGCCCTGCGCTGCTCAATGTTGGGCGGCAGCGCTCCGGCCACCGTGTGAGCCTGCTGCCTGCAACGAACGAAGCCGAGGAAGGATCCCACGTGCGTTTCAAGAAGCTCACCGTCGCGGTGGTGGCCGCGACCACGGCTCTGGCGGCCACCTTCACCATGACCGGCCCGTCCGCGGAGGCCCACGGCAACCAGAGGCCGGTGACCGTGGCCCAGCGCGCGGCACTTCCCAGGGACCTGCCGAGGATGACGGTCGAACTCCCGGACATCCCGCCGGGCGAGACCTTCGGCGACGAGGAGATGCTCGGCTGGTTCGAGTGCTCCGGCAAGAACAAGTCTCCCGCCGTCAAGTGGCGCGGCGCCCCGGAGGGCACCAAGAGCTTCCTGATCTCGCTCTTCGACGTCGACTCCAAGACCTCCAGCGGCTTCTGGCACTGGTCCGCCTGGAACATCCCGGCGACCACCGGCTCGCTGCCCCAGGGCGCCGGCACGCCCGGCGACCCTGGTCTGCCCGCGCCGTCCGTGCTGGGCCGCACCGACTTCGGCACCACGGGCTACGGCGGCGCCTGCCCGCCCGCCGGAGACCGCCCGCACCGGTACGTCTTCACCGTGGTCGCCCTCGACGTCGCGGACATCAAGGTGCCCCAGGACCTGCCGATGGCCGCCGTCAACGTGGTGATGCAGGAACACGCGCTGGCCGCCGGCTACCGCACGGTCGTCTTCGGCCGCTGACCCGCCGGTCCGCGGGCGAACGTCTCCTTGGTGGCGGAGCACCGCTCCGCCGCCACCCCGGCCACGAAAGGACGCAACGCATGACCACGGTCGCCAAGGGCACACTGGACGTCACGGACTGGGCGGAGGAGGTGACCGCCGAGGCCGAGGGCCAGTGCAAGCAGGCGAACGCACACTGCCGGGCCGACTTCACCGGCGACCTCGAAGGCAGCGGGCGCGCCGACTGGCTCCTCGTCTACACCGGTGGGGGACAGACCCGGTTCGTCGGCACCCACCGTTTCGAGGGCAAGCTCGCCGGCCGCGCCGGCTCCTTCGTGCTGCAGACCCACGGCACGTACGAGGAGTCGGGGGTGGAGGTCTTCTGGGAGGTCGTCGCCGGTTCGGGCTCCGCCGGGCTGGCGGGCCTCTCCGGCAAAGGCGGCTACAAGAACGCCGACTACACGCTGGAGTACTCCTTCGCCTGACACACCGCTTCCGACGGGGGAGAGCCGGGGCCGACGTGTCCGACACGCCGCCCCGGCTCTCCTGTGCCCGCGTGTCACCCCGGGCCGGCCCGGCACACGGCGGACGTCAGCAGCAACCCGTCCACCAGCAGGAACCGGCCCTGGATGGGCGGTACCCGGCGTCCCTCCGGGGCCGCCACCAGCATCCGTGCGCGAAAGGTGCCGCGCTCCGGCTCCAGGCGCACCTCCGCGTGCTCGAACGAGATGGGCATCCCGGTCAGCGGATACCACGCCTTGTAGAGAGCCTCCTTGGCGCTGAACAGGAGCCGGTCCCAGCACACACCGGGCGTACCGGCCGCCAGTTCCCCGATCCGGCGGGCCTCGGACGGCAGGGCGACCACGGCCAGCACGCCGGGGCTCAGACGCTGGTTGGGCTCGGCGTCGATGCCGAGCGAGGCCACGGCGGCGAGGGGCGCCACGGCGCACGACCGGTAGCCGCTGCAGTGGGTGATGCTGCCCGTGACACCACGGGGCCACCGGGGCGCCCCGCGGGCGTCCGGCAGCAGCGGCCCGGGTGCCACCCCGAGGCGGCGCAGGGCGCGCCGGGCGCAGATCCGGGCGGTGGTGAACTCCCTGCGGCGCGGACCCACGGCGTTGCGGATGTGCCACTCCTCTTCCGGGAAGAGGCCGTCCTCCACGGGGTCCCCGTCGGCGAAGTCACCGGAGACCTCGCTCCACCGCGCTTCCGGGGGAAGGATGGATCCGATCACACCGCACCCGCCGGCGGGTGCGCGGCGGGGGTCACCGGGCGGCCTCCCACGGCATCCGCCGTTCCGTGGCGAACCCCGCGATGCGCTCGCGCACCGCGGGGGAGGACATCAGCCGGGTGAACTCGCCGACCGCGGTCTGCTCCGTCCGGTCCGCCGGAAGCCACATCCGTTCGAAGTAGCGTTTGCCGTCGCCGATCACACCCGGGTCGATCTTGGTGAGCCGGGACGCGAGGCGCCGCAGCAACGGCTCAGTGTCGTCGGTGAGTTCGTCGACCAGATGCAGCTGGGCGGCTCGTGCGGCCGGGACCGGCAGGGTGCTCAACGTCATGGCGTACGCGGGCTGGAACCCGACCCGCCGGATCAGGAACGGTGTCACACAGCACGGCAGCAGCCCCCACAGCGCCTCGGGCAGGGCGAAGCTGCTGCGTTCGCTCGCGTACACGAAGTCACTGGCGGCGACCAGGCCGACACCGCCCCCGGTGACCCGCCCGTCGACGACGCAGACCACGATGCGGGGCACGGTGGTGAACCTCTTCAGCAGACCGTAGAACGCCCGGCCGCCCTCACTCGCCAGCGTTCCGTCACCGCCCGAGGCGCTGTCGCGGGCGGCGTCGGCGAAGTCCATGCCCGAGCAGAACACCGGCCCGGCGCCCTCGAGGACGACCATCCGCAGGGACGGGTCGCTCTCCGCGAGGTCCAGAACGGCGTGCAGGTCCCGCATCAGGTCCCCGTTGATGCCGTTGGCCTGTTCGGGGCGGTCGATCACGACCCGCAGTGCGTGCGGCTGCCGACTGACCCTGAGTGTGCGGTGGTCCATGCGTCAGCTCCAGCGGTAGCGGCGGTGGAAGTCGACGACCTTGTCGAGCACCAGCAGGCCCCGTCCGGCGAACTGGCTCTCGTACAGATCGGCGTAGGGGGTGACGTCGTAGGCGTGGTCGCGGACACCGGCCATCCGGTGCAGGGCGAGGTCGCTGACGGTCTCGTACTCGGCGACAGTCAGCGGCCTGCGGTCGGCGATCGCGTCGGCGGTCCGCCGGGCCGCGACCCGCTGCCTGCCGGCCGGGGTGACGACACCGCTGTAGAACTCCGAGGCGCAGCCCGATCCGTAGGAGAACATGCCGAGCCGTTTCGGCGCCGTCACTTCCACGTGGTCGATGAGTGACACCAGCGCCAGGTACAGCGCCGCGGAGTAGACGTTGCCCACCTGGGCGGCGTAGCGCAGGCACGGCTCCACCCGGACGGCGAAGTCCGCGTCGATCACGGCCGGCGGGGCGGGGCTGTCGGACCGCAGCAGCCGGCGGTGGGCGCCCTTGACCATGCCCGCGAACGGCGTGTGGAGGACCAGGTGGTCGAAGGTCGTCGTCACGTCGGCCGAGGGCACCCGTTCGCGGTAGGCGCGGAAGCTGTGCACCAGGCACTCCATGTACGCCATCAGCGACAGGTCGGAGTCGCCCGCCTCCAGATCGGGCCGGGGGCGCAGGGTGTCCATCACCTCGAAGCTGTGGAACCCGTTGGCGCCCGGGTCGAGGGCGAGTACCTGGGCGTCGTCGCCGATCAGCATCGCCACGGAACCGGCGCCCTGCGAGGGCTCCCAGTAGGTGTCCCTGGCGGCGACGCTGGACGCGTCGGCGGCGATCACCAGCGCCTTGGCCCCCGGGACGGGGCTGGCGCCGATGACGGCCGCGGCCGTCTGGAGGGCGGCCGTCCCGCCGTAACAGGCGTGTTTGACCTCGAAGGACCGGCAGCACCTGCCGAGTCCCAGAAGATCCTGCACATAGGTGCTGATCGGCTTCCCGAAGTCGAGGCCGGACTCGGTGCCGACGACGACCAGTTCGATCCGGTTGCGCTCCTGCGGCGTGAGCGCCTCGACGAGCGGCCGGGCCGCGTTGACCGCGTTGGTGACCGGGTCCTCGCACGGCAGGTTGACCGACTTGCGTTCCATCATCAGGTTGTCCATGCGGCGGTCGTCCAGGCCGCGGGCCGCGAAGAGCTCCCGTACTCCGAGGGAGACGCGCCCCACATAGGCGTTGACCGCCTCGATACCCACGGTCATCCGGATCGGCCCGCCCTTCTCACGCGCGGCGCACGGGCCGGGCACGGGGTGCTGGCGGGCGGCCGGACGCTGCCCGGCCGGGGTGGGCGAAGGTGTCTCACGAGACCTCATCTCTCGTCGGCCCTGCCACGGGCGGCAGGGCGGCGGGCGCCGGACACGGCCACTGTGGTTGCTCCCGCGCCGCCGGGCTGCCCGCAATTGAGCAGCACGGGCGGCAGGGGTGGCGGGTGGGCGGCGGCTCAGTCGGGGCGTTCGGCCACCGCCACGGGCGGGGCCGTGCCGGCCTCCCGCAGCAGTTCCTCCGCGGTCTGCTCGATCCGGGCGCCGGCCCGGCGCAGCAGCGGCGGCGCCATCAGCGAGGTGGCGACGGCGATCAGCAGCACGATCGTGTACGTCGCCGTGGTGAGGAGCCCCAGCCGCAGGCCCACGGCGGCCACCACGATCTCCACGGCGCCGCGGGCGTTGAGTCCGGCGCCGATCGCGATGCCCTCCCAGTGACCGAGCCCGCCGCTGCGGGCACCGAGGTAGCCGCCGGCCAGTTTGCCGAGCGAGGCGAGTACGAGCACGACCAGGCCGGTGACGAGCACTGCGGGGTCGGCCAGGGCGGTCAGGTCGATCCGCAGGCCGGCGGTGGCCAGGAACAGCGGGGCGAACACCGCGAGCGTCACGCTGCGCAGCGGGGCGAGCAGACGCCGGTCGACCGCCTGGGAGAGCAGGACGCCGGCTGCGAACGCACCGAACACAGCCTCCAGTTCGAGCGCCTGGCTCGCCGCGGCGCCCAGCAGGACGACGACGGCGGCGGCCGCGGCCACCGGGACGGGGTCGCCGGTCCGGCCGGCCCGCCGCATCACCCAGCGGACCAGCGGCCGGCCCGCGAACGCCGCCGCGGCGACGAAACCGGTGAGCGAGAGCACCGCGAGGGCGATGTCGCCCGGTGCCAGTGTCCCCACCGCCATGGTCGAGACGAGCGACAGCAGGAACCAGCTCACGGCGTCGGTGAGCGCCGCGGAGGCGAGGGTCAACTGCCCCACGTCACGGTGGAGCAGCCGCATGTCGGCGAGCGTCTTGGCGATCACCGGGATGGCGCTCACGCTCAGCGCGACACCGAGGTACAGCGCGAAGACGGGCCGCTGCGCCCCCTCTCCCATCAGCGTGCGCGGTATCAGGAAACCCGCGCCGACGCCCAGCCCCAGCGGGATCAGCAGGCTGCCCAGACTGACCTTGAGCATCACCCCGCGCCGTCGGCGCACCATGCCCAGGTCCAGGTGTGCCCCCGCCACGCCGACGAACATCAGCACGGCGAACTGCGCCACGGCGTCCAGGAGATGGGCCTGCCCCGGCTGGGCCGGCAGCAGCCGGGCGGCCGCCTCGGGGGCCAGCAGCCCGAAGACCGAAGGCCCCAGCAGGATGCCGGTGGACAGCTCTCCCACCACGGCCGGCAGGCCGCAGCGCACCGCCAGCCGGCCGAGGCAGAGGGCCAGCAGCAGCAGTACGCCGAGCTGGAGCAGGAAGAGCTGGACCTGGTGGGCGGTGAGCGGTGGTGCGGTGGCCAGTGCCAGAGCACGCATCGTCAGGCCGCCGTTCTCTCCGTCGGCATCGGCCTGGGGCGCGGTTGGCAGCCTTCGGCGATGAAGCTCTGCAGACGGGGCTCGTGTATGGCCATGAAGCAGTCCCGGCCGCGGTTGACCAGGCCCGCGTTGCGGAAGCGTTTGAGGAAGAACCCCACCCGGGAGCGGGTGGTGCCGACCATCGCCGACAGCTCCTCCTGCGTGATCTTCTCCTGTATCCGCAGCAGATGGGCCTCGCGTCTGCCCAGCTTGCGGCCGAGGTGCAGCAGTACGGACGCCAGCCGGTACTCGCTGTCCTCGGTGACCAGTCCGGCGATGAGCTGCTGCCGCTCGAAGAGCCGTCCCGCCATGTGCCGCACCATCTCGTCGCGCAGTTCCGCGTCCTCCATGGCCTCGACCAGCTGATGGGCGGGTATCCGCTGCAGTACGACGGGTGTCATCGCGGAGATCATCTCGGTCCTCCCGTCACCCACCAGGCACAGCTCACCGAAGACGTCGCCCGCGGAGTAGATGTCCAGGAGACACTCCTTGCCCTCCCTGGAGGGCATGATCGCTTTCACCTGCCCCTGCTCGACGAGATAGATGCTGCGGTCGCGGTCGAGGCAGCCGTAGACCACCTCGCGGCGGGCGACTTCGATGGTCGTCGCGGTCAGTGTCCTTAACCGGATCATCTGGGCGAGCGTCTCGCCGAGCCGTGCCGAGGAAGAGGATGGGATCATCGCCGACAACACCCCCCGGCCGCGGTTGTCCTGCCGGTGCTTTTCCTGGGTTGGCGATTGCTGTTCACAGAACCGTTCACTCCCCCCTCGTTTCGGCTCCACCCGGTCCATTGGTCCGGGGAACGTGCAGCTTCAGCGCGCAGGTGCCGATTCGATAAAACCGGAATTGGGGTGAGGGACTTACCTGGTCCGTCCTGGTCCGCCGCTCCGGCCCAATCGCCTCTGCGTGGAGGATGGCGGGAAAGAAGCCCCCGTTGTCGGCGGCGGGCCAATGCTTCCCCAGCTCCTGGCCCTACCCCCTGAAGTGCCGACAGTCAAATTATGGCCAGAACCTTTCCGTAGAGCAAGAGTGGTGACATCGAATTCTTTGTCGTTCACGGGTATGCCGAGTCGGTCGAAAACATACCTCGACGTGCCATTGACAATCCCTGCTGCAATGCGCTGCAAATTCGCGCGCAAGCCGGCTTGCGGGAAAAGAAAAGGCCGGGACGGCCTGTGCCGTCCCGGCTTTGATGGATCAGGCTGAATCGCCGAGGTCGTATTCCAGCGTGTAGCTGTGGGTCCCGTCGGCGACGACGACGTTCAGCTTGCCGCTGATAGTGCTGAGTTCACCCGTCCCCGAGTCGGGGACGATGACGATGTTGAGGTCGCCCTCCCCGCGCGTGGAGATGGCGCTGTGCTGGAGCACGAAGGTGCCCTTGCGCCCGTGCACGGTGCCCGTCAGCCGCTCCACGGCGACGTAGCCGGCGGAGGTCGGCTCGCTCGTCATCGCCTTGATCAGCTCGGTGACACTCGTGCCCTGGATGTCACCGGTGAAGGTCTTCGTCACGACGACCTTCGAGAGCTGGGTGCCCTCCTCATCGGAGTACGGGGGCTTCTCGTCCCAGACCAGTTCGAAGGTTCCGGCGGCTGTGGTGCTCATCTGGTGCTCTCCCTCATCATCGGTTGACGGTGTGCTGCGACGGGCTGGGTCACTTCGGCGCCTGTGCGGCGTACGTGTCGTGGTGCTGCGGGGTGAGGGCCATGTCCTCGAGCGTGCTCTGGACGAACATCCGCTCCCAGCCCCCGCCCCCCTTCTCGTCCGGTATCCACTGCTTCGTGAAGACCATACGAGCATCGTTGTCCACGCGGGCCCGAAGTCCCATCAGGTGGTAGTAGTCGGTGACGGAGCGCAGATGGATGAACCAGTGGATCCGGTCGGACAGGCCGAACGCCTCCTCGTAGAGGTAGATCGTCGCGTGTCCGGCGAGGCTCTTGTTCCACCCCTCGGCCAGTGCCCGCGCGAACTGCCGCCCCTCGCCACGGAACTCGTAGTTCAGCTCACCGGTCCGGTGCATCAGCAGCCCGCAGTTGGCCGAGTTCAGGACGTCCTGCCCGGACTGGCTGCTCTGGTGAGCGGCGGTCGGGACGAGGAAACGCTCCACCGCCGCACCGTCCACCTCGACCACGGTCTCAGGCTTCTCGTTCGCGGTGCCGTACATGCCGAAGCTGGACGGAATGAGCACGGTTTCCTGCAGGCTGCCATCGGTGAACATGCACTCCCACGAGCCGCCCCCCCGTTCTTCGGGCACGCGATTGCGCATGATGATGTCACGCCACCCCTCGTCCTGTCTGGCCGTTGCGAGGAGCTTCTCGTAAGCGTCGAAGGACTCGAGATGGAACAGCCAGTGCAGCCGGTCCTCGGTGCCGAACGTCTCCTCGTAGATGAAGACACTCGCGATTCCCGCGTACGCCGTGTTGATGTATTCCGCCAGGTCCCTGGCGAACCGGCGCCCCTCGGAACGGAACTCGGCACGCAGTTGGCCCACCCGCTCGACGACCACCCCCGCGTTGCCGGAATGCAGCAGATCCGAGAGCGCGACCGACGTCTGGTGGTGCGCCGCCGGCGGAGCGAACCGGGGGGACTCCTGAGTCATGGGGTGTTCCTGCCCTTCGGGGATCGTGGTGTTCCGGCCGTGGGCGACAGACGCTCACGCAGCCGGTGTTTGAGGACCTTGCCGGTCATGCCGCGGGGGAGGCTGTCCACCACGTGCACCGCCGACGGGATCTGATAGGGGTTCAGGCAGGAGGCGAGATGGCCGCGCAGCCGGTCGGGCAGGCTCCCGCCCGTCTCGTCCGGCCCCGTGCCCGGGCTCCCCGCGACGACCACCGCCGTGACGGAGAGGCCGCCCTCGGGGCCGGGCACACCGAGCACCGCAGCCTCCCGCACCTCCGGGTGGGAGTACAGCGCGTTCTCGACCTCCAGCGTGGAGACGAGCCGGTCACCGACCGGGACCGCGTCCGCCATCCGGTCGAACAGGTACAGGTCGCCGTCGGCGCCGATGCGACCGAGATCCCTGGTGCGGATCCAGCCCCCGCTGCGCAGACCGGCGTCGAGCTCCTCGTCGAGGTAGCGCCGGCGGGCCGCGGGCGAACGCAGCCGGATCTCGCCGGTCGTGCCGTCGGGCACGGGCTCGCCGTCCGGGCCGGCCAGCATCAGCTCGGTACCCGGCGCCGGCCGCCCCAGCGCCAGCGGACGATCGGGGTCGTACGAGCCGAGGACCACCGCCGGCACCGCCTCGCCCTGGGCGTAGGCGGTGTTGACGGCGATGCCCGGCATCATCTTCCGCAGAGCCAGCGCGGTCGGCGCGGGCAGCGGGGCCGAGGCGATCGCCATCGTCGTCACGCTGGTGAGGTCGTACCGTTCACCGAGCTTCGCCGCGACCATCCGCATCGCCGTCCACGGCGTCAGCATCACGGTCGCCACGCCCCGTTCCGCGATCAGCCGGCCCATCGTCTCGATGTCACCGGGACGGCACAGGATCACCGTGGCGGGCGAGTTGAGCGGCATGAGCGAGGCACTCATCGCACTGGACGGGGTGCCCATCGGCATGGGTGCCAGCAGCGGCGCCGAGTTGTCGAACCTGCGCAGCCCGGCAGGACGCCGGCCGTGCAGGAGTGTGCTGTGCGGGTTCGTGTAGGCCTTCGCGGGCCCCGTCGTTCCCGACGTGTAGAGGATGTCGGCCAGATCGTCCGGCGCGGTGGCCACCTCCACCGGCGCGGTGTCCCCGGCGAGTTCGGTCACCGGACGGGTCCAGCCGCCGAGGCGGTCCGGAGGCACCAGGCCGCTGCTGTGCACCACACCCGCCGGTCCGGTCTGCGCGCAGCGTCTGCGCACCTCGGCCGGGGGGATTTCGTCACTCAGGTGGACGGCGGTCCCGCCGGCCTTCAGCACACCGAGGTAGGCGACCGCGTAGTCGATCCAGTCCTGGTCCGAGAAGAGCAGTGCGACCCGGGTTCCGCGGCGGACGCCGGCCGCGATCAGGGCCCGTGCCGCCCCGTTGGAACGTTCCTCCCACTGTCCGAAGGAGAGCGTCGCGGCACCGGCGACGTCGATGGCTGTCTGCTCGGGCTCCCGCTCGGCCCGTCGGCGGAGGAGATCGTGCACGGTCTCCGGGCGGCCGGCCTCGGCAGCCTCTTCACCCGATGGTGGCGATGACATGCCCAGAAGCTAGGCCGACGCCTCCCGGACGCTCAGCTCACAACTGAGCAATTCGGCAGCCGACCCCGGTGCCCCGCACCGGCCGGGGTGCCTGCCCAACAGTGAGCAGACCGGCGACGCCCGGGACACGGACGATGGGAGGCCGACCACTGGAAGGAACGGACAGATGGCAGATCAGCTGCAGCCGATGGTGACCGACTGGACCCGGGCACTGGCCGTGGTGGCCCACCCCGACGACCTGGAGTTCGGCGCGGCCGGAGCGATCGCCGCCTGGACCGCGGAGGGCAAGAGCGTGTCCTACCTGCTGCTCACCCGCGGCGAGGCCGGCATCGACAGCATGCCCCCCGAGCGCGCCGCGGAGGTCCGTGAGGCCGAACAGCGCGCCAGCGCCAAGATCGTGGGCGTGCAGGACGTGGAGTTCCTGGACCACAAGGACGGAGTCGTCGAGTACGGCGTCACCCTGCGCCGCGACATCGCCAGGGCGATCCGGCGGCACCGGCCGGAGCTGATCGTCGGATTCAACCACCACGACACCTTTCCCGGCGGCAAGCGGAACTCGCCCGACCACCGCCACACCGGCCAGGCGCTGTTCGACGCCGTGGGCGACGCCGGCAACCGCTGGATCTTCCCCGATCCGGAACTGGAGCCGTGGGGCGGGGTCAAGCACATCGCCATCGCCCAGTCGCCCCACCCGACCCACGCCGTCGACATCACCGACACGCTCGACGTGGCCATCGCCTCCATCGAGGCGCACGCGGCCTATCTGGAGGGCATCGGCATCAAGGACATCCGGGGGCCCTTCACCGGCATCGCCAACAGCATGGGGGAGCGCTTCGGCAACCGGCCGGCCATCACTCTGGAGGTCGTCACCCGCTGACGGCGGCAGGCCGTCGTCAGCGGGCGGCGGTCGAGGGCAGGCAGGGACCGGGGGCAGACAGAACGGTCCGGTTCCGGTGAGGAGACCGCCTCACCGGAACCGGACCGTTCTGCTTCTTGCGCGCGGCCCGTCAGTCGCGGTGACGGGGGGCCAGCAGCGTCTCGCTCATGGTGCCGTCCACGAACAGGTGCTCCCAGGTGCCCCCGCCCTTGAACCCGGGGATCCACTGCCGGGACAGCAGCTCGCGCATGGCCGGGTCCCGCTCGACGAACTCGTTGAGCTCCAGGTACGCGTCCATCGACGACAGGTGGATCATGGTGTGCAACCGGTCCTGGCGGCCCCACATCTCCTCGAAGAGAAATGCCGTGGCCACACCCGGCAGTGCCGTGTTGACGGCGTTGGCCCACTCGTAGAGGAACACCCGGGCCTCGTCGCGCACCGCGTAACGGGCCTGCACCACGCGGTGCACGGTCAGCGCGGAGTTGGCGGAGTGCAGCAACTGCTCGGCGGGCAGGGACGTCTGGAAACGGGCGGCCGGCTGGAAGGTGCCCCCGTCGCCGTGGTCGCCGTGGCCGATGCCGTGCTGCGGGCAGATCACCGTCTCACTGATGCTGCCCTCGACGAAGATGCGTTCCCAGCCGCCGCCGCCCTTGTGCGGCAGCCGGTCCAGATCGGTGATCTCCCGCCACTTCTTGTCGTGGTCGACCTTGTCGAGCAGACGCCCGTAGTCATTGGGCTGCTTGAGGTGCAGGATCCAGTGGAGCCGGTTGTGCACGCCCAGCAGCTCCTCGTAGAGGAACACCGATACGTACCCCACGTCACCCGGATTGATCAGCTCGACCAGCTCCGAGGCGAACTGCAGCCCCTCGGCCCGGTGCTCATAGGTGATCAGCCCGCTGCGGTGCACGACGAACCCGGCGTTGGCCGTGTGCAGCACCTTCTCCAGCGGCACGCTGCTCTGCAGGTGCGCGGGGCGGAACCGCCGCGGGCCGTCCCGGCGGAGGAGGAGGTCATGTCGTCCGTTCCTTTCACTGCGGGATCACGAGGTCGGTGTCCGCGGCGCGCATCGCCCCGGCGAGCCGCTCGGGGGTGGGCGACTTGAACAGGTCGGCGAGGCGGAGCTTGCAGCCGGTGCTCTCCTCCACCCGGGCCAGCAGGGTGATGCCGAGCAGCGAATGGCCACCGTGTACGAAGAAGTTGGTCCCGGGACCGGCCGGCGCCCCGTCGCCGCTGCCGAGGAACTCGCGCCACAGGCCCACGAGGTACTCGACGAGCTCGTCCGGGGGCGGTGCGTTGTCGGGGTGGTCCACGTCAGCTCTCCTTGTCGTCGGTCAACAGGTCGTCGACGAGGCGCGCCGTCTCCGGGCTGCGCATCAGGTCGGTGTGGGAGACGTCGAGGTACACGGCCCGCCGGAGCAGGCCCGATCTCTCGGCGGCGGTGAAGGACCGCAGGCCGGCGCCCTCGGTGTTGCCGTTGAGGGCGGTGGCGGTGGCCCACCGGCCGCGGGCGGGACACGAGTCGGCGGCGGCGATCCAGTACAAGTAGGACGTGGCCAGACCCACGAACTCGTCGACCCGTGCACCGTGGAGTCCCACCCGTGCGAACGCCGGCTCGACCACCTCCCGTACCAGCGCCGAGAGCCGGTCCGCCAGCGCGGTCAGTCCTCCGGTGGTGTCGTCCGCCGCGCGCCGTCCCTCGCGCAGCGCCGCCTCCGCGTCCGCCGGGGAGAGCACCGAGGCGAACCTCCGGGTGATCAGGGACTCGTAGAAACCGGTCAGCATCGACGCCCGGGCGGGCTCCGGATCCAGCAGGATCAGCCGTGGGCGGCGCTGGCTCCGGGCGATCTCCTCGGCCAGGGCGCCCGCGTACAGGGCCCCGGTGCAGAAGCCGAGCACCGCCCGCACCGGGCCGCGGCCCCGCAGGTCGCCCGCCCAGCGCGCGACGTGCTCCCGGCCGGTCATCCTCACCGCCTCGTCCGGCTCGGGCGGCGCCGTCTCCCACAGCGCGCAGCCGGTCGTCAGCAGTTCCGCGAGTTCGGTGAACGTCGCGACGGGGCGGCCCGCGGCGGAGAAGTCACAGGCCAGAACCAGCCCGGAGCCCTCCGCGGGACGCCGCACGTGCCATGCGGCGGGTGTCGCCATCCTCTCCTCCAGACATGGTCGCGACCCGGATACCCGCCGTCACGATGCCGTCCCCGGCCCGCCCGGTCTGCTCGGTTGTGAGCGTCCGGGCACCGCGGACCCGCCCTGCCGCCGGGGCCCGCCGGCCGGGTCACGCCCTTCCGCTCAATCCTGGGCATCGCTCGGCGCGCACGGTTCGTACCGTCGACGGCGGCCGGGTTTCGCCCGGGAGCCACGACCGTCAGTTCGCCGGCCACCGACCGCCGGCGTGGATTGGGAGCCCCCATGACCGAGCGCGCCTACACGCCGGAGATCACCACCAGCTTCACGGTGCACGACCTACTGCGGCGACGTGCGGAACTGCAGCCGGACCGGATCGCCCTCAACATCGACGACGGCCCGACGATCGGTTACGGGGAGTGGAACCGTCGTTCCAACGCGGTGGCGCGCGGCCTCATCGACGCCGGTGTCCGGCCCGGCGAGATCGTCGGCCTCGTCTTCGACGGCCTGGACTGGATCGACTACGCCGTCGCGTACATGGGGGTGCTGAAGGCCGGTGCCACCGCCACCCACCTCAACCGGAGCGTCGGTGAGGAGGAGATCCTGCGCAGGATGGACTTCTGCTCCGCCGTCGGCATCCTGCACGGCGAGAACGTGCTGCCGCCCGCCGCGTTCACCGGCCTGACCGCGACCGCCGACGGCATCGCGAGCGCCGACAGCAGCGACCCGTTCGTCCCCGTGGCGGTCACCGACATCGCCGACATCCTCTTCACCTCGGGAACCACCGGACCGGCGAAGGGATCGGCCTCACCGCACGGCAACCTCACCTACGGCCGCGGACCCGAGGGGTTCCACCTCTTCGGCGACCCCGAACCCCTGCTGACCCCCATGCCGCTCGGCACCACGGCCAGCGCCACGACCGTCAACTTCTCCATCCACACGCCCTCGACGCTGGTGATCTGCCCCATCGACGCCCCCGGGCGAATGGCGCAGCTGATCGAGAAGCACCGGATCGGCTCCGTCATGATCACTCCCTGGCTGGCGATGCAGCTGGTGCACAGCGGCGCGCTCCGGAACCACGACCTCAGCTGCGTGGAGACCATCGCGAACGCCTCCACCGCGCTGCCGCCCGCCATCGCGCGCAAGTTGCTGGCCGCCATGCCCAACGCACGGCTCAACATGTCGTACGCGGCCTCCGAAGCGGTCCCCGCGTCCATCGGCCACACCTTCGACCCCGCGGTGCCGATGGCCACCGGACGGCCGCTGCGCGGCACCGAACTGCGCGTCGTCGACGAGAACGGCGGCGACGTCCCGGCCGGGGAACTCGGCGAGATCTGGCTGCGCAGCCCCGCCCCGAAGCGCTACTACTTCAACAACCCGGAACTGAACGCCAAGGTCCACACCGACCGCTGGACACGCACCGGCGACCTCGGCAGGGTCGACGAGAACGGCCTGCTGTACTTCTTCGACCGGCGCAACGTCGCCGTGCGCACCGGTGGGAAACTGATCTCCACCATCGAGGTCGAGGCCGCGTTGTACGAGCACCCCGCGATGCGGCAGGCGGCGGTCTTCGGCATGCCGGCCGCCGACGGCGACCAGACGCTGGCAGCCGCCGTCGCGCTCTCCGACCCCGCCGTACTGGACGAGCTCCCCGCCTTCCTCGCGGGCCACCTCGCCCAGGAACAGGTCCCGGTCCGCTGGCAGCTGGTCGACGAGATGCCGCGCAGCGCCAACGGGAAGGTGCTCAAGCACGTCCTGCGCGACCGGCTGACCGGCCTGGCCGGGTGAGCCGCGTGACCCGCACAGCCGGCGGGGCGGGCACCACCCCTCCCTCACCCCACATGGCGCTGCTGCGCGAGGGCGCCGAACGGCTCCGAGCCGCAGACCCGGCACTGGCCGGCCTGCTCGACTCCGAACTCGCCGACCAGTGCTCGACGCTGGCCATGGTGGCCTCCTCCAGCGCCGCCGACCCGTCGGTGCTGGCCGCGGCGGGCGCGGTGCTGTCCAACGTCACCGCCGAGGGGTATCCCGGCGCCCGCTACCACCCCGGCTCCGCGTGCTTCGACGAGGTCGAGCGCCTCGCCGAGGCCCGTGCCCGGACGGTCTTCGGCGCCCGGTACGCCAATGTGCAGCCGCACTCCTGCTCCAGCGCCAACCTGAGCGTCCTGACGAGCCTGCTGCCGCCGGGCGGCGTCCTGCTCGGCCTCGGCCTGGACGAGGGCGGCCATCTCACCCACGGTTCGTCCGCCTCTGTCACCGGCCACCTCTTCCATGCCGTGCACTACGGTCTCGACGAGCACGGCCTGATCGACTACGACGGCGTGCTGCGACTGGCCCGCGAGCACCGCCCCCGGGTGATCGTCGCCGGCGCCAGCGCCTACCCGAGACGGATCGACTTCGCCCGCTTCCGGGCCGTCGCCGACGACGTCGGCGCCTACCTCCTCGCCGACATCTCGCACATCGCCGGACTGGTCGCGTCGGGCGAACACCCCAGCCCCCTCGACCTGGCCCACGTCACGACGACCAGCACCTACAAACAGCTCGGCGGCCCCAGGGGCGGCCTCATCCTCGTCGGCGCCGAGCACCGTACCCCCGGACCCGACGGGCACACCGGACTCGCCGACCTGATGCGCCGGGCCGTCTTCCCACGCTCCCAGGGCACCCCGAACCCGGCGGCGATCGCGGCCAAGGCGCGCGCACTGGGCATGCTGGGCACCGAAGAGGCCCGGTGGACCGCACGGATGATCGTGGAGGACGCCCGCGCCCTGGCCGAGGGGCTGGCCGGCCGCGGCCACCGGCTGCTCACCGGCGGCACCGACAACCACATGGTGGTCGTCGATCTCCGCCCGGCACGGATCAGCGGACTGGTCGCCGAACGCGCCCTCGAGGAGTGCGGCATCCTGGCCAACCGCAACCGCGTCCCGGGGGACAGCCGGCCCCCGGCGGTCGCCGGCGGGCTGCGGCTGGGTACGAACATCCTCGCCCAGCGGGGCATGGGCCCGGCCGAGATGGCCGACTGCGTCGATCTGATCGACCGGATCCTCACCGCCGTGGTCAGCGTCGACGACACCACCTACACCCTCGACCCGCAGCTCTGCCGCAGGGCGCGGGCCGAGGTGCGCGAACTCTGCGGACGCTTCCCGCTGCCCGGCTACCCCGCCGCGACCCTGCGCACAGGCTCGGAGGTCTCCCTGTGAGTACGTCGTCCGAAGCCGCCGCCGACGACCGGGCGGCGAGCGGACCGGCCGCCGGACTGCCGGCCGACCACCCGAGGACCGCGGCACACGTGCCGCGCCCGGCGCACGAACCCGGCGGCGGACACGCGGAGTTCGCCAAGCTCGGCCCCTGGTCCGGGCCGCGGCGGAGCGCACCGGAACCGGCTCGGAGGCGGTGCTGCTGGCCGCGTACGCCGCGGTGCTGGCCCGCTGGACGGCGTGGCCCCGTGTGGCCGTCGGACTGCCGGCGCACGGGCCCGGCCCTGCGGTGCTCGGTGTCGGCACGGCCCCCTCGGTGCCGTTCGCGGAGCTGGTGCGGCAGACGCACGTGCTGCTCGGCCGGGCGCCGGAGCGGACGGCCACGGGGACACCGGAGGCGGGTGCGGGGTTCGTCGTGGACACCGCGCCGGACGTCCCGCCCGCGCCCTACGGGGAGATCTGCCTGCGGGTCGTCGTCGAACACGGCGAACCGGTCCGTCTCGACGCCGCCTACGACGCCGCGCTCTTCACCGCCCGGACCGTCCGCCGCCTGCTGGGCCACTACCGCACCCTCCTCGAAGGTGCCGTGGCCGACCCCGGACTGCCGCTGGGACGGCTCCCGCTGCTGACGGAACCCGAGCTGCGCACGATGCTGGTGGACTGGAACGACACCGCCGTCCGGCTGCCCCTGCACGACGGCACCCTGCACGGCGCCTTCGCCCGGCAGGCCGCCCGGCACCCGGACAGGACCGCCGTCGTCACCGAGGACCGGCGGGTGACCTACGCCGAGGCCGACCGCGCGGCGAACCGGCTCGCTCACCGGCTGCGCGCGCTGGGTGTCCGGAACGAGGCCCGCGTGGGCCTCCTGCTGGACCGTTCACCGGAGTTCCTGGTCTCCGCGCTGGCCGTGATGAAGGCGGGTGGCGCGTTCGTACCGCTCGATCCGGGCTATCCGGCCGAGCGGCTGCGGACGATGCTCGCGGACGCGCGGTGCCACGCCCTCGTCATCCGCGACGGACCGGTCGGGGTGACCGGCCTGCCGGCCGAGCGCGTCGTCCGGCTCGGCACCGGCACCAGCGGGGACACCGGCACGGACACGGACACCGCGGCACCGGAGGGCCCTCCGGAAGGCCACGTCGGAGGGAACGACCTCTGCTACATCATCTTCACCTCGGGCTCGACGGGCCGGCCCAAGGGGATCGCGCTGCGCCACGCGGGAGTGCTCAACAACCTGCTCGACATCAACACCCGCTACCAGGTCGGACCGGGGGACTCGGTACTGGCCCTGTCGTCCCTCGGCTTCGACATGTCGGTGTACGAGTTCCTCGGCTCGACCGTCTCCGGCGCCACCGTGGTCCTCCCGGACCCGGCGCGCCACAAGGACCCCTCCCACTGGGCCGACCTCGTCCGCCGGCACCGCGTCACCGTCTGGAACTCTGCGCCGTCCCTGTTCGAGCTGCTGATCACCCATGCGGAACGGGCCCGGGACACCGACCTGTCGTCACTGCGGCTCTCGCTGTCCGGCGGGGACTGGATCCCCGTGTCCCTCCCCGACCGTGTCCGCGTCCACGCACCGGACCTCCGCTTCATCGCCCTCGGAGGCGCGACGGAGGCCTCCATCCACTCCACCGTCCACGAGGTGTCCCACGGCGAGCGGCACCGTACGAGCATTCCCTACGGCCGGCCGATGGCCAACCAGCGCACCTATGTGCTCGACGCCGAGCGCCGGCCGGTGCCCGTCAACGTGGCCGGCGAGCTGTACCTCGCGGGTGACGGCCTGGCCCGCGGCTACATCGGCGACGAACAGCTCACCGCCGACCGTTTCACCGTCTGGTCCCACGGACCGGTGAGCGGCGAACGTCTCTACCGCACGGGGGACCTCGCCCGCTACGACGACGCGGGACGGCTCGAACTCCTCGGCCGGATCGACCTCCAGGTCAAGATCAGGGGCGTGCGGGTCGAGACGGGGGAGGTGGAGGCCGCCGTCGCCCGGCACCCGGCGGTGAAGTCCTGCGTGGTGGCCGCTCGCGGTGCGGCGGACCGGGACAGGAGCCTGGTGGCCTATGCGGTCGCGCACCCCGGCAGCCGGGTGACCGGCCAGGAACTGCGGGAGCACACGGCCGGCCTGCTGCCCTCCGCCATGGTCCCCGCCCAGGTCGTGCTGCTGGACGCCCTGCCCCTCACCCCGAACGGGAAGGTGGACCGCGCCGCGCTGCCCGCCGTCCCCCGGACAGGCGGCGGCGCGGAAGGCGGCGCGGCCGGGCCGGACGATCCGTGGGAGCGGCGTGTCGCCGACGCGTGGCATGCCGTCCTCGACGCGGAACACGGCCCGGACGACGACTTCTTCACGGTCGGCGGCGACTCGCTGGCCGCGATGCGCATCGTGCAGCTCATCGACCCGCATCTGCCGGTGGCCGAACTCTTCGACCACCCGAGCGTGCACCGGCTGGCCGGACGTCTGCGGGCCCTGGACGGCGAGCGGTGAGAAACAATGGGTTCGGACAGGGGCGGCGATGGCCGTCCCGGAAGGGATTCCCGTGAACGCGCTCCACCGGGTCGAGGCGGCCCCCGTCGCACACCACGTCCGGGTCGAGATCGGGGGAGAGGTCGTCGCCGAGTCCCGGCGGCCGGTCCTGCTGAAGGAGACCGGCCTGCCCGACCGTTACTACATCCCGCCGGCCGACGTGCGCTTCGACCTGCTCGAACCGGCCGACCTGCGGACGACCTGCCCCTTCAAGGGAGAGGCCTCCTACTGGAGCGCCCGCACCGCGGCCGGCGGCCCCGCGCAGGCCACGCGCCCGGCCGTCGCCTGGGCGTACCAGGAACCGATCGGGGAGGTCGCTGTGATCAGGGGTCATCTGGCCTTCTACGACCGGCACGCGCGGGTCACCGTCGTCGCCCGGCCCGACGACGGCGACGTGGTCTGAGCGAGGTGCGCGGCCCCGCCCGGTCCGCGGACCGACGACGGCGCCGCGCGGCCGGCCCGCCCGCTACGCGCCGTCGCCGACGCGCAGCCGGGCCTCGGCCGCGCCACGGGCGGAGGCCACCCGCGCGGCCTCCGCGTCCAGCGCTTCGCGGACCGCGGTCGGCAGCGGACCGAAGGGTGTGACGGTCACGTCGAGCCTGCGGCCGGCGGACTTGGCGTGCCAGGTGCCAGAGATCTCCGAGCCGACGAGCAGGGCCCCGGGACCTCCGATGGCGCGCCAGACCTCCTTCTCACGGGTCTTGTCGGGCACGACCAGCGCACGGTCGCGCGCCTGGAGGAACGGGTCGCCCGGCGGCAGCAGCCGCACCGCCTCGCCGCTTCGCGCGGAGACCAGGGAATCCAGGTCGCCGGCCGGCAGCCACGCCGGCCGGCCGTCCACCGACACCTCGGCGAGGTCCTGCGGCCATACCTTCCTGACCACGGCCGGCTTGGTTCCCAGGTACTTGGCGACTTCGGCGGGCGTGGCCGGACCGAGGAAGCGGAGGTAGGCCTCCACCAGAGCCGCCGTCCCGGTGGCCGACTCCGGAACGGGGAAACGCCGCCTCAGCGGTGAGAGCACCGTCCGGCCGCCCTCCGCGCCGACCCGTACCGATCCGAAGAGCCCCGCCTGCTGGAACAGCAGGCCGGAGACGTGCCGGGCGCCGCACGGCTCGCACCGGTAGGTCAGGGACGGGGGAACGGCGGCGCTGACCGCCGTGCTGACCTCCCCCTTGGCCATCGGCGCGGTCACCGCTTCACGGAACGCGCGGGCCGCGGCTTCGAAAGCCCCGAGGCCGAGCTTGGCACCCTCCTTGATCACGGCGGTGTTGATCCGCGCCGTGGCGTCCGCGTCGTCCACCGGCCACAGGGCGGTGGCCAGCCCCGGCAGATCGGTGGCCCGGTGCAGGTGCGGCGCCCCGCGGAACGACCACACGAGCTCCAGTCCGTCGGCGGTGGCGCCCCTCGCGGCCAGCGCCGTACGCGCGGAACCGCTCGGGGTGTCCTGCACCCCGAGGACCAGCACCCCGGGCGCAGGGGACGAGCGGTCGAAACCGTGGACCGCCACCCGGTGGGCCAGGACCTGCTCCCGTGACACTTCGACGCGGTGCTTGCCGGTCAACTGCTGCCTCCTCCGTGCGCGTTGTCCGAACCGTACAGGCCCCGGCCGCGCCGGCGAGGGCGCTTGAGGGGCCTGTCGGAAGGACACCGGCGGCAGGAGGCGCTACACCTGCCCGACCTCGGACAGTCCGCTGCCGAAGCGCTCCCGCAGTTCCCGCTTCAGCACCTTCCCCATCGGCCCGCGCGGCAGTTCGCCGACCACATGGACCGTCAGCGGCACCTGGTGGGGTTCGAGGCGCTCGGCCGCGAAGGCGCGGAGCACCGCACCGTCCGCGGCCGGGTCGGACGTGCACACCACGGCGACGACGGCCTGGCCGAGTTCGGGGTGGGGCACGGCGACCGCGGCCGCCTCGCGCACGGCCGGGTGGTCGTACAGCACGTTCTCGACCTGGACCGAGGAGACCAGCCGGCCGCCGGTGCGGATGGCATCGTTGCCGCGGTCGAAGAAGTACACCTCCTTCCTCGGCCCGAGGTAGGCCAGGTCACCGGTGCGGGTCCAGCCGTCCACGTGCGTCACCTCGTTGAGCCGCGGGTCCAGATGCAGCCGCTTGGGCGCCCTGGTGCGCAGCCACACCTCACCGACCTCGCCGCGGCGCACCGGCTTCCCCGCCTCGTCGAGCAGCCGCAGCAGGGTCCCCGGCCGGGGCTTGCCCACCCGCGTGGGCCGGCTCGGGTCGTAGTCGGTGCCGATGCTGGCGGGCACCGCTTCCGAACCGCCGCCGTACGCGGTCATGATCTCCGCTTCGGGCATCATGTCCAGCAGCCGCTCCGCGTAGGAGCCGGGCAGCTGCGCGGACGCGATGCCGATGGTGGTCACGCTGCTCAGGTCGTACCGGTCGCCGACCCGTGTGTCGGCCATCTGCATCGCGTTCCAGGGGGTGAGCATCACCGAACCCACCTTGTGACGCTCGATCAGGCCGCCCATGAGCTCCACGTCGTCCGCCGGGCACACCAGGATCGGGGCGGTGGTGGTCAGGGCGAAGATGCCGACGGTTCCGGCGCTGAACACCGTACCGAGCGGCATGGGGGTCAGGATCGGGGCGGAGCTGGTGAAGGTCTCCTGCAGCACCGCGCCGGGCCCCCGGCCGTAACTGAGGTTGCCGTGCGGGTTGGTGAGCGGCTTGGCCGGTCCCGTCGTGCCCGACGTGTAGAGGATGTCGGCCACGTCGGACGAGGCGATCGTGACGTCGACCGGGCCGTACTGCCCGCCGTCCAGCTCATCGACCGTGGTGAGCCACCGCAGCGAGGTGCCCGGCGGGACCGCCGGCGGGGCCGGCATCTCCGCACTGTGGATCATGCCGACCGCCTCGGCGTGGCCGAGCCGCCGGGTCAGTTCCGCCGCCTCCAGCGTGCTGTTGAGATGGGTGGCCGCGGCGCCCGCCTTGAGCACCCCGAAGTAGGCGATGGCATAGCCCGACCAATCGGTGCCTTCGAAGAACAGCGCGACCCGGTCGCCCTTGCGCACGCCTTTCGCGATCAGCCCGTGCGCCACGGCGTTGGACCGCCGGTCCCACTCGGCGTAGCCGACGAAGGTGCCGCCCTCCATCGTGATCGGCACCCGGTCCGGCGAACGCTCGGCCAGGATCCCCAGGAGCTCGGGCGCGAACCGCTGCTTGGGGGCGACCGGCCGCACCAGCAGCACCGCGACGAGCAGCGCCGCGGCCCCGAGTACCGCTCCGCCCAGGAACGCGGTGTCGATCCCCTCGGTCAGGGCGGCGGCGGAGTCCGCCCCGCCATGGGCCCCCGCCGAACCGAACACGGCGACGAGCACCGCGAGCCCGGCCGATCCGCCGATCTGCGTCATGGCGTCGAAGAGGCTGGAGGCCGAACCCGCCTCGTGGTCCTCCACACCCGAGACGGCGATCACCGTCATCGGTACGAACATCAGGCCGTTGCCGATGCCGAAGATCAGCAGCGGCCCGAGCAGCTCGCCCAGGTAGCTGCTCTCCGGCGACAACTGTGCCAGCCAGAGCATGGCCACGGTGTTGAGGGCGATCCCCGCGACGAGCGGCTTCCTCTTGCCGTACCGGGCGAGCAGCACCTGTGCCGTGACCCGGGCGCTGATCAGGATGCAGACCATGACCGGCAGGAAGGCCATACCGGTGCGCAGCGGGCTGTACCCCAGCACCACCTGCATGAACAGGGTCAGGAAGAAGAACATCCCCATGAAGGCGCCGGTCAGCGCGAACGCCACGAAGTAGACGCCGCAGCGGGTACGGTCGACGAACATCCGCAGCGGCACGATCGGCTGCTCCGCACGGGCCTCGACGGCGACGAAGGCGACGAGCAGGAGCAGCGCGGCGGCGAACGAACCGAGCGTCACCGGTTCGCCCCAGCCGTACCGGTGCCCGTTGCTCAGCCCGTACACCAGTGCCGCCATGCCCATCGACGACAGCACCGCGCCGGGCAGATCGAACCGGCCGCGGCGGCGTGGCGTCTCCTTGATCGACAGGACGGCGAGCACCGCCAGCAGGACACCCACCGGGACGTTCACGGCCAGCACCCAGCGCCAGGACAGCCACTCGGTGAGCACACCGCCCGCCAGCAGACCGACGATCGCGCCGGCCGACGACATGCCGCTGAACACCCCGAACGCCTTGTTGCGGCGGCTGCCCTGACGGAAGTTGGTGGTGATGAGCGCCAGGACCGTCGGAGCGATCACCGCGGCGCCGACACCCTGCAACGCCCGTGCCGCCAGCAGCATCGCGGCCGAGTTCGCCAGCGCCCCCAGCAGCGAGGCCGCGGTGAACAGACCCACGCCCGCGAGGAAGACCCGTCTGCGGCCCAGCAGGTCACCGGCGCGGCCGCCCAGGAGCAGGAACCCGCCGAAGGCCAGCACATAGGCGTTGACCACCCAGCTCAGCGCACCGGTCGATATGCCGAGGCTGCGCTGCATGCTCGGCAGTGCGACGTCGACGATGGTGGCGTCCAGCACCACCATCAGCTGCGACAGGGCGATCACGGTCAGCGCAAGCCCCGTGCGCTGTCCGGTCCGGGCGGGCCGCGCTGCCCGAACCCCTTGCTTCACTGCCATGGGCCTGTCACTCCTCCGGAGAGCCGAGTACACCTGCGGCTCCCACTGTCCCGAGTGACGGAACGCGGGGCCGCTCACTCGTGAGCAGAACACACCGGCGGAACGCCTTTAGCGTACTTTCCGAACAGTGGCGCCAAGACGTGGGGATGACGGCATGTTTGACGTGATCGTGGTGGGCGCGCGCTGTGCGGGAGCGCCTGCGGCAATGCAGTTCGCGCGCTCCGGACACCGGGTTCTGATGGTGGACCAGTCGGCGTTCCCCGCCGACAAGCTGTCCACCCTCTACATCCAGCAGAGCGGTGTCCTGCAACTGCAGCGCTGGGGCCTGCTCGACGCGGTCAGGGCGACCGGGTGCCCCCCTCTGGGCCACGTCGTCTACCAACTCGGCGACGACATCAGGGTGGAGGGGTGCGCCGACCCGGTGGACGGTGTCACCGCCGCGTACGCGCCTCGCCGCAGCATCCTCGACCGCATCCTGGTGGAGGCGGCGGTCGACGCCGGGGTGGAGTTCCGCGACGGCTGCGCGGTGACCGGACTCGTCGAGGAGGACGGCCGGGTCCGCGGTGTCCGCCTGGCGGCGGACGGGGTCCAGTCCGTCGAACGGGCCCGCCTGGTGGTGGGCGCGGACGGGATGCGCTCGACGGTCGCCGAACTCACCGGCGCGCCCAAGACAGTGGAGCACCCCAAGCTGACCTGTGCCTATTACACCTTCTGGAAGGGACCGAAGACCCACTTCGAACTGTACGAGGGCCCCACGGGCTGGGTCTCGGCGGTCCCCACCAACGACGCGGTACTGATCTCCGCCTACTACCCGCAGCAGCGTTTCACCGAGGTCAGGACCCGGGCCCAGGAGGCGTACCTGGAGAACATCCGGGACAACGCGCCCGGCCTGTACGCCAAGCTGGAGGACGCCGAGCAGGTCGATCGCCTCTACGGCACCGGTGACCAGCAGAACTTCTTCCGCCAGGCGCACGGGCCGGGCTGGGCCCTCATCGGCGACGCGGGCCACCACAAGGACTCCCTCACCGCCCGCGGTATCGGCGACGCCTTCGCCCAGGCACAGATGCTCGTCGACCGGGTCGGCGACAGCCTCGGTTCCGACGAAGCGCTGGACGTGGCGCTCAAGGACTTCGCCGAGGAGCGCGACCTGACCTTCATGGAGAACTACCGGGCGACGCTGCTGGTCGCAGAGGCTTCGGCGCGCGACAAGCGCCGGATGCTGCTCAAAGCGGTGTCGTCGAGCCCCGACCACGTCCGCCGGTACTTCAACACGGTCGCCGGCCTGCGGCCGGTGTCCGAGCTCTACACCCCGGAACTGCTGGCGCTGCTGAAACCGTGACCGGTCGCCCGCCGCGCGGTGGTTCCGGCCGCAGAAACCACACGGCCGGCCCGCCGCGGACGGCGCCGGGGCGCGCTTCAGGTGGCGGGTGAGCGCCCGTGCCGGCGGGTCCGGGTGCTTCAGCCGGCGGGCCGCGCGGGCGGGTGGCGGGTGGTGTCGGCCAGTCTGCGGATCTCGGTGGCGGCGCTCTCCCACGCGGGCTCGGGAAGCTCGTGACCGACTCCGGGCAGGAGCACCAGGCGCGAGCCGGGTATCCGGGAGGCGATCGCCTTTCCCGCTCCGGGCTTGATGAGGGGGTCGTCTTCCCCGTGGAGCACAAGGGTGGGCCGCGTTATGGCGCCGATCCTCCGGCCGTGCCACTGTGCGCCGATCTGACGGCCCTGCGCCTGCTGGTCCCGCACGCCGCCGTCGATGTTGAGCGCGGCGCCTTCCCGGGCCGCCGTCTCGTCGAAGGGGCGGTTCGGCGAGGCGAGGAGACGGGAGACGGCGACGCCGGCCGCGATGTTCCCCTCGGGGGTGTCGGGGAACTTCAGGCCGGCGAACTTCGCCAGGGTCCTCAGCCGGATGTACCGCATGGTCCGCAGACCCGCGGCGTCTCCGGGGACGGAGGCCATGGACGTGAGCGTCCGGACACGGTCCGGGTGTCGTAGCGCGACGCGCTGTGCGACGGCACCACCGAGTGAGACACCCAGCAGATGCGCCGACGACCACCCCAGGGCGTCCATGACCGCGACGGTGTCATCTGCCATGTCCTCGGCGGTGTACGCCTCTCCGCGCTTCCTGAACAGCGCGGAGATGGGGCCTCGGGGGGCGGTGGGCGGCAGGTGGGTCGACTCCCCGCCGTCGCGCTGGTCGTAACGGGCGACCGCGAAACCGTGCGCCGCCAGCATCCGGCACAGCCCGTCCGGGAACCACTGGCGGTTCGCACCCAGGCCTGTGACCAGCAGGAGTGGATCACCGCCCACCCGCTCGGTCCACCGGTCGAAAGCGAGCCGGACCGTGCCGTTCTCGGCCCAGCGGACCGGACTCCACGGGCCGGCCGATGACGAGGACATGGGGCCTCCCATAATTGCGATCAGCGTTCGCGATTTACTATGGGGGATGCGACACGAGGCCGGCGAGGCCGGATGCCGGACGAGACCGGACGAGAGAGGCCGACGACTTGGCGCAGGAACACGTGACGGTCTGGGCGCGGCCCGAACGCGGCGCCCGCGGCCCCGCGGCTGTGCACAGCCGCGCGGAGCTGACCGCTGTCGCCGTCGAGCTGGCGGACCGGAGCGGCTTGGCGGCCGTGTCCACGCGCCAGGTCGCCAGGGCGCTGGGCACGGGTCAGGCGTCCCTCTACCGCTACATCTCCAGCCGCGACGACCTGCTCGACCTGATGACGGACGCGGTGGTGGGAGAGGTCGGCCTCGACGTCCCGCTGGGCGGTGATCCCGTCGAGGACCTGGTCGCCCTCGCGTCCCGGACCAAGGCGGTCCACCTGCGGCACCCCTGGCTGTCCGACGTTCCGCCGGAACCTCTCCGGCTGGGTCCCCGGGGCCTGGACTACCTGGAATACGCGCTGAGGGCGCTGGCCCCCGCGCCGCTGTCCGGGCGGGTCAGGATGGAGATCGTCGCTCTGATGAACGCCCTTGTCGCCCAGTTCGCCCGGACGGAACTTCGGACGAGCGGCGGACACGCGAGCCGCCAGGCGGCGCAGGCCGCCTATCTGGGCGAAGCGGCCTCCCGGGGCGGGCATCCGCATGTCGCGGCCGCCATGGCCGACCGCACCGGGGCGGACCCGGCACAGGTCCCGCGGGACCTGTTCGAACGGATGATGCGACGGGTGCTCGCCGGGCTCATCGCCCCCGACCCTTCCTGACGGGCGCTTCGTCCGGCGCGTCCCGCCGGCCGGGGCGCCCAGGCGCACCGGACCCGGGCCGGGCCTTCGGCGCAGTGGCGGAGGAGGGCGGTGGGGCCGGGGCGACGCGGCCCCTGATCCCCGGCTCCTGTTCGCGCGGCCTGCCGGCGGAACCGACGGTTCACCCTCTGCGCCAGGGCCCCCGCCACCCGGCGCGCGGACTTGGTCGCCGACCGTACGGCGAAGAGTGCCTCGCACGCGGGCGGCCCCCGGGGTCCGCGGTCCTGATCGGCGCCGGCCTGGCTTGATGCTGCTCCCCGGTGGGATCGTTCCTGTACATATCTGGGGGTGGCGGCCTTCGTACGGCAGCTGACCCCCCAGCACCCCGACCCCTTCGACCAGGACGACGTGTCCCTGGCCGAGGAGCTGGCCGGCCGGGTGGCCGTGTGCGTCGACAACGCGCGCCGGTACACGCGGGAGCGCACCACCGCGCTGACGCTGCAGCGCAGTCTGCTGCCGCGGGCGATGACGGCGCAGGTGGCGGTCGAGTTCGCCTCCCGCTACCTTCCCGCGCGCTCCGAGGCGGGCGTGGGCGGGGACTGGTTCGATGTGATCCCGCTGTCCGGGACCCGGGTGGGGCTGGTCGTCGGGGACGTGGTCGGGCACGGCATCCACGCCTCCGTGACCATGGGGCGGCCGCGTGAGGCAGTACGCCACCGAGCAGCTGACCGACTGGGGACTCGACGAGGCGTCGTTCGTCACGGAACTCGTCGTGAGCGAACTGGTCACCACGCCATCCGCTACGGCGGCGCCCCCATTCAGCTGCGGCTCATCCGCGACCGCTCCCTCATCTGCGAGGTCTCCGACGCGAGCAGCACCTCGCCCCACATGCGCCGCGCCCGTACCTATGACGAGGGCGGCCGCGGACTCCTGCTGGTGGCCCAGCTCACCGACCGCTGGGGGTCCCGGCCCTGCGGCAGCGGCAGGACCATCTGGGCCGAGCGGGCGCTCCCCGTGGAGGAAGCCTCGTTCGAAGGCCTCCTCACCTGAAGCCGCTCGCTGTCTCCGCCGCCGCTGTACGTGAAGAGGCCGCAGGCTTCTCTGTACGACTTTCTTGTTATCCGGGGTCTTTCCCGTACGTCTCCTGAGCGTTTTTGGCCCCCACGCGACAACAGGAGCCCCTTCATGGGTCAGGACAACAAGCACCGCGCGCTGAGCCGCCGCAGCCTCCTCCAGATCGGCGGCGGCCTCACGGTCGCGGGCACCGCGGCGCACGGCGACGCGGCACGCGACATCCTCAACGCCTGGCCGACGACGCTCACCACGGTCACCGGCAACGCCGACCGGTTCCTGGCCGCCGGTATCCACGGCTACCAGTTCGCCAACGCCGCCGATCTGATGCGCGGCTGCCCCGGCTTCGACCTCGCCCGGTTCCGGAAAATGCTGCGCGAGGTCTTCTACCCCCCCAACCACCAGTTCCTCACCCGGCACAACGGTGCCTGCGTCACCAACTACTGGGCCGACTGGAACCTGTGCACCATGGCGTCCGTCATGGCGATCGGCATTCTCTGCGACGACACGGCGAAGTACGACCAGGCCGTGGACTGCTTCAAGAACGGCGCGGGCAACGGCTCGATCAGGAAGGCCGTCCCCTTCCTCCATCCGGGCGGGCTCGGCCAGTGGCAGGAGTCCGGCCGCGACCAGGGCCACACCATGATGGGCATGGGCCGGAGGGGCGCGATCTGCGAGAGGGCGTGGAACCAGGGCGACGACCTGTACGGCTACGGCGGCAACCGCTTCACGAAGGCCGCCCAGTACGTCGCCAGGTACAACCTCGGCCAGGACGTGCCGCTCACCCCGTACACCTGGGGCACCGGCACGAACTGCGTGTACCGCGAACAGACCGTGATCTCCGAGGACGGCCGCGGTCGGATCCGCCCGGTGTGGGACCTCCTCCACCACCACTACGCCCGGCGCCGGCGGCTCTCCGTCCCGTACATCACGGCCATCGCCGGCGTCCGGACCGGTCGTGCCGGCCGAGCGGCTGCTGGCCGGTCTCGCGCTGGTGCCGCGCCCCGTGCCGGGTCTGACCAGCAGCGGCGGCCCGAAGGCGGTGATGGAGCACCGGGGTGACACCGTCACCCTCGGCGGACGCGGCTACGTCCTCGTGCGCCGGCAGTTCGTCCCGGCCGAGCGGCCCGGCGCGGTGGCCATGCCCACCTGGACCGGGCTCGACGGGAAGCTCTTTTACGTCGCCTCCGGCGGCGGGCGCCGGATGGACGACCAGCAGCCCTCGGCGGCCGGCCGGCCGCACACCTGGACGGGCTCCCCGGCCACCGGGTTCGCAGTGCTGCCCGCCGGCGCCCAGCAGATGTGGCAGAACGAGTACTACTACGTCGACGGCTCGGTCACCCTGCACCAGAACGAGCGCGGCGCCGACTGCAACCTCGTCGTCATGCCGGTCGCCCGCGAGGCGGTCACCGAGGACCTGCTGCAACCGCCGGACCCGGCGAAGGCGCCGGCGCGGTACGGGTACGTACGCGACACAGGCACCGAAACCGACACCGCGCCGGTCCCGCAGTACGTCACCCGCGCCGAACCGCCGGACCCGGCGGACGTGCCGCAGCGCTCGCGCGTCCGAGCGTCACGGCGGGCCGGCGCGCCCCGGCACCCCGGCGATCCGTCCGCCGGCAACGCCGCCCCCGCGCACCGCGGACCGGCCCTGGCCGGCCTGCGGGCTCCGTGACCGCGGGGGCCACCCGACGGGGCGGGGCTCACCCGGTGCCGTCGGCCATGCCGGCCGCGAGCGTGGTGCCGTCGGCGGGGTCGATGAGGAGGAAGGAGCCGGTGCGGCGCGAGTCGGCGTACGCGTCGAGCGCGAGCGGCTCCGCGGTGCGGACCACGACCCTGCCGATGTCGTTGGCGACCAGCCGGCCGGGATCCGGGTGGTGGGAGAGGTCGTCCAGCGTGAGCCGGGACGGGATGTCCTGGACGATCGCCTTGACCGTGCGGGCGGTGTGTTTGACCAGCACCCGTTGCCCGGCGGTGAGCGGCCGGTCCGCGACGTGACAGACGAGGGCGCCGAACTCCCGCGAGACCGCGGGCGCGGCGTCGGCCGGGGCGATCAGATCGCCGCGCGAGACGTCGATGTCGTCGAGGAGCCGTACGGTCACCGACTGCGGGGCCCGGGCGGCGTCCACGGCCCGGCCGAGGACGTCGATGGCCTCGATGGTGCTGGTGCGGCCCGACGGCAGCACGGTCACCGGGTCGCCCACCCGGAACGCCCCGGCCGCTATCTGGCCTGCGTAACCCCGGTAGTCGGGGTGCTCGGCGGTCTGCGGCCGGATGACGTACTGCACCGGGAACCGCGCCGGTTCGTCGTCGGGCAGGTGACCGACGGACACGGATTCCAGGTGTTCCAGGACGGTCGGCCCGCCGTACCAGTCCATGTGCGCGGACGGCTCCACCACGTTGTCGCCGGCCAGTGCGGAGATCGGGATGACGGTGATCTCGGGAATCCCCAACGCGGCCGCGTAGGCCGTGAATTCACTGGTTATCGTGGCGAAGACGGGCTCGGCGTAGTCGACGAGGTCCATCTTGTTGACGGCGAGCACCACGTGCGGGACGCGCAGCAGGGCGGCGACGGCGGCGTGCCGGCGGGTCTGCTCGACGACGCCGTTGCGGGCGTCGACCAGGACGACGGCCAGCTCGGCGGTGGAGGCGCCGGTGACCATGTTCCGGGTGTACTGCACGTGGCCGGGGGTGTCGGCCAGGATGAACCGGCGGCGCGTGGTGGCGAAGTAGCGGTAGGCGACGTCGATGGTGATGCCCTGCTCGCGCTCGGCGCGCAGGCCGTCGGTCAGCAGCGCCAGGTCCGGCGCCTCCTGGCCGCGCTTGAGGGACGCCGCCTCGACGGCCTCCAGCTGGTCGGTGAGGATGGACTTCGAGTCGTGCAGCAGCCGGCCGACGAGGGTGGACTTGCCGTCGTCGACGGAGCCGGCCGTCGCGAAGCGCAACGTGTCGATCGTCATGGTTAGAAGTACCCCTCGCGCTTGCGGTCTTCCATGGCGGCCTCGGACATCTTGTCGTCGGCGCGGGTCGCGCCCCGCTCGGTGAGCCGGGAGGCGGCGATCTCGGCGATCACGGCTTCGAGCGTCGTGGCGTCGGAGTCCACGGCGCCGGTGCAGGACATGTCGCCGACCGTGCGGTAGCGGATCAGCCGTGTCTCGACCCGCTCGTGCTCCTTGGGCCCGCCCCACTCGCCCGCGGTCAGCCACATCCCGCCCCGGGCGAAGACCTCGCGCTCGTGGGCGTAGTAGATGCCCGGCAGCTCGATCTTCTCGCGGGCGATGTACTGCCACACGTCCAGCTCGGTCCAGTTGGACAGCGGGAAGACGCGCACGTGCTCGCCGGGCGCGTGGCGGCCGTTGTAGAGCTGCCACAGCTCGGGGCGCTGGCGGCGCGGGTCCCAGGCGGAGAACTCGTCGCGCAGCGAGAACACCCGCTCCTTGGCGCGGGCCTTCTCCTCGTCGCGCCGCCCGCCGCCGAACACCGCGTCGAAGCGGTGCTGCTGGATGGCCTCGGTCAGCGGCACCGTCTGCAGCGGGTTGCGGGTCCCGTCGGGCCGCTCGCGCAGCTTCCCGGCGTCGATGTACTCCTGCACCGAGGCCACGTGCAGCCGCAGCCCGTGCTCGGCGACCGTGCGGTCGCGGTACTCCAGCACCTCGGGGAAGTTGTGCCCGGTGTCGACGTGCAGCAGCGAGAAGGGCACCGGCGCCGGCGCGAACGCCTTCAGCGCCAGGTGCAGCATCACGATGGAGTCCTTGCCGCCGGAGAAGAGGATCACCGGCCGCTCGAACTCGCCCGCCACCTCGCGGAAGATGTGCACCGCCTCGGACTCCAGGGCGTCCAGGTGGCTGAGCGCGTACGGGCTGTCGGTGCCCTCGCCGACGGTTGCGGAGGTCGTCGTCATCAGGCCAGGCCCCTCTCGGTGAGCAGCGCGTGCAGCGCGGCTGCGGACTCCTGCACGGTCTGCCGGTGCGACTCGATGCGCAGGTCGGGCGAGGCGGGCGCCTCGTAGGGGTCGTCGACCCCGGTCAGCCCGGAGATCTCACCGGCCGCCTGCCTGGCGTACAGACCCTTCACATCGCGTACGGAACACACCTCCACCGGCGTGGCGACATGCACCTCCAGATAGGGCGTGTCACTGCCCTGGTGGCGCTTGCGGACGGCCTCACGGCTGTCGGCGTACGGCGCGATCACCGGCACCAGGGCGGTGACGCCGTTGCGGGCGAGTACCTCCGCCACCAGGCCGACGCGCTGGACGTTGGCGTGCCGGTCCTCGCGGCTGAAGCCGAGGCCCGCCGAGAGGAACTCGCGGATCTCGTCGCCGTCCAGCACCTGGACACGGCGGCCCTCGGCCTGCAGCCGTCCGGCCAGCTCGTAGGCGATGGTGGTCTTGCCCGCGCTGGGCAATCCGGTCAGCCACACCGTCGCACCTGGACGGCAGGTGCATATTCGTTGCTGTTCCATCGGGTCCTTTCCGTTGGTGGCCGCGTCGGCCGCGGTCGTGTGCCCGTGATTCTCAGCTGACGGACTGTGCGGCGTCCTTTTCGATACGGGGCGGCGCCGGCTTCTTCCCGATGGCGCTCTCGGCCGATCCCTCGCGGGGCAGTTGGAGGGTCAGGACGCCCAGGATCACGGCGGTCACGGCGACGACGACGTAGTACCACATGAAATCGCCGGTGACGTTCTTCAGGAATCCCGCCGTGTAGTTGCCCACGATTCCCCCGACTCCCTGGGTCACGTTGGTGACGCCGAAGATGACCGTCGCCGCTGCGCCCGAAGCCGACTTCGACACGTACGCCGGCACCAGTCCGTAGATCGGGTAGAAGGCGAGCGCGAAAAGAACGCCCGAGACCATCGGGAGGAAACCGACCGGGGCGACCACCAGCAGGAGAGAGGAGGTGAAGAAGAGCGCGTAGCACATCACCAGTGAGGCGCGTACGCCGATCCGGTCGGAGAGCCAGCCCACCGCGAATCCGGCGAACATCCCGATGACGCCGATGGCCCCCCAGACCTGGGCCGCGAAGTCGATGTCGAATCCCAGACCTTCGCGCAGGTAGGGCGAGAGGTAGTTCTGGAACGGCATGCAGGCGAATCCGTTCAGGAACTTCATCGTCCAGACGATGACCACCCAACGGACCAGCACCATGCGCCAGCCGGCCCGGGCGCTGTTGTTCTCACGTCCGCCGTCGTTCCGCGGTACGCCGTCGTCGTCCGTCGTGCCTGCGGTGCCGGACGCCTCCTCCTCGCGGCGGAAGAGTCCGAGCCGGTGGAAGGTGAAGGCGGCCACCATGGTCACCATCAGCGTTCCGAACCCGACCGAGTACCACAGCCCCCGCCAGTTGTCGTTCTGCACGAAGCCGGGCACCAGGAGGCTGTTGACGAAGACGCCGTAGCTGGTTCCGCTGGACACCAGCCCCAGCACCTTGCCGCGGTGCCGGTAGTCGATGACCCGGCCGACGATCTCGACCAGCGGTACGTACACCGAGGCCGCCGTACCGCCCATGATCGTCAGCAGAATCCCGATGAGGACGATGCTGTCGCTCACCGGCAGCAGCACCAGGCACAGTCCGCACAGCGCGACCGATCCGATGACGACCTGGCCGCCGCCGATCCGGGTCGACAGCCACGTACCGAGCAGGGCGAACAGCAGGAAGCCGAGCTGCCCCGCCGCGGTGATCGTCCCGACCACGGTGTAGTCGAATCCGAGGTCCTTGCGCATGTCGGTGACGAGCTGCGCGAAGAGGTAGAAGCCGAAGCCGTACGTCGCCGCCACGAAACTGGTCAGCAGTACGGTCGCGAGGAAACCGGCGACCGTTTTGGAACGCTTGCTGTCGGCGTTCTTGTCACTCACCACTGGTGTGGGCCTTTCTGACTGCTTCATGACTCGTGCCTCATGGATTACGGCTTCCGGGCGACGTGGATGACGAAATCCACTTCGTCGAGGTCGAAGTTCTCCTGGAAGTCGCCGAAGTTCTGGATCGTGTCGAAGCCGGCGTCGATGAGCAGGGACGAGAGCTCGTCGGAGAGAACGGGATACACCTCCAGGTGGTGTGTGCCACCGTCCGGGAAGTCGTACTGGAATCGGCACAGCCGCTCGTCGATGTGCGCGACGGTGACGGTCGCCCCGGTCCCGCAGTAGTAGTAATTGCCGGTGCTCTGGTACCGGTGCCGGCGGATCGCGTCGAAGTTCCGGTGGTCGACGATGAGGATGCCGCCGGGATTCAGTGCCTCGTAGAACTCCGCGAGCACGGCCCGGCGGTCGGTCTCCTGGAACAGGTGCGGGAACGAACTGCCCAGACAGACGATCGCGTCGTAACGCCCGTCGACGTGCTCCCGCAGGCTGCGCCAGTCGGCCTGGATGACGCGGAAGGACTGTCCGTGCTGCTCGGCGTTGCGCCGGGTCTGTTCGATCATCTGCGCGCTTCCGTCCGCCGCGGTGACGTCGAAGCCGTGCTGGGCGAGGGTGACCGAGTGGTAACCCGTGCCCGCCGCCACGTCGAGCACACGACGGGCCTCGGCACCGTTCAGGAGCTCCATGAAGAAGTCCTGCTCGCTCGCCCGGCGGCGGTCCCAGTCGATCAGCTGGTCCCAGCGGTCCACGAGGGTGGACACGTACTGACCCTCGAAGTCGTCCGGGGTGGTCGCTCCGGTGGCGGGGGCTGTGCCCGCGACCCGGGTTGCGGGTGTGGTCATGATGATCCTCCGGCTCTCTCTGGCGGTGCGAAGACTCCGCGGCCGTACGGGCGGGCCGTACGGCCGCGGGACTGGCGGATGGGCGGACGGCCGGGGCCGGATGCCCCGGCCGGCGCTTCGGTTCAGCTGTACTTCGCCGCGAACGACCGGTATTTCAGGGCGAGTTCATCGGCCCATTCGGAGGCGTCGCCGAGTTTCATGGTCAGGCACTCGTAACCGAGCAGCCGCTTCATGACGGCCATCTCGCGCTCGGTGAAGTGCACCGTCCCGTCGTCGTCGATGCGGTCGATGCCGTCGGCGCGCTGGCACTCCTCGTTGATGCGGACCGCCTTGTCGGGCCCGAGGCCGTCGGGCAGGTCGAGCGTGCCGCCGTCCCGGTGGACCCGGACCGGGTACCCGCCGGGCAGGCCGCCCGGTGCCGGGGCGTGGGCCAGCACCCCGCTGTCGGCCGCCATGCCCTTCAGCACCCGCACGGCGGACGAGGCGGTGAGCAGCTGACCGTCGATGCCACCGATCCGCTTGAGCCGGTCGTCGAGCTGGGCGAAGAGCGCGCCGTGATCCACCTCCACCGTCCCGGGCCGGCCCGCCACCGTCACCGCGAGGTGGTACGCACCCTGCCCGGCGTCTCCGAAGCGCGGCACGTAGTGACTGAAGTAGTGCTGGGCGGTGAGCCGGAGCTCGACCTGGGAGGGGTGCGCGTCCAGCAGGTGTGCGGCGGCCAGGGTGAGCGCGGGGACGATGTTGGCGACATTGCCCACGCCGATCGTCGGTGCCAGGGCGACCTTGCCGAGGACCGGGCCGACCGCGTCGGGGAACGCGGCATTCACGACCTTGGCGTCGATGCCCGAATCCCGTACCGCCTGCATCAACAGGTGGTTGAGTGTCAGGTGCATCGGCAGCCACGGCCCGAACTGCGCCTCGTCGAGCTCCTCGAAGACCTCCTTGGGAAGGGCCGTGATGACCCGCCAGGACTGGAGCGAGCCGCCCATGAAGATGATGTCGGGGCGCACCCTGGCCAGGGTCTCGGCCGTGGCGTCGACGTCACGGAGATCGACATGGACGGTGTCGACCGTGCCGTGCAGGCCGAGGTTGGTGGCGGTGAACAGCGCCAGGTTGCCGCGCCTGCGTATGGCCTCGGTGTCCCGCCCGGCCAGCACGACCCGGTTGGTCGCCGGATCGCTCAGGAGCATGCTGAGCACCTTGGCGCTCAGGTCTCCCATGCCCAGCAGCATGATGAGGGGCTTGTCGGAACCGCCGGTTGAGGAAGTCATGGGTTCGCCTCCAGGACGTACGGAGAGGGGAGTCAGCGCGGGTAGGAGCCGTTGTCGGCGCGCAGCAGGGCGCCGGTCAGCGTCCGGGACCCGTCACTGAGCAGGTACGCGCACACATCGGCCACGTACTCGGGGAGGATGTCGCCGTCGAGCTGCTCCTGGCGCTTGTACTCGGCGTAGCGGTAGTCCGGGATCCGGTCCGCGATGGCCGTGTTGACGATGAGGCCCGGCGACACGACGTTGACGCGGATGTAGGGGGCGAAGTTCATGGCGTTGGACTTGGTGAGACCGATGACGCCGGCCTTGACCGTTCCGTACAGGGCGTCGGAACTTCCGACTTCTCCCGCGACCGAGGCCAGGTTGACGATGGCGCCGCGCCGCTCGGCCGGCAGCAGGTGGCCCGCGAACCGCCGGGACAGCCACACCGGACCCTTGATGTTCACGGCGATGACCCGCTCGATCGTGGCGTCGTCGTACTCCCAGACCGGCTGCCCGAGGTAGAGACCGGCGTTGTTGACCAGGCCGTCCACGTCCGGGTGTGCGGCGATCACCCGGTCCATGAAGGCGTCGCATTCCTGGTGCGAAGCGACGTCGGCGACATGGGTCTCCAGCGCCCGGCCGCGGTGCTCGTCGGCCAGCGACTTCAGGCCCGGCTCGTCGATGTCGCAGGTGATGACGGTTTTGCCGGCGTCCAGGAGCCGGCCCACCAGGGCCCGCCCGACACCGCTGGCGCCACCGGTGACGATGACAGTGCTCACGCTCATGTGGAGGCCTCCTCGGCCGGCTGAAGCCGGTACTGGTCCAGGTGCTCGTAGAAGGGGCGGCAGTGGCGCTCGAACGCGCGCAGGCCGGGCCGCGTCTCGTAGGTGAAGCGGTATGCGCGTTGCGGCCTGCTGAAACCGCTGCTGGCGGCGACGTCCGTGTGCCAGCCGCTCCAGGTGGTCCATTCGGGCTGCTCGCCCGCGGACCACCGCAGCGCTTCGGGGAGGAAGGGGATCCCGACCGCGGCGCAGTAGGCGGCGATGGTGGCCTCGGGGCGGGCGGCGAGGTCCGCCGCGTTGATGACGACGGGCGTGGTGCCCGTCAGCTCCCGCACGAAGTCGAAGAACCGGGCCAGTTGTTCGTACCCCAGCACCTCGCGGGTGAGTTCGGGGTGCACGGTGGCGTGGGAGAGGACGGCTTCCTCGGGGTCCCGGATCAGGAAGGTGTTCACCTGGCCGAGCAGGTAGGCGGAGTCCTCCAGCAGGTGGTCGAGACAGTGGTACGGGAAGTCCTTGTGGAAGACGGGGCGTTCGAGCCGGGCGGCCTCCATCATCCGCTTGATCTCCGGGTAGGTCAGCGGATGGTCCGGGTCCGCGTTCTTGTGCGGAATGGCGGCACGCTCTTCGTGCATGAAGAAGACGTAGGCGAAGGCTTCATGGAACACCTTGAAGTCGCCCCGCTCGATGAACGAGCGCTCCAGCGCGGTCGACATCGACCTGGGATGGCTCCAGAGCGCGATGGACTGGTGCATACGACACCTCCTCGGTGACGGGGGGCTGGGGGGACGCGGGCCGGCAGGCGGCTCAGGTCAGCAGCAGGGGCCGAGCGGAGGCGGTGATGGTCTGGAACTGGTGCGCGACGAAGTCGATCAGCTTCCTCGTGTTCGCCATGACTTCGGCGTACGTCGAGATGAACGGCCCGTAGTGGGCGAACTCCTCGGGGTGCATGCCCGCCGGGTCGTACGCGCGGTGGAACGACGGCAGCCACATCAGCTTCTCCAAGACGTCCGCCGGCACCTCCTGCTCGATGGCACGGGTTCCGAAGACCGGCAGCTCGCTCTCGCGGCGCATCACGTCGGCGATGAACTGGGGCTTGCAGGTGTAGACGACCGCGCCGCCCGCGCTCTCCTCCAGATGCATGCTCAGTGTGCTGCTGCCCTGGGCCGGGTCGTCGACCTCAAGGCTGGAGAGCAGCGGCTTGAGGGGGTGGCCGTTCTCCCGGATGAGCGTGTGGATGCGTTTGAGTACGGCGACTTCGGCCCAGCGCAGGTCGGTCCGGGAGAGTTCGATCTCGCGGATGGCCGCTTCGTAACGGAGGTCGTTGTTGGCGCCGAAGCGCCCGATCATGTGCGTGAAGACCGCACGCCACCGTCCGGTGTCGATTCCCTGGTCGTGCGCCTGCTTCAGCCCGGATTCCACCGCCTCGGCGCAGGCCGTGAACTGCGGAACCGTGTAGGAGAGCGTGGAGTTGACGGAGATGCCGCGGGCCACCAGCTGCCTGACCACCTCGTAGCCCTGCTTGGTGCCCGGCACCTTGACCATGAGGTTGGGGGAGATCCGGGCGATGCGCAGCGCCTGTTCCAGCATGAGGTCGGCACGGAGCATGTGGCGCGGGTCGAGCTGGCCCGACACCCAGCCGAACTCTCCGTCGGTGGCCTGCCACATCGGCAGCATCTCGCGCGCGGCGCGGCGCAGCGCCTCCTCGTAGACGAGGGAGAACGTGCTCTCCACGTCGGGGGCCAGCTGGTAGCGGATGAGCTCCTGGATGTCGTTGCGCCAACTGTCCGGCGAGGCCAGGACGCTCTGCGCGACCAGGGAGGGATTGGTCGTGATGCCGCGGACCAGCGAACGGTCGGGTGTCGCCGGACACAGGAAACGGTCGAGCTGCTCCTGCCAGCGCTCCCTGGTGCCCTGGTCGGGCGCGGTGGCGAGTTGGCGGTCGCGCCACCGGGGGAAGTCGAGCGGCGAGGAATCCCACCAGATCTCCGCCGACCCACCGGCGTGCTGCAGCTCTTCAAGAACACTCGGCATACGAATCGTCCCTTTCCAACTCGTTCTCTCCGGAGGGCAAGGCAGTCGTCATCGGGCAGCGCGGGCGGCCGGGCCCCGAGCTGCCCACCGGTCCAGCAGGGCGGGGAGTTCCCTCATCGAGTCGAAGGCGACCGCTCCCTCGGCCGCCAGGTCCGCCGCCGTCCCGTTCTCCCGCGGCGCGTAGGCGAACACCGACATGCCGGCCGCGAGGCCCGCCCGGACACCGACAAGGCTGTCCTCGACGACTGCGCAGTGCTCGGCGGGCACTTCGAGGTCGGCCGCCGCGTGCAGGAACAGGCCGGGGTCCGGCTTCCACACGCCCACCTCGTACGCGCTGTAGATGCGGTCCTGGAAGTAGGGCAGCAGGCCGGTCAACCCCAGGGTGTCGAGGATCTTCTCGCGCGGTGCGCTGGACGCCGTGCAGAAGGGCAGTTCGAGCCCCTCGATGACCTGCCGCACGTGGGGGACCGGCAGCAGTTCGGTGGCGAACAGGTCCGCTGACCTGCTGCGGAACCGCGGTACGAAGCCGACCGGCAACGCCCTGCCCAGCCGCGCCTCGAGCTGTCCGACCCACTCCGCGACCTTTCGGCCCCGGATGAATTCGAGCGCCTGCTCCGATGAGAAGTCAAGTCCCTCTGTGCCTGCCATCTCCCGCATGACCCGCGAGCTCAGTGTCTCGCTGTCGACAAGAACGCCGTCGCAGTCGAATATGACCAGACGTTTCGTCATGGGAACCCTTTCATCGCTGCGAATGAGCCCCGCAGCAGGCTTCCGAACCTTCAGTCGGCGGGACTTGCACAGCAAAGCAAAGCGTTCTATCGATTCACTCACCGCTCGGTATCCCGGCAAGCAGGAAAGGGGATAAAGGTGCTCAATTCGGGCGCGGATGACAGAGTCGCAGGCACTGCCTGGACCTGTCATTCGGGTGGGACTAGCTTTTACTCGGGACGCGTGGTGATCACCAGATCTCAAGCATCGACATCCCTGGTCTCTGTTGATCGCCTTTTCCGTCGGATTCGTGATCAGGCATCTGCGCGAGAGGGAGTTCAATGAAGTTCGGAGTTCTCGGCCCTCTGTCCCTGACGGACGGAGACGATTCCCTGCTGCCGTCCGCGCCCAAGACGCGTCAGCTCCTGGCGCTCCTCCTGCTGAGTGCGAACTCCGTAGTGACGCTGGACACCTGTGTCCAGGAGTTGTGGGGCGAAGCCGCACCGCGCAGCGCTGTGCAGAGCGTGCACACCCGGGTGTTCCAGATGCGCCAGGCTCTGGCCGGCGGCTCTTCCGGAAGGACGACGGGCGAGAGCAAGCGCATTCTGGAGACGCACCACCAAGGTTATTCGCTGCGGGTCGAGGACGGGGCTCTCGACCTCCACACTCTCGACCAGTACTTGACGGATTTCCGGCGAGCGCAATCGCGCAAGGACGACCTTCTCGTTTCTTCGGCTCTTCGCTCGGCGCTCGGCCTTTGGCGCGGGCACACCCTGCTGGACGTACAGCAGGGGCCATGCATACAGGCGTATGTCACGGGAATAGAGGATCTTCGGATGACTGCGCTGGAGCAGTGCATCGATGCTGAACTGCGACTGGGCATGCACCACCAGCTGCTCTCCGAGCTGAGCACCCTGGTGTCCCGGCATCCGGTGCACGAGAACCTGCACGCTCAATACATGATCGCGCTTTACCGGTCGGGCCGTACCGCGGAATCCCTGGAGGCGTATCACCAGCTCCACAAGAAACTGACCGACGAACTCGGCATCGAACCGTCACATCGGGTCAGGCGGCTGCAAACGGCCGTACTCACCGAAAGCGCGGAACTTGATGTCACCGCGTCGGACAGCATGGGCCTTTCGCTGGGTCTCATGACCACCTGCTAGCAGAAGTCGACCCTACTGACGGAGGAGGAGAGCGTACGTGTCAGCCGTACACGTGCACTCGGTACCCGGCCCTGCCGAGGGCGATGCCCGGCGCGTCCGTCGGTTCGAGACCCGCATCGCCGTATGCGCCGGCGGTGGCGAGGTCTGCGACGGCTGGGTACTGGGAGTGGTCGGCGCCGCACTGCCGCTGGCCCGGGACGACCTTCGGCTCTCGGCGCTGGAAACCGGGCTGGTGGGATCTGCCTCGCTGGTCGGCCTGTTCTTCGGAGGTCTGGTCTTCGGCTGGCTCACCGACAAGATCGGCCGCCAGAAGATGTACCTCATCGACCTGCTGGTCTTCCTTGTCGGCTCTCTGCTCCAACTCGTGGTCCAGGACGCGGCGCAACTGCTGCTCGTACGGCTCGTCATGGGCGCCGCGGTGGGTGCGGACTACGCCATCGCCGGCGCCCTGGTCGCGGAATTCGCGCCGGCGAGGAGAAGGGGGCGGCTGCTGGCCTCCCTCATCGTCTTCTGGTACGTCGGCTACACCCTGGCGACCGCGTTCGGCATCGCCATGACTTCCCTGACCGACGACGGCTCCATATGGCGCTGGATCCTCGCCAGTAGCGCGATCCCGTCCCTCGTGGTGCTGCTGGCGCGGTTGGGCACTCCGGAATCGCCGAGCTGGCTGGCGAGCAAGGGACGGGTGGCGGAGGCGGAGGCGGTCAGTGAACGCTGGCTCGGCCGGAAGCTCGCACGGCCCGAGACCGGCACCGAACAGGTGAAGACGAGCCACCGAGCGCTGTTCTCCCCGCCCTACCTTCGCCGGACCCTGTTCACGAGCCTGTTCTGGCTCTGCCAGGTCACACCGTTCTTCGCGATCTCCACCTTCGCGCCCCAGGTGCTGGGCCTGCTCGGCGCCCCGAACGACGGGATCGGCGAGCTCCTGCTCAACGCCTTCCTGCTGGTGGGATGTCTGACCGGGATGGCCGTCATCAACCGGGTGAGCCGTCGCAACCTCCTGATCTGGCCGTTCGGAGTCACGGCCGGCGCCCTGCTCGTCCTGGGGCTGTGGCCGCACGCCCCCCAAGGGGCCGTAGCCGTCTGCTTCGGCGTCTTCGCCCTGTTCCACGCCGGATCCAGCGTGCTTCAGGCCGTGTATCCCAGCGAGGTGTTTCCTACGGAGATCCGGGCCACCGGAATCGGCTTCGCCGCCGCGGTGAGCCGTATCGGAGCGGCTTTCGGCACCTTTCTCATTCCCCTGGGACTCCAGGCGTGGGGCGTCAGCGCGGTCATGCTGTTCGGCTGCGCGCTCTCCGTGGCAGGCGCGCTGGTGTCGATCGCCTGGGCCCCTGAGACCAGCGGTCTGTCCCTGGCCCGGGTGAGCCGCCCGGACGCCCCGCACGGACCGGCAACCCCTGCCGACGTCCCCCTGAACCAACTGTGATGAGGAGTCCCATGTCCCGCCGTCTGTTCACCTCGGAGTCCGTGACCGAGGGCCACCCCGACAAGATCGCTGACCAGATCAGCGACACGATCCTCGACGCGCTCCTGCGGGAGGACCCGGCCTCCCGGGTCGCCGTGGAGACCCTGATCACCACCGGCCTGGTGCACGTCGCCGGCGAGGTGACCACCAAGGCCTACGCGGACATTCCCACGCTGGTGCGCAACAAGATCCTCGAGATCGGTTACGACTCCTCGAAGAAGGGCTTCGACGGCGCCTCGTGCGGTGTCTCGGTGTCCATCGGCGCGCAGTCCCCGGACATCGCGCAGGGGGTCGACACGGCGTACGAGACCCGGGTCGAGGGGTCCGCCGCAGGTGACGAGGGAGACGAGCTCGACCAGCAGGGCGCGGGCGACCAGGGCCTGATGTTCGGGTACGCGTGCGACGAGACCCCGGAGCTGATGCCGCTGCCGATCCACCTCGCGCACCGGCTGTCCCGCCGTCTGTCGGAGGTGCGCAAGAACGGGACGATCCCCTACCTGCGCCCCGACGGCAAGACCCAGGTCACCATCGAGTACGACGGTGACAAGGCCGTCCGCCTGGACACGGTCGTCGTCTCCTCGCAGCACGCGTCCGACATCGACCTGGACTCGCTGCTCGCCCCCGACATCCGCGAGTTCGTGGTCGAGCACGTACTGAAGGGTCTTCTCGAGGACGGTATCAAGCTGGACACCGAGGGTTACCGTCTGCTGGTCAATCCGACCGGGCGTTTCGAGATCGGCGGCCCGATGGGTGATGCCGGCCTGACCGGCCGAAAGATCATCATTGACACGTACGGGGGCATGGCCCGCCACGGCGGCGGCGCGTTCTCCGGCAAGGACCCGTCCAAGGTCGACCGCTCGGCCGCCTACGCGATGCGCTGGGTCGCCAAGAACGTCGTGGCGGCCGGTCTGGCCGCGCGCTGCGAGGTCCAGGTCGCGTACGCGATCGGCAAGGCCGAGCCGGTCGGTCTCTTCGTCGAGACCTTCGACACCGCCACGGTCGAGGTCGAGAGGATCGAGAACGCCATCGGTGAGGTCTTCGACCTCCGTCCGGCCGCGATCATCCGCGATCTCGACCTGCTGCGTCCGATCTACGCCCAGACCGCGGCGTACGGCCACTTCGGCCGCGAGCTGCCCGACTTCGCCTGGGAGCGCACCGACCGCGTGGACGCCCTGCGCGCGGCTGTGGGGCGGTGAGCTGTGCCGGAGCATCGCGGGCGGTGTGCCGCGGCCGAGGGCACCTTGCCTTTTGCCGCCGGCAGGGGCACGGGCTCCTTCTCCTTCGAGTTCTTTCCGGCGAAGACCGAGACGGGGGACCGTGCGCTCTGGGAGGTGATCCGCCGGGCCGAGGCACTGTCCCCCTCGTTCGTCTCGGTCACCTACGGTGCGGGCGGCTCCTCCAGGGCCCGTACGATCGAGGCCACGCGGCGTATCGCGGCCGAGACCACGCTCCGCCCGGTGGCCCACCTCACCGCCGTCGGCCACTCCGTGGCCGAACTGCGGCGGATCGTCGGGCAGTACGCCGACGCCGGCATCCGGGACATCCTCGTGCTGCGCGGTGATCCGCCCGGCGACCCCACAGGCACGTGGGTCCCGCATCCGCAGGGCCTGACCTATGCGTACGAACTCGTCGAACTCGTGCGCTCCCTGGGCGAGTTCACCGTCGGGGTCGCCGCCTTCCCCGAACGGCACCCGCGCTCGGCCGACTGGGAGAGCGAGATCCGGCACTTCGTCGCCAAGTGCCGGGCGGGCGCCGACTACGCGATCACACAGATGTTCTTCGACGTCGAGGACTACCTGAGGCTGCGCGACCGGGTGGTCGCGGCGGGCTGTGACATCCCGATCATCCCCGAGATCATGCCGGCCACCGACGTCCGTCAGATCAGCCGTTTCGCCGAGCTCAGCGGCGCGGCCTTCCCCGAGGAGCTCGCGCACCGGCTCGAGGCCGTCCGCGATGACCGGGACGCCTCGTACCGCGTCGGTGTCGAGCACGCGACGGCCATGGCGCACCGCCTGCTGGCCGAAGGCGCGCCCGGACTGCACTACATCACGCTCAACCGCTCCTCGGCGGCCTTCGAAACCCACCGCAACGTCCTTGACGCCATCAGCCCGAGGCGCGGCCTGGCCGTCGGCCGCTGATGTCACGGGCCGCACGGGTGCCGCCGAGCGGCCCGCAACCCGAACTCCGCCACTGCCGAAACGCGAAGCGGCCGTCACCGGCCGCCGAGAGCGACTCCTGGGGGGACGCCATGCGTCTTGTCATCACCGGTTCCATTGCCACCGACCATCTGGCGACGTTCCCCGGAAGGTTCGCCGACCAGCTGATACCCGACCAGCTCTCCCACATCTCCCTCTCCTTCCTCGTCGACGACCTGGAAGTGCGGCGCGGGGGAGTCGCCGCGAACATCGCCTTCGGACTCGGCCTGCTGGGGCTGGCCCCGTGCCTGGTCGGGTCGGTGGGACCCGACTTCGACGAGTACCGGGTCTGGCTCAAGGAACACGGTGTCGACACCGAGCACGTGCGGGTGTCCAGCCGGCACCGGACGGCGCGCTTCATGTGCACCACCGATCAGGATCAGAACCAGATCGCCTCCTTCTACGCCGGGGCCATGGCCGAGGCCGCGCGGATCGATCTCTGCGGCGTCGTCGGCGGGACGGGCGGGACGGGCCTGGTGCTGGTGGCCCCCAACGCGCCGGAAGCCATGATCCGGCACACCCGGCAGTGCGCGGAGCTGGGCGTGCCCTTCGCGGCCGATCCCTCCCAGCAGCTCCCCCGGCTGACCCGCGACGAAGTACGACTGCTCGTCTCCGGTGCGCGGTGGCTGTTCACCAACGACTACGAAGCCGCGCTCCTGGCCGAACTCAGCGGCTGGACGCGGCAGGAGATCCTCTCCCGGGTGGGTGCGTGGATCACCACACGGGGCGCCCACGGGGTCACCCTCGCGACCGCCGGCGGTGCGCAGCAGTCCTTCCCCGCCGTGCCGTCGGCGGCCGTGGCGGATCCCACCGGGGTGGGCGACGCCTTCAGGGCCGGCTTCCTCGCGGGTACGAGCTGGGGGCTCCCGGTCGAGGTGGCGATCCCGCTGGGCTGCGCCATGGCCACCAGGGCACTGGAAACGGTGGGTCCGCAGCAGTACACCGTGTCGCCGGCGGACCTGCTGACGCGCGTCGCGGACACGTACGGCGACCAGGTGCGGGACCGCATCGCTCTGTGCCTGGACCTGCCGTCGTGACCGCGGAGGCCGTCGTTCTCCTCTCCCTCGCCGCGTGCGGGACGTACATGAGGCACGTGCGCGGACTTCCCGTCAGCTGGGAGCAGTCCGCGATGACCACGGGCGCGTGGGCGTTTCCGGACCGCAGGGGGGACGCCGAGGAACAGCCGGCCCGTGTCCGACAGACCGAAGAGCGAGCGAGCAGTGCGAGGAACAGGGATGCCCTGTAGGGACACCGTGCTGACGGATCTGGTCCATGAGGGAGTGTCCGTCTGGCTGGGCGGTGTGAGCCGCCGGTCTCTCGCGGACGGAACCCTGAGCCTGCGGACGGCCGACGGGTGTGTCACCGGAGCGGTACTGTCCCTGCGTGAAATGGGACGCGAAGTGCGGGACGGCACCGCGTACCAGGAGCAGATCGGTCTCCTCGCCGCCCAGGGGGTCACCGCGGACGAAGCCGTGCGGGCCCTGCATCTCTACGATGCGCGCTGGGCCTGCGACGTGCTGCGGCAGAGCTTCACCGCGTCGCGGGGCGCCGACGGCTGGGTGTGCGCGGAGCTGGACCCCCGGTTCGCCGACGATGCCCGCGCCTCGGTCGCCGAGGCGCGCACCGTCGCGCTCGCCGTGAACCGGCCCAACCTGCTGATCACCGTGCCCAGCACTCCTGCGGGCATGACGGTGATCAGCGACTGCGTGGCCGAGGGGATCGGCGTGAACGCCGGTCACATCTACTCGGTCCGGCGCTACGGAGAGGTGGTGGAGGCCTACTTCGAGGGCATGGGCCGGGCGCTCGCCGCCGGGCGGGCCGTCACCGCCTGCCTCTCGGTGGCCTCCTTCGAGGCGGCCCGGATGGAGGCAGCGGTGGACGGGTGCCTGGACGAGTTGGAGGACGCCGTCGCCGCGCCGCTGCGCGGCCGGTCGGCGCTGGCCCTCGCCCGGGCGGCCTACCAGCTGTACGAGGAGCGGCTCGGCTCCGGCCGCTGGCGGAAGCTGCGGGCCGCGGGGGCCCGTCCGCAGCGCTTGGCCTGGCCCGGAGCCGGCACACCGGACCCTGCGACGGCGGTCCGCCAGGTGGAGGAACTGGTGGCCTGGAACACCGTCCACACCATGTCGCAGCCGGTCCTTGACGCGGTGGCCCGGCGGGGCCGGCTGCGCGGTGACACCCTGTCCGGGGAGTCCACGGCTTCGAACGAGCTGTTGACGGGCCTGTGGCTCCGGGGTGTCAGCGTCGACCGGACCGCCGAGAAGCTGGCCCGCGCGGAGCTCCGGCGGAGCGTACGCGACCGCTTGGACCTCGTTGGCTCCGTACGTGACACGTGGCGCCGCACACAAGGCTGAAGGGAGGCCGCCGGACGTGTGCTGACCGTTCGGCGCACGTCCGGCGACCGCCCGACTCCGCTTCTCCTCCCGTCCGTTCAGCGTCGGGACGCGCTCCTGGAGACCGCCGTGACCGGCCCCCGCCCCGGGAAGGCGCATCCGGTCAGTCCGAGCAGCGGCTTCGCCTTGACGGCCGTTTCCTCGAACTCGGCCTCCGCGTCCGACAGCGCGGTGATGGCCCCGCCGATTCCGTACCGTACGCGGCCGGGGGTGATGACGGCCGTACGGATGACGATGCTGAGGTCGGCGGCTCCGGTGAGGGAGAAGTAACCGATCGCCCCCGAGTAGATGCCCCGGGGCCCCCCTTCGAGCCGGTCTATGATCCGCATGGTCCGCTCCTTGGGCGCTCCGGTCATGGAGCCGCCGGGGAACGCGGCGCGTACGCAGCCGACGGCGCCGCTGTCGCGGCGCAGGGTCGCGGTGACGGTGCTGACCAGCTGGTGGACGCCCGCGTACGTCTCGACGCGGAAGATGTCGTCGGCCGCGACCGACCCGACCTCCGAGCACCGGCCCAGATCGTTGCGGACCAGGTCGACGATCATCAGATTCTCCGCGCGCTCCTTCTCGTCCGTACGGAGTTCCTCCACCAGAGCGGCGTCCTGCGCGGGTGTCTCCCCGCGTGGCCTGGTCCCCTTGATCGGCCGGGATTCGGCGGTGCCGTCGGAGCCGACCCGCAGGAAGCGCTCCGGCGAACTGCTCAGCACCGACAGCTCGCCGAATCGCAGCAGTGCCGCGAACGGGGCCGGAGCGGTATGGCGCAGATACCGGTAGCTCTGCCACGGGTCGAGATCCGCCCGTGCCTCCGCCATGTTGGTGAGGCAGATCTCGTACGACTCACCGGTCCTGATCTCGTCCTGGCAGGAGTCGATGAGGTCCAGGTACTCCTGACGGCTGTGCCGCAGCTCCACCCGCGCGCCGACGGCGGGCGGGCCGGGAGCGAGGTCCGGCTCCAGTCCCGCCAGGGCATCGAGCCGGCTCGCCGTCCGGGTCAGCCAGGACCGCGCCGCGTCCCCGGCGGCTGCCGCGTCCCCGGCCGCCGCTTCGTGTCCGGCCGGGCCGGCACCCTCCTCCGGAGCCAGGGCGAGGAGGTACGTGATGCCTTCCCGGTGGTCGAAGACCACGGCGCGGTCGGCGAAGAGCATCGCCGCATCCGGCTCCTCCGAGCGGTGCGCCGGGCCGCCACCGGGCGCCGGCCTCAGTTCGTATCCCAGGTAGCCGACCCAGCCGAGCGCGAAGCCGAAGGGCAGTTCCGGTACCTGAGTGGCCATGCCGCGCAGGTCCGCGTCGAGCCAGTCCAGGAATTCGGCGGCGACGATCTCCGTGCCGGTGCGCGACCTGACCTGGACCGTGCCGCTCGACACGTCCGCCGTGGCGATGCGGGCGAGCGGACCGGAGGCGTCACCCATGACGGAGAAGCGGCCGAGGACGCCGTCGGTCCTGCTGCTGTCCAGCCAGAAGGCGTACGAGCCGGCTCCGTACAGGTGCTCGAAGGCGATCTCGTCGCTCCAGCGGGTGCGCAACCGCTCCACGCAGACCTTCAGCCGACGCTGCGGCGCCGGTCCTTGCGACGGGCCGGACACCGGGCTCCTCCCGGGACGGCCGGCGGTCTGCCGCGCAGAACCGTCCCCGGAGCCCGAGGTCCACGCCCGCCTCTTTCCACGGAACTCCTCCACACCGCTCAGTTCCAGGAAATTCCGGAGGAGTCGCATTCCGTGGCCGGTGCCGATCGACTCCGGGTGGAACTGCACACCGTGCAGCGGCCGGTACCGGTGACGCACTCCCATCAGGACGCCGTCGGGGGTCCATGCCGTCGCTTCCAGTTCGTCAGGAAGCCCGGTGACGGCCAGGGAGTGGTACCGGACGGCTTCGAAGGGGGAGGGGAGGCCGGTGAAGACGCCCGCTCCCGTGTGCAGTACGGGCGAGACACGGCCGTGGCTGGGTTCGGGCGCCAGTGTCACACGGCCTCCGCTCGCCAGGGCGATTCCCTGGTGGCCGAGACACACGCCGAGCAGGGGGACCTTCGCGGAACGGATGATGTCCCGGCAGATCCCGAAGTCGGCCGGGCGTGCGGGATCTCCCGGCCCGGGCGAGATGACCACCCGGTCGAAATCCGCGAGGCGGCCGGGCCGCCAGTGGGCGTCGTCATTGGGGACGACGGTCGGCTCGTGCCCGGAAAGCTGTGCCAGGTAGTCGAAGAGGTTGTAGGTGAACGAGTCGTGGTTGTCGACCAGCAGCGTACGCATCGGTGGGTTCGTCCTCCCTCGGGGCCGCGGTGCGTGGATGCGTGATCGTCAGGCGTGCACGGGCCGGTCCTTCTCCGGCCGTACACCCACCCGTTCGCGGTGCGCCCCGCGCCGGGCGCCCGAGGCGGCGGCTCGTGCGCCGGTACGGCTGCCCCGTTCTGCCTCGGTGAGGGGCCCCGGGAGTACTTCGAGCAGGGTGTGCTCGATCGGGTCCTGCCCTTCGAGGACGGTGCGGCGCCGCAGGACGCGCAGTTCGCGGCCGCACTCCCCGGCGATTTTCTCCAGGCCGTCCCTGTCTCCGCGTTCACAGAAGTGCAGCAGCACCGACCCCGTGTCGGTCAGGTGGTGCACTGCTTGCTCCAGATACCTGCGGTGCGTGCGGTATCCGGCATCCACGTACGCGCGTTCATGCACCGACCGGTACGTGTAGTCGGCGGGAGCGAGAACGTAGTTGGAGCTCCAGAAGATCCGGTCGAACCGGGCACCGTCGTCGAGCGCGTCGAACAGATCGCTGTGCAGCGCTGTGACGCGGTCGGCGACAGCGTGGCGCTCGGCGTTCAGCCGGGTGTTCTCCACGGCGTTCTCGTTGATGTCCGCCGCCACGGCCGTCCAGCCGGCAAGCGCCGCCTGGACGGCGATCACCCCGGCTCCGCAGCCGATCTCCAGCAGGGACGGCGAACGGGTCCGGGAGTCCGTTCCGGTGAACCCGAGGAAGTCGAGCGCGATTCCGGTCGACGGGGAGTGGACCGGTGCGAACACCTCGTCCAGCAGATCCCATTCGCGGCCCGCCATGGAGAACGTGCGGGGCCGGCCCGGGTCGGTCAGTGACCGCTTGCTGCGTTCCAGTGACTTGAGGTGGCTTCGCACGTCGGACATGAATCCTCCGGAAAACGGCCGAGTGGTGGTTTCCTGGCCGCCACTCTTCACGGCTCCTGGCCGCCCCGGAAGGTGACCCGGTGACAGACCGGCCCACGCGGATGGTGGCTCGGACACCACCCGCGGCTTGTGATGTACGACACATTCGGCAACATCTCCGCGGCTTGGGGGAGGTGGCACCTGGGCACAGTGGATGGCCAACGGGTAGGAGCGGAGCTCGTGTTCGTCCCGACGGAGAAGGCATGGAATCGATGAACTCGGCCGAACGGTCAGGTATGAGTGAAATGCTCAATATTCTCGAACTGCTTGCCGTGGAGGCTCCGCCGACAGAGATCGAAGCCCTCCTCCGACGTGCCCGTGGGGGCGGTGTGGGAGCCGACGTCGTGCCGCAGCTGGAGCGGGCGGAGCGCATGGCCTTCGAGATCCGTGCCCTGTACTCCCGCCGCCAGCAGCGTGAGGCGGAACTGTCCGCGCTGGTGGACACCGCTCGCGACCTGACCCTTCCGTACGACCTGGACGTCCTGCTGCAGACCATCACCCGGCGCACCCGGACGCTGCTCGGTCTGGACATGTCCTACATAAGCTTCCGCGACACCGGGGCCGGGGACAGCTTCGTGCGCACGGCGGACGGCCACGCGTCGGCGCTCACCGTGGGATACCGCGTCCCGTTCTCCTTCGGTCTCGGCGCCGAGGCGATCAAGGAGTCCGTGCCGATGTGGACTCCGGACTACCTGTCGGACGAGCGGATGCGGCACACCGGGGCGCTGGACGAGGTGGTCCGTGCGGAGGGGCTGCGAGCGATCATCGCCGCCCCGCTGAAGTTCGGCGAGGACGCCTTCGGGGTGCTGTACGCCGCGGACCGGAACGTGAGGCACTTCACCATCGGCGAAGTCTCCCTGATGAGTTCGCTGGGGGACATGGCGGCGGTGGCCATCGAGAAGGCGCGAACGCTGGAGCGCAGCAACGCCGATGTCGCCCTCCTGAAGTCCGGCGCCTCACGGGACGAGTCCCGGCTGGCGGAATTCCGCAGGCTGACGGAGCTCCACACCAGGCTCGTGGACCACGCGCTCGCCGGCGGCAGCCTGGACGCCCTTGTCGCCGAGGTGGCGGAGGAGCTCCCGGGCGCGGTGCTGGTACGGGACATGGAGCATCGCCCGCTCTCGGGCGCCGGCGCGATACCCGCGGTCGACGACGCCGAGGTGCTGGCCGCCTGGCGAACCGCCTCGGCAGGACACAGGCCGACCGTCCTCGCGACGGGCACCTGGATCGTGCCCGTCACGGTGGGGCACGAGGATCTCGCTGTCGCGCTGCTGCACCCGCGCGAACCGCTGGACGACGCCGACGAGCCGCTGCTGCGGCTGGCCGCCCAGTCCATCGCGGTACTGCTCCAGGTGCAGCGTGGCGAAGCGGCCGCGGCAAGCCCGTTTCGCGACGAACTGTTCGAGGACCTGCTGGTGGCTCCGCACCGTCCCGCCAAACAGTTCGTCCAGCGCGCTCGCCGCCTGAACATCGACCTCGAACGGCCGCATGTGGTCGTGGTCATCCGCCCGGAAGGAGGCGCGCAGGGCAGAGCGGCCAGCTGGGCGGCCTCGTACGCCCGCCGGATGAACGGACTCAGAAGCATCCAGAACGGCTGCATAGCGCTGCTGCTGCCGGCTGACAACTCCAGCGTCTCCGCCGGGGCGGTGTCCACCGAGCTCAGCCCTCTGCTCGGGCACCCCGTGACGGTCGGCGCGGCCGGTCCGGTCTCCAGCCCCGATCTGATCCAGCAGACCCATCGAGAGGCACTGCGATGCCTCGACGCGCTGGTCTCGCTCGACAACGTCGGCGCGCACGCTTCCCCCGAGGACCTGGGCTTCCTCGGCGTCCTCCTGTCCGACAACCACGATGCCGCGAGTTTCATCAGCACCACGATCGGGCCGATCCTGGACTACGACGCGCAGCGGACGACGGAGCTCACCAGGACACTCGACGAGTACTTCGCCGCCGGAGGCAGCCCGACGTACGCGGCGGAGGCCCTGCACGTCCACCCCAACACCGTCTCCCGCCGGCTGGAGCGCATCGCCGAACTGCTCGGTGCCGACTGGCTGAAGCCGGAGCGGGCGCTCGAAGTCCAGGTGGCACTCCGACTGCACCGTACGCATGACGTGCTGCGGCAGAAGCGTGAGAGGACGCGGGCTCAGGCGGACAGGCCGGATCCGCTCGCCGGCCGGGCCGACCGCAACGCCGACATGGCGTAGGCACAGGACGCCAGGGTCATGTGGCGGTGCCAGCCCTGGTGGGAGCGGCCCTCGTAGTCCCGCAGGCCTATGGTCTCGCCCCGGGTCCGCCAGCCGTCGCCGACCTCATGGATCAGCCGTGTCGTACGCAGCAGGGAGGGTGTTGACGCCGCGTCAAGGCTGGTGAGCCACAACTCGTCCGGTGGGCACCGGCGTTCGTGCCACACTCCCAGGAGGGTGAGACGGCCGGTCCGTCCAGGGGCGGACGGCTCCACTTCCCGGGAGGAGGGGAGACGCACACCCGCCGTCGCCGTGGCCAGCGGACGTTCCCCCGCCGGTCCGTGACGCTCCTTGCGGGGCAGTACGCAGCGCAGCCGGCGCGCGGGGTCGAGAACGGCGCGCGCCGGAACCACGCGTTCGCTGTGGCCGGCCCTCCGGCCCTCGGGGGCGCCGGTGAGCAGGGTCTGCCCGCTGATGCGCACGGCGACGGGGGAGTCCCGTTCGAACAGTCCGGCGAGGTGCCGCTGTTCGTCGGCTCCTCGGGCGTCCATCATGACCAGGCGCTCGGAGTTCCCCCACCGGCGGACGTCGCCGAGCAGACCCGTGAGGCAGTCCTGGGGGGTGGTGGCGCTGAGCTCGTCGGGGGCCTCCGCCCCGGCCCGCGGCCGGTTGTCCCGAAGCCGGGTGCCGGGCAGGCGGAGGCGCCAACTGACCGGTGCGACCAGCCGCTCCGAGGCGTACCACATGCTGTACGCCCGCTGCCCGCTGACCAGTTGGCCGCCGTCGGGCGAGAAGTGCCGGGACACACCCACCGTGTGCTCACCGGCCTTGGGGATCAACACCGGCATGGCCACCCAGGCCCGGGGGGACTCGTCTTCCTCCAGGAAGGCGGCCAGCGCCTTGCGCACCGGACTCACGGCCCAGCGGGAGCTGCTGACGAAGTGGTGCAGCCGCTGCTCGTCTCCGGGCGTGCCGACCGTCGCCGCGATGTTCGCGATCGACTTGCGGCCTTCGGCGGAGAGCAGGCCGTCCATGTACTGGCGCGCCCGGACGCGCTGGTCGTACCGGCGGAACCCCGCGAACAGGGCGGCACAGAGATCGGTGACGACGTCCTCGGACCCCACGACCGGACGGGGCGCGACGCGCGGATGACGGGTGAGCCTCTTGAGGGATGTGTCGTCGGCCATTGCGGCGCCTCCTGGTGCACGGATGTTCTTCGCCCGCCCACCAGGCTTCCCCCGGCGGCCGCTTCCGGCGAGGTGTGCCGGGCACACCCCGTCGGGGCCGTGAGGTGGCCGGAGCACCGTCAGGGGCCGGAAGCCGGTCGGGAACGGGGACGGGACGGCCGCGGGGTGGTGGTCCCGTCACCACCCCGCGGCGGGCCGTGGTGTCACCCGCGCCCGGGTGTCACGGATCGCGCGCCGCGGATCGCGCGGCTTGGGACGTGCGTTACGGGAGCGCGTGGAGGAAGGTCAGCAGGGCGGAGAGCAGCGCGGCGGGGGCGTCCAGGGGCACGAGATGTCCGGCGTCCGGGATCACGGTGAGCCGCGCTCCGGGAATGACGGAAGCCAGTTCATGGCTTTTGGCCACGGGAATCCAGGTGTCCTCCGCGCCCCAGCACACCATGACCGGAAGGCTGATCTGCGGGTACAGCTCCTGGATATCGTCCGTGTACCGCTGATCGGCCTGCGCGATCTGCCGGTAGAAGGCGGCTTGGCCGTCCTCGTCCGACCAGGGGGCGATCAGTTGTTCGGACACATCGGAACGCAGCCCCTGAAAACTTGCCGAGCTGACGTATTCACGTACCAGTGCACGGTGCAGCGAGAGCGGAAGCTGTTCGAACGTTTCGGTGTTCCGCCCCACCAGGCGGAAGAACGGCGAGCCCCACGGAGCCAGGGCGACGGGATCGACGAGGGCCAGCCCGCGGTAGGCGGCCTTGTGCAGCAGGTGGGCCCTCAGGGCGACGGCGCCGCCGAAGTCGTGCGCGATCACGGCGGGGTCCGACAGCTGCCAGTGCTCCAGCAGTTGGGTGAACACCTCACCCTGTGCGGCCAGGGAGACGTCCTGCCCCCGGCGCTTCTCGGAGGAGCCGTAGCCCGGCATGTCCCAGACGAACACCTGGTACTGCTGCGCGAGCGCCTGCGCGATTTCCCGCCAGACGAACGAGGAGAAGGGCGTGCCGTGCAGCAGTACGACGGGCTTCCCGTTCTCCGGCCCCTGCCGGTCCCACCGGACCGTGCCGGACGTGCTGCGGAAGCTCTCGTTCAACTGCCAGTCGGTCAATGTCCTCATCCCTTCGGTGCGCGGGTCGCCCCGGCGAGTACCTTCTGCGGGACCGCCCGAGTGTCCGCCGCCCGTGAAGCGGAACGGCGACATGGCCGTACAGGGACTTGACCGCTCGGCGGTCCTCGCTCACCCGGTTGATCTCTGCGGGCAAGCCTCTCATCGGGTACCCGCAGGTGCACGCAGGCGTGGATCCCCGGACGGGAGTCGCCGGGCGCCCCGGCGGGGAGGCGGCCGTCCGGTGTTTCAGCGGTTGTGTGTCCGGCGTCCGGCGGCCGGCCCCTCGTCGCTCTGCTGCTGACGGGCGCGGTGGTTGGCGACGTTGAGGCGGTTGCCGCACAGGCCGGGCATGCAGTAACGGCGGCGGCCGGCCTTGCTGGTGTCGACGAACATGCCGTCGCACACCGGTGAGGCGCAGTGCCGGAAGCGGTCATGGCTGAGGGTGTGCAGGACCCCGAGCAGTCCGACGCCCACGAGGACGGCGAGTTCGTCGGCGACGGAGGCGTGGGGCGCGGTGGTGATGTGCCACTGCCAGCGGCCTTCGGCGTCCCGGAGCAGGGCCGGTCCGGTGGCCGCCCGCCCGACGAGCCCGTTGGCCCCGTCGGCGGCCTCGTCCTCGGAGGTGGCCTCCAGCAGGGCGCGGGTCTCCCGGCGGAGGACGTGCACCTGGGCGAGGTCGTCGTCGGTCGGCCGGCCGTCCCGGAACCTGGCGTCGAGGTGGAGGCCGTGTTCGTCGAGGAACTGCGCCAGGGCGGCCGGGTCGGGGAGGGCCTCGCCCGTGCTGACGCGTACCGCGGCCGAGGTGTTGACGAGGTCGGTGGCTACACCCGCCCCCCATGCGTAATCAGAAAAGAGCATCTTCAACCCTTACCTCATGCTACGGTAATTGGAGAACGGCAACTATACCCCTTAGCCCCTCCTGGGGGCGGTGCGAGCGTGGGCCGCGACCGCACCGAGTGACGGAAGCGCGGCCCACCGCTGGCCCCGGCGCCCGGGAAGGAATCGCCGCTCATGCACGCTCTCCTCCGTTACGTACTGCTGATCGTCAAGGACGTGGCATACGGCATCAACGCCGGGCACGCGATCAGGCACGGCCTGGAGCCTCCGGCGCCCGGCCACCGGCCCGCCCGCTCCCACGCACCGAAGACGTCGCGCCGCGAACACACCGCGCGGCCCGTGAAGCTCGCGGCACACGACGTGTCGCGGCAGGGGGCCTGACGACGCCACGGCGGATCGTCGGCTCCGGCCGGCCGCGACCGCCTTCCAGACATCCGAAGGAGAACCCCCATGGACACCGGAGCCTTCCTCGCCTATCTCGACGGGCGTCAGTTGCGCTGGCGGCTCACGCTTGACGAGTGCATCGAGGCGGCGGGCCACGACCCGCGAGCGCGGCTGCTGGCCGTCTTCGACGCGCTCCGTGCATGGGCGCGTTCGCCTTCGGACGGCTTGCGCAGCAGTGCGTTCACCAACGCCCATTTCGAGCTCGCCAAGTCACCGGATCCCGGCCGCACGGTGATCACCCGGCACAAGCGAGCGCTGCGCGGCCGAATGCTCGAACTCGCCGAGACGACCGGTGCGCCCGACCCCGGCCTCCTCGTGGACCAGCTGCTGCTGGTATACGAAGGAGCGGTCGCCAACCACTCCCTGGGCAACGTCGCCGAGCCCGCGGACAAGGCGCACAGCACGGCCCGGCAGCTCATCGCCGCCGCGACACCGCAGCCCATGGACGCCTTCTGGGCCGGCGACGCCGAGAGCAGCGGGGACCGCGGCCCCTGATTCGGCCGCCTCCGGGGCGCGCACCCGCGGGAGGGCAGGAATGCCGAGGGGAGCGCTCCCCATGACCTGGCGAACCCTGTCGAACAGTGCTGACGAGCGCCGTGGCCGGCTGCCGGCATCCGCACCGCCGCGAACGCACACCCGGCCATTTCCCCGCCCCCGTCGGCATGCGGCCGCGGTCCTCGTCCGCCACCGTCGCCCGGGCAGGTGAACAGCGCCCGCCGCGGGGGACGCCGCACGAAGAGGACGAGCTGCCGGGCCGGCGGGCGTCCGGGCGCCCGCTGGTAACCTGGGGGCACGCTTCGACACCGCCGGGGCCCGTACCGAGGGGTACGGGCCCCGGCGCGTTCCGGACGCCAGACCGAGGAAGGTTTCCCATGAACGCGCAGCCGCCGGCTCCCGGACTCCCGCGTGCCGGCAAGCCCCGGCGTGCGACAGCGCCGCAGGGCGAACTCTCGACGCCGCAGACGGTGGTCCCGGGCCTGCCGCCGGTCGAGTCCTTCGACGCACTCGGGCTGCCGCCGGAGCTGACGAAGACGATGACCGGCCTCGGGGTGAAGGAGCCTTTCCCGATCCAGGCGGCCACCCTGCCCAACGCGCTGGCCGGCCGTGACGTCCTCGGCCGCGCGCGGACCGGCTCCGGCAAGACGCTCGCCTTCGGGCTTGCGCTGCTGGTCCGGACGGCCGGCCTGCGAGCGGAGCCGAAGCGGCCGCTCGCCCTGGTCCTGGTGCCGACCCGGGAACTCGCGCAGCAGGTGAGCGACGCGCTGACGCCGTACGCGCAGGCGCTGAACGTGCGCCTGGCGACGGTGGTCGGCGGACTGTCGATCAACCGGCAGGTGGCGCTGCTGCGGACCGGCGCCGACGTGGTCGTCGCGACGCCGGGGCGGCTGGCCGACCTGGTGTCGCGCCGGGACTGTCACCTGAACCAGGTGCGGATCACGGTGCTGGACGAGGCGGACCAGATGTGCGACCTGGGGTTCCTGCCGCAGGTTTCGGAAATCCTGGACCAGGTCCGCCCCGACGGGCAGCGGCTGCTGTTCTCGGCCACGCTCGACCGCAACGTCGACCAGTTGGTACGGAACCACCTGCACGATCCGGTGCTCGCCTCGCTCGACCGGGTGGCGGGCTCGGTCACCACGATGGAGCACCACGTCCTGAACATCCACGCCGCCGACAAGTACGCGACCGCGACCGAAATCGCCGCGCGGGACGGCCGGGTGCTGATGTTCCTGGACACCAAGGCCGGCGTCGACCAGTTCACCCGTCACCTGCAGGCCAGTGGTGTACGGGCCGCCGCCCTGCACAGCGGGAAGTCGCAGCCGCAGCGCACCCACACGCTCGCCAGGTTCAAGGACGGTGAGATCACCGTGCTGGTGGCCACCAATGTCGCGGCGCGGGGCATCCACATCGACGCGCTCGACCTTGTCGTCAACGTCGACCCGCCGGCCGACGCCAAGGACTACCTGCACCGTGGCGGGCGCACGGCACGTGCCGGGGAGTCGGGGAACGTGGTCACCCTGGTCACCCCCAGCCAGCGGCGCGATGTGAACCGGATGATGGCCGACGCCCGCATTCGGCCGACGGTCACCCAGGTGCGTTCCGGCGAGGAGAAGCTGACCGCCATCACCGGGGCGAAGCGCCCACCGGTCGAAGGGAAGACCGGCAACGCCCCCTTCCGCGGCCTCGGCACCCGTCCGGGCCGCCCCGCGAAGGAGTCCCGCAAAGCCGCCGAGGCCCGCAGGACGGCGGAAGCCCGCGCGGCCGCCCGGGTGCGCAAGGGCCGCTGAACCCCGGACCGGCCTGCCGCATCGCCGCCGCGAGTCGTCGCGGGAGGCGGCGGGGCGGGGCGGGAACGCGGCGCCCTGACGGCGTAGCGCAGTCGGGGGCGGCCCGGGTGGGCGCCGCGTGCCGGCTCGTCCGGTTCCGGCCGGTACCACTCCCGGCGCCGTCCCGCTCCCGGGCCGGATCGCGGTGGGTGCCGCGGACGATTCCGCGCGGATGCGGGCAGGCGCCTGCGGAGAAGCAACAGCTCTTTCTGGGTGCCGGAGCTCGTGAGGTGCACCGGGGGCAAGCGTTCCTGACCGGTCCACGGGGAGGCTGTCCGAGACGAGTGCGGAGTCGTCGGGGGTGGCGGCGCGGCTCCGGGGACTGTTTCCGGGCCGCCGCGAGACGCAAGCGCGGGGCGTGGGCCCGTATGGCGGACCTTCGCGAGAGCGAGGGAACGGACGTCGTGGAAGCCGAGGTCGCGTAGGGCCGGGTGAGGCCGAGTGCCAGGTGACGGGCGTCCGATCGGTCGTGCGGCTGCCCGCTCCGGTCCAGGTACCGGGCGAATGCCTCGACCAGCTCCTGGGTGCCGGGCCTCGCCGCGCGCGGCGCCCCGGCCCCCGGCTCCAGCAATGATCGCGAACGGTGACGGTCGCCCGAGCCGTGGTGGAGTGCGTTCCACAACCGGCAGGAACCTTGCCAGCCCAACAGATGCCACCCTATGCTCGCGGACGGAAAGCGCTTTCCCTCCTCGCTGGGACCGTTCCGGTGGGGGCGGTCATCGTGGCGGCTGCCGCGGCTTTGCGTATGGGCCGCTACCGATCCGGGGTGGGGGCTTCACCCAGGGTGCCGACGCGCCATGGAGCGGAGGGCGTACGCCGTGACGAAGAGGTACCGCGCCGTCCGTCGCGGTTTCGACGGCGACGGCTTCTTGTAGCGGGCGGCCGGCCGTACCGCCGGCTCCGGCGGTCGCGGTGACTTCGCGGCCGGCGCCGGCCGCCTCGAAGGTCCGGGCCGGCCGACGACCTGCCAGGCGGCGGGGCGGCGGCCTCGGCGACTGATGTCATGTACATGACACGCAACAGCACTGCCCAGGATTCGAAGACGAAAGGCGAGGCGAGGATGAGACGACCAGTCGCACTGCGACTCTATGCGGCGCTGGCCACGACGGCCCTTGTGGCCGCGACCGGTGTGGTTCTGTCGGTACCCGAGGCGTCGGCGGCGACCGGTGCCGCCACCGGCTACGCGACCCAGAACGGGGGGACCACCGGAGGTGCGGGCGGGCAGACGGTGCGGGCCACCACGGGGACCGCGATCCACGCGGCCCTGTGCGGCCGGGCCAGCAGCAGCACCCCGATCACCATCGAGGTCGAGGGGACCGTCAACCACGGCAACACCAGCAAGGTGTCGGGTGCCAGTTGCAACACCGCCGACGGCGTGATCGAACTCAAACAGATCAGCAACGTCACGATCGTCGGGGTCGGCAGCGGAGCCGTCTTCGACCAGCTGGGCATCCACATCCGCGACGCCAGCAACATCATCATCCAGAACGTGACCGTCCGGAACGTCAAGAAGTCGGGCTCGCCCACGTCCAACGGCGGTGACGCCATCGGCATGGAGAGCAACGTCCGCAACGTCTGGGCCGACCACGTCACCCTGGAGGCGTCGGGCGGGGAGTCGGAGGGCTACGACGGTCTCTTCGACATGAAGGACAACACCCAGTACGTGACCCTGTCCTACAGCATCCTGCGCAACTCCGGCCGCGGCGGCCTCGTCGGGTCCAGTGAGAGCGACCTCTCGAACAGCTTCATCACGTACCACCACAACCTGTACGAGAACATCGACTCCCGCGCGCCCCTGCTGCGTGGCGGTACGGCTCACATCTACAACAACTACTACGTGAGACTCAACGAGTCCGGCATCAACTCCCGAGCCGGGGCCCGCGCCAAGGTGGACAACAACTACTTCAAGGACTCCAAGGACGTCCTGGGCACCTTCTACACCGACGCGGCCGGTTACTGGCAGGTCGGCGGGAACGTCTTCGACAACGTGACCTGGTCCAGCCCCGGTAGCGAGAACAACCCCGCCGGCCCCGATCCGCAGTCCAACACCACGGTCGGCATCCCTTACCCCTACAGCCTCGACGGGGCCGGCTGCGTGCCGGACGTCGTGAGCCGGACGGCGGGCGCCAACAAGGGGTTGCAGGTGTCGAACGGCAACTGCTCGCCGCAGACACCGGCACCGACGCCGACCAGCCCCACGTCACCGCCGGCCACCCCCACACCGGGACCCACCCCCACGCCCGGGCCGACCCAGCCCGGCGGGACCAACCTCAGTATCGGAGCCGGCTCCGACGGCTCCAGCAAGGCCGACGGGACGAGCTACGGCAACGTGCGGGACGGCAGCATGAGCACCTACTGGTCACCGGCCGGCCCGACCGGTTCGCTCTCGATCAAGTGGGGCTCCTCCACCACGGTTTCAAAGATCAATATCCGGGAGGCGTCAGGCTCCGCGGGCAGCATCGGGACCTGGAGGGTCGTCAACGCCGACACCGGCGCCGTCCTGACCTCCGGCAGCGGGGCGGGCGTCATCACCTTCCCCCGGACCTCACTGCACAAGATCACCTTCGAGATCACCGGGTCGACCGGCACGCCGAAGGTCGCCGAGTACGAGACCTACGCCGGGTAGCGGCGACGTACCCGGCATCGAACCCGGAACAGGGGCGGGGGGACGACACCGAGGGGGTCGTCCCCGCCGCCCCGCCGATGTCGCACCGGCGTCATCGGCGGGGCAGGGAGGCAAAGGCGGAGGGCGTGCCGGACCTGACCGCCTCAGGGCGCCCGCGAGGGCCCCGGTCAGGCGCCGACGTAGGCCGCGAGGTGCTCGCCGGTGAGGGTGGAGCGGGCGGCGACGAGGTCGGCGGGTGTGCCCTCGAAGACGATCTCGCCGCCGTCGTGGCCGGCGCCGGGACCGAGGTCGATGATCCAGTCGGCGTGCGCCATCACCGCCTGGTGGTGCTCGACGACGATGACCGACTTGCCGGAGTCGACGAGCCGGTCGAGCAGGCCGAGCAACTGCTCGACGTCGGCGAGGTGCAGGCCGGTGGTCGGCTCGTCGAGGACGTAGACGCCGCCCTTCTCGGCCATGTGCGTGGCCAGCTTGAGCCGCTGCCGCTCGCCGCCGGACAGCGTGGTGAGCGGCTGGCCCAGGCTGAGGTAGCCGAGTCCGACGTCGGCGAGCCGGCCGAGGACGGCGTGCGCGGCCGGCGTGCGCGCCTGGTCGGAGCCGAAGAACTCCTCGGCCTCGCTCACCGACATCGCCAGCACCTCGCTGATGTCGCGGCCGCCGAAGTGGTGGTCCAGCACCGATGCCTGGAACCGCTTCCCCTCGCACTCCTCGCAGGGAGAGGCGACGCCGGCCATCATCGCCAGGTCGGTGTAGATGACGCCGGCGCCGTTGCAAGTGGGGCAAGCCCCCTCCGAGTTGGCGCTGAAGAGCGCCGGCTTCACGCCGTTGGCCCTGGCGAACGCCTTGCGGATCGGGTCGAGCAGCCCGGTGTACGTCGCCGGGTTGCTCCGCCGCGAGCCCCGGATGGCGCTCTGGTCGACCGACACCACACCCGCACCGGCGGCCCCCGTCTGCCGACACAGCGACCCGTGCACGAGCGAGCTCTTGCCGGAGCCGGCGACGCCGGTGACGACGACGAGCACACCGAGCGGGATGTCCACGTCGACGCCGCGCAGATTGTGCGTCGTCGCGCCGCGGATCTCCAGTGCGCCGGTGGGCGTCCGTACCGTCTTCTTGAGGGCGGCCCGGTCGTCGAGGTGGCGGCCGGTGACGGTGCCGCCGGCCCGGAGCCCCTCGACGGTGCCCTCGAAGCAGACGGTGCCGCCCGCCGTACCGGCGCCGGGGCCGAGGTCCACGACATGGTCGGCGATCGCGATCATCTCCGGCTTGTGCTCCACGACGAGCACCGTGTTGCCCTTGTCCCGCAGCCGCAGCAGCAGGTTGTTCATCCGCTGGATGTCGTGCGGGTGCAGGCCCGAGGTGGGCTCGTCGAAGACGTAGGTGACGTCGGTGAGTGACGAGCCGAGATGACGGATCATCTTGACCCGCTGTGCCTCACCGCCCGACAGCGTGCCCGACGGCCGGTCGAGCGCGAGGTAGCCGAGGCCGATCTCCACGAACGAGTCGAGGGTCTGCTGCAGTGCGGCGAGCAGCGGCGCCACCGACGGCTCCTTCAGGCCGCGGACCCATTCGGCCAGATCGCTGATCTGCATCGCGCAGGCGTCGGCGATGCTGATCCGCTTGATCTTCGACGACCGCGCCCCCTCGCTGAGCCGGGTGCCGTCGCACTCGGGACAGGTGGTGAAGGTGACCGCCCGTTCCACGAACGCCCGGATGTGCGGCTGCATCGCCTCCTTGTCCTTGGACAGGAACGACTTCTGGATCTTGGGGATCAGCCCCTCGTAGGTGAGGTTCACGCCCTCGACCTTCACCTTGGTGGGCTGCCGATGGAGGAAGTCCTGCATCTCCCTCTCGGTGAACTCGCGGATCGGCTTGTCCGGGTCGAGGAAGCCCGACTCGGCGTAGGTCCGCACGGTCCAGAAGCTGTCCGACTTCCAGCCGGGGATGGTGAACGCGCCCTCGGCGATCGACTTGGAGTCGTCGTAGAGCTGGGTGAGGTCGATGTCGGAGACCGTGCCCCGGCCTTCGCAGCGCGTACACATGCCGCCGGTGCGGGTAAAGGTGGCTTTCACCGCCTTCTTGGCGCCGCGCTCGACGGTGATGGCACCGCTCGCCCGGACCGAGGGCACGTTGAAGGCGTACGCGCCGGGCGGGCCGATGTGCGGCTGCCCGAGCCGGCTGAAGAGGATGCGCAGCATCGCGTTGGCGTCGGTGGCGGTGCCGACGGTGGAGCGGGGGTCGGCCCCCATCCGCTGCTGGTCGACGATGATCGCGGTCGTCAGCCCGTCGAGTACGTCGACCTCGGGACGCGCCAGCGTCGGCATGAAGCCCTGTACGAAGGTGCTGTAGGTCTCGTTGATCAGCCGCTGCGATTCCGCGGCGATCGTGTTGAACACCAGCGAGCTCTTGCCCGAGCCGGAGACTCCGGTGAACACCGTCAGCCTGCGCTTGGGGATCTCGATGCTGATGTCCTTGAGATTGTTCTCGCGCGCGCCGTGCACGCGGATCAGATCGTGGCTGTCGGCAGCGTGCGGCGCAGGCGACTGCGTGTCCGTCTTCTCGGCCATGCTTATCGTGTCTCCATCTGTCGGGCGGAACCGCTCTCGCGGTCTGCGTCCGCGCCGCCTGGCTCGATCCGACCGGCTTCGAACAGTACGTCCGGTCCCGCTCCGTCGGCGCGGTCGCGGTCGCGGCCACGGTCCGCTGACCGCCCGCTCGACGGTGCCGGCCGGCGCGGCGCGGCGCCCCCGGGCCCCGGCCGTGCGGCGTGCCCGGGGTCGTGCGCGGGCTTTTTCGCGGCGCCGTGGGTGTGGGGCGTGGCTGGAATTGCCGGGTGGTTCAGCGCAGTTCCTGGATGCGGATCAGGTTGCCCGCGGGGTCGCGGAAGGCGCAGTCGCGGATGCCGTACGGCTGCTCGGTGGGTTCCTGGACGACCTCGGCGTCGCCGGCCTGGATCTTCTCGAAGGTGGTGTCGAGGTCCTTGGTGGCCAGCAGGATCCAGCCGTAGGTGCCCTTGGCCATCATCTCGGCGATGGTGCGGCGTTCGGTGTCGGTGATGCCGGGGTCGGTGGCCGGGGGTGCCAGGAGGACGGAGGTGCCGGGCTGTCCGGCGGGGCCGACCGTGATCCAGCGCATCGTGCCGCTTCCGACGTCGTTGCGGACTTCGAAGCCGAGGGTGTCGCGGTAGAAGGCCAGGGAGGCGTCCGGGTCGGTGTGCGGCAGGAAGCTGGTGTGAAGGGTGAGGCCCATGAGGATCAGGCTAGGCGCGGCTCGGTGACCGGTGCTTCTCGATTCCTGACCGGTTCGGGGCACCTGTCCCGCCACCGCCCGAAGCCCGCTGATCCGTACGCGCGACACCCCCGGGCCGCACCCCCGGGGCCGTTGGCCCGCGGCCGCATCCGGCCGCGGTCCCTTTCCGCCGCGCTCCGGCCGCCACCGCCGGCACGCAGACAGCCTGAGTGCCTGTGGGCCGGGGCGCCTGCCGGGCTCGTGACGGGGCGACGGGTGCGCATGATCCACGCGAGCGACTTCTCTCCTGCCCGCCTGCGGGGCAGCCCGCGGGTGCCGACGACTTCGCCGCGGCCCGGAAACAGGTTTCGCCCGTCACGGGACCGGAATGCCACCACAGCCGTGGGGCACCAGCACCAGCATCAGCGCGAGCGGATGCCGGCCGTCGCTCGTGGCCATGGCCACGCAGCAGAGCCCGCAGCCCTCGACGCGCTCTCGAAGGAATTCTGAAGCGGAGGGCGGCATGTTCCGACCTGCTATGCGGTGGTGCGATGCGGAGGGCAGAAGGCTGGATACCGTACCGCTGTCCGATCCACGGGTCGCGGCGGTCGAGGTCCGGGAGGGCGGGGAGCCGTTGACCGATCTGCGTGAGGTCGGCGTGCTGCGGCTGGACCAGCGGCCGGCCCGCCCGGGCGAAGCACCGGCCAGACTGCGGCTCGGCGTCGTCGACCGCCTGGTCACGGCGCGGACGCTGCTCTCCTCCGGCTGCGCCTGCTCGTGATCCGCGGGCACCGCCCGAACCCGCCGGAGGGCCCGCACGCCACCGGCGCCGCCGCCGACCTCACGCTCTGCACCGTCGAGGGCGCCCCGCTGTGGATGGGGTCGGTCCCCGAGGACGCGCAGTCGCCGTACCGCCACACGGCGGACCCCGGCCCGGACCCCGTCGCCGCCTGCAGGGGTGTTGAAGCGGAGTCGAAGCGGCGGCGCGGAGCCTTCTCGGTGAGAGACGACCCCTCACCGGGCCCCCGGCGGGGCCCCTCGGTGGGATCCCTCAGCGAGAAGGACAGCTCCGTGCGCACTCCGCTCGGACGCGTCACCGCCGCCCTCACCTCTCTTCCGGCCCTGGGCAGCCCGGCGGTCGGCACCACCGTGATCTCAGAGGTCGCGGCCCCTTCCACCGCGTACGCCGCGCCGTCGTCCACGGTCGGCGGTTCGATCCCCCGGACCGAGATACTCGACCGGGCCAAGTGGTGAATCGACACCTACGGCGTCATCTACAGCCAGGACCAGGCCGACGCCAAGGCGTCGGTCACCGGCGAGAAGTACCGTCCGGAATGCTCCGGCTTCGTGTCGATGGCCTGGCGCCTCCCCAAGAGCGGTGACTGGGACCGCAACACCGGCAACCTCGACGCCTTCGGGGACACCGCCGACATCTCCCTGGACAGCCTCCAGCCGGGCGACGCCATCCTCGGCTCCGGGCATGTGGCGCTCTTCCACAAGTGGACCGACTCCGGCAAGACCGAGAGGTGGGCGTACGAGGAGTGCAGCACCGGCGACGCGGGTCACCACACGGTCAAGAACAAGGCCAGCTGCAAGGCCAACGGCTACAAGGGCCTGCGCTACGGCAAGGCCACCACCACCCCCGCCCCGGGCAAGGCCGAGTCGGCCACGGCGTACGACCAGGGCGACGGCACCATGCGCATCTACCGCTGGACCTCCACCGGCAGCGGCTTCGACCGCGCCACCGACTACGACTCCGCCGGCTTCCACCTCTCCAACGTCGGCAACCGGGTGGCTTCGGGCGACACGAACGGAGACGGCGAGGACGACATCGTCATGGCCTACCAGTACAACGACGGCACGTGGGGTCTCCACACCTTCCTCAACGGCGTGAACTACGACGGCATCTGGTACACCGGCGGCGCCCACAACCTCGACAGGGTCGGCGGACGCCTCGTCCTCGGCGTCTGGTGGGAACCCCCCTGCGGGGGCGGAGCGCACCCGGACCGTGGGGCCACCGCCCTCGTCGGCGGTGGCCTCCGCCGTCGCTCCGTACGCGGGCGACAGGGCCGCCGGGCCGGGACTCATCCGGCGCGGAATGCCTGGCGGTAAGCCGTCGGGGAGACTCCGATCGTGGCCGACAGGTGCTGACGGAGCGAGACCGCGGTGCCGAAGCCGGCGTGGGCGGCGACCTGGTCCACCGGCAGGTCGGTGGTCTCCAGGAGCCGTCGGGCGTGCTCCACCCGTTGCTGGGCGAGCCACTGACCGGGTGGCATGCCCACCTCGTCGCGGAAGCGCCGGCAGAAGGTCCGCACGCTCATGCGGGCGTGTTCCGCCAGCTCGGCCAGAGCGAGCGGCCGGTGGAGCTGCCCCAGGGCCCAGTCGCGGGTCGGCGCCGTGCCGGCCGTCGAGGGGCGCGGTACCGGCCGCTCGATGTACTGGGCCTGGCCGCCCTCCCGCCACGGGGGCACGACACAGAGCCGGGCCACCCGGTTGGCGACCTCGCTGCCGTGGTCGCGGCGTACCAGATGCAGGCAGAGGTCGACCCCGGCGGCCACACCCGCCGCCGTGAGGACCCGGCCGTCGTCGACGAACAGCACGTTCGCGTCGACCTGGATCTGCGGGAAGGCCCGCTGGAAGCGGTCGGCCTCGTTCCAGTGGGTGGTGGCGGGACGGCCGTCGAGCAGGCCGGCGGCGGCCAGGACGTACGAGGCGGTGCAGATCGAGACGATGCGCGCTCCGGCCGGCAGCAGCGCGAGTGCCTGGGCCAACTCGTCGGAAAGCCACTCCCGGTCCTCGCCGGGGCCGCAGGTGAAGGGCGGGACGACCAGGGTGTCGGCTCCCTCGAGCGCCTCGCTCCCGTGGGCCACGGTGATGGTGAAGTCGGCGCTCGTGGTGACGGGCCCGCCGTCCACACTGCACGTGGAGACCTCGTACAACGGCTCGCCGCCGGGCCCGGCGGCAGTGCCGAAGATCCTTACCGGAATGCTCAGTTCGAAGGGATAGACGCCTTCGAGGGCCAGGACCACAACACGATGCATGGCAAGATTCTTTCATGTAATGGCAGTCTTGCCACTCGTTCCTGTCGCCGGAACGCGGAAACCTTGATCGAAGCGGGCCGGAACCGGCCCCGGTGAACAGGGAGATGACGATGCGTGCGATCGGACAGGACGAATTCGGCGGCCCCGAGGTGCTGAAGATCGTCGAGGCGGAGCGTCCGGAACCCGGGCCGGCCGAGGTGCTGGTACGGGTGCACGCGGCGGGGGTCAACCCGACCGACTCCTGGCATCGGGCCACCGGCGGGCTGGCCGGTGCCGTGATCCGGCTCGGCTGGGACGTCTCGGGCGTGGTCGAGGCAGTCGGCCTCGGGGTGGCCACGCTCGCCCCCGGCGACGAGGTGTTCGGCATGCCGCGCCACCCGCTCCCGGCGGGCACGTACGCGGAGTACGTCACCTCCCCGGCCCGGCACCTGGTCCGCAAGCCCGCCGGCCTCACCCATGTGCAGGCCGCCGCGCTGCCGCTGGCCGCACTCACCGCCTGGCAGGCCCTGGTGGACGTCGCCGAAGTGCGCCCCGGGCACCGGGTGCTGATCCACGCGGCGGCGGGTGGCGTCGGCCACCTCGCCGTACAGATCGCCAAGGCCCGGGGCGCGTACGTCATCGGCACCGCCCGCTCGGCCAAGCACGACTTCCTGCGCGGCCTCGGGGTGGACGAACCGGTCGACTACGCCGAGGCCGATTTCGAGACGGCCGTCGAACCGGTCGACGTCGTGATCGACGCGATCGGCGGCGCGTACGGGCCGCGCTCGTTGCGCACCCTCCGCCCGGGCGGCATACTCGTCGCCCTTGCCTCCCCCGCCGAGGCATACCTGGCGGAGGAGGCCCGCCCGCTCGGCCTGCGCGCCGCCTTCATGGCCGTGGAAGCCGACCAGGCGGGCATGCGGGAGATCGCCGCACTGGCCGGACAGGGGTTGCTGAGGGCCGGGATCGACACGACGTTCCCCCTGGAACACGCGGCCAAGGCCCACGAACTCAGCGACACCCGGCGCACCACTGGCAAGATCGTCCTGTCCGTGGTCGACTGACCACTGCCCCTGGCCACCGGGAACCCCGGGTGGCCGGCTTCGTCCTCCTGCCCGGTGCCCGGCACGGACCTTCGAACCACTCACCCGGCAGCCGTGTGCGGCGCGGGGAGACGGCCCCGATGCGGCTGCCGGGCCGCGTCTGCCGCGCCTGCCGTGCCCGGAGCCGACACGGCGTGAGGCGTGACAGGAACGGGCGGGGGCCTCCCCCGCCCGTTCCGTCGGTGAGCGGGTCAGTCGCGGTAGGAACGCAGCTGCCAGACCTTGAGCTCGTCCACGTCGACAGAGCCGCCTTCCGCGAAGAGCTGGATCCCCTCGCTGTCCGGGTCGGGGAAGATCTGGTCGGTGATCACGGCCTGGCCGTCACCGCCGAACACCTCCACGGAGGACCAGTCGACCAGGATCCGGAGCTCGACCTTGCCGTCCTTGGCCGCCAGCGGTGCGCGCTGGACACCGGGGAAGTGGTCGCTGAAGTCCACCGCGCCCGACCTCGTGCGGTCGACGTACAGCTCCTGGGTCTTCGAGTCGTATCCGATGACGGTCTCCTGCCCCTCGCCGGTGCGGACCTTGAGTCCGAACCGGTCGGCATCGCCGAGGGAGAAGGTGGCCCGAAGGTCGAGCGCCTTTCCGTCGGCCCGTCCGCCGGCCAGGGGCACGGAGCCGTCCCTGACCGTGACGTCGCGGATACCGACGGCCCGCCCCGTGCGCAGCGACTGCACGGAGACCACCGGCTGCTGCGTCAGGCGGATCCGGCCGTCCACGGTGCGCAGCGCCATTTCTCTCGGGATGCTCTGCGCTCCGCGCCAAGGGGACGTGGGGATGTCGTTGCCGTACTGCCAGTTGTTCATCCAGCCGATCATGCGGCGTTTGCCGTCGGGCGCGTCCTCCCAGGAGACGGCCGCGTAGTAGTCCTTGCCGTGGTCGACCCAGTGGGCCCGCTGGATGCTGGAGGTCGCGGGCTCGGCGGCGGCGACGAAGTGGTCGGCCATGATGTGGCCCCAGCCGCCCCTGTTCATGTCGACGATCTGGACGGTGGCCTGTTTGCCCTGGTGGGCGCGGAGGTCGAAGGAGGCCCAGTCCAGGCTCCCGCTGTCCGCACCCGACACGCTCTGGACGACCTTGCCGTCGATGAGGAGGTTGACCGCGGTCTCGGTCGAACGGGGCTGTGCCGGGGTGTCGGAGAGCATGACCTGGTCGAGCAGGATGTGGCCCCAGCCGCCGGTGTTCTCGTCGACGACCTCGATGTGTGCGGTCCGGCCGGCGAGGTCGCCGACATCCCAGGAGGCCCAGTTGAGTGCCTCCGTGTCGGCACCGGTGGCGCTGCGCACGGTCTTGCCGCCGACGACGAGCCGGACGGCGGTGGGCGCTTCGGCTCCCGAGGGGTGTCTGCCGCCTCCGACGAGGAGGTTGATGTGCTTCGCCGTGATGGTGAACTCGGGCGAGGTGAGCGTGCCCGTGGCCGGGTCGCCGCCGAGGAAGCTGTTCACCAGCCGGTCGCCGGTGTGCCCGGACACCTCCTGCTGCCCGGGGAGCGTGCCTGTCGCGGGGCCGTCGCCGAAGGCGGTGCCCGTGGCGGTCCAGGATCCGTAGCCGTTCTGTTCGAAGTCGGCGAGGACCGTGCCCTCCGGTGCCGGTGCGGCACCCAGGACCGACCCGGGGACGTGCGGGTGACGGCCGCCGGCGACCTTGAAGTTGAGATGTGCGCTGTTCACGGTGAAGGGCCGCGAGGTGAGCGTGCCGGTCTCGGTGTCGTCACCGTGGAAGCTGTCGACGAACCCCTTGCCCTCGACGCCGCTGGTGCCCGACGAGCCGGGCGCGGGCGCGGAGGCCGGTCCGCCGCCGAAGGCCGTGCCGGTCGTGGTCCAGCCGCCGTAGTCGCTCGCCTCGAAGTCCTGTACGACCAGGCCGGGCGGGGGAGTGTACGAGCCGTCGTCGTCGGGTGTGAAGCGGGTGCCGTCGAAGTCGCCGACGAAGTACTGGGCCGCCGAACCGCCCTCGATGCCACCGGGGTTGATGTTCACCACCAGCACCCACTTGGTGCGCCCGGTGTCCCCGTCGACGGGCAGCGGGAAGAGGTCGGGACACTCCCATACGCCCCGACGGCCCCCGCCGGGCCGAAGTCGCTCAGATGTGTCCAGCTCTTGAGGTCCTTGGAGGAGTAGAAGCGGACCTTGTGCTCGGTGGACAGGGACACCGTCATCAGCCAGCTCTTCGTCGGCGCGTACCACTGCACCTTCGGGTCGCGGAATTCCTTCGAGCCGATGTCGAGGACCGGATTGCCCTCGTACTTGCTCCAGGTGCGGCCGCGGTCCGTGCTGTACGCCAGCGACTGGGCCTGCCTGCCGTCCTTCTTGTAGGCGCTGGTGTAGACGGCCACCATCGCGGGGCCGTCCTCCGTCCCGAAGCCGCTCGTGTTCTCGTGGTCGACGACCGCGCTGCCGGAGAAGACCATCTCCTCGTCGTCGTGCGGGATGGCGAGCGGAAGCTCCTCCCAGTGCACGAGGTCCCTGCTGACCGCATGGCCCCAGGACATGTTGCCCCAGGTGTTGCCACTGGGGTTGTACTGGTAGAAGAGGTGGTATTCGCCCTTGAAGTACACCAGCCCGTTGGGGTCGTTCATCCAGTTCTTCTCCGGGGAGAAGTGGAACTGGGGCCGGTAGGTCTCGGTGTGGGGCCGGGTGCCGGTCGCCGCGGCCCGGGCGGTTACGGTGGTTGCGGCGAGTACGCATGCCGCGGCTGCCGCGGCGACGAGGCGCAGCCGGGCACGGCGGTACACGGGGCCTGGACTCATGATCTCTCCTGCACTGTGGGCGGCCCGGGACAGCGGATGTCATCGTTGACACATGTCAGCGATGACATCCGCTGGGCAGTGATGATGAGCGCACTCGGGCCGGTCCGTCAATGGCTTCGGCAGAGCCGCCGGGGCGGGAACGGACTACGGCCCCACCGCGGTCACCGGCTGCCGCAACTCGCTCTCCCACGGCGGGTTGGGCCCACTGACCGAGCAGGTGAGCGCCGCCACCCTGGCCGCGAACCCACACGCCTCCGTGACGTCGTCGAGGCGCAGGTCCGTCAGCCGGCCGCCGAGCAGCCCCTGGGTCCCCAGGTGGTGGAGAAGCCCTGCGGTGAAGGAGTCGCCCGCCCCCACCGTGTCGACGACGGCGGTCGGCGGCGCCGGTACCACGGCGCGCTCGCCGTCCAGCGAGGCGAGCGCGCCGCGCTTCCCGAGGGTGACGACGACGAGCCGGACACCTGCCGAGTGCCAGACGTCACAGGCCTGCTCGGCCGGGTGCCCGGGAAGCAGCAGCTCCAGGTCGTCCTCGCTCAGGCGCAGGACGTCGGCGATCGCGCACCAGCGCGGCAGGCGCTCGCGGTAGACCTCGGGCGCCACGAGCAGCGGCCGGACGTTGGGGTCGAGGGAGATCGTGGCCGTGGCCTTGGCGCGGAGCAGGAACTCCTCCACGGCCCGGCCGCCCGGTTCGCGTACGAGGGCCAGCGAGCCCGAGTGCAGGCAGGCGGTGGATGCGAGGTCCGTGGCGGACAGTTCCTCCGCCGTCCACTGCCAGTCTGCGGTGCCCTGGGCGTGGAAGGAGTACGCCGCCTGTCCCTCTGCGTCGAGTTCGGCGACGGCCAGGGTGCTGGGCTCCCGGGCGCGTACGGCCTGGGAGAGGTCGACGCCCGAGGCCTCCAGGCGGGTACGGAAGAGCCGGCCGAACACGTCGTCCGACAGTCTGGCGAGGAAGCGGGCGGGTGTGCCCAGCCGGGCGAGTGCCACGGCCGTGTTCGCCGGGCCGCCGCCCGGCAGGACCCGCAGGGCGAGTTCGCCCGGTGCGGGTTGCTGTGCGGTGAAGGCGTCGGCGACGCATTCACCGAGGACGGTGACCTCGGGCAGGCGCATGGAAGTCTCTCTCCGATCGGGGCGGCACGAGGCGGCCCGGGGGCGAGGCGCCGCGGAGGGGGCCCGGGGGGTGCCGCCGGCGTGCCGCTGTCGCTGCGTTGCGGATTTGTGACGGTGCCAGGGCATTGACGTTGCGGGGAAGCGGAGTCCATCATCCTCCGCAGGCGGTGTCAACGATGACATAAGTCAACGTTGACACCGCCGGGCGTCTCAACTTCCCCGTGCCGCCGCTCCCTTGGGCAACGCGGCCGCTCCCTCCGAATCCCGCAGGAGTCAGCCATGCCCCGTAACCACCACGCGGTTCCCAACCTGGTCAGGATCACTGCCTGTACCGCCGTCGCGACCTTGGCCCTGACGGCTTGCGGATCGGGCTCGCAGGGTGGTCCGGGCGACGGTCCGGTGAAGGTCGGCCTGATCACCAAGACGGACACCAACCCCTTCTTCGTGAAGATGAAGGAGGGTGCGGAGCAGGCCGCAAAGGACAGCGGCGTCGAATTGGTCAGCGCGGCCGGCAAGTTCGACGGGGACAACGCGGGCCAGGTCACCGCGGTCGAGAACATGGTCAACTCCGGCGTGAAAGGCATTCTCATCACGCCCAACGACTCGAAGGCGATCGTGCCCGCCCTCGAGAAGGCCCGCGCCAAGAACGTTCTGGTCATCGCCCTCGACAGTCCGACCGAGCCGCAGGATGCCACCGACGCGCTGTTCGCCACCGACAACGTCAAGGCCGGTGAACTCATCGGCCAGTACGCCAAGGCCGCCATGGCCGGCAGGCGGGCGAAGATCGCCACACTCGACCTGGCACCCGGGGTCGCCGTGGGTCTGCAACGGCACGAGGGGTTCCTCAAGGGCTTCGGCATCCCGGAAGGCGACCCGTCGATCGTGTGCAGCCAGGACACCGGCGGCGACCAGGCCAAGGGCCAGACCGCCATGGAGAACTGCCTCCAGAAGGCCTCCGGCATCAATGTCGTCTACACCGTCAACGAACCGGCCGCACTGGGCGCCTACACGGCTCTGAAAGCCAAGGGCCTGGAGGAGAAGGTGCTGGTCGTCTCCGTCGACGGCGGCTGTACCGGCACGAAGGCCGTCAAGGAAGGCAAGATCGCCGCCACCTCACAGCAGTACCCGCTCAAGATGGCGTCCCTGGGCGTCGAGGCCGTCGCGGACTTCGCCGAGAACGGCAAGAAGGCCTCCGGCTACACCGACACCGGCGTCACCCTGATCACCGACCGGACGCAGAGGGGGGCCGAGGCCGAGGACACGGCGTACGGCCTGGAGAACTGCTGGGGCTGAGCTCCGGAGCCGTCCGGCCGCCACTGCGCCCTTCCGGACAACCGCCTCCGGTAACGACCTCCGGTACCCGCTTCCGGCACGCACCTCGGCAAGGATCCCCATGACTGTCACGACCACGCCCTACGACCAGCTGAAAGGGCCGACCGCGGCCCGCCGGCTGCTCGCCGCACCCACCGCGGGCCCACTGGCCGCACTCCTGCTGGCCTGCGTCTTCTTCTCCCTGACGACCGAGCAGTTCCTGTCCGGCGGCAACTTCTCCCTGATCGTCCAGCAGGTCATGGTCGTGGGCACCCTGGCCATCGGCCAGACCCTCATCATCCTCACCGCCGGCATCGACCTCTCCTGCGGCGCCGTCATGGCGTTCGGCAGCATCGTCATCGCCAAGACGGCCGCCGAGGGAACGCTCTCCCCGTTCGCCGCGATCACCCTCGGACTCGTGGTCTGCGGCGGCTTCGGACTGCTCAACGGCCTGCTCGTACAGATGATTCCGTTGCCGCCCTTCATCGTGACGCTGGGCATGCTGAACGTGGCGTTCGCGCTGACCCACATCTACTCGGCCGAGCAGACGGTGACCAACCTGCCCGGGCCGCTCACCGCCCTCGGCGAGACCTTCCCGCTGGGCCGGACCGACATCACCTACGGCTCCCTCGTCACCATCGCCCTGTTCCTGGCCTTCGCCTACGCGCTCAGCAGCACATCATGGGGCCGTCATGTCTACGCGCTGGGCAACAGCCCGGAAAGCGCGCGGCTGAACGGCATCCGCACCTCCCGGCTGACCATCGGCGTCTACACGCTCGCCGGGCTCGTGTACGGCATAGCGGCACTCCTGCTCATCTCCCGTACCGGCGTGGGCGATCCGCAGGCCGGCCAGACCGACAACCTCGACAGCATCACCGCTGTCGTCCTCGGCGGGACAAGCCTCTTCGGCGGCCGGGGCGCCGTGCTCGGCACCTTCATCGGCGTACTGATCGTCGGTGTCTTCCGCAACGGGCTCCAGCTGATGGGTGTCGCGTCCATCTACCAGACGCTGATCACCGGCATCCTGGTGATCCTCGCCGTGACCGTCGACCAGATCTCCCGGAAGAAGGCGCGATGAGCACCGGCACGTCGACGACACCCGTCCTCCAGGCTCGCGGCCTGGTCAAGAAGTACGGCCAGGTGACCGCGATCGACGGGGCCGACTTCGACCTCATGCCCGGCGAGGTGCTCGCCGTCATCGGGGACAACGGAGCCGGCAAGACCAGCCTGATCAAGGCGCTGACCGGCGCGATCGTCCCCGACCGGGGAGAGATCCGGCTCCAGGGGAGCCCCATCCGCTTCGGCGGCCCGCAGAGCGCACGTGAGCACGGCATCGAGACGGTCTACCAGGACCTCGCCGTCGCAGCCTCCATGGACATCGCCTCCAACATGTTCCTCGGGCGCGAACTGCGCCGCCCGGGCGTTCTCGGCGGTGCGTTCCGCATGCTCGACAAGAAGCGGATGCGGGAGGAAGCCGCCGCCCACATGGCCGATCTGAAGATCGGGCTGCGTTCGCTCACCCAGCCGGTGGAGACCCTCTCGGGCGGCCAGCGTCAGGCCGTGGCCGTCGCCCGCGCCGTGGCCTGGGCCAGGAGCGTCGTCGTGATGGACGAGCCCACCGCGGCGCTGGGCGTAAGGGAGTCGGGACAGGTGCTCGACCTCATCCGCCGGGTTCGCGACAAGGGCATGCCCGTGGTCCTGATCAGTCACAACATGCCGCACGTGTTCGAGATCGCCGACCGGATCCATGTCCACCGGCTCGGGCGGCGCGAGGCTCTGATCAAGCCCTCCGAGCACTCCATGGCCGAGGTGGTCGCCATCATGACCGGGGCGCTCACGGTGAAGAGCGACGGAGGTACCGTCGTCACGGACGCCGACGCCGCCAGGGCGGCAGGCGTGTCAGCCCACTGAGCCGGCAGCTCAGAGAAGACAGCGGGCCCGGCCCACACGGGCCGGGCCCGGCGAACGCACAGGAACGGTGGTACATGGCCGCGACCCGCCGCCCCACTCTGGCCGATGTCGCCCGAGAAGTGGGTGTCAGTGCCAAGACGGTCTCCAGGGTGCTCAACGAGGACGGTCCGAGCTCCCCGCAGACCCGGGAGCGCGTCCTCGCGGCGGTGGCGAAACTGGGGTTCCAGCCCAACCTGATGGCCCGGAACATCCGTGTCGGGGGTCCCGACACCACCGTAGGACTCGTGGTGCCCGACCTGGGCAACCCGTTCTTCGGGACGGTGGCCGGCGGCATAGAGGACGCGGTGAGGGCCCGGGGGCTGACCCTGCTCATGGGCTCGTCCGCCGAAGACCCCGAACGAGAACACGTGCTGACCCGGACCTTCCTGGCCCGCCGGGTCAGCATCCTGATGGTGGTCCCCGCGTTCGGCGCCGACCACGGCTACCTCAAGGCACCACGCGCCGCCGGCCTGCCGGTGGTGTTCCTCGACCGTCCGGGAGTCGGCCTGTCGGCCGACTGCGTCGTCAGCTCGAACAGAGCCGGCGTCCACGAGGGAGTCGCGCATCTCATCGCGCAGGGCCACCGGCGTATCGGTTTCATCGGTGACCTCCCCGCGAAGCTCTACACCCGGCGTGAGCGGCTCGCCGGCTACCGCTCGGCACTCGCGGAGGCGGGCCTGCCCTACGACCGCACGCTCACGACCGGTGCCCACGGCCAGGAGACCGCCGCTGCCGCGACCACCGAACTGCTGGGTCTGCCGGATCCGCCCACCGCCCTGTTCGCGGGCAACAACATCGTGGCCATGGGCGTGGTCGCCCAACTGGCCGGTGCCGCGCGCAAGGACGTCGCTCTGGTCACCTTCGACGACCTTCCGCTGGCCGAGGTGCTGGAACCCGCGCTGACCGTCGTGGCGCAGGATCCGGCAGCCATCGGCGAAGCGGCGGCCAGGACCGCCCTCGCCCGCCTGGACGGCGACCGCTCCCGGTCCCGCACCGTCACCGTCCCCACCCGCCTGGTCGTCCGCGGGTCGAGCCGGCCACTGCGGCGTGCCCGGACTGCCGTGGACATGAGCGGCTGAGCAGGACTGCCGGGGAAACCGAAGGTCTCGCGTGCCGTGCCCCGTGCCGTGCCCCGTGCCGTGCCCCGTGCCGTGCCCCGTGCCGTGCCCCGTGCCGTGCCGGCCCGCCCGTTGCGGCGCTCCCCGTGCTGGTGGGCGAGTCCGGGACGGGTACGCCCCGCCCCTTTCCGGCGGCCCCCGGCCGCAACCCCGGTCGGCTCATCGCCTCGGCCGGGCGCATCCGTCCCACCCACAGCCGGCCCGGCGGCCGTGGACCGTGGCTCGTGCACCAGATCTGGGATCTCGTCGAAATCCGCTCGGCGCCGCAGACCGGTACCACCGTTCGCCTGCACATGGACCGTGCCGCGGACATCGGCCGACCCCGCCGGGCCGCACCCACCGCGGTGCGGCCGGCGCGAGTCCGGAGTGGTCCTCTTCGCGGTCCCGGCGGGAGAATGGAGGCCGGACACACCGTCCGGTCCTGACGCGTTCCAGGAGCTCTCATGGCAGATCACGCACGAGGCCCCCAGGCGGGTGACGAGCGCCGGGTCCGCATCCTGTCCGTCGACGGGCGGCGGGCCGAGCTGGCCCTCTCCGGGGAGGTGACCGGCGTGGCCGCCGCGCAGATCGAGGAGGTCCTGCTCGATCCGGCTCTGCAGGGCGTCATGGAATGGACACTCGATCTGAGCGGGGTCCAGCGGCTGGACACGATCTGCGCGTACGCACTCGTCCGGCCGCTGCTGACGGCTGCGCCACCAGTTGCCGTGCGTGTCCGGGGCGCCTCCAGGCAGGCCCGCCGGGCCCTGCACCAGACCGGTGCCGATCATCTCCTGACCTTCGAGGACTGAGCCCGCCGGCACGCGCGTGGACAGCGTGTCCCGCCACGCGTGCCTGCCCCGCGTTTCAGGGGCGGGTCCGGCGCACCGCGTCGTCGCGCGTCCCGGGCGCCTCCTGGCCGGACGAGCGGGGGACAGGCGACAGATAGGCACGGAAACCGGTCCGGCGGCCCAGGTCGGGGAGCGGGTGGACGCGCCACTCGCGGGCGTACGCAGGGGGGCGCCCCCCGTGGGAGACGAGGACCGCGACGGGCTGCCGGAGCGCCGTGGCGGCGAGGGCCCGGGGCGTGATGCTCTCGTCGTGACCGCCGGGCTGGCGGGAGGCGCAGCCGGTCCGGAACGCGACCCGGATCGCTTCGTCACCGCTGATCACGCACGGCGGGCGCACGCCCTGGGCGCGCAGTTCGGCGGCGATCCGGGTGAGGTCGGCGGTGTCGCGCCGTACCCGGTTCGCCACCCCGTCGACCAGGACGTACTGGATCACCAGGTGGCCGGCGACGGCCACGGCGACGAGCCCGGCCGCGGTACGTCGCCACTGCGACCGGGGGCCGCACGCCCGGACCAGGCACTGCGCCACGGGAAGGGCCAGCAGGGCGTACGCCGGCAGCAGGAAACGTGGCGCCGCGTACCCGACGGTGAACAGGTACGGTGCCGCCACCGCCGCCCCCACCACCGTGGCCAGGACGATCGGCGCGCGGTACCCGGTACGGGCGGTGGCCCGCACACCGCCCGCCGCGAACAGGGGCAGCGCGAAGAACCAGAGGGCCGAGGCCGGGTACCGCCAGGGCACGTCGCAGGGCCGGCACAGCGCACGGCCGCCCAGGGCCCGCACGTGGTCGTCGACGGCGAAGTACCAGCCCAGCCGGCCCTGGATCTCGCTGGCCCGTCGCAGCCGGGCGGTGAGACCGCCGTAGTGGGTGTACGCCTCGACCACCCACTCGGCGCAGCCGAGGGCCACGCCCGCGGCCGCCACGAGGACCAGCAGGCCCCTGCGGCGTGTACGCGGCATCACCAGGGCCGCCACGGCGAGCGACAGGAACAGCCACACCGCGTCGGTCGGACGCATCAGCGCGGCGAACATCACCCCGGTGCCCATGCCGATCAGTGCCCAGTGGTCCCAGGGGTCCCGGGCGGCCCGCAGGAAGCACCCCACGGCGGCGAGGGCCCCGTACGCGACCCAGAGGTTGGGCATCGCCTGCGAGGCGTAGAACATCGTGACCCACAGGCTGGCGAACAGTGCCCCGGCGACCGCGAGCACGGGAGCGGGCAGGAGCCGCCGCCACACCCACAGGGCGAGGAACAGACCACCGCCGGCCAGTACGGCCATGTACACGCGGAGCGCCGCCGTCGAGGTGGTCAGCGCCGTGACCGGAGCGACGAGGTAGGTGATGCCCCGGGCCCGGGGTGCGCTGAAGAAGGCCGCCGGTGCCTGGGGGCTGACCTGACTGACGTACACGCTCTCGTCCCAGCCGAGTCCGAGACCGGGCGCGACCAGGGCGAGGTGGGTGAGGGCGAAGGCGGCGGCGACGGCCACCAGCAGGGGCAGTGGACGCGCGGCCACCCGGCCGGAGAAGCGGCGCTCGCGCACCTCGCGCGGCACACGCTCCGGCGTACTGACGACGAAACGTATTTCCTGCATGGCCTGGCCTCGCTCGGGAAGCGGCGGGTGACGGTTCCCCCGCCCTGTCCTCTCCACGCTGCGGGTGGTGGCGCCGGGCCCACCACGCGGGGCGGGGCACTCGGCTGAACGGTTCTCCCGAAGGAGTGAGGGGGCGCATCCCGGCGCCGGTGGTTAGCATCCGACAAGGGGCGGGCCCATCGATGGCACGGAGGCCGTCATGCAGCAGACACCCGCTTCGCGCCTGTCGGCGAACCGTTCACGTCTCGGTCACAAGGTGCGGTACGCGTTGCGGCACCCGGGACGCGTAGTGCCCTATCTGCGCCGGGCGGGGCGGGACAGCTGGCTGCGGCTGCGGCACCGGGGAAGCCACGTCGCGTACTACCGGGCCGTGATGGCGTCCGACACGGCCCGCAGCCCCGAGGTGGCGGTCGGCGGCGGACCCTCGTACGACCGCTGGCTGGCCATCGGGCAGATGCAGTACGACTACCTGACGGGGCACGGGCTGACGCCGCAGGACCGGATGCTGGAGATCGGCTGCGGCAACCTGCGAGCCGGCTGGCGGTTCATCGAGTACCTGGAGCCCGGCCACTACTACGGGATCGACATCTCGCCGGACATCCTCGTCGAGGCCGAGAAGACGCTGGTCCGCTACGGACTGCAGACCAGACTCCCGTACCTGACCCCCGTCGAGGACCTGAAGCTGGACTTCCTTCCCGACGCCTGGTTCACCGTGGTGCACGCCCACAGTGTCTTCTCGCACTCACCGCTCGAGGTCATCGACGAATGCCTCGCGCACGTCGGACGGGTGCTGGCGCCCGACGGCTTCTTCGACTTCACCTTCGACCGCACGGAGGGAGCCGAGCACCAGGTGCTGGGAGAGGACTTCTACTACCGCACGGAGACACTGACGCGGCTGGCCGCGAAGCACGGCCTCGTCGCACGCTTCATGGACGACTGGGAGCGGCTGCCGCACGGCCAGTCCAAGCTCCGCGTCACCCACCCCGTGGCCGAGCCGGCGCCCGGCCCGGCCGGGGAGGCCGAGGTGCCCGCGGCGGAACTCTGAGCGAGCGCGCTGTGCGATCACCACGGGAGGAAGACGTGCACCGTCTTGCCGCCCGGATCCGGGACGACGATGGTCTGTTCGGCAAGCGTGTTGATGAGATGCCACCCCACCCCGCCACGGCCGGCGAGGTCGAAGGGCCGTGGTCGGGGTGCGGTGGGGTTGGTGTCGGTCAGGGCGACGTGCAGCGTTCCGGTCGTCGTCGCCCGCAAGGTCAGGGTGAAGGGCCCGGGGGCGAAGGCAAACGCGTTCGAAGCCAGTTCGGTGACGACGATCAGTACGTCGTCGTGTGCGTCCGGAGCCGCGGACGGATGGGTGCGAGCAAGGCCGTAGAGGAAATCCGAGGCCCGGTTGCGGGCTTCGCTCACGTCGCTCAGCACACCCTCGAAGTGCCAGCTTTGTTTGATACTCATGGTGGTCAGCAGGCCGGCTTCCGAATGATCACGGTCAGCAGCCACATCTTTCACTCCTTTGTCCCGTCGGAACCTGGAGCCTTACGGGCTGCCCGATCTTCCGGCACTCATGCCGATGTCGCGCATCCGCACCTGACGAGCACAACCGGTGAGGGCGTCGGAACCGGGCACTCGGCATGTCAGGCCAGCATGCCGGTGCGGAGCTTGGCCAGAGTGCGGCTGAGGAGGCGGGAGACCTGCATCTGGGAGACGCCCAGCTCGGCGCCGATCTGGGACTGGGTCATCTCCTCGCCGAAACGCATGGCGATGATGCGGCGCTCCCTCTCGTCGAGACGCGCCAGGAGCGGAGCCAGGGTGCGCAGGTTCTCGATCGTCTCCATGGCGGGGTCCGGTCCGCCCAGCACGTCGGCCAGCGCGCGGGCCTGGCTGGACTGGCCGGCGTCGGGGTCGGCGGGCATGTCCAGGGAGCCGGCGGTGTAGCCGTTGGAGGCCACGAGGCCTTCGACGACCTCGTCCTCAGTGAGCTTGAGGTGGGCGGCGAGTTCCTTGACGGTCGGCTCGCGGTCCAGGCCGGTGGCGAGCTGTTCCTTCGCCTTGGTGATCTCCACGCGCAGTTCCTGCAGACGTCGGGGCACGTGGACGGCCCAGGTGGTGTCGCGGAAGAACCGCTTGATCTCGCCGACGATGTAGGGCACGGCGAACGAGGTGAACTCGACCTCGCGCGAGAGGTCGAACCGGTCGATGGCCTTGATCAGGCCGATGGTGCCGACCTGGACGATGTCCTCCATGTCGCCGCTGCCGCGGTTGCGGAACCGGCCTGCGGCGAACCGCACCAGGGACAGGTTCATCTCGATGAGGGTGTTGCGCGCGTACTGGTACTCGCGTGTGCCCTCTTCCAGGACCTGCAACTGGTCGAAGAACACCTTCGAAAGGGCCCGCGCGTCCTTGGGGGCCACCTTCCCGGCATCCTCGATCCAGGGCAGCTCGCCTGCGCCACCGGGAGCGTCGCCGCCGAATGACGCCGCGGCCTGAGCCTCGACCGTGTCGACCTGACCCATCGCTGTCATGTGTCTGTCCTCCTCCGGCTGGTGCGCTTCCGGGCGGCGTCTTCCCGGCCTGGGGAGGTGTATGCCTGCCGTCCGGCATCTGCCGGGCATCTGCGGGAGGCTGTCCGGGTGGGCACGGCGGTGTGCCGGCCCGCGGCTCGGCGGACCGCTCGGGTACGCGGGACGCCGGCTGGTCTGCCCAGGCGGCCTCCGAGCGGACCTTGCTGCCCCGCGTCGCCTGCCGTGGACAGGGGATGACCGCGCCGCGTCCGCGCGGACTGCCGGCGCTGCTCGCCGGCGACCCGCGGGCCGGGACCCACCGCGCGCTGGTCCGCCTCCGGGCACTCGCCCTGTCCCGGGCCGGGCGACGGGAAGAGGCGGCGGAGGCGGGCTGCCGCGTGCCGGAGACGGTGGTGAGCCCCGCGGGACGCCTGGCGTCCCGCGGGGCCCGGTCAGCGGGAGGTCAGCCGAAGTCGACGTCGCTGCACAGGAAGTACTTCTGGTCCATGTGCGAGGCCTTCCAGACGGTGACGACGACGTGCCTGCCGGTGTAGCCGGAGGTGGTGACGTCCGTGGTGTAGTGCGGCTGGTAGGGGTAGCGGCCGGTCCTCTTCACCAGTTCGAGGTCGCCCCAGCCGATGAGCCGGCTCGTGGGGTCGAAGCCCTGCTCGGTGACGTAGATCTCCAGCCAGTCCGCGCCGTGCCGTGCCTCGTCGTAGACGTCGACGGTGAAGTCGGAGCCGAGGCTGGTCGTCTTCCACGGGCCGGGGCGGTCGAGGGCGCCGTAGTCGGTTTCGCCCTGGCCGCCGGCACTGCAGATCTGGCCGTTGGGGATGGCCTGCTGGTAGTCGTCCCCGGTGTTGTTGGCGTAGACGGCCTTCCACGCGGTGATGGCGTTCGGGTTCTCGTGGTAGGTGCGGTAGCACATGGGGTCCTGGGCCTCGTTCGGCTCGCTGGAGCCCCAGCGCTGCAGGCAGCCGTAGTTGCGGGTCTCGGGGGCGATGACCGTGCCGTGTGCGGAGGCTGTCGGCGCCTGGGCGAGCAGGCCCAGCAGACTGGTGGCCAGTAACGCGGCGCCCAGCGCGGTACGGCGGGAGGGTGTTGCGGGTGTGCGGTCCATGGTGTTCTTCCTCCGTGTGTCGGGGGACCACCGGTCGACGGCGACCAGTGATTTGCGTGTACATGACAGCTCGTGGTGCGGGTTCAGGCGTTGCTGCGGTCGCTCACCCCCCTTCGCCGGCGGGCGGGCAGGTCCAGTAGTCCGGTCAGGGACCACTGGCCGGGGCCGAGGGCGGCGATGAGCAGGAAGGCCCAGCAGAACAGGGCGGCTTGCTCGCCGCCGTTCTCGACGGGGAACAGCCCGTCGCCCTGGTGGTGGATGAAGTAGGCGTAGGCCATGGAGCCCGAGCACAGGAGGGCTGCCGGCCGTGTGCCCAGACCGAGCAGGACGAGTGCGCCGCCGACGAGCTGGATCAGCGCCGCCCACCACCCCGGCCACTGCCCGGGGCTGGGAGGCTGTCCGTGTGCTCCGCCGAGGACACCGAAGAGCGTTGCCGCTCCGTGGCAGGCGAAGAGGAGTCCGAGCACGATCCGGAACAGGCCCAGAACCGGGCCCTGGTACCTGGCAGGTGTCTCCATGATGATGCTCTTTCTCAGCGGGGAGGGGGATGGGCGGATCGGGTGCCGGGTGTACGGGCTGACGGCCGCCGGCGGTGGCGGATCGCCGGCGGCCGCCGGGTGGGTCAGGAGGTGAGGGTCCACTTCTGGCCGGTCCGGGTGCTGCAGTCCCACAGGTGGAGGCGGGCGCCGTCGGCCGAGCTCTGGCCTTCGACGTCCAGGCAGCGGCCGGACTTGAGGTTTTCCAGGGTGCCGTCGGACCGGAAGGCCCACTTCTGGCTGTCCCAGGTTCCGCAGTCCCACAGGTGCGTCTTGGTGCCGTTGGCGGTGGCCCCGCCTTCCACGTCCAGGCACTTGCCGCCGGACTTCAGCTGCTGTCCGTCGAGCGTCCAGGTCATCGAGGGGACGTTCGCGCAGGACCACTGCTGGATCGCGGTGCCGTTGGCGGTGCCGGCTGCGGCCCGGTCGACGCACTTGCCGTTGCCGCCGTTGACGATCCGGCCGCTGCCCGGGACCGGATCGGGGCCTGGCCCTGGGCCGGGGTCGGTGCCGGGTCCCCAGGCGTTCCAGTTGTCCCAGTTCTCGGCGTCGAAGCCGAGCCGGCCGAGCTTGTCCGCTGCCCAGTTGTCACCGGACTTGCTGATGACGGTGTCGCCGACGGTGTAGTTCTCCAGCTTCAGCCCGCGGCTGTCACGCGTTTCGTTGCCGAGGGCGACCTGCTGGCCGACGGAGTTGCTGTGGCGCTTGAGGAGGCTGATCTGGCTGCCGGCGTCGAGGCCGTTCCAGCTGTCGATCTTGAGGTTCTTGACGTGGATGTTCTCGGTGCTGGAGAGGGCGAAGACGCGGATCGCGCAGTTGGTCATGCCCTCGACGGTGATGTTCTCGAACGTCATGTTCTTCACCCAGGTGCCGGGATCCGCCCGGGTGGTCGATGCCGTGTTCTCCCAGTGGGAGGAGGAGTTGAGGATGCAGGTGTTGTACTTGACGTCCTTCCAGTACATCCGGTTGTGGATGACGTGGGTGTTGCTCACCCGGACGTTGTCGATGCTGCGGGGGGTCCAGCCCCACTGGATGACGGGGCCGTTCTCGTTCTTCCAGATGACGGTGTTATCGATGGTGACGTCGCTGTGGTACATCTTCAGCACGTCGTCGTTGGCGTTGAAGAACGTGTTCTTCATGGTGCTGCCGCGGTAGAGCTCGATGCCGTCGGTCTGCCAGTACCACGACCCGACCTGCTTGTAGTTGTCGACCCGCATCCGGAAGGTCTGCTCGTTGCCGTAGACGACGAACGAGTGGTACGGCGGCTCGTTGACGGTCACGCCCTGGAGGTCGAGGTACTGCTGGGCGTTCGCCGACTGGAACTGCAGCATCTTCACGCACGAGGTGTGGCAGTTCGACGCCCCGCTGAGGTGGTCGTAGTTGTTGCTGGTGTCCGCCTCGTACACGTACTGCTCACCGGACAGCACGCCGTACCCGGTCACCTTGTACAGGCCCTGGTTGTCGTGGAAGAAGCGGAATGCGCCCTTCACGTAGGCGCCGGGCGCCAGGTACACCCACTTGACGTTCGCCGGCAGCACCGCGTGGTACTTCGAACCCATCGTGTACGTGCCCGGACGGAAGTAGATGATCTCCTGGCTGACCGAGTTCAGGTTGGTGACCTGGCCGGGCTCGGGGTAGTGGACGCTGCCCGACGCCGCGGTGGGGACGAGCCGTTCCTTCTCCGCACCGGTGGGAGCCGGCTCGGCGAAGATCATCATGGAGTTGCGCGGCTCGGTGTGGACGGCCCGGTTGCCGCCGCCGCCGCTCGTGGTCAGCTTGCCGGCGTCGCTCGCGGGGCCGGACATGTCGTTGTAGGCGGTGTAGAGCTGCGGGTCGAACTCGACGGAGAACCGGTAGCCCTTCGCGTCGTAGGGCACCTTGATGCGGACGGTCTTGCTGTTGACGAGCTTCTTGGCGAAGTCCAGGCTGCTCGGCTTGAGCTTGACCTGGTCGGCCGAGGAGAGGCTCTGGTCGGTGCGCAGCGAGACGTCGACCCACACGTCGGCCGCGTACTGGAAGGACGACCAGCTCATGGTGAGGTTCGCCGAAGAGGCGAACTCGGCCCCGTCCTCCTTGGTGTAGCCGATCTTCCCCTTACCGCTGCGGGGGATGCTCATGTAGGCGAACGAGTCGTACTTCGTCGTCGGCGCGGCCGCAGTGGCGACCTTGACGTCGTAGAAGGACGAGCGCCGCACCTTGTCGCCGGCCACGGGGCTGCTGGTGTTGAACTCGTGGTTGTCGTGCCACCAGGTCTGCAGCTGGTCGCTGTCGGCGGTGGTTCCCTCGGCCACTGCGGCCACCGGCGCGGCCGGGGCCGGGACGGGGGCGGCGGCCGCGGTGCCGGCGGCGGGCACGACGGCACCGGCGAGAGCCAGGGCCAGGCCGGCGGCGATGGCCGCCAGCGGGTTGAGCCGTCGCAGTCTTCCTGCGGGCATAATGATGTCCTCTCCTTCATGAAGCGGGGCGACGCCCCGCAGGGGCGGGCTGTTCGCCGGCGTATGTGCTGTCCTGCTCGCCGGGGAGGCCGCAGGGGCACGTCACCGGGGGTGTGGTGCCGTACGTGGGGTCTGGCTGGAGACCGCACGCACGGCGGCAAGCCCGTGTCGGTAGCGGCTCCTTGCTTCCCGGGGGAGTGGTCCGACGGCGCCCGCAGGCCGAGTGCAGTCCGCGGGGCCGGGGTGTGGGGAGCCCCGTCCCGCAGGCGTGAGGAACCGGTTCCGCGGTCCGATGCGTGACAGGTGCCGTGAACGTCGCGCACGTCCGTGGTCGACGGCCTCGGCGTGTGTCGGTTGCCGGATAACGTCCCGTCATTTCTTCTCCCTGTCAATGAAATGAACGAGATTCACTCCCTTGAGGAGGGAAGCTTGCCTCACTGAAAGGGGTGAATGGGTCATAAGTAGCCATACAGAGCGAGCAGGACGTGCCGTCACGGTTGTGTAACGCCATCTTTTCTTCCTTGACGCATGAAAAGTCTGGGAGACACACTCCCGTCATACGCAGTCGACGGCGAGGCGCACGTATCGCCCGGAACAGAGCGCAGGAGGAACGATGACGATCTCCGCGATGCCGGATGAGCCCCGATCCGCCAGGGGCGGGGACATGCGCCGGCCCCATCGGGTTCGATGGCGGACGAACGGCAACCCCCGGCCCTGACCGACCACCACCAGGAGGCACCGCGTGATGAGCCCGTCCAAGATCCGGTTCTCGGAGCTTGTCAGTGAGCAGACCCGTGCGGAGATCTTCGCGACCGTGCTCACGGCGGGGCCCATCTCGCGCACCCAGCTCGCCCAGCGCCTGGGCCTGGTCCCCTCCTCGGTGACCCGGATGCTGCCGCCCCTCCTCGAGCACGACTACCTGCGCGAGAGCAGTACCTCTCCGCAGGGCAGGGGCCGGCCGCAGAAGATGCTGCACGTCAATCCCGACAAGCACCTGGTCGTGGGCCTGAAGATCGGTCCCGCGCAGGTCTCCGGGGTGGTCACCGACATGGCGGCCAACGTGCTGGTCCGGGCCGAGGAGCCGATCGCCGACTGCACCCCCGAAACCGCCCTGTCCGCCGCCGCTTCCCTGACCGGCAGGCTCCTCGCCGAGGCTCCCGAGGCGGCGGACAGGGTGCTCGGCCTGGGCGTCGGGGTCAGCGGACACGTCGACTCGGCGGCCGGGATCTGCCGTTACTCCGCCCTGCTCGACTGGAGCAAGGTCGACGTCGCCGGTCCCCTGCGGGAGTCGACCGGGCTGCCGGTCGTCGTCAGCAACGACGTCAACACCCTTGTCGTGGCCGAGCGCTGGTTCGGGGCGGGGCGCGACGTCGACTCCTTCGCCGTCGTGACCGTCGGACCCGGCATCGGCTGCGGCCTCCTCCTCGACGGCACCCTCTACTCGGGCGCCACCGGGCTCGCCGGAGAACTCGGCCACCTGCCCCTCGACCCCACCGGCCCCATGTGCAGCTGCGGACGCCGCGGCTGTCTCGAAGCCCTTGCCGGCGACCGGGCCGTCCTGCGTCACCTCCGGGACGCCGGAGTGCCCTGCACCACCATCACCGAAGCCATCGGACTCGCCCGCTCCGCGGGCGGATCGGCCCGGACCGTCGCGCGCTCGGCCTTCGCCGAAGCCGGTACCGCCCTCGGACGGGGGCTGGCCGGGGTGTGCAACCTGCTCAACCTGCAGAAGATCATCATCGCGGGCGAGAGCGCGGTCGCCCATGACCTGTTCGGCCCGGCCATGACAGCGGCCATGGAGGCGCACGCCTTCTCGGACGCCGCCCGCGACTGCCGGATCCATGTCGACCCCGCCCGGCACGACCTGTGGGCCCGAGGCGCGGCCTGCCTGGTCATCCGCGACGCGGTCGGCGCAGCCATCTCCTGATCCGTCCAGCTCGCAGCAGTACACCAAGCAACCGAGACACACGATGAGGTTTGACGTGCCCGAAAACGTGGCCAGCCCCGCCGACTCCTGGTGGAGCGAGGCGGTGGTCTACCAGATCTATCCGCGCAGCTTCGCCGACTCCGACGCGGACGGCATCGGTGACCTGCAAGGCATCGTCGAGCGCCTGGACTACCTCTCCCAGCTCGGCGTCGACGTCCTGTGGCTCTCCCCGGTCTACCCGTCCCCGCACGACGACAACGGCTACGACATCAGCGACTACCAGGGCATCGACCCCCTCTTCGGCACCCTGGCCGACTTCGACCGGCTGCTGGCCGCCGTCCACGAGCGCGGCATGAAGCTGGTCATGGACCTGGTCGTCAACCACACCTCCGACGAGCACCCCTGGTTCACCGCCTCCCGCGACGGCGGCCCGCACGGGGACAAGCGCGACTGGTACGTCTGGCGCCCCGCCCGCGAGGGCATGGAACCCGGCACGCCCGGTGCGGAGCCCAACAACTGGGGTTCCTTCTTCTCCGGCCCCGCGTGGACCTACGACGAGAAGAGCGGCGAGTACTACCTGCACCTGTTCTCCCGCAAGCAGCCCGACCTCAACTGGGAGAACCCCGTCGTCCGCCGGGCGGTCCACACGGTGATGCGCTGGTGGCTCGAGCGAGGGGTCGACGGCTTCCGCATGGACGTCATCAACCTCATCTCCAAGACCCCCGGCCTGCCCGACGGAGCCGTGCACGAGGGCAGCCGCCACGGGGACGGCAGCCCCCACTACATCTGCGGCCCCCGCATCCACGAGTACCTGGCCGAGATGCACCGTGAGGTCTTCGAGGACCACCCGCGCCGGCTCCTGACCGTGGGGGAGATGCCCGGGGTCACCGTCGAGGAGGCAAAGCTCTTCACCGACCCCGCCCGGCGCGAGCTCGACATGGTGTTCCAGTTCGAACACGTCGGCCTCGACCAGGGCCCCGGCGGCAAGTTCGACGTCCGGCCCCTGAGGCTGACCGACCTCAAGGCCAGCCTCGGCCGCTGGCAGACCGGCCTGGGCGACACCGGCTGGAACAGCCTGTACTGGAACAACCACGACCAGCCCCGTGTGGTCTCCCGCTTCGGCGACGACAGCCCCGCCCACCGCGACCGCTCCGCCAAGCTGCTGGCCACCGTCCTGCACCTGCACCGCGGCACCCCGTACGTCTACCAGGGCGAGGAACTGGGCATGGCCAACGCCCCCTTCGCCTCGATCGACGACTTCCGCGACATCGAATCCCTCAACCACTACCGCGAGCAGCTCGCCCTCGGCGTGGACGAGGAGCGGATCCTGACCGGACTGCGCCACCGCGGCCGCGACAACGCCCGCACCCCCATGCAGTGGGACACCACCGAGCACGCCGGCTTCACCGCCGGCACCCCCTGGATCGCGGTCAACCCCGACCACACGGACGTCAACGCCAAGGCCCAGCTCGCCGACCCGGACTCGGTCTTCCACTACTACCGCCGCCTCATCGCCCTGCGGCACACCGAACCCGCCCTGACCCACGGGGACTTCCACATGCTCCACCCGGACCACGAACAGCTCTACGCCTTCACCCGCCACGACGCGGCCTCCGGCACCGAACTGCTGGTCCTGGCCAACTTCGGCGGATCCGATCTCACCGTCGACCTGCCCGACGGCTGGGCGAACAGCGAGACGCTCATCGCCAACGTCCCCGCCACCGCGCCCCTCACCGCCCCGCACACCCTGCGGCCGTGGGAAGCACGCGTCCACCGACGCCGTACCGCCTGATCCCCGCACCACCTCCCCACACACTGCCCGAACACCCACCCCCGCACCGCCCCTCCCGTGCACACTCAAGGAACTCTCATGACGAACACGCGCTTCCGCACGCCACGTCGTGCCCTGCTCGCCGTGGCCGCCCTGGCGCTCGCGGCACCGCTGACCGCCTGCGGCGGCTCAGATGCCGCGGAGGACGACGGCAAGACCCTGCGCCTGTGGCACTACGAGCAGGAGGACGGAGCCCTCAGCAACGCCTGGGACGCCGCCATCGCGGAGTTCAAGAAGACCCACCCCGACGTGAAGGTCGTCTTCGAACGCAAGACGTTCGAGCAGATCCAGCAGAACGCCGGCATGATCCTGAACTCCGACAAGGCGCCCGACGTCATGGAGTACAACAAGGGCAACGCCACCACCGGCCTGCTCGCCAAGCAGGGCCTGCTCACCGACCTCACCGCCACCGCGAAGGAGCGCGGCTGGGACAAGAAGATCAGCGAGAGCGCCTCCGTCACCGCCCGCTACGACGCGGCCAAGGGCGAGATGGGCGGCGACAAGTGGTACGGCATACCCAACTACGGCGAGTTCGTCCTCACCTACTACAACGACGACCTCTTCAAGAAGCACAACATCGCCAAACCCACCGACTTCAAGAGCTTCGAGGCCGCACTCGCCAAGTTCAAGGCCGTCGGCATCACGCCGCTCGCCAACGCCGGCAACGACCACCCCGCCGGGCACTGGCTCTACCTGTTCGCCCTGTCCAAGGCCACGGACACCTGGGTCGACGACTACCAGCTCTACAAGGGCAAGGTCGACTTCCACGGCCCCGAGTGGACCTACGCGGCCGACAAGTACAAGGAATGGCTCGACAAGGGCTACTTCGACAAGAAGGACGTCGGCCTCAAGGGCAGTGACATGACCGAGCAGTTCGTCTCCCAGAAGCGGCCCGTCATGGTCGGTGGCAACTGGTGGTTCGGCGGCCTGTCCACGGACATCACCACCTTCTCGTGGTCCACCGCCCCCTACCCGGGCAGCGAGAAGACCCTCGGCTCCGGCGGCAACCACTGGGTCGTCCCCACCAGGGCGAAGAACAAGAAGCTCGCCGAGGACTTCATCGACATCACCATGTCCGACAAGATCCAGAAGCTCATCGGTGAGGAGGGCAACGTCCCGCTCGCCGCCGAGGCGGAGACGATCGCCAACCCCAAGGCGCGCGAGCTCATCACCGCCTTCAACACCCACCGGAGCAGCAACGGCCTCGCCTTCTACCCCGACTGGCCCGTCACCGGTTACTACGACACATGGCTGGCCGCCACCCAGAACCTCATGAACGGCGGCAAGCCCCACACGGTCCTCGACGAACTCGCGGCTCCCTACGAGAAGCACGCCGCCTCGCGGCGCCGAGGCTGACGCTCCGTATCCGAAAGCCGGCTCTCACTTCCGGGGACGGCGGCCCGCCCGCACTGGTCCGCCGTCCCACCCACCTAGGAGCAACCGTGAAAACCACCCGTCACCCGCGGTCCTCGGGGTACGCCGTCTTCCTCGCACCGGGCCTGCTGCTGAGCCTGCTCTTCCTCGTCGTCCCGCTGGTGATGACCTTCTACTACAGCCTCACCCAATGGCAGGGCATCGGCGCCCCCGTCTGGGTCGGCCCGGACAACTACACCCGTCTCTTCCAGGACGCGGACTTCTGGGCCTCGTTCCGCAACATCGCCTTCGTGATCATCGGCATCGCGGTCGTCCCCACCCTGCTCGGCCTGTTCCTCGCCGCCCTGCTCTTCGACTACATCGGCAAGAAACACGGCGACCGCCTCGTCAGCGCCTTCCGCTCCGGCCTCTACCTGCCCCAGGTCATCCCCGTCGCCGTCACCGGACTGATGTGGGGCTGGATCCTGGCCCCCGAAGGCGCCCTCAACTCCGTCCTCGAGAAGACCGGCCTCGCCTCCCTGGCCGGGAACTGGCTCGGCGACCCCGACCTGGCCCTGTGGGTCGTCCTCGCCGTCCTCGTCTGGATGCAGCTCGGCTACCCCCTCGTCCTGTTCCTGTCCGGACTCCAGCGCATCGACCCCGAGCTCTACGAGGCCGCGTCCCTCGACGGCGCCACCTGGTGGCAGCGCTTCACCCGCATCACCGTGCCCATCCTGCGGCCCGAGGTCTACGTCGTCCTGGTCACCACCACCATCGCCGGCCTGAAGGTCTTCGCCCAGATCTTCGTCCTCACCGGCGGCGGCCCCGGCAACTCGACACTCGTCCCCGCCTACTTCGCCTACCAGAACTTCTTCGAGCGCGCCGACGTCGGCTACGGATCGGCCATCTCCAGCACCATCACCCTGCTCGTGCTGATCATCGCCGGAACGATGCTGACCCGCCAGGCCCGCGAGGACGGATGACCATGACCACCGACACCACCACGCCCGCTCTGCCCCGCACGCCCACGCCGGCGCCTCCCGGTCACGCCGTCCCCCGACCCAAGACGCGCAAAGCCACCGGGAACCGCCGCGGCCCCGGCTCCTACGCCGTCGTGGCCGCGGTCACCGTCTTCGTCCTCGCCTTCCTCGCCCCGTTCGCGATCATCCTGCTCAACTCGTTCAAGACCAGTGCGGACTACCGCACCAACGGCCCGCTGTCCTGGCCCGAGCAGTGGAACTGGGCCGTCATCAGTGACGTCTGGGAACGAGTCGGCTTCACCCAGAAGCTTCTCAACAGCGTCCAGATCAGCCTCGGCGTCGTCCTCATCGCGGTCCTCTTCGCCCTCTTCAACGCGTACGCCATCGGCATCGGCCGCGTACGGTGGCGCACCGCGTTCCTCGTCTTCTTCCTCGGCGTCAACGTCCTGCCGCAGGAGGGCCTCGTCTACCCCATCTACTACCTCTTCAAGGAGATGGGCCTGTACGACGGGAAACTCGGCTACACCGTCCTCGTCGGCATCACCTACAGCGCCTTCGGCACCTACCTGCTCTCCTCGGTATTCAGCGGCTTCCCCCGCGAACTCATCGAAGCCGCCTCCATGGACGGAGCCGGACGCTGGACCATCCTGTGGCGCATCGTCCTGCCCATGAGCTGGCCCACCCTGTCGGTGATGTGTGTGTTCTTCTTCGTCTGGAGCTGGAACGAGTTCCTCTACCCGCTGGTCCTGCTCATCTCCAACGACAACCAGACCGTCCCCCTCGGACTGTCCGTCATGCAGGGCCAGTACACCAGCGACCCCACCGCCATGAGCGCCGCCGCCCTCCTCGGCGTCATCCCCATGATCGTCTTCTTCCTCGTCTTCCAGCGCTCCCTCACCCGTGGTGTCACCGCCGGCGCCGTGAAGTAACGGGCCCGGCCCCCGAGCCGCCCCGGATCCGGTACGCACCGCCCCGCCGCCGGATCCGGGGTTCCCCTTCCGGCACCGGGGGGCCTGGCCGAATCCCCCGGTTTGCGCCTTGTAATGAACTCGTAATGCCCTCACGCGTCCTTGGCGTGCTCAGACCCCTTACGCTTCGTAAGCCCTCGCTCCAGCAGCGCCAACGCGAGGCGGCACACTCATCTCTTCCCTGCTCCCGTGGGGTGGCTCAGCCAGGACGGGCGGCAGGAAGCGCAGCAAGCAAATGGGGAAAACGATGTCCACCGACGTCCGCACGTCCGCGCCCGCCGGCGCTCCTTCCAGCCCGGTCGTCACCTGGCTGCTCACTCTGGTGACCTTCGGTATCTACTGGCTGGTCTGGTACTACAAGGTCAACAAGCAGGTGAAGGCGATCGATCCGACCATCGAGGTCAACCCCGGCATGGCGGTCGTCGCCGTCACCCTCGGCTCGTTCCTGATCGTCCCGCCGTTCGTCTCCATCGTGAAGACCGGCTCTCGCATCGCCCAGGCGCAGCGCGCCGCCGGCGTGACCTCCGACTGCTCCGGCGTCGTCGGCCTGCTGCTCGGCTTCGTCCTCGGCCTGACCCCGCTCTACTACCAGAGCAAGCTGAACACGGTCTGGGCCGACCGCGCCTGATCCGCCGCCACACGTGGCGCCGGCACGCGGGGAGGGGCCGGGAGAGCGAACGCTCTCCCGGCCCTCCCCGTTTTCCGTTCCTCCACCGCCGTCCGCGCTCTGGCGGGGAGTGCGGTGAACGCGCTGGGCGTATCGGTGGCGAGGTCACTGCGGGCGGGAACGCCCGGCCGGCCCACCGGTCGAGCGCGCAGTGGAAGGCGGCGACCGGCAAGTCCAGGGCGGGCCGCGGTCGCCCGCACCTCGCCGCCGATGCGGGCGTGCCACTTTGACGACAACTCCTGGAGCGCGCCCCGTACGGCATTAGGCTCGGGGCCGTGAGCAGCGAGGCGGCGGGGGACGCGGTGACGGCGGGCGGGGCGCGGTACCGCCGGGAGGAAGTGGCCCGGGCGGCCGGTGTGAAAGTCCGCAATCTGCGTTACTACCAGGAGCGCGGGCTGCTGCCCCCACCCCGCCGGGAGGGCCGGATCGCCTGGTACTCCGACGACCACCTGGCCCGGCTGCGGCTCATCGACGACCTGCTCGGCCGCGGTTACACGGTGAACGGCATCGCGGAGCTGCTGACCGCCTGGGAGCAGGGCGGTGGCATCGATCAACTCCTCGGTCTGAAGCGGGAGATGACACGCGACTGGGTGCACGAGGAGCCCGTCACGATGGACCTGGCCGAGCTGCGGGAGCTGTTCGGCCCGGCGGCGACCTCCCAGGACACCCGGCGGGCCGTCGCGCTGGAGTACGTACGGGTCGACGGGGACACCGTCACCTTCCCGAACCGGCGGCTGCTGGAGGCGACGCTGACGCTGCTGCGGCAGGGGTGCCGCTCGCGGAGATCCTGGACGCCGGGGGCTTCGTCCACGCTCAGGCGGCGGCGCTCGCGGACCGGTTCGTCGCCCTGTTCCGGCGGCATGTGATCGGCCCGGAGGGCCTGGAGCAGCTTTCGGCCACGCAGTTGGATCACATCGCGGAGGCGGCAGCGGCGCTGCGCCCGGTGGCGGGTGAGGTCGTGGCCGCGGAGTTCGCGCGGGCGATGGCCCGGAGGGTGGAGGCGGAAGTCGCCGCGCTGCTGCGTACGGAGCAGTAGGACTTGGCCGAAAGGCGGCGTTCGCACAACCTTGCCAACCGTCATTGGCACTCTTACATTCAACTCCACGGTCGTACTGACGAGTAACGACCGCATGCGACCGGGGCGCCCGGACCGCACGGGTTCGTACCGGATCGCGCCGACCCCACCCCACCCACCCAAGGGGAATCTGTCATGGAACACGACTTAGACGAGGGCCGGGTGAGATGGCGGCGCTTCGCCGTCCTGACGGTCCCGGCCGTCGCCGTCACCGCCGGCCTCGGCATCGCCCTCGCCCAAGGGGCGCTCGCCGCCTCCTTCGCCGTATCGGGCCAGCAGTTCAAGGTCTCCGCCAAGAGCCTGACCGGCGAGGGCTTCGCCCAGTACGGCAGCGTGGACGTCAACGCCCGGGAGGAACTCATCCCGGTGGCGGTCACCGCCATCAAGGAGGCCGAGCTCAACAGCCTCTGCCAGTCGGTGGTCACCTCGCTCCCGGTGATCGGCGACATCTCGCTCAACCTGACCGCCGGCCAGAAGACCCCGGTCAAGGCGACGGACCTCTTCGTCGACGCCACCCAGCTGTCCGGCAACGCGACTTTCACGAACATCGAGATCGGCCGCGACGCCTCCACCCTGGACAAGGGCCCGGCCGACGCCCAGGGCATGCAGGACATGTTCGCCCAGCAGGCCGACACCGTCAGCATCACCGATCTGCGGCAGACGGCGTGGGCCACCAACGCCGGCACCTTCAAGCTCTCCGGCCTGAGCATGAAGATCAACAAGGGCAAGAAGGAATGCTTCTGAGCCGGACGCGGTTCCGGCGGTGGCGCCGCAGCCGGCCGTTCTGGGGCGGACTCGCCGCCGTCCTCGCCGGGGCCGAGATCTGTGTCCTGCCGCTCGCTCCGCTGAAGGTCATGCTCACCCAGGGCGTGGCGGGGATCCCGTCCGTCCTGATGGGCCTCGTGATGATCGTCCTCGGTGTCTCCGTCTGGTTCGCCCCGCACTACCGGGCACTCGCCGGAGTGCTCACCACCCTCATCGCCACCGCCGCGCTCGTGCTGTCGAACCTCGGCGGGTTCCTCGTCGGAACCCTGCTGGGCATCCTCGGTGGCGGCCTCATGTTCGCCTGGCAGCCGCGGACCCCCCGTTCCGGCACATCAGCCGGAGCAGGCGGGACCGCGGAATCCGCAGCACCCACACCGCACGCAACTCCCTCCTCCACACCGCTCTCCGATCCCCAAGGAGCACAGCCATGAGCCGCACACGCGTCACCCTCGCCCTCGGGCTCGCCGCCGCCGGCGCACTGACCCTCGGCGCCGCGTCCGCCACCGCCGCACCGTTACCGTTACCGGCGGCCGGCTCGACCACCGTCACCCCGGCCGGCCACGCCTTCAAGGCCACGCTCAGCGGCAAGGCCACCCTCAAGGCAGGCTCGGTCACCGTGACCTGCTCGGTCTCCGTGTCCACCGGCACCGTCCCGGCCGCTCCCGGCAACCACAACCCGGCCGGCCCGGTCTCCTCGCCCATCTCCGCCCCGACGTACAGTTCCTGCACCTCGAGCATGCCGGGCGTGACCCCGACCATCACCACCAGCGGCGACTGGAAGGTGTCCATGCAGAACGGGTCTCCGGTCACGGCCACCATGACCGTCCCCGCGGGCGGCCTCGTGGTCAAGACGACCGGGCTGGCCACCTGTACGGTCGTCACCGCACCCACCGCCGCGGCGAGCGTCCCCGGCTCCTGGACCAACGGCGCCCCGTCCTCGCTGGCCTTCACCAACGCCTCGGTCCCGGTCAAGGTCACCGGCGGGTTCGGCTGTCCGACCAGTGCGACGAGCTCCACCTTCAACGCCGTCTACACGGTGGCGGACACCACCGACCCGGCCCAGCAGATCGCCGTGGCACCGTAGCCCGAAGCCCCTTCGCCCGGAGCGGGGAGATGCCGGGCGCGCCCGTCGCCGGACGGACACCGGTCCGGGTCCGTACGCCGTACGGCCGCCCGGTATCTCCCCGCCGGCACCCCGGCCCGGAACCGGGCGGCCACCACCCGTCCCCTGCACAGGAGACACGGCCGGCCGCAGAGGAGGACGGCCAGGCCGGGGCCGTGCAACGCCAGCGGGCCGGCGGCGGCACGGCCCCGCATCAGGGCCCGGCGCGCAGGGCCGGCCGTACGCCGTGCCCCGACGCCGCCCCGCCCCCAGGCGGTCGCACGGGCCAGTGTTCCCCGTGCTTCGCGCACCCGGCGTTCGGTGGCCGCGTGGGCGTCGTGGAACGGACGCGGGCCGGTCAGCGCCACGCCGGTGTCCTGCCGCAGCCGGTGGGCCGCCCCCGGGAGCCACGCCGCGTGGGCGTGGTCGCCGGTGGCGGCCACCGCCCAGGCCTGCGTTTCCGGCCCCCGGGCCGGCCCCCAGCTGTCACCGATGGCACGCTGCCGCCCCAGGGCCTCCCGCAACGGGCCCGGCGCCAGGGCCGGTTCCCCGTGCCGCAGTTCGGTGAGTCCGGCGCACCACCGGGCCCAGCCGCGGGCCCACTCCGCGCCGCCGGCGAGCGGGGCCCGCTGCGGGCCGTCGGCTCCACCAACTCCCGCTGCCCGTCCAGCAGCTCACCCCGCAGACGGCCCCCGCCCCGACGGCACCGGTCCGTCCGGCCTCACCGGGCCGGCGCACGCGTGCCCGTACATCCTGAGGGCAGACGGCACAGGAGGACATCGAGGAGGCGGCATGGCGAAAACACCCGACGTTCTGTACGCCCGCATCGGACAGGAAGTGGCCGACCGGGCCGAACAGCTGTGGGGGGTGGCCCTGGAGCTGCACCGCTCGCCGGAGCTCGCCTTCCAGGAGCACCGGGCGGTGGAGGTGCTGACCGGGCACTTCGAGCGGGAGGGCTTCCTGGTCGAGCGTGACGTGGCGGGCTTGCCCACGGCGTTCGTCGCCCGGACCGGCGACGGCGCCGGGCCCTGTGTCGCGTTGCTGCTGGAGTACGACGCCCTGCCGGAACTCGGGCACGCCTGCGGGCACAACCTGATCGCTTCGGCGGGACTCGGCGCAGCTCTCGCGCTGCGCGGTGCGCTCGGACACGTGGGCGGCACGCTCCTCGCGATCGGCACCCCCGCCGAGGAGGGCGGCGGCGGCAAAGTCACCCTGACCGACGCGGGAGTCTTCGAAGGCGTCGACGCGGCCCTGATGTTCCACCCGGGCGTGCACACCTGGTCATGGGCGCCATTGACCGCGCAATGCCAGGTGAGAGTGGGTTTCCACGGTCGTGCGGCGCATCCGACGGGGAACCCGGCCGAGGGGATCGACGCGCTGGCGGCACTCATCCAGCTGTTCAACACTCTCGCTGTGCCGAGCCGGCGCCTGCCTCCCGGGTCACACATCCAGGGCGTGGTGACGGACGGTGGCAAGGCCACCAACATCGTGCCCGCGTTCGCCGAGGGCCTGTTCGGACTCCGGGGCGCCACCACGGTGGCGCTGGACGACCTGGTCGCCGAACTGTCCGGCTGTGCCGAAGGGGTCGCGCACTCCACGGGCACCACGGTCGACATCACCCGGGAGACCGCCGGGTACGAGCACTTCCGGAACAACGACGTGCTGTCCAGCCGGTTCGCGGACCACCTCGCACGGGTCGGCGTTCCCGTCCGGGAGCCCGCCCCCGGGGTGTATCTCGGTTCCTCGGACATCGGGAACGTCAGCACGCGCGTCCCGGCCATCCACCCGTTCGTCGCGATCATGGACGAGACCGGTTCCGACCACACCCCGCAGTTCGCCGAGGCCGCCGCCGGCGCCCGCGGGCGAGAAGCCGTGCTCGCCGCGGCGCAGGCCCTGGCCTGCACCGCGGCGGACGTCCTGCTCGTTCCAGGGGTTTCGGAACGTGCCTGGCGATGCCTGCGCGAGAAGGCCGACGCGGGCCTGTAGAACCGCGAAAGCGACTCAGGCGACCGTGGGCTCCGGGAAACCGCCGCCCGCCGCCCCCTTTCCGGCTCCACCCGCACGGCCGCACCTGGAGCGGCGCGCCGTTTTCTCCCGGGAGCCAAGGGCAGGCGCACCGTATGGACCATTCAGAAGCTCCCGTACTCGAAGCTCTGGCCGCCTACCACGCCGAGAAACAAACCCCGTTCACTCCGCCGGGCCACAAGCAGGGGCGCGGCGCCGACCCCCGTGTCCGTGCGGTCCTGGGGGACGCGGTCTTCCTTTCGGACGTACTGGCGACCAGCGGGCTGGACGACCGGACATCGTCCAACGGCGTCCTGGAACACGCGCAGGCCCTCATGGCGGACGCCGTCGGGGCCGAGCACACCTTCTTCTCGACCTGCGGCAGTTCCCTGTCGGTCAAGGCGGCCATGCTGTCGGTGGCAGGGCCGCACGAGAAGCTGCTCGTGGGGCGTGACGCGCACAAATCCGTGGTCTCGGGGCTGATCCTGTCGGGCATCCGGCCCATCTGGGTCACGCCGCAGTGGGACCCGCAGCGTCACCTGGCGCACCCGCCGTCCGCGGAGGCGTTCGAAGCGGCCTTCGCCGAACACCCGGACGCGAAGGGCGCGCTCGTGACCACGCCCACGCCGTACGGCACCTGTTCGGATCTCTCCGCCATCGCGCAGGTCTGCCACAAGCGGGGCAAGCCGCTGATCGTGGACGAGGCATGGGGGGCGCACCTGCCGTTCCACCCCGCGCTGCCGACCTGGGCCATGGACGCCGGGGCCGATGTCTGCGTCACCTCCGTGCACAAGATGGGCTCAGGGCTGGAGCAGGGTTCGGTCTTCCATCTCCAGGGCGATCTGATCGAGCCCGAAGTACTGAAGAGCCGTGAGGAACTCCTCGGCACGACCAGCCCTTCCGTGCTCCTGTACGCCGCCATGGACGGATGGCGGCGCCAGATGGTCGAGCACGGCCACGCCCTCTACGACGACGCGCTCGCCCTCGCCGCGTCCGTACGGGCCCGGGTCGGCGGCATCGACGGCATGCGCGTACACGGGCGGGACGACTTCTGCGGGCCCGGCCGCGCAGCCGACATGGACCCCCTCCAGGTCATCATCGACATCACCTCGCTCGGCACGACCGGTTACCGGGCGGCCGACTGGCTGCGTGAACACCACCAGATCAACCTCCACCTGTCCGACCACCGCCGCATCAGCGCCCAACTGAGCCACGCCGACGACGAACACACCGCACAGACCCTCCTCTCGGCCCTGCGGGGCGTCGCCGCGCACGCGGACGAACTGCGGTCCGCACAGGCGGTCGAGGTCCCGGACCCCCACCGGCTCCAGCTCGAACAAGCGCTGCTTCCGCGCGACGCGTTCTTCGGGCCGACGGAACAGGTGCCGTGGGAGAAGGCGATCGGCCGGGTCACCGCCGAAATGCTGACCCCGTACCCGCCCGGCATTCCCGCCGCGCTGCCCGGCGAGCGCCTCACCACGGGCGTCCTTCGCTATCTGCGCACCGGCATCGACGCAGGCATGGTCGTACCGGACGCAGCCGACACCGAGGTCAAGAGCGTACGCGTCGCCATCGAGGACTGAACCGGACCTCACCCCTCTCCCGCCCTCCCACCACGGCGCGGCGGAAGCGGCCCCGTCTGTCACCGGCGCCGGCCGGCACAGGACTCCGCGCACCGGCCGAACCGGCCGTCCGGAAGATTGTGCTGCATGAGGGCGCATGGGGCGGGAACACGTACAGCACTCAAGAGTGTCTGCGGGAGGGACTGTAGTGGTGTTGAAGCCGGAGCCGCGTCGTGTGAGGACTCTGCTTGCCCGGTACGCGAGCGCGCGCATCGCGCTCGCGGAGAAGGCTGACGAGGCGTGGCAACGAGAGCTGGCAGACGTCACCTACACGCTGTGCGTGGTGACCGGGACCCGCTCGATCACCGATGCGATCGCGGCTGCCGACGAGATCCTGGAAGCGGCCAGGCAGCCCGGAGAGAACCACCCCGAAGAGGACCTTCAGGCACCACTCGCACCGGACACCACCCTCGCGGCCTGAGGCCGCCGCGCCGTTGCCCGCGATCCGCGTTCTCCGCCGTTCTCGAGGGGCGGGTTCCGACCGGAGCGTGTGGACGGGCGAACGCCGCGCACTTCGCCGTCGAAGAGGGCCGGCTGTTTCCGCGGCCGGCCGAGGCGTGCTCCGCCGGGGCCCTGAACGGGCCGGGCGAGAAGACCCGCAGGGCCGTGGGGAGCGACCCGGCCCTGCCGCACCCCGCAGTTCCCGGCGTCCCGTCGGCTCGACGAGATACGAGTCCCGGAACCGGGACGGCCGACCGGGCCCGCGACGTGTCCACCGGTCGCGGCACGCAGCACTGACCGGCGGGCCGTGTCCGTGAGGACCCATCGTGCCCGGGCAACCGCCACACATCAGGAAAGGACATCGCATGACCACCGCACGAGAGATCATGACCGCAGGCACAGAGTGCATCGGCGCGGAGGAGACCGTGCTGCTCGCCGCGCAGAAGATGACCGAGCTGGGTGTCGGCGCCCTGCCGATCTGCGGTACGGACAACAAGCTCAAGGGCATGCTCACCGACCGCGACATCGTCGTGAAGGTACTCGGTGCAGGCAAGGACCCTGCCGACTGCAAGGCCGGCGAACTGGCACAGGGCGAGGCGGTGACCATCGGCGCCGACGACGACGCCGAAGAGATCCTGCGCACCATGACCCGGCACAAGGTGCGCCGCCTGCCGGTCATCGACGGCCACGACCTGGTCGGCATGGTCGCCCAGGCCGACGTGGCCCGGGCCCTGCCCGATCCCAGGACGGGCGACCTCCTTGAGGCGCTGTCCACCGACTGATCCGCAACAGTGGAGGCCCCGGCCCGAGGCCGGGGCCTTGCTCGCGTGGCAAGCACCCGGTGCTCATGCGCTCCAGCCGGGCGACGACGGCCGTCACACGTGCGTCATCCGTTGTCCCGGTCCCCTCCGGAGGCACGCCGCCCCCGTGTCACCGCGAGGACACTTCCCGCGACGGCGATCACGGCGATGGCCAGGGCGATGCTGACCCCGCCCTCGGTGTCCCAGTACACGTCTTCCAGGCTGATCAGCAGCGCCGCCTCGTCGAGGACCAGGGCCAGGCCCACCCCGTAGGCGAGCCCCGTCCAGGCGCGCACCCGTGCCGAGCGTTCGACCAGACCCGCCGCGCCCACGGCCGCGAGCAGCAGGATGCCCCACACGTAGTGGTGGATGTGCACTTCACCGGCCTGTACGTCGCCCATCCCGGCCGCGTCGATGTGGATGAGCCAGGTGAGCAGGCGCATCCCGCCGAAGGTGAGGGCGAACCCCCACCAGGCCAGTACGAAGCCGCGCCGCTCGGGGGAGATGCCGGGCAGCAGGCGCAGCCAGGGCGACGGACGTTCCGTAGGCCGGGACTGCGGACGGCCGGGCGCCTTTGACGGCTTCATACGCGCTCTCCTGCTGTGGATTCCTCGGTCGGCGCGGCCATGGCGTCCGCGCTGCGGCGGGACCCGGCGCGCAGCCCCGGACCCCGGCCGCGCGTTCGTCGCCGGTCGCGCGCGCCAGGCGCCGGGTCCGTGCGCCGTCCCCATGCGTCGGAGACGATGGTGTCACCGGCTTCCCGTACGACGAGTGTTGTCACGTGGGCCCGGGCCGGGTTCCCCTCGAATGACCCGGCGGCCTCCCGCGGGGCGCGGCTCGAGGGAGGCCACGCGTGTGAAGTATCCGAAAACGGCTACAGGACAGAAGGGTTCCCGGACGACACCGCGTCTGCCCACGGGCACCGGTGAAGCACGGACGGCCGGCCCTGTGCGCATCATCGACAGGAGGACAGGATGAGCCGGCCCGTACAGCAGCAGTCGCCGCCCGGAGCCACCGGGCGGACGCGTCTGTGAGGAGTGGCTCGTGGACTGGTACCCCCTGCGGCTGACCACCCCCGTCAAACAGCACGTCTTCGGGGGCCGGGCCATCCCCGACCGCCTGGCGCGCGCCGGGCTCCCCGCCGGGCGGATCGCCGAGACGTGGGAGGTCAGCGATGTCGACGGCGACGGGGCGCACGTACGGGAGGGCCCGCTGGCCGGGACCTCCCTCCGCGAACTGACCGAGAGGGAACCCGACGGGCTGGTGGGCCGGGGCCGGCGGGTACCGCGCTTCCCCCTGCTGACGAAGTTCATCGACGCGGCCGGCCCCCTGCCGGTGCACCTGCACGCCGACGACGAGGCCGCCCGCGGGCAGGGCGAACCCAACGGCAAGACCGAGGCGTGGCACATTCTCGACGCCGAACCCGGAGCCACCGCGCTGGTCGGAGTGGAGCCGGGCGTGGACCGCGAGCGGCTGCGGCTGGCCCTGCTGGAGCAGGACTTCGACGCCGTGATGCGCCGCCTGCCGGTCCGCGCCGGGCTGACGCTGTACGTCCCGGCGGGCACCCTGCACAGCTTCGGCCCCGGCACCCTGGTCTACGAGATCGAGCAGACCTCCGACCTCCAGGAGCACGCCATGCGCCACCGCATGGAGGACGGGGCGGCGCTCGGCGACGCGCAGTGGCACACCAACGTCGACGCGCTCCTGGACCAGTGGAAGCCGGACCCGCGGCCGGAGTTCGTACCCGGCCTGCGGCTGCCGGCCGGCGACGGCGTCGTACGGGTGATCCTGTGCGCCGGTCCCTATTTCGCCCTGGAGCGGTGGCAGGTGCGGGCCGGAGCCCGGCTGGACCACGCCTTCACGACCGCCCTCGTCCTCAGCAACGCGGGAGCTCCGGTCTCCTTCACCTGCGGCGACCGGCCACAGGAGCTGGACCGGGCGCAGACCGTGCTGCTGCCCGCCGCCCTCGGCCGGGTACGGGTCCACGGCCCCGCCGACGTACTCGTCGGCTACCTGCCCGACCTCGAACACGACATCCGCCGTCCCCTGGCCGGCGCCGGTTACGGCCCGGTCGCCCTTTCCGCACTCGGCGAGGGCCTTTCCTGAGCCATGCCGTGCCCCCGCTCCTCGTCGCGCCCGCCGGCTCCGCCGCGGTCCCGGCCGGTGCCGCGGTGCTTCCCCGTTCCTCACGTCACGAGCGAGCACCGCGGCACACCAGGAGGCTTCCGCGCTACTCGGCCGTCACCCGGAAGGTCTCCAGGGACGGGTCCGAAGCGTCGGGAACGAGCATGCCCGCCGCCACGCCGCTGCGCAGGTAGTCCACCACCGCCGAGGTGATGACCTCGCCGGGCGCGACGACCGGCACCCCGGGCGGATAAGGGCTGAGCATCTCCGCGGCGATCCGCCCGACGGCCTTCTCCGCCGGGACGTGCTCGGCCTTGGCGAAGAAGGCGTCGCGGGGAAGCACGGGCTGCTCCAGTTCCAGCTCTCCCGCTCCGGGCAGCAGGACCTGCGGCCGGCGCTCGATGGAGTCGGCGTGATCGACCAGCCGGCGCAGGGAGTCGATGAGCAGGTTCTCCGTGTGGTCGTTGTCCGCGTGGGTGATCTGGCCGCTGATCCGGCAGGTGTCGGAGGATCCGATGTCGATGTGGCAGTGGGCGCGCAGCCATTCGGCCGCCTGCATGCCGCTGATGCCGAGCCCGCGCACGTCGACGGTGATCTTCAGCGGGTCCAGGTCCGCCGTCATGCCCTCACGCACCGCCTCCCGGCCGAGGAGCACCAGCCCGGGCATGCCGGCGACCGCTTCGCGGATGCGGGCGGAGCGGCGCAGCGCCGTCTCCAGCAGGCCGTGCCCCTGCTCGGCCATCTGGCGGCGCCATCCGTCGAGGGTGGCGTACACCAGGGACGACGAACTGGTGGTGCCCAGCAGGTCCTCGCGCTGCTTGAGCACGCCGGGGAGACGCGGTCGCCCTGGAGGTGGAAGACGGAGCTCTGCTCGACGGCACCGCCCATCTTGTGGACGCTGGTGACGACGAGGTCGGCCTCGGCGTCCATGCCCCAGGCCGGCAGGCCGGGGTGGAAGGGCAGGTGCGCTCCCCACGCCTCGTCGACGATCAGCGGGACGTCCCGTTCGTGGCATACCTGCGCGACACCGCGGATGTCGGCGCACGAACCCCAGTCGGTGGGCGTGACCAGCAGCATCCCCTTGGCATCCGGGTGCGCCTCCAGGGCGCTTCGCACGTCATCGGGCTCCGGCGGGTGGGCGAGGTGCCGCTCGGCGTCGAACTTGGGGTGCACCCACACCGGCTGCACACCGTTGACGATCACCGCGGCGATCACCGACTTGTGCGCGTTGCGCGAGAGGAGCAGCTTCTCGCCCGGCCCCGCCACCGCCAGCATCGCCGTCTTCACCGAGAGGGAACTCCCGCAGGTGGAGAAGAACGCCCGCTCCGCGCCGACCGCATCCGCCATCAGCTCTTCCGCCTGTGCAAGCACCCCCTGGGATTCGCGGCGGTCGTCCAGACCGTTGAGGGAGAGGACGTCGGAACGGAACACGCCTTCCCCCACGATGTCCACCACCCGGGGATCGGCGCCCAGCCCCTGCTTGTGCCCCGGGGGCCCGTACACGACATCCCCGCGACGCCGGAACGCCTCCAGCGCTTCGAGAACGGGAACGCGGGAGTGATCCATCAGCTGCCTCCTTGTGTGTCGGTACACGTACCGCCGGCAACCGGACCGGCGGTACACGGAGCCGGCTGCCTCAGCCGGGGGCGAGCCGGGCGGTTGCGGGCTTCCTCAGGACGCGTACGCGTCGGGCCGACCGGTCGGCCGGCCGCATGTTCCTGTACCCGGACGCGCCGATCCCTCACGGCGGCGGCGCTGCTTCGGCCACCGATGGCGGCACGCGCATCACGGCAACCGCTCCCGGAATCGACCGCCGCGCGTCAGAGGGCGGACCCGCTCCGGGCGGTCGAGCCCCTCGTGCGTACCGGAAGCTGCGACAATGGGAGAGCCGTCCGCATCGCCTCCCCGCCGGAGCAGGGCGGACCGCAACGCGCTGGAGGCATCACTCTCGGGTTGGATTCCGTGGCCCCGGCAATCCCTGCTTTCACGGCCGATCACGGGTCAGCCGGCCCGGAACAGGAACGACCATGGTTGACGGACCCCCCTCCGACGTACCGGACCTGGACGTACCGGACCTGACCGGCCTGCTGCTCGACGCCGAAAGCGTCGATGAATTCCTGCAGGCCCTTGTCGACAGTGCTCTGCAACGGAGCCCGGCCGCCGACGGGGCCGGTATCACGCTGGAGCGCCGGGGCCGCCCCCTGACCGTGGCCAGCGTCGGCCCAAGGGCCGGGGACCTGGACGAGAAGCAGTACGGCCAGAACGACGGCCCGTGCCTCCAGTCGCTGCGCACGGCGGGAGAAGTCCTGGTCGGCGACATGATGGGCGAACGGCGCTGGGGCGACTACCCGGCCTATGCCGTGGCGTGCGGTATCCGTTCCTCCGTCTCGCTGCCGATCGCGGCCCACACCCACACAGCCGGTGCCTTGAACCTGTACTTCGCCAAGCCGGACGGGGCGACGGACGTCGACATGGATTTCCTCCGTGCGCTGGCGGCGCAGGCCACCGGAGCGATCACGCTGGCGCAGCGGATCGGCGACGCCCAGGAATTCGCCGACCACCTGCAGACCGCACTGAAGTCCCGCACCGTCATCGACCAGGCCATCGGCGTGATCATGGGACAGCGGCGGTGCACCGCCGAACGCGCCTTCGCGATCCTGCGCAGCGCCTCCCAGCACCGCAACATCAAGCTGCGCGACCTGTGCGCCGACCTCCTGACCAACGTCTCGGGCCGGCCGCCGACCCAGGACGGGCTGCGCCCCCGGCCCTGATTCGCAGGGGGTTCACCGCCCGACGCCCTGGTCCCGCCGCGCCGGCTGCTTCGAGACGGGACGGCATCCGCGCGCGCAGGCTACGGCGCCGGACAACGTGGCGGTCACCAGCAGAAACCGGTAGACACCGGCGATGCGGAACACCTTGCGGGCCAGAGGCCGACGCGCCACCACGGACAGCACGGCTCCTCCGCGGCGGGCGACCTGCCGAACGCGCAGCAGCACGTTGACAGCCGCAGCGGTGACCAGCGGCGTGTGCACGTCGAGAATCACGGTCCGGGCGCCGGAACCCGAGATCAGCGCGCGCAGCCCGCTTTCAGCGGCGTCTTGCTCGCCGAAGTCGATCACCTCGTGGATCTCGATCACGAGACGGTCGGCGCCGAGGCGGTAGTACGGAAACAGCAACGTGGACTCCAGAAGCATGCCTGTCGGAGGGGCCGCTTCCTGACCGCCTCATCCCGTGTGCCCCTGCCGCGGAGGATGATGCGGGAGATCCATGTGGTCCCGCCCGCCCGCGTGCCCCCTCAGCGGCGCCCCCGGGAGGGGGTGGTTTCGACGCCCGCCTCTTCCGCCGCCGCCCCGCGGCGATCCCTCCGGTCTGCCGGGGACGTACGTCAAGGCATTGGCGGATGTGGTCTCGCCGCGCGCTCCGGGCCTGCACAATTCGGATTGTGATCGATGACGACCCGTACCTGTGGCTGGAAGACGTTGAGAGTGGGGCGGCGCTCGAGTGGGTGGCCGGGCGGAACGCCGAGACGGAGGCCGCGCTGGCCGCCGGCGCCGGGTTCGCTTCCCTGAAGGAGCGCCTGCGGGAGGTGCTGGACGCTTCCGACCGCATCCCCTACACCATCCGTCGCGGAGTGTTCCTTTACAACTTCTGGCAGGACGCCGACCACGTGCGTGGTGTGTGGCGGCGTACGACGCTGGAGCAGTACCGCAAGGACGCTCCCGAGTGGGAGGTCCTCCTCGACGTCGACGCGCTCGCCGCCGCGGAGGACGAGAAGTGGGTGTGGGCCGGTGCGCGGGTACGCCGTCCCGACTACGACCGGGCACTGGTGTGCCTGTCGCGCGACGGTGGTGATGCCGTTGTGGTCCGCGAGTTCGACCTCGGCACCCGGACTTTCGTCGCGGGAGGGTTCCAGGTGGGGGAGGCGAAGACGCGGATCGGGTGGGTCGACGCCGACACCGTCTTCGTCGGCACGGACTGCGGGCCCGGCTCGCTGACCGACGCGGGCTATCCGCGTACGGTGCGCAGGTGGCGGCGCGGTACGCCGCTGGAGGAAGCCGCTCTGGTCTTCGAGGCCGGGGCGGAAGACGTGTCGGCCTGGGGCCGGCACGACGCCACACCCGGTTTCGAGCGGGACTTCGTCGGCCGCTCGCTGGACTTCTTCCGCAGCGAGGTGTACCTCCTCGCCCCCGACGCCACGCTCGTGAAGATCGACGTTCCCGACGACGCCCGCGCCTACGCCCATCGCCAGTATCTGATCGTCACCCCGAAGTCCGACTGGCTCGGACACCGGGCGGGCTCCCTGCTGGCGTTCGGCTTCGACGCCTTCCTGGCCGGCGACCGCACCGCCGAGGTGCTGTTCGCACCGGACGAGCGGACGGCTCTGGCCGGGCACTCGTGGACCCGCCGCCATCTGATCCTGGAGACGATGCGCGACGTCAGCACCCACATCGAGGTCCTCACCCCGGTCTCCGGCGGCGGGTGGGCGCGCAAGCCGCTCGCGGACGTCCCGACGCTGTCCGCGGTCACCGTCGTGGACACGGACCCGGACGTCTCCGACGAGTATTTCCTGGATGTGTCGGGATTCTTGCAGCCCTCCACCCTCTACCGCGGGCAGATCGGCGCCGACACCGAGGTCCTCAAGCAGGCTCCGGCCCGCTTCGACACGGACGGTCTGGCGGTGGAGCAGTTCTTCGCGACCTCCCGGGACGGCACGCGGGTGCCGTACTTCGTGATCGGCCCCGACCGCGGCCCCACGGGCCCCGGCCCCGCCCTGCTCTACGGCTACGGCGGCTTCGAGGTCTCCCTCACCCCCTTCTACGGCGCGGTGACGGGCCGGGCGTGGCTGGAGCGCGGCGGCACCTACGTGATCGCGAACATCCGGGGCGGCGGCGAGTACGGGCCGGACTGGCACCAGGCCGCACTCGGCGCGGACCGGCCGCGAGCCTTCGAGGACTTCGCGGCCGTCGCCGCGGACCTCGTCGCGCGGGGCATCACCACCCCGGGCATGCTGGGCGCCGCGGGGGGCAGCAACGGCGGCCTGCTCATGGGCGCGATGCTCACCCGCTGCCCGGAGCTGTTCGGCGCGATCGTCGCCCAGGTACCGCTGCTGGACATGCTCCGCTTCCACAAGCTCCTCGCCGGCGCGTCCTGGATCGCCGAGTACGGCAACCCGGACAACGAAGCCGACCGCCCCCACCTCCGTGCGCTCTCCCCCTACCACCGGCTCACCGCGGACCGGACGTACCCGCCGGTCCTCCTGATGACCTCCACCCGTGACGACCGCGTCCACCCCGGCCATGCCCGCAAAACGGCCGCACGGCTGCGCGAACTCGGCCACCCGGTCCTGCTCCACGAGAACACCGGCGGCGGCCACGCAGGCGCCAGCGACAACGAACAGTCGGCCCACAACAAAGCCCTGGTGCACACCTTCTTGTGGCAGCACCTCGCACCACCGGTCCGGTCGGCCTCCGGCCGGCCGGGCGCGACTCACCTGGACGGTGAGTAATGTTGAACTTGCAACCATTCTTTCGTTGGGAGGCGGTACGCGGTGAGCAACGTCGAAGTGAAGCCCACTGAGTTGCGTTGCGGAGGACCGGAGGGCGATGGCCGGGTGCCGGGGATCGAGGTCCTCTCCCCGCGTGACGTCCCGCTGGGCGGTCCGCGGGCGATGACCGTACGCCGTACGCTGCCACAGCGCGCCCGGACGCTGATCGGCGCCTGGTGCTTCGCCGACCACTACGGCCCCGACAATGTGGCCGAGACGGGCGGCATGGACGTCGCCCCACATCCGCACACCGGCCTGCAGACGGTGAGCTGGCTGTTCAGCGGGGAGATCGAGCACCGCGACAGCCTGGGCAGCCACGCGTTCGTACGGCCGGGCGAGCTGAACCTCATGACGGGCGGGTACGGGATCAGCCATTCGGAGGTCTCGACCGAGCGGACCACCGCCTTGCACGGTGTGCAGTTGTGGGTGGCGCTGCCCGAAGAGCACCGGCACACGGAACCGGACTTCCAGCACTACGTTCCCACCCCTGTGCGGACCGGCGGGGCCGGGATCAGGGTCTTCCTGGGCACGCTCGCGGGAGCGGTCTCCCCGGTGCGGACGTTCACCCCGCTGCTCGGTGCCGAAATCGTCCTCGATCCGGGTGCGACGGCCACGCTCGCCCTGGACCCCGCCTTCGAGCACGGCCTTCTCGTCGACCACGGGAGGATCCGCATGGCCGACACCGTGCTGAACCCGGCCGAACTGGGCTGCCTCCCGACCGGATCCGACCGGCTGACGCTGACGAACGAGTCGGACGACACCGCCCGGACAATCCTGCTCGGCGGAACTCCGTTCGAGGAGGAAATCATCATGTGGTGGAACTTCATCGGCCGTTCCCACGAGGACATCGTGCAGGCCCGGAAGGACTGGATGGAGGGCACCCGCTTCGGCGAGGTGCACGGTTACGCCGGCGACCGCCTGCCCGCGCCCGAACTCCCGACGGTGGCGCTGAAACCGCGCAGGCGGCTGCACTGACCTGTGTTGATGAGCCTGGATGGGCGCGCCTGTAGCGGAGGGGTGTGGCCCGGTAGCCGCGAAGCGGAATCATGGGATCGGCGTCGTTCATGGTTCCTGTGAAAGGTGGTTGGCAGTCCAAGGTGTGGTCGTATGCAGGCGGCTTCGGTAGACCCGATGCTGACTCAATGCCGACTTCGCTGACGGGGTGTCTGGCATATACCGGGGTGGTCGGTGCGGTCGGGGGGCGGCAGCCGTCGCTGTCTCGCCGTCATGACTGACGGCGCCGATGCCGGCAGCGCGGCGATGAGGCCATGCCGGCTTCTGGGCACCGGTGCGCACGAGGGAAACCTAAGGGTGCAATCCCGACAAGATCGGCCCGCGTCGGCATGTGGATCGTCACTCGGGGCGCTGGTGAGGTCCCGGTCCTGACCGCCGACGATCTGACGCATCGGCTTCGGTTCACTTCCGCTCACGCGGGGATGCTCCGGTGCGGGGTTGGAATAAGTCAGTCGTCCCGAAGGCGGTTCGAAGGAGCCCGGCCCGTCCGCCGCGCTATCTCACGGACTCCGGCTCCCTGCGCCTTGAGGAGGTCCCGGCCACAGCTGTGGTCTGACAACATCATCGGGAGGTGTTGTGCGGGTTCTCGCGTGATCGTTTGGCAACTGCTGCGCGACGCAATGGTCTTGGGCCATTGCGGGCGCCTGGGGCGCTCCGGGCGTCTGGGGACTGTGGGTGCCGGTGGCCGTGAGTCGCGGGGAGCTTGGGACACCGGGGGCGTTGAGCCTCCGCCTGCGCCAGCACAGCAGGACGCCGAGCAACGCCAGTGGCACCGGAAGCAGGCGCAGCGCCACCTCGCCTGTGGACAGGGGATCTTCAGGCGGTCCGAGCCCGGCGGCCTGGCGTGGCGTGGGCGTGCCAAGCCACACGGTGTCGTCGCCCCTGGCGGCCGGCGCTTCCAGTGAACGGTCGATGTCCTCGGTGAGGGTGGCTTGCTCGGCCGTGAAGCAGTCGTTCGAGACCTTGCTCATGGCGGTCTTGGAGAGATCGACGCCGCCGTAGGAATACGTACGGACGTAGACACGGCCATCGCCGCGCTGCTCCTCCTCCGTGACTTTGAACTCGCCCCTGGAGTAGGAGTCGGCGTACCGGTCGAAGGTGTCGGTGGGCTTCCCATCGGTCTCGGTCTGCCAGTCGGTGACGTCACCCTTGTCGACAAGGTCGCCGTAGGCCGTGTCCTTGGATCGGCTCAGCCCTCGATACCACTCGGCAGCGACGCGGGCGAGATAGACACGGCGCAGTTCGGCGTATTGCGGTGCGTAGTTGATGGCATGCTTCAGCTTGGGCAAGACCAAAGTGCGAAACAAGTCCTCGTTCCGGTCCTCGGTGGCCTTGTCCGTCCTCGGGTACCCGGCCGCTGCCGCCTTGCCGCGCGCCTCCATGTACGTGGTTTCCATCTGGACATCGAGGGGTGCGTCGAGGATGTAGAGCGCGTCGCCGTCCTGGTGTACGGAGGCCGGGGCGGAGAGGATCCGGGTGCGATCGCAGATCGGCTTCGAGCATGATGCGCCCGGCGTCTGTCTGCCCGGGCCGGTGATCGACGATCCGGTCCGGTGCGTTGGGATTGAGATTGACGCAGAATGAGGTGGGGTTGAGGGTCAGCCAGACGAAGAAGGCGCCTGAAGCCTGGTCGGCGGCGGTCAGGCCGGTGGACGTACACGGGTCGCCCTTCATGAAGTCGCGGTCCGCGCTGAACGAGTACTGCAGTCCGCTGCCGTCGCCGGGGTCGGACAGATAGCGCAACCCCATGCTGGAGAAGTCGATCCCGCCGGACGCGGCCCCGGGGAGCGACAGTGCGTCGACCAGGCCCGTGGACGGGGTGGCCTTGCCTCGATTCGCTTCGTTTCGGCACGGGTTGGCACGGACCGCGGGCATGATCAGGAGCCCTTGCGCATTGGCGCCGGGAGTTTGTGAGCCGGTGCCGCCCTTGCTGCAGCCCTTCTTGGAGGTGTCCTTGGATCCGGCCCCGGGAGCGGTGGAGGGAGGCGCGGCCTTGTCCGCTATTCCCGCGCGCTCCGCCACGGAGCTGGCCGACGCCCTCCGCTCAGGCCTGGGTCTGCGGCAGCGCTGGACCGCGCCCGCCACGGACACCACCCGAACCGCCGAGGCCTGCACGGAACCGGAACCGGTGGCGTAGTCGGGGACCGACGCCGACATGCCCGGCTCCGACATGTCGGTGCCGGACGAACCCGGCCTGGCCACCAGAGACTTCGACGGCTTCGGCATGACCGATCCGGATCCGGCCGGCCCGGACATGACCGCGCTGGACACGAGCGGTGGGCAGCCGGGTCTGGGTGACCCCCGTGCCGGCCCCAGCGGACAGCCGGACGGCGCCCGCGGGCCGATACCCGCTCCCGGGGCGGCACCCGCTCCCATGTCCGCGCGTCCGCCCGTGACCGCCGCGCGAGGCGAGCCGGACTTCCCGGTGCTGTCCGATGACATCGTCGCGGCCGCGAGGCGGAGGAGCGGGATGAGTTCTTTCCAGGTGCCGGTGGTGCCCTCCCGCCCGGTGCGAACGGGGAGGGCACTTGTTCACTCTTCTCCAGTCTCCGGCAGGGGAGTGGTCAGCGGTTCGCGGAGCTGCCGCGAACTACGCAGGAGCGGTTGCTCTCCCAGCCCCAGCCGTCCCCGTCGGGGTCGGAGGAGCTGCCGTCTTCTCCGCGGTGCGGGTCCCATGATGCGCTGGCGACGGCCCGTGCCGCGGGTCGAGTATCCGCCCGTGAACCGGGACCTGCGGCTGAACGGGCGCGGTGTGACGCTCATCCCCACGTACTTCTGCTGGCGCACTCCGAACAGCCTCGCCGATCCGGAACTCCCGCCCGTCCTGTGCTCCCCGGTGCTCCGGCGCGCCGGTACCCCGCCTCCGGACCATCGGCTCGCCGACGAACCGTCCGTACCCCTGACGACGTTCCTCGGGCGGACCCGGGCGGCAGCCCTGTACGCGGCTGCCACCGGGGCGACGACGGGGGAGATCGCCCGAGCGGCAGGGGTCTCCGCGGCGTCCGCCAGCCGGCACGCCACCGCACTGCGTGACGCCGGGCTCATCACCAGCAGCCGGCATGCCACGACAGTGCTGCACACCCTCACCCCCGTGGGCGCCTCGGTGCTCCGCGCGTCCTCGAAGGGGGACGGCCCGTGACCACCAGGCCGCACGTCATGGGCCGATGACCTGCGGCCTGGACGCATGCATGACGCGACCGCAGCACGTGACGAAGGCATCACCGGCCTCGTCCCCGACCGCAACCGCAAATACCGGCCCTGGCCGATAATCGCCACGCGCACCGGGACGGTGCCAGGACAACAGCCGGTCCTGCGCGCCTGGACGTCGACGGACCGGCCCGCCGGCGCCCAGGCGTGCTCAGGAGCAACCGAGGGCTGTTCCTGTGGTGCTGGTGGCTTTCGTGAGACCCTGCCGGAGCCGGCCGGCTCGGGGCGGCACCGGCCAGGTTCTGCGGGATGCGGTAGAGCCGGCAGGCGACCGACGCAGTGGCGCCGGGCTCGGCGAACGGGTCGAGGCCGCCGACGACAATCGTCGGGGGAGCCGCCCGTTGTGCCGGACCGCTCAGCCTCTGCCGGTCTGCCGGTCACCCGGACGATGAAGCCGGTCGGTGCCCACCCAGGCCTTGTCCAGGGCCTGTTCCAGGGCTCGTTGGGCAATCCGCCGCCACCAGGACTTCGGTCTCCGGGTCTCCAGGACCGCGCACCACCGCACCCCGGGGACCGGACCCCCGGGGCAGTACCGAGCAGGATCGGCCGAGGGCGAGTGCGCCCAACTGTATTTACCCGGAGGCCATCCTTGTGGGTGTGCCCGCCGCCCGCTGCCCTTTCGCCCCCGGGCGGCGGGTGCACCCACCTGGAGCCCGGCAGACGGGTCAGCCGGGCCAGGTGCCGGTCAGGCGTCGCACCGCGGTGGCGCCGCCGCGGTCGACGGCCGCTTTCACGGCGGCGAAGATCGCGCCCTGGGCAGTGGCGGCGAGCAGGACCTCCCGCCAGCCGCGATCCTCGTCGGTGGCGTCCGGGGCGTCCTCGTCACGACTGATGACTTTCCAGGCCTGCTTGAAGACGGCACCGGCCACGAGGCCACTGCCGGCGCCGAGCGCCAGGCCGATGGGCTTGTAGGCGATCTTGGACGCTTTCATCAGCGCCCCCTCCTCTTGCGGCGCACCAGGACGAGCACGGCGAGTGCGGCGACTCCGGTGATGAGCAGGCCACGGTTGCCGCGCGTGCTCTCCGCTGCCTGATACGCCTTCTCCAGGACCGGGTCCGGGGCCTTCTCCTGGAACTTGTCTGCCACAGCGGCCGCTGCCTGCGCGATCTGCTCCTTGGCCTGTGCGGCCTTCTCACGGACCGGCTCCGGGGTCCTGTCCTGCGCCAGGTGCAGTGCCTGAGCGGCCTTGTCCTGCACCTGGCTCCTGACCTGCGCCGCCTTCTCTTGTGCCTGGGCTTTGACATCGGCCTTGGCGGCCAGTGCTTCGACGGTCTGACCGAGCTTCTCGCGGGTTCCTTCCACCTGCTCGCGCAGCTCTTCGGGGGTGGGCGTGGAGCCGTTGTCCTGCGGGTTGACGGTCATCGGTGCGCTTTCTCCTTGATCTCAGCGACGTCGGCCTTGACGCCGTCGATGGCCAGCTCAGGGGCGGGCGGGCTCGCCTGGCTGATCTGTTTCTTGCCCACGGCGGCGAGCACCGCGGCCAGTACCGCCAGGACCACGGTCACGGTCAACGCGGAGACCCACAGCGGCCACATCAGGCTCAGCACCACGATCGCGGTGGCGGCAAGAGCCTGTAGGGCGAGGAAGCCGACCGCGCCGGCTCCGCCGAGCAGGCCGCCTCCGATCCCAAAGCGTTTGCCCTTCTGCTGCATCTCGGCCTGGGCGAGGCGCAGTTCCTGCCGCATCAGCTGAGAGACCTGCTCCGACGCCTGCTTGACCAGCTCACTCACCGGCGCCTCGGCCTCGAAGCTCTGACGCGGCGGGGGGTCCATGGACGTGCTCATCGTCCTACCTGCCTTTCCATGCTCAGCCGGGACACGCCGTAGACGCGCTCCGGCATGCCTGCCGGTGGCCGCGCCCAGGGCGTCGGCTTCCTCTGCCGACGCCCTGGGCGACGTCGTGGACGGGCGCGTCGGCGTTGCGTTTCACGGAGTTGATGCCGTTCAGGCGGGCGCGCATGACACCTGACTCTCCGTTCGTATCGGGTACGGGGGGCGTTCTTCGCCGCGTACCCGTGCTCTGTCCAGCCATGCGGGCGCCCGGCAGCCCGTACAAGGGGTTACAGCAGTCTGCGGAGCAGTCGGGGTGCGCGGTGGACCAGCCAGGCACTGGTCAGTCCGATGGCGGCACCGACCGCGACGTCGCTGGGGTAGTGCGCTCCGCTGTGGACACGTTCCACGGCCACCATCGCGGCGGGGACCGAGGCGGCCGCTCCCCACCAGGGGGAGATGAGGGCCACCGTGGCGGTGAAGCCCACGGCGGCCGCGGTGTGCCCGGAGGGGAAGGAAGAGCTGTCCGGCCGGTCTTCGGCGTCGTCGTGCGGAATCATCTCCAGGGGTGGTCTGCGCCGCTCGTACAGCTGCTTGCACCCCGCGTTGCCGATCACCTGTGCGGTGAGCATGCCGGCCAGGCCCGCTGCTGCGGCTCTGCGCTCGGTGTGCCCGCCCGTGGCGGCCATGACCAGGGCGGTGCCCCACCAGAGTTTCGTTTTCTCCGCTGCGGACTCCACCGCCGGCAGGACTTGCCGGGCCCAGGGCGAGTCCCAGGAGGCGGCTCGGCGGGTCAGCTGCCGGTCGAGGGCCTGGAAGTCATGAAGTAGACGCATGATCATCTGCTTCCCCGCCGTCCGCGTTCCTACGCCGGTCCGAGCGGCGCGTGCCGGGGCCCGGTGGAGCCGGGCTGGTCGCCGGCCATTTCCCTGCGGTCGCCGTCGGTCCATGTGCGGGTGTCGCGGGGCTGGACGTACGGCTCCTCGTGTTCGGGGTGGCCGCCGATGATGGCGCGCTCGCGGGCCATCTCCGCGTCGAACTCGAGGCCGAGGAGGACCGCCAGGTTCGTGATCCACAGCCAGACCAGGAAGATGACCACTCCGGCGAGGGTGCCGTACGTCTTGTTGTACGAACCGAAGTTCGCCACGTACAGGGCGAAGCCGGCCGAGGCGATCATCCAGATGACCAGGGCGAGGAAGCTGCCCGGGGTGACCCACGCGAAGCCGCGGCCCCTGACGTTGGGGAGGCCCAGTACAGGAGCGCGATCATGATGGTGACGAGAAGGACCAGTACGGGCCACTTCGCGATCGACCACACCGTCAGCGCGGAGTCTCCTATGCCCAGTGCCGTGCCCACGTGCTGGGCGAGTCCGCCGGTGAACACCACGATGAGTGCGCTGACGCACGCCATGACCATCAGCACCAAGGTGACGCCCACCCGCACCGGCAGTACCTTCCACACCGGCCGGCCCTCCGGCATGTCGTAGACGGCGTTGGAGGAGCGGATGAACGCGGCCACGTAGCCTGACGCCGACCACAGCGCGCCCAGCAGGCCGACGACCGCCAGGACGGATCCGGTGCCGCCGTTGCCCTGCAACTGGGTGACCGCGCTGGAGATGATGTCCCGCGCCGAGCCGGGGGTCATCTGCTTGAGGTTGTCCAGAATGCTCTTGGTCGCCGATTCACCGGCGATGCCCAGCAGTGAGACCAATACCAGCAGGGCGGGGAAAAGTGCCAGCACCCCGTAGTAGGTCAGCGCCGCGGCGCGGTCGGCCAGCTCGTCGTCCTGGAACTCCGCCACCGTCCGCTTGAGCACCGCCCACCACGACTTCGTTCGCATCTCGGTCGGTTGGTCCGGTGCGTCGCGCTCCACCTGCGGGTCCGGGCCGGGCTCCGAGCCGGTACCGGAATCCGGCTCCGTTCCACGGTCTGTCCGCCGGTGCCGCGTATCGTCATGCTTTCGCTGCCTCATCGATGCCATGGCACCCGGGTAACCGGAAACGCCGGGTCCTGAACATCGTTCTCCGCTTGGGGCGTCGCTCCTCGCGACTACGGAGGCAGTCTCGTGCGGGCGCCCCGGGCGCCCCGGGCGCCCCGGCGGCACAGCGATTTCTTCGCCCTCGTCCCCGAGGCCACCATGGTCGAGGAGCACCGTCTCCACGAGCACCACGGCACCGCCTGGGAAGAAGAGTGCCAACAGGCCAACAGGTCTGGCCAGGGCGGCTGGGCTCGCACCGGCACCGATACGGGTACCAGTGCACCTCCGACACCGGAGCGGCCCGCGGCGAGGTCCGCTCCGCGCCCTCCGGTGACGGTGCGATGGCCCGCTCCGAGGAGTGAGTGACTGCACATCGGTACCGAGTGCCGGCAAGCCGGCCGGGTGAGGCCGCGTCAGTACGTGGTCACGGAAGAGCAGCAGGAGCGGCCGGCCGTCGGGACCGAGGCCCGAAACCGTCGCCGGACACGACGACCGCCGACGCCGACCGCACAGCCACGCGCCTTCGTGGTGTGGCGTCCGCCGGTGTGTTTCCGCGCCCGTCCGCCGGCTTGCAGGGCTGTGGGCGGGCGCGGACGTTCTGCCAGGGCCCGGCCCGAGAACGGCAACAGGGGCTCGGCGCAGGGGGCGGGCTTCTGTCTCATCGTCGCGCGTGCCGGGCTCTGCGGGAGTAGCGGTGCCGTCGGGCAGGCAAGGGCGCGAACAGGCGTTCCTCGTATCGGCCCAGCACAAGCACCAAGCAGAGGAAGAGCGCCGGCAGTAGCACCGCGATCACTGTCATGAACACCAGAACGGTGTCAGGCCAGGGCCTTGCCGAGAACCCGGGCCGCGTGAAGGACGTCGGGCAGTGGCAGCCCCAGGGCACCGGCGAGTTCGGCCAGCTCCGGCTCAGTGGGATGGACGGGGCCGCTCGCCCCGTCCTCCACGAACGCCCTGATCCGTGGCGTACGGATTCCGGTTCGCTCCGCGAGGGCCTGTACGGTCAGGCGACGGCGGCGCATGGTTACTTGCAGAATTTCTCCAAGGTCGGCCATTCCACTCGCCTGCCCACAGCAGAGGTACTCAGTCCTCGCACGCGAAGAACTCAGCCGCGCGGTCCGCACCGTCTTCGTCCGAGACCACCTCGCCGGCCCGAGCCGCGCCGGGAGATCCAGCCCCGAGCCGGCCTCGCAAGGGCCTGACACAGGTACGGAGAAACGGTCGCCGCGTCGCAGGTCTCGGCGGCCCGCGGCCCTCACGCGCCGCGGAGTCCGCGGCCTCCCGGCGCAGCAGGCCGCAGGGCCGGCGGATCGGTCGGACGCCGCCCTCCGGACGAGGAACCCCGGCAAGGGACGGAGGGGCTCGGGCAGGCCGTCGAGGCGTGACGGGGGACGGCGGCACCGCACAACACCGGATGAGGCGTTTTCATGGTTGAACTGAGCGGGGTCCTCGGCGTGATGGTGGTGGCCCTCGGCATGGTGCTCACCCCCGGCCCGAACATGATCTACCTGGTCTCCCGCAGCATCACCCAGGGCAGGCGTGCCGGGACGATCTCCCTCGGCGGTGTGGCGCTCGGCTTCATGGTGTACCTGCTCGCCGCGAACCTGGGCCTGTCGGTCGCCTTCACCGCCGTACCCGAGCTGTACTTCGCGGTGAAGTTCGCGGGCGCCGCGTACCTCGCCTACTTGGCCTGGAACGCCCTCAAGCCGGGTGGCGTCTCCGTTTTCACCCCACAGGACGTGCCGCACGACTCACCGGGAAGGCTGTTCACGATGGGGTTGATGACGAACCTGCTCAACCCGAAGATCGCCATCATGTACCTCTCGCTCATTCCCCAGTTCATCGACCTGGGCAAGGGCCACGTCCTCCTCCAGGGCATCGTTCTCGGCTCGGTCCAGATCGTCGTCAGCGTCGCGGTCAACCTCGCCGTCGTCCTGGCGGCCGGCGCGATCGCCGTCTTCCTCGCCCGCCGCCCCTCCTGGCTCAAGGCGCAGCGCTACATGATGGGCACCGTGCTGGGCGCGCTCGCCGTCTCGCTGGCCGCCGACACCTCGGGTCCGTCCAAGGCGAGCTGACGGTAGGGCGGCACGGTAGGGCCGCAGGGATACGCACCGGGGACCCGCGGGCGGCAACGGCCGCGAACCGCTCTGCCGGAAGCCCGTCGGCCCGACTCGTCCGCACCAGCCCTTGCTTGAGGCCGTCCACGCCCACCTGGGGACGTGGACTTCCCCGGCCGACCGTGATCACCGCGGAACGGTCGCGCGGTGATCGGCGACGGCGTGGGAGACCTGCTCGTCCACGAGGTCGTGGTCGAGGGCGAAGGCGACGGCCGTGCCCATGCCGGCGGCGGTGATCACCATCGCGCGCGGGTCGACGACGTTGCCCACCGCCCCCACACCGGGCACGCCGGCGCGGCCCGAGGTGTCAGTGGTCACCCAGCCGTTCTCGGTACGGCAACCCGGGCCGGTCGGCAGCGCGTCGTCGGGCACCACCCGAGGGAAGGCGAACACCACCCTCCGGTCCGCCATCCGGCCGCTCTCCGGCTCGACGCCACGTATCCGGCCGTCGGTCACCACCAGCCGCTCGACCACGCCCCGGACGTCGACGAGGAAGGGGCGGCGCACGACGAACGCGCGGAAGACCGGCAGCCCGCCTTTCCGGCCGCGCCGTTCCCCCGCCTCCGGGCGTTCGGCGGACCGGGAGGGAACGGCAGCCAGGACTACTCGGTGAGCGGGACACCCGTTGTCACCGAGGCCGGCTGCGGGGTGCCCCTCCGCCCGGTCGTCACCGGCGAATGAGCGGGGCGGGTCCGGCTCGACGACCGCGACCGGGGTGGCTTGTCCCCCGGACCGGACTTCTGCGACTGGTACACCGCATGGCTGGAATCCACCGGTTGATCTCCTGGACGCCCGGACGGAACCCGGGCAAGTGCGCGGCTCTCCGAGCGTAATGCTGCGGGAAGTGGACCCGTCCCCGCACGCCAGTGTCAAAATGCACGCATGAACGAGTCTGTGAAGGGTCCCGCCAGCTACTTTCCGTCGATCGAGCAGAAGTACGGTCGTCCGATCACGGAGTGGAAGGGCCTCATCCGATCATCGCCGCTGACCAAGCACATGGAACTGGTCGCCTGGCTCAAGACCGAGCACGGCCTCGGCCACGGCCATGCCAACGCGCTGGTCGCGCACACCCTCGCGGAGGACAGCGGCAAGTGAGCGGTCGTCATCCGGTGCGGCAGGAATCCTGACGCGGCCGGTGCGCCGGTGCGTTCCCTGTGCACCGGCGCACCGGCGGGGAGCCTTTCAGCACCCTTTCAGCGCGTGCTGTGGCGGTGGAGGTTCTCGGTCAGCAGCGCCGCGGCGTCGCTGGCACCGATGCCGCCGCCGTCCTCCGCGGCGGGCAGACACCCGTCAGCGGACCTCGGCCCGGTCATCGCCTCTTCCATCGCGCGGTGCGCGGCGAACAGGCACGGTGTGCTGTAGATCGCCACGCCGACCCCGAGCCCGGCCAGCTCGGTGGGTGACAGGCGTGGTGACTTGCCGCCCGCGATCCGGTTGAAGAGCAGCGGCTTGCCGCCGATGACGTCACGGATCCGGCGGATCGCCCCGACGCTGCGCACCCCGTCGACCAGCACCACGTCCGCGTCGGTCGCCGCCAGGGCTTTGGCGCGGATCAGGAGGTCCTCCTCGTCGGTGGCATCGGTCCGTGCCACGACCAGCAGGTCGGTCCGGCTCGCCAGCACCTGGTTGAGCTTCTCGAGGTGCTCATCGAGCGGCAGTACTTGCTTTCCGTCGGCGTGGCCGCAGCGGTGCGGGCGCCTCTGGTCCTCCGGCACCACCCCCGAAAGGCCCGCCCGCTCCAGGCGCCGCACCACGTGGCAGGCCGGTTCGGGGTCACCGCAACCGTCGTCGATGTCCACGAGCAGGTGATGCCGCGGGAACGCGCCGCGCAGGCGTTCCGCGAACGCCACCATGTCCGGCCAGGCGATGAACCCGATGTCGGGAAGCCCGTAGTACGAGGCGGCGAAGCCGAAACCGGATACGAAGAGACCGTCGCAGTGCCTGGCCGCCAGGGACGCGGAGTACATGTCGTACACGCCGATGAGGCCCGGGCGGGCGTACGCCGATCACGCAGGCTGATCAACGCCGGTTACGCACGCCGGTTGCGGCAGATCACCCCAAAGGTGCCGCGACGCCACTCCTGTTTCTCCCGGCCCGGCCCGGCCGCTCCGCTAGCCATCGAGGTCGTTCGCTCCCGGATCGATCACCTCGTCCAGTACCTTCCGCACCGCCTCGTACGCGGCGGCGAAGACCTCTGCCGCCGGAGCGTCCCGGGAACCGCTCGCCTCGACGGTGTCCGGCCGGGCCCGCCAATGCTCTTCCTGCTGCCCGGCCCAGTCACGAGCCCTGCGCACACGTCGCAGGAGTTCATCCGCGTCCACGACATCGGTCATGTGCGGAACCTACCCACCCGGCGCCCTCGAAGCACCGGTGTTCTTCGGCCACCCGGGCGGACGCGCGGACGGCACCCGTTCGGAGGCACGCTGGAGGCGACGCGGGCGCTTACGGGTACTCGACCGGGCATGCCCCCGAAACCCGGTGAGCCCCACGACGGCCGCCCCGCGCAGCACGGACGTCGGCTCCCGCGACTCCAACGGCGACTGCGGGCCTCGGTCCTCGCGCTCACCTGGGCCCGGGGACGCGAGGTGGAACTCATGCACCGTGCCATGGGTTTCGCGGCACTGAGTTTCCTCACCCTGGTGCCGCTGCTGATCGTCGTCGCCGCGGCCGACCTCGCGAGCGGGCGCGGCTTCGCCCGGTGGATCGTGGCGGGTCTCGGCGTGTCCGAGAGGTCGCAGGAGGAGGTCAAGGAACTGTTCGGCCGGCCGGGCCAGGCACTGCAGCAGACAACGGCGCTCGGCCTCGCGGCGCTGGCCGCTTTCGGGGTGACGTTCGGATCCGCCGTGCAGACCGGGTACGAGCGCGTGTGGGTCCTGCCGACGACGCGGTGGCACACGATGTGGCGTCATGTCGTCTGGCTGGCCGGGCTGGTGGCCGCCCTGCTGCTCTTCGTCATGACGCCCGCCCCCGACGAGTCGCCCGTGGTCGCGACGGTACTGGTCGCCGGCGGTGACCTCATCGGCTTGTTCTTCTTCTTCTGGTGGTCGCAGCGGTTCCTGCTCTGCGGCCGGATCCGCTGGCGCGCGCTCGCGCCGGGGGCCGTGGCGACGGCGGTGGGGCTACTGGGGCTGCGGATCTTCAGCCAGTTCGTCTTCTCGCCGCTGATCGCGTCGAACGCGGTGACGTACGGCCCGATCGGGACCGTGCTGGTTCTGCAGTCCTGGCTGGTGGGAGTGGGATTCGTCGTGTACGGCGGGGCGATGGTCGGGCGGCTGGTCCACGAACGGCGAGTACGGCGCACGCATGCCCCGGGGCCCGGAGAGCCGGTCTGACGGTCCACGCCCCGCGTACGAGGCGCGCGGCGAGGCGGCCCGGGTGAGCCGCCCGGGCCGCCTCCCGGCCCATGGCGGCGGCCGGGTCCCACGTCACGGGCCTGCGCCGGGCGCCGGTCCTCACGGACCTGTGCTTCCACCGGGCGGAGGGCTGGCCGTACGGCGAGGGCTTCGACCACCTCCACTCCGCCGCCGGGGGCCGGGTCGCCGCAGCGGTCCCGCTCACGGGCGGCTGACGGGACCGGTCACGACGGACGGCCGGCGGGACCGGTCACGTCCGCCGAGGAGCCCGACGGACCGCCCCGGCCGCTTGCCGCCGAGCGGGACGGCCGACCGGGCCGGGCCGTCGGTGACCGCCTCCGCCCTCCTGGTCTCATACGCCGCCGCCCTTGTTCCCCTCCGGCCCGGCTGTTCGCGGCGACGCGCGCTGCAAGCGCTCGATCATCCGCGACGCCTCGGCCTTCGTGAGGTCCTGCGGAACGTCCTCGTGCGCCTCGCGGGCCAGGGTGTGCAGGTAGCTCAGCTGCGCGCCGGTGGCCGGCTCGGCACCGGTCACCCACTCCTCGACGTCCTTCTCCGGGTCCTGTTCGCTCATGTCCGGTCCACTACCCCGCATCCCCTGCAGGGCTCCCGCCACGGGCGGCTCCCGCTCCGTACGGCGCAACACGGGTGCCCCGTTCGGCGCAGACCCAGGCCCGGAAGGAGAGGCAGGGGGCTGGTCGCCGGTTTCGTCAACAGGACGACGAGGGGAAGGCAGGAGCCGGTTTCCGTGCCATGCGGTCAGCCGTGTGCGGGGGCTGCGGCGGGTCGATCCCACGACCGAGACGGCGCCGCGCACCGCACCCCGGGTGCCGCCTATGGTGCTGAGGTCTTCTTTCACGGAGGGCTCGGCACCATCGCGGTCGCTCCGGTGCTCTCCCTCATCGGTGCAGCCGCACGGCAGGCCGCGACAGAGCGAGGAAAACGACCGACCATGAAACTGAATCAGGCCATACGCTCCGCCGCGCCGGTCACTGCGGTCGCGGCCGGCTTCCTCGCGACGCTCATCGGGATCACGAGCTCCGTGGCCATCGTCTTCACCGCCGCCAGGGCCGCGGGCGCGGACACCGCCCGACTCGACTCCTGGGTGCTCGCGCTCGGCGTGGGGATGGGCGTCACGTGCATCGGCCTGTCGCTGCGCCACCGCGCGCCGGTGGTCACGGCGTGGTCCACCCCCGGAGCCGCCCTGCTGGCGACCAGCCTGCACGGGGTGACCATGGCGGAGGCCGTGGGCGCGTTCCTCTTCTCGGCCGCCTTGATCACGCTCAGCGGAGTGACCGGCTGGTTCGAGCGGATCATGGACAGGATCCCGGTGGCCCTGGCGTCCGCGCTGCTCGCCGGAGTGCTCGTACAGTTCGGCACCGGCCTGTTCGGTCAGATGGAGGACAACTTCCTCGTCGTCTTCACCATGTTCGCCGTCTATGTGGCAGGCAAGCGGTGGCTCCCGCGGTACGCGGTCCTCGTGGCCCTCGTGGCCGGTGTGACGGCGACCGGCGCGCAGGGATCGTGGAAACTCGGCGGATTCCACGCCTCGCTGGCCGCACCTTCCTTCGTACGCCCGGAATTCTCCTGGCAGGTACTGATCGGCGTGGGCCTTCCCCTCTTCGTGGTCACCATGGCGTCGCAGAACCTGCCGGGCGTCGCCGTACTGCGTAACGCCGGATACGACACCCCCGTCTCGCCCCTGCTCACCTGGACCGGCTGCGTCAACTTCCTGCTGGCCCCCTTCGGCTGCTTCGGGCTCAACCTGGCTGCGATCACCGCGGCGATCTGCACGGGAGAAGAAGCGCACCCGGACCCGCGCAAGCGCTACACGGCCGGTGTCTGGGCCGGCGTCTTCTACCTGTTGATCGGCATATTCGGCGGCGCCGTGGGATGGCTGCTCACCGCCATGCCCCAGGCGCTGGTGCTGGGCATCGCGGGAATCGGTCTCCTCGGCACGATCGGCAGCTCACTCACGTCCTCGCTCGCGGACGTGAACATGCGCGAGCCCGCTGTCGTCACCTTCCTGGCCACGGCCTCCGGGTTCACCCTGCTCGGCATCGGATCCACCTTCTGGGGCCTGTGCGCCGGCGTACTGACCGCGGTGGTGGCCGGCCGACGGCGGAAGCCGGCCGGAGCCGCTCCCGTACAACGGCAGCCGGAGGAGGCAGAGGGAGCCAGGGCGTAGCGGGCCCGTCGGCTCGGTCGGCCCCCGGCGGCGCCCTGCCCGGACGAGCCGGCGAAACCGCAGGTGGTTCCGGCCCGGCCGTTCGGCCGGTGTCCGGCTGCCCGTTGCCATGGAAAGGGAGCGGGCGTCATGGTGTGCGGCCGCGTCCTGTGGGAACGGTCCATCAGCCCTGGGCTGTTGCTCGCGTGCGCCTATCCTGCACACATGACGATCTTGGCGAAGACCGTTCCTCAACCCCTCCGCGGTGAGTGGTGGGAGGAGCCCGTGACACTTCCTCCGGCCGGGGGAGCACCGCAGCTGTGGCTGGTACGGGCGGCCGAGTTCAAGGAAGTCGCGACGGCCCGGGCCGGTGTGCTGGACGCCGCGGAGACGGCCAGGGCGGAGGCGTTCCGCAGGGCCGGGGACCGGGACACGTACGTCGCGGTGCACGTCGCGCTGCGCATGCTGCTCAGCCGCTACCTGGACACCGAGCCCCAGGACATACCGCTGGTCCGGCTGGACTGCCCGTCGTGCGGCGGGCCGCACGGCCGACCGGCCGTGAAGGGGCAGCCGGTGCACTTCTCGCTCTCGCACAGTGCCGGTCTCGGACTGCTGGGGTTCGCCGCGACCCCTGTCGGCGTGGACGTGGAGGAGGTCCCGCGGCCCGGGACCGTCGAGGAGATCGCGGCGATGCTGCACCCGCGGGAGACCGCGGAGCTGGCCGGGTACGAGGACGTCGACCGGCCCCATGCGTTCGCCCGGGCCTGGGCACGCAAGGAGGCGTACCTGAAAGGGCTGGGCACCGGGCTTGCGCGCGGCCTTTCCACCGACTACCTGGGCACGGCGCAGGTCCCCGGCGCCGACCTCCCGGGCTGGCGGATCGGCGACGCCGATGTGGGCGACCACCACGCGGCGGCCGTCGCCGTACGCCACTGACGGCCAAGGGCGCGACGGCCGTCAGGCGAGGCGGGACGCGAGGGCACCGTCCGGATGGGCCGACTGGCGGAACGTCCTCGACCGGTTCAACGCAGTCGACGGGTACGGCGGGGAATACCTCCCCGCACCTGTTTCGCTGAACGCCACCACCAGACCACGCAAGAACCTGCCGTGACCACGGCGCCCAGTTGAAAGGCACTCCCGTGACCCGGCCCGCCGCCACTCCGACCGTCGAGCGCAACGATGCCGAACACCGTTACGAGATCCTGCTCGACGGTACGGTCGCCGGCCTGACCGCATACCGCGACCGCGGCGATCAGCGCGTCTTCCACCACACGGAGATCGACGACGCCTTCGCCGGCCAGGGACTGGCCTCGCACCTCGTGCGGCAGGCGCTCACCGACGTCCGCGCCGCGGGGAAGCGCATAGTGCCGGTCTGCCCCTACGTGGCCAAGTACCTCCAGAAGCACGGCGAGTTCAGCGACATCACCGACTCCGTGACCCCCGACGTGCTGCGGTGGCTCCGCACGGAAATCGGCTGACCGCTCGCCGCGCAAGAACGGCCGCCGGCCGGGCTGGGCCCGGGGGACGCCGCCACGCACGAGCGCGCAGTACACCCATGGCACCTCATTATTTGTATGAGGCAGTCAAACTGAGACAATTCAGGAATGCAGTCGCCCCATGCCGGTCCCGCTCGCCGGGGGGCGGGCATGCCCCCGATCGGCCCTGGCGGGGGAGACCTGCCAGGACCCTTCGTCCGGAGCGGAAAGAAACTCTCCGGGCGATGCGGACTCCGATGAGCCCGCTACGCGGCCGTCTGCGCGTCCAGGGCCTCAAGCAGCCAGTCGTGCGCGACTCCGGGGGTCGGTTCCGGCCGCCCGCCCGGCGGGGTGGCGACCTCGGCCACCAGCTCCCAGTACCGGTCGATGCGGGGGTCGGAGGCAAGCTGCCCGGCCAGCAGGCGGCGGAACTCCGGAGTGTCCCGGGTGCCGTAGACACTCGCGTACGCGGCGACGAAGCAGTCCAGCGCCTCGCCCGGGGCCGGGACCCGGTTCCGCCGCAGCTGCCCGCCCGCGAGCTCGTACGCCTCGGCCAGGCCCGCGTACAGCACGGCCGACCCGCGGCTGCCCGCGGTCTTGTGCGCCTCCGGCTGGCAGCGCTCCACGCTCCCGCACGGGCGGGCCGCCAGCGCGTACAGCCGGGCGAAGGCCAGCACCTGCGCCGGGGACGGGTCGTCGGGCGGTTGCACCACTGCCACCTCCAGGAACGCGGCGGTGGCCCGGGCCGGCATCCGCGGCGGCAGCCAGGCGCGCCAGAACCGGGCCAGTGCCTCGGTGCTCGGCGGGGCGGCCACGGCGCCGATCAGCCGCAGTCGGTCGGCCCGCTCCCCGGGCAGGCACTCCTGCACCAGCCGCAGCCCCGCCTCCCGCCACCGCAGGGCCCTGAGCTGGGAGCCGAGCGTACGCAACTGCCCGGCGACGGCGTCCTCCAGGACCCGGCCCGCCGCGTCCTCCTCGTCGAGGATCCGGTGCACCTCGGGAACCGGCAGGTCGAGGGCGCGCAGCGAACGGATCAGGCGCAGCCGGTCGAGCGCCTCCGGGCCGTAGCGGCGGTGTCCCCCCGCGCTGCGGGAAGCCTCCGGCAGCAGACCGCGGTCGGAGTAGAACCGGACGGTCTTGACGGTGACGCCCGCGTGCTCGGCGAGTTCGCCGATGCTGCACAGGCCGTCGCGCGACGTGAACACTTGAACCTCCCTCAGGGGGAGTTCCTACCGTACCGGCGAGCGCGGACGGCCATCGGGCCAGGCCGCGGACGGCTTACTGAGGAGAGGGTCATGACCGCATTCATCCTGGTGCCGGGCACGTTCACCGGCGCACACGTCTGGGAGGACGCGGCCGCGCGACTGGCCGCGGCGGGCGCCGAGGTCCACACGCCGGACCTCACCGGACTCGGCGCGCGAAGCGGCCCCGCGCGTCCCGGCACGGACCTGGAGACACACATCGAGGACGTGCTGGCGGCGATCGACTCCGTCGACGCCGCGACCGGGCGGGAGATCGTGCTGGTCGGCCACGACTACGGCATCCACCCGGTGCTGGGCGCCGCCGACCGGCGCGCGGAGCGCGTCTCCCGGATCGTCTACCTGGACGCCGGTATGCCGCAGGACGGGGTCCCGGCCCTGGCGGCGGTGCCCGACCAAACCCTGCGCGAACAACTGGCCGAGCGCGCCGCACGGGGCGGAGTGACCGGCGAGCTGCCGCCCCCGGCCCGCGACGAATGGCAGCGCTGGGGCAGCACCGCGGGTGTTCCCGAGGAGGCGCTGGACCGGCTCACCGCCCGCGCCGCGCCGCAGCCGCTGGGCACTCTGCTCCAGCCGCTCCGGCTGACCGGCGCGGTGGCCGCGGTACCCGTCACCGGAGTGCTGTGCACCGGTAACGGCGCGGGCATCGAGATGCTCCAGATACGGGTGAGCTTCGGCGACCCCGCCTTCGAGGCCCTGACCGGTCCCCGCGTGACGTTCTTCGAACTCCCCACCGGCCACTGGCCGATGCTGTCCTGTCCCGAAGAGCTGGCGGAGGTCCTGCTGCGCGCCGCGGCGGGGGAGGGCCACCGGCTGAAGCCGGCCGGGACCACCGAACCGCCGCCGCACCTGCGGCCGTTCCTGCTGGACCTGCCCGAACCCGCCCGTGAGCGGACCGGGAACGTCGACCTGTACCTGCCCGCGGCCGAGGGCCCGTGGTCGGCGGTGGTCTTCGTGCACGGCGGCCCGGTGCCCGCCGAGGCGCGCCCGACCCCGCGGGAGTGGCCGACCCTGACGGGGTACGCCCGGTACGCGGCCGGGCAGGGCGCGGTGGGCGTGACCTTCGACCACCGCCTCCACGACGTCACCGACTACGAGCGCGCCGCCGCGGACACGGCCGCCGCGGTGGAGCTGGTCCGGGCCGATCCGCGGGTCGACCCGGACCGGGTGGCACTGTGGTTCTTCTCGGGCGGCGGTCCGATGGCGGCGGACTGGCTGGAGGCGCCCCCGGCGTGGCTGCGCTGCCTGGCGGCCAGCTACCCGATCATGGCGCCGCTGCCGAACTGGGGACTGCCCGGGGGGCGGTTCCACCCGGCGGACGCGGTGGCGGCCGCGGGCGGTCTGCCCCTCGTGCTCACCCGGGCGGGGCTCGAGATGCCCGAGATCGCCGCCACCGTCGCGGAGTTCCTCGCCGCGGCCGAGGACCACGGGGCCGACGTGGAGGTGATCGACGTGCCGAACGGCCACCACAACTTCGAGGTGCTGGACCCGACCGACGAGTCGCGCGAGGCCGTGCACCGCGCGATGCGTTCGGTGCTGGCACACCTGACGGCCTGAGACGGGCCGCTCCGACCGGCCCGGCCGGGCCCCGCCGCGCACTCGGCGGGGACCGGCCGGGGCCTGTGCGCTCCCCGCCCCGAGGCCCGGACGGGGCTGCGTACAGCACGAGGGCGAGGGACCCGGCCGGAGTGGCGTCGCGCCGACCGGCCCGGACCGCCCGGGCACCGGGAAAACCGCGCGGAGGGGAGGGGCCGGGCCCCCGTGGCAGTGGGCCCGCCTGCGCGGACCGGACCCGCGAGACGGCCGGCGGGAGAGCGACGCCGCGAGGGCGGCCCGGATCCGGACGAAGGACACCCTGCGCGTCGCCCTCCACCGGCGCCTGTGACCCGACGGCACGGCGGGCGGGAGCCGGGCGGGCGCGACCGGTTCCACGGCGCGCCCCCACAGCTGTGCGCCCACGGTCAAGCCGGTGTGCACACGGTGCCGACCAGCACCGTGCGAACGGACGTGGCGTCCCGGTGTGCAGCCTCGCTGACGGCGCAGGGAACGCATCCGTCCACCCAAGGAACAGGCTGAACCATGACTGACCACAGCCCCGCCGACCCCGTCCGGGAACCGGCTGCCGCCGCGTTCGCCGAAGCCGTCTCCCAGCCCTCGTTCCTCTTCCGGACACCACCCGCGGAGGGGCGTGAGGCGGTCGATGATGTGCAGTCCGGTGCGGTGGAGAAGCCGGATGCGGACGAGGAGTGGGCCACTGTTCCTGTCGCGTCCTCGGGTGCGGTCGGGGTGGATCGTCCGGCCGGCGGGTTCCGAGGGTGATCCGCCGGTCATTCTCTGCGTCCATGGGGCGGGGTGGGTGTTCGGCAACGCGCGTACCCATGACCGGCTGGTGCGCGAGCTCGCGGTCGGTGCCGATGCCGCGGTGGTCTTTCCCGAGTACGGGCTCTCGCCCGAGGCGCGTTATCCGGTGGCCGTCGAGCAGAACTGGGCGGTCGCCCGCTGGATCGTGACCGAGGGGGCGGGCGCCGACCTGGCCGGCACCCTCTCCGGTGCGCTCGGCCTGCTGCTGGCCGCGGTCGCGATGTACGCGGCCTTCGCGCTGATGCTGGAGGACATGCGGGGCCGGGAAGTCCTGCCGATCGGCCGCAGCGGGCCCGCACACACCGCCGTCGAGGGCGATCTGACGGTGCGGCTGCGCGACCTCGAACGCCAGGCGGGCGTACGCCGCACCCTCTGACCGCCACCGCCACCGCCACCGCCACCGCCACCGCCACCGCCACCGCCACCGCCACCGCCACCGCCAGTGGCGGGCCGCCCAGAGGATCGCCCCGGAGCGCGCACCGGGGATCTCCGCCCCCTGCCTCGTCCTCCGGGAGCCGCACGAGAACCGCCCGAAGGCCGCCTTTCCCCTGTGGACCGGTCCGCAGGGGAAAGGCGGCCTTCGGCACCGCGTGGCGTCAGTCCTGTCCGCCCCGTGCTCAGGACCCTTGCCCCGGTGAGGACAGGCGTTCCGGCGGACGGGTGCGCATGCGCGGGCGGTGGACGACGGGTGACGGCGGGAGGGCAACCGGACGCCGATCGGGACCGGTTGCCGCCCACCGCAACCCGTCGGCCGGGAGCGCTGGACCGGGCGGTGCGCCGGGATCAGACCGCCGGGGCCGGGTAGGTCGGGTACTCCACGCCGGACACGTGCTGGACGACGCGGATGACCTGGCAGGAGTAGCCGAACTCGTTGTCGTACCACAGGTAGAGGATCGCGTTGTCGCCGTCGACCTTGGTGGCGCCGGCGTCGACGATCGAGGCGTGGCGCGAGCCGATGAAGTCGCTCGAGACCGCGTCGGGAGCGGTGGTGAAGTCGATCTGGCGCTTGAGCGGCGAGGTCAGCGACACGTTGCGGAGGTAGTCGAGGACCTCCTCACGCGTGGTCTCGCGCTCGAGTCGCAGGCTGAGGATCGCGATCGAGACGTCCGGCACCGGCACGCGGATCGAGCTGCCGGTGATCGGCGCCTCGAGCTCGGGCAGTGCCTTGGCGACGGCGGAGGCGGCACCGGTCTCGGTGATCACCATGTTGAGCGGCGCCGAGCGGCCACGGCGGTCGGCCTTGTGGTAATTGTCCAGCAGGTTCTGGTCGTTGGTGAACGAGTGGACGGTCTCCACGTGGCCGCGCAGGACGCCGTACTCGTCGGCCATCGCCTTCAGCGGCGGGACGATCGCGTTGGTGGTGCAGGACGCGCAAGACAGGATCTGGTCGTCCGGCTTGATCGTGTCGTGGTTGACGCCGTGCACGATGTTGGGGACGTCGCCCTTGCCCGGCGCGGTCAGGACGACCTTGTCGATGCCGGGGCGCAGGTGGGTCGACAGGCCCTCGCGGTCGCGCCACTTGCCGGTGTTGTCGATGAGGATGGCGTCCTTGATGCCGTACGCCGTGTAGTCGACCTCCGACGGGTCGCCGGCGTAGATCACCTTGATCTCGTTGCCGTTGGCGACGATCGTGCTGTTCGCCTCGTCGACGGTGATCGTGCCCTGGAACTGACCGTGGATGGAGTCACGGCGCAGCAACGAGGCGCGCTTGACGAGATCCTCGGCGGCCCGGCCACCGCCCGGGCGGACGACGATGGCGCGCAGCCGCAGGCCGTTGCCGGAGCCGGCCTTCTCGATGAGCAGGCGGGCGACGAGGCGGCCGATGCGGCCGAAGCCGTAGAGGACGACGTCGCGCCCCTCGCTGCGCTCGATCTTGTTGGCGCCGGTGGCGCCGGCGACGGCCTCGGCGGTGAACTCCTCGACGGAGAAACCGCGGTCGTCGGCCTTGTACGTGGCGGCGAGCATGCCGATGTCGATCTGGGAAGGGCCGAGATCGAGCGTGGTGAGAGCCTGCAGGAACGGCAGCGTCTCGGTGACCGAGAGCTCTCCGCCGGCGATCTGCCGGGCGAAACGGTGGGTCTTGAGGATGCTGACCACTGACTTGTTCACCAAGGAGCGGCTGTGAAGCAGGACCGTGACATCACGCTCCCGGTGTAGCTTCCCGATGATGGGGATCATCGACTCCGCGATCTCCTCGCGGTTCTTCCAGTTGGTGAACGAGTCGTCATTGACAGTCACAGGTTTATCTTTCGAGCTAGGCGGCGCTCATATGCTAACCCCACCGCTGCTTTGATCATCCAGGTGGTGCCACCTGGGCGGGATGCCGGGCTCGGGCCTATGGCCCGGCCGGGGCGGGGAGTGGCCTGCCGGGTGGCCTGAAGATGCTTGAGCTGGCGGGATCCGGGCCGCTGACTAGGATGCGGGTATGAGACGGCAGGCGTGGCACGAGGCCCGGCCCGGTGGCGGGCTGCGGGTGTACGCGCTCCTTGTGCTGGCCGTGCTGGCGGGTTTGGTGGCCATGCACGGCTTGGGTCCCGCTGTCCCTCCGGTGTCGTCCTCCGCCATGCCGGAGGTCCGCCACGCGGTCATGGCCGCGGCCTCGTCGCACTCCGGCGCGGCCGAGTGCGAGGACTGTGTCCACGCCGGCCGTGACGACGGTGATAACGGCGGACATGCCGAGCACGCCGACGACACGTGCGCTGCCAGTGGTACGAGCGGAGCGCCCGCAGTGCCCGACCCGGCCCTGGCCGGGGCCGTTGCGTGCCCGGCCGCGGACGTACCCGCCCTCGTCCCCGCGGCGACGCCGGGCGGGCGAGCCCCGCCCTCGTTGAGCGAACTGCAACTCCTGCGCATATAGGCCGGCCCGCTGCGCCTGCCCCCGTCGGGCGGTGCCGCCGCCAAGAGCCATGCCCGTTGAGCACACACGCAGGAGTCGCACCACCATGACCGCACACCGTTCCCTGACCCGCCGTGCCGCCGCTGTGGCGGCCGCGGCCACCACAGCCGTCGTACTCGCCGCCTGCGGCGGGGGAAATGGCAGCTCCGCCGGCCACGACGGCCACGAGACCTCCTCGCCCAGCGCGACGGCCTCTGCCCAGCAGGGTGAGCACAACGCCGCCGACGTCGCCTTCGCGAAGGGGATGATCCCGCACCACCGTCAGGCGGTCGAGATGGCCGATCTGGCGCAGTCCCGGGCGCAGTCCGCCGAGGTCGAGAAGCTGGCCGCGGAGATCGAGAAGGCGCAGGACCCGGAGATCAGGACGCTGTCCGGGTGGCTCACCGCCTGGGGCGAGGAAGTCCCCGGGGAGGGCCGGGACGCCGGGCACGGCGGCCACTCCATGTCCGGAATGATGACACCGGAGGAGATGGACGAGCTGGAGAAGGCTTCCGGCACGGCGTTCGACACCGCATTCCTCAAGATGATGATCAAGCACCACGAAGGCGCGGTCGAGATGGCGAAGACCGAGCGGTCCGACGGTGCCTACAAGCCCGCCAGGGACATGGCCGGTGACATCGTCACCTCGCAGAGCGCCGAGATCGCGCGCATGAACGAGCTGCTCGGCGACAACTGACCCCACGGGCCGGCTGCGGGGGCGGCCACCAGCCACCCCCGCAGCGCGAGCTCACAGCTGGCAGGAGACATCCAGCAGCTTGAGGGGCTTCTGCGCGTCCAGGTCGACGTACGCGGTGAAGTGCCGCTTGTCGTTCGCGCCCCAGTGAGTGGTGGCCGTCGCCCAACCGACCCCCGCCGACTGCGCGGTGGTCACCTTGCCGATCGAGATGTTCTGCGGCGTGTTCTGGGCGCACAGCAGCAGGTCGTAGTCGGGGGTGATGGCGGCCCGTTCCTTGAGGTCGGGCGCCACCTGGTGCTCGCGCTGCCAGGGGGACGGGCCGTGCTTGCCGTAGAAGCCGACCAGGAAGCGGTGGATCTCCGCGGCGGTCCAGCGGCTGTCCGGGGTGGGCTCGGCCGTCGGAGCGGTCCGCACGGCCGGGGTGTCGTGGGCGGTCGTGGCGGCCCGGTCCGGCTGGGCGGCGGCCGGAGAGGTCGCGGCCATGGCCAGGGTGAGGCCGACTGCGGCGGCGCACGCGGTGGCGACAGCGGTGGCACGCGAAGCTGCACGGGGCATCAGATGTCCTCGACTTCCGTTTCTACGCGCACTGTCCAGTCTGGCCACTGAGACACACGGATGCGCCGAATGGTTGCGGCCCCCACGCCCGAATCCTCCCCCGGTATCCATTGTGCGGCGGCCGCTGTCCACCGGTTGGCCGTACGGATGACGCCGCAGTGGTGGACTCCGGCGGGCGCACAAGCTCCGTGGAACTCCTCGCCCGCCACGACGGCCCGCCTACCGGGAGGCACCGCCGCCGAGGAGTGCGGTGAGTACCTGCTCGGCGAAGTCCAGACCTGCCTGCTCCCGCGGGGTCAGGGTGGTGGGGGTGACATCGGCGGGCACCGCGGTGGCGGTCCCGGAGGCGAGCAGGACGGCTGCGAGGGAAGCGGTGAGGGCAAGGGCGAAACGACGGCGCATGGTTCTGTCCCTTCGGCGCGTACGAGGATTCCGTCCCATCCTCACCGTGCGACGGGCCCGCTTGTGCGTCCCCGGCCCCGGACAGCTTGTTTTCGCCGGGTACGTCACCCGATACGGTCAGGCGCCTCACCCGTCGGGAGTCACTGTGCCGAGGCCGGAAAGCCTCTCCCGTAACGGCTGGGCCTTCGAACTCCGGCCCCTGCCCGGCCGGGTCAGGGGCGCTGAGGCGCCGCGGGCTCCGCCGGCGCGGACGACGGCTCGGGGCGAGGGGGCTTGAAACAGGCGGTGACCGTCTTGCCGTGCTGCTGCGCATGGGTCTGCCAGCTGTCGGCGAGGGCCTGCACGATGCTGACGCCCCTTCCCGAAACGGCCCCCGGGTCCGGGTTCCTGGGCTTGGGCACGGCGGAGGCCTCGTCGTGGACGTTCACGTGCAGGCAGGTGCTGTCCCAGGTGAGCACCAGCTGGGCGTCACTGCGGGCGTGCAGGTGCGCGTTGGTGAGGAGCTCGGAGACCGCCAGTACGATCTCGTCCACGGTCTCGGGTGCCCCGGCGGCCCAGGGGAGGGTCTCCAGCTGGCTACGCGTCCACTTCCGCCCTTCGCGTACGCCCTTGCCTGCGGGGAACGTGCGGGCCCATCCGGTCGCTTTGACAGCCATGGCATTCTCTCCGGAGTTCTCGTCCAGCAACGACTGCGGAACGTCTACCCTCTGCGGCCCGGATCACCTCGGCGCCGTACATCCGGGCCGAGCGGGGGCGGGGTCCGGGCCCCGTGCGAAGGACGGTGGGGCCGCTGCCCCGATCAGGCGGGGTGGCCCGGCGACAGGTCGGCGACGTCGGTGAGGCCGAGCAGCCGGGCGCGGCCGGGCGGGCGTGGGGACTCGGCCACCGGTGCCAGGAGGAAACCCAGGTGGTCTCCCCCCGCGAAGCGGTCCAGGACACGTCCGACGAACCAGGCACAGACGTCGGTCAGTACCGGCGTGCCACCGTCCTGCGGCTGCCACGCGACGCGCTCGAACTTGTCGACACGGTCACCGGTCCCGCCGCCGAACAGCCCGGCCGGTGCTCTGTCCTCACGACGCAGCAGATGCGCGCCCAGGTGCGAGGCCTGTCGGGCCACGCGGTAGGTGCGATTGGCCGTGGACAGCCACACCATGAACCGGGGCGGACGGATTGAGCACTGGGAGGCGAACCCCACCAGGCATCCCGACCGCTCTCCTGCCGCTGCGGCCGTCACGACATACATCGGATAGTCGAGCAGATCAGTGAACGTGTCGAGCTCCACGAGCCGACCGTACCCGGCCGGCGGCCCCGCGAGGGCGCGTCGGTGACCGCGAGTCCGTGAGAGCGTTCTGCGGAACCGGCGGCCGGGCGGGCCGCCCACGACCGGGAAGGCGGGTCAGCCGGTGAAGGCGCCGGGAGTGCTTCCCTCGCCGTTCTTGCCCCCGTCCGTCCGCCCGCCCGGCGCTCCGCCGCTCACCGGAGTGCTGACGGACAGCGGAGTCGCGATGTCCTCGAGGGACTTGCCCTCCGCCGCGACGGCGAAGAACACCGCCACCACACCCGCGGCCACCATCAGCGACGCGCCGATGCAGAACGCGAGTACGGCGTCTCCCACGACTCCGCTCCCCGTGAGCTCCGCGAACAGCAGCGGCCCGGAAATACCGCCGGCCGCCGTGCCGATGGCGTAGAAGAAGGCGATCGCCATCGCGCGGGTCTCCATCGGGAAGATCTCGCTGACCGTGAGGTAGGCGGAACTCGCGCCGGCGGAGGCGAAGAAGAGGACGACGGCCCAGCACACGGTCATGGTCGTCGCGTCGAGCCAGCCGCTGTTGAAGAACCACGCGGTGACGAAGAGCAGCAGCCCCGAGAGGATGTAGGTGCCGGCGATCATCGGCTTGCGGCCCACCGTGTCGAACAGCCGCCCCAGCAGCAGTGGCCCGAGGAAGTTGCCGAAGGCGATGGCCGCGAAGAAGTACCCCGTCGACCCGCTGGACACGTCGAAGAACTTCACCAGGATCGAGCCGAAACCGAAGGTGATGGCGTTGTACAGGAACGCCTGCCCGATGAAGAGCGCGAAGCCGAGCACCGCGCGCTTGGGGTAGGAGCGGAACAGCGTCCGGCCGATCTCGACGAATCCGATACTGCGCCGCTGCTCGATGGTGATGGCCGTCCCGGGTTCGGGCAGGCGCTTCCCGGTCTCCTCCTCGATCTCGCGTTCCACCCCGGTGACGAGTTCCTCCGCGCCTTCCGGGCGTCCGTGGATGAACATCCAGCGCGGACTCTCCGGCACGTGCCGGCGGACCAGCAGGATCACCAGGCCGAGTACGACACCGAGGGCGAAGGTGAGCCGCCAGCCGATGTCCTTGGGGAAGATGTCGGTGTTGAGGGCAAGGACCGACAGCAGGGCGCCGCCCATCGCACCGAGCCAGTAGCTGCCGTTGATGATGAGGTCCACGCGTCCCCGGTACTTACTGGGGATCAGCTCGTCGATGGCCGAGTTGATGGCCGCGTACTCGCCGCCGATGCCGAAGCCGGTGAGGAAACGGAAAAGGAAGAACCACCACGAGGAGTAGGACAGGGCGGTCATCGCGGTCGCCGCCAGATAGACCGCCAGGGTGATGAGGAACAGCTTCTTGCGGCCGTACCGGTCGGTGAGCCAGCCGAAGAACAGGGCACCGGAACAGGCGCCGGCCACATAGAGGGCGGCGGCGACTCCGGTGACTTGCGCGTCCGTGATCGGCAGCCCGCTGCCCTCCTCCGAGAGGCGGCTCGCGACATTGCCGACGACGGTCACTTCGAGGCCGTCGAGGATCCACACGGTGCCCAGCCCGATCACGATCATCCAGTGCCACCTCGACCACGGGAGGCGGTCGAGTCTGGCCGGGACTTTGGTGGTGATGGTGCCGGTCCCCACGCGTTCGGTCTGACTCATCGTGCGCTTCCTCCTAGCAGCGACTCCATCGGCGCCCAAGGGGCCGGATCCAACTACCCCTGATCAAACTGGGCAAACCGCTCGGTAATCGCTGCCGGGCCCGTCCAGGGACGCGGGCCGGCGGACGACGGACGGGGAAACAAGTGAACATGCCTGCTCTGTTCGTTTCAGGCCCCGGCCGGGACTCCGTCTCCGCCCCGGACCGAACCCCATGACATCGAAGAACCGGCTTCCTCCGAAGCCCGGGAGTGGTTCGGCGAAACGGCTCTTGCGAGCAGTGCCGGCGCCGCCTCTGCGTTGTGCCTGTCCCGCGCTCCCCTGTGCCACAGGCATATGCGGAAGGCCTGCTCCGCTGTCCGGCACACCAGGACCCGGCACTGACCCGGCACCGGCCACCCGACCGGAACAGCCCGCCGGGGGACCGGCGGGCTGTTCCGCGACATCGCGGAGGGGGGCTCCGGTGTGTCTGCGCCCCTGGCGGGTTCCGGTGCGCCTACGGCTCCGGCGGGGTCCTTGTGGCCGCCTGCGTCCGCACCGCCCCCATGCTCGCCGCGACGACCAGCACGATCGCCAGCCCCTCCGCGGGCGAAAGGGCCTGACGCAGTACGAGGAAACCGGCCGTGGCGGCGATCGCCGGCTCCAGGCTCATCAGCACCGCGAACGTCGCAGCGGGCAGCCTGCGCAGTGCCAGCAGTTCCAGCGTGTACGGCAGGACCGACGACATCAGCGCCACCGCGAACCCCAGCCCCAGCGTCGAGGGAACGAACAGCCGGGCCCCCGCCTCCACGAGCCCGAACGGCAGGCTCAGCAGCGCGCCGGCCCCCATCGCCAGCGCCAGCCCGTCCGCCTGCGGAAAGCGCCGTCCGGTACGGGCGCTGAAGACGATGTACGCCGCCCACATGCCGCCCGCCGCCAGGGCGAACGCCGCACCGGCCGGATCGAGCCGGTCGAAGCCCCCTCCGCCGAGCAGTGCCACGCCGCCGAGGGCGAGCCCCGCCCACAGCAGGTTCACCAGCCTGCGCGAGACGAACACCGACAGGGCGAGCGGACCCAGTACCTCCAGGGTGACCGCCGCACCCAGCGGGATACGGTCCACGGCCTGGTAGAAGAGCATGTTCATCCCGCCCATGGCGGCGCCGAAGGCGAGGACGGTGGCCCAGTCGGCGCGGGAGTGCCCGCGCAGCCGAGGCCGGCAGACCGCGAGCAGCACCAGGGCGGCGAGCACCAGCCGCAGCGTGACCACTCCGAGCGCACCGGCCCGCGGCATCAGCAGCACGGCGACGGCCGCCCCGAACTGCACCGAAAGACCGCCCGCGACGACGAGCGCCACAGGCCCCAGGGAACGCCGGGCGACGGAGGGCGGCGCGGCGGCGCCGCCGGACGCCCGTGCCGCCACGCCCGCCGCCTCCGGCAGTACGACCGCCGCGCCCGCCCGCACGCCGGTGCCCGCGTCCGCGGACCGCGTGTCCTTCACTCCAGCCTCCCCGGTCCCTTCGCCCCGTTCCGTCCTCCCCACGCTACGGACCCGGGCGGAACACGTGAAATGCCGTTCTCGCTGCGGTTATGCTCCACACGCATGAGCATCGAGCTGCGTCATCTCCGCTGCTTCCTCGCCATCGCGGAGGAGTCCAACGTGACCAGGGCCGCGGCCCGGCTGGGCCTTACCCAGCCCAGCGTCTCCCGTACACTCGCCTCGCTCGAGAAGCGGATGGGCGTGCGGCTGGTGGACCGCTCCACGCACCACCTCGCCCTCACGGCGGAGGGCCGGGTCTTCCGCGACAAGGCCGCCGCCGCCGTCGCCGCCTTCGACGAGGCGCTCGACGCCGGACGGCTGCCGCACCGGCCCCTGCGGCTCGGACACGCCTGGTCGGCCCTCGGCCCGTACACCACCCCGCTGCTGCGCCGCTGGCAGCGGGAACATCCGGACACCCCGCTCGAACTGCTGAGGATCGACGACCGTACGGCGGGACTCGCCCGCGGCGAGGTCGACGCCGCCGTACTGCGTGGCCCGGTGGACACGCCCGGCCTGGTCACCGAGCTGCTGTTCACGGAGCCCAGGGTCGCGGCCGTACCGTCGGACGACCCGCTCGCGGCGCGGGCGTCGCTGACCCTGGCGGACCTCGCGGCCGGCCCGGTCGTCCTGAACACGGTCTCGGGTCTGACGACGCCGGACCTGTGGCCCGAGGAGATCCGGCCCACGGCGACGGTCACGGTGGCCAACACGGACGACTGGCTCACCGCGATCGCCGCGGGCCGCGGCACGGGGGCGTCGGTGGCCTCCACCGCCCAGATGCACGCGCATCGCGGTGTGACGTACCGGCCGTTGACCGACGCCCCGAGCGCCCCCGTCTTCCTGGCCTGGCGCAGCGCGTCCCCGCATCCGGCCGTCCGTCGGCTGGTGGCCCTGGCGCGGGCGGTGGCCGGAGCGCGCTGACGCGCCTTCGCGTCGACAGGTCCGGCAGGTCCGGCACGGCGGCGACGCTGCTCCCCAGTGATTCCTGTCGCCTTCCGTTGCCGCGGAGGTGTTGACGTGTCTTCGTCACGGCCTTACCGTCCGATCGACTGGTCAGACCACGTTCGACATCTCGGACGAAATGAGGAGTTCATGCCGCCCCTGGACCGACGACGTTTTCTCCGCGGTGCGACGCTCGTCGCGGCGGTGCCACTGGTGTCGTCCCTGCCCGGGGCCCCGGTCACCGCAGCGCCCCGGACCCCGCCCCGCACCGCGCCCGCCGGTGGCGCCGGCGTCGCGCCGCCGGCTCCGTCCGCCTGGAAAGTGCGGCCCTTCGCGCTCAAGGACGTGACGCTCGGCAGCGACGGAGTCTTCGCCGCCAAGCGCGACCTGATGCTCGATCACGGCCGTGGCTACGACGTCGACCGGCTGTTGCAGGTCTTCCGCGCCAACGCCGGGCTCTCCACCCGTGACGCGGTCGCTCCCGGCGGCTGGGAGGGTCTCGACGGCGAGGCGAACGGAAACCTCCGCGGCCACTACACGGGCCACTTCCTCACCATGCTCTCCCAGGCGTACGGGAGCACCGGGGAGGCGGCCTACTCCGACAAGGTCCGCTACATGATCGGCGCCCTGACCGAGGTCCGCGAGGCGCTGCGCCGCGATCCGGCCGTGCTCGGCGTCCCGGGGAGGTTCGGTACGGCCGCCGAGAACGTGCGCGGCTCCCACCAGTACGTCGACCTGCCCGCCGGCGTCCTCGGCGACTCACCCTCCCTCACCCTCTCCGCCTGGGTGAAGCCCACGCACGACGCCGACTGGACCCGCGTCTTCGACTTCGGCGACGACACCACCCGCTACCTCTACCTGGCCGCCCGCAACGCGAACGGCCACCCCCGCTTCGCCCTCACCACCAGCGGTCCCGGCGGCGAGCAGAGCGTCGACGGCACCGCCCCGCTGCCGCTGAACCGGTGGAGCCACCTCGCGGTGACGCTCACCGGCACCACCGCGACGCTCTACGTCAACGGCGCCGCCGTCGGCCGGAACGCCGCGACGACCCTCGGCCCGGCGGCGCTCGGAACCCTCGCCCACCACTGGCTCGGCCGCTCGCACTTCCCCGCCGACCCCGTCTTCGCCGGAGCCTTCGACCGGGTCGACATCTGGTCGCGGGCGCTGACCGCCACCGAGATCGCCGGACTCCAGGACACGCCCGCCGACCGGTCCTCCGCGGGCGCCGGCGACCTGGCCTCGTACCGCTTCGACGAGACGAGCGGCTCCACCTTCGCCGACTCCTCCGGTCGCGGGCTCCACGCCACCCTGCGCCGCACCTGGGGCGCGCCGAGCCACCCCGGTTTCCTCGCGGCGTACCCGGAGACGCAGTTCATCACCCTGGAGTCGATGACCGCCGGCAACTACACCGTGGTGTGGGCGCCGTACTACACCGCCCACAAGATCCTGCGCGGACTCCTCGACGCGTATCTGAGCACCGGTGACCCCCGGGCGCTCGACCTCGCCGAGGGCATGTGCGACTGGATGTACTCCCGGCTGTCCAAGCTGCCCGCCACCACCCTGCAGCGCATGTGGGGGATCTTCTCCAGCGGCGAGTTCGGCGGCATCGTCGAAGCGATCTGCGATCTGTACGCGGTCACCGGGAAGCGCGAACACCTGGCGCTGGCCCGGCTCTTCGACCTCGACCGGCTCATCGACGCCTGTGTCGCGGGCGAGGACATCCTGAACGGCATGCACGCCAACCAGCACATCCCCATCTTCACCGGGCTGGTCCGGCTGTACGACGAGACCGGCGAGGAGCGGTACCTCACCGCGGCGAAGAACTTCTGGGGCATGGTCGTCCCGACCCGGATGTACGGCATCGGCGGCACCAGTACCGCGGAGTTCTGGAAGGCGCCCGGGGCCGTCGCCGCAACGCTCAGCGACACCAACGCCGAGACCTGCTGCGCGTACAACCTGCTCAAGCTGAGCCGGACGCTGTTCTTCCACGAGCAGGACCCGGCGTACATGGACTACTACGAGCGGGCGCTCCACAACCAGATCCTCGGCTCCAGGCAGGACCGGCCGGACGCGGAGAAGCCGCTCGTCACCTACTTCGTCGGGCTGCGGCCCGGACACGTGCGCGACTACACGCCCAAGGCGGGTACGACGTGCTGCGAGGGCACCGGCATGGAGAGCCACACCAAGTACCAGGACTCGGTGTACTTCGCGCGGCCCGACGGCACCGCCCTGTACGTCAACCTCTACAGCCCCACCACGCTCACCTGGGCGGAGAAGGGCGTGACCGTCACCCAGACGACCGACTACCCGAGGGAGCAGGGGTCCACGATCACCGTCCGGGGCCGCCGGGCCGCCTTCGACCTGCTGCTGAGGGTGCCGGCCTGGGCGCGGGACGGCTTCCGGGTGACCGTCAACGGCAGAACGGTGAAGGGGACTCCGGTCCCCGGCAGCTACTTCGCCGTGTCCCGTACCTGGCGTGACGGGGACACCGTGCGCGTGAGGGTCCCCTTCCGGCTGCGGGTGGAGAAGGCCCTGGACGACCCGTCCGTCCAGACCCTGTTCTACGGTCCGGTCAACCTCGTGGGCCGGGACGCCCGCACGGACTACCTCCGCCTCGGGCTCTACCGCAACGCCGCGCTCTCCGGGGACCTGCTGCCCAGCCTCACCCCCGTGACGGGCGAGCCGCTGCACTACATCCTCGACGGTGTCGAGTTCGCGCCCTTCTCCGAGGGGACGGAGGACCCCACCCACGCCTACTTCCGGCGCACCGAGCCGCAGATCGTCTTCGGCACCACGGAGTCCGGCGTCGCCAACCCGGCACGGCCCGACGGCGCCACGCTCCTCGACGAGATCTGGGACGCCGCCCCCTTCGCGGACAAGCCGGCCCTGGTGAGGCGCGTGGAGTCCACGGTGGACACCTGGGTGGCCGCGGGACTGCTCGGCGCGGCCGATGGCCGGAAGGTGGTGGGCACGGCCAAGCGGGCCTCTTACGCGGACAGGTGACGGTGACGTACGGCGCGCGCTCGTGGCTCCGGGGCGCGACGAACGGCATTTACGGACATAAGCGGGGATAATTCGCCGTGAGGCAGGTCCGACAGCAGGGAGCGCCAGTGATCCGTGTTCTTCTCGTGGAGGAAAACGGGCTCCTGCGCGGAGCGCTCGACGCTCTCCTGACGCGCGAAGAGGACATGGAGGTCGTCGCGGAGGCCGGGGGAGACGGGAAGATCCTCGCACGAGCGCTGTCGTACCGCCCCGATGTGGTCGTCATCGACGTCGACTCCCGTCAGGACGAGGCGCTCGCCACGGCGGGTGAGCTGTGCAAGCGTCTTCCCGAGTGCCGGACGCTGCTGGTGGCGGGGGCGCCGACGCTCGAGAGGCTCCGCAGGGTGCTGGCCCTGCGGCCTCCCGGACTCATCGGGAAGGACGGGCCCTCGGACCGGCTCGTCGAGGGCATCCGCAAGGTGGTCGGGGGGCAGCGCTACATCGATCCCGAGCTGGCGCTGCTCGTGCTCGACGCGGTGGAGAACCCCCTGACGCCGCGTGAGCGGGAAGTCCTGCGGCTCGCCGCCGACGGCGCCCCGGGGCCGGAGATCGCCGACCGGCTGTCGCTGTCCGTGGGAACGGTCCGCAACCACCTCTCTGCGATCACTCGTAAGGTCGGAGCACGGAACCGGATCGATGCGATCCGGATCGCCCGGGAGTCGGGCTGGCTGTGACCCCCCAGTGCCCGACGAGGTCCCGGTAGAGGGCGGAGTTCGTCATGAGCGCCCTGTGCGTACCGATGCTGGCCCGCGCACCGTCCAGCACCAGGATGCGGTCGGCCCGCAGCGCCGAGCTGATCCGGTGGGCGCACACGATCAGCGTGCCCGGACGGCGGACGAACGCGTCCTCCGCGCACGCCTCGGCGACCGGGTCGAGATGGCAGGTCGCCTCGTCGAGCAGGATCAACCCCGCGGGCGGCAGGTAGGAGCGGACGAGGGCCACCAGCTGGCGCTCCCCGGCCGACAGCTCCTGCCCGTCGACGGGCGCACCGTAACCGCCCAGGCGTTCCACGAGCGGCCGGGCGCCGACCGCGTCGACCGCCGTGTCCACCGCCGGCACCGTGGCGCCCGGCGCCAGATAGGTGAGGTTTTCCCACAGCGTGCCGGCGAAGACGTACGCCTCCTGCGGGATCAGCACCCGGCGCCGGGCGAGCCCGTCGGTGCCGAGGTCCCGGACCGGTACGCCGTCCAGCCGGATCTGGCCGGCCCGCGGTTCGAGCATCCCGGCCACCAGTGCGGCGAACGTCGACTTTCCCGCCCCGCTCGGCCCCACGACGGCCAGGTGCTCGCCCGGCCGCAGCACGAGGTCGAGCCCGTCGATCACCGGCTCCGCGGACCGGGCGTAGCCGAAGGCGACGCCGTGCAGCTCCACACCCGAGCCGCGCGGCCGCACCGCCGGCCCGCCGTTCACCGCGGTGCCGGTCTCCGCGGCACCGTTCACCGCGGCACTGTTCACCGCGGTGCCGGTCCCCGCAGCTCCGGCCCCCGCCCGCCGGTGCCTCACCGGCCCGCTGCCCGCGGGTCCGGCCGGCGTCCCCTCGGCGGCCTCCGCGATCCTGCCGAGGGTGACCAGCAGCCACAGACCGCTGCCGCCGAGCCCCTGGACGAGCCCCTGCAGCGCGGGCTGGAGCCCCTGCGACACATACGTCACCGCGCCCAGCACCGCCCCCGCCGTCACTCCGCGCTGCACCAGCCACGGCGCCGCGGCCAGGACGAGGACGAGGGGCAGCCAGCCGCCGACGCCCAGCGCCGCGGTCCGTACGGCGGTCATCCGCGCCAGTGCCCGGGTGGCCCGTGCCGTGGCGTCGATCCGGTCACCCGTCTGCTTCCGTACGACCTCCTCGGCGCCGCACGCCACCACGTCCCGCAGCCCGCCGGTCAGCGTGCTCGCGGTATCGGCCAGGCGCTCGTCGGCCAGCACCACGTCCCGCTGCCGCGCGGCCATGGCCCGCAGCGACCCGGCGAACAGCCCGAGCCCGAGGAGGAGGGGCGGCAGTACGAACATCAGGAGGGCGGGGTCCAGGGTCGCCAGGCCGAGCAGCACGCCCACCGCGGTGACGACGAAGCCCTGCACGAACATGACGACCGCTCCGTACGCCTCCCGGGCGATCTCCACGTGTTCGGTGAGGCGTGCCACGCCGCCCGTGTCGGCCGGTCCGCCCGTCCGGGCGGACCGGTGCAGCGTGCCGGACGTCACGAGGGTGACCAGCTCGTCCCGGAGCGGTTCGACGAGCGCCGAGAGGCAGAGCGTGGCATGGTGCGTCGCCCACGCCCCGACCACGACGGAGCCCGCCAGCGCACCGAGCCAGGCGAAGCCCTCCCCGGTCCGGCCGGCGAGAAAGCCGTCGTCGACGGCGCGGGCCACCGCCCACCCGGAGAGGAAGGCGGGCACGGCCTGCACCAGCGACCACCCGGCGAACCGTACGAACTCCCTGCGCCGCCGGCGCAGCGAGGACCGCAGCAGCCCGCCGGCCCGGCCGGTCACACCGGGCTCCTGGCCGCCGCGGCGGCCCCGCGGGGGAGGCCCGCGCCGGACACGACCGGCTGGAACGCGGCCCGGTACCCGGGCTCCGACCAGAGGTCGCGGTGGGTGCCCCGCCCGCGGACACCGCCCCCGTCCAGCCAGACGACGAGGTCCGCCCGGGCGGCGGTGGAGGCCCTGTGGGTGACGACGAGACGGGTACGGCCCGCCAGGGCGCCGGTGAGGACTTGGCTGATGTGGTGCTCGGTCACGGTGTCGAGGCTGGCGGCGACGTCGTCCAGCACCAGCACCCGCCCGGCCTGGACGAACGCCCGCGCCAGCCCCACCCGCTGCGCCTCGCCGCCGGAGACGGGCGCGTCGGCGGGCCGGGTCCCGTACCCCTTCGGCATCCGCCTGATGAACGCGTCCGCCCGCGCCGCGGCGGCCTGCCGCTCCACCTCGTCCGGACCGACGCTCCTCGGCCCGAAGGCGATCGCGTCGGCGAAGGTCTCGCCGAGCAGCACCGGGCGCTCGAATCCGTAGCCCACCGCCTGCCGCAGGGAGGACCGGTCGAGGCGGCGCAGTGGTACGCCGTCCAGCACCACCTCGCCCTCGTCCGGGTCGAGGAGGCGCCCGGCCAGGGCGGCCAGTACGGACTTGCCGGACCCGGAGCGCCCGACGACCGCGACCAGGGCCCCGCCGGGAACCGTCAGCCACAGGTCCTCCAGCACGGCACCGGCCTGCTTCCGCACGGTGACGCCCCGGAACTCCAGCCGGCCGGGTCCGTCGGGGAGGCTCTCGGTGCCGTACGCCACCGGGGGCTCGGCGAGGACCTCGGCGACGCGGCTCGCCGTCGCCCGGGCCATGGCGAGCCGGCTCGCCGACGACACCAGGGAGCTGATGCCGGTGGCCAGCACCACGTACTCGCCGGCCGCGAGGACCTGCCCCGGCGTGATCCGCCCGCGCGCGAGCTCCAGGCCGGCGACCGCGAGCACGGCGACCTCCAGCAGGGGGACGGCCAGCGCCTCCCGCGACGAGACCCGCGCGAGGGCGCGCCACATCCCGGCCCCGTGCCGGCGCAGCTCCGGCAGCGGGCCCAGGACGCGGCCCACCTCGTGGTCCACGGTCCCGGCCGCGGTGATGGTCCGGATGCCGCCCAGGGCGTCGACGAGCCGGGTGGCGACCCGGCCCTGCGCGTCGAAGTAGCGCTCGTTGATGTCGGAGACGTCGCGGACGAAGGTGCGTACCAGGGCCAGTACGACGGGCAGCCCCACCAGGAAGGTGAGGCAGAGCCAGGGGTCGATGAGAGCCAGCGCGACGACCGCGCCGAGCGGGGGCACCAGGTCCGTGACGGCCCAGACCAGGGTCGACGCCACCTGCCCGGTCCGGGCGGAGTTGCCCACCAGCCGGCTCACCAGGTCCCCGGGCGCGAAGCGCCGCACGGCACGGGGGCCCAGGCCCAGGACGTGCCGGAGCAGGGTGTGGCGGACCCATGCGGTGGAACGCGCCTCGGCCAGCTTGCCCACCAGGTCGTCGAGCATGTCGCACACCATGAGCACGAAGATCGCCGCGATGCTCAGGGACAGCCACACAGCGGTGTCGCCGCCACCCCTGAGCACGGCGTCGACCGTGTTCCCCATGAGGGCCGGCAGCACCGTGTAGACACCCGCGAGGAGCAGCGAGGTGGCCATCATGACGACCACCCAGGGCCCGCCCCGCCGCGCTGCCGCCAGCAGCAGCCGGTCTGCGGCGCGTCGGTCCATGGGCATCTCCCGGTACGCATGCGAGGGGGCGGGGACGTGCTGGACGCCCTCGCCCCGGGGAGTTCAGCAGAGCAGCAGACTGAGATAGCTGCCGCCACCACCGCCACCGCAGTAGTTCTTGCTGTGACAGCTGTTCTTCGGCTTGCCGCAGCCGTAGCCCAGCTCCATGCCCTGCAGGTCAAGGATCGTCATGTCGTTTCACCTCCGTTCTTCTACTCCGTGGAAACGGGGACCGGATGGCTTCGGGGGTGTGCCCGGAGCGCCGCCGGGCGTGCCACCGGCGTACGGCGGGCCAGGAACGGCAGGTGCACGGGCGAGTCGTGGAGGGCGGCGCCGAGAGCCAGCAGCACCCCGGCGTTGCCGGTGGCCAGATCCAGGGAGAGCCGCAGCAGTTCCTCGCCCGGGAACACGAGGCGGCCCCGGTGCACCACGGCGTACCGCGCCAGCCGGCGTATCTGGCCGGCGACCACCGGATCCCGTTCGGCCGCCGTGCCGGGCGGATGCGCGCGGCTGAGGTGGAGGATCATTCCGGCCAGGCCGTCGAAAAGTCCCGGCTCCACGTAGAACTGCGCCTCGGCGGCCCTGCGGATCGCGGCCGCGGCCGCTGCGAAGCGGTCGTCCTCGCGGTGGGTGAGGTAGTCGTCGACGACGAGGCCGATGCCCACGCTGCCGTCGGCGAGGTAGGGCATCGTCCGCCAGCCTTCGTTGACCCCCATGTCCCCCTCCTCGCGGACGAGGCACCGGCGCAGGTCCTGCCTCAGGGCCGTCGCGGCGAGGTCGAGGAACTCCGGCTCGCCCGTGTGCTCGTACCAGTGGAGGAAGAGCAGCGCGGGACCCGCCGAGCCGCGCAGCAGGCCGGCGTACGGGTGTCCGCCACCGCTGGTCCCGGGCACGGCGTCGGCCGGGCCCAGCCGGGAGGCCACGGCCTCCACCGCCGTCCTGGCCGCGTCGTGGAAGGCGGGGTCGCCGGTGGCCGAAGCGAAGTGGAGGAGGTTCAGGCCGATGCCCGACAGCCCTCCCCGAAGATCGAGGCCGAGCTCCTTCCAGCGCCGTTCACCCGCGCACTGGTCGAGGACCTTCAGCGCCTCGTGCCGGTGGCCGAGGTGGTCGAGCACGTACGCGACGCCGTGCAGGCCGTCGTAGAAGCCGAGACGGGTTCCCGGCTCCGGGCGCATGGCCCGCCGTATCAGCCATTCCTCGTGCTCGGGGTGGCGGCCGGCGCCGGTCACGTCGAGGGCGTACAGCACCCCGGCCGCGCCGTACGCCACGCCGAGGCCTCCGCCCGGCGCGGCGAACTGCTCGATGTCGCCGGGGAAGAGCCGGTCGTCCCGCTGGGGTGTGGCCTCCGCGAGAATGGCGCCGGCCAGCGATTCACGGGCCTGTGCCCAGCCCTCGCGGTCCGGCCGCAGCCGTGGCTGCGCGTCCGCTCCGGCCGGTGCCCCGCCGTCGCCCGTGAGGGATCGCACCGCCTTGTCGAGGAAGGCGTGGGGGATCGGGAACGTGCGCGCCGCTTCCCGTGCGAGCTGTCCCGCCTTGCCGGGATCCAGGGAGCACAGGGCGGTCAGCGGGAAGAAGAGGGAGAGCTTGAGGCAGGCGAGGGCGTAGTCGTCGACGGCGAGACCGCGCCGCTCCCGGGGCGCGGTGAACCCCTGGGCGCCGAGGACCTGGCGCCGCCCCTCCGCCACGTCCGTCGCGCCCTCGAAGTCAATCAGGACCACGTCGCCGTCGGGGCGGACGATGATGTTCGACGGCTGTACGTCACCGATGACCACACCACGCTCATGGGCCTCGGTGACGGCCCGCTCCACGCGGTCGTACAGGTCCACGGCCCAGGAGGTGTAGTCGGCGAGCGCCGCGTCGTCGCACTGCGGCACGGTGAGGGGATACCGGTCGACGACGAGGTGGTTGAGTTCCGTTCCCTCGACGAACTCCTCGGCCAGGAAGTGGTGGTCCCCCACCACGAAGTGGTCGTGCAGCGCGGGTACGCAGTCGAGGCCGCGCAGGCGTTCGAGGGTCTCCCTCTCGCGGTGCAGCCTGGCGACCGCGTCCCGGCCGTCGGCCGTCAGTCCCGCGTGCGGCCGGGCCTCCTTCAGCACCACGCGCTCCCCGGTCCGCAGGTCCTCACCGGCGTAGATGCCGCCGCCGTTGGAGAAGTGCAGGGCGCTTTCGAAGCGGTACGGCAGGTCAGCCAGCGCGGCGCCGCCCCGCGCGGCCAGGTGGGGGGCGAGGAAACCGGGCAGCTCGACCCAGTCGGGCACCCGGAAGGTCGGCCCCCGGACATCCGGCACCAGCCGGCCGTCGCCGTCCTCGATCGCGAGCTCGACCTCTCCGTCCGGGGAGACGCAGTACCGCTCGGCGTAGGCCCCGTACCGGACGTACAGCGGGCCGTCGCCCCAGCGGAGGTCGCTGAGGATGTACGGCCCGGGCCGTCCGTCGAGGACCGGGCCCAGCTCGGTGAGCACGCGCTCCAGCCCGTCCTCGTCGACCGGGTAGACCGTCACGAACTTTCCGCTCGATCCCCGGTGCGCGTATTTGGCGTTGGACAGCAGAAGTTCCTCCTTGCTGGGGAGGAACTTGAAGGAGATCCGTCGCGGTACGCAGTACTCCCAGACGTCGGTGAGGGCCTGCGCCGCGTTGTCGAGACACGCCGAAACGTGGATCTTCCAGCCCTGGAGGGGAAGCGTGACGCCGTCGGGGCGGAGCACGACCCAGTTGTCCATCTCCGAGCGGGTCCAGGAGGCGGGGGCCGGTCGCCGGGCCTGCGCGAACGCGGTGTTCCCACCGCGGGCGCGAGCCGGCGCGTCGTAGAAGTGGGCGTCCATGAGGCAGTAGGCCTCGTAGCGCTTGTCCACTGGGTCCCTCCCGTCCCGGGCCCCGGCCGGCTCCTGGACCGGACATGCCGCGCGTACGGCGCTGAAGCGAGGAAAGGTCCGCTCCAACAGCGCCGGAGCGACACCTATGTTTGACGATCCCAGAGTTGCCCGGCGCGGAACACCACCGGCTGTCACGCGATGGGCGTGAAAAACGCACGGCCGCACCGTGTGGAGCGCCACGCCCCGGGCCGCTTCTGCCACCGCGGCCCGGGGTGCGGCGGTGCCGGGTGGTCAGGAGACGGTGAAGGAGCCGATGACGGGGCCGAAGCGGTGCCGTTCGTCATGACGGTGGAACCGAAGCTCGTCGACGCCCCGGCCGCCGGGTTCCCGTTGCCGTCTTCTTGTCGTGGTTGCCGTCGAACGGCAGGGGAGTGCCGCTGCTGCGCCGGGAGTGCTTGCCGGTGACGCCCCAGACCGTGATGCCGGTGCGGCGTCGAACGGCGGATGCGTGTCGCGCGGATGAGGGACCGAGCGGTTGAGCGGTACCGAGGCGGTCGGGACGTACCCCGCGAACGCTGTCGCCGCCGGTCGCTTCTCACGAGTGCGGGGGACGAGGCGGAGCCGGCAAGCCATCCGAAAGTTTCGGAAAGTTCTCCGGACAACCGGGGAGGGCCTCGCGGCCGGCTCCCTGGGTATCAACCACTTGCGCAGGGTCCGCCCGGAACGGCTCATGCGCACCGGGCCGCTGTTCCGGCCATCAGTGTGCCGGGGGGCGACATCCGTTTCTGTGGCGGCGGCTGACACCGCGTCGGACTGCTTCCGCGTGACGCGACACCATTCCGAAAGGTATTCGAAAGTTTCGGCGAGAATTTCGAGTCCATGAACGCGCGGTGGCGGCGCAACGCGTCCGGCGACGTCACCGTCACCGCCACCGCGTACGGGAGCGCCGCGGCGGGTGTACGCGTGCCGCGGTTGTGGAGGTGGACCCGGCGGTGGTGCCGCACACGGTGGTGGACGCCGGGGGACTGCGGCCCGGCCGCCCCGGTCCGCCGCGGAGTGCGGTGACCACCGCCGCCCGTCAGGCGTCGCCCGGGGGCGGTGCGGTGCTCTGCCGCACCACCAGCTTGGTGGCGAGCTCGATGCGCAGGGCCGCCGTGTCCGGGTCGTGCGGCCGCAGCAGCATCTGCGCCGCCTCCTGGGCCATCTGACGCAGCGGCTGGTGGACGGTCGTCAGGGCCGGGCTCGACCACTGGGCGAGCGGGACGTCGTCGTAACCCACCACGGACAGGTCCCGCGGAACGCTCAGCCCCTTGAGGCGCGCCGCCTCCAGGACCCCGAGCGCCTGCAGATCGCTGCCGGCGAAGACGGCGGTGGGCCGGTCCGGTGCTTCGAGCAGTTCCATGGCGTGCGAGAAGCCGCCCTGGACGTGGAAGTCTCCGTACCGCACGAGACGGGGGTCGGGTTCAAGGCCCGCCATGGCCATGGCGGAGCGGTAGCCGTCGAGCCGTGCCAGGGAGCACATCATGTCCTCGGGCCCGGTGATGATGGCGATGCGCTCGTGCCCGCGGTCGATGAGATGGCGGGTGGCCGCCATGCCCCCGGACCAGTTGGCCGAGCCGACGGAGGGCACGTCCGGCTCGGGGTCGCCCGCCGGGTCGATGATGACGAACGGGATGGCCCTGGACCTGAGTTGCTTCTTCACCCGGTCGGGCAAGGTGGAGAAGACGAGGACCACGCCGAGCGGACGGCGCCGCAGGACCCCCTCGACCCAGTCCGGGCCGGGTGCGTGACGGGTGCCGCTCTCGGTGAGCACCACACTGGCGTTGTTCTCCTTCGCGACGTTCTCGACGCCGCGGATGAGCTCCATCGCCCAGACGCTCTCCAGCTCGTGGAAGACCAGCTCGATGAGGGGCGCCTGGGACGCTCCGAGCGCACGGCGGCGGTAGCCGTGGGTCTCCAGCAGCCGCTCGACCTTGGTGCGGGTCGGGCGGGAGACGTCGGAACGGCCGTTGAGGACTTTCGAAACTGTCGAGAGGGAGACCCCGGCCTGAGTCGCCACCTCGGCCAGGGTCACCCGGCCGTCCACATCGTCGTCTTCACGCATGCTCGAAGGATAGAGCACGGCTCCCGGTAACGGTTTGGTCGCGCCGCCGCATGCCCGTTGACCCCTGATGAAGCCTCCCCATATTGTCCGGAACTGCGAGAACTTTCGGCACAGTTATCGAAACTTTCGAGAGGCGAAGATGAAGATACGCACGCGGTACGCCCGGATGCTCGCCGGCGGGGTGACGCTGGCCCTGACTCTGAGCCTGTCCGCCTGCGGGGGCGAGGGAGGCGGGGCGTCGTCCGGCGAGGACGAGTTCCACGTCCTCGTCTACGGAGACGCCACCAACAAGGTCGAGAAGCAGCTCGTCGCCACCTTCAACAAGACGTCGAAGGTCAAAGCCGTCCTGGACACCATCCCCGGCGCCGACTACCAGCAGAAGCTGCAGACGATCATCAGTACCCCGCAGGCCCCGGACGTCTTCTTCAACTGGGGCGGCGGCAGCATCCAGCCGTACGTCAAGGCGGACCTGCTGATGCCGCTGGACGACTTCATCAAGGACGACCCCGGCCTGAAGTCCAACTTCCTGCCGTCGGTCTTCGACACCGCCGTGATCGACGGCAAGTCCTACGGCGTCCCGATGCGCGGCACGCAGCCGATCCTGCTGTTCAACAACAAGAAGGTGCTGGCCGACGCGGGCGTGACCGCGCCGAAGACCTGGGACGAGCTGCTCGACGCGGTCAAGGCCCTCAAGGCCCGAGGTGTCACGCCGATCGCCCTGGGCGGCGGCGACATGTGGCCGACGTTGATGTGGTTCGAGTACCTCTACGACCGCGTCGCGGGACCGGAGCTCTTCGAGAAGGCGCTGGGAGGCGACAAGAGCGCCTGGGAGAGCGCGGACAGCAGGAAGGCCCTCGGCATGATCGAGGAGCTGGTCGACGCCGGCGCCTTCGGCACCAACTTCGACTCGGTGAAGTTCACCGACGGCGGTTCGCCCGCGCTCCTGGCCGGCGGCAAGGCGGGCTTCGAACTGATGGGCTCGTGGGCCTACGCCACACAGCAGGACGCCGACCCGGAGTTCGCCGCGAAGGACCTCGGCTACACCGCCTTCCCGAGCGTCGAGGGCGGCAAGGGCGACCCGGCCAACCTCGTCGGCAACACCAACAACTTCTACTCGGTGCTGAAGAAGACGAAGCACCCGGAGGCCGTCGCGGAGTTCCTGAAACTCATGTACTCCGACGAGTTCGTCGAGAAGCAGCTGTCCATCGGCAACCTGCCCACCACGACGAACACCGAGAAGTTCCTCGACACCGCGGCGAACCCCGCGTACTCCAGCTACCAGTTCGACCTGGTCAAGAAGGCCCCCTCGTTCCAGCTGTCGTGGGACCAGGCCTATCCGCCGGCCGCCAACACGCCCATCCGCCAGGCCGTCCAGCAGTTCTTCAACGGACAGATCGACGCGGACGGCTTCATCAAGGCCATGCAGGCCCTCCCCACCGGCTGAACCGGCCATGACCACACAGACGACAGGCCTCCGCCCCTCCACCGCGGCCGGCGGGAGCCGGTTCCGGTCGCGGAGCACGCGCGCCGCCACCGCTCAGGTGGGCCGCCCGGGATTCGCCTGGGCGATCCCCGCCACGGTGTTCTTCACGCTCTTCGCGATCGCCCCGCTGCTCATGGTCGCCGTCCTGTCCTTCACGAGCTGGAGCGGCCTCGGATCGCCCGAGTTCGTGGGTCTGGACAACTGGACCGGGATTCTCGACGACCCAGTCATGATCAAAAGCATCTGGCTGAGCCTCCTGATCACCGGTCTCGGTGTGGCGGTCCAGACGCCGCTGAGCCTCCTGCTCGGCGTCTGGGCGGCGGGGCAGCAGCGCAACCGCGCGGTGCTGTCGGCCATTTACTTCATCCCGCTCCTGCTGTCCTCCACCGCGGTGTCCGTGCTGTGGCGGGCCCTGCTCGACCCGAACTTCGGTGTGCCGTCCGAGGCCACGTGGCTGTTCGGCGACGGAAACCTGTTCGGCGGCCAGGCCACCGCCATCGGCGTGCTGGCCTTCGTGAGCACCTGGCAGTTCACGCCGTTCCACACGCTGCTCTACCAGGGAGCCGCGCGGGCCATTCCCAAGGTGCTCTACCAGGCCGCGGAGATCGACGGCGCCGGACGGTACCGCCAGTTCTTCCACATCACCCTGCCGCAGCTGCGCAACACCGTCATCACCTCGACGATCCTGATGGTCGTCGGCGGACTCACCACCTTCGAAACGGTCCTCATCCTGACCCAGGGAGGGCCGGGGACCGACACCACGATCAGCGCGTACTACATGTACCAAAAAGCCTTCAAGAGCTTCGACTTCGGAGCCGGCGCGGCCGTCGCCCTCGTCCTGGTCGTCGCCGCGACGGTCATCTCGCTGATCGTGGTGCGCGTGTCCGGCTACGACAAGATGCGCAGCGCCATGGAAGGTCTGTGATGAAGCGACGCCCCCATTACCTGGCCGGCGCGGGCTCACTCGTCTGGCTCCTCCTCGTCGGCCTGCCGCTGTACGTGATGCTCGCCGCGACCGTGCAGACCAGGACCGAATACGCCCGGAACGGCCCGCTGGCCCTTCCCGAGAGCTTCACCTTCGACAACTACACCGGGGCCTTCTCCGGCGGGTTCGGGCAGTACCTGGTCAACACGTTCATCGTCACCGCGAGCGTGATCGCGCTGGTGCTGCTGCTGGTGCCGCCGCTGGCGTTCGCCATCGTACGCAGCCGTTCCAGGATCACCTCGGGAGTCTTCCGGCTCTTCCTGCTGGGCCTGGCCATTCCGGCACAGGCCGTGATCGTCCCGATGTTCTACCTCATCAGCAAGGCGGGCCTGTACGACAACCTCATCGGCGTCATCCTGCCCACCGCCGCCTTCTGCCTGCCGATCTCCGCACTGATCCTCAGCGGAGCCATGCGCGACATCTCCCCCGAGCTCTACGAGGCCATGGCCATCGACGGTGCCCCGCCGCGGCAGATCTTCTTCCGGCTCGTGCTCCCGCTCTCCAAGGGAGGGCTGTCGACGATCGTGGTGTTCTCCGCGCTCCAGGCGTGGAACGGCTTCCTGTTCCCCCTCGTCCTGACCCAGTCCGAATCCACCAAGCTGATCACGCTGGGTCTCTACGACTTCCAAACCGAGTACGGCATCAACATCCCCGGGCTGCTGGCCGCCGTGGTGCTGTCCACGGTCCCCGTCCTGCTCGTCTACTTGTTCGCCCGTCGCGCCCTGGTCCAGGGCCTCATGGGCGTCGGAGGAAAGTGACCGCCAACGTGGCAGTTGAGACAACCCCCGTCATTCCCATCTGGAACGACCCCTCCCACGACACCGGCACACGGGTGACCGCCCTGATCGCCGCCATGACCGTCGAAGAGAAGATCGCCCAGCTCTTCGGCGTCTGGGTCGGCGCGTCGGACGAAGGCGGCGAAGTGGCTCCCTACCAGCACGACATGGAGGAATCGGCCGACCTCGACGCCCTCCTGCCGAACGGACTCGGGCAGCTGACGCGCCCGTTCGGCACCGCACCCGTCGACCCCGCTCTCGGCGCGCTCTCCCTCCTGCGTACGCAGGCGCGCATCGTCTCCGCGAACCGCTTCTCCCTCCCGGCCCTGGCCCACGAGGAGTGCCTCGCCGGCTTCGCCACCTGGAAAGCCACCGCGTACCCCGTACCGCTGTCCTGGGGAGCCACCTTCAACCCCGCCCTGATACGCCGCATGGCCGCGGCCATCGGTGCGGACATGCGGTCCGTCGGCGTGCACCAGGGTCTCGCCCCCGTCCTGGACGTGGTGCGGGACGCCCGCTGGGGCCGCGTCGAAGAGACCATCGGCGAGGACCCCTACCTCGTCGGCACCGTCGCCACCGCGTACATCCAGGGCCTCGAATCCGCCGGCATCGTCGCGACCCTCAAGCACTTCGTGGGCTACTCCGCCTCCCGCGCCGGACGCAATCTCGCCCCCGTCTCCATGGGGACCCGTGAGCGCGCCGACGTCATGCTCGCGCCGTTCGAGATGGCGGTGCGCGAGAGCGGGGCCCGGTCGGTCATGGCCGCCTACACCGATGCCGACGGTGTCCCCTCCACGGCCGACGAAGACCTGCTGACCGGACTGCTGCGCGACACCTGGGGCTTCACGGGCACGGTCGTCGCCGACTACTTCGGCATCGCCTTCCTCACCACGCTGCACGGGGTCACGGACGACTGGGCCGAGGCCGCGGGCGCCGCACTGCACGCCGGCGTCGACGTCGAACTGCCCACCGTGAAGACGTTCGGCGAACCACTGCTGGAGGCCGTCTCCGCCGGCCGGATCCCCGAAGTCCTCGTCGACCGGGCCCTGTACCGGGTGCTCGCCCAGAAGGCGCAGCTCGGGCTGCTCGACGCCGGGTGGAGCCCCGTGCCCCCGGCGCTGGCCGGGGCCGACCTCGACGACACGGCGGCGCTGCGCGGCACGGTCGACCTGGACTCGTACGCGAACAGGGAACTGGCACGGGAGGTCGCCGAGCAGGCGATGGTGCTGCTCAGCAACGACGGCACGCTGCCCCTCGCGCAACCGCGCAGGATCGCGCTCGTGGGCCCCAACGCCGACGAACCGACGGCCGTCCTCGGCTGCTACTCCTTCCCGGCCCACGTCGGCGTCCTCCACCCGGAGATCCCGGCCGGGATCAGCCTGCCGACCTTGCGCGAGGCCCTGCGGCTGGAGTTCCCCGGCACGGAGATCGTCACCGCGCGCGGCGCGGAGGTCGACGGCGACGACACGTCCGGCTTCGCCGAGGCCGTCCGACTCGCACAGGACGCCGACGTCGTCGTCGCGGCACTGGGGGACCGGGCCGGACTCTTCGGCCGCGGCACCAGCGGCGAAGGGTGCGACGCCGCCTCCCTCGCGCTGCCCGGCGTGCAGCAGGCGCTGCTCGACGCGCTGCTCGACACCGGCACACCGGTCGTGACCACCCTGTTCGCCGGACGGCCGTACGCACTCGGCCGCGCCGTGGACGAAGCGGCCGCGATCGTGCAGTCCTTCTTCCCCGGCGTGGAGGGCACCACGGCCATGGCGCGGGTGCTCAGCGGGCGGACGAACCCGTCCGGCCGGCTGCCCGTCAGCGTGCCGCGCGGCCCCGGCGCGCAGCCCTCCACCTACCTGGCACCCCGGCTGGGCCAGGCCACCGAGGTGTCGAGCATCGACCCGACCGCTGCCTTCGCCTTCGGACACGGCCTGTCGTACACGTCCTTCTCCTGGAGCGGCCTCATCGTCGAGAACAAGGAGAGCGGTACGGACGGCGCCTTCGTTCTCGCCTTCTCGGTGCGCAACACCGGTGACCGGGAAGGCACCGAAGTCGTGCAGCTGTACCTGCACGATCCCGTGGCCTCGGTCGTGCAACCGGTGCAGCGCCTCATCGGCTACACACGGGTGGAGTTGCGGCCGGACGAGTCGTGCCGGCTGACGGTGACGGTCCCGGCCGACGTCGCCTCGTTCACCGGCCGCGACGGACGGCGCGTCGTCGAGCCGGGACGGCTGGAACTGCGCCTCGCCGCGTCCAGTGCCGACCCCCGCCTCACCACAACGGTCCTGCTCACCGGCGCCCCCCGGCCCGTGGACCACACACGGCAACTCCACGCACGCTTCCGCCGGACTGACGGGCCCGACGCCTGAGGAAACGGTGGCGGAGCGGCTCAGCCCCGGGGCGGAGCCGCTCCGCCTTCCCACGTCTCGACGAGTGCGCCGCGAGCCGTGGGCTCCGAGTCGGCTCCCCGTAGGTGGGTACCGGTCAGCGGTGAACCGGGCGATCCGAAGGGAGAGAGCGGTCATGACACACCCCGACAACGCCCTCCACATCCACTTCGTCGGCAACGCCACTGTCCTGCTGCGCTACGGCGGGCTGACGCTCATCACGGACCCGAACTTCCTGCACCGCGGCCAGTACGCCTACCTCGGATACGGCCTGGCCAGCCGCCGCCTCACCGAACCGGACATCGACGTGCGCCGGCTCCCTCGCCTCGACGGTGTAATCCTGTCCCACCTTCACGGCGACCACTGGGACAGAGTCGCCCGGCGCCATCTGGACCGGTCACTGCCCGTCGTCAGCACACCGCACGCCTGCCGGCGGCTGAAGGGCCTCCACGGATTCCACCACGCCGTCGGACTGCGCGAGTGGCAGGACCACACCCTCACCCGCGGAGACACCCGGGTGCGGGTGACCGCTCTGCCGGGCCGCCATGCCGGCCATCCGCTGCTGCGCCGCCTGCTGCCGCCGGTGATGGGCAGCATGCTGGAGTTCGGGCCCGCCCGGGGACCGGTGCGGCTCAGGCTGTACGTGTCGGGCGACACCCTGCTGTTCGACGGCCTGGACGAGATCGGCCGCCGCTACCCCGACATGGACCTGGCGGTGCTGCACCTCGGCGGCACGCAGCTGCCCGGCGGCCTGGTGGTGACGATGGACGGTGCGCAGGGCGCGGAGCTGGCCCGGCGTCTGCGCCCGCGCCTGATCATGCCGGTGCACTACGGCGACTACACGGTGATGAAGTCGCCGCCGGCCCACTTCCTCGCCGAAGCCGAAGCACGCGGGCTGGCGGACCGGATCGTCCACTGCCACCACGGCCAGCAGGCGGTCATCACCCCGGACGGGGCCCCTCCCACGGTTCTGTCCTGACCGCACAAGCCCCGGGCGCACCCCCCCCGCAGCCTCCGGCAACGCGTACGGAAGCTCGCCGGAAGGTGCCCGTCCCGCTCACTCCAGCGGCGGAGCCTCACGGACCGGCCGGCGGCTCGGCGACCGCCACCTGGGCGGGGCGCAGGAGATGGTCGCCGACCCGGTACCCCGGGCGCAGGATCGCGGCGCAGGTGGAGCGTTCGGCCTTGGCGGTACGGCTGCACAGGACGGCCTCGTGCACGAGCGGGTCGAAGGGGTCGCCCACCGTGCCGAAGCGCTGCAGGCCCAGCGCCGCCAGCTCGGTCTGCAACGCCTGGGAGACACGTTCGAAGCCGCCGGTCACCTCGCCCTGCTCGGCGGCCCCGGCGAGGGCGTCGAGCACGGGCAGGAGCCGGCCGAGCACATTGGCCACGGCGATCTCGCGGACCGCCAGGCGATCACGGCGTACCCGCTTGCGGTAGTTGTCGTACTCGGCCTTCAGCCGTTGCAGGTCGGCCGTGAGTTCACGCAGTTCCGCGCGGAGCTCCTCTTCCCGGGACGGCCGCGGAGCCCCGCTCCCGTCTCCGGCCCGGCCGGTCCGCTCCTCACGGCGGGCGGCGCGGGGCGAAAGCGCGGCCGGGGGGCCGCTGTCCCGGACCTCCCGGACGATCTCCAGCGGCGCACCGGGGCGGCCCCGGATGTCGGTCCGACGGCTCATCCCGCGCCTCCCTGCTGCCTGTCCTCGTCGACGATCTCGGCGTCGACGACGTCGTCGTCCGCCTTGGCCTGCTCGGCGCCGGGAGCGTCGCCGCCCGCGGCCTGAGCGCCCTCGGCGTTGGCGTACATGGCCTGGCCCAGCTTCTGGGAGACGGCCGCGACCTTCTCCGTCGCCGTGCGGATCTCGGCGGTGTTGTCGCCCTCGGCGGACTCGCCCTTGAGCTTGTCCTTCAGCTCGGTGACGGCGGTCTCGACCTCGGTCTTCACGTCACCCGGGACCTTGTCCTCGTTGTCCTTGAGGAACTTCTCCGTCTGGTGGACGAGCTGCTCGGCCTGGTTGCGCGTCTCGGCGGCCTCGCGGCGCCTGTGGTCCTCCTCCGCGTGCTGTTCGGCCTCGCGGACCATCCGGTCGATGTCGTCCTTCGGCAGCGCGGAACCGCCGGTCACGGTCATCCGCTGCTCCTTGCCGGTACCGAGGTCCTTCGCGGTCACGTGCATGATGCCGTTGGCGTCGATGTCGAAGGCGACCTCGATCTGCGGGACGCCGCGCGGGGCCGGCGGCAGACCGGTCAGCTCGAACATGCCGAGCTTCTTGTTGTACGCCGCGATCTCGCGCTCGCCCTGGAAGACCTGGATCTGCACCGACGGCTGGTTGTCCTCGGCCGTCGTGAAGGTCTCGGACCGCTTGGTGGGGATCGTGGTGTTGCGCTCGATGAGCTTGGTCATGATGCCGCCCTTGGTCTCGATACCGAGGGACAGGGGCGTGACGTCGAGCAGGAGGACGTCCTTGACCTCACCCTTGAGGACACCGGCCTGGAGCGAGGCGCCGATGGCGACGACCTCGTCCGGGTTCACACCCTTGTGCGGGTCCTTGCCGGTGAGCTCCTTGACCAGCTCGGTCACGGCGGGCATACGGGTCGAGCCACCGACCATGATCACATGGTCGATGTCGGAGACCTTGATCCTCGCGTCCTTGACCGCGTTGTGGAACGGGGCCTTGCAGCGCTCCAGCAGGTCGGCGGTCAGCTGCTGGAACTGCGAGCGCGTGAGCTTCTCGTCCAGGTGCAGCGGCCCCTCGGCCGACGCCGTGATGTACGGCAGGTTGATGTTGGTCTCGGTCGCGGCCGACAGTTCGATCTTGGCCCGTTCGGCGGCCTCGCGCAGCCGCTGCGTGGCCATCTTGTCCTTGGAGAGGTCCACGCCGTACGCGTTCTTGAACTGCGTGGCCAGGTGTTCCACGATCCGCTGGTCCCAGTCGTCACCGCCCAGGTGCGTGTCGCCGTTGGTGGCCTTCACCTCGACGACGCCCTCGCCGATCTCCAGCAGCGAGACGTCGAAGGTGCCGCCGCCGAGGTCGAAGACGAGGATCGTCTGGTCGTTCTCCTTGTCCAGGCCGTACGCGAGCGCCGCCGCCGTCGGCTCGTTGATGATCCGCAGCACCTTCAGGCCCGCGATCTCGCCGGCCTCCTTCGTCGCGGTGCGCTGGGAGTCGTTGAAGTACGCCGGGACGGTGATGACGGCGTCCGTCACCTCCTCGCCCAGGTACGCCTCGGCGTCGCGCTTGAGCTTCTGCAGAACGCGCGCGGAGATCTCCTGCGCGGTGTAGCGCTTGCCGTCGATGTCCCCGGTGTCGGGGAACCGCCACTGCGCCTCGCCCATGTGGCGCTTGACCGACCGCGCGGTGCGCTCGATGTTGGTCACGGCCTGCCGCTTGGCGATCTCGCCCACCAGCACATCGCCGTTCTTCGCGAAACCGACCACCGAGGGGGTCGTCCGGGCGCCCTCGGTGTTGGTGATGACCGTGGGCTCGCCGCCCTCCAGCACGCAGACCACCGAGTTCGTCGTACCCAGGTCGATACCCACTGCACGTGCCATTGCCTTCTCCTCCTCACCTCACCCTGCGTCCCACTTCCACAGCAGGTCCCAGCCCGTGGGCGGGTACGGACGCGGTGTGCCGGGTCCGTCGTACGGCGCGGCCACTCGGGTGGGCCCCGCCCGTATCAGCGCGTCGCGCCCCGGTGGAGGCGGGTGCACCGTCGCCTCCAGCACCACCACATCCGCCACGCTCGGTGCCGGCGCGCCTCCGGCCCTGATCCTGACCGGGACACGGCAGCGCGGCGGATCCTTCGGAGGGCCCTTCGGACCCCCCGCCCCGAGCCGGGAGTCGTACGCCGCGCGGAGGGCGGGATCGCGCAGCGTGCCGTAGGCGGCCACGACGTCGGCGAACCGGCCGTCCACCGCCGGCTCGCCGGGGCCGGGGGCGGTGCCGGGGTCGGCGTCGGGGTGCAGCGCGCGTACGAGCCTGCGGTAGGCAGAAGTGATCTGCCCGGCCGAAGCGGTCGGCTCCACGCCGAGCACCGCGTAGGGGTCGCGCTGACCGCCAGATGTCTTCCGCCCTGCCACTGCGCTCACCTCCCGACCGCTCTGACCTGCGGATATGGAGGAAACCTCTTCAGGAAACTGAATAGAACGCGCCGACGGAAATGTCAAGGAGTTCCCGTTTCGGCAACGGCGTGCCGCTCCGGCCCGTCCGTGGTGCCGTGCGCGCCGGCCCAGTTCCCGGGCAGCGCCGGACAGGGCCTGCGCGACACCGGGCAGAGCCTGCGCGACGCACACCGTACCGGTCCGCGCAAGGCGAAAGAAGGCATATCGATACGGCGATACACCGATACGGCGCCTCTTGCGGGGGTACCCGCCCGCGCATGAACGGGACCAGGCCTCTGGCCCTCGTCACCGGTGCCTCCAGCGGGATCGGTTTCGAGCTGGCCAAGCAATTCGCCGAAAACGGATTCGACCTCGTACTGGCCGCCGAAGACCTCGGACTCGGCATCGCCGCGGACGAAGTGCGGGCCCACGGAGCCGACGTGCACGTCGTGCGGACCGATCTGACCGCACCGGACGGGGTCGAACGGCTGCTGGGCGCCGTCGCGGCGACCGGGCGTCCCGTCGCCGCCGCCGCGCTCAACGCCGGCGTCGGGCAGGGCGGGGCCTTCCTCGACACGGACCTCGCCGACGAGCTGCGCGTCATCGACCTGAACATCACCTCCACCGTGCGGCTGGCGAAGGGGCTGCTGCCGGACATGGTCGCTCGCGGCGAGGGGAAGCTCCTGTTCATGTCGTCCGTCGCCGCGACGGTGCCCGGCTCGTTCCAGGCCGTGTACAACGCCTCCAAGTCCTTCGTCCAGTCGTTCGCACAGGCGTTGCGGAACGAACTCGAAGACACCGGGGTGACGGTCACATCGGTCATGCCCGGACCGACGGAGACGCACTTCTTCCACCGCGCCGGCATGGAGGACACCCGGATCGGCAGGCAGCGGAAGGACGACCCCGAGCAGGTGGCGAGGCAGGGATTCGAGGCGCTGATGGCCGGCAGGAAGAAGGCCGTGGCGGGCTCGGTGAAGACCAAGGCGCAAGCCGTCGTGAGCAGGGTCGTCCCCGACAGCGTCAAGGCGGCCGCACACCGGAAGGCGGCGGAACCCGGATCCGGCGAAGGGAAGTGAGCGCCGCGGCTCCCGGGTGCGGCTCGCGGGCGCGGTCTACGGCAGGGGCGTTCCACCGGTGGCGTTGACGATCTCGGCCGTGATGTAGCTCGCCTGCGGGGAAGCGAGGAACACGTAGGCCGGGGCCATCTCGGCCGGTTGCGCCGGGCGGCCCAGCGGTGACTGCTTCCCGAACTCCGTGGTGTCCGGCATGGTCGCCGGAATCAGCGGTGTCCAGACCGGGCCGGGGGCGACGGCGTTGACGCGGATGCCGTCGGACGCCACCATCTGCGCCAGTCCCTGGGTGAAGGCGACGATGGCCGACTTCGTCATGGCGTAGTCGAGCAGATGGGGACTGGGCTTGTACGCCTGGACGGAGGCGGAGTTGATGACGGATCCGCCCTCGGGGATGTGGGGGAGGGCCATCTTCGACAGCCAGAACATGCCGTAGAGGTTGGTCTTCATGACCCGGTCGAACTGTTCGGTGGTGATGGATCCGATCCCGTCCGGCTGGGACATCTGGTAGGCGGCGTTGTTCACCAGGATGTTGATCCGGCCGAATTCCGCGACCGCCCGCTCGACGAGCGCACGGCACTGCTCCTCGTCCCGGATGTCACAGCTCACCGCAACGGCCCTGCGGCCCGCCTTCTCGACGAGCCGTGAGGTGCTCGCGGCCTCCTGCTCCTCCTCGGGGAGATACGTGAACAGGACGTCGGCGCCCTCACGGGCGAAGGCCAGACACACCGCCCGGCCGATCCCCGAGTCCCCGCCGGTCACCACCGCCGCCAGGCCCTCCAGGAGCCCGTTTCCCCGGTAGGAGTCCTCGCCGTGGTCGGGCGGGGGGTCCATCGGGCCCGTCCAGCCGGGGTGTGCCTGCTCCTGGTCCGGGAGCTTGGGCTGCGGATGCTTCGTGACGGGGTTCTCGACCTCGCGGCTCTCTTCACTCATGGCGTTCTCCCGGTGGGGGTTGGTTTTGACCATCCTCGCGTTCCCCGAAGCCGGGTTTTCGAACCCTGGGGCAAGGAGCCGAAGGGCGGGGACGAGCGGCCCGGCACCGGCCGGGTGCGGTGCCGGGCCGACAGGCTTGCCATGTCCATCGACATGAGTGCTGCCCGCTGCTTCATTGATGCCGCACCGTGACTGGGAGCGCTCCCATCCCTTTCCGAATGACGTGGAAGCCTTCCCGTCCGCCGCCCCGCACTCTGTTGGCAGGGAGACCGCGCGTGACGCACCGGAGAAGGAAACAAAGGGGACTGGCGGCCAGGGCCGCCATCACCACCGCTGCCGTGCCGCTCGGCGTGGCAGGCATGTTCGGCCCCGGGCCGGCGGTCGCGGCCGGTGCCGTCCCCTCCCGGAAGGCCCTGCCGGCCTGACCGGCGGGCGACTGCCCTCGCCGCCACCCCCCTGATCCCTGTCCGCCCGGCCGGGCGCCGTACCGCCGGACGGACAGGCTCCTGTGCACCGCCCTCCCGGAAGTGCCGGAAGTACCGGAAGTGCCGGAAGGAGAAACACCATGAAAGTCCGATCGCTCCCCGCGGGACGATTACGCCTGCTGTCCCTGGCCAGTCTGCTCGCAGCGCTTCCCCACTGCTCCTGGTCGTACTGGCATCGAGCCCGGCCGTCGCGCACGGGGCGATGATGCAGCCCGGCAGCCGCACCTTCCTGTGCTGGAAGGACGGGCTCACCCCGCAGGGCAACATCGATCCCAGGAATCCCGCGTGCGACGCCGCCGTGACCCAGAGCGGTGACAACTCGCTCTACAACTGGTTCTCGGTGCTCCGCTCCGACGGCGGCGGCCGCACGGAGGGGTTCATCGCGGACGGAAAGCTGTGCAGCGGCGGCAACCCCGTCTACTCCGGCTTCGACCTGCCGCGCGGGGACTGGCCGCTCACCCACCTGACCTCGGGCGGCCGGCTCGACTTCTCGTACAACGCCTGGGCCGCGCACCCGGGCTGGTTCCACCTGTACGTCACCAAGGACGGCTACGACCCCTCCCGGCCGCTGCGCTGGGACGACCTGGAGGACCAGCCGTTCCTGACCGTCGACCACCCGAAGGTCACCGGCCAGGTGGGCACGCTGGAGGGCCAGGACAAGTGGACCGGCGCCCTGCCCGCGAACAAGACCGGCAAGCACGTCATCTACTCGGTGTGGCAGCGCTCGGACAGCCAGGAGACCTTCTACGGCTGCTCGGACGTGGTGTTCGACGGCGGCAACGGTGAGGTGACGGGCGTCGGCGACACCGGTGGCACACCCGGCCCCGGCCCGACGCCCACACCCACCCCGCCCCCTGTCGGGACGTGCAGCGCCACCCAGCGCGTCGTCAATTCCTGGAACGGCGGCTACCAGGCCGAGGTGCCCGTGAAGAACACGGGCACCGGGCCCGTCCCGTCCTGGATGGTCCACGCCACTCTGCCGGACGGCCAGCGCGTCGACACGGTGTGGAACGGCACGCTCGGCGGCAGCGGCACCGCGATCACGGTCTCCAACGCCGCCTGGAACGGTTCCCTCCCGCCCGGAGCCACCACCGCGTACGGCTTCACGGCGACGGGCGGGGCCCCGCCGCACACCCCGCAGATCAGCTGCATGGTGCACCACTAGCCGGTACGAGGAGGCCGCTCCGCCCACTCGGTGGGCGGAGCGGCCTCCGTGCGCGGGTCTTTGCCGCGGCCGGCTAGGCCACGGTGCACGCGGTTCCGTTGAGGCTGAACTGCGTCGGCTCGGTGAACGTCCCCGAGTAGGTGCCCTGGAAGCCGAAGGACTGGCTGCCGCCCGCCGCGATCGGTGCGTTGGAGGCGGTGTTCGTCGCGGTCACCGTCCCGGAGGACGGGGTGACGGCGGCGTTCCAGGCACGGGTGACGCTCTGGCCGGCGGGGAGGCCGAAGGCCACCTTCCAGCCGTTGACGGGTGTCGCACTCGTGTTGGTGACGGTCACCTCGGCGGTGAAGCCGCCCGGCCACGCGTTGGCGCCGTAGGTGACCCGGCAGGCGCCCGGGGTTCCGGGGTCGCCCGGGTCACTGCCATCGCCGTTCACGGTGGAGGAGAAGGACTGGACCTTCAGGCCGGCCCCGTTCTCCCAGGGCTCGAATCCGGCCTGCACGCTGGTGAGGTACCACGACGGCTGGGCCATCCCGCGGGCGACGGTCTGGTCGACGAAGTCCATCACGTCGAAGCTCCAGCCGGCGATCGCCGAGGGCGCCACGAACGAGATGACGTCGTTGGAGCCGTTGTTGCCGGTCCACACGTCCCAGGCACGGCCGCCCACGGTGGCCGTACCGGTCTTCGAACCGATCGGCTGGACCGGGCCCACCCGGTTGAACCAGATCATGATCTCGGTCCTGCTGACGCCGTCCTTCTTGGGTGTCGGGTCCAGCCAGATGTCGTACGAGGCGTTGTAGACCGCGTTGCCGACGTACCCGTAGGAGATGCTGCTCGGCGCGCTGCTGATCGAGCTCACCTGCATCGGCAGGTTGGTCCCGGGGGAGCAGTTCGTGTAGTGGCAGCCGTTGTAGACGGACGGGTACGACTTGGGTGCCCGTTGGTCGGGACGGACCCGTCGGCACGGGTGAGCTCGAACCCGGTCGCGGTCGCGTTGACGCACTGGGCGGCGGTGGTGCCCCAGCGGTTGTTCTGGACCACGTAGCGGCCCTGGATCGTGGTGGAACCGTACTGATCGCATATCAGGGTGTCGGCATGTGCGGGCCCTGCCGTCGTCACGAGAGCGGCCAGTGACGCCAAGGCCACCAGCATCGTTATGAGGGCGGCACGGACGGTACGGACGGACCGGACACAGCGCTGTAGCGGTCTCATATGGACCTTTCGGTGGGGAGGGGCAGCGGTGGGGAGTTGGGAGCGCTCCCGCTACCTGTTCCGGGCTGGACTGTAGGGACCTTCGGGAGTGCTGGCAAGACGTGCCGGGTGCTTGTACCGTGCGCCAAGTCTGCGCCAACGTCCTTTTGCATAGGGGATGTTGAGGGCGGAGGTGGCATGTGGCGGCTCGTGCGTGTAGCACCGCGGTGCTCACCCGACGAGGAGTCATCGGGCCGAACTCCCCGGGGCGGCCGAAGCGGTCCGGGATTCCCTGTCCGGGCGGCTGACCGGCGGCTCCTCGACGGAGCCCCGCGTCGGACGCGCGTCCGGTGCGGAAGAGTGCCCGGCTTCGTGCCTGGTGGGAGGCGTGCGGGAGGCAGGCTCTCTTGGCCTGTTCACGCCATTCCGCATCGATTGACGAGGGCGTGTCAATTCCGCAGAGTGAAGGCGAGGAGCGGCCCGCTTCCCCGTTCCGCATCCCCTTTTGGGAGCGCTCCCGGAACTCCCCACCCGTCCTGCCCGCACAGGAGGAAACCCCCATGCGCAGACCCGCGTTACACCTGACCATGGCCGGCCTGGCCGCGCTCGCACTCGTGCTCGCCACCATCGCCGTCCAGCTGACGACCTCCCGGACGGCCGCCGCCGCCGCTGGTCGGACCACGGCGGTCACCGGTGGCCCGGACAGCTTCACCCAGCAGCTGCCGACCGGCGGAGCCTCGCAGTACACCACTCCGCTCGAACGCTGCCACACCAGCCCCAGCTACCCCTTGTCCGGTACCAACCCGATCCTGAGCGAGCCGCTGACCACGTCCTTCACCTCGAACGTCCCCCTCTCCGTCAGCGTGAAGGCCGACAGCACCACCGGTTACGGCGTGCGGGAGCTGGTCTTCACCAACCGCTCCGACAAGCCGATCCACCTGGACTGCGGCGTCCTGATCTTCCGGGCCCCGTCCGGCTCGGACCAGCACCACTACGGGGCCTCCCAGGCGTTCGGGCACCCGCAGCAGGACTTCCTGGAAGTCAAGCGGGGCGACGGCACCTCCTTCTACATCGCGCGCCTGGGCTTCCACGACGTGTCGCTGCCCCAGCGGGGCATCGACCCGGGCCACACCTGGGTGTACAAGCTCGGTGGGTCGAACCAGGGCGCGGTGTCCCTGGAGACCACACGTGACTCCATCCGCTTCACCGCGGACCTGAGCGTCTCCTCCAACACCGACCTGGTGAAGAAGTACGGCACCGTCCGCTACGCCAACTGATCCCCCGTACCGCGGCGCCGTGAGGACCGGGCAGGCACGCGCCCGGCCCTCGCGGTCCGTGCCGTTTGGAGGGGCATCCGCCCATGGACCGACTCATCCGCCGGCGTACCGCCCGGCACCCCGGCCGTCCGCCGTCCGCCCGGCGCGCGGACCGCGCCCGCCTGCTGCGGCTCTCCGCGGTGATCGCGGCACTGGTCGCGGTGGCCCTGACCGGCCGTGCCCAGGACAGCACCGGCTCACCGGGCGGCGCAGGACAGGCGGTCCGGGCCGGAGCCACGGCGACGCAGGCCGCCCGCTCGGCCGCGCAGACCCACCTCGGACTGCTTTCGGGCGGTGACTGGGCCACGGCCTGGGACGGGTGGAGCGGCGACGCCCAGCGCCACGTGCCACGGGACACCTATGTCCGTACGCACCGGATCTGCCGCCCCCTGCTCGCCGTCCCGCTGGAGACGGTACGGGCGGTCCCGCTGGACCGGCGCACCGTCGAGGTCGGCTGGCGGGGCGGAGGCGCCTCGGGCACCCTGCGCATGGTGTCCGAGGGCGGCGGATGGCGCGTCGCACCGACCCGCGCGCAGCTGAGCCCCTACGCGGACGGACCAGGCGAGGCGGTCGCCGCACTGCGCCGCCGGGGCGAATGCCCACGCCAGGAGGCGGCCGGCCGGGTGCCGGCCGCTTCCTCAGCCGCTGCGTAGGCCGAGCCCGTAGAACTTCACCTCGTACGGGTCCGTCCACTCGCCCTCGCCGCCGAGGACCAGGGAAGGAGGATCACCGAGGTCCGCCGCACGAGCCGTCCTCACGAGAAGCTCCGCGACGGCGGACGCGTCGACCTCTCCGGGGCCGCCTGCGTCGACGCGCCACCGCGGGGCATCGCTGTCCCGCACGAAGTCGTGCGTGTGCGGGAGCGCGGCGGCGGGCTGCCGGCCGAGCGCGGCGGCGTCCATGCCGTCCGGTGCGCAACCCCCGATGTGCAGCCGCCCGTCACACTCCACGTGGAACAGCATGGGCTCACCGGTGGTGCCCTTCGCCGGCCCGCACAAGGGCATCGAGAAGCGCAGGCCGAGCGCGGCCGACTCGGCGGGCAGCGTGCCCAGGAAACCGGCCGGCGCATCGCTCAGCGCCTTCCAGGACCACACCACCCGGGCCTCGGGGAGGTCCTCCTGGGCACGTCCGCGAGGCGGCCCCGGACACCGAAGAAACCGGGAAACCCACGGCCTCGGTAGGTCGGCCATTCGCACCATGAAGTGGCAAGGCCGATGCGCCCGAGCACCAGTTCCGGTCCGGACGCGCCGGCGCGCAGTTCCAGCGCGGCCGGACCGTTCTGCCGACGCGGGTACGGCGTCCCCCAGGACTGCTCCACCACGTCGGTGAACGGGCGCAGCCCGCCGTAGGAGCCCGCGACGGCCGCGGCGTCGAGTGCCCCGGTGACCGCGTCGGCCACCCGCCGGAACGCTGTCGCCTGGGCGAGCGCGTCGGGGGCGGCACGGGCCACGGGCACGGCGAGTTCGGCGTACTCCTGTCCCCGCCTCTCGTTCGGCTCCCCGTCGGCCGGGACCGCGCGGGCGTCCCCGGCCCGCAGTCCGGTCAGCGCGCGGGGCCCCTCGGCCGTGTCCAGCCACGTCCGCCCGAGCTCCTCGGCCAGTGCCCGGACGTCACTCCCGTACCACCTCCCGCCCCACTCCATGCCCTCGCCCAGGGCGAAGAGGCGCCGGGCCAGTGCCCCCGTCTCCGTGGGGTTCATGTGTTCGTCGAGCCCAGCAGTCATCACGTCCCCCAACTGATCGCCCCTCAGCGGGACATCGTGCCCCACGGCTCCGACATCGCCGCGGGTTCCCGCTCAGGCCGACGCGCGCCGCACCAGCTTGGTGCGCAGGATGACGTGACGCCAGGCCGCGCTCGGCGCCTCGATGTCCTCCAGCAGCACCCGTGCCATGGCGCGGCCCATCTCCTCCACCGGCTGGCGCACGGTGGTGAGCTGCGGATCGGTGTGCTGGGCGAGGGGGGAGTCGTCGAACCCCACGACGGCCACGTCCTCGGGCACCCGGCGGCCCGCCGCGCGCAGGGTGTGCAGGGCACCCGCGGCCATGATGTCGGAGGCGGCGAACACCGCGTCGAGGTCCGGGTGGCGGTGCAGGAGCTCGGCCATCGCCCGGCGTCCGCTCTCCTCGGTGAAGTCGCCCTGCGCGATCCACGACGGGTCCACCTCGCCGAAGGACTGCCGCATCGCCTCCTGGTAGCCGCGGAGCCGGCACTGCGCGACGTACATGTCCGGCGGGCCGGTTACCGTGGCGATGGCGCGCCGTCCCGAATCCGCCAGATAGCGCACCGCCGACCGGGCGCCGCCGACGTTGTCGGAGTCGACGTACGACACGGCCTCGTCGCTGGAGCGCCGGCCGCTGAGCACGGTCGGCAGTTCCAGCTCGGCGAGCATGTCGGGGAGCGGGTCGCTGCCGTGCACGGACACCAGCAGCACCCCGTCCACCCGGCCGGCCCGCGCGTACTGCACGAACCGCTGCCGTTCCTTGTCGGTGCGCACCAGCGTGAGGAGCAGCTGGATCTCGGTCTCGGCCAGCCCCGCGCCGACCGCGTGGACGATCTCGGAGAAGAACGGCTCCGCGAAGAAGCGCCGCTCGGTCTCCGTGATCACCAGCGCCACCGCGTCGGTACGGCTGCCGGCCAGCGCACGGGCGGCGTGGTTGGGGACGTAGCCCAGCTCGGCTATCGCCTGCTCGACCACCAGCCGTGTCTCTGTCTTCACCCCGGGCGCGTTGTTGATGACACGGGACACCGTGCCCCGCCCGACGCCCGCGAACGCGGCCACTTCCTCGAGCGTGGGCGGGCCCGTGCGTCCTTTCGCCACCATCGCGCGCGACCTCCAGGAGCGATATTCCGGTCCCCGGGTCACCTGTTGGCAGGGGGACAGGCACATCGAATCACCGGAAGCACTCCCTCCCCAACCAGTTGATCGCATTCGTCGGTGCGTTCCTCGCGAGGTGGCGGGTTTCTGCCCCGATGTCGGGGCAGGGCCCTGTCGAGAGGGGGACGGTCAAGAGATATCTTGATGTCAAGCAATGTTGCAGACGTGGAGCGGAGCACCCGGTGACTGACTCGACCATCATCTACACACACACCGACGAGGCCCCGGCCCTGGCGACGTATTCGTTCTTGCCTGTGGTCGAGGCCTACGCCTCGACGGCCGGGGTCACGGTGGAGAGCCGTGACATCTCGCTGGCGGGGCGCATCATCGCCAGCTTCCCCGAGCACCTCAAGGAGAGCCAGCGCATCGAGGACGCGCTCGCCGAGCTCGGTGAACTGGCCAAGACGCCCGGCGCGAACATCATCAAGCTTCCGAACATCTCGGCCTCGATCCCGCAGCTGAAGGCCGCCATCGCCGAGCTCCAGGAGCAGGGCTACGCGCTGCCGGACTACCCGGACGACCCGAAGACCGACGAGGACAAGGACGTCCGCGCGCGCTACGACAAGGTCAAGGGCAGCGCCGTCAACCCCGTACTGCGCGAGGGCAACTCCGACCGCCGCGCCCCCGCGTCGGTCAAGAACTACGCCAAGGCGCACCCGCACCGCATGGGCGCGTGGACGGCCGACTCGAAGACCAACGTCGCGCACATGGACAACGACGACTTCCGCTCCACCGAGAAGTCCGCCGTCATCTCCGAGGCGGGCTCCCTGCGCATCGAGCTCGTGGGAGACGACGGCACCACGACCGTCCTGCGCGAGTCGGTGCCCGTTCTGGCGGGCGAGGTCGTCGACGCGGCCGTCATGCGCGTCGCGGCCCTGCGCGAGTTCTTCGCGGCGCAGGTCGCCCGCGCCAAGGCCGAGGGCATCCTGTTCTCCGTGCACCTGAAGGCCACGATGATGAAGGTCTCCGACCCGATCATCTTCGGCCACGTGGTGCGCGCCTTCTTCCCGAAGACCTTCGCGCAGTACGGCGAGGCGCTCGCCGCCGCCGGTCTGTCGCCCAACGACGGCCTCGGCGGCATCCTCAAGGGCCTGGACTCCCTGCCGGACGTCGGCGCCGAGATCAAGGCGTCCTTCGAGGCCGAGCTCGCCGAGGGCCCGGCCCTCGCGATGGTCGACTCGGACAAGGGCATCACCAACCTGCACGTACCGAGCGACGTCATCGTCGACGCCTCCATGCCGGCCATGATCCGCACCTCCGGCCACATGTGGGGCCCGGACGGCCAGGAGGCCGACACCCTCGCGGTCCTTCCGGACAGCAGCTACGCCGGCATCTACCAGGTCGTCATCGACGACTGCCGCGCGAACGGCGCGTTCGACCCGTCGACGATGGGCTCGGTGCCGAACGTCGGTCTGATGGCGCAGAAGGCCGAGGAGTACGGCAGCCACGACAAGACCTTCGAGATCCCGGCCACGGGCACGGTCCGGGTCGTCGACGCGGCCGGCAACGCCGTCCTCGAGCAGGCCGTCGGCGCGGGCGACATCTTCCGCATGTGCCAGACCAAGGACCTGCCGATCCAGGACTGGGTCAAGCTCGCCGTCACCCGCGCCCGCGCGACCGGCGTCCCGGCCGTCTTCTGGCTCGACGAGACCCGCGCGCACGACGCGCAGCTGATCGCCAAGGTCCGCACGTACCTCGCCGAGCACGACACCGAGGGCCTCCGGATCGAGATCATGTCCCCGGTCGAGGCGACCGCGTTCTCCCTGGAGCGCATCCGCCGCGGCGAGGACACCATCTCCGTCACCGGCAACGTCCTGCGCGACTACCTGACCGACCTGTTCCCGATCCTCGAGCTCGGCACGAGTGCGAAGATGCTCTCGATCGTCCCGCTCATGAACGGCGGCGGCCTGTTCGAGACCGGCGCCGGCGGCTCCGCGCCCAAGCACGTCCAGCAGCTCGTCAAGGAGAACTACCTGCGCTGGGACAGCCTGGGCGAGTTCCTCGCGCTCGCCGTCAGCTTCGAGCACCTCGCGCAGTCCACGGGCAACGCGCGCGCCCAGGTGCTCGCCGACACCCTCGACCGCGCGACGGCGACCTTCCTGGAGGAGGACAAGTCGCCGAGCCGCCGCCTCGGTGGCATCGACAACCGCGGCAGCCACTTCTACCTGTCGCTGTACTGGGCGCAGGAGCTGGCGAAGCAGACCGAGGACACGCAGCTCGCCGAGGCGTTCGCCGCTCTCGCCAAGACGCTGGCCGAGCAGGAGCGGACCATCGTCGACGAGCTGATCGCGGTGCAGGGCTCGCCGGCCGACATCGGTGGCTACTACCGGCCCGACGCGGCCAAGGCCGAGGCCGTGATGCGTCCGTCGAAGACCTTCAACCAGGCCATCGCGACCCTCGCCTGACGCGACAGCGCCACTGCGGACCGTTCCGGTCCTGTCCCGCCCCGGTCGACGCCCCGCGTCGGCCGGGGCGGCCCTGTCCTCACGGGGCTCAGGCAGGTGAACCGCTGGGCCTGAGCTGCTGGATACGGCTGCCGAGTTCGCGCTGGTAGAAGTCGATGAAGCCGTCGGGATCGGGCCCGGCGTTCTGCATGACCAGCCTGTCGAAGCCCGCGTCGACGAACTGCTGCGCCACCTCGACGTACCGGGCGGGGTCCGTGCCGCACGCGAACTTCCCGAGGATGTCGTCCTCGCGCACGGTCGTGGTCGCCGCGTCGAAATTGACCGGGTTGGGCAGTTCGCTCATGACCTTCCACCCGGTCACGGCCCAGCGCGACGTCTCCAGGGCGGCCTTCGCCGCGGTGCGCTCGTCGGGCGCCCAGGCCATCGGGACCTCCGCGTAGCGCGGGCCGCTGCCGCCCGCGTCCCGGTACTGCTGGACGATCTGCGGTTTGTCCTCGGTGGCGAACAGGCCGTCGCCCAGCTCCGCGGCGATCCGTGTCGACTCCCGCCCGCTCGCGGCGACCGCGATCAGCGGCAGTTCCTCCGGCAGGTCGAACACCCGGGCGTCCTCGAGCCGCAGGTGCTTCCCGTCGTACGACTGGTAACCGCCGCGCCACAGCAGCCGGATGATCTCCAGGGCTTCCCTGAGCATCTCGTGCCGCGTGCTGACGGCGTCCGGGAAGCCCCGGCCGACGACGTGTTCGTTCAGCCGTTCGCCCGAGCCGACGCCGAGGACGAAGCGGCCGTCCGACATCAGGGCGAGGGTGGCGGCGGCCTGGGCGATGATCGCCGGGTGGTAGCGCACGGTCGGACACGTCACGCCGGTCGCCAGCCCGATCCGCGACGTCTTCGCCGCGATGCTGCCCAGCACGGTCCAGGCGAACGGCGAGTGGCCCTGGTTGTCGAGCCAGGGGTGGTAGTGGTCGCTGATCTCGACGAAGTCGAAGCCGGCCTGCTCCGCCAGGACCGCCTGCCGCACCAGTTCCGCCGGGCCGAACGCCTCGGCGGCGAGCTTGTAGCCAATTTTCATGTACTCCCTCTTTTCCGCACGTACCAACCGTTTGTCCGCGCAGAGGTACCCCTCGGTCGGCGGCGTAACGGTTCCAGCGGTTTGAGGGGCCCCACCGGGTGTTACGCGTAGCAGGGCGACGAAGACGGCCGCGCGGAGCGACCGGCACCGCGGGCCTTTCAACGGAGGTGGACGATGAACACAGTGGTCAAGGACATGCTGAGTGCCTACCCGGCCGACCTGGGCGGCGTGGACCGCGACAGACTGACGCGCTGCATCGAGGAGTGCATCGCCTGCGCTCAGGCGTGTACCGCGTGCGCGGACGCCTGCCTGTCGGAGGAGAAGGTCGCCGAGCTGGCCAAGTGCGTCCGCACCGACCTGGACTGCGCCGACATCTGCCAGACCACCGGCCGCGTGCTCTCCCGCCACACCGGTTACGACGCCAACATCACCCGCGCCCAGCTCCAGGCATGCGCGGCGGTGTGCCAGGCGTGCGCCGACGAGTGCGAAAGCCACGCCGGCATGCACGACCACTGCCGCGTCTGCGCCGAGGCCTGTCGCCGCTGCGAGCAGGCCTGCAACGACCTGATCGCCTCCCTGGGCTGACGAGCGGCGTGATCGGCGGCCGCGTGACCGGCGTCAGGAACCGGGCAATCGGATGATGCCGGTGCGGCGACGCCGTGGCGCTTTGGCGGCCGCCCGGGGCGGGCGTAGGAAGTGTGAGGGAGCCGGCCCGGGGTGGCGAAGCCCCGGACGGCTCCCTCCGCGACGAAGACAGGAAGACGAGACGTGACAACTGCCAGAGAGATCATGACTGCCGGTACCGAGTGCATCGGCGCGGACGAGACGGTGCTGACCGCGGCCCGGAAGATGACCGAGCTGGGCGTGGGCGCCCTGCCGATCTGCGGGACCGACAACAAGCTCAAGGGCATGCTGACCGACCGCGACATCGTGGTGAAGGTCCTGGGAGCCGGCAAGGACCCCGCCAAGACCAACGCGGGGGAGCTCGCGCAGGGGGAGGCGGTGACGATCGGTGCCGACGACGACGCCGGTGAGATCCTGCGCACGATGACCTCGCACAAGGTCCGGCGGCTGCCCGTGATCGACGGCCACGACCTCGTCGGCATCGTCGCCCAGGCCGATGTCGCCCGTGCTCTGCCCGACCCGCAGGTCGGCGACCTCCTCGAAGCCCTCTCCACGGACTGACCCGGCGGCTGCCCGGAGGATCCACCTGCTCAAGACCCGAGAGCGGACTCGGTGGGGCCCGGAACCGGCCTCGCTGCGGTTCGGGCGTGCGAACCGGCGTCGTCGACGCCTTCACCGATCGTCCGTTCGCCGGGGACCCGGCGGGTGCGTGTCTCGTGCCCGCCGGGAACCGACCGGTGCTGCGCGCTTCAGCGGCCGCGCGAGCGGTGTCCTCCTCGCGCACACCGGCGAGGAGGGCGGCATCACGCGGTGACCGCCCTGCGACGGCCGCCCTGACGCGCCGGGAGGGCCCGCCTGACGTCATCGTCACCGCTCGTCCTCACCGCTCCGGCGGCCGGGCCGGCCCGGGAGTACGACTTCGTCTCCCGTCCCTTCCCACCGGCGCTGCTTCCCACAGGCCCCAGACCTCTGTGCGTGGCGGCCCGGTCCGTACAGCCGTGCGCGGGTACCGCGTTCATCCCACCGGGAACGCCGCCACGGTGCTGGACGGCACCCCGCACGCCCGGGCCGGCCGCGTCGTCCGTCGGCGTCCGGCCCGGGCGTTCGGGGTGCAGGCGCTTCGGTGGAAGCGCCGGGTGCGGTCTTCAGGACTCCTTGCCCCGGCCGGACAGCGCGTCGCGCATCCGGTCCACGAGCCCGACCCCGGGGGCGAGCAGTTTGTTCGCCGGCGGCTTGTCGGGAGCGGAGGGGTGCGGGCGGGTCGGCGCCGACTTCTTGGCCTGCCGGACCTTGTCGCCCAGGTCGTTCAGCGCCTCGGCGGAGCAGGATTCGCGCAGCCGGGGGAAGAGGTTGTTCTCCTCGTCCATGATGTGCGTCCTGATCTCCGTCATCAGCTTGCCGACCAGCATGTCGAACTGCGGGTCTTCCGCCTCGCAGCTCTCCAGGTCCTTCATGGTGCGCTCCGCGGCGGCGTGGTCCTCCAGCTCCCGGTCCGCGAGTGCGTCACCGTTCGGAACGTGCTCGCGGACCGCCGGGTAGAGGTACGCCTCCTCCGCGACCGAGTGCCGGACCAATTCCATGGTGGCCTGGTCGGCGTACATCTTCCGCCGGCTGTCGCCGGACGGGAGTTCCTCGATATTGGCGAACAGCTCCTCCACTTCCTGATGGTCGGTCATCAATTCCGCGATGACGTCTCCGCCGTGTCCCATGGTGTTGCTCCTCTGTGCGGTTTCCGTAATTTTCCGGTCTTCCGGAAGCCCGTCCGGACGACGGTGAAACTTCTCCGCCACCGCCCGGTGCATTGCCGCCCTTGAGAGCGCGGCGCACCGGTGGTGTGGCGCAGGCCACTGCCTTGCCGTGACCCGCATCATTTCCCCGGAGAAATCCGGCGGGTAGCGTTCCGGAGTCCTCTCCCTCGCGAATTCGGACGGCCCGGCAGTGCCTGCAGATCTCTCCCCGCTGATAGCGGCGACCGCTCAGTGGCTGACCCGCGCCTATCCGTCGGACGGCGGAGTAATGGACTCCGCTCTTTGCGAGGTACAGGCACGGCAGGCCGTGACGGTCGCGGCCTGGCTCCGCTACCCGACGCCGATGGACGCCGCGCTGGTCTCGGTCGCGGGGCCCGGAGGCTCTGCCCGGCTCGACTGGATCACGGGTGCGGACGGTGCCGCGGCCGATGATCCGGACGGTTACGCGTGGCGTACGTGGGTCGACGAGATCGTGGCGAGCTGGGCGGCCTGCCTGCTCAGCGCCCCGGGACTGGCCGAGGCCGCGGTGACCGCGCTCGCCGGGTCCCGGCACACGGAGGGCTCGCCCGTCGAGTTCCGGCGCCTGGTCACGCCCGACGTACGGGACCGGCGGGCCGCCGCGCTCCTGCGCCACCCCGATCTCCTCGCGCCCGTGGCCGAGCTCCACCACGGCCTGCTCCTCGACCGTCTGAAGCCGGGACCGGCGCTGACGGTCTGAGGCCCGGGCCGGCGCCACCGCCTGAAGCCCGGGCCACATGGGCCGGCCGAGGTACCTGGAACCCGGTCCGGCGAGGTCAGGATTCCTTGCTGACTTCCCTGCTGACGGCCGCGGGGGAGTCGTACTCCTTCTCCGGCAGGGCGTCGAGCGCTTTCTTGATCTCCGGGTCGGCGCCGCTCTTCTTCGCCGTTTCGACGATGTCCTTCTTGGAAGCGGGGTAGTTCACGCCGCCGAGGGACTTCTGCATTTCGATCGGGTTCACCTTCATGGGCCGATACATGCCCCCGGTCCCCGCGTGCGCATACCCGGTGCCGAAGCTGTCACCGCGATGGAGCACAGCGCGCGGTATCCGGCTAGGCCTCGCGCCGGAGAGGGCCCCAGACGCCCTCCTGCCGGGCGACTTCCGCGGCAGCCTCTTCGATCACGCGTGCGTCGATCCAGCCGACCGGCTGGACGTCCCGGACCAGCGGCTCGTTGTCCGGCCCCCGGCCCGTCTCCTCCCCGCGCAGCGCCCAGGGACGCACGCCCGGACCCTTCTCGCGCGGCAGATGCGAGTAGTCGTACAGCCGGCGGGCCACCCACACCCTCACCGGCCGGTCCCCCACCACGACTCGACACCCAGGGAGTTCGCGGACAGTCCCGGCATGGGAACACCCGTGAGGTCGTCCCGGCTCGACACCGACTTCAGGTCGATCGCCGGGCCGCGTGACCAGCGTACGTACAGCCGGTCGTTCCGCCCGACGAGATCGGTCAGGTCATCGAGCGTACGCAGAACAGGCAGCTCGTCCGCGGTATTCATGCCAGTGCTCACTCCTCGACACGTGCGCTTTTCACCCACTGAGAACCGTAGGCATTCATGTGCTCAAAGGGGTAACCGGTAATCCATGGCAGCAAGCACACGATATGCAGTTGCGGCTTCCGGACAGTGGGTGGACGAGGAGGACGGCCGTCGGCTCCCCGCCGGTGAGGTGCACGCCTGGGAGCACGGAATGAACCAGACGGTGTGCGGCCTGTCCCTCAGCCGCTCCCGGCTGGGGCGCTTCGCGCACGTCGCCTGGCCCGACATCCTCCCGGAATCCGGAGGCGCAGCGGACCGCGTCCAGCGGGTGTGCCCGCGGTGCGCGTCCGTCGCCGGGCGGCGGGGAAGCGACGCCCGCCCCAAGTGGCACCGGACCAACCCGCGGCCCTGAGGAAACCGCCGGCCGCGGCCCCTCACTGTCCGTACGTCACTCGAATGCTCTACATCACCGTGCCGCTTGCTCCTCTGGGGCTGACTCTGATCGGAGGCCTGATCGCTCAGTCCGGAGGAGATTGAAATGAACACCGCTCTCCCGCGCCGCTGGGAACACGCCGTCGTCACCGGCGGCGCGGGTTTCGTCGGCTCGCACCTGTGCACCGCGCTTCTGGACGCGGGCACCGCCGTCACCTGCGTGGACGATTTCAGTACCGGCCGGCCCGAGAACATGACCGCGCTGCTCGACCGCCCCGGATTCACGCTGGTGCAGGCCAACGTCTCGGATCCGTTCACCGTGGACCGGCCGCCCGACCTCGTACTGCACTTCGCGTCCCCGGCGTCCCCCGCCGACTACCTGCGGCTGCCCCTGCACACGATGGAGGCCGGCAGCCTCGGTACGCGCAACGCCCTGGCACTCGCCCACGGCGCCGGGGCCCGCTTCCTGCTCGCCTCCACCTCCGAGGTCTACGGCGACCCGCAGCAGCACCCGCAGAACGAGCGGTACTGGGGCAACGTGAACCCGGTCGGGCCGCGCAGCGTGTACGACGAGGCGAAGCGCTTCGGCGAGGCGCTGACCACCGCCCAGGCCGACGCCCACGGCACCGACACCGGCATCGTGCGGCTGTTCAACACCTACGGCCCCCGGATGCGCGGCTACGACGGCCGCGCCGTACCGACGTTCATCCGCCAGGCCCTGGCCGGCGAGCCCCTCACCGTCACCGGTGACGGCCTCCAGACACGCTCGCTGTGCTACGTCGACGACACCGTGCGCGGCATCCTCGCGGCGGCGGCCCACGGGATGCGCGGCCCGGTCAACATCGGCAACCCCGCCGAGCTCACCATGCTCGAACTGGCGGGGCTCGTCATCGAGCTCACCGGATCGAGTTCCGAGATCCGCTTCATCGAACGGCCGACGGACGACCCCGCCGTGCGCTGCCCCGACATCACGCTGGCCCAGGACAAGCTCGAATGGGAACCGCGCGTGAGTGCCGAAGAGGGCCTGCGGCGCACCATCGCCTGGTATCGCGCCCACACGGACAGCTGATCCGGCCGAACGCCCTCCCGGCCGCGCCCTCCGGCGCGGCCCGGCTTCGCCCCGATTCGCCGAAAGGCCTGGGACCCCATGCGCATCCTCGGAATCAACGCACTCTTCCACGACCCCGCCGCCGCCCTCGTCATCGACGGCCGGACCGTCGCCGCGGCGGAGGAGGAGCGGTTCTCCCGCCGCAAGCACGGAAAGCGGCCGGTGCCCTTCTCCGCCTGGGAACTGCCCGAGAAAGCCGCCGCCTGGTGCCTGAAGCGGGCGAACCTGCGCCCGCAGGACCTCGACGCGGTGGCGTACTCCTTCGACCCGGAGCTCGCCAGGCCCGCCGAGGAGATGGGCCTGGACGACCCCTGGGACCACCTCCGGCTGACGTACGCCCGTGAGGTCCCCGGCTTCCTCGAGACGGCCCTGCCGGGCCTGGACCCGGGCATCGTCCGCTTCGTACCGCACCACATGGCACACGCCGCTTCGAGCGCGTTCGCCGCCCCCGGCGCGGAGACCTCTTCGGTACTGGTCCTCGACGGCCGCGGGGAACGCGCCTCGCACCTGGCCGCGCGCCGGATCCGGGGACGGCTGGAGGCGCTGTGCGCGCAGGACCTGCCGCATTCGCTGGGGCTGGTCTACGAGGAGCTCACCGAGCACCTCGGGTTCCTGCGTTCCAGTGACGAGTTCAAGGTCATGGCCCTCGCCTCGCACGGCACCCCGCGCATGCTCCCCGAACTGCGCCGCCACGTGTATCCCACCGGTGACGGCGGTTTCCGCGCCGCGGCGGTGCCCTGGCACGAACTCTGCGCGCCCCGGGGCCCGGACGAGGCGTGGACCCAGGACCACGCGGACGTGGCGGCCAGCGCCCAGGCCGCCCTGGAGGAGACCCTGCTGGATCTCGCGCGCTGGCTGCACGGGCAGACGCACGACAGCGTCCTGACCCTGGCCGGCGGCGTCGCGCTCAACTGCGTCGCCAACTCCCGCATCGCCCGCGAAGGACCCTTCTCGCGCGTGTGGGTGCAGCCCGCCGCCGGTGACGCGGGCACCGCGCTGGGCAGCGCCCTGCTGCTCGCCGCGGGCGGCGGGGACGAGCCGGAGCCCATGGCCGGCGCGGACCTCGGCCGGGACTGGTCGGAGGCGGAGCTCGGAGCCTGGCTGAAGACGGCGGCCGTGCCCTTCGACCGGCCGGCGGACATCGCCGCGACCGTGGCCCGGGCCCTGGCGGACAACCAGATCGTGGCCTGGTTCCAGGGACGTTCGGAGTACGGGCCCCGGGCGCTCGGCCACCGCTCGCTGCTGGCCCACCCCGGTCACGCGGGCAATCTGGAACGGCTCAACGACGTCAAGGGCCGCGAGCAGTTCCGGCCGGTCGCGCCCATGGTGCTGGCCGACCGCGCCCCGGAGATCTTCGACGGTCCGATGCCCAGCCCGTACATGCTGTTCGTCCACGACGTCACCGAGACCTGGCGCAGCCGCATCCCGGCCGTCGTCCACGTCGACGGGACCGCCCGCATCCAGACCGTGGACCCGGTGCGCGAGCCGCTGGTCGCCCGGATGCTCGGCGAGTTCGAGCGGCTCACCGGCCTGCCCGTGGTCGTCAACACCAGCCTCAACACGGCGGGCAGGCCCATGGTGGACGACCCGCGCGACGCGCTGGAGTGCTTCGGGTCCTCGCCCGTCGACCTGCTGGCCATCGGCCCGTACGCGATCCGGCGCGGTGCTTTCTTCCACTCGTCGGACACCTACGACGACGGGGCGGCGCGATGACGCCCCACGGACAGGAGGCAGCGGCCGGGCGGGAGAGCGCGCCGCCCGAGTACGCCGTGGTGATTCCCACGCTCGGACGCCCCGGCCTGAGCGTGTGCCTGCGGGCACTGGCCGACGCGGCCGGCCCCCGGCCGGTGCGGGTGGTACTCGTCGACGACCGTCCCGAGCCCGGCGGCACGCCCCTCCCGGTCGACGTTCCGGAGGCTCTGTGGCCCGTGACCACCGTGGTGGCCGGCCACGCGCGGGGGCCGGCCGCGGCGCGCAACCGGGGCTGGCGCGAAGCCGGTCCGGTGCCGTGGGCGGTCTTCCTCGACGACGACGTCGTGCCGGGGCCCACCTGGGCCGACGACCTCGCCGCGGACCTCGCCGCGGCGACCTGCCGGACCGCCGCCGTCACCGCCCGCATCGTGGTGCCGCTCCCCGCGGGCCGCCGTCCCACCGACTGGGAACGCAACACCGCCGGTCTGGCCACCGCCCGGTGGATCACCGCCGACATGGCGTACCGCCGGGAGGCGCTCGAAGCCGTCGGCGGGTTCGACGAACGGTTCCGCCGTGCCTTCCGGGAGGACACCGACCTCGCCCTGCGGGTACTGGCGGCGGGCTGGGCGGTGACCGCCGGAAACCGCGTCACCACGCACCCGGTACGGCCGGCCGGCCGCTGGATCTCCGTACGCCTCCAGGCGGGCAACGCCGACGACGTGCTGATGACCCGGCGGCACGGCCGGGACTGGTGGAACCGGGCGGACGCGCCACGGGGGCGCCTGCCCCGCCACCTCGTGGTGACCGCGGCCGCGGCGGCGGCTCTGGCCTGCGCCGCTCTCGGACGGCGCGGAACGGCAGCGGCCTGCGCCGCCGGATGGCTGGCGGGCACCGCCGAATTCGCCCGGGCGCGGATCGCGCCGGGACCCCGGACCCGGGACGAGATCGTCTCCATGGCGCTGACCAGCGTGCTCATTCCGCCCGCCGCCACCTGGCACTGGCTGCGCGGCCAGGTCACCCACCGCCGGGTGCTGCCGCTCGGCCCGTACGAGGCCGCGGCGCCGCCCAGCGCACCGCGCGAGCCGGTCCAGGAGCGGGTGCGGCCATGACCTGCCATCCCACGGCCCGGCCCATGACGGGCCCTTCGGACCCCGCGGCCGGCCCCTGGCTGTTCGAGGGGCCGGCGGAGGGCCGCCGGGACACGCCGCCGGCACGGAAGGACGCGGGCGGCGCCCTCCCGGAGGCGGTCCTCTTCGACCGCGACGGCACGCTCGTGGCCGACGTGCCCTACAACGGCGACCCGGCGCGGGTCGAGCTCATGCCGTCGGCGCGGGAGGCCGTCGCCGCCGTACGCTCCCTCGGGATCCCGGTGGGCGTGGTCAGCAACCAGTCGGGCGTGGCACGCGGTCTGCTGACGCGACGTCAGGTCGAGGCCGTGCGGCAGCGGGTGGAGACCCTGCTCGGCCCGTTCGCGCTCTGGGCGGTCTGCCCGCACGGGCCGGACGACGGCTGCGGCTGCCGCAAACCCGCGCCCGGCCTGGTGCTGGCCGCCTGCGAACGGCTCGGGGTCCGCGCCGCCCGCACCGTCGTCATCGGGGACATCGGGGCCGATGTGGAGGCCGCTCGCGCGGCCGGCGCGCGCGGGGTGCTGGTGCCGACCCCGGTCACCCGGCCCGAGGAGACCGAGGCGTCCGCCGAGACGGCCGCCGACCTGCTCCAGGCGGTACGGCTGGCGCTGCGCGCCGACGCCGCCGACCGGACGGCGGGAGGCCCGCGATGACTTCTCCCGCTCCCCGGACGCTCGTCGTCCGCCTGGACAGCGCCGGCGACGTACTGCTGGCCGGACCCGCCGTCCGGGCCGTGGCGGCCGGCTCCTCGCACACCGCCCTGCTGTGCGGACCGCTGGGCGCCCAGGCGGCGGGGCTCCTCCCCGGTGTGGACGAGGTGCTGGTGTACGACGCCCCCTGGGTGGGGATCGAACCGGCGCCGGTGACGCGCGGGGCGACCCGTGAACTGCTGAACACCCTGTCCGCCGGCCGGTTCGACCGCGCCCTGGTGCTCGTCTCGTACCACCAGAGCCCGCTCCCGGCCGCGCTGCTGCTGAAACTCGCCGGCGTCGGCTGGACGGCGGCCGACAGCGAGGACTATCCGGGAGCCCTCCTCGACCTGCGCCACCACCGGCTGCCCCACCGCCACGAGGCCCAGGCCGCGCTCGACCTGGCCCAGGACGCCGGCTTCGCGCTGCCGCCAGGCGACGACGGAACGCTGCGCATCTCCCCTCCGCCCGACACCGCGCACCTCACCGGCCCCGGGCCGTACGTCGTACTCCACCCCGGCGCCGCGGTACCGGCCCGCGCCTGGAGCCCCGCACGGGCGGCGCGGGCCGCCGCCGCGCTCTGTGCCGAGGGGTACCGCGTCGTGGTGACCGGCGGCCGGGCGGAGAGGGACCTGACCGCGGAAGTCGCCGGACACCACGCCCTCGACCTCGGCGGGGCCACCGACCTGCACCAGCTGGCGGGAGTCCTGGCCGGGGCACGGGTCGCGGTGGTCGGCAACACCGGGCCCGCACACCTCGCCGCCGCGGTGGGGACGCCGGTCGCCTCACTGTTCGCCCCGGTGGTGCCGGCCGAACGCTGGGGCCCGTACGGCGTACCGCACGTGCTGCTCGGCGACCAGAGCGCGCCCTGCGCCGGAAGCAGGGCCCGGCGTTGCCCGTCCCCGGGACACCCCTGCCTCGACGGGATCGGCGACGCCGAGGTGATCGCCGCCGTGGCCGCGCTCGGCGACCGCACGGGGGCCGGAGCGGGGGCCGAAGCGGACCGCCCGGCCGTACCGGGCGGCGTATCCGAAACGGAACGAGGAGCGAGGGCATGAACATCCTGCTGTGGCACGTACACGGCTCCTGGACCACGGCGTTCGTCCAGGGACCCCACACCTATCTCGTTCCGGTCACACCCGGCCGCGATCCCGACGGGCTCGGCCGGGCCCGTACGTTCTCCTGGCCCGACTCGGTGCGGGAGACGACGCCCGAGGAACTGCGCGGGACGCAGGTCGACCTCGTCGTCCTCCAGCGGCCGCACGAACTCGGACTCGCCGAACGCTGGCTGGGCGGACGCCGGCCCGGCCGTGACGTGCCCGCCGTCTACCTGGAGCACAACGCGCCGGACGGCGACGTCCCGGACACCCGGCACCCGTTCGCGGACCGCGAGGACCTGACGCTCGTCCACGTCACCCACTTCAACCGGCTGTTCTGGGACAACGGCTCCACCCGCACCGAGGTGATCGAGCACGGCATCGTCGACCCGGGGCACCAGTACACCGGCTGGCTCCCGCGCGCGGCCGTCGTGGTCAACGAACCGGTCCGGCGCGGCCGCTACACCGGTACGGACCTGCTGCCCGCCCTGTCCGAGGCGGCGCCGCTGGACGTCTTCGGCATGCGCACCGAGGGGTTGGCGGAGCACCTGGGCATACCCGACGACCGGTGCCACACCGCGGACCTGCCCCAGAGCGAACTGCACGCGGCCCTGGCGGAGCGCCGGATGTACCTGCACCCGGTGCGCTGGACGTCGCTGGGCCTGTCCCTGCTGGAGGCCATGCACCTGGGCATGCCGGTGGTGGCGCTCGCCACCACCGAAGCCGTCGAGGCGGTCCCGCCCGGAGCCGGAACGCTGTCCACCCGGCCCGACGTACTGGCGCGGGCCGCCCGGCGCTACCTGGAGGAGCCGGAGGCCGCCGCGGAGGACGGCGCGCGCGGCCGCCAGGCGGCCCTCGAACGGTACGGGCTCAAGCGCTTCCTGAACGACTGGGAGCGCGTGATGACGGAGGTGCGCTCATGACATCCCTCAGCCCCATCAGCACCGGTGCCGGCAACCCCGCCGCCCTGTCGATCGCCCTCGTGTCGGAGCACGCGAGCCCGCTCGCCGCTCTGGGCGGGGTGGACGCGGGCGGGCAGAACGTCCATGTCGCGCGCCTTGCGGGCGCACTCGCCGACCGAGGTCACAGTGTCACCGTCTACACCCGGCGGGACGCGCGCGACCTGCCGGACCGGGTGCCACTGCGAGCGGGCGTCGAGGTGCACCACGTACCCGCGGGCCCGCCCGAACGGATCCCCAAGGACGAACTCCTGCCGCACATGCTGGCGTTCGGCCGCTACCTGGCCAGGGAGTGGCAGATCCGGCCGCCCGACCTCGTCCACTCGCACTTCTGGATGTCGGGACTCGCCTCGCTCCACGCGACGCGCGAACTGCGGCTGCCGCTCCTGCACACGTACCACGCGCTCGGAACGGTGAAGCGACGCCACCAGAGGCTCGCCGACACCAGCCCGCCGGCGCGGCTCGGCTGCGAGCGGGAGGTGGGCCTGGGCTGCGACCGGATCGTCGCCACCTGCCGTGACGAGGTCCTCGAACTGACCAGGATGGGAATCCCCGCCGGCAAGGTCGCCGTCGTGCCGTGCGGCGTGGACACCGACCAGTTCACCCCGTACGGACCGGCCGCCGACCGGGACGGTGCCCACCGGCACCGGCTGATCCAGGTGGGCCGCATGGTTCCCCGCAAGGGCGCCGCGGTCTCCGTCACCGCGCTGGCCGAACTGCCCGACACGGAACTCCTGGTGGTCGGCGGCCCGACGGCGGCCCGGATCGACGACGACCCCGAGGTGCGCCGGCTGCGCGACATCGCACGCGAGGCCGGAGTGGCCGACCGTGTCCGCTTCACGGGCGGCGTCCCCAGCGAGGACGTGGCGCCGCTGCTGCGGAGCGCCGACGTGGTGCTGTGCCCGGCCGACTACGAGCCGTTCGGCATCGCGCCGCTGGAGGCGATGGCCTGCGGCAGGCCGGTCGTCGCCAGCGCGGTGGGCGGACAGCTGGACACCGTCGCCGACCCGGCCACCGGACGGCTGGTGCCGCCCGGCGACCCCGGGGCCCTCGCCCGCGTCGTCGGCGAACTCCTCGCCGACCCCGCGACGCGCCGGGCGTGCGGGGAGGCCGGGCGCCGCCGTGTCCTGAGCCGTTACGGCTGGCCGCGGATCGCGGCGGCCACCGAGTCCGTGTACGGCGAGGTGCTCACCCCGCAGCCTGTCGTGACGGGAGTGATCTGACGCACCCGCACCACAGCGTTCCCGACCGCCAACCGCGCAGCACCGATGTCCGAAGGAGGTGCGGGTCCGGCCGTCGTCCCCGGACGCGGTACGCCCGACCAGCATGAACGAATCCCAGGTACTCGACGCCGCGCACCGGCACTGCCAGTCGCTGCAGGACGCGCTCGGCCGGCTCCGCCGGCAGGGCCTCGACCGGCTCGCCGCATGGGGAGGCGAGCTCGCCGCCGTACTCCCCGTCGGCGGCCGCCTGCTGGCCGCGGGCAACGGCGGCAGCGCCGCCCAGGCCCAGCACCTGACCGCGGAGCTGGTGGGCCGGTACCGCCAGGAGCGGCCCGCCTACTCGGCCATCGCCCTGCACGCGGAGACCTCCAGCGTGACCGCCATCGGCAACGACTACGGGTTCGACCAGGTGTACGCCCGGCAGGTGTCCGCCCACGGCCGCCCCGGAGACGTCCTCGTCCTCCTGTCCACCTCCGGCCGCAGCGCCAACCTCATCACGGCGGCGGTGACGGGCCGGGCGGCCGGACTGCGCGTATGGGCGCTGACGGGCCCGGGGCCCAACCCGCTGGCCGAGGCGGCCGACGAGGCGCTGTGCGTCGACGCCGCCACCACGGCGACCGTGCAGGAGGCCCACCTCGTCGCCGTGCACCTGCTGTGCGCGTGCTTCGACGCGGCGGGCGGGGCGCCGGCTCCTGCCAGGACGGGGACGGGGACCCGGCCCGTCGCGGCCCGTCGGAGGATGTCATGAGCGCGCGCAAGCCGCTGGTGGTCGTCGGAGACGTCCTGCTGGACGAGGACATCGAAGGCGTCTCCACCCGGCTGGCCCCGGACGCACCGGCCCCCGTCGTCGACGTCACCGGTGACCAGAGCCGTCCCGGCGGCGCCGGACTGGCCGCCGCGCTGGCGGCCCGGTGCGGACGCGACGTGACCCTGGTGACCGCGCTCGGCGACGACCCGGCCAGCGAAGCCGTACGCCGCGCCCTGCGGGGCCGGGTCCGGCTGGTGGAGATCCCGCTGGACGGCACCCTGCCGGTGAAGACGCGGGTACTGGCCGGCGGCCGTCCGCTGGTGCGGATCGACCGCGGCGGCGGCACGCCCGGCGAGCCGGACGAGGCGGTGCGCGAGGCGCTGGCGCAGGCCCACGCCGTGCTCGTCGCCGACTACGGACGGCACACGGCGAGCGCCGTGCGGCCGCACCTGGCGGCCGTGGCCCGCCGCACCCCCCTGGTGTGGGACCCCCACCTCAAGGGCGAGGACCCGGTGCCGGGAGCCAGGATCGTCACCCCGAACGGGGCGGAGGCCTGCGCCCTCAGCCCCGCCGGCGGCGACTCCCTGCGCGCGTACGCCCGGCGCGGAGCCGACCTGGCGGAGCGCTGGCGGGTGGCGGCCGTCGCCGTGACGCTCGGGGAACGCGGCGTCCTGCTGACCCGCCCGGGCGCCGGTACGCCGATGCTCGTCCCGGCACCGTACCGCGCCCAGGGCGACCCGTGCGGCGCGGGCGACTGCTTCGCGGCCGCGACGGCGGCGGCGCTGGCGGACGGCGCCCTGCCGGAGGAGGCCGTGCAGCGGGCCGTCGCCGAGGCCGCCGCGTTCGTGGGCGCCGGCGGTGCGGGCAACCCGGAGCTGTGGCGGACGGAGCCGGCGTCCGGCCCCGAGGGGGAGGCCCCCGAGACGGACCCGTTCGCCCTTGCCGAGGGGATCAGGGCGCGCGGCGGCACGGTGGTCGCGACCGGCGGCTGCTTCGACCTGCTGCACGCCGGCCACGTCGGACTGCTGGAGAGCGCCCGGCGTATCGGCGACTGCCTCATCGTGTGCGTCAACTCCGACGCGTCGCTCGCCCGCCGCAAGGGCCCGGGGCGCCCGCTCAACCCGGTGGCGGACCGGCTCCGCGTCCTCGCGGCGCTCGGCAGCGTCGACGCCGTCGCGGTCTTCGAGGAGGACACGCCGGCGGCGCTGCTCAGCAGACTGCGGCCCGACGTCTGGGTGAAGGGCGGCGACTACTCGGTCGAGGACCTTCCCGAGGCGGAGGTCCTGCGCGCGTGGGGCGGCCAGGCGGTCGTGCTCCCTTACCTCGTCGGCCGTTCCACCACGGAGCTGGCCCACCGGGCGGCGCAGGCCGCCGTACGGCTGCGGCCGTCGTCGCCCTGACGCTGCGCAGCCGTCCGAAGAGACGTGAACCGCGAACGAGGAGAGGCGTCCCCGGAGATGAGTGGTGAGAAGGGAAAACGGCCCGCCGCCCGCGGCCGCGGGACCGGTACGGAGCCCGGGCCGCGGGTGCTGGTGCTGCGGGCCCTCGGGCTGGGCGACCTGCTGACCGCGGTGCCCGCCCTGCGGGCGCTGCGGCGCGAACTGCCCGGACACGAACTGGTGCTGGCGGCGCCCGGGCGGCTGGCCGCCGCGGCGGGCGCGACCGGACTGGTGGACCGGTTGCTGCCCGCGTGCGCCCCCGGGCGCGCGGTACCCGCCGAGCTGGCCTGGGACGGACCGGCGCCCGACCTGGCCGTGGACCTGCACGGCAACGGCCCGCCGAGCCGTCTGCTGCTCCAGCGGCTGAACCCCGGGCGGCTCTTCGCGTACGCCCACCCCGGCATGCCCGGCATCCCCGGCCCCCAGTGGCGGGCCGACGAACACGAGCGGGACCGGTGGTGCCGGCTGGTCGGCTGGTACGGCGTCGCGGCGGACCCCGAGGACCTGCGGATCCCGCCGCCCGCGGTCCCCTCCCCGGCGCCGGGCGCGGTCGTGGTGCACCCCGGCGCGGACGCGGCGGCCCGCCGCTGGCCCGGGGAGAGGTTCGCGGCCGTGGCGGGCGCGCTGCGCCGCGCGGGCCACGAGGTCGTGGTCACCGCGGGCGCGGGGGAGGGGGCACTGGCCCGCCACGTGGCGGCGGGGGCGGGGCTGGCGCCGGACGCGGTACTGGGCGGCGCGGGCGACGTGCCGTTCGACCGGCTCGCCGCGCTCGTCGCGCACGCCCGCTGCGTGGTCGTGGGCGACACCGGGCTCGCCCATCTGGCGACGGCGCTCGGTACACCGTCGGTCGTCCTGTTCGGCCCGGTCGCCCCGCGCCTGTGGGGCCCGCCGGCCCGCGCACGGCACCGGGTGCTGTGGCATCCCGGCGCCGACGGCTCACCGCGCCCCGGCGACGCCCACGGGCACCTGCCGGACGAACGGCTGCTCCGCATCACCGTCGATGAGGTCGTCGACGCGGTACGCGCACTGCCGGATCCGGAGCCGGAGCGCGGCACGGGCGCGGACCGGCCGCTGGTCCCGGAGGGGTCGCGGTGAGCGGGCACCGGGCCCAGCCGGCGGACCACCCGCGCACCGGCGTCGTCGTGATCACCCGCAACCGGCGTACGAGCCTGCTGCGCACCCTGGACCTGCTGGCCGGGCTCCCGGAACGGCCGCCGGTCGCGGTGGTCGACAACGGCTCCACGGACGGCACCGCGGAGGCGGTGCGCGCCGAGCACCCCGGTGTACAACTGCTCACACCCGGACGCAACCTGGCCGCCGCCGGGCGTACGTACGGGGCCGCCGCCCTCGGCACGCCGTACATTGCGTTCAGCGACGACGACTCGTGGTGGGAGCCGGGCGCCCTCGACCGGGCCGCGGACGTGTTCGACGCGCATCCCCGGCTGGGCCTGCTGTCCGCCGCCACGCTCGTGGGCCGCGACGCCGGCCCCGACCCGCTGAACGAGGTGCTGCGCGGCTCACCGCTGGGGCAGGAACCCGATCTGCCCGGCCGTTCCGTACTCGGATTCCTCGCGTGCGCGGCCGTCGTGCGGCGGGCGGCGTTCCTCGAAGCGGGCGGGTTCCATCCGCTGCTGGGGGTCGGCGGCGAGGAGCAACTGCTCGCCATCGACCTGGAGGCGTGCGGCTGGGGGGTGGCGTACTGCCCCGACATCGTCGCCCGGCACGATCCGGAAGGGGAGCCCCGGCCCGGCCGGGTGGCCCGGATGCGGCGCAACACGCTGCTCACGGCGTGGCTGCGACGGCCCCTGCGGCAGGCCCTGGCGCAGTCCGCGCGCCTCGCCCTGGACAGCCGCATGGACCCGCAGGCACGGTCCGCGCTGGCCGAAGCCGCCCGGCTGCTGCCCGCGGCGCTGGCCCGCCGGGACCGGGTGCCGGCCAGGGTGGAGCGCCGCATCCGGCTCCTGGAGGCATCGCCCTGAGCGGACGAGGGGCCCGGTGCCCTGGGCGCCGGTCCTCAGGCGGCGGTGCCCAGGCGCGGCTGCGCGGCCGCCACGCCCTCCTCCGTGCGCAGGACCACGGGCTGCGCGGACCGGCGGTCGCGGAGCACGAAGCCCGCCCCCACCGCACCGGCGATGATCAGCCCACCGGCCACGAGGGCGCCCCGCGCCCCGGCCAGCTCCATCAGCAGGCCGAGCGCCGGCGGTCCCGCGAGACTCCACACGGTACGGACGGTGCCCCAGACGCCGAGGACGCGGCCCCGCATGTGGGCGGGCGGGTCGGTCTGGAGAACGGTCGTCCCGGCGGTGTCGGAAACCGACTCGACCACGGCCATGGGCAGGACGAGCACCAGCAGCACGGCGAGCGACGGCGAGAATCCCGCCACCGCCTGCAGCAGGGCGCCGGCGGCCGCGAGCGTGCCCACGAGCCGTACGGAGGGCTTGCGCAGCCGGGCCCCGAGAACCGCTCCGACGATGCCTCCGACGGCAAGCACCGTGGAGACGGTGCCGAACGCTCCGGCGCCGCCGGCCAGCGGACCCGTGACGAGCACGGCCAGGGTGAGCCCGTAGTTCCGCCCGAAGACCGCGCTGAGCCCGGTGATGCCGGCGAGCGCGACGAGCCGGGGGCGGCGCATGAAGTAGGCGATGCCCTGGCGCACGGTCATGTCGTCGTCGGCGCGGTCGGCGCGGTCGGCGCGGTCGGCGTTCCGCGTGCCGCTCCCGGCGCGCCGGACCACCTTGTGCACCGGACGGAGGAAGGGGATGACCGAGGCGACGAAGAGGAAGGACAGACCGTTGGCGGCGTACGCGGCGGCCGTGCCGAGGAAGCCCACCGTCACACCCGCCAGAGCGGCGCCGGCGAGGCGGCCCGCGTTGTGCACGAGCGAACCCACGCCGATGGCGGAGGGGACGTCCTCCGCGTGGACGAGGTCGTTGCCCAGCAGCGAACAGGCCGGTCCGTCGACGGTGGCGATGAGACCGGTGACGGCGGCCAGCGCCATCAGGACCCCGAGGCCGAGCTGATCCGTCGCCACCAGGACGGCCGTCAGGAAGGCGACGGCGCCGAGGAGCGCCTGGCTGACCGCGGCGGTCAGCTTGCGGGGCCACCGGTCGACGACGGCGCCGCCCGCGAGGCTCATGAGGAGGCCGGGCGCCGCCTGGACGGACATGGACAGCCCCGTCGCGGCTGCCGACCCGGTGATCTGGAGCACCAGCAGGTTCTGGACCGTGAGCTGCATCCAGGTACCGGCGTTGGAGACGAAGTTCGCGACGGACCACCAGCGCATGCTGCGGTACTTCAGGGACCGCCACGGCGAGTGGTCGCCGCCGGGCTTCGCGGTACGGCCGAAGCGCCGCCGGCCGGCGGGCGGCGCGGAAGCGGGGTCCGTGACCGGGGCCGTCATGACGGGCCGGGGGACGGCGGCAGGGACAAGGGCAGGGGCGGGCACGGAGCCGGCGGGAGAAGAAGACACAGTGAGGTACTCGGAGACGAGCCGGGGCTCAGGTGGAGGAACGGCGGAAGCTCGGACACCGGCTGCTCTGCGCGGCCGCTCCACCGGATCTGTCGTGTGCTGTGCCGTGCGCGGGCGGACCGGCCGCCACCTGGGGCGAGGTCCTTCCGGGGCACGGCTGGACCATGGTGGCAGACGGGGCCGGCCGCTGAGGGCGGGAGCGTTCCGCAACGGTGGCCCCCGGGGCGGGAATTCCTTGTGCCGCCAGGGATCCGGTGTCGCTGGTGTGCTTGCTCACAGGGCGTCGGGGGCAGGTGAGCGGCGTGGGCCCGCACCCCGGTGGCGTGACCGCAGCCACACACGGAGGGCGGGTACGGCGGCGTAGTCCGGCGTGCCGGGGACCTCCGTGGAGCTCACAGTGAGATACGGAGCGGTTGCCGAGCGCACACCGCGCCGTCCGGCACGACGAAGGCGCAGGGTGACGGAAAGGCGGAAGCATGGACAGCGGAGTGCGGGTCGACCTCCACGGGAAGTGGGCACTGGTGACCGGCGGGGCGCGGGGCCTGGGGGCATCGATCTCCCGGAGGCTGGCCGGGGCCGGGGCGGCCGTACTGGTGGCGGACCTGCGCAAGGACCTGGCGCGGGACCTCTGCAACGAACTGGGCGAAAGGGGAGGCGACGCGCGCTTCGTGGAGATGGACGTCCGCGACTCCGAGGCGGTCGCGGAGGTCTTCAGGGACCTGGACGGGGAAGGCCGGCCGGTGGACATCCTGGTCAACAACGCGGCCGTGGACGTCTCCAAGCCCATCGAGCACCTGACGGCCGACGAGGTGACGCGGGTCGTCACGACCAACCTGCTGGGGCCGGTGTACCTGTGCCTGGAGACCTACCGCCGCATGGTCGCGCGCGGTGGCGGCCACATCGTCAACATCCTCTCCACGGCGGCGAACCGCACCTGGACCGAGGCCGGTCCGTACGCGGCGGGCAAGTCGGGTCTGCGCGCGTTCACCCACACCCTGTTCAAGGAGGCCCAGCGGGACTGTCCGGGTATCGGCGTCACCGGGATCATCGCGGGCGGCATGGAGACGCCGTTCATCCTCGAACGGTTTCCGGACGCCGACGTCTCCATGCTGCAGAGCCCGGACATCGTGGCCGACACGGTGCTGTACGCCCTGTCGGTCCCGGCCGGCAGCGCGGTGTCCGAGCTGGTCGTCGTACCGCGCAGGGAGCCGTCCTGGCCCTGACCCGTTCTCGCCCCCGTCCCTGCCCCCGCCCGACCGTCCGCCCGGAACACGACAAGGAGCTCCATGACCAGCACCCGGAACGCACACCCGCCAGTCGCCGTCGTCACCGGCGCGGACTCCGGTATCGGGCGCGCCACGGCCGTCCGCCTCGCCGCGCAGGGGATGGACGTCGGCATCACCTTTCACAGCGACCGGGAAGGCGCCGAGGCCACGGCGGAAGAGGTGCGCGGCCACGGCCGCCGCGCGGCCGTCGCCGCCATGGACCTCACCCGGCTGCCCGACGCCGCCGATGTGATCGACCAGCTGGCCCAGGACCTGGGCCGCATCGACGTCCTGGTCAACAACGCGGGAACGGGCACGGCGACCCCGTTCCTCGAAATCGATCTCGCCACGGTCCGCCAGGTCGTCGACGTCGACCTGATCGGCCCGTTCCTGTGCGGCCAGCGCGCCGCGCGCCGCATGATCCGGCAGGGCGACGGAGGCAGGATCGTCAACGTCACCTCGGTCCACGAGACCCAGCCCCGCGTCGGCGCCGCGCCGTACTGCGCGGCCAAGGGCGGTCTCGGCCTGCTGACGCAGGTGATGGCCCTCGAACTCGCCGAGTACGGCATCACGGTCAACGCCGTCGCTCCCGGCGAGATCGCCACGCCCATGACCGGCCAGGAGGACCGGGACGTACGGACCGAGGTGCGCCGTGGCATTCCGCTGAGGCGTCCCGGTGACGCGCGGGAAGTCGCCTCCGTCATCGCCTTCCTCGCCGGCCCGGACGCGTCCTACGTCACCGGAGCGTCCTGGGCGGTCGACGGCGGAATGCTGCGCATGGGCCCCATGGCGGGCTCCCACCTCGACGACGACTCCTGGCGCCGTCCGTGAGACACCGCCCGGGTGCCCGGCCCGGCTAGATGAGCACCGCGTACACCAGGAAGAAGGCCGCGATGAGCAGCACGACCACTCCGATGGCGATCAGCGGTCCCATGGCCCAGCCACGCGGAGGATCGACGCGCGGGCCGGTCTCGGAACCGGTGCTCGCCTCACCGGGAGGGGTTTCGCCGGGAGGCACCGAGCCGCCCGGTTCGAGGCCGGTGGTCCGGTCCGGCTCGGGGTCGGGATTGTGTGGTGTGTTCATGCGGGGCGGGTGCCCGAAAAGTCACGAATTAACTATGACCGGGCTTCGCGGGTCCCCGCGCGGTTCGCCTTGCGGACGGCCTCCAGCAGATCGGGCTTGCTCATCCGCGAGCGCCCCTCGACGCCGAGCCGCTTGGCCAGGTCGTACAGATGCTGTTTCGACGCCTGCTCGTCGACCCCTTCGCCACTGCGCCCGCCCTGCTGCCGCGGACGCGCCGCCTTGGGATCGGACGGGCCCTTGCGCCGGTTCTCCTTGCGTTCCCAGTGGTCGCCGACCTTCTCGTGCGTGTGCTTGAGGGCGCTGTACGCCACCCGGTGCGCCCGCTCTCCTTCGCCGTACTGCTCCACGGCGGAGTCGTGCGCCTTGATCCAGGTGCGCTGCGCCTCCTCGGAGGACCGCTCCAGGGTCGACGGGAGTTCCTGTTCTCCCGGCACGGGACTCACCTCATCTCCGGATCGAACGAATGGTGAGGAAGAAACGGGTGCCCGCCCGCCTCCCGGGGTAACGGCAACGAGGCCCCGACGTAATGGAACCAAGGCTTCCGGTTATGCCGCTCCTGTCGGGGGCACCCGGGAACCGGGAGGGGTGTGAAGGGCACGTGAACAACCGAAGGAGACGCAACACCGAGCGGAGACGGCTGCGGGACGACGAGATCAAGAAGCGGATGCGGGGTGAGCTGAAGGGCGGTCGTTCGACCCGGGTGGAGGAGGAGCGCGAACTCCAGCCGTCCGGCGAGGACCAGCCGTACGCGGACCGCTCGCCGAACGCGGCCACCAGGGGATCGACCCCACCGGGAATGACCCCCAGGACGTGGATCTCCGCACCGAAATGGCCCGGCATCTGGGTCGCGGCCTCTATCCGGCCGACCGCGAGAAGGTGCTGCGGACGCTGCGGGAGGACAACGCGCCGGACCAGACCGTCGACGCGGCGGCTGAGCTGCCGGCCGACGGACAGTACGAGAACGCCCAGGACATCCTCCGTGCACTGGGGCGTGGTACCGGTACTGGGTGAAGAGGCATGGGAGAGCTCGATGGCTCAGCAAGTTCGCGAAATCATGACGAGCGACCCGGTCACCGTCGGTGCGCTCACCGCGGTCAGCGAGGTCGCGCACCGGATGCGCGAGGAGAACATCGGCGCCGTTCTGGTCGCCGAGGGGGACCGGTTGCGCGGGCTGGTCACGGACCGGGACCTCGTGGTGCGCGTGCTCGCCGAGGGGAAGGACCCCGGCGACACGACCGTGCAGGAGGCCTGCAGTCCCGACCTCGTCACCGTCACACCCGACGACGAAGTCGACCGCGCCATTCGGCTGATGCGGGAACATTCCCTGCGGAGGCTGCCCGTGGTCGAAGGCGACACCGCGGTGGGCATCGTCTCCCTGGGCGACCTGGCGATCGAACGTGACCCCGATTCGGCCCTCGGCGACGTGAGCGCCGCCAAGTCCAATCAGTGACCCCCGTCATCCGGCCGGGCGTGGTGGGCGGTGGCCCGAACGGGTGATGCTCCGCCCCTTCGGGATGTGGCTGACGCGACCATCCGCCCGGCGAAGGCAGAATGGGTCCGTTAACTCCAAGCCCCCTCGAAGCGGAGTTGCTGAACCAGGGCCCCCGGTCACCACCGGGGGCCCTGGTTTGTCCGCTGTCCGTGAGTGCCTGCGGTTCCGTGGGCGTCCGCGGTGCAGGTGCGCGGGGACCGGGTTCAGACGGCGGGCTCCGGGGGCGGCACCGGCCCCGGCAGCGGGCCCGGCTGAGGCTGCGGCTCCGGGGACGGGACCGGGGCCGGCGGGTCCGGCTCGGGCCGGGGCGGAGCCGGGGGCACCGGATCGGGCCCGCCGGGCGACGGCACCGGTCCGGGTACGGGCCCTGGAGCCGGCCCGGGACCCGGCGCGGGTGTCGGGGAGGGCGGGACCGGATCGTTCGGAGGCGTGCCCATGAGAAAAACCCCATCACATCTGAAGGAATCCATTCAAGGAATCTGTCTTTCCGGCAGGTGCCCGTGACCGACCGCGACAAACGGCTCCGCCCGCCCGGCGAGGATCCGGGCGTACGGGCGTCGGTGGAGTTCCTGACCGATGGGCGGGCCGCGGCGTACGGACGGTCCGCTGCCCGGACGCCGCCGTGGACGAACCGCGGGCGCTGCCCGCGAGCGAGCGCGGGCACGGCCTGCTGGACCTGGACGAGGGCGTCGCCCGGATCGCCCCGCCCGGGCGTGCCGGCCCCGATGTCCTGGGCGCGGGTCAGGTGGCGGAGGCGGGGCCGGGCGGCAGGTGGACGGTCATGATCAGGCGGCAGGTGCCGGCGCCTGCGCCGCGGTAGGTGTGGGGGGCGTCGCCGTCGAAGGTGGCGGTCTGTCCGGCTTCGACGGCGTGCTCGGTGCCGTCGACGACCAGGGTCATCCGTCCGGCGGTGACGCTGACGGTTTCCACGACACCGGCCTGGTGGGGGTGGCTGGGGTACTCCTCGCCCGGCTGGAGTTCCCAGCGCCAGACCTCGGTCGGGGCCGGGCCGGACGTCGTCAGCATGAGCCGGGCCTCGCCGCCCTGCTCGCCGGTCCACAGCGGCATCACGGTGTCGGCGGACACGACGCGGACGCGGCCCTCGGTCCGCCCCTCCATCAGGGCGGACACGGAGACGCCGAGGGTGTCGGCCAGCCGGACCAGGGTGGCGAAGTTGGGGTTGCCCTGGGCCCTCTCCAGCCCCACCAGAGCCCCCTTGCTGACCTTGGCGCGTCGGCTGAGTTCGTCCAAGGACAGGCCCGCGCGGGTACGGGCCGTCCTGACGTTGCGTGCGAGCGTCCGCAGGGCCGCCTCGGTCTCGGCCATCCGATCACCCTCCTCGTGAATGGGCCACTTTACTGCACCGCGCGGTCATTCGGTTGACACCGGACGGTCGTTTCGTTGTACGGTTTAGTCGTTCCATTGAAACAGTAAGGGATGTACCGTGATCGCTCTGCTTCTGGCCCTGGGCAGCTCACTCGCCTACGGGTGCGCCGACTTCCTCGGCGGCCTCGGCGCCCGTAAGGCCCACGTGCTGCGCACCGTGATGATCGCCGCGCCGGCCTCTCTCGCGGTCGAGCTGCTGCTGTGGCCGTTCCTCGGCGCCTCGTTCAGCGCCGGCGCTCTCGGCTGGGGTGCCGCGTCCGGGGTCGCCTCGGCCGCCGCGTTCGCCCTGCTCTACCGCACCCTGGCGATCGGCCCGATGAACGTGCTCTCGCCCGTGACCGCGCTGGTGTCCGCCATGCTGCCGGTCGGGGTGGGCCTGTTGCAGGGCGAGCACCTGGGCGCCGCCGGGCTCGTGGGGCTGCCGCTCGCGCTGGCGGCGGTGGTGCTGGTCAGCGCCGGACACGGCTCCGGGACGGCGCGTCCCTCGCGTACCGCGCTGCTGCTGGCCCTCGGTGCGGGTGCCGCCATCGCCCTCCAGCTGATCTTCCTCCACCAGACGCCCTCCGACAGCGGCGTGGCCCCGCTGATCGTGGGCCGGGCGGTCTCCTCGGCCGTCACCCTGGCCGCGGCCGGACTGATGTACCGCAAGCTGGGCTCGGAGAAGCCCGCGTACGCGATGTCGGCCGCCGCGGGGGTGCTGGACTCGGTGGCGAACCTGCTGTTCCTGCTCGCCGCCCGCAGCGGGGACCTCGCCGTCGTCGCCGTGATCACCGCCCTCTACCCGGCCGGCACGGTCCTGCTCGCCCGCAGCGTGCTCGCCGAACGCATCCACCGCGGCCAGCTCATCGGCCTGGGCACCGCCGCCGTCGCCGTCAGCCTCCTCGCCCTCACCTGAGCGCCGGCCCCCAAGCCCCCACCACGCCACCGCCCCGCAAGGAGACCGACATGTTCATCCAGCCCTGGGACACCAGCCTGGACGAAGCCGAATGGCAGACCTGGATCGCCGAAGGCCACGACTTCGGGCAGCTCAGCGTCAACGGCCCGCCCGGCCGGGCGCCCGTCGCCGTTCCCACCCATTTCACCGGCGACGGCAACCACCTCCTGATCCACCTCGCCCGGCCCAACCCGGTCTGGAAGGCGATCGAGCACGACCCGAACGTCACCTTCACCGTCATCGGCGACTACGCCTTCATCCCCGGCACCTGGCGCGCCAAGCCCGGCACCCCGCCCACCGACGGCGTCCCCACCAGCTACTACGCGGCCGTGCAGTTCACCTGCCGCGCCCACGTCGTCGACGACCCGGAGGCCAAGGCTGAGCTGCTGCGCCGTCAGCTCGCCCACTTCCAGCCCGAAGGGGGCCACGCCCCCGTCGCGGTCGACCAGCCGCCCTACGGCCGGATGCTGCCCGGCATCCGCGGCCTGCGCCTCGAAGTCACCGAGGTGCGGGCGAAGTTCAAGTACGACGACCACAAGCCCGTCGAACAGCGTGCCGGCATCGCCGACCGCCTCACCGAACGCGGCGAGGGCCTCGACCTGCCCACCGCGCGGCAGCAGCGCCGCCGCCTGGACCGCATCGGCCCCTGGAAGCCCTGATCCCCGTTCACACCCGTTCACACCCGCCCACACCCGTACGCACCAAGGAACGGAGCCCTCGCCCATGACCCTCTTCCGCATCAGCCCCGCCGTCGCCGACGCCTTCCCGCACACCCTCATCGCCCTGGTCACCGCCACCGGCCTGCGCGGCCGTGAACCCTGGCCCGGCACCACCACCGCCCTTCGGGACCTGGAGCAGCAGCTCGCCGACGGCACCTGGCGGCCCGCCGACGAGACCGACCCCCGGATCGAGGCATGGCACACCGCCTACCGGTCCTTCGGCACCAACCCCCGCCGCATCCGCCCCAGCGTCGACGCCCTCGGCCGCCGCCTCGCCAAGAAGGGCGCCCTGCCGCGCATCAACCCGGCCGTCGACTCCTACAACGCCGTCTCCGTACGGCACGGCCTGCCCGCCGGCGCCTTCGACCTGGACCACGTCGCCGGCGACGTCGACATCCGGTACGCCGACGGCAGTGAGGAGTTCACGCCGCTCGGCGAGCCCGGCACCGTGGAGAACCCCAAGCCCGGCGAGATCGTCTACACGGACACCGCCGGTGTCCTGACCCGCCACTGGAACCACCGCGACGCCCACCGCACCCGCGTCACCGAGGACTCCACCCGCGTCGCCTTCGCCCTGGAGACCCTGCACGCCACCCGCGACGGACACCTGCTCGAGGCCGCCGCGCACGAACTGCAGGGGCTGCTCGCCCCGCACGCCGAACAGACCACCGTGCACCACCTCACCCCGGCCCGGCCCGACGCCACCGTCTGACCCCTCGCCCCGGCCCCGGACCCCATGGTGACGCGCGGCGTACCTGCCTGAACCGTTGACAGGTGCCGGTCGCCTTGGCCATGCCCCTCGGGGAGCGCTCTCCCCATGGGCGCCGAGGGCCAGGACCCGGCGGCCGTACCGCTGCACTCGATGTCGTACGCCCTCTACTGCAACAAGAAGATGTTCCAGGAGGCCGGCGTCGAGAAGCCGCCGGCCACCTGGGACGAGATGGCCGAGACGGACAGGAAGCTGTCCAAGGACGGCACGTGGGCGCTCGGAGCCGAAGGCTCGAACCTGTCCAACAGCATCCACCAGGTCTTCGCGCTCAGCCGGCAGCACGGCGGGAACTTCTTCGACGCCTCCGGCAAGCCGGACCTCACCTCGGACGCCGACGTCGCGGCCGTGAAGCAGTACGTCGACCTCATGGGCAAGAACAAGATCATCGCCCCGGGCAACGCCGAGTACGCCCAGATCCAGCCCCTCCAGGACTTCGCCAGGGGCAAGACGGCCATGGTGCTGTGGCAGTCCGCCGCCAGCACGTTCAAGGCCCACGGCATGAAGAACGAGGACCGGGGCGTCGCCCCGGCGCCCGTCCAGTCCGGCACCCTCGCCGCCGCCCGCCGCATGGACGGCCACACCAACCGCTGGTGGCTCGACCCGGTCCACGGCCGGGGCTTCCCCGCCGACATGACCGAGGTGTACGGCGTGGACCTCCCCGAGCGCGCCGGCGACCTCGCCACCATCGCGCAGCCACTGGACTGGCTGGGGCTGAACCACTACTTCCCGGCCGTGGTGACCGACGACCCGCACGGCCCCTACCCCTTCGCGCGCCGGATCCGCCGGCCCGGCGTACCGCGCACGGGCATGGACTGGGAGATCGACGCGGGCGGCATCGAGACCCTGCTGATGCGCCTCACCGAGGAGTACGGCGCACGCCGGGTCCGCGTGACCGAGAACGGCTCCGCCCACCCCGACGCGGTCCTCGCCGACGGCACGATCGACGAATGTGAGCGCGCCCAGTACCTCCGGGAACACCTGGCGGCCTGTGCCCGCGCCGCGCAGCGGGGCGCGCCGCTGGCCGGCTACTACGCCTGGTCGCTGCTGGACAACTTCGAGTGGGCGTACGGCTACGACAAGCGCTTCGGCCTCGTCCACGTCGACTACGGGACCCAGCGCCGCACCATCAAGGGCAGCGGTCGCCATTACGCCGGCATCATCCGCGGCCACCGCACGCGCGGCGCCCGCGCGGCCTGACGGACCGGGAACCGCCCGGGGCGGGGCCGCGGCCCCGCCCCGGGCGGTCGTGAACCGGCCCGTTCCCTGTCAGCTTCCCTGTCAGCGCCGAACGCCCCGGGCGGACCACCCGGAGCCCACACCGGCCACGTGCAGGGCGAGGAGGGCGAGCCCGAGGAGCATGAGACTCGTCGGACCGAAGACCGCGGCTGTCGACGCCTCGGTCGCGTGAATGATGAAGGCGATGACGAACACCACCGCCGCCGCGAATGCCAGCATGTTCTTCTCCCACCACTGGACGGCGAACCACGCGTCATCCCGGTGGCTGCGCCGCTACCCGCCGTATTCCCTGCCGCAGACCGGTCATTCCTTGCCGGCGCCGCGCCGCCGGCCGGCGGTCACCTCACCGGGTTCACATACGGCAGCACCTTGTCCGGCGTCAGGGGCAACTCCCGCAGCCGTGTCCCCACGGCGTGGTGGACGGCGTTGGCGACGGCCGCCGCCGTGCCGACCACACCGATCTCGCCGATGCCCTTGCCGCCCGTCGGGTTGAGGTGCGGATCGTCCTCGTCGATCCAGTGCGCCTCGATCGCCGGCACGTCCGCGCAGGCGGGCACGTGGTAGGAGGCCAGGTCCTTCTCCGTGTACTCCCCGAAGGCGGCGTCCATGGTGCTTCCCTCCGTCAGCGCCATGCCCAGGCCCATGGTCATGCCGCCGATGAACTGGGAGCGCGCGGTACGGGGATTGAGGATGCGGCCGGCGGCGTAGACGCCCAGGAGGCGGCGTACGCGGATCTCTCCCGTCACGGTGTCGACCTGCACCTCGGCGAAGTGGGCGCCGAACGCGTGCTGCGCGTACGGCGATTCCCTCCCCACTTCCTCCCCGGTGTCCGCGGCGGCGCTCACGCCCTCGGCCGGCAGCCCGCCGGAGTGATCGCCGAGGCGCTCGGCCAGGGCCGTGCAGGCCTTGTGCACGGACCAGCCCCACGACGCGGTGCCCGACGAGCCTCCCGCGAGCGGCGCCGCCGGCAGATCGGTGCTGCCGATGTCGACGCGCACCGATTCCAGGGGCGCGGCCAGCACGTCGGCGGCGATCTGCGCGAGCACGGTGCGGGCCCCGGTGCCGATGTCGGTGGCGTTGACCCGGATCAGGTACGTGCCGTCGGGGGCGGCGTGCGCGGTGGCGGAGGACGGACTGACCATGACGGGGTAGGTGCTGGCGGCCACCCCGGTGCCCAGCAGCAGGTCCCCTTCGCGGCGGACGCCCGTACGCGGATCGCGCCGCTCCCAGCCGAAGCGCCGGGCCCCCTCCCGCAGGCACTCGGTCAGATGCCGGCTGCTGAAGGGCCTGCCGCTGTCGGGTTCGGTGCCCGGTTCGTTGCGCAGCCGCAGTTCCACCGGGTCCATCCCGGCGGCGACGGCGAGTTCGTCCATCGCCGACTCCAGGGCGTACATCCCGGACGCCTCGCCCGGAGCGCGCATCCACGAGGGGGTCGGCACGTCCAGTTCGGCGACCCGGTGGCCGGTGCGGCTGTGGGGCGAGGTGTACATGGTGCGGGCCGGGACAGCCGCCTGCTCCACGAACTCGTTGACCGTGGAGGTGTGCGTGATCACCTCGTGGGCGAGCGCGGTGATCACGCCGTCGGGGCCGGCGCCCAGCCGGACGCGCTGCACGGTCGGCGCGCGATGGCCGACGACCGCGGCGAGCTGGCGGCGGGGGAGTGCCAGCTTGACGGGGCGCCCGGTGTGGAGCGCGGCCATGGCGGCCAGCACCGGCTGGGGGCGGGGGGTGCCCTTGGAGCCGAACCCGCCGCCGACGTGCTCGGAAACGACCGTGACCCGGCTCCTGTCCTGTCCGAAGATCCGGGCGAGAACGTCCTGGACCGCTCTGGAGCCCTGGGCCGAGTCGTACACGGTCAGATGCCCGTCGTCCCACCAGGCGGTGGCCGCGTGCGGTTCCATGGGATGGTTGTGCAGCGCGGTCATGGTGTAGGTGGCGTCGATCCGCACCGCCGCGGCGGCGAACGCCGTGTCGAAGTCGCCGCGTTCCCGGACGGCCGGGTGGCCGCCGTTCGCCTGCTCCGGTGTGTAGAGGCCCGGGTGGTGGGCGGTCAGCCGTACGTCGTGCTCCTCGCGTGCGTACTCGATCCGCAGCGCGTCGGCGGCGGCCCCGGCGTTCTCCAGGGTGTCGGCGACCACCAGGGCGACGTACCAGCCGCGGTGCGGGACGCGGGCGTTTTGCAGGAGCGCGAGTGTGGGGTCGTCCGGTTCTTCGAGGCGGGGCGCGTTCTCGTGGGTGAGGACGGCGAGCACTCCGGGCAGGGCCAGTGCCTCGTCGGCGTGCACGGCGGTGACCCGGCCGCGGGCGACGGTGGCGGGCACCGGCCAGGCGTAGGCGCACCCGGGCGGGGTGTGCTCGGCCGCGTAGCGGGCGGCGCCGGTGACCTTGTCGCGGGCCTCCCGGCGGACGGCGGGGGTGCCCAGGGGGGACGGTGCGTGCGTCATGACGGGTTCTCACGTCCTCAGGTACGGGAAGCGAGCTCGGCCAGCACGCTGATGGTGAGGTTGCGGGCGAGCGGCACTTTGAAGCCGTTGTCGCGCAGCGGCTCGGCCGCGGCGAGTTCGGCGTCGGCCGCCCGGGCGTAGGTGTCCTCGGTGGCGGGCGCTCCCCGCAGCACCTCTTCGGCCGCGCGGGCCCGCCAGGGCCGGTGCGCGAGTCCGCCGAAGGCCAGGGCGGCGTCGCGGACGATGCCGCCCTCGACCCGCAGTACGGCGGCGACGGAGGCGAGGGCGAAGGCGTAGGAGGCGCGGTCACGGGCCTTGCGGTAGCCGCAGCGGGCCCCGGCCAGGCCCGGCGGCAGGGTCACGCCGGTGATCAGTTCGCCCGTACGGAGGACGGTGTCCTGATCGGGGCGGTCGCCCGGCAGGCGGTGGAGGTCCACGACGGCCAGGGCGCGTACGCCCTGCGGGCCGCGCAGGTGGACGGTGGCGTCGAGGGCGGCCAGCGCGACCGCCATGTCCGAGGGGTGCGTGGCGATGCAGTGCTCGGAGTGGCCGAGGACCGCGAGGTCGCGGTGGAGCCCTTCGCGGGCCGAGCACCCGGTGCCCGGAGCGCGCTTGTTACAGGGGGTCGAGGTGTCCTGGAAGTACGGGCAGCGGGTGCGCTGGAGCAGGTTTCCGCCGGTGGTCGCGGCGTTGCGCAGCTGTCCCGAGGCACCGGAGAGCAGGGCCTGCGACAGGACGGGGTAGCGCGTACGCACGGTGGGATGGGCGGCCAGGTCGCTGTTGCGTACGGTCGCGCCGATGTGCAGGGAGCCGTCGGGCGTCTCGTCGATCCCGTCCAGTGGCAGACGGCTGATGTCGATGAGGAGTTCCGGGGTCGCGACCCCGAGTTTCATCAGGTCGACGAGGTTCGTGCCGCCGCCGAGGTACTGCGCCTCGGGATGGGCGGCGAAGGCCTCGACCGCGTCGTCGGCGGTCTCGGCGCGGAAGTACGCGAACGGCCTCACGGCGCCACCTCCCCGATCGCTTCCACGATGTTCGGGTAGGCGCCGCAGCGGCAGATGTTGCCGCTCATGCGTTCCCGGATCTCGTGCGGGGTGAGGGCGGCGGGGCCGTCCGGAGCGTGCCCGGGCGGTGTGACGTACGAGGGGGCGCCCTCGGCGGCCTCGGCCAGGACCCCGACGGCCGAACAGATCTGGCCCGGGGTGCAGTAACCGCACTGCAGGGCGTCCCGCGCGACGAACGCCTCCTGGACCGGATGGAGCCGGTCGCCGTCGGCGAGACCTTCCACGGTGGTGATGTGCGCGCCGTTGTGGGCGGCGGCGAGCAGCAGGCAGCTGTTGGCGCGCCGGCCGTCGACGAGCACGGTGCACGCACCGCACTGGCCGTGGTCGCACCCTTTCTTCGCCCCGGTGAGGTCCAGGTGCTCGCGGAGGGCGTCCAGGACGGTGGTCCTGTGGTCGAGCGACAGGGTGTGCGGGGTCCCGTTGACGTGAAGGGTGAGGACAGAGCTGTGCGCGTTCTCCTGCTGGCTGGTGGGCTCCACTCCGTCGCGCCTCTCAGGTCCGAAGGTGTCACTTCTCCCCTTCCTATCAAAATATGAGGATGTGCGCGGTTCGGTTCGCTCGGCCCAGGACGGGTACCGGGGTGGGACGCGAACCCGAGGAAGGAGGTCGGTATGGCCGTTGCGAAGTTCTCTCTCGTGGCCGTGGACTGCCCCGATCCCGAGGCGCTCGCAGGCTTCTACGCCGCGGTGCTCGGTGGTGACGTGAAGCAGAACGACGAGGACTGGTACGACCTGCGCCTGCCCGGCGGAATGCGTATCGCCTTCCAGCGCGCGCCGGGTTTCCGGCCGCCGGACTGGCCGCGGGCCGACGACAACTCGCAGCAGATGCACCTCGACTTCGACGTACCGGACATCGAGGCGGCGCAGGAGCAGGTGCTCGCTCTCGGCGCGACCCCGCTCGACCTGGACGACGACGGCGGGCGACGGGGCTTTCGGGTGTACGCCGATCCGGCGGGCCACCCGTTCTGCCTCTGCCGCGAGTGAGGCATCCGGCGGCCGCGACGCCGCCCGACGTGAGGAGGATCCATGAGTGACCGGCGGACGCAGGACCAGGAAGAGGCAGGTACGCCCGTGCCGAGAGACCTGCCCGACCAGCAGGCGCAGGACAGTGAGGACCCGCTGGACGAAGTCGGAGACGGCGCGCGGGAGGAACGCACCCCCGACGCCGGTCAGGACTCCGCCCCGGACGAGCCGACGAGCTGAACGGGCGGGCGTACCCGAACATTCCGGGACGTCTCGGATTGCAGGTACGGGGTGACCGGCGCAAGGTGGGAGCCAGTTCGGTCACCTCTGATCTCTGTGGAAGGACACTGTCGTGAGCAAGGCGAAGGCGAAGGCGAAGCAGCTCAAGGGCAAGATGAAGGAAACCGCCGGCAGGACCGCCGACGACCGGCGGATGGAAGCGGAAGGCCGCGGCGAGCAGGTGAGGGGCAAGGCCCAGGAAACGGTCGAGAAGACCGGCGACCGGGTCAAGAGGTCGACCCAGAAGTAGTCCCGGTGCCGGAAACGGGCCGCGCGGTCTCGGCCGCGCGGCCCGTCGGTCTGCTCCGGGAAGTGCCGAGAAGCGCCGAGAAGTGCCGAGAAATTCCGGGAAGTACCGAGAAGGAGGAACGGCGACATGGAGTGCGCGGCCGTCTTCGACGTCGACGGGACGCTCGTCGACACCAACCATCTGCATGTGACGTCCTGGTGGGAGGCGTTCCGCCAGGCCGGGCACGACGTCGTGATGCACGACATCCACCGGGCCGTCGGCCTGGCGGGCCACGACCTCATCGCCCATCTGCTCGGAGACGGACGTGACACGAGCCAGGACGACGCGATCAGCGCCGCCCACAAGACGCTGTACGCGACGTACGCCGAGCGTCTGCCCGCCCTGCCGCAGGCCGGCCGGCTGCTGCGGACCCTCGCCGGGCAGGGCTGGAGCGTCATCCTCGCCACGTCGGCGAGCGGCGCGGAACTCGACGCCCTGCGCCGTGCCATCGACGCCGACGACGCCATCACCGCCACCGCGAGCGCCGACGACGTCGACGCGGGCAAGCCGGCACCCGACCCGGTCGAGCAGGCCCTGGAACTGGCCGGGGTACCGGCGGACCGTGCGGTGTTCGTCGGCGACACGGTGTGGGACATGGAGGCCGCCACCCGGGCGGGCGTGCTCGCTGTGGCGCTGCGGTGCGGGGGCATCCCGCAGGCGGACCTCGAGGACGCCGGTGCCGCGGCCGTCTACCAGGACCCCGCGGACCTGCTGGCCCGCCTCGGCGACAGTCCTGTCGCCCGGCTGAAGGAGGGGTTCGGTGACGCCCGCCCGGGAACGCGTGCCGTGACGTAGACGCGGATTCCGGAGGTGGCAGTGGCAGAGAGTGATCACCGATCGCACACCGGTGGTGTCGCGCTCGGCCATACGTGGCGATGGCTGTCCCGGGAGGCATCGGCGATCTGGCGTTCGGCCCGCCGGGCCCGGGCGGGCCCCGGCCCGGAGCGCGACGTGGTCACCCAGTCACTCAAGGCCGCGGGCGCCGCGGTCCTGGCCTGGGCGCTGACCGGCTGGTGGTGGAACGCGCCGATGGCCCTGATGGCGCCGTGGACGGCGGTCGTACTGGTGCAGAGCACCGTCTACCGTTCCCTGCGCTCCGGGGTGCAGCAGCTCGTCGTGATCGCCCTGGGCACCGTACTGGCGGCGGGAGCCGCCAACCTGACGGGGGACACCATGACCGCCATGGTCCTGGTGCTGCCGGTCGCCGTACTGCTCGGCAACTACGGGCGCTTCGGCGAGCAGGGCCTGTACGCGCCGACGACCGCGGTGTTCGTACTGGCCTACGGGTCCTACTCGGGCCTCGACATCCTGCACCGGCTCTTCGAGTCGGCCGTCGGCGCGGTCATCGGCATCGCGGTGAACGCGCTGATCCTTCCCCCCGTACACCTGCGCAGCGTCCGGGACTCCCTGGGCAGGCTGCCTTCGGAGAGTTCCGAGCTGCTGCACACCGTCGCCGACGGCCTGCGGGAGGGGTACGGCCGCCAGGAGGCCGAATCCTGGCACGACCGCGCCCGCCGCGTGACCGCGATCCTGACGGACCTGCACGACGCCCGCCTGTGGAACCGCGAGAGCTACCGCCTCAACCCGGCCGGCCGTCTGCGGCGCACCGGCCCGGCCCTGCCCCCGCCCGAGTGGGACTATGCCTGGGAACGGATCGCCGACCCGCTGGTGGCGCTCACGCGCAGCCTCGTCAGTACGGTCAGCGACGAGCCCATGCTGAGGCCGCCGCCCGGTTCCGTCCTGACGCACCTGTCGGATCTCCTGCGGGCGGCGGGCGACGTGTGCGCGGCCGACCGGGACGTGCTCGAGGGGCGGGGCCGGGCCGCGAAGGAGGAACGCGCGCTCGCGCTCGAGTCGGCCTGGGCCGCGCACGGGCGGCTGAAGCAGCAGCTGCTCGACCAGGACAGCGAGACGGCCACGTCGGTCGGGGGCCTTGTCGCGGAGTCCCAGCAATTGCTTTACGAGCTCGCTCCGCTGGAGCGGAACGAGCGCGCACAAGGCGGCCGGGACAGAGGGTAAAACGGCGCGTTCCGGGCACCCGATGGCCAAAGCCCTCAACCCGAGCCTTCAACCGAAACCACGAGACCAGGGGGTGCGTCGTGGTAATGAGTGACGTCCTCCAGTCGCGGGGCAGACCCGTCGGCTGACCCTGTGCGGCGCCGAGGACATCGTGGGTCGCTGTCGCGACTTCAGCCGGGAGGCCCTGACCGACTGGCAGTGGATTCCCGCCGGGGACGAAGAGGAGCAGGCGGTCGTCGACGACGTCCTTCTGCTCGTGTCCGAGGTGGTCACCAACGCCTGCCTGCACGCCGGCGGGCCCAGGGAGTTCGTACTGCACTGCACGGCCGACCGGCTGCGCATCGAGGTCACCGACGGCAGCCCCGTCCATCCGAGGCCCCGGCCGCCGGGTGTGGCCGCGCCCGGCGGGCACGGTCTGGTCGTGCTGCGGCGCCTCGCCCGGAGCTGGGGCTCTCTTCCGCGGGGAAGCGGCAAGACGGTGTGGGCGGAGGTGGTGGCGCCGGGTGGTGCCCGGCGACCGGGACCTTAGCGGGCCGCCCGTCGTCCTCCGCGAGGAGAGCCTCGCGCAGGGTGCTCAGGATGCGCGTCAGCAGCCGGGACACCTGCATCTGGGAGATGCCCATCCGCTCGCCGATCTCCCGCTGTGTCAGTTCCTCGACGAACCGCATGGTGAGGATCGTCCGGTCCCGCTCGGCGAGGGTGGCCACCAGTGGTTTCAGGGCCACCATGCACTCGACGGTGTCGTACGCCCGGACTTCCTCGCCCAGGCAGCACTGCGCGAAACCCGTGGGCGCCTCGTCGTCGAACGCAGCGTCGAGGGAACGGGCGTTGTAGCCGTTCGCCGCCCGACGGCCTTCCTGCACCTGCTCCCGGCTCACGCCCAGGTGATCGGCGAGCTCGGCGGCTGTGGGCTCGCGGCCCAGGTCCTGCTCCAGGGTGTCGCAGGCCCGTGCGATGTCGATGCGGAGCTCCTGCAGCCGGCGCGGCACCCGCACGTCCCAGCTGTTGTCCCGGAAGAAACGCTTGATCTCGCCCTCGATCGTCGGCAGCGCGAAAGAGGGGAACTCCACCTCGCGCCCGACGTCGAAACGGTTGATGGCCTTGATCAGACCGATGGTGCCCACCTGGACGACGTCTTCCATGGGCTGGTTCCGGTTGCGAAACCGCGACGCGGCGTACTTCACCAGGCTGAGGTTGATCTCGACCAGAGTGTTGCGGACGTACGCGTACTCCGGTGTCCCCTCCTTCAGCGACGCCAGTCGCCCGAACAGGGAGTCGGACAGGGTGCGCGCGTCCGGTGTGCAGAGGGTGCGCAGATCCGGAATGTCGGGGAAGTCGGCCAGTCCCGGCGGACGGGACCCGGGCGCGGCGGGGGCGGTGTCACGAGTGCGCAGGCGGCTGGACATGAGGCTCCTTCGACGCGCTGGGGGAACCGTCGTGCGAGCTTCCTGATCGATATCTTACCCAAGCGCGCCTTTTGGTGCTTTATTGCACGAATCGCCAGTGCCAGTGCCAGTTGCCGGCACCGGCACCGGCGGCGGTACCGCTGACGGGGGCTAGCTCGCCTTGCGGCCCGCGAGCGGCGCTGTCCGCTCGCCGCTTCCCTTGCGCACGCCGTCCAGGAACTCCCGGATCGCGTCGGTGGACGGCCGCGTCGGCTGCCAGTCGAGTTCCCGGTGCGCCCGGGAAGCGTCGAGCACGGGCAGCCGCAGCACCGCGTCGAACAGGTGCGGTGACGCCGGGACGAGGTGTGCGCTCCAGGCCGCCGCGAGCGCGGTGCGCACCACGCGCACGGGCACCCGCACCACGCGCGCCCCCAGCAGTTCGCCCAGTACCCGCGCGTCGACGACCGGGTCGGCGGCCAGATTGAACGCTCCGTCCACCTCGCGCACCACGGCCTGCCGGTACGCCTGCGCGGCGTCGTCGGTGTGCAGTGCCTGGAGGACGAGCCCTTCCAGATCGGGGACCCAGGGGAGCAGTTCGGGCCGTACCAGGGAGCCGGGGAGGAAGCGGCCCGCGAAGATGCGCCGCTGTTCGCTCGCCGACGCCTCCTTGAACAGGAACGCGGGACGCATGCGCACGACGCGGACGTGCGGGTGCTCGTGCTCGAAGGTGTCCAGCACTCGTTCGAGGTAGGACTTCTCGCGGCAGTACGCGGCGTCCGGCCAGCCGTGGGTCGGCCAGGACTCGTCGACCCCCGGGGCCTCCTTCGGGCCGGGCGCGTACGCGCCGACCGACGAGGCGTGCACGAGCGCGGGCACGCCCGCGGTCACCACCGCGTCGAACACCCTGAGCGAGCCGAGGACGTTGGTCCGCCAGGTGAGCACCGGGTCGTGGGTGGGCTGGAAGCGCCAGGCGAGATGGACGACGGCGTCGGCGCCGGCGAAGTACCCGACGAGCTGGTCACCGGCCCCTTCCTGCCCCAGGTCCACAGCGGCCCATTCCGTCCGGGGGACCGTCAGGTCGGGAACCCTGCGGGCGAGGCCCAGGACGGAGGCGACCTGCGGATCCCCCGCGAGTGCCCGCACCACACTGGTGCCGACGTTGCCGGTGGCGCCCGTGACGACCACCCGTAGCCCTGTTCTCACACTCATGAGGCACTCCGTTACTTCACTCGTCGTGTTGCTTCGGGACCGGGCGGACGTCCTTCGGGTCCCCAGAACGGAACGGGTGAAACGGGCACCGCGCGGCTGGGCACGGCGTCATCGGACGGGTGTCGCCGCACGCGTGTCACCGGACGAGGAAGGCGACCGCGGCGCACGCCCCGCTCGCCGCGCCGGAGACCAGGACGGCCGCTGCCACGCAACGCGCCCTGAGCCGGCGGTAGCGCTCGGTGTACTCGCCGCGCAGCGCGGTGGCCCGGTCCGAGATCCGCACCAGCATGGCCCGGGAAGCGGCCAGCCGCTCGGCCGTGTAGACGCGTTCGACGTCCTCGCGCTGCGCGGTGGTCAGCCACGGCAGCTGCTCGGTGAAGAGGCCCGCCTGGCGGCGCGCTTCCGCGACCTCGGCGCTCCACAGGAGGTAGCCCTCCAACTGGGCCAGACCGCGGTCGCTGTCCCCCTCGGGGTCCATGCTCCCCTCCTTCCTTCTTATTCCCGGACGGCGTGCTGGTCCCTGCGGTCTCCCGGCGGCACCGGCACCGGAGTTCCGGTCTGCGGCGGCTCGCGTACGCCTGTCCGGCAGCAAACCAGTGGCCCGGCACACGGTGCGAGCCAGGAGGCTGGTACGCCGTCAAATTCACCCGGTAGGCCCCTTGGAGACCGGCGGGCCGGAATCCGCCGAGGGCGGCCCCGGCGCCGGCGGGTCCGGGGACTGGGGACCCGGGGAGTCCGGAGCGGGCTCCGACGGGGGATCCGGCGCGTGGGACCCGGGCTCCGGCGGTACGGACGGCGGTGCGTCGGACGGCGGCGACGGCGATGCGCCCGGTGGCGGCGAGGACGTGGGCGTCCCCGTGGCCGGCGGCGGAATCTCCTCGTCGTCGTCGCCGGTGTCGCCCGCTTCACGGCGGAACCAGCCCTCGCTTCCCGGGTCGAACATGACGAACGCATCCACCGGCCGGGCCGCGGGCTTCACCGTCACCACGTTCGTGGGCCGGAACCCGGGCCACGGGGTCCCCGTCCGCCTGACGGTGCCCTGCAGGGTGTCCGGCGGGAGCAGCGGGTTGCCGCACGCGCAGCGCACCCGCGGTACGCCGCGGTCGTCGACGAGGACGGCCGTGCCGGCCTGCAGTACGGCCTGGTACCTGGTGGGAGCGCCGCTGCGGTAGCCGTGGCTGGTGACCCGGGTGTCCATCCGCAGCCGTACGGGCGTCAGCGACCGCAGATGATCCGGTACGCCGGTGGGCTCGATCTCCAGGACGGTGGCGAACGCCTTGTTCTTGCTCTGTTCGGCCATGAGCGTGGTGATCTGCTTCTCCACGTCGCAGCTGGAGACCTTCCGGGTCCCGCCGTACAGGCCGGGGCCCGATCCCTCCATGACGGGGACGGCGTGGGACCGGGCCACCGACGTGCTCGGCCCCACGTCCGGTGGTGTGGCCGACGACGTCGCCCCGGGGTCCTCGCGTGCCGCCGACTCGGTGTACGGGTCCGGCCCGGACGAGCCCGCGGTCTCCAGGAAGATCTCGCCGCCCGTGGCCGGCCCGCCGTCCGGACGGGTGAGGGCGACGGTCACCACCACCGCGGTCACCAGGACGGCGGCGACGGCCGAGACCCGGGGCACGGACCGCCACCAGGGACGCCCGGGCTCACCGGGTCCGCCCGTACCGCCGGGTCCGCCCGTACCGCCGCCGCCCGGAGGGCCGGACGGGGGACCCGGAGGGGTGCCGGGCGATGGCGCCGGGCCCGGCCCGGAACGGCCCGGGAGCGGGCCGGGGGGAGGTCCTGCGGGGCGGCCCGAGGGCGGCGGTTGAGCACTCACGGGCTGCTCTTCCCAACGTAGGGATCAATCCCGGTTCAAAATTTTTCTCTCGCTTTGTGCGCTTATTGTGTGCCTCGCCTCCGTACGGCCCGCAAGCTGACGCGGTCGGCCCTGTCCGGCGGCGGACCGCCGGACCCGTGGATAGCGTGGCGGCGTGAGCCAGCAGGAGTTCAGCGACCGAAGCCGTGCGCCGCGCGCCGCGCGCATCTGGCGTGACGCCTTCGTGACGGTGTTCGCCGGCCTGGCGGCCATGGCCGTCACGGCGGCTCTCGGGCTGTGGGCCGCAGGGGCGGCCGATCTGCCCGGGGGTGCTTTCCCGAGCGTCGTCGCGGCCGTCGTGGTGATGGCGGTCGGCGGCTCCGTCGGGATGTCCGGAGGCGCGGGCGCGATCGCCGAGACGAGGGCGGACCTGTCGGTGCTGCCCCTTTCGGTGACCCTCGCCGGGGCGCTGGTGATCGCCGTCGGCTTCCTGCGGCCGCTGCGGCACCGGGCCGTCGTCGGTGTCCGTGAACTCGCCGGGCGGGCCGCCTGCCTGGCGGCCCTGTGGGTGCCGGCGCTCGTCGTCCTCTCGCTCTTCGCGCGGCACACGTTCCGCGTCCCGCTGGAGGACCCGACGGGCGGCCTCTTCGACGACCTGCTGGAAGAGGCATCACCCGAGGTCGGGTTCCGGACCGACCTTCCCGTCACCCTCCTCCTCGGACTGCTGTGGCTGGCGGGCCTCCTCGCCGTGGCCCTCCTCGTGTCCCGCAGGGCGCCGCTCCCCGCCCGCCTGGTGCGGTTCCAGGAACCGGTGCGCCCGGCGGCCTTCGCCATGGTGGCGCTGCTGCTTTCCTGCGTCGTACTGGGGCTGGTCGTCGCACTCGTCGTCGCGGTGACGCGCGATCACCCCGCCGAGACGTTCGCCGTGATCCTGCTCGGGCTGCCGAACCTCGCCTGGATGGCCTTCACGGTGGGGCTCGGCGCGTCCTGGGAGGGGAAGGTGGACGGTCCCTTCGGACTGCGGATGCCGCAGATGCTGGACAAGGTGCTCCGTACGCCGGACATCTCGACCGTCAACCTCCGCACGCTCACCGAGCAGGACGGACGGGCCTGGTGGCTGCTGGTCGCCGCCGTGGTCCTGGTGGTGGCCGCCGCGTTCCTCATGGCGGTCCGCTCGCCCGCCCGGATGCGGCTCTGGCAGCACGCCGTCCACATGGCCGTCGCGCTCACCCTCACCGTGCTGGCGGTCTGCCTGACCGCCGGGATCTCCGCCCATTACGGTCTGTCGCTGCTGGGAATCGGAGATTTCCTCTCGGAGATCAGCGGCGGCCTCGGCCTCGGCCTCGACGGAGAGGTCTCGCTGCGGCCGCGGCTGTGGACGGCGCTCGGTCTTGCCGTGCTCTGGGGGCTGGTGGCGGGTTTCCTCGGCGGTCTGCTCGCCGCACGGGTGCACCGGCGGGGCGAGGTGCGGCCGTCGGCCTCCTGAGGTCCGCCGGCGGCCGGCGGGCGGGCCCGCGGGCCCGGAGAAGACCGGCAGTGCCCAGCGGGACGGTGGAGGCGGTGCGGGACCGTCGCCGGGTCCGACGAGGTGTGTTTTGCCTACGGGTACGGGTGTTCGCCCGACCGGGCGCCGGGCACGTACGCCCGGCAGGCCGTGCTTTCGTCCGGCCGGACGGCCGTCCGGCCCCCTCTGGTCCCCGGCCGTGCACGGCCGGGGACCAGAGGGGGCCTGCGGAGTTGTCAGCCCGTCGTGCCGGCCTCGGGGCTCAGTGGCCGCGGGCGCGGCCGCGACCGGTCGAGCTGCGGTTCATGGCCGCCATGGCCAGGCCGAGCAGCAGTGCCAGGCAGCCGACGATCACGTTGCTGACGACGCTGCGTGTGGTGTCGACGTTGCCTGCCACGACCCATGGGGAGACGATGGTCCATACGCCGATGGCGCAGGCGGCCCAGGCCATGGCGTGAGTCCGCTCGTACGCCGAGCCGAACCCGCCCAGGCACAGGGCGTAGGCGATACCGGCGATCAGGTTGCACACGGCCAGTGTGGTGAGGCCGTTGAACCCGGCTATCCACGGCGAGGCGGCGAGGTACAGACCCGTGAGCAGGGCCAGTGTCTCTATCGCCTGGGCGCGGGGAGTGCTGGTCACGCGCTCGAACCGGGAGCGCATTTCGGCCAGGTCGGGGTGTTGCTCGATGCTGGTGTGAGTGGTCATGACAGGCTGCCTCCCGTAGAAGCCTTATCTGCCCTTTAGGTCATATATAACGCTCAATAGACCGTTTTGGTCAACGGATCCGAGGGGCAGGAATCACGCCGGTGCCCCGGCCGCCACGGCTACCCTGGCGTCCGTGTTCACCTCCCAGGGGCCCACCTTCCGCGAGCTGACCGTGCAGGCCCTCTCCTCCGTCGAACGCGGCTACGACCTCCTGGCCCCGAAGTTCGACCGCACTCCCTTCCGCACCCCCGACCGGTTCCTGGAGGCCGTCGCCGGCGCCCTGGGCGCGCTCGGCCCGTTCGACGCGGGTCTCGACGTCTGCTGCGGCACCGGCGCGGGCGTCCGCGTGCTGCGGCCGCTGTGCCGCGAGCGGGTCACCGGAACCGACTTCAGCACCGGGATGCTGGCCGCCGCCGGGGCGGCGTTCGGCGACGGGGGGACGCCCGCGGTCGACTGGGTGCGGGCCGACGCCCGCGCCCTGCCGTTCAGCCGGGAATTCGATCTGGCGGTGAGCTTCGGGGCGTTCGGCCACTTCCTGCCCGCCGAGCGGCCCGCGCTGTTCGCCGGGGTCCACCGGGCACTGCGGCCCGGCGGACTCTTCGCCTTTCCCGTCGGCGCGCCCCAGCCCGTCCGTTCGCCGCTGTACTGGGCGCTGCTCGGCTTCGACTCCGTGATGCGCGTACGCAACGCCCTGTGGCGGCCGCGGTTCGTCATGTACTACCGGACCTTCCCGCTGGGGAGCGTGCGGGAGGACCTGGCCGGGGCCGGGTTCACGGTCCGGCTCCAGCCCCTGGAGGAGTTCGGCCGCCGCGCCGACGGGAGCCCCAACTGGCGGCTGGTGGTGGCCCGCAAGGAGTGAGGGGGTGGTGGGGGGACGGCCGCGAGGGCCGGCCGGGGAGGCCGGTTCAGTAACCCTTGGGCGGCCGGCCGGGATCCGCCCGCTGGACCTGTTCGGCGAAGTTGGACCGGGACCGGTCGACGCCGTACCTCGCGCGCACGTAGTTGACGGTGGCGCACATGCAGGCCACCACGTCGTAGGGGGTCGTCGCGGCGCCCTCCTGGTGGTATGCCGCGAAGGCCGGCGGGATGCACTGGGTGGCGCCGCGTGAGCAGTTCTGCGGGTGCCCGTCGGCCATGACCGGGCCGTGCGCGTTGGAGTCGGTGGTGTTCACCCGCCAGCGCGGGTGATTGCAGGCGGACTCGCGCAGCGCGATCGTGACCAGGGCGGGCACGCCGTACTCCGGGTCCGTGCCGGTCGGTTCGCAGGCCCGCCGGGCGTACGCGCGCATGGCGGATTCGCCGGAGTCGTCGTCGGGATCCTGGTAGGTGACCTCGGACAGGGGCAGCCCGCCCGCGCCCGTCTGCGCGCTGTCGCTGCCGACCGTTTCCATATGCGCCCCCTCCTGCCGCCGTTCGCGGCGGACGCCGACTCTTGCACCGTTTTTTACCCATGTCGCCGATGACCTGGACGACCCGCTTCCGGCGGGAAGTCGCTTACTTTCCTCACGTGCGCCGGAGTGGCGTTGCGTAATGACCTTGTCACACCAGCGAATCTGCACATCGAATGCGCAGTGGGCACACGGTCTCCCAATGGCTTCACCTGTTCTGACCTGCGGGTACGCCCCTCTGGGGGGAATGTCCAATTAAGTGTCGCGCAAGTTCCCGGGGGTCGGGATTTGCGTCGGGCGATTCCGTGAAGGAGATGTCACCAAGTGATGAACGGGCGTGCACCTCGCGGTAATTGTGCGCACGGATGTGCCCGGTTCGGCAATCGCTCGATTGGCTGCCCGTCATGCATACGTGCTTTGATCCTCCGCACCAAGACCTGCTCGTCAGAGCCGGTCGCGGTAATTTCGAAATATTCACGCGAAGGGAAACCCGCATCATGAACTTCTCCCAGGTTGCGACCCAGGAAATCTCCGACAACGACCTGGACAACGTGTCCGGCGGCCTCCTCGGCACCCCCGTGCTCGCCAACGCCACGGGCCTCGTCGACTCCGTCTTCCCGGTCTCGGCCACCGCGGGCTCGTTCGTCGGCACCGTCGAGGGCGTCACCGGCCTCAACACCGCCCCGGCCGCGGGTATCGCCACCGCCACCATCGCCGGAGTCTGATCCTGCCGTGTGCCGCTGAGCGGCGCGGCCGCGAGCGGTGACCACGGCCCGTCGGCGCCCCCTCCTTGCCGACCGGCCGGGCCGTACGCCCCGGACCCACCCAGGGTCCGGGGCGTACGGCCGCCTTTCCGGGTCCGTACTGCTGTCACCGCGCGAGCGCCCCGAATACCTGACAGACCATTGCAGTCGAGGGAAGAGTGTCGTGCAGTTTCGCCAACAGGCGCTTTCCAAGCTGCAATCGCCCGAAGAAATTGATCTGCCGGTGCGATTCGCCCGCCCCCAGGGCCGGCTTGTTCTGATCGTCACGGTCGTCGTCATGATCGCCGCTTGTGCGTGGGCGGTGAACGGCACCGTCTCCTCCACACTCGGCGCCCCCGGAATCCTCACCCACGCCCAGGGCAGTTACGTCCTGCAGAGCCCCGTCGCCGGTCAGGTCACCGGCGTACTCGCCAAAGAGGGCGAGCGGGTCTCCGCCGACGCCCCGCTGCTGAAGGTCCGTACCGCGCGGGGCGACACCCTCGTGCGCACCATCGCCGCGGGCCGGCTGACGACACTCGTCGCCGCGATCGGCTCCGTGGTCACCACCGGGGCGGACGTGGCGGCAGTGGAACGGGTGGAGAACGCGGACGACCCGCTCATGGCCGTGCTCTACGTACCGGCCGACAGCGGATCCACCGTGCCCGTCGGCGCCTCCGTGGACCTGACCGTCCAGTCGGTCCCGACGCAGCAGTACGGCGTACTGCGCGGCAGGGTGGCCTCGGTCGGCAGGACGGCCCAGAGCCGCCAGCGGATCACCGGCTTCCTCGGCAGCGGCCAGCTGGGCGAGGAGTTCTCGAAGGACGGTCAGCCCGTGTCCGTGCTCGTCCGGCTGGACCGGTCGGCCGCTTCCAGGTCCGGCCACTCCTGGTCGTCCTCGCAGGGGCCGCCGTACGCCGTCGAATCCATGACCCTCGCCACCGGCGCCATCCACCTCGCCGAGCAGCATCCGATCGATTGGCTGCTTCCGTGACCGCACCGAACCCTTCCGCAGCGCCGCCGCAGCAGCAGTTGCCGCCGCCGGGGCGCGGCCGGCACCGCCCGGAGGCGGCGACCGGCGGCCGCCGCCGCGCGCGGCCCGCCCGGGCCGAGAAGCGCAAGGCCGTCCGCACGCCCACCGTCCTCCAGATGGAGGCGGTGGAGTGCGGCGCCGCCGCGCTGGCCATGGTGCTCGCCCACTACGGGCGGCACGTTCCGCTCGAAGAGCTCCGCATCGCGTGCGGGGTCTCGCGCGACGGATCACGCGCCAGCAACCTGCTGAAGGCCGCGCGCGGTTACGGCCTGCAGGCCAAGGGCATGCAGATGGAGTCGGCGGCGCTGGCCGAGGTGGTCCAGGCGCCGGCCATCCTGTTCTGGGAGTTCAACCACTACGTCGTCTACGACGGCACGGGGCGCAGGTTCGGCCGCCGGGGCGTCCACATCAACGACCCCGACAAGGGCCGCCGCTTCGTGGCGGCGGAGGACTTCGACACCAGCTTCACCGGGGTCGCCCTCGTCTTCGAGCCCACCGAGTCCTTCCGCCGCGGCGGCCGCAAACCGGGCGTACTGAGCGCTGTCCCCGCGCGCATGCGCGGGACCACGGGCACCCTGCTGGCCGCGCTCCTCGCCAGCCTGCTGCTCGTCGCCGTCGGCGCGGCGGTGCCCGCGCTGAGCCGTACGTACATCGACATGTTCCTGATCGGCGACCAGACGTCGGTGCTGGGACCGCTCTTCGCGTCGATGGCGTCGATGGTGGCGCTCACCGCCGTACTGACCGGCCTGCAACAGGCGAACCTGCTGCGCGGCCGCATCATCTCCTCCACGCTGAGCAGCGCCCGGTTCCTGCGCCACCTGCTGAGGCTGCCCGTCACCTTCTTCGCACAGCGCAGCCCGGCCGACCTCGTCCAGCGCCTCCAGTCCAACGACGCGGTCGCCGAGACACTGGCGCGCGACCTCGCCGCCGCGGGGGTGGACGGGGTGGTGGTGATCCTCTACGCCTTCCTGATGTGGACGTACGATCCCCAGCTGACGTTCGTCGGCGTGACCGTCGCGCTGCTCAACGTGGTCGCGATGCGGATCGTGATCCGGTTGCGGGCCACGCACACCCAGAAGCTGCGCGCGGACAGCGCCCGGCTGACCAACACCTCGTACACCGGCCTTCAGCTGATCGAGACCATGAAGGCCACCGGCGGCGAGAACGGCTTCTTCCGCCGCTGGGCGGGCCAGCACGCGACCACGCTGGAGGTGCAGCAGCGCCTCGGCGTACCGAGCGCGTACCTGGCCGTCGTCGCACCCACCCTCGCGACCCTCAACAGCGCGCTGATCCTGTGGATCGGCGGCCTGCGGGCCGTGGAGGGGCACATCTCGATCGGGCTGCTCGTCGCCTTCCAGGCGCTGGTGGCGCGCTTCACCGCACCGATCAGCCGGCTCAACGGAGTGGCGGGCCGGATCCAGGACTTCGCCGCCGACGTGGCCCGGCTGAAAGACGTCGAGAGCTTCCCGGTCGACGTGCTGTACTCGCGCCGCGAGCCGGACGAGTCCACCCGCAGGCTCAAGGGCCACGTGACGCTCGAAGACATCACCTTCGGCTACAGCCCGCTGGACACACCGCTGCTCACCGGCTTCTCGCTGGCGGTCGGCCCGGGACAGCAGGTCGCCCTCGTGGGCGGATCGGGCAGCGGCAAGTCGACCGTGTCCCGGCTGATCTCGGGCCTCTACACCCCCTGGGAGGGGACGATCCGGATCGACGGACAGCGTCTGGAGGACATCTCCCGCAGCGCGCTGGCCGCCTCCGTCTCCTTCGTCGACCAGGACGTCTTCCTCTTCGAGGGCACGGTCCGGGACAACGTGGCGCTGTGGGACCCCTCGATACCGGACGAGGCGGTCGTCGCCGCACTCCAGGACGCCGCGCTGTACGACGTCGTCGCGCGGCGCCCCGACGGCATCCACAGCCGGGTCGAGCAGGACGGCCGCAACTTCTCCGGCGGGCAGCGGCAGCGGCTGGAGATCGCCCGTGCGCTGGTCAGACGGCCGAGCATCCTCGTGCTCGACGAGGTGACGAGCGCCCTCGACGCGGAGACCGAGCGCGTCATCATCGACAACCTGCGGCGGCGCGGCTGCGCGTGCGTCGTGATCGCCCACCGGCTGAGCACGGTGCGCGACAGCGACGAGATCGTCGTGCTCGACCACGGCTCGGTCGTCGAACGCGGCCGGCACGAGGACCTGGTCGCAGCCCGGGGAGCGTACGCCGAGCTGGTCAAGGAGCACTGACATGTCGTTCGTACACCCGGCCGCCGTCGAGGGCTTCGCCGAGACCGACGCGGTGACCTACGCGCTCGGCGGCCTCGGTGCGCCCGTCGACTGCACCGGCCTGCGCAGTCTGTCGCTGGAGGGGCCGCAGGTGGTGTGGCTCGTGGTGGGCGGCGCCCTGGACCTGTTCGCGGTCGACGCCGTCCAGCAGGGGCACTGGCACTTCCTCGGCCGCCTCGAAGCGGGGGCGCTGCTGCTCGGCCCGGTCGAAGGCCCCCAGCACACCCTGCTCGGCAGGCCGTCGCAGGACTGCCTGCTGCGCCGCATCCCGCTGCGGGAGCTGTACCGGCCCGAGTACGCCGACGGCTACGCCGGCCCTCACGCCCACGCGGCCTACGAAAGCCCGCTCGACCACGCCTTCGCGCTCGGCATCGGACGCAGCCTGGGCATGCTGTTCGAGGCCCCGCTGGACGGCCGCCCGGGCGTCGAGGCGGGCGTCGCGGACGCCGACGTCCTGTGGATGCCGGCCGCGCCCGGCAGCGTGCAGTACGGCGCCTCCTACAGCGCGGAGGCCGCGGGCGACCTGCTGATCGACACCGCGATGTGGCAGCAGATGGTGAACCAGCAGTACCGCCTGCTGACCGCCGTGGACCACTGGATCGAGGAGCTGGAGCGCACCCACGAGGACCGCACCGCGGCCGGCATCAAGGCGGGCGCGGCCGTCCGCGCGCGGGCGGACCAGGCGCTGGTGGCCTCCATCGGCAGCCCCGACCGCTCCGACCGCTCCGGCCGGGGTACGACGGGCGCGGACCGCGCCGCCGACGACGCGACGTTCGCCGTCTGCCGCCGGGTCGCCGACGCCGCCGGGATCACGCTCTCGGAGCCCCCGAAGGGCGGCGCGGCCGACGACCGCGTGACCCCCGTCGAGCGCATCGCGCTGGCCTCCCGCGTCCGTACCCGCGCCGTCCGGCTGGACGGGATCTGGTGGCGGACGGACTCCGGCCCGCTGGTGGGCCACCGGGCCAGGTCCGGTGGCCCCGTCGCGCTGCTGTGGCGCCGCGGCCGGTACGAGGCGGTGAACCCGGCCTCGGGCGTGCGGACGCGTATCGGCAAGGACAACGCGGACGACTTCGAGCCGCGCGCGGTCATGTTCTACCGCCCGCTGCCCGAGCGGCCCATGTCCCTGTGGCGCCTGCTCTGCTTCAGCCTCCGCGACACCCGCCCGGACCTGCGGAACCTGATTCTCAGCGGGCTGGTGACGGTCGGCCTCGGCGGTCTGGTGCCGATCGCGACCGGGCAGGTGCTCGGCGTGTACGTACCGAACGCCGAGAGCGGCCTCATCGTTCAGGTCTCCCTGGCCGTCATGATCACCAGCATCGTCAGCGCGTCCTTCATGCTGCTCCAGAACCTCACCCTCCTCCGGATGGAGGGCCGCATCGAGGCCACCCTCCAGCCCGCGGTCTGGGACCGGCTGCTGCGGCTGCCGACGAGGTTCTTCGCCGCCCGGTCCACCGGAGAACTGGCCAGTGCGGCCATGGGCATCAGCTCCATCCGCAGGGTGCTGTCCGGGCTCGGCCCGGTGGCCGTGCAGGCGAGCACGGTCGGCGCGATGAACATCGCTCTGCTGTTCTGGTTCAGCGTGCCGCTGGCCCTGGCGGCGATCGCGATGCTCGTCGTCATCGGCGCCGTGTTCCTCGGCATGGGGCTGTGGCAGGTGCGCTGGCAGCGGCGGCTGGTCGAGCTCGGAAACAAGCTCAACAACCAGGCGTTCCAGACTCTGCGGGGACTGCCCAAACTGCGGGTCGCGGCGGCCGAGAACTTCGCGTACGCCGCCTGGGCGCGCGAGTTCGCCCGCACCCGCGAAATGCAGCAGCGCGCGGGCCGCATCAAGAACCTGACCACGGTCCTCGACGCGATCTACCTGCCGCTGTGCTCCCTCATCATGTTCATGTTGCTGGCGGGGCCCGCCCGCGGCAGCATGTCGGCCGGAGCGTTCCTGACCTTCAGCACGGCCGTGACCATGCTGCTGACGTCGGTCACCCAGCTCAGCGGCGCGCTCATCTCGGTCGCCGCCGCACTGCCCATGTTCGAGCAGATCAAGCCGGTCCTGGACGAGGCGCCGGAGGTACGCGGCGCCGGCACGCAGCCCGGCACCCTGTCCGGCTCCGTCGAGGCCAGGAAGCTTTCGTTCCGCTACACCGACGACGGCCCGCTGGCACTCGACGACGTGTCGTTCGAAGTGCGGCCGGGCGAGTTCGTGGCGGTCGTCGGTCCCAGCGGCTGCGGCAAGTCGACCCTGCTGCGGCTGCTCATCGGATTCGACGAGCCGGCCTCGGGCAGCGTGCTCTACGACGGCCAGGACCTGGCGGCGCTCGACCAGGCGGCCGTGCGCCGCCAGTGCGGCGTCGTCCTGCAGAACGCGCAGCCGCTCACCGGCTCGATCCTCGACTGCATCTGCGGCGCCGAGGCCTTCTCCCAGGAGGAGGTGTGGGAGGCCGCCGAGATGGCGGGTCTGGCCGAGGACATCAGGCGCATGCCGATGGGGCTGCACACCATGATCTCCGGCGGCGGCGCGATCTCGGGCGGGCAGCGGCAGCGCCTGATGATCGCTCAGGCACTGGTGCGCCGCCCGCGCGTCCTCTTCTTCGACGAGGCCACCAGCGCGCTGGACAACGAGACCCAGCGCATCGTCATGGAGAGCACGCGCAGGCTGAACGCCGGCCGCCTCGTGATCGCCCACCGGCTGTCCACGGTCATGGACGCCGACCGCGTGATCGTCATGGCGGACGGCAGGATCGTCGAACAGGGGACACCCGCCCGACTGCTGGCCGACGCCGGCGGCCGGCTGCGCGAACTGGTGCGGCGCCAGCTGACGTGACCGGGGCCCGGCCGCAGTGCCTCCCGGCGTACTGGTCCGGCCGCACTGCCTTCAGCGCAGTGCCTCTCAGCGCAGTGCCTCTCAGCGCAGCGCCTTGAGCATCTCCTCCGCCAGCGGACCGGCCGACGCCGGGTTCTGACCGGTGTACAGGTTGCGGTCGACGACCGTGTGCGGCGCCCAGGGCTCGCCCTCCTGGAAGTCGGCGCCGAGCTCCACGAGACGGTCCTGGAGCAGCCACTGCGCCTTGTCCGCGAGGCCCGCCTGGGTCTCCTCGGCGTTGGTGAACCCGGTCAGCCGGTAGCCCGCGAACGGCGAGCCGCCGTCGGCGCCCTCCGTGGCCAGCAGCGCGGCCGGGGCGTGGCACACCACCCCGAGCGGCTTGCCCGAGGCGAGCGCGTCCCGCAGTACCCGGCCGGATTCGGCGCTGACCGCCAGGTCCTCCATCGGGCCGTGGCCGCCGGGGTAGAAGACGGCGTCGTAGTCGGCCGGATCCACTTCCTCCAGCTTCAGCGGCTGCTGCAGCGCGGTGAAGGACGCGAGGGCCCGCACCACCCGGTCGGCGCCCTCGTGGCCGCCGTTGACCGCCGGGTCGAGGCTGGCCCGGTCCACGGTGGGCACGACGCCGCCCGGGGTGGCGACCACGACGTCGTGGCCCGCGCCGGTGAACGCCTCGTAGGGGGCGACGACCTCCTCGGCCCAGAAGCCGGTGGGGTGGTGGGTACCGTCGGCCAGGGTCCAGTGGTCGGCGCTGGTGACGACGAAGAGGATTTTCGACACGTTGCTCTCCAACTGCTAGTCGATCTCGAGTTCACCCATCGCGCTCCACCCGTCCGCACCTTCGACGGTCGTGCTCACGATGTCGGGCGTACGACGCACCAGGGGGCGCATCGTCTCCAACGCGGCCTTGAAGTGGTCGGAGTTGACGTGGGCCGCGGCGGCGTCGTCCCGGAATGCCTCGACCAGCACGTACGTGGTCGGGTCTTCGACGCTGCGCGACCATTCGAACCACAGGTTGCCCGGCTCGTCCCTGGTGGCTCTGGTGAAGGCCTCCACGTGCTGCGGCCACGCCTCGGCGTACTCGGGCTTCACGGGAAACTTGACAACAATGAAGATCATTCGGTCATTCTATGCCGCACCGCTTCACGCTGCGCCAGCCGGCCGGCCAGTCGGTTGCGCGGTGTCCGTGCGGAGGTCTCCGGCCGGCCCTTCCGGGGCGGGCGAGGGACCGGCCGTCGAGGCGGTCCGTGCCGCCCTGACCGCGAGCCGGTGGACCCGACGTGCGGGCGCCGGGCCCGGGGGCGGGCGTCAGAGGACCAGCTCGTGCTTCGCGACGAGTGCCATGGTCGCCTCCATGTCCACCGAGCAGCCGTACGACCCCGCCTCCTCCCGGAGCTCCTCGGGGCTCGGCTCCCCGGTCAGCTGATCGAGCCGTCGGAACAGCTCCTCCAGGCCCCCGGAGAGATGATCTCCAGCAGCCGGGCCGGCGCCTGTCCGGCGTTCCGGAACGTGTGCCACTCGCCCCGCGGCTTGAACACGAGATCGCCGGGTCCGGCCACGACTTCCTCGTCACCGAACCTCGCCCCGACCGACCCTTCGATGACGAAACTGAACTCGTCCTCGAGGGTGTGCTTGTGCACCGGGGCCGCGAGCACCTTCGGGGGCAGGCGATGCTCGACCAGCGCGAAACGGCCGCCCCACTCACGGCTGTCGATCAGGAACCGGTCCCCGCACGCCCGCTCCGGCTGGTAGGGCTCGCCGTTCTCGGGACCCACTATCCGATGCTCGACCACTGCGCGCACCGCCCTCCGGGAGGACTTCGCGGACACCCTGATTCAACGATACGCGCGCAGCCGTACCCCCCGCGGATCACCGGTCCGTCCCCGGCGGACGCGCTGCCGAGGTCGCGGAGGCGTCCGACGGACGGCGTCGCGGCTGTTGCGTCGCCCCTCCGCCGGTCCCGCCGGGGCGAGCCGTCGGAGCCCGGGCGGAACAGGGCGGCGGCGAGGTGCCGGCATCGCGCACGGATCACACGCCGGCCCACGGAGCGGGCCCGCGGGCGGGCCCGGTGCGCCCGTGACCGCGGGCCTCCGGGTGCCCGCGCCTGGGTGTGCTCCCGGGGAAGCCGGAGCGCTCGCCCCGTCCGCGGGCGGCGCCTGCCGCGGTAGGCGCACACACCCCTTCCGCGGGGCCTCGGACCGGCGTGGCGTCTGGCTTGCCGGTGAAAAGCTAAGCCCTTAAGTACCTCCGCGCAAGGGGTTGTGGAAAGTTGAATTCCGGCCCTCCGAACCCTTGAGCGCCGGGGCGGACGCGGTAATACTTCAGCGCTAAGAAGCTAACCCCTTAAAGCTCGACCTCTCCGGTCGGCCGATCCGCACCTCCCCGCCCCCGCGCCCACGACCGTGCCGGTATGCGCGAAACGTGGGCGTACTCTCGCGGCCACGGCCCGTCCGTCGTGTGCCCCACCGCACCACCGCTCCGCCCTTCGCCGGAGCAGGAGGAATTCTGGATGAGCATCGACGCATCGCCGGGCCTCGCGGTCCGCGCCGATATCGCAGCGCGCTTCGAGCGCCTACCGCTGTCCCGCTGGCATGTGCTGGTCCGGGTCGCGATCGGCATGGTCACCTTCTTCGAAGCCTTCGACCAGCTGCTCATCGCGTACACACTTCCCGAGCTGTCCCGGGAATGGGGCCTGACCAGGAGCCAGGGCACCCTCGTCCTCACCGTCGGCTCGATCGGCATGCTGATCGGCGCCCTCTTCTCCGGCCGGATGGCCGACCGGTTCGGCCGGGTCAAGGTGATCGCCGTGTGCATCGGGGTCACCAGTGTCGCCAGCCTCGCGCTGGCCGCGTGCACCGCCCTCGAACCCTTCCTGCTGGTGCGTTTCGTCCAGGGCCTGGCCATCGGCGGCGAGGTGCCGGTCGCGGCCGCCTTCATCGCGGAGATCACCCGGAGCTTCCACCGCGGACGCTTCGTCCTGCTGTACGAGCTGGTGTTCCCGGCCGGCCTGACGGTGGGCGCCCTCGTCGCCGCCTGGGTCGTACCGGCCGCGGGCTGGCGCTGGATGTACGTCATCGCCGCCGTGCCCGGCCTGCTCGCGTTCCTGATCCGGCGGACCGTCCCCGAGTCGCCGCGCTGGCTCGCCGAGAGCGGCCGGCTGGAGGAGGCCGCGGTGGTGATGGCGGACATCGAGGCGAAGGTGGAGCGGGCCACGGGCCGCCCGCTGCCTCCCGTTCCGGCGGCCCCGGCGGTCCCGGCCGCCCCGGAGGCCGGCGACGCCGTGGGCGCGGTCGCGGCGAACGGCTCCCTCGCCACCCCGAAGGAACTGGCCGCGTCCGGCTTCACCGGTCTCTTCACCGGCCGCTATCTGCGGCGTACCCAGGTCATCTGGACCGTCTGGTTCTGCGCGTACTTCGTGCAGTACGGCATCACGTCCTGGCTGCCGACGATCTACAGGAGCGAGTACGGCCTGACCATCGGCGAAGCGCTGCGCTACTCCACCGTCACCTCGGTCGCGGGCCTCGTCGGATGCGCCGTCGCCGCGTTCACGATCGACGTGCTCGGGCGGCGCAGGCTCATCGCGCTGGCGCTCGGTCTCACCGCGCCGCTGCTGATCACCCTGGCGGTACTGGGCGGCGACAGCGCGCCCCAGCTGCTGCTGTGGACCACGCTGGCGGCGACGTTCTTCAACGCCGCCTGCATCAGCCTCTACCTCTACACGCCCGAGCTGTACCCGACGCGGATGCGGGCCATGGGCTGTGCGGCCGGCGGCGCCGTCAACCGCCTCGGCGTCATCCTCGGCCCGGTCGTGGTCGGCGCGGTGTACGCGGGAGGCGCGGACATCTTCAGCGCCTTCGTCCTGCTGGGCTGTGTCGCGCTGGTGGGCGGCCTGGTCGTGGCGCTGTTCGCGGAGGAGACGGCCAACCGCCCGCTGGAGGAGATCTCGCCGTGACGTGACGCATGGCTGAGATCCGAGGCCCGAGGGGCCGAGGGGGGCCGGGGGCGTGGGCGGCTCGGCGGGGTCTTCGGGAATGAATGTGCGCATTGCAGTCTTGTTTGAGACACTAATGTCTCAAGCGAGACCGGACGGTGTCACCATGCGCCTTCCGGCACGACCCGAACAGGACCGCAATGCACCCCGCCCCCGTCCGGCCAGACCCCCGGGCCCAGCTCGACCCCCGGCGCTGGGCCGTCCTCACGATCCTTTCCGGCAGCCTGCTGCTGATCGCGATGGACACCACGATCCTCAACGTCGCCTTCCCCTCCCTCGTCGCCGACCTCCAGCCCGGCTCCGTGCAGCAACTGTGGATCATCGACGTGTACGCGCTGGCGCTCTCCGGTGTGCTGGTCACCGCGGGCGCGCTCGGTGACCGCTGGGGGCGCAAGCGCCTGCTGCTCATCGGCTTCGGGGTCTTCGCGCTCGCCTCGCTGATCGCCGTGTTCGCCACCGAGCCGTGGCAGGTCATCGCGGCCCGCGCGCTGCTCGGGGTCGGCGGCGCGGCCATCATGCCGTCGACCCTTTCGATCCTGCGGCACGTCTTCACCGACGCCCGCGAGCGCGCCTTCGCGTACGCCGTCTGGGCCGCGGTCTTCGGCGGCGGCATGGCACTCGGCCCGGTCGTGGGCGGTCTGCTCGTCGAAAAGAACGGCTGGCAGTCCGCGTTCCTGCTCAACGTGCCGGTCGCGCTGGCCGTCATCGCGTTCGGCCTGTGGCTGCTGCCCGAGTCGCGTCAGCCGCGCGAGGGCCGCTGGGACTGGTGGGGCGTCGGTCAGTCGGTCATCGGCATGCTCGCCCTCGCGGGCGGCATCAAGCAGCTCGGCAAGGGCGGCCCCGCCGACCCACTCGCCTGGACGCTGCTGGCCGTGGCCGGGGTCGCGCTGACCGTGTTCGTACGCCGCCAGCTGAGGCTTCCGCAGCCGCTGCTGCAGGTGCGGCTCTTCGCGAGCCGGTCGTTCAGCATCGCCGCCGCCGCGATCTTCCTCGGGATGATCGCGCTCGGTTCGGCGCTGTTCCTGATCACCCAGTGGTTCCAGTACGGCGAGGGCTACACCCCGCTCCAGGCCGGCATCCGGCTGCTCCCCGCGCCGCTCGGACTGGTCGTCACCTCACTGGTGACGCCCGCCCTGATGCACCGCCTTCCGATCCGTCACATCCTCGGTGGCGGACTGCTGATGATGACGGTCGGCCTCGCGCTGCCCTGGGCCTTCCAGCGGACCGGCACCCTCGGCTACCCGTCCGTCGCCTTCGCGCTGGGCGTGCTCGGCTGCGGCGTCGGCATCGCCACCACGGTCGCCTCGGTGACCCTGATGGCCTCCGCCCCGGCGCGCGACGTCAGCGGCGCCGCCGCCATCGAGGAGACCTGCTACGAACTCGGCGCGGCGATGGGTGTCGCCATCCTCGGCAGCGTGGCGTCCGCCCTGTACCGGGCGCACCTGCCGGCGCTCGGCCTGGACGGCGCGGCGACGGCGGCCGTACGCGACTCCGTGGGCGAGGCCGCGCACCTGGCCGCGCAGACCGGCGGCCCGGCCGGGACCGCACTGCTCGAAAAGGTCTCCGAGGCCTTCACCGCGGGCATGACCCCGACCTTCCTGCTCGCGGCGGCACTGCCGCTCGCGGCGGCGGCCCTGGCCTGGGCGAAGATCCCCAAGGACCTCCGCCCGACCGAGAACGCGCACTGAGCCGGCCGGGCGGCCCCGGCCCCTGCCCGTAGTACTCCGGAGCTACGCGCAAGGGTGGCTCACTGGCGGGACGCCGACCACGAGGCGTGATCCATACATTCCGTACCGGAAGCACGACAGACATCCGGTACGGAAGGACCATTCCCATGGCGTCCCGCCCGCGCAGCAGCCGCCCGCGCCGCGCCCTGCTCACCGCACTCGTCACCGCCGCCACCCGGACCGACATGACCGACGCGGTGGCGGGCGCGGAGGAGCTGCTGCCCGGCTGGTTCCAGCCGGTCTTCCTGGCCCTGGTGCTCCTCGGCTCCGTCACCAACTCGATCATCACGCTCTACTCGTCGAGCCTGAACCTCCAGGTGCTCGGCATCCCCTGGAGCCGGTCGCGGACCATCCTCATCAGCGCCGCCGTCACCGCCTCCGGTTCGCTCCGGGCCCTCTTCTTCGCCGACTTCACCGAGTCGCTGCTGTCCTTCCTCTCCCTCCTGATCATCGTCTTCGCCCCGTGGGGCGGCGTCTTCCTCGCCGACATGCTGCTGCGCCGAGGCCCTACGACGCCGAGGCCCTACGAGGCCGGCGCGGTACTCGCCTTCTCCAGCGACTGGAACGTCGCCGAGATGGACCCGATGGCGGGCATCTGCACCGCCGTGACCCGGCGCCCCCTCGGCGGCGGCGAGCCCTGGATGCCCGGTGAGACGGTCGACGTGGAAACCGCCGTGCACGGCTACACCATGGGTTCGGCGTACGCCAACTTCCTCGAGGACGAACGGGGTTCACTGACCGTGGGCAAGCTCGCCGACTTCGTCGTCCTCTCCCGCGACATCCTGGCCGTCGCACCCGATGACATCCCCGGCACGGTCGCCGAGACCGTCGTCGTGGGCGGCGAAGTGGTGGTCACGGCGTCATAGCCAGCCGTTGCGGCGGAACGCCCGGTGGATCGTGAAGCAGGCGGCGGCCATGACGGCGAGGGCGAGCGGGTAGCCGTACACCCAGCGCAGTTCGGGCATGTGGTCGAAGTTCATGCCGTAGACACCGCAGACCATGGTCGGTACGGCGATGATCGCCGCCCACGAGGTGATCCTGCGCATGTCCTCGTTCTGGACGATCGTCACCTGCGCCAGGTGGGCCTGGAGGATCGAGTCGAGCAGGCCCTCGAAGGCGGCGATCTGCTCGGCGGTCCGGGACAGGTGGCCGGCGACGTCCCGGAAGTACGCCCGGATCTCCGGGCCCACGGCCGGCATGGGCTCGGTGGCCAGCAGGTGCAGCGGGCGGGCCAGCGGCGCCACGGCCCGCTTCAGCTCCAGGAGCTCACGCTTGAGCTGGTAGATCCGGCCCGCGTCGCCGCGCCCCGCCGGCTCGTTGAACACCGCGGTCTCGACCGCGTCGACGTCGTGCTGCACGGCCTCGGCCACCGCGAGGTAGTCGTCCACCACGTGGTCGGCCACCGCGTGCAGCACGGCGGCGGGGCCCATGGCCAGCCGCTCGGGCGCCGACTCCAGTACCTCCCGGAGCGGGCCCAGCGAGCCGCGGCCGCCGTGCCGGACGGTGATGACGAAGTCGGGGCCCGTGAACACCATGAGGTCGCCGGTGTCCACGATCTCGCTGGTGGCGGTGAGTTCGGTGTGCTCGACGTAGTGGACGGTCTTGAAGACGGCGAACAGCACGTCGTCGTACCGTTCGACCTTCGGCCGCTGATGCGCCTGTACGGCGTCCTCGACGGCCAGCGGATGGAGCCCGAACAGCGCGGCGAGACCGGCGAACTCCTCCTCGGACGGCTCGTGCAGCCCGATCCAGACGAACCCCTGGCCGGCCTTGCGGACCCGTCGCAGGGCCTCCTCGGCCGGACAGTCGTCGCCGGGCCGGCGCGCGCCGTCCTCGTAGACCACGCAGTTGACGACCGCACTGCCGAGCGGGGACCGGGTGGGGTGGCTCAGGTCCACGCCCGGGCGGTAGGCACGGCGAACCGCCCGGCTGAGAGTGCGGATCAACGGCATGGGGTGCTCCTTCGGCGAATCGGCGGCCAGTGTGCCACCGGGACCCGGGCCCCCTCCACAGGGGGTGCTGCGGGCCGGTCCCGGGGCCGTACACTCCTGAACATGGATCGCACCTGTGGAGTCGAGGAGTGCCTGAGCAGGGCCCCTCACGCCCTGTGCCGGGCCCTGCACGGCCACGGCTAGCGATTCCCCTCCCCGGCGGATCCCGGGCGCTGCCCGCCGGTTCCTGATCCGGCCTTTTCCACCACTGCTTCCCGCGGTGCGCGCAGCCCTCCCCCTTTTTTCCGTACCCCTCTTTCTCTTTTTCCCTTTCTTGCGGCCCGCTGCTGTCCACCCCTGCGCGGGCCGGCCGCCGTACCCCCCGAGAGGACCCCTGTGAAGTTGAGCGAGTTGCTGGCCGGCCATGACCACGAGGTCCTCGAAGGGGATCCGGAGACGGCGATCACCGCGGGCACCTGTTTCGACGCCCACCGGGCCACGCCGGGCACCCTGTTCGTCGCCGTGCCCGGGCACGACGGCGGCGGCCCCGAGGCGGTCGGTCCCGCACTCGCGCGCGGCGCGGTGGCGGTGCTCGTCGACGGTACGGACCAGGGCTCCGACGCATCGGTGGCCGCTGCCGCGGCCGCTGCCGCCGCGGGGGCCTGCGTCGTACGCGTGCCGGACGTCAGGAAGGCCGCCGCCGCCCTCGCCTCCCGCTACTACAGCGAGCCCGGGCGGGACATGGACATGGTGGCCGTCACCGGCACCAACGGGAAGACCTCTGTCTCGTACATGGTCGAGTCCCTGCTGCGGATCGCCGAGGGCGCCGAAGTGGGGGTCATCGGGACGGGCGGCAGCCGGATCGGGGACGAGGTGATTCCCATGCCGAGGTCGGTGCTGACCACGCCGGAGTCGCCCGACTTCCAGTACCTGCTGGGGCGCATGCGGGACCGCCGGGTGACCACCGTGGTCCTGGAGGCGACCTCGATGGGGCTGCTGACGCACCGGGTGGACGACTCGTTCATCGACGTGGGGATCTTCACCAACCTCACCCAGGACCACCTGGACGACCACGGCACCATGGAGAACTACCGGGATGCCAAACTGCGCCTCTTCCAGGGGCTGTGCCGGCGCGCGGTCGTCAACGTCGACGACGCGGTGGGCGCCGGGATCGTGGCGATGATGCCGGGTGCGGTGACGACGTACGCCCTCGACGCGGAGGCCGACTACCGGGCGACCGGCCTCACCACGGACGGTCACGGCACGCGGTTCACCCTCCATCACGACGGCCGCGCGTACCCGGCGGCGATCCCCGTCCCCGGCCGGTTCTCGGTCGCCAACGCGCTGGCCACCGTCGCGGCCTGCCATGTGCTGGGGCACGATCTGGCGGGTCTGGTCGCCGCGCTGGACCGGATGCCGACGGCCCCCGGCCGCTTCGAACGCTTCGAGACACCGGGCGGCACGTCCGTGATCGTGGACTACGCGCACTCCCCGGACTCGCTGGAGAAGGTCCTGACCACCATCCGCGACTTCGCCAAGGGCCGGGTCGTCACCGTCTTCGGCTGTGGCGGGGACCGCGACACCACCAAGCGCGCCGAGATGGGCGAGATCGCCGGAACCCACTCCGACCTGTGCGTCCTGACCTCGGACAACCCCAGGAACGAGAATCCCGAGGACATCCTGGACCAGATCACCCCCGGTCTCCTGGCGACCGGCACACCGTTCGAACGGTACGCCGACCGCCGCAGCGCCATCGCCCACGCGCTGTCCGTCACCGGGCAGGACGACATCGTGCTGATCGCGGGGAAGGGCAGCGAGCCCTATCAGATCGTCGGAGAGCGGCTGATTCCGTTCAGCGACATGGCCACGGTGCGCGAGCTCACCGGGGCGTAGCCGGACGCGGGCGGCGCGGCACCGCCCGCGGGCTCAGTGGCCCTCCCGCTCGTCCTCGTACGCGGCGCCCTCGCCCTCGTACGTGTAACCGGCGACCCAGGTGATGTCGAGCTGCGCCGACGAGCCGGGCGCGGCGGGCGGTCCGTACAGCGCGCTCTCGTTCTGCAGGATCCAGGACAGCGGCCCGGACGGTACGCCCCGCGTGCTCGACCCGACGAGCACGCCGTCCAGGTAGTAGCGGATCTCGTCCGGCGTCCACTCGACGGACGTCGTGTGCCAGTCCGTCCAGCGGGCTCCGGTGGTGAACATGTCCTGCCGCCCGCCGTCGCACGGGTGGGTGAACGCCGTGATCGTGTCGGTCCAGTTCTGCTCCGGATAGTCGATCTCGCACCCGTCCCCGTACCAGAGGTGCGCCGACTTGTAGCCGGGCGCGTCCTTCACCACCCGGAACCGCTCGCTGAACTTCCCGTACGTCTGCTCCATCAGCTTCTTCGGGACGACCGCGGCGGCATGGACGGGCCCGCCGTCCTCGGGCCGCCACATCCGGATGCTCATCCGGCCGTCGCCGTCGTCGGCGGGGCCGACGCTGACGGTGTCCTCCGGGTGGTAGGCACCGCCGACGGACCGGACGGAGTTCCCGTCGGCGCCGGACGTCGCGGTGTCCTGCCAGCCGCTCGGATACGCCCACCACTCGTCCCGGTAGGTGCCCTCCAGGCCGGCGCAGTACGCGTCCTTCGTGTCCGCGTGGTGGTCGCAGTCGCTGAACGATCCGAGCGGCACCGTGTCCCCGTTGAAGTTCTCGGCGAAGACCTGCCGGAACGGCCCGCAGTCACCGCGCGGCATGCTGTCGCCGACGGTGCGGCAGGCGTCCTGCGAGGACGTGACCGCGTCCGACGCGGGCATCAGCCAGGCGAGCAGGAAGGACACCGAGGCCAGTGCCAGTGCGGCGGGCAGGAGGCGGCGCCGTGGCCGCCGGTGCGTGGGTACGGTCATGGGCCCGGTCCTCCAGACGTGTGTTCTGGACGGTGCGCCCCATACCGTACGGGGGCGGCGCCCCGCCGTACACCGCGCGCACGTATGGCGGGCGCCACCGTGCGCCGGAGGGGCCGGGGGCGGAGGCTGGGAGACATGTCTCATCACCTCAGCGGGCCGGACCTGCGGTCGCCCATGGACGATGCGCGACTGGACCTGACGGACCTGTTCGTGTTCACGGTGCCGGGTGAGCGCACCGTCCTGGTCATGAACGTGCACCCGCTGGCACCGGCCGCGGGCGCGGCGTTCCATCCGGACGCGGTCTACCGCGTCAATGTCGACGTGGACGGCGACGACCTGGCCGATGCGGCGTTCAGCTTCGTCTTCTCCCCGCCCCGCGACGGGCAGCAGACCGCGACCGTGTACTGGGCGACGGGGGCGCTGGCCCGCATCCCCGAACCCGGCGGGCAGCAGATCTTCACCGACGTGCCGGTCTCCTCCGGGGCCGAGCCCCGCGTGGCCGAGGCCGGGCCCTACCTGTTCTTCGCCGGTCTGCGCAGCGATCCGTTCTTCGCCGACCTCGACGGCATCCTCAAGGACTTCCAGTGGACCGGGGTGGACTGGGGGGCCGACAAGAACGTCCTCTCCATCGTGCTGGAGGTCCCGAGCGACGAGCTGTGCCCCGACCCCCTCATCGGGGTGTGGGCACGGGTGAGCCTGTGGCAGGACGACCGGCTCAAGTCCGTCGACCGCGGCGCCCACCCCTCCCTGACGGCGTACTTCAACGCGGACGAGGCGAAGGAGGCGTACAACGAGGGAGAGCCCGTCCACGACTGGGACACGTACCACGACGCGTGGCGGGAGGTGCTCCGGCACACCGGCGGCTACGACGCCCAGGCCGCCGAGGAGGTCCTGCTCACGGTGCTGCCGGACATCCTGCGCTTCGACCGCGACCTCCGCGCCGCCTACCCCAACGGCCGGACGCTGACCGACGACGTCACCTCCGCCCGGCTGGCCATGGTCTCGGGCGGGAGGGTCGCCGGCGACCACATCGGCCCGCACACCGACCTGCTCCTCGACTTCCCCTACCTGGGCGCGCCGCACCCGGACCCGGCGACGGTCCCCGGCTAGGCCCCGGTCCGTGACCGGCCCGGCCGGTCACGCGCCCGGGTGGCGCGCTCCTTCGGCGAGGTACGCCGCGACCGTGCCGCCGAGCACGCGGTGGTGGCGGGCGCGGTGCTTCGCGGCGGTGGGGCCGCGGCCGGAGAGTGCCTCGAAGGTGTGCCGGGCGGCGCTGTGGAGGACACAGAACGCGCTGGTCGTCATGTGTACGTCGATGGCGCCGGCCGAGGTGACGACGTCACCGCCCGCGCGCCCCGCCTCCGGGATCCGGCTGGTCGGGCCGAGCGCGGGCGTACCGAGGTCCGCGAGCGCCGGCGACGTGCGGATGTGCCCCGCCCGGCGGATGTTCTCGGTGCTCACCGGCTGCGGGGCCGGCTGCGGGGCCACGGGGCTCCACCGGCCGACGTGTTGACGCCCCGTCCCATGGCGCGGGCCGGTCGCCGTCCGGAGCGGTGTCGGGCGCGGAGGCGTGCTGGGCGGCGAGCCGCACAGGGGCGTTGGACAGGCCGAAACCGCGGTAGCCGCCGATGCGTTGCACGACCTCGAAGAAGACCCGGCCGACGGTGACGGTGCAGAGGTGCAGGAACTCACCGTCGTCGTCCCTGTCGTACAGCAGCCCGAGCTCGCGCAGTTCCCGGTGGCGCGTCTCGCCCAGGTCGAAGCGGGCCCGCAGGTCGTCGTAGTAGTTGCCGGGGACGGGCAGCAGCACGTCGTCGGGCAGGGCCCGGAGCCGGCGCGCGGTCGCGACGATGTCGTCGTCGGCCAGCGCGATGTGCTGCCCCGGCAGGTCCCGCGTGCCGGCGTGCGCGATGTCGAGCACGAGGCGGACCGTGCCGGTGGCGTCGGACACGGCGCGGCTGCGCGACAGACCGTACGGATCGGCCACTTCGACGCTCTCGTGCGGCCGCAGCCCGAGGACCGAACGGTAGAACAGGGACGCCTCGTCGAACTGGTCCCACGGATGGCTCAGCGCCACGTGGTCGATGCGGCTGATGTGGCCCGCGGGCGGCGTCGCCGGATCGAAGTCCTCGCGCCAGGCCGGCTGCCCGGCGTCGCAGAAGAACAGTTCGGTGCCGTCCGGCGCCGCGACGGCGTCGAGCGGCGCCTCGCCCGGGGCGTGGTGGCGGGGGAGTACGGGCGAGAGCAGGGACTCGGCGCGCGCGACGCAGAGCGCGGGGTCCGGGGACTCCAGGCCGATGGCCACCAGGGAGGTGTCGACGGGGCTGTCGGGATGGGTGCGGTCGAGCAGGATCCTGGCCCGGCCCTGCTCCCACAGCTCGACCGGCTTGGTCGCGTGCTGTCCCGTACGGGCGAATCCCAGCGCATCGAGCAGCCCGCCGAGGCGGTGGTGCTCACGGGTGGTCAGCTCGGCGAAGGCGAAGCCGCCGGGCTGTACGGGGCGGGGGAGGGGCGAGCCGGTGCCGAGCACCTGGGCGACGTCCTCCTCCAGCGCGATCAGGGACCGCATCGCGTCGACGGCCGTCCGCCCGGTGTCCGCCTGCCGGAAGCCGTCGTTGAAGATCTCCAGTGACAGCGGGCCCGCGTAGCCGGTGCGCAGGACGTGGGCGAGCAGCCCGGCGAGGTCGAAACCGCCCTGGCCGGGGAAGCAGCGGTAGTGGCGGCTCCACCGGAGTACGTCCATGGCGGGCAGCGGGGCGTCGGCGAGCTGGAGGAAGAAGATCTTGTCACCGGGGATGGCCTCGATGCCGCCGGGGTCCGAACCGCGCGACAGGATGTGGAAGCTGTCCAGACAGGTGCCCAGGTTCGGATGGCCGGCCATCCGTACGATCCGCCAGGCGTGCGGATACGTGTCGACGTGCCGGCCCCAGGCCAGTGCCTCGTACGCGATCCTGATGCCGTGCCCGGCCGCCCGTTCGGCGAGCAGGCGCAGCTGCTCGGCGGCGAGCGCGTCGTCGTCGACGGCGCCGGGGGAGGCGTTCGAGCAGACCAGCAGTGTGCCGGCGCCGAGCCGCTCCATCACCCGGAACTTGTGCTCGGCCCGCCGCAGATTGTCCGCGAGCCGGTCGGGGGCTACCGCTTCGAAGTCGCGGAAGGGCTGGTAGAGGTCGATCCCCAGCCCCAGTCCTTCGGCTCGCTCGCGGATCCGCTCGGGCGGCAGCGGGCAGCCGAGCAGGTCGTTCTCGAAGATTTCCACGCCGTCGAACCCGGCCCGGGCGACGGCCTCCAGCTTCTCGGTCAGACAGCCGCTGACGGAGACGGTGGCGATGGACTTGCGCATGAGGGGCTCCTTCCTGGGCGGCGACGAGGTCGGCCACGGGGGCGGGCTTCCCGGCCGGGCCGGGCTCGCGTCCGGTGGACAGCCGGAAGGCGTGTGCGGCCTGGAAGACGGCCATGCCGCCACCATCCAGGGTGCGCCACCCCGGGGCGCGCGCCTCGCCCAGCAGTTCCGTGCCGAACGGCCGGTGGACCACACCGGCGACCCGGAGCCCCGGGCGCGGCGGGGAGGCCCGGGTGGCGCGCCATGCCGGTGGGCGTGGCGCGCGCCAGCCCGTGGACCCCGGCGCCGCAGGTCATCGCGTCGGCGACCTCCGCGACGCGGGACCGGCGCCGGTACGGCCCGCGCCGGTGGACGCGGGTGAGGCGCACCCCGACGACGGGCGCGTCCACCGTCGCGAGGGCGTCGCGCGGGGCGGCCGAGGTGTGCGTGTACCCGGCCGCGTCGATGACGGCCGCGGCGGCGGCCGGCGCCGCGCCCGGAGGCCCGCGGGTCCGCCGGCACCACGGGCCAGGCGCTGCCGCCTCGACGGTCACCGGGTGAGCGCACACCGCGCCCGACGGTTCCCCGCGCCTTTCGGCCGGTGATGCGGATCCGATCCCTCGTCACCCCGTCGGTACCGCATGTTCTCCACGAGGTCCCCGTCGACCCCTGGTAGGTCGGTGTACGCGCGGCAATGCTGTGGCGGCAGCGTGCAGTGCCCGTTCAACCGACCACTCCTCAGGAGGATTTATGGGCCTTGGCACATTCGGCAGCCTCGGACGGCCCGTCGTGCTCCTCGCGACGGTGACCGCGCTGACCGCCGGGGCGATCGCCCCCGCGGCCGCCGACACGACCCCCGACACCCGCCCCCGCAACTCCGCGGAAGTCCTCCGGCCCGTCGCGCCGCCTCCCGCGAGCACCCCGGCCGGCAGCCCCAGATCCGTCGTCGACGGCGACGGCATCGAGACCGCCCGCAGCGCCCGCCCCATCGCCCCGGGCGTCCGCCTCAGTTCGTACGACCGCCTCGAATCCGACAAGTGGCTTCGCGTCGACACGCTCTCCGTCGACCTCGACGGCAGCGGCGTACGCGCCGACTACCTCCACTCCGGCAAGGTCTCCGACCGCCGTTCGGTCTCCGAACTCGCCGCCGCGCACGACCCGGGCGCGGGCCGCCGCACCGTCGCCGCCATCAACGCGGACTTCTTCGACATCAACCAGACCGGCGCCCCGCAGGGCCCCGGCATCAAGGACGGCAGGACGGTCCACTCCCCGGCCCCGGGCATCAGCCGGGCCGTCGGCATCGGCCCCGGGAGCGCGGGCCGCGTCCTCCGGCTGTACTTCGAGGGGACCCTCGCCCTGCCCGCCGGGACACACCCCCTGGCGTCGTACAACGCGGCCAACGTGCCGGCCGGGGGAGTGGGGGCGTACACCTCCGGCTGGGGCACGGCCGACCGCGCCCTGACGGTGGACGGCGCGACTCCCGTCGCCGAAGCGGCCGTACGGGACGGAAAGGTCGTCGAGGTGACGGACCGGCCCGGCGCCGGGCCCATCCCCGAGGGCACCACGGTCCTCGTCGGCCGCGAGGCCGGGGCGGCGGCCGTCGAGGCGCTCGAACCGGGCGACCCGGTGGAGATGGAGTACCGGGCGCGCGCCGACAGCGGGCCCGTGCCGCGCACCGCCGTCGGCGGCCGCGAGCTGCTCGTCGTGGACGGCGTACCGCAGGACCACGACGGCCAGGGCAACAACACCGCCGCGCCCCGCACCGCCGTCGGCTTCTCCAAGGACGGCAGCGAGATGCAGGTGATCACCGTCGACGGCCGCCAGGCCGACAGCGGCGGCGTCACCCTCACCGAACTCGCCCTGATGATGCAGCGCGCCGGATCGCACAGCGCGCTGAACCTCGACGGCGGCGGCTCGTCGACCCTGATCGCGCGCGAACCCGGCAGCGACGTGCTCCAGGTGGAGAACAGCCCGTCCGACGGCAGCGAACGCACCGTACCCAACGGCCTCGCCCTCACCGCCCCCGACGGCAGCGGACACCTGCGCGGCTACTGGGTCGAGACGCGTACGCCGGCCGGCGGCGCGCCCACCGCGGACCCCGTCGTGGGCGGCCACCCCGAACGGGTCTTCCCCGGCCTGACGCGCCGGCTCACCGCCGCCGGTTACGACGAGACGTACGGCCCGGCGGACGGAGAACCGCGCTGGCACAGCGCCCGCGCGTCCGTGGGCCAGGTCGACGACGACGGGCTGTTCACGGCGCGCCGCGGCGGCACCGTACAGGTGCGCGCGCGCCGGGGCCCGCCGAAGGCGGCATGCTGCTGACCGTCCTCGACGACCTCGCCCGCATCGAGCCGACCACGCGGCGCGTGGGGCTGGCGGACGCGGAGGCGAGCGGCGCGTTCGGCATCGTCGGGTACGACGCCCACGGCACCAGCGCCCCGGTGGAACCGCGTGACGTGACACTCGACTACGACCGTTCGCTCTTCGAGGTGCGCGACGACGGCCGGGGCGGCTTCACCGTCACGTCGCACACGGGTAGCGGCGCCGCGGGCCGGATCAAGGCCACCGCGGGAGGCGCCGTCACCGAACTGGCCGTCAGCGTCGGCCTGGCCGAGCAGGCGGTGTCCGCGTTCGACGACGCCGCGTCCTGGACCTTCGCCCAGGCCCGCGCGAGCGGCTCGGTCGCGGCGGTCCCCGAAGGCCACACCGGCACCGGGCTGAAGCTCACGTACGACTTCACGCAGTCGACGGCGACCCGCGCCGCCTACGCCAACCCGCCGCAGCCGGTCACCGTGGCCGGCCGGCCCCAGTCCTTCACGATGTGGATCAGGAGTGACGGCAAGGGGGCCTGGCCGACGCTGCACCTCAAGGACGCGGCCGGCTCCGACCAGCTGCTGCGCGGCCCGTTCCTCACCTGGACCGGCTGGCGGCAGGTCACCTTCGCCGTACCGCCGGGGGCGGCGACGCCGCTGAGGGTGCACCGGTTCTACCTGGCCGAGACGGCGGCCGCCAAGCAGTACACGGGTGAGATCCTCGTCGACACGCTGACAGCACAGGTGCCGCCCACGGTCGACCTGCCCGAGCAGCCCGTCCCGGCCGACCCGCTCGTCGACTCCGCGGTCGAAACCCAGGGCCGGGACTGGCAGTTCGCGGTGATGTCCGACGCCCAGTTCGTCGCCCGCGCCCCGGACAGCGCCATCGTGGCGCAGGCGCGCCGTACGCTGCGCGAGATCAAGGCGGCGAAGCCGGACTTCCTGGTCGTCAACGGCGACCTCGTCGACGAGGGCTCACCGGCCGACCTCGCCTTCGCCCGCCGCGTCCTGACGGAGGAACTGGGCGACGCCCTGCCCTGGTACTACGTCCCCGGCAACCACGAGGTGATGGGCGGGAAGATCGACAACTTCGTCGCCGAATTCGGCCCGCCCCACCGGACGTTCGACCACGAAGGCACCCGTTTCGTCACCCTCGACACGTCGAGCCTGAGCCTGCGGGCGGCGGCTTCGCGCAGATCAGGAATCTGCGCGCGCAACTCGAAGCGGCGGCCGAGGACGAGCGGATCAGCTCGGTCGTCCTGGTGGAACACGTCCCGCCGCGCGACCCGACCGTGCAGAAGGCCAGCCAGCTGGGCGACCGCAAGGAGGCGGCGCTGATCGAGGGGTGGCTGTCCGGATTCCGGCGTACGACCGGGAAGGGCGCGAGCCTCATCGGCAGCCACGTGGGGGTCTTCCACGCCGCGCACGTGGACGGGGTCCCGTACCTGGTCAACGGCAACTCCGGCAAGGCGCCGGCGGGGCCGCCGGACGAGGGCGGCTTCACCGGCTGGTCGCTGGTGGGCGTCGACGAGGTCTCACGCGCCGAACAGGCGGCGGCCCGGAAGCGTCCCTGGGCGGGCGGCCCCGACTGGATGTCGGTCCAGACCCGCGCCCACGTGGACGCCCTGGCACTCGACGCGCCCTCCGCACTGGCCCCCGGCCGCAGCGCGGCCGTGGCGGCGGCCGTCACCCAGGGCTCGCGCCGGGTCCCGGTCGCCTTCCCGCTGAGCGCGGACTGGACGGGCTCCCCGGACCTCCACATCGGGCCCGCGAAGGACGCCCGCCCCCGCCACACGGCGGCCTTCGACCCGGCCACGGGAACCCTGACGGCGCTGCGGCCGGGCACGGTCACTCTCGCGGCGACGGTCAACGGCACGACACAGCGAGCCGAAGTCCGCATCGCGGCGTCGGCCGCGCCCAGCGCATGACCTGCGAGACGGAACGGTAGTTTCGCGCGACGGGCGGCGCCCGGGGCAGGGTTCTCCTGCCCCGGGCGCCGCCCGTCCCTCACACCTTGCGGTAGTCGTACGCCTCCCCGGCCGCCGCCTCCACGGCGTCCAGATCCGCGCCCGCGGACGCGGTGACCACCGCGGCCACCGCACCCTCCACGAACGGCGCGTCCACCAGCCGTGTCCCGTCCGGCAGTTCGTCGCCCTCGGCCAGCAGCGCCTTCACGGTGAGCACCGCGCTGCCCAGGTCGACCAGCACGGCGACGCCCGCGCCGCCGTCGACCGACCTGGCCGCCTCCGCGATCAGCTCCGAACTGGTGCCGAGCCCTCCGTCGGGCGTACCGCCCGCGGCCGCCACCGGAGCGGTGTCCTTGCCGCCCGCGAGTCCCTTCGCCAGCTCGGCGACGGACGCCGCGACCGACGCGCTGTGCGAGACGAGCACGATCCCGACCGGCTTCTTCCCACTCGCCCCGTTCTCCCCGCTCACGCGGCCCCTCCGTGGAATCGGCCGTGTCGGCGAGCGCGCCGATCAGCAGCGCCGACGACGTCGCGCCCGGGTCCTGGTGCCCGATGCTCCGTTCCCCCAGATAACTCGCCCTGCCCTTGCGCGCCTGCAGCGGTACGGTCGCGAGCGCCCCCTGGTCCGCCGCCGTCCGCGCCGCGCCGAACGACAGCGACTCGGCGAGCGCGCCGACCGCCGGGATCAGCGCGTCCAGCATCGTCTTGTCCCGGCCTTCGCCCCGCCCAGCTGCGCCACCGCGTCGACGCCCGCGCGCAGCGCCTCGGCGAGCTGCTCGGGCGTCACCTCGGCCTCGTCGCCGAGCGCCTTGCCCGTACGCCGCAACAGCGTCCCGTACAGCGGCCCGGACGCCCCGCCGACGGTCGAGATCAACTGCCTCCCCGCGAGCACCAGTACGGCACCGGGCGCGGCGGGCTGTTCCTTGTCCAGCGCGGCGGCGACGGCCGCGAAGCCGCGTTGCAGATTGCTGCCGTGATCGGCGTCGCCGATGGCCGAGTCCAGTTCGGTGAGGCGGTCGGCCTCGCGGTCCACGGCGACCGCCGCGGCGGACATCCAGCGACGGAAGAATTCGGCGTCGAGCACCAGCACAAGATCTCCTTCTCGCGTTTGTTCGATGGTCACGTGTTCCATGCGTACGTCTCAGCGCCCCCAGCGCAGCGCGGCGGTCTCGACCGGCGCGTCCCACAGGCGCAGCAGTTCCTCGTCCACCTGGCAGAGCGTCACCGAGCAGCCCGCCATGTCCAGCGAGGTGACGTAGTTCCCGACGAGCGTGCGGGCCACGGCGACACCCCGCTCGGCCAGCACGCGCTGCACCTCGGCGTTGAAGCCGTACAGCTCCAGCAGCGGAGTGGCGCCCATCCCGTTGACGAGTACGAGCACGGGCCGCGTCGGCCGCAGGTCCTCCAGCACCGCGTCGACCGCGAAGTCCGCGATCTCGCCCGAGGTCATCATCGGCCGCCGCTCCCGGCCCGGCTCACCGTGAATGCCGATGCCCAACTCGAGTTCACCGGGCGGCAGGTCGAAGGTCGGGGACCCCTTCGCGGGCGTGGTGACGGCGCTGAGAGCGACCCCGAAACTCCGGGAGGACTCGTTGACCTGCCGCGCGACGGCCGCCACCCGGTCCAGCGGTGCGCCCTCCTCGGCGGCGGCGCCCGCGATCTTCTCGACGAAGAGCGTCGCGCCCGTACCGCGCCGGCCCGCCGTGAAGAGGCTGTCGGTCACGGCGACGTCGTCGTCGACGACGACCTTGGCGACCTGGACGCCCTCGTCCTCCGCCAGCTCGGCGGCCATGTCGAAGTTGAGCACGTCGCCGGTGTAGTTCTTGACGACGAACAGCACCCCCTGCCCGCTGTCGACCGCGGCAGCGGCCCGCACCATCTGGTCGGGAACGGGCGACGTGAACACCTCGCCGGGACAGGCGGCGGACAGCATTCCGGGCCCGACGAACCCTCCGTGCAGTGGTTCGTGCCCGCTGCCCCCGCCCGACACGAGGCCCACTTGGTCCGCGACGGGCGCGTCGCTCCGTACGACGACACGGTTCTCCACATCGACCGTGAGCCGGGGGTGCGCGGCGGCCATTCCGCGCAACGCATCCGCGACGACCGTCTCCGCCACGTTGATGAGCATTCTCAACGGTATCTCCGATCAAGATTGTCAGGCAGGCCCTGAGTAACGTCCTTGCAGGTCGGATACTGTTTCGCGCGTTGTCGGTCCTGGTGGTTCACGGCGCCCGGCGGCGGCTTCCGGCGGGGTGCATGTGGTGGCTCCTCTCCACTGCGCGTCTGGCATGCTCATGACGTGATCGGTGAGCTTGTGCGGCCCAGCCCCAGGAAGTACGTCCTGTTCGATGTCGACGGTACGTCGATCGACGCCGTGGTCAACCAGCGCAGGGTCTGGGAAGTACGGGCGGAGCGATACCGGCTGGACGCGGACGAGGTCCATCGGGTGGCGCTGCGGACACGGCCGATGGAGACCTTCGCGCAGGTGGCTCCGGACCAGGATCCAGCGGAGTGCCTGACGGCGCCGCACGAACTGGAGGACGAGGACGTCCGGTCCGGCGTCTATACGGCCTTCGACGGTGCGCCGGAGCTGCTGGACGCCCTGCCGGCGTCGTCGTGGGCGCTGGTGACCTCGAACTACGAGCACCGGGTGCGCGGGCGGTTCGCCCGGACGGGCCTGCCGCTCCCGCGCGTCGTTTTCGACGCCGCCGCGGTGGCGGAGGGGAAGCCGTCGCCCGTGTCCTGCTGCTGGCCGCCGAGCGGCTGGGCGCCGAACCCCGGGACTGCCTGGTCGTCGAGGACGCTCCCTCCGGAGTCGAGGCGGGGCTGCGGGCCGGCATGACGGTGTGGGGGGTCAACGTCGCGGTCGCGGTGGCCGGCGTGCACCGTCACTTCAGGACTCCGCGCGAAGCGGTCCCCGAGATCCTCGCCTTCGCCCGCTCGGAGGCGTCGGCCGCAGCGGGGTGATCACGGTGCGGCCGGTGTGACGACGGCCGGAACACCGCGGCGGCCATGCCGAGGACGCGAACAGAGCGCCGCTGTCACTTCACGGAGGTTCGGGCGGCCGTCCGTTGCGCGATGTGTCCGTAACGATGGCAGTGGCGGTTCCCCGCCGAGCAATGGTGCCCCCAAGCGTCGGCGTCCGCATACACGCTCGGCACCGGCCTCGGCCGGGGCCGGCAGCGCAGCGGAAACAACCTGATGTTCGACACGCCGGGCCGGGGCGGTTCGGTGCGGCAGGAGATCATCCGCGCCGTGGGCGTGACGCGGTGGAGGAACCCCGCGCACACTGGCCCGGGACGGCGTGAGCCGTCCCGGGCCAGTGTGCGCGGGGCGGACCGCAGTGCCTCCCCGCGGACGCGGCGCCGCATCCGTCCGCGCGATTCGGTGGTGCTCGGATCCAGCGCCTCCGGCACCGGTCCCCCGCCCTCACGACCGGGTTTCGGCCGCGGCCCGGTACAGCCGGCGCAGCCGCACCACACCGAGGTCGTGCTGGTAGAGGTTCTCCCGCTGGTCGGCGTCCGCGGGCATGGCCTCCAGCATGACGCGGTCCTGTTCGAGGACGTCCCAGTGCCTCTTCTCGATCAGCGTCTTGTACAGGAAGCGCCAGGAGTCGCGCTGCCAGTCCTGGACCTCGCGGTACCGCCAGAAGAAGACCCCGGTTCTGTGCGCGTCCACCGGGCAGACCATCCCGACGATGCCGAACGGGCCGCCGGGGCCCGCGGAGGGCGGGTACGGGATGGACAGGTCCACCCAGTCCACACCGGTGCGGCACAGTTCCACCCAGTCGAAGTTGACGCCCCGCTGGTCGGTCTTCTCGAAGAAGTAGCCGCGGTCGGTCTCGCGGATGCGGAACTTGGCCGTGGTGTCGCCGTCGGACATCGTGTGCGACTCGTGGTGCAGGAAGGCCCCGTGCATCGGGTCGAGGAGGTTCTCCACCGCGTACCGCCACGGCACGTTCCACTCCGCGTAGCACAGGAACGCGTCCGTCTGCGGGTCGGTGAGCGGCTCGGGCAGGGTCAGCGGCACCGGCTCGGGGTGCTCCTCGTCGCCGAAGTACGCGAGCACCGCGCCCGCGACCTCCCGCACCGGCAGTGAGGTCACCAGCTTCTTGCCCTCCAGGTTGCAGCCCGGCAGTCCCGGCACGGACGAGACCGTGCCGTCCGTCTCCACCTCGACGCCGTGGTACCAGCAGGCGACACGGTCGCCCAGGTGCTTGCCGAGGGAAAGCGGCGCGCCGCGGTGCGGGCACCGGTCGGCCAGCATCGAGAGGGTGCCGTCGGAGCGGCGGAAGAGGAGCCACTGCTCGCCGAGCGCGGTGACCTTGCGCATGGCGCCGGGGGCGACGAAGTGCGAGGGGACGACGGCGTGCCACTGGTTGCGCAGGCCGTTGGCGTAGATGTGGTCCGCGGATGCGGTGGTCGACAGCGTCATGGTCAGGCTCCCAGTCGGTGCATCTCGGCGCGGAAGGACTGCTCGGTCCACGGCCGCCCGTCGGGGGCGTGGACCCGGCGGGCGTTCAGCCCGCGTACGACGTCGGCCAGTTCGTGGCCTTCGTCCGTGTAGACCTCCTCGAGCGTGGCGGCCAGTTTGCAGGCGTACGGGCTCGGCTCGTGCGTACGGCTCTGGTGGACTTCCAGGTACGGCCAGGTGTCGGTCACGGCGTCTCCAGGACGGGAGGGAGGAAGGGGGAGGGGGAGGAGGGGTCACAGGTCGAGGACGAGCCGGGCGGACGTGCACCGCGAGACGCAGATCATCATCGTGGCGTTCGCGGTGTGTTCGGCCTCGCTGAGCAGGAAGTCGCGGTGGTCCGGGGCGCCGTCGAGCACCCGGGTCTCGCAGGAGCCGCAGATGCCGTCCCGGCACGAGCTCCGCACGTCCAGCCCGGCGGCCTCCGCGGCCTCGAGTATCGATGTGCCGGCGCCGACGTCGAGCGTCACCCCGGAGGCACGGCACTCGACCTCGAACCCCGCGTCGTCTCCCGCACGCTCCACCACCGGGGCCGCGAAGCGCTCCAGCCGCAGCCGCTGAGCCGGGCAGCGCTGTTCGACGGCGGTCAGCAGCGGTTCGGGGCCGCAGGCGTACACCAGGGTGCCCCCGGGCAGCTCGGCAAGAGCGGCGTCCAGGTCGATGTGACCGTGCTCGTCCTGCGGTACGACGACGACGTCGCCGTCCAGCGCCGCGAGTTCGCCGGTGAACGCCATCGAACCGCGGGTGCGGCCGCCGTACACCAGCCGCCATGCGGCGCCGCGGCGGGACGCCTCCCTGGCCATGGCCAGCAGCGGCGTGATACCGATGCCGCCTGCGACGAAGACGTAGCCCTCGGCGTCCTCCAGGGCGAAGTGGTTGCGCGGCTCCGAGACGGTGACCTGCTGGCCGGGGCGGAGCACGGTGTGCACATGGCGGGAACCACCGCGCGAGGCGGGCTCGTTCAGCACGCCGATCCGGTAGACGCCGGCGGTCTGCGGGTCGCCGCACAGGCTGTACTGCCGGGTGTGGCCGCCCACCTGGACATCGAGATGGGCTCCCGGCGTCCACGCCGGCAGCGGCTTGCCGTCCGGATGGACCAGCTCGACGGAGAGGACACCTTCCGCCTCCCATGTCATGCGGTGGACGACCAGCCGCAGGGAGTTCTCACTCATGACCTGCTGCCTCCTGACTGTCTTACGGGAAGGGCTTACGGGAAGGGCTTACGGGGACGTCCTGAGGGAAGGACCTACTGGCCGGGGATCCGCACGGGCGGGGTGAACGGGTTCTTCATCGGGCCGAGTGCCGCGAGGTCGACCTCGACGAGGGTCGGCCCGGCGGAGCCGACCGCCTGGCCGATGACGGGCGCCGCGTGTTCCTCCGCGGAGATCCGCAGGTACGGCAGTCCGCAGGAGCGTGCCAGCAACTCGAAGTCCGGGGTGACCAGGTCCACGCCGGAGCGGCGCCCGCTGTAGCGGTCCTGCATGTTGCGCAGCACCCCGTAGCCGCCGTCGTTGAAGACGATCAGCGTGAGGCGGGGCCGTTCCTGGGCGACGGTGAGGAGTTCGCCGAGGTGTACGGCGAGACCGCCGTCGCCGGCGAGCACGACGGTGGGCGCGTCCGGCCGGGCGAGCGCCGCGCCGATGCCCATGCCGAGCCCCTGTCCGATGCCGCCGCCGCGGGGGAAGACGTTGTCCCGGGGGTCGTACATCTCCAGCAGGCGGTTGCCCCAGCTGCTGGAGGGGATGGTGACGTCCCGTGCGACGACCGCCTCACGGGGGAGCGCGGCCCGGATCGCGTCGCAGATCGCGGCCTGCGGGCCGATGCCGTCGTGCAGGTCTGCCCGTACCTCGGTACGCACGGCCGCGACGCGCTCGCTCCAGCCGGTCCCGGCGGGCCGTGCGTGCGGCAGCAGAGCGGCCAGGGTGGCCGACGCGTCACCGTGCAGGGCGTGCTGGACCGGGTACACGCGGCCGAGCGCGGCGGCGTCGATGTCGATCTGGAGGTGCGCCGCCGGGAGCCGCAGTGTGTAGTCGGCGGTCTCGTTGGAGCGGAAGTGCGTGCCGACCGTGACCAGCAGGTCCGCGTCGTCGAGCAGGGCGCGCACGGCCGCGGTGGTGGCGAAGTTGCCGATGACCTGTTCGTGGTCCTCGGGTACCGCACCACGGCCGGAGTTGGACGTGATCAGTCCCGCCCCGGTCGCCGCGAGGAGGGCGGCGAGCTCCGTACGCGCCGTCGCGACGCCTCCGCCGGCCCAGACCAGCGGACGGCGGGCGGAGGCCAGGAGGGCGCCCGCGGACGCCAGTTCGCCCTCCGCGGGGGTGGGGACGGCGGACGCGGGGAGCTCGGCGGGCTCGTCGGTCTGCGCCGCGTACTGGAGGTCGATCGGCCACTCGACGCTCGCCGGGCCGCCCGGCGCCGCCAGCGCGGTGCGGGCCGCCTCGCGCAGGATGCGGCCCGCCTGCTCCGCGTCCGGCACGCTCGTGGCGTACGCCGAGACGGCGGTCAACATGCCGAGCTGGTCCTTCGTCTCGTGGATGAAGCCCCGGCCGCTGCCCAGGAACTCACTCTCCACCTGCCCGGTGACGTGCAGTACCGAGCTGCCCGCGCTGAGGGACTCGATCAGTGATCCGGCGGCGTTGCCCGCGCCGGTGCCGGTCGAGGTGAGCGCGCAGCCGAGGGCGCCGCGGGCACGCCCGTAGGCGTCGGCGGCGTTCACGGCGGACGCCTCGTGCCGCACGGGGACGAAGCGCAGTTCCCGGTCGACGGCCTCGACGAGCGGCAGGTTGTGCACACTGACGATGCCGAAGACGGTGTCGATGCCGAGTTCCCGCAGGACGGCGACGAGGAGATCGCCTCCGTTGTCGTAACGCATGGTGTCTCCTCAGAGGATGGAGCGGCCGATTCCGCCGCAGACGTCGATGCTGGTGCCGGTGATGTACGAGGCGCGGGGCGAGAGCAGCGCGACGACCGCGTACGCGACCTCGTCCGCCCGGCCGAGGCGGCCCAGGGCGACTCCCCGGTCGGCGGCCAGTTCCGCCTGCCAGTCCTCGTACGTCATGCCGGACTCCGCGGCGGCGTGGCGGCGGGTCCACTGGCCGGTGTCGACGAGACCCAGGCAGACGGAGTTGACCCGGATGCCGTCGGCGGCCAGTTCGGCCGACAGGGACTTGGAGAGGTTGAGGATGCCGGCGCGGGCGGCGCTGGTGGTGATCAGGCGGGTCTCGGGCTGTTTGGCGAGAACCGCGTTGATGTTGACGATGCTCGCCGCGTCCGATGCGGCGAGGTACGGGCGGGCGGCGTGCAGCGGGTTCAGCACCCCGGCGAACTTCAGCTCCAGCTCGTCGCGCCAGTCCTCGGCGGTCGAGTCGTCGAGCCCCTTCATCCGGGACTGTCCCGCGTTGTTGACCAGTCCGTCGATGACGCCGAACTCCCTGGCCGTACGCCGGACGAAGCCGTCCACGGCATCGGCGTCCCGTACGTCGCACACCCCGGTCAGCAGCCGGTCGCGCCCGGCGCCGAGCCGGCCGGCGACCTTGGCCAGCCGGCCGGCGTCGCGGCCGCAGGTGGCGACGCGGGCGCCCTCGTCGAGCAGGGCGCGGACCGTGGCCAGGCCGACGCCCGAGCTGCCGCCGGTGACCACGATGGTGCGGTCGGCTAGGCCCAGATCCATAACTCGGTATCTCCTGTGGTCAGTTCATGGTGAAGCCGCCGTTGACGGCGATCACCTGTCCGGTCAGATAGCGGGACTCATCGCCGAGCAGGAACGAGATGATCCCGGTGAGGTCGTCGGGCTGCTGCGGCCGTGAGATGGCCCGGTTCGCGCGGTAGAGGCCGTGCCGCTCGGCGGGCACGGTCTCGGTCGCCTCGCACTCGGTCAGCCCGGGGGCGACCGCGTTCACGGTGATCCCCCTGTCGCCCAGCTCACGGGCCATCGCCCGGGTCAGGGCGATGACCGCACCCTTGGAGGCGATGTAGTGGGCGAGGCGCTCGGAGCCGTACAGAGCGGCGTCCGAAGCGATGTTGACGATCCGGCCGGGCGCGGCGAAGAGCGGGTACAGCGCCTTCGACACCAGCCAGGGGCTGCGGGCGTTGACCGTCATCAACCGGTCCCACACCTCGATGTCGATGTCCTGGAACTCCTTGCCGCCCACGCCGTTGGCCAGCGCCGCGTTGTTGACGAGGCCGTACAGCGGGCCCAGGTCCCGTACGGCGGCGGCCAGCGCGTCCACCGACGCGGGGTCGGCGACGTCGCAGCGCACGAAGTGGGCGTCGACGCCCTCGGCGCGCAGTTCCGCGACGGCGCGCCCACCCCGTTCCGGCTCCAGCTCGGCGACGACGACCCGGAAGCCGTCGGCGCCGATCCGCCGGGCCGTGGCCAGTCCCAGGCCACGGCCCGCCCCGGTGACGACGACGGTGCGTGCGCCGGCCGGGGGACCGCCGGCGACGGACTCGTCAGCCACGGGTGACGCCGTGCATCGGCGAGTACTCGGGGTACGTCGGCACCTGCGGCTTCTGCGTGCCGATGACGACGCAGAACAGGGCGTCGGTGTCCCCCTCGTTCTTCAGCGAACGGGTCACGCCGGCCGGGACGACGATCATGTCGCGGTAGCCGAGGGTGCGGTACTCGACCTCGTCGGGGCCGCGGTGGATGCCGACCTTGACCTCGCCCTCCAGGACGAAGAAGGCCTCTTCCACGTCGTGGTGGGTGTGGGCCGGGCCCTCGGCGCCGGGCGGCAGCAGCATGTTGGAGAAGGTGAATCCGCCGGACGGGATGATGCGGCTGTCGCCCTCGTGGTTGCCGGTGGCACCCGAGCCGACGTAACGGATCTGGCCGCGGCGGAACTGCGGGCCGGCCTTCTCCTGGAACGACAGGGTGTCGAAGTCCGCCACCCGGGAGTCCTTGGTGGCGATGAGGGAGTCGGTGTACGCGGCGAGGTCGCTGCCGTTGTCGTACGCGGTGGTGGTCAGAGGCATGGTGACTACTCCTGGTTGCTGGGGTTGCTGGGGTTGCTGGGGTTGCTGGGGTTGCTGGGGTTGCTGGGGTCACTGGGGTTGTTGGGGTTGCTGGGGATCTCCCGGGCCTACTCGGGGATACGCGCGGTGATGCGGAGGTGGGAGAGCACCCAGGCGTTGAAGCGGCCCGGCTGCTCCTGGTTGGCCAGGTGGCCGGCGTCCTTGACGATCACGTAGGCGGTCTTGGGGACGGCCCCGGCGATGGCCTGGCTCGCCTCGGGGCCGGTGACCGTGTCCTGGTCGCCGCAGAGCACGAGCGTGGGCGCGGCCACGGAGGGCAGTTCGGCGCGCAGATCGGCCGCGGCCATGGATGCGGCGGCGTACGCGTACCCCGGCAGCCGTACCGAGGCCGCCATGGTGTCCACGACCCGCCGCACCAGCTCGTCCGGCGCGCCGGACGACACCAGGCGCGGCCCGCGTGCCTCGGCGAAGGCGCGCGGCCCCATCTCGGCCAGCTCGGCGGCCCGCGCCCGCATCCCGTCGGCCTTGCTCCCGTCCGTGCCCGAACCCGGGCTGGAGTCGGCGACGACCAGGGAGGCGACGAGGCCGGGGTGGCGGGTGGCCAGCCGCAGCGCGATCACGCCGCCCCAGGAGACGCCGAGGACATGGGCGCTCGCGCCGCGCTTCCGGATGACGGCGGCCGCCGCGTCCGCGAAGTCGTCGAGCGTCAGGGCGGATCCGGGGTCGGGGGACTCGCCGTAGCCGGGGGCGTCCCAGGCCACGACCCGCACGTGCGAGGAGAGCCCGGCGAGCTGCGGGGCGAAGGCCGCCGAGGACGACCCGATACCGTGCAGGCACAGCAGCAGCGGCCCCTGGTCGCCGGCCTCCTCGACGTGCACGTCGGCGGGCGTGCTCACAGGATCTGCCCCGTCCGTCCGGCGAGCGCGGCGAGGCTGCGCAGTACCGCGTACGGCACGACCTGGCTCGTCGCCGGATTGCCGGGGTCGGGACGGTGCGCGACCTCGAAGCGGTACGCGCCGTGCGGACCGGACGCCTCGACGACGTGCCGGGTCCGGTGCGCCGAGGGATCGGCGACGACCCGGACCCGTACGGCGTCCAGGTCGCCGACGGCCAGCGCCACCGACGCGGCCACGTTCGTCGACTTGGGGAACTTGACCGGCACATCGCGGGCGGTTCCCGACATCACTTCGACGGGCCCGGTCGCCGTCCGCATCCGGTGTAGCAACTCCGCGTCCATCCACGGCTGTTCCAGTGTCGCGGGGAGCTTGGTGGTGGTCAGGCCGACCTCGTCCAGCGGGCCCATGGAGCGCGCCGCCTGGAGCAGGTCGAGTCCGCCGACCGCGCCACCGGTGAAGTACACCCGGCCCGGCCCGGCGGCTAGCAGTCCCTTGGCGAGCTCGTCGTCGGTCAGCGCCCCGGTGGAGGCGATGAGCAGATCGGTGCCGGAGACCAGCACCTGCTCGCCGTACTGACGTACGACGCCCTGGCCCGCGGCCTCCACGATCAGGTCGCAGCGCTCCAGCGCCTCCTCGAAGGTGACCTGCTGCACGGGAGCGGCTTCGCCCAGCGGACGGTTGTCGACGACGCACACCAACTCGGCGCTGCCCACCCGCCCCTCGGCGAGCGCCGTGCCGACGACCCGGCCGATCGCTCCCCAGCCGATGAGGCCCACCCTGCGTACGGTGCTCATGCGGCGCTCTCCTCAGTGGCGGTGGCGGTGTCTGCGGCCGCGGGTGCGTCGACGGGGGCGAGCGGGCCGGGGTCCGGCGTGCCCGCCATGTGGCAGCGGATCTCCGACGACGGCGGTCCGGCCGTTCCCCACAGGTCCGACAGCTCGGGGACCCGCCGCCACACCCGGGCGATCCAGGCGTCCTCGACGATCTGGGCGACCTCGGAGGTGTACTCGCAGACCAGCCCGGACGGGTCGGTGAAGTAGGAGAAGGTGTTGTTGCCGGGGCCGTGCCGCCCGGGCCCCCACTTCGGCGTGATGCCGTGGTGGCGCAGCCGGCCGAGGCCCCGCATGAAGTGGTCGACCGACGGCATCTCGTACGCCACGTGGTTGAGCGACGTCCACTCGGCCTGGTTGAAGGCGATGCAGTGGTGGTCGGCGTTGCAGCGCAGGAACGCCATCTGGTGCTCGGACCAGTCCGAGACGCGCAGTCCGAGGACGTCGCAGTAGAAGGCGACGGCGGCGTCGATGTCGGTGGTGTTCAGCACGGCGTGCGTGACGCCGACGGGCACCGCGTCGTCCCGGCCCCGCGGGACGACCGCATCGACCTGCGCGCTGATCTCGACGAGGCGCTGTTCGGGGTCGGTGAACCGCAGTCCGTAGCCGCCGCCCGCCTGTTCCAGCGGACCGGGCCCGGAGACGGGGACGATGCCGCGGGCCTCCAGGCGCCGGGCGGCCTCGTCGACCTCGGCGGGGGTGGCGACGGCGAACGCGAGCCTGCCGAGGCCGACGCGGTCCCGCGCGGTCAGGTGCAGGACGTGGTGCTCGTCGCCCGTACCGCGCAGCCATCGGTCGCCGGCGTCCGACTCGACGGTCGTCAGGCCCCAGACCTCCTCGTAGAAGTCGGCGGCCTCGGCGAAGGCGGGGGTGTGCAGTTCGACGTAGCGCAGCGAGCGGAGCCGGGCTATCGGGCCGGGCGGGGGTCGGTGCATGAATCTCTCCAGACAGGCAGGCGTGCCGGGTCAGTTGGCCCAGGGGAGGGGGGTGCCGGAGGTGCCCCAGTACAGGGACTTCTGGCGCTGGTACGAGCGGATCGCGTCGCGGCCCTTCTCCGTGCCCAGGCCGCTGTCCTTCCAGCCGGTGAACGGGGTGGAGACGCTGAACTGCTTGTACGTGTTGATCCAGACGGTGCCCGCCTCGATGCGCCGGGCGAGCCGCCACGCGGCACGCGCGTCGCGGGTCCAGATGCCGCAGGCCAACCCGTAGACGGAGTCGTTGGCCTGGCGGACCAGGTCGTCCTCGTCCTCGTAGGGGAGGGCCACGAGGACCGGGCCGAAGATCTCCTCCTGACACGTGCGGGAGGTGTTCGGCAGCCCGTCGAGGACGGTCGGGAGGTAGTACGCGCCGTCCCGGTGGCGCTCGCCCTCGGGCGCGGAGCCGCCGCACAGCACCCGTGCGCCCTCGGAACGGGCGAGGTCGACGTAGGCGGCGACGGCGTCGCGGTGGCGGTGGTGGACGAGCGGGCCGACCTGGGTACCCGGTTCGGTTCCGGGTCCCACGCGCAGTGTGCGTACGCGTTCGACGAGTTCGCCGATGAAGGAGTCGTAGATCTCACGGGCCACGAACAGCCGGGAACCGGCGATGCAGGACTGGCCGCTGGACGAGAAGATCCCGAACAGCACGCCCGCCAGGGCCTGTTCGACGTCGGCGTCGGCGCGCACGATCGTCGGGGACTTGCCGCCCAGCTCCAGTGAGGCGGGGATCAGCTTCTTCGCCGCGAGGGCGGCTATCGACCGCCCCGTCCCGGTGCCGCCGGTGAATCCGACGCGGGCGACGAGGGGGTGGCGCACGATGGCGTCGCCGACCACCCGGCCGCTGCCCGGCAGCACCGACAGCAGCGCGGTGGGCAGCCCGGCCTCGTCGAGCGCCTGGGTGATCAGCCGGCCGAGCGCCAGGGAGACGAGCGGTGTCCACGCGGCCGGCTTGAGGAGAACCGCGTTCCCGGCGGCGAGGGCGGGGGCGATCTTCTGCGCGTCGCTGGCGACCGGGGAGTTCCAGGGGTTGATCGCGCCGACGACACCGATCGGTTCGTGGACGCTCATCGTGAGGTAGGCACCGCGGGACGGGGTGACGGTGTCCTCGGCGGTCTCCAGGGCGGCCGCCATGTAGCGGAAGGTGCCGGCCGCGCTGAGGGCGAGCGCCCTGGTCTCGGTGAGGGTCTTCCCGGTGTCGGCGGTCTGCAGCGCCGAGAGTTCGCCGGCGGCCCGTTCGGTGAGCTCGGCGATGCGGTGCAGGAGCCGGGCGCGCTCGTGGGGGAACAGGTCGCGCCAGGCCGGGTCGGCCATGGCCTGCGCGGCGGCCTCGGCCGCTTCGTCGACCTCGTCGGCGGACGCGCAGCTGACGGTGGCGAGGACGCGGCCGGTCGCGGGGTCGACGGTGTCGACCGGCTCACCGGCGCCGCGCCGCCACCGGCCCGCGATCAGTATGTCGGTGGGGAAGTGGGGCACGGCGGGACCTCCGGACGAGGCGGCGGGAAGGGCGGGAGCTCCGGCGCGGACAAGCCCGGGCCGAGGGCCCGCCGCTTCGGTGTCCGCTGTTCTCGAAGTGCTAGGAATCTAAGGGCTTAAATATCTCCGGCGCAAGACCCTGAGGTGAAATCGTTGCCGAACCCCCTTGGGCTTTACGCCTTCAGACGCGGACGCCCCCGCCCGTCCCCGTCCCTCAGCGGTAAGATTCTCAGAGCCGTGAGAAGTGGGACGGGTGGTGCCGGCGGGAGCCGTACGAGGGGATGACGATGTCTGGAGCAAGGCCGGCGGACCGGGACGCCGTGGCGAAGGTGATCGAGGACTGGGCGCGTGAACGGCCGGACCTGGACACCAGCCCCCTCGAAGTCCTGGCCCGCCTCCACCGCTCCTTCCTGCGCTACAGCGCCAAGCTCACCACGTCGATCGAGCACCACGGACTGTCCGTGGCTGGTTTCGACGTGCTGACCGCGCTGCGGCGGGCGGGCGAGCCGTACCGGCTGACGGCGGGGCAGCTCGCCGATTCGGGTCTGGTGTCGTCGGCGGGGGTGACGCTGCGGATCGACCGGCTGGAGAAGGACGGCCTGATCGTCCGGGAAAGGGACGCCGACGACCGCAGAGTCGTCTACTCGCGCCTCACCGACAAGGGCCTCGCGACGGTGGACACCGTCTTCGCGGAGCACCTCGAAAACGAGAGCCGGATGCTCGGCGGCGTCTCGCCGGCCGAGCGCCGCCAGCTCGCGCGGTTGCTGCGCAAACTGGAGAGCTCCATCGTCGCGTCCGACGGCGGGGCGACCGGCTCGGCGGGGTGAAACCGGCCCCGGCCTCGGGCCCGCGGAAGACGTGTGGTCGCGCGCGCTGAAGCGAAGGACCGGTGGAAGGGCCCGGCTCCGCGGAGCCGGGCCCTTCTCGTGCGGCCTGACGCGGCGCCGCGGTCCAAGTCGCCCGTACCAGGCGTTGGCTGACTCTTCATCACTGCGACACCCCTCGACACTCGGTGCGCAACGCGGTTCGGTAAGCCTGTGATGAGCATGCCAACCTGGTCGCGCGGTCGACGCCGCGGCCGTCAGGAGGACGCAGTGAAGACGGGTTCGCGGATGCGCAAGGCTCCGATCGTCCTGGCCGGCGCCCTGGCGCTGGTCGTCGCCTTTCCGGGTGTCGCTCTCGCCGCCCCGCCCCCGGCGCTGCCCGCCAACGCCGACGGACTGGAGCAGATGTTCCAGCCCGCCTACGACTACGACACGGACGGTTGCTACCCGACCCCCGCGATAGGCCCCGACGGAACGGTGAACGGCGGCCTCAACCCGTCCGGCGCCCTCAACGGCCAGTGCCGCGACTCCTGGGACCTCGACAACACCAACGGATACGCACGGTCCACGTGCAACAACGGCTGGTGCGCGATCATGTACGGGCTCTACTTCGAGAAGGACCAGGCCGTGGCGGGCAGCGGTCTCGGCGGGCACCGTCACGACTGGGAGCACGTCGTGGTGTGGGTGCAGAACAACCAGGCCCAGTACGTCTCCACCTCGGCTCACGGCGGCTTCGGCGTCTACGGCCGCGACCGGATCCGGTGGGACGGGACACACCCCAAGATCGTCTACCACAAGGACGGCGTGAGCACGCACTGCTTCCGCCCCGCGAACTCCGGCGACGAACCCCCGGAGAACCACTACCGCGGGTGGCAGTTCCCCAGGCTGGTCGGCTGGAACGGCTACCCCGCCGGTGTCCGCGACAAGCTGAGCCAGGCCAATTTCGGCAGCGCCGTGTTCGGCCTCAAGGACGGCAGCTTCAGCTCTCATCTGGAGAAGGCCAAGCCGTCCGGCATCCCCTTCGACCCCAGCGCCGCCTGAGCCGCCGGCCACTCGGCCCCCGGCCCCGGGTGACCGGCCGACGGCCCCGGGGCGGCGCGCCTCGATCGGCCGGGCGGCGCCGGAACCCATGACGAGCCGCTTGGTGGTCTCCGCGCCGCACCGGCGGACCCGGTGCTCCGCACGGCCGCACGGCGGCGCGGACCCCGGACGGTGGGTCCGGCCTCCTCCCGCGGCTCGCGAGCGATCGTCCCTTCCGGGCTCCACCGTCCTCGGGCCCGCCGCCGGTCTGGCTCCAGATGCCGGGGTGGCAGATGCCGGCACGTTGTCCCTGAGGCGTCCCTGAGGCGCCCCTGAGGCGGGGAAGGGGACGTCCGGTCAGGGCGCGCACGGGGCGCACCGGCCGGGCGCAGGCCCGGTCGTCCGTACCCGCCCGGAGAACCCCCTGGCGCCATGTCGCTCCCGCGTGCGAGCGGGGCGGTGAGGCGCGCTGCCGGGCGCCTGCGACGACGCCGCCCGGCATCACCCCGTACGGGCGCGACGGCCCGGAGGGCGTGTGGCCGCGATCACTTCGCGCCCGCCCCGGGCCCCGTCGGCTGTGAGTCGGCCCATAGGTCCCAGATCACATACGAGGCCCGGTAGTAGGCCCCGGTGCGCGCTCTCGCGGCCCGGGCGGGGGCCGCTCGGCTTCTCAGGTCCTTCCCTACGTAGCCGAGCAGTACAGCCGGTCGTTGCCGATGCCCGGGAGGGCCGCTAACCATGGAGCCGGCCCGGGGAGTTCACCGCTCCCGACCGGCCGGGCACCACTCGCTCCGGCCGTCGCAGACCTCGTCGCGCAGCTCCGCTCCGCCGTCGCCGGTCCCCGAGGCCTCCCCTGTCGTCACCGAACGGAGAGTCACTCCCGTATGCCCGCTCAGTCGCTGAACCCCACCGCCCTCACCGCCCGGATCCGCAAGTTCTCCGTTTCCGGGCTGTGCGCCGCCGGAGCCGCAGCGGTGGCTCTGACCATCGCCCCGTCCCCCGCGCACGCCGCCGCCCCGGCACCGCAGAGCGCGGCCGCGTCGGTGGCCGGCGTCTTCACACAGGCCGACGCCATCGCCGCGAAGGCCAAGAAGGCGCCTTCCTACCCGGACAACCTGGACGGCTGGATCCGTGAGGCCCTGGCCATCATGAAGGACAAGGGCATTCCGGGCAGCTACGAAGGCCTGCACCGCAACATCATGCGTGAGTCCGGCGGCGACCCCGACGCGGCCAACAACTGGGACATCAACGCGCAGAACGGCACCCCGTCCAAGGGGCTGCTCCAGGTGATCCAGCCCACGTTCGACGCCTACCACGTCGAGGGCACCCCGGAGGAGCTGACCGATCCGGTCGCCAACATCACCGCGGCCGCCAACTACGCCGCCGACAGGTACGGCTCGATCGACAACGTCGATTCCGCCTACTGAGCGCCGCCTGCTCCACGCACGGCACCGCCGCGGGCGGCCCGGCCGAACGGTCCGCCGGGAACACCGCGCCGTGGGCCGCCGGACCGCACCGGTCCGGCGGCCCACGCCCGGTCAGCCCACCACCCCGCGGACGATGCCCAGATCCACCAGGTCCTGGGGGCGCAGCCGCAGCAGATCTGCGGTTTCCGGCACTTGCTCCGGGGCGCGCTTGAGGATGGCGGCGGCCGCCTCCGGGGCGATCACCGAGAAGTAGCTGTCGGGGGCGGCCCAGAGGTTGCCGGGCGCGGCCAGGGCGAGAGCGCCGCCTGACCCGCCTTCGCCGATGAGGAGGGTGGTGAGCGGTACGCGCGCCGTGGCCATCGCGCCGAAGAGGTCCGCGATGGCGGCGCCCGCGCCCGCCCGTTCCGCCTCGGCGCCGTTGGCCGCGCCCGGCGTGTCGACGAGGGTGAGCACCGGAACGCCCAGCCGGCCGGCGAGGCGGACCAGGCGGGCGGCGGTGCGGAAGCCGGCCGGGAGTGTCGCGGTGCCGCACTGGGCGGCGTACGCGACGACGCGGCCCCGCCGCAGCCCGAATCCGCAGCGCATGCCCGGATCCGCGCCCCCGCAGCGGTCCCCGCTGATCTCCTGGACCCCGTCGAAGTACGCGGCGAGATACGCGTCGGCGCGCGGCCGCCGCGGGGAGCGGGCCCGTGCGACCGCCTCCCAGCCGGTGGGGGCGGGCAGGCCGCCCGACGGGTACGCGGTGGGCGGTCCGGGAGGCTCGGGCGGCCCCTCCCAGGGGGCGGCGCCCAGGTGGCGCAGCCACCGGGCCAGCGCGTCCCGCAGGTCCTCGCGGCGTACGACCGCGTCGATCTGCCCGGAGGCGAGCTGTCCCTCGGCGGTGTACGCCGCCGGGTCGGCGCCCGGCGGCCGTACCCTCGACCCGGCGAAGCCGACCTGCGCGCCGGGCAGTGCCAGGATCACGTCCGCGCCGGCGCCGAGCGTCGCCCACCCGCCTCCGGTGGTGGGGTCGCGCAGAACGGCGAGCTGCGGCACCCCGGAGTCGCGCAGCAGGGCGGACTGGCGGGCCACGCGCTGGAGCTGGGACAGGGCCCGCATGCCCTCCTGCATGCGGCTGCCGCCGGTGGCGATCAGGGAGACCAGCGGAAGGCGCCGCTCCCGGGCCACGGTGTACGCGGCCTCCAGGAGGTCGCCCGTGCGCTCGCCGAGGGAACCGCCGAGGAACCCGAACTCGAAGGACACGACGACCGCTTCCGTGCCGCCGATCGAGCCGGTCCCGCAGACGACGGACTCCCGCTCGCCGGTGCGTTCCCCGGCGCGGGCCAGGGACTGCCCGTATCCCGGCCACCCGATCGGGCCGTCGGCGTTCCCGGACCGCCCCCGGGGCCGCTCCGGGCCCGGGGGCCCGGAGAGCTCGGCGAAGCTTCCGCCTTCCACGACCGCGGCGAGCGCCTCGCGGGCCGTCCAGGTGTCAGCCATGTCGCAGCGCCCGCCGGTACGAGCCTGCGGCCGGGGCCGGAAAGAGAGAGGACACGCGTCGTACTCCTTGCTGTGCGGCAGCCGGGACCCAGGCGAACGACGATAACCGGGTACCGGGCCGGCGGGCCGTGAACCGGCACACAGCAGGGCGGCGAAGGGCCCCGCACCGATGCCTCGGATAAGGTGTTTCAGTAGAGATGCGCCCTCCCGGGGTTAGGTCGATGCGTTGGACACCTACCAGTCGTCGGACGGCACACCGGGACAGCCCCCGGGGGTTGTCGGCTACGCGGGCGTGCTCCGTGAGCTGCTGCCGATCGCCCTCTGGCGCGAGGACGCGGACGGGCGGATCGTGGAGTGGTCGCTCGCCGCGCGCGACCTGCTCGGGCATCAGCCCGAGGACGTCCTGGGCCGGTCCGCCGGGACCCTCCTGGTGCCCGACGCCAACCGGGAACTGGCCGATCGGCTGACGCGGCGCGTCCAGGCGGGCGAGACCGTCGTCGGGACCCTGCCGGTGCGCCATCGCGACGGTCACTACGTGACGATGGAGATGTGGATCGTCCCCGCCGCCGATCCGCGGGGGCGGCGCGGCACCCTGCTGATCGCCGTCGAGACCTCCAAGGTCCTGCACATGCGGGACTCCCTGGCAGCCCTGGAGAGCCTCTTCACCCGGTCGCCCATCGGCCTGGCCACGCTCGGCCCCGACCTGCGGTTCCTGCGGGTCAATGGCGCTCTCGCCCGGATGAACGGCGTCTCCGCCGCCGAACACCTGGGCAAGCGGCTGACCGAGGTCGTGCCCGGCGTCAACGCCACGGCGCTGGAGTCGATGATGCTGCAGGTCCTGGACCGGGGGACGCCCGTCGTCGACGCCCGCAGGACCGGCCGTACCCCCGCCGACCCCGGCCGCGAACGGACCTGGTCCTGCTCGTACACCCCGCTGCTCGACAACGCAGGCCGGCGGCTGGGCCTGATCGCTTCCCTGATCGACATCACCGAGGGCCAGCAGGCACAGGCCGAGGCCGAACGGGCCCGGCACCGCTTCGCCCTGCTCGCCGAGGCCGGAACCCGGATCGGCACCACCCTGGACCTGCGGCAGACCGCCGAGGAGGTCGTGCAGCTGCTCGTGCCGCGGTTCGCCGACTCGGCCGACGTGCAACTGCTGGAAGAGGTCCTCGAACCGGACGAGGCCGCCGCGTCCACCCGTGGCGTGGTGCGCCGGATGGCGGCCGCCTTCCCCGATCCGGCCGCCCCCACGGCGAAACTGGTGCCCGGCACGACCTCCCGGATTCCGCTCGGCTCGCTGTACGAGCGCGTCATCGCCGACGGCCGGCCCATGAACCTGTACCGGCCCGACGTCCCGGCGCTGATCACCGACCCCCGGGCCGACAGCCTGCGCGCGTACCTCAGGACCCTCGGCTCCGCGCGGCTGATCCCCCTCGTCGCCCGGGGCAAGGTGCTGGGCGCGGTCGTGGTGACGCGCGTCCGCAGCCGCGACCCGTTCGACGAACAGGACTGCGTCCTCCTCGACGAGCTGGTCGCGCGCGCCGCGCTGAACATCGACAACGCGCGCATGTACACCAACCAGCGGGCGGCGGCCCTCACCCTGCGGCGGAGCCTGGCGAACAGCGCGCTGCCCGACGTGGCCGGCCTCGAACTCACCGGGCGCTACCTGCCCGCCAGCGACCACGCCGTCGGCGGTGACTGGTTCGACGTCATCGCGCTGCCGGACGGGAGGACCGGCCTCGTGATCGGGGACGTGATGGGCCACGGGATCCACGCGGCGGCCGTCATGGGGCAGCTGCGTACGGCCGTACGCACCCTCGCCCGGCACGGCATCTCCCCCGCGGAGATGCTCCGCTCCCTCGACGCCGTGGTGGCCGACGTGGGGGAGGACGAGATGGCGACCTGCGTGTACGCCGTCCACGACCCGGTGGCCGCGGAGTGCGTGATCGCCAGGGCGGGCCACCCCCCGCCGGCGGTGGCCACGGCCGGCGGGGACCTCGCGTTCCTCGGCGGCCCGCCCGGCGTGCCCCTGGGGACGGGCGGACGGGACTTCCGGACCCAGCGGGTGCCGCTGCCGCCGGGCAGCCTGCTGGTCCTCTACACCGACGGCCTCATCGAAGCGCGCGACCAGGACCTCGACGAGGGCATGGGCAAGCTCGCGCAGGCACTCGCGCATCGCGACCGGCCGCTGGAGGACCTCTGCGAGAGCGTCCTCGAACAGCTGCTGCCCCGACCCGGGCTGGACGACGTGGCGGTGCTCCTGGCGCGCACCCGGCGGACCTGAGTCCTCAGAGGGTGTCGATGCCCTCAAAGGGTGTCGATGTCGAAGAAGCCGAGGAGTTCCTGCTCCGGCTCCCCCGAGGCGCCCGGCAGCGCCTGTTCGGCCCAGATGACCTTGCCCGGCGAGGTGTACCGGGTGCCCCACCGCTGGCTCAGCTGCGCCACCAGGAACAGCCCCCGCCCTCCCTCGTCCGTGGTGGCGGCGTACCGCAGATGGGGTGACGTGCTGCTCGCGTCGGACACCTCGCAGGTGAGGGTACGGTCGCGCAGCAGCCGCATGCGGACCGGAGCGGAGCCGTAGCGGATGGCGTTGGTGATCAGCTCGCTGAGGATCAGCTCCGTACCGAACGCGAGAGCGGACAGGTCCCATTCGTCCAGCTTCTTCGCGACGACGGTCCGCATCGCGCCGACCGCGCTCGGTTCGAACGGCACGTCCCACTCGGCGACGCGGTCCGGGCCGAGCGTCCGGGTCCGGGCGACGAGCAGAGCCACGTCGTCCCGCGGCCGATCCGGCAGCAGGACGTCGAGGACCGCCCGGCAGCTCTCCTCCGGGTGCCGGTCAGGGTGGTGGCTCAGGGCCGAGCGCAGCAGCTCAAGCCCCTCGTCGATGTCGCGGGTGCGGTCCTCGATCAGGCCGTCGGTGTAGAGCACGAGCTGGCTGCCCTCGGCCAGGTGCACCTCGGCGGTCTCGAACGGCATCCCGCCCAGCCCCAGCGGCGGTCCGGTCGGCAGTTGGAGGATCTCCACCGTCCGGTCGGGACGGACCACCAGCGGCGGCGGGTGTCCCGCCCGGGCCATGACGCAGCACTGGGACACCGGGTCGTACACGGCGTACAGGCAGGTGGCGCCCAGCATGCCGTCGTCGTCGTCCGCGCCGTCCTCGCCGTTGTGGTCGATGCGCTGAACGAGGTCGTCGAGGCGGGACAGCAGCTCGTCGGGCGGCAGGTCGAGGGACGAGAAGTTGTGGACCGCCGTGCGCAGCCGACCCATGGTGGCCGCGGCGTGCAGTCCGTGGCCGACCACGTCGCCGACGACGAGGGCGACCCGGCTGCCGGACAGCGGGATCACGTCGAACCAGTCGCCGCCCACCCCGGACTGCGCGGGCAGGTAGTAGTGCGCCACCTCGACGGCGCTGTGCTCGGGAAGGCCGCGCGGCAGCAGGCTGCGCTGGAGCGCCACGGCCACGGTGTGCTCCCGGGTGTAGCGGCGGGCGTTGTCGATGCTGACCGCGGCCCGCGCGACCAGCTCCTCGGCCAGGGACAGGTCGTCGTCGTCGAAGGGCTCCGGCTTCTCCAGGCGCCAGAAGTTGACCAGCCCGAGGACGACGCCCCGCGCCTTGAGGGGCGCTGTGATCAGGGAGTGGATGCCGTAGTCGATGATCCTCTGCGCCACCGGCGGGTCCTGGGCGTACCAGCCCGGTGCGTCGGACAGGTCGGGCACCAGCTCGGCCTGTCCGCTGCTGAGCCCGCGGGCCTGCGGGGTGGACGGGAGGAAGTTGATCAGCATGCCGCGGGGATAGAGGGGCTGGTCGTCGCGGATGCCGCTGACCGCCGTGCGCCGCAGGTCCGCCCCGGAGCCGGTCGGCTCGTCGCCGTGCAGGACCTGGTCCGCCAGGTCGACGGTCACGAAGTCCGCGAACCGGGGGACGGCGACGTCCGCCAGCTCCTCGGCCGTCCGCCGCACGTCGAGCGTGGTGCCGATGCCGACCCCCGCGTCGTACAGGAGCTTCAGCCGGCGACGGGCCGCGTCGGCCCGGCCCGTGAGGACACGCATCTCGGTGGAGTCGCGGATGGTGACGGCGGCCCCCTCGGGCTGGCCGTGGGGTTTCGTCGGCCGCTGGTTCACCACCAGCAGCCGGTTCCCGGCCGTGAGGACCTCGTCGGTGGCCTCCCGGCCGGACCGCAGAAGGCCGGCCAGCTGCTGGTCGAGGTGGGGCAGCTCCCCGACGTGCCGTCCCTCCGCGTCGGCCGGCAGATCCAGCAGCCGCTTCGCCTCGTCGTTCGCGAGCAGCAGGCGGCCGTCCCCGTCGGTGATCAGGACGCCCTCCCGGACGGCGTGCAGGACGGCGTCGTGGTGTTCGTACATACGGGTCATCTCCAGGGTGCCGAGCCCGTGGGTCTGCCGCCGCAGGCGCCGGGCGACCAGGGCCGTGCCGGCCGTGGCCAGGGCCAGGGCGGCCGCGCTGACACCGAGGATGACCGGGAGCTGCCGTTCCACCACGCCGGAGACGTTCCGCACGGTGACACCGGCCGAGACCAGCGCCACCACCTCGTCGTCGGCGGTCACCGGAACGACCGCTTGGATCTCCTGGCCGAGCGGCCCGTCCACGCTCTCGGTGTGGACCCGGCCGGCCAGGGGCGGCCCGATGGTGCCGACGAAGCGCTTGCCGATCAGGTCGGGCTGGGGGTGCGTGTAGCGGATTCCGCCGGTGTCCATCACCACGATGAAGTCGACGCCCGCCCGCTCGCGCGTCTCCTCGGCGAGCGGCTGGAGGATCTCGGACGGGTCCGGAGCCCGCAGTGCCTCGCGGAGCCCGAGCGAGCGGGCGAACGTCTCGGCGACCGCGACCGACCGGTTGCGGGCCTCACGCTCGCCGTCGTGGCGCGACTGGAGCACCAGGGCCAGCACCGCACCGGCGGCGAGCAGCAGCACGACCGCCACCTGGAGGACGAAGACCTGTCCGGCGACGCTTCGCGGGCCCTTCCCGGTCAGTGACCGCACCGACCCGCCCGGCACGGGATGAAGAGATCGACCACAGTCTCATTTGTACTCCCGCGCGGGCTCCGGCGGCCAGGTGTGCACAAGCTGCCCGGTGCACCGAGGCGCGCGGACCAGTGAGCCGTGTCTCACCGGGGCCGTGCCGCTTGTCTATGCAACGAGTTGCATAGAAAGATCGGGGCATGGCGCTCGAACACGCGATCCTCGTCTCCCTGCTGGAGAAGCCGGGCTCGGGCTACGAGCTGGCCCGGCGGTTCGAGCGGTCCATCGGGTACTTCTGGAACGCCACCCACCAGCAGATCTACCGCGTCCTCAAGCGGATGGAGAGCGACGGCTGGGTCGACGTCCGGGACGTGCCGCAGCAGGCACGGCCGGACAAGAAGGAGTACTCCGTCGCCGCCGTCGGCCGGGCCGCGCTCTCCGGGTGGCTGCACGAGCCGATCGAACCCGAGAGCGTCCGCCACGACCTCGCCGTGAAGATCCGCGGCGCGGCCTTCGACAACCCGGCCGCACTCATCGGCGAGGTCGAGCGGCACCACCAGGCGCACACCGACCGCCTCGCGCACTACCTGGCGGGGGAGCGGCGTGACTTCCCCGGCCCCGGGGCGCCCGGGGCGCCCGATCCGGGGCGGGAGCTCCAGCATGCCGTCCTGCGCGGCGGCATCGCGTACGAGCGGATGATGCTCGCCTGGCTCGACGACGTGCTCGCCACCCTCCACCGGCTCGCCGCCGACCGCTGAGGCGGCGCCGGCGAGCACCCCCGTACCCACCCCACCCTCACGACCTCTCAAGCCGGAAAGGCGGACACCCATGGCCGACCCGCTGCTGTTCAACCCGCGCACCTACGACCCGGCGCACTTCGACCCGGAGACCCGCAGGCTGCTGCGCGCCACCGTCGACTGGTTCGAGGACCGAGGCAAGCGCAGGCTGATCGAGGACTACCGCTCCCGCGCCTGGCTGGCGGACTTCCTCGCGTTCTCCGCCAAGGAGGGACTGTTCGCCACCTTCCTCACCCCCGCCTCCGCCGCCGAGGACCGGCCCGGTGATCAGGGCGACAAGCGCTGGGACACCGCCAGGATCGCCGCCCTCAACGAGATCTTCGGCTTCTACGGGCTCGACTACTGGTACGCGTGGCAGGTCACCGTCCTCGGTCTCGGCCCGGTCTGGCAGAGCGACAACGCCGCCGCCCGCACCCGTGCGGCCGGGCTCCTCGCCCAGGGCGAGGTGCTTGCCTTCGGCCTGTCCGAGAAGGCCCACGGCGCCGACATCTACTCCACCGACATGCTGCTGGAGCCTGACGGTGCCGGCGGCTTCCGCGCCACCGGCTCGAAGTACTACATCGGCAACGGCAACGCCGCCGGCCTCGTCTCCGTCTTCGGCCGCCGCACCGACGTCGAGGGCCCGGACGGGTACGTCTTCTTCGCCGCCGACAGCCGCCACCCGACGTACCACCTGGTGAAGAACGTCGTCGACTCCTCGAAGTACGTCAGCGAGTTCCGGCTCGACGGCTACCCGGTCGGACCCGACGACGTCCTGCACACCGGCCGCGCCGCCTTCGACGCCGCCCTCAACACGGTCAACGTCGGCAAGTTCAACCTCTGCACCGCCTCGATCGGTATCTGCGAGCACGCGATGTACGAGGCCGTCACCCACGCGAGCAACCGCATCCTCTACGGCCGGCCCGTCACCGCCTTCCCCCACGTGCGGCGCGAGCTGACCGACGCGTACGTCCGCCTCGTCGGAATGAAGCTGTTCAGCGACCGCGCCGTCGACTACTTCCGCTCCGCCGGCCCCGACGACCGCCGCTACCTCCTCTTCAACCCGATGACGAAGATGAAGGTGACCACGGAGGGCGAAAAGGTCATCGACCTGATGTGGGACGTCATCGCCGCCAAGGGCTTCGAGAAGGACACCTACTTCGCCCAGGCCGCCGTCGAGATCCGGGGCCTGCCGAAGCTGGAGGGCACGGTCCACGTCAACCTCGCGCTGATCCTCAAGTTCATGCGCAACCACCTGCTGGACCCGGCCGGCTACACGCCGGTGCCCACCCGTCTCGACGCGGCCGACGACGACTTCCTCTTCCGCCAGGGACCGGCACGCGGCCTGGGCTCCGTACGCTTCCACGACTGGCGCACCGCCTATGACGCGTACGCCCACGTCCCCAACGTCGGCCGCTTCCGCGAACAGGCGGACGCCCTGTGCGAGTTCGTCACGACCGCCGCCCCCGACGAGGAGCAGAGCCGCGACCTCGACCTGCTGCTCTCCGTCGGCCAGCTCTTCGCGCTGGTCGTGCACGGCCAGCTGATCCTGGAACAGGCGCGCCTGACCGGCCTGGAGGAGGACGTGCTCGACGAACTGTTCGCCGTGCTGGTACGCGACTTCTCCGCGCACGCCGTCGAACTGCACGGCAAGGACTCCGCCACCGCGCAACAGCAGCAGTGGGCGCTGGGCGCGGTCCGGCGTCCGGTCGTCGGCGAGGCCCGTTCGGCCCGCGTCTGGGAACGCGTCGAGGCACTGTCCGGCGCATACGAGATGGCGCCGTAACAACGGCCGGGCGCGCACCGGGACGTCCGTCCGGTGCCCGGTGCCCGGTGCACGCACCGGGCACCGGACGCGGCGTCTTCGCCGTCGGCGCGGGGCGGAAGTGCCGGTGGCCGTCGTCCCGGCGCCTGCGCGGCGCATCGCGGAACGCGGTCGGCCCGGGTCCACGGCGTGGGTGAAGGGGGCCGGCGGGACCCGGCGGCCCTGCCCTGGTGAGTGGTGGGCGACTGCGGAACCAGATCTTTGGTGCCGGTCCGGCCGGGCCCGCGGTCCGATGCGACGAGCCCCGGCAACGGTCGGCGTCGCATCATGCGTATAGGACTACTCGGCACCGGAAACGTCGCTCGAGCACTGGCCCGCGGCTGGAGCGCCGCAGGGCACGACGTGTTCCTCGGTTCACGCCTGCCGAAGGAGCGGACGGACCTCGGTCTCCCCGTGGCGGGCCTGAGCGAGACAGCCGCCCACGCGGAGGTACTGGTCAACGCCACCCCGGGCACCGTCTCCGTGGAACTGCTGCACTCCATCGGGGCGCCGGCCCTGGCCGGCACCTTGCTGATCGATGTCGGGGTCGGCCTCTCCGACGACTTCACCGAGCTCTCGCACCCCAACAGCAGCCTGGGTGAACAGATCCAGGAGGCCTTCCCCCGGCCCCCGTCGTCAAGACGCTGTGCACCATGGACTCCACCGTGATGACGGCCCCGGAGGGCCTCGACGGCCCGAGCACCGTCTTCCTCTCCGGCGACGACGCCGAAGCCGAACGGACCACCGGCCGGCTGCTCACCGACCTCGGCCGGCCCCCGTCGTCCCAGCTGCACATCGGCGGCATCACCACCGCACGCGGACAGGAGCACTTCGCCCTGCTCTTCATGGGCATCGCGGGCGGCCTGGGGGCCCACACGTTCAACATCAACGTGGTCACCCGCCCCTCTGCCCAGGACCTATCGGCCGTGCGATCCAGGTCGACGGATCATGACGGGGCGATACGCCGTCATGAACTCCCGGGTGGTGGGGAGGACTTCGTGCGGTCGTTGCCGCCCCGTGCGCCGACGGTGCGGCAACGGCCCGACGTCCGGACGATGCTCAGCGGGACCTTCCGGAAGCTCCGGGCCGGGCGGCCGCGGGTGTGCTTTCCGTGGGACGGCGACGGACGCGAAGCGGGGGATCGTCCTCACCGGGGCCCGGCCGGGGTGCGCCCGGGGCGGCCGGCGAGCCATCCCGAAGCGGACCAGCGCCGCAGCACGTTCGGCGGGGCTGTCGGAGATCAGCCCGAACGCCCGGCCCGCGCGCGGGCGTCGTCTTCCACCCGCACCCGCTGCCGCGTCCGGTTCCTTCGCCGCGGGGGAGGTCGTCCGCCGCCCTCTGCGACGCCGGGCTAGCGCGGCCAGGGACACGGTCCGACTCCCGGTCAGACCTGTGTGCGTTGCCACGGACCTGGTGTCGTAGGGTCCGGCCGTATGCATGTGGTTGCTGTTCTGGCACTTGACACGGTGTCGGCTTTCGACCTGGCCATTCCCTGCCAGGTGTTCTCGTTCGCGCTGCACCCCGACGGGACCCCGGCGTACGAGGTGCGGGTCTGCGCCGACCGGGCCGTGACGGCGTCCGCGGGGCCCGCGCAGCCGTTCCGGCTCTCGTCCCCGTACCGGTGGGACGACGCCCGTGACGCGGACACCATCGTCGTTCCCGGTGTTCCCGCCGAGCAGATACCGCACCCGCGTGTGGTCCGGCTCCTGAGGGAGGCGGTGGGGGAGGGGACGCGGGTGGCCTCCATCTGCACGGGGGCTTTCGTGCTCGCCCGGGCCGGACTGCTCGAGGGGCGTCGGGCGACGACGCACTGGCGGTTCGCCGAGGCGCTGGCCGGCGAGTTTCCCGGGACGCGAGTCGACCCGTCGGTGCTGTTCGTGGACGAGGGGCAGGTGCTGACCTCCGCGGGGATCGCCGCGGGACTCGACCTGTGCCTGCACATGGTGCGCCGCGACCACGGTGCGGCGGTGGCGACGGAGGTCGCCCGCATGATGGTCATGGCCCCCCAACGCACCGGCGGGCAGGCGCAGTTCATCGACCACCGGGTTCCGGGGAGCGACTCCGCCGATCTCGGCGACACGATGCGGTGGATGCGGGACAAGCTGGACGAGCCGCTGACGATCGCCGACATCGCCGCCCACGCGATGATGAGCAAGCGCAGCCTGGCGAGGCACTTCCATGCGCAGACGGGCACGACGCCGCTGCGCTGGCTGCTCGCCCACCGCCTGCACCGCGCGCGGGAACTTCTGGAAAGCACCGACCTGTCCATGCGGCGGATCGCGGAGGCCACCGGGTTCGGGTCCGTCGAGACCTTCCGCCACCACTTCACGCGCCACGTCGGCACCACGCCGTCCGCCTACCGGGCGGCCTTCCGCAGGTGACCCCGCCCGGCAGCCGCACTGGCCGTATCTTGCGCACCATGGGCACGCGTGCCGCTGTCGCCGATCACCGCACGGCGCGAGACTGGGCAGGTCTTCGCACCCCGGGCGCCACGACAACAGGCGTACGGGGAACGCGCTTCACCTGCTTCACGTGCTCCCACGGAGGAATTCGTTGCCCCCCATGCACAGACGACAGATGCTCCGTACCGGCGCCGCCGCGGCGGCAGGTGCCGGTCTCGCGGGCGTCGTGACACCCGCTACGGCCGCGACCGCCGCGGCGCCGGCCTCCACTCCCGCGCCGGACCGCCCGCCCCGCCGGCCGCTGCGCGTCCACACGGTGCTGTACGACGGGGTGGAGGAACAGGATTTCGCCGGTCACATCGAGGTCTTCGGGATCGCCGGGAGGGACCGCATCACGCAGTCCTTCGTCACCGCCGACGGGCCCCGCAGTGTGACGACGACGGCCGGCATGGAGATCGTCTGCCGTACCCCGTGGACACCCCGCTCGGCCGACCTGATCCTGGTGCCCGGCGGCGGGTACGGCGACGGGTCCGGCCTCCAGCGGGAGATACGGCGCGGTGTGCTGCCCCGAGCCCTGGCGGCGGCACGGAGACGCGGGCTGATCCTGGGCGCGGTGTGCAGCGGCACCATGCTGCTCTCCGCCGCCGGGATCACCGCCGGCCGTCCGTGCACCACGCACCACATCGCCAAGGACGACCTCAAGGCACAGGGCGGCCGTGTGGTCGGTGGCCGGGTCGTCGACGACGGTGACCTGGTCACGTGCGGCGGGGTCACGTCGGGCATCGACCTGGGGCTGTGGCTGCTCGAACGGTTCTACGGCCCGGAAACGGCGGTGTTCGCCGAGGAGGTGCTCGAGTACGAGCGCCGCGGGACGGTATGGCGCTCGTAACCACGGACCGCATACCGGCCCCTGCCCGCGTCTGCCCGCACACCCCGACGAATGGATCGGATCCCCATGACGACGTACGGAATTCTTCTCTTCGACACCGCGGAGGAGCTCGACTTCGCCGGCCCCTGGGAGGTGCTGACCACCTCGTCCGCACTCCGTGACGGCGCCGACGAAGCCGTGCTCATCGCCGAGCGCCCCGGTCCGGTGCGCTGCTCCAAGGGCATGCGGGTCCTGCCGGACCACACGCTCGACGACCACCCCCCGCTGGACGTGCTGCTGGTCCCGGGCGGCAGCGGAGCCCGGGAGACCGAACCGGACAACCCCCGCGTCACCAGCTGGATAGCCCGTATCTCCGCGCAGGGAGCCTGGATCGCCGGGGTCTGCACCGGGGCCTTCCTGCTCCACGCCGCCGGACCGGCCCGGGGCCGCCGGGTGGCCACCCACTGGCAGTACGAGGAGGCGCTGGAGGCACGCGGAGACGTCACCGTCGTACGGGACGCCCGCTACGTCGTCGACGGCAGACTCCTCACCAGCCAGGGGGTTTCCGCCGGCATCGACAGCGCCCTGTGGCTCGTCGGCCACCTGCACGGCCGTGACCACGCCCGCGCCGTACGCCGCGCCATCCAGTACGACCCGGCTCCCCCCTACCTCGCGGACGAACCCCTCACCCGCTGACCGGACGGCACGGCCCCTCCCGGGCATCGGGACGGACCACCGGAACCTGTTCGCGGTCGCCCCCTCGCCGCCGCATCGCGTTCCGCGGAACGCGATGCCGCCTGATGCCCCGTCACGGGCGCGCCACCCACCGGCCCCACCCACCGGTCCCACCCTCATGAACGAGGAGAAACGACATGAACCGACGGACCCTGCTGCGCACCACGACCGTGCTCGGTGCCGCGACCCTGGCAGCCGGCGCGGCCGGCCACGCGGGGGCGGCACCCGCCCCCGCAGCCGCGGGAGTCTCCGGTGCCCCCCGCCCCGACGGACCGCTGCGCGTGCACGTCGTCCTGTTCGACGGCGTGGAGGAACTCGACTTCACCGCGCCCTACGAGGTGTTCTCCGCCTCCGGGTACTTCACCGACCGCGAGGTCGCCGTCCGCTACGTCACCATGACCGGCGCCCGCGTCGTCGAAGCCGCGTACGGCACCCGGGTCCGCGTCGACCACCGCTGGGCACCCGCAGAGGCGGACGTTCTCGTCGTGCCCGGCGGCGGATACGCGCGCCCCGAGGACCCGGGGGTGTGGGCCGAGATCCGGCGCGGCACCCTGCCCCGGGCACTGGCCGCCGCACAACGCCCGGGGCTGACCATCAGCGCGCTGTGCACCGGGGTGATGCTGCTCTCTGCCGCCGGGCTGACCCGGGGGCGCCCCTGCACCACCCACCACAGAGCGCGTGCCGACCTGGAGCAGCAGGGCGGGGTGCTGAAGAACGCCCGCGTCGTGGACGACGGGGACCTGGTCACCGCCGGCGGCGTCACCTCAGGCCTGGACCTCGCCCTGTGGCTGGTGCGCCGCGAGCTGAACGCCGAGGCGGCGATCGGCCTGGAGGAGATGCTCGAATACGAAGCACGCGGCACGGTCTGGACTGCGGGACGGAGCTGACGAGGGCCGCGCCCCGCCCGATCGGGCAGACACCTTGCCCCCCTGGGAGCGACACCCGCATCCAGGCTGCACGCTGACCTTGAGGAGAGCTTGATTTCCCAACCGCGCAGCCGCACCCGGCCTGGATCCGGAACTGCCGGCCGGGCGGCAAGGACCATTACGCGGCCGGCCAGGAGGCCGGTGACCGGATCCGCGAACTGCGCCCGGGCATCGGTGACCGCGCCCGGGCCGCCGGCCGCGGGATCCGGCGGTTCCCGGACACGGGCACCGCTCCGCCGGCCGCCGGCCGCACCTACGAGGCCGCTCGGCGGCCGACGCCGGAATCCCGCATCGTCCACGCCGGCGACGGCCCGCCGGTGCTCGCCCACGCGTGTGCCCTGCCCACCGGCACACCGGACCGGAGGGGAGGGCCGGCCGCCTCGACGGGGACCTGCGCGATGTCGGCCGGCGCGTCCGGGCCACCGCCGACGTCGAGGGCGGTACCGGCTCTGCCCTTCGGGCGCACGTGCGGTGACGGTGCGTCGTAACCTGAAGCCGTGACAGCCGATCCGGACCCCGCGGTCGCCGAGGAGGGCGGCGCCGGAGCGGCTCTGAGTACGGGTGCGGTCGCCCGCAGGCTCGGTGTCGCTCCCACCACCCTCCGCTCCTGGGAGCACCGCTACGCGATCGGTCCCGCGACGCGTCAGGACGGCAAGCACCGCCGGTGGACCCCTCAGGACATCGCCCGCCTCGAAGAGATGTGCCGCCTCACCTCACAAGGCGTTCCTCCCGCCGAGGCCGCCCGTGCGGCGCTGCGTCCGCTGCCCGGCGGAGACAGTCGGCCGTCCGACCTCCCGGCACCGCGCGCCGCTCCGTCGCCCGGGGGCCGCAACGCCTTTCCGCTCGGGGACGTGAGGCAGGAGTGCCGCGGCCTCGCCCGTGCGGCCGTACGCCTCGACGCGCCCGCCGCCGAGGAACTGCTCGACGCCGCGCTCGCCGAACACGGCCTGGTCGCGGCCTGGGAGGAGGTGTTCGCTCCCACGCTCCGCGCGGTGGGGCGCAAGTGGGCCTCTTCCGGCGAGCGTTACGTCGAGGTCGAGCACCTGCTGTCCTGGCAGATCTCGTCGGCCATCCGCCGCGTACGAACGGTCCGCGGGCCGGCGGGCGTCGCCCCCGTGCTGCTCGCCTGCGTACCGGGCGAGCAGCACACCCTCCCCCTGGAAGTGCTCACGGCCACTCTGGGACGGCGGGGCCTGCCCGCGAGAATGTTCGGCGCCGCCCTTCCGGCCGAGGCCCTCTGCGCGGCGGTACGCCGGATCGGCCCGTCGGTGGTGGTGCTGTGGGCGCAGACCCGTTCGACCGCCGTCCGCGCGCCGGTCCAGCTCCTCTCGGGGATGGAATGGGGTCTGCGAGGCGCCAGGGCCCGTCCGGCTCTGCTGCTCGCCGGCCCCGGATGGACGACGACACCGCAGGTGCCGGGCACCGGGCGGCTGCACGGCCTGCGTTCCGGGGCCGGGGTCGTCGAGTCGTTGCTCCTCGGGTGACACGAGAACCCGTACCGCCGAACGGCTGTTCGCCTTTCGTGTGCGTCACACGTTCTCCCGTGTGTCATTGAAAAGCCGGATCGTCCGCGTGTGATCGAGTGGATGCCGACCGCCATCCCACGCGAAACGGTGGTGGCGCATCCGAACGGCCTGTCTTCCCAGAAGGACGAGCAACACCCGTCGATCCCCGCGGAGGACCATGATGCATCCGAGCGTTTCCACCGAGCCGGTCCCGGCCACGCGCGGGCCGGACACGGGCCGCGGTTCCTGCGCCGGCGTCGACGGGGATGTGCCCGCCGCGGTGGGCGAGGTGCTGGAGGGACTGCTTCGGGAACGGATCGCACAGGCACGGACACTCGACGAGACCTTCGCCCGGGACCTCACGGAACGCGTCGCCGACTTCACGCTCGACGGGGGCGGACGCACGCGGTCCCAGTTCCTGTGGTGGTCGATGCGTGCGTGCGGGGGATCGGAAGGGGAGAGGCCCGCGGCGCTCCGCGTGGCGGCGGCGCTCGAACTGATCCAGACATGCGCCCTTGTCCTGGACGATGTGATGGACGGGTCGTCCAGGCGCCGCGGCCGTCCCGCCCTCCACACGCGGCTGGAGGCTCAGTACCCCCCGTCGGATACGGCTCCGCCGGGCGCCGTTTCCTTCGGAGCCTCCGCCGCCGTCCTCGGCGGAGACCTCGCACTGGTGTGGGCCGACGACATCATCGCCGACACCGCCTACGGCCACGGCGTCCGGCCGAGGGTGCTGAGCCTGTGGCGCGCGCTGCGTATGGAGATGGTCGCGGGGCAGTACCTGGATCTGCAAGGGCAAGGGCGAGGGCGAGGGCAAGGGCAAGGGCCGGGGCAGGCGGCCGGCTTCCGGTCGGTCGCCAGGGCGATGCGCACCGCCTGCCTCAAGTCCGCGCTGTACTCGGTCGAACGGCCGCTCGCGCTCGGAGCCGCTCTCGCGGGAGCCGACGACAGGACCACAGGGGCCCTGTGCTCCGCCGGTCGCAACGCGGGCATCGCCTTCCAGCTGCGCGACGACATCGAGGGTATGTTCGGCGACCCCCGCACGACCGGAAAGCCGTCGGGCGACGACATGAGGGCCGGCCGGCTCACCTGCCTGGCCGCCGTCGCACGCGCGACGGCGGCCTCGCGAGGCGATACGGACTCCCTGTCCGTGCTCGACAAGGCGCTGGGCAACCCTGCCCTGACCCAGGCCGGTCTGGAGGAGGTACGGCAGGTCCTCGTCTCCACGGGGGCGCGCGACGCCGTGGAGACGAGGATCGAGAAGCTGCTGGCGGTCAGTGCCCGCCGGCTGGCCTCGGCCGCCCTGTCGTCGCCCGCGTCGGCCCGCCTCGCCCGGCTGCTGAACGCCGTGGCCGCGCCCCGGACCGGCGTGGCGCCTGCGCGCACCGGGCCCGTGCGGGACGCCGTACCGGCTCTGTCGCTGACGGCCGGGGCCGCGGAAGGAGACCGGTGATGCGAACGGTCAAGGGGCGGACCGACCACGTCGTGGTGGTCGGAGCCGGACTCGCCGGTCTGTCCGCCGCGCTGCACCTGCTCGGCGCGGGCCGCCGGGTCACCGTCGTCGAGCGCGACACCCAGCCCGGTGGGCGGGCCGGCCGTGTGGACCGGGGAGGCTACCGGTTCGACACGGGCCCGACCGTGCTGACCATGCCGGAGCTCGTCGAGGACGCGTTCGCCGCCGTCGGCCAGAAACTCACCGACCGGCTCGAACTCGTCGCACTGCAGCCCGCCTACCGGGCGCAGTTCGCCGACGGCAGTGCCCTGGACGTGCACACCGACGCCGAGGCCATGGAGGCGGAGATCGAGAGCTTCGCGGGCGCGCGCGAGGCCCTCGGGTACCGCCGCCTGCGCGGCTGGCTGCAGGAGCTGTACCACGCCCAGATGCGGCGCTTCATCGACACGAACTTCGATTCGCCGTTCCAGCTCCTGCACCCCGACCTCGCCCGTCTCGCGGCGCTGGGCGGCTTCGGCCGCCTCGACCCCCGGATCGGCCGCTTCCTCACCGACGAGAGGCTGCGAAGGGTCTTCTCCTTCCAGGCCCTGTACGCCGGAGTCCCGCCCGCCCGCGCCCTCGCCGCGTACGCGGTCATCGCCTACATGGACACGGTCGCGGGCGTCTACTTCCCCATGGGAGGCATGCACGCCCTTCCGCGTGCCATGGCCGATGCCGCCGCCGAGGCCGGCGCCGTCTTCCGGTACGGCCGGCACGTCACCCGGCTGGAACGCAGGGGGGAGAGAGTCACGGCCGTCGTCACCGACCAGCTGCGCATTCCCTGCGACGCGGTCGTGCTGACACCGGACCTGCCCGTCACCTACCGCCTGCTGGGCCGCAGGCCGAAGCGCCCCCTCGCCCTGCGGCACTCCCCGTCCGCCGTCGTCCTGCACGTCGGCACCGACCGTACCTGGCCGCAACTGGCCCACCACACCATCTCGTTCGGAGCGAAATGGAAGGAAACCTTCCGTGAGCTGACCGGCACCGGACGGCTGATGAGCGACCCGTCCCTGCTCATCACCCGGCCGACCGCCACCGACCCGCGGCTCGCCCCGGCCGGACGGCACGTGCACTACGTCCTCGCGCCCTGCCCCAACACGGACATCGGACCGAGCCGCGAGCAGTGGCACGACCTCGCCCCTCACTACCGCCTGAGCGTGCTCGCCGAACTGGAACGACGCGGGCTCACCGGCCTCGCAGGAGCCATCGAGGAGGAGTGCCTGATCACCCCCGCCGACTGGGCCGGGCAGGGACACGCGGCCGGTACGCCGTTCTCGGTGGCCCACACCTTCGCCCAGACAGGCCCCTTCCGCCCCCGCAACCTGGTCCGCGGAACGGCGAACGCCGTCATCGCGGGATGCGGAACGACCCCGGGCGTCGGCGTGCCCACCGTCCTCATCTCCGGGAAACTCGCGGCCGCCCGCATCACCGGAGCCACGGGGCCCGCCCGGGCCCGCGGCAGCCGCCGGGCCCCGAGGGCGGCACCCCATGACGCGCCGGGAACTGGCGGCCGCGGGCATCACCGAGCCCCGCCTGCGCGCCGCCTACACGCACTGCCGCGGCCTCAACGCCCGCCACGGCAAGACCTACTTCCTCGCCACCCGGCTGCTGCCCGTCGAGCGGCGGCCGGCCGTCCACGCCCTGTACGGTTTCGCCCGCTGGGCCGACGACATCGTCGACGACCTGGGCTCGCGGGCGTCCGCCGCCGAACGCGGCGCCCGGCTGACCGCCCTGGCGGCACACCTGCGAGAGGGACTGCGAACGGGCCGCAGCCCCGAACCCGTCGTCCACGCCCTCGCCGACACCGCGGCCCGGTACGGCATCGACCCCCGGCACTTCGACGATTTCCTCGCCTCCATGCGCTGCGACCTCGAAGTCACGGACTATCCGACGATGGACGACCTGAACCGGTACATGCACGGATCGGCCGCCGTGATCGGTCTGCAGATGCTGCCGGTGCTCGGCACCGTCGTACCGCGCGCCGAGGCCGCACCGCACGCGGCGGCCCTCGGAGTGGCGTTCCAGCTGACGAACTTCCTGCGGGACGTCGGCGAGGACCTCGACCGCGGGCGGGTCTATCTGCCCGCGGATCTGCTGGCCGCGCACGGAGTCGACCGCGAGCTGCTGCTCTGGAGCCGGGCGGCCGGCCGGAGCGACCCCGAATCGTCGAAGCACTCAAGGCCGCGGCGCACGTCACCAAGGGCGTGTACCGCAGGGCCGCCCCCGGACTGCCGATGCTCGACCCCGTCTCCCGCCCCTGCGTCCGGACTGCCTTCACCCTGTACGGCGGCATCCTCGAAGCCATCGCCGACGACGGGTACGCGTGCGTCCACCGGCGCGCGGTGGTCCCGCCCCTGCGGAGGGCAGTGGTCGCTCTCGACGGCCTCAGCCGGCTGGCCGTGGCCAGGAGCAGGGCGTCGCGCACGAGAGCCGGGCGCCCCGCCGGCCGGCCGCCACGCCCGTGGAGGAGCAGCTCGCATGACGTCCCCGCCACCCGCCGGCCGCCGCCGCTTCCCCCTCAGTCTCCGCCGTACGCCGACCCCTTGGGAGAAGCAGCGTCCGACCTGGCGCGACGCCCGCCCCGTCGTGATCGACGCCGCGCTCAAACGTGCCCTCGCCCGTCCGTCCGGGAACTGGTACGTTCTCGCGGGCGCCCGCGAGATCACGTCGAAGGGCTCGTTCGGGCGCACCGTCGCCGGCGTGGAGGTCGTCGCCTGGCGTGACGCGCGGGGGCGGCCGGTCGCGGGTCCCGGAGCGTGTCCGCACCTCGGCGCGCCACTGGACCGCAGCCCCGTCCGCTGCGGCACCCTCGTCTGCCACTGGCACGGGCTGGCCCTGGACGGAAAGGCGTACGCGGGCTGGGAGCCGTTCCCCGCGTACGACGACGGTGTCCTGGTGTGGGTGCGGCTGGACGAGGCGGGCGGTGAGGCACCGCTGGAGCTGCCCGTCGTACCGGCGCGTCCGCGGTCCGCCGTGGCCGCCGTGTACACCGGGACGGGTGTGTGCGAGCCGCAGGACATCGTGGCGAACAGGCTCGACCCCTGGCACGGTGCGTGGTTCCACCCGTACTCCTTCGTCGACCTCCGCGTCGTCAGTGCTCCGGGCGGTGAAGTGGAGGACGGCGACGACGCGTTCGCCGTGCGGGTGTCCTTCAGACTCGCGGGCCGCGTCGTCGTCCCCGTGACCGCCGTCTTCACCGCGCCCGAACCCCGCACCGTAGTCATGCGCATCACCGAGGGGGAGGGGGCGGGATCGGTCGTCGAGACGCACGCCACCCCACTGGAGCCGGACCTCCACGGCCGGCCGCGCACCGCGGTGACCGAGGCGGTGGTCGCCGCGTCCGACCGGCCCGGGTTCGCCGCGGCCCGCGCTCTGACTCCCGTGCTGCGGCCGCTGATGCGCGCCGCCGCCGGACGGCTGTGGCGCGACGACCTCGCCTATGCGCAGCGCCGGTGGCAGCTCCGCAGCACCGGCCGGTTCCCGGGCTGACGCCGCGGCCCCGCGCCGGCCCGGCCGTCAGCGCGTGCCGAGCCGCCCGAGCGCCCGCAGGACGGAGGAGCGGCCCCGGTCCGGCACGGTCCACAGGGCGTGCCCCTGGAGCCCCCACCGTGCGAGCAGGGCGTTCGCCGCGAGGAAGCCGCTGGTCGCGGCGCGCTCCATCAGTGCCACCGGCAGTCCCGTACGCACCAGGTCGCCGGCCACCATGACGGACGGGTCGGGCGTGCGGACCGTCGGGCGTCCCCGGTAGCCGCCGACGGGGAACAGCGGGCAGTCGTGCCGCCACTCGTGCCGCTCGTCCACCACCTTCGCGTCGCGGGTCTCCGGGTACACCCGGTGCAGCTGCCGCCGCACCCGGTCCTGGACCGCTTCCCGGTCACCGGCCCGTGCCACGGCGTAGGCGTGCAGCTCGACGACGGATCCGCCGGTGCGCAGGGCCCACCGGTGGGCCTCGCCCTCCCAGCGTTCCAGCACGCTGACGTTGTCGAGGTCGCCGTATCCGCTCGTGCCGAGGAAGCCGGGCCGGTCCGCGGCCACCGGCCGGTCCAGCCACAGACGCGACACCAGGAACGGCGGCGCGGTGCGAAGGGCCGCAATCCCGGCGCGCCAGGCCCGGTCGCCCAGCGACGGCGAGGCGGCCACCACCCGCCGCAGCCCCTCCGTGTCCAGGGCCAGTACGACGGCGTCGTGGCGGGCGGCGCGTCCTGCGGCGGTCACCTCCAGCGCGCCGCCGTCGACCGGACGCACGGCCTCCACCGGTGTCCCGGTGCGGATGCGGGCGCCCAGGCCGTCGATGTGGCCGGCCAGCGGCTCCCACAGCGCCTGCGGGAACGGTTCGCGTGGTACGTCGAACAGCAGGCCCTCGCTCGATCCCAGGAAGTAGATGTGGAACATCAGGGCCAGCTCGGCCGCGGACAGTTCGCGGGGATCGGCGAAGAAACTGCGGGAGAACACCTCGAAGGCGAGATGGTGTGCGGCCTGCGGGAACCGGATGTCCGCGAGGAAGTCCGCCGCGCTGACGCCGTCGAGCCGCTCGTAGACACCGGGCACGCGGACGTCCAGCAGCGGCAGCGCGGCCCGCGGGCTCATGCGCAGCAGGTCCGCCCATCCGAACGACGGGCTGCGGGCGACGAATCCGAGTGCGCTGAGCGGGGGAGTGCGCGGCACCTTCGCGAAGCTGTCGTACATGCCGCGGCTGTGGCGCAGCGGGTAGTCGGGAAGGCCCGTGAGGGTGTGCAGCCCGGGGTCGGCGCGTCGCAGCAGCGCCCGCAGGTTGTAGTACTGCCGGAAGAAGGCGTGGAAACCACGGCTCATCGTCGCCGTCGAGCCGTCGGTCAACTCGAGGGGCCAGCCGGCCAGCCGCCCCCCGAGCCCGCTGTCGCGCTCGTACAGGGTGACGCCGACGCCCCGTTCGGCGAGAGCGGCCGAGGCGGCGAGGCCCGCGATGCCGCCGCCGACGACCGCGACCCGCGGCGCGGGCTCCGGGGCGCGTGCACGGCCGGGGCGTGCCGGAAGCACACGCGCCTTGTGGTCGCGGCCGTGCCGCAGCGGGATGCTGACGCGCCTCACGCGTACTCCTCCGTCGTGTCCGTCGCGCCGGGCGCGTACGCCACGAAGGTGTGCGTGATCCCGGTCTGCCATCCCGGCAGGGGGAGGACCCGCACTCCGGCGAAGCCGGACCCGCGCAGCCTGGCCGCGAACGCGTCCGCGGTGTCGAACGCGACGACGCTGTGCCACAGATGGTCGTACAGCTCGGTGTCTCCATGACGCCGGCCGAGCGGCATCACCAGAGCCTTGCACACCGCCGTCCACACCGCGCGGTCCGCCGGGCGGCCGCTGAGCGTGTACTCGTGGACGGCGAGGCGCCCGCCCGGCGCGAGAACGGAGCGGACCGCTGCCAGGACCTGGTCCGCATCGTCGACATTGCGGAACAGGTACGCCGCGAACACGGCGTCGAACGGTCCGCGGACACCCGCTGTGTCCAGCAGCTCCACGGGGCTGTGCACGAAGGAGACACCGGGTGGCCAGGGCTTGGCCCGTGCCCGCTCCAGCATGCCCGCGGAGGCGTCCACGGCCGTGACCTCGGCGAGGGGAGCGGCACGGAGCAGTGCGGCGGTGGAGGCACCGGTGCCGCAGCCGAGGTCGAGCAGGCGCAGGCCTCTGCCGGCGGCCGGGAGAGCGAGCCTGCGGGCCGAGCGGCGCAGGTGGCGGTGGTAGCCCGGGCTGGCCGAGGTCATCCGGTCGTACGTCCGCGAGGCGTGGTCGAAGGCGGCGGACAGGTCGGCATCGCGCAGGAGGGACATGCGGTCCTCTTCGTGGGGGAGGCGGTTCGCCCGGGTGGGCTGTTCATGGGGTGGGCGCGCGCCTGGGCAGACGCGGGACTTCGAGGACGGTACGGAGCATGGGGCGCACGGGCGTGTGCAGGCCGATACGGACGTCCTCCCACCAGTGGGTGCGGCCGTCGAGGAAACGGAGCAGCTGTTTCGTCGGGACTTCGCGGAACAGGCGGGTGAAGAACGAAGCGCCGTCCACGCGCCCGGTGTCCAGCGCCCGCAGCATGACGGAGTCCAGCGCCCTGGACCGGGCCGGGTGGGGGGCGGGGACGAGCGGCGTGCGCCCCTCCAGCAGCGCCTCGGCGATGGCCCCCGTCTGACGCTGCGTCGCGGAGAAGGTGTAGCCGGTGGAGGGCCGGGTCGCTCCCCCCGCCGCGCCGATGAGGAAGACGCACCGGCCCGTCCTGCGGGGGAAAACGGCGTCGGTCATGGGGATCACCCCCTGCTCCGTGGCGGTGACGCGCAGATCGCCGAGGCCGAGCACGTCCCTCGTGTAGTGGCGCAGGGCGCGTTCGTAGGCCTCCCCGGTGAGAACCCGCCGGGAGAACTCCGTGTACTCCACCAGCGCTTCGTGGGCACTGAACGGCAGGACGTAGCCGAAGGAGAGGCCGTGGCCGGGCTGCGGTGTGCGAAAGTCCATGAGTTCCGCGACCGAGGGGTCGAACACCGGACGTCCGGTCTTCACGAACCAGCCCCGGAAGTGCTGGAGCAGGGTGGTGCGCGCCGGATACGGCTCACGGGGCGGACGGGAATCGAAGGCCCAGCGCGCCCGGATCCGCACGTCGCGGCCCGCCGCGTCGCGCCCGCGCACCTCGGCGCCGCCGGCGACGTCCCGGACCGTCTCGACGACGGCCTCGAACCTGCGGTGCCCGGCACGGCGCAGGCGCTCGGACATCAGCCGCTCGAAGTTCTCCGAGGTGAGCATCTTGTACTGGAGCGGGGAGGGTTCGCCCAGCACCCGGGTCCCGTCGGGTCCCGTCACCCGCAGCCGGTCCCAGCGGGCGGACAGGGCGTCGTCGTACTCCCCGCCGGGCTCCTCCCAGAAGCACCACGTACGCCGGGCCGGCCGGAGCGGGCCCGCGGGGGCGTCCACGACGACGACCGACAACGGCCGCCGCGCAGAAGGCGCTCCGCTCAGCCGGTGCGCCAGGGACAGACCGGCCGCGCCGGCGCCGATCACGACGACATCGGCGTCCCACACCGCATCTTCCACACCGTCTCTCCCTCCCCGGAGCGTCCGCGGATCCGCGCCGTCCACCGATCGGATACCGATGTTTCCGCAGGGGACCCGGCGGCGGACGCACTCACCGGGCGCGTGTCGTACCCGGATCCGGTTCCATGGACCGGCGCAGGGAACGCAGCGCCCGGCGGATGTGGCTCTTCACCGTTCCCAGGGGCAGGCCCGTGCGGTCCGCGATCTGCGTCTGTGTGAGGTCGCCGTAGAAAGCAAGGCCCACCACGCGTCGCTGAGCCGACGGGAGCCGTTCCAGCTTCTGCGTGACGAGGACACGGTCGAGCGCTTCGTCCGCGCCGCCGCGGGTGCCGGGCGCGGGGACCGCTCGTACCGTGTGGAAGCCGCCGCCACCAGCTCCGCCCGGCGCGCCCGGGCGGCGAGAGCGTCCGCGGTCTTGTGGCGCGTGATGCCCACCAGCCAGCCCGCCAGGCCGCCCTGCCCCGGGCGGTAGCCGTGGCGGCCGCGCCAGGCGGCGAGAAAGACCTGCTGGGTGACGTCTTCGGCTTCGTGGTCGTCGCCGAGGGCCCGGCGGGCCAGGGTGTGCACGAGCGATCCCCAGCAGCGGTACACCGCTTCCACGCACCGTTCGTCGCCCGCGACGAAACCGGTGGCGAGCAGCTCGTCGTCACGACTTTCTTCGGCGGGCCGCACGACGTGCGACGTCCGTGTGAGCACAGCGGAACACGTGGTGGTCCCGGGGCCTAACTGAGGCATGACCGGCTCCTCGTCCCTCGGATGAGCCCGCGCCGTTCGGGCGCGATGACACCCCGAGGGTTGTCCTCGGCCCCGAGGGACGCAACTCGCATCGTTGGTGCGTCGGTTTTCCTGACGCCGTCGCGCCGCACCGCCCGGACGGGCGAGAACGGGCACATGCCGCCGTCTCCGCCGAGGACACTCGGCGGAGACGGCGGCATGTGCCGGGGTGCGTGCCCGGGCGGCTACTCCGGCAGGGAACCGGTGCGGTCCGTTACGTCGGACACCTTCCAGCGCTGGTTGGAGCCGGAGTTCGGCGTCCACAGCGTGACGGCGGCTCCGTCGTGCGTGGCCTGGCCGCCGACTTCGAGCAGTTTTCCGGTGGCGGCGTTGACGAGGGTCCAGGTGCCGTCGCCGGTCGTCGACATGATCCACTGGGTGGCCTCGTCGCGGCGGCCGCTGTCGGCCTCCAGCACCGGGACGCCGTCGCGGGCGGCCAGGCGCTTTCCTTCCGCCGGGTTGGTGAACACGTACCGCTTCCGGTTGCCGGTGTCACCGCTGATCTGCCGCAGCTGCCACTGCCGGCCGGTGTCGGCCGTGTCCGCGCCCGCGGCCCTGATGACAAGACCGGTGCCGTTGCCGGCGGTGGCGAGTTCCTTGCCGCTCTGGACGCCGGTCAGTTGGTACGTGTGGCCCTTCCGCAGCAGGGCGGCGTCCCTGGCGACACCGGACACACCGTTGACGACGAAGGAGGTCACCGACTCGGCGGGCACGGTGAAGGTGGCCTTCCGGTCGCTGACCGCGACGGCCCGGTGCCGTTCGAGCTTGCTTTCGGCGCTGGTCACGACGGGGGTGACGGTGGCGTTGCGGGAGACGTGGCCGAACTTGGACAGGTCGACCGTGACCGCACGGGCGCCGGTGGTGCTGTTGACGTGGACGACCGTCGCCGCGTCGCCCTTCCCGGAGACCGCGGCGGCACTGGAGGTGTCGTCGACGTTGACCAGCCGGTCACCGGGCTTGATGTAGTGGGTGAAGTTGCGCGCGGTGTCGAACTTGGTGTTGGTACGGATGGGGCACGTCGCGAGCGTGTCCTTCGCGGTGCAGCTGAACGGGAGCTGGATGCTGCCCCAGTTGCCGCCCTCGGCCGACTCCCCGCCGGGCTTCATGTTGTCGTAGTCCTCGACGGGCTGCCAGAACACCCATGCCCGGGGCTCCAGTTCACGGAGGTCGTCGACCATGCGCCGGGCCAGTCCGAGACCGGGCGACATGTCCTCGAAGTCCTGGCCGTCGCCCCAGTCGCCCTCGACCTCGCTCATCCACAGCGGCTTGTCGGCCGCCTTGGCCAGGTCGCGCACGGAGGTGCGGCCGCCGGTGCCGTAGGTGTGGACGTTCATCTGGTCGACGAGGTCGCGCACCCCCTGGGGGTAGGTGTTCCAGTTCTGCGCGAAAAGGGTGGGGTTGGTCTCGTCCATCGCGGAGATCCTCGCGTCGGTCGTCGACCGCTTCAGTGCCGGGGCCAGCGCGAGGAGCACCTTCTGCTGGAGCCCGGGGCCGATGTGGGCCCCTTCCTGGCGGCCGCCGACCGGTTGGCCGTCGGCTCCCAGGCGGGTGCTCCAGTAGTTCGTGTTGGGTTCGTTGAACGGGTCGACGGTGTCGACGTCGATGCCGTGTGCCTTCTCCAGCCGCTCGGTCGCGCCCGCCAGGTAGGCGGCGAAGTCATCGACGGATCCGGTCTTGAGCTGGTCGGTGGTGGCGTCGAAACCGCCGGAGACGTAGCCGCTGGTGGTCATGAACCAGGGCGGTGAGTTGCTGAACGTCTCCCAGTGGTCGATGTCGTTCTTGATCCGGTCCACCCACCAGCGCTGATCGGCGTCCGCCTCCGGATTCCAGTCGGCCGGGTCCTCGGCGCTCCACCAGTCGGTGTCTTCGCGGGTGGTGCCCTCCGGGGCCTTCCACCAGCCCTCGACCGCTCCTCCGGCACGGAGGTAGTCCTTGACGTCGGGGGCGTTGCCGCCGCCGATGTTGTAGCGGGCGATGTTCAGGGCGAGCCCGTCGTCGCCGAAGAGGAGCCCGGCCAGCTTCTGGCGTATCTCCTCCGGGTAGTCGCCGGTGGCGTTGGCGAACCAGACCAGGCTGGTGCCCCAGCCCTGGAATCTCTCGTGCTGGTAGGAGGGATCGGGCCGGACGGTGACGGAAGAGGCCGGCGCGGAGGCCGGCGCTGCGGTCCGGACCGGTGCTGCGGTCCGGGCCTGTGCGTCCGGCTGCGGAACGGTGACCAGGGCGGCCCCGGTGGCCAGCGCGGTGATGCCGACGGCCCCCAGGAGTCGTCGTGTGCGGGTGCGGCGTGCCATCGTGTGCTCCCAACTCGTGGTTCGGGGTGTCAGAGGGCGGGCTGTCGCAGTACGACGACCTCCCTGGGCGCCAGGACGAGGGCGTTGTGGGTGTGGGTCCGGCCCACCAGGAGTTCCCCGGTGAGTCCGGGCAGCGGCACCGGCTCGTCGGTCCGGTTGGCCAGGAACAGGTAGCGGCTGTCGGCGCTGCGGCGTACGGTCTGCTCGACGCGTCCCCGTGCGGCGTCGGGCAGCTCGCTCTCCACGCCGGCGGTGGCCAGGAGCCGAGGCAGCAGGCCGGCGAGGCCGTCCGTTCCCAGCCGGGTCGAGACGTACGAGGCCGATCCCCGGCCCACGGCGCGGCAGGTGACGGCGGGGCGGCCGGCGTACGCACCCGTGCGGTAGTGGGCGAGTACCTCCACCCCCGGATCGGTGACGGTGATCCGGTCGGTCCACAGCGTGCCCGTGCTCGCGTCGTCCAGCTCCACGGAGTCCTCGGCCGGCAGCGGGCCGAACTCCTCGATGCGGATGCCGAGCAGGTCGCGCAGAGCGCCCGGATAGCCGCCGAGCCAGATGTGGTCGTTCTCGTCGACCACACCGGAGAAGTACGTGGTGACCAGGTGGCCGCCGTTCTCGGCGTACCGCGTGAGTTCCTTGGCCAGTGGCGCGGGGACCATGTGCAGCACGGGCGTGATCAGCAGCTGGTACCGGTCCAGGTCGTCCTTGGTGGTGACGACGTCGGTCCGGATGCCGAGGGCGAGGAGCGCCGAGTACCAGTCGAGGGCTTCCTGGTGGTAGTCGAGGCGGGAGGTGGGGTGCGAGTCCTGCTCGCTCGCCCACCACGACTCCCAGTCGAACACGATCCCCACCCGCGCCGGCTCCCGCTCGGTCCCCGCGACCGGCGCCAGCGCCCGGAGGGTGCGCCCGAGGCCGGTCACCGTGCGGAAGAGGTCGCTGTCGGCCCCGGCGTGCGGCACCATCGCCGAATGGTACTTCTCGGCGCCGGCCGCGGACTGGCGCCACTGGAAGAAGCACACGGCGTCGGCGCCGTGCGCGACGTGCAGCAGGGAGTCGCGGACGAGGTCGCCCGGGCCCTTGGGCAGGTTGACGGGCTGCCAGTTGACGGCGCTGGTGGAGTGCTCCATGAGGAACCACGGGCGTCCGCCGGCGATCGCGCTGGTGAGGTTGGCGGAGAAGGAGAGCTCGTCCCGGTCCTGGGGGCCGGGGTGGACGTAGTGGTCGTTGGAGACGAAGTCGACCTCGCCCGCCCAGTCGGCGTAGTTCATGCCCTTGGTGCCGCCCATCACCATGAAGTTCGTGGTGACGGGCACGCCCGGCGTGATCTCGCGCAGGATGTCCCGTTCCGCGCGCAGATGCTCCTTCAGCGCGTCGGAGGAGAAGCGTTTGAAGTCCAGCTGCTGCGTGGGGTTCGGGTGGGACGCGGCCAGCCGGGGCGGCAGGACCTGGTCCCAGTCGCTGTAGCGCTGGGACCAGAAGGCGGTTCCCCAGGCGTGGTTGAGGGCGTCCACGGTGGTGTAGCGGGCGCGCAGCCAGTCCCGGAAGGCGGTGGCGGCGTCGTCGGAGTAGTCGTAGACGTTGTGGCATCCCAGCTCGTTGGAGACGTGCCAGGCCACCAGGGCGGGATGGCCGGCGTACCGCTCCGCCATCCGCCGCACCAGACGCAGCGCGTGCCTGCGGAAGACCGGCGAGGTGGGGCGCCAGTGCTGCCGCGCTCCCGGCCACACCGTCTCGCCGGAGGCGGTCACCGGGAGGATCTCCGGGTGCGCCGTGGTGAGCCAGGGCGGCGGAGTCGCGGTGGCGGTGGCCAGGTCGACCCCGATGCCGCCCGCGTGCAGGAGATCCATGACCTCGTCGAGCCATGCGAAGTCCCACACGTCCTCGGCCGGCTGGATGCGGGCCCAGGAGAAGATTCCCACGGAGACGATGTTGACGCCGGCCTCGCGCATCAGCCGGACGTCCTCCTCCCACACTTCGCGCGGCCACTGCTCGGGGTTGTAGTCGGCGCCGTACGCGAGGCGTGGGGCGGAGTCATCGTCAGGCCCGTTCGGCTGGGACAGGAGGGTGGAAATCATGGCGGTCCCTTTACTTCTCAACGGTGAAGCCCTGCTCGTTCCCGTACTTGACGGAGGCGTCCTGCCAGGACTTCAGGCCCTGGGAGAGCGTGGTGCCGGAGACGTATGCCTTGCCGGCGGTGTTGTTGAAGATCGAGTTCGCGTAGACCTGGTAGGGCAGGTACGACCAGTCGTCGGCGACGTTCGCGGCCGACTCGGCGAAGACCTTGTTGGCCTTCTGCCCGCCGAAGTAGGGGAACTCGGTGTTCTGGAACGCGTCCGACTGCAGGTCCGCGGTGGTCGCCGGGAAGGCACCGCCCTCGATGCGGGTCTGCACACCTTCACCGGAGTTCGCGAACTCGGTGAAGGCGTAGGCGAGTTCCTTGTTCCTGCCCAGCGCGGGCAGGGCCAGGGCGCTGCCGCCGTTCTCCGCGCTGGCCCTGTCGCCCGCGGTCCACTGCGGCAGCGGTGCGGCGCGCCAGTCGCCGGAGGCGTTCTTCACGCCGGTGGTGAAGTTCGCGGGCATCCAGGCGCCGGTGGTCAGGGTCGCGATGGAGCCGTCGCCCAGGCCCTTGTACCACGCGTCGGTCCAGCCCGTGACGGGCGCGAGCAGTTTCTCGTCGAGGAGTTTCTGCCAGGTCTCGGTGTACTTCCTGGCACCGGCGTCGGAGAAATCGATCTTCACCTTGGTGCCGTCGACCGTGTAGGGGCGTGAACCGGCCTGCCACAGCATGCTGGTGGCCATGCCCGCGTCGCCCGTGTCGTTGGCGATGTAGACCTTGGGGTCGGCCTTCTGCAGGTCGCGGGCGGCCTCGACGTACTCGTCCCAGGTGGTCGGCACCTTGACCTTGTGCTTGTCGAAGACCTTCTTGTTGTAGAACATGGCCATGGGCCCGGAGTCCATCGGCAGGGCGTGGACGGCCTTGCCGGACGTGACGGCGTTCCACGGACCGGGCGAGTACGTACTGGCCAGCTTGTCGGCGCCGTAGGGGGCCAGGTCGTCGAGGCCCTTCGTCAGCGCGTACTGACCCAGTGCGTAGTACTCGATCTGCGCGACGTCGGGGACACCCTTCTTCGCCGAGATGGCGTTCGACAGGGCGGTGTACGCGTCGTTGTTGGTGCCCACGTTGGCGACCTTGACGTCGACGGCGGGGTACTTCTTCTCGAAGTCGGCGACGACCTGCTTCAGCGTGGGCTCCCAGGCCCAGACCGTGAGCGTGCCGCCCTTCTCCAGGGCCGCCCGTATGTTCTCGGCGGAGACCTGCTTCTGGTGGGAGCCGCCCTCCTCGGAGCCGCCGCAGGCGGCCGTCCCGAGGCTGAGGGCGCAGACGACGCCGATGCCGCGCAGCAGGCGGCGGGTGTTCATGGGCATGGTGGCGCTTCCACTTCTTCGTGGCGGAATTCGGACTATTCCTTGACGCTTCCGGCGGCGAGGCCGGACTGCCAGTACTTCTGGAGCAGCAGGAACGCTGCGATCAGCGGCAGGACGGTGATCAGCGAGCCGGTGATCACCAGATGGAAGACGGGTTCGCCGCCGGCCGTCGCGGCCTGGGCGTTCCAGCTGTTCAGGCCCAGGGTCAGCGGATACCAGTCCGGGTCCTTGAGCATGATCAGCGGCAGGAAGTAGTTGTTCCAGGTGGCGACCATCGTGAACAGCAGCACGGTCACCATCCCGGGCGCCAGTAGGGGCAGGCCGACCTGGAAGAAGGTGCGCACCTCGCCCGCGCCGTCGATGCGGGCGGCCTCCATCAGTTCGGTGGGGACGGCCTCGGTGGCGAAGACCCACATCAGGTACAGGCCGAAGGGCGAGATCAGTGAGGGATGACGACCGCCCACGGGGTGTCGGTCAGCCCCATCTTGCTGAACATCAGGAAGGTGGGCACGGCCAGGGCTGTTCCCGGCACGGCGACGGCGCCGATGACGACGGCGAAGACGGCGCGTTTGCCGGGGAAGGCGAACTTCGCCAGCGCGTAACCGCCCAGCACCGCCAGGAAGGTGGCACCGCCCGCGCCGAGACCGACGTACATCAGGGTGTTCAGGAGCCAGCGGGTGAAGACGCCGTCGTTGTACGTGAACGTCGTGCCGATGTTGTCCCAGAGGGCGAAGTCGCCGTCGAACCAGAGCCCGAACGAACCGGCCAGTCCCTCCTGCGTCTTGGTGGCGCTGATGACCAGCCACAGCAGCGGCACCAGGGCGTAGAGCACGACCAGGCCGGTGAGCACGGTCAGCAGCACGCTGCGCCGGGGGCGCCCGGGGGAGTGCCGTTTTCCGCGGGGCGTGCGCAGGCGGGGCGCGGAGCCGGATGTGCCGGCCGGCGGACGGGCGGGCGGGGAAGCGGTGGTGGCGGGGCTGCTCATCGTTCACGCTCCCTTGCGCATGCCGCGCAGCTGGACGACATAGGCGATCACCATCGTGATCAGGCCCATGACGATGGCGACCGTCGCGGAGTAGTTGTGCTGCTGGCCGTCGAAGGACAGTGAGTACGTGTAGAAGTTCGGGGTGTAGTCGGTGGTGATGGCGTTGGGAGCCAGGTCGCGCAGAATGACCGGCTCGTTGAACAGCTGGAAGCTGCCGATGATGGAGAAGATCGTCGCGATGACCAGGGCGCCGCGGATCGCGGGGAGCTTGATGGCCGTGACGACGCGGAACTGTCCGGCGCCGTCGATCTCCGCGGCCTCGTACAGCGAGTGCGGACGACCCGCAGCGCGGAGTAGAAGATCAGCATGTTGTAGCCCACGAACTCCCACGTCACGATGTTGCCGATCGACGCCAGGACCAGGCCGGTGGAGAGCGGGTCGGGCAGCGAGACACCGAGAGCGTCGTTGATGTCGCCCACCAGGCCGAACCGGGTGCCGTACATGAAGCCCCACATCAGGGTGGCGACCACGGCGGGCACGGCGTACGGCAGGAAGATCGAGATCCGGAAGAAGTCCTTGCCGTACAGGCGCCCGCTGTCCAGAGCGAGGGCCACGAACAGCGCGATGAACAGCATGACCGGGACCTGCACCGCGAGGAACGCCGAGACCCGGCCGAGCGAGGTCCAGAACCGGTCGTCGGCCAGCGCCTGCTGGTAGTTGTCCAGGGCCACGAAGGCGGTGCCGCCGATCAGCCGGTCACGGAAGAGGCTGAGGTAGACCGAGTAGCCGATGGGGGCCAGGAAGACAAGGGCGAAGACCGCCGCGAAGGGGCCGATGAATCCCCATCCCGTCCAAGAGCGGCGGCTCCGTTTCACCGGGGCCGGGCGCCGTCCCGTGGCCACCGGCGGTTGTAGCGTCGTCATGTCGTTCCTCGCTCGTCCGTCCCGGAACCGGCGTCGTGCACCGCCGTGATGTTTACGCAAACATCACGCTCCGCAAGGGGGCTCGAGGCTGTAATGTTTGCGCAAACATCCGATGGCGGCATGTCTACACTGCCCCGAAGACGGTGGTCAAGGGTCGTTCGGGAAACCGCGGTTCGGGCAGCGAGGGATACGGGTGGAGACAGCGGACAGCACCTCGGCGGGCAGGCCGCGGGTGAGAGCACGCACCGGGAAGCGGACCGCCGGCCGCGGCCAGAGCGCGTCCATGGCGGACGTCGCCCACCTGGCCGGGGTCTCCTCGCAGACCGTCTCCCGCGTCTCCAACGGGTACGCGGGCGTGACGGAGGGGACCCGGCGGCAGGTGCTGGCGGCCATGAAGGAGCTGGGCTACCGGCCCAACAGTGCCGCCCGGGCCCTCAAGAGCGGCGAGTTCCGCACCATCGGCGTCATCACCTTCGGCCTCTCCACCACGGGCAACGTACGCACCCTGGAGGCGATCGCCCTCTCCGCGGCGCACGAGGGCTACGCGGTCACGCTCCTGCCCGTCGCCGTCCCCACGCAGGACGAGGTGCGCGGCGCGTTCTCGCGGCTGGGAGAACTGGCCGTGGACGCCGTCATCGTCATCCTGGAAGTGCACCTGCTCGATGCGGTGGCCCTCTCCCTGCCGCCGAACGTCCAGGTCGTCGTGGCCGACTCGGACGCCGGCGACCGGTACACCGTGGTCGACACCGACCAGGCGGGCGGAACCCGCACCGCCGTGCGCCATCTGCTCGACCTCGGCCACCGCACGGTCTGGCATCTCGCGGGCCCCGAGGAGTCCTACGCGGCGCAGCGCCGCACCGACGCCTGGCGCGCCGAACTCACCGCGGCGGGCCGCACCCCGCCGCCCCTGGTGAGGGGCGACTGGTCGGCGGAGTCCGGCTACCGGGCCGGCCTGCAACTCGCTTCCCGGGAGGACTGCACGGCGGTGTTCGCCGCCAACGACCAGATGGCACTGGGACTCCTGCGAGCCCTGCACGAGCGGGGCCGGAAAGTGCCGGAGGACGTCAGCGTCATCGGTTTCGACGACATCCCCGAGGCCGGCTCCTTCCTGCCTCCCCTGACCACCGTTCACCAGGACTTCGCCGAAGTGGGACGACGCTGCGTCGAGGGCGTCCTGCGGCAGATGCGTCACGACACGACAGAACACGGCACCACGCTCGTCCCCACGCGACTCGTGGTGCGCGACAGCACCGCACCGCCGCCTTCGCGCTAGCAGTCCGGCGGGCATCGCCCCGGTGCCGCTCGTCCGCGTACCGGGCGAGCGGCACAGTCCGCCGCGGAGACACGCGCGACCGCTCCCGGCCGGCGGACCCGCCCGCGAGGACGTCCGGCGCCGCCCCTTCCGGCCGGGACCCCTACGCGGCCGCGCCGGGCCGGGAGGGCGCGCGGTATGCCTTCGGGAGCTTGAAGCCGTGGTCGCTCATCACGGTGCGCAGCCGGTCGGGATAGTCGGTGATGATGCCGTCCACTCCGTCGTCGATCAGCTTGTTCATGGTGGCCGTGTCGTTGACCGTCCACGGGACCACCTTCATCCCGGCCGCGTGCGCCCTGGCCACCATGGCCCTGGTCACGTACGGCTCATAGCCGGGATCGTTCACCGTGCCGCCCTGGGGGTCGCCGTGAACCGGGGAGACGGCGTCCGCGCCGAACGACTTCGTCGCGGCGACGAGGTCGCCGTCGAAATCGTCGATGTCCAGGCCGCCCAGCCAGGGCGACCTGCCCTCCATGCCGGCCTGCAGGAACTGCTGTCCGTTGGTCAGGGCCACGATCGGCAGCCGCGGCTCGACCTGCCGCATCCGCATGAGCGCGCCCCAGTCGAAGCTCTGGACGGTCACCCGGCCGAGCACGCCGGCCCTGCGCACCTCGTTCGCCACGACCCGGACGAACTGCTCGCGGGGCGCGGTCTCGTGCGGAGCGCCGGCCTCGACCTTGGTCTCGACGTTCATCGTGACCTTGTGGGCCCTGTACCGCTCGACGAGGGCGAAGACCTCGGAGAGCAGCGGCATCTTCGCGCCGGGGCTGGGACGCTGACCGGGGTACTGGGGAAGGGTCCGCGTCCCGCAGTCCAGTGTCCGCACCTGGGCGAAGGTGAGACCGGCGATGTACTTGCCGACGTACGGGTACTGCGGGTCCCCCGCGTACGCCGGGCCCGTGTCACGGCACTTGGCCGCGGCGATCCGCCGGTCATGGGTCACGACGGCCTTGCCGTCCTTGGTGATCTGTACGTCGAGTTCCAGCGTACTGACCCCCGTTTCGAGCGCGTTCGAGAACGAGGCGAGAGTGTTCTCGACGACGAGCCCGAGTCCTCCGCGGTGAGCCTGCAGGTCGAACGCGTGAGGCCGGCCCTGCCGACTGCTGTCGGCGGCCGTCGCCGGACCGGCCGGAGCCACCGCTCCGACGGCTGAGAGACCGACGAGTGCGGCCGCCACGAGCCGGCGCCGGGCAAAGCGCCCGGGACGGGGGGTCGGGGAGGGAACACCATGCCGTGCCTTTCGAGAGCGGCTGAAAACCCGTTGCCGTACAGCTTCCGGCGAGAGCGGGGTCCGGAGGGCGGCTGCCGGGCGTCTTTCCGGCGGCGGCCCGGTGACGATCGCGCACTGTCCCTGGTACCGGTCGGCGGCGCGCGGCCGCGTCCGGGTTCCGGTCCGAGCGCATGGACGGCATGTCCTGCCAGACCAGGGGCCTGAGCCGGTCCGCGTGGTAGAACCACCGGTCGGGCCCGACCTCGATGTGCTTGCGCACGGAGTTGCAGCCGAGCTTCCTGTGCATCACCAGGTCGTACGCGAGCGCTTCGTCGGTCGGCGCCGTGTGCAGCCCGTCCGGCCAGAAGCCCTGGTCGAGCGTGGCCATGGGGAACACGGCTTGCCGTTGAGCACGGTGCGCTGCTTGCCGCCGACGGTTTCGACCCCGATGCTGCGCATGCCGAAGTAGCTGTCGGTCCCGTGCCCCGACCGTACGGTCGGGGTGAACGGTGCCCGGTGCGGCGCCAGGAGCGGCACAGCCGCCACCGCCACCACCGGCGCCGTGGCCACCGCCGGCTCCGGTTCGGTGAGGCGGGCGCCCGGTGGCGCGTCCGGGGCCTCGGCCGTGCGCACGCAGCTCCCCACCAGCCACTGCAGGGTCTCGGCCGGGGCCCCGCCGCCGGGCCACGACTGCGTGCTCAGCCGACGGCGGCGCCGAACCACTTCGGCAGCCGGCCGAGCAGATCCTGCTGACCCTCACCGACCCACGCCACATGACCGTCCGGCCGCAACAGCACTGCGGGCACGTCCAGTTCCTCGCTGACGTCGACGACGTGATCGACCCGGTCCGCCCAGCCTGCCACCGAGAGGCGGCCGGTCCGGTCGAGCAGCAGCCTGCGGCCGCCGTGCATCAGCTCGTAGAGGCGCCCCTGCTTCAGCTTCACGTCCCGCAGCCGCCGGCCGAGCAGTTCGTGGCCCTCGCCGAAGTCGCAGTGGACCCCGACCGCGGTGATCATCTCAGCCACGTACCGGTTCACCTCCTCGAAGTCCATCAGCTTCGAGAACAGCTCGCGCAGCGCGGTCGCACCCGGATCGCTCCCCAGCAGCGTGATCTGCGCGCGGGTGTCGTCCAGCACGCGGGCGCCCACCGGGTGCCGTTCGTCGTGGTAGCTGTCCAGCAGTCCCTCCGGCGCCCAGCCTTCGACCGCGGCGGCCAGCTTCCAGCCGGGGTTGAACGCGTCCCGCACACCGAGGCTGAGCCCCTGCCCGCCGGTCGGCGGGTGGATGTGCGCCGCGTCGCCGGCAGCGCCCGGCCGGCCCGGTAGCGCTCGGCCTGCCGGGTGGCGTCGCCGAACCGGGAGGGCCGGCGCGGCGAGTGCGCGCCGAAGTCGGTGCCCGCGAAGGCCCGCACTACGCGGTCGGCTCGGTCGGCTTCTCCAGCACGACCACGTGTACGCCGTGCAGCCGCAACTCGCAGGCCGGCATCGGACCGGTCGGCCCGCCGCCGGCCACGATCACGATCACGTCAATTATTCAGAACGCCCGTTCAACGAGAGGGAATTTGGGCCGGCGGCTCCGCACGGTCCGGCGGCGCGCACACCCGCACCTCCGCGCCGGGTACCCGCGACCGCACGGCGAGTCCCACCGGCGGTTCGGCGTTCCCGCGCTGCTCGTACGCAGGCAACAGCACACGCACTGCGTGAACCTGCCCTTTCCGCAGCTTCTGGCCCTGGCCGGCAATTCTGCGGCACCACCTGGGCCTTGCCGCAAGCCGCCCGGTGGCGATGCTGGCCGGCGCCGCCGAGCTGGAGGCATATCTGCGCAAGCGCGGATGAGGCTTCGGGCGCCGGCCGGGCGCAGGTGTCCTCCCAGTGCCGTTCGGTCCGCGGGAGGCCCCTCCTGTGGTGAGCACTCGGCCGATGCCGTAGCGGCGGCAGGCCGGGGCCGGGACGGCCGTCTGCGACCACGGGGCGGACGTCCTGGAGGGAGCGGCGGGCTGACCGGTTTCCTTCGCCCCGGTGACCCGGACCCGGACCCGGACCCGGACCGGACCCGGTGCGGACCCGCGCCGGGTCCGCACCGGGCCCGCGTCACCGGGGCGTCGCGCTCAGCGGTGCCTGAACCAGTCGGCGGCCGGCAGCGCGCGGTCGTCGTAGCCGAACAACGCCTGGTTCTCCCAGCCATTGCCGGACTTCGGGTCCGTCGGGTCCCAGCCGTTGCCGGGCACCGCGGTCCATGGCGCCTCCCAGTAGAAGACGCCCAGGCCGCGGCCGTTCGGGACGGCCTCGACCACGCTGGTGATGTCCGCCAGCCAGGCGGCCTGTCCGGCGGGTGTGGCCGGGTAGCCGGGGATCAGCTCGTTCTCCTGGTCGATGATGTCGGTGTGGGCGTCCTTGCTTCCCAGGCGGAACGGGTAGGCGGTCTCCGCGACGAACACCGGTTTGCCGAAGCGTGCCGCGCTGCCGTCCAGCGTCGTCTGGAGTTCCGCGAGGGTGCCGTGCCAGTAGCCGTAGAAGGAGAGCCCGATGACGTCGAAGCGCACGCCCTGTGCGACGGCGTTGTCGAACCACCACCGGATGCCGTCCCAGTCGCCGCCCTCGGCCAGGTGCAGGGCGACGGCCGTCGTGGGTGACACCGCCTTGGCCGCGTCGTGGCCCGCGTTGAGCAGCCCGGCGAGCTGCGGCCAGTTGGAGGTGGCACCGTCGGGCCAGAGCATCCCGCCGTTGATCTCGTTGCCGATCTGCACCATGTCCGGCGTCGTGCCCTGGGCCTTGAGCGCGCTCATGACGTCGTGCGTATGGGTACGCACGTCTGCCTTGAGCTGCTCGTAGTCGTGACCGGCCCACGCCGCCGGCCTGCTCTGGGTCCCGGGGTCGGCCCAGATGTCCGAGTAGTGGAAGTCGACCAGCAGCTTCATGCCCTGCGCCTTGACGCGCTTGGCCATCGCGAGGACGCGGGGCTTGTTGTTCCAGCCGTCGGCGGGGTTCACCCACACCTTCAGCCGGGCGTAGTTCATGCCGTGGGACTTCAGGATCGCGAGCCCGTCACCGGCGGCGCCGCCGGAGCTGCGGTAGACCCCGCCGAGGGCTTCGCTCTTGGGGAGGGAGGAGACGTCCGCTCCCTTGGCGGGAACGCCGGTCCGCCCCGGAGCGAAGGTGACGTCGTCGACGTTGATCCAATTGCCCGCCCGCGCGTCGGAGTTGATGCTGATGGTGCACTGGTTGCCGGTCACGGTGACGGACGTGACGATCCGCACCCATGGGCCGGTGGAGACGGGCAGTGCGGTGCGCTGCTCGGCCGAGCCGCAGTTGCGCAGGGCGAGGTGGGCGGAGTTCTGACCACCGCTGGAGCGGACCCAGGCGGTGAGCGTCCAGGGGCCGTTGGCGATGCCGGAGAGGTACTGGTAGGTCTCCACCTTGTAGGCGGAGGGCGACCAGTGACTGAGCCGGTGACCGCCGGAACGGCCGCCGGCCTCGGTGTAGGAGGCGGTGTGCTGGTTCGCCGCGGAGTAGGTGGACCAGCCTGCCGGGGTGGGTGTGGGGGCGGAGCCGGCCTCGAAACCTCCGTTGCCGAGCGAGGTCGTGGCCTGCGCGGTGGTGGAGGGGAGGCCGGCCAGGGCCAGGCCGGCGAACAGGGGCAGGAGCAGGGCTCGTACCGTCCGGCGCGTGGTGCGAGGTCTTGGGTGGAACCTGAGTGGGAACACCGTTGTCCCTTCGGCGGGGGATATGGATGGGAATGGGGCGGGGGTCGGGGTGGGACGAACTCGCGGCGGTCGGCTGCGAGGAGGTGTCACGCCTCAAGGGCGACGACACGGACGGCGCCGGCCGGCGCGGTGAGCGCGCCCGCGACGTGCTCACCGGTCAGCAGGTCGGTGCCGGGGGAGTCCAGCGCCACCTTGGCGTCCGCTGCTGTGTGGTTGATGACGAAGACGTACGTGCCGCTCCCGCCGGAGCGGCGGACGACCTCCACGTCGCGCGGCAGCCCGGTGCGCGGAGCGATCCCCGCATCCTCGCAGGCGCGCTCGAGTACGGAGTCCAGGTCGGGGCCGGACAGCCGGCTGGAGATGTACCAGGCCGTGCCTTCGCCCAGCCGGTTGCGAGTCACGGCGGGGCGGCCGGCCGGGATGCCGTCGGCGTACGTCCACAGGGTCTCGGCCCCACGCGGTACGACGATCTCGGACCACACGTCGCCCGTCAGGTCCGGGCCGCCGGCGCCGGTCAGCCGTACCGTCTCGCCCGCCAGCAGCGGTGAGAACTCCTCGACGGTCAGGCCCAGTACGTCCCGCAGCGCGCCCGGGTACGCGCCGGGGTGCACGGCGTCGTGCTCGTCGACGATGCCGGAGAAGTACGACACCACGAGCGTGCCGCCCCGCTCGACGTAACCGCGCAGGTTGCGGCCGGCGGCCTCGGTCGTGAGGTAGAGCGCGGGGACCACGACCAGCGGGTAGCCGCTCAGGTCGGACTCCGGATGCGCGAAGTCGACGGTCAGGTGACGGTCGTACAGCGACGCGTAGAACGTGTCGGCGCGCTCGCGGGCGTCGTGGTCCTCACTGGGACGCCATTCGAGCTGCTGGGCCCACCAGGACTGCCAGTCCCACAGCACGGCGACGTCCGCTACCGTCCGGGTGGCGCGCAGGGGTGCCAGCGAATCGACCGCGCGGCCGAGTTCGACGACCTCGCGCCAGACCCGGGAGTCGGTACCGGCGTGCGGAACCATCGCCGAGTGGAACTTCTCCGCGCCGCGCCGCGACTGGCGCCACTGGAAGAACATCGCGCCCTCGGAGCCGCGGGCCACGTGGGCGAGCGAGTTGCGCGCCATTTCGCCGGGGGACTTGGCGGGGTTGCGCGGCTGCCAGTTGACGCCGGAGGTCGCGTGTTCGAGCAGCAGCCAGGGCGCTCCGCCGGCCACGGAGCGGGTGAGGTCCGCCGCCATGGCGAGGTTGACGTGGGTGCGGCGTCCGTCGGTGATCAGGTAGTGGTCGTTGGTGACGATGTCGACCTCCCGCCCCCAGGCCCAGTAGTCGATCGAGTCGCACTGGCTGAGCGCGGTCATGAAGTTCGTGGTGACGGGCACGCCCGGTGCGAGGCGGTGCAGGATGTCCCGTTCGGCCACGAAGTTCTCGCGCAGGGTCGCGTCGGCGAAGCGGCGGTAGTCGAGCTGCTGGGCCGGATTGCCGGTGGTGGGTGTGGTGCGCGGCGGGTCGATCTCCTCGAAGCCGCGGTAGCGCTGGCCCCAGAAGGCGGTTCCCCAGGCCTCGTTGACCGCGTCGACGGTGCCGTACCGCGCGCGCAGCCACTGCCGGAAGTGGGCGCCGCACGTGTCGCAGTAGCAGGCCGAGACCGGGACGCCGTACTCGTTGTGCACGTGCCACAGGGCGAGCGCCGGGTGCCCGGCGTAACGCCGGGCCAGCTCGGTGGTGATCCGGGCCGCGGCCCGGCGGTACGCCGGTGAACTGTGGCAGATCGCTCCGCGCGAGCCGAACGCCAGACGCCGCCCGTCCCGGTCGACGGGCAGGGCGTCGGGATGGGCGCGGTAGAACCAGGCGGGCGGCGCGACCGTGGGGGTGCCCAGGTCGGCGCGGATGCCGTTCGCGTCGAGCAGGTCCAGGACCCGGTCGAGCCAGCCGAAGTCGTACGCTCCCGGATCCGGCTCCAGCAGCGCCCAGGAGAAGATCCCGACGCTCACCATGGTGACGCCGGCTTCGCGCATCAGCCGTACGTCTTCGTGCCAGACGGATTCCGGCCACTGCTCCGGGTTGTAGTCACCGCCGAAAGCGAGTCGGGTGAGGCCCCTGGGCGTGGTCTCCGGCATCGATGTCCCCCTGCGGGATAGCGGTTCGTCTGGTGATGGACTGGGAACGTACACAGAACTCTTCGTGCTCGTCCAGTAGTAAAAACGATGCATCGAATCCATTGACAAGTGTCGAGCCTGTTTCTCTACTGTGAACGTTCACAGAACAGTGCTGCGCCGCCCGCATTCGTCTCGGGCGCCGTCCGGCCCAGGGAGAAGCCCATGTCGTACGCCTTGTATCGCCGCTTTTTGGCCATGTCGGCCACCGTCGCGCTGGGGGGTTCGGTTCTTGCCGGCTGCGGCTCGTCGGACGACGGTGACGCCGGCGCGCGGTCCGGTCCGGTGGAACTGACCTACTGGGCCTGGGCGCCCGGGCTCGACAAGGTCGCGGACCTGTGGAACAAGGGGCCGGGCAAGAAGGAGCAGATCACCGTCACGGTCAAGAAGCAGGCGTCGGGCGACGACCTGGTGACCAAGATCGTCACGGCCGCCAAGGCGAAGCAGGCCCCTGACCTGGTGCAGGCCGAATACCAGGCCCTGCCGACCCTCGTCAGCAACGACGTGCTCGCCGACATCTCGGGCGAGGCCGACGGCGCGCGCGGCGCCTTCGCCCCCGGAGTCTGGCAGCAGGTCACCCTCGGTTCGGACGCGGTCTACGCCATACCGCAGGACTCCGGGCCGATGATGTTCTACTACCGCGAGGACCTGTTCGGGAAGTACGGCCTGAAGGTCCCCGCCACCTGGGACGAATTCGCCGAGACCGCCCGCGCGTTGAAGAAGAAGGCCCCGGACAAGGACCTCACCACCTTCTCCGCCAACGACTCCGGCCTCTTCGCCGGTCTTGCCCAGCAGGCCGGCGCCCGGTGGTGGACGACCGAGGGCGACAAGTGGAAGGTCGGCATCGACGACGCCGCCACCAGGAAGGTCGCCGACTTCTGGGGCGGCCTGGTCGCGGAGGACGTCATCGACAACCAGCCGATGTACACCCCGGCCTGGAACAAGGCGCTCAACACCGGACAGCAGATCGGCTGGGTCAGCGCCGTCTGGGCCCCGGGCACCCTCACCACCGCCGCCCCCGACACCAAGGGCAAGTGGGCCATGGCGCCGCTGCCGCAGTGGTCCGCGTCGAAGCCCGCGACCGGCAGCTGGGGAGGCTCCACCACCGCCGTCACCAACGACAGCGAGCACAAGGCGGCCGCCGCCGCGTTCGCGACCTGGCTGAACACCGACCCGAAGGCGCTCGCGGCCCTGGTCGAGGAGAGCGGCATCTACCCGGCGGCCACCGCGGCCCAGACCGGCGGCGCGCTCGCCGAGGCCCCCGACTACTTCTCCAACCAGCCCGACTTCTACACCGAGGCGGCCGCGATCGCGAAGACCACGGCACCCGCTGCCTGGGGTCCGAACGTCAACGTCGCCTACACCACCTTCAAGGACGCCTTCGGCCGGGCCGCCAAGAACAAGGCGGGCTTCGGCGCGGCGCTCACCGCGATGCAGGACAAGACCGTCGCGGACCTGAAGAAGAACGGCTTCGGGGTCGCACAGTGACACGCCCGACGCCTCGCACGGCCCCGTCACCCCCGTCGTCCCCGCCGCACCGGGCCCACCCGCCGGCCGGGCGGCGACAACGCCACCGGACAGGGGGACCGGGGCCGGCCCCCTACGCCTTCCTCGCCCCCGCCGTGGTCCTCTTCCTGCTCTTCTTCGCCCTGCCCATCGGCTATGCCGGTTACCTCAGCCTGCGCAAGGTCGAGATCGAAGGGCTGGGCCTGGGCCGCGGCGCACGCCAGGAGGTGTGGGCCGGACTCGCGAACTACACCGACGCGCTGACCGACTCCGAACTGCTGGACGGTGCGCTCCGGGTCCTCGGGTACGGCGCGATCGTCGTCCCCGTGATGCTCGGTCTCGCCCTCGTCCTCGCCCTGCTGCTCGACACGGACCGGATACGGCTCGCGTCCTTCTCCCGGCTCGCGATCTTCCTTCCGTACGCGATCCCGGGCGTGGTCGCGGCGCTGCTGTGGGGATTCCTCTACCTTCCCGCCGTCAGCCCCTTCGCGTACCTCCTCGAATCGGTGGGGCTGTCCCAGCCCGACCTCCTCGACGGCGCACCGCTGTACGGCGCGCTCGCCAACATCGCCGTCTGGGGCGGCACCGGCTTCAACATGATCGTCATCTACACCTCGCTGCGCGCCATCCCCGTCGAGGTGTACGAGGCCGCCAGGCTCGACGGCTGTACGCCGCTGCAGATCGCACTGCGCATCAAGATCCCGATGGTGGCGCCCTCGCTGGTGCTCACCTTCTTCTTCTCGATCATCGCGACCCTGCAGGTGTTCGCCGAGCCGACCACGCTGAAACCGCTCACCAACTCCGTTTCCACCACCTGGAGTCCGCTGATGAAGGTCTACCAGGACGCGTTCGTCAAGGGAGACATCCACGCGGCGGCCGCCGAGGCGGTGCTGATCGCCGCGGCGACGCTCCTGCTCTCGTTCGGGTTCCTGCGCCTGGCGAACTCCCGCACCAAGCAGGGGGCATCCCAGTGACCGCAGTAGCTGTACGCAAGAGCGCGCCCGCCGCCGGCGCCACGCCCGGTACGGCCCAGGGACCGCCCCGCCGCCCGCGCCGCAGCCGCGCCGGACTCCTGCCCAGCGCCGCCCTACTGCTGGGAGCCGCGTACTGCCTGCTGCCCGTGATCTGGGTGGTCGTGGCCGCGACCAAGGGCTCCGACGAGCTGTTCTCCACCTTCACCTTCCTGCCGGGCACCGGTTTCGCGGACAACCTGGGCGACCTGACCGCGTACCGCGACGGTGTCTTCTGGCAGTGGATGCTCAACTCCGGCTTCTACGCGGGCTGCGGCGCGCTGCTGTCCACGGCGGTGTCGGCCGTGTCCGGCTACGCGCTCGCCATGTACCGGTTCCGCGGCCGCGAGGCGCTGTTCAACGTCCTGCTCGCCGGCGTCCTGATGCCTCCCGTGATCCTCGCCGTACCGCAGTACCTGCTGCTGGCCAAGGCCGAACTGACCGATTCCTACCTCTCGGTCCTGCTGCCGCTGATCCTGTCCCCGTACGGCGTCTACCTCGCGCGGATCTACGCCGCCGCCGCGGTGCCCGCCGACGTCGTCGAGGCCGCGCGGATGGACGGAGCGGGGGAGTGGCGGATCTTCACCCGCATCGGGCTGCCGATGATGGTGCCCGGGCTGGTGACGGTGTTCCTCTTCCAGTTCACCGCGATCTGGAACAACTTCCTGCTGCCGTACATCATGCTCGGCGACGACGAGAAGTTCCCGATCACGCTGGGGCTCTTCACCCTCCTCGCCCAGGGATCGAACCAGCCGTCCCTCTACACCCTGGTGATCACCGGCGCCCTGCTGGCCGTCGTCCCGCTGATCGCCCTGTTCCTGGTCGTCCAGCGCTTCTGGAGCCTGGACCTGCTGTCCGGAGCCGTAAAGTCGTGACCATGAACACCAACGGGGGCCGGCGCAAGGCGGCCAAGCCGCCGACGATCCACGACGTCGCCCGCGAGGCCGGCGTCTCACGGGGGACGGTCTCCCGCGTCCTCAACGGCGGGCATTACGTCAGCCCCGCCGCGCGCGAGTCGGTCGAGGCCGCGATCAGCAGGACGGGTTACGTCGTCAACCGGCACGCCCGGTCGCTCATCACCGGCCGCTCCGACTCGGTCGCCTTCCTGCTCACCGAGCCGCAGGAGCGGTTCTTCGAGGACCCCAACTTCAACGTGCTGCTGAGGGCCTGTACCCAGGCCCTCGCGGACCACGACATCCCCCTGCTGTTGATGATCGCCGGTACCGAGGCGGAACGCCGCCGCATCACGCGCTACATCACCGCAGGGCACGTCGACGGGGTCCTCCTCGTCTCCAGCCACACCGGGGACCCGGCCGCCGACCAGCTGCGGGAGGCGGGCGTGCCCCTCGTCGCCTGCGGAAAACCCATCGGCCATGCGGGGAAGGTCAGTTACGTCGCGGCCGACGACCGCGACGGCGCCCATGACATGGTGCGCCACCTGTACGCCTCCGGGCGCCGGCGCATCGCCACGATCACCGGCCCGCTGGACACACCCGGCGGCATCGACCGGCTCGCCGGCTACCGGCAGGCTCTGGTGGAAGCGGGCCTGGAGGCCGACGACCGGCTCGTCGCCACGGGCGACTACAGCCGGGCGAGCGGGGAACACGCGGCCGAGCGGCTGCTGGCGGCCGTACCGGACATGGACGCCCTGTTCGTCGCCTCCGACCTCATGGCACAGGGGGCCCTCACGGCACTGAAGCGGGCGAACCGCCGGGTGCCCGAGGACATCGCGGTCGGCGGCTTCGACGACTCGCCCGCGGCGCTCGCCACCACTCCGGAACTCACCACCATCCGCCAGCCCTGGGACCGTATCGCGTCCGAGATGGTCCGTCTCCTGCTCGCGCAGATCAGCGGCGCGGACACCTCGGCGGTGATCCTGCCGACGGAGCTGGTGAGCCGGGGCACGGTGTGACCGCCCGCCCGCGTTGATCCGCCCGCGTCGATCCGCCCGCGTCGATCCGCCCGCGTCGACCCGCCCGCGTTGATCCGCCCTCGTTGACGAACGGGCGCCGGGCTGCCCGTCCGGCGCCAGGAGGCCATGCCTCCGGGCCTGCCGCGGCGCACACCTGCGCGTCCACCCGCAAGGAACAACCATGTCCTCCGCCCGCGCGAGTGCGGGCCGGCAAAGGGAGTCCACATGAGCGATGACACCCTGGAACAGCGCCTTGCCGGAGTCCCCGCCGAAGCTCCCGGGACACGGATCTTCACCGGTCCGGCCGTGGTGGCCTCCTGTATCGGCTTCGTCCTGATCGGCGCCCTCCAGGCCTTCTACGGGCCCGCCATCCCGGCCCTGCGCGAGAAGTTCGACCTCTCCCCGTCGGGAGCGGGACTCGCACTGAGCGCCCACTTCGTCGGCGGGGTCGTCGGGGTGCTGCTGTTCGACCAGTTGTACGGGCGGGTGGGCAACCGCCCCGTCATCGGCGCCTCGTACCTGCTCATGGCCGGCGGGGCGGCCGGTTTCGCGCTCGCGCCGAGCTGGCCCGCCGCCCTGCTCGCGGCGTTACTGGCCGGTTTCGGGTTCGGCGGCATCGACTACGGGCTCAACCAGCTCTTCGCGGTCGGCTTCGGCGAGCGCTCCACCGCGATGCTGAACATCCTCAACGCGCACTTCGGCGTGGGCGCCATCCTCGGCCCCGCGCTGATCGCCGCCGTGGGAGCGGCGCACTACGGAGCCGTCTTTCTCGTCTTCGCGCTGGTGACCCTGCCGCTGATGCTGTGCCTGGGCGGGATACGCCGGACGACCGCGCGGACGGCGGGCGGCGAAACCTCCCCCGGGGGAGCGCGCCGGCAGGCGCGCGGCAGAAGCCTCGGTACGGTGCTGGCGGTGTTCGTCACCCTCTACGTGCTGCACGTGGCCATCGAAGCGGGTGTCGGCGGCTGGGAACCCACCCACCTGGAAACGGTCGGCTACAGCGCGGGTGCCGCCGCCACCGCCACCTCCGTGTACTGGCTGATGATGACCGTCGGCCGGTTCCTGGTGGCACCGATCGCCCTGCGCTTCTCCGCGCAGTCCATCATCGCCGTTTCCTGCGCGGGGATGACGGGGTGCCTGTTGCTGGCGGGAGTACCGGGACTGGCGCCGTACGCGTATGCGGGTGTCGGGCTGTTCATCGCCCCGATCTTCCCCACCGGCCTGCCGTGGCTCAGCAGGGCCGCCCCCCGCGCCCGCCGCGCCGGAGCCCTGGTGATCGCCGCGTCCATGGTGGGCGGGGTCGCCGCCGGGCCCGTTCTGGGCAGGGCCATCGAGCTGTTCGGCGTCCGTGCCGTACCGCTGCTGCTGTGCGTCCTCTCCGCCGCGTGCCTGGCCGCGACGGTCTGGCTGATCGGGGCCACCCGCCCCGCCGAGGGCCGCTGAGCGGAGGAGGTCCCGGCCGGACATCGTCCGGGCGGGAGTGCCGTCTTGGTGAGGGGAGCGGGCTGCTGGTACGCGGGGGTTGACCCGGCGGTGTGACTGTTGGGAACCTTCCCTCGCTCGGCAAGCGCTTTCTGCTCCTTGGGGCCTCCTCGGACCTTCCTTTCGCGGAAGTGCCGTGCGGGCAATGAATGAATCGTTTCACGTCGTTGCGCAAGCGCGCATGTCCACCCGACGTGGCCCGCTCGGAGACGGGAACTCATGACGGCGCCGGGCGACAGGCACCACGCACCCTCTGGAAGGAGCTCGTATGAAACGCACTGCCATGCTGGTCGCGCTGACGGCGGCCGTCGGCTGTCTGACCACCGTGCCGGCCGGTGCGGCGCCCGGGCAGGAAACCGGGCGCGGGCACGGAAGCGGCCTCGAACACTGCACCGGCACCGGACCCGTCGTGTGCCACTTCGACGTCGCGCCGGGAACGTACGACGTCGCGGTGACCCTCGGCGGGGCGCCGGCGGGCAGCACCTCCGTCGTCGCCGAGACCCGCCGCACCCTGCTCGCCGAGACCGTCACCGCGCCGGGGCAGCGTGCCCGCCGTACCTTCACGGTGAATGTCCGTACCCCGGAGGGCGAACCCACCGGCCCCGCCGGAACGCCCGGCCTCACCCTCACCTTCGCCGGAGCCGCTCCCGCTCCGGCCGCGGTCAGCGTCACCCCCGCGCCGCGCGCCCGCCAGATACTGCTCGTCGGGGACTCGACGGTGTGCGACCAGCCGGGGGAGCCGTACTCGGGCTGGGGCCAGCAACTGCCGCAGTACCTGAAGCGCGGTGCCGCCGTCGCCAACTACGGCGACTCCGGCGAGAGCAGTGTGAGCTACCTGGAGAACCCCGCGCTCTTCCCGGCCGTCCGGCCGCTCGTCCGGCGCGGCGACCTGGTACTCATCCAGCTCGCCCACAACGACAAACAGACCGACGCGGTGTCCTATCGCGCCAACCTCACCGCGCTCGTCGAGGGAGTGCGTGCGCGTGGAGGCCGCCCCGTCCTGGTGACGCCCGTCGTCCGCCGCTGGTTCAACGCCGACGCCACCCTGAACAACGACACCGCTCTGCTGGTCAACGGTCTCGGCGTGAACCACCCGGCGGAGATACGCGCCCTGTCGGTGGAGCTGGGGACCCCGCTGGTCGACCTCACCGCCCTCACCAAGAACCGGGTGGAGGAGCTCGGCCCGGAGGCGTCCAAGGCCCTCTACCTGACGGCGGAGAAGCGCGACAACACACACACCTCGGTGCGCGGCGCGACCGAGTACGCACGGCTGGTACTCGACGCCCTGCGCGAGCAGCGACTGATGCCGGAGCGGCTCGTTCGCTGAGCGGCGAAACCGATGGGGGGAGGTGCCCGGACCGACCGGTCCGGGCACCTCCCCCCATCGGGTGCGGAGTTCTCCGCGCACGCTCACCGCACCGGCCGCCGTGGCGGGCCGACGGCCGGGCGGTCGGTTCTCAGTGGCCGGCGGTGAGCTGTCCGGCGAGCTTGTCGTGCATCTCGGCGCTGGGCTTGTTCAGGCCGACGATGGTGACCTTCTTGCCGCGCTGGGCGTACTTCGTCTCCACCGCGTCGAGGGCGGCGACCGAGGAGGCGTCCCAGATGTGGGCGCCGGAGAGGTCGATGACGACGTCGTCCGGGTCGCCCCTGTAGTCGAACTGGTGGACGAGGTCGTTGGACGAGGCGAAGAACAGCTCGCCGGTGACCACGTAGACGACCTGGCTGCCGTCGGGGTCGACGACCCCGGAGACCTGGGCCAGGTGGGCGACGCGCTTGGCGAAGACGGCCATGGCGGTGACCGAGCCGAGAACGACGCCGACGGCGAGGTTGTGGGTGGCGACCACGGCGGCGACGGTGACGGCCATGACGGTGGTCTCGCCCACCGGCATCCGCTTGAGCGTCCTGGGCCGGACGGAGTGCCAGTCGAAGGTGGCGACCGAGACCAGAATCATCACCGCGACCAGCGCGGCCATCGGGATGTCCGAGACGACCGGGCCGAAGACGATGCACAGGACCATGAGGAAGGAACCGGCCAGGAACGTGGACAGGCGGGTGCGGGCGCCGGACGTCTTCACGTTGATCATGGTCTGGCCGATCATGGCGCAGCCGCCCATGCCGCCGAAGAAGCCGGTGACGATGTTGGCGATGCCCTGGCCGATCGACTCGCGGGTCTTGTTGGAGCGCGTGTCGGTGATGTCGTCGACGAGCTTGGCGGTCATCAGTGACTCCATCAGCCCGACCAGCGCGAAGGCGAAGGCGTACGGAGCGATGGTGGTCAGCGTGTCCATCGTGAAGGGCACGTCCGGCAGGCCGGGCACCGGCAGCGAGGACGGCAGGTCGCCCTTGTCGCCCACGGTCGGCACCGCGATGCCGGCGGCAACCGTGATGACGGTCAGGACGACGATCGAGACCAGCGGGGCCGGGACGACCTTGGTGATCTTCGGGAAGAGGACCATGAGTACCAGGCCGCCGGCGATCAACGGGTAGACCGGCCAGGGCACGTCCCGCATCTCGGGCACCTGGGCCATGAAGATCAGGACGGCGAGGGCGTTGACGAAGCCGATCATCACCGAGCGCGGCACGAAACGCATCAGCTTGGCGACGCCCAGGGCGCCGAGGGCGACCTGGATGAGGCCGCCGAGGATGACCGCGGCGATCAGGTGACCCAGACCGTACTCGCGGTTGAGCGGGGCGATGACCAGGGCGATCGCACCGGTCGCGGCCGAGATCATGGCCTTGCGGCCGCCCACGACGGAGATCACCACGGCCATGGTGAAGGAGGCGAAGAGGCCGATGCTGGGGTCGACACCGGCGATGATCGAGAACGAGATCGCCTCGGGGATCAGAGCCAGCGCGACCACGAGGCCGGCCAGCACCTCGGTACGGAAGACCTTCGGGGAGTCGAGCCAGTCGGGCTTGGACATGCGCAGCCCGGGGGCTGCGGACAGCGGTGAGGACATGCAACCGTTTCTGTTCGTGCGCACGCAACCGTCCGCTGGATGCACGCGCGTCGTACTCGTTCCGCACCAGGGGGCGGAAACCCCGGCGGCCCGGCCTCGACGGGGGCCCTGCCGGATGGAGCGGCGGCCGTCGTGGCTGCCGGTCGGGCGTCATCGCCCGGAAGTCTGCTGGCGGAGTCGCCCCGGCTGAACCTGTCCGGCCAGGGGCTCGCACCTCACACTCTACCCTGACGTCAGGGCAGAGTGTGAGGTGCGGCTTGTGGGTGCGCAGGTGAACGGGCTTTCGGGGCGCGTGATTCCGGGCGCACCTTCTGAAGCGATTCAAGCGTTCGGGATGCGGCGGAACGCAGAAGGCGAAGGCGTGGAGAACGACCGAGCGGCCCCGCCTGCCGCTGCGCGCGATCCGGCATGACGAGGAGGCCGGCCTCGTCATTGTTCATCCCCTCCGCTCGCGGCAAGGGCGGCTTCCGCCTCTGCACCGGGGCCGACGTCGAGCGCCTGGTGGCGATCCGCCGGATGAAGCCGCCGGACTCCTCCCCGGAGGAGGTGCGCGACCTGCTGGAGGTCACCGACCGGCTCGCCGCCGCGGACGGTCCGCCGGCCGGCGACGAGAAGGAACGGCTGCGCGAGCGGCTGGCCTCCTGCCGGGAGGCCGCCGGCGCCCGCTGCGAGACGCTGCGTGCCCGGGTGGCGGCCGCCGAGGGCTTCGCCGCCATTCTGCGCCGCAGGCTCGGTCCGGCGAACCGACGGCAGTGCGGGGGCTGCGCCGCCGGCCGGCTTCGTCCGTGTTCTGCGTTCTGCCGGCGCGGAAGGCTCGCCGTTCGTCCGGCGGGCGCCCCTCAGGCGTGGGCGGCGAGGAGCGGGGTCAGCCGGGCTCCGGGAAAGGCCCGCTCGAAGGAGTTGGCCTGCCAGCGGTCGGGGAACAGCGCGAGTACCGCCTTGTCCCGGACGCGGGTCAGTGCCTCGCCCGTGACCAGCCGGGAGCCGTTCAGGGCCGCCGCTCCCGCCGCGTCAGTGCCCCGCGCCAGGTGGTAGGGGAGTGCTTCCAGCCGTACCGGGGCGGAGAATTCACCCGCCATGCGTGCGGAGACGACGTCGAACTGCATCGGCCCCACGGCGGCGAGCACCGGCGCCTGGTCACCGCGCACGTCGGACACCAGGACCTGCACGACGCCCTCTTCGTCCATCTGGGCGATGCCGCGCCTGAACTGCTTGGAGCGGCCGATGTCCACGGGACGTACGACCGCGAAGTGCTCCGGGGCGAAGGTGGGCATGGCGGGGAAGAGGGCGGGCGGCCCGGCGTAGAGGGTGTCACCGACGCGCAGAGCGGCGGCGTTGACCAGACCGACCACATCGCCGGGGTAGGCGGTGTCGACCATGGAGCGGTCCTGCCCGAAGACGCTGTGCGCGTACTTGGTCGCGAACGGTTTGCCGGAGGCGGCGCGGGTGACGGTCGCGCCCCGCTCGAAGACGCCCGAGCACACCCGCAGAAAGGCGATCCGGTCGCGGTGCGAGGGGTCCATGTTCGCCTGCACCTTGAACACGAGCCCGGAGAACGGGGCGTCGACCGGCCGGCTGCCGCCACCCTCCAGCATGCGCGGGCCCGGCGGCGGGGCGAGGTCGACGACGGCGTCCAGCAGCAGCCGTACGCCGATGTTGGAGATCGCGGCGCCGAAGAAGACCGGAGTGGAGGTGCCGGCCAGGAACGAGGCCCGGTCGAACCCGGCCCCGTCCGCCCGCAGCAGCTGGAGTTCTTCCGCGGCCTGCTCCCAGTCGGCGCCTTCCTCGAGGGCGGCCCGCTCGGCCGGCACCGGTTCCTCGACGGCCTCGTGGGACCCGCCGGGGGTACGGGTGAAGCGCAGCATCTGCCCGGGTTCACGCACGTCGATCAGGCCGTGCATGTACCCCGAGGCACCGACCGGCCAGGTGAGGGGGGTGGGCCGCAGGCGGAACTCCCGCTCGATCTCGTCCAGCAGCTCCAGCGCCTCACGCCCCGGCCGGTCCCACTTGTTGACGAACGTGATCACCGGGATGCCCCGGTGACGGCACACGTCGAAGAGCTTGCGGGTCTGTTCCTCCAGGCCCTTGGCCGCGTCGATGAGCATCACCGCGCAGTCCACCGCCGCCAGCACCCGGTAAGTGTCCTCGGAGAAGTCCGCGTGACCGGGGGTGTCCAGCAGATTGAGCACGCAACCGCGGTGGGCGAACTGCAGCACCGCCGAGGTCACCGAGATGCCGCGGGTCTTCTCCATCTCCATCCAGTCCGACGCCACCCCGCGCCGCCCCGACTTGCCGTGCACCGCGCCCGCCTCGGTGATCGCGTGCGCGTGCAGGGCCAGCGCTTCGGTCAGCGTGGACTTGCCCGCATCGGGGTGGCTGATCACGGCGAACGTCCGTCGCCGGGCCGCCTCGCCGGCTGCCGGTCCGCCCATCGTGTTCACCGAACCGCCTTCGTCGCTGTGGGTGGCTGTGGCTGTCTGCCGCTGTCACCGGAATACGGTCACCCGTCCTCCGTACTCCTCGGCGGCCCGGGCGGAGGACCGGACGGCTCCGGCAGTCGCTTCCGTACGCCGGGCGGCGGTCGTGTTCCGCGCACCGGAGCCCATGCCGACTCCAAAGCTACTCTGACGTCAAGGTAGGGTCTTCCGCGGGGTGAGGACGGCCCCGGCCGCTGCCCCCGCGTATCGGGAGTACCGCGTGAACCTGCGGGACGGGACCACCAAAGGATCACCGCGGTCACCTCTCCGGTAACGTCAAGATATGAGTCATCCGCATCCCGAACTTAAAGCCGCTCCTCCGCTGCCCGACGGAGGCCTGAGGGTCGTCGCCCTGGGCGGCCTCGGGGAAATCGGCCGCAACATGACCGTCTTCGAGTACGCAGGCAAGCTGCTCATCGTCGACTGCGGCGTGCTGTTCCCCGAAGAGACCCAGCCCGGGGTGGACGTGATCCTCCCCGACTTCACATCGATCCGGGAACGCCTGGACGATGTCGTGGCGGTGGTGCTGACCCACGGCCACGAAGACCACATCGGCGCCGTTCCGTACCTGCTGCGTGAGCGGTCGGACATTCCTGTCGTCGGCTCGAAGCTGACACTGGCCTTCCTGGAGGCCAAGCTCAAGGAGCACGGCATCAGACCCCGTACGGTACGGGTCCGTGAGGGCGACCGGCGGGGGTTCGGCCCCTTCAACTGCGAGTTCGTGGCGGTCAACCACTCCATTCCGGACAGTCTCGCGGTCGCGATCCGCACCGGTGCCGGGATGGTGCTGCACACCGGCGACTTCAAGATGGACCAGTTCCCGCTGGACGAGCGCATCACCGACCTGCGGGCCTTCGCCCGGCTCGGCGAAGAGGGGGTGGACCTGTTCCTCACCGACTCCACCAACGCCGAGGTCCCCGGCTTCACCACGTCCGAGCGCGATCTGAACCCCGCGATCGAGCAGGTCATGCGCACCGCCCCGCGCAGGGTCATCGTGTCCAGCTTCGCCAGCCACGTGCACCGCATCCAGCAGGTCCTGGACGCCGCCCACCAGCACGGCCGCAAGGTCGCCTTCGTGGGCAGGTCGATGGTCCGCAACATGGGCATCGCCCGCGAACTCGGCTACCTGAAGGTCCCCTCCGGCCTGGTCGTGAGCATGCGGGAACTGGAGAAACTGCCGGACCACAGGGTCACCCTGGTGTGCACCGGTTCCCAGGGCGAGCCGATGGCCGCGCTGTCGCGGATGGCCAACCGCGACCACATGATCCGCATCGGGAAGGGGGACACCGTCCTGCTGGCCAGCTCCCTGATCCCGGGCAACGAGAACGCCATCTACCGGGTGATCAACGGGCTGACCCGGTGGGGCGCCCACGTCGTCCACAAGGGCAACGCCAAGGTGCACGTATCCGGACACGCCAGCGCCGGTGAGCTCGTCTACTGCTACAACATCGTCAAGCCCCGCAACGTCATGCCCGTGCACGGCGAATGGCGCCACCTCCGCGCCAACGGCGACCTGGCCATCCGTACGGGTGTCGACCCCGACCGGGTCGTCATCGCCGAGGACGGCGTCGTCGTCGACCTCGTCGACGGGCGCGCCTCCATCACCGGCAAGGTGCCCGCGGGCAACGTCTACGTGGACGGCATGACGGTCGGAGGAGCCACAGAGGCGTCCCTCAAGGACCGCGTCACCCTCGCGGAGGAAGGCGTCGTCACCGTCGTGGCGATCGTCGACGCCGACACCGGAGCCCTCGCCGAGGCCCCCGACTTCCTGGCCCGCGGGTTCGTCCACGACGACACCACCTTCGAGCCCGTCATCCCCGTCATCGAGAAGACCCTCGCCACCGCGGCCGAGGAAGGCGTGGGAGACGCGCACCAGCTCGAACAGCTCATCGCCCGTGCGGTGGCGAACTGGGCGTTCAGGACATATCGTCGCAAGCCCCTGATCATCCCCGTCATCATCGATGCCTGACCGGGCCGACCGGACCGTTGCCCGCCCGGAGACCCCCACTCCGATACGGCCGGTCGGCCCAGGCGGACCTGCGCGTACCAGGACCGCTTCCTACGGTGGCTGAATGGTCATCAGCTCTTCTCTCCGCCCCCGCCTCGTGAGTGCGGTGGCTCTCGCTGTCTGGGTGCCGGCCCTCCTGGCCGCACCGGCCACGGCCGCCCCGCGCCCCGAGCCGCTGCCGCATCCCGTCTCCACCGAGGCATCACTGCTGCACCGGCCGGGGACGCATGTGCGACTCCGGCCGGGGGCGCCGAAGCTTCCGCGTGACGTGTCCGCGCTCTCGTGGCTGGTGGCCGACGCGCGCACGGGCGAGGTGCTCGCCGCCCACGACGCGCACCGCCGTCTGCCGCCGGCCAGCACCATCAAGACACTCTTCGCGGTCACCGCGCTGCCCCGCCTTTCCGGCGCGGCCCTGCACACGGTGACCAGGGACGACCTCACCGGAGTGGGTGAGGGCAGCAGCACGGTGGGCGTGGCGCCGGGCCGCACGTACCAGGTGGCGGACCTCTGGCGGGGGGTCTTCCTGCGCTCCGGCAACGACGCCGTGCGCGTACTGGCCGAGATGAACGGCGGCTGGGAGGCCACGGCCCGCCAGATGCAGGCCAAGGCCCGTGCCCTGGGCGCGCTGGACACCCGCGTGGTCTCCCCGGACGGCTACGACGCCCCGGGCCAGGTCTCCTCCGCCCACGACCTGGCCGTCTTCGGCCGCGCCGGGCTGGCGGACCCGCAGTTCGCCCGGTACGCGGCGACCGTCGACGCGGCCTTCCCCGGCGGGACGCGCCCCGACGGAAGCTCCACCTGGACCTTCGGAATCCAGAACACCAACCGGTTGCTGACCGGGTCCCACGGGGTGAAGCGGTACCCGGGGCTGATCGGCGTCAAGAACGGCTACACCTCCGGCGCGGGCCACACCCTGATCGCCGCCGCGAACCGGGGCGGGCGCACCCTGCTGGTGACGGTGATGAACCCGCAGCGGGCGGTGGGTCCGCGGTGTACGAGGAGGCCCGCACCCTCCTCGACTGGGGTTTCGCCGCCGCCGGGCGGGTCGGCCCGGTGGGCTCGCTGACACCGCCCGCCGCCCCCCTGGCGTCCCCGGCCGGACCGGACTCCGTCGCGCGGGCCGCCGCGCTGTCCGAGAAGCCCGGCGCCGGGATCGCGTACGCCTTGCTGGGCGCCTTCGTCGCCGCCGCGTGCCTGGCCGCGGCCGCCATCGCGAGAGGGCGGGGCGGATACCGCGAGCCGGTGGTGGCGGGCCGGTTCACGTCTGCGTACGGGCAGATCCGTGCCGCGGTGCGGCGGGCCCGGCCCCGTCGGGGCCCGGGAGGTTCTGAGACGGAAGAGGGGCGGCCGGGACGCTCCTCACCTCCAGCGCGGACCCGTGTCCTGGTGCATAATGCACCCCTCGGAGACGTCGTGGCACCGGGGCCGCCGCCGGTGGCCGCGACGTGGGTGCGCACCACCGCGCCGGCCTCTTCTGCGTACGAGCCGCCGTATCTCATCAGCACATCGCCGAGAGACAGGGAACTTTGCCGCAAGTGCTGCGAGAGTTCGGGCCCGGAGGCCAGCATGAGGCGTCCCTGTCCTTACCGCACCCCCGTACTCGCACGACACCGGCCGGAGAGCGAACACCTGTGAACAGTCACGACGCCGCCCCATCCCGCGGGGAGCGCATGCTGCAAGACCACCTCGGCACCGCGCCGCGCGCCGACGCCTTCTACGACCGGCAGGTCCGGCCCCATCTCACCGAGGTGATGAGGGACTTCATCGGCCGGCAGTCGATGGTCTTCCTCTCCACGGCGGACTCCCGCGGACACTGCGACGCCAGCTTCCGGGCAGGCCCGCCGGGATTCGTCACCGTCCTGGACGAGCACACCCTCACCTACCCCGAGTACCGCGGGAACGGTGTCATGGCGAGCGCCGGAAACATCACGGAGAACCCGCATCTGGGGCTGCTGTTCGTCGACTTCACCCACCACCACATCGGGCTGCACGTCAATGGCTCGGCCCGGCTGGTGGGTGCGCAGGAATTCCGCGCCCGCCACCCCCTGATACCGGTCGACACGGCCCCGGGGCGGCAGCCCGAATTCTGGGTCCACGTCAGCGTCGCCGAGGCTTTCATCCACTGCTCCAAGCACATACCCCACCTCGAACCGGCCCGCCGCCCCAGGGCCCCGAGATCAAGCGCCCCAAGGACGCCGAGTACTTCACCGCCGCGCCGGCCGAACGGCTGCTCACGGACCGGTAACCGGCCCGCCCCGGGCGGGTCCCGCTCAGGACGAGCGGCCGCCTACCGCACACGCGGTACTTCCGCGGCCTGCGGCGTCCGCGGCGGCGCGCATCGCCTGCGTCCGCCGGACGGTCTGCCGGTCGGGGTCCTCGGCCGCATGCGTGCCGACCGCGTCCCGCGTCGGCCGGGCCCGTCTCGGGCCGACCGGACGTTGGACGAAACAACAAGCTCAAGGCTTCACCGGGCCCCGGGCCGCCGCAGACCGCGCCCCGCCCGCGGACGCCCCCGGCCGGGGAGGCCAGGACGCGCGTATACAGGCCCAATCGGGTACGAATGGATACTGCGGCCTTATACATTCGCAGGGCTCCGAGGGGCCCTCCTGTTCAAGGAGGTGGCTTCCCATGCCGGAAGCGACCAGCGCAGCCAAGACCAAACCCCGTGCCTCCGGCGCGACGACGCTGCAGGGCAAGTCGGGAGCGAACACGGCCCCCGCGACGCGGGGCAGGACGACTGTCGCGGACGGGGTGGTGGAGAAGATCGCCGGGATGGCGACGCGGGAGGTGCCGGGCATCCATGCCCTGGGAGGCGGCCTCGCCCGCACCATGGGCGCGGTACGGGACAGGGTCCCCGGCGGGCGGCCGAGCGTCACCCGCGGGGTCACGGTCGAGGTCGGTGAGCGTCAGACCGCCATCGACCTCGCGGTCGTCGTGGAGTACGGGGCCGCCATCACCGACGTCGCCGCCGATGTGCGCGAGAACGTCGTCGCGGCGGTGGAGCGGATGACGGGCCTGGAGGTCGTGGAGGTGAACATATCCGTCAACGACGTCCACTTGCCGGACGAGGAGGACACGGAGGACAAGGGGGAGGAGACCCGCACGGGGCGCGTGCAGTAACCGGCCCCCGACGGCGGGCGTACGCACGCGGGGCTGTCCGTCACCCGGCCGTCCACCGGGTCACGGAGCCTCGTCGCGGTATCCGCACACCCACGCCAGCGCGTCGTGCACTCCCCGGGTGTGATCCCGCGGACCGGGCCGGCTGACGGGCTCGTCCATCTGCACCACGGCCGCGTCCACCTCGGCGGTCAGCTTGTACAGGTCGGGGACGCCCTCCCCGCCGCCGGCCCCGGTGACCGGCGAGCGCTCCGCGCGGCCCAGGGCCCAGTGGTAGGCCTCCGAGGCGCCACTGGAGAACGGCGAACGCCCCCGCTCCGCCCCCGCGGCCTCCAGCTGCTCCCGGGCCCGCTCGACGTCGGCGTAACCCCGGGTACCCACCCGGGGTTTTCCGCCCTGCCGTATGTTCCGATGAGTGGTCATAGCGGCTCACCTACCCGTCGCCGGTCCGGTGATGCCTGCTGCCGGAGAGCCTCCTGGCGGAGCGCCCCCGCCCGGCCCCGGTCACCGCGCGGGTACGTCCTCCCGCGCCGCCCTGGGGCCCGGCGCACCGGTGGCCACGGCAACCGCCTCGACCTCGACGAGCTGGTCGGCGTACCCGAGCACCGTCACGCCGAGCAGTGTGCTCGGAGCGTCATGCGCGCCCATGTACTCCCGGTAGACCTCCCACGCCTCGACCAGGTCGCTCCGCCGGGGAGACGCCACGTGGACGGTGGTCTTGACGACATCGGACAGTGACGCGCCCACCCCGGCGAGTGCTGTGACGAGATTGCGCATCACCTGGTGGGTCTGCCCTGCGTAGCTCCCCACCGCGACGGTCCTGCCCTCGGTGTCGAGGGGGCAGGCGCCGGCGGTCCAGATGACGCGCACGGGCGCGTCGGCGACCGATGCGTAGGCGTATTCCACCGTCTGCGCGAGCCGGTCGTCGCGGACCGGCCTGACACCTGTGCTCATCGAAAGCTCCGTCCTGCCGTCCCACCCGGGCGCGGTTGTGCGGGGCGCCTTTCCGGCGGAATTCCCGGTGAGCGCGGCGAAGCCGTCCAGCGGGTTCGGTGAACACTGCGCGTGGAGCATGGGGCCGGACCCGTCGGCGGCCAGGGCGGGGACAGGGCTGGCGCGGACGAGCCGCGGGTGCCGGCCGTGGAGCGGCCACCGGGGGTGTGAGCCCGGTTCCGTCCTGAGCCGCCACCCCCGGGGCGTCGGCGCCCGAGAGGCGGGGCGGCCCGCCCCTCGGGTGCCGGCCGCGGAGGATCCGGGCGGGCCCGCGGCGCGGTCGTCCGGACGGCCGCGCCGACGGGCCCCGCGGGCGGCCTTCGGCGGATTTCGCCGGGACGGCCGTATGACTTCTTTTCCGGTGGGTACTGGCGGGGCAGCGATGCGCTGAAACCGGCATCCCCGAGGGCCGCGCCGGACGGTCCCCGGACCCGGTCAGGCGGCGAAGCCCGGATCCGGGGCGTGCGGAAGGCGACGACGCGTCTTCGCAACCCCATCGGACGAGCCGGGCTTCCAGGCAAAGGGGAATAGTGTGGATTATCCGGCGAAATAGGCACAGAAGGGGTTGAAGATCGTGACGGATGTATCCGGTAAGGGCCCGTCCCCAGACGATGACCGGAAGGTACTGACCAACCGGCAGGGCCACCCGGTCTACGACAACCAGAACCAGCGCACTGTGGGCGACCGGGGCCCGGCCACCCTGGAGAACTACCAGTTCCTGGAGAAGATCAGCCACTTCGACCGCGAACGCATCCCCGAGCGCGTCGTCCACGCCCGGGGCGTCACCGCCTACGGCTACTTCGAGGCGTACGGCGCCTGGGGGGACGAGCCGATCAGCCGCTACACCAGGGCCAAGCTCTTCCAGGAGCGCGGCAAGCGCACCGACCTGGCCGTACGCTTCTCCACCGTGATCGGCGGCCGCGACTCCTCCGAGGCGGCCCGTGACCCGCGCGGCTTCGCGGTGAAGTTCTACACGGAGGACGGCAACTGGGACCTCGTCGGCAACAACCTGGGCGTCTTCTTCATCCGCGACGCGATCAAGTTCCCGGATGTCATCCACGCCCTCAAGCCGGACCCGGTCACCTTCGAGCAGCAGCCGCGCCGGATCTTCGACTTCATGTCGCAGACCCCGGAGAGCATGCACATGCTCGTGAACCTGTTCAGCCCCCGCGGGATCCCGGCGGACTACCGCCACATGCAGGGGTTCGGCGTCAACACCTACAAGTGGGTCAACGCCGAGGGCGACACCGTCCTGGTCAAGTACCACTGGCTGCCCAAGCAGGGCGTCCGCAGCATGACGGCGGAGGACGCGGCGAACGTACAGGCCGAGGGGCTCGGCCACGCCACGAAGGACCTCTACGACGCCGTGGCCAGGGGCGACTACCCGGAGTGGGAGCTCGTCGTCCAGATGATGGAGGACCACGACCACCCCGAGCTGGACTTCGACCCCCTGGACGACACGAAGACCTGGCCCGAGCAGGACTTCCCGCCGAAGCCGGTCGGGAAGATGGTCCTCAACCGGATGCCGGACAACTTCTTCGCCGAGAACGAGCAGATCTCCTTCGGCACCGGTGTGCTGGTCGACGGCCTGGACTTCTCCGACGACAAGATGCTCGTGGGCCGTACGTTCTCCTACAGCGACACCCAGCGGTACCGGGTGGGGCCGAACTACCTCCAGCTGCCCGTCAACCAGGCCAAGAACGCCGACGTACGCACCAACCAGCGCGACGGCCTGATGACGTACAACGTGGACCAGGCCGGGGAGAACCCGAGCGTCAACTACGAACCGTCGATCACCGGCGGCCTGCGCGAGGGCCAGTACCCCACGCACGACGAGCAGGGCCCCGAGATCCGCGGCAGGCTCACGCGCAAGCGCATCCCGCGCACCAACGACTACATGCAGGCCGGACAGCGCTTCCGGCTCATGGAGGACTGGGAGCGGGACGACCTGGTGCACAACTTCGTCACCATGCTCTCCGACTGCGACCGCCCCGTGCAGGAGCGGATGGTCTGGCACTTCCTGCTCGTCGAGAACGAGCTCGGCCTGCGGGTGGGCGAGGGGCTGGGCATCAGCCCGCAGGACGTCGCCGGGCTGGAGCCACTGGCCAGTCAGGACCTCACCGAGGAGGACCGCAAGCGGCTGGCCAACCTGGGGGACAACCCTCCGCGCGACGTGACCGGTCTGACCATGACGCACTGCGTTCCCGACGAACGGCATGTCGTCACGCGGTGACACCGGTGATGCAGGTGGTGCCGGTGGCACCACAAGCGACCTGAGCGGCGGGCTCCGCGCGTGTATCTGCGTGCGGAGCCCGCCCTTCCAGGGGCTGATGATCACGATTCGTTCCGTTGAGACGTTGGAGAACCGATGGCTGTACGGCACCACTTGATCCGCAGGCCCCCCGAAGCGGTGTGGGAGGTCCTGGCCGACGGGTCGCGGTACGGCGACTGGGTGGTCGGAACCGCGCAGTCGCGGCCCGGAAAGGGCGACTGGCCGCAGGTCGGCGCCACGATCGAGTACACCGTGAACCTCGGGCCGTGGACGGTGACGGGCCAGACGATAGTCCGCCGCAGCGAACCGCCGTACGAACTCGAACTCGAAGCCGACAGCGGTCCGCTGGGGACCGCCAGGATCGCTATCGAAGTACGCCCCTGGGGGGACGACGCCCTGGTCATCCTCGACGAGCACCCGCTGCGCGGAGTGGGCGGCACGCTGCACAACACGGCGCTCGACGCCCTGCTGCAACTGCGCCACCGCAGCATGCTCGGCCGGCTGGCCAAAGTCGTCGAGCACGCCCCGCGGCACGCGAGCGAACGGTCCTGAGACGCCGGGCCTGACAGGAGGCAAGAATGCCGGACGCGGTAGTGATCGGTGCAGGACCCAATGGACTCGTCGCCGCGAACCTGCTGGCCGATGCCGGCTGGACGGTGGAAGTCCTGGAGGCCCAGCCCGAGCCGGGGGGCGCGGTCCGCAGCGACCGCGGCGTCCACCCCGATTACGTCAGTGACCTCTTCAGCGCCTTCTACCCACTGGCCGCGGCCTCCCCGGTCATGGCCCGCTTCAGGCTCCACGAGCACGGGCTGCGCTGGAGCCACGCCCCCAGCGTGCTGGCACATCCCCTCCCCGACGGGCGGTGCGCGGTCCTGGAACGCCGCGCCGAGGACACCGCCGCCGGCCTCGAAGCCTTCGCCGCCGGTGACGGCGCCGCCTGGCGGGCGCTGTGCGGCGTATGGGACCGACTCGGCCCCGACATCCTCGATTCCCTCTTCACCCCCTTCCCGCCCGTGCGTTCCGCGGCCCGGGTCGCGGCCCGGCTGCGCGGCGCGGGCGGGCTGCACCTGGCCCGGACGATGCTGCTGCCGGTGCGACGGCTGGGCGAGGAGGAGTTCGAAGGGGAGGCGGGCCGACTGCTCCTCGCGGGCAACGCCCTGCACGCGGACCTCGCCCCGGAGGCGGCCGGCAGCGGTGGTTTCGGCTGGCTCATGTCCATGCTCGGCCAGAGGTACGGGTTCCCCGTACCGGCCGGCGGCGCGGGCGAACTCACCGCGGCGCTGGTACGGCGACTGGAGCGGCGCGGCGGCGCTGTGCGCTGCGGTGAACGCGTGACCGAGATCGTCGTGCGGGCGGGGCGTGCCGTGGGCGTGCGGGCCGCGAGCGGCGAAGCGGTGCCGGCGACCCGGGCGGTGCTGGCGGACGTGTCCGTACCGGATCTCTACGGCGGGCTGGTGGACGCCCGGTACCTGCCCGGCCGGTTCCTCGACGACCTGCGCACCTTCCAGTGGGATTTCGCCACCTTCAAGGTCGACTGGGCCCTCGACGGCCGCGTGCCGTGGACCGCCGCCGAAGCCTCGACCGCGGGCACGGTGCACCTGGCCGACGGGGTGGACGGTCTGACCCGGTTCGCCGCGCAGATCGCGACGGGTCAGGTCCCCGACCGGCCGTTCGTACTGTTCGGCCAGATGACCACCGCCGACGCCTCCCGTTCACCGGCGGGCACCGAATCGGCGTGGGCCTACACCCACGTCCCCCACCGGATCAAGGGCGACGCGGGAGACGACAGCCTGACGGGCGCCTGGGACAAGGGCGAACAGGAAGCGATGGCGGACCGGGTGGAGGCCCAGGTCGAGCGGTACGCGCCGGGCTTCCGGTCCCGCATCCGCAGCCGCCGCATCCTCGCTCCTCCGACGCTGGAGTCGATGAACGCCAACCTCCACGGAGGCGCGATCAACGGCGGCACCACCGCCATGCACCAGCAGCTCATCTTCCGCCCGCTCCCCGGCACCGGCCGCCCGGAAACGCCCGTCAAGGGGCTGTACCTGGCCTCGGCCGGCGCCCACCCGGGCGGTGGTGTCCACGGCGCCCCGGGCGCCAACGCGGCGCGGGCGGCGCTGCACAGCCGCCCCCTGGGGGGCGTACTCAGCCGTGCACAGCGCGCTCTGAGCCGCCGTGACAGGAGCGGCGAACGCGCGGAAACCTCCCCGGAGGCATGACCGCGGCTCTCCCTTCCGTCCCCCCTCAGCCGTTGCCGCCGTGGAGCGGGGGCCCCGGGGACGCGTCGACGGCGTCGGCCTCTCCGCCCGCCCCGAGCAGGCCGGTCGCCGAGAGGTCGGCGCGGCCTTCGAGACGGCCGAGTACGCGCCGGGACCGGCGGGCGACGATCCCCGGCAGGCACACGCGCGCCGCCCGGACGGCGCGCAGCCAGGGCTGGGTGTAGACGGCGGGAGAGCGCCGCTCGATGCCACGGACGAGGCGGTCCACCACCGGCTGCGACGGGTAGACCTTGTCGGCGGGCCACGGCATGTGGGCACGCAGTTCGCGCATGGTCCGGTAGTGCCGGGCGTCTTGGATCATGTCCGTGTCGGTCCAGCTGATGTAGGCGACGCCCACCCCCACGCCGCGGTGCGCCAGTTCCGCACGTACCGTCTGAGCGAACGCCTCCACGCCCGACTTGGAGGCGCAGTACGCCGACATCAGGGGAGCGGGGGCGACGGCCGCGAGCGACGCGATCTGCAGGTAGTAGCCGCGGGTCCGGAGAAGCCCGGGCAGGAAGGCCCGGGCGGTGACCGCGCTGCCGATCAGGTTGACCTCCACGATCCGTCGCCAGGTCGCCGGGTCGCTGTCGAGGAACAGGGCGCCCGCGGCCACCCCGGCGTTGGCCACCAGCACGGAAGGCGGCCCGAAGCGCTGCTCCACCTGGGAGGCGGTGCGTGCCATCCCGGCCTCGTCGGTGACGTCGACGGCCCAGTGGGCGGCTCTGCCCGGGAGAGAGGCGGCGACCCGGGCGAGTTCGGATTCCTCGTGGCCGAGCAGGGCCACGTCGGCTCCTCGCCGCACGAGCGCGCGTGCCATGCCTTCTCCGAGGCCGCGCGCGGCGCCGGTGACCACCGCGGTGCGGCCCAGCAGGGGAAGCGGTCTTGTCATCGTCGTCCTCCATGAGGGTGCCGTGTGGTGTCCGGTGGGGCCCGCATCCGCCTGCCCGGCGTGCGCAGGCGGATGCGGGCACCCGCTCAGAGAGCGGTGCCGCCCGTGCCGGGCGGTGCGGGTGCGAGCCGTTCGAGGGCGTTGCGCAGAGCCGTACGCAGGGGCCCGGACGGCGGCGGTCCGTCGACGCTGTCGACGAGGCGCTGGGCTATCTCGCGGAGCTCGATGTTGGTGTGCCGGGAGACGTCCATCAGCACCTGGAACGCCTCCTCGTGGGTGCAGCCTCCCAGTGTCATGACGATGCCACGCGCGATGCCGATCACCGGGCGGGTCTCCAGGGGCAGGGGCTGGCTGGGCCGGCTGAGTTCCTTCTTCAGCACCGGCTCCCCGGGTGCCTGCACCTGCACCTGCATCTGCACTTGCGCCGGCACCGCGGGCCGGATGCCTTCCAGCGTGACCTGGACGGCCTGGACGGCCTGGACGGCCTGGACGCCGTCCGTGTCCGACGTCTGCCAGGACTGGTCGTCTTCCCGGTGCACGGGAGCCTCGCTGTCCGCGATGACCGTGCGGTTGTCGTTCGTCGTCATGATTCCGGCTCCTTCTGACCAGTCTGCGGTCGCCCCGCGCAGGGGCGGCCGGCGGCCCGCCGTTCGGACGTGCTCCCTGTGTGATTCCCTGTTTCTGCCGGTTTGAGGCTTCGGGTCTTTTTCATCACCGGACTGCCCCGCTCCGGCGCTGCCGGGTCGTGTGCCTGACGGGGCTGTGGCGCGGTGGGATCAGGGGGCGACGCGCAGCACGAGCTTGCCGCGGGTGCGGCCCGACTCGATGTGGCGGTGGGCGGCGGCGGCGTCCTCCAGCAGGAACACCTTCTCGACCTCCACGGACAGGGCGCCGGAGCCGATGAGGCGGGCGATCTCCCCCAGCGCGTGCCCGTCCGGCTCGACGAGGTACGCCGTGGCGCGGCGGTCCCGCTCCCGGGCCTGTTCGAGGAGTTCGGGCGACACGCCGGAAGGTACGGCGACGAGCAGCCCGCCGGGGCGCAGGGCCTCCAGCGAGCGGGTGCTGGTGTTGTCGTGGCCGTCGCCGACCAGGTCGATGACGACGTCCACGTCATCGACCACGTCCTCGAAGCGGACCGCGGTGTAGTCGACGACCTCGTCGGCGCCGAGTTCACGCAGCCAGTCGTGCCTGGCGGCGCGCGCGGTGCCGATGACGTGTGCGCCCAGGTGGTGCGCGATCTGGACGGCGAAGTGCCCCACACCGCCGGCCGCGGCGTGGACGAGCACGCGCTGCCCGGCCCGGAGCCCCGCCGCGTCCACCAGCGTCTGCCAGGCGGTGAGCGCCGCCAGCGGAACGGCCGCCGCCGCGTCGTGGCCGACGCCGGCGGGCTTGCGGGCGAACTGCCGGGAGGGCGCCGTCACGTACTCGGCGTACGCACCGGCCCGGCGGGGGAACCACGGCATGCCGAACACCTCGTCGCCGACGTTCAGGGTGTGGACGCCGAAGCCGACCGCCTCCACGACGCCGGACACGTCCCACCCCAGGACGAAGGGCGGCTCGCCCAGGACCCCGGCCATGCCGGAACCGGCCCGGGTCTTGCAGTCGACGGGATTGACCCCGGCCGCGACGACCCGTACCAGCACCTCGGTCGGAAGCGGGTCGGGGCGGGGCAGCGTGACAGGGCGCAGTACCTCGGGGCCGCCGAACGCGTCCTGGCTGACGGCCCGCATGGTGGGTGGGTTCATGGTGCTTCTCCCGTGGTCGCTCGGGCCCCGGGCGGGGCTCCTGGTCACGGGAGAAATGGTCCGCCCTCGCGACGGATACCGGCTGCTCAAACGCCGCTCGGACACCGGCCGACACGATCGAGTGCACTGTTTCCCGGCCGCGTTTCCCGGCCGTGCGTGCCGGTGACGAGCGGGCCGCTCCTGGGGTGGGCGCGGGGCCCCACGGCAGGGCGCGGTGGCCGGGGCGGAAGTTCTGCCCGCCGTCCGCCGGTGCCCGGTGACCGCCGTACGGGTGGGGCCGTACCCCTCTCCTGCCGGGGTTCTGCCCTGAGGCGGCGGGGGAGCCGACCCTGACAAAAGTCGGGGACGGGTCCGGCCGTCCGGGCGACGCCGGGCCCATGGGGCGCGGAGTGGAATAGCGGCAACGGTCCGACCGCTCCCCGGAGCACCCCGTGACCACCCGCACGCACAAGTGCCGACCGATCCGCCCGATGACCGAGGCCTTCGTGCGCTTCGTCGTCTGCGGCGGCGGCGTGGGGCTGGCCTCGAGCGGTGTGCTCCTGCTGCTCCACGACCGGATGCCGCTGGCCGTCGCCAACGCTCTGGTCACCGTCGTGTCCACCCTGATCGCGACCGAGCTGCACGGCCGGGTGTCCTTCCGCAGCGAGCGCGGCGGCTGGAGGGTCCATCTGCAGTCCGGCCTCACGGTCCTGGTGAGTTACGCGTTCACCACGGGAGCGCTGCTGGGTCTGTACGCCGTCCGGTCCGCGCCGTCGGCCTTGACCGAACAGGCCGTCTACCTCTCGGCTTCCGCGCTGGCGGGCATCGGCCGCTTCGCGGTCCTGCGCCTCGTGTTCTTCGCCGAACGCCCGGTGACGGCCGCGCCCGCGCTGAGCAGGACGGCCGTGGCGATCGCGGCGTGACCACGCGGCGCCGGCGAGGGCGCTGCCGCGCCCCCCGTCGAAGACCCTCGGCGGGGCCCGCCCGTCCCGCACGCGCGTGAGCGGGCCGCCCCGTCCGAAGGGGTGGCCCGCCGTCAGCGCGGGATCAACGGGGGAGTGCGGTCAGCACTCCCGCAGACCGGGCGCCGGGTCCACCGACGTATGGACGTCCACGGCCGGCATGTTGCCCCACTGGCCGTTGTCCAGCTGCGTCCAGTACCAGACGTTGTTGCCGCCCGGGTGGTTGTCACCGCGGCCCCAGCACGAGAACCAGCTGAAGGTGGTATTCATCTGGCCCCGCACCGCCGATCCGTACGACCGGTGCGCGTAGCCCTTGGCGCCGGCCCGGTTTCCGCAGTAGAGCTTGCCGTCCGAGCGGACGCCGCACTCGGCGGCGGGGCCGGCGGGCGCGGCGGCCGCGGGGGCCGTGACGGCTGCCAGGCCCGCCGTCAGAGCGGTCGCGGCGAGGGTGACCGCGAGCTTCTTGCCCAGGTTCAGGTTCATGAGGTTCTCCTTGAGGTGTGATGAGTGAGGTGAGACGAGTGAGCTGTGAGGAGCCGGGGTGTTACGGGCAGGTGGGCACACCGTCGAGCCAGGCCGGGCCCTTGATGTAGATGTTGGTGATCCACGCGCTGTAGTCCGGCAGATAGGACCAGGCGTCATTGGTGATGCCTTCGGCGGTGACCGGCTGGGCGTGGGCCTGGCACTCGACGCGCACGGACGTCGGGCCGGTGAACTTGTGCACCCGTGCGCTCGTCGTGGACGGCTCGGCATGCGTCCACACATCCGTGCCCCAGGTGCTGAACGTCCCGCGCCCCGGGTCGCTGTTGATGCGTACGGCCCCGAAGTAGTCACCACCCAGGCGCACATCGCTGACCATGATCCGGGTGCCGGACTGCCGCGCCTCGACCATCTTTCCCGCGCCGAGGTGGATCGCGATGTGGTGGATCTTGCTGGCGTTGCCGTAGACCAGCAGATCACCGGGGACCAGCGGCCCGGTCCCGCCCGCGGCACCGAAACGTGCTGTGGCGTGCGGGGTGTTGAACTGGCTGTGGGCGGTGCCGTTCAGGATGTCCCGGCCGGTCGCCTCGGCGTAGGCGTACCGGACGAGGCCCGAACAGTCGAAGCCGCGCCGCTCGGGGTCGTGTTCGCTGGCCGGGTCGGTGGGGTCCACCACGCCGTAGGTGGGCCCGGGCGCCGGACCGTGGCCGCCGCCCCACGAGTACCAGACGCCGATCTGCGAACAGGCCGCCCGTACCGCCTTCTCCGCCGCCGCCGAGGCACCGGGTGCGAGGACGTCGCATCCCTCGGCGGCTGCCGTCCCCGGAGCCGCCGCCTGTGCGGGCCGCCCCGCCGGCCAGGCGATGAGCGACAGCCCGGCGGCCGCCGCCGCGACTGCCGCTCTCCATCGGTTGCGCATTGCTGCTCCCCGTTCATCTTCCGTCCGGCCTCCGGCTGTCCGGGTTCGGTCCGGCCCTTCGAGACTGGGTCGTGAAGCCGGCCGCTGTCGAGGTGCCGGCTGTCTCCCGGTGCGACAGGAAACGGGAAACGTCCTGGGAAACGGCCTTCACGTCGGTGTTCCACAGCCGCACGGTGCCGTCATTGCTGCTGCTCACCACTGTGTGCGTCCGCGGGGCGAAGACGACGCCCCAGACCGCGCCGCTGTGGCCGGTGAGGGTGGCGGTGAGCCGGTGGTGCGCGGTGTCCCACAGGCGCACCGTCCCGTCACTGCCGCTGCTCGCCAGCGCTTGAGCACTCCCTCCGCCCCCGGGCCTTCCGGACCTTCCGGATCGAAGGCGACCGCCCGCACCGCGCCGCTGTGGCCGGTGAGGGTGGCGGTGAGCCGGTGGTGCGCGGTGTCCCAGAGGCGCACCGTCCCGTCATTGCCGCTGCTCGCCAGCGTCCGCCCGTCCTCGCTGTACGCCACGCCGCGCACCGAACCCGTGTGGCCGCGCAGCACCGCGCGGACGTCCCGGTCCGCGACGTCCCACAGGCGCACCGTCAGATCGTCACCGCCGGCCGCCAGTGCCGTGCCGTCCGGGCTGAAAGCGACGGTGTTCACGAAGTCCTGGTGCCCCGTCAGGGCGGTGAGGAGTGTGCGGCGGCGTACGTCCCAGAGTCTGGCCGTGCGGTCGGCGCTCGCGGAGGCGAGGTGGTGTCCGTCGGGGGAGAAGGCGACGCCGAAGACGGAGCCGGTGTGGCCGGTGAGGGTGGCGAGGAGTCTGTGGCGGCGTACGTCCCACAGTTTGACCGTGCGGTCGGCGCTCGCGGAGGCGAGGTGGTGTCCGTCGGGGGAGAAGGCGACGCCGAAGACGGAGCCGGTGTGGCCGGTGAGGGTGGCGAGGAGTCTGTGGCGGCGTACGTCCCACAGTTTGACCGTGCGGTCCACGCTCGCCGACGCCAGCAGCCGCCCGTCCGGTGAGAGCGCCGACTGCCAGGCCTCGGCGAAGGGACGCGCGGTGAGTGCCGCCCTGTCGAGGTCCCACAGCACCACCGACCGGTCGAAGCCCGCCGTGGCCACCACATTGCCGCCGCTGACGGCGGCCCCCAGTGCGTAATCGGTGTGCCCGGCCAGCGTGGCGGTCACCCGGTGACTCGCGGTGTCCCACACCTTCGCCGTGCCGTCCCCGCAGGCGCTCACGACCATGGTCCCGTCCGCGCCGTACGCCACCGCGTTGACGTCGTCGCTGTGCCCGGTGAGCGTGGCCCGGATCCGGGGGCGGCGTGCGTCCCAGAGCTTGACCGTACGGTCCGCGCCGCCCGAAGCGACGCTGTCCCCGTCGGGGCTGAAGGCCACCCCCAGCACGCCGTCGCTGTGCCCCCGCAGCGTCGACCTCGGCGTCGCCCGCACCTGCCGGCCGGCCACGTCCCAGAGCATGACCGTACGGTCGGCGCCACCCGACACGACGCTGCCTCCGTCGGCGCTGAAGGCGACCCCGTGCACGTCGTCCCCGTGCCCCCGCAGCGTCGCCCGCAGCCGCCGGCGCTCCACGTCCCACAGGCGCACCGTGCGGTCCGCGCCGCCCGACACGAGGCTTCGTCCGCCCGGGCCGAAGGCGACCGACCGTACGGCGCCGCCGTGGCCCAGCAGCGTCCCGGCCGGCCGGCGGTCCGCCACGACCCACAGGCGCACCGTCCCGTCGGAGCCCGCCGACGCGATCAGCCGCCCGTCGGGGCTGAACGCCACGGCGATCACCGGACCGCCGTGGCCCGTGAGCGTGCCCACGGGGCCGCGGTGGTCCGCCCCCGCCCACAGCCGCACCGTACCGTCCGAACTGGCCGACGCCAGCAGCTTGTCGCCGGGGCTGAACGCGACGCCGTTGACCGGTCCCGTGTGCCCGCCGAGTCGGCCCGCGAAGTACCGCGCCTGTGTGCTGAGCAGCGCGCCGCGGGCCTCGGTGGTCGGCGCGGTGCGGTACGCCTCGGCCGCCAGCCGCATCGACGCCTCGGGCTGTCCGGATGCCAGGGCGCCGGACCGCACCGCCATCGCCTGGGACTGGGCGACGCGGCGCTCGTCGAAGGCCCGGGACCGCTGGTGGAACGCCGCCGTGCCCGCGAGGAGCGCCAGGACCAGCAGCGCCGTGAGCAGCGCCAGCAGCCTGTGGTGGGTGCGGGCCTGGCGCCGCTCGGCCTGCTGCCTGTTCGCCTCCTCCGCCCGGCAGGCGTCGAGGAACTCGGCTTCCCGATCCGTGAGTTCGGCCCTGCGGCCGGCCCGGTCCGCCCATTCCCGCGCGGCGGCGAGCCGCGTCCCCCGGTAGAGCAGCCCGGCGTCGCGCCCCTCGCGCACCCACTCGGCGGCGGCCTCGGCGAGCTGCTGGTGGACGAGCAGCCCGGCCCGGTCCGCGCCGATCCAGCCGCGCAGCCGGGGCCAGGCACGCAGCAGCGCCTCGTGGGTGATCTCCACCGCGTCGCTGTCGGCGGTGATGAGCCGGGCCCGTACGAACGCGTCGAGCGCCGCCTCCACCCCGCGCCGGTCGGGCAGTTGGGCGAGCAGCCCCTCGCGGCTCGCCCTGCGCCGGGTCACCGCGTCGCCGTCCCCGCCCCCGGCGGAGCCGCCGTCCCCGGCGCCGACCTGGACCAGCCGCACGAGCACCCGCCGCGCCATCTCCTGCTCGGCGGGGAGCAGCCGGGTGAACACGTCTTCGGCCGTCCGCGCGACCGCCCCGTGGATGCCGCCCGTCGTCTCGTACCCCGCGACGGTCAGTGTGCGGTCCGTACGCTGCTGCCAGGTGACCAGCAGCGCGTGGGCGAGCAGGGGCAGCGCGCCGGGGGAGGCGGGCGCGAGATCCTCCTGGCCGCCCCGGCCGGTGCCCCCGGCCCCCACGTCGCGCAGCAGCAGCCCGACCAGGCCCGGCTCCAGGGCCAGCCCCGCGCGCTCCGCCGGCCGCGTGATGGACTCGCGCAGTTCGGCGCCGGTCATCGGACCGAGTGCGAACAGGCCGTGCGAGAAGACGGCCGCCAGTTCCGGGTGGTCGAGGCACCGGCCGCTGAAGTCGGCCCGTACACCCAGCACCACGACGCCCGGCGGCCGGCCGGTGTCCCCCTCGGCGGGGGTGGCGAGAGCGCAGAGCGCCGAGACGAAGGCGCGCCGCTCCGCCTCGTCCGCGCACAGCGTGAACGTCTCCTCGAACTGGTCCACCAGCAGCACCAGCCGTCCCGGACCCGCCGTCAGCAGGGGCCGCACGGCGTCGGCGAGCTGCCGGGGCCGCGCCCGCAGCGCCTGGGGGCCGACCCCGGGCTCCGTCCCCAGCGCCTCGGCCACGCACCGCAGCAGCTCCTTGAGCGGATGCGCGGTCGGCGCGCACACCACCACCGGCCAGCCGCTCGACCCCTCGACCGGCAGCGCGCCGCGCCGCAGCGCCGGCACCAGGCCGGCCCGCAGCAGCGACGACTTCCCCGCCCCCGAGGACGCGACCACGGCGAGCGGCCCGCTGCCGGCCCGTTCGGCGAGCCGCCCGACCAGCTCGGCCGTCGCCCGTTCCCGTCCGAAGAACCACTGCGCGTGCTCGGGTCCGAAGGCCGCGAGACCCCGGTAGGGGCACACGGCACCGGCCGGTCCGGGCAGCGGCGGCGCCGTCGGCCGCCGCGCGGACGGTACGCCGGCCGCCAGCCGCATCAAGCGGCCGCCCGCCTCCAGCGCCTCGTCGCAGCGCCTGGCCACATCGGGTGTCGGCGGTTTGCCACCGTTCTCGATCTTGCTCAGATAGCCCTTGCTGTAGTGGATCGACCGGGCCAGCGCCGTGAGCGAGATACCGCGCTCGCTCCGCAGACGCCGTAGTTCTTCCCCGAAGGAGCATGCGCCCCGGACCTCGTCCATGCGGGGCACCGTACAGGCCGATTACGGTCAATTTCCTTACCTTGTAAGGCTTTTGCCTGAATTTCGGTCGCCCTGGCTTGCGGCCCCTGCGGGCGGGGTAAACAACCGGATCCTCACGCCGTTCGCGTCCGCGCGACCAGCAGCGCCAGCAGCGCACCCGCCCCGCACAGCGCGCCGGTGCCCAGCCACAGCGGATCGTACGAACCGAACGCGTCCCGGGCCACGCCGCCCGCGAACGCGGCCAGCCCCGCGCCCAGTTGGTGCGCCGCCCCGGTCCAGCCGAACACGATCGCGCTGTCCTCGCCGTACAGCTCCCGGCACAGCGCGAGCGTCGGCGGCACCGTGGCGACGTCGAGCAGCCCGAAGAGGACGACGAACGCGACCAGGGGCGCCCCGATCTCCGCCGTGAGCAGCAGGGGCAGGGCGAGCAGGGTGAGGCCGCGCAGTGCGTAGTACGCGGCGAGCAGGCGCCGCGGATCCAGGCGGTCGGTCAGCCAGCCCGACGCGACGGTGCCCGCGACGTTGAAGACGCCGATCGCCGCGAGCAGCGACGAGGCGGCCGTGGCGGGCATTCCGTGGTCGTGCGCCGCCGGGGTGAAGTGCGTCCACATGACGCCGTTCGTCGACGCGCCGCAGATCGCGAACGTTCCCGCGAGCAGCCAGAAGGGACCGGTGCGCGCGGACCGCGCGCACACGCGAACGGTCCGCCGCGCCGCCCCGGGAACGGGTGCGGGCCGTTCCCGGGAGGCACTCGCGGTGTGCTCCGCGGCTCCGTACGGCCGTAGTCCGATGTCCGTCGGACCATCGCGCAGCAGCAGGAGTACGAGCGGCAGGGCCACCAGGGCCACCACGACGAGCGTCACGGCGGCGGCGCGCCAGGCGTACCGCTCGACGGTCCAGGACAGCAGCGGCAGGAACGCGAACTGCCCGAACACGCCTGCCGCGGTGAGCACACCGGTGACCAGCCCCCGGCGGCGTGCGAACCAGCGGTCGGCCACGGTCGCGGCGAACGCCGTCGCCATCGATCCGCAGCCCGTACCGACGAGGACGCCCCAGGAGAGCACGAACTGCCAGGGCTCGGTCATCGCCGTGGTGCACAGCGCGCCCGCCGCGACGGCCGCCAGTGCGCCGCCCACGACCCGGCGCATCCCGAAGCGGTCCATCAGGGCGGCCGAGAACGGCGCGGTCAGGCCGTACAGCACCATGTTCACGGACGCGCCGAGCCCGATCGTGGAGCGCGGCCAGCCGAACTCCCGGTGGAGCGGGCCGACGAGCAGCCCCGCCATGGTGGTGAACGCCCCGGCCGCGACGATCGCGACCGCGGCGACCGCGGCGACCAGCCAGGCCCGGTGTACTTGTGCTCGTACCGGCGGACGTTCGTGCGGACTCCCCGTGAATCGGATCTCAACCATGCGTCCGACCCTGCGCCATTGGTCCGGCCCGCTACAGTGGCGAGATCGCCATGGTGTGAAAGAATCTCGCCATGCCGACATTCCGGAGCTCAGGAAATCCGCACCGTGTCGCCGTCCTGGTGCGCGACGGGCTGCTCACCATGGAACTGGGCATCGTCCACCGGCTGTTCGGACAGGCCGTCTCGTCCGGCGGCGAGCCTCTCTACGAGGTCCTGACCTGCACACCGGAGCCCGGTGACGTCCGCACGGACGCCGACGTCACCGTCCGCGTCGCGCACGGTACGGACATTCTCGCCGAGGCCGACACCGTGATCGTCCCGGCCTCCGACGAGGACTACGCGCCCCGCGCCGCCCCCCACCTGCCGTCCGGGCCGGCGGAGGCGATCGCCCGGATCCGCCCCGGCGCGCGCATCGCCTCCATCTGCACCGGCTCCTTCGTCCTCGCGGCGGCCGGACTGCTCGACGGCAAGCGGGCCACGACGCACTGGCGCTCCGCCGCCGACCTCCAGCGGCTCCACCCGGACGTGCGCGTCGACCCCGGCGTGCTCTACACCGACGAGGACGGCGTACTCACGGCCGCCGGCGTCGCTTCCGGCATCGACCTGTGCCTGCACATGATCCGCGCCGACCACGGCTCACGGGTGGCCAACGAGGTGGCCCGCGGCACGGTCGTCCCGCCGCACCGCGACGGCGGCCAGGCGCAGTACATCCCGCGCCCCGTCACCGCCGCGCACCGGTCCTCAACGGAGCCCGCCCGCACCTGGGCGCTGGCGCACCTGGACCGCCCCGTCACCCTGCGCGAGCTCGCCGACCGCGCCGCGATGAGCACCCGCACCTTCTCCCGCCGCTTCTGCGAGGAGGCCGGGCAGACACCGCTCCAGTGGCTCACCGGACAGCGCGTCGACCGCGCCCGCCACCTGCTGGAGGAGACGGACCTGCCGGTCGACCGGGTGGCGGCGGCGGTCGGCTTCGGCACCGCGGTGTCGCTGCGCCAGCACCTGCACGCCGCGCTGGGCGTCTCGCCGAGCGCCTACCGCGCGACCTTCAGAGGCGTGACGGCGACGGATGCCGACGGGCGCGGTCCGGCTTAGCCTGAGAAGGCCCGTACGGCACGTACGCCCGTACAACGAGGCGAGGAGCCAGATGTGAAGCCGGATGCCAGCATCTCCTACCACGAGGTGGTCTTCAGGGACCGGGCCGCGGGATACGCGTTCCTCACCCGGTCGACGGCCACCAGTGAGAACACCATCGAGTGGGACGACGGCAACACGTATCCCGTCGTCGATGTCGAGATCTCCTCGGAGAGCCACCCGTTCTACACCGGCAGGGCCCGGACGGTGGACACGGAGGGACGGATCGCGCAGTTCGAGCGGCGGTACGGGCAGGGAGGACAGGAGGGGCAGGGCGAGCAGGACAGGAACGGCGGGCATGACGGCCGGGGCGGTCCGCCCGGTCGGGGCCAGTCGCCCGGCTAGCCGACGGTCACGTGTCTTCCAGTTCCTCGTCGAGCACTTCGAGCTCGTTGTCCAGGCCCTTGAGCTCGTCGTCCTCGTCGTCCTCGTCCGGAGCGCCCGGATCGACGTCCGGTTCCTCCTCGGAAAGAAGCTGGTCCAGCGACTCGCCCCGGCGTGCCTCTTCCGCGGTGTTGCCGAAGAACTCCGCGGGCGACCAGTGCTCGGGGGGCGCTATGCCCGCGTCGAGCGGGTCGTACTCCAGGTCGTCGCTCTCGAGGGTGTCCTGCGCGTCCAGGACGCCGTCGTCCTCGGGAGGAATCACGTTGTCTTCGCTCATGTGTTCCGCTCCGTGCCTCGTCCGGCCCGATGGTGCTGCCCATGATGCCCACGCTGCCGCAGGCGGGCGCCCCCCGCATCCGGAACGGCACAGACGGCACAGGGGGCGCAGGGACGAGGGATGTTCACCGCATGCGGTCCGGGTACGCGGGAACCAGAATGCCGATTGACCGATGAAACAAGGAGGCGGTATGAGCGAGGAATCCGTTTCGAAGCTGAACCCGGCGGAGGCGACTCCTGACAGGCTGCTGCACACCGGCGCCACCGACGACGTCACGCCCGAGGACCTGGTGCTTTCCTCGGGACGCGACGTGACTCCGGAGACCTTGGAGTGGGCGCGGCGCCGGCTGGAGAAGGAGGGCCGCTCGGCGCTCGACATACAGCTTCCTTAGCTGCCGCGACAGCACACCGCACTCACGCACTCCGCCCCGCACAGACCGGTCTGTGCGGGGCGGAGTGCGTGAGTGCGGTGGCTGCCTGCCCGCCGGGCGTGCGCGGTCGTCTCAGCGCGCCGCGCAGACACGGATGACGAACGCGGCAAACTGGTCGGCGGGCAGGGCACGCGCCAGGTCCGACTCGGCGATCACACCGACCGGCCTGCCCTTCTCCCGGACCACCAGCCGGCGGATACGCGCCTCGCTCATCACCCGTACGGCTTCGTAGACGTCGACGGTCGCCTCGACCGACACGGGGGCGCCCTGCGCGAACTCGCCCGCTGTGACCTGCGCGGGATCGTGGCCCGCGGCGATGCACTTCACGACGATGTCGCGATCGGTGACGATGCCGACGAGTTCGTCGCCGCCGTCGCCGCTCTTCACGGGAAGCGCGCCGATGCGGTGGGCGCGCATCATCTTGGCCGCGCGGCTGAGCGTGTCACTTGCCAGGATGCATCGGACGCCAGGGGTCATCAGGTCACGGACAGCGGTCATGGGACTCCTCCGGGGTGTGCGTATGCGCCACCCGCCATGCTGGACGCGCCCCGACTGGTAGGCGAGCGGTTGGGGGCGTATGGGTGACCGTGCGTGAACCCGGCACGCCGTGCCTCGCAGGACGCCGGACCGCCCACCGGGCCGCCGCGCTGCGGTCCCCGCCCACGCACCGGCCCTCGGCCGAGCCCCAACGGGGTCTCACCGGGGCGGTGCCGGGCGGCCGATGTCCGGCGCGCCGGCGCGCAGCGAACTGCGCCCCGCCCGCCAGGCGCCCAGCACGTGCTCCTCCCAGCGCGACTCCAGCAGTACGCTCGCCCGGATCCCGAACGCCACGTCCCCGGTCAGCTCCGGCTCCCTGGCCAGCAGGTCCCCGATTACATCGCGGCGCATCACCTGCTCGTGCACGGCGTCCGCCTCGATGTGCTCGGTGAAGAAACGTGTGCACTCCTCGCCCGCGCCCAGCCGTTCCAGAGCCTTCGCCATCCGGCGCGCGCCCGGTGGCGAGGTGATCTCCAGAGTGGCGAAGTTCCCGACCATCGCGCCGCGCAGCGCACGGCGCAGACCGAAGAGCGACATCGCGTTGACGGGGGCGAGGGTGACGGCGGGCGCGAACTGCAGGTACCGGCCGTAGCTCGCGTCGAGTCCCGCGCCCTCCATCAGGCCGGCGAACAGCCCGGCGTGCACACGCTCACCGCGGCCGCCGCCGAACTCGTCGAACTCGACCGCCACCAGCGACGCCTTGGCCTGCCCCTCCAACCGGGGGATCACCCACGCCTGCGGGTCGGCTTCTTTCAACTGGTAGAGCGAACGGTGGGCCAGGTACTCGCGCATCTGTTCCCAGGTGCCCTCGCGCATCAAATGATGGGACACACCGTGGCTCTCGAGCGGTTCGACGAGCAGGGCGTCCAGCTCCGCTGTCACGTCGTCGTCGCCCGGCGCCGCCGCGCGCAGCGCGTCCAGGAAGGCGTCCTCCATGGCACCGCGGAGCCGCAGCAGGTCCAGATTCCACTCCTGGGCGTCGGAGACACCCCGAAACCCCCGGTAGTGCGGCTCGTACGCCATGTAGAGGGCCAGCTGGAGGTCGTCGCCGAACGGATCCGCGGAAGCGGCCTCCTCCAGCGGCAGACCGCCGGGCGGGGGAGACCCGAGCAGTATGTCCCGTACGGCGCCCGACAGGGGCCCGCGCGAGGGGGGCAGCTCAGCGGTGGCGGTCATGCGGTGTCACCCTTGCCGTTCCTGTCGTGGTCCATCCCGTCCTTCTCGTCCTCGAAGTCCTCGACCTTCTCCAGAGGACGTACGGCGGGTCCCTGGAGGACCTCGCCGCCGATCCCGAACCGGGAGCCGTGGCACGGGCACTCCCAGGCACGTTCGGCGTCGTTGAACCGCACGATGCAGCCCATGTGCGTACACCGGGCCGACAGCGCGTGCAGCTCGCCCGCTTCGTCGCGGTGGACCGCCAGCTGCCGGGCGCCGCTGCGCACCACCGCGCCCTCACCCGGCGCGATCGCCGAGGCGGGCCCGCCGCCCGCCACGAACGGCAGCCGGTCGCCCACGAAGTGCCCGGCCGCCGCGGCCTGGAACCGCAGCAGCGACGGAGCCTCCTTCAGCGGCTGGAGGCGCACCGGGTCGTACAGATCCGCCCAGGGCAGCTTCTGCCCGGTGATCCGTGCGGCGAGCAGCCTGCCCGACATCACACCGCCGGCCATGCCCCAGCCGTTGAAGCCCGCCGCCACGAAGGCGTGACGCGCGCGCGGATGCAGTGCGCCCACGAAGGGGACGCCGTCCGTCGGCTCGTTGTCCTGGGCGGCCCAGCGGTGCGTGAGCCGTATGCCCGGGAAGCGCCGCGTGGTCCACTGCTCCAGCCGCTCGTACCGTTCACCGACACGGCCCGCTCCCGGGGTGAACTTCTCGCCCGTGACGATGAGCAGCCGCTGCCCTTCGCCGTACGGAGCGGTCCGCACCGAACGCGTCGTTCCTTCGGGCGTCAGATACATGCCCCCGGGTCCTGCTCGGCCGGGACGACGCCGGCCACCACCAGCTCACGGTGCGGCTTCAGCCGCGCGAAGAGAAGCGACCGGTCGAAGACCGGGTAGTGCGTGGCGACCACGACGTCGCGGGCCGTGACCGTGCGCCCGTCCTCCGTCGTCAGCCGGCACGGTTCGCCCTCCTCCAGCCCGACGACCCTGGACTCCTCGAAGATCTGCCCGCCGAGCCTCTCCAGGTCCGCGAGGAGGGCGTACAGGTACTTGCGCGGATGGAACTGGGCCTGTTCCTCCACGCGCACCGCGCCCGCGACGGGGAACGGCAGCCCGGTCTCCTCCACGTACGACGCGGGCAGCCCGGCCTCGCGCGCGGCATCCGCCTCCTCCTCGACGGTACGGGCCCCCTTGGCCGTCTCGGCGTACGTGAACGCCGGGACGCGCTCCAGTTCGCAGTCGATCCCGAGTTCGTCGCACACGGCCACCACGTGACCGATGGCGTCCTGCTGCGAGCGGGCGTACAACGCGGCGCCCTGCGCCCCGCGGGTGCTGCGCAACCGCTGGTAGACGGTCCCGTGCAGGGCGGAGAGCTTGGCCGTGGTGTGGCCGGTCACTCCGGCGGCGACCCGGGTCGCCTCCAGCAGCGCGACCGACCTTCCGGCCCGGGAGAGCTCCCAGGCCGTACAGATCCCGGCGATGCCCGCGCCGATCACCGCCACGTCCACGTCGAGGCCTTCGGGCGGGCGGGGGCGCGCCGCGGTGTCGCCGTACTCCATCCAGTACGAACCGGGGCGGAAATGGAAATCCTTCATTTACAGCTCCTTCCGGCAGGGCCGTTACGACCAGGGGTTTTCGAGGTACCCGCGTCTCATGCGCCTACTCAGACCACCTGGTGTGTACGCCCCACTGGAAGACACCGAACTGCTCGCACGAGTGGCCCGTGAAGAACCGCGGCTGCCCGGTGCCGACGTACTCGACGTCGGCACCGGCACGGGTGCCCTCGCCCTGGTGGCCGCCGAATCCGGGGCGGCCAGTGTCACCGCCACCGACCTCTCGCGCAGAGCCGTTCTCGCGGCCCGGGTCAACGCCCGGCTGCGAGGGCATCCGGTCCACGTCCGCCGCGGCGACCTGCTGAGCACGGTGGCGAAGCAGAGTTTCGATGTGATCCTTTCCAATCCACCGTACGTCGCTTCCCCCGGCGGCGTACCGGCGAAGAGAGCCGAGCTCACCTGGTGGGCGGGTGCGGACGGCCGTGCGGTGCTGGACCGGCTGTGCGTGCAGGCGCCACCCCTGCTGAGGCCGGGCGGCGTACTGCTGTTGGTGCATTCGGCGCTGTGCGGCGTCGGCGCGACCGTGGACGCCCTGACCGCCCAGGGGCTGCGGGCCGAGCCCGTCGCCCGCGAGACGGTGCCGTACGGACCGGTGATGCGACGGCACGCCGCATGGCTGGAGGCCCAGGGTCTGGTGGACCCGGGCGAGACGAAAGAGGAACTGGTGGTCATCCGTGCCTGGCACAGCTGAGAGCGGAACCCCCCGGACGCGGGACGACCGGGCTGTCCGGCGGGTCGTCGTCGACCCGCAGGGTCCGGTCCTGATCGAGGGCCCCGTCGAGATCACCCTGCCGGACGGCACGACCGCCCGCTCCGACCGGTTCACGGTGGCCGTGTGCACCTGCCGGCGCAGCCGCCGCTACCCCTGGTGCGACACCAGCCACCGCCGCAGGGAGAATGCCCGGCCCGAGGCCGGGCATCCGGCCGGCTCCGGTGAACGGACGGCCGATTCCGCATCCGAGACAGGAGGAACAATGACGACCGCACGCCAGATCATGTCCAAGGACGTGGAGTGCGTGGACGAGCGGGAGACTCTGGCGGACGCCGCCCGGACGATGGCGCGGCTCGGTGTGGGCGCCCTGCCCGTCCGCGGCACCGACGAAAAGCTCAAGGGCATGCTGACCGACCGCGACATCGTGGTGCGGGCGCTCGGAGCGGGCAAGGACCCGGGCACGACGAAGGCCTCCGAACTGGCGCGGGGCGAAGTGGTGTTCGTCCGGGCGGACGACGGCGTCGACCAGGTGCTCCGCACGATGGCGCGGCACAAGGTGCGCAGGCTCCCGGTGATGGAGGACCACCGGCTGGTCGGCGTGATCGCCCGGGCCGACGCCGCCAGGGCACTGCCCGGACCACAGGTCGGTGACCTCCTGGAGGCCCTGTCCGCGGAATGACCATGGGCGACGTTCTGGTGGGCACCTGTTCGTGGACCGATGCCGCGCTGGTCTCCAGCGGCTGGTACCCGCAGGGGGCCAGGGGAGCCGAGGGGCGGCTGCGGCACTACGCCTCCCGGTTCCCAGTGGTGGAGGCCGACAGCACGTTCTACGCCGTGCCTTCCGAGCGCGTCAGCGCCCTGTGGGCCGAGCGCACCCCCGAGGGCTTCCTCTTCGACGTGAAGGCGTTCGCCCTCCTCACCGGGCACGGTGCCCGGGTGGGCGCGCTCCGGCCGACCTGCGGCCGACGGGCCTCGCCCCGACGGCGTGGGTACGCAAGTCCCAGCTGTCCCCGGACACGATGACGCGGCTGTGGCAGCGGTTCACGGCCGGCGTCGCGCCCCTGCGCGACACCGGCCGGCTGGGCACCGTGCTGTTCCAGTTCTCCCCCTGGTTCGCCCCCGGCGCCCGCGCCCAGGCGTACATCGAGGAGTGCGCGGAGCGGGCCGGGACCCCGATCGCCGTGGAGTTCAGGCACCCCGGGTGGCTCGCCCCGGACCGCATCGGCGAGACGGCCGGCTTCCTGCGGAGCCGGGGCATCCCCCTGGTGGCCGTCGACACGCCCCAGGGGCTGCCCGACTCGGTGCCGCCCGTCGCGGAGGCGACGGCGCCCGCACTCTCGGTCGTACGGTTCCACGGGCGCAGCCCGCAGTGGGGCACCGGCAGCAAGGAGGACCGCTACCGGCACCACTACACCCGCGACGAACTCAGGGGCTGGCTCCCGCGCATCCACGCGCTCGCGGAACGTACGGAACAGGTCCACGTGCTCTTCAACAACTGCTGCGCCGAGGCCTCGGTCGAGGCGGCCGAGACGATGTGCGGACTGCTGGCGGACCAGGGGCCGACGGGACAGCCCGACCGTCCGAGGTGAGCGTCCCGTATGTCTCCGGACACGTCCGCGGGCTCCGTGCCGGCCGGCCGCCGCGGTTGACCTGGCCGTACCGGCAGGAGGTGGGGACATGCGCGACGCCGACCCGGGCCTCTTCGGGCCCGGATCCGTCACCCGGCAGATGCACAGCGACCCGGTGATGTGGATCGCGGGCCTCCGCGCACTCCACCTCCAGGCACTGCACCCGCGCGCCGTCCGCGGCGTCATGCAGAACAGCGACTTCCGCGAGGACGCCTGGGGCCGGCTGATGCGCACCGCCTCCTTCGTCGGCACCCTCACCTACGGCACCACGGACGCCGCTGAGCGGGCCGGCGCCCGCGTCCGCAGAATCCACAGCATGCTCGGCGCCACCGACCCGGCCACCGGCGAGCGCTACGGCGTCGACGAACCGGAGCTGCTGCTGTGGGTGCACTGCGCCGAGGTCGGCTCGTACCTGGACGTCGCGCGCCGCCCGGGCCTGGGGATCAGCGTCGCCCAGGCCGGCCAGTACCTCGAAGAACAGCGCGAGAGCGCCCGCCTGGCCGGCCTCGACCCGGCCGGGGGCCCGGCGTCCACGGCCGGACTCGCCGCCTACTTCGGGCGGGTGAGGCCGGAACTCGCCGCCGGGCCCGAAGCGCGCGAGGTCGACGATTTCCTCCGCGGCCCCCGGTGCACCCGCTGCTCGTACCGGCGCGCGCACTGCTGTGGCGGCGCGTGGCCGCACTCGCGTACGCCTCACTGCCTCCCTACGCCCATGAGCTGTACGGCCGCCCCGCCGCCGCACCGCAGGCCGTGACCCGCAGGCTCGCCGTGGCCGGAACCGCCCTGCGCTGCGTCCCCTCCCCCGTGCGGTGGCGACTGCCGCCCGGCACATTCTGAAAGCGATGGCCCGCCTCGGGTCCGACGCGCGCCCCGCCCCGTACAAACTCCGCAGACAGGCGGCCATACTGGACGGGCCGGGGAGGGCGCAGCGAAGTGACGGGGGCGACACCACGAGATGGCGGACACCAGGCTGATCCAAGGCCGGTACCGGCTGCTCGACCTGATCGGGCGCGGAGGCATGGGCGAGGTGTGGCGGGCCCGCGACGAGTCGCTGGGCCGCCGGGTCGCCGTCAAGTGCCTCAAGCCGGTGGGGCCCCAGCGCGACGAGTCCTTCACGAGGGTGCTGCGCGAACGCTTCCGCAGGGAGGCGCGGGTGGCCGCCGCCCTCCAGCACCGCGGTGTCACCGTCGTCCACGACTTCGGCGAGCACGACGGCGTCCTCTACCTCGTGATGGAACTGCTCGAAGGGCGCAACCTCAGCCAGCTCCTGGAGGACAACAAAGCGCATCCGCTCGACGTCGCCGAGGTCGTCGACATCGCCGAACAGGTCGCCTGGGCCCTCGCCTACACGCACGACCAGGGCATCGTCCACCGGGACCTGAAGCCCGCCAACATCATGCGGCTCACCGACGGCACGGTGAAGATATGCGACTTCGGCATAGCGCGCCTGGGCCACGACATCGACTTCAGCTCCCGGCTCACCGGCACCGGGATAGCGATGGGCACCCCGCACTACATGTCGCCCGAGCAGATCGGCGGCGACCACGTCGACCACCGCAGCGACCTCTACTCGCTGGGCTGCGTGCTGTACGAGATCGCCACCGGCGTTCCGCCGTTCGACCTCGACGACGCCTGGGCGGTCCTCGTCGGCCACCGCGACACGCAGCCGGAGCCGCCGCGCGCCCACCGCCCCGAACTTCCCGAGTTCTTCGACCGCCTCGTCCTCGACCTGCTCGCCAAGACGCCCGAGGAACGGCCCGCCGACGCCAAGGACCTGGCGCACCGCCTGACCGCGGCACGCGCGGCGGGCTCCGTCGCGGTGCCGGTGCCCGTGCTCCCGCCCGCCCTGCGCCCGCCGGCCGGGCGCCCCGGACAGCCGCCGTCGCGCGCCCCCCGCCTGCCCTCCTGGACCCGCGGCATGACGACCGGCCACAAGGCGAGCGGCACGTGGGCCCCCGCGTCCACCCCGCCCGACCACTCCGCGGGCCTGACGGGGGAGTGGACCACCGGCGTCGGCCTGCGGGCCGTGTCCGCCGCTCCGGCCGCGGCCCGGCCGGAGCGGCACACGCCCTCGCCCGAGGTGCCGGCCGTACTCACCAGCAGGCACGACGCGGGCCTCAGCCTCGGCCGTCTCGGCCGCTGGAACGAGGCGGGCGAGGTGCACCGCGCGGTCGCCGCCGAGCGCGAACTCGTCCTGGGCCCGGACCACCCCGACACCCTCGCCAGCCACTACGAGGTCGGCTTCACCCTCAGCAGGACCGGGCACGCGGTCGAAGCCCTGCGGGTGTTCGGCCACGTGGCCGAGGGCCGCGAGCGGACCATGGGACCCGACCACCCCGAGACGCTCGCCGCCCGGCAGGAGACGGCGTACGTACTGGGCCAGCTCGGCCGTCACCTCGAGGCGCACCAGGTGTACACGGACGTGCTCGCTTCCCGGGAGCGCACCATGGGACCCGAGCACCCCGACACGCTGCGCTGCCGGCACAACCTGGCGTTCAACCTGAGCAGACTGGGGCGCCTGGAGGACTCGTACCGCATGGCGCTCGAAGTCGCCACGGCCCGCGCCAGGGTGCTCGGCACGACGCACCCGGACACGCTCGTCACGCGGTACGAGGTCGCGTACGCACTCGGCCGGCTGGGGCGCTGGACGGAGGCCCTCCAGACGTACCGGGAGGTCGCCCGGGCCCGCGCGCAGGTGCTCGGCGCCGACCACCCCGACACCCTCGCCGCCCGCTACGAGATCGGCATCAGCCTCGGACGGCTCGGCCGCAGCGCGGAGGCCCTGGAGCTCTACCGGGACCTGGTCGACGACCGCACCCGGGTGCAGGGCCCCGCCGATCCCGAGACGCTGCGCGCCCGGCACGGCCTCGGCGTCAACCTCGGCCGCCTCGCCCGCTGGGAGGAGGCCCTGGCCGAGGCCCGCGACGTCTGCGCGATCCGCGAACGCGTCCTGGGACCCGACCACCCCGACACGCTCGTCAGCCGCCGCGAGGTCGCCGTCGGCCTCGGCTGGCTGGGCCGCTGGGCCGACGCGCTCGCCGTCTACCGGCAGGTCGCCGGGGCCCGCGAACGCGTCCTCGGCGCCGACCACCCCGACTCCCTGGCCGGCCGCAACGACGAGGCGCACTGCCTGGAGCAGCTCGGGCGCGGCGCGGAGGCCGCCGAGCTGTACCGGCGGGTGGCCGATCTGCGCCGGCGGGGCGGGGCGCGGAGCCACTGAGTCACCAGGTCCGGGGACGTACACGTCCCGCACGTACACGGAGACAGGAGTGCGCACGCCATGCCCGTACAGGACAGCTATGACGCCGTGATCGTGGGCGGCGGCCACAACGGTCTGGTCGCCGCCGCCTACCTGGCCCGCGCGGGGCGCTCCGTCCTCGTGCTGGAACGTCTGGACCGCACCGGCGGCGCGGCGGTTTCCACCCGCCCCTTCGCCGGAGTCGACGCCCGGCTCTCCCGCTACTCGTACCTGGTCTCACTGCTGCCCCGGCGGATCGTCCGCGATCTCGGTCTCGACTTCGCCGTACGCAGGCGCACCGTCTCCTCGTACACCCCGGGCGGACGCGGACGCGCGGGCCTGCTGGTCGGCGGCAACGCCGACAGGACCCGGGAGTCGTTCGCCCGGCTCACGGGCGGCGACAAGGAGTTCACGTCCTGGCAGTCCTTCTACGCCGTCATGCGCCACGTCGCCGAGCGGGTCTTCCCCACCCTCACCGAGCCACTGCCCGCCCGGGAGGCCCTGCGTGCCCGTATCGGCGACGAGGCGGCCTGGCGGATGCTCTTCGAGGAACCGCTCGGTGTCGCGATCGAGGAGTACTTCACCGACGATCTCGTACGGGGCACGGTCCTCACCGACGCGCTGATCGGCACCTTCGCCGACGCCCACGATCCCACGCTGCTCCAGAACCGCTGTTTCCTCTACCACGTGATCGGCGGCGGAACGGGCGACTGGAACGTGCCGGTCGGCGGCATGGGGGCGCTCACCGACGCCCTCGCGAACGCGGCCGGGGCGGCGGGCGCCGAGATCGTCACCGGCCACGAGGCGACCCGTGTCGACACCGACGGAAGCCGCGCCGAAGTGACCTTCCGGAGCGACACGGGCGAGGCGACCGTCGCCGCCCGCCACGTTCTCGTGAACGCCTCGCCCGAAGCGCTCGCAGCCCTCACCGGGGGAGAGCCTCCCGCACCCGCCGAGGGAGCCCAGTTCAAAGTCAACATGCTGCTGCGCAGACTTCCGCGGCTGCGCGACCGCTGCGTGGACGCGCGCGAGGCGTTCGCGGGAACGTTCCACGTCGCGGAAGGGTACGGCCAATTGGCGGCCGCGTACGGGGAAGCCTCAGCGGGGCGGCTGCCGAGCGTTCCGCCGTCCGAGATCTACTGCCACTCCCTGACCGACCCCTCGGTCCTCGGCCCGGAACTCGCCGCCCGGGGCCACCAGACCCTGACGCTCTTCGGCCTGCACACCCCGGCACGCCTCTTCGCCCACGACAACGGAGCGGCCCGCGCCGAACTCCTCGCGGCCACCCTCGCCCAGCTCGACACCCACCTCGAAGAGCCCCTCTCCGACTGCCTCGCGCCCGACGCGGACGGCCGCCCCTGCATCGAGGCGAAGACACCGCTCGACCTCGAAAGGGAGCTGCGGCTGCCCGGCGGCCACATCTTCCACCGCGCGCTCTCCTTCCCGTACGCCGACGAGTCCACCGGGACGGGCCGGTGGGGCGTCGAGACGGCGCACGCCAACGTCCTGCTGTGCGGCGCCGGAGCCGTACGCGGCGGCGGAGTCAGTGGCGTCCCCGGCCACAACGCGGCGATGGCCGTGCTCGGGCGCTGATCCGCGAACCGGGCCGCGTCAGGCCCGGTTCGCGGGAATGCGCGGGAGAAGGAAAGACCCGCCGGTGTCGGTGCCGCTGTCGCCGGTGCCGGATCAGCCCGGGGCCGCCCGGGTCAGTCCTCGGACGCCGTCCAGCCCGACGCCTCGATACGGGCGGCGTCCGCGGGCCTGGTCTCGTCGAAGAGGGTGCGGCGGCCGTCGTCGACCCGCAGCCCGTCGACGTACGCGCCCCGCCCGACGTACAGCGTGTCGGTCCGGTACCGCCAGCGCAGCCGCACCTCCTGGCCGCGCCAGGCCGCGAGGTCCGCGCTCAGCCGGTGCCAGACGCGCCCCGACCAGCCGGTGACCGCGCCCGCCGGATGCGGCTGCGGCTCCTGGCCCTTGCGCACGGTAGTGAACGGCACCGCCTGCCAGGTGGCGTCCCCGTCCGCCGAGAGTTCGAGGAGGAGGCGGTCGGACCCGGGCTCGGTGTCCCACCACAGCGAACAGCGCAGACGGGGACGGTCCGGGGCGAGCGTGAGGGCGGGCAGGGTGAGCGTGGCCGTGGTGGCGGAGGCCATGCCGGAGAACCAGGCGGTGCGGCCGTGGGCCGGGCGTACGGCGACGGCGCGGGCCAGGTTGTTGGCGGCGGCCACGCGCGGGGCGCTGCCGGACCGCCAGCTGCGCACGGGGTGGACGGAGTTGCCGAGTACGACGAGGAAGGAGTCGGTCGACGGGTCGAGGACCAGGCTGGTGCCGGTGAACCCGGTGTGGCCGGCGGTCTTCGGAGTGGCCATCGCGCCCATGTACCAGTGCTGGTGGAGCTCGAAGCCGAGACCGTGCTCGTCGCCCGGGAAGGCGGTGTTGAAGTCGGTGAACATCAGCTCCACCGATTCGGGCTCCAGGATCCGGGCCCGCCCGTACGCGCCGCCGTTGAGGAGCGTACGCGCGAGAACCGCCAGGTCCCAGGCGGTGGAGAACACCCCGGCGTGTCCCGCGACACCGCCGAAGCCGTACGCGTTCTCGTCGTGCACCTCGCCCCACACCAGCCCCCGGTCGAGACCGGACCAGGGCAGCCGGGCGTCCTCGGTGGCGGCGATCTTCGGCTTCCAGGAAGCGGGCGGATTGAAACGAGTGCGGTGCATCCCGAGCGGAGCGGTGATCTCGTCGTGCAGCAGGGCGTCCAGAGCGCGACCGGTGATCTCTTCGAGGACCAGGTGCAGCGAGACCAGGTTCAGGTCCGAGTAGAGGTACTTGGTCCCGGGCACGCCGGTCGGCGCCTCGTTCCACAGAAGCCGCAGTTTCCCCTCGCGCGTCGGCTCCTTGTAGAGCGGGATCCACGCGCGGAACCCGGACGTGTGCGTGAGCAGCTGACGAACCGTTACATCTTGCTTCCCCGCGCCCCCGAACTCCGGGAGATACGCGGCGACCCTCTCCTCCAGCTCCAGCGCGCCCCGCTCGATCTGCTGCACGGCGAGCATGGAGGTGAAGAGCTTCGAGATCGACGCCAGGTCGAAGACCGTGTCCTCGGCCATCGCGATCTGCTGGTCCGCCGGGAACTCCACCGCCGTGTCGGTCTTCTCGTCGTACGCCGAGTAGCGCACCGCCGAGCCGATCGCCTGATGCAGCGCCACCGTGCCGCCCCGTCCGGCGAGCAGGACCGCGCCCGCGTACCAGGGGTGCTCGGGGGAGGGGCCGAGGTAGCGCTCCGCGTCGCTGACGAGCTGCTTCAGGGGGCCGGGGAGCAACCCGGCACGCTCGGGCGAACCACGCCGCAGCGTCGGCCGTCCGCCGCCTCCGCCGGCTTCCTTCGCCGTCGCCGCCGCCCGCCCTGCGGTCAGGGGCGCGAGCACCAGGGCGCCGCCCAGCGCCATGATGCCGCCGCCCAGCCTGCGCCGGCTGATTCCTCTGTCCGCTGCACCGTCGGTCACGAGCCACCCCTTGTGAAAGTAACTTCCGCCACGCGCTCAACAAGTGAAACTTTCTTGCAGGCGGAGGGTGCTGTCAACCGCCCCGCACCTGCCCGGCATCTGGGCGTCTGCCGTTCGGACACGGGCACGGCGGATGCGCCACGTCGTCGAGGTGAACATCTCCGTCGAGGACGTGCACCTGCCCGACGAGGCCGACGAGGGCGGCTCGAACGCGGACCCCCGCGTGGAGTGAAGGGTTTCGAGGCCGTACCGGCGGCCGAGGAGGCGCAGCGCCTCGCCGTCGACGCCCTGACCGGGTCCCTGCCCGCTCCGGGCCGATCCGGCGCGATCACCGGAATCACGCGCTCCGTGCCGGGCCGGCGAGCCGGCGGACGCCCCACGCGCGGAACGGGCCCCCACCGCACCGGTGAGGGCCGTCGCCACGCCGTCCGGCGTCAGCGCTCGCGCACGCGCTCCACCCGCAGTTCCGGCGACCTGAGGATGTCCTCCTCGCAGAACCGCGACGTCACCCAGCGCTTGCCCGAGTACAGCTCGGTCTGGTCGCTGGAGTACGGCGACGCCGGGTTCGACGACTGCGTGTAGGTCAGCAGGGTGCGCGCCACCGGGCAGCGGCCGCCGTCCCAGCCCACCGCCTGGATGTGGCTGGAGCCGGCCGCCACGTCCGTGTAGCCGCCGCCCGCCGCGTTCCACACGGACTCGATCTTGTTCCAGACGCCGAGCGACTCCGTCCCGCCGTGGACCGGGACGCGCTTGCCGCCGCGTACGACGAACTGGTGCTCGCCCAGCGGCGCGTCGAGCGCGATGCCCGCAGCCTCCAGCTCCTCCACCGCGTAGGCGAGGGCAGCGGCGAAGCCGGGCGCGGCCGTGTCGAGGGTGTTCGGCGTACGCACCGGATCGGCGGGGGAGAACGGCACCTTCCACAGCTGGGCCGCCGGTACGGACGCCACCAGCCTGCGCCAGAACCGGTCGAAGAGCAGCGCGCCCCTGCTGTCGCTGTTCACCGTCCTGTCCCACCGCCGCAGCACGTCGCACGCGTCCTTGAGGCCCGGACGGTCCGCCGCGAGCGCCGTGCACGCCTTCGCCGCGTCGGCCGCCGCCAGGTCACCCGCGGGCGCCCGGTTCGCGAACTGCTGCCGTTGCAGGTCGCCGATGGTCAGGCGGCCCTTCTCCGCCATGGCCGACACGTCCTCGACCGCGCCGCGCGTGCGCAGGGAGCGGGGCGTCGTGACCGTGCCGAAGACCCGCTCGTAACCGGTCAGCGGCCGGTCCGCGTTGGTCAGCCAGGCGCTGTCGTTGGAGTTCTCGACGTACGGCGCGTCCTTGAGCACCGGCATCTTCGACGGGCCGAAGATCCCCGGCTGCACCGCGTCCTTGTCCGAGCCGAGCGCGCAGTCGGTGCGCGAGCCGTCCAGTACGGCGAGCCCGGACGCCGGGTACGTCGCCTTCCCGAGCGGTGTCGAACAGCGCTGTGCGAGGTCGTCGGTGATCCGCGGCAGGACCTGTGACTGGCTGAAGAAGGAGTGCCCGGCGGAGTCCGCCGCGACGGTGTTCACCCAGGGCAGTCCCTGGACGCGGCGCAGGGTCTCCTGGATGTCGCGCGTGGAGCGGGCCTTCGCGAAGCCCAGCGCGGTGTCGGAGCCCCGCAGGTTGGCGGCGTTCGGATCGTTGAGGGCGTACGCAGTCCTCGCCGACCAGGGCAGCGGCAGCGAGGCACCGAGCGCGGTGACGACCGGCCCGTACCGGGTCCACCACTGGGTCCGTGTCACCGGCGCCCCGCCCTTGACCGGCACGGACACCGTCCGCTTCGTCATCCGCTCCTTCTCGCCGTCCACGAGGTACGCCGTCGGGTCGGCCGGATCCAGCGTCAGCTGGTGGAGGCTGAGGGGGACGCCCGTCGCGACCGTGTGGCTCCAGGCCACCTTGTCGTTGAAGCCGATGCCGACGGCGGTCGTGCCCAGCAACGATCCGCCGGAGACGTTCAGTTCGCCCGGGATGGTCTGCTGCGACTGCCAGAAGCGCCGGCCGCCCTGCCAGGGGTAGTGCGGATTGCCCAGCAGCAGCCCGCGCCCGTTCGCGGTGGTCCTCCCGCTGAACGCGACGGCGTTGGACCCCATGTCGGCGTTCTGCGGAGCGAACGTCTCGCGCGCCGCACCGGCCGCCCGCTCCGGATCGACCGAGCTCACGGGCGCGGCGCCCGTGTGCGCGGCGGCCGGTGGCGCGGCGGCCGTGATGCCGTCGACGCCGCGGCCCTGGCCGCCCAGGACGGAGACCGCGAACCCGCGTCTGGCGACGTCCAGCGGCGTCACCGGGCGCACCCAGTCGGCGTCCTTGCAGGCCGGATCGGTGATGCGGTTCTGCTTCAGCCACGCGTTGTACCCGGCGGCCCAGCCGCGCATCGACTCCTCGACCTGCCGGCTGGGGCCGGCGGGGGCGGGCGTGGCCAGCAGCTTCTCGACCGTACCCGCGTCCCGTACGCCGGCGAAGTAGAGGTCGCTGGACAGGTTCCTGGTGGCGGACGACAGCGAGGAGTCGGGTGCCGCGTCCGGGCCGAAGTGGCGCGAACGCTCGCCGCGCACGGTCACGAACCCGTCGGCGAGCGTGCACACCTGGTCGGCGGCCTGGGCCCAGCCGGTGCCGAAGCCGAGGTTCGCGTAGTCCTTGGCCACGATGTGCGGAATGCCGTGCTCTGTGTAGCGGATGAGGGCGGACAGCCTGCCGGACGACGGATGGCGGTCGCGGGAACCGGCGTCGGTGGTCCCGGAGGCGGCCCCGGCGGCGGCCGGCGGCAGCACGGCCGCCGCGGTGACCAGGGCCATTCCGGTGAACGTGAGCCGTTTCAGGCGAGTACGGAAGTGCAACGTGCCTCCCAGAGTGACTGCGGCGCAAGGGGTTGGCAGAGTGATTGGTCCATGCAGGCATTCTGATGAGCCCATGTCAACATCCCGGCCGGTATCCAGCCCCTCGGCCACTTGACCCCGGTGGCACCGCGCCCCAGGATCACGCCATGACGACAGACGTACGCGGCAGCACAGTCGACGGGATCGTGCGCCGCAGCGCGCGGCGGACCCCGCAACGCACCGCCCTGCGGTACGCCGACCGGACCTGGACCTACGCCGAGCTGGACGTCGCGGTGTCCACCGCCGCCGCCGAACTGGTCGCCGGCGGCCTGGAGGACGGCGACCGGGTGGCGGCCTACGGCCACAACTCGGACGTGTACCTGATCGCCTTCCTCGCCTGTGCGCGGGCCGGGCTCGTCCATGTGCCGGTCAACCAGAACCTGACGGGTGACGACCTGGCGTACATCCTGGAGGACTCGGGCAGCGCGCTGGTGCTCGCCGACCCCGGCCTCGCGCACCGCGTTCCCGCGGGCGTCGCCGTACGCCCGCTGCGGGACGCCGAGGGGTCGCTGCTCGCCGCGCTGGGCACCCCGCGGCCCTTCGACCCGGACCGGGACGCCCGGGACGTCGTGCAGTTCCTCTACACCTCCGGCACCACGGCGCTCCCGAAGGGGGCGATGATGACGCACCGCGCACTCGTCCACGAGTACGTCAGCGCCATCACCGCGCTGGACCTCGAGGAGAACGACCGGCCGGTCCACTCGCTTCCGCTCTACCACTCCGCGCAGATGCACGTGTTCCTGCTGCCGTACCTCGCGGTCGGCGCGGAGAACGTCATCATCGACGGACCCGACGCGAAGACGGTCTTCGACCTGGTGGAGGCGGGGCGGGCGGACAGCCTCTTCGCACCGCCCACGGTCTGGATCGGCCTGTCGAACCACCCGGACTTCGCCACCCGCGACCTGAGCGGGCTGCGCAAGGCGTACTACGGCGCGTCCGTCATGCCCGTACCGGTACTGGAGCGGCTGCGTGAACGGCTGCCCGGGCTGGCCTTCTACAACTGCTTCGGCCAGAGCGAGATCGGCCCGCTGGCCACCGTCCTCGGGCCGGACGAGCACGAGGGGCGGATGGACTCGTGCGGCAGGCCCGTGCTCTTCGTCGAGGCGAAGGTCGTCGACGAGAACGGCGACGAGGTCCCCGACGGAACGGCGGGCGAAGTCGTCTACCGCTCACCGCAGTTGTGCGAGGGCTACTGGCACAGGGCGGCCGAGACCAGGGAGGCCTTCCGCGACGGCTGGTTCCGCTCCGGGGACCTCGCGGTGCGCGACCGCGAGGGGTACTTCACGATCGTCGACCGGGTGAAGGACGTCATCAACTCCGGTGGCGTGCTCGTCGCCTCACGGCAGGTCGAGGACGCGCTCTACACCCACCCGGGCGTCGCGGAGGCGGCGGTCGTCGGACTGCCCGACGACCGTTGGATCGAGGCCGTCACCGCCGTCGTCGTACCGCGCGGCGAGGTGACGGAAGAGGAACTCCTCGCGCACGCCCGCGAGAAGCTCGCCCACTTCAAGGCCCCGAAGCGGGTGCTGTTCGTGGACGAGCTGCCGCGCAACGCCAGCGGGAAGATCCTCAAACGCGAACTGCGGGACCGCTTCGGCGTGGTCACCCCGTCCGCAGATCCTCGATCCGTCTGAGCTTGCCCACCGACCGCTCCAGTGTCCCGGGGGCGACGATCTCGACCCCGACCGACACCCCCGCGCCGTCCTTCACGGCGGCCGCGATCGACGCCGACGCGGCCGCCCGCTGCTCCCCGGTGGACTCGGCCCGCGCCTCCGCCCGTACGGTCAGGTGGTCCATCCGGCCCTCGCGGGTCAGCCGCAGCTGGAAGTGCGGGGCGACACCGGGCGTACGCAGCACGATCTCCTCGATCTGGGTGGGGAAGAGGTTCACGCCGCGCAGGACGACCATGTCGTCGCTGCGGCCGGTGACCTTCTCCATCCGCCGGAAGCCGGGGCGCGCCGTTCCCGGGAGCAGCCGTGTGAGGTCGCGCGTGCGGTAGCGGACGACGGGCATGGCCTCCTTGGTGAGCGAGGTGAAGACCAGCTCGCCCCGCTCGCCGTCCGGCAGCACCTCACCCGTGACGGGGTCGACGACCTCGGGATAGAAGTGGTCCTCCCAGATGTGCAGACCGTCCTTGGTCTCCACGCACTCCTGCGCCACTCCGGGGCCGATGACCTCCGACAGCCCGTATATGTCGACGGCGTCGATCGCGAACCGCTCCTCGATCTCGCGCCGCATCTCCTCGGTCCACGGTTCGGCGCCGAAGATACCGGCCCTGAGGGAGGTCGTACGGGGATCGACGCCCTGGCGTTCGAACTCGTCGAGCAGCGTCAGCATGTAGGACGGTGTCACCATGACGATCTCGGGGCGGAAGTCCTGGATCAGCTGCACCTGGCGCGCGGTCATGCCGCCCGACGCGGGGATGACGGTGCAGCCGAGCCGCTCGGCCCCGTAGTGCGCGCCGAGCCCGCCGGTGAACAGGCCGTACCCGTACGCCACATGCACCTTGTGACCGGGACGGCCACCGGCCGCGCGGATCGAGCGGGCGACCACGTCGGCCCACATGTCCAGGTCGCGCTCGGTGTAGCCGACGACCGTCGGGCGGCCCGTCGTGCCGCTGGACGCGTGGATGCGGCGGATGTCGGACTCGGGAACGGCGAACATGCCGAAGGGGTAGTGGTCGCGCAGGTCGGTCTTGACCGTGAAGGGGAAGCGGGCGAGATCGGCGAGCGAACGGCAGTCCTCGGGACGGAGTCCGGCCTCGTCGAACGACTGCCGGTAGAACGGGACGTTCTCGTACGCGCGGCGCAGCGTCGTCCGCAGCCGTCCGAGTTGCAGCGCGCCGAGTTCATCGCGGCCGAGCTGCTCCGCCGCGTCCAGCAAAACCGTCATGGGTGACTCTCCCGCACCGGCCGGACAACCGATCATTCGGTCGATCTTCCGTGGGCCAGTAATCCAGGAGCCCGGTCGGACGTCAAGGGAGTGCGTTGCCCGGGGCCTCCGGCAGTTGACATGATCTTGCGCATGGGGACATTCGACGCGTACGACGGGACCACACTCGCCTACCACCTCGTGGGAGAGGGGGAGCCGCTGGTCTGCCTGCCCGGCGGCGCCATGCGCGCCTCCGCCTACCTCGGCGACCTGGGCGGGCTCGCCGCCCACCGGCAACTCGTCCTCCTCGACCTGCGCGGCACCGGTGACTCCGAGGTCCCGGCCGACCCGGCGACGTACCGCTGCGAGCGGCTCGTCGCCGACGTCGAGGCGCTGCGCGAACACCTGGGCCTGGAGCGGATGGATCTGCTGGCGCACTCGGCGGCGGGCAGTCTCGCCATGCTGTACGCCGCCGCCCGTCCCGGCCGCGTCCGCCGTCTGGCGCTCGTCACACCGACCGCGTGGGCGGCGGGGGTGCCGGTGACGGCCGAGGACCGGCTGGCGGCGGCGCGGCTGCGGCAGGACGAGCCGTGGTTCGAGGAGGCGTACGCCGCCCTCGAAGCCCAGCTGCGCGGCGCCGACGCACCCGGTTCGGCCCGCCCGTTCCTCTACGGGCGCTGGGACGCGGCCGCCCGGGCGCACGCCGCGGCGAGCCCGCTCCAGCTGAACGAGGCGGCGGCGAAGGTGTTCGTCACCCAGAGCGTCTTCGATCCGCCGGCGACGCGCACCGCGCTGGCGGCGCTCCGGGCGCCGGTCCTCGTGCTCGCCGGGGAACGCGACGGCGTGCCCACCCCGGAGCGCGCCGCCGAGATCGCCGCGCTCTTCCCCGGCGCCGAACTGACCGTCCAGCCCGGCGGCGGCCACTTCCCGTGGCTGGACGACCCCGGCCGGTTCGCCCGTACCGTGGGCGCCTTCTTCGATCCGGAGCTGCGGAGCGTACGGGCGAACGGTATCCGGATCGCGTACCGCACCTGGGGCGATCCCGCCGCGCCGCCCGTCGTGCTGCTGCACGGCCGGTCCGGGAACAGCGCCCACTGGACGCACGTCGCGGAGCGGCTCGCCGCCACCCGGCGGGTGTACGCCCCCGACCTGCGCGGCCACGGGCTGAGCGACTGGCCGGGCGCCTACTCGTACCCCCTGATGCGTGACGACGTACGGGCGTTCCTCGACGCGCTCGGCCTGGACCGCACGGACCTCGTCGGTCACTCCATGGGGGGCCTGGTCGCCGCGCTGGTCGCCCAGGCGTGCCCGGAGCGGATCGGCCGGCTCGTCATGGAGGAGCCTGTTCCGCCGTTCCCCGCGGACCCGCCGCGCCCGGTCCCGGTCCGCACGGACGAGGAGCGGGACTTCGACTGGGACGTCCTCCCCGCCACCGACGCGCAGTACAACGACCCGGACCCCGCCTGGCGTGAGGGCCTGGCCTCCATCACCTCACCCGCGCTGCTGATCGCGGGCGGCCCCGCCAGCCACATGCCGCAGGACCGGCTGGCGCGGACGGCGGAGCTGATCCCCGGCTGTCGCCTGGCGACCGTCGGCGTGGGCCATCTGATCCACCAGGACGCGCCCGAGGCGTTCCTCGCGGAGCTCAGGGCGGCCGGCTGCTTCTGACACGGTGTCTGGCAACGCGGGGTACCGGCTGGTAATAATCATGCTGCCGCGACTGCCGCGACTGCCGTACCTTCCGCATCTGTCCCGGAGGCCCAGGTTGACCACCACCGACCGTTCCGCGCGTCTGCTCGTGGGGCTTCTCGCGGCGGCCGGCACCGCCCACATCGTGGCGCCCGGGCAGTTCGACGCGATCGTTCCCCGGGCGCTGCCGGGAAGCCCCCGTGCCTGGACGCACGCGAGCGGCGTCGCCGAGCTCCTGCTGGCGGCGGGGATCGCGGTGCCCCGCACCCGGCGGGCGGGCGCGGTCGCCGCCGCGTGCTTCTTCGCGGGCGTCTTCCCGGCCAACGTGAAGATGGCGTACGACTGGCGCCACAAGTCCGCCCCGCTCAAGGCCCTGGCCTGGGGGCGGCTCCCGCTCCAGGTCCCGCTCGTCCTGTGGGCGGCCAGGACCGGCCGGGACGCCACTCGCTGAGCCCGCCCGTGCGGGCGGGCTCAGCGCCTGCGCGTGGTCCTGCGCCAGCCGAAGGGGCCCGGCAGGTCCACGGAGGTGGTGCGGCGGCCCGTACTGCTGACGGTGTGCCGGGGGCCGCTCCCGCCGCCCGTCGTGATGGACCAGGAGCGGCGGTTGACGTTCAGCCGCACCCCCGGGAGGATCCGGAAGCTCTTGCGGAATGTGATCGGCATGGTCGGCGTCCTTCGAGGAGGGGATCCGATGCTGTACGGGTGTCCTGTCCTGCCCGTACCATGCCCCGCCGCCGGCACGCGGTGCGGGGAAATCTCGCTGGTGGTGCGGTGATTGCCCCACATACGATCCGACCGTGACGACACCGGCGGACGAACCCCTGCACGATGCGGTACGCCGGACCGGCACCGGCAGGCCGGCCGGCGGCCCCGGCGCCGGGACCTGCTCGCCGGCCCTCTTCCGCCGCCTCGTCACGCACGAGGACCCCCGTCAGAGGTACCGGGGACTGGTACTCCTGGCCGAGCGGCTGGAGACGGACCGCACCGTCGGCGAAGCGGACTTGGCGCGGTTCGCGGAGGCGCTGCCCGGATCCATGGTGGAGCCGCCGGAGGCGGCGCTCGTTCTGGCGGGGCTGTACGAGCGCCTGCGACCGCACCTCGGCGGACGGCGCCCGCCGTCGTGGCGTACGGCTGAACTGCCGGCAGGGGTACGGATCGCCTGGCTGCGCGCGGAACTTCTCCACGATCCGGCGCTGGTGCGAAGAGAACCCCCGGGTGAACTCCTGTACCAGGCCGTACGGGAGACCGGTGTCACCGGCGCGCACCGCCCCGGCCGCCCCGACCGCCTCGTGGCCGAACTGGCGCGCAGCGGTGACCCGGTGCTCCGGGCCGAGGCCCTGCGGCTGGCCCGGGAGGGGCTGTACGCCGGATTGCTGGCCCCCGCGCTGGTCCGCGAGCACCTCGTCGGCATGCTCACCGGCGGCAGCGCCGATGTCGTGGCCGCCGTGCTGGGCGAACTCACCGCGCCATGGGCGGCGCTGCACCCGCTGCTGCCCGCATGCCTGTCCCCGTTCCTCTCGGCCGGCGCGACGGCCGAGAACCCCGGCGTGGCCGATGCCGCGCTCGCGGCCGCCGCCCACCACGGGCGCCGCGATGTGCTGCGCCGGGCCGTCGGGAATCCGGACCTGGCGCCGCGCCTTCGGCGGCGGGCGCTGGAACGGCTCGGCGACCTGGCGGAACGCGGCGACATCGGTGAGCTGACGACCGTCGCCGCACAGGACCCGCTGCTGCTCGGCGGGCCGGCGGTGACGTGCCTGCGCGGACTCCACCGGCGCGGGCACTTCCCGGACGACAGGGTGGTCCCGGCCGTCATCGGCCTGGCACTCGCCGACCACACGATCGACCCCGGGGAAGTCGCGACGGTCCTGTTCACCTGCCGTCGGGCGATGTTCCGGGTACTGGTGGAGGCGGCCGCCGACGACCCGAACTGGCCGCGGCGGCTCGCCCTGCTGGTGGCCCTGGCCGGGCAGGGGCCGGGGGAGCTGCCGATCGGGGAAGCGATCACGCGGATGCTCTCCCTGTCCCCGGTGCCCGGACCGTTCCTCGACGCGATCCGCCGACTGCGCCACGCGGACGCCGAAGACGCCGTGATCGCTCTCCTGCCCGCCGCGCCCTCGGCGGCCCTGAAGACCCTGGAGGCCATCGGCGGGGACCGGACGGCGGTGGCGTTGGCCGAAGGGCTCGGCCTGGCCCCGGACGCGGCGCCGGACCAGCCCCTGGGGGTGATCGCGCCCCACCTGCGCGCCGTACGCGGCCGGGCCCTTGAGCTGCTGTGGCATCTGAGCCACGAGCCGCACCGGCGGCACGGCCTCCTCCTCCGTCTCGACCCCGCCGACCTGCCGGCCCGTATCGCGGCCGACCTGGGCGCTCCCGACGAGCGGGAACTGGCCCTCCTGCGCTCGCACCTCGACCCGGACGAACCGGTAGCGGCGCTGTGCAGGCTGGCCGCCCACGGGAGCGCCGGCACGCTGCCGTTCATCACGGACCTCCTGCTGGTCGTCGTGCGCGAGGCGGCGGCGTCCCGGGAGCCGGGCGGAGCCGGCGCGGGCCGCGGTCCGGGGCCCGGCAGTGGTGGACAGGCCAAAGAGCCCGAGGTGCCTCAGGAGGTTTTGGAAGCCCTGTACGCGCTGGGCCGCCGCCTTTACGAGCGGGGGAAGATCAGACCGGTCTGCCTGCTCGACGCGGCGCACGCGTGCGAGGCCGGCCACGCACTCGCCGCCACCCTGGCGCTGGATCTGCTGGACCGGCCCGGGCTGTCCGGCGGCGAGCAGTCGACTCTGCTCGAACTGCTCCTCAGGGTCCCCGCCCCCGGCCCGCACATCCGCCCACGCGTGCACCGCCTGCTGCGCTCCCGCGACCGGCACGTGCGCAAGCACGTCATCGCGCTGCTCGCCCGGGACGCTGCGGGAGACGACGCGCAGGCGTTGTCGGCGACCCTGATAACGCTGACCACCGCCCAGGACATCCAGACCGTACGGCAGGCGCTGCTGGCCCTCGGCCACGCGCGGGCCCGCTGGGCATGCGCCGCGGTCGCCGCGTGCCTCGGCCACCCGAACATGAACGTCAAGAAGACCGCCGCCGGGGTTCTGGTCCGGGCCGGCACACCCGCCGCGGTACCGGCCCTGCTCCGCCGGCTCGGGCGCCACGACAATCCGGGGCTGCGCGCCGCACTCGTCGAGGCACTGCGCGCGATCCTCGGCGACGCGTTCGCGGCGACCGTCCTCGCCGCCGCCGAGCGCGGCGAGGACGGCCGCACGCGCGAACTGCTCCTGACCGGCCTCGGCGGCGTACTGCCGGCGCGCTCGGTCCTCGCCCTGGACGGCCAGGGATCACCGGTCGCACCGATGCTGCTCGCCCTGGTGGCGGACGGCCGGGTCGCCCTCGCTTCCGGGACGGCCGCGGACCTGGCGGTGCCACTGGCCAGGCACGGCTTCACTCCGCCCGCCGCCCGGCGGCCGGAGCCGGGCCTGGGCCCGGCGGGAACGGACCCCGAGGTCACGTCGCTGCTGACCGAGGGCTGGGACCCTTCCGTCGCCCTGCGCATCGCGGAGAGACCAGAGCCGCCGCACCCCGACCGGCTGCGGGAGCTGCGGCCCATGCTGGCGGACTGGCTGCGCCTGGCGGGCTCCGCGCCCACGGTACGGAGCCGCGTCCTGCGGTTCACGATGCGGCTGTGCCCCGCCCCCCGGGCGGCCGGGGAGCCTGCGGTCTTCGCCCGGCACGTCCAGTGCCTGCTCGACGAGCTCGCCGACGGGCCGGACGGGGAGAGCGGACACGACCTCGTCGCGCTGCTCGAAGCGGTCGCGCCGGCCCTGACAGCCGTCGAGAGGTCCTCGGTGGCGGCCGCGGTACGCGCACTGCCCGCCGGAGCCGCGGGAGGCAGGTCCCTCCTGACGCTGCTGCGGCGTTGCGATGCGGTGCTGGTCCGTACCGATCTCGACCGGTCCCTCGCCGAGGTCCGGCTCGGCGCCGACCCCTGGCGGGCCGAGACGGCCGTGCTGCGCGGCGTGTTCACCGTCCCGCAGCCGCCTGCTCCCACCGAGGCCGGCACCACTGGCACCACCGGCGCCACCGGCACCGACGCCGAGGCATGGCAGGCGGCGCTGCATGAGGCAGTACGTACGCCAGGCGCCCTGGAGGAGTTCCGCCGCCGCACCGCCGACGGCGTTCCGGGTTCCCGGGATCGCCTGAGCGCGCTGATCGGCGCGTACGCGGCCGCCGGCCCGGAGGTCCGCGTGGCTCTCCTCGACTGGATGACCGCCCTTCAGCCCCTCGGCGCACCGCCCTGGACCATCGCGGAGACAGCCGGCGCACCGCCCCCGGCCCGTGCGGCGCGAGCCGTCCGTGGCGGCGATCTCGACCAGCCGCGTTCGGCCGCACAGCGCGAGCGTCTGCTGGCCATGCTGGAAGCCGCCGCTCCGGACCGCAGGGACGCCGCAGCCCTGGCGCTCTCGGAGTGGCCCGAACCCGAAGTCGCGGTTCACGTCATGCGAGCGTTTCTCCGCGGCCGCGTCACGGTGCCTGTCCAGGCGTGCCCGGCCCGCGCACTGAGCGCCATCGGCGAGACGGAACTCCGCACCGGCGAGATCCTGCCCCAGAGGGTGATCCGCACGGCCCTGCGGCTCGAAGACCCGGCGGACCTGCTGCCGCTGGTCCCTCTGCTGCTGCGATGGTGGGAGCACGGCCCGCCCGCCGTCCGCCCGAAGGCCGGACAAGCACTGCACCGTGTCCCGGCGGACGCGCTGGCGGAGATCCTCGGCGACCGTATCGACGCCGGTGCCCTGGGTCTCCTGGACCTGCTCTCGGGCCGTCCGCTGCTGCGCACTCCGGCACTGGAACGGACCTGCCGGCGACTGCGCGCCGAAGGACGCGACGACCTGGCGGACGGACTCCGTCTCGTCGACGGCCCGTTGCGGGGTCCGGACGCGGGGCGCCGGGACACCGCCGCGTCGGACGCGCTGCGCGAGCGCGCGCGAACCGCGCCGGCCGGCGCTCCCCGCCCCCCGTCCCGGGAGGAACTGCTGGCTCTGGCCCGGACCGGCGATCCCGAGCAGATACGCCGGGCTCTCACCCGCCTGGCCGAGGAGCACCGGGCACCGACCCCGGACCCGGACAAGTACCCGGACCCGGACAAGGACCTGGAGACCCTGATCGGTGAGTTGCTGAGACACCCCAGGCCCAAGGTCCGCCTCCACGCCCACCGGACCTCGCGGACGATGCTCGACCGGCAGACCTATCTCCACCACACAGCGGTCCTGCTGGACGACCCCCAGCCCGACGTGACGCGTATGGCGGTCCGGACGCTCTGCCACGCGGCGTGGGAACCCGCGGTCCCCGCCCTGGTCGACATGCTCCAGCACTCGCACCCCGCGGTGCGCAGGGCGGCACGTGAGGGGCTGGTCCGTATGAGCACGTCGGCGGTCCCCGCCCTGCGGCACGCCGCCGACCACGCCCGCCCCGACAAACGGTCCCTCTACACGGACCTGCTCGGACAGATCACGTCCGCGCCCGCCGACGGCGGGTAGGGGCGTTCAGTCCGCCGCCCGCACCGGACCGGTGGCGAGGACGGTGGCGACCGTGTCCGCCTCGGCGGCCGGTTTGTCCTCGCGGTGGCGCACCACACGCGCGAAACGCAGCGTCACCCCTTCCGGGTAGCGCGTGGACCGCTGGAGCCCGTCGTAGGCGACCTCGACGACGAGTTCCGGACGTACGGTCACCACATGACCGCTGTCGTCGGTCGCCAGCTCCCGCAGCCGCTCCGTCTGCCAGTCCAGCATCGCGTCGGTGAGTCCCTTGAACGTCTTGCCGAGCATCGCGAACGTACCGTCGGGCCGCCGTGCCCCGAGATGCAGATTCGAGAGCTTGCCGGTCCTGCGGCCGTGCCCCCACTCGGCGGCCAGCACCACCAGGTCGAGCGTGTGCACGGGTTTCACCTTGAGCCACGAAGCGCCGCGCCGCCCCGCCTGGTAGGGCGAGTCCAGCGCCTTGAGCACCACTCCTTCGTGACCGCGCTCCAGCGTCCGCGCCAGGAAGTCCTCGGCCTGCGGCGCGTCGCCGGGACCGGTCACCACCGTCCGGCGTACGCGCATCGGCTCGGGCACCAGGCGCGCCAGCCGCTCGTACCTGTCCCGGTAGGGCAGGTCCAGGAGGGCCTCGCCGTCGAGCGCCAGTGCGTCGAAGAAGACGGGCGACAGGGGCAGCGCCTCACGGGCCGCCGCCACGTCGAGGCGGGAGCCGACACGGCCCGCGATGTCCTGGAAGGGGCGCGGCCCGCCCTCCGCGTCGAACGCGATGACCTCGCCGTCGAGGATGAACCGGTCACCGGCCAACCCGGCGGCGGCCGAGACCAGTTCCGGTACGCGGTCCGTGATGTCGTCCAGGGTGCGGGTGAAGACGCGCACCCACGCCCCGTCACGGTGCACCTGCACCCGGACGCCGTCCAGCTTCTCCTCCACGGCGCACGGCCCGAGCCTGCCGACCGCCGCGCCGACGTCCTGCCCGGGGTGCGCCAGCATCGGCGGCACCGCGCGGCCCACCCGGAGGCTGAACTCCGCGAGCGCCGCGGGGCCCCGGGCCAGCAGTGCCCGGCCGACCGCGACCAGCGAACCGCCCAGCATCACCGCCCGGCGCACCTCGGCGGCGGGCACCGAAGCCGCCGCGGCCAGCCCCTCCGCCGCCAGCGCGTCCAGAGCCCCCTGCCGCACCTCTCCCGTGAGCAGCCCGAACAGGAACCGCTGCTCCTCCTCCGTCGCCGCCGCCATCAGCTCCCGCACCAGCCGCCCCCGCAGCGCCTGCGCGCCGGGACCCGAGATCCCCGCGAACTCCGTCAGAACCGAGTCCACCTCACGCACGGTCAGCGTGGGTTCGGCGGCGGGAGCGACGGGCTCGCGCAACAGGTTCCAGCCGATCCCGACGCGTCCCTGGGGGAGGCGGCCCGCCAGGTAGGGGATCACGATCGGTACGTCGTCGGGCCCAGCGCTCCGGAAGAGCTCCGCCAGCAGCGCTGTCTTGCGCGAGCGCGCCGACGTCGAGGCGATCTCCCGCGAGACCCGGGCGAGTGTGGCCAGCAGCATGCCCTCCATCCTGCAACGGCGCGCGCCGTCGCACAGCTCTAAGGTCGGGTGGTGGCCCTCTTCCGTATCGAACGCCGAACGCCGCTGCCGGCCGACGAGGCGTGGCGGCGCCTGACCGTGTGGGAACACCACGCGGCTCAGGTCCCGCTCACCCGCATCACCGTCGTCACCCCGTCGCCGACCGCCGAGGGGACGGTGCTCGTGGCCCGTACGGGCCTGGGACGCCTGGGCTTCGACGACCCGATGGAGGTCGTGGCCTGGGACCCGCCGGTGCGGGGCGGCGTCGGCCACTGCCGGTTGGAGAAGCGGGGCAGGGTGGTCCTGGGGTGGGCCGAGATCGACGTACGCCCCGCCCGGAGCGGAGCCGTGGTCGTCTGGACGGAGGAGCTGCGGCTGCGCGGGTTCCCCCGGGCGCTCGACGCGGTGATCGTACGGGCGGGTCGGGTGGTCTTCGGCCGGGCGGTGAAGGGCCTGCTCGGGGCGTAGGGGCGGGGCGGACGCCGCCCGAGGCGCACGTACGGCACGAGCGGCATCCGGCCCGGCCCCGACGCCCGCCGCGCACGGCCCGCGCCCTGCCGAGCACGTCCCGCCGCGCACGGCCCGCGCACTCCCGTCGCGGCCTGTCCGTCGCCCGGGACGATCGCTAGGCTGACCGGCGGACGACGAACCGGGAGGAGCAGGGACGTGGCCGAGGGCATCACCGCGCAGCGGCTTGCGGACTGGGGCAAGCCGGAGCTGGACCTGAGCAGAGCGGACTGGCAGTCGGGCAGTCAGGGGGCCGGCGACGTTCAGATCGCGTTCGTCGAGGGATTCATCGCGATGCGCAACGCCGCCAGACCCGGCAGCCCGTCACTGATCTTCGACCCGGCCGAATGGCGTGCCTTCGTGCGGAACGCGCGGGACGGCGCCTTCGATCTGACCTGAGGGCCCGCGGCCGCGCGCCGCCCGTCGCCGTACGGGCTGGAGTCCAGCCCGTACGGCGGAGCACCGGACCCGCCGGCCGCGTCCCGAGCGGCCGGGAGCGAGCCGCGCACCGGTCCGCCCCGGCGCCGGAAGCGCGCCCGGGCCACGTACCATGGCGGCATGTCCTTCCTCCGCCGCCGCCCCTCCGCCACGCCCGCGGGCCCGGAATTCGACGTCCTGGCCATGGACCCGGGCGACTGGCCGGGCAATCTCGGAGCGGGCCTGCTGCCCGCCCCCGACGGCAGTTGCCAGGGTGTCTTCCTGCGCTACGACCTGTTCGGCGGCCGCGGCCCCGCGATGATCATCGGCAATCTGCCGGAAGGCTCCCCGGCCCGGGAGCTCGCCGAAGGGCAGGTGCCCTTCGAGGTGGCGCAGCTGCTCGCGGCGCTCGAGAACGACGAGCCCGTCGAGGTGGTCGACAGCGAGGACATGCCGGTGATGCAGGGCGACAACCTGCTGATCGTGCGCCGCATCAAGCTCTCCGAAAGCCGCATCTCCTGCGTACAGTTCGACCGCAGCGACAACGTGCTCGTCACCATCGCCAGTTGGGACCGGCCGATCACCGACGACCTGTACGCGCTGCTGAAGCCCCTGCCCGCGGAGCTGTTCCAGCAGGGTTGAGTTCCGTGTGAGGCGAGGAGCGGTTGTGGGAGACGTGGCGGTCGGCGTACCGGAAGCACGGCACGGCGTCCGAAGGTGAAGGAACAGCGTCCCTTCTGGAGGGAACTCCCGCTCCTCGTGGTGATCGCGCTGCTGCTGGCCCTGTTCATCAAGACGTTCCTGGTACAGGCGTTCTCCATCCCCTCGGAGTCCATGCAGAACACGCTCCAGAAGGGTGACCGGGTACTCGTCGACAAGCTGACCCCGTGGTTCGGCTCCGAGTCCGAGCGCGGCGAGGTCGTCGTCTTCCACGACCCGGGCGACTGGCTGAAGAACGAGCCCGCGCCGCAGCCCAGTGCGGTGCAGAAGGCGCTCGGCTTTGTCGGACTGATGCCGTCCGCCGAAGAGAAAGCCCTGATCAAGCGGGTCGTCGGGGTCGGCGACGACACGGTGGAGTGCGAGGGTGCGGGCTCGCTGAAGGTCAACGGCAAGGCGCTCGACGAGCCGTACGTCTTCCCCGGGAACACGGCCTGCAGCGCGGACCCGGACGGGCAGTTCGACGTCACCGTACCCAGCGGTCACCTCTGGGTGACGGGCGACCACCGGCAGGCGTCCGGGGATTCCCGCTACCACCGGCACGAGCCCGGCGCCGGCATGGTGCCCGTGGACGACGTGGTGGGGCGCGCGGTGGTGGTCGCCTGGCCGGTCGGCCGGCTGGACAACCTGCCGGTACCCGCGACCCTCGACCGGGCGGCCACCGACGCGCGGCGCTGACCGCCTCCTCTCCCGCCCCGGCGAACAGACCGTACGCAGCGGCCCGTTCGCCGGCGCCGGGCGGTGTGCGGGCGGCGTTACGCGTGCGCCGCGGCCGGCCGGCCCAGCAGGGCGGTGACCCGGGCGGCCGAAGTGCCCGGCCCGGTGGGGCCGCTCAGGTGCCACGGCGCTCCGCCGGCCCCGCTCCGCAGGTCCTCGTCGCGGTAGCGGACGCACCCGCGGTGCCAGTTCAGGATCCCGGCCAGCCAGTCCTGGAGCTCGCGCACATAGCCGTCGAGGATCTCGCGGGCCTCGGCGTCCAGCGCGAAGTCGTCGTAAAGGAGCGGCAGTTCCAGCTCGATGACATGCTGGAACTGCCGCATCCGGCCCTTCATCAGCTCGTGCACCATGTCGACCGCCGTCGGGTAGTCGACCCCGAAGAAGTTCTGCACGACCAGGACGGCGTTGTGCACCTCGCCCTCGTACTCGATCTCCTTCTGGTACGAGAAGAGGTCATTGAGCAGCGTGGCGTAATCGACCGCGGAGTTCTCCAGCGAGCGGATCGTTCCGCTGCGGTAGACGGCGTCGGGCACCCGGTCCCCGTGCGAGAGCCGGCACAGCCGCATCGTCATGTCCGCGCCGAAGGTGAACCGCCGCATCTCGATGTAGTCCACCGGGTCGGGAACGCGGTGGAGCGCCTGATTGGCCAGCTCCCACTCCCAGCTCATGATCATGTCCTCGACCGCCTTGCGGAACGTACGCCGCGAAGCGTCGTTCATCGGTCCGGCCGTCCGCTTCCACAGGTCGGCGAGCCCTCGCTCCATCGCGTCGGACGGCTCCGGGACGGGCTCCCCGTCCAGTGGCATGAACAGCCGCAGCCGCTCGTTGGCCGCGTGCGCCCCCGTCAGGTCGCGGGTGCGACCGTAGATCACCGGGTACAGGTCGTCCCCGTACGTCCCCCAGGTCAGCCAGTTCGACGACAGGTCGAGCTCCTGCGGTGTCGCGTCCGGCTGGAGGCCCGCCGAGCACAGGGGCAGGTCGATGTTGCGCGCCCGCCGCTCGTCCCAGACGTGCGACGCGGGCCGCCCCGGCTGCGGCTCCAGCATCCCCATCCGCCGCGCCCACGCGATGTTCCGCTCCCGCGCCCCCGCCAGGTGCGGACTGAGGGAGAGCCGGTACGGGAAGTCCAGGTCGGGGATCAGGGACGGGCCCACGTGCTGGTACGGCACGTGCGTGTGCCTGCGCAGGCGGGCCGTCTCGGCCCGCGGAGTGAAGCGGACCGTCGCGGCCGCCGTGCCCCAGCCGCCCGCGGCGGGACCGGCCGCCGCCCTGCTCCCGCCTCCGCCCCCGTTCATGTAGCGGCTGGAGCGCGTGTGCCACTCGTGTCCGCCCGACTGCCAGTCCTGAAGGCCCTTCGTGTACGCCAGTACGGCAGCCGTCTCGGCCGGGGTCAGGCCCTTCTCCGCGCACAGCGGCCCGACTTCGGTGAGCGCGGTGTTCTCGAACTGCTGGAGCCGCGACGTCAGCAGATCGTTCACGGCATCGGCGGCCTCCTGCGTCGTACAGCCCAGGAAGTGCTCCATGACCAGCACGCCGTTGCTGTTCTCGCACTCGTCCTCGACCTCGCGCTGGTACGAGAAGAGGTCGTTGCGCAGGTGGACGGCGTCCGAGAACGCGTCGCGCAGCACACCGAGCGTCCGCGAGTGGGCCACCGGCGCCGGGACCTCGGCGTCCGACGCGAACTCCACGATCCCCGCCGACCAGGGCGCGCCGCCGACCTTCCGGCGCATCTCGATGTACTCGACGGGGTTGGCGATCCGGCCCTCGTCCATGTTGGAGAGCTCCCACAGGGACTCGTTCAGCAGGTTCCGGGTCGCCTCGGCGAACCGCTCCCGCCACGCGCCCGTCATGCTCGGCACGGTCCGCGCCCAGAGATCCGCGAGCCCCGCCTCGACCGGGTTCTCCGGCTCCGGCACACCGTCCGCCAGGTCCATCGGCATGAAGGCCGGCAGCCGGTCCAGGTACCGCTTCCCGCCCTCCCGGTCCAGGGACCGCTTGAAGGTCTCCAGGAAGTGGTCGTCGAAGAAGAAGACCCACACGTACCAGTCGGTGACCAGCGCCAGCACTTCGGAGGAGCAGTCGGGATGGGTGTACGCGCAGAGCAGCGCGTAGTCATGCGCTTCGAGGTCGCGCTCCTCCCAGATGCCCGAGCCCTCCAGCATCTCCATCCGGCGCGCCCACTCCCTCGTGTGACGACGGGCCTCGTCGACATGAGGATTGAGCCGCGCCGGGCACGGAACGTAGAAGTCCGGCAGGGTGAAGGGCTGCTGTGCCATGTACGTCCGGCCTTTCAGGGACGTCCGCGCACCCACCGCGGCGCGGACCGGTCAATTCCGGCCCAGCCCTACCCGTCGCCCGTACGGCGCACGCCCCACCCCGATTAGTCATACGAAAGGGCGCCGTCGCCGGTCGTGGCCGATGGCGCCCCGTCGTCGTCCGCGGCCCGTTACGGCCGGAGTACGCGCACGTCAGAGGCTTTCACGTAGGCGACCCGGTGCCCGAACTGGATCTCGTAGTACACCTCCTCGCCGCGCACCACCCGGTGCCCCGCGGTTTCGAACGTCGGCGCGAAGAAGTACTCGCCCGGTGCACGGCCGCCCACCACGTACCTCTGCCCGGCGAGCAGCTTGTACGGCAGCGGCGAGAGGGCCTGCACCGGGACCGGCGTCCCCGCGTACGCCGCGGCCTCCGGGTAGGCCCGCCCGTACACCGGCACGTCCGTGGCGCCGTCCTCCGGAGTCAGCAGCAGCCCTCGGGAGTTCACCGCGGTCGGCTGCCCGCCCGGATTGTGGAACCAGGCCTTCTGACCGAGGTACCAGATCGCGGTCCAGTCGCCCCTGCGCCCGGCGACGGCGTACTGCTGCCCCGTCGAGGCGCGCGCGCCGGTGTCGTTGACGCCGTTCGTCGAGTCCTGGCCGCCGGGGCGCAGGCCGATGTCCTTCACCAGCGGCGCGTCGTCGGCGGGCGCGGTGTGCAGCCGGACGGCGCCCGAACCGTGCGGGGCGCACGGCTGGCCGGCCTTCACGCAGCCCGTGTAGAGGGGCTGGTGCTGCGCGTACCGGGGCCGGATGGTGACCACGGCACCGTCCGGGCCCGCCGACGGGGTGAAGGGCCTGCCGAGCAGCTTGAAGTAGTGCGCCCAGTCCCAGTACGGGCCCGGATCGGTGTGCATCCCGCGGATGGTGGCGGTGGTCGTCCCCGGGACGTTGTCGTGGCCCAGGATGTGCTGCCGGTCGAGCGGGATGCCGTACCGCTTCGCCAGGTACTTCACCAGCCGCGCCGACGTGCGGTACATCGCCTCCGTGTACCAGGCGTCCGGTGAGGTCAGGAAGCCCTCGTGCTCCAGACCCACGGACTTGGAGTTGACGTACCAGTTGCCCGCGTGCCAGGCCACGTCCTTGAGCGGCACGTGCTGGGCGACGTGCCCGTCCGACGAGCGCAGCGAGTACTGCCAGGACACGTACTCCGGGTTCTGGACCAGCCCCAGCGTCGTGTCCCAGGTGGCCTCGGTGTCGTGGACGACGATGTAGTCGATGCCCTGGCTCGCGGGGCGCTCGCCCTTGTCGTGGTTGCCGTAGTCACCGTCCCCGAACTCCTCGTACGGGGCCGGAATCCACTCGCACGCCACCGTCTTCGGACACTCGGCGAGTCCCGTGTCGGCGGTCCGCAGCCCGAGGTCCGCGGCCTGCGTACGGTCGGGCGCGAGCCCGGGAGCGCCGGGCAGCGAGACCCGCTGGCCGCTGTCGGTCGTACGCCGCCCGCCCGTCCGGATCACGTCGTACACGTCATTGGCGTACGTCGTCGCGGTCGCCGTGTCGTCGGCTCCGGAGAAGCGGGCGACCGCGCCGTACCAGTCGGCCGGGTCGGCGCTGAGCGGCTGCCCGAGCTGCTTCTGCGCGGCGGCCAGGAGCGCCGCCCCGCCCCGGACGTTCGCCGAGGGGCTCCGGCGCAGTTCCGCGGCCGGCAGCCCGGTCAGCGCGGCGGCCCGCTCCAGCGTCTTCAGCCGGGCCGGGAGCTCGGACACCTCCGGCACTCCGGCCTCACCACCGGTCCGCGCGGGGCGGGCGTCGTCACCGCGCGGGTCCTCACCGGAGTCCGTGTGGTGCGGAGCCTCTTCGAGCGCAGCCCCGGCATCGGTGAGGTGCATCGGGCCGTAGCCGCCGGTCACGCTCGGCGCGCCGCCGTGCGTGTCCCAGCGGGACTGCAGGTACGCCACCCCGAGCAGCACGCTCTGCGGCACCCGGTACTGCGCGGCGGCCGCCGTGAAGTCGCGCTGCAGCGCACCGGAAGCGGGGGGCGCGGGCTGCTCCGCGGTGGCGGAGGGCCCGGCCGACAGGAGCGGCAGAACCAGCGCGGCGGACACCACGAGACCCCCCGCCTGCCAGACACGTCTGCGCGCGCTCCTGGATCGTGGCGTGACGGATCCTTGCAATGCGGCCTCCAGGGACGGGTGGTGCACGAAGGGCCTGCGGGCGGGACGCGATGACAAGGGGTACCGGCTCCCGGACGATCCGTCAATGAGGCTCGGCCGCAGGGACTTCGCACGTCAGCACGGGCGCGGCGGAGGGTTTCGCCGCGACGGCACGCGGGCCTGCGACGCGTCAGTGGTATGAACCGATGGCCGTGTCCGGGAGGTGCGTTGCCGTCGGATCAGCCCGGGTCGCGGTCGGCGCGCAGCGACCTCAGGGCGAGCAGCAGTACGCCGATGTCATCGAGGTACACCGGGTCGGGCATCAGGTCCGCCGGCAGGACGAGGTAGGCGACAGCGGCCCAGAAGGCCCAGGGGCGCCCCTCGGGCAGTCCCGCCCGCCGCAGACTCCGACGGGCGCGGACCAGCCGTACGAGCACGGCGACCGCCACGGCGAGCGTCGCCACCGCCAAGACCACGGCGACGACGAGCAGCACCCAGGCTTCTGTACTCATGGAACCTCCCGGACGGCTCGCGATCACGCGCTCTCTTCCCCTCGTCTGCCCGTCCACAGGGAGGTTCAGGCACCGGACGGCAACTCGTGCGTCCGTCCGGGCGGGGCGGGCCCCTTCCTCCCCGCCCGGTTCCTTCCCGGAGGCCCTCAGCCGGCGGACGGCACCCGCTCGGCCGCCGGCGCCGGCCCCGGCGGCGTACCGTCGCCGAACGGGCGGCCGCCCAGCTCCTCACGGTGATGCGGCGTCACCCAGCCGGAGAGATCGGGTCCCAGCGGCACGATCGCGGTCGGATTGATACCGGTGTGCACCTGGTAGTAGTGGCGCTTGATGTGGTCGAAGTCGACGGTGTCCCCGAAACCGGGCGTCTGGTAGAGGTCACGCGCGTACGCCCACAGCACGGGGTTCTCGGTCAGCTTCCACCGGTTGCACTTGAAGTGGCCGTGGTAGACCGCGTCGAAGCGCACCAGCGTGGTGAAGAGCCGGATGTCCGCCTCCGTGATGGTGTCCCCGACCAGGTAGCGGTGGTCCGCGAGCCGCTGCGCCACCAGGTCCAGCCGCCGGAACACACCCCGGCAGGCGTCCTCGTACTCACTCTGCCGAGTCGCGAAGCCCGCCCGGTAGACCCCGTTGTTGACGTCGCGGTAGACGCCTTCCATCACCTCGTCGATCTCCGCGCGCAACGGCTCCGGATACAGGTCGGGTGCGCCGGGCCGGTGCAGCGCCGTCCACTCGGTGGCGAAGTCCAGGGTGATGCGCTGGTAGTCGTTGGTGACCAGCCTGCCGCTGGGTACGTCCACGATCGCCGGGACGCTGACTCCGTCGGGGTAGTCCGGCTCCCGCGCCTCGTAGGCCTCGCTGAGGTACCGGATGCCGAGTACGGGGTCGCGGCCCCCGGGGTCGAGGGTGAACCGCCAGCTGCGGTCGTCCTGGACCGGATCCGCGACGGCGAGCGAAAGGGAGCCCTCCAGGCCGAGCAGCCGTCGTGAGACCAGCGCGCGGCTCGCCCACGGGCAGGCGCGGCTCACCACGAGCCGGTAGCGGCCGGCCTCGACGGGCCAGCCGTCCTTGCCGTCGGCCGTGATGCGGTCCGCGAAGTGGCTCTTCGCCCGCTCGAAGGGCTTCTTTCCGTACGCGGCGTTGCCGTCCGTGTCGTCGTGGGCGCGGCTCATCGTGACTTCCCTTCCCGGCGGGGCCGGTGCCGGATGGTGTTCGGTTCGTACCGACGGAGAGCCTTCCCCGTCATCGCCCGAGGCCGCACCGTCCGGCGTGCAGGCGGGTGACACCGCGTGTGCCACCGGCCTTCCGGTTTCGAACGCTTCCGGACGTTCTCGAACGCGGCCGCATGTGTCCGGACGTCCCGGGAAGCCCTAGGACGCCGCCCGCGCCAGTGCCCGGTCCACCTCCGCGGGGGACAGCGCGTGCTCGATCGCGAGGATTCCGGCGCCGGCCGCCGCCGCGTTCTCACCCGTACGGCTCGGCTCGATCCGCAGCACATGCGTCGCCAGCGGGTGCGACCGCCGGTACACCGCCTCCCGTACGCCCGCGAGCAGCTGGTCGTGCACGGCGGCCAGCGCCCCGCCGAGCACCACCGTGTCCGGGTTGAAGAAGTTGACCAGGCCCGCCAGCACCTCGCCGACCGCGCGGCCCGCCTCGCGCACCATCCGTACGGCGTCCCGGTTACCGGACTTCACCAGCCGTACGACGTCGCTGCCGGAGGCCGCGTCAAGACCGAGCCCCGCCAGCCGGGCCGCGATCGCCGAACCGCCCGCGACCGCCTCCAGGCAGCCGGAGTTCCCGCACCGGCACAGATCGCCCTCGTCGCCGACCCGGATGTGCCCGATGTCGCCCGCACAGCCCTGCGCGCCGCGGTGCAGCCGCCCGTCGGCGACGATGCCACAGCCGATGCCCGTACCCACCTTGATGTACAGCAGGTAGCGGCAGCCCGGGAACGCGGTCCGCTGCTCGCCGAGCGCCATCACGTTCACGTCGTTGTCGACGAGCGCCCGCACCCCGAACCGGGCCGCGAAGAACTCCGGGATCGGATACTGGTGCCACCCCGGCATGATCGGCGGATCGACGGGCCGCCCCGTCGAGAACTCCACCGGACCCGGCACGCCCACCCCGATGGAACGCAGCGTGCGCGGCTCCAGGTCCGCCTCCTCCAGCAGCGCGTGCAGCGTGCGCTCCACATGGCTCAGTACGGAATCAGGTCCGTCGGCGATCGACAGCGGGTCCTCCCGCGCGGCGAGCGTCGCCCCGCCGATGTCCATCAGCGACACCCGGCAGTGCGAAGCCCCGAGGTCCACCCCGGCCACCGCGTGCTCACGGGTGCGCAGCTGGAGCCTGCGGGGCGGCCGCCCGCCCGTCGAGGGACCGTCCGCCTCCTCGTCGACGAAGCCGTGCGCGACGAGCGCGTCCACCCGCTGGGAGACGGTGGAACGGGCCAGGCCGGTGAGGCGCGCGATGTCGGCCCGCGTCGTCACCGCCCCCGAACTGATCAGCTTCAGCACCTGGCCGGGCGAATGGGCGGTGGCGGAACTGCTGTGATCCGTCGACCAAGACATGACCGTCACCTTAGGGACGACTTCTGCTGCTCACAAGGGAGCCGGTGTTCGGTCGTCGGCATAAGTGCGGTCCAACTCGCCTTAATATCAAGCTGCTTGAGCCCTTGACAGGTCAAAGCCGGGTCACGACATTGCTGTGCAAACGCTTTCTGAGGAGCCAGGCGATGCTGACGATGCAGGGCGTGTCCAAAAGCTTTCTCGGGGTGAGAGTGCTGCACGACGTCGGCCTCGACCTCCAACCCGGCGAAGTGCACGCCGTCGTCGGGGAGAACGGGGCCGGCAAATCCACCCTCATGAAGATCCTGGCGGGCGAGCACACCGCAGACACCGGCACCATCACGCTCGACGGCACGGAGCACACGTTCGCCCACCCCGCGCAGGCACAGGCTGCCGGAATCGGCATCATCCACCAGGAGTTCGCGCTCCTCGAACACCGGACCGTCGCCGAGAACGTCTTCCTCGGCCGGGAGCCCGCCCGGCGCGGCCTCGTCGACCGCCGGGCCATGGAACGCCGCACCGCCGAACTCCTCGCCGAGATCGACGAGACCGGCATCACGCCCCGAACCCCCGTCCGCGACTTGTCCGTGGCCCGTCAGCAGACCGTCGAGATCGTCAAGGCCCTCGCCTCCGACGTCCGCGTCCTCGTCATGGACGAGCCCACCGCGCCGCTCGCCGACCACGAGGTGGAGCTCCTCTCCGCACTCGTCCGCCGCCTCACCGCACGCGGGCTCGGAATCCTCTACATCTCGCACCGGCTCCGCGAAGTCTTCGGCCTCGCCCGGCGCATCACCGTCCTCAAGGACGGCCGGCGCGTCACGACCCTGCGCACCGAGGACACCCGCGTCGACGAGGTCGTACGGGCCATGGTCGGCCGGGACCTCGGTTCCTACTACCCGCCGCGCGCCCGCCCGGAGGAGATCGGCGAAGCGAGGCTCACCCTCACCGGCGGCGGCAACGACCGCGTCCGGGGCATCGACCTCACCCTCCGCGCCGGCGAAGTGGTGGGTGTGGCGGGCCTCCAGGGGTCCGGCCGTACGTCGCTGGCCCGCGCACTGTTCGGCGCCGCGCCCTTCACCACCGGAACCATGACCGTGGGCGGCGCCCCGCTGCGGCCCGCGCGCCCCCGCCAGGCCATCCGCGGCGGCATCGCCCTGGTCACCGAGGACCGCAAGGCGGAGGGACTGGCGCTGCGTCAGTCCGTACGCGACAACGCCCTCCTCGTCACCCGCGCGGTCCCCGCCCGCGACAGGCCCCGGACGGCGGCCGGAGGACTCACCGCCCTTCTCGAACGCGTACGCCTGCGTGCCCACGGGGAGGACCAGCAGGTCCAGTACCTCTCCGGCGGCAACCAGCAGAAAGTCGTCATCGCCAAGTGGCTGGCGGCCCGCCCCCGGGTGCTCCTCTTCGACGAACCGACCCGGGGCGTCGACGTCGGGGCGAAGGCCGCGATCCACGCCCTCGTGCGCGAACTCGCCCGCGAAGGTCTCGCCGTACTGATCATCTCCTCCGAACTCCCGGAGTTGATCGGCATGAGCGACCGCATCCTCGTCATGTCCGAGGGCCGTCTCGCGGGTGAACTCCCCGCCGGAGCAACGGAAGAAGCCATCATGCGCCTGGCCACGCGTGGCGCCGCCCCCCAGGAGGGCGCCGCATGAGCACCCCGCCCCGCCCCTTCCCGCACCGGGGCCCCGCCCCGGCCCCCGCTCCTCGGCCGGAGGGGCTCAAGGGCGTCGCACCGGGGACCGCCGGGCGCGGCCACGTCGGGAGGGGGCTCCGGTGAACTCCCTCCGGGTGGCCGCCGCCCCGCCCGCGGCCCGGCGCACCGTCCCCGCCAGGATCCGCCTCACCGACCCCGTCGTCGGCGTCTGGCTGGCCGCCCTCGCCGTCACCCTCGCCGGATGGATCGCCGTCGCCGCCGACGGCGGCAACTTCCTCGGCCTCACCAATGTCGTCGCCATCCTCCAGAACTGCGTCGCCCTCGGCCTCGTCGCCGTCGGCCAGTCCGCCGTCATCCTCACCGGATCCCTCGACCTGTCCGTCGCTTACCTCATCAGCCTCGGCACCCTCGTCGCCGCCGAGACCATGGAGGGCGGCAGCGTCCTCACCGCGGTCATCGCCGTCCTCGCGCTCTCCGGCGCCGTCGGGCTCGCCAACGGGCTCGTCGTCACCGGCCTGAAGGTCAACGCCTTCATCGCCACCCTCGGCACTGCCTTCATCCTGCGCGGCTGGATCGAGGACAACTACGCCGGACCCGCAGGCAAGGTCCCCGCCTCCTTCCAGCACCTCGGCTACGACCGCATCGGCCCCGTCCCCGTCTCGCTCTTCCTTCTCGCCGCCGTCGCCGCCGCGATGTGGCTGATCACCCGCCGCACCCGCCTCGGACATCACATGTACGCCACCGGTGGCGACGAACACGCCGCCCGCCTGTCCGGCGTACGCACCCGCCGCACCGTCGTCACCGCGCACATCCTCTGCTCGCTGTGTGTCGGAGCGGCGGCCCTCTTCCTCGCGTCCCGGCTCGGCGCCGGCGCCCCCTGGGCCGGCACCGAAGCCCGCTACGACCTCGAATCGATCGCAGCCGTCGTCCTGGGCGGCACCGCCCTCGCGGGCGGCCGCGGGGGAGTGGCAGGCACCCTCGGCGGCGTACTCGTCCTCGCCGTGCTCGACAGCGTCTTCAACCAGCTCTCCGTCGATCCGTTCTTCAAGAACGTCGTCCGCGGCGTCGTCATCATCGCGGCCGTCGCCCTCTACGCCCGCCGCCCGTCGAGGAGGCCCGCGTGACCACGGCGACCACCACGACCACATTCCCCGCCGGACGAATGGTACGCGCGCTCGGCACCGGCGCCCCCGTCTACGCCCTCCTCGCCGTCCTCCTCGCGGCTCTCGCCCTCACCGACCCCGGTTTCTACGAACCCGACCGCTTCCTCGCCTTCGTCAAGCGCGCCGCACCCCTCGTCGTCCTCGCCGCCGGCCAGTACCTGGTCATCGTGTGCGGCGAGTTCGACCTCTCGGTCGGCGCGATCGTGACGGCGGGCGTCGTCGTCGCCGCCGAGCTGTACGGCTCGTACCCCGGCGCCCACTGGCTGCTCGCCACCGCCGTCCTCCTGGCCGCAGGGGCCCTCGCCGGCCTGGTCAGCGGCCTGGTCACCACCGCCTTGCGCGTGCCGTCCTTCATCACCACGCTCGGCATGATGCTGATCCTCGAAGGCGCCGTCTTCTTCTGGACCGGCGGCTCCCCGCACGGCGCGCTCCCCACCGCCTTCCGCCAGCTCGGCCGCGGCACCGCCCTCGGCTGGCTTCCGTGGGCGGTTCTCGCCTGCACCGCCGCCGCAGTGGCCGTCGCCCTGCTCATGCGCTCCGACTTCGGCCGCACCCTCGTGGCCGCCGGCGACAGCGAACGCGCCGCCGCCCTCGCCGGTGTCCGCGTGGCCCGCGCCCGCACCATCGCCTTCGTCCTGTCCGGCACGGCCGCCGCTCTCGCCGCGGTCCTCGTCGGCGGATTCTCCGGCGTCTCCGCGCAGGCGGGCCGCGGCTACGAGTTCGAGGCGATCACCGCCGTCGTACTCGGCGGAGTGGTCCTCGGCGGCGGCCGCGGATCGGTCGTCGCCGCGATGGCCGGCGCGTTCTCCCTGCAGGCCCTGTTCACCCTGCTCAACCTCCAAGGCGTCTCCGGCGCCCTCGAATCCACCGTCCAAGGCGTCATCGTCATCGCCGCGGTGGGCCTCGGAGCCGCCGACTGGTCCCGGCTGCGCCGCCGCCGTACACACCCCTCGGGAGGGGAACCCTCATGACGTCCACGCGCAGACGCGCCCTCGTCCCGGCCGCCGTACTGCTCTCGGCCGCCCTCATCAGCTCCTGCTCCAGCGACGCGCCACCGGGCGCACCCGCGGGACCCTCCGGGAGCACGGAGGCATCCTCGCCGGGAACGGACACCGGCGAACACTCGAAGTTCTTCCGGAAGGCCGAGTACGACCGGCAGCTGAGCCTGATGGCCGAAAAGCCCCAGGGGCCGGCCGGCAGACCCTGGGAACAGATGCTGAACCCGGAGATGACCGACACCGCGGCGTACAAGAAGAAGGGCGGTGGCGGAATCCACCTGTGCTTCTCCAACGCGGGTGTTTTCAACCCGTGGCGCCAGGTCGGCATGAAGAACATGAAGGCCGAGGCAGCGCTGCACAAGGAGATCACCGAGTTCACCGTCCTCGACGCCCAGGGCAAGGACGACAAGCAGATCTCCGACATCCAGGAGCTCGCCGGGCGCGACTGCGACGCCCTGATCGTCTCCCCGAACACCACCGCCACCCTCACCCCCGCCGTCGAGCAGGCCTGTGCCAAGGTCCCCGTCGTCGTCTTCGACCGGGGCGTGGAGACCGACTGCGCGGTCACCTTCGTCAATCCGGTCGGCGGGTACGGGTACGGGCAGGTGGCCGCCGGGTTCCTGAAGGAGAAGGTCGAGCCCGGGGGCAAGATCCTCGCCCTGCGCATCTCCCCCGGAGTCGACGTCCTCGAAACCCGCTGGTCGGCCGCGAAAACCGTCTTCGACGACAGCGAACTGGAGGTCGTGGACGCGAAGTTCACCGAGGGAGATCCCGCCAGGACCAAGTCGGTCGTCGCCGACGCCCTCACCCGGCACGGCGACATCGACGGCGTATGGATGGACTCGGGTGCGACAGCCGTCGCCGCCGTGGAGGCGTTCGAGGACGCGGGCAGGGACGTACCGCCGATCACGGGGGAGGACCAGCAGGACTTCCTCCAGGCGTGGAAGGACAAGGACCTCACCGCGATCGCCCCCACGTACCCGACCTTCCAGTGGCGTACGCCCGTGATCGCCGCCCTGCGCGTCCTGAAGGGCGAGGAGGTCCCCAAGGAGTGGAAGCTGCCGCAGCCCACCGTCACCCGGGACAACCTGGACCAGTACCTCAAGCCCGGCATGCCGCCCCTGCACTACGCGATGTGCGGCTGCGAGGACCTGCCCGGCTTCCCGCAGGCGTGGGGCGGCAAGGGATGACGGGCCGCCACGCCCCCCACGCGCTCGGCGCCAACCCGTGGATCTGGCACTCACCGGTGACCCACGAGGCGCTCGCCGAGACCCTGCCCCGGCTCGCCTCCTGGGGCTTCGACTGCGTCGAACTGCCCCTGGAGCGGGCGGCCGACTGGGACCCGGCGCAGGTGGCGAAGCTGCTGGCGGCGACGGGTCTCGCCCCCGCCGCCGTCATCGCCGTCATGTCCCCCGACCGGGGGCTCGTACGGTCCGGCCCGCAGACCGTCCACATCACCCAGGACTACCTGCTGCGGTGCGTCGACGCGGCGCGCGCGATCGGCGCGCCCGTGGTCGCGGGCCCCGTGTACACGGCCGTCGGCCGCACCTGGCGCATGGACCGTGCGCAGCGGGCCGCCGCGTACGACGAGTGGCGCGAGAACCTCGCCCCGGTACTGCGCCACGCGAGCGCCACCGGGGTGGCCATCGCCGTCGAGCCGCTCAACCGCTACGAGACGAGCCTGTTCAACACCGTGGCCCAGACCCTCGAAGCGATCGGCCCGCTGCCCGCCCGGTCCGTCGGCGTGGCCCTCGACACGTACCACCAGAACATCGAGGAACGCTCCCTGCCCGCCGCGGTCCGTGCCGCCGCAGGCCGCATCGCGCACGTCCAGGTGTGCGCCAACGACCGCGGCACCCCCGGCGCCGACCACCTCGACTGGCCGGGCTTCCTCGCCGCGCTCACCGCGAGCGGATACCGGGGTCCGCTCTGCATCGAGTCGTTCACCGCCCACAACGACGCCATCGCGGTCGCGGCGTCGGTGTGGCGCCCCCTCGCCCCCTCGCAGGACACCGTCGCCACCGAGGGCCTGGCCTTTCTGCGCCGCGTCCTCGCCTCCCCTCCCGAGAGGACCGGTTCATGAGATGTCATGCTCTTGACATATCCAGCGACCTGCGCAGAGCACTGACAGCCCTGCTCCTGGCGCTGCTGCTCGGCGCGACCGCGCTACCCGCCACCGCAGTCGAGAAGGCCCCGCCTTCCGTGCGCTGCTCTTCACCGAAGCGGTCGGCTACGTCCACGGCTCCATCCCCGCAGGAATCAGGATGTTCGAGGAGGAGGCGGCCGAGAACGGCTTCGAGGTCGTACAGACCGCCGACTCCACGGTCTTCGACGACAAGAAGCTCAAGGACTTCGACGTCATCGTCATGCTGCAGAACTCCGGTATGGTCTGGGACACCGAGGCCCAGCGCGACGCCCTGAAGAAGTACGTGCGCGGCGGAGGCGGCGTCGTAGCCATCCACAACACCCTCGACATGGGTGTGGAGGAGGAGTTCCCCTGGTGGGACGAGGCCATCAACGGCGGCGTCCACATGCCCGCCCACTCGCCCGGCGTCCTGAAGGGCACCGCCAAGGTCGCCGACCGCGTCCACCCCTCGACCAAGGGCCTGCCCGAGCGCTGGGAACGCCCCGAGGAATGGTACAACTTCGACGCCAACCCGCGCGGTGACGTCCACGTCCTGGTCACCGCCGACGAGACGACGTACAACCCGGGCAGCGCCGCGATGGGCGCCGACCACCCCATCTCCTGGTGCCGCAACACCGAGGGCGGCAAGGTCTGGGCCACCGCCATGGGCCACGACACCCCCGCCTACAGCGAGGCGTACTTCCGCGACCACGTCGTCGGCGGCGTCCAGTGGGCGGCGGGCAACAAGCCCGGCGACTGCGGAGGCACCGTCTGGAACGGCTACGAGAAGGTCGCCCTCGACGAGAACACAGCCGACCCCATGGAACTCGACGTCGCCAAGGACGGCCGGGTCTTCTACGCCCAGCGCAGCGGCGAAGTGAAGATCTTCGACCCCGCCACCCACGCCACCACCACCGCCGGCAAGCTCGACGTCTACACCGGCGGCGAGGACGGCCTGGTCGGCATGGAACTCGACCCGGCCTTCGCCGACAACCACTGGATCTACCTCTACTACGCCCCCGCGGGCGCCAAGGACGACGTCAACCGCCTCTCCCGCTTCACCGTCAAGGGCAACATCCTCGACCTGGCCAGCGAGAAGAAACTCCTCGACGTACCCGCGTACCGCGACCGCACCTTCCCCGAGCCGGGACACACCGGTGGCGCCGTCGAGTTCGGCCCGAACCGCACGCTCTACCTCGGCACGGGCGACGACACCCCGCCCAACATCGACCCCGACTGGCAGGGATACGCCCCGCTCGACTGGCGCCCCGGCAAGCAGATGCTCGACGCCGCCCGCACCTCGGGCAACACCAACGACCTGCGCGGCAAGATCCTGCGCATCAAACCCACCGACTCCGGCGGCTACACGATCCCCCGGGGCAACCTCTTCGCCCAGGGCACGCCGAAGACCCGCCCCGAGGTCTACGCGATGGGCTTCCGCAATCCGTTCCGCTTCACCGTCGACCCCAGGAACGGGTACGTCCACGTCTCCGACTACGGGCCCGACCGCGGCCTGCCCACCACCGACCGCGGGCCCGAGGGGCTGGTCGAGTACAACGTCATCAAGAAGCCCGGCAACTTCGGCTGGCCGTTCTGCCACGGCGACAACCAGGCGTACGCCCCCTACGACCCGGACACCGGGGAAGTGGGCGCCAAGTTCGACTGCGCCAAGCCGGTCAACCCCTCGCCCAACAACACCGGCCGCATCGAACTGCCCCGATCCAGCAGCCCGAGATCTGGTACGGCTACGGGGTCTCGAAGGAATTCCCCGAAATGGGCAGCGGCGGCTCGGCGCCGATGAGCGGCCCGGTCTACCACTACAACCCGAAGAACCCCTCCACGACGAAGTTCCCCGCCTACTTCGAGGGCGCGAGCTTCTTCTACGAGTGGTCGCGCAACTCCGTCAAGGAGATCCGCTTCGACCGGGACGGGAAGCTCCTCAAAATCAACGACTTCCTGTCCTCGCAGAAGTTCAACAAGCCGATGGACATGACCTTCGGGCCCGACGGATCGCTGTACGTCCTCGAATGGGGCAGCTCCTTCGGCGGCGGCAACAACGACTCCGGTCTCTACCGCATCGACTACGCACAGGGGCAGCGCATTCCCGTCGCCAAGGCGGCCGCCTCCGTCACCAACGGCCCCGTACCGCTGACCACGGAGTTCTCCAGCGCCGGCAGCCAGGACCCGGACGGCGACAATCTCAGCTACGCCTGGGACTTCGACGGCAACGGAACGTACGACTCCACTGACGCCGACCCCACGCACACGTACACGGCCAAGGGCGACTTCAACGCCCAGCTCAAGGTCACCGACTCCACCGGCAAATCCGGGTACGCCAACATCCCCGTCACCGCGGGCAACACCGCCCCCAAGGTCACCATCGACTTCCCCGTCGACGGCAAGCTCATCGACTTCGGCGACAAGATCCCGTACAGGATCACCGTCACCGACCCGGAGGACGGCCCGGTCGACTGCGCCAAGGTCACCGTCAACCCGGCCCTCGGGCACGACGACCACGAGCACCCCACCACCGACATCCCCGGGTGCGAGGGGACCGTCGACACGGGTGACCTGGGCGGCCACCCCGAGGGCGCCGACCTCACCTACGTACTCAACGCCAAGTACACCGACAGGGGCGGCGAAAACGTCGGCGCCCTCACCGGCTACGGACGCGCGGTCCTCCAGCCCAGGCACAAGCAGGCCGAGTACTACGACACCCAGTCCGGCACCCGCGTCGTCTCCCAGGCCGGAGCCGAGAACGGCAAGCGCATCGGCGACGTGTCCGACGGCGACTGGGTGGCCTTCCACCCGATGAGCGTCGAGGGCGTCGGCAAGGTCGGCTACAAGCTGTCCAGTCCGTACGGAGTCGGCGCGATCGAACTGCGTGCCGACGCCCCCGACGGCAAGCTCCTCGCCACCACGCCGGTACCGAACACCGGTGGCTGGGACACCTACCAGACCACCCCGGCCGTCCCGGTCGAGGCTCTGGCGGGCACCCACAAGCTCTATCTCGTCTTCACGTCACCGCAGAACAACTCGTTCGACGTGGACGCCGTCGAGTTCCAGAGCCCCTAGGCACCACGGCACATGACAAAGCACCGGCCCATCCGGGTGATCGTCACCGGGTGGGCCAGTGCTTTTCCCTCTTCGTCCTCGTCAGCGGGTGCCGACGGCCGCGCGCACGGCCCGCCGGGCCATCGCGCAGTCGTCGTGCAGCCGCCGGAGCAGCAACCGCTGCTCCTCACCGGTGGACATGCCGCCCGCCGGGGCCTGCCCCGTCGCCCCGGTCACCGGAGCCGCCTCCCGCATGGTGCGCTGGACAGCGGTCTCGTACGTACGGATCTCCCGGGTCAGGACCAGCATCAGGTTGACCAGGAAGGCGTCCCGCGCCGCGGTGCCCGGTGCCTGCGCCAGCTGGCTGATCTGCCGCCGCGCCGTCGGAGCGTCGCCCAGCACCGCCCACAGCGTCGCCAGGTCGTACCCCGGCAGGTACCAGCCCGCGTGCTCCCAGTCGACCAGGACGGGACCGGCCGGCGACAGCAGGATGTTGGAGAGCAGCGCGTCGCCGTGGCAGAACTGCCACCTGCTCTGCCGCCCCCCGGTCGCCTGGGCGAAGCCGTGCAGGAGCTTCTGCAGGTCGCCGAGGTCCCGGTCGGTGAGCAGGCCCAGCGCGTGGTAGCGGGAAATGCGCGAGGAGTAGTCGAGCGGCGCCTCGAAGACATCGGCCGGCGGCCGCCAGTCGTTGACCCGTTTGACCGCGCCGAGGACGGCCCGCAGATCGGCGCGCGGCGGTGCCTCGGCCGGATGCCGGGTGAGAGCGGCCACCCGGCCCGGCATCCGCTCGATCACCAGGGCGCAGTGGTCGGGGTCCGCCGCGATCAGCCGCGGTACCCGCACCGGTGGACGGTGCCGGACGAAGGTGCGGTAAGAAGCTATTTCGTGACGGAATCTCTCCGTCCACGCAGGGGAGTGGTCCAGTAAACACTTCGCGACCGCGGTGGTGCGGCCTGTGGTGCCGACGAGCAGTACGGACCGCCCGCTGCGGCGCAGCACCTGCACCGGGTTGAACTCCGGGCAGATCCGGTGCACCGAGGTGATGGCCATCCTCAGCTGCGCGCCCTGGGGGCCGGACAGGTCGAGTCTTCCGCTGGGCGGTGGGGAGCCCGGTCCTGCGGCTCGCCGGGCGCGGCCGACGCCCAGGGGCGCTGCGCCGGCGTGATGGGGGTCGAGATACGGTCCGCTGCCCGTCGCCACGGGACGGTACGGCCGAGGCGGGGCGGACACGGAGGACGATGCTGTGTACATGGGCGATACAGATCCCTTCGCGCGCCGACGAGTTACGTGCGCCGCCCGCCCCGGCAACCGGTCAACACCCTGGGGAATGCTGCCCGGTTGCCGGAGCGGGGTGGCGCTTTCTTACCTGACACCCGCCTGCGGGTGGCACACCATGTGGCGGACCCTGGCGAACCCTGGCGAATATTCCCACTGCATCTGACACGGGGTTACTGTCAAATCAGCCGAGACCCTGGGGGCTTGATGTGACCGGAGAACCCAACACCCGCCTGGCAGACCTGTTCGGCCTCGCCGGCTGGTCCAAGGGCGAACTCGCGAGACTGGTGAACCGGCAGGCGGCGGCCATGGGCCATGCGCAGCTGGCGACCGACACCTCGCGCGTACGACGCTGGATCGACATGGGGGAGGCCCCACGCGATCCCGTGCCCAAAGTGCTGGCAGCTCTGTTCACCGAGCGACTCGGCCGTGTCGTGACCATCGAGGACCTCGGGTTCGACCGGCACGGGCGCACGGGAAAACGGCGGGACGTCAGGAACACAGAGAATCCGGACGGCCTTCCGTGGGCGCCCGAACGGACGGCAGCGGTCCTCACCGAATTCACGGGAATGGACCTCATGCTCAACCGACGCGGCTTGGTGGGCGCGGGCTCCGCGCTCGCCGCAGGCTCCGCACTCAGCAGCGCCATGCACGACTGGCTCCGCACCGACCCTGCTCCGACGGCCCACGCTCCACGCACCGACGATCTCCTGCATGCCGACCCCGCCGGGTACGACCGCTACGAGGCCGCCCCCATCGGGTCGCAGGAGATCGAAGAACTCGAGCGTTCCGTCGAAGTGTTCCGCGCCTGGGACGCCGCCCGCGGGGGCGGTCTCCAGCGCAAGGCGGTGGTGGGCCAGCTCAACGAAGTGGGCGGCATGCTCGTCTACCATCACCCCGACCACCTCCAGCGCCGGCTGTGGGGCGTCGCCGCCAACCTGGCGGTCCTCGCCGGCTGGATGTCGCACGACGTCGGCCTCGAACCCACCGCCCAGAAGTACTTCGTCATCGCCGCCCACGCGGCCCGCGAGGGCGGCGACCGCCCCCGCGCGGGCGAGGCCCTCTCCCGGGCCGCCCGCCAGATGGTGCACCTCGGAAAGCCCGACGACGCCCTGGACCTGATGAAGCTCGCCAAGTCCGGATCCGGCGACGAGATGCTGCCCCGTACCCGCGCCATGCTGCACACCATCGAGGCCTGGGCACAGGCATCCATGGGCCGCGGCCAGGCCATGCGGCGCACCCTGGGGGAGGCGGAGGAACTGTTCGTGTCGGACAAGGGCGATGTCCCGCCACCGAGCTGGATGCAGATGTTCGACGAGGCCGACCTGCACGGGATGCAGGCGCTGGCCTTCCGTACGCTCGCGGAGCACGAGCCCGCGGCGGCGGCCGCGGCGCAGCGGCACGCCAAGCAGGCGCTCGCTCTCCGGGCGGGCGGCAGGCAGCGGTCGAAGATCTTCGACTACCTCTCACTGGCCTCCGCGTGCTTCATCGCGGACGACCCGGAACAGGCCGACCGGTACGCACGTCTCGCGCTGATGTCGATGGGGGAGACCTCGTCGCACCGCACCTGGGACCGGCTGCGGCAGATGTACCGGCTCACCGGTCAGTACGCGGACTACCCGAAGATCGAGGATCTGCGCGAGGAGATTCAGCTGGTACTGCCCGCGAAGAAGACGAACAGGAGCACCAGCATCTAGGACCGGCGTCCCGCGACGCTCGGCCTACGCCGCGACCCGGGCGATCAGCACGCACGCGTCGTCCTCACGCTCGGCCTCGCCGAACTCCGTCACGACCAGCCGCACGCATTCCTGCGCGCTACGGGCCTCGGCGAAGCGCGGCGCGAGATCCAGCAGCCTGGACGGACCGGCATCGTCGACGGGGCTGCGGCGCGAGATCCCGTCGGTGTGCAGAACCAGCAGGTCGCCGGGGCGGAGCTGTACCTCGACCTGCTCGTACGCGGCGCCGGACGTCGCTCCGAGCAGTACCCCCTCAGGCGGCGTCAGTGTGCGCCCCGTCCCGTCGCGGAACAGCAGCGGGGCGGGGTGACCCGCCTGGGCCCAGGTCAGAAGCCGGGTGACCGGGTCGTAGCGGCAGCACATCACGCTGCCCAGCGCGGGCTGGGTCGAGGCCTCCAACAGCTGGTTCAGGTGTCCCATCAGAGCGCCGGGCTGGACGCCGGCCACAGCTATCCCGCGCAGCGCTCCGAGCAGCATGGCCATCCCGGAGGTGGCGGCCACCCCGTGGCCGGTCAGGTCGCCCACGGTCAGCAGCGTCTGCCCGCCGGGCAGCTCCAGCGCGTCGTGCCAGTTCCCGCCGATCAGTGCGCTCGACGCGGACGGCAGGTAGTGGGCGGCGAGGTCGAGCGCGGCGGGACCGCCGTGCGGGAGCCGCAGGGGTCCGCGCCACGGCGGCAGTACGGCCTGCTGCAGCTCGACCGCGATCCGGTGCTCGGTCTGCGCGATGTGCTGTTGGCGCTGCAGTGAGTCACGGGACTCGCTCACCACGCGCTGGCTGCGGCGCACCTCGCTGACGTCCCGCAGCACGGCCCACATCGAGGCGGTGCAGCCGTCGGCGTCGAGCACCGGTTCGCCCGTCATGTGCAGGGTCCGTACGGTGCGGTCGGCGCGCACGATACGGAACTCGCCGTCGATCGGCTTCCCGTCGACCAGGCAGTCCGTCACCATCGAGGTGAGCAGCCCCTGGTCCTCGGAGAGGAGTACGGACGGCAGTTCGTCCAGCGACAGCGGGCCGCCCCCGGGCGTACGGCCGAAGATCTCGTACAACTCGTCGGACCAGTCCACCTCGTCGGTGAGGAGGTTCCACTCCGCGCTGCCGACCCGGCTGAGTAACGACGTGCCCGGTGCGGCGGGGGACCCGTCGGCGGGCGCTTCGTCGGGCTCGGGGGGCAGTCCGGCCTTGAGCTGCCCCAAGTGGGCGCCGAGGTCGTCGAGTTGGTGAACCGCCAGATCGCACAGGGCCCGCTGCCAGCGCCCGTGCGGATCCTCGTCGTCCACCACGACCGCGTCCCGGCGCACCGCGGCCACGTCACCGCGCAGCCGACGGGTCTGCGAAATCAGCGCGTCGACAGAGCCCCGCTGGGGAGGCTGTGGCGCAGAGGAGTCCGCGAACAGGTGGGACGGCATGTCGTACTCCGATACAGGCGCGGCCGGGCCAGCTCTGATGGATGGACCGATTACGACTCTGGCACAGCCGGGAAAGGCCCGTGAGGGATTCGGCAACACTCGATACGGTGGTGCTTCTGGCATATGCCATCGGCCTCGCTGAGGTCGTCCGCGGGGACGTCCACCCGCTTGCCGGGATGCCGGATGCACGAGAGGTCGTCCGGGATGTCAGGATAGAACCATGACGATCAAGGCTTACTTCGACATCACCATCAACGACGAGCCCGCCGGGCGGATCACCTTCAACCTGTTCGACGACGTGGTTCCCAAGACGGCGGAGAACTTCCGCGCGCTGGCCACCGGAGAGAAGGGCTTCGGCTACGCCGGTTCTTCCTTCCACCGCATCATCCCGGCCTTCATGCTCCAGGGCGGCGACTTCACGCGGGGCAACGGCACCGGCGGCAAGAGCATCTACGGCGAGAAGTTCGCCGACGAGAACTTCACCCTCAAGCACGACAGGCCGGGCCTGCTGTCGATGGCCAACGCCGGCCCGAACACCAACGGCTCCCAGTTCTTCGTCACCACCGTGGTGACGCCGTGGCTGGACGGCAAGCACGTCGTGTTCGGCGAGGTCGCCGACCAGGCGAGCATGGACCTCGTCAAGAAGATCGAGGGCTACGGCACGTCCAGCGGCAGCCCGAAGGCCAAGGTCACCATCGCCGAGTCCGGCGTTCTCTGATCCCTTCCGCTCCCTGAACTCCCGGCTCCCGGGAGCGCCGGCCGACGTCATGCGTCGGCCGGCGCTCCCGCATCCGGCCGTATCGGATGTGTTGTCTCTGTTTGCGTGGGAACGCGCAGGATGTAAGCAGGTACGTCCCGACCAGAGAGCAGGGAGCGGAATGTCGAATCCGCAGCAGCCCGAACAGCGGCGCAGTGACAAGGGCGGTGCCACCCCGCAGGACAGCGCCGAGCTCAAGGCCGGCCAGTCCGGTTCGGCGGGGAGTCACGGAAGCAAGCACGCCCACGGGACCGACAAGGGAAACAAGGGCGGCGGAGAGGGCGGCGGGACGCCTCCGGACCAGCAGCCCGACCACCCGTGACGCGACCCCGTCCCGACCGCGGCCCGAGAGGGCGCGCGCACGCGCAGGTGCCTGGACCCGCGGCCTAGCCGCGGGTCCTGCGTACGCACTCGGTGACCACGGACCGCAGGTCACCGCCGCTGCGGTGCAGCAGCTCGCGCTGGACGCGGGCCCCGTTCCCCCCCTTCAGCAGCGCCGTGAGGCCCTCCTGGACGGGAAGTACGTCCCCGCTGTCCTCCAGGGCGTCCCGGACATGTTCGAACAGTGCCCGCACCACCGCTTCGGCCGGCGCGGGGCGCATGGTGACAGGGTGGATCAGCTCCTCCTCCAGCCCCGATCGTCCGGCTCGCCACGCGGCCAGCCGCAGCAGGCCCACCCCGTGCCGCGTGGGCGGTTCGCCGGCCTGCCACTGCCGGGCCGCCGTCTCCACCAGGGCGCGGGCCAGTGTGGCCAGGAGCACCGTCGTGGAGGGGTCGAGGCACACGTCGGCCACCCGGATCTCGACGGTGGGGTAACGGTGCGAGAGCCGGGCGTCGAAGTAGATCATCCCCTGGTCCCGCAGCGCGCCGGTGCCGACCATGGCGTCGATCTGCTCGTGGTACCGGTCGGCGCTGCCGAAGATCTCCACCGGTCCGGCAGAGGGCCACCGGCCCCACACCCGGCTGCGGTAACTGCTGTACTTGCTGTCCTTGCCCTGCCAGAAGGGGGAGTTCGCACTCAGTGCGAGCAGCACGGACAGCCACGGCCGGATCCGGTCCAGGACGGCGACGCCCTCCTCGTCGGAGTCCACCGACACATGGACATGGCAACCGCATGTCAGCTGTTCCTGTGTGGTCAGTCCGAACTGCTCCTCCAGCCACCGGTAGCGCTCACCGCTTCCGATGGCCGGGCTGACCGGCAGGGGCGACGTCGCCAGGGCCACGACGGCCGCGCCCAGGCCCTCGGCGTGGCGTGCGGCCTCCGCCCGCCAGCGGACGATCTCCTCCGCGAGGTCTCCCATGCCGGTCTGCGGCCGGGTGCCGAACTCCAGTTGCTGGCGGTGCAGCTCGGCCTCGAAGACTTCGGCATCCTTGCCGCCCTGCCGGGACACGGAGGCCAGTACCGCCGCGGACAACGCCTGCGGCTCGCCGGTCCGCGAGTCCACCAGGAGGAGCTCCTCCTCCACTCCGACACTACGCATGTCGTCTGCCTCTCTGCGGCCGGCCGGATGAGAGCCCGGGCGCAATGCTGTAGATCTGCTGGTGCACCGCGCCATGGCCCACGTCATGACGGAAGCAGACGGGCCACGATGCGGCTTCTCTGTCCCTGCCCTCCATCCAGGGCTTGATGCAGACGATCTCACCGCCTTGCCCGCGAGCGGCGGGGGCCGGTGGACTCGAGTGCGGCGAAGACCGCGACCGTCACCGATCCGACGGTCGTGAAGGCGGCTCCCGGGCCGGTGAGCGGTACCACGTCCGTGACCGCGAAGAGGAGCAGCGCCAGGCAGGGGGCGGCGTCGACCGAGGTGACGGCCGCGACGAGGCGTCCGGAGACCCGCGGGCGGCGGGCGACGAGGGCGAGCGTGCCGACCCCGCAGGGCCGTGGCGCCGTGGTTCTCAACACCCCTGCCGTCAGGCGGCATCGGGGCGCCCGCACCGGGCACCTCGAGCGGATGGGCGCTCTTCTTGCGCTGGCTTCGGCGGCCTGTTAGGGCATCGTCGACTTCACCGGCGGACTGCTGTCCCGCAAGGCGCACTTCGCCGTCGTCACCTTCCTCGGGCAGATCGGCGGCCTGCTGCTCGCGCTCGCGGCCGTGCTTGTGCTGCCCGCCGAAGCGGTCCGGGCCACGGAGGTGATGTGGGGGGCGCTGTCCGGTGCCGGAAGCGCCATGGCCATGCATTTCCTCAACCGCGGCCTGAGCCGCGGGGCCATGAGCATCGTGGTCCCGGTGAGCGCGGTCACCGGCGTGGCGCTGTCCGTGCTGTGCGGCGTGCTCTTCCTGGGACCGGCCCACTCCACCGGCCTGGTTCGGCATCTGCGTCACCGTGCCCGCGCTGTGGCTCGTCTCCGGCGGGGCCGGCGCCGGATGCGGGGCCGCGGTCGGACGCGGGCCGGTCAGGCGTCGCTGGACGGCCTGATCGCCAGCGCGGGAGTGGTGGTGCAGTACATCGGGCCCGCTCGGGCGGACCCCGCGAGCGGCCTGTGGCCGGTGGCCGCCGGCCGCCTCGCCGCCGTGGTGCTCCTGCTGCCGAGTGCCCGGCGGCATCTCCCCGAGTTCAAACAGCCGCCGAGGCTGCCGGGCCGGGCCGCCCTGGTCAAAGCGGGGGCGGCCCTCGGCCTCAGTCTCTACCTGCGGTCGGCCCAGCAGCAGATGCTGGCCGTCGCCGTCGTCCTGGCCTCCCTGTACCCGGCCATCCCGACGGTCCTGGGGCTCGCGGTACTGCGCGAGCAGGTCACCCGGTCACAGGCGGCAGGGCTGGTGAGCGCGGCCGCCGTCGTCGTCCTGCCGACCCTGGGGTGAACGCTCCGCCCCGTGGCCGGCCGGCTTGCTCGCGGAGCCCGGGCCGGGGCGTCACTGGAGGACGCGGACGGCCGCCGCGAAGACGGACGGCATCCTGGCCGCCGCCGGTACCACCAGCCGGGCGGCGGCCGCGTGGCCGCTCATCCGTACGAGGCCCTCGGTCAACAGCCGGTGCCGGAAGGACAGCCGCCGCCAGTACCGCTCGTATGCCTGCGGCCGTCCGGCCCTCAGGCACCGCACCGCCGCTTCGGCCGAGGCCAGCGCAAGGGCGATGCCCTCGCCGGTGAGCGCGTCGGTGTAGCCGGCCGCGTCGCCCACGAGCAGCACCCTCCCCGCGGTACGGCGGCGAGCTCGTTGGCGCAGCGGGCCGGCGCCGCGTACCGGGCCGGCGCAGGGGCCCTCCAGGAGGGGGAGGAGGCGCGGGAAGCGGGCCAGGTGCGCGTCGAAGCCGCGCTTGACCGTACTCAGCACGGCCACCCCGACCAGACCGTCGCCGACCGGTGTCACGTACGCCTCGCCGGAGGCGGACCAGTGCACTTCGACGAAGTCCGTCCACGGGGCCACCCGGTAGTGCCGGCGCAGGCCGAAGCGCCGGGGCCGGCGGCTGGGCAGGTCCAGGCCGAGCGAGTGGCGCAGCGGCGAGTGCAGACCGTCCGCGGCCGCCAGCCAGCGCGCCCGCAGGCCCCCGGCGGTCACCGCGTCCGTGCTCTGCCGCACCTCTCCGACGCGTCCGGTGAGGATCTCGACACCGGCCTCGGCGGCCCGCCGGGCCAGCGCCGCGTGCAGTTCCGTACGGCGTACACCGAGGCCGCGGCCGTCGCTGAAGAGGGCTTGGGCCCGGTGCCGCCCGTCGACATAGCGGATGCCGTTCAGCACGTGACCGCCGACCCGGACGCCCAGGGCTTCGAGGGCCCGTACCCCGCCGGGCATGATCCCCTCACCGCACGCCTTGTCCACGGGGGCGGCGCGCGGTTCGATCACCACCGCCTCCATGCCGGCCGACGCGGCGTGGATGGCGGTGGCGAGCCCGGCCGGTCCGCCGCCCGCCACCAGCAGGTCGATCACCGCCCCGCACCCGCCGCTCCGGCGTCGGCGGCGCGCCCCGGAGCGAGTGCGAGCGCTCCGTTCTCGCAGCGGATCCGTACGGTGAGCAGCGCCGTGTTGAGGACGGTGAAGAGGGAGGCGGTCAGCCAGGCGCCGTGCACCAGGGGCAGGGCCAGCCCCTCGGCCACCACGGCCACGTAGTTGGGGTGGCTCAGCCACCGGTACGGCCCGCGCGCCACCAGGGGGAGGCCGGGCACGACCAGCACGCGGGTGTTCCACCTCGGGCCCAGGGTGCGGACGCACCACCAGCGCAGTGCCTGGGCGGCCACCACGACAGCGGCCATGGTCCATCCCGGCACCGGGTCGAACGGCCCTGCGGCCCAACGGACTTCGGCCAGGCAGCCGACGAGCAGACCGGTGTGCAGGGCGACCATCGCCGGATAGTGCCGCTGTCCTGCCTCCACGGCGCCGCGGGCCAGGCTCCAGCGGGTGTTGCGGCGAGCCACCACGAGTTCGGCGACGCGCTCCGCGCCGACCGCCAGGACCAGCAGGGTGTACCAGAGCATGAGTTCCTCCTCTTCTACCAGCGGAGCAGGACGAGTTCGGAGCAGAAGCCCGGTCCCATGGCGAGCAGCAGTCCGGCGGTGCCCGCGGGCGGGCGGCTTACGGCCAGGGTGTCGCGCAGGACGTGGAGCACCGACGCCGAGGAGAGGTTGCCCACCGCCGCCAGCGACCTCCAGGTGACATCGAGCGCGCCGTCGGGCAGTTCGAGCGCCTCCTCGACCGCTTCGAGTACTTTCGGCCCGCCGGGGTGGCACACCCAGGCGGTGATGTCCGCACGGCGAAGACCATGACAGGCGAGGAACTCGTCGACGTCCGCGGCCAGGTTCTTGCGTACGAGGTCAGGAACGCCGGGGTCCAGTACGACGCGGAATCCGGAGCCGGTGATGTCCCACCCCAGCGCCTGTCCGCTGTCCGGATAGAGGCGGCTGCGGGTGTCCGTCACGGCCGGACCCGCGGCGGCGGTCGGCCGGCGGGTACCGCACGCGACCACGGCCGCGGCGCCGTCCCCGAACAGTCCGCTGGCGACGAGATTGGCCGGTGAGGCGTCGTTGTGCTGGAGAGTGAGGGAACACAGCTCCACCGACAGCAGCACGGCCACGTCGTCGGGGCGGCCCAGAAGGTAGTCGTGCAGGCGGGCGATGCCGGCCGCCCCCGCGACGCAGCCGAGGCCGAAGACGGGCACGCGCTTGACGTCCGGACGCAGCCCGAGCGGTCCCACGAGGCGTGCGTCCACCGAAGGCGTGGCGATACCGGTCACCGACGTGAACATCAGGAAGTCGACGTCGCGCGGCGAGAGGCCCGCCGCGCGCAGAGCGGCGCGGACGGCCTCGGCACCCAGGCTCACCGCGCCCTCGATGAAGGCGTCGTTGACCGCGCCGAAGTCGTGGAGCGCGGCGTACGCGTCGAGGGGCAGCGCCGTATGGCGGGTCGACACCTTCGCGCTGTCGTGCAGCCGGTCGAGCGCCCGGCGGTCGGTCCCCTCGGGCAGACACACCCGGGCGACCATGTCCGTGATCTCTCGTTGGGCGTGCCGGTGGGGAGCCAGAACTCCGTGAACAGCTGCGATCCGGGTCATCTGCGGTCCGAGGCCGGGGGTGGGGGCCCTGCAATGGGTGCCCCCGCCCGCCATGGCCTCACACACCCTGTCGCTCGTCCGGCGGCTGTGCACGGCTCCGGGAAGAGGTACCTGCGGAGTGCCCGCGGGCCGGCTGCGGCCTGCGGGACGGCCCGCTCGATGGCGGCCGGCCGCCTAGCATGAGCGCGTGGACGTCGACTCGCACTCGGGCGTTACGGGCCGGACCGGCGCCGCGGGCGCGGGCGCGGCATCGAGGAGTTCCGGTCCGCGGCGTGCGCTGCGGGTGGCCGGCGGGCTTGTGGGGGCGTGCCACCTGGTGCCGACCCTCGCGGTCGGTCTCCTGACGACCGCGATGGCGGTGGCCTGCGGCCGGGACGCCACCGGATGCCTGCTGGTGGCCGCCGCGGTGCTGACCGGCCAGCTGTCCGTCGGATGGAGCAACGACGCCGTCGACGCCGCGCGCGACATCGCCGTCGGGCGGCGCGCCAAGCCCGTGGTCGCCGGTTCGGTCGGCGTCGGCGCCGTACGCGCCGCAGCGGTCACCGCCCTGGCCCTGTGCGTACCGCTGTCCCTGGCCTGCGGACCGCTCGCGGGTACGGTCCACCTCGTCGGAGTCGCCGCGGCCTGGGCGTACAACTTCGGGCTCAAGGCGACCGTGCTGTCCTGGCTGCCGTACGCGGTGGGGTTCGCGGCGCTTCCCGCCTTCGTCGCACTGGGGCTGGAGGGGCGGCCCTGGCCGGCCTGGTGGACCGTCGTCCCCGCGGCGCTGCTCGGGGTCGGCGCACACCTGGCGAACGTGCTCCCGGACATGGGCGACGATCTGGTCACCGGAGTGCGCGGCTGGCCCCAGCGGCTGGGCCCCGTCCGGACGCGACTGCTGCTGCCGGCGCCCCTCGTGACGGCCACCGCACTGCTCGTGCTAGCCCGTCCCGGCCCCGTCGGCGCCGCCGGGGCGACCGCCCTGTCCGCGGCCCTGGTCGTGGCGGTCGGCAGTGCCCTGCTGGGCGGTCGTAGGCCGAGGCTGCCGTTTGTCGCGGCGATCGTCATCGCGGCGGTCGACGTCGCCATGCTGCTCCGGCACGGCGCGGCCGTCGCCTGACCCCGGCGACCCCGCTTCTCGGAGCCGGGGGTGAATGTCCGAGCCCATACGGGCGACGGGCGGCGCCGTCGGCCCAACAAGAGGTGCCGGAAGGACGGAGGGGTGGGGATCCTGAGTCACTCCCTCCGAGGAAAGGTTCAACGATGCTGGAGCGCAGCCGACGTAAGAAGCACACTGAGATCACTTTCGTCATCCCGGCAGGCCAGGCCTGCGGGCAGGTCAGCGTAGTCGGCGACTTCAACGACTGGCAGCCGGGAGCCCACCCCTTCACGGAACGGGCGGACGGCACTCGCTCCGTCACCGTCACCCTCCCCAGGGAACAGCGCTACGGCTTCCGCTACCTCGCCCACGGCGACTACTGGTTCAACGACGGCCACGCCGACGACCAGGACGGTCGCAACAGCATCGTCCACACCTGACGACGCGCCGTGGCATGAGCCGGGGACGGGGCGGAAGCGGCCCGGTCGGCGTGAGTGTCCGGCCCCGCCGCACAGCGCCCCGTTCATCTCGTCCCGTACCGGTAGCGGCGATGCGGAGAGCGCGCACGGCGAAGGGCGGGGTGCGGCCACCGCCGTCCGGGCCGAGCCGGGCCGAAACCGTCGTGGTCACGGCTGCTGTCGTCGGCAGGGTTCCTCTCAGGACGTCACGCCGTCATGAAAGTTGACATGGCCGCCTCATAGGAGAACGTCCGTCCCGGCGGGACCGGATAACAGCGCGAGCGCGGGGTACCCGCCGCGCGTAATGGATCTACCGGCCGGCTCGGTGAGCCGGCCGCAGGAGAAAGGTCCTGTCATGACTGCTCAGTACCGCACGGCGCCGACCGCCCGGACCCCTGTGCAGCAGGCCGCGCTGCTGGTGGGCGCGGTCTTCCTGCTGGTGGGCGTCCTCGGCTTCATCCCCGGGATCACCACCGACTACGACACGATGAAGTTCGCCGAGCACCACTCCGAGGCCAAGCTCCTGGGCGTGTTCCAGGTGTCGATCCTGCACAACATCGTGCACCTGCTGTTCGGCGTGGCCGGTCTGGCCATGGCCCGCGCCGCGTCCACCGCCCGCACGTTCCTCATCGGCGGCGGTGCCGTCTACCTGGTGCTGTGGCTGTACGGCCTGTTCATCGACCACGACAGCGCCGCCAACTTCGTCCCCCTCAACACGGCGGACAACTGGCTGCACTTCGTCCTGGGCCTGGGCATGATCGCCCTCGGCGTCCTGCTCACCCGCCGTACGCACACCGGCGCGGCGAGGTGACCGGGGCGGACAGTCCGGAACACCCCGTTCCCGGCCGGGCCGCCGGTTCACCGAGAAAGGCGGGAGGTACTCGTCGGACATGATCACTGTGGGTGTCGAGGAGGAGTATCTGCTGCTCGATCCGGGGTCGGGGCTGCCGGTGCCGCTGGCCGAGGAGGTGCGTGGGTCGTCGGGGCTGGAGCCGGTGGTGGACCGGCGGGAGGTGCAGGCCGAGCTGTTGCAGGCGCAGGTGGAGGTCGCCACTCCGGTGTGTACGGACCTGGAGGAGGTGGGGGGTCATCTGCTGCGGCTGCGGCATGCGGTCGGTGCTGCGGCCGAGGAGTTCGGGTGCCGGCTGGCGACCTGTGCGACGGCGCCGTTCCGGCGGGCGGCGCCGGTTCCGGTGAGCCGTCAGCCGCGTTATCTGGCGATGGAGTCCCAGGCGCCGCAGCTGGTCGCGGAGCAGCTGATCAACGGGATGCACGTGCATGCGGCGGTGCCCGATCCGCAGACCGGGGTGGCGGTGCTGAACCGGATCCGGGTGTGGCTGCCGGTGCTGGTGGCGATGGCGGCGAACTCGCCGCTGTGGGACGGTCGCGACACCGGGTTCGCGAGCTGGCGCACCCTGATCTTCGGGCGGTGGCCGGTGAGCGGGCCGCCGCCGTACTTCGACGATCTCGCCGATCACGAGCGGCGTGTGCAGGAGCTGCTGACGTCGGGGATCATCACCGACACCGGGCAGCTCTACTGGCAGGCACGGCTGTCCGGCCGGTATCCCACCGTCGAGGTGCGGTGCATGGACGTGCAGCTGCGGGCCGACGACGCGGTGATGTTCGCCGGGATCGTCCGTGGGCTGGTGGCGACCGCGATCCGTGACGAGAAGGCCGGTGCGCCGGTGCCCCGGTGCGCGCCGGAGCTGCTGCACGGCGCGAACTGGCACGCCGCCCGGCACGGCATCAGCGCGTCCCTGGTCGCCCCCGACGGCACCCTGCGCAGCGCGGGCGACGTGGTGTACCTGCTGATGGAGCACATCGCCCCCGCTCTGGAGGAGGCCGGAGACGCCCGGGAGGTCGGCTCCCTGGTCCATCGCCTGCTGCGGCAGGGCACCCCCGCCGACCAGCAGCGCCGCGCACTCGCCGAAGGGGGCTTTCGGGCGCTGACCGACCTGGTGACCGCCCAGGGCACCATGCCGTGACCGGCCACGCCGCGCGGGAGCGGCCGGGCCGTGACCGGCCGCGCCTTTTGGGCGGTCGGGCCCGCGGCGCCGCGCGGGCGGGGCCGGTGCCGGGCCACCGCGGCCGCGCGGGCCCGATGCGCACCCGCCGCACCCCCGGTGAGAAGTGCGCCAGCGGGGCGCGGGAGGGCGCGGGCAGGCCCACCGCCGCCGTCAGCGACTGCGCCAGATCCTCGACCGTGCCGGTGCGCAGCGGCCACGGCGCGTGCTCCACAGGGGTCTCCCAGACCAGCCCAGACCAGACCAGCCCGGCACGGCACGGCACGTGAAAGCACGCCACCGGGTGGTCAGCCATACGTCGCGCCCCGACGGCGTGACCGGCGCACCGCACCGTACGGCCAGGCGGTACGGACCTCCGCCGCCTCGGCGCACACCGGAGTAGGAAAAGATCCCGCCGTCGCGGCGCAGATTCAGCGCCCCCTGGTGGTACGTCGCCCTCACGGCCCTCGCCGCCGGCATGGCCGGGCAGGACACCTCGATCGTCAGGAACCACAACGCCTGGCGCCCGTCGGGGCCCCGGACGTAGGTCCGCAGGTCCGTCTCGGGGAAGCTGCCGAGGGCAGGGACGGAAGACGGGACTCCCGCAGGGCGTACGTCGGCCATCAGGAACGGCGTGAGAGTGACCCAGGCCGTGCCGTCGCAGGTGTCCGCTCTCAGCCCGCCGGGCAGCAACGCCTGAACGTCGGCAGGCCGGTACGGCCAGTGCACGAACGCCTGGCTCAGCCAGTCGGCCCTCAGCACCGGCAGCCGAAGGCGCTGCTCCGCTCCGTAGGAGACCATCGCTCACCCACGTTCCGGTCTCCGCCCGGGGGACCGGTTCACCGGCTGTAGGTGTCGTCGCGGGGCGGCGGTCCGGCATGAGCGCGGCGGCCCGGACGCATCATGGCGTGGCGCTGTCCGGGCCCCGGGCCGGAGCGGGCGGCCAGGGCGTCGGCCACGGCGCCGGTGGCGAAGGCGTAGACCGTCTTGTGCAGCAGGTCCACCACCAGTTCCGAACGGGGCCAGGTCTGGGGCGGGGCGCCCACCCCCGTGGCGTTCTCGAGGATCTGGTCGTTGGTCAGCCGGACCACCGCGAACATCGCCGACGGCAACGGCCCGCGCAGCCCGGCGTGTGCCATGACCGAGCGGAGCACGCCGAGGAGCGCTCCTTGGCCGAAGTGCATGGTCCAGTTGACCGGATCCGGCTGGCGGCCGGGCCGCTCGGCCATACCGGTCAGGCGTTCCAGAGTGCGTGCCGGGACGTAGGAGTTGGGCCGGCCGGTCAGACGCTGCTCCGCCTTCTCGCCCACGGTCATCACCACCGTGCCGACGGCTCCGGCGACCAGGCCCTGCCACAGTGCGCGTTTCATCATGCGGTTGCGGGTACCCCGGGTCGCCGCTCCTCATCACCTGCCCGGCCCGGGAAGCACCCGCCTGCTGGCCGCCTCACCCGAATGCTGGCACCGGGTACCGGAGGCGTCGACCGGGAGAGCCGTACCGTTGCCCCGGTGAAGACCGGTTTCTGTCGCACGCCCGGCCGCGTACTCGGCCTGTCGCATCCGGCGCTGCTCGTCGCGGGCCGGCACCCTGCCGTCGTCGGCTCCCCGGTCGCCCTCGGGGCGGTGAGGTGCGCGGCGCTGCGGCGACTGGAATCCGTCTCGGCCCGGTGCGTGTTCGCGGCGGTGTGCTCGGTCGTCCGGCTCGGGTGGGCACGGCCCGCGCCCGGCGCGGCCTCCGCGCCGCTGCGTACACCGGCCACAGGGTTCTGACGCGGTCCCCGCCCGGCACGGATCAGCACGTGAGTTGGGATGAGCAGACTGGGTACCTGGCCACCTAGGTGTCACACCGAACAATGATCATGAGAGATCCCGCTCCGGGTACAGACGACGCCGGCTGCCCCTTCCCGGCGGCTTCGCACGGACCCGGCTGAACGGAAGGCGAAAAACATGGGTCATGAAACCGGCCTCGGTGGCGGGGTACGGCTGCTCAGGAGCGTCCTGCGCCGTGAGCGCCACAACTACTCGGCAGGGGAGGAGCGCCCGCTCCCCGGCTACGCCGCTTCACTGGCCGCGTTCAGCGCCTACACGGCCGGGTGGGCGACTCTGGTCCGCCGCTCGGGCCGGCCGTTGCCCAGCCGCCCCGACCCCTGGGACCTGTTTCTGATCTCTGCGGCCACATTCCGGCTGAGCAGGTTGTTGAGCAAGGGATCGGTGACCAGTCCGCTGCGCGCCCCGTTCACCGAGTTCGAGGGGTCGGCGGGCCCGGCAGAGCTGAGCGAGAAGAGCCGAGGGGGCAGGCGCAAGGAAGCGGTCGGCGAGCTCGTCACCTGCCCGTTCTGCCTGAGCGTGTGGGTGGTCACCACACTGACCGCGTCCCAGCTACTTTGGCCGCGGGCGACCAGGACAGCGGCGGGTGCGCTCACCGCCCTGGCGGCAGCGGACGCCATGCAGCTGGCCTACAGCACTCTCGTCGGCAAGGCCACCAAGGCCTGAGCCGGCCCGCCGACGCCGTAGCTGCCCCTCCGTCCGAACGCGCCGGGGCAGCGGCTTCGGCCGGTCCCACGGCCTGGCGCACCCGGTGCGGCCGCGGGTCCCGGCGCACCCGCCCGGCATTCGGGGACCTGGGACGGCTCCCGGACCACTCCGCCGCATCGCCCGGTGCCCGCAGGTCCCGGCGCCACCACCCCGGGAAGGCAGACGCCACCACCCCAGGAAGGCAGCAGAGTCCATGAGCGAACCGGTCCGGCCCGCCGTGTCCGACGCCCGCCCCCAGCCCCGCCGGTCGATGGCCTCCTGCGCGCTGATCGGCGCCGCGCTCATGGCCGCCGTCGACGAGATCGTCTTCCACCAGATCCTGGCCTGGCACCATTTCTACGACCGTTCCACGCTGTCCGTGGGACTGCTCTCGGACGGTCTGCTGCACACCGCCGAACTGCTGGGACTGATCGCCGGGTTCGCCCTGTACGCCGACCTGCGCCGCCGCCGCACGCTCGCCCCGGCACACGCCCGGGCCGGACTGGTCCTGGGCATGGGGGCCTTCCAGCTCTTCGACGGTGTCGTCGACCACAAGCTGCTGCGCCTGCACCAGATCCGCTACGGCGTCGACGTCACCCCCTACGACCTGGCCTGGAACGGCGCCGCCCTGGTCCTCCTGGCCATCGGCGGGGCCCTGGCCGTCCGTGCGGCGCGTCACGCGCCCAGCGGGCGGGCGGCCGGGTGACACCGGATCACACCCACCCCGCCCTGGCCGGCACGGACCCCGGGCCGGCCCAACTGCTCGCCGCGGCGGGCGCGGTACTGGCCGTCGCCGCCTACCTGGCGGCCACCGCCCGCCTGCGCCGCCGCGGAGACGCCTGGCCCTTCCGGCGGGACGCGTCCTTCACCGCCGGCGGTACCGCCCTGGCCGCGGCCGCCACGGCCACGCCGCCGGGCGGAGTGTTCACCGCCCACATGGCCCAGCACCTCGTCGCCGCCATGGCAGCCCCTCTGCTGCTGGTCCTCGCCCGCCCTCTCACCCTCGTCCTGCGCACCCTGCCCCCGGGGCCCGTCCGCCGCGGCCTGCTGGCGGCGGCGCACTCCCGGCCCGCCGCCTGGCTGGTCTTCCCGCCGCTGGCGGCCCTGCTGGACGTCGGCGGCCTGTGGGTCCTCTACCGCACCCCGCTGTTCGCCGCCGCCCACGACCGTCCCCTGCTGCGCGCCGCGGTCCACTTCCATGTCCTGGCCGCCGGGCTGCTGTTCACCTTCGCCGTCTGCCGGCTCGACCCGCTGCGCCGCCGCTGGAGCCTGCCCTGGCGCGGCGCCGCTCTGCTGATCGCCGGCGCTGCCCACGCCGTCCTCGCCAAGACCCTCTACGCCGCGCCCCCGCCCGGCACCGCCTTCACCGAGACCGACCTGCACACCGGCGCCCAACTGATGTACTACGGCGGCGACCTGGTCGAAGCCGGGATCGGCGCCACGCTGGCGATGCAGTGGTACGCCGCCACCGGCCGCGCCCGGGCGGCCCGGGACCGGCGCCGCCGCAGCCCCGCCGCCGGCCCGGTTCGCAGGCCCCCGCGTACCCGGGTGCGTACCCGGCCCGAAGCGGTCGCCGACGCGAGTCCGTCCTCACCACCAGGGGCTGCTCCGGTCCCCGCGCAGCTCCACCGTGGTGACGACGCGCGTGAGGGCGGGGGACCGGGGGACTGAACCGAACCCGAAGCGCACGGGGGGATCGACCGGGGCGAGCGGGCCGAGACCGTTTCCCCCGAAGGCGCCCGAGGCGGCGGTGACCGGCCGGAGATCCAGTGCGCCGTACCACCCCCGGCGGCCGGGGCCCGAGCTGCCCCGGGTCCGTACGCCGGGCAGCAGCCGGGCGGGAAAGTCCACCAGTGCCGCCCACGCGGGCCGGGCGGCGAGCGGACGGGGCACCGCCCGCAGCAGCAGCCCCAGAGGGCCCCGCGCGCCCACCGTGAAGCGCAGTTCCAGCGGCCCGGCTCCGACAGCCCAGGACGTACCTTCCACGCTCACCGTCACCGGTACGACCCGCACCTGGTCAAACGTGTACACGCCGGCGACGAAGTCGCCGATCGGCCGGGTCGGTGCGAGGAGGAGACGTTCACCGTCAGCCCGTTCGAGCATGACGTCGCTGAACGGACCGAACGGCGACCGGACCCAGTGCCCGAGCACCACCCGGGTGCCGGAGGAGGTTCCGAGACCGGCGATCCAGCCGTCGAACTCCAGACGTGTGCCTTTCACAGCGTACGAGTTCCCCGACGTCGGCACCGCGAAGCTCGCAGGATGCGCGCATGGGCGTTTTCTGAGCATGCGAACTCGGTCCGAGACCAGCCGCCCGGCAGCTGCCGGGCCCGGTCCGCATGCCTTGGCGCGAACTCAGGGGAGATCAGACCCATGCCCCGTATCTCGCCCGCCCCGCCCTGGACCGCCGCATCGAGCGGCTGCGTGAGATCGCCCGGTCGGACCAGCGGCTGGACGGTGTACTGCTGTACGGGTCGTGGACCCTCGGCGAGGCCGACGCCCACTCCGACATCGAGGCGTACCTCTATGTGCGGGACGTCCACGCCGACGGCTTCGACGGCCGCGAGTTCATCGAGCGCCTAGCCCCGCTGAAGCTGGCCTACACCAATATGTACGGCATTCCCGCCGTCGTCTTCGGCGACCTCATGCGCGGGGAGTTCCACGTCGAGCCCGCCGGCCCCGGCATCGAGGAGGTCCCCTCCTGGCGCGGACAGGTGCACCTGCCCGATCCCGGCGCCGCCGTCCTGCTCGACCGCAGCGGGCGTCTGACCGCGGCAGCGCGCCGACTCGCCGACTTCCGGCCGCCCGAGCCGGTCCCACGGCCCAGCAGCTCACCGACGAACTCGCCAACCGGACCCTCATGCTTGCCCACGTGCTGGCCCGCGGTGAGACCGCCCGGGCCCACGCCCTGCTGCACAGCGTCATCGTCCCGCAGCAACTGCAGCCGTGCCGGCTGCTGCGCGACTCCACGGCGCACTGGCTCACGCCCAGCCGGGCCCTCGAAGACGACTTGCCCGTGTCCGACCGCGACCGTTGCACCGCCACCACCGCCCCTGCGCACCAGGAGGCGGTGCGCACAGCGGCACAGCGGCACAGCGCAGCTGGCAGTGGAGCCGTGATCTGGCCGGTGAAGCGGCGCAACGGTGGGGCATCGGCCTGCCGGTCCGGCTGCATCAGGAAATCGGCGCGTTCCTGGCCCGGGGCTGAGCACCACCGGCTGAGCACACCGCGCCCGCGACCGACCGCGGGCGCGGCCCCCGCCCTGCCGCTGTGTACCGGATGCGATCACCGCTCTGTCGGGGTGCTATGAGGGAAGCGGGTCGGAGTGGCTCTTCCCGGACTTGCCACAACAGCATCTGCTCAGCTCCGGCAGGTCCCGCCTGCCGGGGTTCCCGCGGTGGCGTCCCGCATTTCCCGGCCCGCTTCCGGACCCGTGCCGCCGGCGCCGGCCGGATGCCTTCCACGAGGTGTCGGCGTACCGCCGCACAGAGGAGGTGGTCGGTGATGCGAGTAGCAGTGGTCGGGCAGGGTTACGTCGGACTGACGGGCGCGGTCGCGCTGGCCCTTCAGGGGCACAGCGTCACCGGCGTCGAGCAGGACCCCGGCCGGCTGCGCACACTGGACGCGGGCGAGGCGCCGGTCTTTGAGCCGGGACTGCCCCAGCAGCTGACGGCCGCGCTGGCCACCGGGAGGCTGCGATTCACCGACGGTCTTGCCGAGAGCCACCGGTGGGCGCCCTTCGACACCGTGCTGATCACCGTGGGCACGCCGCCCCGATCCGACGGGTCCGCGGATCTGTCCCAGGTCACAGCCGCGCTGGAACAAGCCGGGAACCTGCTGCCCCCTCCCCGGGTGGTGCTCAAGTCGACCGTGCCGCCCGGCACCAGCAGCAGCCTCGCCGGCACTTGCCCGTGGCTGCGCGAGCGTTACGCGTACAACCCCGAATTTCTCAACCAGGGAAGCGCCCTGGAGGACTGGGCCGCCCCGGCCAGAGTCGTCGTCGGCACCTGGAGTCACGACAGCGAGCGGGCGCTGCGTGAGCTGTACGCGGGGGTGACCGGGCCGTGGGTCGTGACGACCCCCACCAGCGCCGAGATGATCAAGTATGCGAGCAACGCCTTCCTCGCCATGAAGATCAGCTTTTCGAACGAGATCGCCCGGATGTGCTGCGGGCCCGACACCGACGTCGACCAGGTCATGCAGGGTGTCGGTTACGATCCCCGCATCGGGCACGCCTTCCTCCAGCCGGGCCTGGGGTACGGCGACTCGTGCCTGCCGAAGGACACGGCCGCCCTGGCCCACTGGGCGAGCAGTGCGGGCATACCGGCACCCCTGCTGCGGGCGACGATCGCCGTCAACGACGCGCAGGCCGGCCTGGCTCTGCAAATCCTGCGCACCGAACTCGGCGCCGCACTGCGCGATGCGACGATCGCCGTGCTCGGCGTGCGCTACGAGCCGTGGAGCGACGATCTGCGGGCCGCTCCCAGCCGCACCGTTGTCCCGGCGATTCTCGGTGAAGCGGCCCGGGTACGGATCTGGGACCCGGCCACCGACGCGGTGGCCGTCGCGAAGCTCTTCCCGGCCGCGGATGCCGTACCGGACCTGTCCGACGCGCTCGGCGGCGCGCACGCCGTCGTCCTGCTGACGGAATGGCCGCAGGCGATCGAAGCGGACTGGCCGCGGATGGCCGCGCGGCTCGCCGGGCCGCGCCTGCTCATCGACGGCAAGAACTGCCTGCCCCCGAGCGGATGGCCGGCCTGCCCGTCCGCTACCGGAGTGTCGGCACCAGGGTGCCCACCACGGCCGCGACCGCGGAACCCCAGCTGGAGGCATGAGCCGGTGGCGCGGACAGCTCCATCGTTCCGATGACGAGGCGAGCGTTCAGGCGAAGCAGTCGCCCGTGCGGGACCGGGGCCCGGAGCCTTCGGCGTGGGCGCCCATACGCCGACCGGTGTGCCGGGCCCTGTGGACCGCGTCCAGCCGGCGGCCAACATGGGCACCTGGATGCAGACGGTCGGGGCGCAGTGGCTGATGGGCGACCTCGGCGGCGGGGCGCTGGAGGTCGCCCCGGTGCGGACGGCCACCGCACTGCCGGTCTTCGTACCGGTGGTGTCCGCCGGAGCGTTGGGGACATCCTCGACCAACGGCGGCTGCTGATCGGTGGTCGGCTCCTGATGTTCCTCGGCGCGGCCGGTCTGGCCGGCGTCACGGCAGCCGGTGCGGCGACCCAGGGCCTGCTGCTCGGGCTGACGGCGCTGATGGGAGTGGGCGAGGCGTTCTGCATCTCCTCCTTCCAGGCCGCCCGGCCCGAGCTGGTCAGCCGTGAGGAGATCCCGCAGGCCGCCCTGCTCAACAGCGCGGACGGCAATGTGGCGCGCGCCGCGGGACCCGCTCTCGGCGGCGCGATGATCGCCGTCATGGGTCCCGAGGCCACGTTCGTCCTGAACGCGCTGTCCTTCCTCGGCGTTCTGGTGGTGCTGTACGCCTGGAAGCGGCCGGTGACCCACAGGCCGCTCGGCGCGGAGCACATCCGCGACGCCATCCGGGCGTGCGCCCGGTACGTCAACAGCGCCCCGCTGTTCTGGGCGGTCATCGCCCGTTCGGGCCTCTTCATGCCCTTCGCCGGCGGTTTGTGGGCACTCCTGCCGACGGTCGCCGGGGGGCCGCTCGGCCTCAGCTCCGGCGGCTACGGCCTGCTGCTCGGCAGCGGACGGGCGCCATGGTGGTCTACGCGGCGACGATGGCGGTGATCGGCCTGGTGCCGTCCGCGCCGGTGGCCGCCGCCGCTCCGATCGTGTCCGGTCTGGCCTGGGTGGCGGTCCTGTCGACGCTTTCCGCCTCCGCGCAGGTGCTGCTGCCCGCGTGGGCCCGGACTTGCGGACTCGCCTACTACCGGCTGGTCTTCATGGGCGGGCAGGCGCTGGGCGCCGTGGGCTGGGGCGTCGTCGCCGACCGGTTCGGCGTGGGCACCGCGTTCGTGGCGTCGGCCGCCGGCCTCCTGGTGACCATGTTGGTGGGTACGCGGACGCTGCCGATGCCCGCAGGCCCGGTCGATGTGGGTCCGGCCCAGGTCTGGGCGGACGTGCCCGATGTCGCTGTGCCGGGGCGGGACACCGGGCCCGTTCTGATCACCGTCGAATGGCGGGTGGACCGGGAGAACGCCGAGGCGTTCATCGAGGCGATGCGGCCGGTGGGCATGTCCCGACGGCGTGCGGGCGCCTCGCTGTGGGGTCTGTTCGAGGACATGGCGGATCCGACGCTCCTCCTGGAGACGTTCACCGTCGGTTCGGAGCGGGAACACCTGCGACTGGTCATGGAACGGGAGACCGAGCTGGACCAGGAGCTGGAGGCGCGGGCCCTTGCGCTGACCCGGCCGGGCCACAGACCGCGCGTGCGGCACGTGATCTGGGCGTACGCCCCCGGCCGCGACGAGGAGTTGTCCTCCTTCCCGCCGTGACCCGGGAGGCACTGGAATAGCTCTCGCCGCACAGTCGAGAAATCTGTCGTGGTGAAGGTAGACATCCGATCGCTCCGTGACTAGAGTTTTTGACGTAGCCGACGAAGTCAGCACAGCGCACCAGAGGCGAAGACGAACTGGTGCGAGCGGTACACGGCACGGCAGTGGAGTCCTGAGGCCAGGAAGTGCGTGAAGGTCTCATGGCTGACTGCCGGGCCGGGCGGTCCCAGGGCCGCCGACGGAACCGCACGAAGAGCGGTGAAGAAAGACAGATCGATCAGCAAGAGAGGAGTCGACGCCATCAGGATCGCCTGAGCGAGGATCCAGTTCGCTCAGGTACCGCAGGCCCCGGATTGGAAGGTGGTCCCCGGTCAGGCATTCACGATCCACGCATCTCCGGCCTCTTCGGCGGACATGCGGAAGAACAAGAGTCGGCGCCAAGCGCCGATAGATGGTGTTCAACCCTTATGGGCCCCGGTGCCGCACGGCGCCGGGGCCCCTCGACGCGTCCCGTGAGAGGTGCAAGTGACCCCAAAAACCACACCGCAGACAAACAGCAGACTCGACGACGACGACTATCCCGCCTACACCATGGGGCGGGCGGCCGAGATGATCGGCGCCACCCCCGGCTTCCTGCGGGCCATTGGTGAGGCCCGGCTCATCGCGCCGTTGCGCTCCGAGGGCGGTCACCGCCGGTACTCCCGCTACCAGCTGCGCATCGCGGCCCGCGCACGCGAACTCGTCGACGCGGGTACGCCGATCGAGGCCGCCTGCCGCATCGTCATCCTGGAAGACCAGCTCGAAGAGGCATTGCGCCTCAACGAGGAACTGCGCAAGGCCGGCGCGGAGGCGGACGGGTCTCCCGGCCCCGGACCGGAGGGGCGGGCGCGAGCCGACGGGCGCAATTAATACCTGTGACCGCCGCAACAGAAATTAGCGCAATGCGCGACCAGGATTTACGGGCTCCCCGGCCGAACGATATTACGTGCCGCGCTCCGATCCTTGAGTCGTGCTACGGTAAATGCCAGTTGCAGTTGTGGTTCCCGAAGACTTCAAGTGTCCTTGCCCGCCGTTCGTGTCGGCGGGCGCACTTTTACATTTCCGGTGCTGTTTTCCGGAGGGGCGATCATCGCGGCGACTCGGGGCTCGCACAGTGCGGGCCCCTGGGCACTGCCCCGAAGGAGATATGACATGGCTACTGGCACCGTGAAGTGGTTCAACGCGGAAAAGGGCTTCGGCTTCATCGAGCAGGAGGGCGGCGGCGCCGACGTCTTCGCCCACTACTCGAACATCGCCGCCCAGGGCTTCCGTGAGCTTCAGGAAGGCCAGAAGGTGAACTTCGACGTCACGCAGGGCCAGAAGGGCCCGCAGGCCGAGAACATCGTTCCCGCCTGACGCTGAGGCGTACAACGTAGCTGGGGCCCGCACCCTGGGGTGCGGGCCCCAGCTCGTTGCTTTTTGAGGGCTCGCCCGTGCCCACGGTGTTACGGGCGGACATTTCCCTCTCCCGGACCGGGGGCAGGGTCGTCTTTTCTTGGCTCGTTACTGTAATTCTCTGCACTTTCCGTCGCTGCCGGGAATTCCTTGATACGTGCCGCATCGAGGAAGGTTCTGTATGAACCGCACAGCCCGCTCCAACGGCAGCTATTCCCGCACCGGCACCGACGGCTCGAACCGTGGTGGCTTCCGCTCGCAGGTCCCCGGCCGTCAGGGTGCTCCGAGCCGTTCCGGTGGTTACGGCCGCCGCCCCGCCGGCCTCCAGGGGGAATTCGCCCTGCCGGTCAGCACCACGCCGGCCCTGCCCGCGGTCGAGGCCTTCGGTGAGCTGGGCATGCCCGCGCCCCTGCTGGCGGCGCTCGCCGCCGAGGGCGTATCGGTGCCGTTCCCGATCCAGGCCGCCACGCTGCCGAACTCGCTGGCCGGACGTGACGTCCTGGGCCGCGGGCGTACCGGCTCGGGCAAGACCCTGGCCTTCGGGCTGGCGCTGCTGGCCCGCACGGCCGGACAGCGCGCCGAGTCGCGTCAGCCGCTGGCGCTGGTGCTGGTGCCCACCCGCGAGCTGGCCCAGCAGGTCACCGACGCGCTCACCCCCTACGCGCGCGCCGTACGGCTGCGGATCGCCACGGTGGTCGGCGGCATGTCCATCGGCCGCCAGGCCGGCGCGCTGCGCAGCGGGGCCGAGGTCGTCGTGGCGACCCCGGGCCGGCTCAAGGACCTGATCGAGCGTGGCGACTGCCGCCTGGACCAGGTGAAGATCACGGTGCTGGACGAGGCCGACCAGATGGCCGACATGGGCTTCATGCCCCAGGTCACCGAGCTGCTCCAGCAGGTCGCCCCCGGGGGCCAGACGATGCTGTTCTCGGCCACGCTGGACCGCAATGTCGACAAGCTGGTCCGCACCTACCTGACCGACCCGGTGGTCCACTCGGTCGACGCCGCACAGGGCGCGGTGACGACGATGGAGCACCACGTGCTGCACGTCCAGGGAGCAGACAAGTACGCCACGACCACGGAGATCGCCGCCCGAGAGGGCCGGGTGATCATGTTCCTGGACACCAAGCACGCCGTGGACAAGCTGACCCTGCACCTGCTGGCCAGTGGGGTGCGGGCGGCCGCGCTGCACGGCGGGAAGTCGCAGCCGCAGCGCACCCGCACGCTCGACCAGTTCAAGAGCGGGCACGTGACGGTGCTGGTCGCCACCAATGTGGCGGCACGCGGCATCCACGTCGACAACCTCGACCTGGTCGTCAACGTCGACCCGCCGACCGACCACAAGGACTACCTGCACCGCGGCGGCCGTACCGCCCGCGCCGGCGAGTCCGGCAGCGTCGTCACCCTGGTGCAGCCCAACCAGCGCCGCGAGATGACCCGGCTGATGCAGGCCGCCGGCATCACCCCGCACACCGCCCAGGTCCGCTCCGGCGACGCCGAGCTGACCCGGATCACCGGCGCGCAGGCACCCTCCGGCATCCCCGTCACGATCGTCGCCCCCGTGGTGGAGCGTCCGAAGCGCGGCGAGTCGTCGTCCCGGGGCCGACGCGGCCGCCCCGCCCGCCGCCCCGCCGGGTCGGCTGGAGCGCCCCAGGGACGTACCGGCGGAACGCCGCAGCGCCAGGCGCCGCTCTCCCGCGCCGCATGAGCTTCGTCCCGTCGTTCGCCCCGTCCGTGAGGACGGCCGTCCTTCCGGCTCTTCCGAACCTTGCTGAGGCACTATGCGCTGCGTCATCGCCCGTTTCCCCTTCGACCTGTTCAAGAGCGACGTGCAGGATTCGATGAAGGGCATCAAGCCCGAACCCGTCACGGGCGAGTCCGTGATCATCGGCCGCCGCCACTACCCGGTCAAGCAGGTGGGAGAAGTGATCACCCGGCAGGACCGCCGCGACTTCAGCGCCAGTGAAGTGACCAGGGCGCTGACCCGCCTCGGCTTCACCTGCCGCGCTGTTCCCGCAGTGGTCCAGCCCCGTGCCCTCACCCCGCTCGAGACCGCGACGGCACTGCTCGGAGCGCCGGAACGCGTGTGAGGCCGGACAGCAGACCGGACAACGGCGAGGGCCCCGACGGGAGAGAAACCGGTCGGGGCCCTCGCCCGTCCCGCCGGACCGTCCTGCCGCGCTGACCGCCCGGCGACGGGGTCACCGTGCCGCGTACACGATCCACGTCTGACCGGAGGCGAACGTCATCCGTTTGCCGTCCGGGGTCGTGAACGAGGTTCGGGATCCGGCGGAGTCCCGTCTCCATTCGGTGTCGTACGCCTTTCCGTCGCGCAGCACGACCGCCGGACCGGAGCCCACGGTCTCGGTGTACGGAGACGCGTTGCCCCACCGGTCCTTGAAGACCGACGGACGCACGGTCACCTGCTGCACGACGACCGTGGACGCGGCGAGCCGCTGCCCGTCGGCCGTGCGGGACGGCGCGCCGTCCATCTCCACCAGCCACTTCTGCCGGTCCGCGGACCAGGTGAAGGCGAAGCGCGCCGACGGATAACGGACCGTGTGCTCGTCGGTGGGTTTCCCGCCGGACGGCGGCGGGCCGAAGCGGAGTCCGATGTCCTCGGCGGCGTTCGTACCGGAGGGGGGGTGCGGTATGTTCCCGGGCCTCAGGTAGAGGTTGTGCGGCGCGGCCCGGTCGTCGCTGCGGAAGTACGCGTCCGGTGCCTCCGAGGGGGACAGCGCGTTCAGCGGCGCCGCCTCGATCAGCGGATTGAGTCTGCTCTGCGCGCCGGAGTAGGCGAGTGTCGGCCGGTCGAACTGCCGCAGCAGCTCCAGGTCCGTCTCGCGGGCGCTGCGTACCGGGCCGATGACGGACGGCACGGTGGACGAGTAGACGGCGAGTATGCGGCTGAGGCCGGCCTCCACCTGTTCGACGTAGACGAGGTCCGCCCCGTCCAGTCCGGTCGGCGGCCGGGCCGCCACGACGTTGTCGATCTTCACGGCGAGGACGCGGGTGCCGGACGGAACCCGGCCGTCCGACGAAGGAGAGGTGTCCGCCCCTCCGGAGCCGCCGCACGCCGCCACGGCGAGCAGCGCCAGTGACGCGAGCGACGCTGCGACTGATCTCTTCCCTCTGGCTGCCTGCATGGCTTCCGCCCTTCGGAGTCGGACCGCGGAAGGCACCCCGCCGCCCCTCGACCACAGCGGCGGCGGCTCCCCCATCCATCATCACGCCGTAGCGGGGTTCCCGGTTCGCAGCAGGCCGTACGGTCCGGGCAGAGGATGCGGTCCCAGCCCGGGTAGAGAGACGATGGGAGATACCGGCGGCGGGCGGAAGGAGCCCCGGATGCGTGCAACCGACTCCGTCTCTGCCAGTTCTGACCAGCCGGGGGGCGCCCGGATCGCGTCGGGGGGACTGCTGGATCTGCTGAGCGTGGCTGCCGTCGTGCTGGACGCCGACGGGCGGATCGTGCTGTGGAGCCCCCAGGCAGAGGAGCTGTTCGGTTACTCCGCGGACGAGGCACTCGGCCGGTTCGCGGGCCGACTGCTGGTCCAGGAGCGGCACCTGGAGCTGGTGGGTCGGCTGTTCGCCCAGGTCATGGCCGGTGAAGGAGGGGCGAGCTGGGCGGGGGTCTTCCCCATGCGCCACAGAGACGGCAGCACCCGGCTGGTCGAGTTCCGCAACATGCGGCTGGAGGACGACCGCAAGGACCTCTACGCCCTGGGCCTGGCGACCGACCAGGCGACCTTGCGAAAGGTGGAGCGGGACCTCGCGCTGTCCACCCGGCTGGTGGCCCAGTCCCCGATCGGACTGGCGATGGTGGACACCGACCTGCGGTACGTCACCGTCAATCCGGCACTCGAACGCATCAACGGCCTGTCCGCTGCCCAGCACGTCGGCCGGAGCGTGCACGAGGCGCTGCCGTTCCTGGACACCGAGGTCATCGAGGCCTCGATGCGCCGGGTCCTTGCCACCGGAGTCCCGATCCTCGACCAGGAGTCCGTCGGACGTACCCCCGCCGACCCGGACCACGAGAACACGTGGTCGGTGTCCTTCTACCGGCTGGAGGCGTCCAACGGGAAGGTGCTCGGAGTGGCCGCCTCCGTCGTCGACGTCACCGAGCGGCGGCGCGCCACCATCGAGGCCGCGCAGGCCCGCCAGCGCCTCGCCGTCGTCGCCGACGCCTCCATCCGCATCGGCACCACCCTCGACCTCGACGAGACCGCCCGCGAACTCGCCGACGTGTCGGTGCCGCAGCTGGCCGACGTGGCCGCCGTGGACGTACTCGACAGCGTCCTCAACGGCCGCTCGGCCGCGACGGCGCAGTCAGGGCCCGCGGTGTTCCGTGCTCTCGCCGTGGCCAGCGCGTACCCCAGCGAGGCAGTGCACGCGGCCGACCCGCCCGGCGAGGTGGCCAGGTACGAGGCCGACCGGTTGGTCACCCAGTGCGTGAACACCGGCCGCCCCGTCCGGTTGCCCCACGTGGAACGCGAGGACCTGCCGTGCATCGCCCGCAGCCCCGAGGCCGCCGAGCTCCTGGGGGTCGCGGGGCTGCACTCCTACCTGGCCGTGCCGCTCATCGCGCGCGGCAAAGTCCTCGGCGCCCTCGACCTCAAGCGCACCCGTAACCCGGAACCGTTCAGCGACGACGACGAGATCCTGGCCGGCGAGCTCGCCGCACGGGCGGCCGTGTGCATCGACAACGCCCGCTGGTACCGGCAGGCACGCAACACGGCCCTTGCCCTCCAGCGCAGCCTTCTTCCCCAGCGGCCGCCGGGTCAGCCCGGCCTGGAGGTCGCCAGCCGCTACCAGCCGGCCCAGGCGGCCGACGAGGTGGGCGGCGACTGGTTCGACGTCATCCCCCTGACGGACGACAAGAGCGCCCTCGTCGTCGGCGACGTCATGGGCAGCGGTGTCAGCGCGGCCGCCACGATGGGCCAGCTCCGCACCGCCACCCGCACCCTGGCCGAACTCGGCCTCGACCCGGCCCAGGTGCTGCACCACCTCGACCGCATCACCGACCGCATGGGGCAGACCATCACCACGTGCACCTACGCCGTCTACGATCCCCACCGGGCCGAGTGCCGCATCTCCAACGCCGGGCACCTGCCACCCGTCCTGGTACGCCCCGGCCGGGCCGCCGAACTGCTCGACCTGCCCACCGGCGCCCCGCTCGGCGTCGGCGAAGTCACCTTCCACACCACCACAATCGCCCTGCGTCCCGGCGACCGGCTGGTCCTCTACACCGATGGCCTGGTCGAGACGCGCGACCAGGCCATCGACGAACGGCTGGACGCCCTCCTCGCCCACCTCGCCGAACCTCCGTGGTCCCTGGAAGAGACCTGCGACCTGCTCCTGCACGCGCTGCGCCACCCCGGAGACCACGACGACGTGGCGCTGCTCATCGCCCGCGCGACGGAGCTGACGTGAGGCACGCGCCCCGGGGGCCGTCATGCGTCACGGGCGTCCGGAGCCGGGTGCCCGGAGCAGGCCTCCGGCGGGCCCCGGTTCCCCGCAGGGACCGGAACCCGTCGGCCCGGGGCCGCCGCCCCGGGCGCTGTGGCCGACCCGTCAGGGAAGGGTCCACTTCTGGTTGGGGCCGGTGTGGCAGCTCCACAGATGGACGCGGGTGCCGTCGTTCCAGGTGGCACCCTCGGCGTCGAGGCACTTGCCCGACTGCGGGTTGCGGACGGTTCCGCCCGGCTGCGGCGTCCACTGCTGCGCGGCGGTGCCGTTGCAGGTCCACAGCTGGATCTTCGTACCGTCGGCGGTCCCTCCGCCGCTGATGTCCAGGCACTTGCCCAGCGCGCGGAAGGTGCCGTCGCCGGGCAGCGTCCACTTCTGGGGGCTGTTGCCGTTGCAGGTCCACAGCTGGACCTGGGTGCCGTCCCCGGTCGCGCCGCCGGCGACGTCCAGGCACTTGCCGTTGACGCCCTTGACCTCACCCGCGAGGGGGCCCGGCTGCGTGCCGCCGGATGTCTTCATCCGGACGTTGCGGAAGGACACCTGGTCGCCGTCGCCGTGGTTCTGGAGCCCGATGTGTCCCTGCCGCAGGCTGCGGACGGGATCGGTGTTGGTGAAGTCGTTGATCTTGCGGCCGTTGAGGAAGATCTCCAGCCGTTCGCCGGTGACACGGAGTTCGTACGTGTTCCATTCGCCGGGCGGGTTGAGCGCGGCGTCGCGGGCGGCGATGTCGGCGGACTTGAAGCCGTACACCGCTCCCGTCGTCCGGTCGGCGCTGTCCGTGGCGTCGATCTGGATCTCGTACCCGTTGTCGACCGCCGACCACGGGTCGTCGGAGGCCGGGAACCCCAGGAGGATCCCGGAGTTGTCGTCGCCGTCCATCCGCCAGTCGAGCTTGAGGGAGTAGTCGCCGGTGTACTCCTTGGCGGAGTACCACAGCATCCCGAGCCCGCCCCGCGAGGTGAGCGTGGAGTCCGCCAGCGTGAACGAACCGGGCCCGGCCTGCTTCCAGCCGGTCGTGCCCGAACCGTTGAACAGCGGTGTGTACCCCGTCTCCGGACGGCAGTCCGCCTCCGTCATGCCCGCCGCCCAGCGGATCCCGCCGAGCAGGTGCCGGCGGAACGCCGGTTCGGTGTACGACTCGTCGGTGTGACCGCCACCGGTGTAGAAGGCGCGGCCGCCCTCGTAGCCCTTGCACCAGGAGATCGGGTGGTCGCCGGACATGTTGCCGCCCGAGTAGCTGGACTCGTCGAGCGAAGCCAGCACGTGAGCGGTCGTCCGCGGGTTGGTGCGGTAGTTGTACCACTCGTCGAAGCGCTGCCAGGTGGTGCCGAGATGGGCGGTGGCGTCGTGCGCCCGGTCCTCCACCTTGACGGTCGCCGTCTGGTTGTGCGGGTGGGAGTGGAACAGGGCTCCGGCGAGACCGGCGTAGAACGGCCAGTCGTACTCCGTGTCGGCGGCCGCGTGGATGCCGGCGTAACCGCCGCCGCCCTTGATGTACTGCTCGAACGCCGTCTGCTGGGTGCCGTTGAGCACGTCACCGGTCGTGGACAGGAAGACGACGGCCTTGTACTGCGCGAGGTTGCCGGTGGTGAAGGCCTGCGCGTCCTCCGTCGCGTCCACGGTGAAGTTGTTCGCACCGCCCAGCTCGCGCAGCGCGGCGAGACCGTCGTCGATGGACCCGTGGCGGAAGCCCGCCGTCTTGGAGAACACGAGGATCTTGTACGCCGGATCGGCCGCGCCCACGGCCGCGGTCACGTCCCGGACGGCGGCGCGGACGGGTTCGCCCGGTGCCTGGGCACCCGCGGCCACGGCGGGCGCGGCGGCCGCGCAGAGCAGTGCTCCGGCGAGCCAGCAGCCGGCCTTGGTGAGAGTGTTGCACATATTGGTTGTGCCTCCTCTCCTGCTACGGCAGGGTCCACTTCTGGTTGGCGCCGGTGTGGCAGGTCCACAGGTGGGTGCGGGTGCCGTCGTTCCAGGTGCTGCCTTCGGCGTCGAGGCATTTGCCGGCCTGCGGGTTGCGGACGGTGGTGTCCGCCTGGGGCGTCCACTGCTGCGCGGCGGTGCCGTTGCAGGTCCACAGCTGGATCTTCGTACCGTCGGCGGTCCCTCCGCCGCTGATGTCCAGGCACTTGCCCAGCGCGCGGAAGGTGCCGTCGCCGGGCAGCGTCCACTTCTGTGCGCCGCTGCCGTTGCAGGTCCACAGCTGGACCTGTGTCCCGTCGGCGGATGCCCCGTCCGCGACGTCCAGGCACTTGCCGTTCACGCCCTTCACCTCACCCGTCCGCGAGCCGCTGCCGCTGCCCGAGGTGGTGAGGTGGAAGTCGTCCACGTCGAAGAGCGAACCGCTGCCGCCCTTGAAGACGAGGTGCAGCGTGGTCGTACCGGCGGGCCGGTTCGACAGCGCGGTGCTGACCTCCTGGTACGTCTCCCAGCCACCCGTCACGGGAACCGCCGCCATGCCCAGGAGAGTCCCGGTGGGAGAGCCGGCCCGTACCTCGATCGTGCCGCCGACGCCTCCGGAGGCGACCCGGGCGGTGAACCGGGTGGCGTCGTCGAGGGCGTACGGCCTGAAGGAGATCCAGTCGCCGTTGTCGATGTGGCCGACCGCCTTGCCGCCGTGGGCCGGCGTGTGGCTGACGACCTCGACGCCCGACGAACCGCCGTAGTGCTCACCCTGCCGGTGGCTGGGCTGGCTGATGTGCTGGGCGTGGGTGGTCAGGGCGGGCTGGCCGTTCGCTCCCTTGTCGGTGTACTCCGCGTCCCAGACGCCGAAGATGTTCGCGTTCGGGTCGTGCTCGCCGTCCGCGATGGTCTGCACCGTGCCGGAGCAGCCGGTCGCGGAGGTCTGCGGGTGGCCGTGACTGTCGTGCCCGATGATGAAGGTGATCTTCACCTTGGAGCAGTCGACGGTGCCGTCCTCGGGGTCGGTCACCGTCACCTTGTACGGGACGGCCGCGCCCGGGTCGATGATCCGGCCGTCGGCCGGCAGCTCCAGCCTCACGGTCGGCGCGGTGTTGCCGACGGTCACCTGCACCGAGGCGGTGGCGCTCTTGCCGGTGGTGTCGGTGACGGTGAGGGCGGCGGTGTACTGGCCGTTGGCCGTGTACGTGTGGGACGGGTTCGCGGCGGTCGACGTTCCCCCGTCGCCGAACTTCCACGCGTAACTCAGCGCGTCCCCGTCCGGGTCGGAGGTGCCGGCCGAGGAGAACGCGACGGCGAGCGGCGCCTTCCCGGAGGTGCGGTCGGCCTTGGCCTGGGCGAGGGGGGAGCGGCCGTCGGTGAGGTGCTCGATGCGGTACAGCGCGGAGTTCGCGTCCCCGCTGAAGTAACCGGTGCCGTAGTCCAGGACGTACAGCGCGCCGTCGGGGCCGAAGGCCATGTCCATCACCTGGGTGCCGCTCCAGGGAAAGGCGTTGACGGACTGGACGGTTCCGTCGGTGCCCTGCGCGATCCGCTTGATCCACTTGCGGCCGAACTCCCCGGCGAAGAAGTTCCCGTCGTAACTCTGCGGGAACTTCACGGCCGACGTGGAGGAGGCGTCGTAGCGGTAGACCGGCCCGCCCATGGGGGACTCGGAACCGCTGCCGAACTCGGGTACCGAGCCGCCGTCGTACGGGATCCAGGCGGGCTGGGCCGGGGGCAGGTCGGTGAGTCCGGTGTTGCGGGGGGAGTCGTTCTTCGGGCGGCGCAGTCGAACTTCGCGCCGGAGACGGCGGTGGCGAAGTTGTAGTCGGTGTACGCGTCGTTCCTGCCGGTGCAGTACGGCCAGCCGAAGTTTCCGGCCTTGGTGATGCGGTTGAACTCGACCTGGCCGGCGGGGCCGCGGGCGGCGTTCGCCGTTCCCGCGTCGGGCCCGTAGTCACCGAGGTAGACGGTCCCGGTGGCCTTGTCGACGCTCATCCGGAACGGGTTGCGAAATCCCATGGCGTAGATCTCGGGGCGGGTCTTCGCCGTGCCGGGTGCGAAGAGGTTGCCCGGGGGAGCGGAGTACGAGCCGTCCGCGTTCACCTTGATGCGCAGCACCTTGCCGCGCAGGTCGTTGGTGTTGCCCGAGGAGCGCTGGGCGTCGTACGCCGGGTTGCGGGACGCGCGTTCGTCGATCGGCGTGTACCCGTCGGACGCGAAGGGGTTCGAGTCGTCCCCGGTGGTGAGGTACAGGTTGCCCTGCGCGTCGAAATCGATGTCACCGCCCACGTGGCAGCAGATTCCGCGCGAGGCCGGTACGTCGAGGATCTTCTTCTCGCTGGCGAGGTCCAGGGTCCCGTCGGCGCCGAGGGAGAAGCGGGAGAGCCGGTTCACGCCGTCGAAGGGGGCGAAGTCGGCGGCCGTGCCGTCACCCGGGGCGTCGCCGCCCGGAGTGCTGAGCTTCGGGGCGTAGTACAGGTAGACGAGGCGGTTGGAGGCGAATCCGGGATCCACGCCGACACCCTGGAGCCCTTCCTCGTCGTGGCTGTAGACGTCGAGCTTTCCCGCGACCTTCGTCGTGCCCGCCGCGTCCGTGAGCCGCAGCGTGCCGTCGCGTGAGGTGTGCAGTACCGAGCGGTTGGGGAGGACCGCCATGGTCATCGGCTCGCCGGTCTCCACGACGCCCTTGGCGAGGGTGACCTGCTGGAACTCCTCGGCTGCGGCAGGGGCTTCGGCTGCCGAGGTCTCCCGGTCCGCGTCACGGGGAGCGGCCGCGGCGGACCCGGCGGGCGCCAGGAAGCCCGCGGTGAGCAACGCGGTGAGCAGTAACGCGGGGATCTGGCGGGGTCTGAACGGTTTTTTGCGCACAGGAGTCTCCCAACGGGGTGGGGGGTGTCCGGCGGGCCGGGAAGTAGTCCCGCCGGGGGGAGCCAGGCGCGCGCCGTCGCGCCGGAAGGTCACCGGCCATGCACGCATGTCCGGTTCGTTTCAAGGAAGTTAGCGGGCTTGGTCTCACCGCGTAACCCCTTTCGCATCCGCTTTCGCGACTTCTTCCGCGGTCAGGACAAAGCGGGGGAGGGGCGCCTCTCTCCCGTCGAAACCGTGGCCGCGGGTCTGTTGTGGTGCGCTTGGGACTGCGGCTGGATGTCGACTGCGTGCCGTACCCCATGGGCGCGAAGTGCTTCCGGTCCTTCGGCGAGGACGGCGGCTCGAAGTACCGACTGGCGCGTCCCCCATGCCTCGTTCGGGGCCCCCGCGGGGGCCGCGCCGAGCGCCGCCGAACCGGCCGTCAGGCGGCGTGCCGCGGAACTCGTGCAGCGCCAGGGTGTTCCCGCGGTGCTGCTGGCCGTCGTGCTCATCGCCTCGTTCGCCCACCCGACGTTCGCCACCCTGGACAACGCCCGCGGTACGACCGTGCAGGCGTCCTTCCTCGCCGTGGTCGCCCTCGGCATGCCCCTGGTCGTCATCACGGGCGGCATCGACCTGCCGGTCGGCTCCGTGTTCGCGCTCGGCGGCGTCCTCGCCGCCCGGGCGTCACAGTGGGGGCTCTTCCCCGCGCTGCTGGTGCCTCTGGTGGTGTGCGGCGTGTTCGGCCTGCTCAACGGGTTGCTCATCGCCCGCGCCGGGATGGCGCCTCTCATCGTCACCCTCGCCACCCTGCTGGCCGCGGGCGGCATCCTCCTCGCCTCACCGACGAGGGAGCGACGGCGTACTTCGTCCCGGAGGACTCGGCCTTCGCCGGACTCGGGCAGGGCAGCGTCCAGGGCTTCGGTCCCCCCGTCCTGATCGCCCTGGCGCTGTTCGGAGCAGGAGGGCTGCTCCTGCAACGCACCTCGCTCGGGCAGACGCTCTTCGCCGTCGTCATCGGCACCCTCCTCGTCGGCGGCGCCGGATCGGTCGGCGGCACCCTCTGGGGCGTTCTGCTGCTGGCCGTCATCCAGAACCTGATCAACCAGATCGGCTCGCTGTACTCCTCGTACCAGTCGGTGGTCAGCGGAGGCTTCCTTGTCGTTGCCGTCGTGGCGCAGCGCTACCTGGCACGCAGCCGCAGAACCACCTGAACCACCTGAAGCGCCGGATCCGGTACGTCCGGCCAGGCCGAGTCGAGGAGAGCCGTGGGCGTCAGCCTCGAGGACGTTGCGCAACGGGCGGGCGTGTCCATCAAGACCGTGTCGAACGTGGTCAACAACTACCAGCACGTCACCCCCACCATGCGGGCCAAAGTGCAGCAGGCCATCGACGAACTCGGCTACCGCCCCAACCTCACCGCACGCCACCTGCGCAAGGGCCGCACCGGCATCATCGCCCTCGCCGTGCCCGAGTTCGGCAACCCGTACTTCGCGGAACTGGCCGGCGCGGTCGTCGACGCGGCCGCCCGGCACGACTGCACCGTCCTCGTCGACCACACCGCCGGACTGCGGGAGAGGGAACTCCTGGTCAGTCAGGGCTTCCGGTCCCATGTGATCGACGGCCTGATCCTCAGCCCCACCCACCTGGAGACCGAGGACCTGATGGCGCGTGAGGAGACCGCGCCGCTGGTCCTGCTGGGCGAGCGCGAGTACGAAGCCCCGTACGACCACATCGCGATCGACAACGTGGCGGCGGCCAGGACCGCCGTACGGCACCTCGTCGGCCGGGGGCACCGCCGCATCGCCTTCCTCGGCTCGCGCACGGGCCGCGAACGCCAGCCGGCCCACCTGCGGCTGCGCGGCTGGCGCGAGGAGCTCGCCGCCGCGGGCATCACGCCCGACGAGGCACTCGTGGTGGTCACCGACGGGTACGGCCGCGAGGACGGGGCCGCGGCCATGGCGTCCCTCCTCGACCGCGGGGAACGCCCCGACGCGGTCTTCGCGTACAACGACCTGATCGCCGTCGGGGCGATGCGCACGCTCACCGAACGCGGACTGAGCATCCCGGCCGACGTCGCCGTCGTCGGCTTCGACGACATCGAGGAGGGCCGGTACGGAGCCACCACGCTCACCACGATCTCGCCGGACAAGGAGGCCATCGCCCGGCTCGCCGTCGACAGCCTCGTGGAACGGCTCTCGGGAAGCCCGGTGCCCGAACCCCGGCGGGCCCGCCCCGGCTACCGCCTCGTCGTCCGCGAATCGACCGCGCCCCGGCGGACCGGTACGTGAGGGACGGCCGAGGAGTCCGTCCCGGCCGTCCACCCGCTCGCTCGTCACGAGGATCTCCGGTGCCCCGCCCCACCGCGCACCGCGAGCCGTCCGGCACCGTCCCCGGGGACCGGCCCCCGGATCCCGCCTCGCCACGGCCCTGACTCCGGGGGGCATCGGGTGACGTGTCACCAAGGCGACCCTGCTCGTACGGCGACCCCGTGACGACGGCGGTGGCGGCGCCCGGTAGCATCCGTCCATGACGAGCGTGGTACTGACTCCGTGGTGGCGACACCGGCGACCCGCCGCGCCCCGGGCCGACGGGAACCGGGGCTCCACCGCGCCGACCGCGATTCTCGACTGGCGTCATGAGCGGGTCCGGCGACTGCTCGCGGACGCCCGGTCCGCCGCCGGCGGGGGCGGGGACCGCCCGCTGCTGCTGGCCGCGCACCGGCTGGTCGGCGACCGGGTCCGCGCGGTCTACGCCCTCGACGACACACAGTCCGCCTCCCGGACGCTGGCGCGGCGGCGCGGGTCCTGCAGCCAGCGTCTGGCGGTTCTCGAAGCGGTGGCCCGCGCGGCGGGAATTCCCACCCGGGTGCGTGGCCTCCTCGTCGACGGCTCGTTCTGGTATCCGCGTTTCCCCCGGCTGCGCCACCTCGTCCCCGACACGGTCCTCCTGGCCTGGCCGGAGTTCCGGCTCGGGCAGGAATGGGTGGGTGTGTCCGAGCTGTACGCGCCCCTCGGCGCGCTCGGCGCGGCCAACCCGGCGGGCTTCACCAACACGGGACCACAGACCCTCTTCGATGCCCTGGCCTCCACCGCCGTGGACTGGGACGGTTCGACCTGCGGCGCGGACGGCTGCTCGTCGTTCGACCTGTCCGCTCTGGTGCGGCAGGACCTCGGGCGCTTCTCCTCGCGGGACGCCCTCTTCGCCGCCCACGGCCAGACCCTGTGCCCGCCCGCCCGGATCGTCGCAGGCGCGTTGCTCGGCCGCCGCTCCGCCGCCTGACAGGACTGTAGCCGGGTCGCGCCGGCCAGTGGCGCACATCACGCCGGAACCCGGGAGGGAGCGGAACATCCATGGGTGGTTGGCCGTTCAACCATGTGTGGGTACGGAGGGGACAGTGTCCCCGGGCCTCACCTCCGGCCCATGGGGAAGATCGTTCGGCTGAAGCCCCATGGAGCCACTCGCCGAGAGGCGACCGCCCTCCGCTCCCACACCCTTGCCGCCCCGGCTGGTTTCCCCCGACCAGCCGGGGCTTTCCCGTGCGCGGGGCCGGTCAGAAGGAGAACAGCGCGCTCTCCGTCAGGCCGCCCTCCATCTCGCATACGTTGCCGAAGGTGGCCGACCAGGAGACCGGCTTGCCCTGCCACACGCCCTGGGCGGTGATGACGACCGGGTCCCACTCGCGCGTGCAGCTCCGCTGCGGCGACGTGTCGACCAGCCCGGAGAACTCGCCGTGCGCGGCGCGCAACTCCTTGCAGGCGGCCCCGGGGGACGGGTGGGTGCCGCCGGGCAGGGGGGCGCAGCTCAGCGTCACGGCCCGTCCGACGGTCGCCGTGGCGGCTTCCTCGCCCGTGCCCATGGTGAGCACCAGGGCGGACGGTGCGTAAAGGCCGGCCGCCCCGGCGGCCGGCTGCGCGTGCGCGGTGCCCGTGCTGACGGCGCCCGTGAGTGCCAGGGCGGCCGCCGCACCGACGGTGCCGAACGTGTTCCGGATGTGACGCATGGATGGTTCTCCTCTGGTTTCAGGCCGGTTGCGGGGTTGTTGCGCTGTGGAGTGTTGCTGATGCGGACGGTGAGTGCACACCGATCGCCCCATTCCGGCCGCGGGCGCCCGGGCGGCGGTGACCGAATGGTCGTTCGGGCAGCTCGGGAGTGGTGCGCATGTCGTGCGACAGGGTGTCCATCATGTGGACAAGCGTCGGTGGTACAACGCAAAACGACCTTCTGACCTGCGCTCATGCTCAAGTGGTTCATTCTTCGGTCATGCCGCTTCGACTGAAAAACATCGCTGTCCGGGCCGCTTCGCGCAGGACGGCAACGTGCCCGGGCCACATCGCGCGTGCCGGGCGAAGGTGGCGTCGCCCCCTCCTGTGCGGCGTACGGCCGGCCCTACAGTCCTTCTCCGGACGAGGGCCCTTGTGAAGGAGCGAGCCGCCATGGATCCACACCCGCCTCGTGCGCAGAAGAGACTTCCCGCCGTCGCGGTCCTGCTGGCACTGCTGACCGCACTGCTCGGTACCGGCTGGACGGCTTTCGCGCCCGCCGCCCGGGCCGCGTCGCTCACCGAGGTCACCGGCTTCGGAACGAACCCCGGCAACCTGCGCATGTTCCGGTACGTTCCGGACGGCCTGCCGGCCGGCCGCCCCCTCGTCGTGGCCCTGCACGGCTGCACCCAGTCGGCCGCCGCGTTCGACACGGAGACCGGCTGGACGACCTGGGCCGACCGCTGGGGCTTCGCCCTTCTGCTGCCGCAGCAGCAGTCCGGCAACAACCTCAACTCCTGCTTCAACTGGTTCGAGTCCGCGGACATCAGACGCGGCTCGGGCGAGGCGCTGTCGGTCAAGCAGATGACCGACCGGATGAAGACGGACCTGGGCAGCGACCCCTCCCGCGTCTACGCCACGGGGCTGTCCGCGGGCGCGGCCATGACCAACGTCATGCTGGCCGCGTACCCCGACGTCTTCGCCTCCGGAGCCCCCGTGGCCGGCCTGCCGTACGCCTGCGCGACCTCCGTCGTGGCCGCCTACGGCTGCATGAGCCCCGGGACCGACCTCTCGCCCGCCGCCTGGGGCGACAAGGTCCGTGCCGCGTACCCCGGTTACGCGGGCCCCTGGCCGACCGTCTCCGTCTGGCAGGGGGCGCGCGACACGACGGTCGTGCCCGCCAACATGACGGAGACCGTCGAGCAGTGGACCCGTGTCCACGGCGCGGACACGGCGCCCGACACCACGGACACCGTGGCCGGCCACCCGCACGCCGTGTACCGCGACAGTGCGGGACGGCCGGTGGTGGAGACCCACTCGATCACCGGCATGGGCCACGGCCAGCCCGTCGACCCCGGGACCGGCGCGGAGCAGTGCGGTGTCGCGGGTGCCTACATACTCGACGTCGACCTGTGCGCCGCGTACCGCATCGGACAGTTCTGGGGCCTCGGTGACGGCGGAACGCCGCCTCCCGGGGGCGGCACGAAAACGGCGGTGCTGCCGAGCCGGGCGGCGGACGACGGATACGTGAAGGCGTCGGCCACCGGCGGCGCACCGGCGGCCGGCACCTTGGAGGGCACCTACGGCGTGGCCGTGGGCCGGGGCGCGGACGGGCTGCACAACCGCGCGCTGTTCTCGTTCGACACCTCGCCCGTCCCGGACGGGGCGACCGTGAAGCGGGCCTTCCTGACCGTGACGTACGGCAGCGGCAGCGGTGACCCCTGGGCGTCCGGAAACCGTATGGTCCTGGACGTCAGGTCCGGCTGCTTCGGCGCGGGATGCGAGACGGCCGCCGACGACTGGAGCGCCGCCGCGTCGGCGTCCGGGGTGGCGGAGATCGGCCGGTTCACCTCCGGAACGCAGACGTCGGCCGACTTCACGGCAGTCGACGTCACGGGGACGACCCAGGTGCGCCTGCGCCTGGCATCCGCGCCCGCCACCACGGCGTACGTCTTCCTGAAATCCGGGACCTCCGCCACGCTGACGGTGGAATGGGAGTGACCGGGACCGCAAGGGCCGCGAGGATCAGGTGAGCAGGCGCAGCAGCTGCGCGCAGGCCTCGGCCTCGCTCGCGTGCCGGCTGACGGGCTCGTAGACACCACGCTCGTACGCACCGGTCTCCCACGCCCGGCCGCCGTCCTGGCTCTTCCTCAAGTACAGGAAGTCGGGGGGCGTGGGGACCGGCTCATGGACGCCTTCGATGCGGAAGCAGTCGTCGGGCACCCCCGCCGCGCTCAGCGCGGCCCGCAGTTCGTGGCGATTCATGGGGGCGAGGCTACGCGCCGGCCGGTTCGAGGTAGCCGTGCTCCAGCAGCCACTTCACATTCAGCCGCTGCCCCTCACCCGGATTCAGGAACACCGGATCGAGCTTGATCTGCTGCCCGCCGCCCGGCTGCTCGAACCACGGAGCGATGCTGCCCTGCCACACCCAGAACGGCTTGGTGACTTCGTAGACGCGGTAGTCGCACGGCGCCGACGGTTCACGGGTGTTCAGGTTCTGCGGGGGCAGCGCGCGCTTGGCGTACGGGTCACCGGCAGGCGCCAGGTAGGAGCCGTACTCCGAACCGAAACGGTCCAGGCGCTGGCCGTCGCGGAGCTTCGTGGGCTCCTTGTCCACCTCGCCGTTGACCTCCCCGAACCCGTCGTTGGGCGGGTACTTCCAGCCACCCGAGTCGGCGGGACCCTGCCAGTACTCCTTCAGGAAGTCCTCCGACGACAGCTTCCCGGTCCGCTGGTAGCCCTTCAGCAGCGGGCCCACCGGCTTCTCGTGCTTGCGCGGAAGCCACTCGGGCCCGAGCCGTGCGTCGTCCCGGAACGAGCCGGTGCACGGCTCGGGCCGGGACGCGCCGGCGGCCGGCCGTTCCTCGTGCTGCTGCGGGACGGCGCTCGCGGCGGGTGCGAGCGCCGTCGCGGCGGTGATTCCGAGTGCGGCGAGTACGGTGCGGATGCGGTTCACTCAGGGTCCCCTCGGGTGTGCGGTCCACCATGCGACGCGGCGCAGCGTAGCGGATCCACTACTCTCCGCGTTGCGTGTTGGCGCAGATCGCCCGAAGGGGGAGTGTTTACAGCCCGTCCCGTGGCAACGTCTCGTTCCAGGTGCGGGAGAAGACCCGTCGCTCCCCCTCGTAGCCGTCGAGGGTCGCGTCGACGAAGAACTCCGTCTCGCTGCACCGCAGTTCGGTGCGGGTCTCCACGCGCACGTCCCAGTCGTCCCGCCGGAACCGCATCGTCCAGGCCGATTCCCCGCCGACGGAGGTGAAGTCGTCGGCCGTGGCGGTGTAGCGCTCGTACGCGCGGCAGCCCACGTCGAGACCGATCCCGTCGATGCGCACGGTACCCCGGTCCTTCACGATCTCCAGCGCGGAGTCGTACCCGATCAGGTCGCGCTTGACCTCCCAGCGCTGCTCGGGAGGCGACAGCCGGGTAGTGGTGAGGGGCGGGGCGCCCTCGGGCTCGCCGAAGGGGCGCTGCGGCAGTTCGTCCGGCTCGTCCACCGGGCGCACCGGCAGCGTCAGGGTGCTGGATCCCTCGTGGACACTCAGCAGGACGGGCCTGGGCGGTGGCCAGGCCAGCGGCCAGTACGACGTGGACAGGGAGAGCCGGATGCGGTGGCCGCGCGGGAAGACCTGGGCCACACCGTTGAGCTGGACGGTGGCGCGGTAGCGCCGGCCGGGCTCCAGCGGTTCGGGCTCGCCCGTGCCGTCGCGGTGCGTCAGGTTGAGCACTCCGTACGTGACGCGTGTGGCACGCCCGTCGGGTGCGACGTCGGAGAGGCGGGCGGCGACGGTGGCCACCGGTTCGCTGACGGACAGGTCGAGTTCGACGGTGGGGGAGCCGAGGATCTCGACCGGCTCGTCCAGCGGTCCGGTGTCGAAGACCAGCGAGCCGCCGTCCTCCTCGCGCTGGTCGTACGGCAGGTCCGGCGGGGCGTTGTACGAAGCCCACTTGCCCGCGAACTGGCCGACGGACAACGGCGACTGCACGGTCATCGCGTCCTCGCTGCCACCTGCCGCAGGCGTCGCTTCCCCCGGCATGGCGATGCGGTGGCGCAGCAGCGGATGCGCGACGGGCCGGATGTGCGGCGAGGGCCAGTCCGGTTCACCGACCCACCGGCCGGGCCGCTCCTCGTACGACGTCGAGGGCGGCACGCTGTCCTGCATCCACGCCTGGAGCATGGGGCCGTCCATGACGCCGTTGTCGACGCCCTTGAGCCAGTGGTCCCACCAGCGCACGACCTCCTGGAGGTAGCCGATGGCCGGGCCGGGCTCGCCCAGGTGCGGGAACTTGTGTGACCAGGGCCCGATCAGGCCCTTGCGCGGTACGTCCAGATTCCCCAGCAGCCGTGTCACCGCGTTGGAGTAGCCGTCGGCCCACCCGCTGGACGCGAGGACGGGGCAGCGTACGGCCGCGTAGTCCTCGCAGACCGAGGCGTGCCGCCAGTAGTCGTCGCGGCGCTGGTGGCGCAGCCACTCCAGGACCCACGGGCGGGTGTGCTCCATGCGTTCGTGCCACATGTCGCGCCAGCGGTCGCCGACCACCGCGGGGTCCGGCGGGCAGGTCGCGTACGCGAACATCGTCCCCGCCTCGGCGAGGTTGTCCGACAGCATCGCGCCGCCCATGTAGTGCATGTCGTCGGCGTACCGGTCGTCCGTGAAGGAGGCGATGACGACGGCGCGCAGGCTCGGGGGCTGCCGGGCCGCGGTCTGCAGGGCGGCGAACGCGCCCCACGAGATGCCCATCATGCCGGTGGCGCCGTCGCACCAGGGCTGTTCGGCCAGCCAGGCGAGGACCTCCTCGGCGTCGGCCTGTTCCTGCTCCAGGTACTCGTCGGCCAGCACCCCCTCGGAGTCGCCGGTGCCCCGCAGGTCCACGCGTACGCAGGCGTAGCCGTGGCCCGCGATGTAGGGGTGGTTGACCGAGTCGCGGACCGCGGTCAGGTCGCGTTTGCGGTAGGGAATGTACTCCAGTACCGCAGGCACCGGCTCCTCGTCCGAGGAGACCGGACGCCAGACGTGCGCCGACAGGCGGGTGCCGTCGGACAGGGGAATGACGGCGTGCTCCTCTTCCTTCGTCGCGTACGGCAGGTTGCTCACGAAACGCATACGGCGGGACGCTCCTTTTCCTCGGGTCCCCGGGGTCTCAGACGTTCTTCTGGTCGCGGCCGCCCGGTATGGTCTCGTCGAAGGCGAGGCCCAGAGCCGCCACGCAGCGGTCGTACTTCTCCCGCAGCTCCTCTTCGCTGTTCCCACCGGTGAAGATGTGGGCCAGTTCGTAGCTGTAGCTGTCCTGGTGGGGGGTCTCCGACAGGCGCTGCCCCTCCTCGGGCACCACGTCGACCCGCACGCCCGGGATCTCGCGCTCGATGCGTTCGATGTCCTCGGGCGTGGGCACCTGGCGGGCCGCGCCGTCGGCGAACCACCGGTAGTACCACTTGGCGGCCACCTTGTACGGGCCGGCCCGGTGCGGAAGGGACGGGTCCTTGCCCAGGGCGAGGCCGAGCATGCAGTGGTGGTTCGGGGCGCCGTCGACGTACTCGAACAGCTCCGCGTGCGACTGGGAGTGCCGCGGGTTGATCTCCAGCAGGTTGATCCCGTCGGTCCGCGGGTCGTAGAAGAACTCGATGCTGAAGGTCGCCGAGTCCATGCCGATCTGCCGCATCACCCGCTCGGACACGTCGTGCAGCCGGCGTACCACCGGCCCGGGCAGGGTCGAGGGGTACTGGTGACGCAGGAAGCTGGAGGAGTCCGGGTAGTTGATGGAGTCGAGGACGCCGTAGACGGTGACCTCACCGTGGTGGACGTACCCCTCCACCGCCACCTGGATCCCCGAGAGGGCCTCCTCGGCCAGGCAGACCTGACCGCCGACACCGGCCATCTCCTCGGGCAGGTCGAGCCGGTCGAGGATGTACTCGAAGGGCCGGCCCACCCGTGCGACGCCCCTGCGGATCTCGGCGACCGCTTCGAGGAACTCCTCCTGGTCCTTGACGCCGAAGGCGAGTTCCGACGAGTACGACAGGGCGGGCTTGAGCCACATGGGGAAGCGCACACCCTCGGGCGGGCGCGGATCGTCCGTCTCCAGGTCGACCCGGCCGAAACGCGGATGCTCGTCGACGACCTTCTGCTGCTCCAGCCGGCTCCAGTACTTGTGCTCGCACTTGACGACGGATTCCAGGCTGGTGCTGCGCGTGCCGTAGCGCTTGCTGAGCATCGGGACGAGCGTGCTCACGGGAAGTCCCAGTAGCCGACGATCGCGTCGATGCTGCCGTCGAAGGCGTCGAGCACCTTCTGCGCCTTCTCGAACAGCTCCGCCACCGACACCTCGCCGTGCTGGAGCTCCTCGATGGTGAGCAGAGGGTGGAACTCGTACTGCTGTGCGTCGGGCACGGCCTGCAGAGTCGGCAGATTGGCCTCGTCCAGGCCGATCACGAATATGTTCTTGCGTGCGCTCACTTGCTCTCCTTGGCCGGCTCGTTCCGCTTCGTCGCCTGGTGCGCAGCGTTCCCTCACGGGGGCGCTGACGGCGCGAGCGTCCTGATCGCCTTCCTCCTCGGGCCCGTCTCACACATCTGATCAACGGGTATGCCCGAGGGTGGGGAAGTGAACGCACAGCGTTACGGCCTCCGGCGCCCGCCGCTCCGGGGGACGGAGCCGTGACCGGCCGGCCTTCTCACGAGGAGTCGCGGACGATGAGGTCCGTGGGGAGCAGGATGTGCTGCCGGGGCGCTTCGGGGTCGGCGATCTCCTCGAGCAGGATACGGGCGATCATCGTGCCGATCTCCTCTATGGGCTGGCGCACGCTCGTCAGGGGAGGGTCGGTGTGGCGGGCGAAGAACGAGTCGTCGAAGCCGACTACCGCCACGTCGTGCGGAACGCGCCGTCCCTGCCTGCGCAGTTCCATCATCGCGCCCGCGGCCATGACGTCGGACGCCACGAAGACGGCATCCAGGTCAGGCGCCGCTTCAAGAAGTGAACGCATCGCCTGCTCGCCTCCGGCCTCGGTGAAGTCGGCCGAGGCGACCAGCCGTTGGCCGGCGTCACAGCCTGCTTCCTCCTGCGCGTCCCGCCACCCCTGCAGCCGGGTGCGGCCCACGTCCATGTCCAGCGGGCCGGCGATCGTGGCGATCGTCGTCCGGCCGCGCTCCAGCAGATGCCGGACCGCGGCCGTCGCACCGCCGAGGTTGTCGCAGTGGACATGGCTGAGGGACTCGGTGGGGGAGCGCCGGCCGGCGAGCACGGTGGGCAGGCCCATGTCCTCCAGCAGGCCGGGCAGCGGATCCTGTTCGTGCACCGACACCAGCAGCACGCCGTCCACGCGCCGTTCGGCGACCGAGTCGGTCAGCCGGTCCCGCTCGCCCTTGTCCCGTACGAGCATGAGCTGCAGTTGCGTCCTGGTGTCGGCCAGGCCGGTACTGACTCCGCGGATGACGGCCGAGAAGTAGGGCTCCGATCCCAGGCGGCTCTCGGACTCGGGGATCACGAGCGCGATGGAGTTGGTCCTGCTGGTGACGAGGCCGCGGGCAACGGAGTTCGGTACGTAGTTGAGTTCGTCGATCGCGGCCAGGACCGCGGCCCGCGCCTCTTCGCTGACGAGCGTCGAACCGTTGATGACACGTGAGACGGTCGTACGTCCCACACCGGCTCTCGCGGCCACGGTTTTGATGGTCGGGCGTCGCCTTCCCTCCATGGCTTCCTCCTCGTAGAACGGCGTCCGGGCGCCGTTCACCAGCGCATTGTGCCAGACAGTAACCGAGCTTCGCGGCTCCGAGCAGATTGTCGACGACATCTGTGTGCAACGAAGTGGATTCAAGTTCTTGACAGACCCAACGCCCGCCGGTCAGTCTTCGTGAACCGTGGTGGGCACGTTCCCACCACCAAGTGGGAACGTACCCACTCCATCATCGAAGCCACAGAGCGGACCGGCCGGGGGGCTTGCACTCCGGTGCGTCGGCGCCGCCACTGGGAGGGCTAAATGAGCAGGGCTCACAAGCTGTTGCGTACGAAGGTCGTGTCGGCCGTTTCGGCCGTGGCCGCACTCGGCCTGGTCGTCGGATGCAGCGGCAGTGACAGCGGCGGCACCGGCGGTGGTGTCAAGGACGGCAAGGTCACCATCACGATGGGGCTGTTCGGCGTCATGGGCATCAAGGAGACCGGTCTCCTCGACCGCTACATGAAGGAGAACCCGAACGTCGTCGTCAAGGCCGAGGTCGCGGGTGACGAGCAGACGTACTACACCGCGCTGCAGACCCGCCTCGCCGCCGGCAGCGGTCTGAAGGACATCCAGGGCATAGAGATCGGCCGTGCCAAGGAACTCGTCGACACCCGGGCCGACAAGTTCGCCGACATGTCCAAGGTCGAGGGCGTGGACCACTTCCTGCCGTGGAAGCTCAGCCAGGTCACCACGCCGGACAAGAAGGTCATCGGTCTGGGCACGGACATCGGCCCGATGGCGGTCTGCTACCGCAAGGACCTGTTCGAGCAGGCCGGTCTGCCGACCGACCGCGAGGAGGTCGCCAAACTGTGGGAAGGCGACTGGGCCAAGTACGTCGAGGCCGGCAAGCGGTTCAAGGCGGGCAACAAGGACAAGAAGGTCTCCTTCATGGACGCCTCCTCCGGCCTGTTCAACGCCAGCATCTACGGCAACAGCGAGCAGTTCTACAACAAGGACGGCGAGCTGATCTACCAGGACAGCCCCGTGATCAAGGAAGCCTGGGACCTGGCCGTCGAGGCCGGGCAGGCGGGCCTGAGCGCCAAGCTGCCGCAGTTCCAGAAGGGCTGGGACCCCGGTCTGGCCAACAGCACCTTCGCCTCCACGGTGTGCCCGGCATGGATGCTCGCCCACATCAGTGAGAAGGCCGGCCCCGCGAACAAGGGCAAGTGGGACGTCGCCAAGGCTCCGAAGGGCGCCAACTGGGGCGGCACCTTCCTCGGCGTCCTGGAGAGCAGCCCGGTGAAGGAGGAGGCCAAGAAGCTGGTCGCCTGGCTCACCGCGCCCGAGCAGCAGGCATACATCTTCAGCAAGCTCGGCAACATGCCCTCCTCCAAGGAGGCGCTGAGCAGGCCCGAAGTCACCAGTGTCAAGCACGAGTACTTCAGTGACGCGCCCACCGGCCAGATCTTCGGCGCCGCCGCGCAGGAGATCCCCGACGAGCAGGTCCTCGGCCGCAAGGACGGCGCGATCAAGGACATCTTCTCGCAGGGCCTCCAGCTCGTCGACAAGGGCACCGAGCCCGGCAAGGCGTGGGACACCACCGACGAGCGCATCAAGAAGGCCGTCGGCTGACCTCCTGTCCTGATGTCCTCGGCGACCGCGGATGTGACGCACCGGCCGTCCCGGTCGCCGGGGAACGCTTCTGCCCACCCTCAAGGAAGGAGGCCTCCGGTGGCCACCCCCACCTCTGCCCCCCACGCCGAAGGAGCCCGGCCGGCTCCGGCCGGTGGTACGAAGAAGAACAAGGCCAGTGGTGAAGGGGGTCGTCCTCAGCAGGACCGGCGCAACCTCCTGCACCGTCTGGATCTGAAGGGCGCTCCGTACAGCTTCGTGGCGCCGTTCTTCCTCATTTTCGCGGCGTTCAGCCTCTACCCCCTGCTCTACACGTTCTGGATCTCGCTCCACAAGGTGGAGCTCGCCACTCTGGACATCATGGAGTGGAAGGGGTTCGGCAACTACACCGAACTGATCCAGGACGACCAGTTCTGGAACGCCTTCGCCAACACCTTCACCATCGGCGTCATCTCCACGGTGCCGCAGCTCATGCTGGCGCTGGGCCTGGCGCACCTGCTCAACTACAAGCTGCGCGGCTCGACCTTCTTCCGGGTCGCCGCGCTCGCGCCGTACGCCACCTCGGTGGGCGCGGCGGCGCTCGTGTTCACCATGCTGTTCGAGCGCGACTTCGGCATGATCAACTGGTTCATCGAGCTGTTCGGCGTCGACGGCGTCGACTGGGAAGACTCCAAGTGGCCCGCCCAGTTCGCCATTTCGACGATCGTCATCTGGCGCTGGACCGGCTACAACGCGCTGCTGTACCTGGCCGCCATGCAGGCCATCCCGCGCGACCGCTACGAGGCCGCGGCGATCGACGGCGCCTCGCGCTGGCAGCAGTTCCGCCAGGTCACCGTCCCCGGCATCCGCTCCACCATCGTCTTCACGATCGTGCTGTCGACCATCGGGGCGACCCAGATCTTCGGTGAGCCGCTGATCTTCGGCCAGGGACCCAACGGCATCAGCGGCGGCGCCGACAACCAGTACCAGACGCTGGGTCTGCTGCTGTACGAGGCGGGCTGGAAGAACTACCAGATGGGACGGGCCGCCACCGTCGCGTGGGCGATGTTCCTCATCGTCATCCTCGTCTTCCTGCTGCAGCGTCTCCTCCAGCGCCTCACGTCGTCCCGCTCATCCTGACCAGGAGCCAGCCCATGACCACCGACAGCCTCCAGGCCCGGCCGGACGAGCTCGCCCCGCGTACGACCACCACGGCATCCGGCGGCCGCGGCCGCCGCCGGATGCTGAGCACCGGAGCCGGGCGCCAGCACCACGCGGGCCCCCTCGCGTACATCCTGCTCGGGATCGCCGCGCTCACCTCGCTGTTCCCGCTGTACTTCACGATGGTGGCGGCCTCGACGGACAACACCCGTGTCACGCAGACCCCGCCGCCGTTCCTCCCCGGCCCGAACCTCTTCTCCAACCTGGCCAAGGCGTGGGAGGACGCCGCGATGGGCAAGGCGCTGCTCAACAGCCTGATCGTCGCCGGCTCCATCGCGACCGCCACGGTGCTGTTCGCCACCCTGGCCGGGTTCGCCTTCGCCAAACTGCGCTTCAAGGGCCGCAACCTCCTGCTGATGCTCGTCATCGGCACGATGATGGTCCCGCCGCAGCTCAGCGTCGTGCCGCTGTTCATGATGATGAGCGACCTGGGCTGGGGCCAGAGGCTGCCCTCCGTCATCTTCCCCACCCTGGTCAGCGCGGTCGGCGTGTTCTTCATGCGGCAGTACCTCAGTGAGGCACTGCCCGACGAGCTCGTCGAGGCCGGCCGGGTGGACGGCGCCCACTCGCTGCGCATCTTCTGGAGCATCGTGCTGCCGGTCGCCCGCCCGGCGATGTCCGTCCTCTTCATGATCACGTTCGTGCACGCGTGGAACGACTTCTTCTGGCCGTTCGTCGCGCTCAACATGGAGAACCCGACGGTGCCCGTCGCGCTGACCCAGCTCAGCGCCGGATACGTCAAGGACCAGTCGGTCATCATGGCGGGCGCGCTCCTCGGCACACTGCCGCTGCTGGCGATGTTCATCGTCTTCGGCCGCCAGATCGTCGGCGGCATCATGCAGGGAGCGGTCAAGGGCTGAGCGCGCGGCGCCCCTCCCCCTCCCCCTCCTCTCTCCGTTTCTCTCAGCACGACATCCCACCCACCTGACATCCCCTTCCGGAAGGACCTACATACGTGGTCACCGCAGTCCGACGCAGCGAGCCCGCTCCGCAGACCCCCGACACCCGAACCTTCCCCCCGGGATTCCTCTGGGGCACGGCGACCGCCGCGTACCAGATCGAAGGAGCGGCGACGGAGGACGGGCGCACCCCGTCCATCTGGGACACCTACTCCCGCACCCCGGGCAAGGTCCGCAACGGCGACACCGGGGACATCGCCACCGACCACTACCACCGGTGGCAGGAGGACGTCGCCATCATGGCCGACCTCGGTGTGGGTGCCTACCGCTTCTCCCTGGCCTGGCCCCGCATCCAGCCCACCGGCCGCGGCCCCGCGGTGCAGAAGGGGCTGGACTTCTACCGCAGGCTGACCGACGAGCTGCTGGAGAAGGGCATCAAGCCCGTCGCCACGCTCTACCACTGGGACCTGCCGCAGGAACTGGAGAACATGGGTGGCTGGCCGGAACGTGCCACCGCCGAACGCTTCGCCGAGTACGCCGCCCTGGCCGCCGACGCCCTGGGTGACCGGGTACGGACCTGGACGACCCTCAACGAGCCCTGGTGCAGCGCCTTCCTCGGCTACGCCTCCGGCGTCCACGCACCGGGCCGTACCGAACCCGTCGCCGCCCTGCGCGCCGCCCACCACCTCAACCTGGCCCACGGCAAGGCCGTACAGGCGCTGCGCGCAGCCCTGCCCGGCGACGCGCAGATCTCCACCACCCTCAACGTCCACCATGTGCGGCCGCTCACCGAGAGCGCCGAAGACGTGGACGCGGCCCGTCGTATCGACGCGCTGGCCAACCGGATCTTCACCGGCCCCGTGCTCGGCGGCGCGTACCCGGCCGACCTGCTGAGCGACACGGCCCACCTCACCGACTGGTCCTTCGTGCAGGACGGCGACACGGCCGACATCCACCAGCCGCTCGACTTCCTGGGCGTCAACTACTACACGCCGACCCTGGTCTCCGCCGCCGACGGCGAGGCCGCCCACGGCTCCGACGGCCACGGCAACAGCGCGCACAGCCCGTGGCCGGGCGCCGACAACGTGAACTTCCACCTGCCCCCGGGCTCCACCACGGCGATGGGCTGGGCCGTGGACCCCAGTGGCATGTACGACCTGCTGCTCCGGCTCAAGAACGACTTCCCGGACCTGCCCCTCATGATTACGGAGAACGGCGCGGCGTTCGACGACTACGTCAACCCGCAGGGCGAGGTGATCGACCCCGACCGGGTCGCCTACCTGCACGGCCACCTCACCGCGGTCCACCGGGCGATCCAGGCGGGCGTGGACGTCCGCGGCTACTTCCTGTGGTCCCTGCTCGACAACTTCGAGTGGGGCTACGGATACAGCAAGCGCTTCGGCGCCGTCTACGTCGACTACCCGACGGGCCGGCGCACCCCGAAGGCGAGTGCCCGCTGGTACGCCGGCGTGGCGCGCACCGGCACGCTGCCGGCGACGGACGCGCTGCCGGTGGCGCAGGCACCGGCCGAGTAGCCCGGTCGCGCTGGCCGTTCGACGGCTGGGCCCGGCGTGCGCACAGCACGCCGGGCCCAGCCGTGTCCAAAGGACGCGGAGCGCCTACCAGCGGTGGTGCACCTGCGCGCGGATGCGCTCGTCGTACAGCTTCCGTACGGAGCTGAGAGTCGCCTCGGGCAGCGCCGGAACCGCAGCGGCCGCCGCGTTCGCGCGGGCCTGCCCGGCCGAACGCGCGCCCGGGATCACACTGCTCACGCCGGGCTGCTGGATGATCCACCGCAGGGCCGTCTGCGCGGGCGTCGCCCCGTGCGGAGCGAGAGCGGCGAATTCGGCGGCGGCCTCGACACCGGTCTCGAAGTCGATGCCGGAGAACGTCTCTCCCTGGTCGAACGCCTCGCCGTGCCGGTTGTAGGTCCGGTGGTCGTCACCGGCGAAGACGGTCCCCTTGGTGTACTTCCCCGACAGCAGGCCCGAGGCGAGGGGGACTCTGGCGATGATGCCCACGCCGGCCTCGGCGGCGGCGGGAAGCACCTCTTCGAGCGGCTTGAGGCGGAACGGGTTGAGGATGATCTGCACGCTCGCCGTACCGGGGTGCGCGATCGCGGCGAGGGCCTCGGCGCACGTCTCGACGCTCACGCCGTAGGCGGCGATCCGCTTCTCGGCCACCAGGGTGTCCAGCGCGTCGAAGACCTCGCCGGAGGAGTGGACCGAGGACGGGGGACAGTGCAGCTGCACCAGATCCAGGGTGTCCACGCCGAGGTTCTGGCGCGACCGGTCGTTCCAGGCGCGGAAGTTGTCCAGCACGTAGTTCTCGGGCAGCTGCTCGGCGCGGCGGCCCATCTTGGTGGCGACGAACACACCGGCGTCCGGCCGCTCGCGCAGATAGCGCCCGATCAGCTGCTCGCTGCGCCCGTCCCCGTACACATCGGCCGTGTCGAAGAACGTGACCCCCTCGTCGACCGCCGCGTCCAGGACGCCGAGGGCGTCCTCTTCCCGTACGGCGCCCCAGTCGGCACCGAGCTGCCACGTACCGAGCCCGACGACGGAGACGCTCCGGCCGGTCCTGCCCAAAATTCGCTGTTCCATGGAGTGCATCCTAAATTCGGCCGGGTGGGGGGACCTGCGCGTGGTTCACTCGCTCACTCGCCGGGATAGCGCAGACCGACGAGTTCGCGGACCCTGTCCAGGGTGCCCATGACCTCGAGGGTGCCCCGCAGCGGGACCAGGTCCGACTGGGTCCGCTTCTCCCGCAGGCAGCGCATCACTTCCCGCGCCTGGTGGCCGTAACCGTTACCGCTCTGCGGCTCCGCGACGAGCGTCTGCGGGTCGTGTCCGTCGCGCCGCAGGACCAGGGACCGCGGGTTGTAGAAGTCGGCGGGTATCTCGATCCGGCCCGCGGTGCCGTGGACGACGGCGCCGCGCGCGCTGTCGGCCGCCAGCGAACAGGACAGGACGGCCATGGCCCCGCTGTCGTAGCCCAGGACCATCGCCGTGCTCTCGTCCACCCCCTCGTCGGTGAGGTCCGCCCAGGCCGCCACCCGGTCGGGCGGGCCCAGCAGCAGGTGGGCGAACGACACGGGGTACGTGCCGAGATCGAGGAGGGCACCACCGCTGGCGGCGGGGTCGCGCAGCCTGCTCCCGGGGACGTGCGGGACCCGCCCGCTGAAGTCCGCGTGCACGGAGCGGACTTCACCGATGAGGCCCTCGTCGACCATGGAGCGGACGCGCCGGACCAGGGGGTTGAGAGAGGTCCACATGGCTTCCATGAGGAAGAGGGAGTGACGCTCAGCCAGCGCGGCCATCGACGCGGCCTGCGCCCGGTTCAGGGCGAACGGCTTCTCGCACAGCACTGCCTTGCCGCCGTCGAGGCAGGCGGTGGTGGCCGCGAGGTGATGGGCGTGCGGCGTGGCGACGTAGACGACGTCGACCTCCGGATCCGCCGCGAGAGCTTGCCAACTGCCGTACGGGCGGGGGATGGAGAACCGGTCGGCGAAGAGCCGGGCGGAGTGCTCGGAACGGGAACTGACGGCGACCACCTCCGCCTCCGGGATCAGGGCCAGGTCTTCGGTGAAGGCGGCGGCCATGGGGCCGGTGGCCAGGATGCCCCAACGGACCGGACGATCGGACATGTGCTGTCTCCTGTTGCGCGGGTGCGGCGAGGCCCGGGCGCTTGCGCTCCCCGGCTGGATGGGAACGTTCCCATCGAACGCTCGAAGACTCACCCACGGCTTCACCCGCTGTCAAGGACGAAGATCTTGCGCGGACCGGGCGGCCCGGAAAGCGGACCGGGCGGCAAGGAAACCGGCGCCGCCCGCGCTCACGGGGATGTTTCCGGCGGCGTACGGACGTCGCGCTCGGCCCGGACGATCTCTCCGGTCCGCGGGCGGCCGCGGCCGGCTGCCTGTCCTGCGCCGGGGTCCGGGCCGGCAGGTCCGCGTCGGGCCGGGGCGGACGGCTCGCGGCGGCCACCGGTGCCGCCCCGCCGGACCGGACTTCGGGCCCCGCCGTCCTCGTGACCGGACCGCACGGTTTCGACCCCGGCGCGGCCGGGTCTGTCACGCCCGGTGTCGCGCGAGGCCGGTGGCCGCGGGTTCCGTCCGCGGCCTTGTGGCCTCGCGCCCCGCGGTCGCACGCGGACGTCAACGGCGCTGCGGCGGGGAGGGCGCAGTGGCGGGCGTACCGTACAGGACCAGGTTGTCCTCGTACCGGCCGGTGGCGTGGTCGTAATCTCCGGCGCACGTGACCAGCGCCAGCCGTGGGGCGCCGCCGGAGTCGAACAGCTCACCCGGCAGGGCTTCCTGCCGATAGCTGCGGCGGGCCGTGATCCGGTAGGCGTGGGCGCGGCCGTCGGCGCCGGTGAGTACGACGCGGGCGCCCAGCTCGAACTCGTGCAGCGCCGCGAACGCTCCCGGCCCGCTTTCGCGGGTGTCGAGGTGGCCGGCGACCAGGACGGTTCCGCGGGAGGCGCCGGGGGCGGCGCCCAGAGCCCACCACCCGCCGGTGCCGGGCTCTTCGGGCAGGACCAGCGTTCCGTCGGCCGCCGCGGCGACCGGCACGAGCGCGGCCTCGAACCGTCCCGGGCCGCGAACGCTCTGGGGCGGGGACGCCGACGCGCCGTCGACTGCCGCCGCGGGGGCCCGGACCGGTGGCAGCGTGCCCGCGTCCCGCAGGCGCGGCTGCGGGCCGCTGACCAGCACCCATCCGGCTGCCATCGCACCCAGACCGCACAAGGTCAGCACGGCGGCGAACCGGCGTCCCACCATGACCTAGGAGCGCTCGGGGGAGCGGCGTCGGTCGCGTACGAACCAGAGGACCCCGCCCGCGGCGAGCAGCCCACCGCCGGCCAGACCGGCGACGCCCGCCACGGCGAGCGAGTCGTCACCGGCGGCCAGGTGCCCGCCGCTGCCGGCCCGGACCTTGCCGGCGTCCTTGCCGGCGTGGCAGACGCCTCCGCGCACCATCGCCAGGTGCATCGCCACCACGGGCCGCGCACTGCGGGCAGCGGCCTTGACCTCAGCGTTCCGCCCCACGGACAGTTCCTTGTCGATGAGCGCCAAGGTCGCCGTGTGCGCGGCCTCCTGGACCTTCAGCCAGGCCTTGTCGTAGGCGGGCGTACCGGCCTTGGCCCGCACGGCGGCCAGCTGCTTCTTCTGCTCCGGGGTCGGGGACCCCGGCAGCGTCACGTTCAGCTTGGCCGCCAGCGCCTTCACGTCCGCGTCCAGTTTGGTGTGGTCGCGTACCAGCACCGCCCCGACCTTCTTCACACACGCGGTGGTGGCGTTCTTGCGGGCGTCCTGCCCGGCGGCGATCTCCGCAAGGTTGCCCTGATGGGCCGCCTTCACGAACATGGAGTCGTCGGCGCTTACCGGTGCGGCATACGCCGACGTCATCGATATGCCGGAGAGGACCATCGCGGCCGCGGCGACAGGCACGAGTCGTCTGTACATGAAAACTGCTCCCTTCTCTCCGGTGGGGCGGCGAGCGATCGCGCCACCGCACCGGTTCCCGGAACGGGCGCCCGATACAGCGCCCAGCAGCCATCCCTCCCACGGACACGCCGAAATCCCTGCCTCGTTCCCGGGTTTCACACGAACAGCCGACACGGCCGCCCAGGGCGCGCCCCCCCGGAAACACCGCGGGCGGAAACCGCGCGTCCTCGTCCCGCCGGTTCAGACCGCGGCGGGCGCGACCTCCCGGTCGCCGGGCGCGCGGACGGTGTCCCGAGGGCTGTCACCGCGCACCGCCTCCAGGTATTCGGCCATGGCGTCCCTGTTGCGGGTCAGGCACTCGATGCGTTCGGTGAGGCGGTCGCGTTCGAGTTCCAGCGTGGCGAGCATCTCCGGTGTCGCGTCGGGGAAGTGGATGATCCGGGGCTTGTCGAGGCACGGGAGGATCTGTTTGATGACCCGGGTCGGCAGCCCGGCATCGAGCAGTCCCCTGATCTGCGCGACCCGGTCCACGAAGCGTTCGTCGTACTCGCGGTAGCCGTTGGGGGAGCGGTCGGCGGCGATCAGCCCCTGCTCCTCGTAGTAGCGCAGCAGTCGCCGGGATGTGCCGGTGCGCTCCGACAGCTCTCCGATACGCATGTGATCCACCTCACGGCTCGCCGCGTTGACCCTTACATCGATGTGAGGGTTCGAGCATACTCGGCATGCGGAACCACACGACGGAACTCACCCGCCCCGATGCCGGAACCACCCACCGAAAACTCCCGTTGCCGGCGCTGCTGGCACTGGCCACCGCCGTCTTCATCACCAGCCTGACCGAGACCCTGCCCGCGGGTCTGCTGCCCGCGATGAGCGCCGACCTGGGCGTCAGCGAATCGGCCACGGGCCAGACGGTGACGGTCTACGCCGTCGGAACCGCGCTCACGGCGATCCCCCTGACCGCGGCCACCGCGCGGTGGCCGCGCAAGCGTCTGCTGCTGACGGCGATGGCGGGATTCGCCGCCGCCAACACGGTCACCGCGGTCTCGTCCGACTACTCCCTGACCATGGCGGCCCGGTTCGTCGCCGGGGTCGCCGCGGGCCTGGCCTGGGCCCTGCTGGCCGGATACGCCCGCCGCATGGCGCCCGTACACCTGCAAGGCAGAGCGATCGCGATCGCCATGGCCGGCATCCCGGTCGCCCTGTCGCTGGGGGTGCCCGCGGGAACCTTCCTCGGCAAGGTGCTCAGTTGGCAGGCGGCGTTCCTGGCCATGACCGCGCTCACCGTCCTCCTGCTCGCGTGGATCACCGCTGCGGTTCCCGACTACCCCGGGCAGCGGCAGGACGACCGGACCCCGGTCCTGCGGACCCTGCGCATCCCCGGGGTGACACCGGTCCTGTTCGTCACCCTGGTGTTCGTACTGGCCCACACCATCCTCTACACCTTCATCGCCACGTTCCTCGACCGGCTCGGCATGGGTGACTCGACCGACCTCGTACTGCTGGTCTTCGGCGCCGCCTCCCTGGCGGGCATCTGGATCGTGGGCGCTCAGATCAACCGTCGGCCGCGGACCCTCACCCTCGCCGGCATCGTCCTGGTCGCCGTGGCCGCCGCCGTCCTGGCGGTGCTCGCCGGCAGCCCCGCCATGGTCTACCTCGCCGTGACGCTGTGGGGGCTCGGATGGGGAGGCGCCCCCACGCTGCTGCAGACCGCCGTGGGCGACGCGGGCAAAGACTCGGCCGACGCCGCGCAGGCCATGCTCGTCACGCTGTGGAACGCGGCCATGGCGGGCGGCGGAGTCGTCGGCGGACTCCTCCTCGACCGCTTCGGCCCCGCATCCTTCCCCTGGAGCGTCCTTGTGCTCCTGGGGCCGGTGCTGCTCGTGGTGGTGGCCGCCCGCACCCACGGCTTCCCCGCCGAGCGGATGAGCGCCACTTCGTGAACACCGACGCCGAACGCCCCGGTCCGGAGGGTGACGGACCGGGGCGCACCCGTCGTGAGGGGCCGCTGCCCGGGGGCGCCTTCGACGGTGACGCCGTCCCGGAAGGAGACAGATCCCACACGGAGGTGAGTGCGCGGACCGGGAAATCCCCTTCCCGGAACACGTCCGAGCCGCGTTCCGCACGCGAGTTCGTCATGCGGCGGGCGGTGTCACGCCCCACTGACACTGCCCCGGTGGGACGGGCGGGCCGGAGCCACACGACGCTCACGCCGTAAGCTGCGGGTCGCGAAGCCCGGACACGGGGCGGTCTGCTCCGGCACTCCACAGACCCCCTACACTCGTCCTCCGTTTCCCGCCGCCGCCAGAAACCGCGCACGTACCGACTTGAAGGGCCCTCATCACGTGAGTTCCACACACCATGCCGAGGCACCGATCTACGCAGGTCTCATAGAGGAGCGAGGCGACGTACCCGCCGAGGTGCGCCAGATCGCCGAGCAGACCCTGCGGGAGGTGGAGCAGGCCATGGACTTCAGCTCTGTGCGCGCGACAGCGATGCGCTGGTAGGCCGGTTTGGCACGGGCAGGGGAGCGCGCCGAAGCGAAACCGTGCCGCCGCGCTGCCCGTCGTACGCCGTTTCGTCGTGCGGGGCCGCACCCCCCGGGGGCCTCACATGGGCCGGAACGGCACTCAGCGGTCACAGGGCCGGGACATGCTCACGCAACCGACCCCACACGACCGACACCGGTCGTGGACGGCTCGCCGACGGACACCCACGTACGCATGTCACCCGGCACCGGGTGGCTCCGCTCCCGGTTGGCACCGGATCACCCCGTCGTGCGCCCCGATCCGCGCGGTTACGACACAGCCGACCGAACCCGTCACGGACGCCGGCCGGAGGGCGGCCCCTGACACGGCTGCCCGGCACCGGTCCGGCCCCCCGCGGTCAGCCCGAATCCCGCTCGTCCCCGTACGTCGGCTCGTGCGCCTTTCCGGACAGCTCCTCGGACTCGGGGACCCGGTCGGCGGAATCCCGGCTCCGGTCCTGCTCCCGGGTGTTCCGCCTCTCTTCCTCCAGCCGCTTGCGGACCTCTTCCGGCTTGTCTCCGAGCTGATTCATCACCGTCTCCTCCCGTGGGTGAGGCATGGTCCCGCGGCAAGAGTCACACAGCCCCGCCACGGCTGCACGCCGGCGGCCGGACCGTCCCGGTCTGCCGGCCGCAGCCGGCCCTGCACCGGCGCCGGTGCCGGTGCAGGGCCGGCTGATCCTGTCCGCGCTCAGTGGGTACAGGGCCAGGTATGAACGAGCGGTCGCGACTGCCCCGGGACGGGTACCTGCCAATCGAGGACCACGGTCTGATAGGAGACGGCCGCGGGTGCGCCCTGGTGGGCCGCGACGGCGCCGTCAGTTTCATGTGCGTCCCCCGTTTCGACGCTCCGCCACTGTTCTGCTCACTGCTCGACCGGCACTGCGGCGGTTCCTTCCTGATCGCACCGCAGGGGCTGAGGGAAAGCCGTCAGTACTACGTCGAGGACACCGCGGTCCTGGTGACGGAGCTGCACGCGGACACAGGAGTCGTCGAGGTCACCGATGCGTTCCTCCTCGAAGCGGGTGCGCGCCTGGAGGAGGACGCCCCCGCCGGCAGGGGGGAACTGGTCCGTCACGCGAAGGTCGTGCACGGCAGCGTCGACCTGACCGTGGCGGTACGGCCGTACGGCGGTGCCCGGTCCGGGAGCACCGCCGGGGGCTGCCGGCTGGCCTGCCCGCGTCAGTCCCTCGAGTTGTACCTGAACGCCTCCCGGCCGTTGTCCGGCCCCCAGTGCACAGTGCCTCTCGGCGAAGGGGAGGAACTCTGGGTGGGCCTGCGCTGGAACGGGCAGTGGGACCGGGCGGCCCCCTGCCCGGGTCCGCCGGCCGAAAATTGCATCACCGGCACCGTGGAAGCGTGGCGACGCTGGTCGGCGAGCATCGTGCACGACTCTCCCCGCGCCGACCTGGTACGGCGCTCGGCCATCACCCTCAAGCTCCTGGAGCACGTAGAGAACGGCGCCATCGTCGCCGCCCCCACCTCGTCGCTGCCCGAATGCATCGGAGGAGACCGGAACTGGGACTACCGCTACGCGTGGATACGCGATGCCGCGTACACGGTGTTCGCCCTGCGCCGGATCGGCCTGACCTCCGAGGCCGGCGGATTCCTCCACTGGGCGCTCACCGCCGCCCGGCGCGAAGGGCGGCTGCGCGTCCTGTACGCCGTGGACGGCCGGCCACCGCCGGTCGAAGTCATCGATGAAGAACTGGAGGGGTACCGCCGTTCCTCGCCCGTGCGCTGGGGCAACGCCGCGGCGGAACAGGTACAGCACGACGTCTACGGAGAACTCCTGGACTGTGCCTTCCAGTGGGCGGCCACCGGAAGAACGCTGAGCGACGGTCTGTGGCACCGCCTGGCCGGCCTGGCCGAACAGGCCCGCACCGCCTGGAGGGCGCCGGATCACGGCATCTGGGAGGTACGGACCCCGGGGCGCCCCTTCACGTACTCCGCGGCGATGTGCCAGGTGGCGCTCGACCGCGCGGCGCGGCTCGTCACCCGTTTGGGCCTGCCGGGTGACGCCACCACATGGGCCACGGAGGCCCGGCACCTCACCGAAACGATCATCCATGACGCGTGGGACGAGCGGATGAACTCCCTCACCGAGCACCTCGGCCGGGGAGGTGGACTGGACGCCTCACTCCTCGCCCTGCCGCTCAGACGCGTCCTGCCCGCCGACCACCCGCGCATGGTCGCCACCACACGGGCGATCGCCGAACGGCTCGGTGCGGGCGACGGCCTGCTGTACCGCTATCTCCCGCAGGACTCACCCGACGGACTCGACGAGCCGGAGGGCGCGTTCCTGCTGTGCAGCTTCTGGATGGTGGACAACCTCGCAGGCCAGGGCCGCGTCGACGAAGCCTCCGAACTTTTCGAGAAGTTGTGTTCCTACGCCAGTCCGCTCGGTCTGTTCGCCGAGCAGATCGACCCGGGCGACCTCTCCTTCCTCGGTAATTTTCCCCAGGGGCTCAGCCACGTCGGGCTCGTATCGAGCGCTGTCGTCCTCGCCCGTGCCCAGCACGGCGTACGCCCGGAACTCTCCACCCACGCATGGTTCCAGTGAGAACACCCGCTCCGGTCTGACGGGCGGTGTGCCGGACGAACGTCGTGCGCGTCGGCACGATGCGTGGGTTGTTTGCCGGTGACGTAAATCCCACGAGGTTCTGAAGAGCGACAAATGTGAGTAACATCCGCCTCCAACAGACGTGCAAGGAAAGCGAGTAGTCATGCCGGAAAGCAACCCCACTCTGCAGACCCAGTACGCCAAGCAGGTCGACACCGATCTGGAGCGCAACACGAGGGAGCAGGAACGCATCAGGTCCGAGGTGGCCACCCTGCAGGCGCAGCTCGAAGCCCTGCAGAAGGACCACGAACTGCTGGTGAGTATGCAGGCGGCCCTGGGCACTCCTCCGGTGAAGAAGGCCAAGACGGTCAAGACCGCAACGGTTCCCAGGGCGCGGCGCGCAAAGGCGGGTTCCGACAACGACAAGCGTCCCAGGAAGGCCGCGGAACCGAAGAGCGGAGCAAAGACCAACAAGAACGTGCCCCCGTTGAGGGAACTCGTCGTCGCCGTTCTCGGCAGGCACCAGGAACCGCGGTCGGCGGCCGAAGTCGCCCAGGAACTGGCACAGGAACACCCCGAACGCACGCTGAGCGTCACAGTGGTGCGCAACGCCCTCGAGGCATCGGTCGCCAAGAACCAGAGCGAACGAACCAAGCAGCAGAAGTCCGTCTACTACAGGGCCGTCAAGGACGGATCCGCTACGGAACAGCCGGCTGCCGTGCCGAGTACGGGGACCGAAGGCGCGTAACGATCCGCCACCGGCAGGACGTGAAGCGTCGCTGGAGGACAGTGTGTGACGGGACGCGGGTTACGAGAACGGGTTCCCGCACAGGCGCGGTTGTGTGCTCAGCAGCGCACGGGCCCTTTGTTGCGGTCCGGCGCGGTACGGCGAGCGGAGCGGCCGGTACCGGAGTCACGACACCATGGCCGGCCGGTGGGTCCATGACGGCCCTCCGGGCGGACTCTCGCTGAGCCGCGCCCGCTGCGCGAGGCCGCCTCCCGTACGCGTGGAGGCGGCCTCGCGGAATGTCAGGGGGCGAGCCCGGGGACCTTCGGGCGGCGTACGACCGGCCCGGGGCCGGTAGCCCAAGCGGACGACAGGCCGGCACACTCCTGCATGAATCCGCCAGCCGGCGAAGTGTTGGTCCTCCTCCTTGACCAGCGGTGTTCCAGAATCGCGCACGGATGCTGCAACCGGGCACCGGGTTTTCACGCCGGGTCGCTCCACCGGGGCAGCGAGTCAGCGGGTCGTGCGACGACAGGACGGCGGAACAATGGGACGTGACCAGGTCGATGCGCGGCGGCAGGACGACGGGCGGCGGAGGTTTCTGCGACGGGCCGCCACCGTCGCCGGTGCGGCGGCCACCGGCTTCGGAAGCCTGGAAGCGTACGCCGCGCAGCCGGCCGCGTACGGTGCCCCGGCCGCCGGGCCCTGTCGCAAGACCGTGCGCCGTTACCCGTTCCACGGCGCTCACCAGGCGGGGATCATCACTGAGCAGCAGGCCTTCGCCGGGTTCATCTCCTTCGATGTCCTGGCCGAGGACCGCAAGGAACTCACGGAGCTGTTCAAGACGCTCACCGAACAGGCCCGCATTCTCATCCGCGGCGTGAAGCCCAAGGACGTGGAAGTGGCCGCCGAACCGCAGACCCAGGACGGTCTGACCATCACACTCGGCGTCGGCGCGTCGCTCTTCGACGACCGTTTCGGTCTCACCGGCCGCCGGCCACGGCTCCTCACCCCGATGCCGGAGTTTCCCGACGACCGTCTCGACCCGGCGACCTGCCACGGTGACCTCTCGCTGCAGATCTGCGCCGAGCACCCGGACGCCGTCGTACACGTCATCCGGGAACTGGCGCGCCGGACCGACGGAAGAATGCGGCCCCGCTGGCGGGCCGACGGCTTCCACAATCCGGCGCGGCCCTCGGGTGCCTCACGCACCTTCGTCGGCTTCAAGGACGGGATCATCAACCCGGATACGGCCTCGTCCAAGGAGATGGACCGGCTCGTATGGGTGAAGCCTTCCTCCGGCGAACCGGCCTGGACCGCGGGCGGCTGCTACCAGGTGCTCCGCCTCATCCGCTTCCGCGTGGAGTCCTGGGACAGAGTGCCGACCGTGACCCAGGAGAAGATCTTCGGCCGCCGCAAGGCGTCCGGCGCTCCTCTGGACGGTCGGCGTGAGGAGGACCTGCCGGACTACGGCAAGGATCCGCACGGCAAGAAGACCCCGCTGGACTCCCACATCCGGCTCGCCAATCCGCGCACGGCCGAAACCGCCGACTCCCTCCTGCTGCGCAGGAGTTACAACTACGACGACGGATTCGACACGGACGGCAGCCTCGACCTCGGACTGGTCTTCTGCTGCTACCAGCAAGACGTCGTGCGGCAGTTCGCCACGATGCAGAAGCGGCTCGCGGGCGAGCCGCTCGCCCGGTTCGTCTCACCGACCGGCGGCGGGTACTTCTTCGCGCTGCCCGGGGTGCGCGACGCCTCCGACTGGTTCGGCTCGGCCCTGCTGAAGACCTGACCCGTCCGTGTCCTGGTGACCGGAGCTTCTACCCCACCGGCCGGGCAGTGGCGGGCGGACGAGCGGAGGCGGGGGCGTGCCGGAGCCCGGAGGGCAGCACGTCGCGTTCGGGGAAGACGGCCGTCTTGTCCGCCGTGCCGACGACGGGTGATGTCCCCGTCCAGCGGCCCAGGGCGATCTCGGCGGTGATACCGGGACCGAACCCGGCGATCAGGCCCGTACCGGAACCGGCGACCCGGTCTTCCTCGAAGAGGCGGTCGAGGGCGTCGAAGACGACGGCGCTCGCGATGTTCCCCCGGTCGGTGAGCGTCGCGCGGCTGAACCTGAAGGTCTCCGGCGGGAGGTCCAGGAAGTGGGAAAGGTCGTCCAGGATGCGCGGACCACCGGCATGGACGATGTAGAAGTCCAGGTCGGAGACGTCCCAGAGATGCTGGTCCGCGAGCGTACGCAGGGCGGGCGCGAGCATCTCCATCGTGCCCGGGACCCGTTTGTCCAGGAGGAAGTGGAAGCCGGTGTCGCGGACGCTGTAGGAGATCCAGTCCTCCGTGTCCGGGACCAGGTGCGAGCCGTTGCACTCCAGCGCCACGCCCGTGCCGCCCTCGCCGCGTACGACGGCTGCGGCGAGGGCGTCGCCGAACAGTCCGTTGGACAGCAGCGATCCCACTCCCAGGTCGGTCGGCTGGTAGCACAGCGAGCAGAACTCGCAGGCGACGATGAGCACGTTGGACTGCGGATAGGCGAGGCAGAAGTCGTGGGCCCGGTTGATCGCGGCACCGCCGGCCGCACACCCGAGCTGGGCGATGGGCAGCTGGCGGGTGTTGGAGCGGAACCCGAGCGAGTTGATCATCCATGCCGTCATCGAGGGCATCATGAACCCGGTGCACGAGACGTAGATCAGCAGATCGATGTCCCGGGCCTTCAGCTCGGCATGGTCGAGCGCGCGTTCGACCACGTCGGGGACGCGTGACTTGGCCTCCGCGGTGTACAGCAGGTTGCGCTGCTCGAATCCCGGATGGCGCAGGGTGTCGGCGATCGGCTGGACGATGTGCCGGGTGCGTACGCCGGTGTTCTCGATCAGCCGCAGCGCCAGGCCTAGTTGCTCGTGGCCGGAGTGCAGCTGCCGGGCGAGTTCCAGTGTTTCGTCGAGAGTGATGATGTGGTCAGGGACGGCGATGGCCGGCCTGCACAGGGTGGTCATGGCTGCTTTCCTCCGCGACTGCGGTCGATGGGTATCGTCGGCGTCACCGGACGACCGGGAGGGTCCGGGGGCAGCGCCGGATCGAGCCGGTGTTCCAGGCGGCCTCGTCCCCGAACGCCATGTGACGCGGTGTGCCGTGCTCCAGGCCCTTCGTATGGTCGGACGGGCAATGCCACACACCGGCGGCAGAACTCATGTGCGTACTCCAGCCCTGGTTTCACGGGAACCTGCTCATATAGACCCCGGGGCGGTCGCCGGGAAACACGCCATGCCGCCTTGTCCCTCGCACAGCCCACGCAACTGGCCCCGTTCGGGGCATGGCGGAACCCGGCCCTCCCGCGAGGACCGGCCTCCGTCGCGCCGGTCAGTACGCGTCTCCCGTCGTCGACGACGTGATGATGTCGCCGTGCGCGAAGTCGCCCGGCGGAATGCCCGGGTGGTGCCCTTCGGCACGTGGACGCGGGGCGGAAGTCCCGAGGGCGAGCCGGGAGACGATGCGGTAGCGGTCGCCGCGGTAGACCGAGTGGACGTACTCGACGGGATGGCCCGCGGTGTCGGTGGTGAGGCGCTCCACCAGCAGGGCCGGGGAGAGCACCGGAACATCGAGCACGGCGGCCTCGGCCTCGTTGACGACGGTCGGCTCGATCGACTGCACCGCCTGGTCGACGTACACCTGGTGCTGCTCCCGCAAGTGGTCGTACAGATCACCCGCCTCCAGTTCCCGCGGGCTGAGGGAGGGGACCAGTTCGGCGGGGATGTGGAGGTGCTCGATGGCCATCGGCGCCCCGTCGACCAGCCGCAGCCGGGCGATGTAGACCACCTCGGCCGCGGGAGAGACGCGCAGCTTGCGGCCGATGCGGGCGCCCGCACGGATGGTGTCGAGCTTCAGCAGTCTGCTGGACCAGGCGCCCGCCGCCCGGGGCACGGCCAGCGCGGTGTCGCCGGAGACGAGTTCCTGGGTGATCTTGGCGGGGGCGACGAACATGCCGCGGCCGTGTTCGCGTACGAGCTGCCCGGTGGCGACGAGTTCGTCCACGGCGGCGCGCAGGGTGGGGCGGGAGACGCCCAGGTCGGCGCTGAGAGCGCGCTCCGAGGGGATGGCGTCACCGGGCCGGCGCGACTCGATCAGCCCGAGGAGGAATTCCCGGACCCGCTCCCGTTTCAGTACGGCACCTGAGGAGCTGTTCTCCATGGACCTGACCTCTCTGCTCCGTCGTCGATGGCTGGTCTGGTGGTAAAGGCTAGTTCAATCGAAGGAACGCGTCATTGCTGCCTCAACAGCCTTTGATTCCATGAGGGTTGACGCACCCATTGGTCTATGCCACCTTCTAGCCACGTCGTTGTCCAGTTGGCCAACTGGTCAACTCTCTTTCGAGGTGACCCCGTGAAGATCCGCTTCATCGCCGCTGCCTCAGCTCTCGCAGCCGCTACCGCGCTCACCGCCTGCAGCACCTCGTCGTCCGGCTCCGGCGCGGCGGCCGGCCCGGCAGGCTCATCGTATGGATCATGAAGGACAGCGTCTCCGACGCGTATCTCCAGCGATTCGAGAAGGACTTCGAGCAGCGGCACGAGGACACCGACCTCGACATCCAGATACAGGAGTGGGACGGCATCGGTGAGAAGATCACCGCCGCGCTCGCGAGCAAGGACGCCCCGGACGTCATCGAGGTGGGCAACACCCAGGTCGCGCAGTACGCGCAGAGCGGCGGAGTGCTCGACCTCAGTGACAGGTCGGGGGACCTGCGGGGCGGCGACTGGCTGCCCGGTCTTGCCGAGCCGGGGAAGGTCGACGGCAAGCAGTACGGCATCCCCTGGTACGCGGCCAACCGCGTCGTGATCTACAACAAGGATCTTTTCAGGAAGGCGGGCATCACCTCCCCGCCCAAGACCCGTGACGAGTGGCTGCGGATCACCGCAGAGCTCAACCAGGGCAGGACACAGGGCATCTACCTCCCCGGGCAGAACTGGTACACCCTCGCCGGCTTCATCTGGGAGGAGGGCGGCGAGCTCGCCCAGGAGAGCGGCGGCAGCTGGAAGGGGGCGCTCGACAGCCCCGAGGCACTCAGGGGCATGGACTTCTACCAGCGGCTCCAGGCGCTGGGCAAGGGCCCGGAGGACTCCGACGAGGCCAAGCCGCCGCAGGCGGAAGTCTTCGCCAAGGGCGACGTCGCCCAGATCGTCTCGGTCCCGGCGGCGCGAAGATCGTGGAACAGGCCAACCCGGCCCTGGCGGGAAAACTCGGTTTCTTCCCGGTCCCCGGCAAGGCGGCGAGCAGGCCCGGAGCGACCTTCACCGGTGGCTCCGACCTGATCATCCCCGCCGCCTCCGCCCGCCAGGACGCGGCGTACCAGGTGGTCAAGTCGCTCACCGGGGAGAAGTGGCAGACGGATCTCGCCAGGACCATGAGCTACGTCCCCAACAGGACGTCGCTGGCCGGGGCCATCGAGGACAACGAGGGCACCGCCGCCATGGCCGCCGCGGCCGCGCGGGGACGTGCCACGCCCAACTCCCCGCAGTGGGCCGCCGTCGAGGCCACCAACCCGATCAAGCAGTACATGACCGCCGTGCTGACCGGAAGCGACCCGGAGGAGGCCGCGAAGGCCGCCTCGGACGCCATCAGCAAGACCCTCGGCCCATGAGCGGGGCCCGGCCGGGGAGGAGATCATGAGGCGTCCCGGAGCCCTGTGGCCCTACCTGCTCATCGCGCCCGCCGTCATCGGCGTCGTCCTCCTGCTCGCCTACCCCCTCGCCCGCAACCTGCTGATCTCCCTCCAGCACTACGGGATGGCGGAACTGATCCGGGGAGACGCGGGCTTCGCCGGCCTGGAGAACTATCAGGAGATCCTGCGCGACGGCGAGTTCTGGCAGGTGGTCCGCCGTACGCTGGGGTGGACCGCGGCCAACGTCGTCCTCATCATGGTGATCGGCACGGCCGTCGCGCTGATGCTCCAGGGGCTGGGCAAGCGGATGCGGACCCTGGTCCTGAGCGGACTGGTGCTCGCCTGGGCCAGCCCCGTCATCGCCACGACCACCGTCTTCCAGTGGCTCTTCTCCTCCCGCCTGGGAGTGGTCAACTGGCTGCTGGTCCGGCTCGGGTTCGACTCCTTCGAGAACTACTCCTGGCTGGCGCACGGCCCGGCGGCCTTCACCGTCCTGGTCCTGCTCGTCGTATGGCAGTCCGTGCCGTTCGCCGCCATCACCCTGCACTCCGCGCTGACCACGGTCCCCACCGAACTCTTCGAATCCGCCCGCATCGACGGCGCCGGCGGCTGGCGGATCTTCCGCTCCATCACCCTGCCCGTCCTGGCACCCGTCTTCGGCCTGGTCCTGAGCCTCGAAGTCATCTGGGTCTTCCGGTGCTTCGCCCAGATCTGGGCCGTCACCAAGGGCGGGCCCGGCGGAGCGACCACCACCCTGCCGGTCTACTCCTACCAAGTGGCGCAGTCGCTGCACCGCTACGACCTCGGAGCGGCCGCGGCGACCCTCACCGTACTCATCCTGGTCGCCGCGCTGATCCTCTACTTCCGTCAGATGTTCCGGCAGGAGGCCGAGCTGTGAGACCTGTCCCCACGTCCGCCTCCGCCTCCGCGGTACTGCGCGGACTGCCCCTGAACGCGGGCGCGCTCATCGTCTTCGCGCTCTGCGTCTTCCCCGTGTACTGGATGGTCCTCACCGCCCTCAAGCCCACCGCGGACATCCAGGCCGAGACGCCCGTGTTCCTGCCCACCGCGCTGACGCTGGAGCACTTCACCGCAGCGGTGAACGCCGACGGATTCTGGTCCTTCTGGCGCAACAGCCTCATCGTCACGGCCGGTTGTGTGCTGCTGGCCCTGGCGGTGGCCCTCGGCTCGGCCTTCGCGGTGGCCAGGCTGCGCTGGAAAGGCCGCCGCGGCTTCCTCCTGATGGTCTTCCTCGCGCAGGTCGCTCCCTGGGAGGCGCTGCTGATCCCTATGTACGTCATCGCCCGCGACACCGCCATGCTCGACAGGCTCGCCACCCTCACCCTCGTCTACTTCATGATCACCCTGCCGTTCACCATCGTGACCCTGCGCGGCTTCCTCACGGCGATCCCCGTGGAACTGGAGGAGGCCGCCCAGGTGGACGGCTGCACCCGCGCCGCCGCGTTCCGGAGAGTCACCTTCCCCCTCCTCGCGCCCGGACTGCTCGCCACCTCGCTCTTCGGCTTCATCACCGCCTGGAACGAGTTCGCCTTCGCCAACATGCTGATCATCAAGAACCAGGACGACCGCACCCTCCCGGTCTGGCTCTCCTCGTTCTCGAACGTCTTCGGCACCGACTGGGGCGCCACCATGGCCGCCTCCACACTCTTCGCCCTGCCCGTCCTCATCCTCTTCCTGGTGCTCCAGCGCCGGGTCGCCGCCGGGATGACCGGCGGCGCGGTCAAGGGATAGGAGACACCGTGTCCCTGCCGCGCCCCGGCCTCGGCCTTGTCCCGACGCCCTCGCAACTCAGCCTGACCCAGGGCTGGTTCACCTTCGACGACGCCACGGCGATCCGCGCCGCCCCGGCGCCGAACCGGCGGCCGCGCTGCTGCGCACCCTGCTGGCCCCGGCGACCGGTCTGCCGCTGCCCCTCGCCGCGGACGGCCGGGTCGTTCTCCTCCTCGACCCCGGACTCACCGGTCTCGGCACGCAGGGATACGGGCTCACCGTCGGCGGTGACGCGGTCCTGCTGCGCGCCGCCCGTCCCGAAGGGCTGCTGCACGGCGTCCAGACCGTCCGGCAGCTCCTGCCGCCCGCCGCACTGTCGGCCGAACCGGTACGCGGCACACGGTGGTCCGTACCGTGCGTACAGATCACGGACGTGCCCCGGTTCGGCTGGCGCGGCACGATGCTCGACGTGGCCCGCCACTTCCAGCCCGTTTCGTTCCTGCGGCGCTTCACCGACCTGCTGGCCCTGCACAAACTCAACGTGCTGCACCTGCACCTGACCGACGACCAGGGCTGGCGGATGCCCGTCGCCGCGTACCCCAGGCTCACCGAGGTGGGAGGGGTGCCGCACGGCGGCGCGTACACCCGCGAGGAGCTGAGCGCCCTGGTGGCGTACGCCGCCGACCGGGGAGTCGCCGTCGTACCGGAGATCGAGATGCCCGGTCACGTGCGCGCCGCCCTCGCGGCCTACCCGCACCTGGGCAACCGGCCCGAGCGGCGACTGGAGGTGTGGAACCGCTGGGGGGTGTGCGACACCGTCCTGGGCGTCCACGACGAGGTCCTCGGCTTCTGCCGCACCGTACTGGACGAAGTCATGGAAACCTTCCCCTCGCCGTACGTCCACATCGGCGGCGAGGAGTGCCCGGCCACCGAGTGGCACCACGCGCCCGCCGCCCTGGCGCGCGTCGCCGCGGAAGGACTGGCCGGGCCCGAAGCCCTGCACGGCTGGTTCATGGAGCGCATCGGCGCCTTCCTGGGCGCGCGCGGGCGCCGGCCACTGGGTTGGACCGCCACCGGGGACGACCTGCCGGACGCCTTCACGGCCCTGGCCTGGCGCGAGGGCGACCACGGACTGGCCGCCGCCCGCCGCGGCCAGGACGTGATCATGGCCCCCTACCGCTCCACGTACCTCGACTACCCGCAGTCCGCGCTCCCGGAGGAGCCGCCCGGCCAGCCCGGCGGGGTGGTCGGCCTGCGGACCGTCTACGAGACCGACCCCGCACCCGCCCACTGGGAACCGGCGGCCGCGGCCCGGGTGCTCGGCACCCAGGCCCAGCTGTGGACGGAGTACGTCGCCACTCCCGCGCACGCCGAATACCTCGCCTTCCCCCGGCTGTGCGCACTGGCCGACACCGCGTGGTCGGGCGGCCACGACTGGCCCGGGTTCCAGGCACGACTGCACCACCACAACGCCCGGCTCGACGCCCTGAAGGTGGCGGGCCGTCCCTCCACGATCCGCCTTCGTCCCGAGAGGAACATCAGGTGACCAGCATCAGCATCAGCACCAGCACAGACGGCAGCGGTACCAGCACCAGTACCAGCACGAGCAAGAGAGCGCGCGCCCCCCGGCTCCGCGCGGCCCTGGCCGCCGCCCTCGTGGCCGGCCTCGGCTGCGCCACCCTGTCGGCGGGCCCCGCCGCCGCGGCGGACGAGTCGCTGGCGGTCCAGTACCGGCAGAGCGCCACCGGGAGCGACCAGGCCGAACCCTGGTTCAAGGCCGTCAACACCGGCAGCACCCCGGTCTCCCTCAGCCAGGTCAAGATCCGGTACTACTTCAAGGCCGACGCCGGCGCCTCGTACACCTTCGCCTGCTCCTGGGCGGTCAAGGGCTGCGGGAACATCACCGGCACCTTCGGCACCCTCGCCAAGCCGACCGCCACCGCCGACCGCTACCTGGAGGTCGGCTTCACCGCCGGTGCCGGAACCCTCGCGCCCGGCGCGGACACCGGCGACATGCAGCTGCGCTTCCACCGCTCCAACTGGCAGCCGCTGAACCAGAGCGACGACTACTCCTTCGGCCCCGCCCAGACGGCGTACGGGAACTGGTCCAAGGTCACCGCCAGCGTCGGTGGCACGCCGGTGTGGGGCACGGTGCCCGAGGGCAACGACCCGGGACCGGGCCCCGACCCGACCGACCCGCCGACCGGGGGCGCCACGCTCTTCGACGACTTCGACTACACCTCGCACACCGATCCGGCGATCGGCGCCCACGGCTGGAGCGTACGGTCGAACGCGGGCGGCCCCGGGGTGCCGGGGGCGACCTGGGCGGCGCAGAACGTCACCTTCGCCAAGGAGGGGACCAACTCCATCATGAACCTGGAGACGTCGACGGCCGGCACCGCCGAGTCGACGAAGCACACCGAAGTCCTCACCAGGGCCACCAAGTTCAAGAACGGCACCTACGCGGCGCGGGTGAAGTTCTCCGACGCCCCGAAGTCGGGCCCCGACGGCGACCGTCTCGTGCAGACGTTCTTCACCATCAACGACCTCAAGGCCCCGATGGCGGACGACTACGCCGAGTACGACTTCGAGTACCTCCCCAACGGCGGCTGGGGCGAGCCGGGCAACATCCTCTACACCACCTCGTGGGAGACCTACCGGCCCGACCCCTGGGAGGCGGTCAACCAGCACTCCGAGGTCCGCACGAGCTACGCGGGCTGGCACGACCTCGTCGTCACCATCGACGACAGCAACATCACCTACTACGTCGACGGGCAGGAATTCGGTCGTCATGACGCCCGCTATCTGCCCGAGCGGCCGATGTCCATCAACTTCAACCAGTGGCTCATCGACCTCGCGGGGCAGACCGGCACCACACCGCGCGCCTACGACCAGAAGGTCGACTACGTGCTCCATGTCAAGGACCAGACGCTGACTCCGGCGCAGGTCACCGCCCGGGTCGCCGCGTTCCGGGCAGCGGGGACGGCCTTCGAGGACACGGTGCCGGGCGGCCAGTGACCGTACTCCGGCGGGCGGGCGGGCGGACGCCGGCCGTCCGTCCGCCCGCCGGGCCCGGCGGGAACTCCCGCCCGGGAGGCGGTCAGGGGGCACGCTGTGGTCGTTGCGCCGGTGGATCCGCTCGGGAGCGGCAGCAGAGGCCCGGCCGTGACCGCGGTACGGGCGTGGCTCCCCGTCCGCCGCAGAGTCCATCGCCACGTCGGCCGCGCCGCCGGAGGCGCCCGCGGCGACGGCTCTCAGCCCCCACCGCCACGGGAGGCACCTCAGTGGACGGAGTGTGCCTCCTCCGCCCCCGGACGGTCGAACTGGGTGCGGTACAGCTCCTGGTACCGGCCTCCGGCGGCCAGTAGTTCCGCGTGGGTCCCGCGCTCGACGATCCGGCCCTCCTCGACGACCAGGATCAGGTCGGCGGCTCGTACGGTAGAGAGCCTGTGGGCGATCACCACGGCGGTACGGCCCTCGAGCGCCTCGTCCAGAGCCTCCTGGACGGCCGCCTCGGAGGTGGAGTCGAGGTGGGCGGTCGCCTCGTCGAGGATGACGACCCGCTGGCGGGCCAGCAGCAGCCGGGCGATGGTCAGCCGCTGCCGCTCGCCGCCGGAGAACCGGTAGCCGCGTTCGCCCACGACGGTGTCGAGGCCGTCGGGCAGCGAGGCCACCAGAGCGTCGAGGCGGGAGCGGCGCAGGGCGGCCCAGATGTCGTCCTCGGTGGCGTCGGGCCGGGCGAGGAGCAGGTTGGCGCGTACGGACTCGTGGAAGAGGTGCCCGTCCTGGGTGACCATGCCGATGGTCTCGCGGATCGAGGCGGCGCTCAGGTCCCGTACGTCGACGCCGTTCAGCCGTACGGAACCGGAGTCGGCGTCGTACAGCCTCGGCAGGAGCTGCGCGATCGTGGACTTGCCCGCGCCGGAGGAGCCGACCAGGGCGACCATCCGGCCGGGCTCGGCGCGGAAGGAGACACCGTGCAGAACCTCGGCGGCGTCACGGGAGTCGAGGGTCGCGACTTCTTCGAGGGACGCGAGGGAGACCTTGTCGGCGGAGGGATAGGCGAAGGAGACCCCGTCGAACTCCACCGAAACCGGCCCGTCCGGCACCCGGCGGGCGTCCGGCTTCTCGGCGATCAGCGGCTCGAGGCCGAGGATCTCGAAGACCCGCTCGAAGCTCACCAGCGCGCTCATCACCTCGACCCGGGCACCGGCCAGCGCGGTCAGCGGGGCGTAAAGGCGGGTCAGGAGCAGGGCGAGGGCGACGACCGCTCCCGGGTCGAGGCTGCCGCGCAGCGCGTAGTAGCCGCCGAGTCCGTAGACCAGGGCGAGTGCCAGGGCGGACACCAGGGTGAGGGCGGTGATGAACGCGGACTGGGTCATGGCGGTACGGATGCCGATGTCCCGCACCCTGCGGGCGCGTGCGGCGAATTCCGCGGACTCGTCGGCCGGGCGTCCGAAGAGCTTGACGAGCGTCGCGCCGGGGGCGGAGAAGCGTTCGGTCATCTGGGTGCCCATGGCGGCGTTGTGGTGGGCGGCCTCCCGCTGCAGCTTCGCCATCCGGGAACCCATCCGGCGGGCCGGGACGACGAACACCGGCAGCAGGACGAGGGCGAGCAGGGTGATCTGCCAGGAGATGCCGAGCATCACGGTGAGAGTCAGCAGCAGGGTGACGAGATTGGAGACGACGCCCGAGAGCGTGTTGCTGAAGGCCCGCTGAGCGCCGATGACGTCGTTGTTGAGCCGGCTGACGAGTGCGCCGGTCCGGGTGCGGGTGAAGAAGGCGACCGGCATGCGCTGGACGTGGTCGAAGACCGCCGTACGGAGATCGAGGATCAGCCCCTCGCCCAGGGTGGCCGAGAGCCGGCGTGTCAGCAGACCGAGACCCGCCTCGACGACGGCGATGGCGGCGATGAGGAGCGCGAGCCGGGTGACCGTGCCGGTCTCCTGGCCCTGGACGATCGCGTTGATGACGTTGCCGGCGAGGACGGGTGTGGCCACCGCGAGCAGGGCGGTGACCACACTGAGCAGCAGGAAGCGGTACAGCTGCCGGCGGTGCGGCCGGGCGAAGGAGGCGATGCGGCGCAGGGTGACCCGGGAGAAGGGCCTCCGGTCCTGTTGGGCGTTCATCGCGCTGTGCAGCGATGTCCACGCGGTGACTTCCATGTCCATGAGGTGCCTCCGGGGCTGGTGGGCCGACGCGGTGCCCGTCGGCCGGTGTGGCCCGGGGCGCACACGGAAAGTTAGATCCTGAACCGGACTTCAGGTCAAGGGAAGCCGCGGGCACCGGTCCTCGCACCCGCTCGGGCCGGTGCCCGGCCGCGGGAGTCACCGCTGTCGCGGCGCGGCTGCCCGGTCCCTGCACCGCTGGCGGGCGGGGGAGGCCCGGCGGTGGGCGAGGGGGCGCCACACCCGGGCGGTCCCGGCCCGCACCGCGTCGAGCTGCGCGACGGTCTCGTCCGCCCCGGCGCCCGCCTCGCGCGAAAAGGTGCTTTCACGGGCCCGCCCGGTGACGGTCCGTGGCGTAGCCCCGGGACACGGCCTCGGAGCCGTCCGGTGCGGGCACGGGGAGGGCGATGCCGTCGCAGCCCGGGCAGCGGACGGGGACCGCGTCCGTGAAGTCGTACGCCGCGTACCGCCGATCGCGGAACCGGGAGGAGAGCGGGGCAGCTGTCGCTGTCATCGGGGAAGTGTGCGGCGCGAAAGATCACCTGATCACCAGGATTATGGTGCCCGCAGGACGACTGCACTCCGCCTGGAGAAGATCACTGCCGGCAATTTCGACGCCGCGATCGGCTTGAAGGTCCGCCCCGACCAGGAGCACTTGGTCGCTCCGGTCGTGAAGTCCCTCGCCGAGGCGTACGTGCACCCCGGCATAGCCCGGCCCCGTCTGATCCTCGACGGTGACCGGCCCGTCGGCTTCCTCATGGCCTTCCTCGGCATCGATTTCGCCGGCGACGGCAAGGGCACCGACATCCGCTCGGCCTCTGGCGCCTCAACATCGCGGCCGGCGAGCAGGGCCGCGGTTACGGCCGTTTCGCGGTCGAGTCCGTGGCCGCCGAAATCCGCCGCCGCGGCGGCACCCGCCTCACCACCACCTGGCACCCGGGGGAGGACGGCCCCGAGCGCTTCTACCTCGGGCTCGGGATCCGGCCGACAGGGGAGACGAGCGGGGACCAGAGGGTGGGAGAACTGGAGTTGGGCTAGGCACGGAACCGCCTGGGGCCCCTGGGCCCGGCCGCGAGTGGGACGTCACGCCCGCGTTCCTCTTTCGAGTGAACTGCCGTGTGTGTGCTTGGGAAGACCGGCGACGTTTCCGGGTTGGTTCTGTGCGGTTTTCGTATACCCCTGCACTTTTTCTCCCCTGGGGGATCGCCGGTCGCGCGGCCCGCGAACGGCCGGGTCGTGAAGTTAGTATCCCCACCGTCCGCACGGCGCGTGCAATTGCACGCGAAATCCCACGATCTCCTTCGTGGGCGCGTCTGTTCCCAGGTCCGGAGCGGTCGCCGCAGCCGTGTTGCGGAGTTGTTCGAACGGTTCGGCGAGAGAGGTGTCATGCGACAGGTCAGTAATGGAGTTCCGGCCGGTTCTCTGGTGAACGTCACCTGGGTGAAGAGCCGGCACAGCAACGCGGTGGGCAACTGCGTCGAGGTGGCGGCCCTTTCGTGCGGTGAGGTGGCAGTCCGCAACTCCCGCGATCCGCAGGGGCCGGCACTGGTGTACACGCGTGCCGAGATCGACGCGTTTCTCGCCGGCGTCAAGGAAGGGGAATTCGATCACTTCGCCCTGGAGGGGCGCGCGACATAGCGGATACCGGGCGTGGACCGGGCTCCTGGCTGCAACACTCGTCTTCGAGCCCTGTCGTCGAGCTGGAGCCGCTATGTCCGCCCTGCCGAACCGAGTCGTGTCCCTCGAGCGTTACCTGCAACGCCCCGGCCAGGCGCCCGTCCTGCTGAAGAGGCTGGTGGGCCGCCACCTGGCAGCTTTGCGCGAGGAGGCGGGCCTTTCGCAGGGGCAGGCCGCCAAGCGCGCCGGGTTCAGCAACTCGAAGATCTGCCGAATCGAGCAGGGCAGAGGAAAGAAGCCGGCCGAGGAGAAGGACGTGGCCCTTCTGCTCGGCCTCTACGGCGCCGGGGCGGACGAGGCATCTCTGATGCGGGAGCTGCTGCACCGGGCCGAGGGATCCGTGTGGTGGCAGCGCTACAGCCACACCACGCTGCCCGAGTGGCTCGAGGAGTTCATCGGTCTGCAGGAGTCCGCGGAGACGATCCGTACCTACGAGGTGCAGCTCATCCCCGGGCTGCTGCAGACCGAGAGCTTCGCCCGTACTGTGATCAGTCTCGGTCTTCCGATGGCCGGCCGGGCCGAGGTGGAGCAGCGTACGCAGCTCCGGATGCGCCGCCAGGAGATGCTGGCGCGGCCGCATCCGCCTTTCCTGTGGGCCCTGATCGACGAATCCGCGCTCCACCGGACACTGGGCAGGCCCGACGTGATGCGGGAGCAGCTGCAGCACCTGCTGGACGTCTCCAGGCTGTCGGACGAGAACTCCGCCATCACGCTGCAGGTGGTCCCCCGGAACGCTCCCGAGGCGCTGTCGTCGAACACCCCGTTCACTCATCTCCGTTTCCCCGAACAGGACGTGCCCGACGTCGTGTACCTGGAACAGCTCAACGGCGCGGAATTCCTGGAGCGCCCCGAGGCGACCGTGGAATACCGCGCCCTGCTGGACCGCCTCTCCGCGGCGGCCCTCACGCCCAGAGCCACTCGGGAGCTGCTGAAAAAGACCATCCAGGACCTCTCCGCCTGACGCGGGAGCCCGGAGTGCGCGTAGGGATCACCGGATCCGGGCGACACCGCCGAACTCGGTCCACTCATCGGTCTCCTGGCGCGGGGCCACGTCCGAGTCGGGCCGCCACGTGGAGACCTCCACGAGCCCGGGGTGGACGATGTCCATGCCCTCGAGGAACGCGTGTACGTCGCTCTCCTCGCGGACGCGCCCCCACCTTCCCTGTGTGTTCTCCCGCATGAAGTCGGTGACGAATTCACGTACCGCGGCGTCAGGGCTGACGAGTTGGCACACCACCAAAAAGCTGCCCGGTGCCAGGCGCGATGCCACGCGGCGGACGAGGCCGGCCGGATCGTCGTCGTCGGGAATGCAGTGCAGCACCGACACGAAGAGGGCGGCCACCGGCCGGCTCAGGTCGATGAGCCGCCGGGTGTCGGGGTGGCCGAAGATGCCGTCGGTGTCCCGCATGTCGGCGTGGATGACGGCGGTGGAGGCGTTCTCCTCCAGGAGGGCGCGGCCGTGTGCCAGCACGATCGGGTCGTTGTCTATGTAGACCACCCGGGAGGACGGGTCGACGCGCTGGGCGACCTGGTGAACATTGTCACGGGTCGGCAGGCCGGACCCGTGGTCGATGAACTGGCGCACGCCGTACTCCGCCGCCAGGGTCCTCACCACACGCTGCAGGAAGCGCCGGTTGTTCACGGCCAAGGCCTTCGTGCTGGGCACCTGCTCCAGCAGCTGCGCGCAGGCCTTCTGATCGGCGGGATAACTGTCCTTGCCGCCGAGGAGGAAGTCGTACATGCGAGCAACGCTCGGTACGGTCACGTCGATTGATGCGTACAGTGGTCGACCCCCGTGGTTCATCCGGCCCCTTACCGCACTGCTGTGACAGCGCGTCGCTTCGGTGAAGCCACATGGTAAGCAAGGCGGGGGCGGCGGAACCAGACCTCGATGGAGGGAGGTGGAGACCCGCGGAAGCGGACTGGTCGTTCGGCATATGACATGCGTGTCGGCGGGCACGCCGGTGCCCGGGCGGGTGTGCCGGGGCCTCGCGCGGATCCCGCGGGCCGGTGCCGGGGCTCAGGCCGTCGGCAGGCTGCGCCGGGCCGCGCTGAGCCAGCTGCTGACCGTCGGCTCCTGCACGCCCATGAGAGCGGCGGCCTGCCCCGGTGTCAGGGAGAGGTGGTGGCACAGGACCACCGCATCGGCTTGGACGGCCGGTAACCGCCCGTGGACGCCCTCACGGCCCGGCGCGGTGTGCTCCAGCGACAACGTGATCAGGTGGCCGAGCAGCCGCCAGGCCACGGCGGCCGGGCAGGAACTGCTCAGCGCCGTGGGCCAGATCAGGGCCAGTTGCCCCAGAGCGGCCTCCACCACCGCCCGGCCCGCCTCGGCGTCGGCGAGCCGGGCCTGGGCATAGCGCAGGTACGCATCCCGGTGCAGCAGGCAGAACGCGGTGTAGTCCAGCGGCAGGCAGACCGCGAGTGGCTCCGGCGGCCCGGAGGGGTGGTGGGCCCGTACGCTGCTGCGACCGGATCCGGGCTGGTGAGATGCCCCGGCCATGTTGGTGATCTCCTTCCGGGGTGTCGGCGCAAGCGGGTCGCGGGTCGCGGGTCGGGGGAGACGGGCGATGCCGGGCGGTGCTCTCGCCCGGACCCGTGGTCTCCGGCACGGGAGGAGAGGGGGCCGGTCCCCAGCGTGACAGCCGGGGAAATTCAGGACCTGAGTTTCATTGCGGGTGGCGGTGGAGTGTGGTTGCCGTGTCCTGCCGCGAACGCGGAAGAGCCCGCGGTGGAAAACAGGTCACGCATGGGTTTCCTTTCCTTGGTGGTCGTCTTCCCGGGGGCTCCGGCGACTTCATGATTTCCTCCGAGGTTTCCCGGCGTCGCGTATGCCGTGTGAATGAACGGTAGCGCCTGCGCTGCCGAGTCGCCATCAATTCTCTTCCCGTGGTAAATGCTTCGCCGGCCCGGGAAATGAAATTGCAGAACAACCGGAATCTGTTATTCATGCAATTGCGCGACCTGCTCCGGCGTGCGTTACGGCAGGTCGGAACCAGTCACGGTTTGAAATATTATGAACATTCCACGTCGAATCCGGACGGTGTCACCAACAGGACGGAGGGTTCCTGTGCGACGGGCGTCCCGCCCCTGTGGGGAATCGCACGTCGGCGAAGGCGGGCGACTTGTCGCCCGGGGCGGGGGACTCGCCGACCCTGGCGGTGACGCCGTCGCGGCCGGCCCCCGGCCTGCACCAGCCGGCTCTCAGGAGCCCCGGCGCGGGGCGTTCCGGACGGCTTCCCGAGGGGCCCGGCCATGACCGGCGGCGGGCACGCATCGCCGGGGAATAACCGGCGTCCGGTGAGGACTTGTCCCCGGACATGACTGCCATTCCGTTCAACCCGCGTACGTTGCTCGCGGAAAGCAGGCTCGGTGTCCTCGCGACCGTCAAGAAGGACGGCCGGCCTCAGCTCTCGCCCGTCATGCCCTCCTACGACGAGGAGGCCGGTGTCCTCTACGTCTCGATGACCGAGGGGTCGGCCAAGACGGCGAACCTGCGCCGGGACCCACGGGCCGCGCTGGAGGTCACCAGCCCCGACGGCACGGCCTGGGCCACCGCCGAGGGCACGGTGACACTCGTCGGGCCGGGAACGGACCCCCACGGCACCGAGGTGGAAGCACTGGTGGACTACTACCGCATCTCCGCCGGGGAGCACCCGGACTGGGACGAGTACCGGTCGGTGATGGTGTCCGACCGCAGGGTGCTCATGGTGATGCCGGTCGACCACGTGTACGGCGCCGATCTGCGCTGAGAGTGCGCCGAAGGGACTCCTCGTACGCCCAGGCCCGCCCCGGTGCCCGGTTCGTCCGGCGGGCGGGCTCGCCGGGCGAACCGGTGGGACGCGAGAGCGCTACGCGTCTTCGAAGCGCGCTACGAAGCGTCGCTGCCAGGGGGTCTCCACGGCGCGACGGTGGTAGTGCCGGCAGACGAACTGTACGGCCCGGTCTGCCGGGACCCCGTCAAGAACGGCCATGCAGGCCAGGGCCGTTCCCGTCCGTCCGCGCCCACCACCGCAGGCGACCTCGACGCGTTCGCCCGCCGCCCGGCTCAGTGCCTCCTCGAAAACGCTCCGAGCCTGCCGGCGGTCCCCGGGAAGCCAGAAGTCGGGCCAGCGCAGCCATCGGGCGTCCCACTCGGTCGACAGGGGCCGCTTCCCGAGCAGATGGACCGCGAAGGACGGAACCGGTCCTGGGGGGAGGGGGTGACGCAGGCCCCGGCCGCGCACCAGGACGCCCGAGGGGAACCGTATGATCCCGGGCTCTGCCGAACTCCAGTTCTCCGCCATACGGGCATGCTACCGACGGCCGGCTGGACCCGTCGTCATGCCGCGTGCCCGCCTCCGGAGCCGGACCTCAGCCGGTCGGCTCCCCGTCGCGCGCCACGATGCGGCCGCCGTGCACCACCATGTCGCGCTGCGGCATGTCCACCACGACCTGCGGCAGGCACTCGCCGCGTACGAGAACGAAGTCGGCCGGGGAACCGGGTTCGAGGTCCGCGTGGGCGAGGCCCATGACATCCGCGCCGCCGTGCGCCGCCACGCGGTAACAGTCCGCCAGTTCGTCGTCGAGGCGGACATCCGTGACCCAGCCCAGGAGGTGCGCGCGGTACAGCATGTCGGCGTTGCCGAACGGGCTCCACGCGTCGCGCACCCCGTCGGATCCGAGGCCCACGCGCACGCCGTGCTCCCGCAGTCGCGCGATCGGCAGTACCAGCGAGGCGGACGGCGCCACCGTCGTCAGCGAGATGCCGAGGTCTCCCAGATCGGCGGCGACCGCGCCGAGTTCGCGGTCGGTGAGGCCGGGCAGGCAGAAGACGTGGCTGAGGGTGACCTTCCCGCGCAGGGACAGGGCCCGCGTACGGTCGATGATGCCGCGCAGCTCCGTGAGCCCCTTCTCGCCCCGGTCGTGCAGGTGGATGTCCAGCCCGACACCGTGCCGGTCCGCGATGCCGAAGACCAGGTCGAGTTGCTCGTCGAGCGCCTCGTCGAAACCGATCGGATCGATGCCGCCGATCATGTCGACGGCTCCCGTGCGCGCGGCCTCCTCGAGCAGCTCGGCGGTGCCGGGGGCGCGGACGACTCCGTGTTGCGGGAACGCCACGATCTGGAGGTCGAGCGCGTGCCGCAGACGCTTGCGGGCCGCGCCCACACCCTCGACGCCGGCCAGATCGTAGGCCGGGGCCACGTCCGCGTGGGCGCGCATCGCCCGGGTGCCGCGGGACACGGCATGTGCCATCAGGCCGTACGCGCGTTCCGCGACGGGGCGACGCTGGCTGCGGAACAGTTCCACGTCCTGTTCGACGTAGTCGGCGATGCCGCTCGCCGGCTCGCGCGTCACCCAGGGGCCGCCCCACGTCGTCTTGTCGGGGTGGATGTGCGCGTCCACGAGCGACGGGAGCGCGATACGGCCGGCGCCGTCGACGACCTCGGCGTCCGCCGGCGCCCGACGGTCCGTGATCCGGCCGTCCACGACCGTCAGGTCCACCGGGGTCTTCGCGCCGAAGGGACGTACGTTACGGAAGACCGCGGCCCGGGAGGGGCGGCCGCCGTGCCCGTGCGCGGCCATGCCGGCAGCGGCGCCGCCCCGGTCCGCCGCGTAGGCGGCGGTGGGCAGCGCGGCTGTGGTGCCGGCCAGCGCCGCGCCGGCGAGCATGCTGCGCCGGGACATTCCGCCGGAAGAACTCGGGGACGGCTTCACGGGCACTCCTTCGGTGGTGCGGGCGGGGGAGGGGGAAGCGGCATTCCGCGGTGGTGCCGGGGGGAGGCCGGCCGGATCAGACCGCGATGCCCGCGCGCACGACCCGTACCGGTGTCTTCAGCGCGGAGACGTCCGCCAGCGGATCACCGTCCACGACGACGGCGTCCTCGGTGACGTCGCCGGTCGCCGGGTCGAGCAGCGTGCCGCCCCGGACGACGAGGTCGCCGCCCCGTTCCGCGCCGCGCCGGCCCGTGCCGCCCTGTGCCGCCGACGCGGGGGAGGCCGCCGCCACGGTGCCCGCGAGCGCGGCCGCGCCCGCGAGAACTCCGCGGCGGGTCAGCCTGCCGGACGGCGGCGGCACAGCTTCGACGCACACGGGGGCTCCTCGGGTGTGGTTACCGCGGACCCACTGTTTGTATACCAAGATGAGGGAGCGGGTAAGGAATGCTCCGTTCCGCACAGGCGAAAGCGGAGCCGGGTGCCACTTCTTGCGGTACCGACGCATGTCATGGAGTCGGCTTGCGTGTCCGGGCTAAGGCCGCGACTCGAAAGAACGACTTCTGGTATACAAAGTAATCACTGGGGAGACTTGAAGAGGGAGCGCAGCGCCACCGTCCTGCTGTCACGGACATGCAGCAGTGTGCTCGCCGCCGCAGCGTCCCCGTCGCCCGCCGCGATGTGCCGGAACATTTCCGCGTGCTGTGCCCGCATGTGCGCGGGCTCCTCCCGCAAGCCGAACAAGAGCTGGAGCTGCCAGCTCAATTGCTCCATCGTGCGGGCCAGCAGCGGGTTGCCCGACAGCGCCACGACGCCCTCGTGGAAAGCCGTATGGGCCGCCACCTCGCGTGCCCCCTCATCCGCAGCGGCCGCCTGTTCGGCCTGGCGCAGCGTGGTCTCCAGGACGGCCAGGCCCTCGGGATCGCCTGCCGCGGCCCGCGCAGCCAGCCGCGACGCCTGGATCGCGAGAGGCTCCCACACCTCGTACAGATGCTCCACATCGGTACTCTCCAAGCGGCGCACGCGCACCCCGCTGTGCGGCAGCAGTTCCAGCAGGTCTTCGGTGACGAGCGCACGCAGCGCTTCCCGCACCGGCACCCGGGACATGCCGAGTTCCTCGGCGACCTCCCGCTCGACGAGGCGGGAGCCCTGCGGGTAGCGCCGGTCGACGATCCGCTGCCGGATCGCTTCGCGCGCCCGCGCGCTGAGCGAGGCCGGCGTGCGCGAGGCGCCGTCCGTGCCGCGGCCCGGACCGGTCCTGCTGCTGTCCGCCACCTGTACCGTCCTTCGCTCGGGGTGCCTCGGGCGAGAATACGTCTCCCGTACGGGCCTTCCCGCCCCGCCGGCCCGCTTCTCCGTCCGGGACCGGTCGTATGCGGGTACGGCGATGGCGAGGAGATCAACGGCAGGAAGCGGAACGTGAGGGCGGAGCGCCCCGGCCGGGGCGCGGCGCTCACGAGACCGGAGGAGGCCCCTTGAGTTCGATCTCGACGAAGGCCAGCCATGCTCCGCCCGTGTTGACGACGTCGTGTCCGCCGCCTGCGGGGCGGGTGTACGACTGCCCCGCGCGCAGGTGCGACTCGCTCACCGACCCGTCCGGGGCGAACGCGCTGATGCGGCCGTCCACCACCGGCACGACGACATAGTCGTACTCGTGCACGTGGTGGCCGGTGCGCGTGCCGGGCTCGAAATCCCAGCGGGTGACCCGCACTTGTTCGTCTTCGTGCTGCACGCTCGCACGGGCGGTCGTCGTCATCGGGCCTTCTCCCTGCCTTCTTCCATGTTCCAGAATCTGGCACAACACCGTGCCAGGAGCTCGGCCACCGCTTCACGGCAGTCGAATATCCGCATCCGCATCCGTGGCCGGGCCCGGAGCACTGCCCGGCAGGGCAGTCCGTACCGGGCTCCCGATTGCGGGTGATCACTCGGCCGGCACGCCGTCGCCGTCGTGACCCGGCGGTGCTGCGCGGCGGCCGGCCCGCGTGGCGAGGAGACCGGTCACCAGGGCGAGTGGAGGCCAGTCGAGGCGGCCGTGCCTGGCGACGGCGTACGACCGCAGCTCGATGTCCGGAGACGTCAGGGGAAGCAGCCTGACGCCGGGGAGGAGCGCATGGCCCATGGGCAGCAGTCCCACGCCCATGCCTGCGGCGATCATGTCCTGCACCAGGTCGAGGCTGTCGGCCTGATGGTTCAGCCGGGGGCTGAACCCCGCCATGGAGGCGAGGGTGCGAACGACGTGTTCGTCGGCGGTGTTGCGGGAGTTGGTGATCCACTCGGCCGTGCCGAACCGGGCGAAGACGTCCAGCGTGGTGCCGGCCGGGACATCGGGACGGGTGGGGACACCCAGGCCCCACTTCGCCGTCCACAGCGGTGTCGTCCGGACGGTGGGGTCGACGGGCGGTGCTCCACCCTGTCGTCCCCTTCAGTCTCGAATTCCTTGCCCTGCGCCGGCTCACCACCACTGCCTTCGGCACTTTGATGTGTCTGGAACCCGCCGTCGCACTCGTCATCGGCATGGCCGCCCTGGGACAGATTCCCGGCCCCGCCTCCGCGGCCGGTGTCATGTGCGTCGTGGTCGCCGGAATCGGTGCCACCCGCGCTGACACGCGCGCGGCGCCACCCGCCGGCGATCACGGCCGGGCAGCCGAACACGTCGAAGCGGTGCCGCCCGCCTGACCGGCCCACCCGGAAGGGCCCCGTTCCTCCGGCTGGAGCGCACCCCAACCGGGTGGCAGGAGCCTGGGACTGGCCACCGGAACGCGCAGAGGGCCGTGCGAGGATCCAGGGACCGTGGACGGCAACTGTGGAGGGTGAGAATGTTCGCGACATCCCTGGGTGACGGAGCCGAGCTGCGGCCGTTGGAACCCTGGCAGGCCGAGGAGTTCCTCGCGCACATGGACCGCGGCCGCGAGTACATCGGCCGGCACGTCGGGCTCCCCGGCATCACGGCAGACCTGGAGTCCGCACGGAACTGGCTCCAAGTGTACGCCGACAAGACCGCGGCCGACACCGGCCGGCTGTACGGCATCCGGCTCGACGGACTCCTCGTGGGTGGCGTCCTGTTCAGGATCTTCGACGCGGGCACGGGCAACTGCGAGGCCGGCTGCTGGCTGGAACCGGCCGCGGCAGGACGCGGTCTGGCCACCCGGGCGGTACGCGTGGTCATCGACTGGGCGGTCAGGGAACGCGGAATGCACCGGGTGGAGTGGCTGGTCTCCTCCGAGAACACTCCGAGCATCAACGTGGCCAGGCGGCTCGGCATGAGCCGCGACGGAGTCCAGCGCCAGGACGACCCCTACCGGGGCGTACGGCAGGACACCGAGGTCTGGTCGGTGCTCGCACCCGAGTGGCGTGCCGCGCACAGCGCCCGCTGAGAGGCCCACGGCCCCGGCCCCCGGCCGGGGAACGTAATGGCCGGATGGGCAGTGGGGCGGGGCCGGCGGCACGTCCGGTCGGCGGATTCACGGTTCTTCGCGTTCACGGTGGCCGGTTCGCCGGGGGGCTTGCTTCGTACGGCGCCGTACGGCGAGGGCTCTGTGACCATGGCACGCCGACCCGACGGACCTCGGAAGCTTCCCGCCCTTGTTCGCGCTCCCTTGCGGCGCAAGGGAGCGCCCGCCGCTCCACGCGTATCCCGGCGAACGCGCGACTTCTCTTGCCAGCACGGCGGTACGCCCCTACAGTCCTGGCCAAACCCTCTGGGAGCGCTCCCACTCCGGTATGGGAGCGCTCCCACTCCAGCACGTGCAACTCCTTTCTCTCCGTTACAGACGGAAGGGCGGCACACAGTGGGACAGTCGGGACAGTTACGAACAGCACGAAGCGGAAGACGGCGCCTCCGAAGGCTGGTTGCCGCGGTCATGACCGCAGGGCTCCTCTCGGTGGGCGGTCTCGCGGGCGCAACGGCGGCCCGGGCGGCCGAGACCGCCCCGGTGACCGAGGACGCGACGAACGGCGCCGCGGCCGGTGACGACTGGCTGCACACCGAGGGCAACAAGATCGTGGACGCGAACGGGGACGAGGTCTGGCTCACAGGCGCCAACTGGTTCGGCTTCAACGCCTCGGAGCGGGTCTTCCACGGACTGTGGTCCGGCAACATCACCGACATCACCGGGTCCATGGCCGGCCGGGGCATCAACATGGTCCGGGTGCCGATCTCGACGCAGCTCCTGCTGGAGTGGAAGAACGGGCGGGCGACCGTTCCGTCCGGCGTCAACAACCACGCCAACCCCGAGATCGCCGGCAAGACCTCACTGGAGATCTTCGACTACTGGCTGCGCCTGTGCGAGCAGTACGGCATCAAGGTGATGCTCGACGTGCACAGCGCGGAGGCCGACAACTCCGGTCACATCTACCCGGTGTGGTGGAAGGGCGCCATCACGGCCGAGCAGTTCTACACCGCGTGGGAATGGGTGACAGCCCGCTACAAGGCCGACGACACCCTCGTCGCCATGGACATCAAGAACGAGCCGCACGGCAAGGCGAACGAAGCCACCCGCGCCAAGTGGGACGGCTCGGCCGACCAGGACAACTTCAAGTACGCCTGTGAGACCGCGGGCAAACGGATCCTGGCGATCAACCCGAACGTCCTGGTGCTGTGCGAAGGCATCGAGGTGTACCCCAAAGCCGGTGTGAGCTGGGCCTCCTCCACCCCGACCGACTACTACTCCACCTGGTGGGGCGGCAACCTGCGCGGCGTACGCGACCACCCGGTCGATCTCGGCGCCCACAACGACCAGCTCGTGTACTCCCCGCACGACTACGGCCCGCTCGTCCACGCCCAGCCCTGGTTCTCCGGAAACTGGGACCGCACCACGCTCGAACGGGACGTCTGGGACCCCAACTGGCTCTACCTGCACAAGGAGAACAAGTCGCCGCTCCTCATCGGCGAATGGGGCGGGTTCCTCGACGGCGGACCGAACGAGAAGTGGATGAAGGCGCTGCGCGACCTCATCGTGGAGAACCGCATCCACCAGACCTTCTGGTGCATCAACCCCAACTCCGGTGACACCGGAGGTCTCCTGCTGGGCGACTGGAAGTCGTGGGACGAGGAGAAGTACGCCCTGCTGAAGCCCGCCCTGTGGCAGCACGGCGGCAAGTTCGTCAGCCTCGACCACGAGGTCCCGCTCGGTGGCGCCGGGAGCACCACGGGCATCAGCCTGACCGACGTGTACGGGGACGGGGGCGGAGGCCCCGGCCCGGACGACACCACCGCGCCCACCGCGCCGGCCGGGCTCAGCGCCACCGCGAAGACCGCGGACAGCGTGTCGCTGTCGTGGTCGGCTTCGGCGGACAACGTGCGCGTGACCGGTTACGACGTCTACCGGGGCACGGCGAAGGTGAACACGACGCCGGTGGCCGGTACCTCGTTCACGGACACCGGACTCTCGCCCTCGACCGCGTACAGCTACACCGTGCGGGCGCGGGACGCGGCGGGCAACGTATCGGCACCCTCAGCGGCGTTGAGTGTGACGACCGGGCCCGGAGGCGGGGGCGGCGATCCCTCGGGGCGGTGAAGGTCCGCTACAAGAACAACGACGCCTCCGCCACGGACAACGCCATCCGCCCGGGGCTCCAGGTCGTCAACACCGGATCCGCCTCCCTCGACCTGAGCACGGTGTCGGCGCGCTACTACTTCACCCGTGACGGCGGTGCGGTGTCGGTCAGCGCGTGGTGCGACTACGCGGCGGTCGGGTGCGCGCAGGTGAAGCTGAGGGTCGTCCCGCTGACCACTCCGGTCGCGGGCGCGGACGCCTACCTGGAGGTGTCGTTCGCCGGGGGCTCCCTCGCGGCGGGCAAGGACACCGGTGACATCCAGGTGCGGATGAGCAAGGCGGACTGGTCGGGCTTCGACGAGACCGACGACTACAGCCGCTCGACGGCCACCGCGTACGCGGACGCCCCGGCGGTCCCCGCCTACACGGGCACCCGTCACGCCTGGGGTACACCGCCCGCCTGACGGACCGAAGCCCCTGTCCGCCCGGCTGCCGCTCGACGGCGCCGGGCGGACAGGCCCACCACTCCGCCCACCCGCACCGGCTCGGCCGACGAACGGAAGGGACATTCCGTTGCGCGCGCTCACCCTCCTGAAACCCGGAAGAGACCGAAGAACCGTACGGCGTCCACGCCGTACCACCGCCCTCGCCGGTACGGTCGCCGCCGGCCTCCTCCTTCCCCTCTCGCTGCCGGCCACCGCCTCCGCCGCGCCCGCCTTCGACTACGGCGAGGCACTCCAGAAGTCGATCCTGTTCTACGAGGCCCAGCAGTCCGGCGAGATCCCCGGCACCAACCGCGTCGGCTGGCGCGGCGACTCGGGCCTGGACGACGGCAAGGACGTCGGCCTCGACCTGACCGGGGGCTGGTACGACGCCGGTGACCACGTCAAGTTCGGCCTGCCGATGGCGTTCTCCGCCACCATGCTCGCCTGGGGCGGGGTGGAGGAGAAGGCGGCGTACACCTCCTCCGGGCAGCTGCCGCACCTGAAGGGCAACCTGCGCTTCGTCAACGACTACTTCCTCAAGGCGCACCCCTCTGCGAACGTCCTGTACGGGCAGGTGGGCAACGGAGCGGACGACCACAAGTGGTGGGGCCCGGCCGAGGTCATGCCGATGGCACGGCCCGCGTACAAGATCGACGCCTCCTGTCCGGGCTCCGACCTCGCCGGTCAGACCGCCGCGGCGATGGCCTCCTCGTCGATGGTGTTCAAGGACAGCGATCCGGCCTACGCCGGTAAACTGATCACACACGCCAAGCAGCTGTACGCCTTCGCCGACACCTACCGCGGCAAGTACAGCGACTGCATCACCGACGTGAAGTCGTACTACAACTCCTGGAGCGGCTACCACGACGAGCTCGTCTGGGGCGCGATCTGGCTGCACAGGGCCACCGGCGACACCGCGTACCTGGCCATGGCGGAGTCGTACTACGACAACCTCTCCACCGAGCCGCAGACCACCACCCGTTCCTACCGCTGGACCCTCTCCTGGGACGACACCTCCTACGGGGCGTACGTGCTGCTGGCGCAGCTCACCGGCAAGCAGGAGTACGTCGACGACGCCAACCGCTGGCTCGACTGGTGGACGACCGGCGTGAACGGCCAGCGCGTCCGCTACTCGCCGGGCGGACAGGCCGTCCTCGACAGCTGGGGCTCCCTGCGGTACGCGGCGAACACCGCCTTCGCGGCGCTCCAGTACTCCGACTGGCTGACCGGCGACAGCGAACGCAGGACCCGCTACCACGACTTCGCCGTACGGCAGATCAACTACGCGCTCGGCGACAACCCCCGCAGGTCCAGCTACGTCGTCGGCTTCGGCACCAACCCGCCGGCCAAGCCGCACCACCGCACGGCCCACGGCTCGTGGACCGACCAGATCAACAACCCGGTCGAGAGCCGGCACACGCTGTACGGCGCGCTGGTCGGGGGGCCGAGCGCGCCGGACGACACGTACACCGACGACCGGTCGAACTACGTGAACAACGAGGTCGCCACCGACTACAACGCGGCCTTCACCGGGGCGCTGGCCCGGCTGTACGGGGAGTACGGCGGCAGCCCGCTCGCCGACTTCCCGAAGGCGGAGCGGCCGGACGGCCCGGAGATCTCCGTCCAGGCTTCGGTGAACGCCACCGGGCCGAATTTCACGGAGATCAAGGCCTATCTCGTCAACAAGTCGGCGTGGCCGGCACGGGCGCTGACCGACGCCTCGCTGCGCTACTACTTCACCCTGGAGCCGGGCGTCACGCCGGAGCAGATCAGCCACAGCACCCACTACAACCAGTGCGGCAAGGTATCCGGGCCCACGCGGGCCGCCGAATACGGGGACGACGTCTACTACGTGACCGTGGACTGCTCGGACGCGACGATCGCCCCGGCCGGGCAGTCGGCGTACCGCAAGGAGGTGCAGTTCCGGATCAGCTCGGCGGGGGCGTGGAACGCGGCGAACGACTGGTCGTACCCCTCCTCGGCGACGACACCGGGTACCACCCCGGTGGACGCGCCGAACATCGTGCTGACGGAGGGATCGGCGAAGCAGTGGGGAGCCACGCCCGACGGTACGGGCCCGGCTTCCGCACCTGCGCCCGCCTGACCCCTGCCGGCTGTCCGCCGTCCGCCGTCCGCCGTCCAGGGCGCCGTACCGACGGGCAGGACAGACCTCTTCCACACGCGGCTTCCCGGAAGGAGAAGCGTCCTTGCGCGTCCGCTCGCGCGCCGCGCGACGATGCGGCCGAGCCACACCTTCCTGTGCGGGGAGGACGGGCTCACCCCGCAGACGACACCGTCTCCCGGAACCCCGCCCGGGGACACACACCGGTGCTCCGGCACGTGGCGACGACGACGGGGCGGCTACTCGAACCGTGAGGTGTCGCCCGCCCCCCGGCGTACGATCTCGGCTTCCCCACTGGAGAAGTCGACGACCGTGGTCGGCTCGGTTCCGCAGTCACCCGAGTCGACCACGGCGTCCACCACGTGGTCGAGCCGTTCCTTGATCTCCCAGCCCTGTGTCAGCGGCTCGTCCTCGTCGGGCAGGAGCAGGGTGCTGGAGAGCAGCGGCTCGCCGAGTTCGGCGAGCAGGGCCTGGGCGACGGCATGGTCGGGAATCCGGACCCCGACCGTCTTCTTCTTCGGGTGCAGCAGCTGGCGCGGCACCTCCTTCGTCGCGGGGAGGATGAAGGTGTAACTGCCGGGCGTCGCTGCCTTGATCGCGCGGAAAACGTCGTTGTCGATGTGCACGAGTTGACCCAGCTGTGCGAAGTCCTGGCACACAAGGGTGAAGTGGTGGCGGTCGTCGAGGTTCCGGATCGACCGGATCCGGCTGAGGCCGTCACGGTTGCCCAGCTGGCATCCCAGCGCGAAACAGGAGTCCGTCGGGTACGCGATCAGCTCGCCGGAACGGACACCGTCGGCCACATTGCTGATGGTGCGCCGCTGGGGGTTCTCGGGGTGCACGTCGAAGTATTTCGCCATCCGCCGACCCTACGTGATCAGGGCACTCGCGTCAGGTGACCAGGACGCCGCCGGAACGGAACCGGCGCCGGCTTCGACGACGGGGTCGGGCCGCGCCCGCCACCGCTCACGGTGACCGGGGGCACTGACCGCACCGGCCCGGAGTGGTCACCCGACGCCGGACAGGCTGCCGGGCAGGGTGCGCTTCGCGTCGAGGCGTGCCGCGCGGAGCCGGTTTTCCTCCCGCAGCGCCGCCGGCCACGGCAGGACATCACCATGCCGGACCCCGGGGCAGACCAGGCGGTGCGCGATGCGGCACTCCGCTCCGGGCGGGGGTTCCTCGTCGCCGGTGTTCCACGCGAGGCCTTCGCCGTCGGTGCCGCTGCCGATGAGCCACCGCTGCCGGGGCGGTATGGCGTGCGCGGGAAGGGCGGGGAGCGGTTCGAGGAGGATCCACCGGTTGTAAGGGGTGAGGTACCGGTCACCGGCCAGCCCGCAGTCCGGACAGCCGCGCCCGGCCGGCGGACCCGCCGCGGTGGCGCCTTCGTCGTGTGCCTGTTCGGCGTCGGTGTGCCGGGCGAGCGCCGCCCATTCCTCGTCGGTCTGCGGCAGGCCGATATCCCCCATGTCTGAAGGATCCGGGCGTGGGGGTGGGATTGTGCAGGGCGTCTGTCAGCCGTTCCTGATGGGCCGGATGGGACGGGAGGGGCAGCGGGCGGCACGAGGGGCGGACGGCGCCCCGCCGGGCTGCGGGAGCGACGGCTGAAAGCCGCCGCCGTGCGAGGGCCGGCGGGGCGCGTCGACGTGTAGGGGACGGCCGCCGGAACGGGCGGGCGGGCACTGGGGTGTCGGCGCAGGGCGCTGCACGGGACACGGGTGTCGCAGCCGCAACCCGGCGGGCACGCTCCGAACCAGGGCCTGTGGTGCGGAGGCGGACCACGCCGGGAGGCGCCCGCCCGCGGGCGGAAGAGGATCCCGTCGACGACTGCGCAGCGGTCGCCCCACCGTCCGTCCGGCCGCTGCCGGGCAGCGGGACCGTCGGTCGAGATCCGCCGGACACCCCTGGGTAGGGTGGGTGCGGCAGCACATCGTGAACCGGAACAAGGAGCAGACGTGAGCGAGCCGGCGTCCATCGCCCTGCAGCAGGAGATCGCCCGGGAACTCGAGGTCGCCGAGACCTTCGAGGCCGAGCGGGAGATCGAACGCCGGGTGGCCTTCCTCGCCGAGCGGCTGACCTCCACCGGTCTGCGCTCCCTCGTGCTCGGTATCAGCGGCGGCGTCGACTCCACCGCCGCCGGCCGGCTGTGCCAGCTCGCCGTCGAGCGGGCCCGGGCCGCCGGGCACGAAGCGCGGTTCTACGCGATGCGGCTGCCCTACGGGGTCCAGACCGACGAGCACGACGCCCAGCTCGCGCTCTCCTTCATCCGGGCCGACCACGTGCTGACCGTGGACATCAAGCCCGCGAGCGACGCCGCGCTCGACGCCGCGCTGGCCGCCGGCGTGAGCTTCCGCGACGCTCACCACCAGGACTTCGTGCACGGCAACATCAAGGCCCGGCAGCGCATGATCGCCCAGTACGCGGTGGCCGGCGCGCACGACGGCCTGGTCGTCGGCACCGACCACGCCGCCGAGGCGGTCTCCGGCTTCTTCACCAAGTTCGGTGACGGCGCCGCCGACCTGGTCCCGCTGACCGGCCTGACCAAGCGCCGGGTGCGCGCCGTCGCGGACGCGCTGGGGGCACCCGCCGAACTGGTGTGGAAGACTCCGACGGCCGACCTGGAGGACCTCGACCCGGGCAAGGCCGACGAGGACGCGCTCGGGGTCGCCTACGACGACATCGACGACTTCCTGGAGGGCAAGCCGGTGGACGAGCGGGCCTTCGAAAAGATCGTCAGCCGCTACCGACTCACCGACCACAAGCGTCGGTTGCCCATCGCCCCCTGAGGACTTGCCCGGCCGTCAGGCCCGGCAGGGAGCGGGTGGTCCGACGAACGCGGAGCGGGCGCGGCCGGAGCCGTGCCCGCCCGCGGCCGGACTGCGCGGCGGAGGCCGGAACGATCACCACAGCCGCCGTCCGGCTCCGGCTCCGGATCCGCCGTACGCAACCCGGTGAAGGCCGGGCGGCGTCGCCGTGTACGCCGTGACATCGTGGTGCCATGACCATCGAGGTTCGCCCGGCTTCGGTCTTCGCGGATGTCCGTACCCTGCTCGGCCCGAAGTCCCCCGGGGCCAACGTCTGCTGGTGTCTGAGCTATCGGATCCCGTCCAGGCTCAACAACGAGCTTCGCGGGCCGGCCCGCGAAGAGTACGTCGCCGAGCTGTGCCGTACGGGCCTCCCTCCGGGGGTGCTCGCCTACGACAGCGACGAGCCGGTCGGCTGGGCCGCCGTGGCACCGCGCTCGGACACCTCCTTCGCGCGCAACCGTAAAATCCCGCACGTCGACGACCTGCCGGTCTGGTCGCTGTGGTGCATCCGCGTACGTCCCGGTCACCGGAAGAAGGGGATCTCACACGCTCTCATCGCCGGCGCGGTCGAGTTCGCCCGTTCCCACGGCGCACCGGCGATCGAGGCGTACCCCCTCGACAACGGTGACGCCGAGGTCGACATGACGATGGCGTACGCCGGGATCCGGAAGAACTTCGAGCGCGCCGGGTTCGTCCACACCGCCGACACCACCTCGGTGCTGGCCGGTCATCCCCGGGTCCTGATGCGGCTCGACCTGCGCTGACGGATCAGCCCGGGTGCGCCCCGGGTGGCTTCGTCCGCCTCCGGCGACAGGGGGCTGCCGGCGCCGGGCTCTTCCCCGGAGAATCGCGTCGACTGTTTCCGCGTCCGGAACTAGTCTCGGCTCCCATGAGCACTCTGCAGACGATCCATGACGTGCCCGTCCTGATGTGTGCCCCCGAAGGCGAGGCGATCGGCGGCGAACACGACGTTCTGGATCTTGTGGGCAATGCCGCTTACCAAGGCGCTCAGTGGGTCGTCATCCCCGCAGGGCGGTTCGACGAGACGTTCTTCCGACTGCGCACCCGTGTCGCCGGTGAGATCATCCAGAAGTTCGTCAACTACCGTGTGGGCGTCGTCGTCCTCGGTGACATCTCCCGGCACACGGCGTCCAGTTCGGCGCTGCGGGACTTCGTCCGTGAATGCAACCGTGGGCGGCAGACATGGTTCCTCGCCGATGCCGAGGAGTTGCAGGAGCGACTGAAGGGCTAGCTTCTGTCCGCAGCCGGGCCAGGAGCGGGTGTTCGGGCACGGTCGGCGCCGAACGGGCCGCCGGCGCCGAAGGCCAGGGCGGCGAAGCGTTCGCCGATGCGGCGGTGCGCGGCGGCATCCGGGTGGAGCTGGTCGGGCAGGGGCAGCTCGGCGAAGTCCGCCTCGCCGTAGAGGTCGCGGCCGTCGAGACAGTGCAGATTCCGGTCGTCGGCCGCACGCTGCCTCACGATGCGGGCGAGCTCTTCCCGGACGACGTTGAGCGTCAGCTTCCCGGCGGTGCGCTCGGCGGGGTCTCCCGTAGCCCGGAACCGCAGCTTTCCGGCACTGAGAGCGCTGAAGTCGAAAGCGCCGGGGCCGGGGGTGTCCTCGTGGATGGGGCACAGGATGGGCGAGACGACCAGCAACGGAGCGGTGGGGTGCCCCTCGCGGATGGTGTCGAGGAAGCCGTGCACCGCCGGAGTGAAGGCGCGCAGGCGCATCAGGTCCAGGTTGACGAGATTGATGCCGATCTTGATGCTGATCAGGTCCGCGGGGGTGTCGCGCAGGGCGCGGGCCGTGAACGGATCGAGCAGGGCGCCGCCGCCGAACCCCAGGTTGATCAGCTCTGCCCCGCCCCTGGAAGCGGCCAGCGCGGGCCAGGTCGTGGTGGGGCTCGCGGCGTCGGAGCCGTGACTGATCGAACTGCCGTGGTGCAGCCACACCTTGCGGCCCCGGTCCGGTGTGGGCTCGACGGGGGCGTCGGTGCGCAGGGCGACGAGTTGAGTGGCCTCGTTGTGCGGCAGCCAGATCTCGACGTCCTTGACGCGGTCGGGCAGGCCGGTGAAGCGGAGGGTGCCGGCCGGGCCGGGCCGGTTCTCGGCGGCCCCGGTGGCCATGTCGATCAGCAGGGTGTTGCCGCCCGCCACGCCGGCCTGGCCGGCCAGGTGGCCGTCGACGAGCAGGTCGTACACGCCGTCCGGGCGGGGCGGGGCGCCCACGTAGACCCGCTTGGTGGGCAGTGTGTCCAGTTCGACGGCGGTGGCCCGGGTGCGGAAGACCAGCCGTACACCTGACGGCTGGGCCTCGGTCATGGCCAGTTGTCCGTCGGTGCACTGGGCGCGGGCCCGGGCGGGCAGACGGTGCGGCAGCAGGCCGTGCTCGGTGCGCTCCAGGTCGAGGGCGCCGCGCAGGAGGCCCGGGGTGATGGGTGTGGTGATCCAGTCGTGCTTGGTGTGCATTGTTCCAGCCTGTTGATCAAAATGTCTGGACTGTCGGCTTCGCCGATGCGTCGCGCGGACGGCGGCCTCCGGTCGGCAGGGGCCTGGTCAGGTCGCGGGCCAGTTCCGCAGCAGGGTGTCGAGGGCGTCCAGGGTCCATGACCAGGTTTCCTGCGTGTCGGGGGTGCTGTGACTGAACCCCCCTCCCATCTCCAGGCTGACATAGCCGTGGAAAACGCTGCCGAGGAGCCGGACCGCGTGCGTCTGGTCCGGTTCCGTCAGGTCGTAGCCGCGCAGGATCGCCCGCGTCATCTGTGCGTGCTTTCCGCCGGCGCTGATGGCCGCCGTCTCCGGGTCGAGCCTCAGCTGGGCTGCGGCGTAGCGGCCGGGGTGCTCCCGGGCGTAGTCGCGGTAGACGTTCGCGAAGGCGGTCAGGGCGTCCTTGCCGGCCCGTCCGGCCAGGGCGGCGGCCCCCCGGTCGGCGAGTTCCTCCAGGGCGAGGAGGGCGATCTTGGTCTTGAGGTCCTGGGAGTTCTTCAGGTGCGAGTACAGGCTCGCGACCTTGACGTCGAACCGCCTGGCGAGTGCCGAGACGGTCACCCGGTCGAAGCCGACCTCGTCGGCCAGTTCCGCTCCCGCCCGGGTCAGGCGCTCCGTGGTCAGCCCTACGCGTGCCATAACCTCCCTCTCGTTCGACAGAAGTCATAGTCCATTTGCCTAATGGCTTTAGGCAAATCGTCCTGTCGTTCAAGGGGGCGTCGGCTGGACGCGAGGTCCTTCAAGGGCCTCGGTGGCGCTCAACTGCGCAGGCGACGCAGAAGCCGGCGGACCGCCCGAAGGGGCCCGCCGGCTGTTGTCGTGCGGGTCAGAAGACGCTCACTCCGTAGGCGTTGAGCGCTTCGGTGACCGGCTGGAAGAACGTCGTGCCGCCGGAGGAGCAGTTGCCGCTGCCGCCGGAGGTCAGGCCGAGCGCGGTGCTGCCGGCGAACATGGCGCCGCCGCTGTCGCCGGGCTCGGCGCAGACGTTGGTCTGGATGAGCCCGTAGACGACATCGCCACCGCCGTAGTTGACGGTCGCGTTGAGGCCGGTGACAGTGCCGCTGCGCAGGCCGGTGGTGCTGCCGCTGCGCTGGACGGCCTGGCCGACGGAGGCGTTGCCCGCGCCGGTGATGTCCCGGTAGGAGCCGTTGTAGAGGTACACCCGGCCGTCCGCGGCGGAGGCGTTGGAGTGGCGGATGATGCCGTAGTCGTTGTTCGGGAAGCTGGAACCGGTGGTGGAACCGAGCACCGCGGTCCTGGCGGAGTTGGTGTACCAGGTGCCGGTGCCGTTGGTGCAGTGGCCGGCGGTGAGGGCGTAGTACGTGGTGCCGCTGCGGACGTTGAAGCCCAGCGAGCAACGGCCGCTGCCGCTGTAGATGGCCTGGCCGCCGGCGATGAGCTTGTCGAACGTGCCGGGCGTGCGCTTGATCTCCAGGGCGTCGGACTGTGAGCCCGCCGCCTTCTTGATCTTCGCTATCTCGGCGGCCGAGACGGTGTCGTCCGCGGTGACGACGACCTTGCCCGACGCCTTGTCCGTGTACCAGGCGGTGCCCGGTACGTTCGCGCCGAGTACGGCGTCGTCCGTCTGGGCGAGCTGGGCGGCAGTGGCCCGTGCGCCGTCGCCCGTTTCGGCCGAGGCGATCGGGCTGGCAAGCGCGGAGACGGTCAGCAGAGTCGATGCGACGGCGATCAGCCGTGCACGTCTCGTGACGCCGCCGAGGGGGGAGAGGCGCTTGAAGTTCACTACATCCTCCGGTGGGGGATCCCGGGGCCCGCTGGGTGGGCGGGCCCATCAGAACGCCGATGCAGGATGACCATCCGTAGCGGTCATGAGCCTGACAATCGGCGTGGTAGGAATCCTGCGGTGCGGCCGGGGCGCCAGCAAGGGCGCCTTTCGGCCGCTCTGCGCGCGCCCGCCGGAGGGTGTGTTCCCCGCGGCGGAGCGAAGCCCGCCGCGGCGGTCGTCTCCCACGGGATCCGTGGCGGTGTGTCCGACGGAGCGAGCGTGCCGTCGTGAGGCGGTGAAGTACCGCGATCGTTTGCTGAATGGCCATCAGCTGATCACCTGGTCAGTAGCGACGGGGGCCTGTTCGGCGGCCTCGTCGTCCAGTGGCCGGAGCGTGGGATTCCCTTTCTGCTGCTCACGGCCGCCCAGGGGGGAACGGCCCGTCAGTGGGCGCGGTCCTGCCGACCCCTCAGGCCCTGACGGGCCGTGTCCCCGGCTCGGTGCCGGCGTCGTGGCTTTTGCACACACCCCATTGGGCCCGGCCGCCCCACTGGGCCGCTTCCGCCCCGTGCCGCCCCCGGAACGTGACCGCGGAGTGCTCCAGCCGTAGGCCGTCTCGCCGCCGCCACCCGTGATCGGCATACCGCGCCGCGCGGCATTATGCGGCGATCACCACTGTTCGTACGCCGAGGGCACCTGTCCGGTTCTGGTCAGTCTCCGGCCCGCGCCGCAGGAGGTGGTGCCCGGCGGGCGGCGCGAGCTGTGACAAGACGAGGCTCCTCGTCGTCGCGTCGGCGTTGCCCACGCGCCCGCCCACGCCCGAGGAGCCTGGTTGGTCCCGTATGCGCCATGCCCGACGTCCCGTGCCTCCTCGACTCGGTGATGGACGCACCGCTTGCTCCTCCTGCTCCTCGCGCACCGGATCCTGGATCAGAGGGGGCGTGTGCGTTCGGCGCGTCGGGTGTGTCCGTGCCGCGCGCCGGAGGGGCGCCGGGTTCAAGTCCCGCGTCGTTGCGGTGTGCGCGTGCGGTGGACGACCGCTGTGTTTGACCAGTCCCAACAGGTTGGTGCCCGTCGGTGTCATGGGGCGGCGAATATCGTATTCCGACAGGCCCTCGAGCTTCCACAGGAGGGCGTCGCGAGCGTCCTGCAGGTGAACGCGCAGGTCTGCCTTGTGGTCTGATCCGATCATGGGGCCAGTTCATCATCCACGGCGACAGGGGCGGTGCCGGACCCCGGGGCGTGCGCGCGGCCGGGGACGTCCTGCGGTTCGTGGGCCCGGGCGGTGACCGTGCGCCCGGCCCGGCCGCGGACCGGCGTCTTCTCGTGAGCGGGAGGGGAGTGGCTTGCCGGCGATCGGGTGCTCCGTGGAGTCGTTGTCCGCTGCCGTCGGGGTGCGCCTCCTTGCCGAGGTGGCCAGGGCCCGGGAAGAACAGAAGACCGGATCCGCCGTGGACGTCCCGGCGGGCGCTCTGCCCGTATCCGGCAAGGCGCCCGCCGGCGCGTTCGTCACCCCTCAGAAATTGCCGTAGTTGACCTGCCACGTGGGCAGCCCCATGCGGCGCCACAGGGCGACCACACGGTCACGGTCGTCCAGCGACACCCGCACCGCGTACCGGTGGCGCACGTGCCGGTCGAACAGCTCGGCCTTCACGACGTCGTCGCGGCGCCCGTCGCCCACCCCGCGCATCCACAGCTCGTCGTAGGGCACCTCGTGCCGCCGGAGCCAGCTCTCCGTCTGCGTGCGGTACTCCTCCCCGCGTCCCGACAGGAGCACGATGACGTCGTTGTCGGCACGCCGGAAGGAACGCAGGGCCTGCCGCACCGACACATTGAGCAGGTCGACCTCGCATCGCGTGAAGTCGTACGGGCCCCGGTCGCCCGTCAGGGCGAGCGTTCCGTCGATGTCGCACATCACCGCCGCCGGCAGCGCCGGGTCGGGCACGTACGGCTCGACGGGGGGCTGGTCGTTCAGCCACGCGTCGGTGAGCCGCCATCCGCCCCTGGTGGCCTGCGCGTGCTTGTCGGCCAGGATCCGGATGACGTCCTCGCTGACGGGCCGCTCCCGCTCGCCGTCCCGGCGTATGCACTCCTCGACGGGTACGCCGGTGAAGTCGTGCACGGCGAACGTGGCCAGACCGGCGACCGCCGCCCTCAGACGCTTGGGGATGTGGGGCGTCAGGTGCGTGTTGTCGACGACCACGTCGAATCCGTCGTCGACGGCCGCGCGCACCGCGGCGTCCTGGATCGCCAGCACCGTCTGCTCGTGCGCCCACGAACGGCTCCGCTCGGTGGCGGGCAGGTCCAGCATGGCCCGCAGGTCGTCGAGGTTGACCCGGCGCATCCGGCCCCCGGCCTCGGCCTGGAGCTTCCGCGCGGCAGTGGTCTTGCCCGACGCCGGCAGCCCCGTCATGACGTGTACTACGGGCACGGGTCAGCTCTCCTCATCGGTCGTGAACGGGTCGGCCGTCTCGGGCCGCACGGCCCGCCACACGACGAGATCCGTCGGGCGTCCGTCGAGCCGCAGGAACATGGCGGCCCGGAGCTGCGCGTCGGGCAGCTCCCGGACCGCGCGGGCGAACGCCCCCCGGTCGGCGGCCAGATGGGAGAGCCCGCGGAACGCTTCGTCGATGGCGCGCTCACGCGCCTCGGCCTCGGCCTCCAGGCGCGCGATCACCCCGCGCACCCAGGCGTCGAACTCGTCCGGCACCTGCTCCAGCAGGGCGTCCAGCGGCCGGCCGCCCGCCGCCGTGATGCCCCCGAGTTCGGCGTGCGAGCACCCCAGGCCCTGGGCCAGCCGCTTCGCGGACATCCCGGCGAACCGCTGGATGCCGTGGCTGCGCCAGATGTCCCGCTCCGTGACGCCCGTCAGTACCTTGTGGAGCCGTACGTACTCGGAAAGCTTGGCCTTCGCCCGCACACCGGAAGCGAACCGCAGCACGAAGCCCTCGGCGTCCGTCCCCGAGGCGGGGCGGCCCCCGGGCAGCGTGTTCGACGTGGTCAGCGCGATCAGGTCGGCGATCGGCATGGCGGGCCACACCGTGACCACGGAACCCACGCCCCTCCAGGCGGCCCCGGCCTCGGCCAGGGGTATCTCCGCGCCGTCCCTGCCGAACGCGGCGAGGAGCACCAGGTCCCGGCGGTCGCCGTAGTCGACGACGACACGATTCTGCGGATACAGGATCTCCGCCAGGTACGTCACCCCCGGTGACAGGGCCGACGTGTCCCTGCCGTCGAGCCGGCGCTGCGCCCACCGCGCCTGCGCGCTGATGAAGGACCCCTTGGACGCGGCCCGCCACCGGCCCGCGTAGTGGAAGACGACCGCGAGGCTGCCGTCGACCTTGTCGTACACCTCGAACGGTTCGTCCGGCAGGGCGGGAGCGTAGGGCTGACCGGCTTCGTGCTCACCGACGTTGAAGAACTTCGGCAGGGGAAGCGCGACGATCTCGCCGGTGGAGTCGTCGGCGACGAGTCCGCGGCAGCGCGTGGTCACCCTGTTCCAGATCCGTTCGTACTGGCACGTGCGCGTGTACGTGTAGATCGACAGCGGAAGCTCGGGGTGCGGTTTGCGAGTGACGTGCCCGGCGTCGAGCGCGGCGGTCAACTCCCGCGGCGGCAGCAGCTCTTGAAGAGTCAGGTAGTCCTGGCTCATGGGTTCCTCCCGGTTTCTGAGGCTTCATTCTCTCTTCGGGAGGCTCCGGCCGACAGCGAATAACTGATCGTTTCAGAATGAGGTTCGTGGGCGTCGCAAGCAGATGATGCTGCAGGCGAGTGGGAGCAGGCCAAGGTGGGGGTCGGCGCGTATCTCGTAGCGGATGCGCAGGCGTTTGAACTGGTGGAGCCGGGCGAGGGTCCGTTCCACGACCCAGCAGGTCTTGCCCAGTCCCGATCCGTGCGGGACGCCTCGGCGGGCGCTCCCGGGTGTGATGTCGCGGGCTCGGAGGATGCGGCGGTACTTGTCGTAGTCGTAGCCGCGGTCGGCGAAGAGCCGGCCTGGCCGGTGCCGCGGTCGTCCGCGAAGTCCTCGGATGCGGGGATCGCGTCCAGTAGGGGTGTCAACTGGGTGACGTCGTGCCTGTTTCCGCCGGTCAGGGTGACGGCGAGAGGGGTGCCGTGCCGGTCGACGATCAGGTGGCGTTCGCTGCCCGGCCGTGCGCGGTCGACCGGCGAAGGCCCGGTGTGAGCCCCCCTTTGAGGGCTCGAACGTGTGAGCCGTCGATCGCAGCGTCGTCCATGTCCAGCAGTCCTGCCTTGCGCAGCTCGGCCAGGAGCACTTTGTGCAGGCGGGACCACACCCCGGCCTCGGTCCAGTCCCGCAACCGCCGCCACGTCGCTGCACCCGGTCTGCTCGGCTGGTACATCTCTCCAGCTCACGTTCTTACGCAGTACCTAAAACGATGCCTCGCAGGGCCGCGCGGTCGTCCGCCGGCAGCGTCCGGGATACCGATGACGGCGCGGCGGCCGGGGCGGCAGCAGCGGAGCGATGCGTTCCCACAGATCATCAGGCACAAGATCATCCGGCACCTGGATCACTCGGCCGCCACCGGATCCGATCGCCAAGCCCTCACACCGAACTCATCCCGAAACAATCAGCTTCACAGAGCTGGAGGCGGCCCGTACGGTCGTTCGACCCGAATTGCCAAACGGACCGTACGGACAACTTCTGCACTCCACCCGCGCAGGGCGATTCGTTACGAATGTCGGACGAGGTTCGCGCGCAGCACCTTTTCGAGGTTCAGCTCCACCTCGCGCGTGTGAACCCCGGCCGCGAGCGCTGCCCGGGCAAGCTCTCCAGACGCGGGAGTGAACGTTTCGCCGAGCAGGCGGTTTTCCGCGCGCAGCGCGTCCTCAAGCGTGCCGTCGGCCGCGTCGATTGCTTCGATAGCCGCGGCGCGGACACCGTCGGGCAGAGACGCGATGGCCAGTGCGACCCACTCAACATATTCATCCAGTTCTGCGGCGGGCAGAGCTCGGTTCACCCAACCCCACCGCTCGGCAGTCGCCGCGTCGACGAGCCCGCCTGTCAGCACGATCTCGAGAGCGCGAGCGCGACCCACGAGGCGGGGCAGGTGGGCAGTTGCACCGGCTCCAGGGACGATGCCGATCAGTGCCTCGAACTGGCCGAACGCCGCAGTCTCGAGGGCCGCGAATCGCAGATCCAGGCTGGAGACCAGCTCGGCTCCACCGCCACGGGCGAGTCCCGCGACCTTGGCGATGGTGGTCTGAGGCAGACGCCGCCAGCGTTCATGAAGCCGCATCATCGGGCCCGTCCCGACAAGCGTCTCCTCCGCGACCGGGAGGGCGGCGTAGGTCGCGGGGTCCTCCACGAATGACAGGTCGCCGTGCGCCAGGAAGAACTCCGGATTGGCGCTCTGGACCACGATGACGTGCAGATCGGGATCATTCTCGGCCGATGCGGCGACGGCGTCCAGGTCGAGCATGAGCTGCGCCGTCATCAGGTTGACGGGCGGAACATCAATCGAGACCCATAGCACTCCGTCCTGGCGCTTGAGATTGAGGCTGGGCAGGGACTGTTCGGCCATGAGATTCCTTTGGGTTGCCGGTATCTCTGGTATACCTGGTACATGGCAGGTACTTCAAAGAAACCTGGTATCCACGAAGATCGGGCCGGTCACGAGACCATCGTTGGCCCGCAGCGCGAGCTCCTGGATCAGCTGCTGGACAAGTGGGGTCATCTGCTGCTGGCCGCGTTGTGCCGGCAGCCGCGACGCTTCAACGAGCTCAAGAGAGAGCTCGATGGGATCACTCAAAAATCGCTGACGCAGGCACTGCGACGGTTGGAACGCAACGGCCTCGTCGAGCGCCGGGTACTGATGCAACGCCCCGTTGCTGTGGAGTACCGGATCACACCGCTGGGCCGCACGCTTGAGGAGCCCTTCTCGATCCTGCGCTCCTGGACCGCCGACCACCTCCCCGAAGTCGAACGACACAGGGAGGCATTTGACAAAGGCGCGGACACCCTTCACTGATTTTTTTCGGGATGAGTTCGGTGTGAGGGCTTGGCGATCGGATTCGGTGGCGGCCGAGTGGTCCAGGTGTCGGGTGATCTTGTGCCTGATGATCTGTGGGAACGTGTCGCGCCGCTGCTCCCTCCTCGTCCGCCGCGGCGTCGGCGGTATCCGGGCCGCCTGCCGGTGGATGACCGTGCGGCTCTGCGCGGGATCGTCTACATCTTGCGCACGGGTGTGACCTGGGCGGATGTGCCGACCGAGACGATCGGCTGCAGCGGGGTGACGTGCTGGCGGCGCCTGCGGGACTGGACCGAGGCCGGCGTCTGGCCCCGGCTGCACGAAATCCTCCTCGCGGAACTCCGCAGAGCCGGCCTGCTGGACATGGAGGACGCCGCGGTCGACGCCTTGAACGTCCGGGCCCTCAAAGGGAGGCTCACACCGGACCTTCGCCGGTCGACCGCGGCCGCCCCGGCAGCAAGCACCACCTGATCACCGACCGGCACGGAACGCCGCTTGTGGTGTCGCTGACCAGCGGAAACCGCCACGACGTCACCCAGCTCATACCCCTGCTGGACGCAATCCCCCGCATCCGCGGCCTGGTGGGCCGGCCCCGTCACCGGCCGCGGCGGCTGTTCGCCGACCGCGGTTACGACTACGACAAGCACCGACGACTCCTCCGCGCTCGCGGCATCACGCCGAAGATCGCCCGCAAGGGCACCGCCCACGGATCCGGCCTGGGCAGGACCAGGTGGGTCGTCGAGCGCACCTTCGCCGGGCTCCACCAGTTCAAACGCCTGCGGACCCGCTACGGGATACGCGCCGACCTCCACCTCGGACTGCTCCAACTCGCTTGCAGCATCATCTGCTTGCGACGACTCCGAACCTCATTCTGAAATGATCAGTAAGTACGGGCCGGCACCGGGAGGCGCAGGTCGCAGCCGACTGCGACGTGCTGTTCGACATGCTGCTCGTCGCCGACGCCTGCCCCGCCTTCGACAGGAGAGGTCGGCACGGCGACGACCGCTCCTGGACTCGAGGCGGAAACGGCCGGCCCGGGAAAACGGCGACTGCCAGACTTCCGGCATGCGGATGATCACCGAGGACATGGCCGGCCGCCTGGCGCGGGTGCCGGGCGTGGTCGGCGTGCTGCTCGGCGGCAGCCGGGCTCGCGGAGAGCACCGGCCGGAATCGGACTGGGATCTCGGCGTCTACTACCGGGGCGGCCTCGACCTCGCCGCGTTGCGCGCGCTGGCCGGCCCGGACGTGGACGTGGCCGGCCCGGGCGGCTGGGGGCCCTGGGTGAACGGTGGTGCGTGGCTGCGGGTCGACGGTGTCCCGGTGGGCTGGATCCTGCGGGATCTGGACCGGGTCGAGCAGGTGTGGGCGGACTGCCGCGAGGGCCGGTGCGAGGGGGGTGTGCAGGCGGGGCATCCGCTGGGATTCTGGTCGCCCTGCTAGGCGGGCGAGGTGGCACTCGGGCAGGTACTGGCCGACCCGGCCGGAGAGCTGACGGGCCTTCGGCGGCAGACCGCGGCGTACCCGGAGCCGCTCCGGAAGGCGTTGACGGCGGGAGCCTGGGAGGCGGAGTTCCTGGTCGGCGCCGCGGCAAAGGGCGCGACGCGGGCAGACACGCTGTACGTCTCGCTGTGCCTGTCCCGGGCCGTCGGCGTGCTGGTACAGGCGTTGTTCGCCCATGACCGGCGCTGGTGCCTCAGGGAGAAGGGCGCACTGGCTGTGGGTCGAGAGGCTGCCGGGGGCGCCGACCGGCTTCGGCCCGCGCGTCCGCGGCCTGCTGGGGGCGCCGGGTGACACTGCCGAGCTGTTGACGGCTACGGTGGCCCGGGCGCGAGTGCTGGTCGAAGAGACCCTCGCCTCACTGGGAAGCCCCGCCGAATAGCAGCGACCCCCCCTTGCGCCCGGAACTCCCGCGCACCCCCTCGCCGCGTCCAGCACACCGAAGGCTCCCTCGTTCTGGTCGCCGCCGCCGGCGGGATGTGCGGGCCCGTCCTCGGGCGGTCTCGGTGCGATGGATGCCGGTGAGCCCCGCCAGGAGTCCGTCGGTGTGGCGGCGTACAGGACGGTGACGCACAAGGCAGTGACGTACAGGCGCAGCGGCTGTCTCCGCTGAGGTGTTGGCACGGGCCGGGGCCCTTCTTCCGGCGCGCGCCCTCTCGCCCGAACATGTGAAGGGACCCTGGTGCCGCATGGCACCAGGGTCCCGGGGGATCAACACCATCTGCCGGCTACTGCTGTGCCGGGCTCCTGCTTCCGCATCTCCACCGGGGGGATGGGCGGGGTGCGGGGGATCGCGGATGCGTGACCGGGGACCACCTTCCCTTCCAGGTCCTTCGGTACCCGGGCGGCCTCTTCCTCGCCCGGGCGATCCTGATGGTGTCCGCCTCCTTGTTTCCTGTGATCAATCTGTCGTACTGCCGGAACTGCTCGTGACTCCTGGAGCCACCGGCCCGGCAGCCAGCGACAGGACCCCTGTATGCGTCCGGCCCTCTCGCTCCACTGCCGTGCCACAACTCGCTCGAACCTGCACGCGCGGCAGTTCGTCTCTGCCGCGCCTCACTTGCTTCCTTGGCTACGAGCAAAACCCTACCCCATCAAGCGGCAATGTCTACTACCGCCACAACAGATTTCCTCTTGGTCCGGAAGGCGGGATTCTGTGGCGCCGATGGAGCGGAAAGCGTGCGCGTGAACGACACGGAGATCGCCGGCCGGCTGCCCCGCTGCGGACGCCGAGCAGCCGCACGACCGGCCGGCACCCCGCAGGGCTTGAGGCGGGAGGCCCTCGTCAGACGGCGGCCCAGCCGTCGTCGACCGGGAGGACGGCGCCGTTGACGAACGCGGCGGCGTCGGAGGCCAGGAAGACGATGGCGGCGGCCTGTTCCTCCGCGCTCCCCAGCCGGCCGATGTTCGCGCCGATCAACTGACTTACCAGGGAGGGGCCGTGCGCCTCGGGGGCCGCGTCGACATGGATGTTGGTCCTGGTGGGGCCGGGGGCGATGGCGTTGGCCCGGATGCCCTGCTTCCGGTACATGACGGCGAGGTTCTTGACGAGGCCGACCACACCGTGCTTGGAAGCGGTGTAGGCGGCGCCGGCCGCACCGCCGCGCAGGCCGGCCTCGGAGGCCGTGAAGACGATCGAACCGTGCCCGGCGGCGAGCATGTGCGGCAGGGCGGCACGGGTCAGCAGGAAAGGCGCGGTCAGGTTGATCCGTACGACGCGCTCCCACTCCGCGTCGTCGGTCTCGCCCAGGGCGGACATGCGATCCATGATCCCGGCGTTGTTCACCAGGACGTCCAGCCCGCCGAAGGCCGTGACGGCCCGCTCGACGACCGTGTCCACCACCTGCTGGTCACTCAGGTCACCGGTGACGGCGAGGGCGGTGCCCCCGGCTTCCTCGATCTCGTGGACGACCTCTTCGGCGCCGCTCCGGTTCAGGTCCGCGACCAGAACCCGGGCACGCTCCTCCGCGAACCTCAGGGCCGCGGCCCGGCCTATGCCGGACGCGGCCCCGGTGACAACGACACTGCGTCCTGCCAAACCGTTGTTCGTCATGGGTTTTCCTTTCAGTGGAGCACGGTCACCGGTGGCGTGGCCGCGGGCAGCGGCGTGTGCGGTTCCCGCACACGCTCCGGCATGGTGAAGTGCGAGCCGGTCAAAAGGGTTTCACCCGGCGCCGCCGCCATCCTGCGGCCGGCCTTCGGGGTGCTGTCCCGCACCGTGCGCCCCGGCTCCCGGGGACCGGGGCGACAGGCGCAGTACGGTCCCCTCCCCGTTGGCCGAGAGGAGCAGGGAGCCGTCGGGAGCCGCGGTGAGACCGGCGAACGGACGCGGCACGCCGGGCATGCCGTGGGTGAACAGCGCGGGCTGGGTGCGGGGACCGGTGCCCGGGGGCGGGCCGACCGGCAGATCCTCGGCATCGATCCGGTGTTCCCCCGTGGTGAGCGAAACGGCCCGCAGCCTCCGCGAGCCGGTCTCCACGGCGAACACCTCGTCACCCCGTACCGTCAGCCCCTGCGGGGCGTCGAGCCCGTCCGCGACGGTGACGGTGTGCCCGTCGTCGATCCTGAGTACCGCCCCGAGCCGCTCGTCACTCACATAGCAGCGCCCCTCGGCGTCGAAGGCCACGTCCACGGGACGGCCGAGCCCTTCGGCGAGCACGGTGACGGTGTCGTTCTCGTCCAGGGCCAGTACCCGGCCGGCGCCCGCCTCGGCGACGGCCAGTCCGCCCTCCGGCCGCGCGCAGACGCCCATGGGCTGCCGCAGACCGCTCGCCCGGACGCGCGTGGTTCCGCGCCCGGGGTCGTACGTACTCACCTCGCCGTACTGCGAGGTGAGGTGCAGGAGCCCGCCCGCGGCGCTGATGCCGTGGGCGAACGGCCGCAGGACGTGCGTGGTCACACCGTCCGGTCCGCCCGCCGCACCACCCTCCGGACCGGCCACGCGGTAGTGGTCGGCGGCGTACACCGTGCCCGCCAGGTCGACGGTCACTCCGAAGGGGCCGTCGAGTCCGCACGGCACGATCTCCCGTGTCCGGCCGTCGGGGTGCAGCTCGGTGATGCCGCCGCTGGCGAAGCTGGAGACGAACATCCTGTTCTCCGCGTCGAACGCCGCGTTGTCGAGGCCCGCGAGACCGCTGGTGACGACGGACCGGGAGCCCGTCCCGTGCAGGTCGATACGGGTCACGATGCCTGCCCGGCCCCGGGACAGCACCATCATGACGCCGGCCCGGTCGAAGCGGACCGCGACCGGTTCGTGCACGCCCTCGGCGACCAGTTCGGGCTCTCCTCCGTCGGGGGGTATGCGCCAGACCTGGTCGGTCACCATGTGCGGGTAGTACAGGTGGCCGTCGGGGCCGAGCTGCATCGCGTTGCCGAGGGCCAGCCCCTCGGTGAGCACCCGGGGGGAACCACCGCTGCCGGGGAACAGCTCCAGCAGCCGGCCGTTCATCCTCATCTCGTTGACGAAGAGCCGGTCGCCGACGCAGGTGATCCCGTTGGGGACTTCGACCTGGTCGCAGACTAGGGTGTACGCGCCCTGCGGGCTGCGGCGCCACACCCGCCCCGGCACCAGGTCGGTGATGTACATCGAGCCGTCCGGCGCGAAGGCGAGGTCGTCCGGCGACTGGACCGGACCGTCCGCCGGCACCACTGTCTCGACGTCCCCGGTGGCGGTGTCCACGGCGCTGATCCGACCGGCCAGGAACTGCGCGGCGTACAGCCTTCCGTCGGGCCCGAACGCGACACCGTTCGAACCCCACAGCGGATTGGGCGCGTTGAGCCTCCTCACCTTCCAGCGGGTGCGTGAGACGGGTCCGGGCGTGTCCGGGCCGTATCGGCTGAGGTGCTGTGCCACCGTCTCTCCCCCTTCCCTCAGGCCCTGTCCGGTTCGGCGTCGACGAGGACCTCGCTCATGCCGCCGTTCGCGCGCCAGTCCCGGAGCAGGGCGTGGAAGGCGACCGGCCCGTCCCCGTACGACTCGCTGCGCTTCCTGGGCATGCCTTCGTTGTTGTAGTAACCGGGGGTGCACTCCGCCTGGAACGCGTACAGGTCGGCGGCCTTCTCGCGGATCGTCGCGACCCACGCGGCCTCGGCCTCGGCGGTCGGTTCCACTCGGCGGGCCCGGCGCCTGCGCGCTTCGGCGACGACCTCGGCGACGTGGGTCGCCTGTTCGTCGAGGACGTGGACGAAGTTGACGGAACTGGCGTTCTGCAGCGGCCCGAGCTGGAAGAGGTTGGGGAAGCCGTGGCTGTAGAAGCCGTGGAGCGTCCGGGGGCCGTCCTTCCACGCCTCGGCCAGAGTGATGCCCCCCGCGCCGTGCACCGGCAGACGTCCGGAGGTGATCCCCGAGACACCGACCTCGAATCCGGTTCCGAAGATGATGCAGTCGACCTCGTACGCGGTGCCCCCGGCCACGACGGCGTTCTCGGTGATGCTCTCCACACCGTGGCTGTCGGCCGTGTCGACCAGGGTGACATTGGGCCGGTTGAAGGTCTCCAGGTAGCCGTCGCTGAACGTGGGCCGCTTGCACATGTAGCGGTACCACGGCTTGAGCATCCCGGCCGTCTCCGGATCCGTGACGACGGCGTCGACCCGTGCGCGGATCTCGTTCATCTTCTGGAAGTCGGCGATCTCGTACGCGCGTTCCTGCTCCTCCGGCGGCAGGGCCCGGTAGCCGTCGCTCGGGATGAGCTTCTGCTGCAGGCGGGCCGTGCTGGTCCAGCCGTCGTCGATCAGGTCCTCGTCCACCTGGCCGCCGGTGACGAGCGTGAGGAAGTTGTCCCTGCGCCGCTGCTGCCAGCCGGGGGAGAGGGAGGCGGCCCAGCCGGGATCCGTGGGGCGGTTGCCGCGCACGTCGACCGAGGAAGGAGTGCGCTGGAACACGTACAGCTCTTCGGCGTCCGCCCCGAGGTGGGGGACGCACTGGATGGCCGTCGCGCCCGTGCCGATCAGGGCGACGCGCTTGTCGGCGAGCCTGTGCAGATTGCCGCCCGCGTCGCCGCCGGTGTAGGCGTAGTCCCAGCGGCTGGTGTGGAAGGTGTGCCCCTCGAAGGTCTCGATCCCCGGTATGCCAGGGAGCTTCGCCTCGCTCAGCGTGCCGCTGGCCGTCACCACGTACCGCGCCCGTATCCGATCGCCCCGGTCGGTGCTCACGTGCCACTCGCACGCGTCCTCGTCCCAGCGCAGTCCGGTCACCTGCGTCCGGAAGACCGCGTCGCGGTAAAGGCCGAAGGTCCGTCCGATCGCCTGCGCGTGCCGGCGGATCTCCTCGCCCGGCGCGTACTTCCACCGCGGGACGTAACCGACCTCTTCCAGCAGGGGCAGGTAGATGTACGACTCGATGTCGCAGTGGATGCCGGGGTACCGGTTCCAGTACCACGTGCCTCCGAAGTCTCCGCCCTTCTCGATCACCCGGATCGATTCCACGCCCGCCTGCCGCAGGCGGGCGCCCGCGAGCAGACCGCCGAACCCGCCCCCGACGACCGCCACTTCGACCCGGTCGTGGAGCGGCTCGCGGAGCGGCGCGGCTTCGGCGTACGGGTCCTCGTCGTAATACCCGAACCTGCCGGTGACGCGCTGGTACTGCCTGCCGCCCTCCGGCCGGATCCTGCGGTCCCGCTCGGCCCGGTAACGGGCCCGGAGGGCGGCGGGGTCGAATCCGAGTTCCTGAGGATCGGCGGGAGTGGGAACGGGCGAACCGTCGGGACAGGACATTGGGTCCTTCTTCCTCTCTGTTCTGCGGCCGTGCCGCTGCGCGGGCGCGCGACGCCCGGGCGGCGGCACACGGATCCCCGGGGTGGTTCCGGGGGTGTGAGCCGAGGAACGGTGCCGGCCCGGGCCGGCCGTGACGAGCGGCGCGGGGGCGTTCCTCGGCGCAGACGTGCGGTGGTGCCGTCTCGGGCCCGGGCTCGCCGCCCGGCCCCTCCGGTGTGCTGCGATCCGTCAGGCCCTGACCGCGGGCCGTCCGGCCTCGGTGGCCGAGCCGGCTTCCCCGGCATCGGTCGCGGCGCGGCGCGCGGCCGGGATGACGGCCGCGATCGCCGCGGCGGTCAGGGCGACGCCGCAGCCGATCATCAGGCCGGTGCGGAAGCCCTCCTCGGAGGTGAAGCTGTGGCCGCCCACCGTGGTGGTCATCTGGGCGAGGACCACGCCGATCACGGCGGCGCCGACCGAGGTGCCGAGCGAGCGCATGAGGGTGTTGAAGCCGTTGGCCGCGGCGGTCTCGGAGAGCGGGACCGAACCCATGATCAGGGCGGGCATCGAGCCGTAGGCGAGGCCCACACCGCTGTTGATCACCATGCCGACCAGCATCAGCCCCCAGGCCGAGCCCATCAGCGCCAGCGACAGGCTGTAGCCGGCGGCGATGACGAGGACACCGCAGACCAGCGTGAACTTCGGGCCCCGGGCGTCGGTGAGCTTCCCGCCGAGCGGGGAGACGAGCATCATCATGATGCCGCCGGGCGCCATCCACAGGCCCGCCGCGAGCATCGACTGGCCCAGGCCGTGGCCGGTGGCCTCGGGGAACTGCAGCAGCTGCGGCATGACCAGCATGCTCGCGTACATGCCGAAACCGACGAAGACCGAGGCGATGTTGGTCAGCAGCACCCGGGGTCGGGCCGTGGTACGCAGGTCGACCAGCGGCTCCTTGGTGCGCAGCTCCCACAGGCCCCAGGCCGGCAGCACCACGACGGTGGCGGCGAACAGGCCCAGCGTGACGCCCGATCCCCAGCCCCAGTCGGCACCCTTGGAGACCGCGAGCAGCAGACAGACCAGGCCGGTGCCGAGGCCGAGCGCACCGAGCGTGTCGAAGCGCTGGCCCTTGGCACCGGCCGGGACGTCCGGGATCAGGAACCAGATCAGTACCGCGACCGCCACGGCGAGGACCGCGGAGCCCCAGAACAGCACCCGCCAGTTCGTGTACTGGGCGACCGCCGCGGCGATCGGCAGGCCGAGGCCGCCGCCGATGCCCATGGAGGCGCTGACCAGCGCGATGGAGGAGCTGAGCTTCTCCGCCGGGACCACGTCACGCAGCAGGGCGATGCCCAGCGGCACCATGCCCATGCCCATTCCCTGCAGACCGCGCCCGACGATCATGGGGACGACGGAGGACGAGAGCGCGCACACCACCGAGCCCGCGATCAGTGGCACGGCACACACGAGGAGCATCCGGCGCTTGCCGATCAGGTCGCCCAGACGTCCGGAGACCGGTACGCAGACGGCCGACACGAGCAGGGTGGCGGTGATCACCCAGGTGGCGTTCGAGGGTGTGGTGCCGAGGATCCTCGGCAGCTCCGCTATGAGCGGGGTGACCAGCGTCTGCATGATCGCTGCCGTGATGCCGGCGAACGCCAGCGTGGCCACCACGCCACTGGGGCGGGATGTGGACCGGGGGACGTCCATGCCTGGAGCTCCTTGAGTGTGTTCACAGCAGGGATGTGCATCGTACACATCGCATGTATCAAGCACACTCTGTGGGTGGTGCATGTACGTGAGAGGATGGTGGGGCAAGGAACCGCCTTGAGGCGCGATGCGCCGACGGCACGTCAGGAAGCGGGAGGCGGCGGGACGCATGGTCAGACCGACGCACGAGGTCGAGTACGAGCAGATGCTGCTCAGCCGCCACACGTTCTTGAACCAGAGGGGCGGGCGCCGCAAGGGCGGCGTACTGGAGCGCAGTGCCTACATCCTCCTCAGCCGCATCCGCATGCAGGGGCCCATGTCGATCGGCGAGCTGAGCGACGCCTTCGGACTCGACGCCTCCACCCTCAACCGGCAGACCGCCGCGGCGATGCGGGCCGGGCTGGTGGAGCGTATTCCCGACCCCGGCGGGGGCATGGCCCGCAAGTTCCGCATCACCGCCGAGGGCGCGCACATGCTCGACGAGGAGCGCGAGGGCATCGTCGAGATTCTGGACCAGATCATGGTGGGTTGGCCGGACGAGGACATCGCGGCCTTCGCCTCCTATCTGAGGCGCTTCAACACCGACATCGAGCGCATCGGCGGACGCCCCTGGCCTCGCCCGTGAGCCCGCGCGGGGCATCGTCGGCACGCCAGGGCCGGCAGCTCCTGCCGGCCCTGGCCGTTCAGCGGCGGGCCCGGGTCAGAGGACCGCGATGCCCAGGGGCCGCCGGCCCGCCGGGAGCCGGTGCGTCCTGCCGGTCTCCAGGCCGACGACCGTGATGCCGTTCCAGTAGCCGTCGCGCGTGAAGCCTCCGGTGACGTAGGCCGTGGTCCAGCCGAGATGGTTGACGTGGTCGACGTCGACGTCGATGCCGGTCCCGCGGAGCAGGGCCCGTACGTAGTCGACGTGACCGCGTTCGGCGGCGGGGATCAGGGCGATGCCCCCGAAGCGGTTGCGCAGGGTGGGATCGGGGCGGGCCGGAAGCAGGGCGCGCATCATGCGGACGCTGCCGGTGACCCCGGTGACCAGCCAGGGGCTGTCGTCGCGGTCGTCCTGCGCGTCGGGATCGGCGCCGGCGGCGACGAGGACCTCGGCCACCGCCACGTGGTCGCCGAGGGCGGCGAGCAGCAGCGGGGTGCGGCGGTGTTCGTCACGCGTCTCGATGCCGGCGCCGGCGGCGAGCGCCGCGCGCACGGCGTCGGAGTCCCCTTCGCGCGAGGCGGTCAGAAGGACTCGGTCGACAGGGGGCATGGAGGTGCTCCTCAGGGGGGGGCAGGGTGCGCAGCGCGGTCAGAATCGTCCTCGTCCCCGTACGCACCGTGATGCCGGTCCCCGCCCGGATGCCTGCGCGGATCCGGGCGGGGCCGAGCGGCCGGCGGCGCACGGTACGAGGGGGCTTCCGTACACCGCCGGGGACTGAGCGGGCGTACTACTGTTCCACGCGCTCACGCGGACTCCTGCGACGTCGCCGGAGGGCGCGCCCGCCACAGACGCCCGCGGACGGAACGTTCCTCGCGGTGACCGGGATGCCGCCGCCGGGGAACAGTGCGCCGGGCATGCCCTTCAGGCCGGCGCCTGCTCCGGGCGCTCGGCCGGATCGGAAGCGGACGCGTTCCAGGACACGGCCGTGCACGCCTTCTCCTCGGCCGACTCGTGGAACGGCGGGCCGGCGCCGTCGCCGCGCGGGGTGACCACGGTGCCGCCGTCGTGGTCGAGGACGGAGACGGCGAAGGAGACGCGCCACCGGTGACGGCACGGGTGCGCGCGGAGACCTCCTTGACGTGTTTCATGGGTGCCGATCCCCCGAATCCGGACGGTCGGTCGGGACCCGGCCGACCCGGACCGCCCCGCTCTGAGACCCATTGGGCCCGCCAGGGGCCCCGCCCTGTCGGCGTACCGGCTGCACGCGTCACGCGGGACGGCTGACCTGGAGGTCGTCCGATCGGTTGACCCCGGACCACCCGCCCGGGGCCAGGAGGGAACAGGCTGTTGCGGGCATGGCCGACGCGGTCGAGCCACTCGCGGACCTCGTGCGGAAAGGGACCCGTCTTCCTCGTCATCGCCTACCGGAACCAACAGGTGGTGATCTGCGCCGCCGTCCCAGGCTCACCGTCCGAGGAGGTGCTGCGGCTGCTGCCGGTCGTCGGCGCGCGGCGTCGACCAGCAGACGGATGGTCACATGCCGCCGGGGCTTCCGCACCGGGACACCGCTGAGAAAGACCAGCCCGTGGCCGCGTCTTGCCGAAGCCGGCACTGTGCACTCGTGTCGCGCACGGGGCCACGGGGCGGCTCCTCCTGTCCTTCTCTGCCCCCTTCGCACTCGCCGGGTTGCTCCTGTACTTCCGGTGCCAAGACATGGAGCCGGCCGACCAGTTGACAGGACCGCCGAGTCCGGCCGGGCCGGCTTCGGCAGGCCTGGCCGTGCGAGGTCGTCCGGAGTGCTCCCACGGTCTACGAGTGGAGCCCGGACCGCAAGAACCGGGTACTTGCGGCACGGCCGTCGGAAGCCGTGCCGCTGCTTTCGTCGCCGACGGCGGGCGCACATCCACAAGCCGGGCCGACCGGCCCGGCCGGCAACATGAGTTCGAGTTCGGCAACTATGCGGAACACCGTCTTGTGACGACTCGCTCCTTCGGGACGGGGGCTTCTCATCACCCCGCAGCACTCGGCGGGTACGGGGGAACGCCGGAGGCGGTGGCCCGCGGGCGGCCGGTCAGGAGGTGGTCCGGGTGGGAGGGGTGGAGCGGCGGGGCGGGGCCGGCCGGATGCGGTGGCGTGGTGTGGTCTGGCGGGGCGGGCGGGTGAGGGTGATCTGCCGGACGAGCTGCTGGAAGCAGGCCAGGGCGGCGAGCGAGGGGAGTGCCGCGGTCGCCGCGTCGACCAGGGTGCGGGGCGCCTGGGCTACGCACAGGAGCATGGACACGGTGGAGAACAGCAGCACCACGGTCCAGGAGTGGGCGGCGCGGCGTTGGTGGAGGGCGGCGCGCAGGATCGAAAGGGAGGCGACCATCCACGGTCCGTACACCAGCAGGGGCCACCACCCGGCCGTGACGCCGGAGGTGCGGTACGCGGCGAGGTGGTGCAGGGGGTCATAAGCGGCCATGCCGCTGAAAACACACACCATGGACGCCACGGCGGCGGTGAGCGCGGCAAGGAAGAAGCTGGCGGTCCGCAGCGCTCCGGTCGTGCTCTTCTTCCGTGAGGGGGCGCGGCGGCGTGAGGGCGAGGGGCGCAGGGGCGGAAGTTCGGCGGTGATCTCGGTCAGGCCGGCGAGAGGGGTGCCGGCGCCTTCGTCGGCCGGCAGATCCTCCTCGCCCGCGGGCGGGGGACCGGCCTTCCTCTCGATTTCGATGGCCTCGTGCAGAAGGTGGGCGAGTTCCTCCGCCGGGTCCCAGTGCACGTCCAGCTGGTCGGCCAGGGTAGGAGGGTGGGTCCAGGTCCTCGTCGGCGGATGGCCGTCGGTCGGGTGGGACCAGTTGCCGGGGGAGCCCGTGGAGGAGGGCGACTCCGGGCGGCTGTGACGGCCGCGTGACTCAGCCATGAAGCGACCGCCGGGTGGGTCGGTCGGCAATCGGGGTGAAAACCGAGGCTCCTGGCCGGACAGCGCGTGTGGGACTCTTCGCGCCGGCCAGGAGGCTCCCCGAGGAGATCAGAGGAATTACATTCGTCATGATCCGTCCAACGGAACATGTATTAGGCAGGATGCGCGGCAAATGGGTGGCTGCCTTGTCGCATATGGAGTAATTCGGCCTAAGGGTTTATCGGTTCTGCAGGCGCTGAGCTATACGGGCCGCGCTTCGAACCGGGGCGCACGCGGATCGCGTACAACGGTGTCCGCCTGCGGGGAACGTCTTCCTTCCCTGATGACCAGGGAAGGAAGACGTGGACGGTCTTGCCGCCGGTGCCGGCACCGGAGTCGGTGACGGTCTGCTCCGTGAGCGTGCCGACGAGGTGCCGGCCCGGCCCGCCGCGGCCGGCACCTGGACCGGCTCCCCGGTGCCCGCGCCGTGCCTTTGCCGGTCGACCGGGTGAGCACGGCCTGAGACGCCACGGGTGAACGGCGGTACGGCATCCGGCTCGGCCGCGTCGTGGTCGGGGCGGAACGCTACGACGGGACGGTCGCACCGGTGTGCGACTCGCCGGTCCCCGGCTCCTGCGAGGGCTCACTGAGCTGCTCGCGCAGATAGTTCCAGACGACCGCGATCAGCGCGGCCACCGGTACGGCGAGCAGGCTGCCCACGACGCCGGCCAGGCTGGCGCCCAGCGTCACCGCGAGCAGGATCACCGCCGCATGCAGGCCGAGTCCGCGACTCTGGATCATGGGCTGGAACACGTTGCCCTCGAGCTGCTGCACCACGACGATGATCGCCAGCACGATCAGTGCGTCGGTCAGACCGTTCGACACCAACGCGATGAGCACCGCGACCAAGCCGGCGAACAGGGCACCCACGATCGGCACGAACGCGGATACGAAGGTCAGTACCGCCAGCGGAAGCACCAGCGGTACCCCCAGGATCCACAGGCCGATACCGATGAGGACCGCGTCGAGCAGGCCGACGAATGCCTGGGAACGCACGAACGCGCTCAGGGTCTCCCAGCCGCGCGCGGCCACGACCGGGACGTCGGTGGCGAGCCGGCCGGGGAGCTGACGGGTGAGCCACGGCAGGAACCGCGGGCCGTCCTTGAGGAAGAAGAACATCAGGAAGAGCGCCAGGACGGCGGTGACCACACCGTTGAACACGGTGCTCACTCCCGTGACGACCGTGGTGACCATGCTGCCGACGCTGTCCTGGATGCGGGCGATCGCGGTGTCGAAGGCACGTGTGATCTGGTCGTCGCCGATGTTCAACGGCGGCCCGGCGGCCCACTCGCGGAGCTTCTGGATGCCTTCGACCACGCCGTCGGCCAACTCACCGGACTGGGACGCCACCGGCACCGCGATCAGCGCCACGATGCCCGTGGCGACCAGGAGGAACAGTACGGTCACGGCCGACGCGGCCAGGGCGGGGCGCCATCCGTGCCGGCGCAGGAAACGCGTCAGGGGCCAGGTCAGCGTGGTGAGGAGCAACCCCACTATGAGCGGCCAGACGACCGACCACATCCGGCCCATGACCCACAGAGCCACCGCAGTCATCACGAGGACCAGCAGCAGCTCAACAGAGACACGTGCCGATGTTCGGAGCGCGGCGGCGGTTTTTTGGGAACTCAACGTGGCAGGCATGGGGTCACCCTATTGATACTCCAGTCGCACTTCGGTACCGGCGCTGGGCGGGAGCAGCCCTGCGGACCTCGTCGGCGGGCTTCCGGACAACAGGAGTTGACGGCTCATGACGCGTCGGCGGCAGGGGCAGCACCGGGCGTCGAAGCCGTACCTCGTAGGCAGAGCCCGGCAGGAGCCGTGCTCGGCGCAGCGGACCGGCGACATCACGCTGTGCCGGAGCGGACCGGTGACGGAGGCGCCGGCGCGCGGCGTACCGCCGGGGCGCGGACTGCGGCTGGCGGTGGTCGCGTTGGCCGGCACCCGGGGTGCCGGCCAACGCGACCCGGGCAAGGTGATGGGGTGCGGGTTCACCCTGCCGTGAGGCGCGGAGCTACGAAGCGTCGAGCACCGTGCCGGTCAGGAGCGGGCCGTGCGGCTCGCCCTCGTCGTCGGTGGACCGGAGGCCGACGTACTCGGTCTGCTCGGCCACCTGGTCGCGGATCGTGGGTACGGTCACCTCCGCTCCGGTCTGCCCGGCGGGTACCGATGCCCACAGGTAGGCGTAGTCCAGCCGGGACAGCGGGACTGCGCCGTCGGGCACCTCGTCGGTCAGGTCCAGGAGCCACTGCGGGTCGACGTCCTTGGTGGACAACTCGGGGCGGCCCGGGACGGGCACGATCCGGAGCGTCTTCGTCATCTCCACGTCGGCGGGCGCGGAGAGGGAGACCCGCCACGTCAGCGGCTGCCCCTCGGTCACCTCGCCGGCGACCGGCTCCACGGTGATCTCGGGCATCGGGTCGTCGTTCTCGGCGGTGACCCCACCCGCGTGCGAGCCGACGACCGAGCCCCGGACCGCCTTGACGAACACGTCGTGGGACACGTCCCAGGAGTACCGCCTGTCGCCCTTCACCTTCACCCGCACGTCGATGGCGCCGCGGCCGGACCGGACCGTCACCAGGCGGTCTTCTGCCGTGCCGGTGACCGGGTCCAGGACGTACAGCCGTACCGTGCCGCTGCCCTTGCCGGACACCCGCACGGGCACCTGGTACGTGCGGACGCCGGAGTCGCCCTCCTTGACCTCCAGGCGGCCGATGTCGACACGGGCCAGCGGGGCCTCGCGCACCGCGGGGGTGCCGGGGCTCCACGCCCAGGCGTCCATCAGCCACGCCTGTCCGGAGCCGGTGCGTGGGGTCAGCTCCAGGGAGGCGATCCGGCGCAGGTCGAGACCGGCGCGGGTGGCCGCGGTGAGCGGTACGCGTACCTCGCGCGCCCAGTAGGAGGAGGTGCGGTCGCTGCCCGGCAGCCCGTCCACCCGGACGCGGCCGAGGTCCGCCCGCTTGCCGGCGGCGTCGGTGACGGACACGTCCAGCCGAGTCCCGGTGGTGTTCGCAGGTACGAAGACGCGTAGCGCGAGGCTCTTGGCGCCCTTGACGGAGAGCGGCTTTCCGGGGCGCACCTTCACCGCCGAACCCGGCGCGGACCAGCGCAGCGCCACGGCGCGGCGGCCGGTCTCGCGTTCTGTCTGCCAGTACGCGAAGTGCGGCGAGGAGCCGCCCGCCGCGGTGCCGAGGCAGGCGGCGCGCGGGTCGGGGTCGATCGCGGAGCACAGCCGTCCGCCGGTCACCTTCACGGAGCCGTCCGGCAGGAACCCGGCGCCGCGGTTCGCACCGACCGCGTGGGTCAGCACCCGCGCGGGGTCGGCGGAGGGGGCCCGGCGGCCCGAACCGTCGAGCAGCTCGCGCACCCGGTCGTCCCCGGCGACGAACAGCCGGGCGGCGGCGGCGATGTAGGTGGCGCCGGCCCGGTGCTGCTGGTCGGCGGTCAGCCGGGTGGCGGCCCCGGGCGAGCACACCGGGTCCGGCTGCTCGGGGTCGTGCCAGAAGTCGTCGTCGGCGGGCGCCTGGGCCCGGCCCGGAGTCCACTCGCTGTTGAAGTAGTTGTGGTTGGCGCCGACCATGTAGACCGAGCTGTGCAGGGCCTTGCCCCGGCTGACGCCGCGGGTGCCGTCGGCGTACACCTGTCCCTGCAGGTCGGAGACGTCGCCGTCGCAGCCCGGAAGGACCGTCAGCGACGGCACGTCCGGCACCGGGTTCTGGCCGAAGATCGTCGGGCCGATGAGCACGGTACCGCGGACGTGCCAGCGCGCCTTGCCGCGATAGCCGTCCTGGCCGGCCGGGGGCGGGTAGAGGCTGTCCATGGCGGCGCGGTTGACGCCCTCGCCGCCGCGCGAGTGGCCGACCAGCAGGGCGCGCGACAGGTCTGTCTTCGGAGCCTTGCGTACGGCCGCCGGGGCCGTGGCCGGCTTGGCGGCCCAGTCGGCCCAGCGGGCCAGGTGGGTCCGTACCAGCGACGAACGCGCCTGTGCGCCGCCGTCCTCCGCGTTCCAGTCCTGGCCGTTGACGCCGTTGGCGGAGATTGACACGGTCACATAGCCCTGGGAGGCCAGCAGTTTCTGGTCGCGCAGATAGCCCCGGTGGCTCGGGATCGGCTCGGCGCCCCCGGCGCAGGGCCAGTCGACGGTCACCTCGTCGCTGCCGGGGACGTAGCAGGTGGAGTGCCGGCCGTGCAGGAACAGCGCGACCGGCCGTTTGCCGGGGGCGTCCTTCGGTGCGACGACGACGCCGCGCATCTCGACCGGTGCGGGGAACCCGGGCAGGCGGACCGGGTCGAGCGTGTACTCGCCGGTGGTCGTGCGGTACGTGCCGGGTCTGCCGGGGTCGACGGAGCCCGCCGGGAGCCCGGCCGGTGGTGTCGGGGCGGCCGGTTCCGCGGAACGCCGGTCGCGGGCGTCGGAGGCGGCACCGTCCCCCTGGTCCAGACGACGGCCGGCCGCCAGCACCTGGAGGCCGGTCAGGTCTGCTGCGCGCGCGTCGTCGAGGGGCAGCCGGAAGGTCCGGCCGTCGTTGTCCGGCCGGGGGGCGCCGACCAGCCTGCCGCCGGCGTGGAACTCCACGCGGGCGTCGCCCGCAGGCACCGGACGCGGTGAGCGCCACTCCAGCGCGCTGCCCCCGCCTCCATGGGTGATCCGCCAGCCGGGCGGCAGATCACGGTCGTTGACGTTCGTCGCGGTGGCGGTCCGGACGTCGGGTGGCTGCCGGGCTTGCGCCACCGCGGGCGACATCCCCACCACCGTGAGCGCCGCTATCGCGGTGGCCCATGTCCTGCGGGCACGTATCAACGGTCCCCTCCTCAACTCCGTGATCAGGGCGCCCGGTTCGCCCGGGTGCCTCTCTGTCCCGGAAGACGGGGACAGGATCTTGCGGGTTGCCTGCGGACCGTGGGAGATGGTGTGGCCGCGGACCGGGGGACGGTGTCTCCCCGGTCCGCGGCCCGTTCAGGGGCGGCCCGGTTTCAGCAGTAGAGGTTCGAGCCGGTGGGCACGCCCAGGATCTGGGCGAACTGCTGGTACTTGCCGACCCGGCTCTGGACCTGCGCCGGGTTCTTGCCGTCGCACTCCAGCGATCCGTTGATGGAGCGGATCGTGTGGCCGAAGCCGGCCTGGTTGACCATGGCGTTGTGGCCGGTCATCGTGCCCGGGCCGTTCTGGGTGTTCCAGTACCACAGGCCCGTCTTCCAGGCCACGGCCGCCTCGTTCTGCACACGCCAGGGGTTGTTCAGCAGGTCGATACCGAGCGCGTCGCCCGCCGCCTTGTAGTTGAAGTTCCAGCTGAGCTGGATCGGTCCGCGGCCGTAGTACGCCGCCTGGCCGGCCGGGCAGCCGTACGGCTGGCTCCCGTCGCAGTAGTGCGGGTAGTTGGCCGTGTTCTGCTCGACGATGTGCACCAGGCCGCCGGTCTCATGGCTGACGTTCGCGAGGAACGCCGCGGCCTCCTGCTTCTTCACCGTGTCGCTGCCCGTGGTGGCGAAGCCGGGGTAGGCGCTGAGGGCGGCGGTGAGACCGCTGTATGTGTAGAACGCATTCCGGTTCGGGAACATCTGGTTGAACTGCGACTCGCTGACCACGAAGCCGGACGGCGACGGGGTGCCGCCCCCGCCGCCGCAGTTGTACGGGTCCCAGTACCAGGTGCTGACGGTCGGGTCGTAGCCCGGGTTGTCGTGCTCGGCCACGTAGTACGCACCGTTGTACCTGACAACGTTGCCAGTCGTGTACCAGGCGCCCTGCTGCCAGTTGGGCGCGGTGTCGCAGGGGGAGGCCGCGGACGCGGAGGGCGTCAGTACCACGGCGAAGCCGGTGGCGACGAGGATCGCCGTCAACAGGGCCAGGAGGCGGTTTCTCAGCACTCGATCACTCCTCTGAACACAACGGGCCGGCCCGGAGCGTCAGTTGCTCTCCGGGCCCGGCCGCGGTGGGGGGCTGTGCGCCCACTCAAGCGCGGTTGATGTGATCGTGTCAAGGTATAGACCAATGTGACTTCCGGGTGAGCAGGCCCGGCAGGCCCGGGGCGCTCCGCGCTCCCGGCGGGCTGCTCGTCGAAGTCGCTGCCCGGAACGGAGCGAAAGCCGTGTGCGCCGGGTGTCCCGTGCGGTCCGGTTGCCGGGCTCGGGCCCCGGCAACCGGACCAAGCACGACAACCGGGGCGCCTCGGCATCACGTGACCGCCGCAACGCCACGATGACCGCCGCGCCGCCTACGACTTCGCCGCCTGTCGCGGACAGCGCTGCGGCACCGTCCTCATCGACTGCGTGACCGGCCGGACGCTCGATCTGCTGCCCGGCCGCGACGCCGGACGCCCGGCGCCCGGAACCCACCGTCCTTCACGGCCGCGACCGGCCGTTCACTGACCTTCCCCTTGTAGCGTGGAGACCGTGGCTGTGCGGGAAGTCGAGGGTCGTGGCGGGCAAGGGGCGAGAGTCTGACGCGGAGTTTCGTGAGGGGGCTGTGCGGATCGTGGCCGAGATTGGCAAGCCGATCCCGCGGGTCGCGAAGGGCCTTGGGATCAACGGGACGACGCTGGCGACCTGGGTGTCGAGGGCGCGGGCGGCCGGCAGGGCCGGTCCGGCGGGTGAGGAGGACGAACTCGCGCGGCCGCGGCGGGAGAGCGCCCGGCTCGAGCGGGACAACAAGGACTGGTCATGGAGCGTGATGTCCTCAAACGTCGCATGGTCCTGTGGGTGAAGTAGCTGTTGCGGGCCCGGCGGCGCCCGTCGGGGTGATCAGCGGCCGGAGGAGCGGGTTCAAGTTTTCGCATCGCACCTCCTGCCGGGCTCCTGGGGTGGTGGAGGCGTGGTTCTGCAAGTGGCGACGCAGACCGTCCGGGCCGACGAGACGCGAGGTCAGGGGGGGGCACTGCCGGCCGGGCGGATCACCTACTTCTTCGACCGCTCGGGCACAACGTAGGGCTCACCGAGGATCACGCCGGACCTGTGGGAGGAGGGCCGGCAGGTGTCGCGGAACACGGTCGCCGAGATCATGGCCGGGCTCGGCCTGCGGGGCCGCAGGCCGCCGCGCCGACGACGTTCGCCGACCCGCCCCGGGGAAGCGGAAGGCGGCACGTGACCTGGTCCTGCGCAGGTTTGGTGCGATCGCGCCGAACATCGTGGGGTGGGGCGGCATGACCGAGATCGACACCGGCCAGGGCAAGCTCTACCTCGCCGGCGTCCACGACGCCTTCTCCCGGCGGGCCTTGGGCTGCGCGAGGGGCGGCCGGCACGACACGACGCTGGTCACCGCCGCGCTGCAGATGGCGATCGCCACCCGGGGCGGCGAGGTGGACGGCGTCATTTTCCACACCGGCCGCGGCTCGGAAGGCAACTCCGAGGGGTTCAGGCAGCTTTGCGGCAGGTGGGGCGTGGTGCAGTCGATGGGAGGTGTCGGGTCCGTCCTGGACAACGCCGCCGGGGAGTCGTTCCATTCGGTCCCCAAGGTCGAGTACGTCCACCGGCAACGTTTCGCCGCCCGCGCCGAGGCGCGACTGAGGACCGTTACCTGGATCGCGGACTTCTGCACCACCAAGCGCCGCCACGGCGCGGTCGGCGGGCGGCCGCCTGCCGAGTCCGAACGGATCATCCAAGAAGCGCGGACTCGGACCGGTCAACACGACCGAGCCGCACAACCAACGTCTCTACGAAGACTGGGGATTGACAGTGAGCCCCTGCCCCGGAGGGCGGGCCTGGGGCGTGGCCGCCGACGACGCCGGCCCGCCGGGCCGAAATCCGCTTGTCCCGCCGGGCCGAAATTCGCTTGATCCGCTTCCGGGCGGCTGACGATACTGCTCCGATGAGCCGAATCGGTGTGATGTTCGACAGGGATCAGCGGCCGGAAGAGCTGAGGGACTTCGCACGCGAGGTGGAGAGCCTCGGTGCGGACGACCTCTGGGTCGTGGAGGATCTCGCCTGGGCGGGGGCCGTCTCCTCCGCGACCCTCGCGCTCACCGCGACCGACCGGCTGCGGGTCGGCATCGGCATCATGCCCGCGCCGCTGCGCAACCCCGCCCTGCTCGCCATGGAACTCGCCACGCTGGCGCGGGTCTTTCCCGGCCGCCTCGTCGCGGGCATCGGCCATGGCGTTCCCGCGTGGATGGCCCAGGTCGGGGCGGCGAACCCGGCCAGGCTGGCGCTGCTCGAGGAGACCGTCACCGCGGTGCGCACGCTGCTGCGAGGCCGGACCGCGCACGTCGACGGGCGCGCCGTCCGTATCGACGATGTGCGCTTGGTCCACCCTCCGGCCGAACCCCCGCCTGTCGTCACCGGCGTCGTACGCCCCCGTTCCCTGGAACTCTCCGGCCGCTGCGCCGACGGCACGGTCATGGCCGAAGGGCAGGGCCCGGCGGCCGTCCGTGCCGCCCTCACCCACATCGAGGCGGGCCGGGCATCCTCGCCCACCGCCCCCACGACCCACCGGCTGACCGTCTTCACCCACCTCTGCGTCTCGGAGGACGACGCGGCCCGGGTCGCCGCGGCGACGGCCCCCGTCCTCGCCGAGTACTCCGACTGGCTCGGGGTTCCACCCGAAGACGTCTTCCTCGCCTCGGGGACCCCTCAGTCCGCCGCCGCCCGTGTCCGGTCCCTGTGGGAGGCCGGCGCCGACGCCGTGGTGCTCCGCCCGGTCGGTGACGAACCACTGGAGCAGGTACGGGCGACCCTGGCAGCCCTGGGACGCTGACAGCCCTGAGGCGCTGACAAGCGTCCGTACCGTGCCGCCTCCGGCCGGTTCGCGGTGCGAGGCCGGCGGCCTGCGGGAGGAGCCTGAGCGTCGGCGACCCGCGCCGGTCGAGCGATCGCGCCCACAGGGGCGCGAGGACGGTGACGCCGACTGCGGGGCTCTGCCGCAATCCACGGCCTCCCCCCGGCAGTTGCAGCGGCGGCCCGTCCCCACGGCGCCGCCGCCCACCGCGACCTCTCCTCCCCCCGGCAACCGCTGTTGTACCCGGTCTGCGTCATGGCCGCCGTTCCGCTGCGGCGACAACAGGCCGGGACAACGGGCCGGCAGGCGGCCGGACCGCACCACCCGGCGCAGGACCCCTGGACGGCGGGGAGCGGCGGTTGCGGGCCGGCCACCCCTCGTTGCCGAAGGGCGGCTCGTCGGCCGGCCGCGGAACCGATCCGTGCACCGGCGATCACACACTGGACGAGAGGGCGGACACCCGGCACGATGGGAGCGCTCCCATCGTCTCGTCGTCCGGAAGCGTGCCTCATGCAGAGCAGGACCAAGCGCCGTCTTGCCTCAGGAGAACTCGACACCGTCCTGCGTACGTCCGCGGGCATCGGGTGCTCCCTGGAATACGAGTTGACCGACGGCTGGTTCAACACCGCGTACCGCGTCCTGCTCGACGACGGCAGGCCCGCCATCGTCAAACTCGCCCCGTCGGCCGGCACCGCCGTTCTGCGCTACGAGCGCGGCATCATGGCCACGGAAGCCATGGTCTACCGGCGGATCACGGCCCTCTCGGACGGTGGCGTGCCCACCCCCGCCCTGCTGTGCGCGGGGGAGGAGTTCCTCGCTCTCTCCGTCCTGGAAGGCGCCCCCTGGGACAAGGCCGCCGATCATCTGTCTCCCCGGGCGCAGAGGGCGCTGCGCCGCGAACTCGGGGCCATCACCGCGCGTCTGCACACCCTCGCCCCGGAAGACGGCCGGTTCGGGTACCCGGCCGCGGAGTCCGGGCTGTCCGCGTCCGACTGGTACTCGGCGTTCACCGCCATGGTGGAGGCGCTTCTGGACGACGCCGAACGCTGGAAGTCACCGCTCGGCGTGGCACCGGACGGCATACGGGCGATGGTGACCGAAGCCCGGTACGCCCTGCAGGAGGTCACCGAACCGCGGTTGGTCCACTTCGACCTGTGGCCCGGCAATGTCTTCGTCGATCACGGCGACGATCGCTCCTCCACCCGGATATCGGGAATCATCGACCACGAGCGGGCGTTCTGGGGCGACCCGGCCGCCGAGCTGGTCTCCTTGGCCTTCGGCGGCGACGCGGGCCCTGACAGCGATCTCGTCGCCGGCTACGTGGAGACCGGTGGCGCACTCGACTTCACCCCCGCCCTGAGACACCGGCTGGCGCTCTACCACGTTTACCTGGGCCTGCTGCTCGTCATCGAGTGCGGTCCCCGGGGCTTCGGGCCGGACCACCTCGCGTCCTGCGTCCGCACGCTCGCCGACAGCATCGCCGGGCTCCGGCGCCTGGGCTGAAGAACTCGACACGGGCACGCGGAAGCAGCGCCACCGCATAGGGCCGCATGGAGCGGCACAGGCGTGGGCGGGCGCGGGGACGGCCGAGCAGGTCGCCGGCTCCCGGCCGGCGCGGTAGCTGCGGCCATGGGCGCACGCCCACCGGTGCCCGGCCGCAGCCGTGGTCGCCGCCGGCGTGACGAGCCGACGCCTGAGGGGGCCGGAAGGCACCGGGGCGGTCGTCGACCGGCCGAGAAGGACGTCGGGACGGGACCGGAACTCGGCGGGCCGGCCGGTTGCGCGTTGACGGGGGGTGGCCAATGGCATCCGCCGCAGGCTGACGCGTGAGAAACCGGGTTTCCGGCGCATGTCATTCGGAAGAGTGAGCGCAGTTCGCATGTGCTGCCGAGGTCGGCGGAGTCTGTACATACTGCCGGGGCGAACGATCACAGGGTGGAGGAACCGCCATGTCCGATGAGGCGCAGCGTCCCGTCGAGCGGGACTGGTCGAGGCGGCGGGCGCTGGCCGCCGCGGCGGCTGCGGCAGTGGGGGGCTGGAGTGTGGCGGAGCCGGTGCGGCCGGGGCAGGCGCAGGCCGCCGGTGCGGTGTTGCCCGCCGGATTCCCGCAGCACGTGGACATCTACCGGCGCGTTTTCGGGAACTGGGCCGGAGAGATCCGCAGCGACCAGGTGTGGATCTGTTCCCTCCGCACCGGGCAGGAGGTGGCCGACGTCTGCAACTGGGCTCGGGAGCAGGGCCGGAAGGTGCGCGCGGTGGGCCAACGGCATGGCTGGGCCCCGCTGGTCGTCGCGGACGGCACGCCGGGTGACGCACGGATGGTACTGGTCGACACCACCCTGCACCTGACGGCGATGTCGCTGGGGCCGGTGGCAGCGGACGGTTCGGCCGCCGTGCGTGTACAGGCCGGCGCGCTCATGGAGGACCTGCCGGAGTTCCCCGGCGGGCAGGGTCTGGGAGTGACGGCCTGTCCGGCGCCGGGGACCTGTCGGTCGGCAGGGCGCTGGCCGTCGGCGCGCACGGCACCGCCGTGCCCGCCGCGAGTGAGGCATCGACCGCCGGCAAGGGCTTCGGGACACTCGGCAACCCGGTCACGGAGATGACCGCCGTGGTCTGGGACGACACCGCCGGCGCGTACGTGGCACGCGCCTACAGCCGCGCCGACCCGGACTGCGCGGCCCTCCTCACCCACCTGGGACGAGCCTTCGTCGTCGAGGCCGTCCTACGGGTGGGACAGGACCAGAACCTGCGCTGCCGCTCCTACCTCGACATACCGGCCCGGGACCTGTTCGCCGCACCGGATTCAGGTGTTCCGGCAGCGCGGACGTTGTCCGGATTCCTCGACGACACCGGCCGGGTGGAGGCCATCTGGTTCGCCTTCACCGACCGGCCCTGGCTCAAGACGTGGAGCGTCAGCCCGAACCGGCCACTGGCCTCACGGGTCGTGCGGGAACCCTACGACTACCCCTTCTCCGACAACGTTCCCGAACCCGTCACCCGCCTCGTCGGCCAGGTCTTCGCCGGAGCCTGGGCGGGCACACCGCTGCTGGGCCAACTGCAGCACCCCGTCGCCAAGATCGGGCTGACCGGCGACATCACCGACGTCCTCACCTCGCCCAGCGTGATCCGCGACCTGCCGACCGCCGACGTCCTCACTCATCTGCTGGCCGGCGGACTGCGCCCGGACCTGTGGGGCGCCTCCCGCGACCTGCTCCTCTACATCTGGCCCACCACACTGCGCGAGACCGCCAACGGCTACGCCCTTCTGACCCGGCGCGAGGACGTGCAGTGGGTGGTGCACCAGGTCACCAGCCACTACAGCGGCCTTCTCGAGGACTACGCCTCCCGGGGCCTCTACCCCGTCAACGGACAGGTGGAAATCAGGGTCACCGGGATCGGCGACCCGGCGGTGTGCCTGGTCCCCGGCGCGCAGCCACCCCTGCTGTCGGCTGTGCGTGCCCGTCCCGACAGGCCCGACTTCGACACCGCCGTATGGTTCGACGTACTGACCGATCCGGCGACCCCCGGTCTGCACGGTTTCTGCCGGGACATCGAGCGTTTCCTGTTCGACACCCTCGACGGCGACCGTGTCACCGTGCGTGTGGAATGGTCCAAGGGCTGGGCCTACACCGACACCGCCGCGTGGGCCGCGTCCGACATCCTCACCCGGACGATCCCAACGAGCCACCGGGTCGGCGGCGGCCCCGGCTGGGACGACGCACGCGACACGCTCAACCGCCTCGATCCGCACCGTGTCCTCACCACCTCGCTCCTGGACACCCTGCTGCCCTGACCCACCACCGCCAGGACGAAGACGGGAAACGGTGCCGCTCCAACGCCGCGGCGGGGATGGCCACCGGATCGCCGACGCCCCGGCAGCTGTACCGGACCGCGACACACCAAGGCGTACGGGCCCCGCGACCTTTCACCGCTCGCAGCAGTGCCGCGGAAGCCGATGAGAACCTGGGCACCGGCCGTTTGAGCGCGCCGGTGCGGGCAATGCGCTCCAGGACAGGTCGCGGCAGGACAATTGAGGAGCAGCGGTGATTCCCCAGGAGCAGCTCGTGAGCCTGGCCGGTCAGCCAGTCTTCGCCGTCGACGGACGCAAGGTCGGGGACGTGGTCCATGTCCTGCTGGACGACACCACCGGCAGGCCGGAGTGGGTGCGCGTTCGCGGCGGCTCGGCGTCAGGTGATGTCTTTGTTCCGCTGCGGGGCGCCGTCGGTGGTGACGGCCGGCTGGAGGTCCCGTTCTCCTCGGCTGTGATCGAGGCCGCGTCTCGTGTCGAGGTCGAGTGCGGAGACGGGGAGGTACTCTCCGTGGCCGACGAGGAGAAGCTGTCCGCCTGTTTCGCTTTGACGGACGTGCGTGAGCAGGTGAACGCGGAAGGCGGCAGCGGGTGGTCCGCCATGGACCGGGCCCAGGACGTCCAGGCGGGTACGGCCGGCCAGGAGTCGCTCCGCACACGGCTGCGTGTCCTGCACGACTCCGGCGCGTAGTCATAACCGCCCGTCCGGGGCGGGTGCCGGTGCCGGTGCCCGTCAGCACGGCTGGCGCCACGCTCCGAGGTCCGGTTCCTTGCGCATCGAACTGAGGCCGAGCTCTCTGGAGCGTTCGCGGAAGTCGCCGACCGGGACGGCGTACTCGACGTGCAGGACCGCCTTGCCGGCCCGGACGAAGGGAGTGAGTGCCGCGCAGTCGTCGTACTGCGCGCACTCCTCGTTCACCGCGAAGTCGAGGTCAGCGACCAGTTCGGGGATGTGCGGCAAGTCGTTATTCAGGCCCACCGAGCCCTTCAGGCCCACCGACATGCCGCGCGCGTGAGCGAGGCTGGCGAGCATACGGTTGCACGCCAGCTGGTGGCCGGCGGTCAGGGGAAAACCGGTGTCGTTGAGGTAGCCGTCCATCAGATCCGGCGTGTGCCGTGCCGGCAGCGGGCGCCGCGACCGGTGAGGGTGCCGTGCTTCCAGGAGGCGCCCTTGACGGCCTCGTCACGCATCGTCCCCGCCATGCGGGCGTCGCCTGCGTCGGCAACCCGGGTGATGGCTCCGGCAGCGTTGTGCAGAGGTCCGCGGCATCGTTCCCCACTTTCCGCATACATCTTTCTGCGTACGGAGGTGGTGTCCGGCGGATCGTCCGGCGTGTTCGCCACAGGCTGGCCGGTGCCGCCGCGCACAGTGAAGCCGTGGGCCGCTTTTCGGTGGCCTCGCTTCGCGATGGATGGAGATGCCGGTGACTGTGGCCAGTGACAAGACGACGGGTGAGGAGCTTGCCGAGAGCTTGCTGGAGGGGGTGGTGAACGAGCCGATGCGGGCGGCGACGAAGTTGCTGGGTGCTCACGGCAACGGTTACTGGCTGCGACGCCTGAGCGACGACAGGGAACTCGTGGCCGTGGCCGATCATCCCCTGATCGACCACTCCGGCCGGTGTCCCATGGTCGACTGGGAAGGTGTCGGTCACCTCCTGAAGACCCCGGGGTGGTCTCGCGGGGTCTCCAGGAGTCAGGCGGCGGTGCTGGAGTTCGCCGCGTCGCTGGTGAATCGGTGCCCGGTGCAGATCGGGCGGATCAGTCACGCCGTGAACGATGCGGAGTTCCAGCTGCTCCTCGGGGCGATGGAGGCAGCCTCCTACGGCGACCCCCGCTGACCTGCGTCCGATTCAGCGTTCCGCGTCGTGTTCAGTCGGTGTTTCCCTCGGCCCGGCTGCTGCCGCGGCTGTTCTCGATGCAGATCCGGGTGGGCCGACACGGCTTCTTCGTGACGGTAGGCGTACATCGGCAGGACCGCCGACCGGGCCGTCGTGCCCAGGAGGTGCTGGGTGAGCCGGTCGGGTTCCCGGAGCGGATCGGTACGCATCAGCATCGCTGTTCGCTCTCCCTCGCAGTTCGTGCGTGGCCTTCGGTACACACCCCGGGTGGCCTGTACGCGAGGAAAGCGCCCATCGCGGCCAGGTGCTGCAAGTGAGCCTTGGCAAGGGGGTGACCTGGGCGGGGCCCTCGAAGCGCAAAGCGGGACGTGGGGGCGTGGGGTGAGCGGGTTGCCGGGTACAGCCAGGTCGCGCGGCCGGCAGGCGGCGTGATGACGATGCCCGCACACGGTTGGAGATCGGCGATGGCCAGGAAAGTGCGTGAAGTGATGACCGCTGTGCCCTTCGTCGTGGGGCCGCGGACCTCGGTGGCGGAGGTGGCCCGGGTGATGCGCGACGAAGGCATCGGCGCCGTGCTGGTGGCCGAGGGTGACGAGCTGCGGGGTCTGGTCACCGACCGGGACCTGGCGGTGCGGATCGTGGCGCGGGAGGGCGACATCGCCGACTACAGCGCGGCTGACGCCTGCAGCGACGAGTTGATCACGGTCTCGCCCGACGACGGCCTGGACCGGGCTGTCTCCTTGATGCGCGAGCACGCGGTGCGGCGCCTGCCCGTCGTGGAGGACGGCCTGCCGGTGGGCATCGTGTCCCCGGGCGATCTGGCCGTCGAACGTGGCACCGCCTCCGCCCTGGCCGACCTCAGCGCTGCCGACCCGAACCGGTAAGAGGGCGTCTGGTCTGCGCGGTTGATGGTTCGGGATGATTTTCTATGACTGCTGGAGTCGGCGGTCGTTGGACGAGGCGTGAACGCCCGCCGCCCGTACCGCAGTGATGTCTCCGATGCCCGTCGGGCGCTGATCGAGCCGATCCTCTCTGCCCGGAGATCAAGACGAACCGGGCCTGGAACCGCAGCTCGGGTGCATGATCTGCGGGAGATCTTCAACGCGATCCTCTACGTCAGTCGCACCGGCATTCCGTGGGAGTACTTGCCGTACGACCTCCCGCCGTGCATGACCGCCCACGACTACTGCGCCAAGTGGGAAGCGGACGGCGCCACCCAACAGGTCCACGACCTGTTACGGGACAAGGCCCACCGGCCCCACGGCCGCGACTCCGAACCGACCGAGGCCGTCGTTCACTGCCGCGTCCGTACACGACACCGCCGGCGGCAAGCTCCTGCTCAACGGCCTGGCCGCAGCTCATCCCGGCCTGTCCAAGGTCTGGGCCGACGGCGGCTACCGGAACAGCGTCCTCGACCATGGCGCCACACTGGGCATCGACGTGGAGGTCGTACAGAGACCGCGGACGAAGGGATGCGAGCCGCTTCCGGAGCGATGGGTGACCGAGCTGGCCTTCGGCCGGCTGCTGCGGCACCGCCCACGTCCGGCCGGCCCCGACACTTACGCCCGGAGGGCCGCGTACCCCAGATACGTCACCGCCGGGCTGCCGTCCGGCTCGAGCACCATGTCGACCAGCTCCGGCAGCTGCTCGTCGGCCAGCGTGCCGCGCCTGCGCCCGCGCGTCGCGCGCACCAGGCTGCGTACGTCGCGCGGCTTGAACGCCGAGACGTCTTTCGCGGACAGCCCGGCCCTGTCGAAGGCCTCGGCGAGCTCCGCTGGGCGGCGCAGCCGGTGTGCGGCGTAGCGGCCGCGGGGCATGATCCGTGTGCCCGGGAAGGCTTGGAAAGCACCGAGGTAGATGAGGCGGGACACGAGGGTGCGGTTCACCGTGTCGTAGACGAAGGCACCGCCGGGACGCAGCACGCGCGCCGCCTCCGCGAGGACTGCGTCCGGCCGTTCGGTGACCTCGAGGGTGTCGGCGCAGTACAGGAGGTCGAAGGAGTCGCCCGGCAGGTCGAGCTCCTCCGCGGGCGTCGTCAGGTACGTGACGCCAAGCCCGTCGTCCGCGTCCAGGGCGAGGGCCGTCGCGGCGGGGGACGGGTCGGCGGCGACGACCTCGAAACCGAGCCGGGCGAGGCCGCGGGCCAGAAGGCCGCGCCCGCTGCCGACGACGAGCGCCCGGCTGCCGGTCGCCGCGAGGTCCGCAGCCGGGAGCACGTGCCGCAGGTACTCGAGACGTACGGACTGAAAGGTCAGGGCCCGGATGTGGCGGCCGTCGACGGCCGTGGGGCCCACCGTGTCGAGTGCGATGTGCGGGGCGGTGGCCATGGCAGGCTCCCTCGACATGTCGGATCAGGTTCCCTGAGTAAACCTAGCATCCGTGAGTTCCCTGAGGGAACCTTGCGGCGATACGATGGACTCGTGACCCGTACCCCCTCTCCGGCGTCGCGTGCTCGATCGCCCGCGCGACCGATCTGTTCGGTGACGCCTGGACGGCCCTGATCATGCGCGACATCCTCGTCGGCATCCGCCGCTTCGACGAGCTGGCGGAGGACCTCGGCCTGTCCCGCAAGACCCTCACCGCGCGGCTGGCCCGGCTGGTCGAGGAGGGCGTACTGACGCGCAGGCGGTACCAGACCGCCCCGCCACGCGAGGAGTACGTGGCCACGGAGAAGGGCCGGGAGCTCTACCCCGTCCTCCTGGCGCTGATGGCCTGGGGCGACAAGTGGTACGCGGGACCCGCGGGGCCGCCCGCCCGGATCCGCCACGACGCCTGCGGGCACCTGGCCACGCCGGTCGTGGCCTGCGACGCCTGCCGGGAGCCGCTCACGGCAGGCGACACGACGCAACTGCCCGGCCCCGGCGGGCGGGTAGGGCCGGGCACGCGGCTACTGGGGCTGCTGATCGCCGCGCGGGGGAGGAGGGCCCGGAACCGGCTGCAACCCCGGATCCCGCTCGATCGACTCCTTCGTGATCTCGTTGCCGGCGGCCCAGGTCTTGTCCGCCCGGGCGTCCTGCCCGGCGCAGGCCGTGCGGCACTCGGCGGCAGTAGCGGCTTGACCGCGCCCGAGGCGGTCGTCCACGACCCACGGCCGTCTGCTCACGCACCACGAGCGGCCGGATCGTCACACCGGCCGCGGCCCGGCCGACCCCCAACACCCAAGATCGTGTCACGAGCCCGTGGCGCTGCCAGCCGAATGCTCTGCACACCATGCTCGTGAGGGAACAACACTGGTCGTATCCCCTCAGATCAGCATCACGTCGGGGCCGATCGCGGTACTCACGGCGGGGTAGAGCGTGGTTAATTCGAACCAGATCTGGAGGGTCCGCCCCGTCGCGGTGGCCGGGAGCGGGAGTCCGGGGTGTTCGTCGTCCGCTGACCGCACGTGTATTCCGTGGTCGGCGATGTGCAGCGCGATACGCTCGCCGGGGTGTTCTTCCAGGGCTCGCAGGAACAACTCCTTCGAGACCGTCGCACGGGTGGTGACCTCACCAGTGACGCGAGCACCAGCCGGTGGTCGGGGAGCTCCTCGGACAGCAACCGGCAGTACCGGTCCTCCCGGCCTGCCACGCGGAGCCAGATGCCGTGCGGCACGGCTTCGAGCCGCACCAGCGCGCTGCGGCGGATCTCGGTGACCGCGGCCCGCAGTTCGTCGCCATCGACCGTGCCGGCCCACGTCTGCCTCGGCGGTTCAGTCGGCACCAGTGTCCGGGTGGAGAGCCGGTACCGGTCAGTCGCGGTCAGGGTGACCGCCTCATGACTCGCCTCGATGCGCAGGCCGGCGAGCACCGGCATCCCCGGCTCGCGTGCGCACGCGGTCAGGGCCTGCTCGACCGCGTCCGCCAGCACGGGCCCCTTCAGCACCGCAACCGGAAGACCCGGCACGTCGCCGAGCACGGACTTGATGACAGCAGCTTTATGCTGCGCCGCCACTGCGTCCCCCACCACCTTCGCGACATGTTCATCAAGCAGCCGGGCCCCTTCGTCAGCCTCGGCGTCGAGGACGGCCTCGACAGCAGTGAGGGGCATGGCGATCTCACGAAGCTGACGCAGCACGGTCGCCCGCGCCACCTGGTCAGCGCTGTAGTAGCGGTACCCCGAGACCGGGTCGACTTCGGCAGGGGGAAGCAGCCCGGAGTCGGCGTAGAACCGCAACGCGCTGGAGGTCAGACCACTGCGTTGGGCGAAGACCCCGATCGGCATCAGCTCAGAATTCGGCACCTCGCCATCATCGGGCTTCAACCAACTCGAAGGTCAACACCGATGAGCGGCGCCACCAGCCTCATGGCCCGCAACACCTGGGCGAGTCATTCCGAACGCCGCCGGTGTGTCCGGTGAGGTCGCTTCAGCCGGCCCGTCGACGCTTCAGTCGGCACGCGAGCGGGGGAGCCGGCCTGCTGGGTCGCTGTGCTCTGGGCTTTCGCGCGGCGGATCGCCTCTCGCGATCTGTCTTAGCCGGCGGCCGGCCCAGGGTGGGGGACCGGCAGGTCATCAACAGCACGGTCTGCGCGATCCGGACCGAGGCCTCCCGGCGTGACCCGCCGGAATGCTACGTCCCGTGGAAGACGGTCCACCTCCGCTTCCGGCGTTACGCGGTCGATGGCGTGTTGTGTTCACCCGCGCCCTTCAGCAGGCCCAAGCCCGCACCGACAGGGCCGGAGAGACTGGCCGGGCCGGATCGGTTCCACCGTTGTCCGAGCCCAGCGGCACGCCGCGGCCACCAGCCGAAAGGGGGAAGCGCCGACGGGACGAACCGGACGGTCACACCCTCGGCCGGTCCCGAGCGGACTGCCCACCGAGGTTCATCCCGCGTGCGGCGGCCGTGGCCGCCCGTTCGCCGCCCTGATCACCCGGACCGGCGGCACGACGGCGCGCCCCTGTGCCCGCAGCAGGCGATGTCGGGGAGGGAAAGGCTTCCCAGCAATGGGCGAGGTCGTCGAAGGCCGGCTCTGCGGCCGCCGGGGTGTGACGGATCGGTCCGCCCTTGCGCTGAGCCCCGAGGCCGGGAGGGGGTCCCGCCGCCGTAGTCCTCGCCCGGGAACACCCGGGAACGGCTGAGGCCAGACGGCCACAGCCGCCTTTCGTCCACGGCACTCACGCAAGGCAGCCCGCGCCGCTGTCCCTGCCGGGGGGCGTGCGCAGCGCGATCATGGCGACGTCGTCGTCGTTGTCGTGGGGGCGGACCTCGTCCAACAGGGAGTCGCAGAAGGAGTCCAGGGGACGGTGCGCGAGGGAGGCCGCGTGTCGGCGCAGCCGGTTCAGCCCATGGTCTATGGAGTGTTTCGGGGACTCGACCAGTCCGTCGGTGTAGAGCAGGAGCGTGGCCCGAGGCGGCAGGACAGTGACGGCGTCGGGACGCGGTCTGGTCACTCCGGTCCCGAGCAGTATGCCGTGAGCTTCGTCGAGGTAGTGGGCCTGACCGTCGTGGGTGATGAGCAGGGGCGGCGGGTGGCCGGCGTTCGTCCAACGCAGGCGCCACAGCGCGTCGTCACCGAGGGTGAGCCTGGCGAGGACCATGGTCGCCATGGGCACCTCGGCAATGTGCATCACGGCCTCGTCGAGCCGTGTGACGACGGCACTGGGGGCAGCCTCCGGATGGGACCAGGCGAAGGCCCGCAGCATGTTGCGGACCTGCGCCATACCGGCTGCGGCGTCGAGATCGTGCCCGACGACATCGCCGACGGCCAGGGCGTGGGCATGGGCGTGGGAGGGCAGAGCGAAGGCGTCGTACCAGTCACCTCCCACGGAGGAGGCGTCCGGAGCGGGCACGTACCGCGCGGTCATCTCGAGCTCGGGCAGGACGGGGAGCTGGGGCAGCAGGTGGCGTTGCATGGTTTCGGCGACTTTGCGCTGGCGCTGGTACAGGCGCGCATTGTCCAGCGCCAGGCCCGCCCGGCGGGTGAGGTCCTCCAGCAGCGGCAGGTCGGCAGAGGTGAAGGCGTCCTGACGCTGGGCGCGGCCCAGGGTCAGGGCGCCGAGTACGTCGCGCAGACCTCGGACGGGCGCGATAACAGCGGAGTGCATGCCCGTCTCGGTGAACAGGCGCTGCTGCTCGACCGCGATGCCCGAATCGGGCGGGCCCTGGTAGGTGGCGGGGCCGACGAGGGTGGAGGCGGCACCGCGCAGAGCCCGCGACAGAGGCATCGGGGACTCTTCTGGTACGGGCGGCATCGGGCCTTGCAAGTCATCGCGCTCGACCCGGATGCCGTTTTTGTGCTGCACCACCAGGACACGCCGTACTTCGTCGCGTTCGGTGAGAAGGTCGAACACCGCCCAGTCCGCCAGCCGGGGCACGGTCAGGGCCGCCAGCCGGTGCAGTGCCTCGTCGACGTCCAGGGTGGACGTGAGCTGCGTGGTCGTCTCGGCCAGCAGGGCCAGGCGATCCAGTTCCGTCAGCGGTGCGGAGCCCCCGCCCTCGCCCTGGTGCACGTCCTCCTGGTGCAGTTCGTACAACAGAATCAGCGCACCCGTCACGCCCAGGTCTGAGGTGTAGGGCGTGACCAGCCAGGACAACTGGACGAGAGGGCCGTCCACGCGGGCGAACCACTCGGCGTCGCCGTGCCGGGTGTCTCTTGTGAGGAGCGCCTTCTTTATCGGGCAACGGGTGCGCGGCATGGAGTGTCCGTGCTTGTCCCGGTGCAGCAGGTCGTGGAAGTCCTGACCAATGAGTTCCGTGGCATCTCCGCCCAGCAAGCTCTGGGCTGTGCTGTTGGCCGAAAGGATGAGGCCATCGTCATCCACCACGATGGCGGACGTCGCCATGTTCTCCAGAGTTCTGTCCGGCAGGGTGTCCGACAGCGCCGGGTGCCCGGGCATGGGGGTATCTGCCGTGCCGGGATCGGCGGTGTCGTCCATGTCTCTCCTTCATCTGGACACGAAATGCTTCGATTACCCCAGTCGGACCGTTACAAGCACAAGGGCTCGCAGTCTCGGAAACGCCGCCAGGCCGACACTCCGCTGCGGCCAGTCTGTTCAGTCGGAGCAGCCCGCCGGCTCACGCTCCCGCACAGCACGTAGACGACGCCCCGCAACGCAGCACGGTCATCCATCGGCAACCACCCGGGACACCGGCACCGCCGAGGCGGACGAGCAGGCAACAGCGGGGCCACATATTCCCACAGATCATCCGGTATGAGGTCAGCAGAACCGTTCAGAAGCCGAGAAGATGAGTAGGACGACTCATGCCCGGTCGGCGCCTGTCCTCGACGATGAAGTCAGCATCGTCGAGACCAGGAGCCCGTTCATGCTCAGCCGCATCGCCGACATCCTGGTGCCTGCCGTCGGCCGCCTGTCGGTGACCACCGACCCCGGCACCGAACTCGCACCGGGCAGCATCATCGCCGCCAACCACACTTCCCTCGCCGACCCCGCCGTCGTGGTCGCCGCCCTCCACCGCCTGGGCGCCGAGCCGGTCATCATGGCGGCAGCAGGGCTATGGCGCGTCCCGCTGCTGGGACGCGCGCTCGCCCGCGAAGGGCACATTCCCGTCTTCCGCGGGGACCGGCGCGCCGCGGCCGCGCTGGACGCCGCGGCAGAAGCCCTGGGGCAGGGGCGGCTGGTCCTCATCTACGCCGAAGGAGGCCTGCCCCGCCGCAAGGACGTCGCGGAAGCGGCCCCCGGGACCTTCCGCAGTGGCCTGGCCCGGCTCGCCGAGCACACCGGCGCCCCCGTCGTGCCCGTGGGCCAGGCCGGCGCCCGCCGGGTCACCTCGGGCAGCACCGCCAAGCAGCTCGCCGGCCTGGTCACAGCACCTCTGCGCCGGCCGGACCTTCACGTGCATGTGGGCGCGCCGCTTGAACTGACCGGCGGCCGCGCCGCCCAGACAGCGCGGGCCCGCACCGCGGTGACCACCGCGTGGCGGACAGCCGCCTCCCACCTGGGCGAGCCCGCCGCGCTCGCCGCATAGGCCCCGCCCGCCGTCTCCGGCACCGGATCGTCTGGCCCGCCTGTTCGCCACACCTGTCACCCACGACGGCGAGGAACTGTTGCCGAGCTCCCAGAGCTCCCATGCGGCGTGTCGTCCCTGGCGCATGGTCGCGGTGACGGGGGATGCGGTTCGCGGGGTCCGTCGGCGCGGAGGTCGTACTCCGCCAGGGGCTGTCCCGCGGAAGGCTGCCAGTCCTCGTTCACAGGATCACGGCATGCCTGATGCCTTCACCGTCCTGCGAACCCGTGGCACGTGCCGTGCCCCGCGCAAGGCGGGTCGTGTGGGCGGGCGGCCGCCGGCCGCCTTCAGCGGCGTCCATTCCTCCCTGCCCGCCCGGCCCCGGTGCCGCACCGGTCCTCGGTGCCGTAGACGACCGTGGGGACGCCGGGAGCGTCCTTGCGCGGGCCCGGTCGTCCGGGAGCCGGTCCGGCCGAGCAGGGAACGCTTCCTCGAGTCGTTCGACGGTTCGCCGCCTGCCCCGCTCCAGCGTCACCTTTGGCAGGAGCGATCCGAGGGGGAACACCTTCGCAGGAGGGCCGGCATGCAGGGCTCGTCAACCCGCCGCGCAGGGCGGTCCGTTGCAGGTTTCGCCGGGCGCCGCTCCCCGGCCCGGCAGGCCGGTCGTCTATCATGATAATCGGCAACTCCCGCCCCCGTAGGAAGTGTTCGTCCTGGTGACAACGCACATGGCAGCCCTCCGTCCTCTGCCGGAACTGCTCCGGGAGCATGCCCGGCGTCTCGGTGCCAAGACCGCCTTCCAGGACGGCCGTTCCCGTGTCACCTACAGGGAGCTGGAACTGCGGACAGGCCGGCTGGCGGGGCACCTCGTCAGCCTCGCTCTGCGGCACGGGGAGCGAGCGGCGATCCTTCTGGGCAGTCGTGTGGAGGCCGTCGAGAGTGTCCTCGCCGCGCTCAGGGCGGGTGCGGTCGGTGTGCTGATGGACCCGCGGAGCACCACCGCCGAGTTGGCACACCTGCTGGACGACAGCGAGGCCCGGGTCGTCTTCACCGACCGGTCCTCCCTGGGCCGGTTGCTGCCGTTGCTGCCGGAGCGCCCCCGGCTGAGCGTGGTGCTCGTCGAGGACCAGGATGCCGGGACGCGAGGCGGATCCCCGGCGGGGACGAGCGGCGACCCGGCCGACGAAGCGGGCATGTTCCGTTACGCGACCCTGGCCGTCACCGAGCCGCCCGTGCCGGCTCCGGACGATCTCGGGCTCGACGAGGTGGCCTGGCTCCTCTACACTTCCGGGTCGACCGGCCTGCCCAAGGGAGTGCTGTCCACCCAGCGGAACCGGCTGTCGTCGGTGGCGTCCGGTTTCGTCACCGTCCTCGGCCTGTCGGCGGACGACCGCCTGCTCTGGCCCCTCCCGCTCCACCATGCCATGGGGCAGCTCCTGTGCGTCCTCGGGGTGACCGTGACCGGAGCGTCCGCCATGCTCCTGCCGCGGTTCTCCGCGGCGGACGTGCTGGGTGAATTACGCCGGACCGACGAGCCCTTCACGCTGCTGGCCGGTGTACCGGCGACGTACGGCAAGCTCCTCGACGCCGTGGGGGCCGACGGATTGGGGGCACCCGCGCTGCGTGGCTGCGTCAGCGGTGGCGCGGCCGCGTCCCCCGCTTTCCAGCGGGCCTTCGAGGAGGCCTGCCGGGTTCCGTTCCTCGATCATTACGGAAGCACCGAGGCGGGGCCCATCACCATGACGGCACCGGGTACTGCCCGGGTGGCCGACTCCTGCGGCCGTGTGCTGCCGGGCATGCGGGCGCGTATCGGTGACGGCAGCGGCGCCGAAGCCCCGGACGAGGGCGAGTTGTGGGTCTCCGGGCCCGGTGTCATGGCCGGGTACCACCAGCGGCCCGACGACACCGCCGAGGTCCTGCGCGACGGGTGGTACCGCACCGGCGATCTGGCCCGGATCGGCACCGACGGTGAACTCACCCTCACGGGCCGGGTCAGCGAGCTGATCATCCGGGCCGGGGTGAACGTCCATCCCTCCGAGGTGGAGGCGGTGCTGCTGGCGCTGCCGGGAATCAGGGACGCCGCCGTGGCCGGCTCCCCGGACGACGTACTCGGTGAGGTCCCGGTCGCCTACCTGGTCCCGGCGAACGCCGGTGTCCTCGACAGGAGGGAAATTCTCGCCGCCTGCCGGAAACACCTCTCACCCTTCAAGGTGCCCGCCGCCCTCTACGAGGTGGACGCGATCCCGCGTACCGCTTCGGGCAAGGTCAGGCGGTACGCGCTCGCCGGCCTGCCCGCGCGCCCTCTGCCGACCGGGGCCCTCTCGCCGGCGGAGGCGGAGACGGTGGACCTGGCGGCTCTGGTGCAGGCCGAGGTCGCCGCCGTGCTCGGCTGCGCCGTGGACGAGGTGGAGCAGGGCACCGCCTTCCGTGACCTCGGGCTGAACTCGTTGACGTCGACGGTGCTGTGCAACCACCTGTCGGCGGCGACCGGTCTCCCGCTGTCGGAGGCCGCGCCCTTCGACTTTCCCACCACGGACGAGCTCGCCGCACATCTTCGGGCGCGGCTCGCCGGCGGGACGGAGACTGCCACGCCCAGCCGTCCGGAGGGGACCGGTACGGACGAGGACCCCGTGGTCATCGTGGGAATGGCGTGCCGCTTCCCCGGCGGCGTGGAGTCCCCCGAGGACCTGTGGCGGTTGGTCGACGGCGGTGTCGACGCCATCACTCCCTTCCCCACCGACCGGGGGTGGGACGTGGACGGGCTGTACGACCCGGATCCCGGACGGGCCGGCCGCACCTACGTACGTGAGGGAGGCTTCCTGTCCGGTGTCGACCGCTTCGACCCGGCCTTCTTCGGGATCTCGCCCCGCGAGGCCCTGGCCATGGACCCGCAGCACCGGTTGCTGCTCGAAGTCGCCTGGGAAGCTTTCGAACACGCGGGAATCGATCCCGGTACGGTGCGCTCCACGCCCACCGGTGTGTACGCCGGCCTCATGTACAGCGACTACGCCGGCCGTCTGGCCCGCACACCGGAACGTGTGGAGGGCTACCTAGGCATCGGTAACGCGGGCAGCGTCGCCTCCGGCCGTATCGCCTACACCCTGGGCCTGGAGGGGCCGGCGGTCACCGTGGACACGGCGTGCTCGTCGTCGCTGGTGGCCCTGCACCTGGCAGTTCAGGCCCTACGCAGCGGCGAGTCCTCGCTGGCGCTCGCCGGAGGCGCCACAGTGATGTCGGCACCTCGCTCCTTCGTCGAGTTCAGCAGGCAGCGTGCGCTGGCCCCCGACGGCCGCTGCAAGGCGTTCGGGGCGGCGGCGGACGGCACCGGGTGGGCCGAGGGTGCGGGAATGCTGCTGGTGACCCGGCTGTCGGAGGCCCGGCGGGCCGGCTACCCGGTCCTGGCCGTGGTGCGCGGTTCCGCGGTGAACCAGGACGGCGCGAGCAACGGCCTGACCGCGCCGCACGGACCGGCGCAGCAACGGGTCATCCACCAGGCTCTGGCCGACGCGCGGCTGGGACCCGCGGAGATCGACGCGGTGGAGGCGCACGGCACGGGCACCCGGCTCGGCGACGTCATCGAGGCGGAGGCGTTCCTGGAGGCCTACGGGCAGGCCGGTGCTCGGGAACACCCACTGTGGCTGGGCTCGGTCAAGTCGAACATCGGGCATACGCAGGCGGCGGCGGGTATGGCCGCCGTGATGAAAATGGTCCAGGCGATGGCGCACGGCGTACTGCCGCGTACGCTCCACGCCGAGGAGCCGAACCCCGGCGTGGACTGGTCGTCGGGTGCGGTGTCGCTGCTGACCCGCTCGGTGCCCTGGCCCCGGACCGGGCGGCCCCGGCGGGCGGGTGTGTCGTCCTTCGGGATCAGCGGAACCAACGCGCATGTGGTGATCGAGCAGGCGCCCGTGGAGGAGCCGGGTGCCCTGGACCGTCCGGAAAGCGGATCCCCGGTCGCCCAGGTGGCCGTGGCCCCGGTGGCGGCCGTGCCGTTCCCGGTGTCGGCGAGGAGCGCCTCGGGGCTGCGGGCGCAGGCCCGGCAACTGCATGCCTACGTGAGCGAACGCCCCGGAACGGACCTGTTGGACCTCGGTTTCTCTCTGGCCACAACCCGCGCCCATTTCGAGCATCGTGCGGTGGTGGTGGCCGGTGACCGCGACGAACTGCTCGCCTCGCTCGAAGCGGTGGCGGAAGGCCGCTACCGGCCGGGCCTGAGCACGAGCGGTCCCCGCCCGGCGGGCCCGGTCGTCCTCATGTTCACCGGGCAGGGCAGCCAGCGGGCCGGGATGGGCCGGGAGCTGTACGAGACCCATCCCGTCTACGCCCGTTCCTTCGACGAGATCTGCGCACTGCTGGACCCGCTTCTGCCGAGGCCGCTGCGGGACGTGGTGTTCGCCGCCGAGAACGCCGGGGGTGCCGCAGACGGCATGAGGAGCGCCGAGTGCGCCGAGGGTTCGCGGGCGGGCGGGATCCTGCACACGACGCGCTTCGCGCAGCCCGCACTCTTCGCTCTGGAGGTCTCGCTGTTCCGGTTGCTGGAGTCCTGGGGCGTACGCCCCGACATGGTGGCCGGGCACTCGGTCGGTGAGCTGGCGGCGGCGCACGTCGCCGGCGTGCTGTCCCTCACGGACGCCTGCACCCTGGTCGCGGCACGGGGCCGACTGATGGACGCGCTGCCCGCCGGCGGGGCGATGGCCTCGGTACAGGCCGACGAGAGCGAGGTCACCGCGTATCTGGCAAGCGGAGCGGACAGGGTGCGGGGGGTGGACGTCGCAGCCGTGAACGGTCGCTCCGTGGTCGTCTCCGGGGACGAACCCGCGGTGCTGGAGGTCATCGCGCACTGGCGCGAACAGGGACGCGAGACCACCCGTCTGCGGGTGAGCCATGCGTTCCACTCGGCGCACATGGACCCCATGCTCGACGCCTTCGGCCTGGTCGCGCGGGGGATCACCTACTCCCCGCCGGAGCTTCCCCTCGTCACCGCGGTGGCGGACCGGCCCGCCACCACCGAGGAGATCTGCTCGCCCCGGTACTGGGTGGACCATGTACGCCGGCCGGTCCGTTTCGCCGACTCGGTACGGTACCTGCGGGAGCAGGGGGCCACGCACTTCGTGGAACTCGGCCCGGACAGCGTGCTCACGGGCCTGGCACGTGACGGCTTCTCCGGCCGCCCGGCGGCCACGGCGAACACGCCGACGACCACGTCCGGCGGCCGTGCGGACGGCCCCGAACCTCTGGCCGTTCCGACGCTGCGCGGCCCACGGCCGGAGGCCGGGGCGCTGCTCGCCACGGTGGCCGCGCTCCACGCCCACGGTGTGGACGTGGACTGGCACGCGGTCTTCGCCGGGCGTGGCGCACGGCGTACGGCGCTGCCCACCTACGCGTTCCAGCGTGAGCGGTACTGGCTGGAGGCCGACCTGCCGACATCCGCGGCGGAGCCCGGCGCCGCGTCCCACCCGTTCCTGCGAGCGGCGACGCCGACGGCGGACGACGACGGCCTGCTGCTGAGCGGCCGGCTGTCCCTGCGTGACCAGCCCTGGCTCGCCGACCACGCGGTGCTGGACACGGTGCTCCTGCCGGCGACGGCCTTCGTCGACATGGCGATCCACGCCGGGGCCCGGGCGGGCGCCTCCGTACTGGAGGAACTGACGCTGACGGCACCGCTTCCGCTGTCCCTCGACGAGGTGGTCGAACTCCAGGTCAAGTTGGCGCGAGCGGACACCGACGGGCGCCGGGCCGTGGTGTTCCACGCACGGACGCACGCTCCCGGACACGACGACGGCCCCTGGAACCGCCATGCCTCCGGAGTCCTGGCCCCTGCGGACTCCGGCCCTCCGGAACCGCGTACCTCCGTGGACGCGCCGTCCCCGTGGCCACCGGCGGGCGCTGTTCCGCTACCGCTCGGCACCGAGGCGGGTACCGGCCTCTACGAGGAACTCGCGCACGGCGGGCTCCGTTACGGACCGGCCTTCCAGGGCCTGCGGGCGGCCTGGCGCCTGGGCGACGATCTCCTCGCCGAGGTCGGACTCCCGGAAGGGGAACACGGAAACGCCCGCCTGTTCCCCCTGCATCCGGCCCTGCTCGACTCGGCACTGCACACCCTGACGCTGGATCAGGCCGCCCCGGACAACGACGGCAGCGGAACCGGGGCGCTGTTGTCGCTCCCGTTCGCCTGGAGCGGTGTACGGCTGCACGCGTCCGGCGCCCGCACCCTGCGGGTGCGGGTGTCCCGGACGGAGGGGAACAGGGCCCGGCTGGAGCTGACCGACCGGACCGGGGCCCCCGTGGCCACGGTGCGCTCACTCGTCCTGCGGCCGCTCTCCCGCGAGCAGTTGAGCGGCGTACGCGCGCACAGCGACTGCCTGTTCCGCCCGGAATGGACGCGTCTGCCGGATTCCCCCGCCCCGGCGTCGGCGAAGCCACCCCTGTACGGGCTCCTGGGCGAGCCCGGCCCGTGGCTGAACGACACGCTCCTGCAGTCGGGCATCCGGCCGACGGTCTACCCGGATCCGGCCTCGGCGGCCGCCGACGCACCGGCCGTCGTGATCGCCTGCCCTCCGCTCACCGGGGCGGACGGAACGGACCTCGTGTCGGCCGCACACCGTGCGGCCGGCTGGGCGCTGCGGCTCGTACAGGACTGGCTCGCCGAGGAACGACTCGCCGGCTCACGTCTCGTCGTTCTCACCTCGGGCGCCGTGGCCACCGGAGCGGAGCCGGGCGAAAGCATTCGCAACGACGATGCCGCTCTCGTCCACGCACCGGTGTGGGGACTGCTCCGCTCGGCGCAGACCGAGAACCCGGGCCGCTTCTCGCTGATCGACGTCGACGGCCGTCCCACGTCCGCAGGGGCCTTGGCACGGGCCCTGACGAGTCCCGAGCCGCAGACGGCCGTACGCCACGGTGTCGCGTACGTACCGGGACTGGTCCGCGCATCCCATACGGCAACGGCAACGGTGACGGCCGACGGGGCGCCGCGCCGGTTGCGCCCGGACGGCACCGTCCTGGTCACCGGGGGCTCCGGTTCGCTGGGCATGGAGTTCGCCCGGCACCTCGTGGTGGCGCACGGGGTGCGCCACCTGCTGCTCGCGGGACGACGCGGAGCCGATGCGCCCGGCACCGCCGAATTGTGCGCGGAACTCGCCGGACTGGGCGCGGAGGTCACGGTGACGGCCTGTGACGTCGCCGACCGCCCGGCGCTCGCCGCCCTGCTCGCGAGCGTGCCGGAGGCACACCCGCTGACCGGCGTGGTGCACACCGCGGGGGTCCTGGACGACGGGGTGATCCCGGCACTCACAAAGGAGCGGCTGGACCGCGTACTGCGACCGAAGGTGGATGCGGCCCTGGCCCTGCACGAGCTGACCCGGGGCAGCGACCTGGCGGTGTTCGCCCTGTTCTCCTCGGTGGCCGGGGTGTTCGGCTCCGGTGGCCAGGGCAACTACGCGGCGGCGAACTCGTTCCTGGACGCGCTGGCACAGCACCGCAGGGCGCTCGGGCTGCCCGGTACTTCTCTCGCCTGGGGGCCGTGGCAGCAGAGCGGTGGGGGTGGGATGACGGCCGCGCTCCGGGACGCGGACCTGCGCCGGATGGCCCGTTCCGGTTTCGTCCCGCTGCGGACCGAGGAGGGCCTCTCGCTCTTCGACACCGCCGTCGAAGGACAGGACGCCGTCCTGGTCGCAGCTCGTCTCGACCCGGCGGCAACCAGGGCATCCGGGGCTCCTGGGACTCCTGGGGCGCCGCTCTCCCGGGTACCGGGCCGAGGGCCCGTACGGAGGGCCTCCGCATCGCTCACCGGGTCCGGCACCGACTGCGAGGACTCCCTGCGCCGACGGCTGGCCGCCGCGCCCCCGGGTGAACGCGGTGCTCTGCTCCTCTCGCAGGTCCGAGCGGAAGCCGCCCTGGCACTCGGTCACGGGGCGGGGGATCCCGCGGTCGAGGCGGACCGTGCGCTGGCGGAGCTGGGCCTCGACTCACTGTCCGCAGTCGAGTTGCGCAACCGGCTTGCAGCGCTGACGGGACTTGCCTTGCCGGCCACGCTCCTGTTCGACTACCCGACGCCGCGTGGGGTCGCAGCCCACCTGGAGGAACGCTGGTCCCAAGACGCCCCTGAAACACCCGGGCCCTTGGCCGTTCCCGGTGCCATCGGCCCCCATGCGGCCGGTGGCGCCCAGGACGGGTCCTTCCCTCCGTGGCAGGACGGTGCCACGGAAAGGGCTCCGGCCACGAAGGGCGCGGACGCCGACTCCCTGTCCGCGCTCTTCCGTACGGCGTGCGTCCGTGGCAAGGCGTGGGACGGGATGGTCCTCCTGACGATCGCAGCACGTTTTCGTGAGGTGTTCGAGGGCGCAGAGGTACTCGGCTCGTCCCCTTCGGCCGTCACTCTCGCGACAGGGGGCTCCGGGCCCCGCCTGATCTGCTTTCCCGCCCTCAGCGCGCTGTCGGGGCCGCACGAGTACGCCCGTTTCGGGCCGGCCCTGCAGGGCCGGCGCCCGGTTTCGGTACTGCCGAACCCGGGGTTCCTGCCGCAGGAACTGCTGCCCGCCACACTGGCCGCCTTCGTGGCGGCGCAGGCCGCCGCCGTGCGCGCGTGTGCGGGCGACGAGCCGTTCGTCCTGCTGGGGCGCTCGGCCGGCGGATGGGTGGCACACGCGGTCGCCGAGGAGCTCGAGAGCACGGGCCTGATGCCGTCCGCCGTCGTCCTGATCGACACCTACCCGGGCGAGGAAAGCGGCCTCGGCGGCAGCGGCGGTGACAGGCCCGCGCTCTCTGCGATGACGGCGGGCATGCTGGACAACTCCGCGCAGTTCGCCTCGGCCGAGACCGACCGGCTCACTGCGATGGCCGGTTACCTGGAGCTCTACGCCGGCTGGAAGCCGACGGAACTGACGGCCCCCACCCTCTTCGTCCGGGCCGGAGAGCGCCTGCCCGGTATCGAGGCGGCCGAGCCGTGGAGCCTGCCGCACTCCGAGATCACCGTGCCCGGTGACCACTTCACCGTTCTGGAGGATCACTCCCGCACGACCGCCCTCGCCGTCCACACGTGGCTCTCCGAACACCTCCGAGAAGACACGTCGGGAGGCGAGTCCCAGGGCCACGGCCGGGAAGCCTGACGGCAGCCGAGCTCCCGGCCGCCACCCGCCGACGGCGGCGGTTCCACGCATGACCTCTGATTCACCCGGCGCAGGGCTGACCACGAAGCTGCATGTGGTGGCTGATCAGGGGCAGAAGCCGTTGTCGCTGCTGGGCACGGCAGTCCGCGGTTCCGGCCGGTCCCGGAGGCCATCCGGGCGCCCCGCCTGGGCCTGGGCCGACCTCGCATCCGGCCGGACGAGGTCCGGGCCGACAAGGCGTACGGGTCACGCGCGAACCGCGCCTGCCTGCGCAGGCACGGCATCCGCCGCACGGACCCCGAGGAGGCCGGCCGGTTCCTCAGCCGCAGGAAGGGCGGCTCCCGCGGCGGCCGGCCGCCGAAGTCCGGCAGAACCGACTACAAGGAGCGCCACGCGGCGGAGTGCGGGATCGATCGCCTCAAGGGCCACCGGGCTGTGGCTACGAGATAGGGCGAACTCGCCGTCCGATACGAGGAGACAGTGCCGGCCACAGCCGTCAACGAGTGACGGCGGCCACCCACACGGCACACTCCGCGCACACCAGCCGGCCCCGTTCCTCCCCTGCATCGGCGACGGTGAAGCCGAGCCGCTCGTACAGGGTGATGGCACCTGCCCGCCACTTCCACACCGACAGCCGTACCTTGTCGAGGGCCGCCCCGGCCGCGTCTCCGAGCTGCTCGGCGACCTTCTCCTTGGTGCCCCGGCTCAGGCCGGCCCGCCACAGCACGTCGTGGCGCGGGTCGGCGACGTACGCCGCCACGGTATGCCCGTTCGTACCCGGAACAGGATTCCGTTGATCACCTTACGGTGATCGATCCACCGTCGCCGCGCTGCCCGGCCACCGGCAAGTGCGGCTTCAGCCGCACCCGCTCTGCATTCGTCGGGCCACCCCGCCCCATGGTGGACCAACGCCCCAGGCAGCCGGCAGGATCGGGCAGTGCGTTGAGAGGGGGCCCCTCCTCTCCTGGTCTCATCACCGACTGCGGTGATCTCCGCCATTTGCGCACCGTCGTTGCTGTCAGGGGTACTGTCACTGACAGCGGTACCGCCGTCCAAGCGGAAGCGCTCACAGAACCTTTGGCCACGGGTATTCTCGGGCGATGTCGAAGCAGTCAGTGGCGGCGGGAGTCGGTCTCGCTGGTGTGATGGCGCACTGCGGCGGAAGCCCGGTGGGCGCCGTGGAGCTTTTGGTGGGGGCGGTAGCCTCGGCACCGGCGGCTCCGGAGCCCTATGCGGCCCTCGCCGAGTTGTGGATGGACCGACGCTCGGATCTGAAGGAGGGCCTCGAAGGGGACGGCTCCTTGAGCGCTGTGCTGGCGCAGGCGTACTTCCTGTTCCTTGACGGGAACATGGACGACGCGGTGATGGCCCTTGGTTCGGTTACGGGTGTGCGGCCCAACGTGGCATGGGGCGCTGCACCCTGGTTCGGTGATGCGCGCTTTCTCGGCGCGGTGAGTGCTGAGGCGCTGGCCGAGGCGTGTCTGCGGGCGTTGGACTACGGCCACGACCTGGACACCGACGAGATGCGGGAGCGGTTCGCGCCCTGGTTCCATGCCCTCGAGGTGGTATCCGAACGGAATCCCGTACCGGAGTCGCTGGCCGCCATGGCCCGGCTGCCCCGGGCCTGCGGCCGGTACGAACTGGCCTTCGCCCTGTGCGATCGCGCCGATGCTGTCGACCGGGTCATGTGGACCGCAGTCGCACGAGCGACCACCTGGCGCGTGATGGGCGACCTGGATCAGGCCGCTGCGGCCTTCGAATGCGCCTTGCTCCTGGACTCCGCCAACTGGTCCCTCTACCTGGACCTGGCGGACGTACGTGCCGAGCAGGGCGACTTCGCCGCAGCCGCGACCCTCGTCGAACAGGGCCTGGAGTACGAACCTCACGAAGTCTCCCTGCGCGCGGCGGGCGCCGCCTACCGCACGCGCCTTTCCGGCTCGTCCGACGGCCTGAGGGCCTTGATCGCCCTGGCGCCGGAGCTCGCGGACACCACCTACCGGAACCTGCTGATCGACTACGCATGTGCAGGGCCGAAGCTGCCTCGGGGACTCGTTGCCAAGGCCCACCGCCTCCGTAAGGACTGAAGGGGCTGTCGTGCCAACCGGTGCCAGTCAGGAGGGCCTTCCGGCTCCTGCTCACGTGATCCGCCGGACAGCTGGGCGCGTATCGGAAGTGGATCGTGCGCATAGGGTGTCGGCATGTCGCTGAGCCGCACAGTTCTCTTGTCTGGTCGTTCGATCGAGCTCACCGAGCTGCAGATGTCTTCGACCTATGCGGGGATGCTGGAGGGCTACCCGTGCAAGCCCATCAACGACATGAAGGTCAGCGGCCTCCAGCGAAAGGCCGAACGCGCGTTTTCCTCCGCGCCGGTCCATCTCGTTCCGCCCCTCCTCGCATACCCGGACCGGACCGCCGGCGCTTTCGGCCCTGTCGAGGTGCTGCCTTCCGTGGCTTGTGCCGGACTCTTCCGCTCTACAGCGGTCGCTCCTGAGCTCGACCCGGTACTGCACCGTTCCGCCCTCACCGTGGTCTGGTTCCAGGCCGCCCCGGATGTTCCGTCGGGCGAGGACGCCGACCTTGCGCTTCGCAGCATTCGCTGGGAGGAATTGGCCCAGGACTACGAGTTCTAGGACCTGTCTGACGGATGAGCTTGGCCGGGTTCGTGGCGCGAGAGGATCTCGTCGGCCGGGATCTGGCGCAGGTGCTCCGGGGCGTGGTGGCGGGAGGCGACGACAGCCCGGTAGGCCTCGGAACGGGAGAAGATCTCATCGGCTGCGGGAAGTCGCACCGGCCGCCTTCTCGTCCCCGTGCGGCTGACACCGAGGAGCACCCCTCCCCTCGAGCACCCTTTGGGCGCAACTCGTACGCTAAACGTACGCGAATTGTACGTTTCGTGGGGTAGGGTGTGGGCCGGAGGTGTTCCATGTCCGAGTTGTTCGATGCGGTCGACGCGCTGCTCGCGTCCCGCGCCACGCTGCCGCCGCCGGCGGAGCGCAAGCGGCTGCGTGCCGCGCACGGTCTGACGATCGACGAGGTGGCCACCGCGCTGAAGGTGCGGCGGGCCACGGTGTCCGGCTGGGAGGCCGGCAAGACCGAGCCCCGCCCACCGGAGCGCGACGCCTACGCCCGGCTGCTGGACAAGCTCGCGAAGCTCTACCCCGCCGATGTCACCGCGCCTGTCCGGGACGCCGCGGTACCGGCCGCGTTCGCCGCCGCACCCGTCCCGGCGGAATCGCGGACGCTGTCCCCGGGCCCGGCGCCCGGGGCTGCGGACATGACTGCAACCGAGAATACCCGGACCAGCCCTGCCCCCGCCGCCGCTCCAGTGGCCGCGCCGCGTCCGGTGCGCACCATCAGGCCGGCGTCGTCGGCGTCGCGCCGCCCGGGCGCGCAGAAGGCGTCCCCGGCCGCGAGCCCGGCGGGCGGGAGTGACCCGCGGTTCGAGAACGGGCCGCTGGCGGTCGTCGACGTCGACGCTGCCGGAAAGGTGCTGGCGTACTGCGTCGGCGGCCTGGTCCTGGGCGTGCCCGCCAAGTCCGTCCCGGCCCTGGTCGACTGGACCCTCACGGAGGCGAAGCTGGGCGCGCCGAAGCTGTCCGGGCCGGGCAAGGACGCCGACCCGCTGATCGTCCTCACCGAGACCGCGTGCGAGCGCTACGGCCTGCCGGTCCACCTCACCGACGACGAGCGCCTGTCCGGGCGGCTGCCGGAGGGGCACAAGGTCATCAAGCAGCTGGTCCGCGCGGAGTGGAAGCTGACGAAGAGGGGCTTCGGGCCGTGGGCGCGGATCTACCGTCCCGCGACCGGTTCGGAGCGCCAGTGCGTGCAGCTGTGCATCCCGTCCTGGAACGCGCTGGACACCCGGCACTGGGGCGAGGCCGGGCAGCTCCCGCCGGCGGAACTCGCCCGCGTCCTGGGCGTGTACGCCTCCCGTGTGATGACCCCGCGCGGATCGACCGCAGTGACCGGCCTGGAGCTGATGACCGCGCTGCACCCGCCGACGCGCGCATCCGAGCCGGATGCCGACGGCAAGCGGCACTCCGAGCACAACCCCGGCAGCCTGGGCAAGGACCCGGTCGACCCGGCGCCGTGCGAGGCCCCCGACGGCCACCCGCTGCTCAAGGACCTGCCGCGGTTCCACGTGCGCGGCCCCGGCGAGAAGCTGTTCGAGGAGGCGTACGACTGGGCACGGCCGATGACCGATGCCGAGTGCACCCTGCGCCACCTGGTCGGCATCGACGTGAACATGGCCTTCGCCGCCGGAGCGAACGGCCTGGTCGTCGGCCTCGGAGCGCCTACGTACGTCAAGGCCCCGGTGTTCGATCCGAAGCTGCCCGGCTCATGGCTGGTGGATCTGTCCCACGTCGACCTGTCGAAGGTGAAGGTCGGCAAGGACAAGTGGGCGGAGCTGGACGCGGACCTGCTGCCCTCCCCGTTCACGCCGAAGGGCGACCGCCCGGAGGGCCCGGCCTGGTACGCGACGCCCACCGTCGCCTACGCCCAGGAGCTCGGCTACGAGGTGCGGCCGATCGAGGCATGGGTCCGGTACGACAACGGCCGCTACCTGGACGGCTGGTACCAGCGGCTGCGCGACGCCTACCTCGCCACGATGGCCGACCTCGGCGTCGACGCGGACCTGTCGTCGGCCGACTTCCTCACGGCGATGGACGGCTACAAGGAGCGCGACCCGGAACTGGCGATCGTCGTCTCGGCGGTCAAGGCGACGGTCAAGGGCGGCCTGGGCAAGCTGCGCGAGCGCCCCCGGGGCGAGGGCTGGAAGCCCGGGCAGCCGTGGCGCGCCCTGTCCCGCCCCACCTGGCGGCCCGACATCCGCGCGGCGGTCATCTCCCGCACCCGCATCAACCTGCACCGCAAGATCGTCAAGCACGCGGCGTTCACCGGCCAGTACCCCATCGCGGTCCTCTCCGACTGCGTCGTCTACGCGGCCGACGGGCCCTCGCCGCTGGACTTCCTGCCCTACCGGGAGGGCAAGCCGCTGCCCGGTGGCTTCAAGCTCGGCGTCAACCCGGGCCTGGTCAAGCACGAGGGTACCCAGAGCGTGCTGTGGGGTGAGGGAGTGCGCGAGCGGTTCAACGCCCCGGAGCTCAACCTCGCCCGGTACATCAAGGACGGCACCGTCACCGACGTCGACAACGGAGAGTAGGAGAAGGTCACGATGAGCCTGATCGGGGACGGCCTGGAAGCCGCGGTGCAGAAGGCGTTCACCCGCCCGGCGCCCAAGAGCGCCGGCGCGCAGATGCGGTATCTGGTCAAGCAGATGAAGGGCACGAAGGCGGTCGCCCGGATGCTGCGCATCTCCCAGCGCACCGTCGAGCGGTACGTGAAGGACCAGATCAAGAAGCCCCGCCCGGACCTCGCCGCACGGCTGGAGCGTGAGGTGAAGAAGCGGTGGCAGCCGCAGATCCGGGCGAAGGCCAGGGCGAAGGCGGCGTCCACGGGCGGCATCGTCATCGACACCCGCGCCCGCCTCGGCTACGTAGCACCGATCGGGTCGACGGACCAGGACCGGATCCGGCACCTGACCGTCGCCCTCCCCCCGATCCACGCCGCCCGCCTCTTCGAGGCCCAGGAGGCCGGTGCCGGCGACGCCCGACTTCAGGAGATCGCCGCCGAAGCCCTCAAGGAGACCTACTTCCAGGACGGCGGCCGCCGCGCCGGGAGCCTGGAGGAAGTCCGCTTCACCGACATCGAACACCTGGAGTTCGACCTGTAGCAGCCGCCCCCCGAACAGCCCGCGAGCCGGAATGTGACCGAGCGTTCGATGTGGCGGATGAGCGGCTGGGCTGACAGCGCTGAGCGTTCCAGCGGGTGAGGGGTGGCGCCGGTATGGAGGGCCGACTTGACCCGTCCCCCAAGGGCCGGGTTTAGCGTTCTGCTGCGACGAGGAGGTGCACATGCGTGCAGGCGAAGCGGCCGCGGCCGCCGGCGTGACGATCAAGGCGCTGCGCTACTACGAGGACTGCGGTCTGCTCCACCCCGGCCGTGCGGCCAACGGCTACCGCGACTACACCGCGGAGGACGTCCGGCTGGCGGAGGAGATCCGCAGCCTCGGGGCGCTCGGCCTCACTCCCATGGAGACCGGGCCGTTTCTCGCGTGCCTGCGCGCGGGCCATGAGGAAGGCGATCACTGCGTGGAGTCCCTGGCCGCCTACCAGCAGAAGATCGAGGCGCTCGACCTTCTCGTCGCCCGGCTGGCCCACAGCCGGGAAGAGCTGATCCGCCGCCGGGACGCGGCGGCCCGGCGAGGTTTCCCCTCCATCACCGAGCCATTCAAGGAGCCCGACAAGATGCTGCCCAAGGCCGACCCCCTGCCCTCCGGCCTGCCGGTCCCGGTGGACGACGGCGCAGCCGCCCACCTTCCTGGCCGTATGCTCCCCGCTCTGTCGTTCACCGGCACGGACGGCAGCGGCATACGCCTGGACGCGGTCTCCGAGGGCCGCTGGGTGCTCTTCTTCTACCCGCTGACCGGAGACCCGGCCGCCGACGTCCCGGAGGGCTGGAACGACATCCCGGGCGCCCGCGGGTGCAGCCAGGAGGCGTGCGGCTTCCGCGACAACCTGGATGCACTGCGGGCCGAAGGCGTCGATCGCGTCCTTGCCCTGTCCTCGGACCGGGCCGACTACCAGCAGGCGCTCGTGGACCGCCTGCATCTGCCCTACCCGATGCTCTCCGACCCCCGGCTCACGCTCGCAGACGCGCTGAAGCTCCCGACGTTCGAGGCCAACGGGCAGACGATGTACCGCCGCCTGACCCTCGTACTGCGCGGCGCCACCATCGAGCACGTCTTCTACCCGGTCTTCCCACCGGACACCCACGCCGACGAAGTGACGCAGTGGTTCCGCAACCATCGCGACGCATGACCGTATCGATCGAAGGCCGTCACCCGGCCCATGGCCGCGCCGAACGATCGGCGACAAACCGAGCGAGCGTTTGAGTTGGCGAAATCCGCCAGCTCAAACGCTCCTTCACACGACCACACGAACCGAATCACGTGAGGTGGCACTTGGGCAGGCTCGTTGTCGCCGGCTGGGCGGCATGCCCAGCCGGTGCGATTCTTCGAGGCAGGCGACAGCTGATCCTGGCGGTTGAGGCCACCTGGGCCCCATACGGCGCTAGCGTCAGGTCCCATGATCGTATGGCTCAACGGCACCCATGGCGCAGGTAAGACGACGGCCGGCGCACTCGTGCAGCAACTGATCCCGGATTCACGGGTGTTCGATGCCGAAAAGGTCGGCGAGGCACTCATGGACATCAAGCCGGGACTGCCCTGGACGGGCAACTTCCAGGACTGGCCGCCGTGGCGGCCGCTCGTGGTCGAGACCGCCCGCCGCGTACTCGATTACACCGGTGGCACTCTGGTGATGCCCATGACGGTCCTGGTCGAGCAGTACTGGCGCGAGATCAGCGCGGGCCTCGCCCAGCATGCGATTCCGGTACGGCACTTCGTTCTCCACGCCGACCAGGACACTCTCCGCGGGCGCATCGAGGGGGACACGGATCTTGGCCCCTCCCAATTCCGTCTCGCCTACCTCGAGCCCTACGCCGAGGCGGCCCGCACGTGGCTGCACAGTGAGGCCGAGATCATCGACACCACGCACCTCACGCCCGTCCAGGCCGCCCTGCGGATCGCGGAGGCCGTCAAGAGCTGAGGTCCACCCGTCGGTCTTCGCTACCGGCTGTCAGTTGAAGATGTCCAGGAGATCCAGCCAGGAGCCCGGGTCGTCGGCGGGGCGGGTCCGCATCGGGCGCGGATCCGGGTAGGTCTCCGCTTCGCCGCCGGCCTTGTCACTGCCGCAACCGGAGACGGCCCCCAGGCACGACGGCGGCCAAGGCCCCGTCGGCAGGCAGGCTGACGGTGCGTGATGCCCCGATCCGCATATGACTTCACGGAGGACGGGCGGGGCGGGCCGTCCTGTCGGTGTGACGCGGCAGGCCCGGGACGGGTTTCACCGGTGCGGCAGTTGAGGACGGGCCCGTCAGCAGACGCGAAGGTGCGGTCGTCCAGCACTCTCGTCATCGGTACGAAGAGGTTCTGGTACTCCCGCCCTCCGCGCGTAGGACAAACGCCGGGCGGTCGGGCGGACCTACGGCCGGCTCATGCTCCACTGCCGCCCGGCCCACGATCACGCAGCTCTGCCCGCCCGCTCCGAAGCCATGATCCACTCTGTCATGGCAGCCTGATGGCCCATCGCCTCACCGGTGAAGTCTCCATTTCCCGGCGCGGCCCGATGCGCGGGCCTGGAAATCTTGTTCCGGGGTGAAGAGCCGGGGAGGGGGAGGCGGAGGACCTCTGGCTGGATCTTGTCCAGTCACCCGTACACGAGAAAGGATTGCGGCATGTCCAGCGAGCGTCTCATGCGTATCCACAGTGCGGAGTTCCAGGCCATGGCCGAGAGGGTCCTGCGGGTCACCGAGCTCACCTCCCGCCTGAACGTCCTGCCCTTCGAGGACGAAGCGGGCAAGGCCGAACTGTTGGAACAGATCCTCGGCAGGCCGCTGCCGCCGGGAGTCACGGTCTATCCGCCCTTCTACACGGACCACGGTCTCCATCTCGACCTCGCCGAGCGCGTGTTCATCAATCAGAACTGCACCTTCCTGGACTACGCAGGCATCCGGCTCGGCGAGCGCGTGATGGTCGGCCCGAAGGTCACGTTCATCACCAGCGGCCACCCGGTCGATCCCGAGGAGCGGCGGCTGTACCTCACCGGCGCGCCCATCGACGTGGCGGAGAACGTGTGGATCGGTGCCGGTGCCACGATCCTGCCCGGGGTCAGCATCGGCCGTGACGCCGTGATTGCCGCCGGCGCGGTCGTGGCCGACGACGTTCCACCGGCAAGCCTGGTGACCGGAACAAAAGCCACCGTGCACCGACGGTGGTGAAAACCTCCCCGAGGCTCCGCCCACTGCAGATCCTGGGGTGGAACACCGGGAGGAAATGCCTTCCTGGACGATGGTCTTACTCATGGGGGAGGGGCAGGGGCATGCCCGGTGTCCGCGATGGCGGCCCATCGGTGCACGAGGTGCCGGCATGCCTGGACGGGTTCGGGCGGGCGGAGTTCGGTGTCGAAGGTGGCGAGGAGTCCGGCGATGCCCGCCCAGGACCAGGCGCCGAGGGTGAGTCTGCAGTGGTCGTCATCGAGGTGTTCGACGACCGAGCCGCCTGGTGCCCAACGGGCGACGATCCCGGTCGGCAGGTTGAGCCGGGGCTGCCGGTGCACTGCCAGGTGGCGGGGGTGTCGCCGCGGTCGTGACTGCTCATGACGAAGCGGGCGAGGCCGTGGCCGGGAGTTCACGCGGGCTGAAGCACTGTGTGGTCGGGCGGGGGCGGAGCCGGTCGACGCGGAGCACTCGCCACTGCCGGTTTTCCAGGTCGTAGGCGACCAGGTACCACCGGCCGGCCCGGACGACCAGGTGGTGCGGCTCTACTCGGCGGACGGGCAGGAAGCCGTCCTCTCCGGGGGAGGGGCGCGAGCCGTCGGCGCGCAGGGTCTCGACGACGAGTACGTGGCGGTGGCGCGTCGCGGTTCCCACGGTGGTGAGTGCCGACGGGTCGATGGGCGGTGCCAGGAACTCCCAGTGGTTGTGCAACTGTGACCGACTCCCTCCGTCACCTGCGGGACGGCGAGTTGCGGGCCGTGCTGCTGAGCCGGTTCCGCGAGCGGGGCTGGGCCGAGCACACGCTCGAGGTCATCGCCCGCGCCGATCCGCACAGCGTGGCCGCATACCGCTTCAACGCATCCCCGGCTCGCGCGTCCGACCTCGCGCCGTGGCCCGCAGACTTGATCACCGCGCTCGGCGACGCCGCCACCGCGGTGACCACCCCGATCCTGGCCGCTGCCGCCCGGCTGCGTCGTTAACGGTCTACGCCGGTCGAAGGCACCCGCTTGCGCCGGTGCACGGCGTGCCTGCACGGGCATGGTGCGGCTCCCGGCCCGCAACCAGCAGCGCTGGAGGTGATCCGGGCGGCCGGCCCGGGCGGTGTCCGGCGGCCGCCACATGGGGGCTGGCACCGGGCCGGGTGGAGGCAGGGGTTGGCCGCCCGCAGTTCCCCGTGCCCGGCCACCACCGGGCGGGCCGGCTGCGCGCGGTGGGCCGGAGGCCACCGCTGAGCCGGACCGCGGCCCGGCGGATCGCCGAGCACCTGGCCACGGCCGGCGCCGACAGCCCTGGACGGGCGTCCGCTTCGCTGCTGCGCGGGAGCCGTGACCTCCTGGACGCGCGTCGTTCACGGCCGGAGCCGGCCGTTCACAGGTGGATCTGGAGCACAGCGAGTGGGAAGTGCCGCCCCACTGCGCGTTGTCCGCCATGCCTTGCCTGTCGGGACCGCCGGGCTTGGTGACCGCGTTTGGCTGAGACTGACCTCCAGGAGTGGACGCCGGTTTTCACGCGACGAGTGACAGCGTATGTGGCGTGATCAGTCGCTGTTCGAACTCGGATGGCGTGAGGCAGCCGAGCCTGGAATGCCGACGGCGCCGGTTGTAGCGCGACAGCCGGCGGAACAGCTCGAGCCGCGTCTGTGCCTTCGAGGCCCAGTGCCTTCCGTGGAGCAACTCGCGTTCGAGGCCCTGGAGGAACGACTCGGCGGGGGCATGCCATAGCTCGAGACGACCCGCCCATGCTGCGCCGGATGCCGGGCCGGCCATGGGATGTGCCAACAGCCAACAGCCAACAGCCAACAGCCAACAGCCAACAGCCAACAGCCAACAGCCAACAGCCAACGGCCAACGGGGCGGGTCCGGTGCGGTGCCGAGTCGGTCCGGGCGCCCGGGCTGGCTGAAATTGGTAGCCGCCCCTGAAAAGTTTTTGCGGACTGGACCACAGGAGGGCGCCGGTCGGCGCGGTAGGCGCTTTCAGTACCTCTGAGCTGTGGCGGAGAAGCGGAACCCCTGCCGCTGGGGGCTCTGTACGCGTTGCCGGAAGGAGGGCCGATCGGGCCTCGAGGTATGCGGGAAAGGTTTATTTCTCGCCAGGTTTCACGACGCCCTCACAGAACCTCCATGTCTGGCCCCACTATGTGATCCGACAGTGCGGGACACAGGCGGCGGCTGGCCGAACGCCCGTCTCGCCGGGGGGCAGGGCATGCCGGTCGCACCACCGGCATGCCCTTCTGGGGAGGGACCCATGTACTTCACAAGCCGTACGGTCCGATGGGCCGCGAGATCCACGCTGTCCGCCGCGCTCGTACTGACGCTCTTCGCGCCGGCGAACGCGGCTGCGGCGGCCCCGGCGGCGCCACGCGTTGACCTGAGCGTCCTCGTGGTCGGCGACGGAGGCCCTGCCACCGCCGCGATCGCCGCCGAACTCGACGGCGCGGGAACTCCGTACACGATTGTCGACCTGACTCGCCGGGACCGCCCGACGATCGACAACGGCTTCCTCTCCGACACGCTCGACGGCCGGCCACGCGCCAAATACCAGGCGGTGGTGCTCCCCAATGACAATCCGTTCGGGGCCGGTTCGGCGGAAATGGAGGCGCTCGTCTCGTACGAGAAGGCCTTCGCCGTTCCGCAGGTCAACGCCTACACCTACGCCCGGCCCGAGGTCGGGCTCGACTCCCCGGCCAACGGCGGCTACAGCGGTTCGCTGGACGGCGTGCGCGCCGAGGTGACCGCGGCCGGCGCCGCAGGTCCCTTCGGCTACCTCGACGGCGGTGTCCCCTTTGAGGACAACTCGCCTTCGGTCAGTGAGAGTTACGGGCATGTCGCGAAGCCCCTGCCGGAAGCGGACTTCACCAGTTACGTCGAGGCGCCGCTGCCCGGCACGTCGGAGCGGGGGTCGATCGTCGGTGAGTACCGCCACGACGGCCGCCGCGAACTGGTCGTCGGCTTCGTCTACAACCAGTACCAGCAGCAGTTCCGACTGCTCGCCCGCGGCATTGTGGACTGGATGACCCAGGGCGTGCGGCTGGGCGCCTCCCGCAACTACTTCGCGGTCCACGTCGACGACGTCTTCGCCGCGGACGACCGCTGGGACACCGAACTCAACTGCACTCCCGGCGACGTGGACTGCGCTCCCGGACAGGGCGGTGAACCCGACCCCATCCGTATGACGGCCGCCGACGCGCAGTACGCGGCCGAGTGGTCCGCGGCCAAGGGTTTCACCCTGGACATGGCGTACAACGGCGGCGGCAGCGAGCTCTACAAGGAGGAGCACGGCGGCACCGACCCGCTGGCGCAGCGGCTGACCGCCGACAAGAACACCTACCGGTGGATCAACCACACCTACAACCACCCCTTCCTCGGCTGCGTCCAGGACGTCACGGTCGTCCCCTGGGTCTGTGCCAAGAACCCCGACGGAAGCACCAAGTACGTCACCCGTGCGGAGATCTCCTCCCAGATCAGTGAAAACCGCGCCTGGGGGCAGCGCGCCGGACTGCCCCTGGAGAACAGCGAGCTGGTGACCGGGGAGCACTCCGGGCTGAAGGTCCTGCCGCAACAGCCCGACGACAACCCCCACCTCGGCCCCGCCCTCGCCGACAACGCCGTCACCTGGCTCGGATCCGACAACTCCCGCGACCGCGCCCAGCGCAAGGTCGGCCAGGCCCTCACCGTGCCCCGCCACCCCATGAACGTGTTCTACAACGCGGGCCGCACCACCGAGCAGATCGACGAGTACAACTGGATCTACACTCGGGCCTCCGACGGCGGCAGCGGTGTCTGCGAGAGCGCCGCCGGCACCACGTGCCTGGCGGAGCCGCTCGACACGGTCACCGGTTACACCGACTACATCGTGCCGCTGGAGGTCCGCATCGGCCTCGGCCACGCCCTCGCCAACGACCCCCGGCCGCACTTCATCCACCAGTCCAACCTCGCCGAGGACCGCATCGCCTACCCGGTGCTCAACCGCATCATCGACGACTACGCCGGGCTGTACGCCGCCAACACCCCGCTGGTCAACCTGCGCCAGCAGCAGATCGGTGCGGAACTGCGCGACCGGGCCGCCTGGAACACCGCCGTCAGGGCCGGGCAGGTGACGGCGTACCGCGTCGGCGACACCGTCACCGTTCGCGCACCCGGCGGTGTCCGCGCGAGCGCCACGATGCCCGCCGGCACCCGGCAGAACATGCTGCTCGGCACCGAGGCGTTCGGCAGCCCGTACGCCGGATCGCTCTCCGGCTGGGTCTCGCCCGGACTCCTCCAGGACCGGGTGACGCTCACCCTGCCCGCCGGCGCCACCGCCACGGCCGCCCCGGCGGACCGGGCCGACCCGGTGGGGGCCGCCGCCCCGCGCCTGCCGGTGCCGGCCGGGGTGCGCAAGCGAGTCCCGTACGGCGTCACGAGCTGACCCGCGCCCGACCGCCGCCACCACTCCAGCCGACCTGGCCGGCACAACGCCGCATCTCCACGGGGGAACGTTTCGTCATGCCCGATTTACTCCGCGTGCCGCCGTCCGGCGGGGCCCGGGTCACCCTCCTCACCGAAGGCACCTACCCGCACAGCCACGGCGGCGTCAGCGTGTGGTGCGACCAGCTCGTCCAGGGCATGCCCGACTTCGACTTCCGGGTGATCGCGGTGACCGGCACCGGCCGGGAACCGCTCGCCTGGGAGCTGCCGTCCCACGTCGCGCCGCCCGTCACCGTCCCGATGTGGGGCCCGGACCCGGTGGGCAGGGCCCCGCGCGGCCGTCGCCGCAGGCAGCTGATGGCAACGTACGAACGCTTCCTGACGGCGCTCCTCGACCCCGCCACTGAGGACCAGTTCGGGCCCGCGCTGCATGAACTGGCCCGTTCGGCCAGGGACGGGGAGCTCGCGCCCGCCCTGCGCACGGACCAGGCCGTCGGCGTCCTGGCCGCCGTGTGGGGCCGGCCCGGCCTGCCGGTGCACGCGGCCCGGCCGACCCTGCACGACGCCCTGACCGCCACCGACCTGCTGGAGCACGCGCTGCGCCCGCTCACCGCCGCGCCGCCCGAGCACGGCGTGTCCCACGCGGTGAGCGGAGGGCTCGCGGTACTGCCCGGGCTCGTCGGGCGGAGGCTGCACGGCGTACCGCTGCTGCTCACCGAGCACGGCGTCTACCTGCGCGAGCGCTATCTCGGCTACCGCACGGGCCCCTACCGGTGGCCGGTCAAGGCGCTGCTCCTCGGTTTCTTCCGGCTGCTCGCCGAGGAGACGTACCGCACGGCGGACCTGATCACGCCGGGCAACCGCTACAACCGGCTGTGGGAGGAACAGGGCGGCGCCGCACCGGAGTTGATACGCACCGTCTACAACGGCGTCGACCCGGCCGCCTTCCCGGCCGCCGGGCCGGAGCCGGAGACCCCCACCCTCAGCTGGGCCGGACGAGTCGACCCGATCAAGGACCTGGAGACGCTCATCAGAGCCTTCGCCCTGGTCAGGGCCGAGATGCCGGACGCCCGGCTGCGGCTCTTCGGCGGCACCCCGCGCGGCGGCGAGGCGTACCGGGAACGCTGCGAAGCGCTCGCGGCGGAGCTGGGACACGCGGACGCCGTCGTCTTCGAGGGCCGGGTCGAGGACATACGCGACGCCTACGCGGCGGGCAACGCCGTGATGCTGTCCAGCATCAGCGAGGGTTTCCCGTTCACGCTCATCGAGGCCATGTCGTGCGGCCGGGCCACCGTCTCCACCGATGTCGGCGGCGTACGGGAGGCCGTCGGCGACACCGGTCTCGTCGTGCCGCCGAGGGAACCGGAAGCCATGGCCCGCGCGGCCCTGGAACTGCTCCGCGACCCGGAGCGCAGGGCCGCCATGGGGCAGGGCGCGCGGCTGCGGGTCATCGAGCAGTTCACGCTCCGGCAGACCATCGACACCTTCCGCTCCATCTACACCGAACTGGCGGCAGGGCGGGCGGCCGACGGCGCGGACCTGCCCGGGTGGCGGGACGACCGGCACGCCGGGGCCCTCGGATGAGCGGCCCGCTGCGCCTGCTGCCGGGCGAGGGCGGCAGCCTGCCCGCCCTGCCCCGGCAACGGAAGGGGAACCGGGGGCGGCCGAGCTGGGCCGCCGATCCGATCGACGAACTCGCCGAGCGGCTGATGGAGCCGGTGTCCGCCGCCGTCCATCCGTACGAGGTCGCCGCGCTGCTGGAGTCGGACGGCCTGACGGGGGGTCAGATCAGTACGCGCTACGGCCGTCCCGGCCTGTTCACGCTGGCCGCAGACCTGTACGCGCGGGTGCCCCGGCACTACCCGGAACCACCGCCGGCCACCGATCCCTGGCGCCCCGACTCTCTGCGGTGCGCCGTGCGCGGGCTGGTCTTCGCGCTTCCCGGACTGGCCTACGTGCTGGGCTCCGGGTTGCTGGAGGGCGCGCGGGCCGTCACCGGGCTGGTCGCCGCCGGTCTCGTGGCCTGGGCGTGGAACCAGGCGCTCAGCCACCGCGCCCATCTGCGGCTCGCCGCCGGCGCGGGAGCGGCGCACCGCACGCTGCGGCTCGGCGCTCCCGCAGGGGCGCTGGCGGCCTCAGCGACGGGCCTGGTTCTGGCCGGGCCGGGGGAGGCCGGGGCCTTCGCCGTCGGGCAGTCCTGCTACCTGGCCGCGGCCACCGTGCTGCTGGTCCTCGGCCGCGAACGGACGCTGCTACTGGCGCTGCTGCCCGTCGCCGCGGGCGCCGCGGCCACGCTGTGGTGGCGGCCGCCGGCCGCCGTGGCGGTGGCCGCGCTGCTCGCCACCGTGTGCCTGGCGATACTCGCGGCCGCCCACGGGGTACGGGCGCCGGGCCCCGTGCCGGCGGGTGGCGCGCCGGGACTGTCGGCGTCCCTGCCGTACGGGCTGTTCGGCCTCGCCGCCGGGGTGCTCGCGATGCTCACGGGGGCGACGGACCCGTACGCGGTGGTCGTCCTGACCCTCAGCATGGGCTTCGCCGAGTGGCTGCTCTACCGCTACCGGGGGCTCGCCGTCGCCGCCCTGCGCGCCAGCACCGAGCCGCGGGGCTTCGCCCTGCGGGCCGGTCGGGCCCTGGTGCTGTGCCTGGGCGCGTACGTGGCCCTGCTGGCGGCCGGTGCCCTGCTCACCGGGACGGGCGCCGCCCCGCTGCTCGGGCTCGGGGCGGTCCTGTGGACCGCGCTGCTGCTCCAGGCGTTCGGCGTGGCATGGCCGCCGGCGGCGGTCTGCCTGACGACGGCCGCCGCGGAGGCCGCCGCCCCTGCCGCCGGGCTCACCGCCGGGCTCGCCCAGCCGCTCTGCCGGACCGTCGCGGCCCTCGTCCTCCTGTACCTGGCCTGCCGGATCCTCGGCAGACCCACCGCACACCGCTGAACCGCTCGCCTTCCCACCCCTCCACCTCATGAGGAGCGTCCCCGTGACCGCACCAGCACCGTCTCTCGTCGCCGTCACCGGCGCCGAGGGCTTCATCGGCTCCCATCTCACCGAGGCGCTCGTGGCGGCCGGCCACCGGGTCCGCGCGATGGCGCAGTACAACTCCTTCTCCTCCTACGGGTGGCTGGAGACCCTGTCCGCCGAGACCCTCGACCAGGTCGAAATCGTCCTCGGCGACGTCCGCGACCCGGGGTCGGTCAACCAGCTGATCGAAGGGGCCGAGGCCGTCTACCACCTGGCCGCCCTCATCGCGATCCCGTACTCCTACCAGGCCCCGCACAGTTACGTGGACACCAATGTGACGGGCACCCTCAACGTCCTCGAAGCGGTGCGCAGGCAAGGCACCCCGCGCCTGGTGCACACCTCGACGAGCGAGACGTACGGCACCGCGCAGACCGTGCCGATCACCGAGGACCACCCCATCAGCACCCAGTCCCCGTACGCCGCGTCGAAGGCCGGCGGCGACCGGCTCGCCGACAGCTATCACGCGAGCTTCGGCACCCCGGTCGTCACCCTGCGCCCCTTCAACACCTTCGGCCCGCGCCAGTCGATGCGTGCGGTCATCCCGACCGTCATCGGCCAGGTCGCGGCCGGGGAGCGGACCATCACGCTCGGAGACCTCCGCCCCACCCGCGACTTCCTGTACGTCAAGGACACCGCCCGCGCCTTCCTCGCCGTCGGCACCGCGCCCGCCGAGGCGGTCGTGGGGCAGACCTTCAACGCCGGCACCGGCGGCGAGATCTCGGTGGGCGAACTCACCCGGCTCATCGGCAAGCTGATGGACGCCGACCTCGACGTACGCGAGGACGAACAGCGCATCCGGCCGGCCAACTCGGAGGTGATGCGCCTGGTCGCGGACGCCACGCGACTGCGCACTGCCACCGGCTGGCGACCGGAGCACGACCTGGAGCAGGGGCTCGGCCACACCATCGACTTCTTCCGCGACCCCGGCAACCTCTCCCGCTACAAGACCGGCATCTACAACATCTGACCCGACCGCACGCGACGTACAGGGGACTTCCATGCATGCAGTGATCCTCGCCGGTGGCAAGGGCGTTCGGCTGCGGCCGTACACGACGGCGCTTCCCAAGCCGCTCGTGCCCATTGGCGACCAGCACGCGATTCTGGAGATCGTGCTCCGCCAGCTGGCCGCGAGCGGCTTCACCAGCTGCACCATAGCCATCGGCCATCTGGGCCACATCATTCGCGCGTACGTCGGCAACGGCTCCCAGTGGGGCCTGCGCGTGGGCTACTCGACCGAGGACAGCCCACTCGGCACGATGGGCCCGCTGCTCACCATGATGGACCGGCTGCCGGACGACTTCCTGGTGATGAACGGCGACATCCTGACCGACCTCGACTACGGCGAGGTCGTCCGCTCGCACCGCGCCTCGGGAGCCCCGCTCACGGTCGCCACGTACGCCCGCAAGGTCGCCATCGACTTCGGTGTCCTGACGACCGAGGCCGGGCGGATCACCGGCTTCGCGGAGAAGCCGAGCATGGACTACCGGGTCTCCATGGGCGTCTACGGACTCTCCCGGGAAACCCTCGCCGGGTACACGCCGGGCCTGCCGCTCGGCTTCGACGAACTGGTCCTCGACCTGCTCGCCGCCGAACGCCCCCCGCACGCCTACGAGTTCGACGGATACTGGCTCGACATCGGCCGCCCCGACGACTACGACCGGGCCAACGCGGAGTTCACCACCCACCGCGGCCTGCTCCTCAAGGGGGCGTGAGCGGGACATGCGCGTTCTCGTCCTGGGTTCCACCGGATTCCTGGGCGGGCACACCGCCGAGCGGCTGCGCGCCCTGCCGGGCGTGCGGCTGCTCGACGGCGGCCGGTCCACGGACGCCGGTGTGCCGCTCGATCTGACCTCAGACCCCGAGGCCCTCGCGGACGCGCTGCGCGGCGCGGCGCCCGACGCCGTCGTCAACTGCGCGGGCCTGGTGTCCGGCAGCGCCGTGCGGCTCACCGACGTCAACGCCCGCGGGCCGGCCGCGCTCTGCGAGGCGATGGCCGCGGCGGCGCCCGGCGCGCGCCTCGTCCATCTCGGCTCGGCGGCCGAGTACGGCCCCACCGCGCCCGGTGAAGCCGTCGCGGAGGACGCCGCCACCCGGCCGCAGGGCCCGTACGGGGCGACGAAACTGGCGGGCACCGCGGCGGTGACCGCCGCCGGTCTCGACGCCGTCGTCCTGCGCGTCTTCAACCCGGTCGGGCCGGGAGCGCCGGCCGCCGGGCTGCCCGGCCGCCTCGCCGGGGAACTGCGCCGGGCCGGGGCGTCGGGCACCGTACGGGTCGGTGACCTGTCGGCGTACCGCGACTTCGTCGACGTACGGGACGTGGCGGAGGCCGCCGTCCTGGCGGCGACGGCTCCCGGACCGCTGCCCCCCGTACTCAACATCGGCAGCGGCCGGGCCACTGTCGTCCGTGAGATCGCCCACGGGCTGGTCCGGGCCGCCGGATTCCGCGGCACCGTCGAGGAGGCCGGCGGCGGATCCGCCCGTTCGTCCGCGGTTTCCTGGCAGTGCGCGGACATCGGGGCGGCGCGGTCCGCCCTCGGCTGGCAGCCGACGCGGGGACTCGCCGGATCGCTGTCGGACCTGTGGCAGGCGCTGCCGGGGGCCGCTGTCCCGGCAACCCGGTGAAGCCGGAGCCGGAACCCCTGCCGCCGGCGAAGCTGCTCGTCCCCATGTACGTCCACCCGGCCGTCGATCCCGGCGCCTGGTGGACGCTCGTGGAGTCCGCGCCCCGGTTGTACGGCGTGGTGCTCAACATCGCGGACGGCCCGGGCACCGCGCCCGAGCCGTCGTTCGCAGCCGCCGCCCGCGCTCTGCGGGCGGCGGGGATCCGGCTGCTCGGGTACGTCGACACCGACTACGGCCACCGTCCGCTGCGGACCGTCACCGCCGACTTCGACCGCTACCGCGACTGGTACGCCACCGACGGCTTCTTCCTGGACCAGGCCGCCGCCGAACCGGGCGCCGTGCGCCACTACCGGCGCCTCGCCCGGGCGGCGCGCTCGCGTGGCGGCCGTACGGTCGTTCTGAATCCGGGAGTGCACCCGGCCCCGGCGTACGCGGGGGTCGCCGATCTGCTGGTCACCTTCGAAGGCGACTGGGCCGCCTATTCGGCGGCGCCGGCAGCGCCGGCATGGACGGCGGCACACCCGCCGGAACGCTTCTGCCACCTCGTCCACGGCGTGCCCGCCGGACTGTGCGCGCTCGCCGCCCGCACGGCGGCGCTGCGCCGCGCCGCCGTGCACTGCGCGGTCTCCGGGCATGGACCCAACCCCTGGTCTCTCCTGCCGCCCGTACTGCACCGGAAGGTCCCATGACCCGCTCGCGCCCACTCTGTCTGCTGTTCCTCATCGCCCTGCTGGCAGCGTGCTCGGCCCCTGTGCCCGAACCGGTACCGGACCCCCGGCCGCCGCACCCCGGCCGGTGGCGGCCGGCCGTCGGTACGGCCTGGCAGTGGCAGCTGGAGGGGCGGGTCGACCACCGGGTCGACGTGCCCGTCTACGACATCGACGGATTCGAGAACGACGCCGCAGCGGTGCGTCGGCTGCACCGGGACGGCCGCAAGGTCATCTGCTACATCAACGCGGGCGCGTGGGAGTCGTTCCGCCCCGACCGTCGGGACTTTCCCGCCGCCGTTCTGGGCCGGGGCAACGGGTGGGCCGGCGAACGCTGGCTCGACATCCGCCGGCTGGACGTCCTGCGCCCGCTGATGGCCAAGCGCTTCGACATGTGCCGCGAGAAGGGCTTCGACGCGGTGGAGCCGGATCTGATGGACGGCTACCTCAACGACACAGGTTTTCCCCTGACCGCCGATCACCAGCTGGCGTACAACCGTATGCTCGCCGGCCTCGCTCACGCGCGCGGCATGTCGGTGGGCCTGAAGAACGACTTGCCGCACATCCCCGAGCTGGTCGCGGACTTCGACTTCGCGGTGAACGAGGAGTGCGCGCAGTACGACGACTGCGCGGCACTCACTCCCTTCGTCCGGGCCGGCAAGGCGGTCCTGCACGTCGAGTACGCCGTCCCGGTCGGCGACTTCTGCGAGCGTTCCAGAGAGCTCGGCCTCAGTTCGATGCGCAAGAAACTGGACCTCGGAGCGTGGCGCCAGCCGTGCTGACAGGCACCGGCGTCCGCCCCGGACGGGCGGTTATGACTACGCGCCGACGTCGTGCAGGACACGAGGTCCCGGCTCTTCGCCACGCCCGGAAGGTGGCCGTGTACAGGGACGTCGAGAGGGTGCGGGAGCGGCCGGTGCCGCAGGGCGAGCAGCCAGTGGATCCGCCGCGGCGCACGTCGGGTGATCCGCACTACGACACTCCGCTGAGCAGTACGGCCGCCTCACACGCAGCGTGGCAGCGCAGCGTGTGCGGGTACCTGGTGATGACACGGTCCGTGCCGGACAGGGAGCCTCAGGATCCCTGCGATCGGTCCGAGGCTTTGGCCGTGACGGCCGAGGCCTCACGGACGGAGGGCCTGGCGGCGTTCTGGTACGTCCACCGGGCTGAAAACTGGCACTGACCGACGGTCACGAGTCCGGATCGGCCGCGTGGGGAGGGACCTCGACGCCCGACACGGCGAAGGGCCGCACGAGCACGTGGTAGTGCTCCTGCGCGAGCCTTTCGCGGCGGTGGACCGCCCGTGCGGCAATGACGTACGCGGACTTGGCGTCCGAGAGCAGGCCGGAGCGGAACGCGTTCAGTTCCTCGGCACGCGGCAGCAGTGCCGACCTGACCACGGCCTGCAACTCGGACTCGTGCGAAGCGGAGAGCTTGAGCGTGCGGCTTGCCTCGCGGCCTCCTTGACCGCGAAGGAGCACCGTGTGGTCGTAGACGGCGGCGAGCACGTCGGGGGTCAACTTCGCCGCTGTCCCGATGAACCGGGTGGTCACCGCATCCAGCATGTGCTCCTCCTCGTATGGAAACCGGCCGAGGGCAGCCTATCCCCGCTGCTGCGAGGCACTGCCGGCGATCCTTGCTTCGGCGTATGGAGGTGGGGCATGGAGGTGGGGTGGCCGGGGCGGTTTTCGTGAATCGTCGCGGCCATGCGGCCGACCGGTGCAGCACCGGTGCATGCCGCCACCCGGGTCCCGCCGAATGGGCCGTGCCTGCCCCGCAGCACGTCTTCACCCCGGCTGGCGCGTAGGGCGGATGACTCACGGCCCGCTCCCAGATGCCGACAACGGTCCACATCCGCAGACAGTTGCAGACAGCGCGCCACCTGCCGTACTTCTCCGGCAGGTGGACCCACTGGCGTTCCGGTCCGGAGCTTGGAGACGACCACGTCGATCACCTCATGGTGGTCACGCCGGACGAACCGTGCCCGCCACCGGCTCACCGCATGCGGTGTCGAGCGCTGCCGCGCGGCCACGTCCCTGTTCGACGCGCAGTGGCGTACGCCGGGATGATCCGGCACCGCCGTTCCACGCCTGCGGCGTGGAACGGCGCCCCGCACCCACCCCTCCAGCGCAGCCCGCTCCGTGCCCGGCAGGATCAACTCGCCCTTCAGCCGCCCCCGTACGCGTCACCAGGCGGCCCCGCGCATCTGCACAGAACGCCTGACTCGGGAGACTGGTGCGGACGACGCCGTGGCCCGTGACGGGTGATCCTGTCCGTCTCGGACGTCGTGAGTTCCCTCGTCGCCGTCCTCACGCGGTGAACTCGCCCTGGCGTCCGCTCGGAGAACGGTTCGGTCGCACGCAGCCGGGCGCCACCCCTTCGCGTTTCATTCCCCACCGGTGGGCGTGCCGTCCTGGCGCACGCATTCGATGAGGTAGTCGCCGGTGTCCGGGTCGATGGTGACGCCGTGGGCTTCGCTGTGGAAGCCGGGGAAGGCCCGGTCGAAGGCTTCCAGAGCGCTGAGGTAGCGCAGGACCGGCCCCTCGGGTGTGCCCAGGGCTTCTCCGGGCATCAGAACGGGGATGCCGGGCGGTGTGACGGTGACCATCGCGGCGGCGATCCGCCCTGCGGCCTGAGCGAGCGGGAGGCGTTCGGTGCCGCCCCTGATCAGTTGCTGGTAGCAGTACTGGGGCGGGTGGACCGGCTCGGGCAGTTCCTGGAAGGCGGTGTCCAGGGCGGTGATCAGTTCGGCACGGGTGAGGTGTTCGTGCATGTCCTGGCACAGGCCGCGCAACGTCATGTGGCCGTAGCGCTGCGGATACTGCTCGACCAGCTGCGGCAGGACCTGCCGCAGCGGGGTGTCGGAGTCATGAAGCGCCTTGAAGTCCATCAGGGCGTCCATCAGCGTCCCCCATTTCCCCTTGGTGATCCCCATGGAGAACAGGACGAGGGTGGTGTAGGTGTCGGTCTTCTCCACCACGATGCCGCGCCGGCCGAGGTAGGAGGTCAGGACGCGGGCGGGAATGCCCCAGGGCTCGGTCTCACCCGTGGCCACGACTCCGGGGCAGGTCAGGGTCACCTTGACGGGGTCCAGCATGCACTGGCCCTGGCTCAGCCCGCGGAAACCGTGCCACGGGGCCTCGGGCTCGAGCAGCCAGCAGCTCGGGTCGGAGGCCAGCAGCGCCGGTGAGGCATCCGCGAAGGCCGACTGCGTACCGGTGACCGGGTCGGTGACCGTCTCGGGCTGCCAGATGCCGAAGAACCACGGCGGCCGGTCACCGGCCTGTACGATCCTGCGCCCGGTCCGTACGACCGCCTGCCGGAACCGGATCGCCTCGGTCACCGCCTCATTGACCAGCCACTCGCCCTGAGGCCCGTCCATCATGGCCCCGGCCACGTCGAGCGAGGCGATCGCCGGATACAGGGCCGAGGTGGTGCCGTGCATCATGAACGCCTCGTTGAACCGCTCGTGCTCGACCGGCGCCCGCGGCGAGGACTTCACATGCACCATCGCGGTCTGGGACAGCGCGGCCAGCAGCTTGTGCGTGGACTGGGTGGCGAAGACGGTGGGACGGTCGTTCTCCTCGAACGTCTCCGGTCCGACGGCCATGCCGTACCGGCCGGAGTAGAGCGGATGGAAACGCGCGTAGGCGAACCACGCCTCGTCGAAGTGGAGCCGCGGAGTGCTGGGCGCGAGTGCGCGGGCGGTCTGGAGGGTGTCGTAGCACAGGCCGTCGTAGGTGGAGTTGGTGATCACGGCGTACTGGGCCTGCACCGAGACTGCGCCCGGCGTCAGCGGATGCGCGGCGATCCGGGCAGTGACCGCCTGCGCCTCGATCTCACGGATAGGCAGCGGGCCCGCCAGCCCGTACCCGTTGCGCGTGGGGATCAGGTAGACCGGTCGGGCGCCGGAGATCACCAGCCCGTGCAGGACCGACTTGTGGCAGTTGCGGTCCACCAGGGCGATCTCGTCGGAGGTGACGCAGTAATGGCCGACCATGCGGTCCGCGGTGGAATCCCCGTGCAGGACGAAATACGTGCGGTCGGCGCCGAAAATCCGCGCGGCGTTGCGCTCGGCCTCGCCGATCGGGCCGCTGTGCTCGAAGAGGGAGCCGAGTTCTCCCACCGAGATCGACAAGTCGGTGCGGAAGAGCCGCTCACCGTAGTAGTCGAAGAACGCCCGGCCCACCGGCGACTTCAGGAACGCGACCCCTCCCGAGTGCGCGGGAGTGTGCCAGGAGTACTCATGGGCGTCGTCGAAACGCCGCAAGGCCTTGAAGAACGGCGGCAGGACGGAGTCGCCGTAGGCCCGGGCCGCACCGGCCACGCGACCCGCGATGAAGGACGGGGTGTCCTCCAGCGGCCAGATGTACCCCACGGCGATCTCTGCCACCCACAAGGGAAGCCGATCCAGGCCGTGATCGGACTCCTCCGACATCACGATGAACGCGGGCAGGTCCTTGAAGCGCCGGGAAATCTGCCGCAGCACCGCCGCGCCGCCGCCCTCGGCACTCCCGCCGGCTTCGGACGGAAGATCCCAGCCCACCACGACCGCGGTCAGCCCGGCCTCCGTGCGCAACGCCGCGCAGGCCCCCTCGGCCGTGCCGGCCCACCGCACCTCCAGGCCCCGGTTCTCCAGTTCCTTGCCGATACGCCGAAGCTGCTCTCCACCCACCCCGCCGCCCAAGGGGTCTTCGCGCAAAGCCAGCAGGACGGTTCCGTTCGCCATGACACTCTCCACCGGGTCGCACCGACTTCACTTCCCGCCCAAGTGTTCCGGCTGCCGTCCGGAGACCGGAGGACTACCGCACGGATCACTCGAAAGAGATGCTGGGTTGCGATGGCCAGGGCCGGGAAACGGCGAACCGGTTCGGACATCGCACAGCACGTACGGCAGCGGCTTGCTGGACTGCGCGACCGCATGCCCCGGATCCTGCAGGCATGCGACCGGCTGTGGGGGAAGCGCCGGTTCGCGGTCGAACCGGCTGCGGCCCTCCCGTTCGCCGCATGGCCGGTGGGCCGGGTTCCCGGAGACCTGCCGTGCCCGATCGCCCGCGGTGCGAACGCCTGCCGGGCCGCCGGGTGAGGGCACGTGCCGTGACGGCCGAGTGGGCCGAGAACCGCATCAGCTTCCGCGGACCAGCCGTGTGAGCACGCACGACGGGAGCCCGGTGACGTACGCGCACACGGGCGGCCGTCCCCGCCGGAGCGCGGCGAGGACGGCTGCCGCGCTCCGGCGGGGACGGGTTCTTCTCATGCCGTGTGGACCTCCCAGGCGGCGCGCACCGCGGATTCCAGCGCTCCCTCGATCCAGGCCGGTTTGACGGACGTGTGGTCGCCGGCGAAGTGCAGCGGCCCCTCGGGTGTGGGGATGGCGGGCAGCAGCTCGGTGTGCTGGCCGGGCAGGAGTACCGATGCCTCCCCGTAGGCGTAGGGGTCGCGCAGCCAGCTCTGTGTCCGCCCGGCGCCGGTGTAGAAGACCTCGATCCGCTGGCCGTAGACCTGCTGCATGCCGCACAGGGCGTGAGGGTAGCGGGCGTCGTCGTCCAGCGAGTCCCAGCGCCGGGCGTCGTCCGCCCAGCTGTAGGAGGCCAGGACCACACCGCCGTCGCTGCCCGCCACCGGGTGGGAGGGGTGGAACATGAACCGGTTGGCGTTGTCGGACATGGAGCCGCCGCCCAGGACCTCGACCGCCTCGGGCTGGTCCCGCGTGATCGCGCGGTTGGCCGCGTAGTGCGTGCGCTGGCCCTCGGTGATGTGACCGGCGGGTACGGAGGGGTGGGCGCCGAGCAGGCTGCCGTCGGCGGGGCGCGTCCCGTACGGTAGGCCTCGTACAGCCCCGGACGGATACGGCGCAGCTCCCGCTTCCAGTCGGCTTCGTCGAACTCCCACCAGCGGCGGCTGAATTCCAGCAGCACCTTGGTCGCGCTGTCGTAGTGGAGTTCGCAGACGGCGCGGCGTTTGCCGTACGACAGGGGCGGGTCGATCTGGACGTGCCGCAGCCCGGAGAACGGCACGGTCACCACCGCGGCGTCCGCGGTGAACTGCTGGCGCACGACAGGGCCGTCGCGCCCTTCGGACACGGTGTCCACCCACACGTGGGGTTTCTTGCCGCCGACGTGTTCGGCGCCGGCAGTGGGGCGGTCGGGGTGGTGGTACTGGATGCGGGTCACCCGGCGGTCGAAACGCACCTCTTCGTGCACGCGTTCCAGCAGGGCGTCCGGCAGCACGGCGGTGCCCCCTTCCAGCTCGTAGAAGGGGTGTCGGGGCTGATGAGCGAGGAGCCGATGAAGCTGTGGATGAAGGACAGGGGCAGACGCGAAGTGAGGTTCTCGAGGGTTCCGATCAGGTCGATGGTCCGCTCGTCGAGGTCCGCGTGCTCGGTGAGGAACCGGAACATCGACCAGTCACCGAACCGCTGCACCACCCGGGCCCAGCCCTGCAGCCGCTCCGGCAGCGGTTTGTCGACGCGCTTGCCGTCGCTGCCGACGCGGCTGAACTCGTCGCGCACGGGGTCCAGCACACCGCGCAGGATGACCGCGGCGGGGGTGTCCCAGAGGGCACGGGGCACACCGAAGGACTGGTTGATGCGCCGGGGTGAGCGGGCGTAGTCGGCGCGGCGCATGCGGATGCCGTTGACGTGGATCCAGGTGCGGTTGGCGGGACGGCCCTCGCTGTCGACGTCGATGTAGTGGAAGCGTCGCTTGGGCAGGTCGAACCGGTCGATCAGCCCCATCACCAGGGGGTGGCTGCCGGGGATGCGCATCGCGCCCGCCTCGGCGTACTGGCGGGGGTCGGCGAAGGGTTGTTCGGCCTGTTCGTGACCGCCGCGGCGGAAGGTCTTGACGCGTCCGCCCGCACGGTTGCCGTTGGCTTCCAGGATCGTCACGCGGTGGCCGGCCCGCTTCAGCAGCCAGGCGGCCACCAGGCCGGCCGGGCCGGCGCCGACGACCAGCACGTGCTTGGGGCGGGTCCCGCGGCGGGCGGGCAGGCCCTTGTCGAGGATGCGCTCGTAGCGCGGGACGAGCGGTTGGTCGTCGGAGTCCAGTACGAGCAGTGCGCGAGCGACGGCCAGGGACCGGTCGTCGGTACGACGGCCGCCCTCCGGGCCGGCCGGGGCAGCTGGAGCGGGCAGGGCCGCGGAGGGGCGCCGGCCAGAGCTGTCGCCGCCGTGGCCGTGCCGACCACTGCGGCGAAGCCGCGCCGGGACAAGGTGCCTCCTGGGCGCGCCACTGCATGATCTTCAGTCATGGAGGGCTTTCTACGGCAGCCTGGATACGGTGTCCGGGTTTCGCGCGGGCGTTGCCCCCAAGGGGTGATAGCGGTCGCACACTTGACGCCGTGCCGGTGGCGCGTCACCGGCACGGGCCGGGGGTCGCAGTTCCTCGAAAGGGTGACCTGCGGTGAAACCCACCCGCCGCGGAAGGCGGTGGAGCACACTGCAGACCCGGTACGTCCACCTCCGGATCCAGAGGTGTGAAAGAAGCGAACTGGTGTGCAAACCGGCGTGAGTGCAGTCCGGCCCGCCGGGGCACGAGGTGAGGAAGGGGGCGGGCAGGGTGGCACAGCAGCGCGATCCACGTGGTGGGGTCGGCGGGCTCAAGGAGTTCGGGGAACGGGCCCGTTACTGGTTCGACAGCACGCTGGCCCGCGGTGCCTCCGCTCTCGTCGGCTGGCTGGCCCTGCTGTGCCTGGCCGTCGTCGTGCCGGTGAGCGCCGTACTGGTGTGGACCGACCCGGCCATTCCGGCGTCCGCGCCGGACAGGCTGGCGGAGGTCTGGCGCCTCACCGGTGAGACCCTGCGCCTGGGCGGCGTGACGGGCACACCGCTGCGGGTGGCGATGTCGGTGCTGCTCGCGCTGATCGCCCTCCTGTACGTCTCCCTCCTCGTCGGGCTGATCACGGCCGCCCTCACCGAACGGATCACCGCGCTGCGGCGGGGCCGGTCCACCGTGCTGGAGCGCGGGCACGTGGTGGTGCTGGGGTGGTCGGAGCAGGTCTTCACCGTGGTGAGCGAGCTGGTGGCGGCCAACGCCAATCAGCGGCGGGCGGTGGTGGTCGTGCTGGCCGACCGGGACAAGACCGCCATGGAGGAGGCGCTCGGCACCCGGGTGGGTCCCGTCGGCCGGACGCGGCTGATCTGCCGCAGCGGCCCCATCACCGACCCGGCCGTACTCTCCTTGACCAACCCGGCCACAGCCGGCGCCGTACTGGTGCTGCCCCACGACGAGCCGGACGCCGATGCCGAGGTCGTCAAGACGCTGCTGGCCCTGCGAGCCACCCTGTCCCGGCGGGGGACGGCCCGGAGGCCCGTCCTTGCGTGGTCGCCGCGGTCCGCGACGACCGGTTCCACCTGGCCGCCACCCTTGCGGCAGGGCCGGGCGGGGTCGTCCTGGAAAGCGACACGATCACCGCCCGGATGATCGTCCAGGCCGCTCGCCGCCCCGGGCTCTCCCTCGTCTACGGGGAGCTGCTCGACTTCGCCAGGGACGAGTTCTACCTCGTCGCGGAACCCGCGCTGACGGGCCGCCCGTTCGGCCAGGCGCTGCTGGCCTACACGACATCGAGCGTCGTCGGGCTGATGCGCGCGGAAGGGGTCCTGCTCGCTCCCCCGCCGGACACGACGATCCGTGCGGACGACAAGATTCTCGTCATCTCCCGCGACGACGACACCGTCCGGCTGGAGGACTGCGCGGCCTCGGTCGAGAAAGCGGCCATGGCATCCGAGCGGCCCGCATCCACACGACCGGAGCGGGTGCTGCTGCTGGGCTGGAACCGCCGGGCACCGCTCATGATCGACCAGCTACGGCGCTGCGTGCTGCCCGGATCGGCCGTCGACGTGGTGACGGTGGACGACGAAACCACCGCCCACCAGGTCGGCGACGCCGACGCACAGGCCGGTGCCGGACTGGCCTTCACGTTGCACCGGGGAGACGTCACCCGCCCCGAAGTCCTGCGCCGCCTGGACATCGGTTCCTACGACAGCGTCATCGTGCTCGGCCGGGATCCCGGTCCCAACGGCTCCACGGACGAGCCGGACAATCACACGCTCGTCACCCTGCTGCTGCTCCAGCAGCTGGAGGAGGCCACCGGACGCGAACTGCCGGTGGTCACGGAACTGGTCGACGACCGCAACCGGGTACTGGCGCCCATCAGTCCCAGTGCCGACGTGATCATCAGCGGCAAGATCATCGGCTTGCTGATGACGCAGATCTCCCAGAACCGGCACTTGACGGGAGTGTTCGAGGAGCTGTTCCGTGCCGAGGGGAACGGGATCCATCTGCGGCCGGCCGCCGACTACGTCCGGCTGGACCATGAGACCCCCTTCGCCACGGTGGTGGCCGCGGCACGCCGTCGGGGCGAGTGCGCGATCGGGTACCGGAACCACGGCACAGCGCGCCAGGGCCCGCCGTACGGCCTGCGCGTGAATCCGCCCAAGACCGAGCGGCGACGCTGGGCCGCTCATGACGAAGTGGTCGTGATCGGCAAGGACTGAGGTGCGGTGGTCACCGGGCGAGTGATCGCCTCCGGACCCACCGCCGCGACGTGGACGCGCGGCGGGCGCGGCCTGATGCCGCTCGTACCGCAACGGTTCGGCTTCGGCGACGAGTTCAGCGATCACATCGGGCGTCAGCCCTGTGATCCGCCGGCTTCGGACGATTGCTGCGCGTGCTCGGTTCCCCACCGCGCAGACCATGATCAACGATCACGATCTCGACACGCCGCCGCCAACCATGCACGAGTTCGTCATCCAGCAGTTCCTTCACCGGTTCGGTCCTCTCCTTCCGCGTTTCACGCTGGTGGCACAACCGGGCGGGTGGGTGCCTGTGCGCCTCACGCCTTGCCCTTCCCGGTGACGCCACACCCTCGCCGTCGGAGCACCGCGACCGGGCTCGTCCCACGACAGTGGGGCAAGCCGTAGCCCATGTGCGCGCCCCGACTGGTCGGTGCCGGTGATCGCGCTGAGGCTGGTTGCGGTGCCCTGGACCGCAGGGGCGCGAGCTTGGAGGGATTCGAATGTCAGAACGCAATACGGTCATGCGCAGCCTGCACGACATCGGGCTGGCGGCCTGGTTCGGTGGCTCCCTGATGGGTGCCGTCGGCCTCAACGGAGCAGCGAACAGGTCCGGGGACGATGAAATGTCCACCGCGCGTATCGCCAGCGCCGGCTGGGCAGTCTGGACGCCGGTGAACGCGGCAGCTATCGGTGCTCATCTGGTGGGCGGGGCCGGCCTGCTGGGTGCGAACAGCGCCCGGGTGGCCTATCAGCAGGGGGTAGGCGCCTCCACCGTGGCCAAGCTGGTGCTCACGGGAGCGGCCCTGGCGGCGACCGCCTACGCCCGTGTGGTGGGAAAGAAGGTCGAACTTGCCTCGTCCCTGGATCCCAAGGACGCCGAGACGGCCGCGGAGCACCCGGTCAAGCTCGACCAGGCACAGCGTCAGCTCGTCCTGCTGCAGTGGGCCGTACCCGCGTTGACCGCGGGCGTGCTGGTCCTCAACGCCCTGCACGGTGAGCAGCAGCGCCCCGAGCAGCAACGGCTGGGCATGATGCGCCGGGCCGCTTCACCCCTCGTCACAGCCGGGGGCACCGGGTGGGCTGCCGTGCGGCGGACGCGTGAGCACGGCCTGCCGCGGCGGCACTGCGAAGCATGAGTGCCCGTCCCCGGCCGCCGGGATCCGGTCTCGCCGTCCGAGCCGGAACCCGCCTTCGCGGTCCAGCGTGCGGGCGGGCCGCGCCGGGGCGCCACAAGATCACGCAGTAGTCGTGAACCCACCCCACCCCGCCCAGCCCCGCAACCGTTAGGAGAAAGCTCATGGCCAAGGTCACGCAACCTGTCACGGACGACAGCATCAAGGTGCGTCAGCTCAGCCACTACCAGTTCACCTGGGTCGCCGGCGGCCCAGGGGCCCGGGGGACCATCACCTTGCAGCTGGTGCTCGACGAAGGCGCGTGGGAAGAAGTGCTGACCGTTGACGCCGACGACGCGGACGTCCTCCAGGACCTGCTCTCCGAGACATCGACCGTGCACTACGACATCAGCCGCCGCACCCTGATGTTCGGTGTCACACCTGTCGGCGGCTGACACGCCCCTGCGTGCGCCAAGGACTCGTACGGCCGGCATGCAGATCGCCCAGTCTGTGCGGCAAATGTGGCCGGCCCGGGCCGTGTGGCACCGGGTCGGCCCACACGGCCCCGTCATCCGGCGCGGTCCCACCGTCAGGACACGACGGGCCGACGCCTGCCGCCGCGCGCCGCTGGACGCGGGCAGCGGCAGTCGTTGAGCCAGTCGCCCGGGACCGGGGTCACGAACACGGTCGAGTCTTCTACGGCTTTTCTACGGCCCGGCTGCGGGCCAAGACGGTCGTACCCGGTACGCGGACGAGGCGGGCCCGTCCGGTACCGACCGACCGGCGGGGACGGGGTGCGCCGATGCTGTGTGGTCACCGGGCGGTGCGGTGTCTGCGGAGGGCGTGGTATTCGCGCACAGGAGCAGCTTTCTCCTGCTGACGCGTCATCGGTACGGACGGTGAAGGCCCCACAGCCATGGCCGCGTATGCAAGGCCGTCTGCCGCCCGTGCCCCCGTACAGCAGGCCGCCACGTGGGTGGAAGCCGTATTCCTTCTGCGGGCATGCCGGGCATCCCCCGGCATCACCATGAGTGACAGTGACAACGTGAAGGAACTCGCCTCGCGCGAGTCGGGTGCCGAACTGCTGATGGGACGACGGCATGCAGACCTTTTTGCCTTATCCCGACTTCAGGGCCTCGGCCCTGGTCCTGGACCGTCGCCGACTGGGCAAACAGCGTGTCGAGGCGTTGCAAGTCCTTCGCGGCCTTGTCGTCCCGGGTTACGGGTGGCGCCACCATCCAGCAGTGCGGATGTGGGCCGGATACGAGGAAGCGCTGGTCCGGTATGGCTTGGAAGTCTGCAAGGTGTGGCGTGAGTACGGTCATCAGGACAGCTGTGCGGCCACACTCGTCGCCGACTTGCTCGCGTTCCGCCCAGGTGTACCGGTACGTGACCAGGCGCTGCTGGCCGTTGCGGGGGAACTGCCTCCGTGGCTCGGTGACGACGTCTTTCACCGCAGCCACCGGTCGGCGCTGGTACGCAAGGATTCGACCACGTACGCACCGCTCTTCCCCGGAGTTCCGGAGGATTTGCCCTACGTCTGGCCGACGTCGGACCGGGCGGGCCCAGTTTCCCCGTGAGTCCCTGACGATCAACAGATCCCGTTCGAGGTTGCCATCGGTGAAGCGCGGCCGGCAGTGCCGTACGTCGGTCTCAGCCAGGCCCCCGACCGGCACCGCGTCGATGGTGCGGTCACCGCAGGTCGCTGAAGGCGGGGAACCGCCGGCACAGGTGAGGGCGGCTGGAGGGCCGGTGGACAAGTCGGTGCCACTGGTCGTGCGGAGGCGGGGGTTGACGGTAGGCGGTCGGCGCTGGTGGCGGTGGGGGAGTAGGAGTGCGCGGACCGGTCCGGCGTGCCGGTGGCCGGCTCCGGGTGATGCCGGCCGGGGGCGGACTGGCGCGGGGGCGGGAGGAAGGCCGACTTGTGGCGGCGGTGGAGGGCCGGGAGCCGATCGGCGTCGTCCCACGGAAGATCGGCAAGTTGCCAGGCTCTGTGCCCTCGTGTCCGTATCCGTACCGGTGTCCGTGCCCGGCGCGGATGGTGCGTCCGGGGCGTCGAGCACGTCCGTCCCGTCGGCTCGCGGACCGCGGCCGTTTTGGCCGGACCCCATCGGCGGCCGGCCGGGCGGGTCCGCGAGGGAGACCTGACAGCGGCGGTATGTGATCCCCTTCACACCCCTGTCGTTCGCTGCTTTTCCCGGTCCGGATGGCGAGAAATCAGCTTTGAGGGACCCGTATGGGCGCCGGAGTGCGAACCCCGTACGTGCCCGGCGAGGTGATTCGGGCCGTTCATCTTCCGGACATCTGGCGCCGTAGAGCCAGCTCACACAGGGGGAGCGGCAGTACCAACCTGCTCTACACCCCTTACTGCGCGAGATGGTTTGCTCCATTTTATGCAGATCAAGGCTACAAGAGCCATATGCGTGCAATGTCGGACTAGTTAACCGGGGGCGTCACTGTCCGAAACCGATTGTTGACGGAGATAATGTGCCGGGATACGTTTTTTCCGCAATAGGAAAGACCTGCACACGGAAATCGGTGAGGAATTATGAGAATGGTTGCCCAGACTCTCAATGAATACCGATTAAGTGAGTCGGAGGCAGAGAAGGTGGGCGAGTTGTCCGCGCTTGCCGCGCACTTGTCGGACTCGCCTCCCATCGTCGCATCGGGGCTGCTCATGGATCTCCCGGAGGGGATGCGCAAAACGGTTCTCGATTTCGGTGCGGATGAGGGATCCGGCGGATACTTCCTGCTCCGTGGCGTCTCGGTAGGTGAGCTGCCGAAGACTCCGCAGGCTCACGAAGCCCACATCCTCGACGGTCATCCCACCAACGGAACCCTCATGCTCGTCGCGGATCTCCTCGGTTCGCTGACCGGGTATCAGGACGAGAAGTCGGGGGCTCTCTTCCACGACGTCCATCCCGTACGCGGGGAGGAGCGCCGGATCGAGAACAGCGGATCGGTCGCCTTCGACTTCCACACGGAGAACGTGCACCACCCCCTGCGCCCCGACTACCTGGGCCTGCTCTGCCTGCGCCAGGACCACGAGCAGATCGCCGCGACGCGCGTCTCGTCCGTACGGGACGCGCTGCCCCTGCTGACGGACGAAGAGGTGGCGGAACTGAGGAAGCCGCAGTTCCACAGCCTGTATCCGACCTCGTTCACGCGGGACATCGCGGGGCCACGCCCCTCCGCGGGCCCCCACCCGGTGGTCTTCGGTCCGGTGGACCGCCCGTTCATGCGCTTCAACTCGCACAACACCCAGGGCACCGGACCGGAGGCGCAGGCGGCGCTGCGGGCCCTCGCCGGGGCACTGGAGGAGGTCTGCCGCGACCTGGTGCTCGCGCCGGGCGATCTCGTCGTCCTGGACAATCACGTCGTGGTGCACGGTCGCACCGCTTTCACGCCCCGCTACGACGGGCGCGACCGGTGGCTGCGACGCTTCTACTCCCTGCGTACCACCCCTTTGTGGATCCAGCGCATGACGTGGCACCCGCGCGTGCTGCCCGCGATGAAGGAGATCCGCGGGGTCCTCTGACCCGGTGGACGACGCCCCGCCCGCCGGGAACCGGGGCTGCTCGATGTGAATGAGGAAGAGTGGAACTGTACGAGGTGCTCGGCCTGCTCCTTGCCGCTACGGCAGCCGGCTGGGTGGACGCTGTTGTCGGCGGGGGCGGGGTCCTGCTCATCCCGGTACTCCTGCTGGTCTTCCCCCAGTACTCGCCGGCGGTGGCGCTGGGCACGAACAAGATCGCGGCGATCATGGGCACCACGACCGCCGCGTACATGTACCAGCGGCGCACCGAACTGGATCGTTCGGTGCTGTTGCCGGCCGCCGGGCTCGCGGTTCCCTTCGGCGCCCTCGGTGCCCTGTCCGCGTCGAGTGTTCCCGCGAGCTATTTCCGGCCCGTCGTCATGGGCCTGCTCATCACGGTTGCGCTCTTCGTGGCTTTCCGGCCCAGTTTCGGGGTGCAGCAGCAGAACATCGTCGTCACCCCGCGCCGCCGCAATGCGGCGATCCTTATCGCGGGCGTCGGGATCGGTTTCTACGACGGGGTCTTCGGCCCCGGAGTGGGCACCTTTCTCATCATCTCCTTCACCACGCTTCTCGCGACGCAGTTCCTGGAAAGCGCGGCCATGGCGAAGGTGATCAACGCCTCTTCCAATCTGGGGGCCCTCGCGGTCTTCGCCTGGCAGGGAAATGTCCTGTGGGCCCTCGGGCTGGGAATGGCCGTGGGAAACATCGCCGGCGCGATGATCGGATCGCGTACAGCGATGAAAAGGGGATCCGGTTTCGTCCGGGTCGTCCTGGTCCTCGTGGTCACCGGAATGGTGGCCAAGATGGCTTTCGATCAGTTCACCTGACGAAAATTCATCCGACGACGGAAGAGGTCTCATGGCAAGGGAATTATCCGGGTTATTGACCCTGGCCGACTTCGAGCACGCCGCCGAGTCCGTTCTCGACGCCGCTTCCTGGGCGTACGTGGCGGGCGGAGCAGACACCCAGCTCACCGTCCGTGCCAACACGGACGCCTTCGACCAGGTCTGGCTGCGCCCACGTGTCCTCGGCGGTTCGGGCGAGAAACCCGACACCACGGTGACCGTACTCGGGCACCGGCTCGCGCTGCCGGTCCTGCTCGCCCCGACCAGTCCCCAGCGGCTCCTCCACGAGGATGCCGAGATCGCGACCGCCCGCGCCGCCGAGTCCACCGGCACCCTGTCGATCGTCAGCACCGACAGCCACCACGTGTTCGCCGACGTGGCCGGCTCCGTCGGAAGCGACTGCTGGTTCCAGCTCTACGCCTACCGGTCCCGGGACGACGTCGCCGCGACGATCGCCCTGGCGGAGGACGCCGGCGCGACCGCGCTCGTAGTCACGGTCGATGCCAGCTACGCGGCGCGCCGCATCAGCACCCGGCGCGCGGGCTTCCGCACCCCGGCGCACGTCGACTTCGGCAACTTGCGCGCGCTGGGCGTGCTCATGGGGGAGATCCCGGACGGCGCCCGCATCGAACGGCTTCCCCTGACCTGGGACGACCTGGAGTGGATCCGGGCCCGTACACACCTTCCGGTCGTGGTCAAAGGTGTTCTGCGGGCCGAGGACGCCGAGCGGTGCGTCGGCCTGGGCGTGGACGGCGTCATCGTCTCCAACCACGGTGGCCGCCAACTCGACGGAGCGGTACCCAGCCTGATCGCCCTGGAGCAGGTGGCGGCCGCGGTCTCCGACCGCGCTCTGGTGCTCCTGGACGGCGGCATCCGCTCCGGTGTCCACGTCGTCAAGGCCCTCGCACTCGGTGCGGACGCGGTGTGCATCGGCCGCCCTTACCTCTGGGGCCTCGGCCTGGCCGGCCAGCAGGGCGTCGAGGCGGTCCTCGACCTCCTCCGGAGCGAGATCGAGGACACGCTGCTCCAGCTCGGCGCGGACTCCATCGCCGACATCGACGCGGACTTCGCCGTCAGTGCCCACTGAGCCCCTGCCCCGGGCCGTCCCACCGATGTCCCCGGGCAGCCCCGCTGAGCTCTTCCCCAGGCAAGGAGACACCCTGTGACCGTCCACTTCTCGCGCGGCATCCCCCCGCTCGAAGCGATTCCGTCCGCCGCCATCGCCGAGCTGACCGGGGCGATCCTCTCCTCGGAACCGGACCGGGTCTTCCAGTACGCCCCCATCGGCCACCACACCGGCGACCGCGAACTCCGTGACCAGCTCGGCGCGTTCCACTCCGTCGACCCGGACCGGATCTTCGTCACCAACGGCTCGCTCCAGGCCCTCGACCTGCTCGCCGCCCACCTCCTCAAGGACGCACCCGGCAAGCAGGTCCTGGCCGAAGCCCCGACGTACGACCGCGCCGTCCAGATATTCGAGCGGCACGGCGGACGGGTCTCCGGGGTGCCGCTGCGGCACGACGGACTCGACCTGGACATCCTGCGGGAGCGCCTGCGTACCGAGGTGCCCGCGTTCGTCTATGTGATCCCCGACTTCCAGAACCCCAGCGGCGTGACGACGAGCGAGGAGAAGCGGCGCGAACTCGTGCGGCTGTCCGCCGAGTTCGGCTTCACGATCCTGGAGGACATCCCCTACCGGGAACTCCGCTTCGACGGTGCGGCCCCCACGCTCCTCGGGGAACTCGCGGACCTGGTCGACGGTGCCCGAGTGCTGACCATGGGGTCGCTCAGCAAGGTCCTCAGCCCGGGGCTCCGGGTCGGTTACGTCATCGCTCCCCCCGGCGTCCCGCGCGCCCTGGCGGCGCTGGCGGAGAGCACGTACCTGTCCCCGGCCCCGCTGCTCCAGGCGGTGGCCGCACGGGCTTTCGCGAGCGGGCTGGTGCGGCAGAACATCGAGAAGGTCCGGAAACTGCTGCGCCCGCGGCACGACGCCGCGGTCGAGGCGGTGCGCAAGGTCCTCGGCGACGTCGCGCTGTGCGTGCCCGAGGGCGGCTACTACATCAGTGTGCACCTGCCGGTCCGGACCACCGAGGAGAAGCTGCTTGCCGCGGCGTCCGCCGGGAGCATCGCCCTCACACGCGGCTCGGCCTTCTACCCCGCCGACTCGGCGCCCCCTGCCGGAACCGTGTTCCTCCGGCTGCCGTTCCAGGCTCTCGGTGGCGAGGAGTTCGCCGAGGGTGTCGCGCGGCTCGCCGAGGTGGCGCAGCAGGCGCGGTAGCGGGCGGGGGCGGCGGGCCGGCGCGAGGTACGCGGTACGAGGGAGCAGCGGGAGTCACGAGGTGGGGGAAAGGGCACGATGACCACGGCCGAGCAGAGCACCGAGGGCGGTACCGGGACGGAGTCCGGGGAGGCCGGACACCGCGGGGTCCTGCGGGACGCCTCGCTCTCCGCCGTCCTCGCGGGCCTCATCACCGTCATGGTCTCGTGCTCCGGCCCCCTCCTCGTGGTCCTGGCGGCAGCGGCCGCCGGTCACCTCAGCGACGAGCAGACCGCGTCCTGGGTGTGGGCGGCGTGCGTGGGCAGTGGCGTGACCTGCGCCGTGCTCAGCTGGTGGACCCGCATGCCGGTGATCACCGCCTTCTCGACACCGGGCGCCGCGGTCCTCGTCGGCAGCCTCGGGGACTACTCCTACCCCGAGGCTGTCGGAGCCTTCCTGGTCAGTGGCCTTTTTATGGCTGTGGCCGGCCTGACCGGCGTCTTCGGGCGGATCATGCGGCGCATACCGCCCGGAATCGTGGCGGGCATGCTCGCCGGGGTGCTGTTCTCCTTCGGGGCCGGTCTGTTCTCGGCCCTGGACAGCGCCCCTCTCCCGGTGCTCGCGGCCCTCGCCACCTACCTGGCCGTCAAACAGAGGTCACCGAGATACGCGGTCGCCGGGGCGCTGCTCGCCGCTGTGCTCGCCACCGTCGTCGCACCGGGCCTCCACACCGCGTCCATCGACATCAGGTGGACCCTTCCCGTGTTCACGGCACCGGAGTTCAGCGGCTCGGCGCTCGTGGGGATCGCCGTTCCGCTGGCTGTGGTCACGATGGCCTCGCAGAACGCCCCCGGGCTCGGCGTACTGGCCGCCTGCGGGTACCGGCCGAACGACCGGCTGCTCATCACCGCCACCGGGCTCACCTCCTCGGCGCTCGCCCCGCTCGGCGGACACGCGGTGAACCTGGCGGCGATCACGGCCGCGATCAGCACGGGCGAGGAGGCTCACCCAGACCCTCGGCGCCGCTACGTGGCCGGCCTGGCGAGCGGCTTCTTCTACCTGCTGACCGGTGTCTGCGGAGCCGCCCTGGTGGGTCTCTTCGCCGCGCTGCCCGCCGAACTCGTCGCCGTCATCGCCGGGGTGGCACTCCTCGGCACGATCTCCACGAGCCTCGCTCAGACGGTCGCCGACGAGCGGGGCCGGGACGCGTCAGTGGTCACCTTCCTCACCACGGCGTCCGGTGTCACCCTCGGCGGCATCGGGTCGGCGTGCTGGGGCCTCGTCCTGGGACTGGTGACGCACGCGGCACTCACCGGACGAAGGCGGCGCCGCAGCCCGGGGGAGGACCCCACCGCTGTCGCGGCAGCTCGGTCCGCCGCACCGCCCCACAGACCAGAGCGATGACCACGCCCGGGTCCCAGGCCGCCGCAGCCGCTCCCGCTTCTTCCGGGGGTACCGGCTCCGCCTGCTCACCACCGCCGAGGGCCGGCCGGTCACCTGGTGTCCGGCCGGCCCGAAGACCGGTGAGCGAGAGGTGATGGCCGCGCTGCTGGAACGCGACCGCCACCTCGTGCGGGCCGGCAGGTGATCCTGGCGGACAGGGGCTTCGCGGGCAAAGGGTTCGGGCCGTCCGTCGCTGAACGGCTCGTCGCCCGACCGGTGCGGCCCGACCGGAAGGACGAACCGGTCCGGCACGGGGAGGGCCGCCCGGGTCCGCCAGTGGTCCGAGGCCGTCATCGGCGCCCTCAAGACCCAGCCCAGCCGGTGACCTCATGGACGGCTGCCTCGCCGAAGCCGGCCTGACCGTCAGACCCGCCTGAGCAACAACACGACACCACGAGTTCAACCTCAGTGACCGCATGGGGTGTCTTTCCACGCGCTGGCCGAGGGGGCCCGTTTCGAAGGACTGACTCGTCACGCCGGCTGTGGCGAGGGCGAGACCGGTATCAGGCGCGCGTGTTGACGCTCACCGGCCTTGATCCGGTGGGCGGCGTCCAGCCCTGAAGTGTGGCCGGGATGCCGACGCGGGTGTTGCAGTTGATGACCTGGAAGTGCAGGTGCGCGCCGTTCGCCGCCCCGGTGGCTCCCGACCAGCCGATGATCCGGCCCTGCGGGACCCAGTCGCCCGTGTTGTAGATCGCCCGGTTGAGGTGCGCGTAGTGGGTGCACTGGCCGTTCGAGTGGCGGATGATGACCTCGATGCCGTTCTGCCAGTACGGCGACCAGTCCGAGACGAGAACCGTGCCGCCCTGCGCGGCGGAGACCTCGTAGTTCGCCGGCAGGCCGAAGTCCCAGGCGTACTCGTTGTACGGGCCGGTGTGCGAGTACGTGCCCTCGGGCCCTTGGGTGACGAGGTAGGACTCACCCGACGGGTAGGGAAGTTCGTAGTAGTAGTCAACGGCCGCGGCCGGAGGGGCCGTTATGAGGCCGATCCCTGCGACTGCGAGTGCTGAGCTCGCCATGGCGCCGAATCTGAGGAGAAGTCGTCTCGCGTTGCGCACTGCGCCTCCCGTTGAGGGTCTGGTCCAGGCTGGACAACACTGGCATCAACGACCCCATTCGGCAAGGTTGTTGGAAAAAGTTGCAGCAAGTTCCGCCGCGGGCGGGACCGGGCGGGAACGGGCGGCTGGAGGCGGGGGAACAGCCTGCACCCCTGACCTTCCGGTGTGACGGAATGTCTACGGTCGTCCTACGTGCGTGGTGAGGATAGCCGTGCTGTCCGTGCGGGACTGCCTCGCATGTTCCGGTCGTACGCGACCGGGTCACCGCCGCGCGCAGATGTGTGAACTGACGGAGCCGGGCGGGGTGCGCGCGACGCCCCTCGGGCCGGACCCGGCCCGAAGCTGTGCGGGACGCCGCGGCGGGCCGTCCTCGGTCTGCTGCCGGAGTCCGTCCCTCACCGCGCGGATGGCGTCTTCGCCGGCGGCGATGAGGTCCGGAGCCACCGGCCCGGGTTCGGCGATGTGCTGCTCGTCGGGGCATGCTCCAGGCGGCGACCGGCGCAGCGGCCCGATTCGCCGGCAGCCGTACGACCGCCCGGACGGGTGAGGGCCGTAGGCCTGCTGCCGCTCGCCGGTCGCGCGGGTGCGGCCGGACCCGTAGACAGGGACGGCAGCCCGCGGTCCGACGACAGGACCGGGCCTTCAAGGCTGCTGCCCCTTTCGCCGGGGTCCGCGCCACCCCGAGCGCGCGGACCCCGGCGAACCCCCGGAGACGGGCCTGGGTCGCGCTGTGCGCAGCGCCGTCGCGGACAGAAGCCACGAGCGAGGAGAAGACATCGTGGCATCCCGGTGAGACCGTGCCCGTCGGCGGGATCTACGGATGCGACTGCGGCGGAGAAGGACACCACTGGAGCGCCGGTGTGAAGGGGCATCGCTTCCCGTCCCTGCCGTCGGGCCGCTCCGCGGAGTTCTGGAAGCTGCAGGAGCCGGCGCATCCCGAGAACTGCCCCGGCTGACCGGCGCGGCGCGACGGTGCTGAAGCCTCCCGTGGAGCCGATGCTCGCCCACACCGGGGAGACGGTGCCCGCGCCGGGCGTCCTGCCGGGCAACCCGGCATTCGAGGCCAAGTCCGACGGTCGGACCGTGGTGCAGTCGGCCGATGCGATCCCGCGCGCTTCATCGCCTTCGGCCTCCCGCAGATCGACGGCCAGGAGCTGCTCGCCGAACCGTACGCGCGCCGCCGCGCCGCGCTGGAGATCCCGTTTCGCGAGCGCGGGCTGTCGCCGCCGTGGACGCTGTGCCCGATGACGGCCGTCCCGGCCGCCGCCCAGGAGCGGCTGTTCTCCTGGACGGAAGTACAGGGCGCTGAGGGGCTGGTCATCAAGGGGCGTGAGGCAGCGCCACCCGCCGGGCGCCAGAGACTGGTCTGCTGGCTGCACCGTCTGGTGGATCAGGTCGGCACGGTGGAGCCTTCGCCCCACCGTCCGCCCTGCCGCCGCACAGAGGAGGCGCTGGTCCGCTAGTTGCGCTGAACCCCGGGGGCCCGGTCCGGGAATCAGGTGCTGGTGTATTGGGCGGCGTACTCCTCGCTGGGCGGGACGACGGTGATGACGTCGATCAGCACACCGCCGGGGGCGGTGATGATGAAGTGGCGCTGGCCGAACTCCTCCGTACGCAGTGGCAGTACTTCGGGCAGGCCGGCCTCCGCCACGAGCCGCTGGTGCTCGGAGTCGACGTCGTCCACCTCGAAGTTCAGCAGCAAGCCGCCCTGGAGCGCGGTCCGGTGGCCTTCGGGGACGGTCGGGTGGGTGTGGTCGAGGAGGGCCAGCTCGTACTCCGGGGCGTCGGGGCGGCGCAGACTGACGTACCAGTCCGCCTCGAAGGTCACCTCGAACCCGAGGTGGCGGGTGTAGAAGTCGCGGGAGGCCGCCACGTCCGAGGTGGCGAGAACCGGGTAGAAACCGCTGAGCCGGGGCGTGGGCATGGTCGTGCGTTCGTCAGCCATGGCAGAGGTCCTTCCGCTTCATTTCGCGTACCCGGGGTATGTGAGTCGTGGCGTTAGCATACCCCGGGTACGCGAAATGGAAAGGGCGGTGCGCGCGATGGCGGTCAACCGGGCGGAGCAGCGGGCGGCCACACGGCAGGCCCTGCTGGCCGAAGGGCGGCGGCGGTTCGCCGCCGACGGGTACCACCACGTGGTGCTGGCCGAGGTGGCGCGGGCCACCGGGGTCACCAAGGGGGCCGCCTACCACCACTTCGACAGCAAAGCCGGGCTCTTCCGCGCCGTCGTCTCCGAGGTGCAGCAGGAACTGGGCGAACGGGTCGCGGCCGCAGCCGACCGGTACGAGAACCTCTGGGAGCAGCTCCAGGCCGGCTGCCGGGCCTTCCTGGCCGCGGGGACCGACCCGGCGGTGCGTCAGATCCTGCTGGTCGACGCGCCGACCGTGCTGGGCTGGGACGAGTGGCGGGCCCTGGACGAGGAGTCCTCCGCCCGGCACCTCGAGGAGGCCCTGACGGCGCTCGCCGCAGCCGGGATCATCGCCGATCAGCCGGTGGAGCCCCTGGCCCGGCTGCTCTCGGGGGCGATGAACGAGGCCGCGCTCTGGATCGCGCGGGGCGGAGACCCGCAGGCCGCGGAGCAGGCGCTCGACCGGCTCCTGGCGGGGCTGCGTACCCCGGCCTGACCTCTCGCCCGGACAATCAGCGCCTTCGCGTGGGTGCAGGGAAGGCTCAAGGTCCGCCGCGACACCACCGAAGCGGTCGTCGGCGGCACAACCGGCACACTGCGGCGGCCGCAGATTCTCGTCCTCGGCCGCTACGGCGAAGAGGGCCGGCTGCGCGCGGTCGGCCGCAGTGTGCCGCTGAAGCCGGACGCCGCGGCCCAGCCCGCCGATCACGTCCGGGGCGTCGAGCGCTCCGGCAATCCGGTTCGCCGCCGCGCCGCCGGAGGCCGACGGGCGGGGGAGTGCGACCCGGATGGCGGTGGTCCAGCGCCTCCACGGCGGCCCCGGGCCACTGCCAGGAGGCACGTCGGGGTCTGTGGGACGAGTCCGGAGCGCCGTGCCCACCGGTACGCGGCCGCAGACTCGGTGGCGGCCGTGCGTCGTCCGGTTGTCCGGCCCGTGCCGTGGTCAGAGCGGGCGGCGTCCGGTCAGGTCCTGCCACCCCTTCCGGGCGTCGTCGAGGGCTTTTCGCGCCTGCGGGAGCTTGATGTCGGCATCGTGGCGGGCGCGTGTCCTTTCCAGCCCCTCCTGTGCCACCGTTATCGGCTCTGTCGCCTTCCGGGCCTCACGCAGCCTTGCTTGGAGCGCGCGGATGTCCCCGGCACGCTGTTCCTGGAGGCGCTGTGCCGCTACGGCCGCGTTCTGGATCCGGACGCTGAACCGGCGCACCGCCTCCTCGGGGAACTCCTTGCCCTCGTAGCGCTCCCTGCGCTCCCGCCCGTCGGGCTGCTTCAGGTACACGCAGGAGACGTGCGTGGAGCGGGCAAGCTCGAACCGGACGTGCATGCCGGCCAGCGGCACTTCGTCGCCGGCGATGAGGACCGTGTGCTCGTGCAGGGTGATCCCGCCCAACTGCTCGATTCGGGCACCGCGGTGCGGTGTGCGCAGTTGCTCCAGTTCGGACTCCGCCCGCCGGACCCGGCGCCAGTAGGCCCATTCGACCCGCTTCACCTCGGCCCGTGCCCGCCACGTCTCGCGACGGGCCGTGCCCCGCAGTTCTCGTACGGCGTTGCGGGCCTCAGCCAGGGCCTGCCGTTCCTCCTGGTGCTCTTCATGGAACGCATACGCCCATCCACCCGGGTATCGGACGAGCCGCCAGGTCGCCCAGCACACTCCCAGGGCCCCCAGCATGGCTGTCCACCAGATCGCCGTCATGGTGCTCCCCCTCCCGCGACTGCACGGCCACGCGGTCAACGACAGCAATAGCGGGGTGTGTCGGGTCCCGTCAATGCGCCCTACTCCGGGGTGAAATACCACAACTGTTCCGGCACCCCACCCGGGCCGGGGGTGCTCCTTGGCCAGTCACCCCCCGTCCTCCCGCGTGCCGTGCCCGTGGTGAGGAGAGCGATCTTGCGCAGTTCGCCGCGGAGTGCCGGGTTGGCAGAGTGCGATTTCCGCGGGTGGACCGGGGATGCCGGACGGCCGGGCCCCGGGCGGGCGTCGTTCAGGTGCGGTCCAGCAGGGCGGTGCCCACGAGGAGCGCTGCACCTGCCGAGGGATGGGCGAGGGCGAGGCAGGTGACGCCTGCCCGGCGAGTGACAACACAGCGGTACGCGGGTCGAACCGACCGTTCGTTCGCAGTCCTTCGACCGGGCCGGTGTGGGGAGGCCTTCTGCCGGGGTCATTCGCTGCGCATGGCTTCCAGAACCGTTGGTGCGCACCGCGATGCGCACCACTGAACCTCCACCGACTTGAATGCGCAGGGCGAAGGGCTGGTGTGACCGGTTCCCGGGCTGCTCATGCTGGTGGCGGGCGGCGTCTGCGGAGCAGACCGTCTGTCAGCGCGGTCGCCTCGAAGCGAAAGGCGGCGGTTCGCGTGTGAGCGGCGCCCCCTCCGGCGGACACACATAAATGCCGACGCCCTCTCTTCCACCGCCCCGCCCCCGTTCGGGACGGTTCCTGTATGTCCCGGACCGCCTCCGAACCCCGGCGACGCTCCGCGGCCCACCAGCGAAACGGCCCTGTCACCCTGTCGGACGGGATATCGGCGCCCCGTGACAGGAACCGGCGTGACGCGTTGACCCTCATGCTCCATGGGGATTCCGGACAGCGCGCAGTGATCGCTCCTCCCAGGCCCCCGCGGCACACCCCACGCGTGTGCCGTTCTCCGACGAGTCGAGAACGAGGAAGTCACGTGCACCTGCCGACGCACCGACGTCTGGCCATGAGCGCCACCCTGATCGCCGCCCTCGCCGGCGGTCTCGCCTTCGCCACCGCGGCCTCCGCGGCACCGGCCGTCCCCGCGCCCCTTGCCGCGCCCGCCCCCGACATGGACGGCGTGACCGCGGCTTTGAACGCCGCCATGGCCAACGGCGCTCCGGGCGCGATGGCCCGCTTCACCGGTCCCGACGGCGTCCGGACGCGCACTGCCGGGGTCCGCGACCGCGTCTCCGGTGAGGCCATGGACACCCGGGCACGCTTCCGCATCGGCAGCGTCAGCAAGACCTTTTCCAGCGTCGTGCTGCTCCAACTGGTCGATGAGGGAAGGCTGGAGCTCGACGCGCCGGTCAACCGCTACCTTCCCGGGCTGCTGCCCGACGATCGCATCACGGTCCGTCACCTGCTCACCCACCGCAGCGGCCTGGCCGACTACACCGAGGCCATGTTCGCCAAGACCGTGCCCGGCTTCGAAGCCGTGCGCAACCGCGTCTTCACCTACCAGGAGCTGGTCGACCTCTCGCTGACCGAACCCCGCACCACCGAGCACGGTGTGGCCTACAAGTACTCCAACGCCAACTTCGTCGTCGTCGGCATGCTCATCGAGAAGGCCACGGGGACCTCGGTCGCCAAGCAGTACGAGCAGCGCATCATCAAGCCGCTGAAGCTGCGTCACACCTCCTACGTCCACCCGGAGACCCGGATCAAGGGAGCACACGTGCGCGGCTACCTCCACCCCGACGAGGAGGGGGCGCCGCTCGTCGACTCCACGGAGCAGACTGTTTCCTGGGCCCAGACGGCCGGTGCGGTCATCTCCGACCCGGCCGACCTGAACACCTTCACGACCGCGCTCATGCGGGGCAAGCTGCTCTCGCCCCGGATGCTGGACGCCATGACCACGGTCACCCCGACGGACACCGCCCAGACCCGCTTCTACGGGCTCGGGCTGCGCCGCTACGACCTGTCCTGCGGCACCCGGGTGTACGGGCACACCGGCACCGTGCAGGGCTTCTACACGTACGCCTTCGCCACCCGCGACGGCCGGCGCGCGCTCTCCGCCATGGCGAACACCTCGAACCGGGGCGCGGCGAACACGGCGCTCGGCGGGACGCTGGAAGCGGCCTTCTGCGGGAAGAAGACCGCGCCCGCGGCGTCGTCGACCAAGGTGCAGCGCGCGCTCCCCACCCTGCCGGCGGAGGCCGACCTGCCCGAGCGCCGCTGAGACCGGCCTTGGTCTGAGGCCGCAGCCGACGGAAGGCAGGGCCGACGGCGCGCTCGTGCGTCGAAGGGAGGCAGGCCACCGCCTCGCCCGGATGGCGGCCCCGAGCGCATCCCCGGGCAGCGGTGCGGACGCACACCGTGAACCTCGAAACCAACCGCCGACAGACGATCTGCTTCGCAGACTGCCGGCCGCCACCAGCATGAGCAGCCCGAGAACCGGACACACCTGCCCTTCGGCCTGCGCATTCAAGTGGGTGGAGGCCCAGTGCACAGCATCCGACGCACATCGGATGCAGGCCGGGCCGCTGCATCGTTCCTGGACCAGGTTCGCTACGTGCGGCATCCCCCCCGAACGGTACGGCGCCCGGGGGGAGGAAACTCCGCCCCCGGGCGCTTCCCGGCTTCCGCCCCGCTCAGGCGGCTGCCGCTGCCGCTGCCGCTGCCGCTGCCGCTCCATGCCCGGCGCCGGCGTCGCCGCGGACGCCGACGAGGAACTGGCGGACCTGCTGCCTGCACTCGGTCAGGAACTCCACCGCCACCCAGGCGGCCTGTGCTGTGCCGCCCGCGAGGCGCCGCCGCTTGAGGCGCCGGCTCGCCACGGTCACCAACTGCCGGAGGGTGTACGCGGACTCGCAGTCGGTGTGCTCATCGGGAACGGCGGTGGTGCGATCGGCCGGCAGCGCACCGAAACCACCGGCCGACCGTGCCAGTTCACCCGTCGGCCGCGCACACAGTCGCCACACCGTCCGTGCCGGTAGACCTGTGCCCATGCCAGCCACTGGCCTGGGCCCCCTTGAGCACTCCGCGGGTTTCGTTCTGTTGGGTATGCGATCTTCGTCCGTCTGGCTCATGGTGGATATGGACCTTCTGCGTCACGCCACGCCGTGGTACCGCTGTCAGGAGGCGTCATGGTGCTGTTGGCACTGCTCGTCCCCTTGGCGCTCGGGGGCATGATGTTCGCGCTGGACGCCTTTGAGGGATTCCTGTTCCCGCCCCCGGCAACTCCTCCCGGCACCCCACTGGAGGACCGTACGAACTCATCCGATCACGAAGGGTGACATCCTGCGCGACTGTCCATGGGCCGACTGCATGGTACGGCCGTGCTGGTGCAGGAAAGCGCCCTCTTCGGTCGTTGTCCGCCCGGTGCCCGGTGGTCATGCTTCGACGAGGGGAGGGGCGGAGGGGGTGGTACGGCGGCGTCCGGACACGATGGACGAGAAGTCGTTGACGAAAGCGCTGCGGCTGTACGTTCCGGCGGTGCCGGTGGTGTCGCGCTGGAAGGCGGTGCGGAACAGGGTCCGCTATCGGTCTGCGTCGATGTGCTGGTCGCCGTCCTTGTCGGTGACGTCGAAGAGGACCTCGGCGACCCTGATCAGCGCGGGGCCGGCCGGGGAGGGCATTGCGGCTGCGTACTCGGTGGCGCTGACGCGGCCGTCGGCGCCGAGGGCGGCCTGGAGTTCGCGCCACCGGTCGGCGCAGGGCGGTGATCATCCGTGCCGGTCGCTCATCGCCTACGACCACTGATCACATCGGATCTACCCGCCCAGACGTCAGGTCTCGCGCTGCCCACCGTGGCCAGGTCACGCAGAAGTGCTCCCGTGGCCTCGTCCATCGGGAAGAACGTCTCCACCGCGAGTTCGGAGAGTGTCACGTCCGCAGGAGCACCGAAGGTCGCGATCACGCTGAAGAGCGACATGTCTCCACAGTGTGTACGGACCCGCAGCGGGACGACGATGCCCATCGGGTCCACCGGGCTGGGCGTGAAGTCGGTGCCTGGGGGCGCCGGATAGACGGAGACCTCGTCGTACAGCTCTCGCAGACCGCGGTGGCCGGTGGCGTTGACCTGGTGGAGAAGGCGGCCGAGGGCGTGGGCGCGGACCTCGGCGAAGTTCAGGCACTGGGACGCCAGGCCGTCGGGGTGCAAGATCAGCCGCATGACGTTCGCGCCCGAGTCCGTCAGGTGCGGTGGAACCATGTCGAGGAGCACGGACATGGCACCGTCTACGCGGCGCTGGAGTACGCCGGTCTGCGGCGCATGACCACGGTGGGCTGACCCGCCCCGTACGAAGTAACTTCCACGAAGTCGCCTCCGTCCGGGACTGGTTCCTCCGGCGCCGGCTCGGCGCGACGTCGGTCGCGCGGGCGCGGGCGCGCATGGAGGCGATCGGAGTGGGCAGGGTGATGATCCCGTCCGCGCCGCGCAGGGCGCCGAGTCGACGGGTCACCTCGTCGGCGAAACCGGTACCGGTCAGAGCGGCCCCGACTGCTTCCGGGGTCACTGGCCAGTTGTTGTGAATGAAGCTCCGCCATCTTGAAGCGACTGGTCAGCGGGGTGGTGTGTCCTCGTTCTCGGGTGCTCGTGCTGGTCGTGATCGGCAGTCTGTGCTGCAGATCGCCCGGCGGGACGGTTCTGCCGATGAGTTCACCGTCCTCGAACGGTCCACCCAGTGACACGACCGTTCTCGACAGGAGTGCTATGTCCACCATCCAGCCAGTGATCGTGACTGCCGCCCAGGACGTTCTGCTCGGCTTCTATACGAAACTGTTCGGCGCTGAGGAGATTTTCCGGGTGCCGGAGGAAGGCCCGGCCTTCTACCTCGGCTTGCGCATCGGCGACACCGACCTCGGGCTGGTGGCCAAGGCGGATCCGGGGACCGGGGCGGCGTCGCGGATCCTGCTCAGCATCGGTGTCGACGACGTCGACGAGACGCTCGGCCGGGTGGCGGCGCTGGGCGGCTCGGTCCGCGGCAACCCCAACGACATGCCGTGGGGACAGCGTGTCGCCCACATCCAGGACCCCGACGGCAACCCGGTGAACCTCACTCAGCCGATCCCGGCCCGGTGACGCCGTTCCGGGGGTATGCGCTGATCGTGGGCGCCCCGGGCCGCAAAGTGGGCGCTGGGTCGCCGGCGGATCCTTGGATCCTGCCATCGGCACGTACCTCGTCCGGGCAGACGTCGCCTACGGCCTCGGCTACCCCGAGGAGCTGGAGCCGTTTGTCCACTGCGGGCACGACCTGGACGGCCGGGGGAGACCCGGGGGTCTCTCTTGAGGCCCTCCGCAGGGAAGCGATTGAGGCGGCGAAGCAGTTCCTGAGCAAGAGGCCGGCAGCGCGCGGAACTGGACGAACGCGAAGAACGGCCGGCCAAGCAGTGGGTGGAGGTGCGGGACGAACCGGCCGTCACCGAGCGGACGAGCCCGCCGCATCGCGACGGTAGTCGGTGATACGGGCCCTGGTCCACGCCCAGTACAGAGAAGCGCCGAGCGCGAGGAGTTCCGCCGGCGCCGTCTGCGCAACGCGCTGGTCGTCTGCGGTGGTCAGCAACCGTGCCGCGATCTCCGGCGCGATGACGTGGATCAGCCCGACCCAGTACGCGTGGGACAGCGGGGGACCGACGTGGTGGGCGTTGCCGTAGTCGATGCACGCGACGGTCTCACCAGTGACGATCATGTTCTCCGTCCGCAGGTCACCGTGGACCCGGCCCGTTGGGCGCAGGCGTTCCGGAGCGGCGAGCGCGGCACGGGCCGTCTGGCGCATGACGGTGCGCTGTTCGCCGGTGGCGTGGCCGTCGCGGGCGGGGTGAAAACCTCCTGCGCGCAGTCCCTGACGCCAGGACAGGCCGTACGCGGCGATTTCGTGCCCGAGGTGCCCGCGGGCGCCGGGTACAACAGGCGGTCTACGCCGCAGACCGCCGCCCACGACCAGCGTGAACACCCCGAGAACCGGTCACACCGGTCCTTGAAACGACCTCTCAGGACTCGCGCGTCCGGTCATTTGTGAGAATTACGGTGTGCGACGAGCGTAGTCGTGGTGCTGTTGGTCCAGGACTCACGTCCCCGTCGGCCGCTTTGCGGCTGTCGTGGATCAGGTTTTGCGCTTGATGGTCTTCCGGATCCACTCCGCGTAGGCGGGCACGTTGCTGTAGAGGCCCGGCCCGTCCGAGCACGCGACCCCGGGGGCGCCAGGACCCGAAGTGACTCCGATGAGCTCCCACCGCCCGTGCCTGCCCTTCTGGATCTGCGGTCCACCGGAGTCCCCGAAGCACGCCATGGCCTTGGGCACGCGGCTGATCGTGCACAACCGGGTCCGGTCCGCGTAGCCGGGGGCGCACTGGGCAACGGCTCCCCTGCGTGTGTCGAGCTCCTGCATCCGTTCCGCGAATTTCAGGCCGGTGTCGACGGTGGTGCCGAATCCCAGGATCCGGGTCGGAGTCTCCGGCCGTCCGGCCCGCTCCGCGATACGGATGGGCCTCTCGGCGACCGGTCGGTCGAGGCGGACGAGCGCGATGTCATCCTTGTTGGCAACCTCCCCCTCTCCGTTCACATAGCCGGGATGGACGACGGTCCGCTCGATGGCGCGGACGGTGCCCCCGGACTTCCGGTGCTCGCTCCCGATCCGGACGATGCCGTCCAGCTCAAGGCCATCGCCCCGCACGCAGTGGGCCGCCGTCAGTACCCACTGCGGATCGATCAGCGTTGCGCCGCAGGTACCGTCGTACAGTCCGTGTTTCGGGGCCGACTCCGGGATCGTCGCCATGAACGCGTAGCGCTCGGTGGAATCAGTCCCGTTGACGATCGCTCCGGCGCTGCCGGTCATCAGGGTGGCGCATGCCGTGACGGCGAGAGCGCCTACGGCAGTGGTGCTGGCCACGTGGCGGCGCACCGACTTCAAGCTGAACACAGAGAGTTCCTTACCTCGGGATCCGAACGTGTTCAGCCTGCTTGTTCAAGCCCCCCCGGGCCATACGGGCAACAGGTCGGAGCACGGTCCGGACAGCGGGACCGAGCACGGTGGGGGTAGCCCCGCCTCTGCGTCGGCCCATCTCACTGGGTTTCGCCGAATGGCCCGAAGGCCCGTTGCCCGAAGGCCCGTTGCCCGGAGGCCCCGGCCGGCGGTCCCGTCGTCGGCGTCGCGCCCTTGGGAAGGACGCCGTACATGCTCGTGTCGTCGAACGCGCCGCCCCTTGCTGGGTTCGTCTCAACGGAGACCGTGGCGAGCGGCGCGTCGTCCTGCGTCGGTTTCTCCGCCCCGTCGGTGAGGCGCGTGACGCCCCACGAGACGATCCCCACCACCACCGTCGTGACGACCGGTCCGGGCAGCGACAACCATAGTTCCCGTCGCGGCCTCCTCTCCCCCTGCCCGGTGTCCCCGGGTTCGGGCGCCCGTCCGTGGTTTGCCATACGTGCCCCCTCCCTCGGCATGGCTCCCTTCCGGCGCAGTGTCCCACCGCGTCGGCGTCAACCGCAGCCGTCTGTCGCTCGTACGACGTGCGACCTGGCCCTTGGTTCGGCGGGCCCGGACGAACCCGAGTCCGCTCCGGTACCGTTCTGGACGCATCACCCGTGAGTTCGGCTACAAGCCCCCTTCGGAAAACTCGAGCCCACGGCTTTTGCCCTTCCCCGAGACAAGATCGAGGACCCCGTGCCAGCCCTTCACCGAGGCATGCGGAACACACACGTCCGGTAACGACCCCATCAAGGCCGGGACGAAGAAGCACTTCACGTCATCCCGCAGAGGCCGATCACTCCGCCATGTTGCCCGGCTCGCCTACCCGACGGTCCTCGTTTCCCTGATCCAGGGTGTAAGCAGCTCACCGTGGACTCCGCAAGGGTGAGAAGAGCGGCTTGCGAGGGCAGCGAACGCCTTGGTCCTCTCCAGTCCCCGAGGTTCACTCCGAGACCGGTGCCGCTGCCCACCGATCGACCGGTGGTGCGAAGGCGCCGGGCAAGGTCTGCCCCGGCCCATGACCCGTGAGGCCCCTGACGGAGCGACAGCCCGGCGTCTGCGCACCACCACGAACCCACGCGTGTCCGTGAACCTCGCGTGGTGACGCGGGCGCCGGGCTGATGCCCCGGCTTCCCCGGCCATTCCAGGCCTCTGTCAAGAGCGGCATGGCCCGATGCCTCCGTGACCACCGCGAAACTCACAGCGGCTGACCAGAAGTTGATGTCACGGCGCGAGCCCGTGAGCGCTGCAGACAGATCGGGCCCCCGAAGTGCGCTGGTGTCGCGAACGGCGCGAACGCGTCGCTCACACATGTGCTGTTCTCTCCAGGCCCTTCCGACGTGGTGTGCGATGAGGGCTGTCGCCGCGCGGCGGAGAATGGTGCCCATGCGCGCTCTTTTCGACGGCCCCGAGCCCCGTTGTGTCCCGCCAGGCGAGTACCCCATGTGGGACCGGGCTCTCGCCCTCCTCAACCGGGACCTGGCGGTTACCCTTCCCGAGCAGGAACCCCTGCAACTGCTGGCCCTTCCGCCCTACGATGCGGACGAGCCGGAGAGCGTCTACGTCGCTCTGGCCAACGGCGAGTGGCACGGCAATTGCCTGTACCCGGATTCGGCGGACGACCCTGTCTCTGCGCTGGCGATCGTCGCCGATGCGGCGCAGGAGACCGTCACCGAGCGTCTGTGGCAGGCGTGGCCCCTGTGTGCCGAGCATGGCCTGGGCATGCATCCGCGGGATGCGGACGGGCAGCTGTCCTGGTGGTGCGCGGGAGAGCGGTTGCGTCGAGGCCCGGCCCATATCCGTGCGGCCGTGGGCGCGCTCGACACCTTCGTCCGCCCACGTCGCCCCCATCGCAAGAGACGGCAGGGTAGTTGATGTCCCACTGCGCCACGGTCGTCGAACCCGACGTGACGTGAAGAGGTCCGTTCGGATCGGGTGTTGCCGTGACGCGATACCTTGGCCGCACAGCCTTGTCCCATCGTATCTTCACCAGGATTTCGCGCCGGGTGCGGACCGGGGTGCGGGGGTGTGACCTGCCGGAACGGTTCGGGCCGTGGAAGGCGTGCTACGAACGTCACCGGCTGTGGCCGGCCGACGGGACGTGGAAGCGTCTGCTGCAGCAGGCCCGGGCCGCCGCCGATGCGGCGGGTGGGGCCGACCGGGACATCTCGGTGGACTTCCACCATCGCGTGTGCACAACAGCAGCATGCCGCGGGCGTCCGTACCGGTTCTTCTGATCTGCTCCGGCGAGCCGGGGGGTCGCCGGTGTCCGCGATTTCCGGCAGAACCAGGCGGATGACAAGTCCTGTTCCGCGAGGCAGACTTGGATTCGTCCGGCGACGGGGGGATCAATGGCTCGGGCACTGCGGATAGCGATACCCGTTCTTCTCGCGGGTCTTGCGCTTTGGTATGCCTCGTACCTCACCACGATCGTGGTGTGGGAGTTGCGGAAGATCCTTTCCTGGTTGTTCGTGCCGTTGCTGGCCGCGGCGTTCGCAGCCCTGCCATGGCTGGTGGCGAGACGGGTCGGCCGCGGCGAGCGCGGCCCGGGTTCCGGCACCGCGGCAGCGGCGTTCGGCTGTCTGGGGGCCGTGATCGGGTTGGGCGTGATGGTTTGCTGGTGGGCGTACAGCGCCTACCTGCAGGACCGCGCGTACATGGAGGGTTCCAGGATCGTGACCGGGCCGGTGCCCGAAGTAGCGGCCCGAGCCCCTTATCTGGTCGGTGCGGCGCAGGCCGCTCCGCACCTGGGCGATGTCACCGGCGAGATCTTCGACATCACCTACCTGCCCGACTCCGACAAGTTCGCCACGCTGGTCGAGCGGCGTGGATGGCTGGCCGGGTACGAGGTCGGTCTCGTACAGGACATCCCGCTCGGCGGCGACGGCCGAAGCCGGCAGCGCTGCCAGTTCGACGTAGGTGCGGCCGACGCGAGAGTGGGTGGTTGGTTCACTCACAACCTCGGTCGGAAGATCTCGGCAGAAAAGCGCGGCGTGCGGTTCGACGCCGAGGACGTTTACGTGACCTGCTCGGACGAGACACCCATCGTGGTCGTGCCCCTCAAGCGCCAGACCGGGATCCTGGTGGTGACCGAAAGGCCCGCGGGGCTCGCGCTCTACAACGGGCGAACGGGGAAGCTCACAATATCCGCCGACACCAGCGCAGTACCAGGCCCGTCCTACCCGATGAGCATCGCAGTCCGGCAGCGGGAAGCGACGGCTGCGGTCGGCAGCTTCGCCGACTGGTGGTTCGAACGCAGCGGTTGGGACGCCTCCGAAGATGGCGCGAACGAGGGCAACGAGTCGGAGTTCGCCCTGCAGTACCGCGACGGAAGCGGACGCGGGGCCTACGTCACCCCCCTTACCCCGCAAGGAGAGGCCAGCTCGGTCGTAGCCGTATCAATGGTGCCGACCCGGCATCGGGGCGGCGGGCTTGCCCCGATGACCGTCCACCGGCTCAAGCCGACCTGGCCCTCACCGGAGGCGATCGTCGCGCTGATCAAGGCCGAGTACCGGGATGTCTGCTGTTACAACGACGACATGGTGTTCGAGGTCGTCCCCACCGGTGGAAGCACCTGGACGGCCACCATCGGCAGCAAGCAGAACATCCGCTACCGGGTGGAAGGCAGAGGCCAGGTGGCCGGCCGAGAGGCGACCTGCCTCAAAGCGGCTGACGGGGTACTCATCCGGTGCGCTCACGCCGCGCCCGGATCGCCGGAGGAGAAGGAACTCAAACGCCGGGAACAGCAGAAACAGAAGGACGAGAGCCCGAAGCCTGCCCGGAATCCCGGTGACCTTTCCGACTACAGCACCGAAGAGCTCGCCGAACTGCACCGCCGTGTGTCGGAGGAAGTCGGCCGCCGCCTGAAAGACGGGTAGACGCGCAGGACAGGGACACCGCCACCGATTCGCTTCCGCCAAGGGACCTCGGCGCCGCGAATCCGGAAATTTCCACGTCGACATGCGATACGGCTGCGCTCACCTGCGGCGATCCTTGTGCGAGCGAGGAATTCCACAACACATGGCGCGTACGTGTGCCGCCGTCGGCCGCGTGGACGCCGGGACGGCCCACAGGTGATTCGTGACCCATAGGCCGCATGAACGATCACGCACAGCAGCAGCCGGCTTCGTGTCGAGGCAAGGTCCTGGTGGCCCTCACGCGGGCGAAGGGGGACGCCCAAGACATTGGCGAAGCGCTTGGGCGTCTCGTGCCGGATGCTGGAGCGCTACCGCGCCGGGCAGCTGGCGAAGCCGTAGAAGCGGCTTCGGGCCGTCTTGGTGGAGGAGATCGAATCCGAGTGAAAATCGCGGGTCAGAGCCCGTACGAGGCAGTGTGCGGCCGCTTCCGCAGGGCTGATCATCTCTTGCCGGGCCCGCTTCGATACGGCCGTCACCCTGGCGGCGCAGGAGCCCGAAGCGACGGGCAGTGATCTGCACCAGCTGGTCGCAGAGGTCGCCTTGGACGTCTGTTTCCGTCAAGGAGACGGCGGTTACCGGTTGAGCAGCGATTCCGCGATCGCGACGGAGGACGGGGCGAGCCGGGTCTCGCCGTCGTCGATCTCCCAGAGTGAGTTCTGCAGCAGCCGTCCCAAAGTCCAGCCGGTCGCGCGTGCGCGGTCCAGGCCGAGGACATCGGTGAGCAGGTCGAAGCGGCGCTGCACGATGCGCAGGGTGTCGCCCTTCGCGACGACGTCGTCCCACCTGCTGTCCAGGGCGGGCCACAGGTCGAATCCTGGGTCGCCGGCGAGTGGCTCGGGATCGATGGCGATCCACGGCTCGCGCTGTGCGGCTAGAACGTTGTCGTAGTGCAGATCCCAGTGCAGCATCCGGTCTCCGGGCTCATCGGCCAGTTCGGCCACCGCCGATGCCCAGCTCCGCAGGAGCTGACGGTCGGCCGGGTCGATCAGGTTACTGATCGCCTGTGGGACCTGCTCCAGCATCTCGGGGGCGATGTCGCCGAGGCTGCGCAGTCCCCGCGGCGCGGGGACTGCGACCAGCCGCGCGTGAAGCTCGGCAAGGGTGCTCATCGCCACGTCGTCGTCGTTGATCGAGGTCAGCGTGCGGGATCCGTCCAGTCGTTCCAGGAGCATGCTGCTGCTCACAGGGTCGTGATCGAGCAGCCGCACCATCCCCTTACCGTTCCAGGCACGGAGGCCAATCAGTGCGGCGGTGGTCTCCTGCCTGGGCATCTGGAGTCTGAGAACCGCGCGCGTGCCGCCGTGGCGCAGCACCGGCAGCACCAGCGAGGCTTGCCCGGCTCCGACCGTGCCGTCCCGTTTCAGCTCCCAGCGGTCCAGCATTTCCGCAGCCAGAGCCGGCAGCGCGGCGATCCAGGCTCTCCCTTGTTCGCCGAAGCCCGTGGCGTACGACGCTGCCAGGTGTGGCGGGACCTCCTCCGTTTCCAACGCGCTCACATCGGACCTCCTTCACCGGGAATCGAGTTCGGGCCGCAACCTGTCTGAGGCCGGCGGACGGCCATACCGCCGTCGGGGTTCGCCAGCCATTTTGAACTCAGCCTATGTACCGGCCGTTGCTTTGAGGAATCGCCGCAGGAAATCGGGACCTGATCTTTGCCACTGGTGGCACAAGCGCTGCTGAACGAGCATGTGTGACAAGCCGGTTGCCTCACTGGTGCCAATCAGGCTGTTTCGGCCGGCCCGCTCGTCAGTTCATCCGGCTCCGCCGGTGACAGCTGTCGCGCTTCGACTCATCTGTGGCTGCCGCGCCCGACGCACAACGGCCGGATTTCCGATTTCTTTCCCGCGACGATTGAAAGGCTCGCGTGAGCACCCCTGTGCCCCGATCCCGCCACCGTCCCCGTGTCCCGGCGCGGGCCGCTCGCGCGGTCATCATGGTGGAGCGCGCGCTCACCCAGCTCACGAAGTTCACCGCGAGCGATACGCACCGCCTGGACCGCGCGATCGTTTCCATCAGTGTCGACCCCGAGCCGGGCACCGAACTGCCCGGCACCCTGCTGCGCGAGTGCGCGGACGAGATCGAGGGAGCACGCCTCGTCCACTACGTGACAGCCTTCCGGCCCGGCGTTGTCCCGGGTCGCGGCGCGTTCTCTGCAGGTCGGGTCGATCCGGCAGCGTAAGGGACGTGAGACATGTAGCCGGTGCCGGCTGAGCAGGACACCTGTCATGGGTCGACTCGGCGGACTCCCGTGCAGGCCAGGACGGCGCCGGCATCCTCGGTGAGGAAGGGCGTGAAGGTCCGGGTTCTGTCGCGCGTGGAGATACAGTCGATGCGCAGCGGCGCGGTGCCGTACTGGGTGAGGATGTCGACGGTGGTTGACAGGGCGATTGTCTCGGTGCCCCTTTTCCTTGCGCGACGGTGGCGAGCCGCGTAGATGCTGGCAAGTTGCTGACCGGGGATGTTGCCGTCCCAGATGATGAAGCCGCCTCCGTCGAGAAGTGCTGCCTTCGCTGGTTCGCAGGCCGTGGTCTGTTCGTTGAGCATCTCGGCCAGGTCTGCCCGGTTCATCTGCCCCCTTCCTGCCCTTGGCGCCGGAGCTGCACTCAGTCGTTGTAATGGAGCCGTCGGCGGGTCCAGAGAGTGAGGTCGCTGCTGGTGGCGACGGCCAGAGAGAGTCCGGAGGGTGAGAATCCGGCGGTGCGAAGTTCTGAGTACTCCGAGTGGAAGACGTGCCACCACGTCTCTCCTGCCGGGCCTTTGCGGGTCCCGCCGTCTGCGGAGAGGATGACGCGGTCGTGGGGCCATTCCGGGCTGACGACGTCCAGGGCCCAGCCGTCGGGGGTGGTGCTGTGGAGGCCGCCGCCGAAGATGCCGGCGATGCGGACCTGGGTGCCTTCGATCGGCCCGAGACCGGGGCAGGTGAGGTCTGGCCGGGCGTCGGGAGTACTGGTGCCGGGGTCGGGATCCCGGTCGCGGGCGATCTTCTCGCCGGTGACCGCGTCGAAGAGCCCGTGGCCGTCGCTGGAGACGACCATGACGAGGTCGTGCCCGCTGTCGGGGTGGACGGCGAAGCCGATGCCGAGCAGGCCGCCGATGGGAGTTCTGCGGTCAAGTACCGGCTGCCATGGTTCCGGGGCCGGCATGACGGGGGCGGTGAGGTAGCGCTCGCGCAGCTTCTGCTGGTACTCCGTGATCAACTCGTCTCCTCGGTGTGATTCGCGTCGAGGGTCTCTCGCGCAGCGGTCCACGTCGACTCAAATTCGTGTCGGGTGATCTCGGCAGTGCCGCCCGCGTCCTGCCACCCGTACAGACTGCCCTCCGCGAGGACTCCGTACTTCCGCTCGTAGGCGTCCATCGCCGCGAGATCGGCGTGGTCCCGGGCCCTGATGACCTCCGCCAGACAGGCCGCAGTCACGGGGCAACGCTGAGGTCCTTGCAAGTCGACCTGCCGCAGCGCCCATCCTTCGCCGTCGAGTTCGAAGAACGACCAGGTGTCACTCTGGTCGCCGCAGGTGTGAATCCAAGGAGTCACGTTCGCATGATCTCTCGGCGGGAAGGTGCGGGCTCCGGCGGGTCTGCGAACCAGATGCCCTCCGGCCTGGCGGCCGTCGGGCCGCTCCAGGGCCTGCTCGAACTGGCCTGCGGCCTCATATGCCCGCGCCGCCTGCGAACCTCATCCTGAAGCGATCAGTTGGCTACGCTGAACCACCCGGCCGCACCTCGTTCAGAAGCGGTCGCAGCGACCGCACTGCGGACCGCATGTCCTGATCCGTGGCGTCAAGTGGCTCCGACAGGCTCAGCGCGTATCCGCGCAGCCGCCAGAGGTTGAAGACTTCGCTCCCGTCGGCTGCGAAGTCCACATCGACCTCAGTGCCGTCGTCGCTGACGAAGCGGCAGCCTGCCCCGTGAACCGTGTAGGAGTAGGGGCCGATGTGATCCCTCCGGCTGATCCGGCGCGAACGGGGCCAGGCCGACGACGTCCGCCACCCGCTCAAGGGAGGGAATCTCCCCCCTCGTGGCCTGATCAATCGCGTTCAGAGCGCGGACGTAACCGAGTACGAGGTCTCGCGCAGCCCCAACCCGTTCCATACGGCGTCATCCCCTGAGCCTGTGACCGGAGGGATTGTTCCATGGAGCCGCCGGCGTCTCCGCAGGACGGCATTCTGAAACGATCGGTCAGTCGGACCACTACCGCCGATTCCGCTGCCCCCCGACCACCCAAAGGGGCGACCCGCTGGTCCACCGCGCGGTCGTGGACAAGATCCCTTCCGGTGGGCGACCTGGCGCCGCAGACGACGACAAGCCCGCGGCAGCCACTACAAACGGCGCGGACAGACACCACCGCACACCGGCCCACCACCATGGCGAAAACCGTTGCGGTACTGAACCACCTCGGCCGCGGCAAGCAGACCGGGAGCAGGGGCAAGGCCGGTCCGGCGCACGAGAGCACTCCGGAAGCAGCACCCGCGCCCGTCGCCCCCTGATCACCACCGGTGAGGCCCAGGTGCCCGCTCCCCGACGGAGCGGGTACCGCTCTCGCTCCGCTCCGGCTCCGTGGTGGCCTCGGCCAAGGGCAGCACGGAGGACACGGAGGAGGCCAGAGCCCTGGACGCCGACGGAGTGGAGCCAGGATCATCCTGGCTCCACTCCACGGCGCGGGGGTGTCACTGGAACTGTGCGAAGAACCTCCAGATCTCTCCCTTGGTCCAGGTCGCGACGCCGCTCTCGGCGGGGGAGCCGTCGACCGGACCGGGGATGTGGCCTCCGTCGAACGCGGCCCATTGGACCGGGTACCCGGCACGGCAGCCCGAGTAGGTGGTGGTGATGTGCGTCCGGCTGCCCGGAGCGGGCTCACGCGGGCTCTGGGGAGTGCAGCCGTTGTTGCTGACGAATCTGTCGCGCAGGGACCGTCCTTGCGCGATGGTGAGGACGGAATCGCTGATGCCGTGGATTCCGAAGTAGGCGATGGGCTGGGTGCCGCCGCTGCACCCGCTGATCTGGCCGCCGGAGATGACCGCGACAGCCCTGAAGACGTTCGCCCGGGTGCATGCGAGTGCGTAGCTCATACCGCCGCCCCAGCTGAAGCCCGTGGCGAAACGCTGTGCCGGATTGACGCAGAGGCCGCCCTCGATTCGCCGGATCATGTCGTCGACGAAGGTGACGTCCTCACCGCCCGAATTGGCCCAGCCGTTGCCGAGACCCTGGGGGGCGACGAGGATCGCGCTGTTGTTCGACTGTCCCTGTTGGCCGTAGTAGGACCAGGCGGTTCCGCTCGTTCCGCCCGAGGCGACGTCACCGGCGGTTCCGCCTCTCCAGTGGAACGCGAAGATCAGCCGGTAGGGCTGGCTGTTGTCGTAGTCGGCGGGAACCCTGAGGATGAAGCTGCGGCTCTTGCCGCTGCTCTGAATCGTGTGCGTACCGCTCGCCAGGGTCGGGGCGCTGCCGCATCCGCCGCCACCGGACGACAGCTTGACCATCTGCCATTGCTGGTTGGCACCGCCCCAGTCGGTGTACTGGACGACGTTGGCGCCGTCGGCCGTGGAGGCGCCCTGCACCTCCACGGCCTTGCCGCTGTTGCGGTTGACCAGACGGACGTGGCCCGCGTCGGAGTCGGCCAGGCGGAACTGCTGGTTGGCCCCGTTGGCATCGGCCCACTGCGCGATCGCGGCACCGTCGGCGGTCGAGGCGCCGGCCACGTCGAGAACCTTGCCCGAATGCCGGGCCTTGAGCCGGTAGAAGCCGCCGCCGGAGTCCATGAACTGCCACTGCTGGTTGGCTCCGTCGTTGCGCGTCCACTGGCTGACTCGCGCGCCGTCGGCGGTGGACGTGCCATGGACGTCCAGCGCCTTGCCGCTGTGGCGATTGACCAGGACGTACGAGGCGTTGGGGTCCACCGTCGCCGCCTCGGCGGGCGTCGGATTCACCGCGACGAGCATGCCGGTCGCGAGGGTCGCCGCCACCACGACGGCGACCCGGGACCACCAGCGATGTCTTTGCGGAGGGGCGGGGGAAGCCGCACCGTAGGTCTTCATCGCTTCACCTTCTCGCTGTGGCAGGTCAGGTGCGGGCCCAGCGTTGGTTGCTGCCGTTCGAGCAGGAGTAGAGCTGGATCAGGGTGCCGTTGGCGGTGCCGTTGGCGGTGGCGTCAAGACAGAGGCCGGACTGGACGCCGACGATGGATCCGTCGGAGTTGAGGCGCCATTTCTGGTTGTCGCCACCCCAGCAGCTGTAGATCTGGACTTTGGTGCCGTTGCCGGTGCCGGCGGCGTCCAGGCACTTGTTGCCGTAGACCCTGAGCTCGCCCGCGGCGGTGTAGGCCCACTGCTGGTTGGTGCGGTTGTTGCAGTCCCACAGGTTGACCTGGGTGCCGTCGGTGGTACTGGTGCCAGGCACGTCCAGGCAGCGGCCCGAACCGACGCCCTTGATCTGTCCGGAACCGGGCGAGGGTATGGGGGAGGTGGCGTTGAGCGCGTTGAGGACGGCGGTGTAGGCGGGCTTTTTGCTGCCGTCGCCGTTGAACAGCAGCGGCGAGTGCTCCGGACGCCAGGAGTCGGTGTCGCGCACACCCCAGACGGTGATGCCGAGGCAGCGCGGGACGGCCAGGCAGTCGTTGGTCACGTTGGCGTAGGTCGTGGCCGAGGCGCCCTGGATGTCGAGTTCGGTGATGGCCACATCGACGCCGAGAGCGGCGAAGCTCTGCAGTGTGGTGCGGAAGTTGCTGTTGTAGGGGCTGCCGCTGTTGAAGTGCGACTGGAAGCCGACGCAGTCGATCGGCACGCCGCGCTGCTTGAAGTCTCGGACCATGGCGTACATGGCCTGGGTCTTGGCCCAGGTCCAGTTCTCGACGTTGTAGTCGTTGTAGCAGAGCTTGGCGGCCGGGTCGGCGGCGCGCGCGGTACGGAAGGCGACCTCGATCCAGTCGTTGCCGGAGCGCTGCAGGTTGGAGTCGCGCCGGGCTCCCGAGGTGCCGTCGGCGAAGGCCTCGTTCACGACGTCCCACTGGGCGATCTTGCCCTTGTAGTGGCCCATCACGCCGTTGATGTGGTTGGTCATCGCCTGGCGCAACGCGCTGCCGCTGAGGTTCTGCATCCAGCCGGGCTGCTGGGAGTGCCAGGCCAGGGTGTGACCGCGCACCTGCTTGCCGTTCTGCACCGCCCAGTTGTAGACGCGGTCACCGGCGGCGAAGTTGAACTGGCCCTGCTGGGGTTCGGTGGCGTCGATCTTCATCTCGTTCTCGGCCGTCACCGAGTTGAACTCGCGGCCCGCGATCGTCGTGTACGTCGAGTCGTTGAGCCGGCCCGAGGCGATGGCGGTCCCGAAGTAGCGGCCGCTCTGCGCCGCCGCGCCGCCGAGCGTGCTCTCGGCGGCGTGTGAGGTCTGCGGTGCCACCAGCGCGGCGGCCGAACCGAGGACGCCGACGACCAGGGCTGTTAAGAGCCGGCCGGCCTTCCGGCGGACGGTGGGTGGGGGAATGGCATTTGAGCCCATGACTGAACCTCCAGGAAGGAAATCGCGGAAGGGTTGGAAGCGCGGCAGAACGAATCCGCGTCAGGGACGCCCGCGTTCATCGACAAGGGACGCTTGCCAGCAGGGCGTAACGGTCCAAGGTCGGCACCCGACACCCGAACAGACGGGTGACACCGCCTCGGCACTCAGCGTGGAGACCCCGCTGAAACATGTCAAGAGTTTCGAAAGCATTTCGAGAATCACTCTCTTCGTATAGCCCAGTAGCGGCTTTCGGTCGGTCAAGGATTACCGAAAATCTTTCGACCGGGATCGCCCGATCTGGATGTCTTTGAAAGCTCAGGCAAAACCAGGTGATCACGTGGCGTCCCCTGCCGTCTCGTGTCGAATCCTGGGCATCCATCACATTCGCTTTCGGACAAACAGAGAGGAATCCGGGCCGGTCACGGATATCAGCGCCAACGAGTAGGAGTTGGATCTGAACGGTGGTTCCTGAGGAGAGTTCCCGCCATGAACGCGTGCTTTCTTCATTTCGCATCTCTGGTGGAGCAGGTATCCGTCGCCCTCGGAGCGGCCGCCCCGTTGAAGCAGGGAGCGTGACTTCACGTGCGGCCGTACACGGTCGGCACAGATGGACGGCCCTGTGGACCGCCGTCGGCGCAGCGGCACTCGCCGGGTCCAGCTCGAACCGCCGTCGACGGAGCGGAACAGCCCGGTGACTCCCTTCACGGTCCGCTGAGGTGGAGCGCCTGGTACGTGGCGCCCGGGCCGGTTTGCCGAAGCCCGGGACGCTCGCCCGCTGCACCTCCGCGACCTTGCCCAAGCCCGCCCCATCGTCGGTGGGGTGCAGGATGCCCCTTGCCCCCTCCGGTGATTCACGGGTCACCGGCGATGCCCGGAGCCGTCTTGAGCTGTCCGTGAACGGGCCCCGTGCTGCCGTACCCGACTGTTCGCCGGGAACGACGTCCGGTGAGGGGGAGCCCCGGTCAGCGCAAGACCGTGTTGAACTCCAGGGTGGGGTCGGAGTTCCGGACGAGGGACTTGGCCTGCCCCGGCCACCACACGCCGGCCGCGGGATCGACGATGCCGTACTCCGGGTTCGCTCGGCGCGGCATACCAGGTCGCGTACGTGGGATTCGACCTGGTCCGGGTTGCCGTCGGTGAACCAGCCAGGCGGTCTCCGGCCAACCGGTCAGCTTCGCCACGGACTTGGCGCCCTCGACGTTCCGGTGGAGGAGGTCGGTGACGGCCTGGTGGGCCGCGTCGCTGCCGGGACCGACGGAGAAGCGGGTGTTCGCGGGAAGCGTGTGGGGGCCGGCGCGGAGCTCGTCTTGGCGGAGGCCGGGGCGGCGCCGAGGGGCAGCGTGAGTGCGCTCGCGGCCGGGACGGATCGGGACAGGGGATACGCACGAAGTTCCTTCGGCAGGGGTGTTCGGTGTCGCGGGCCCTGGCGCCGGACCGCGTGGCGGTCGGCCCGGCGCCAGGGCCCGGCCTTCGGCGGGGAACGGGTCAGTAGCCGTAGATCATTTTGTAGGCGACCTCCGGCAGGAACTGTCCGGCCGAGGAGCCGGCCCCGACGCCGCAGTTGCCGTCGGACTCGCCGGGGATCTTGATCCACAGCAGCATCTCGGCACCGCCGCCGCGCTGGCTGGGGGTACCGATCCGGCGGCCGGCGGGGTTGCACCACTGGCCGTTGGAACCGTTGCTGTTGCGGCTGGTGTCGACGACGAACGGCTTGGTGTAGCCGTAGGAGCTCAGGGCGGAGTTGACCGCGTTGCCGTAGGAGGTGTTCTGGTCGGTGGTGAAGTAGTTGGAGACGTTCAGCGCGAAGCCGTGTGCCCCGCTGACACCGGCGGCGGCGAGCTGCTGCGCCATGGTCGAGGCGCCGATCCAGCCGGGGTTCCCGGCGTCGAGGTAGACCCAGGTGTTGGGTGCTTTGGCCTTGAACTGGGCGATCGCGTTCTTCAGCATGGCGTTGCGCTCGGCGATCTGACCGGCCGTCATGCAGCTCTCGTGGCCGAGCGCGTCGGGTTCGAGGACGACGACGGCCGGGCGGCTGCCGATGCCGCCGGCGAAGGCGGCGATCCAGGTGTCGTACGCGGCGCGGCTCCCGGCGCCACCGCCGGAGTGACCGGCGCAGATGTCCCGGTTGGGGATGTTGTACGCGACCAGGATCGGCAGCTTGTCGTAGGAGTCCGCGCGGCCGACGTAGGCGCCGACGGCCGTGCCGATGTCGCCGCTCCAGTTGCCGAACCAGCGGGCTGCCGGGGTGTTGGCGATGGATGTCCGGATCGCTGCCGCCCGGCCGTCGCCGGGGTTCGCGTTGGCCCACCGCAGGGCGGAGTTGTCGGGGTCGGTGTAGAAGCCGCTGGTCATGGCGGTCGGGTCGGCGGCGTGCGCCGGGCCGGCGTTGATCACGGCGAGACCGGCGGTGAGAACACCGGCCAGCAGGACGGATGCAGCTCGGACGGACTTGCGCATGGTTCTTCCTCCGGTGAGTGGGGGCGGGGAAGTGGAAGCGCTTCCAGTTTTGATGCGAGGCGGACCGCGTTGATGGATGATTGGGTCCGTCGCGAAGGTGTGTCAAGAGGTTGAACACGGCAGTGCCGCGGTGGCCGGTATGGCTCGATAGGTTGGAAGCGCTGCCAGATCGAGGCAAGGGCGTCATCCGCGAGCAGGCCCGAAGTCGGGGCGGTGCATGAAATCATGGCCCCTGTTCGCCGTCCGCGTGAGCCTGAGGGGCAGTTTTTCCATGGAGCCGTCACCCAAGCGCATGCCGACTCTCGACGAGGTGGCTGCACGAGCCGGTGTGTCGCGCACGGCGGCCTCCCGGGTGATCAACAACGCCCCGCACGTCAGCCGCGCCAAGCGGGAAGCGGTCCAACGGGCGGTGCGCGAGCTGGATTTCGTACCCAATCCGTCCGCGCAGGCCCTGGCGACCCGCAGGGCCGGAACGGTGGTGCTGGCGGTCTCCAGCGACGAGCCGGGGTTGTTCGCGGACCCGTTCTTCGCGGAGGTCATCGTCGGCGTCAGCGTGGCGCTGGAGCAGACGGACCTGGAACTGATCCTGCTGCTGGCCAACACCCCGCGCGGCCGGGAGCGGTTCGAGCGGTTGCTGCGCTCCCGCCGGGCCGACGGCGTCATGTTGATGGCGCTGCGCGGCGACGATCCGCTGGGACGCCTGGGCGAGGAGGTCGATCTCCCCGTCGTCTTCGGCGGACTCCCGCTCACCGGTGAGCCCACGTGGTATGTGGACGCCGACAACCGGGGCGGTGCCCGCCTGGCCGCCGAGCACTTCGCGCGCACCGGCCGCCGACGGCCCGTCATGATCACCGGACAGGTGGACGCCAGGGCCGCCGTCGCGCGGGAGCAGGGGTTCACCGAGGGGCTGACGTTGTCCGGCCTGCCGCTGCTCGGGGTCGAGCCCGGGCAGTTCACCGAGGACGGCGGCGCCGAGGCGATGGAGCGACTCCTCCGGGCGCACCCCGGTCCTGACGCGGTGTTCGCGGCCTCCGACGCGATGGCCATCGGCGCTCTGCGCACCCTGCGGGAACGCGGGCTCCGGGTGCCCGAGGACGTCGCGGTGATCGGCTTCAATGACCTGGCGAGCGCCCGGCACACCAGCCCGCCGCTGACCACGGTCCATCAGCCGGTACGGGCGCTGGGGCAGGAGATGGCCAGGATGCTGGTCAGTGCCATCGAAGGACACCGCCCCAGCCCGCTGATCCTCCCGACCCGCCTGACCGTGCGCGAGTCCGCCCCCGACCTGCCCGCGTCGGCCTGATCGGTGGGCGCTTGCGTCAGGGCCGGCCCGACCCGACCGGGCGCGCTTCCCACCCGTTTCCCGGCCATTGCCGCCTCACGTCTTGACATCATCCTCTCGTGCGGCGGAAACTTCCCGGCGTGACCTCCTGGAAGCGCTTCCAGAGCCCGGAGGCCACCCTCACTTCTTCGAGCTCCTCCGTCTCTCCCGCTGGGAGGCTCCACGAGCCGACACACCGCCAGCATGCGAGCGCTCCCGCATGACCCCATCAGTCCAGGCCCCCGTCGCCGCGAGCCGGCGAGCAGGAAGCCGCCGACTGACTTCTCCGCTTTCTCCCCGGCTCCCTGCGGGGCAGCGCCACCTCGGCGTACCGGATCGGGGGAGCGGTCGGCGAGGGCGGGCGCACCCCGTCGGTCCGGGACACCTTCAACCGCATCCCCGGCACGGTGCACCGGGGCGACACCGGTGCACCGAGCCGGGGCCCGGCCGTGGAACGCGGACTCGGCTTCTCCACCGGCTGGTGGACGAACTCCTGGCAGCCGGGATCACTCCGGCGCCCGTGCTCTCCTGCTGGTACCTCCCACAGGAGCTGGCGGCTCCGTCAGGCGGCGGCTCCGCCGGGGGCGGCGGCCGGTCCGCCCGGGACACCGCCGAACGCTTCGGCGAGTACGCGGTCCTGGTGGCCGACGCCCTGGGCGACCGGGTGCCGTTCGCCGCAGTCAGCCTGTGGCGATCGAGGGGCTCGGCGCCGGCAGACGGACGGGCCGGGCCGTAACCCGGGCAGTACGGGATCACCGGACAACGTGGTCATGGAACCGGGACGATCTCGACCGGTACGGACAGCACCCGGTCGGCCGCCGGGTGACGTACGGGGCCATGCAGAGTGAAGGAGCCCTGGAGCGGAAGGTCGCCGCTGGACCGCCCGACGGCCACGCCGATCTCCCCGGGCTCCACTCTTCTCCGCAGGTCCACCCCGGTGAAGGAGGTCCGGTCGGCATGGACGGAGAAGGTGATCCGGGCGGCCGCGCCCGGCTGCAGCTCGACCCTGCAGAATCCGGCGAGCCACCGCTGCGGCCGGACGACGGACGCCTCAGGGTCCGAGAGGTACAGCTGGACCACCTCGGTCCCGGCCACCTCGCCGACGTTGCGTACGGTGACCGCAACGGAGACGGCTCCGTCCGTCGCGGCGACGGGATCCACCGAGAGCTCCGAGCAGGTGAAGCTGGTCCAGCTCAGCCCGTGTCCGAAAGGGAACAGCGGGGTCGGGTCCACCGAGCTCCAGTCGGTGTGCCCGCCGAGCCTGGAGTGCAGGTAGGTGCCAGGCTGTCCGCCGACCTGGCGGGGGATGGAGACGGGCAGCCGCCCGGACGGTTCCGCGGCCCCGCTGATGATCCGGGCGAGCGCCGTCCCGCCCTCCTCGCCGGGGAAGAAGGCCTGCACCACGGCGGACGCGCGCTCGGCCAGCGTGCCGAGCGCGTACGGCCGTCCGGAGACGAGGACCAGGACGGTCGGCACCTCGGAGTCCAGGACGGCGGAGGCGAGTGCGGCCTGGTCGCCGGGCAGGTCGAGGGTCTCGGCGTCGCAGCCCTCCCCGGAGGTGCCCGGCCGAACATGCCGGCCCGGTCCCCGAGCACCACCACGTTCACGTCCGGGTCGTCCGCGGTGACCGTGAACCCGGCAGCGGTGAGCGCCTCGCCGAGCGTCGGGATCTCAAGCCCGAGGTCGCCGGGCAGCGCGACGTGGTTGGGGAAGGAATAGCAGCCGAGGAAGGACTGCGGGTCGTCGGCGTACGGCCCGCTGATCGCGACCCGGCACGGCCGCAGCGGCAGGGTGCCGTCGTTGGCGAGCAGCACGGTGGACCGTTCGGCCAGAAGCCTGGCCAGTGCCCGGTTCTCCGGCGGGTCGAGTTCGACCGGCTCCGGCTTGACGGGTTCCCAGGCGGGGTCGAGCAGGCCGAGCCCGGCCTTCTGCAGCAGGACCCGTTCCGCGGCCCGGTCGATGAGCGCCTCGGGCACGCTTCCCGACCGCACGAGCTCGGTCAGCGGCTCGCCGTAGCAGCGGGCCGTGGGCAGCTCGACGTCGATTCCGGCGGTCAGCGCCAGCGCGCCGGCCGCGCCGCGCGATCCGGTGACGCCGTGCCGGGTCTCCAGGAAGGAGACGGCGTAGTAGTCGGCGACGACCACACCGCTGAAACCGAGCTCGCTTCTGAGCAGTTCGGTCAGCAGCCGTTCGTCGGCGGCCACCGGGACGCCGTCCACGTCGGTGTAGCTGTTCATCACCGACCGGGCGCCCCCCTCTCGCAGTGCCCGTACGAAGGGCTCGACCAGCACGTCGGCGAACTCGCGCGGTCCCGAGGGGACGGAGGCCATGTTCCGGCCGCCGCGCGAGGCCGAGTACCCGGCGAAGTGCTTGAGCGTCGCCACGATCCCGGCGCCTTCCAAGCCCTGCACATAGGCGGTGCCGATCGCTCCGACGAGATAGGGATCCTCGCCGATGCACTCCTCGGTCCTTCCCCACCGGTAGTCGCGGACCACGTCGAGGACCGGAGCCAGCCCTTGGTGGACGCCGACCCGCCGCATCCCCGCGCCGATGGCGACGGCCATCTGTCGCACGAGCCCGGGATCGAAGGACGCACCCCAGGCAAGCGGTCCGGGGAAGACCGTGGCCCCGAACGTCATGAACCCGGTCAGGCACTCCTCGTGAGCGATCGCCGGGATCCCGAACCGGCCGGATCCGGTCACCTGTCGCTGGAGCGAGGCGAGCCGCTCCATCCCGGCTTCCGCGGTGACCGGCGCGGTTCCGTACACCCGGGTGAGCTGGCCGAGCCCGTGGGCGACGATGTCGTCGAGGCCGGGCGCGGACTCGCCGGAATCGTCCTCCATCGGCGCGACAGGTGCTCCCGGATTCGAAGGCAACGCCCAGAAGCCGGCGAGCTGCCCCGCCTTCTCCTCCAGCGTCATCCGTTTCAGCAGATCGGCGACTCGCACGGACGCGGGCAGGAGAGGGTCACGCCAGGGCTCGGTCAAGGGGTTCTCCTAGGGACGAGGCGGGGCGGAGGAGAGCCGGACCTTGAGCTCGGTCGAGAGCTCCATCCGGGGGCTGACCAGGGGCTGGTCCTCCAGAAGCTGGAACAGTGTGCGGGCGGCGAGCCGGCCCATCTCCTCCAGCGGCTGACGCACCGTCGTCAGCGGAGGTGACAGCCATTCGCACATCGGCAGGTCGTCGAAGCCGACCACGCTGAGGTCCTGCGGGATGCTCAGCCCGCCCTTCCGGGCGGCTTCGTAGACGCCCATCGCCTGTTGGTCGCTACCGGCGAAGATGGCGGTCGGCGGCTCGGGGAGGGCGAGCAGTTCCCGGGCGCGCTGGAACCCGCCCTCGTGCTGGAAGTCGCCGAACCGGACCAGGTCGCGGTCCACCTCGATCCCGGCCCGCTCCAGCGCGGCCCGGTACCCGTCGATGCGGGCCTGGCTGCAGAGCATCTCCTTGCGCCCGCCGATCGCGGCGATCCGGCGGTGCCCCAGCTCCAGCAGGTGCTCGGTAGCGGCGAGGCCGCCCGCCCAGTTGGTCGCGCCGATGCTCGGCACACCGTTGCCCGGCAGGTCGATCGGGTCGATGACGACCAGCGCCACCCCAGCCCGTTCGACCTGGGCGCGCTGGGCCTGGGTGACCGAGGCGGTGACGAGGATGACGCCGTCGCTGTGGTGCAGGACCGGCAGTGCGGCCCAGCTCGACGGCGTGGCCTCGCCCGGCGGGACGAGCGACACGACGGTGCCGACGCTTCGCTGGGCGCACTCGGCCTCGACGCCGCGCAGTATCTCCACCGCCCACGCGCTGTCCAGACCACCGATGATCAAGTCGACCAGGCCCGACCTGCGGGCCCTGCCCTGCCGGCCGGGCTGGAGGTAGTTGTGGGATCGCAGCAGGGTCTCGATCCGTTCGCGTGTCGAGGATGCGACATCGGAGCGGCCGTTGACCACCTTGGACACGGTGGCCTGGGAGACCCCCGCCTCCGCGGCGATGACGGCCAGGGTCGGACGCTGCTCGCTCAATTTCGCTCCTCTGCGCGGCGCCTGGAGACGGCGACAAGTACCGCAAACTTTTCGAAGAGTTTCCGGTTGGCGTGACCTGCTTGTCAAGCAAAAGGAGTTGGTTTTTTCTAGGGAAATTGGTGCCAGGTCTTGACCGAGAAGCCCGCGTTCCTAGTTTGTGGCAGCACAGAATTCGAGAGTGTTACGAAATATTTTCGAGCTTGAATCGGCATTTCCCACCCGGAGGTCCCATGGCCAGCACCCTCCCGAGTCGACGACGCTTCCTGGCGCTCTCGGGCCTGACCGCACTGTCCGTCTCGCTGACCGCGGCCTGCGGCGGTGAAGACTCCGGCGACGAACCGGCGGCCGACGGCAAGGTGACCTTCGCGTGGTGGAACATCGCCACGACGGAACCGGGCAAGTCCCTCTTCCCGCAGATCTCCTCGGCGTTCACGGCCGCTCACCCGAACATCAAGATCGAGACGACCTCGTTGGAGAACGAGGCGTTCAAGTCCAAGCTGACCGCCACCACCTCTTCCGGCAAACTCCCCGACGTCTTCCAGACCTGGGGCGGCGGCGTGCTGCAGCAGCAGGTCGACGCGGGACTGGTCGAGGACCTCACCGACGCGTTCGGCTGGTCGTCCGACCTCACCCCGGTGTCGCTGCAGGCCTATCAGATCGAGGGCCGGACCTACGGGGTGCCCTACGACATCGGCATGGTCGGCTTCTGGTACAACAAGAAGCTCTTCGCCAAGGCCGGGATCACCGCGCCGCCGGCCACCTGGGCCGATCTCCTCGAAGACGTCAAGAAGCTCAAGGCGGCGGGCGTCACTCCGATCGCCCTCGCGGGCAAGGAGAAATGGCCGGGCCACTACTACTGGGCCTACCTCGCGATGCGCGTCGCGGGCCTCCCCGCGCTCCAGCAGGCCGCGACCACCAAGGACTTCACCGGCGCCGGCTTCGTCCAGGCCGGTGCCCACCTCAAGGAGCTGGTCGACCTCCAGCCGTTCCAGACGGCCTTCCTCGGCGCCGGCTACGCCACCCCGGGCGGCCAGGCCGCGACCATGGGCAACGGCAAGGCCGCCATGGAGCTGATGGGGCAGTGGGCGCCGTCGGTGCAGCAGGACGCGGGCGCCGACCTCGGAGCGGACCTGGGCTTCTTCCCCTTCCCGGCGGTCGACGGCGGAGTCGGTCAGGCCACCGAGGTGTTCGGTGGCGGCGGCGGTTTCGCGCTGCGCAAGGGCGCCCCGAAGGAGGCGCTGGACTTCCTGAAGTTCCTCGTTCTGGAGAACGAGTCCAAGCTGCTGGCCTCCAACGGCTACCTGCCGGTGGTCAAGGGCGCGGAGCGCCAGCTCACCGACACCAACAAGAAGGTGGTGGCCGACAGCCTGGTCAAGGCGACGGGCTTCCAGCTCTTCCTCGACCAGGCCTACCCGCCGGCGGTCGGCCAGGAGGTCAACGACAGCGTCGCCGACCTCATCGCGGGCAAGAAGACACCCGAGCAGGTCACCCGGTCGATCACCGAGGCTGCGAAGGGTGCCTAGCTCCGTGGTTGCCCCGGCCAAGGACCCGGCCGAGGAGCGGACGGGGGGCGCCGTACCCGTGCACTTGCACGCCCCGGCCCGGTCGCTCCCGCGCGAGCTGGGAAGCTGGGCGTCGATCGCCTGGTTCCTCGTCCCGGCTCTGGTCCTCTTCCTCGTCTTCGTCCTCGCCCCGATCGCCGTCGCCGTCCACACCAGCTTCTTCAAGTGGGGCGGAATCGGCTCCATGGACGACTTCGTCGGCTTCGAGAACTACACCAGGCTGTTCGCCGATCAGGTCTTCCTCGGCGATATGGGACGCGGGCTGTACCTGATCGTCCTGTCGATCACGGTGCAGTTGCCCTTCGCACTGTTCACCGCGGTCCTGCTCAACCAGAAGCTGCGCGGCCGGGCCGTCTACCGCATGCTGTTCTTCGCGCCGTACATCCTGTCCGAGGTGGTCACGGCGGTCCTCTTCACCATGATCTTCCTTCCCGGCGACGGCATGGCCGACCATCTCGCCGGGGCCCTCGGCCTGGAGGGCCTGCAGGGCAAGTGGCTCGCCGATCCCTCGACGGTCATGCCGACCCTGTTCGTGGTCATGACCTGGAAGTACTTCGGCTTCCACATGATGCTCCTCCTCGCCGGACTGCAGAGCATCCCGCGCGAGATCCTCGACGCCGCCTCCATCGACGGCGCCGGCGCCTGGCAGCGCTTCCGGTACGTGACGCTGCCGCTGCTCGGCCCGACGATCCGGATCAGCGTCTTCCTTTCGGTCATCGGGGCCATCCAGCTCTTCGACCTCGTCTGGGTCATGACCGCGGGCGGGCCCAACCACTCCTCCGAGACGATGGCGATCTCGATGTTCCAGTTCGGGTTCAAGCGCTACCAGGTCGGCTACGCCAGTGCGATCAGCGTGGTGCTGTTCATGATCAGTCTGGTCTTCTCCCTCTTCTACCAGCGTTACGTGCTCCGCCGTGACCTGAGCGGGGCCGTCACCACGGGAGGCGGCCGATGAACTCCCGCAGGGCGGCACGCGGCCTGTCGTTGCACGCCGCGGTGTGGCTGGTCGCCGCGTTCGTCGTCGTGCCGCTGATCTACGCGGTGATCTCCGGGTTCAAGAGCACCGGCGAGCTGACGACCAATCCGTTCGGGCTGCCGGAGCAGTGGAGGACCGGCAACTACACCGGCATTCTCGGCGACGGAATGTTCTGGCGGCAGATCGCCAACAGCGCGGGCATCGCGATCGGTACGACATTCTGCACGGTGGCGGCCTCGGCAATGGCGGCGTTCGTACTGGCCCGCTACGCCTTCCGCGGCAGGGAGCTGTTCTACACGCTGTTCACGATCGGGCTGATGTTCCCGTTCGCGGTGGCCGTCCTACCGCTGTTCCTGCTGCTCCGCAATTTCGACCTGCTCGACAACCCGCTCGGAGTGATCCTCCCGCAGGCCGCCTTCGGGCTCCCCATGACGATCATCATCCTGCGCGGCTTCTTCCGGACCATCCCGGCGGAGGTCGAGGAGGCGGCCGTCATGGACGGTTGCGGCAGGTTCCGCTTCTTCTGGAAGATCCTGCTGCCGATGGCACGGCCGGCGCTCGGCACGGTCTCGGTACTGGCGATCGTCGCGAGCTGGAACAACTTCTTCCTGCCGCTGCTGGTGTTCAACGACCCGAAGTGGCAGACGATCCCCGTCGGCGTCCAGCAGTTCCAGGGCCAGTACTCGACCGACTACGCGCTCGTCCTCGCCTACATCGTGCTCGCCATGGTCCCCGCCCTCGCCTTCTACGCCGTCGCCGAACGCCAGTTGATCGGCGGCCTCACCGCGGGCGCCACCAAGGGCTGACCCGTCCCGTGTGACCTCCACCCCCGAGGAGACCTTGTGAAACGCATGACCGTACTGACGGCGCTTCTGATGTTAGCGCTCACATCACAGGCCGCGGCCGACCCCGCGCGCCCCGCCGCCGCTCCCGCCCCCACCCGACCCGCCATCGACTTCCGCGCCGAACTCCAGCCCATCGACGGATTCGGCTTCTCGATGGCCTTCCAGCGGGCCGACCTGCTGCACGGCGCGCGCGGCCTCAGTCCGGCCAAGCAGCGTGAGGTGCTCGATCTGCTGCTCAGCAAGGACAAGGGCGCGGGCCTTTCGATCCTGCGCCTGGGCATCGGGTCGTCGACCGACAGGGTCTACGACCACATGCCGACGATCCTGCCGGCCGATCCCGGTGGGCCGGACGCCACGCCGAAGTACGTCTGGGACGGCTGGGACGGCGGCCAGGTCTGGCTCGCCAAGGAGGCCAAGGCATACGGCGTCGAACGGTTCTTCGCCGACGCCTGGAGCGCCCCGGCCTTCATGAAGACCAACGCCAGCGAGAACGACGGCGGCGAGCTGCGGCCCGAATGGCGCCAGGCCTACGCGAACTACCTCGTCCAGTACGCGAAGTTCTACCGGCAGGAAGGCATCAGGATCACCGACCTGGGGTTCACCAACGAACCCGACTGGACGGCGACCTACGCCTCGATGCGGTTCACCCCGCAGCAGGCTGTCGACTTCCTCAAGGTGCTCGGGCCGACCGTTCGCGCGTCCGGACTGAAGACCGGGGTGGTCTGCTGCGACGCCGCGGGCTGGGACCGGCAGGTCGCCTTCACCGAGGCCATCGAGGCGGACCCGGCGGCCGACAAGGCCGTGCGGACCATCACCGGCCACCGCTACAGCGGTCCGACCGAGGTCCCGCAGCCGACCGACAAGCGTGTGTGGATGTCGGAATGGTCGCCGGACGGTTCGACCTGGAACGAGAACTGGGACGACGGCAGCGGCTACGACGGTCTCACCGTCGCGGCCGACATCCAGAACACCCTGACCGTCGGCAACGCCAATGCCTACGTCTACTGGACCGGCGCGTCCCTCGGCGCGACCCGGGGGCTCATCCAGCTCGCCAACCCCGGTGACGACTACCGGGTGTCCAAGCGGTACTGGGCGCTGGCCGCCTTCAGCCGGTTCATCCGCCCCGGCGCCGTCCGCGTGCCGGCCGCGAACGCCGACCCGGCACTGCAGATTACGGCTTTCCGCAACACCGACGGCAGCCGTGTGATCCAGATCCTCAACACCGCGACCACCGAGAAGTCCGCCGAGTTCTCCCTTCGCGGCGGACACGACCGGCACCCCGACGGCTACGTCACCGACGAGACCCGCTCGATCACCCCGGCCGACATCGTCTCCACGCACGGCACGACCCTCACGGCGAAACTCGCCCCGCGCGCACTGACCACGATCGTCCTCGACTGAACCGCCCAGCACCCAAGGAGCAACCCGTCATGTCCGTGTCCCGGATTCTCACCGCCCTGTCCGCCGCCATCTGCCTCACGGCCGGACTCGCCGCCGCGCCCGCAGCCGCCGAGCCCCGCCCCAGGACGCTCGGCGAACTGGCCAAGAAGCACCACAAGTACTTCGGCTCCGCCACCGACAACCCCGAGTTCACCGACGCCGCCTATCTGAAGCTCCTCGGCAGCGAATTCGGGCAGACCACCCCCGGCAACGCCATGAAGTGGTACGCCACCGAGCCCGAGCGCGGCGTCTTCGACTTCACCGCCGCCGACGAGGTCGTGGCCTTCGCCAAGGCCCACCACCAGAAGGTCCGCGGCCACACCCTCGTCTGGCACAGCCAGCTCCCCGCCTGGCTGACCGAGCGCACCTGGACCGCCGACGAGCTGCGCGCCGTCCTCAAGAAGCACATACAGACGGTGGTCCGGCACTTCAAGGGCCAGGTGATCCACTGGGACGTCGTCAACGAGGCCTTCAACGAGGACGGCACCTACCGCGAGTCGCTCTTCTACAAGACGCTCGGCCCCGGCTACATCGCCGACGCCCTGCGCTGGGCCCACGAGGCCGACCGGAAGGCCAAGCTGTACCTCAACGACTACAACGTCGACGGGATCGGCCCCAAGAGCGACGCCTATTACACCCTGATCAAGCAGTTGAAGGCCGACGGCGTTCCGGTGGAGGGCTTCGGCATCCAGGGCCATCTGGCACTCCAGTACGGCTTCCCCGCCGACGTCCGGCAGAACATGCAGCGCTTCGCCGATCTCGGGGTCGAGGTCGCGGTCACCGAACTCGACATCCGGATGAACCTCCCCGCGACCGCGGAGAAGCTTGCCACCCAGGCCACCTGGTACGCCGACTACGTCAAGGCCTGCCTCGCGGTCGAGAAATGCGTCGGCATCACCATCTGGGACTACACGGACAAGTACTCGTGGATCCCCTCCGTCTTCCCCGGTGAGGGCGCGGCGCTGCCCTACGACGAGAACCTGCTGCCCAAGCCCGCCTATTACTCGATCAAGGAGGTGCTGGGCGGATGATCAGAACGGTGATCGTCGGAACGGGCGGGATCGCGGGCATCTGCCACGTCCCCGCTCTCCGGGCGCAGGCGCACCGGGCCAAGATCGTGGCAGCTGTCGACGTGGACGCCGCGCGCGCCGAGGCGTTCGCGGCCGAACACGGGATCCCCGCGGTCTACACCGACCTGCACACGATGCTCGAGGAGCAGAGGCCGGACCTCGTACACCTGTGCACGCCTCCGTTCCTGCACGCCGACCAGGCCGTGGCCTGCCTGGAGTCGCAGGCGTGGGTGTGGTGTGAGAAACCGGTGGCGCTGTCGCTGGCCGAACTCGACCGGATCCATGCGGCCGAGGGGTCCGCCGTCGCGGGCGCGGTGTTCCAGCACAGGTACGGCACGGGGGCCCGGTACCTGCGCGACCGGATCGCGGCGGGGGCGCTGGGCCGTCCGCTGGTCGCGCAGTGTGTCACGGCGTGGTACCGCGACGACGCCTACTACGACGTGCCCTGGCGCGGCACATGGGAGAGCGAGGGCGGTGGCCCGACGCTGGGCCACGGCATCCACCAGATGGACCTGATGCTCGCGGTGCTCGGCGAATGGGCCGAGGTGCGCGCGATGGCCGGCTGCCTGGAGCGCGACGTCCAGACCGAGGACGTGTCCGCGGCCCTCGTCCGCTTCGAGAGCGGAGCCATCGCGACGGTCGTCAACAGCGTCCTTTCCCCACGCGAGGAGAGCTACCTGCGGTTCGACCTCACCGACGCCACGGTCGAACTGCGGCATCTGTACGGCTACTCCAACGCGGACTGGACGTTCACCCCCAGCTCGTCCGGCGTGGAGTGGGACCCGCCGGACGACCTGCCCAGCTCGCACACCGCCCAGCTCGCGGCCTTCCTGGACGGCTACGAGACGGGGATCCGGCCCGACCTCGGCAGGTCCACCATGGAACTGGTGACCGCCTTGTACAAGGCCGCGATCACCGGCCTGCCGGTCCGGCGCGGGGAGATCGACGCGGCCGACCCGTTCTACGGCTCGCTCAACGGAGGGCGCCCGGAGGTGTTCCGATGACGTTCGAACTCCTCGAGAACGAGGACTCGCTGATCGTCCGAGCTCGCGGTGTCGACCTCTTCCGGTACGTGCACCGGCCGGTCATGGACCCCTTCGAGGCGCCGAAGCCCTATCTGCATCCGGTGCGCACGCTCGCCGGCGACGTGGTCACGGGGTACCGGCCGCACGACCACCGCTGGCACAAAGGCCTGCAGGTCACGGCGTCGTGGGTGTCGGGGCAGAACTTCTGGGGCGGCGGCACCTACCTGCGCGGCCAGGGCTACGTGGACCTGCCGAACCTCGGCACGATGCGCAGCCTCGCCGTATCCGCCGAAACGGGCCACGGCCGCACGGTCATCACCGAGGACCTGGCCTGGCGCACGATGGCGGGGGAGCACTGGATCGACGAGCGCCGCACGCTGACCGCACGCGACGTCGAGGCCGACTCCTGGACCCTGGACGTCACCACCGCGCTGACCAACGTCCACGACACCGATCTGATGTTCGGCAGCCCCGGTACTCAGGGCAGGGAACTCGCTGGATACTCCGGTCTGTTCTGGCGCGGCCCGCGCGAATTCACCGGCGGCGACGTGATCGGCCCCGCGATGGGCGAGCAGGGCGACTGGCTGGCCTTCGTCGGCACGCACGACGAGGTCGACCGCTCCTCCACGCTGCTGTTCCTGGACGATCCGGACGCCCCCTGCCGCTGGTTCGTCCGCAGTGAGCCCATCCCCGCCGTCAACCCGTCTCTGGCGTTCGACAAGGAACTGCCGCTGGCCCCGGGCGACACCCTGTCGCGCCGCTACCGGGTCGTCGTGGCCGACGGCGCGTGGACCCCCGGGCGCCTGACCCGCCATGTCACGGAACACCCGTGGTGACCCCGCTCCCCGGCGGTGTGGGAATCTCCGGGCTGACCGTGTACGACTGGGAGGCCGCCGACGGGCTGTGCGGCGGCACACCCCACATGCACCTCGTCTGCTCCGAAGCCTACGTCGTCACCGGCGGCGCGGGCAGCGTCCAGACCCTCACCGCCTCCGGCTTCGCCGACACTCCGCTGCACCCCGGCGATGTCGTCTGGTTCACCCCCGGCACGATCCACCGTCTCGTCAACGACGGGGGTCTGCGCCTCGTGGTGCTCATGCAGAACAGCGGACTGCCCGAGGCGGGTGACGCCGTCTTCACCTTCCCCGCTCCCGTGCTGGCCGATCCTCACGCCTACCAGGCGGCGGCCGCCCTGACCGGCGACCAGGCCGTGGCAGCGCGCCGCCGCCGCGACCTCGCACTCGAGGGCTTCCTGGCCTTGCGCGAAGGTGGACTGCGAGAGTTCCACATCGCGGCCCATCGCCTGAAGAGTGAGCTCCTGGACGCCTGGTGGACCCGCTGGCGTGACGGCCCCCTGGCCGCGGCCGTCGAGACCGGCCGCCAGCTGGAACGGCTGAAGGCCGGAGACCTCTCCCACCTCGGCCACGGCGAAGTGTCACGACTGGAGCGCCCGGAGCACCCGCTCTTCGGTATGTGCGGCCTCCTTCACCCCTATCCCGTCCCCGCCTCCCCGACGCGGCCGCTCCGCGGTGTGTCGGGGTCACCTCACCTCCGTCACTCAAAGGAGCTCTTCTGATGCGGTTTCGCCATCCACCCCTGGTCCTGAGTCTCGTACTCGCGGTCCTGTCGTCCTTGCTGCTCGGGGCCACTCTCCTCAGTGCCCCGCCCGCCGCCGCGGCGACCGTCGACCCCAACGCCTCATACGTGCTGGTCAACCGCAACAGCGGCAAGGCCCTGGACGTCCACAATCTGGCGACCAACGACGGCGCCCGCATCACCCAGTGGACCAGGAACGATCAGAACCAGCAGCAGTGGCAGTTCGTCGACTCCGGCGGCGGCTACTACCGCGTCAAGTCCCGCCACTCCGGCAAGGTGCTGGACGTTCACAACAAGTCCACCGCCAACGGCGGTGCGATCGTCCAGTGGACCGACCTGAACGGCACCAACCAGCAGTGGCGGCTGGCCGACAGTTCGGACGGTCACGTGAGGTTGATCGCGCGCCACAGCGGCAAGGCCCTCGAAGTACAAGGCGGTTCCACCGCCGACAACGCGAACATCGTCCAGTACGACGACTGGGGCGGCACCAATCAGCAGTGGCAGCTCGTCCGGGTCGGCGCCGGCAACCCCAGCCCGACGTGCGAACTCCCGTCGGCGTACCGCTGGTCGTCGACGGGCGCGCTGGCGCAGCCCAAGCAGGGCTGGGCCTCGCTCAAGGACTTCACCGTCGCCCCCTACAACGGCAAGCACCTCGTCTATGCGACCACGCACGGCGCCGCGGGAACGGGAGCGGGCTGGGGTTCGATGAACTTCACCCCGTTCACCAACTGGCCGGATATGGCCTCGGCCGGCCAGAACGCGATGTCGAACTCCGTCGTCGCGCCCACGCTCTTCTACTTCGCGCCGAAGAACATCTGGGTGCTCGCCTACCAGTGGGGCAGGACCGCCTTCTCCTACCGGACGTCGAGCGACCCCACCAACCCGAACGGCTGGTCAGCGGAGCAGGAGCTCTTCTCCGGAAGCATCACCGGCTCCACGACAGGCCCCATCGACCAGACGCTCATCGCCGACGGCACGAACATGTACCTGTTCTTCGCCGGTGACAACGGCAAGATCTACCGGGCCAGCATGCCGATCGGGAACTTCCCGGGCAGTTTCGGCTCGACCTACACAACGATCATGAGCGACACGACGAACAACCTGTTCGAAGCCCCGCAGGTCTACAAGCTCCAAGGCCAGAACCGCTACCTCATGCTCGTCGAGGCGATCGGCTCGCAGGGCCGCTACTTCCGCTCGTTCACGGCCACCAGTCTGAACGGCTCGTGGACGCCCCAGGCCGCGACCGAGAGCAACCCCTTCGCCGGCAAGGCCAACAGCGGCGCCACCTGGACCAACGACATCAGCCATGGCGAACTGATCCGCGCCAGCGCCGATCAGACCTTTACCGTCGATCCCTGCAACCTGCAATTCCTCTACCAGGGACGCGACCCCGACTCCGGTGGCGAGTACGGTCAATGGCCCTACCGGCCAGGTCTGCTGACACTGCGGCGCTGACGATGTGACACAGGTCCGGCTCCGCAGTGGAGCCGGCGTGGCGGGCTCGGCGGAAGGCCGGGCCCGCCCGGTGGTCCCGGAGCAGGTGGAGTGCGAAGCCGGTGCGGCCAAGGGCCGGCCTCGACTGTGCCGATCCGGGCAGGCGGCGTGGTGGCTGCTGAGTATCTCGCCGAAGTCGCGGATATGCGGTGCGGCCGTGTCCAGTTCGGGCAGCGGGCCAGGGGCGGGCCTTGACCCCGGGTTTCGAGCACCGAAGACACTTGGACCTTGAAGGTCCAGGAGAACGGAGTTCCCGTGGGGATGAAGCACTATCCCGCCCAGTTCAAGGCGGATGCTGTCGCGTTGTACCGGTCGGGGCCGGGAGCGACGATCAGGTCGGTCGCCGGGGATCTCGGGGTGAACACCGAGACGCTGCGGAACTGGATCCGGGCCGCCGACGGGCGCCGCCCAGGCGCCCACTCCTCGCCGGCGGCCGCCGCGCCGGCCGGCGGCGACGGTGTTCAGGCAGAGTTCGCCGCGGCCCGCAAGAGGATCCGTGGGCTGGAGGAAGAGCGCGAAATTCTCCGCAAGGCGGCCCGGTGTTTCGCGACGGGGACGCGCTGGTGAACCGCTGCCGGTTCGTTGACGACCACCAGCGCCGGTTCGACGTGAAGCGGCTCTGCGACATCCTCGGCCTCTCCCGCTCGAGCTTCTGCTACTGGCGCCGCACCGCGGCCGCGCGGACGGCCCGGCAGGCAGTTGAAGCCGGCATCGCGGCCCGGATACGCAAGGTCCACCAGGACTCCGACGGCACCTACGGAGCCCCGGGACCACCGCCGAACTCCGCGACGAGGGCGGCTCGGTGGTCAACCACAAACGCGTCGCCAGGATCATGCGGACCATCGGGCTCGGGGGAGTCCGCCTGCGCCGCCGGCACCGCACCACCGTCGCGGACCCGGCCGCCGCGAAGGCACCGGATTTGATCGGCCGTGACTTCACCGCGGCCGCGGTCAACAGAAAGTACGTCGGCGACATCACATACCTGCCGGTCAGCGGCGCGAAGCCGCTCTGCCTCGCGCCCGTCACCGACCTGTGTTCCCGGCGACTGGCCGGGTGGGCGATCGCCGGCCACATGCGAACCGAACTCGTCACCGACGCCCTGGCGGCCGCCGCGCGGACCCGCGGCAGTCTCGATGGATCGATCATGCATACGGATCACGGATCACGGATCACGGATCACGGATTACGGGTCGCAAGGCGGATTCAATCAGTCGTCGCAATACCTTGATCATGGAGGTGTGCGATGGGGTGAGACCAGATGCAGAAGGTGCTGGAGACGCCTGCGGGGGCGCGACGGCAGTGGGCGGTGGATCGGGCGATGCGACCGCCGATGGGCACGGTCACGTTGGCTGACCGGAATCCGACCCCACCACGTCCCGACGCGCCGTCAGGCACGCACACACCCAACAACGTGACAGCGCCCATCAGCGCCATGCAGACGCACTTCATGGCGGCTTGCTCGTTCGGGAAGTGCCCGCGAGCGCGGACGGCCATGCGGATCCGTGCGTTCGCGCTCTCGATCGCGGCGTAGGTGAGGAAGGCCTGTGGGAAATGCAGGTCGAGGCCAAGGTGGCGTGCGTCCATCGTCGCTTCCAGTACGGCTTTGGTGACCGGGACGCCGGCCCGGTATAGGTGGTTTTACTTCCCCAGGATCAGCAATGACCGATTTTGCTTGTACGAGTGCGATAAATGATTGATTCTGAACGAAATTCAGTTTCCCTGGATAAGAGCATATTAATCTCTCAGACTTGCGGTGACGGACACACCTCCGTGCGAACCCCTCAGAGGAGGATTCATGCGTTCAGTTCTCGGCACTGCTGGTCCACGACCGAAGCGAATATTGACCGGCATTGTGGCGGCCATGGGTATCCTGCTGCCCGTAGTCGCGGCCACGCCAGCCCACGCGGCCACCTCGACTTACAGCACCCCCGGCACCTTCACCTTCACCGTTCCCAGCGGGGTCACGCAGATCACCGTCTCGGTCACTGCGGCTGGCGGCGGCGGAGGCGGTAGCACGGCCGGTGCCATCCTTCCCGGTACCGGTGGTGGCGGCGGCGGAGGTGGCGCCACTGTCAAATGCACACTGACCGTCAGCCCCAACGCCACATTGACCATCGGCGTCGGCACTGCAGGCTGGGGAGGCTCGGAATACAACAACGGGGGCAACGGCAACACCTCCACCATCACCATGGGTGGCGCCATGAGGGCCGCAGCCGGCTTCGGCTACGGCGGCAGCCGCGGGCTCGGCTCCTCCGGTGGGGGGCCAGGCGGAGCCGCTGGAGCCCCCACCACCTGCAACGGCACTGCGGTGGCCCTCAGCGCGGGCACCGCCGGCACCCAGGGCGGCTCTGGCGGATTCTCCAGCAACGCTGGAGGAACCGGCGGCGCCGCCGGCGGAACGGTCCCCGCATCCTGCCCAGCCAGCTCCGGGCGTGGCGGAGACGGCGCGGCCGGCGGCTCGTTCCAGGGCTTCACGGGAAACCAGGCGTCCAACGGCTGTGTCGTGCTCAGCTACTGAAGCACCACCGTGGAAGTCGAGGAGCTGGCCGCCGCAGTGTCACGCCCAGGAACGGAGGCCGTCATTGATTCCTCATGCCGATTGCCAAGCCGCCTGGGCAGTGGGAGGCACGGCCTCGTAGGACCGTCCGTCTCGTAGCAGGGCCCAGAGGACGTTGACGCGACGGCGGGCCAGGGCCAGGACGGCCTGGATGTGGCGCTTGCCTTCGGCGCGCTTGCGTTCGTAAAACCGGCGGGAGTCCTCGCAGTGACGGATGCTGAACAACGCGGAGATGCAGAAGACGCGTTGGAGCCGGCGGTTGTGACGGCGTGGGCGGTGGAGGCTGCCGCTGATCTTGCCGGAGTCGCGGGGAACGGGTGCAACGCCGCGACTCCGGCGAGGCGGTCTGCGGTGCCGAAGAGGCTTATGTCGCCGCCGGTCGTGGCCAGGAACTCGGCGCCGAGGATGATGCCCAGGCCGGGCATGCTGGTGGTCACTTCGAAGTCCTGTCAATCTTCTCGAGCTGTGGAGTCCTTCCTGTGCAGCCGGCCCCACGGTGGGGCCGGCTCGGTCTTCGTTCTCGTAGTCGATCGGGCTCTTGAACTCGCACACGCTGTGCAGCCGACGAGTGTTGCGGAAGTCGGTGATCCAGGTAGCGATTCTGATCCGGGCCTCGGCACAGGTGCGGAAGGTGTGACGGTGGACGTACTCGACCTTGAGGACGCTGTTGAACGCCTCGGTGACGATCTCCGTCATATCGCCCGCCCAGACGAGGTCGGGTTCGTCGGCGGTGAAGTCCCGCTTGACGAAGTCCGGTGCGGCCGGTCGCTTCCCCGGCCTGGTCAGCCCGCTTCGGCGTCTGACCACCCGGGCGACGAGGCCGCGTTCGGCCATCAGCTTCACGACGGTGTTCACCGAGACGCGCCAGCCCCTGCGGACCAGCAGGACAAAGATCTTCGGCGATCCGTAGGTGCCGCCGGAGCCGGCAAAGATCTCACCGATCTCGTCGGCCGGCTGCTGCCGACGTACCGCACGCCTGGTCGGGCGACGGTCACGCCACTTGTGGAACCATGACCCGCTCACGCCCAGCACGCGGCACGAGACGGTGTGCGGGATGCCGTGCTCGGTCCTGTTGTCGCTGATCACCCCGGCCACGGCGGCCGGGTCCGCCGCAGCTACTTCACCCACAGGACCATGCGGCGCTTGAGGACATCACGCTCCAACCCCAGCTCCTTGTTGTCCTTCTTCAACGCCGCGATCGAAGCCGGCAGCCGGGCGGTCAACGCGTCCTTGTCCTCCGGCCCCGCCTGCCCGGCCCGCTTCGCGCGCGACACCCAGGTCGCCAGCGTTGTCTCGTTGATCACCAGGTCCTCCGCGACCTCGGGGACCGGCTTCCCGGTCTCCGTCACGATACGTACGGCCCCTCACGAAACCCCGCCGTGAACTTCCGACGCTTCTCCGCCATGACAACCAACATCCCCTGCTGTCACGGGCTCCACGCTACGAGGGGAACCTCACTCGCGGACTCAGCCCTGATCGAGCGGGTTCGACATGGTCCGTTCCGCCCATCCTCCCGCTACCAACTCCGCCGCCGCGCATCCTGGCTTGCGCTCCGCCTGCCCCTGGAACAGGTGCACGAAGGACTTGGCAAAGCCCAGTCGGGGGTACGCCTCAACCAGCGCGTCTCTGAACGACGCGTCGAAGGCTTCCATCCCTGCCCCGGAGACATCCGCGCTGGTCCCCACCTGCAACAGCCGACTCTCCACGTCTACTTCCGGCGCGACGTCGTCCCGCATATGGAGCACGATCAGCTCAGCCGCCCGATCGCGTCTCTCGGTCGGCCAGCCAAGACCGGCCGTGAAGACCCGTGCCAGGTGGCCACCAGCCTCTTCGAACGGCAGCGTGTGGCTGTCGAAGGGCGGAGTGAGAGCCAAGTCGTGCAGCAATGCCGAGACGAAGAATAGCTCCCGGTCGAAGTCGAGGCCACGTGTCTCCGCCCAAGCCGCGCCGAAGAAGTATGACCGCACAGAGTGGTGGTACAGCGCGTCGTCAGCGTATTCCTCACATACCAGTCGCGCTGCCTCTGCCGCCCGCCCCACAGGTACGCGCACTCCTGCAACCTCGATCAACATCTGCCTGCCCCCTTTGCAACCGAACGCTATTTCGAGATGTGCAGCATAAGGGTTGTCCCGTAAATGATCTTCGAGTCGTCTTGGGTAGGGCTGGTCGCTGTGCGGTCCGTTGGCCTACCCGGCGAGAGCGAGGTTGTGCAGGCGGGCGATGCCGAGCATGGCGTGGTGGACTCCGTCGCCTTTGAGGCGGCAGTCGCGGAGGATCTTCCAGGTCTTCATGCGGGCGAAGACGTGCTCGACGCGGGCGCGGACCTGCTTGTGGGACTTGTTGTGCGCCTGCTTCCACTCCGGTAGTTCTTCGCCTTTGCGCCGGCGGTGTGGCATGACGAGTCCGGTGCCGGGGTAGCCACCGTCGGCGATCGTGAGGGTCTTGCCGACGGCTGCCTTGGCGCCGGATTCCTCCCAGGCTTTGCAGTCGTTGCGGTTTCCGGCAAGCGGTCTTCCCACCGCGACGACCAGGCGGGTGTCGGCGTCGATGACGACCTGATGGTTGGTGGAGTACCGGTAGTTCTTCGACTGCGCGGCGATGGCGTGGTCCCGGGTCGGGACCAGAGTGCCGTCCACGATCAGCACGGTGTCCTTGGCGAACCGCTTGCGGGGCTGGAGCGCGAGCATCGGCCCGAGGTGGTCGATGATGCGGTCGGCCGCCGACTTGGAGACCCCGAACAGCGGGGCGAGCTGGCGCATGGTCAGGTTGGTGCGCCAGTACGCCGCGACCAGCAGGGCCCGGTCCTCCAGCGGAAGGCTCCACGGCCGGCCCTTGCGGACCGCATCCGCACCCTCGCGTCGCAGCACGGTCACCAGCTTCCCGAAACAGCGCGGGCTCAGCCCGGTGAACGGGGCTATCCAAGACGGCTCCGACGCCGTGATCACACCAGCCACACCAAGATCATCTCACCCGTGACCAGCAGTTACGGGACAGGCCTTAGCCAGATCTGAGCTCCCACTGCGGTGAAAGTGTCCGGTCACAGCACTAGCGACACTCCGGGGCCCAGTTACCGGCGCCTGGCCGACGCGCTCCTCGGCAGCAGGGCCAAGCAGAAGGCACAGAGACGAATGCGGGCCACGCCTCAGAGTCGCTCGCCGGGGCATCTCCCGCAGGCCCGTGCTGTCGGAACTCGTGAACAACCCGATCCCGCCGCAACGCCCGGATGCCTCCCGTACTGCTGTCGAAGTGCTGTCCCTTTCACGGACAGAGCCAACCGCGTAGAGCGCATCCGGGACGACGGTGGCGCCGCCTGCGCAAGCACCGGACTTTCGGATATCTCACCCCGGCCGAGACCAGGCAGCGGCATCAGCACACCCTCGCGGCATAACGATCACGTGTCCGGGATCACGGGAAAACTTCAAGAGTGCCCACGCTGAGATCTTGGCCCAACGCGAGCAGATCGCCGATCTCCTCGGACAGATCCGGGACCTCCAGACCGAGTGGAGCCAGGGGGACATCACCCGGATCATCACCGACAACGGTGCCCTGAAGAAGCCGGTCCGTGAGCTGTCCGCCCAGAGCGAGTCTTTGACCAGCAAGCTGGCCGCTGCCCGCGAGAACGTCTGCTTCGCCGACAAGCGCATCGCCGACCTCGAAGTCCAGCTCACCGAACAGAAACAGGACGCGACATGACCACCGGCCCCACCCTGCCCCAGCAGATCTCCGTCGACGGACAGCAGGCCGCGAACCTCGCCACGATGCTGCGTGAGCTGGAGCGGTTCCCCGACGGGTGCGACGAGACCATCGCTGGCGCGATTGCGGAATTCTTCGGTCTCCACCCCGCCGCGGAGGCATACAGCGCGGCCGTCTGCTTCCACGCCGACACGCTGGAGGCAGCCCTCGGCCTCCGAGAGTCAGAAGGGGTGCCCCGACGGAACTCGCTGACCAGGGGCGATGTGCCCTTGCCTGGAGATCGTCTCCCACGCTGTCGGAGATCTTTTCCCGCCGGGCGACGCGCCCTTCGTTCACGACCTGACCAGACCGTCAGTCAACTCGTCGACGTCCAACGGGGGTTTCGTGGGTGTCTGTCTCGGACCTGGTGAGGCACCTGTGGTCGTGTGTTCACTTGAGCCGACTTGTCATCTCAAGTGTTTTCTTGCCAAGATCCGCTTTGCTTGGACCTGGCTTTGAAGGTCGGGCACCCTCTTGACCAACTCGGAGTCCACCGTGCTCGATCTGGCTGACTGCCGTGCGCACCAGCCGTCGGCGCCGCGCCACGACCGCGCGCCGCGCGATGTCCCACAGGGCGGCCCCAGGCTGATCGCCCTCATCCCCGCCCACAATGAGCAGGAACGTATCGGCGCCGCCATCGAAGGCCTGTGGCGGCAGGCCAGGCGTCCGGACCTGGTCGTGGTGGTCGCCGACAACTGCACCGACGCCACCGCCGAGATCGCCGTGCGGCACGGCGCTCAGGTCTTCCCCACCGAAGGCAACACCCACAAGAAGGCCGGCGCCCTTAACCAGGCCATCGAATGGGTGCTCCCCTCTCTGGACGACTGTGACCTGCTGCTCGTGCAGGACGCCGACACCATCCTGGCCCCCGTGTTCGTCGAGACGGCCATCGCCACCTTCGGCGACAAGGTGGGCGCGGTCGGTGGGGTGTTCTACGGCGAGGAGGGCGGCGGCCTGCTCGGGCTGCTGCAACGCATGGAGTTCCACCGCTACGCCTGGGAGATCGGGCGATCCGGTGGCAAGGCCCAGGTCCTCACCGGCACCGGCACGGTATTCCGGGCCCGTGTGCTGCGCGAGGTACGCGCCGCCCGCCTGGCCGGGCGGATCGGCGGCGGCACCGGCTACTACAGCCTCGCCTCGCTCACCGAGGACGACGAGATCACCAAGGCCATCAAGACCCTCCGCTACCGCACCATGTCCCCGGCCGGCTGCGCGGTGACCACAGAGATCATGACCACCCTGCCCAAACTGTGGCACCAGCGTCTGCGCTGGCAGCGCGGTGCCCTGGAGAACCTGCGCGACTACGGCTTCACCCGGGTGACCGCACGCTACTTCCTGCAGCAGTTCATGCTCGGCTTCGGCGCCTTGAGCTTCCTGATCTACCTCGCCTTCATGTCCCTGACCCTCACCCTCTACGGCTGGACCGGGCTGTCGCTCTTCTGGACCGCCATAGGTCTGATCTTCGTCATCGAAAAGGTCGTCTCCGTGCGCCGCGCGGGCCCCCGGGCCGTCTTCACGGCCCTGCTGATGGTGCCGGAAATGCTCTACGACCTGTTCCAGCACGCCGTCTACTTCGCCTCCCTGTGGGGCCTTGTCCGGCGTAGCGAGGAGAAGTGGGTCGCCACCTGACCACCCCCCACACCACCTTTCACTATCCAAGCGGCAGTGCGGCACGCCTGAGACCTGTGCCGTTGTTGCCGCTGCCCACAGGAGAGATCGATGTACGGAAAAGTAATAGGAACAGGTACCGCCGGCACGGGCGGTGCGGCCCTGGCCGCCACCGGCACGGGCCTTCACAGCATGGCGCTCATTGTGGCGGCCACCACCCTCGTCGCGGCCGGAATGGCCCTGTACAAGCTGGCCCCGCGCCCACGCCGCCGCTGAACCACCCCCCGGCGCGGCGCCCGAACCGCCGCCGCGCCGGACCTGCGATCCTTCATCGCCAAGCAACCGCCGTACAGCGCCCCTCCCACGTTGAACGCGCCGAGCCGAAACCAAGCTCACGTGGCCGCCGTGCAGGAGTGGAGATGGCGCCAGGCGTACCCGTCGCGGTCGTCGAGTCCGTGCGGCCTCCCTCACAACCGATCACCGGGACCGCCACAGGCGCCAAGTCGGCGGCGGTCTTCGTGCTGCCGCCCCGGCTCTTTCCACACCCGACAGGTACTGACCAGCCCGGACCATAGCGAAACGGGCGGATCGTAATCACGACCCGCCCGTTTCGTCGGTGCGTTGGAACACCTTTCGTCGGTGCTCCGAAGGGACACAAGGGGCAGATTCCCCGACCATCTGACCGGCTTCGAGACCCGCGGGTCCAGCGCGAGGCGCTGGACCCGCGGGTCTCGGCTCGTTCGACGCGAGCTTGCCGATCACTCGATGAAGCTGCAAATCCTGAGTTCCGCGCCGACATCCCGGACATGTTCGCTATGTTCCGCCGTAGGCCACAGCCCTTCTGCGGACGTCCTCGGCCGGAAAAGCCCAGCAGCATGGCGTCTTGGTATGCCGACGGCGTTGTCATGTTGTTGGGTACGTGATTGTCTGACGGTGTGTCGGGGTGTGATGGGCCCCGGGTGCGGTCGTGTTTTCAGGCCGTGGTGGGCCGGTCGGCGGCGCCGGTGATCTGATCCCGGACGGCGAAGCGGACGATCGTCTCGGCTCGGTAGTGATGTGCGGGCATCGGGTGGCGGTGGGGCCGCAAGTGCGGCGAGATGCCGCTGAGCGCGGACCGGGACCGCTGTGCCGCGCCCGTGGATCGCAAGGCCCTTCACGCGCGTTCCCGCTGTCGGGTGGGCTGGTGGCTGTTCTCGGCCCGGCTGTTCGGGCCTTTATGAGCGCGGTGCCCGACGGAAGGCATGACCTCGCCGTTGACACGGCGCTGTGGGAGCGCAGCTTGTCGGTGACGACCACCCGCGGCACTGCACGCGTCTTCATCGTCAGGTGGCAAAAGAACCGCCTGGCGGCGGCCTTGTCCCGCCGGTTCCGCACAGGGATGCCGGGGACGTTGCCGCCGGCGTCGACGGCTCGCCATAGATACTCCAGCACGCCGTTGACCTTGATGAGCGTTCAGCTTGGCGCGGGTCCGTTCGGAGACCACGGGCAGGAACTTCGTTTCACCGTCGTCGTCGACGGCGGTGACGTACTCGTGCTCCAGCTCGGTCAGGCAGGCGGTGATCTGGTCGCTGCGCCGGGCGGTCCAGCGGATCAGCTCGTGCGGCACCCCGGCAATCTCCATCACGGGCCGTCGCCCCGGGGTGACGGTGCGCGGCTCGGTCGCCGGCCCCAGCGCCTCGCAGACCTCAGCGGCCACGAGCTCGTTGTAGAGCGCGGAGGCGGCCACGGTGTTCTCGTGCAGGGCCGTGGTGTGTATCGAGCCCCACTTCCCGTCCAGGCGCTGCCCCTTCACGGACAACAGCAGATGGTCATGGAGCAACGGTCTCCCCGACCGTGCCTCGTAGTGGCGGAAGCGGGCGGCGGCCGGTCACCGGCCTGTACGATCCTGCGCCCGGTCCGTACGACCGCCTGCCGGAACCGGATCGCCTCGGTCACCGCCTCATTGACCAGCCACTCGCCCTGAGGCCCGTCCATCATGGCCCCGGCCACGTCGAGCGAGGCGATCGCCGGATACAGGGCCGAGGTGGTGCCGTGCATCATGAGCGCCTCGTTGGACCGCTCCATCATGTAGAAGGCAGGCCGGCGCCGAGCGTTGCAGCACTGCGCCGGCTGGCCCGGTCCCGGTCCTCTGAGGAGAAGCGGGGTCTTCTCCTCGGGGGCCGGGATCACGTTGCTGCCCGGGGGCCCGGCTCGACACCGGTCAAGTGAGGGTCAGCGTGGTGATGCCGGTGGCCTCGGTGATCCCGGTCGTCAGGCACTTCAGGGTGTTGGGTTGGGGCAGTGTGATCGTTTGCAGGACGCTGGATCCCTGGAAGAGGCCTTGGGTGACGGTGCCGGTGAAGGTGGTGATGACCTGGCCCAGGACTGCGGTGCTGCTGCCGCTGCCGGTGATCACGCTGGTGGCGCCGGTGTTCCAGGTGATGACGCGCTGCCCGGTGAAGTCGTCCAGCAGGTTGTTGCACCCGGCGAAGAGGGTGAACGTCTCTGCGTAGGCGCCGGCGGTGACCTGGCTGGTGGTGTCGAGGCAGGAGGTGAAACTGCCGGTGGTGGTCAGGCTGATGTTCCGGGGCCGGAAGACAACTCCGGGACTGTAGGTGGTTGTCTCCGAGCCCGTGCACTGCACCGCCGACAGCGGCTGTTGCGGCGCTGTGGCTGCGGCGTGGGCCGGCATCGCGAAGACCATCAGGGCCGCGACGGCGGAGATCAGTCCGGCCCATGACATACGCGTCATCCGTACACCTTCCTTCCTTGGCCGGGCCACGGAAGGTCACCGGCGGCCCGGGCTGCCCCACGGACGCGGGGAAGTGAGAGTTCAGAGGCTGGTGATGGTGAGAGTGAGCATGCCGCTGACACTGGTGACGCCGGTGGGAGTGAGGCAGGCGAGGGACTGGTTGAGAGGGGTGGCGAAGGTGACCGTCTGGACGAACGTGGCGCCGGTGTAGCGGCCTGCGGTGATGGTGCCGCTGGAAACCACCACGGTCTGGCCCAGGGTCCGTACGGGAATGCTGGTGGCGTGCGGGGTACTGGTGTCGCCGTTGTTCCACTGGACGGTCTGCTGGGCGAGCGTCAGCCCGGGGCTGTACTGCTGGTCGGCGGTCCCCGTGCAGGCGACCAGCGCCGCCGCCTGGGCCGGCCCCGCGGCCAGGAGCGGCAGGGCTACGGCCAGGGCGGCGGTGACGGCTGCGGCGACCAGGCGTCGGAACACAGGTGCCACGAGCTTTCCCCCCGAAGAGCGAGTGCGAGCGGACCGAAGTATTGTGCGCCCGGGCGCGAGGATGCAGGGCGAGCGGTTCGGGGGCGCGCGGAAGCACATCCCCGGCACTCGAACAGCGGGGTCGACGGCATGTGCGCGGTGCAGGGGTTGTGGAACATACCCGTTCGAGCTAATTCAGGTTTGATGCCGGGATTTACCGCAGCGGGGGCCTGAGCATGAGGTTCAGGCGGCACCTGGGCGCCCGAAGAAAAAGAGGGCGATCATGAGCGTGACCCTGCGCACGCTGGAGGGACCTGCCGCCGACGCCTACCTCGCCTCATCCTGGGCCGAGCTCTACGACCAGGCCCCGGAGGCATCTCCCTACCAGTTGCCGTCCTGGCCCACCGGATGGGCCGGGCAGCTCCCGCCCACCGACCGCCCGGTCACAGCCCTGTGTGAAGAAACAGCCGGACGGGTCCTGGCCGCCCTGCCCCTGGTCCACGACCGCGAGGGCGGCCGGGTACGGACGTACGCGCTGTCGACCCCGATGGGTGAGTACGCCCGGCCCGTCGGTCCGACCGCACACGACCCGCAAGTTGTCGCGTCCTTCGCCCGCTACCTCCACGACCTGGCCCGAGAAGGCCACGACGTCGAGGTCAGCGGCCTTCCCGCACAAGGCGACCTCGCCCGGCACCTCACACCCGCCGTACCCGTCTCCGTCGGAGGCCGGCGGACCGAGGTGGCCGACTGCGCAGAGATTCCGCTGCCGGTGGCCTACGAGGCGATGTCCCTCGACCCGGCGCGATCACAAACGACGCCAGCGCGCCTGGGAGAAGCTCGCTCTCACCCGCACTGTGGCCTACCGCCGCACCCGCGACAGCGACGAGTTGCTCGGCGCCTACGCGGCCCTGACCCGCCTGCACGCCCACCGCTGGGCCGGTCGCACCCCCCGGACACCCTCACTCACGCCCCCGACGCACCCCACTGGCCGGCCGTACTGAAACACTGCGGACCCAACACGGCGTTCGTCGCCACCCTCACCCTCACCCTCGACACCCGGACTGTTGCCGCACAGCGCGGCCGCGGCCGGGTCGGTGGCCCGTCATCACGAGGTGGACGGGGCGGTTCGCGACCTGCCCGTCCCGGACGGATCTTCACGTTGATGGCGTCCGCGAACGGCACCGGGCCGACGCGGTCCGGCGGCCGGTTGGACCACTCCGCCATGCCGTCCATCACCTTGCCGGTGATCGTGGAGATCGTGGCCTTGGACACGCTCGCGCCGTAGACCTCGGCCAGGTGTGCGGATATCTCACCGCGGGTGAGCCCCTTCGCGGACAACGACAGCACCATCTCGTCCACGCCGGACAGGCGCCGCTGCCGCTTCTTGACGACGGCCGGCTCGAACGTGCCCGCCACGCCCCGGGGGACCTTCACCTCGACGGGACCGGCACCGCTCAGCACCGTCTTCGCCCGCGTCCCGTTGCGGGAGCTGCCGCTGCCGCTGCCGCTGCCGCTGCCGCTGCCCCGGCCCTCGGCGTCGTGCTTCTCGTATCCGAGGCGATCGGTGATCTCGCCCTCCGGGGCGGACTCCAGGACCCCCTGGTCAGCTGCTGCAACAGCCCGCCCTCCCCGGTCAACTGCAGACCCTCACTCGCGGGCCCGGTCCACCAGCATCGCGACCAACTGCTCGTCACTCACCGGCACGACCGCCGCCACCTGGCCGGTGTCCGCTATCCGCTATCCGCTCGATGGTGGTGTCGCTCATCTGGCGTCTCCTTGATCATCGGATCCGCCGATCATTGAACACTCCCGCACCTCACGGTGCGGCCGGACGTGGCGCCGTACGGTCGGGGTCAGTGGTAGGCGTGGACGACGGCGTGGCCCTTGCCGCGGCCGATCATCCACTTGTTGACCGGCGTGGTGACCAGGAAGGCGACGGCGAAGCCGCCCAGCAGTGCCGTCCAGAACAGTGCGTCCGACAGGTGCGCGTCCATCGCGCCGGGGGTGAGGGCGATGATGCCGTTGTCGACGAGCTCCATCACCGCGATCGACACGGTGTCGGCGGCCAGCGCGACCTTGATCGCGCTCTTCCAGTCCAGGCCTGCCCTGCGGACCGCGAACAGGGTGAAGGAGTAGCCGAAGACGAACGCCAGGGTGATCGCCAGGACCATTGTCTGGACGTTGCCCCACAGCAGGGCGGTGCCGATGACCATGCCGAGGATCTCACCGATGGCGCATCCGGTCAGGCAGTGCAGCGTCGCCTTCGCGGCGGCTCCCCACGTCACGCCGCCCATCTGATGCCCGGCGTGACCCGCGTGCGCCTGGTGCACGGCGTGGTCGTGTGCGGCGGCTGTGTGGTGTGCGCTGTGATCCATGACCATCATCCCCAATCCCGTCCAGTGTGACCCGCTCCCGCGGGCTCACACCATCCATTATATACCCCCTAGGGGTATGAGGGGAGGGGTTGCCAGATCCGGCATCAAGCCTTTGACGCCCCGCGACGGTTGGGGCCCTTGTCCGCGGGCGTGAGGCCTGCGGACAGGGAGGTGCGGGTCGCCTCGGTCAGGTGCACGGGAGGGGGTCGGTCGCCGTCGGCTCCCGGCACAAGGGACACGGGAGCTCTCCTCCTTGCCTCTGTGCCGCTGTGCGCGGCCATGGGGAGGACCCATCGATGGGGAGGGCCCATCGATGGGTAGCGGCGGGTCTCTCGTTCCCCTTGTGGTCGGTTCCCGGCGTGCTGAGGCTGTGCGGCCCCTTCGGTGGTGGCGGTTTCGACTGGCGGGCTCTGCGGTTTGCCGCCCATGGGAGTGAGGGTGGCCAGGGAGCCTGCGGCGGCGAGGAAGGCGGTGCTGAACCCGTTGGTGAGGGCGGTCAGGTCTGCCGAGTGCGCCGACGTACTGGGAGGTGGCGAGCGCGGTCAGGGCGGCGAGGCCGAGGGCGGGGCCGACCTGGTAGGTGGTGTTGACGATGCCGGAGGCGAGGCCGGTCTGTTCCTGGGGGGTGGGGACATGGCGGCCATCAGGGTCGGGATGTAAGCGAGCCCCATGCCCAGGGCTGCCACCAGTGAGGCGGGCAGGACGTCTGCGAGGAAGCTGCCGGTGGGGCGGGCGGCCGAGAGCCACACCAGGCCCGCGGTCAGGACCAGCAGGCCGCCGGTGATGAGCGGCTTGGGGTCGAAGCGGCCGAGCAGGCGGGCGCTGGCGGTGGTCATGAAGAGCATCAGCAGGCCGGTCATCGGCAGCAGGGCTGCGCCGGATGCGAAGGCGCCGTAGCCGAGGACCTGCTGGAGGTGGAGGTTGAGGAAGTACCGCATCGGGATTCAGGACGCACCCAGCAGTGCCATTGCCAGGTTGGAGACGCCGAGACCGGGGATGCGCCAGATGCCGAGCGGCATCAGCGGCGATTTCGCGGAGCGCTTGATGAGGACGAACACGATCAGCGGGGCGGTGCCTGCGATCAGCTGAAGGACCGTCTGCGCGCTTCCCCAGCCCGTCTCGGGGGCGCGGACCACGGTGAAGACGGTGAGCGCGAGTCCGGCAGCAGGCAGGTGGTGAGCAGGGTGGCGATGCTGATCGAGATGCAGATGATGTGGTCGTACTGGCAGGGCTGGTGGCCGGGCACGGCCTGGGACCCGCCCCCGCGCCGGCCGCCGCGCACGCGGCGGCCACTTCCCACCACGCGTCGGCCGCCGACCACGGGCAGGCGATCCCCGACGGTGCTGCATGCCAGGAGGAGTGCGTCCATGCCGACGATCCGGCCGACAACGGCGGCGGCGGACGCGCCGAGCACGCCGACGCGACGTGCGCCGCCATCGGCACGGCCGCCGCCACCGGCACGGCCGGCGCCCCGGTCCTGCCCGCGCCCGCGGTCCTGCCCGACCACGCCGAAGCCCAGACGGTTCTCGCGCACGGGGTCATCCCCGACGCCACCGCCTGTGGACGGGCACCGCCGTCACTGAGCGAAATGCAACCCCTGCGCATATAGGGCGGCCCCGGCATGCCCGGCCCCCAGAGGGCCGGCCGGCCTCTCGGCCCCGCCTCACTTCCGCACGTTCGCAGACGCGCGCGTGTCCCAGCGCAGGAGTTGCACCATGAGCACCAAGCGTTCCCTGATCCGCCGCGCCACCGCCGTGGCCGCGGCCGCCACCGCCGCTCTCATCCTCGCCCCCTGCGGCAACGGCAATGACAGCGGCGGCTCGGCCCACAACGGGCACGGCGCCGCCTCCTCGTCCGCCTCCGTCCTCGCGCAGCAGGGCGACCACAACGCCGCCGGCACCGCGTTCGCCAAAGGGATGATCCCCCACCACCGTCAGGCCATCGAGATGGCCGACCTCGCCGTGACGGGCGCCGAGTCGGCCGAGGTGAAGAAGCTGGCCGACAAGATCAAGAAGGCCCAGGACCCGGAGATCAGGGCCCTCTCCGGCCGGCTGACCTCCTGGGACGAGCGGGTCCCGGCCGAGGGCGTCGGTCACGGCGGGCATGACATGTCCGGAATGGTGACGGCCGAGGAGACGAAGCAGCCGGAATCGGCCTCGGGCAAGGCGTTCGACACCGCCTTCCTCCAGCCGATGATCAAGCATCACGAAGGCGCCGTCGTCATGGCCAAGACCGGGCAGGCCCAGGGCGCGTACCAGCCCGCCAAGGACATGGCTCAGGTGATCATCACGTCCCAGAGCGCGGAGATCGCCCGGATGAACAACCTCCTCGGCAAGAGCTGAGCCGCATCAGCACACCTCGGGTGCGGACAGCCGGCAACGGTTGTCCGCACCCGGGCCGGCCAGCCGTTCTTCCCCTCCAAGCGTTCTGGACCTCACACATGACCATCCGCTTCCGCAGCGCCGCGTTCGTGGCCGCTGCGGCGACCGGCGCGCTGCTGCTGACCGCCTGTGCTCGACCACCGGCACCGCGCCCGCCCAGGACCAGGCCGACGCGACGAGCGATGCCGACCCGGGGGTCGGGCACCTGCACGATCTCGGCGTCGACCCGGCCGACGGCACCCTCTACGCCGCCGGGCACCTCGGCGTCTTCGGCCTCATCCCGACCGGCGCCGTACGGATCACCGACCGCTACCAGGACGCGATGGGCTTCACCGTCACCGGCCCGCGCACCCTCCTCGCCGGCAACCACCCCTCACCGACCGCCCCCGCCGCGACCTCTCCGTATCTGGGCCTGATCCGCAGCGCCGACGCCGGCCAGACCTGGACCACCGTCTCCGCCGCGGACGAAGCCGACTTCCACTCCCTCCAGCAGGCCGGCCTGATCCTCCACGGCCTCGACAGCCGGACCTCGCAGGTCTGGGCCGGCAAGGACGTCGGCGCCACCTGGGAGCGGCGCGCGAAGATCCCGGCCGATGACCTCGCCGTCCCCCCCCGGGACGCCGCAGGAGGTGTGGACGGCCGGCCCCGACGGGCTGCTGCACAGCACCGACAGCGGCGCCGCCCTCCAGCCGGTTCCCGACGCACCGGCCCTGGCCGCCGTGGAGCAGCCGGCTCCCGGCCGGCTGATCGCCCTCACCGCGGGACGGCAAGGTCCTCTCCGGTGGCGACCGACGGGATCTCCTGGACCGAACGGGGCTGCCTCCCGGGCGGCGTGCGGGGCTCTGTGCTGACTGCGGTCGGCCCCGGCCGTCTCCTGGCCGCCGACAGCAACGACGCCGTCCACGAGTCCAAGGACGGCGGCCGCACCTGGACCACCGTGCACCAAGGGGGCCACACGAACACAGGGCACTGACCGCCCGACCCGTGAGCCTCAAGGTCCCTGCTGCCGGAGTGAACCCGGCGGGGACCGTCCTGCAGGCCACTACGGGGCCCAGTATGGACAGGGAGTACCGGTGTCGGGGGCATCGGCGGCTGCTCAACCACTGAGGAGTACGGCCAGCAGCCGCGCTGTGGTCGCCTTCGTGTCCTCGTCCGGTCGGGGACTGCGGGCCATCAGCAGGTGGTGGGTTGTGCCGATGAGCGCGAGCGCGATGGTGGCGGCGTCGGCGCGTGCGGGCAGCCGGCCGTCGCGCTGCTCCGCCTGCAGGTAGGCGGTGAAGACGTGCTGGATGGCGTCGAACGCGGGCGCGCCGGACTGGAAACCTTCGCGGGTGTGCTGCGCGGCTGCCGGGCGGGTCATCGCCAGTCCCACCACGGCGGGAGGAAGGGAGTCCAGCAGGGCGAGAACGACCTCTTGGAGATTGTCGGCAACGGTGGCCTGTCCCACCCTGGCCTGCAGCGCCTCGGCCTGGCGAGCGTACGGGCGACGTCGAGCCGCGCCCTCTCGGCCGCCTCGGGCCCGTACCGCGGTCTGCTGCCGGCCTGGTCGCGGCCCGGCTCGGGCTGCGACCAGGCCGTGGAGAAGTCCTGCCCGCGACACGACGCGGCGGACTCAATGGCCTGCGGCCGCACCTCGCCGCGTCGTATCGCGCGCCCTGAGCCCGCCGCCGCGCACGTAGCCGCGCCCGGCCGCCCCAGCCACCGTGCCGCGCCGGTCGGGCAGTCCCGCTGTTCATCAGTGAACATCCTGTACGTCCGCCACTCCGCCGCCACCCGGCCGCCCTCGAGCCGTGCCGTAGCTCGCCGACGGCAAAACCACGGGCGATCGTGGGTAGGCTGTGGCGGTGCGCACAGTCGAGCTCCTGTTGGACGAGGCGGCGGACCTGGCGGTCCGGGAGGCCTGGCGGCGGCTGGCGGACGCGGGGCTGCCCAGTCAGGCGCGCCACCGTTCACCGACCAACAGCCCGCACCTCACCCTGGCCGCCTGCCGGGAGCTGACCGCCCCGATCCGCTGGGAGCTCGCCGAGGTGGCCGCGGCCCTGCCGCTGCCGGTGCGGTGCACCGGCGTGGTGTGCTTCGAGCGGCCCACCTCGGTGCTGGCCTGGGCATTGGACCTCGACCTCGCGCTGGCCAACTTGCACCGCCGGGTGTGGGAGGCGGTGGCCTCGGACAGTCCACTCGAACACCTCAACCCCTTCCACGCACCCGAGCGCTGGAGTCCGCACATCACTCTCGGCCGGACCCGGCGGGCCGGAGCTTTCGCCGGCCGGCGGGTCCCTGAACTACTCCCCGCACCGCCGCTGTCGATCCGGCTCACAACCTTGCGCAGCTACGACACCGAGACCGGCGCCTTGGAGGTGCTGGAGCCCCGCACCTGAGAGGTCGTTTTCACCTGCATCGCCCTTGTACCGGTCGGTTCCTGAGGTGCCGGGCGCTGGTGCAGGTATGGCCGTGGAGATCGTCGACGTCTGGGGGTAGGCGAGGTTGCGGATGGGACGGAAGACGGCGTAATCCTGTCTCGTCCCGGGATGCCCGTTCTTCGTGGCCGTGTGTGCCTCCATTGCCGCTGCCGCGCGCCTGGGCGCATTCGGTTCGCGGCGGTACTCCGGAAGCATGCCGACACGACGCCCGTATCCGAGTGATCTGTCCGATGCCCGCTCGGAGTTGATCGAGCCGGTCCCTGCTGCCTGGCGCTTCGAACGCCGCGGCAGGGCCCTGGGCTTCGGCCGCCCGCCCGAGCACGACCTGCGCGACATCATGGACGCGATCTTGTACGTGGACCGCACCGGGGTCCAGTGGCGCTGTCTCCCACACGACTTCCCGCACTGGAACACGGTCTACGGCTACTTCGCCAAATGGGCCGACGAGGGCGTGTTCGCCCAGCCGGGCGGCCTGCTCAGGCGATTGCTGCGCGAGAAGGAAGGACGGAAGGGCAAGCCTTCTGCGTGCGTGATCGACGCCCAGAGCGTGAAGACCTCCACCAGCGTCCCCGCCGCAGGCCAGGGCATCGACGTGGGGAAGAGGATCGTGGGACGCAAGCGGAGCATTGTCACCGACACGCTCGGACTCCTGCTCGCCGTACTGGTCACCGCGGCGAGCGTGCAGGACTCCGCCGTCGGCACCACACTGCTCGATCAGATCGCCGCCGACCACCCCGGCATCCGCAGGGTGTGGGTCGACGGAGGCTGCCGCCAGCACCTCGTCGAACATGCCGCGACCCTCGGCATCGACATGGAGATCAGCGCCCGCACCCCTGGGACCAGGGGTTTCACCCTGATCCCGAAATATTGGGCTGTCGAGCGGACCTACGGCTGGCTCATGCTCCACCGTCGCCTGGCCCGCGACTACCAAACCCTGCCCACCCGCTCGGAAGCCATGATTCACCTCGCGATGACCGGTCTCATGGCCCGCCGCCTCACCAGCGAGAACACCATCTCCCGGCGCGATCCGGCACCGCAGACCAAACACCAGATTCCTGAATAAAACACTGGGAGAAAACGACCTCTGAGATGCTGTTTGGCTGCTGGTGCCGGACCGAGCGGGTGTTGCTGACGTAGGAGCAGTACGCGCCTACGAGTTGCCCCGTGACCGAGGGCAAGCACGACGATCCGAGGTGGCCGGCCTTCGCTCGCCGCCACGGCTTCGATCCCCGCTGCCCCGTGCAGTGGGAGACTGGCCCAACGGCCGTGCATTTCGCAGAGTTCTTTGTCTGCCTGGACGCGGCCCCCACGCCTGATCAGCGCGGTCAACGGCGGATCAGGGGCGGGCGCGCCCGCACAGAGCCTCAACGCGCCGTCCCCTACACCGGGGGCACCCCGCCACCAGGCAGAGGCGAAGCTTCTACTGTCTTGTGTCCTCAGTAATGGCACCGGATCGGCCACGTCAGCCGGCGGTCTCGAGCCGGGGCACGATGTCCTGGCGCAGCCGTACCTTGTCCGTCTTGCCGACGGCGGTCAGGGGGAGCGCCGGAACCTCGGCGAGCCGTTCGGGCAGCTTGAACCGGGCCGGTCCGCTGTCCTCCAGATACCTCCGGAGTTCCGGCAGGGGCGGTGCTCCCTCGTCACGGCCCACGACGTACAGGCACACGGCCTCACCCAGTACACGATGGGGCGTAGCGACGGCTGCGGCGGCCGCACACCGGGGTGTTCCAGTACCAGTGCCTCCAGTTCGTCCGCCGGGATCTTCTCTCCGCCCCGGTTGATCACGTCCTTGACGCGCCCGGCGACCACAAGGTTCCCGGACTCGTGGCGACGGACGAGGTCGCCGGTGCGGTAGTGGCCGTCGGGGGTGAAGGACGTGGCTGCCGCGCCACCGTGGTACTCGGTAATGACACCCGGCCCCCTGGCGAGGAGTTCGCCCATCTCGTCGTCGGCCACGGGCCGGCCTGCACCGTCCACCACGAGGATCTCGTCACCGGGCGAGGGGGGACGTTCCTGCGTGGTGAATGCCACCTCGGGCGGATCGTCGAGCCGGGTGAAGTTCAGAAGTTTCTCACTCACGCCGTACACCTGCTGGATTCGGCAGTCGAAGGCACGGTTCAGTTGGACGGCCGTTGATTCGTCCAGGCGGGCCCCACCGACCTGCAGGACTTGCAGGCTCGACAGGTCAGGGCCGCTGGAGGCGGCGCGGGCGAGGAGCCACTGCCGTGCGAGCGCGGGGGTGAGCGCGCAGTGAGTGACGCGTTCTCGCTCGATCAGCGACATGGCGGCGGCCGCGTCGTTCGGGGCGGAGAGTACGACCTTTCCGCCGCAGGCGAGCGTGCCGAGTACTCCTGAAGAGGCGAAGGTGAAACGGTGTGACACCTGCAGGACGGCGAGGAACACGGATTGGGGTGTCAGTCCCGAGACCGCTGCCGCGCAGCGGGTCGTGTGGCCGATCGCCTCATGGGTTCGAGCGATGGCTTTGGGACGCCCGTGGTTCCGCTCGACAGCAGGAAGAGGGCGGTGTCCGAGGGGAGCCGGCCCGGATGGGCGGGAGGCGGGTGGCCGGCCTCGATGAAACGGTCGATGTCCACATGGCCGACGGTCCGGTCGCCAGCATCCGAGACGAGCAGGAGACGTACCGACGGGTGCCGTTCGCGGAGCTTCTCGGCGAGCCGCAGGTGGTCGAAGCGCTGATGCCGGACCGGTACGGCCAGCACGGTCGGCGCCAAGGCGGTGATCACCGTCTCGAGTTCGTGCTCGCGCAGGGCGGGAAGGGCGAGGACCGGGCGCGCACCGAGCCTGACGAGCGCGAGTGTGAGGATCAGGATCCGGGTCTGGTTGGACAGTTGCACGAGTACGGTGTTGCCGGGCCGGATACCCGTGTGCACCAGCCGGGCGGCGCAGCCGGACACCGCCGCTTCGAGGCCGGCTCCGGTGAAAGAGTGCTCGGCGTCGACCGGTGCCGCCCGGTGCCCGCGTGCACGTGGGTGCTCAGCCCGATGTCGTCCAGGAACTCCGGACGCCACCAGCCGCGGTCCCGTTACTCTCCGCAGGCCCCCGCGCCGGGCCGACGGTCGCCGATGACGTCGGCGAGTTGCCGCACGGTGAAGTCGTGCTCTGCCCAGAGATCGATGCGGGTGTCGAAGCGTTCGGTCAGGGCCGGCTGGACCTGCGTGAGGTCGACGGAATCGAGCCCGAGGTGCGTGCGCAGCTGTGAATCCTGGCGCAGCAGCTCTTCTTCGATTCCCAAGTCACGAAGGATCTTTCGCACTTCTTCGATGCCCGTCAACCGGGCCTCCTTGCCTGAGATCACGTGCCAAGAGCTGACCAATGCGACTGGTATGCCCAGTGCTTCTGGCCGTGAGACCGGCGCACGGGAGCAGTGGGAAGCGCATGCAGCCACGGTGCACCCGCGAAGTCAGCAGCCGCACTCCCGCACGCCCCGCACTGTCCGTATTCTCCGTGCGACGCTGTGACATCACACCGGTTGAGCTTCTGGAGCGTGATGAGCCCATTGAACAGCGGGACGCTCGCGGTACCGGGCGCCAAGATCTACTTCGAGGTACGGGGTGAAGGGCCTTTTCTGCTCCTCGTCGGAGGAGGAAACTCCGACGCGGCGGTGTTCAAACGTCTGGCCGACGTCATGGCTGGGAGCCACTGTGCCGTCACCTACGATCCGCGCGGGAACTCACGCAGCGTGCTCAACGGCCCTCCGGTGGACCAGAGGGTCGAGGAGCACGCCGACGACGCCTACCACCTGATCGAGCACCTCGCCGACCCGGACGAACCCGTATACGTCTTCGGGAGCTGCTCGGGCGGGCTCACTGCGCTGGAACTCACCATTCGCCACCCGGACAGTGTCCGGCTGGTCGTCGCCCACGAGCCGCCTGTTCTGAGCATCCTTCCGGACGCCGAGCAGCACTTGGCACTCCTGGACGACATCTGCGGGACATATCTCCGTGAGGGCATGGCGCCGGCCCTCACCAAACTGCAGGCCTTCCATGGCGGCCGGCCCGCTCCGGCCCTCCCCGAAGTGCACAACAACACCGACTTCTTCCTGACCCACTTCCTCCGGCAGCTCGCGCACTTCGTACTCGACCTCACCGCGCTGGAGGAAGTGGCGGACAAAGTGGTGTGGGCCGGTGGCCATGCCTCACGCGAGGACCTCGTGCACCGCCCGACGCTCGCCCTCGCCGGTCGGCTCGGACGTGAGGTGGAACTGTTCCCAGGCGGGCACGTCGGCTACGCGAGGTACCCCGCCGACTTCGCCGAACGGCTCGTCGAGGTGCTCACCCCCGCGGTCGATGCGGTCGACGCCCGGCGGGGAAGCACCGGCGGAGGGCAGTGACGTGCGGATCGTAATGGGGGCGCAGAACTGCGGATTCGGCCCGGTCTCCGAACTCGTCGCGGTCTCCCGGCCGCTCCATGAGCACGAGCGGGTGTTTGTCGGGGACGGCGTCGCCGCTGTCTTTGCCCGGCGCAACCCCGACGCCTTCGACGCCACGTACGACACCAGCGGGCTGTCGGAGAACGCCAGGTCCGCAATGATCGACGACCTGCTGCGGAGCAGCGACCATGTGGTCTCGGCCATGGACGCTGAGTTGGTGCTCCGGTCCGTGGTGGCGCGGCGGACCGTGACCATGGTGGACAGCCTGTTCAGTTTCTGGCAGCTGACGCAACCGCTGACCGAGATCCGTGACTTGTGCACAGCCATGCCACGTTCTCGCTTCGCGGCCGCCGACCAGCACCTGTCAGGCCTTTCCCCGCACGAGCGGATTGTCGCGGCTCACCTGCTCGCCACACACAGTGTCGTGCAGAACTTCCCCGGCGTCACCGAGCGCGCAGCCGGCTTCGCCGCCCTGGGGGAGGGGCCTCGAATACATGTGACCGGCTCGATCGTCGACGTCGAAGGCCTGCGGGATGTCGTGTGCACCGCCGAGCCGGAATACGACCTGTTGATCAATATCGGCGGGTTCAAGAACTTCCTCCTGGACTTCGACGTCAACAACGACTACGTATGCCTGCTCCGCCGGTGGATTCCGGATCTGCTGCGTGACTGGCCCCGATTCCGTCGCGTACTCGTCTGCGGCGGCCCGTTCGGTGAGGGCCGGGAACAGACCATCCGGGCTGCGGGCAGTCAGGTCGACTACCGTCTCCTGTGCCAGCGCGAATTGCTCCAGGTGGCGGCGACCACTGCGGACTACCTGATGGCACCCGGGCTCACAGCCCTCCACGAATCGATGACCCTGGGGCGGCTGCCCCTGGCGATCCACGAGCAGCACTACGCCCATGTCTTCACCATGCGCGCACTGGACGGCACGTTGTTCGGCCGCTCCGGAGGCCGGTTCACAGACGTGGTTCCGTGTCACCCGCTGCCGGAGGACGATTTCGCCGGGACCGCCGCCCTGGTCGAGCTGGCCGGCCGTATCCGGGAGAGCCAGGAGCTTTACGCGAAGTACCGGAAGACATTCAACGAACGCATCGAGCAGTACCTCACGCTCACCCCATCGCAACGACAACACGGCATCGAGGAACTCCGGAAACTACTGAACGGCGCCTCGACCCACTCGGTGATGACCGAGATCCTGGACGCGCTGCACGCTACGTAATGTGGAGAAGACCCAGACCAGGCCGGGACTGTAAAACGTTCGGTATAACTCCCTACCCCGACCAGCTCACCGAACGCCTGATCAACAACAACAGGCCCAACACCCTGCGCCCGGCCTACGACATCGGCGACCGCGTCCACCCCAACAACGCCGGCTACCACCGCATGGCCCAGACCATCCCGCTCACGCAACTCTGAGTGCCCCGCTGCACGCGCTACCGCGACCCCGGGGACGAACCACTACGGCCGGGGCAGGGCCATTCCTGCCCCGGCCGCTGCGAACGCTCGGACATCGAACCACGGTGACTCCCTGGGTTTGGCCACCCGCCTCAACCCGCTGGCATCGCCAGGACGGCCCCGGTTCGCCGATACCGGCGCCTTCCAGGAACACGACCAGGTAGTGGTCGCTATAGGGATGCCGAAAATCTCGCCCCGGCTGGCGCTGTGCACAGTGACTCTCCGGCCGCCCGAGACGAAGGGCCGGTGCACGACGATCGGCGTGCTACTCACACCTCCCAACCTGCCTCGGGCCCTTGCGCTCGGGCCGCCGATTGCTGTGAGCTCCGGGCTCTACTCTCCGCGTGGGGCCCGGTCGATGCCGGGGGCTTCCTGGGCGATCGTCGTATTCGGCCCGTGGCCGGTGCGGACGACGGTTTCCGGGGGCAGTGTCAGCAGCCGGCGGCGGATCGAGTCGATGATGGTCGGGTGGTCGGAGAATGAGCGGCCGGTCGCGCCGGGGCCACCCTGGAAAAGAGTGTCGCCGGTGAACACGGTACCCAGCGCGGGCGCGTAGAGGCAGACGGCGCCCGGTGCGTGGCCCGGGGTGTGCAGGATCTCGAGGTCGATGCCCGCGACCTGGATGCGACGGCCGTCGTGCAGCTCGCCGTCCGGTCGGCGCGTCGGGTGGGTGAGCGCCCAGACCGGCAGGTCCTCGGGGTGGAGCAGAACGGGGGCGCCGGAGCGGCGGGAGAGTTCGGGGGCCGCGTCGACATGGTCACTGTGTGCATGCGTGCAGATGATCGCGCGCACGGTGCGCCCGGCGATCAATGTCTCGATGGCGTCGACGTCGTGCGGTGCGTCGATGACAACGACCTCCGTATCGTCGCCGACCAGCCACACATTGTTCTCGACCTCCCACACCCCACCGTCGAGCTTGAACTCGCCGGTGGTGACGGTGTGGTCGATCCGTACGCCCGTCCCGGTGCCGGTGCTCACAGGACCACCACCGAGCGCAGGACGTCGCCGCCATGCATCCGCTCGAACGCCATTTCCACGTCCTGGAGGCCTACCGTCCCGGTGACAAAGGCGTCCAGGTCGAGGCGGCCCTGGCGGTAGAGGTCGATGAGCATCGGGAAGTCGCGGGACGGGAGGCAGTCGCCGTACCACGAGGACTTCAGGGCGCCGCCGCGGCCGAAAATGTCCAGGAGCGGGAGAGTGAGCTCCATGTCAGGGGTGGGGACGCCAACGAGGACGACGGTTCCGGCGAGGTCGCGGGCGTAGAAGGCCTGTTGGTAGGTATCCGGGCGGCCGACCGCCTCGATGACGACATCGGCACCGTTTCCGTCGGTCAGGGCGCGGATTGCCGCGACGGGGTCGGTGTTCTTGGAGTTGACAGTGTCGGTGGCGCCGAGGGTGCGGGCCAGCTCGAGCTTACGATCGTCGAGGTCGACGGCAATGATCTTCGCGGCGCCGGCAAGACGCGCGCCTGCGATCGCCGCGGCGCCGACGCCGCCGCAACCGATGACGGCCACCGAGTCGCCGCGCGAGACCTGACCGGTGTTGATCGCGGCGCCGATACCCGCCATCACACCGCAGCCGAGCAGGCCGGCGACGGCCGGGGAAGCCTCCGGGTCCACCTTGGTGCACTGGCCGGCGGCGACCAGTGTCTTTTCGGCGAAGGCGCCGATGCCGAGAGCCGGGGACAGCTCGGTCCCGTCGGTCAGCGTCATCTTCTGCTTCGCGTTGCGGGTGTCGAAGCAGTACTGGGGGCGGCCGCGACGGCAGGCGCGGCACTGGCCGCACACCGCACGCCAGTTCAGGATCACGAAATCGCCGGGGGCGACGTCCGTGACGCCCTCGCCGACCGTCTCGACAACGCCCGCCGCCTCGTGGCCGAGCAGGTAGGGGAACTCGTCGCCGATGCCGCCCTGCTTGTAATGAAGGTCGGTGTGGCAGACCCCGCAGGCCTGGATCCTCACGACGGCCTCACCCGGGCCGGGGTCGGGGATCACGATCGTCTCTACGCCGACGGGCTCGTTCTTCGCCCGCGCCACCACGCCTCGCACCTGTTGCGCCATGAGTGCTGTCCTCGTCTCGTCTCGTCGCATCGCCGGCCACGGGTAACTCGTCCCCGGGATCCGGTCCGGTCCTTCTGCGTCGTACCATCGCTTGCGGTGCGCCGGATGCGAAGCCAGGGCAGCGGTGGCGGCAGGAACCAGCAGATGGGAGAACAATCGTGGCAGATACCGGCACAGGCGCGGGGGTGGTGGCGGGTGCGGAGCCATACGTTCCGGACACTCTGGATCGCGGCATCCTGCACGTGCTGCAGCTGGACGGCCGTGCGCAGTTCCGCCGGATCGCGCCCGTCCTGAACGTCTCCGAGCACACGGTCGCGCGCCGGTACCGGCGGTTGCGGGCGGCGGGCCTGCGGGTCGTGGGCGAACCGGACACGGAACGGCTGGGCCGCACCCAGTGGCTGCTGCGCCTGCGCTGCGCGCCGGACGCCGCCCTCCCACTGGCTGACGCGCTCGCCCGCCGCCCGGACACGGGGCACGTCACGCTAGCCTCCGGCGGTACCGAGCTGCACTGCACCATCCACACCGGCAGTGCCGAGGAGGACGAGGAGGTCCTGCTGCGCGCACTGCCCCGCACCCCCCGCGTCGTCTCCTTCGACGCCCACTGCTTCCTGCGTACCTTCAGCGGCAACCCGCCCCGCTGGTACACCAAGCTGGGCGCGCTGACCGCCGCGCAGCACGCGGTCCTCGCCCCGGACGGCGAGCCGCGGCCCGCTACCCCGTTCACGACGCCCCCGCCCCTGGCCCCTCTGGCCCCACCGCGCCCGCATGTCGAACTCGACGCCCTCGACCGTGCTCTGATCGCGGCCCTCGCCCGCGACGGCCGCGCCCCGCTTCCCGAACTGGCTGCCGCCACCGGCCTGTCCCCGTCCAGCATCCGCCGCCGCCTGGACCACCTGCGCGCCACCGGCGCCGTCCGCATCAACGTCGGCTTCCCTCCGGCCCGCCTGGGATACCGCAAGCGCGCGATGCTCTGGCTACGGGTCGCGCCGGGTGCGCTGCAGACCGTCGGCGAGGTCCTCTCCGGCCATCCCCAGACCGACCTGGTCGCGGCAACCACCGGCCCCTCGAACCTGGTCGCCACCGTCATCTGCCGCGACGCCACCGAGCTTTACCTCTACCTCAACCACCACATCGGCTCCCTCCCGGACATCCAAGCGGTGGAGACAACACCCGTGATCCGCGAGGTGAAACGGCTGGCGGCATGGCACGGCGACAGCCACCGCTGACCCGCGGCCTATCCGACTCGGGACACGTCGGGCCCGCGTGTCATCGACGTGGTGCGCTGACGCATGGCGCCAGGCGAGGGCGGATTCAACTGGTCGTCGCAACACCTTGATCATGGAGGTGTGCGATGGGGCGAGACCAGATGCAGAAGGCACTGGAGGCGCCTGCGGAGGCGAGACGGCAATGGGCGGTGGATCGGGCGATGCGACCGCCGATGCGTTCACCGGGTCGGCCGGTGCCCTCTCGTGCAGTGCAGCGTCACTTCTGGCGGCGGATCGCGTCGGGAGTGACGACCGCGGAGGCCGCGGCGGCTGTTGGCGTTTCATGGCCGGTCGCCACCCGGTGGTTCCGTCGCGTTGGCGGGATGCCGCCGATCAGCCCGGATGGGCCCACCGGCCGCTGTCTGTCGTTCGCCGAGCGTGAGGAGATCGCGCTGCTGCGCGCCCAGGAGTCCGGCGTGCGGGAGATCGCTCGCAGGATCGGCCGCGACGCGGGCACGATCTCACGCGAGCTGCGCCGCAACGCGGCGACCCGGGGCGGCAAACCGCTCTACCGGGCTCTGGTGGCGCGGTGGACAGGACAGCAGGCTGCGAAGTGTCCGAAGACCGCGAAACTCGCAGGTGATGACAGGTTGCGTGAGTACGTGCAGGACCGGCTCGCCGGCAGCGTCCGCCGCCCCGACGGCACGACCGTCACCGGGCCCAAAACGCCCGCGTGAAAGGGGCTGAACAAGCCGCACCGGCAGGACAGGCGTTGGGCGATGGCGTGGGGACCGGAGCAGATCTCGCACCGGCTGCGTGTCGACTTCCCCGATGATGAGTCCATGCGCATCAGCCACGAAGCGATCTACCAGGCGCTGTTCATCGAAGGCCGTGGCGCGCTCAAGCGGGAGCTGGTCATGTGTCCGCGCACCGGTCGGGCGCTGCGGGTTCCCCGTGCACGGTCGCGGAACAAGCCGCAGGGGCATGTCACCGCGGAGGTCGTCCTCAGTGAACGCCCCGCCGAGGCTGCGGACCGTGCGGTCCCCGGATACTGGGAAGGAAATCTGATCATCGGGACGGGCCGCTCCATGATCGGCACGCTGGTCGAGCGCGGCAGCCGCTCCACGCTCCTGGTACACCTGCCCCGGCTCGAGGGCCGGGGCGAGAATCCGCCCGTGAAGAACGGCCCCTCGCTCGGGGGCTACGGCGCGATCGCGATGAACGCGGCACTCATCGTGGCGATGACGCAGCTGCCCGGGCAGCTGCGCAAGACCCTCACCCGGGACCGCGGGAAGGAATTTTCCGGTCATGCCCAGTCCGCTCTCGATACCGGGGCGAAGGTGTTCTTCGCGGATCCGTACTCGCCCTGGCAACGACCGACGAACGAGAACACGAACGGGCTGCTGCGTCAGTACTTCCCGAAGGGCACCGATCTCTCCCGCTGGTCGTCCACGGACCTCGAAGCCGTCGCCACGGCGATCAACAACCGGCCCCGCAAGATCCTCGGCTGGCGGACACCGGCCGAGGTCTTCGAAGAGCGGCTACGCTCGCTTCAACAGCCCGGTGGTGCTAACGGCCGGTTGAACTCGCTCAATATACGAGTAGGGCCTTCGCTGGAATCCGCAGGTCAGCCGGGGTCCGGCAGAGCATGGGCGCGGTCGGGTCCAGTGCCGACAACGCCGCGGCCGAGCCCTTCAACGCCGGCTTCAAAAGAGAGACCCTCAAAGGTCAAAAGGGCTGGCCGAGCGAGCGCGAGGCGCGACTCGACGCCTTCCGCTGGCTGACCCGGTACAACACCCGCCGCCGGCATTCCCATCTCGGTCAGCGGTCCCCGATCGCCTTCGAGGAAGCCTTCCGACCGACGACGACCACCCTTGCTCAAGCTGCATAGACGTGTTCAGGATTCGGGTCAAGGCCCGGGCTCATTCTTTCCCCCTGCCAGTGCCCGCTCATTCCAGCACGCCGAGGGCGGTGTCCGGTCGGCAGTAGGGGCAGGCGGGCACGCCTTCGGCCAGCAGCCGCCGTATCTGCTCGGGCTCGGCGGCCACGCAGCGGTTGCCGGTGTCCCAGCACTCTACGATGGGCCCCGGCGGGAAAGACCGGCTGCTCGCCGGTGCAGCGGATGCGCAGGGAGTGGTGGCCTTCGCCGTTGAACTCCCAGGTGTCCTGCCCGCGGTGGAACAGGGTGACCAGGGCGTGGCGGTCAAAGAAGATCGAGACCTTCGGTGATCGGGATCCGTTATGCGACGGTCCGCACGCTCGTGCGGAGCTGCTTCGGGGCCCGCGGTCACAGGGGCCCCAACCTCTGGCTCCCGAGGCTGCCGGGCGTGGTGATGAAAGGCGGGTGGCGTCCCTCAGGCCCGTAATCCGACGATTGTCGATGATCACTGCACGAGACCTGTTTCCACCACCCGGCCATGATCAGCCATCAAGGGTTCGACGCCTCACTGCTTGTCGTGCACGAGGTCGTTACTGCAGACCGCGGGTTCCGGCGGCGAGGTCGTGAAGCTCATGCCGGCCCTGACCACCACGGACGAGGACCTGGGCGAGGGCCTCGGCATCCTGCGGGAGGCGGTGGCCGATGCCGTGGGAGCCGGTGGCCGCTCGCGCCCGGTGACCGGCCGCGCTATGGCCGGGGCCGGGGCCTGGTAGACCATCCGCCACGTATACGGGCGGTTCAATCCCGCGGCGGCGGAGCCGTCATCCCCGCGGCGGCTCCCGCCTCCCGGGCCGGGCCGCGTTCGGTGAACCAATGAGTACGTACCGCGTCCGTCGGCCCCGGTTCGCCGAGCGCGTCCAGGCCCCAGTCGGCCAGGGCGTCGATGACCTGGCGCAGTGCCAGCCCGCGCGGGGTGAGCCGGTACGCCGCCGCGCTGGCGGGCCGCTCCAGGCGGTAGCGCTCGACCAAGCCGTCGCGCTCCAGCTGCCTGAGCCTGCCGGCAAGGACGTCGGTGGAGACGCCCGGCAGATCGGTGTGCAGTTCGGTGTACCGCCGGGGGCCGTGCAGCAGCTCACGGACGATCAGCAGGCTCCAGCGTTCCCCCACCGCGTCCAGCGCTCGGGCGACGGCGCAGTACTGGTCGTAGCTTCGGTGCGACATGGATCCAGCATAGCCAAAAGGTTGGACTTTCCAAGTAACCACTTGGTAGAACAAAGCAATCAAGACGGCGCGGATGATGATCGGGAGGCCACAGATGAGGTTCCGGCAGTCCAGAAAACTGAAGGACGTGTGCTATGAGATACGCGGTCCGGTAGTCGATCAGGCCAACGCCCTTGAGAAGGCTGGTCACAGCGTGCTGCGGCTGAACACCGGCAACCCCGCACCGTTCGGCTTCGAGGTGCCGGAGGAGATCCTCCAGGACATCATTCGCAACCTGCACAACGCCCACGGCTACAGCGATGCCCGGGGCATCCTGCCCGCCCGGCGCGCGGTGATGCAGTACTACCAGCAGCGGGGCGTCGCGGGCGTGACCGTCGATGACGTCTACCTCGGCAACGGTGCCTCCGAGCTGATCCAGATGGCCGTGCAGGCACTGGTCGACGACGGCGACGAAGTACTTGTCCCCGCACCCGACTTCCCACTCTGGACGGCCGTGGTCCGGTTCGCCGGGGGCCGGGTCGTGCACTACACGTGCGACGAGGACGCGGACTGGTTCCCCAGCCTCGAAGACATAGCTGCGAAGATCACCGATCGCACCAAGGCCATCGTGGTCATCAACCCCAACAACCCGACCGGCGCGGTCTACTCCAGGGAACTCCTCGAAGGCATCCTCGAACTGGCCCGTCGGCACGGGCTGATGGTGTTCGCGGACGAGATCTACGACAAGATCCTCTATGACGACGCCGAGCATCACTGCCTGGCCGCGCTCAGCGAGGACGTGCTCACGCTCACCTTCAATGGCCTCTCCAAGTCCTACCGCGTGGCGGGTTTCCGCAGCGGCTGGCTGGTCGTCTCCGGACCGAAGGAACAGGCTGGGGACTACCTGGAAGGCCTGACCATGCTGGCCGGGATGCGGCTGTGTCCGAACGTGCCGGCCCAGTACGCGGTCCAAGCCGCGCTCGGCGGACATCAGTCGATCTACGACCTCACGCTGCCGACCGGCCGACTCACCGAACAGCGAGACGTGGCCTGGCGGGCGCTGAACGATATCCCGGGCGTGAGCTGCGTCAAGCCCAAGGGCGCGCTGTACGCCTTCGCCAAACTCGACCCGAACGTGCACAAGATCGTCGACGACGAGCGGTTCGTGCTGGACCTGCTGCTGCGCGAGAAGATCCACGTGGTCCAGGGCACCGGATTCAACTGGCCCCGCCCGGACCACTTCCGGCTCGTCAACCTGCCCCACGCGGCCGACCTGGAGACCGCCATCAACCGCATCGGCCGCTTCCTCGCTACCTACCGTCAATAACCGGGCCCGGGCTCCAGCCCGGCTGATCGCCGTCGTAAGTCATCGACCTGCGATGTGTCGACCTCGTGTCAGTGGGAGTGTGTCAGTCAGGGCCGAGTGGGAGAACTTTGTTCCCGCTGGTCGCCGGCCCGTGGCTGGGGTTTGCCACTGACGTGGCGGTGGTACTCCCCGGCCTCGCGGCTGTCATGGGGTGGTGCATCGCCAGATGGCTCATTGCAACGGGGACCGGAAGATAAAGAAAAAACTGGGAGCGCTGGATGGAGACCGGGCTTCGGGAATGACGGCAGGGGTTTCGCGGTCAGGCCGCCGGCCCGGCGGTCTCGGTGACCGTCAGCGCGAAGGCCTCCGCCTGCGCGGAGGGCCGGGTGCGGTGGCGGATGAGGCCCAGTTCGGAGTCGGGCAGGCCCTGCACCGGGACGAAGGTGAGGGAGTCGCGGCGCCCGTGGTAGTCGGCTGTGGACCGGCACAGCAGCATGGTGCCGCGGTTGGCCGCCGTCAGACTCAGCCCTTCCTGGAGCGTGTTGACGCTGGGTCCGGCCGGTACGGGAAGGCCGCCCGGGGTCAGGCCGGGGGCCTGGGCCCGCCGCCAGTACTCGGGGGCGTCGCCGTCGATTGAGATGAGCCGGCAGGTGGTGAGTTCCTCGGCGGAGAGGGATTCCCGGGCGGCGAAGGGGTGGCGGACGGACACGGCGAGGGTCTGCGGCTGCCGGGGGAAGACCGGGCCGAGGACGAGGTCGTCCTCGGCCACCGGCAGCAGGACCACCGCGCAGTCCACCTCCCGGCGGCGCAGCGGCCCGAAGGGGTCGGAGAGCGGGATCTCGACGATGTCGATCGCGCAGTCGGGATACCGGTCCCCGAACAGGGCGATAGCCCGGCTGAGGTAGTCGTCGACGGTGCCCTGGAAACCGATGCGCAGCTCCCCGCCCGTGCCCCGTGCGGCGGCCCGGGCCTCGTCGACCGTGGAGCGCAGGGCGTCGTACGCGGGGCGCAGGTCTGCGAGGAAGCTCTCGCCGAGCGGGGTCAGGCGCACTCGGCGGCTGGTGCGTTCGACGAGCGGGGCGCCGATGCGGCTCTCCAGAGAGCGCAGCAGCTGGCTGACCCGGCTCTGGGACACGTACAGCCGCTCGCCCGCCCGTCCGAAGTGCAGCTCCTGGGCGAGCACGAGGAACGTCTCCAATTCGCGTATCTCGACACCGCTCATGGTTCCCTTTCCGCACTGCCGCTCCGCGCGGCCGATCGAGTAGTCCCGCTTATCGAAGGATGAGGGATCAGCCGTTGTTCCCGCAGACCGGGGCGGGTTGGCTGGTCGCATGGCACAGACTGAGGAAAACGCAGGCACCACCGCGGTGCCTGAGCGATCCGCGACCCGCGGTCGGCTGGGCGTCGCGGCGGTCGCGAGCGCGACGTTCACGGTGGTGACGTCCGAAATGCTGCCCGTGGGCCTGCTGACGCCCATCGGGGACGCGTTGAAGGTGACCGAGGGCACCGCCGGGCTGACCCTGACCATCACCGGTCTGGTCGGAGCGGTGTCGGCGCCGCTGCTGACACCGCTGCTGGGGCGGTTCGACCGGCGGACGGTGCTGTGTGTGCTGATGGCGGTCCTGACGGTGGGGAACCTGCTCACGGCATGGTCGCCGGACTTCGCTGTGATGGTGGCCGCCCGCGTGCTGGTCGGCATCGGCATGGGCGGCGTCTGGGCGATCGCGGCAGGCCTGGCGGTACGTCTGGTGCCGCCGAAGTCGATCGGCTCCGCGACCTCGTTGATCTTCAGCGGTATCGCGGTGGCGTCGGTGTTCGGCGTCCCGGCGGGTACGTACATCGGTGAACTGACCGACTGGCGGACGGCGTTCGTGACCGTGGGCGTGCTGGCGCTGGTGGTGCTGGTCGCCCTGGCGGTTCTGCTGCCGCGGCTGCCCGCGGAGCAGGAGGTGCGGCTCAGCGGTGTGGTGCGGCTGTTCGGCGAGGCGCGGGTGCGGACCGGACTGGCCGTGGTGGCGTTGCTTGTCACCGGGCACTTCGCCGCTTACACGTACGTACGCCCCGTACTGGAGGAGGTCTCGGGGGCGAGCGCCGGGATGATCGGCACGCTGCTGCTGGTGTACGGAGTCGCCGGCGTGGCGGGCAACTTTGCGGCCGGCACGGTCGCCGGCCGGTCACCGCGCTCCACCCTGCTGGTGATCAGCGCGGTACTGGCGGCCACGGTCGCGCTGGTACCGGTGCTGGGCGGCTCCGTTCTGACCGCCGGTGTGCTGCTCGCCGTCTGGGGACTGTCGTACGGCGGCGTGTCGGTCAGCACGCAGACCTGGCTGCTGGCTTCGGTTCCCGAGGCGCGCGAGGCCGCTTCCTCGCTGTTCGTCGGCGCCTTCAACGGGGCAATCGCCCTGGGCGCGCTGGTCGGGGGGCTGGCCGCGGACGGCGCGGGCGTCACCGCGGTGATGTGGCTGGGCTGCGGGCTCGCCGTCGCGGCCCTCACGGTGACGGTGCTGGGCAAGGCCCCCTCGTCCGGGCGTCTCTGAGACCGGGCCCGGCGCCCACCCCCGGGCCGCGCCACCCCGGTACAGGGGGGCGGCTCGGGCGGGCGCCGGACCCGCGACCGGCCAGCCGCAGCGGGACGGCTCGGGCGGTACGGGCGAGGCCTGCCCGTACCGCCCGAGGTGGCCGGCCGTCGACGGTGGCGAGGAACGTGGTGAGGAGCTCGACCCACTCTCCGACATGCGCAAGCACGGCCTGTCCGAGAACGGCGGCTCCACCGAGACGGGGAAGACGCTGCGGAACCTGACCCTCGAGGGCCTGGAAGCTGCCTCCTACGAGATGCGGTGCCCGATGGGTTCCACCGCGCGCGGCGGGCACATCCAGTCGGGCCGCGCGGTCATGGGACGACGGTATCGACTGCGGCCGTCACGAGGGGCGCTCCCCTGCTCCGAACGCGGCGTACGGAGGTCGGGCGGCAAGCGGGGCCGGACCCGTCGGGGCCGGCCCCGGTGCGGGGGAAAGGGTCGGTCAGCTCAGTGTCATGGGGGTGTCGGGGGTGAGTTCGGCCGCAATGCGTTCGGCCACCTCTTCGGCCATGTTGCCCGCCGGGGTCTTCGGGGTCTTGGTGGCGGAGACCGCGATGGCGATCCGCTTGGACGAGTGGTACGCCTTGATCGCCCCGTAGCCCGAGAACGACGGGTTCTGGATCACCCAGCCGTTGACGACCAGGACGCCGAGACCGAAGTGCCTGGCCTTCGTCTGCTTCACGCAGACCGTGGCGGGACATGTCTTGGTCGCGCCGCCGAGGCCGACCGTGCCCGGGTTCAGCAGGGTGCGGTACGAGCGGGGCGACAGGAGCTCGCCGCTGCCGATGCCCTCCGCCGAGCGGGCCAGGTCGCAGATGTGGGTGGTGATGACCGCGCCGGGTGCGGTGGTCCACGACGGGTTCCAGAAGGTGGATTCCTCGTACAGGCCGCGCTCGGAGGTGAAGGCGTGCAGGACGGGCCTGGGCATGTCGGGGGTGAAGCTGTTGCGGGTGTTGCGCAGGCCCAGCGGTCCTGTGACGCGCTGGTGCAGCAGCTCGTCGATGGGCGTGCCGGTGATCTTCTCCAGCGCCGCGATCAGGAGTACGAAGTTGGCGTGGGAGTAGCTCCAGTTGGTGCCTGGCTTGTACCAGAGCGGGTGGGCGAGCGAGTACCCCACCAGCTCCTTCGGCGTCCACTGGCGGAACGGGTGCGCCTCGAGCACTGCCAGGAAGTCCGGGTCGGTGACGTAGTCGTGCAGACCGCTGGTGGCGTTGCCCAGCATCCGCAGGGTGATCTTGTCGGCGTGGGGCAGGTCGGGCAGCCAGCGGTCCACGGTGTCGTCGAGGCCGACCTCGCCCTCTTCGACCAGTTGGAGGAGGGCCGTGCCCAGGTAGGAGAAGACCACGGAGCCGGCGCGGAAGTGCATGCCCGGCTCGGCCGGGACGTTGGTCATGGACTCGCCGAGCGCGTCCGTGACGACCTCCTGCCCGTCGGCGGCGACCCGCACCTGCACGGCCTTCAGCCGCAGGTCGGCCTTGGCCTTGCGGACGACGTCCAGGACCTGCTCGGCCTCGCCGCTGCGGCCCTCGGTCCTTACGCAGTCGGGGCCGCCGCGGTCTTCGGGACCCTTGGCCGACGCGGACGAGGCGGCGGTGGTCTGGAGCGTGGCGGCGAGGAGGGCGGCGCTCAGGAGGGCCCCGCAGGCGCGCGCGGCAGTGCGCGGCCGCGTACGGAAGGAAGTACGTGTCATGCCAGCACTATGTCGGGGAGAGTGCCGCAATTAGGGACAAAACACCTTGGCATCGTCGGTGACCCGCCCATGTGGGGGCAAGGTGGCCCCGCGCACCCCCCGGGCCGAGGTCCGGCGGGGACCGGGACGGGCCTCTGCCGGTGGGGCGGGGCGGCTCCGCGCGGCTATCTCACGCGGGCGAAGGGGTCCACCAAGGCCCTGGTGGAGCGCCTGGGCGCCGCACGGTGGAGTGCTACCGCGCCGGGAAGCTGACGACGGAGCCGGACATGAACTCCCGCCTCGGTCTCGCCGCCGCGGCCATAGTTCCTGGCCCTCTTACGGCGTCCGGTCCTGTTCCTGCCTCGACCGCGTCCCGTGGCGGAGTGGCGGGGGCGGGTGGCGCATCCCCCGTGAGAGCTACAGGAGCTGTCCACGCGCAGGTGATTCGCGGACGTCCGCGGGTTCCTAGCGTGGTCGTCAGGTCACCACGGGTGTGACCACTACCGGGGAGGCCACCATGGGAACGACATCCGCCACACAGCACGACACAGATTCCGGCCCGGACCCGGACCCGGACCACGACGGCGGCGGCCGTCCCGGCCGGATCGTGCGTTCTCCGCTCGGCTGGATGCTGGCGGGGTTGGCCGGCGTCGGCCTGGTCTCGGCGTTGACGGCGACCGGACCCGGCCCGGTGCCGGTGCTGGGCGCGGCCGCGGCAGTGGCCGTGTACTGGTTGGTCATGCGCTGCGTGGCACGACGCTCCACGCCGGAGATCGCCCGGTCCGGAGCCGGGCGGGAGGCGCTGCTGGGCGGCGGGATCGGTCTGGGTTTCATCCTCGTCTCCGCCCTTGTGATCACGGCGTTCGGGGGTTATTCGTTCTCCTGGGCGGGCGACGGCTTCCTGTCGGTCGCCTGGGCTGCGGTCGTGGTGCAGATCGGCGCCGCGGTCACCGAGGAGTTGCTGTTCCGTGGTTTTGCCCTGCAGGCCCTGGAGCAGCTGTGGGGCAGCCGGGCCGCCATTGTGATCACCTCGCTGTTCTTCGGTGCCGCCCACCTGGGCGCTCCGGGAGCGAGCGCGTGGAGCGGACTGGCGATCGCTCTGGAGGCGGGCGTCCTGCTTGGAGCCGCGTTCTTGTGGCGGCGTAGCATCTGGTTCGTCGCGGGTTTGCACTTCGCCTGGAACATGACGGAGCAGCTGCTCGGCATCCCGGTCTCCGGACGCACCCCCAAGGGTCTGTTCACCGTCGACGTCCACGGCTCCGCCCTCCTGACCGGGGGCGGTTTCGGCCTGGAGGCGTCGGTCGTGCCCGTCCTCATCGGTGTGGCCCTCGCCGTCCTGATGCTCGTCCTCGCCCGCCGGAACGGCGGGGCCGGGACCCGACGCGCGGGCCGCTGACCCAGGTCGACGGGAGGGAACGGAAATGGCAAATCGTCAGGTGCCCTGGGGTCCTTCGCTGCTCCGGGCACCGCTCGACTGGTGGCAGGAGCGGGATGCTCTCCTCAAGGACGGCACCCTCGCCCTGACTCTCACCCTGCTGGCCTTCGTGCCGACCCTGTCCAACCTCGGTGCACAGATCGGCGATCTGCCCGAGCGGCCGGCGAACGCGCTGAGCGCCGGGCTGGTCCTGGCCCAGGCCCTGCCGTTGGCGGTCCGCCGCAGGTGGCCCGCAGCCTGTCTGGCCGCCGTCGCGGGCGCGTTCGCCGTGCATCAGGCGCTGGGCTTCGCGACGACGTTCGCGAGTGTGGGGCTGTATCTAGCCCTGTACTCCGCCGGGGCCCACCAGATCCGCTTCCGTCACGGTCTGGCCGTCATGGCGAGTGCGGGCTACGCCGTGCTGGCCGTCGTCCTGGACCACCTCGGTTCACCGCAGTCGATACCGGACTATCTCGCGTTCTGTCTGGCTCTGGCCGCGTTCTGGCTGGTGGGGAGCACGGTGCGCACACGGCGGACGGAAGAGGCGAAGCGGCGGCGGCTGGTTGCCGAGGCGGCCACGGCCGCCGAGCGGGCGCGGATCGCCCGCGAGCTGCACGACGTGGTCACCCACCATGTGACCGCCATGGTGGTCCAAGCCGACGCGGCGCAGTTCCTGCTCACCTCCGCACCGGACAAAGCCAGCGAGGGACTGACGGCCGTCAGCGACACCGGCCGCCGGGCGCTGACGGAACTGCGGTACCTGCTCGGCGTCCTGGAGGCGACCGGCGAGTCGGCGTCCGCGGACTCGGCGCGTGCGGACCGGGCACCCGCCCTGGGACGGGTGGGGGACCTGGTCGAGCAGGCCCGCAGGTCGGGTCAGCCGGTCGAGTTCGCCGAGCAGGGTGAGCGGCGGCCGCAGAGCGTGGACGTGGAGCTGGCCGCGTACCGGGTGGTGCAGGAAGCACTCACTAACGCCATGAAGTACGCGGGCGGGAAGCCGACACAGGTCCTGCTCCGGCACGGCGACAAGCACATCGGGATCGAGGTGACCACCGACGGACCGGTCGCCGCACCGGTCACCCGCAGACCGGGCCCTGCGGGCGGACGTGGGCTGGCCGGGCTGCGTGCACGAGTGCGGATGCTCGATGGTGAACTGGAGGCCGGTCCCCGGCCCGAGGGCGGGTTCGAGGTCCGCGCCACGATCCCGTCCAAGACCCTTCAGGAGTGACCCCGTGAGCGATGCGCCGCCACCGATCCGTGTACTCGTCTGCGACGACCAGGCGCTGGTGCGCACCGGCTACGTCACCATCTTCTCCGCGCAGCCCGACATGGAGGTCGCCGGGGAGGCCGAGAACGGTCACGAGGCGGTCCAGGCCGCGCGGCGACTGCACCCCGACGTGGTTGTGATGGACATCCGGATGCCCCTGCTCGACGGCATCCAGGCGACGAGGCAACTGGCCGGTCCCGATACCGAAGACGCGCCGAAGGTACTGGTCGTCACCACGTTCAACGTCGACGCCTACGTCTACGACGCGTTGCGCGCCGGAGCGAGCGGCTTCCTCCTCAAAGACGCGCCTCCGGCGGAGCTGGTCAACGGCATCCGCACCGTCGCCCAGGGCGAGGCCCTGCTGGCCCCCGCCGTCACCCGCCACCTCATCGGCCACTTCGCCCAGTATCTGCGACCGGCCGACACCTCCCGGCAGGGCAGGCAGCACGTCGTGCGTGCACTGACCCCCGGGAGCTGGAAGTGCTCCAACTGATCGCCGAAGGGCTGTCGAACGCGGAGATCGCTGCGGCGATGTTCATCACGCCCGAGACCGTCAAGACCTATGTGTCCCGCATCCTGGCGAAACTCGGCCTGCGCGACCGCGTCCAAGCCGTCGTCCTCGCCTACCGGGTCGGACTGGTATCCGGCACACCGTGAGCCAGCACGGCCGTATGCCCTCAGCGCCGCCCGACTGGTCGAAGCCCAGCTCCACCACGGAGGCAACGTTCGGCCTGGCTACCGTACTTGGCGGGCGTGTCGCAGTAGCCGGACTTCGCATCGGACGTGTTCTCGACCAGGCTGGGCACCTTGTCCAGTTCGATGGCGGGGGTGGCCTTCTTCGTACCGCTTCGTGCCTCGGCCGCGTGTGCGTCGTCCGGGTACGTGTCGAGGAGATGCTGGTAGCGCGCCCGCGCCCGCGCCTGCTGCCAGGCGTCCTCGTCCGTCAGGCTGTCGCCGCATCCCACCAACGCGGCGGGTTCCACACGGGCCGCGGTGTCGGCGGACCGGTCCAGTACGTCGCGGGTGCGCTCGCGGCCGCGGAGCCAGTCGGTGATGTCGGCGGTGTCGCAGGAGTCCTTGGTCGGCAGGCCGTCGAGGAAGGCGCCCAGGACCGTCTCGACGGTCTTCTCGTTGCCGGGCTCCCTCAGGACGCGGGCGAGGATGCCGAAGCCCCGCTCCAGGTCCTCGATGTTCCCGTTCCGGCCGGCGTCGGCCAGCGTGGAGGCTGCCTGTTCCAGCCGGTGGCGCGCCTCTACCACCGCGTCACCGGGTTCGACCACCGGTACGCCCGCCAGGCGGTGGCCGAACCACACCTCGTCCTGCGCGGCCACGGCCTTCTCGCAGTCGCCGCCCTCGCGGGCCTCGTCGACGCGGTCCTCGATCCCGTACGCATCGACGCGCAGCAGCGCGGCGCGCTGCCCGCGCCGTACCACGTGCTCCGCGCGCCCTCGTGCCAGGACCCAGCCGTGGGCGATGCCGGCCGCCCACCACAGGAGCAGCAGAATCCCGCACCGGGTCACGGCGGTCGAGGCGGTGAGGCTGAGGAGCACGACCGTGCCGAGCGCGGCGAGCGCGGCCAGCCGCCAGTGGCCCAGCAGCAGATAACCGATGCCGAGCAGCGAGGCGTTGCCCAGGGCCGCCGCCACCAAGTCGCACGGGGACGGGGCGCTGGGGGGGGGCTCGGGAGGCTCCGGCGGCCCGTCGGGCGGCCGGTTCGGGTCGCGCGCGTACGTCGGGTAGCCCATGGGGATCACCCCCGAGGTGAAGTGGGCGCCGGGCCGCGTACGGGGAACCAGTGACGGCCGGTCTCGCCGAGCACCACCCACAGGGCCACCACATCGATGCCGGAGATCACGAGAACCGCGAGGCTGGGCGTCCCGGCGGCCAGCGAGCCGATGAAACCGAGGACCGCCGAGAACGTCACGAAGATCAGCCACACGGCGAACACCACACGGATCCAGGGGCGGCGCTTTCGAGCCAGTACGACGCAGACGACCTGGAGCGCTGCCAGCCCCAGCAGAACAGCGCCACGAACCAAGCCATGCCCATCGGCGTGAGCAGGTCCTGCCCGTGCTCCTGCTTGCTGAGGTTCTCCTGGAGGATCGCCCAGCCGCCGAAGGCCGTGCCCAGCGCGTGCACGGTGACGGTCACGAGAACGAAGACGAGAGGCCCGGGCATGCGCGCCGTCTCGGGCGGACCGGGCGGATACGGAGAGCTGTGCATCGCGGATCACCTCACGCTTTCGTTGTCCGGCAGGTCGTAGACCCGGGCCCGGTCCACTTCGTGGACGGCGCTCTGCAGGCCGTCCCCGTGGAAGTTGTCGAGCTGGATGGTCTGGTGCATGGACGGGGCGCACCGGACGCAGTCGCGGTCCGCGTTCGCGCCGCCGGAGAAGCGGAACCACTCCTCGCCGTCGATGAAGCCGCGCAGAAGGTCCGGGGTCCACTCGACGGCGACGTTGTGCCACTGCGACAGATCCACGCCGCACTTCTGCGCGAACTCCTGCTGCACGGGGACGCCTTCCGGATGCGGGTAGTGCAGGAACGCCTCGGCGCACCGCTCGCCCGGAGCGCCGTTCTCCACGTAGTCGTACTCGCCGTCCTGAGGGTGCTCGCCCGAGTCCGGCCACAGGATCAGCAGCGGGTGGTACTGCCGCCCGTTGTCGTGGGCGGTGGCCCGGGAGCGCACGCGAGCCTCCCACCGGCCGTACTGCCGGCCGTACTGCGAGGCGAGCCAGCCGGTGTCTCCGTTCGCCTCGCCGGTCATGCGCAGTACGTCGCCGACGACCCGGGTGCTGACGTCGCAACGACGGCCGTTGCCGCTGTGGCCGGGCCAGCACTTGCCGGGGCCGCCGCCCGCCAGGCGCCACTTGTCGCGGTCCGGTACGGCGGGATCGGCCTCGGAGCCGTAGGTGGACTCGTCCGACCACTCGGGCAGTGGGTCGCCCCAGCCGTACCGTCCGGCGGCAACCGTCGGATCGGCGGGGGCGGCGTTCACCGTGGCCGCCGTGAGCGTCACCGCGAGTGCCGCCACGCCGAACCCCACGGCCAGGTGCCGGACGCGAAGTCGTCCGTACATGACTCTCCTTCAGCCTGTCGCGCGTCTGTGAAAGGGAGCGGCCCGTCCCGGCCATGTCCCTCGGGTCATTCGACCGCCGTACGCCGTTGTTCCGCAGGCCCTCTTCCGGCTCTGAACAACTCGGAGGCGCGAACCGAACGAACCGGTCGGGAGGAATCGTGCAGATCGAGTGAACGCCCCTACCACGCCTGCCCACACGCCGGAAGTCCGGTTGCGGCCACCCCCGCCACTGCCTACCTTGGGCGATCGGACGGGCGCGCTGGGTGATGGCCTGGTGGCGGTTGGGGTGACGAGGGGCGGACACGTGTCGGGACAACCAGGACCGGGGCGCACCGAAGGTGAGCTGGACCCGGACGCCGGACCGGCGCCGCGGTTCGCCGCCGCGCTGCGCGCGCTGCGCGAGTCTGCGGGGAAGCCTACGTACCGGGCGATGGCTCAGCGGACGCGATACGGGGTGACCACCTTGTCGCAGGCGGCGGCCGGGAAGCAGCTGCCCACCCGCGCGGTGGCGCTCGCCTACGTGAAGGCGTGCGGTGGTGACGTGATCGCGTGGGAGCGGCGTTGGCACGAGGCGTCGGCCGAGCTGACCGCCGAGGTTGTCGCCGCCGGGACCTCCCGGCCGCCGTACCGCGGCCTGACCCGGTTCGAACCGGGCGACGCCGAACTGTTCTTCGGCCGCGACCGGCTCGTGGAGCGGCTGACCGAGCTGAACCGCAAGCACCGCTTCACCGCCGTCTTCGGCCCCTCCGGCAGCGGCAAGTCCTCGCTGTTGCGCGCCGGTCTGATTCCCCGGCTGCGTGCTCCGTGCGGCGGCGGGGGAGGTGGGGGCCGTGACGCCGCTCCCGCGGCCGTACGGATTTTCACGCCCGGCGCGGACCCGCTGCGCACGTATGCCGACCGGCTCATACCCGTACCCGGCACCGACGCCGACACCTGGCTGATCGTCGACCAGTTCGAGGAGCTGTACACCCTCGGCGCCGACCCGGCCGACAGGGACGCTTTCATCGACCACCTCGTCGCCGCCACCGACGCCGGCAGTCGTCTGCGCGTCATCATCGCGGTGCGGGCCGACTTCCTCGGCCGCTGCGCCGAACACCCGGGCCTCACCACCGCGTTGCAGGACGCCACGCTGCTCGCCGGGCCGATGAGCCGCGCGGAGCTGCGGGAGGCCATTGTCCGCCCGGCCGCCGCGGACGGCCTGATCGTCGAACGCTCCCTGACCGACCGCCTCCTGGACGAGGTCGAGGGAGCTCCGGGCGGACTGCCGATGATGTCGCACGTCCTGCTGGAGACCTGGCGCCACCGCAGCGGCCGCGTCCTGACCGAGGCCGGGTACGAGGCGGCCGGCGGGCTGCAGGGCGCCGTCGTCCGTACGGCCGAGCAGCTGTACGGCGAACTCACCGCGCCTCAGGCCGAACTGGCCCGCCGCATCCTGCTCCGCCTCATCACCCCCGGACGGGGGTCCCCCCTGTTCGAACAGAGTCGGGAGCTCGGGGGAGGCACACCCGACACGCGTCGCCCCACCGAGCACGCGGAGCTCGACTTCGGAAGCCCTGCCGACACCCGAGCGGTACTGGAGCGCCTGGTCCGCGCCCGCCTCATCACCTTCGACAACGGCACCGTCGACCTCGCCCACGAAGCCCTCATCACCGCCTGGCCTCGCCTGCGCGCATGGATAGATACCGAACGCGACCGGCTGCGGGTCCACCGCTCGCTCTCCGAGGCGGCCCGTATCTGGCAGGTACTCGGCCGGGAGAACGCCGCGCTCTACGCGGGCTCGCGGCTGGACGCCGCCCGCGACGCCTTCCCGCAGGGCGCCGCCCAGTGGCCCGGCATCGCACAGAAAGATTCCGAGGGCCACCCAAGCGACGCACTCACCTCGCTGGAGCGTCAGTTCCTCACCGCCTCGCTCCGGCGCCGGCGCCGCGCCGCGCGACTGCGCCGTACGGTCGTGGCCGTCCTCGCCGTGCTCGGGCTGCTCGCCACCGGCACCGCCGTCGTAGCCCTCCAGGCACGCGCCACCGCGCAGGCCGAACGGGACGACGCCGTCTTCGGCCGTCTCATTGCCGAGGCCGATGGTGTCCGCGACACCCACGCGGGGCTGGCTGCCCGGCTCGACGTCGCCGCGCACCGCATGCGCTCCACACCGGATCTGCGGACCCGGTTGACCTCGGACGCGGGCCGGGCGCTGGGCACCCGGTTGTCAGGGCACCGCGGCCTGGGCAGATCAGTGGTGTACGCGCCCGACGGCCGCACCCTCGCCAGCGGCAGCCACGACGGCACGGTCCGGCTGTGGGACACCGTCGCGCGACCGGGGCCGGCGGACGGGCCCGAGGACATGGGGAGGCCGCTGGGCGAACCGCTGCGCTTCCGTACGGGACTGGTTGACGTGGTCGCCTTCGCGCCGACGGACGGCGACCTGCTGGTGGCCGCCGGGAAAGGCGGCGCCATCCAGCTGTGGGACGTACGCGACCGGGCGCGGCCCCGCGCCGTCGGCCGGCCGCTGGTGAGCCACGACGAGAAGAACGTCGTCTCCGTCGCGTTCGCCCCCGACGACCGGACGCTGGCCACCGCCGGAGACGACGGGACCGTACGGCTGTGGGACCTGAGCGATCCGGCACACCCCGCGCCGCTCGGCGAGCCCGCCGAGGCCGACGGCTCCGAGACAGGCAGCGTCCGTGCCGTCGCGTTCGCCCCGGGCGGGGACACTCTGGCCACGGCCGGCTTCGACGGGACCGTACGGATGTGGCGGTTCAGCGAGGACGACGGGATCGCGCCACTCGGCAAGCCGCTGCGCGCACACACCGCCTCCGCCTGGACGCTGGCCTTCTCCCCGGACGGCCGGACGCTGGCCACGGCCGGCTTCGACGAGACCGTACGGCTGTGGGACGCGTCCGACCCGAGCCGCCTCCAGCCGCTGGGCGAACCGCTCACCGAGCACACCGCGCCCGTCATGTCGGTGGCCTTCAGCCCCGACGGCCGTACCCTGGCGACCGCGGGCCAGGACGACTCCCCGATCCTGTGGAACGTGGCCAATCCCGCATACCCGCAGCAGCTCGGGGAGCCGCTGACCGGCCACACGGAGGCTGTGTGGGGGGTGGCCTTCAGCCGTGACGGCCGGGCCCTCGCCAGCACCGGCGCCGACCGCAGCGTCCGCCTCTGGCACCGGCCGCCGACCGTCCTCACCGACTTCACCAACCCCCTGACCGCCGTCGCCTACAGTCCCGACGGCCGCCTGCTCGCCGCCGCCAGTACCGACGACGCGCTGATCCGCCTGTGGGACGTGGACGAGCCGGGCCGCCCGCGCCGGATGCCGCGGACGCTCACCGGTCACGAGGACGATGTGCTGGCCGTCGCGTTCGCCCCGGACGGCCGTACGGTGGCCAGCGGCTCGAAGGACGGCACCGTACGGCTGTGGGACGTCTCCGTGCCCGAACGTCCCACCCCGCTCGGCGAACCGCACGACGCGCCCGACGGCGCCACCCTCGCCGTCGCGTTCGCCCCGGACGGCCGCACGCTGGCCACTGGTGGACGCGACGGCACGGCGCGGCTGTGGGATGTGCGCCGGCCGGACCGCGTACGGCCGCTCGGCGAACCGCTGCGCGGCCACGGGCACGCCGTCACCTCCGTGGCCTTCGCACGGGACGGCCGCACTCTGGCCACCGGCAGCGAGGACGGTGCGGCGCGGCTGTGGCACGTGGGCGACGGGGCGCGGGCACGGCCCGCGGGTCGTGCCCTCACCGGGCACGACCGGACGGTCAACGCGGTGGCCTTCGCCCCGGACGGGAAGACGCTGGCGACCGGCAGCGGTGACCGTACGGTCCGCCTGTGGGACGTACGACGGACGGACCGCGCACGTCCGGTGGGAGAGGAACTGGCCGGGCACCGCGGGCCGGTCCTGTCCGTGGCCTTCGCCCCGGACGGGAAGACGCTGGCGACCGGCAGCGGCGACAGCACGGTCCGCCTGTGGGACGTGGCCGACCCGGCCCGTGCCGAGCCCGTCGGCCGGGAACTCACCGGCCACCTCGAAACCGTTACCTCCGTCGCGTTCAGCCCGAAGGGCGACGCCCTCGCTTCCGGCAGCTACGACCTGACGGCCCGGGTGTGGACCCTGGACGCGGACCGCGCGGCGGACTACGTCTGCGACCGCACCGGCGGCGTCCTCACCCGCGCCGAATGGGAGGAGCACCTACCGCAACTCGGTTACCGGGAGGTGTGCGAGGCGCGCTGACGACGGACAGACAGGCAGACAGACGGGCGGCCGGCCGGGACGGCGCTCAGGGAGTGGTGAACTCCAGCACGGCACCGTCCTCGTGCTGCGCGATGACGATCACGGCGAGGTCGTCACCGAACTCGGCCACGCTGCCCGGGCTGCCGAGCTGTATTACGGTGCTCGGCGTCTGGAAGGTGACGGATTCGTTCGCTGCGGTGACGTGCACGGTCTGCCCGTTCGCCGTGATGCTCACCGGCGAGGTCACCAGGACCTCGCACGCGCCGTCCACGCAGGCGCCGGTGTTCTTGCCGTCTGCCGCCTTCGGCAGCGGACCGGAGGATCCGGGCGCGGGCGAGGCCGTCTCCTTGGGGGGCTTCCAGCCCGGGGCACACCGCTCCGCGCGCTTGTGCGCGGCCGCGAGCTGGGAATCGTTCTTCGTCAGCGCCGACAGGTCCGGCTTCGGCGGGGTGAGGGACTGCACGAGCTTGTCGACGTCCGCGGCACTGCCCTCGGCGTCGTCGAAGGCTGCGGACGGGGACACCTTGCCGAGTTCGTGCGCGACATCCTTCAACTTCTTCAGCCAGGCGTCGAGCAGCCGGTCGGTGGCGGAAACGCCTGACGGGCCCAGGTCCTTCAGGTCGCGCTCCACATCCTCCACCGACAGCGGTGTCCGGGAGATGTAGCCGACGGCGAGGGGTTCGGCGGACGAGCCGATCTCGTCCGGGTTCCGGATCTCCTTCAAGACCGCCGCGCTCTTCACCCGGAGGTTCTTGAGCGCGGTCGTCGACTCGCACATGTCACCGATCCACTCCACCAGTTTCTTGGACGGCGGCGGTGCCGGCATCGGCTCTACCGCCCCCTTGTCCGACGGGCCGGACTTGTCGTCCGCTCCGGCCCCGCAGCCACCGACGGCCAGTACCAGCCCGGCGGTTACCACGGCGACGCTCCTTCTCTTGCTCTTGAACATCCGATGGCCTCTCTCCGAACTGTGACACCGTCTGCACGGGCCGGACGTCGGCGCCGTGGGCCCAGTTCAGCGCGGCACGGATTGTTCGGCCCCCCGGCCCACAGCAGTGAACAGCACCCGATGGCTGAAAAGAGCACTCAGCGGAACCAGGCGGCCTCCGAGGTGGGCGCACTCGAACGCGGAGGCGGCCTGCCGACGAGCACGGTGTGGCGGCCCTGCAGCAAGCGCGGCGAACTCCAGCTTTCATGCTTCCCCAGCCGCCGTTCCTCATCCGCGTTCACCCGTGCCTCGCGCCTTGTCTCCGACCACGCGATGTCCCCCTTCTTTTCTTTGCGGCCGAGCGCGATCGGCCACACACGCTCGTAGCGTTCATCGGCGAGCCCAAGGGCCGCTTCGGCGGTGTCGACCTCACCGACCGTGACCGCAAGACCGCCCCCTCCACGTACTGCGCGGCGAGGAACTGCGCGGTCGCCCCCTCGGCCCCAGACAGTGGTGAACGCTGTGCAGTCAGCCGACGCAGCCGCTCGAGGGGGGCCATGTGAAGTACGCGCGCCAGGAGACGATCCGGCCGGTGACCACGACAGGGCGACGGGTGGCGGTCACGGCCGCTCTCGCCGCGGCCAGTGCTCTGGGGCCGGCGACCGCGCCACCGGCGAGCGCCGGGGTCAAGTCCACGTGCGGTACCTGCATCTGCGTGGCCACCACCTATCAGGGGTGCGACTATGTCCAGGACATCACGGTCACGACCCGGGACGGCCTCCCGGGGGCGCTGCGCGCCTTCGTGGGGGACTACCGGGCGAGCAAGGCCGGTGCGTCGCGGTGGCGGTTCGTCGCCAATCGGGAGATCAGGGCGTACCCGCGGTTGGCGGTCCGCGGAGGGCTGGACCGCAGCGGCAGGGTCATCGAGAACCACTGTGTACTGATCCCCTGACGTCGGGAGTTAGCTCAACGGGCCGTCAGTAAAGCCCGCGGTTCCGGACGTTCGCCACCGCTTCGTGCACCGGCCCCAGGATCGCCCAGGGAACGGGGTCCGCAACGGGTGTGGCGCAGCAGCGCGCCTGCGGCCCGGTGCGCCCGGTCACCGACGTCGACCAGTCGGCGTTCGCGGTCCGGCTCGCCACCACCGAAGCCGTCGGCGCCCTCGCCGTGTTCCTCGTGACCTGTCGCAGCAAAGGCTGAGCGCAGAACCGCGCGAGACAGGACGGGGCGGAACCGTGTGACGTCCTCTACCGTCCTGGGCGTCTGCCGGGCGCTTGCCAGCACCACCCCGTCTCCGGCGCAGCCGCGAGTTGTTCAGGGGGATGGAGCAGGTTACTGAACAACCAGGCAGGTGCTGGAATCGGTGCAGCGGGGCGCGGCCGGCCAGCTCGGATCCGAGCACACAGGGCGCCTGGGCTCCGACGGCGCAGGAACTCCCCGCCGTACCGTTTCCGACCGACCGAAGGGCGATGACGTGAACCGTATCCACCGACTGACAGCCGCCACCCCGGCGACCACCGCCGGTAAGCGCCGACGGGCCGCAACGACTACCGTGGCGCTGACCATGGCGGGCACACTCGGGTTCGGCGCGATGACGCCGGTGGCGTCTGCCGCCAACGGGCCCTGTTATGACGGGCGGTGCAAGACCACCGTGTCGGCGCCCAAGACCATCAAGGTCGACAGCCGCAAGTTCGGGTTCGGTAAATTGAAAATCACGAGCATCAGCTCCCGATCCGTGAAGATGTCGGCCGCCGACGGGCGCCTCGGCGGCAGCACCAGCCCGGGCGGTACCGTCAAGTTCAACAACCTGAAGATCTGGGTGAAGTCGGTCTCCGGCAACAAGGCCAAGCTTCAACTGTTCCCCACGCGGTACTGAGCCTGTCGTTGAACCCCGGCGCGTTTGTCCCGCGCCGGGGTTCGCCGTTCCCTGGATGGCAGGCATGGTCGGCTGGCCGGTTCGTCGTGGAGCACCGCCAGCACGCTCTTGCGGCGCTGGCCCGAGGACCGCCACCCACCGTCCGGGCCCTTGCCCGCCGACTGCTCGTCGATGAGGGAAGCGTCCCTCGGGGCCTTCGGGCCCCAACACGTTGACGCCCCAAACAGGCTGTGGACGGCCTCTGGACGGGAAGGCGGCGGGACTGCAGCAGTCCCTTCTGCTCCAGCAGTGGGTGGATCACCGGCTATCAGTATGTCGGTGCTGGCCGTTAGCCTGTCGGCATGTCTGAGCGTGTCATCCCGGGTCGTGCGGGCGGCCTGATCACTCTGGGTGCCGCGGATGCTCTGTGGGCCGACTTGACGGCCGACAGCGCTGTGCCGACGGCTTCTGGGCCGTTCTCCTGTCTTTCGGCCACTGGCCGGGTGGAGTACGTCTTGCTCGGCGGTCGTGTGGTGGCGACGGTGAGGGAAAGCGGCGGCCAGTGGAGTGTTTCGGAGACCGAGGTGCGCCGGGCGGCAGCGGAACTGAACGCGGTCGAGATGGATGGCCAGGACCTGGTCCGCATCGGTCCATTCCGTGACGTGCCGCAGGAGGAGTACGGCGAGAACACGCCGTTGCGATGGCGCCGGCGCATCGTCCGGGAACTGCAGGAGCCGGGCGGCCTTGAGCGGGCGGCACGACGTGGGAGCGGCCGGCTGCACCATGTGGCGGGGGTCGACTGGCGGCGGCTGCTCGTGGAGCAGAGCCGCGACCGCACGGAGCGGACGTGGTGGCTGCCACGCGCCGTGGTCAGGCTGCTGGATGTGGCCGAGCACACCGAAACGCAGTGGCTGCAAACCGCCCGGGCCGGCCAGGCAAGCGCAGCCGCCCCCGAGCTGCCCTCCCGCCTCTGGCAGCTCCGGGCCACCGACAGCCGACATGCGAGTCCCGACGGCCCCACCGCCCCCCTGCGTCTGTACAACGGGGAACTGAAAGGCCAGCTGTACTCAGTACTCAGCAGGAAACCCGGGATCTCCCGCAAGGTGGCTGGGTGGGTTTGCGCCGTCTGCCGCACCGCACCGGCCGCCGTACTCGACCACTGCCACGAACACGGCTACGTCCGTGCCCCCCTCTGCCACTCCTGCAACACACAAGAACGACCCGACCACCTGTACAGCAACGACATCCGCGTGGCCAACCACTACACACGCCTTTTCAACACCCACACCGCCGACTGGCTCCGCCACTGGCACCGCTGCCCCGGCTGCCGCACCCGCACCACCCTGCCACTGCCACACCTCGCCGCATGGACCGCCCACATAGCCTGCCGGCCACTGCGCCCCACCCACCGCGACCCTCGCGGCTCCCGCGGGCGCAAACCCTGCGGTGTGCTGCGCGTGTCCTGGACGGGAAGCCAGAACGCGCCCCGCTCCTGCCTGCTCACAGTCGCCGTCGACTTCTGTCCCTCCGGCGAGCACCGTGTCCTGGCGCAAGTCCCCTACCGTGAAGCCGCCGAGCGGTTTGGCACCTGGCTGGCCGAGACCGCCCCCGCAGTGGCCGCCGCGGCAGGCCCCGACCGCCTGGACGGCCTCCCCACCCAGTCCCGGCCAGTCATCGCGGACACCGACGGTGAGGGCCTGGCGCTGTTCTGAGCAAACAGCGGAAGACCCGACACCAACATCAACCCGTACTCGCCCGACCCCACCGACAAGGGGTAGGCCCGCTGGACCATGGGCTGGAAGACCCTATTGAACGTCTTCGACGTCACCTTCGACGACCGTCTGTCGGCAGCCCGCCAGTAACCCAACTACTCGAGTTACACACTCGTTTGTCAGATCCGCCTTCCGCGGGAGAAGTCGCCTGGCGGAGATGGTGCTCGACGCGGCCTCGCGGGTCATGCCGGAGGCCGCTGCGGCCAGTCCGAGGCTTTACGCGGGGCAATGGCCATCAGGCCAGACCGTCGCGCCGTCGGTGCGGACACCCTCCAGGTCAGCCTCGTCTAGGCGAGCGTCCGACAGGTTGGCTCCCCGTAAGTCAGCCCCTCGCAGTACCGCCTCCCGTAAGTCGGCGCCTTGCAGGTGAGCTCCGCGCAGGTCGGCATCCGCCATCCGGGCTCGCTCAAGACGGGCGTGCCGCAAGTCGGCGTTCACTAGCTGGCTACGTTCCAGATTGACGTTCACCATCCAGGCCCGAGTGAAGTTGGTGTATCGCAGATTGGCGTCCGCCAGCCGCGCTCTGGGCAGATGCGCCCGGCGGAGATCTACTCGTGACAGGTACAGCGCCTGCTCGTCAGAGCTAGCCGGCCGTCGTCCCAGCACCTGCAGGGCGGTCTGTACGTCGGAAGCGCGACTGGTCAACCAGGGCAGCTGATCGTCCAGGGTGGGTGTGGGATGCTCCGGCCCGTTCGGGGCACCCACGTGCCAAGGAGCGTGTTCCCGGATGAACGCCCCCAGGATGTAGGTGACGGTCGGCCGGTCGGCCGGGGAGTTCTTGGCCACACGCTCCAAGGCGTAGATGCCTCCTAAGGGTTGTCCCGTAAATGATCTTCGAGTCGTCTTGGGTAGGGCTGGTCGCTGTGCGGTCCGTTGGCCTACCCGGCGAGAGCGAGGTTGTGCAGGCGGGCGATGCCGAGCATGGCGTGGTGGACTCCGTCGCCTTTGAGGCGGCAGTCGCGGAGGATCTTCCAGGTCTTCATGCGGGCGAAGACGTGCTCGACGCGGGCGCGGACCTGCTTGTGGGACTTGTTGTGCGCCTGCTTCCACTCCGGTAGTTCTTCGCCTTTGCGCCGGCGGTGTGGCATGACGAGTCCGGTGCCGGGGTAGCCACCGTCGGCGATCGTGAGGGTCTTGCCGACGGCTGCCTTGGCGCCGGATTCCTCCCAGGCTTTGCAGTCGTTGCGGTTTCCGGCAAGCGGTCTTCCCACCGCGACGACCAGGCGGGTGTCGGCGTCGATGACGACCTGATGGTTGGTGGAGTACCGGTAGTTCTTCGACTGCGCGGCGATGGCGTGGTCCCGGGTCGGGACCAGGGTGCCGTCCACGATCAGCACGGTGTCCTTGGCGAACCGCTTGCGGGGCTGGAGCGCGAGCATCGGCCCGAGGTGGTCGATGATGCGGTCGGCCGCCGACTTGGAGACCCCGAACAGCGGGGCGAGCTGGCGCATGGTCAGGTTGGTGCGCCAGTACGCCGCGACCAGCAGGGCCCGGTCCTCCAGCGGAAGGCTCCACGGCCGGCCCTTGCGGACCGCATCCGCACCCTCGCGTCGCAGCACGGTCACCAGCTTCCCGAAACAGCGCGGGCTCAGCCCGGTGAACGGGGCTATCCAAGACGGCTCCGACGCCGTGATCACACCAGCCACACCAAGATCATCTCACCCGTGACCAGCAGTTACGGGACAGGCCTTAGCCGAACGTCAAGCGTGTCACTACCCAGGTGATCGATTGCCCGCGTGAAGCGTTCCGTTATCTGGCCCTCCCGGGCGAGGCGGAGTTGCTGCCAGCCAGCCGCTGCACCAGCCACGACCACCAAGCCGCCCAGGGCTTGCAGTAGTTGGCTGCGGAAGTCGTTCTGGACCTTGGACTGCGCTTGTCGCAGTTCCACCCGCTTCTCTCGACTGGCCACCTGATCCAGCTCGTGCGACGTAAGTGGCGGATAGATCAGGCGAGGGAGCCAGACGACCACAGCAAGAACCAGGAGAGCGGCGGCTCCGCACAGCACGCCAAGCAGTTTTGGATGTAACCGCACCGATGCCACGTTTCCCCCCGCCGTCCCGGCCGACTGGCCACATCCCATCGTGCCCACCGACGCGACCTGCCACCCACCAGTCGGTGACTGCGTTCGGTGGCAGGTACGGACCTGGGGCTGTTACGAGCAAGCGTGAAGAGCCAATCTGAGGTGGCCCCCGGAGTGTGGACACAGGGGGACTGCTGAACAGACCAACGGCAAGGTCGAACGCCTGAACCGAACCCTGCTCGACGAATGGGCCTACGCCCGCCCCTACAGCAGCGACCAGGAACGACGCGACGCCTTTCCACAATGGCTCCACACCTACGATCACCACCGCGGACACACCGCGCTCGCAGGCCAACCACCCGCCAGCCGCGTCTCCAACCTCTCAGGGCAATACACCTAGCCTCGCGCTTTCATGGGGACGCTGTCCGAGGCTTGATCGAATAAGCGGAGATGCTCCTGACCTGTAACGATGGGACTTGTCTAGGGTCCTGTCAGCTGCACGGAAGAAGCACTCTCCAGGTGAAAAAGATTATCGGGTCCTGCCCGCGGGTCCGCATCGAGGGCGGCGGCCGGGCGGTGGTCTCCCAGGCCGGGAGCGTGCTGCTGGTCGAGACCGTCCGCAAGGCCCGCCTGGACACCGCGATATCCGCAGCGCTGATGCCGTGGCGCAAGCCGCGGGCCGTCCATGACCCGGGCAAGGTCCTCCTGGACGTCGCCCTGGCTGTGGCCTTGGGCGGGGACTGCCTCGCGGATGTCGGCATGCTGCGGGCCGAGCCGGCTGTGTTCGGGCCGCCTCGGACCCGACGGTCTCCCGTTTCATAGACACCCTCGCCGCCTGCGGCGAGAAGGCCGTGGGTCTCGACGGGGTGCCGGTGATCGCGCACTCCGAGAAGGAGGACGCCGCACCCACGTGGAAGCGGACCTACGGCCACCACCCACGTCACCGCCACTCGGCTGGCCCTGGCGCAGTTGCCGAAGGAGTACCGGCGCGGGCGCCTCCGCCGGCGGCACCCACACCTTCCTCGCCGGACTCACACAGCGCAGGAGGTGGCTGTCCTACACCGCCGGCATGACCGCCACCGAGCAGGCCCACAGCCACGTGCTGAAGGTTCCGGCCTCCGCCTGGACGCCGACCGTTGAGCGTCCAAGGGGCGGATATTCGATCCCTCGCTTGCGCAATTGAAAGGCCGTGCGAAGTCCGTCGGCGATAATGCGACACCGCGCACCGAATTGGCCTGAATTCGCTGGTGTTGCGTAAGCGTGAACCGGGGCATTTCGCACGTCGGCGTTTACTGGCAGGTCGTCCGGTGGTCCGCTCCGAGGGTCAGGCGAAGAGCGGCCACGGGGTGAAGTCTTGCAGGGTCGGTTAGTTGCTACGGTCCCTTTGTGTCGTGCTGTCTGAAACTGGGCGTTGTTGAAATGCTCCGCAACGTGATTCCATCCGATCTTGCAAACATCTGGGGGGGAAGTTTCTGCCGGTACGGACGAGGCGTTCGTGCTGCGTAACGCGGCTTGCCTGACGGCGTGATCCCGAGGTGCCTGTGTACGTGCAATGTCGGGAATCACGAGAAGGAGAGCACGTGAAAATCAAGAAGGCTATCGCTTCCGTCATGCTCGTCGGCTCCGCCCTGATGGTCACGCCCATGGCCAACGCGGCGATAAGCGACTGCAACAACGACAACATGTGCATGTGGGGCAACAGCGACTACCAGTGGATGATCGGCGAGCGGGCTCACTGCAGCGGCACGCTCGTCAATCTGAGCGGCGGCAGGGACAACGCGATGGACTCGTGGTCCAACGAGTCGGGCACCCACTCGGGCTGCATGTACGGCGCCTTTAACGGCACTGGCGACAGGCAGGGCATGGCTCCGGAAGCCAATGACAACAACGTCTCGCCGCTGAACAGCGACGAGGTCAGCTCGTGGCGAACCAGGTACGGCTGCTAAACCGCTCAGAGAGCAGAAGGGCTGACGACATGACCGGAGCACCGCTGATCCAAACGCGCGACTTGTGTAGAGCCTACCGATCGGCAGTGGAGACGGTGTGGGCCGCACGAGAGGTGAACTTCGCCGCCAGCGCGGGCGAGTTCGTCTGCGTATATGGGGCGAGCGGCTCCGGGAAGTCGACCCTGCTGAACCTGCTGGCCGGCCTGGATGTCGCCGATACCGGTGACATCCAGGTCGCCGGTGTCGACGTCAGTGCGGCGGATGAGGCCCAGCGCGCGCGGCTGCGGTTGGACGCCGTCGGAGTGGTCTTCCAGCACCACCAGTTGGTGGAGGAGTTCACCGCCGCTGAGAACGTTGCGTTGCCGCTGGAGGCGCGCGGGGATTCGTCCTCTGCTGCCCGTGCAGAGGCTGTCGCCCAATTGGCCCGCGTGGGCCTGGCCGGGCTGGAGGACCGATTTCCAGGTCAGCTGTCCGGCGGCCAGCGGCAGCGGGTGGGTATTGCCCGCGCGCTGGCCGGTGACCGCGCCGTGCTCCTGGCGGACGAGCCGACAGGAGCGCTGGATTCGGCCGCTACGAGGGAGATGTTCACACTGCTGCGGAAGTTGTGCGACGAGGGGGTGCTGGCAGTGGTCTGCTCCCATGACACCCGCTGCCGGGAGTTCGCCGACTCGGTTTATGAGGTTGTCGACGGCCGCCTGGAACACCGCTGATGGCGCGGCAGCCGAAGCAGGCCGACAAGGGCAATTCGGTCCTGCCGCAGCCACGGCTCGCGGCACGGCTGGCATGGCGGCTGGGCCGGCGCCAGGGCCAATGGGTCGGTGCCTCTTCAACGGTGTTCGTGGCGGGTCTGTTCACGATGGCCATGTTCATCGCGTTGTCGACGTTGTCACTCTCAGGTGCTCAGGAGGCCGATCGCGGCTTGGGCCGTTTCGACGCTCTCGCGAGCGCTGAGATGACGCTTCCCCCCGGCAGTGAGACGCCGGCCCCGGCCATGGCCGGGGCGGCGCAGCAGGCCGGCGCGCACGAGTCCGCAGCCTTCCTCACCGCGCTCGACGTGCAGCTCGCCGTCACTCCGGCACGGAACGTGACCCTGCTGGAGGGACAGTGGAAGCCCAACCCATACCCAGATGTGTACGAGTTGACGGCCGGGCGCTGGCCGCAACAGCCGGGCGAGATCGTTGTGACCGACCCAGGGGACCTCAGAGCCGCGGCCGGTCAGACGCTCACCGTGCTCGGTGACGTTCGGCTGCGCGTGGTGGGCGTTGCGGACAACCACTACGCGAAAACCTCGGCCCTGCTCGCCGCGCCAGGCACGTGGAGCGGTCTGGACCCGAAAGTCGCTGAGGGCTACCCCTCCCTGGCCGCACAGCCGTACCTGCTGTGGACCGGGGGTCCAGAACAAGCCGTCATGGATGCGGTGACGAAGACGCTCACGTCGTACAGCGATGGCTCCAGCTCACAGGAGGCCAAGGGCGGACCGGAATTTCTGCCCGGCCCGCCGACCCTTCGGGCACAGATGGAGACCAAAGCAGCCGATTACTGGATCGAGAAGTCCCCCGCCGGATACGCCATCCCCGCCGTTCTGGTCCCCATGGGCGCCGTGCTGCTGATGTTCGGGCTCGTCGACCGACGCCTGCGGCGCACCACGGAGACCATGGTCTCCTTGGGCCTGCGACCCGCCACCACGGTAGCGGCCGTGAGCTTCGCCTGCGTGGCATGGTGCCTGGCGGCAGCTACCGCCGGTGCCGCTACCGGAGTCGCCACCGGCTGGGCCCTACGACCTCTCCTGGCGTACCTGCAAGACCGGCCGGTGGGAGATGTCGAAGGAATCACAGACGCTGCTACGCAGCTCCTCGCTCTGGTCGCGGCGACCGGAGTGCTGACCGGCGCGGGACTGCTCCTGGCCCGCCGGACCCGCAGCGAGCAGCCTCACCCCACCACCACGTCACCTGCACACCAGCCGCAGGCGAAGAATCTCCGCAAGAAGAGCGCTGCCACGGTTGTCCGCGATGTCCGCCAGCTGGCCGCGCTGGGTGTCTGGTGCGTCTGCATGGTCTACACGGCGACACGCCTCGACACCCCGTCCGAGGGCATGTTCCTGACCGCCCTGATCACGGCCGCGGTGGTGCTGACGTTGCCGGAGTTCTTCGGACTCGCGACCCGTCTGCTCACGGAACGTGACGCCCGCCGCAGGCTGGCCCGCCGTCAACTGCAGGCCGACCGACGGCGGGCACAGGCCGCCCTCGCCGTCCTCACTGTGATCATCGGCGCCAGCCTGGGCATGCTCGCCCTTCTCGACACCCTGATCCGCAGCAGCGAGAACACCGTGCAACCGGAGGTCCTGCCCGGCCAGGTACTACTGGCGCACCGGGCCAGCAGCGCCTTCGCACCACCCGAGCGGACGCTCACCGTGCTCAAGGAGAGCAAAGTTCTCGAAGGCCTTCCCCAGGTGGAACTCCACCGCCTCTCGAAGGAGTCCGTGGACGAAACCGGCCCCGTCCCCAGCACAACTCGCCAAGGCAACAACGGCGGCATCCTAGCCGTCGACTCACCCGACGACGTCCCCGTCCTGACCGGCCGCCCCCTTACCGCCGACCAGCGCGCGCTGCTCAACCGCGGCGGCCTCCTCGTCTGGGCGGACCGCGACAACGCCCCACCCCCGAAGGACAGCCGACCCGACTTGTGGTGGCTGAGGACGACCGCATCCTCACCGAAACCCCTCCCCTGCCCTCCAAACCACTGGGACTCGCACGCACGGGCTGGCGCGCCGGCACGGACGGAATCCTTCTCGTCGACACCGCCCGCCGCCTCGACCTCCCCATCGCCGTGCGGGGCCCGATCATGGTCGCCGACGCCGACGACGGCCAGGACAAGCGCGTGCAACAGATCCTCCAGGACCACGCGATCGACGCGCGCGCCGCCTACATCTACGTCGAGCCAGAACCACCGGTCCCGGATACAGCGCTCTACGTCTCCGCCGCGGCCTTGGCCCTGCTTGCACTCACCACCGTCCTCACCGCGCTCCGCGGCCAGACCCGAGCACTGAAGACCTACATCGACAGCCTCATCGCGCTCGGCATCCCGCCGTCCTGGGGCCGCCACATCATCCTCTGGCAGTACGCCCTGCTTCTGGGAACCGCCACTCTCCTCGGGCTCTTCATCGCCATCGTCCCGACCGTGGCTCTGGCCACCCGAATCCCCGACTTCCAGCTCAGCATTCCCTGGGGACAGATGAGCCTGCTCCTCGCCACTCTCGCCCTGGCCTCCGTACTCGCCGCAACCCGATCGACGCTCGCTCTACGCCGGTAGGGGCAGCGCCGTCCACCATGGATCGTTCTCAGGGTGAGCGAAGCGACCACCGGCCCGGCGCACCCATGCGGTGGTCACAGCAGTAGCCGGTGCCGCGCCGACGCGGGCCCGGGGCAGCTCGTCCCCCGTGGAACCGTCGCCCTGGTGCGATAGCGCACCAGGACGATCGGGACTGCTGCAGGGTTGGGCGACACCTGACCTGGCTTGCTGAGAGGCGGTCAGGAAAGCAGAAAATTGCTCTGACGAGCAAGAATGGGGATTGCCGAGGTCCTTGTTCCTGCCATCGTCGGAGGCACTTCCCAGGTGAAGAACTCTATCGGGTCCTATCCCCGTGTCCGTGTTCAGGACGATGGCCGCCAGGTCGTGTCCCAGGCCGGGTCGGTTCTCCTCGTCAAAACGGCCTGCAAGACCGGTCTCGACCAGGCGATATCCCGGGCTCTGGCTCCATGGCGCAAGCCGCGGGCCGTCCACGATCCCGGCAAGATCCTCCTGGATGTCGCCCTGGCGGTCGCGCTGGGCGGGGACTGCCCCGCGGACGTCGCGATGCTGCGGGCCGAGCCGGCCGTCTTCGGCCCGGTCGCCTCCGACCCGACCGTCTCCCGCCTGATCGACACCCTCGCCGCCTCCGGCGAGAAGGCCCTGCAGGCCGTCCGGTCCGCACGGGCCGAAGTCCGCAACCGGGTCTGGTCGTTGGCCGGCAGAAACGCCCCGGACACCGACGGCCAGGTCACCGTCGACCTCGACGGCGTTCTTGTGATCGCCCACTCGGACAAGGAGGACGCGGCAGCGACCTGGAAGAAGACCTACGGCCATCACCCGTTCACCGCCTTCGTCGACCACGGCCCGGGCGGAACCGGAGAACCGGTCGCCGCGCTCCTCAGGCCGGGGAACGCAGGCTCGAACACGGCCGCCGACCACATCACCACCGCCCGGCTGGCCCTCGCCCAGCTGCCGAAGCACTACCGGCGAGGGCGGCAGACGCTGATCCGCACGGACTCCGCCGGCGGCACCCGGGAGTTCGTGTCCTGGCTCGCCCGGCGAGGACGGTGGCTGTCCTACTCGGTCGGCATGACGGTCACCGGGCAGGTCCACGAACACGTTCTGAAGACCCCCGCCCAAGCGTGGACCCCGGCCGTCGGGACCGACGGCTCGGTCCGTGACGCTGCCTGGGTCGCCGAACTCACCGGCGGGCTCCTGGACGGCCGGCCGAAAGGCATGCGGCTGATCGTCCGCAAGGAACGGCCTCATCCCGGAACCCAGTTGCGGATCACCGACGCGGACGGCATGCGGATCACCTGCTTCGCGACCCACACCCCCGACCGGCCGATCGCCGACCTCGAACTCCGTCACCGGCTGTGTGCCCGCGCCGAGGATCGCATCCGCGCCGCCCGGGCCACCGGCCTGCGCAACCTGCCCCTGCACTCCACAGCCCAGAACAAGGTCTGGCTGGAGATCGTGCAGACCGCCCTCGATCTCCTGGCCTGGATGCCGATGCTCGCCCTGACCGGCAGGGCCAGACTCTGGGAACCCCGCCGCCTGCGCTTCCGGCTGTTCACCGCGGCCGGACAACTCGTGACCACCGGCCGCCGACGGATCCTCCGCCTCGCCCGGCACTGGCCCTGGACCAGCGAGATCACCGCAGCCCTCGAACGGCTCGCGCTCCTGCCGAACCCCGGCTGACCAGCAGATACCCCGCCCCTACGACGACAGCCCGATACCGGAGCAGTGGAACCCGGCGCCACCCCGAGACGACACTCGGGCCCTCAACCTGCCCGGCCTTCCCCACCCGCAACGAGACGGTCCGCCGACGGAGTCGGCGGACCATCAAGAAAGATCGAGGCTAGTGGGCCAGTCTGGCCAACCGTGTGCTCACCTCGGGAAGAGCGTGGTCGTGGTCGGTGCCGTGACGCCGCATGGCTCCTTCACCGCCTGTCAGCGGCGCGCGGCTGGCATCTCAGGCGATGCCGCTCTGTGGCCACAGCTTCTCGAACTCGGCGACCTGTTCGGAGGTGAACCGGCTGGGGCCCAGGACCCTCACCGGAGTGGTGTCCCAGGGGCGGTTTCCGCTGTGGTTCGGGGTGAGCATCACGCCGACGCCGCACAGCGACTCCGGCCGGCCGGTGCGTTCGCCGACCTGGTGGTGGCGCAGCATGACGTAGCTGCCGAACGACGCTTCCACGTACTTGTCGAACCGTGTCGCGCAGACGAAGAGCATCCGCCGGGCACTGGCCGCCTCTTGGTGGAGCTGGCGGCGTGAGCGCCACATGAGGTGGCCGTCAGGAGCTTGCTCGACGTCGTCGAGCATGTCGAGGAGCAATTGGCCCCATTCCTCGCGCATGCCGACCGGGAGGCGGCCGAGGCCGGCAAGCACTGTGAGCCGGTCGCTCTCGGAGATCGCGTCGCGCAGCATGCCGGTGGCTACGTCTTCGAGCACGTGCCGGATGACCAGATGGGCATTGGTCTGTCCGGCCCCTGCCGGGACCTGGGGAAGCAGAGGCGTGGAGAACCGGCGGCCGCCCGGTCCGACGAGTTCGGTGTCGATGTCCACAGGCGGTGCGGCGGCGTCGGCCGCCGCGAGTTCGTAGTACCGCACCGGCTCGTCGCCAAGCGCGATGGGCGGCTCTCCGGCCGCCCGGAACAGGTAGTCCAGTACCGCGGTGGTGGAGCGTAGCTGGTCGAAGAGGAAGTCCCAGTCCCGGCGGGTCAGGGTCAACGCGGGCATGCCGATCGGCTCGAACGTGGGCACCATCGCGTCCGGGATCTGGCCGTGGTCGAGTAGGGACACGGCCATCCACTCGTACGCGTCCCCCGCCACGGACAGGGTGGTACCCCGTCCGTTGACCATCTCGGCGGCCTGGAGGCGCAGCATGCGCACGGTCCCCTTGGCCTGGCTCATCGCCTTCCTGGTCACCTTCTGGATCCAGGCCCGCTCCGCCACGGCTGGTCTGCTGTGAATTGATGGATCGCTGCGGTGTCGCGGGAGTGGGCCGGAGCCGGCCCGCCGAGGTCTATGGTGATCGGCCCTGCCTCCGGCTGTGCGTATGGATGCAGATCTGGGCACTCACGGGACGGGACATGCTGCGGGCAGCGTCAGCGCTGACGTCGCGTTGTTGCCAACTTCGGCACCGAGAAGGAGGGCGCAGAGGGTTTCGGTGGCGGAGGGCTGGGACTGGGCGGTTGGCTCGAACCAGCCGGGCATGGCGGTCGACGAATGCTGCCTGTCTGTCGGCGTCGTTCGACCTGTGGGCTGCGTGCAGTGCGAGCCAAGTGGTGAGCGCGAGGTCTCGGAGCCACGCTTATGGGCGGGCCTGTGTTTCCGGGGCATCGGACTCGGCCAGGTCCTGGCCGATCACCTCTCGGGCCGCGACACGCTGAGTGTGGGGGCGTCTCATCGGCGGCCGAGAGGGTTTGGCGGTCTGGTGGTACTTCTTCTCAGGTCAGGAAACGCGGTGCCAGAGCCGTGAGGTGGGCATAGGACCGTCACTCCTGCTGTGAATCGTACTGTTCTCGCCATCTGTCGATCAGCGCGGCCATCTCACGCTGCATGAAACCGTAGAAATCCTGCATCTCGTCGAGGCGGCGGCCGACGGCGGATTCCTTGCCGGCGATCTTGATGCCTCCGGCGGCGGCGTCCCACATGCTGGCGAGGAGGGTGTTCTGGTTTCCCATAAGGGTGGCCCAGGCGTGTTCGCGAAAGCGGTAGTGGTCACGGCGGCTGCCGGGAGCCGGTGCACGTTCGATCATGCCGGTGGGGATGAGTTGGTTGACGGCGCCCGAGACGGCGCCCGAGCTGATCTGCAGGGCGTCGCACAGATCGCCCGCGGTCATGGTTTCCTGCCGGCTGAAGAGCAGGGCCGTCATCACGCGGGCCGTGGTCTTCTGCATGCCGCCCTGAGACAGGGTCAGGGCCAGCCTCTCCGCTTGGTCGCGCAGTTGTGCGTCAGTGTCCTCCGGGTCGCCCACGTCTGGCCTCCTCGATGCGGCAGGTCTCCATCATACATATAAACCTTAACGCTCAGAATGTTTATAGATCTCTGAAACTAGGCTATGTTCCGGGCATGGAGAATGTGATTGAGCTCCGGGAGCTCACCAAGACGTACGGCAGCCGCCGCGGCCTGACGGGCCTCAGCCTCGATGTGGTTCAGGGGGAGGTGTTCGGCTTCCTCGGTCCCAACGGTGCGGGCAAGTCCACCACGATCCGCTTGCTCCTCGATCTCATCCGCCCCACCGGGGGCAGCGCCTCCGTTCTGGGGCTCGACCCGAGGAGCGAGGGGGTCGAGCTGAGGCGTCGCGTCGGATACCTGGCGGGCGACTTCGTGTGCGACGGTCGCCAGAACGTTCGTAGTTACCTCCGTTTCCTGGCGCAGCTGCGCGGGGGAGTTCCCCAGGCGCGGATCGATGACCTGGCCGATCGGCTCGGTCTGGATCAGAGCGCGAAGATCAAAAAGCTTTCGAAGGGAAACAGGCAGAAGGTCGGCCTCGTGCAGGCGTTCATGCACGCGCCGGAACTCCTCGTCCTCGACGAGCCCAGTTCCGGTCTCGACCCCCTGGTTCAGCAGACCTTCCTCGACATGGTCGGGGAGGCGGCCGCAGGCGGCCAGACGGTTTTCATGTCGAGCCACATCATGAGCGAAGTGGAGGCCGTCGCGGACCGGGTCGGCATCATTCGGGACGGGCACCTCGTGGCCCTCGACGCCGTGGCGAACCTCCGTACCGGCGTCGTCTGTGACATTCAGGTGACCTTCGGGACGAGCGTTCCGGCGAAGGCGTTCGAGGGCGTGCCAGGCGGCGAACGCCTTCGGCTGGACGAGTCGGGTACGAAGGTCACGGGCCAGGTTTCGGGCAGCCCCGATGCCCTCATCAAGGCGCTCGCCCGCTACACGGTCACCAGTCTGCGCGCGTCGGAGCCCGCTCTCGACGAGCTCTTCCATTCGTACTACGAGGGTGCCGAAGCGGCACCGCGCACCGAGTCTGCGCCCATCGCCTGACCATGCATCAGAACGACGTTGCACTTCGGTATGGAAGGAACCACCCATGAGCACCGCGATCCTCACCAAAACACTGTCGGACAGCCGCCGAGCGCTGATCGGCTGGGCCGTCGGCACGGCCCTGGTCGGCATGGTGTACGCCAGCACCTACCCGACGCAGCGCGAGAACACCGAGACCATTCCCGAGGCTCTCCGCCAGAGCCTCAACGTCGACGGGACTGCGGCCGGCTATCTGCAGGCCACGGTGTTCGGGGTCATCGTCCCCCTGCTTGTGATGATCTACGGCATCACGATGGGAGCCCGCGCCGTGGCCGGCGACGAGGAGTCCGGACAGCTCGACCTGCTGCTCGCCCACCCGATCACCCGGACCCAGCTCGCCCTCCAGCGCTTCGGTGCACTCGTGGCAGGCGCCTTCGGTATTTCGGCCCTGGTCTGGCTCGCTGTCCTCGCTGTCCGCGACAGTGCGGAGCTGACCAGTGTCACACCGGTCGACTTCCTGGCCCAGTGCCTGAACCTGGCACTCCTCGCGATCACCTTCGGGGCGTTGGCCCTCGGTATCGGCGCGGCTGTGGGCCGGCGCGCAGTCGTTCTCGTGGTCGCCGCTGTCGTGGGGGTCCTCGCCTACACGGCCAACACCTTCGCCGTCCAGCTCGGTGCCGAGTGGCTCGTTCGCCTCTCGCCTTTCCACTACTACATCGGCGGCGAACCGCTGAGGAACGGCTTCCAGTGGGGCGACGCGGCCGTTATGGCCGTTGCCTCGCTCGTCTTCGTCGGAGCCGGACTCCTCCGCTTCAACAACCGCGACGTGAACAGCTGACCCACCGAGACACAGGCCGTCCGGCCGTGTTGCTGGGGTCGAGTCTGGGGCAGACCCGGGTGTATCTCCGGACAGGCAGCAGTCAAGCTGCCCATGACGTGCCCGACTCCTCAGGCGAGAAAGGTGATGGGGTGTCCACCATCGACAGCGAGATAGCTCCGCAGCCTAAGGCCTGTCCCGTAACTGCTGGTCACGGGTGAGATGATCTTGGTGTGGCTGGTGTGATCACGGCGTCGGAGCCGTCTTGGATAGCCCCGTTCACCGGGCTGAGCCCGCGCTGTTTCGGGAAGCTGGTGACCGTGCTGCGACGCGAGGGTGCGGATGCGGTCCGCAAGGGCCGGCCGTGGAGCCTTCCGCTGGAGGACCGGGCCCTGCTGGTCGCGGCGTACTGGCGCACCAACCTGACCATGCGCCAGCTCGCCCCGCTGTTCGGGGTCTCCAAGTCGGCGGCCGACCGCATCATCGACCACCTCGGGCCGATGCTCGCGCTCCAGCCCCGCAAGCGGTTCGCCAAGGACACCGTGCTGATCGTGGACGGCACTCTGGTCCCGACCCGGGACCACGCCATCGCCGCGCAGTCGAAGAACTACCGGTACTCCACCAACCATCAGGTCGTCATCGACGCCGACACCCGCCTGGTCGTCGCGGTGGGAAGACCGCTTGCCGGAAACCGCAACGACTGCAAAGCCTGGGAGGAATCCGGCGCCAAGGCGGCCGTCGGCAAGACCCTCACGATCGCCGACGGTGGCTACCCCGGCACCGGACTCGTCATGCCACACCGCCGGCGCAAAGGCGAAGAACTACCGGAGTGGAAGCAGGCGCACAACAAGTCCCACAAGCAGGTCCGCGCCCGCGTCGAGCACGTCTTCGCCCGCATGAAGACCTGGAAGATCCTCCGCGACTGCCGCCTCAAAGGCGACGGAGTCCACCACGCCATGCTCGGCATCGCCCGCCTGCACAACCTCGCTCTCGCCGGGTAGGCCAACGGACCGCACAGCGACCAGCCCTACCCAAGACGACTCGAAGATCATTTACGGGACAACCCTTAACGTGAACGACCCGGCGATCTACGACTGGTACCGCACCATGCGGGACGACCACCCGGTACATCAGGACCCGGCCACGGGCTGGTGGGTGGTGTACCGCTACTCGGACGCACGAAATGTCCTGACGAATCCGGGAACCTTCTCCTCGGAAATGCACAGGATGGGGTTCCCCGAATCGGGCCTGGAGAGCCTTCCGCAGATGGACCCGCCCCGTCACACCCGAGTCCGGAGGATCCTGGGCACCACCTTCACGCCGGGTTCGATCGCTGCCTATGAGCCGCAGATCGTACGGATCACCAACGAAATCCTGGACGGCTTCGGCGACCGGGACCGGATCGATCTCGTGGCGGACCTCGCGTACACCGTCCCTATCGCCGTCATCCTGGAGATCCTCGGTCTGCCGGCCGAGGACCGCCACCGGTTCTACGACTGGGCCCGGAAGGTCATGAGCGTCACGCCGGAGGAGATGGCGCAGGAGGGGTATCTGGAAGCTCTGGGTGAACTCCAGCAGGAAGCCATCGGCTATCTCCGTGAGAAGGTGCGCGAGCGCAAGAACAAGCCAGGCGACGACATGCTGACGCGGCTCGCCAACGCAGAGCTCGACGGCGATCGGCTCACCGAGGACGAGACGGTGAACTTCGCCAACGTGATGTTCGCCGGCGGGCATATCAGCACGACGATGACCGTCGCCAATGCGGTGGACCTGCTGGACCTGAACCCGAAGGCGCAGGCCGAGGTACGGGCCGACCGCAGCCTGATCGGGCAGGCCGTCGAAGAGGTGCTTCGCCACCGGCCACCGATCACGACGGGGCTCAGGGCTTCGACCCGCGAGGTGGAGGTGGCAGGCGTGACCATTCCCGCTAACCAGCACGTCGCCGCCAGCTTCTGTTCGGCCAACCGGGACGAGCGGCAGTTCCCCGACCCGGAGGCGTTCGACATCCACCGCAACAGCGAAGGGCGGCACTTCGGCTTCGGATTCGGCACCCACCACTGCATCGGAAACGCCCTGGGACGCCTGGAGACACGTCTCGTCCTAGGAGTGCTTTTCGACCGTTTCAAGGACATCGGCGTGGATCGCGACGGTGATCTCGCTTGGGCCATCCCCCCCAGATGGTCGGCTTCGACAAGCTTCCGGTTGCCCTGAGCCGGGTCTGACACCCACTTAGGAGTCATCTCATTTGGCTGGCTCGGTAGTCTGCTGGTCATGGTGGGGATCGTTGAGCGGCTGGTGCCGGACGAGTTGTGGGAGTTGTTCCAGCGGGTGGTGCCGGAGGCGCCGTCGCGGCCTCAGGGCGGTGGCCGGCGTCGGCACGGAGACCGGGAAGTGCTGGCCGCGATTGTCTTCGTGGCCACGTCGGGTTGTACCTGGCAGCAGCTGCCTTCGGTGTCGTTCGGCCCGTCCGGAGCGACTGCTCACCGGCGCTTCTCGGAGTGGTCGAAGGCCCGGGTGTGGGTCAAACTCCACCGCCTGGTCCTCGACGAACTCGGTGCCCGCGGCGAGCTGGACTGGTCGCGGTGCGCGATCGACTCGGTGAACATGCGGGCCCTGAAAAGGGGGACCTGACGGGTCCGAACCCTGTCGACCGGGGCAAGTACGGCTCGAAGATCCGCCTGATCACGGAACGGTCGGGTCTGCCCATATCCGTCGGCATTTCCGGAGCCAACCTGCACGACAGCCAGGCCCTGATCCCGCTCGTGAAGGACATCCCGCCGATTTGCTCGCGCCGCGGCCGGCGACGGCGAAAGCCCGGCAAACTCCACGCCGACAAGGGCTACGACTACGCCCACCTGCGGCGATGGTTACGTGAACGCGGCATCACCCACCGCATCGCCCGCAAGGGAGTGGAGTACTCGCAACGACTGGGCCGCCACCGCTGGACCATCGAACGCACCATGTCCTGACTCGCCGGTTGCCGCCGCCTCCACCGACGCTACGAACGCAAGGCCGATCACTTCCCCGCCCTCACGAGCATCGCCTGCACCCTCATCTGCTGTCACAGACTCGCCAAATGAGATGACTTCTTAAGAAATGCTTCCCGTGGCTGAACGCCTATCGACGGATTCCGTCCCGGGGCCGAAAATCGAGGTGAAGGATTCGTCGCGATTCGTTTGCGTGACGACAAATGTGCGTTAATTTCCGCGGAGGGGTCTACCCGGCCGATGCCTCCTGCCCCTATGTTTCCTCCTGTTCGTTCGTCTGCAGGCGATGAGGCCGAAATTGGTCTCCATTCAGGGGGTACGGCGAATGTGGCAGGAATGTGAGTTGCTGGAGCGAGACCGCGAGATCGAGCTGCTGCGGAAATCTCTGGAGCGGGCGAGACGTGGCGTCGGTGGCCTGGTCATGGTCGAGGGCGAGCAAGGCACTGGAAAGTCCAGCCTGTTGCAGCATGCGCGTGCCGAGGCGGATGGGCAGGCCTTTCAGGTGCTGAACGCCCGAGGTAGCGTGCTTGAGCAGGGGTTTTCGTGGGCTGTGGCGCGTCAGCTCTTCGAGCAGCAGGGCGTCGACCGTGCCGGAGAGGCGCTCGAAGAGGTGGACGCGGAAACTCCACCCCTGTCCCTCCCGTCGCAGGTCGACTCGGACGGTGCGACGACGAAAGGAGAGCGCGAAGAAGGGGGAAATGCCCTCTACTCGCTCCTGCAGGGCATGTACGGGATATGCAGAGATGCGTCTCTGAGGAGTCCACTGCTCTTACTTGTCGATGACGCTCAATGGATTGACACGGAGTCGGTAAGATTCATCAACTATCTGGTGAATCGTCTGGAGAATCACAAAATCCTCGTCGTGCTTGCCGTAACCCGCGGGGCGCACGAACCCGTGCAGGATCTGCTCATGGCCGTCTGCGGCTCTCCCGTTGCCGTCCTCACCCGCCTCGCACCGCTGAGCGAGGAGGCGGTACGGCGAAGAATCACCGGGCGTCTCGGCAGCGACGTACACGACGGTGTGCTGCGCGCCTGTTTCGACCTCACAGAAGGCAACCCACTCCATCTGGCTGAGTTGCTGGACCAAATGATCGGCCTGGGGTTGACACCCGACGAGTCTTCGTTACCGGAAATTCTTCTTCTCACCCCCGCGCGCATTTCTTGGCACATGCGCAGCCGCCTCAGGGAGTTGCCACCCGCAGCGGAGGTGCTGGCCAGTGCCATAGCGGTGCTGAACGGTCACGCGGAGCCCCAGCACTGCGCCCAGGTCTCAGGTCTCGACGAGGCCGAAATGTTCGACGCGGCGGGATGTCTCCGGGATGCGGACGTGCTCCGGCCCGGAATGCCGTACCGGTTTCGGCGCGCAGCGATGAGGCAGGTGGTGTACAGCCACATGTCGCCACGGGACCGCGGCAGCGCCCATCGGAGGTCCGCACGGTCGCTCCAGACCGCAGGGGCACAGGTGAGCGAGGTGGCCGAACACCTGGTTCGCACCGACCCGGCGGGCGATCCCTGGGCCGTGACCGTGCTGCGTTCGGCCTCCCGCGGTGCGATGCTCGGAGGTGATCCGCGTGCGGCGATCCGCTATCTCCGGCACGCTCTCGCCGAACCACTCTCCGAGCAGCCGCAGCCGGCGATTCTGGCGCAACTCGGCTCCGCCGAGCTACGAGCGCACAGGCCGTCGGCGGTGGACCGATTGGTGGAAGCTCAGTGCAAGGCCGAGGAGTGGGAGTCCGGGAGTGCGGTCCGGGCCGACCTGGGGGTGGCGCTGGCCGCCTCCGCCCGCTACGAGGAGGCACTGGCCGTCCTTTGCCAGGACCAGAACAGTGCTTCCGGGCAGGTGCGCTCCCTCGCCTCGGTACTTTCCAGACTGATACCGGGGGAGTTGCGGCGGCGGGACACACCTGCGGTTGTGCCGGGCACCAGAACCCTGCGCTCGCACGCCGCTGCCGAGGCCCTGTCCCGAGGATTGCACGTACGGCGTGTCCGTGGGCTGGCCGCTGCGGCATTGGCGGACGGCGACCTTGCAACGGATCACGACACCGAGCTGACCTCGGCCTCCATCGCAGCCTGGACTTTGGCGCAGTGTGACGACCTGGGTGCTGCGGAGCAGGCTCTGGACGAGCACACGCGCCGAGCCGCCGCATGCGGCCAACTGCTGACCGTGGACACCGCCCAGAGCCTGCGGGCGCGTGTTCTGTACGACACCGGTCGCCTCGGAGAAGCGGAACGGACGGCGCGCGTCGTACTCAGGCACCAGAGCGCGACGTCGCTGCGCCCCGCGTGCGTGCCGTTGGCGGCGGCCGTGCTCGTCCACTGCCTCATCGATACGGGGCGGCCGGAGGAGGCGGCGGATTTCCTGGACCGAACCGGACTGGCAGGACAACTGCCCGAGGCCGCCATGTTCGTGCCGCTCAGGGTGGCCCGGGGGCGGCTGTCGATTCGGCTCGCACGCTTCGGCGCAGGACTGGCGGAGATTAGCGACTGCCGGGATCTAGCAGCCCGGCAGGGATGGTGGTACCCGTCCGCGATCGGTGAATATCTCTCGGACGCCGTCCGTGCGTTGGTCCGGTCCGGCGAGTCCGCCGCGGCAGCCGAACTCGCCCTCGGTGAACTGGAGCGGGCTCGTGCCTTCGGCGCGGCACGTCCACTGGCCGTGGCTCTGCGCACCTACGGGGAACTCAAGGGTGGTGCCGAAGGGCTCGTTCTGGTGGAAGAAGCGCACAGGCTGCTCGACGGGCTGCCGGACGCGGTGGAGCGGGCCCGCACTCTGGTGGCGCTGGGATCGATGCTGCGGCGAGCGGGACAACGGAGCGCGGCACGCCGGAGGCTCGACGCCGGCCGGGAGTTGGCCCAGAAGATCGGAGCGGCCGCGCTGGAGGCGGAGGCCCGGTCGGAGCTCCGCCTCGCCGGGGCGCGTCCGACACGATCGGGGAGCTCTGCTGCGGTGCCGCTGACCCCGGCCGAGGAACGTGTGGCGAAGAAAGCGGCGACGGGTCTCAGCAACCGGGAGATCGCGCAGGCGCTGTTCGTCACCGTGAAGACCGTCGAATGGCACCTGAGCCAGACCTACGCCAAGCTCGGAATCGGCAAACGCTCCGAGTTGTCCGACGCACTGAGCGGCGGTATCTGCATCGAGGATTCCCCGCGGAGGGCCTGAGCGCCTTCCCCTCGAGGGGACTGGGGTTTCTGCTGGGGGTTCTCCTGGGGCGGGCGCCCACCCTTCTCGGCCAAGCTTGCTGCTAGTTCACCGGGGTGGCCGCTCGTCGGATCACTCCGGATACCTCTTCCCTCAACGGAAAGGTGGGATCAGTGAGCATTTCCGCCGATAAGCGGTACGACACCCTGACCGGGGCTGAGCGGTCCTTCGTGGACGGGGTGGCGCGGCACTACCACGAAGCACATGGCGTGACGTGGGAGAAGGGGCGCGTGATGGCTTGGATGATCATCAGCGACCCCATCGAGCAGACGCTGCCCCAGATCTCCGCAGCGGTCGACGCGACCGTCGACCAGATCGAGCAGCTGATCGAACAGCTCGTGCTGGCCGGCCTGTACCAGCGAATCGAAACGCAGGGTATGGAGACCCGCTACCGGCTTGTCGATGACGGGTACCCGAAAGCCGTGTCCGACACGTTCGCGAGCTGGCCGGAGTACCGCCGCATCTTTCAGTACGGACTGGAAGCGCTGGCGGACGCGAGCGACGAGCGTCGGCGGCGTATCGCCGAGATCGAGGAGCTTTTCGGGTACATCGTCGGCGATCTCGCCGACATGTCGAAGCGCTGGGACGAGTACAGCCGGAACGTTTCCGCTTGATCCCCTTTTCCGTCGATCCGCGCACTGAGGAGAAGAAGCCATGGCCACCGAGATCTTCCCCATCACTCTGACGGAGGGGGAGCGAACCTTCGTGGAGAAGGTCGCTCAGTACTACTTCGAGAACGACGGCATGCCTCATGAACGGGGTCGCGTCGTCGGCTACATGATGATCTGTGAGCCGGCCGTCCAGACCGCCGACGACATCGCGAAGGATCTCGGCGTGCCCCGTGCGGCGATCGACCGCATCGTGGACCAGCTCACGCCCGAGAACGACCCGGTGAGTGTCTTCGAGCGCAGTGGCGCCCTCAGCGAGAACTACACGCTGCAGCTGCGGGAGAACAGCTGGGCACCGAAGGTGCGCGGCATCTTCTCCGAGTTCCCCGACTTCCACCGCATCGCTGCGGCCGGACTGGCGGCGCTCCAAGCCGACGGCGCCTCCGAAGAGCGGCTGCGCCGCCTCGCGAACATGGAGCGTTTCCTCGGCTTCGTCAGCGCCGAGATGCCCGCCATCCTGGAGCGCTACGAGAAGCGCACGGGCGCAACAGCCGGTTGACCTGCTCCACATCCGTCCGTCGAAGGCGAGGAGACAAGGGTGACCGTGGGGGCCGGACATGTCGATGAGACCCGTGCCGGGCTGCCGTTCATCGCTCCGGAGGCGCTGGGCAGCGCGGACTTCACCGCCGACCACAACGTGCGTTACGCCTATGTGGCCGGCTCCATGTACAAGGCGGTCGCATCGGAGGACATGGTCGTCCGGATGGGCCGGGCGGGGCTCCTGTCGTACTTCGGCGCAGGAGGGCTGAGCCCCGACCGGATCGTCGCGGCGATCGACCGCTTCCGTCGAGAGCTCGGGGACGGTCCGTACGGGCTCAATCTCCTCGCGAGCCTGGAGAATCCGGCGAAGGAGAAGGAACAGGTCGACCTGCTTCTCCAGCATCGAGTACGCCGGGTGGAGGCGGCGTCCTTTCTCCGCCCGACACCGAGCCTGGTGCGGTACCGGCTGAGCGGTCTGCGCGTGGGCCGCGACGGCGCCGTGGTCATTCCCAACCGGGTCATGGCCAAGGTGTCCCGCCCCGAAGTCGCGGAGTGCTTCCTTCGGCCCGCACCGCGCGTCCTCGTGGACGCCCTCGTGGACGCGGGACGGATCACGCCGGAGGAAGCCGCTCTCGCCGACCGCGTGCCGTTGGCAGACGATCTTGTAGCGGAGGCAGATTCGGGCGGTCACACCGACCAGCGGCAACTCGTGATCCTTCTTCCGGAGATCATCCGCCAGAGGGACCGGGTCGCCCGCGACGTTCCCGCCGCCGCCAGGATCCGGGTCGGAGCGGCAGGGGCATCGGTGTTCCGGAGGCGGCGGCGGCCGCGTTCGTGCTGGGCGCGGACTTCGTCCTGACCGGAAGCATCAACCAGTGCACGGTGGAATGCGGCACCAGCGAGCGCGTCAAGGACATGTTGCAGGAGGCAGAGGCGCATGATATGGCGATCGTGCCCGCCGGCGACATGCTGGAGACCGGGGCGCGCGCCCAGGTCCTGCGGCGCGGCCTGTTCTACCCGGCCCGCGCGAACAAGCTGTACGAGCTCTACCGCCGCCACGGCTCACTGGAGGAACTGGACCGGCGCACTGCCGACCAGCTGCAGCGGCGCTACTTCAGGCGGAGCTTCGAGGACGTCTGGGAGGAGACGCGCGCCTACTACCGGCGAGCGAACCCGGAAGCCCTCGCACTGGCCGAGAGCGATCCCAAACACAAGATGCTGCTGGTGTTCAAGGCCTACTTCGTGCAGTCCATCCGCCTCGCTATGAGTGGTTCGGAGGAGCACCAGGTCGACTACCAGATCAACTGCGGACCGGCTCTCGGTGCCTTCAACTCATTCGTGCGGGGAACGGAGCGCGAGAGCTGGCGCAATCGCCACGTCGACGACATAGGAGAGATGATCATGCGGGGAGCCGCCGACATTCTGACCGACCGGTTCGGTGTTATGGCGGCGTCATCGCGCCGGAGCAGGGAGGCGCGGCCGTGACGCTCGTCCACCTCTTCGCCGGCCAAGGCTCCCAGCGCGTGGGGATGGGCCGGGAACTGTTCCGGACCTATCCCAACCTGGTTCGTCAGGCGGACTCCCTGCTCGGATACTCGGTGGCCGAACTCTGTCTCGACGGCCCGGCGGACCGCCTTGCCGACACCCGCTACACCCAGTGTGCCGTCTATGTGGTGGACGCCCTCGCCTACGTCGATTCCGTGCGGACCAGTGGGCGGATACCCGAGGTCATGGCTGGCCACAGCCTCGGCGAGTACGCCGCGCTCTTCGCGGCGGGAGTCTTCGACTTTCGGACCGGGCTGGAGATCGTGGCCAAGCGCGCCGCGCTGATGGCCGATACGGAGCCCGGTGCGATGTCCGCTGTGATCGGACTCGACGAGGAAAGGGTCCGCTCCCTGCTCGACACTTCCGGGCTTCCGGTCGACGTAGCCAACCTCAACGCACCGGACCAGATCGTCATCTCCGGCCCGGTAGCAGCGGTCGAGACGGTGTCGTCTCTCATTCGCGAACACTCCCAGGCCGTGGTGCCACTCAAGGTGAGCGGTGCGTTCCACTCCCGCTGCATGGAGCCCGCCGCCCGGAAGTTCGATCGGTTCCTCAGCGGCTATGTGCTGGCACGCCCGAAGATTCCTGTCATCGCGAACACCACGGGCCGCGTCTATGGCGAGGACATCGCCGGCACCCTGTGTCGGCAGTTGACCTCGTCCGTCCGCTGGACCGAGACGGTTGTTCATCTGCTGGGTCTGCCCGAACCGGATCTCCGGGAGATTGGCCCCGGAAGCACACTGACCGGCCTGACCAAGCACATCCAGGCGTCCCTGCGCGAAGCGGCGGTCGGGGCGTAGGGCCCTCGTCCGGATCAGGCCGGCTCAGGGTGCCGGACCTCGCGAGCCCTGCACGGTCCTGACGAAAGGCCCAGGTGTCCCACCGATCAAGCCGGGCCCGCCGGGCCGGGCACCCCACCTCGCGGCACTGCGGAGAGGAACAACGGCGAAAATGGATCCCAAGTCCGCTACTGGCAGTCTGCATGTCACCCACGACGAGGTTCTCAGCTTCGCCGAGGCCACTGGGGACGCCAGCCCGCTGCACGTGGACGCGTCGTACGCGCGGTGCACTCCTTTCGGTGAACCCGTTGCACACGGACTGCTCTGCCTGCTGAAGGTGCTCGCGGAGGCCCCGCCGTTGACCGGGAGAACGCTGGCCGCCCTGCGGGCCCGTTTCGTGGGACCGGTGCTTCCGGGGCAGAGCTACGTCTGGGAGGTCGAGACGGCGGCCCCGGAGGGCGAGGACGGTGCTATCGGCCTGAGCATCCGGGTGGTCGACGGACGCAGGACCCTCATCGAGGGCGAGGCCGACTTCGTCCGTGGAGAGCTTCGGGCCGCCCCCCCGAAAGCCGCACGCCCCAAGGCAGCGACCGAGTCCGCGGTGACTCCGTTCGAAGAGCTCGCGGTGGGCGCGGTCCACGGCGGCGCCTACCGGCCCGACTGGCAGGCACTCCGCTCGTTGGGGGCGGAGCTGTGCCTCCCCGATCACGGTGTCGGAGTGGAGCACCTTGCCGTACTGGGCTGGTCCAGTCATCTCGCCGGGATGGAGGCGCCCGGACGCGCCGCGATGATCAGCGGCTACGAGATGACCTGCGACGACGCTGCCGGTCGCAAGGGCTTCACGGGCCGGGCGGAGATCACGGACGTCGACGAACGTTTCCGTACGGTCCGGCTGGCGGGAGAAGTCCTCGTCGGCAGGCTCGAGGCGCACGTGAGGCTCCGAACCGTCGTGCGCCGTGAGGCTGTCCCCCGTCCACCGGCGAACTGAGATCGCTGCTGGCAGACGTGGTGACCGGCCGGCAGCTCTCGGGACGTTCGGCCTTCGTCACCGGCGGTAGCCGCGGTCTCGGGGCGGCCCTGGTCCAGGCGCTGGCCATCGCCGGCTGCACGGTGCACGCGGCCTTCCACCACAGCAGGGCCGAGGCCGAGGCTCTGGTCGCAGCCCTGGGGCGGGACGGCAGCAGGGTCCGCCTTCATCGGGGCGATGTGGCCGATGAGCGTTGGTGCGCCGAGACACGGAAGGCCATCGAGGCCGAGTACGGCCCGGTGGACCTGCTCTTTTTGAACGCGGGGCCCGCGGCGCAGGCATGGGACCTCCATACGGCCGCTGTGCCCAGGGCTGTCGACCATGTCCGCCGTGCGGTGCAGCTGGCCCAGGCTCCGCTCGCCGCTTTCGCGGACGGCCTTGCGGCCCGCGGCGGACGTGTGGTGGCCATCTCCTCCGCGTACGTTACGGTGCCGCACCGTGGCCTGTCGCACTACATCGCCGCGAAGCACGCGGTGGAGGGCCTGGTGCGGGCGAGCGCGGTGGAGTACCCGGGCACGGCTGTGTCCATCGTCAGACCAGCCCGGCTGGCCACCACTTTTGCGGACAGCGTCGCCAGCGCGCACGATGCTCTGCCCGTCGAGCCGGTGGCGGCGGCGATCGTGCGCCATGCCGCGCAGAGCGAACCGGGTTCCGTGGAGGTACTGGAGGACTTCGCCGCAACGGGTCGCCGCCCGGCGGAGGATCCCGCCGGGGCAACCGGTGCGATGACGCCGTTAGGTGTGCTGGCAGTGGCCGGAACTTTCACCACCGACCCACTGCGCGCGGTACTTGCTCACTGGAGCGACCGGTTGGGGCTGGACCTCGATGTTCGTCTCACTCCTTACAACCAGGTATTCCAGGAGCTCCTCGACCCGACGAGTACCTTCGCCTCCAACCGGCGCGGCTGCAACCTCGCCCTGGTGCGTCTGGAGGACTGGCCGTCCGGCCCGGACAGGCGCCGCACCCTGGACGATTTCGTGACGGCCGCCGTCGAGGCGGCCGGGCGGGGTTCGGTGCCTCTGGTGGTCGCGCTGTGCCCGGCCTCTCCCGCTGCCCAGGCGCGAAGTGGTCCGGAACTCGAGGCGGCCGAAAGCCACTTGCGTGCCGCCCTCGAAGGGACGACAGGGCTTCACGTCTTGGGGAGCGCGGACTGGAGCGGCGTGTACCCCGTTCCGAAGCACCATGACGCCGCACGTGAGGAGCATGCGCACATCCCCTACACGCCGACTGCCTGTGCAGCGTTGGGCACGGCCGTGATGCGCAAGATCCACTCTCTGCTCGCTCCCCCTTTCAAAGTGCTGGTACTGGACTGCGACAACACGCTCTGGAGCGGAGTGTGCGGCGAGGAGGGCCCTCTGGGCGTCGGTATGGGCCCGGGGCGCCGACGGCTCCAGGAGTGGGCGGTGGAGCTGCACGACCGGGGCGTGCTGCTCTGCCTGGCGAGCAAGAACGAGGAGGAGGATGTCGACGCGGTGTTCCGGCAGCGGCCCGATATGCCGCTGAAACCGGAGCATGTCGCCGCACGTCGGGTGAACTGGGATCCCAAGCCCAAGAATCTCGTGGCCCTCGCCCAGGAACTCGGGCTCGGCCTCGGCAGCATGGTCTTCCTGGACGACAATCCCGTGGAGACAGCTGCAGTCCGGGCCGCCCATCCAGAGGTGCTCGCCCTGACACTGCCGCAGAACGAGGCGGACCTCCCGAACTTCCTGGACCGGGTCTGGGCCTTCGACCGCGACGACGTCACCGCCGAGGACCGGCAGCGCACCGCCATGTACCGGCTGGGACGCAGACGTGAGGCGCTGCGCCACTCGTCGGGGACGCTGGCGGAGTTCGTCGCCGGACTGGATCTGCGGATCGACACGCACGAGGTACGTGAGGACGAACTCGCGCGGGTCGCTCAGCTCACCCAGCGCACGAACCAGTTCAACCTCAACACGGTCCGCCGGTCCGAACCCGAACTGCGGGCGCTGCTGAAGGAGGGGGCCCGCTGCTGGGTGGCCGAGGTCAGCGACCGGTTCGGGGACTACGGGCTCGTCGGCGCGGCTGTCACCCGAGTGGACACGGAGGCTGTGGTCCTCGACTCCTTCCTGATGAGCTGCCGCGTACTCGGGCGCGGTGTCGAGCACGCCTTCCTCGCCGCCGTCGCGACCGCGGAATCCGGTGAAGGCGCTCCCGTGACGATGGAGGCCGTGCAGCGGCCGACAGCCAAGAACCGTCCCGCCCGTCTCTTCTTCGACAGCGCGATGGGACCGGGCACACGCCACCCGGAGTCCGGAGACGGAGCGGTCATCCACCGGACGCCCCTGGAAGAGCTCGCGCGGCTGGTATTCCGCCCCGACGGTGGTGAGGGAAGCGGCGACGGCCACGACGCCACCGACCCCGGTTCGGCGGATCCGATGCGGGCGGAGTCCCCACTGCAGCTCGGCGCTCCGGAGCGCGTCGCGGCCCTGACTGCGCTCGCCACCGACCTCACGGATGCCCAGGAACTGCACCGAGCCGTCAACGGAGTCCCCGTTTCCGCTGGGCCGACAAAGGCGGGTGACGGCGGCTCGACGCTCGACGTCGTACGCGACGTGCTCGCCGGACTGCTTGCGGTGCCGAACTCCGAGTTGCGCCACGACACCACCCTCGACTCACTGCGGCTGGAGTCGTTGCAGATCGTCGACGCCACCGTGGCTCTGGAGGAGAGGTACGGCCGACTGCCGAGGACCCTCTTCTTCGAGCACCGGACCCTGGGTTCCCTCGCCGCCGCCGTCAAGCCCGCACCTTCGGACGCTGTCCCCGCCCTGTCACCCGTGCGGGCCGACATGCCCGTCGACAGGCCCGCACCGCAGACGCCGGCGGAGACTCGTCCTGATGACGACAGCGTCGCCGTGGTCGGGATCGCGGGACGCTACCCCGGCGCGGAGGACATCACTCAGCTCTGGCGCAACCTCGTGGAGGGCGCCGAATCGGTGGGAGACGTGTCCGAGCGCTGGGACCGGACGGACGTGACCGATCCGAACGGCGGGCCCGACAGGACCTACTCGTCCGCGGGCGGGCTCATCGAGGGTGTCGACGAGTTCGACTCCCTGTTCTTCAACATCGCGCCCAGCGAGGCGGAGACGATGGACCCGCAGCAGCGGATCTTCCTCCAAGTCGCCTACCACGCCCTGGAGGACGCCGGGCACACCGCGGCGAGCCTCGGGCCTGACGTCGGGGTCTACGTCGCCTCCATGGGGCCCGACTACGCCGTGCTCAGCGCCAACGCCGCGCTCGCCGGTCTCAGCCGGTACCCGAACACCGACCTGTACCAGATCGCCAACCGGGTGTCCTACTTCCTCGATCTCACGGGACCTAGCATCGCGGTCGACACGGCTTGTTCCGGCTCCGGCGTCGCGCTGACGCTCGCGTGCGACGCGCTACGCTCCGGCAGTGCGACCGCCGCGATCGCCGGTGGAGTCAACCTGATCCTGCACCCCGCACGCCGCATCCAGTACGCGCAGCTGGGCATGGTCTCCCGCTCAGGCCGATGCCGGCCCTTCGGAGCAGGCGCCGACGGTATGGTCACCAGCGAGGGTGTCGGCGCGGTGGTCCTGCGCCCACTGCGAGCGGCGCTGGCCGACGGCGATCACATCTACGGCGTCATCAGGTCCGTGGGAACCAACAGCGGCGGCCGGACGAACGGGTTCACCGTTCCCAGCCCGGAAGCCCAGGCGTCCCTCATCACCGACACCCTCCGGCGGGCGGACATCGATCCCGCGACGGTCGGATATGTCGAGGCACACGGAACGGGCACGCCGCTCGGCGACCCCATCGAGATCCGCGGTCTCACCAAGGGGTTCGGAGCGAACCTGCCGAGCATGGCCACCCCGATCGGAAGCATCAAGGGAAACATCGGCCACACGGAGGCCACGGCAGCCGTAGCCGGGCTCACCAAGGTGCTGCTGCAACTGAAGCACCGCACACTCGTGCCGTCCCTCCACGCTGCCGAGCTCAATCCCGACATCGACTTCGCCGACACGCCGTTCCTGGTGCAGCAGACCGCGGCCGAGTGGAAGGCCGGACCGCACGCCGGACCGCGCCGCGCGGCGCTCAGCTCCTTCGGCGCCGGTGGAGTGAACGTCCACATGGTCGTGGAGGAGGCACCGTCACCCGACCGTACCGGCGTCGCGTCCGAGGCCGGCAACGAACTTTTGGTGCTTTCCGCACACGACGACGAGCAGCTTCGCCTGATGACCGGTCGCCTGGCCTCCTGGCTGCGAGGCCCCGGCGAGCACGTGCCGCTCGCGAATGTCGCCCACACCCTGCGTCTGGGCCGTGCCGAGTTGAGCATGCGCCTCGCGATGACGACCGGCGACCGGCAGACGCTGCTGACCACTCTCGACCGTCTCGCGGAGCCGGGCCGCCCGCTCGCCGATGCAGCGCGGGACGTCGGCGTGAGCCATGGCCGCGTCGGCGCTGACGGGGGCCTCGCGGACGTCTTCGATGGCACCAGCCGCATGGCGGAGGTGCTGCGGACCATGGGAGGACGCGGTGACCTCGCCCGGCTCGGCCGACTGTGGTGCGAGGGGGCAGCCGTCGACTGGAAGGACGCCCTGCCCGAAAGCGGACGGCGTCGGGTCCCGCTGCCCGGCTACCCGTTCCGGCGAACACGCCACTGGTTGCGAACGCCGCCGACGACGGCGAGCTCGGACCCGGCCTCACCGGACATCACCGGGTCAGTGACGTACCACGTCCCGGAGTGGGTAACGGAACCCGCTGTCCCGCCCTCCACCCCGGAGGGTGTCGCGGTGGTGGTCATCGGCGGCGACCCGGCGTGGGGCGAGGCAGCCGACCGGATGGTGGCCGATGTTGCGGATGTCCCCGCGATCCAGGACGACGGCCGGCACCTGGTCGTCGTGGACCGGCGGGGCGTCGATGTCCCACGTCCTTCGAACGAACGAGGAGCGGCACGCGAGACCGAGGCTCTGCGCACCTTGGTCCGGCTGGCCGACGACGGACGCCGGGTGACCTGCGTCCAGGTGTCCCGTGCCAGCGAGCAGGACCCGCTCGGCGCTGTCGTCCCCGGCTTCGGAAGGGCACTGGCCCAGGAGGTACCGGGCTTCAGAGCGGTGCGGGTCGAGATCGTCGAAGGTACGGAGGAGCCGGAGCCGGCCCGCGTGCTCGCCGAGGTCGCGCACGGATCGACCGAGGTGCGTTTCCACGGTGCGCACCGGCAGGTACGGCGGTGGGAGCCGGTGCCCGTTCAGCTCGGGGGCCGCTCCGTCTTCGTGCGGGGCGGCCACTACCTCATCACCGGAGGGAGCGGCGGCATCGCCGCTCTGCTGACCGCCCATCTCGCCGAACGGCATGGAGCATCGGTGACCCTGGTGGGGCGCTCGGCTCCGACGACAGGCACGGAGCAGTTGCGTGACCGGGTACGTGCATGCGGCGGAGATCTCCTGTACCTGCGGGCCGACGTCACCGACGCTTCCGAGGTGGTGAAGGCGCTCGACTCCGCCCGTGAGCACCACGGGCCCCTCCGCGGGGTGATCCATGCGGCGGGCGTCCTGCTCGATGGGCCCGCGCGCGGTAGGACGGACGCGGAGACAGCGGCCGTACTCGCTCCCAAGGTCACGGGCACGACCGTGCTCGACGCGGCGACCGCTGACGACGAGCTGGACTTCTTCCTGGCCATGTCCTCGTTCGTCGGCACCTTCGGCAACGCGGGGCAGGCCGCCTACTGCGCGGGCAACCGGTTCCTCGACGCGTTCGCCGAACACCGCACGGAGCGTGTGGAAAGAGGCGAACGGCACGGCCGTTCGATCTCGGCCGTGTGGCCACTGTGGGAGGAGGGCGGCATGGAGATGCCGCCCGCAGTCCGTCGGCTGACCGCCACGACGGTCGGTCTGACCGCGATCGCCACACCGGCGGCCCTGCGAGCCCTCGAGGACGCCCTGCGCCTGGGCCGCCCCACGGTGCTGATCGGCTGTGGTGACCAGCAGCGCATCGGTTCCGCGCTCAAGGCGCTGGAGCCGACCGCTGCCGCCGTCGGCCGGAGCACCGGCCCCGTCCTGGAAGCGAAGGACCCCGGCGCGGACGTGCGCGCCCGGCTGTGTGACCGGCTCCGCCGCGAAGCGGCCGACCTGGCGGGGATCCCGTACGCACAGGTGGACACGGCATCCGAGTTCGGTGACTACGGCTTCAACTCCATGCTGTTCACCGACTTCACGAACCGGCTCAACGAGCAGTTCCAGTTGACTCTCACGCCCGTGGTCTTCTATCAGGCGCCCACGATCGATGCGCTGGTGACGGAACTGCTCAGCCGTTACCGGGACCGGGTGGCGGAGTCCGTGCCCCTGAGCGGAGCGCCCGCAGGGAGCCGCGCGACCAACGGCAGCACACGGTCCCTGCTCCGGCACGGCAGGTCGGAAGCCGACGGGGTGCGGTCCTCGGCGGTCGCGGTGATCGGGATGTCCGGCCGGTTCCCGGGCGCCGCGGACCTCGACAGCTACTGGGCCCAGCTCATGGCCGGTCGTGACCTGGTCTCCAAGGCCTCTCCGGGGCGGTTCGGCGACCTGCGCCCCATGGGCGGGTTTCTTGACGACGTCCTGGCCTTCGACGCCGGGTTCTTCGGCATCTCCCCACGCGAAGCGCGGTTGATGGACCCCCAGCAGCGCTTGTTCCTGGAGGAGGCGTGGCACGCCCTGGAGGACGCGGGCTACGCCCCCCGCGCCCTGGCGGGCAGCAGAACCGGTGTGTTCGTGGGAGCGACCCTCTCCGACTACACGGAGCTGCTGTCCCGGCACGCCGAGCCCGTGGCGGCCCACAGTGTCACCGGGCACGTCCAGAGCATCATCGCCAACCGCCTTTCCCATGTGCTGGATCTCCATGGCCCCAGTGAGGTGCTCGACACAGCGTGTTCCAGCTCGCTGACCGCGCTTCACCGGGCGCTGAGCGCACTCCGAGCCGGGGAGTGCGAGCTCGCGGTGGCCGGCGGAGTCAACGTGCTGTTCTCTCCTCAGTGGTTCGCGTCGCTCGAAGCGGCGGGCATGCTCTCGGCCAGCGGCCGCTGCTGGACCTTCGACGAAAGGGCCGACGGGTTCGTCCGCGGTGAGGGCGTAGGCGTCGTGGTCCTCAAACCGCTGGACATGGCGCTCCGGGACGGGGACGACATCCGCGCGGTCATCAGAGGCAGTGCCGTCAACCACGGTGGCAGGGCGCATTCTCTGACCGCCCCCAATCCGGAGGCCCAGGCCGACGTGATCGCCACGGCCTTGGACCGGTCGGGCGTCACCCCCCGATCCGTGTCGTACATCGAGACCCACGGCACAGGCACGAAACTCGGCGACCCGATCGAGGTCGCCGGGCTGACCAAGGCGTTCGCCGGGCTCGACGCTGTCCCCGACGCTCCCTGGTGCCATCTGGGAGCGGTGAAGGGGAACGTGGGCCACCTGGAGTCCGCCGCCGGCATGGCAGGTCTCCTCAAGGTTCTCCTGGCATTGCGCCACCGCACTCTCCCTCCGAACGCGGTGGGGGAGCGGCCCAACCACCATCTGGACCTCGCGGGCGGACCGTTCCGGGTGCTCACGGAAGCCCACGCATGGCGTCCGGTGGACGACACGGGGGCCCAGCTGCCGCTCCGGGCCGGAGTGAGCGCCTTCGGGTTCGGTGGGGCCAACGCGCACGTGGTCGTCGAGGAGCCGCCTTCGCGCCCGCATCCCGAGGCCGACGCCGGCCCCCACGACCAAGACGGTGCCGAGCACCTGATCGTGCTCTCCGCTACCGATACCGACCGTCTCGGCGAGTACGTACGGCGACTGCGATCCTCCGTCGCACGTACCGGTCACTCCCTGGCCGATCTCGCCCACACCTCCCGGACGGCCCGCGGCGCGTTGCCGGTCCGGCTCGCCGCCGTGGCTTCCGACCGGCATCAGCTGCTGGGACAACTGGACGCCTATCTCGCGGGGGACACGGCGCACGGCCTGTACACCGGCAGTGACGGGAAGCGGAGTGCTCCGGGAACCTGCGCGGTACATCGGGACGCGCTGGCCTGGGTGGCCGGCGGGCTCGTCGGCGCCGCGGCCGATCCGGCCCGGCGCCGGGTTGCCTTCCCGGTCTACCCCTTCGACCACTCGACCACGTACGGACCGGCGCCGGACGGAGAGGACGACATGACGCCCGCGACGGCTTCGTCAGCGGACCGGGCGGCGTACGTGCCCCGCCTGATGGCCCGGCAGTGGATGTCGGCACCCGCCACCCCCGCGCCGCTCGACGGGCGCCCTCTCTGTCTGCTTCTGGTCGGCCACGAGGCTGGAGTCTCCTTCACCGAGGACCTCGCCGGCTTCGATCATGTGCGATGGGTGGTCGTCCGCGAACCTTCCGTGCTACCGCCCCTGGTACCTCACCAGTACGAGATGGAGTTCGGGGAGTACGAGGCGGGTCTTCGGATCGCGGACGACATCCTGTCGTGCCACGGTCCACTGCACAGCGTGATCGACCTGGCCGACGTGTCAGGTGCGGCTCTGCCGAACCGTGAGAACGGACGCGTCGGGCTGCTCCAGAGACTCCTGGCGGACGATCGTGTCGGTGAACCGCGCCTGGTTCATGTGCGGCGGCAGGTCGGGGCCGGGACGCGACACCAGCTCCCGGACGCAGGGGTGGGAGGAGCCAGGTTCGCCGCTCTGGCAAGGGCGATCGGAGCCGAGTACGGTGCCGTCCGCACGGTCACGGTCGAAGCCGACGACAGCCTCGACGGCCTGGAGAGCCTCCTCGGCCTGGCACTCCGCGAGGTCGTGACCGCCGGTGAGGAACCTGAGATCCGCTTCCACAACGGTGTTCGCGAGGTGCCTCGGTTCACGCCGATCGAGGTTCCCCCGTCCGGCGGGACCGACACGCTGGGCACGTTCGTCATCTCCGCCGAGAGGCCCTACGTCATCACGGGAGGCACCGGGGGCCTCGGTCTGGCCGTGGCCGAGCTCCTCGTTGAACGGGGTGCGCGCAAGCTGGTCCTCGCCGGACGCAGGGAACTGCCTCCTCGGCACCGCTGGACCGGCGCGCCCCCGGACGCCTGGTGGGCGGACCGGGTCGCGGCGATCCAGCGCCTGGAGAGCGCGGGCGCCGAGGTCCTGCTCCACAGTGGCCCGCTCACCGACCCCGCGGCGGTGGACAGTTTCTTGGCAGACGTACGCGGTCGGTTCGGCCGGCCGGCAGGCGTGCTCCACTGCGCCGGCTCGGTGGCGCCCACACCCGCCTTCGTGCGGAAGCCGCTGCACGAGATCCTGGCGTGCTGGGAACCGAAGGGGGCCGGTCTGGTAGAGCTCGACCGTGCGCTGGCCGAGGACGAACCGGACTTCGTCGTGCTGTATTCGTCGCTCTCCGCTGTCATCCCCTCGTTGGCCGTCGGCCTGAGCGACTATGCCAGCGCCAATGCCGCGCTCGACGCCTACGCGGCCTACGCGGCGCGCCGTGAAATCGCGCGGGGGACGCGTACCCGCTGGCTCGCCATCGACTGGGGCAGCTGGGCGGGAGCAGGAATGGGCGAGGTCACCAGCCCCCGCTACCGCGAACTCGGACTCTCCGCGCTGACCCGGGACCAGGGCCTCGCCCTGCTCGACTCGGCGCTCTCCACGACCGGACACACCAGCCTCGTCGCCGTAGCGGCCCGAGCGGAGGCGACTGATTTGCTGTCAGCGGCCAGTGGCGGGCGACCCGCTCCGTCCGACACCCTCACGGGGGAGGGCCTGCGGGCCTCCGGCGACGTCTCGGCGCATCCCGGAGAGCTGAGGAGCAGCTGCGCGAGCCACATCACCGACGTGCTCGCGGAAACGCTGCTGCTCGACCGCGGCAGGATCCGGCCGGACGCCGCATTCGCGGATCTCGGCGTCGACTCCATCCTGATCGCCGGCATCGTCAGTGCTCTGGAGCCGCTGGCCGGAACGCCGTTGGAGCCGTCCGTCGTCCTTGAACACCCCAGCGTCTCGCGGCTGGCCGACCACCTGTGCGAGCGGTACCCCGAAGGCATCGCCCGCTGGGCCCGCACCGCGTCGGGTACGCCCGACACCGCGTCGGGTACGCCCGACACCGCGTCGGGTACGCCCGACACCGCGTCGGGTACGCCCGACACCGCGTCGGGTACGCCCGACACCGCGTCGGGTACGCCCGACACCGCGTCGGCCGTACCCCCGGTCGGCGCCCCGGCGGGCACCGCGCCGACGGCCATGCCGCTCGCGGTCATCGGCATGGCCGGCCGCTTCCCGGGCGCTGCCACGACGGCGGACTTCTGGGACCTGTTGCGCCAGGGTCGCTCCGGTGTACGCGAGGTTCCCCGATCGCGCTGGGACGTAGCCACTCTGTACTCACCGGAGCATCGCGACGGCCGAAGCATTAGCAAGTGGGGCGGTTTCCTGGAAGGCATCGAGGACTTCGACGCCGGCTACTTCGGGATACCGGAGAAGGACGCGGCCCATGTCGATCCGTTGACGCGACTGTTCCTGGAGGTGGCCGAGGAGACGTTCGCGGACGCGGGATACCGGAGCGACGAACTGGCCGGCAGGCGCGTCGGAGTATTCGTCGGGTCGGGCACGAGTTCCTACGGCTCACGGATCGTGGTTCCCCACAGAGCTACGGCCACCGGGCTCAACCAGAACTTCATCGGCGCCCACCTGGCCCACTTCCGAGATCTGCGGGGCCCCAACCTGGTCGTCGACACCGCTTGCTCCTCCTCGCTCACCAGCCTTCATCTGGCCCGGCAGGCACTGCAACTGGGCGAGTGCGAGATGGCTCTCGTGGGCGGTGCTGACCTGATCCTCGACGAGACCGCCTACCTGTCGCTCAGCGCGTCGCGCGCGCTGTCCCCGGACGGCGCCTGCCGGGTCTTCGATGCCGGGGCCAACGGCTTCGTGCCGGGGGAGGGTGCGGGGGCCGTGCTGGTCAAGCCCCTGGACCGGGCGCTGTCGGACGGTGACCGGATTCTGGCTGTCGTCGAAGCCACGGCCATGAACAACGACGGCCGCACCATGGGACTGACGACGCCGAACCCCGAGGCGCAGCAGGCAGTGGTCCGTGACGCGCTCGCCAAGGCGGGGGCGGACGCCGCGAGTGTGTCGTACGTGGAGGCACACGGCACCGGCACCATGATCGGTGACCCGATCGAGCTGAAAGCGCTCACCGGCGTATTCGGCGAGTTCACGACGGAGCGGGGGTTCTGCGGCGTCGGCAGTGTGAAGTCGAACGTGGGCCACCTGCTGATGGCCGCAGGAATGGCGAGTCTGCACAAGGTCGTGCTCTCCGTCGTGCACCGGGCCCTGCCACCGACCCTGCACTGCGAACGGCCGAACCCCCGGTTCGCCTTCGACGCGTCCCCCTTCCGTCTGCAGACGGAACTGGGGAGTGGCACCCCCGTCACGGGATCAGGCGCGCAGGCATCAGCGCCTTCGGCTTCGGCGGCACCAACTGCCATGCCCTGGTGCGTGAACTGACGCAGAGCGAAAGCAGCGCTCACACGGTGACGCGTGAGCCCCTGCCCGCCCCGGTGTTCCGCCGGAGGCGCCATTGGGTCGAACGGCCTACGGGCACGAGCCCCCAGCCCGCACACCGGCCCCGTCCTTTGCTTCAGCTGGAGGAACTGATCTAGCCATGGCGGACATACGAAGCTCGGACCGTTCCGAGGACATCCTGCGCTCTCTCGCCGACCGTCGGGCGGCCACGACCGTCACCGCCGCGGACGACGCGGTACGCGATCACCTCGTGCACGACGTGCCCGTGTTGCCCGGCGTGTTCCTCCTCGACCTGGTGCTGCGCGTGGTGCGTCAGTCGGGTGTGGATCCGGCCCGTGTGGAACTGCGGCGGATCACCTTCCTCGCCCCGGTTCTTGGAACCGGGGCCGGACGCCGGATCGAGGTACGGATCGGCCGGACCGACGAAGGCGCGGCCCTGCCCGTCACCGTCCGAAGCCGTCCCCTCGGCCCGGGTGAGGAATGGGAGACCAACTGCCGTGCGGAGCTCCATCCGGCCGACCCGGACCTGCTGGAACGGAGCATCGACCCCGGCCGTGTCACGTCCCGGGCCACCCGCGTGGTCGGAGTCGACGAGCTCTACGGTTTCGCACGCCAACTCGACATCGTGCACCGGGGCTTTATGAAGGCATCCGGTGTCGTGCACGTGGGCAGGGACCACGCGCTGGCGGAGATGCGGCTCGCCGCCGAGGCGGGTCCCTACCTGAGCCAGTTCCACGCCCACCCGGCCGTGCTCGACTTCGCCACCCTGGTTCCCCTGTTGCTCTTCCAGGAGACTCAACGCTCAGCCGCCGACCACGCCTTCATCCCTCTGTACGTGGACTCCTTCCACGCCACGGGCGGAATCGGCCCCGAAAACCTCGTCCACGTTCCCGGCCCGGTCGGCGGGCGGCTCGACGCGGACCTGTTCGAGGCCGACCTGGAGATCTGCTCGCCCGACGGCCGGATCGTCGCACGGCTGGGTGGCTTCCGAGCCAAGCGCGTCCGTTCCGCAGACCTGATCACCGGCCGGCGCGGACCGGTCGTGGGGAGTCGCCCCGGCGTCGAGCCGGTACGGGCCCCGGAATCCGCCGGGCACTCGTCCCCCGACAGCCGCGCGACGGGCCTGCGGGAGACCATCGCCATGCTCGTGGCGGCGAAGCTCGGTCGTGACGCGGACGACGTCGACCCCGAACTGGGCTTCTACGACCTCGGCCTGACCTCGCTGGACCTGCTGGACATCGCCGGCTCCTTGGAGGACGGCCTGGGCACGCAGCTCTACCCGACCCTGCTGTTCGAGTACCCGACCGTCAGCGCGCTCGTGGACCACCTGCGGGGGGCGGGCACGAAACGGTCGTGGGGGAGGCGTGGGCATCCGCGCCGGCCACCAGCGCGGTCCCGGACCGGGCGACGCCCGCCCCGTCCGTCCCGTGGGCGGCGGACGTGTCGGCGCACCCGGACGGCGGGCCCCTCGCCGTTGTGGGCCTGGCGGGCCGGTACCCGGGTGCCGCAACCGCCGAGGACCTGTGGGGCGTACTGCGCGAGGGCGCCGATCATGTCACCGGGATTCCGGCCGACCGCTGGGACCACACCCCCTACTTCGACGAGCGGGGGAAGACCCCGGGGCGCGGCTACGGCAAGTGGGGCGCCTTCTGCGACGGCGCAGCCGACTTCGACGCCCCGTTCTTCCACCTCGCAGACGCATCGGCCGCGGCGATGGACCCGCACGAGCGTCTGTTCCTCCAGACGGCCTGGGAGGCGCTGGAGGACGCCGGGCACACTCCGGAGAGCCTGGCGGCGCAGACCGACGCCGCGGTCGGGGTGTTCGCCGGCGCTATGTGGAACGACTACCAGTTGAACGGTCTCGACCGGCTGCGGCAGGGTGGCTCCGAGGTCGTCGGCTCCTGGTCGTCCGCGCTCACCAACCGGGTCTCCTACACCTTCGACTTCAAGGGTCCCAGCCTGACCGTGGACACCGCCTGCTCGGCCGCGCTCACGGCGCTGCACCTCGCGATCGCCAGCATCCGGCGGGGCGAATGCCGGGCGGCCGTCGTGGGAGGGGTCAACCTCTCCCTCCATCCGTACAAGTACCTCCGCCTCGGCGACCTCGGACTGCTTTCCCCCACCGGCCGGTGCAGGCCGTTCGGCAAGGGTGCCGACGGTTACGTGCCCGGGGAGGGCGTGGGAGCCGTCGTCATCCGCCCGCTCGCCGACGCGCTCGCCTCCGGAGACCACGTCCACGGTCTGATCCGCGGCTCCGCCCTCAGGCACAGCGGCCGGACCGGGGGATACGCGGTGCCCAGCCCCGATGCCCAGGCCCGCGTCGTCTCGGCGGCACTGGCCGACGCCGGCGTACAGGCCGGCACCATCGGCTACGTGGAGGCACACGCCAGCAGCACCGCGCTGGGCGACCGGATCGAGGTCGAAGCACTCACCTCCGTGTACGGGCAGCAGCACGGCGTCGAACCCGGCTCGTGTGCCATCGGTTCGGTGAAGGGCGGCATCGGCCACCTGGAAGCCGCCGCGGGAATGGCCGGGCTGACCAAACTGCTGCTGGCCCTGAGGCACCGGACGCTCCTCGCGAGCCCCGACATCGGTGAGCCGAATCCGGACATCCAGTTCGAGAAGACCCCGTTCTACCTTCCGGAGCGACACGAGCCCTGGCCTGCCCCGGTCGATCCCGCGACCGGGGCCACCGTGCCGCGGCGCGCCGCGCTGAGCGCCTTCGGCGCGGGTGGAGCCAACGTTCACGTCATCATCGAGGAATTCGAGCAGGCATCTGCGGCCGGTGCCCCGAGCATTCGGTCGCCGCGCGCCGTGCCCCTGTCGGCGCAGACCGAAGAACAGGTGCGGCAACAGGCGGGGAGGCTCGCGACACACCTGCGCTCGCGACCCGACCTCGGGCTGGACGAGGTGGCCCACACCCTGCGGACCGGCCGTCGGCCGATGGAACACCGGTTCGCCGTCGTCGTGTCGGACTGCGGCGAACTGGCCGAGGCACTGGAGGACTTCGCTCAGGGCCGCCGCCTCCGGCCGGCGGCCCGCACCGGCCGCGTGCGGTCCGGGGGGAGCACTCCTTCCGTCCCTTCCGGCGCACTGGACGAAGCCACACTGGCGGAGCGATGGACCTCCGGCGCCACGATGGGCTGGCCGGTCATCGACGGAGCCGTTCGAGTACCGCTGCCCACCTACCCGTTCGCCCGCAGAAGGTACTGGATCGGGGGCGCGGACCTGCAGGCTCCACCGGCCCCCGCCCTCCCCGCCGCACCCTCGGCACTTCCGTCCGACGCGATGCTCTACGCTCCCGGTGGCTGCCCGCCGCGCTTCCCACCGACACCCCCGGCCCCTTCGCCGACGCCGTGGTCCTCGCCTTCGACACGGACGACACACGCATCGCCGGACTGCGGTCGTTGTGCGGCCGGGTGGTGCAGGTACGGCCCGGCATGGCCTACGCGCGCGTCGCTCGGGACACCTACGAGATCCAGCCGGGCGACGAGGAGCACTACCGAGCCCTCGCATCCGAACTGCGTGCGGAGGGCAGCGAGCCCGCGGCGGCCCTGCACCTGTGGGCGTTGGGGGCACCGGCGGCTTCCCGGACGGAGGATGTCGGCGGACTCCTCTCCGTACTGCGCCTCTGCCGCGCCTGGGCACTCGGCCGCACCGGCCCGCTGGCCATGGTCTACGGCTACGCGTGCGAGGAGGAGAGCCCCGCGAACGCGGCGGTCGGCGGGTTCGCCCGCAGCGTCCGCCTGGAGCAGCCCAAGCTCGCGCTGAAGACGGTGGGCTTCGACACCGGCCGGGCGAGCGCCGCCACCGTGCTCGCGGAGGCGGCCGACGCGCTTGCCGACAGCGCCGCCGGCCCGGCTTGGACCGGCGTCGAATCGCGCCACACCGCAGAGGGCCGTACGGTCCTCGGCTTCGTCCCGATGTCCTCAGCCCTTCCGGATGACCGGGATACGGGGCACCTGCCCCTCGCCCGGCCCGGTGGCACCTACCTGATCAGCGGGGGCGCGGGGGCTCTCGGCCTGCACACCGCACGGCTTCTGGCGCGGACGGCGGAAGTGTCCATTGCCCTGATCGGGCGGTCGGCCGCCGGAGCGGACACCGACGCCGCGGTGGCGGAGCTGAAGGTGCTCGGAGCCCGCGCGCTCTACGTGAGTGCCGACCTCACCGACCGGGACGCCACCGTCGAGGCCGTCCGCACGGTCACCGAACGCCTCGGCGCTCTGACCGGCGTCATCCACGCGGCGGGGGTCGTGGACGACGCCCTGCTCGTCAACAAGGCGACCACTTCCCTCGTGAAGGTGCTCGACCCCAAGGTGCGGGGCACGGTCCATCTTGATGCCGCGACCAGCGATCAGCGACTCGACTACTTCCTTCTCTACTCCTCCGTCGCCGCGGTCCTCGGCAACGCCGGCGCCACGGACTACGCCGCGGCCAACCGGTATCTGGACTCCTTCGCGGCATGGCGTGACCGGCTCCGGCACACGGGCCGCCGCTCGGGGCGCACCCTCGCCGTCAACTGGCCGCTGTGGCGCGACGGCGGGATGCACATCGACCCCGTGGTCCGGGACCGCGTGCTGGCCCGCACCGGCTCACGCCCGCTGGAGACGGAGGAAGGGCTGGCGGCCCTGAAGAGAGCCCTCGCGTCCGACGAGACCCAGGTCGTCGTACTCTGCGGCGAGCGGAACCGGCTGGAGAGGCACCTGGGCGTCATCACACCGCCCGAGGGCCCGCCGGAGCCGACCGGAGCCGACCGGAGCGACGAACCGGCCGCGGCGGCGATGGCGTACGTCGGCGAGCTGGTGGCAGACCTGCTCCGTGAGGCCGGCGCGGCGCCTGCCGGTGGCCATCTCGCCGACACCGGGTTCATGGAGCTCGGCCTGTCGTCCGTTCAGATCGTCGATCTGGTGCAGCGACTCTCCGATCAGCTCTCCGTCGACATCCAACCGACCGTGCTGTTCCGGCACACAGACGTCCGCAGCCTCGCGCGGTACCTGGCCGACGAGCACCCCGGAGCCGTGGCGGATCTCCTCGCCGCGGGGACTGGCGCACAGGAGGCGACGGAGCGTCAGGCCGATGGCCGGCCCCCCTTGGTCACACGTCCCGTCCCGGGGCCGGGCGATCAGCCGATAGCGATCATCGGCATGGCCGGACGCTTTCCCGGCTCCGTCGGCACATCGGAACTCTGGACGCATCTCGTGCGGGGACACGACCTGGTGACCGAGGTCCCCGCCGACCGCTGGGACCACCGGCTCTACCACGACCCGACAGGCACCCGCCCCTCCGGCACCGACTGCGGCCACGGAGCCTTCCTCGACGACGTCGCGCGCTTCGACGCCCGTTTCTTCGGGGTGCCGCGTGCCGAGGCCGAAGGCATGGACCCGCAGTCCCGGCTTCTGCTGGAGGTCCTGTACGAGGCGGCGGAGGACGCGGGGGTCGCGGGTGTCCTGCGGGGGTCCGCCACCGGCATGTTCGTCGGCCGGTGCTTCAGCGACTACGACCAGGAGATGGCCGCTCGCGGCCGGTTGCCAGGGGCCCACGACGTCACCGGGACCTCGGTCTCCATGGCCGCCAACCGGGCTTCGTACGCCTTTGATCTCACCGGCCCCAGTATGGTCGTCGACACTGCCTGCTCCTCGTCCCTGTACGCGTTGCACCTCGCGGTGAACGCGTTGCGTCGCGGTGAGTGCGAGATGGCCTACGCCGCCGGCACCAATCTGATTCTCAGCCCGCAGCACTACCTCCGTAGTTCCGCACTGGGCGCGCTGTCCCCTTCGGGACGCTGCCACACGTTCGACGCGCGCGCCGACGGATACGTGCCGGGGGAGGCGGTAACCGCGGTGATGCTCAAACCGCTCGACCGGGCGATCGCGGACGGTGACCCCGTGCACGCGGTGATCAGGGCCGTGGCCGTCAACCACGGCGGCAGCGCCGCGTCCGTCACCGCTCCTCATCCCGCCCGGCAGGCCGCTCTGCTGCTCAGCGCCTGGAAAGAGGCGGGAATCGCCCCGGAGACCCTCACCTACTTGGAGGCCCACGGCACCGGAACCAGTCTCGGAGACCCCGTGGAGGTCGAGGCCGCCGCAGCGGCCCTGCGCCAGCACACCGGCAGGACGGGCTTCTGCGCGCTCGGATCGGCCAAGGCGCATCTGGGCCATACGGAAGGAGCCGCCGGTCTCGTTGGGGTGGTGAAGACCGTGCTGTCCATGCGGCACGGCGTCATCCCCGCCATGCCGTCCTTCGAGACCCCCAACCCGTACTGCAACCTGGACGACAGTCCGCTGTTCATCAACACCCAAGCCATGACGTGGGAGCCGGCAGCTGGTGCGCCGCGCCGGGCGGGGGTGAGTTCCTTCGGCTTCGGCGGCGCCTACGCACACGCGGTGATCGAGGAGCCGCCCGCCCGGAACGTGCCCGGGCCGAGCCGCGGGCCCCTGCTGTTTCCGTTCTCGGCACGGGACGAGCGGGCTCTGCGCGAACTCGTCCGCAGACACCGGGACTTCCTCGCTGATCACCCCGGCATACGGGCGGACCGGGTCGCCGTCACGCTGTGCCGCGGTCGCGAGGAGATGGAATGCCGCATCGCGGCGCTCGCGGACTCGCTGCCGGTCCTGCTGCAACGACTGGACGCGTATCTCGATACCGAGACCTCGACGCGGCGTCTTTACGACGACGACCTCGTGCGCTCTCGTCACCCCGAGTTGGCGGAGGCGGCGCGACAGTGGACCGACGGGCTGTCGGCACTGCCTTTGACGCCGGGTGCGGACGACCTGCCTCGTCTCTCCCTGCCCACTTATCCCTTCACGGGAGAGCGGTACTGGTTCGAAGAGGATCCAGCCCCGGGTCCGCACGCCGACGCCGATCGGCCCGGGCCGTCCGGAGACGACGGCGCCGCTCCTGTGGTGAGCGCGGCCCGGGACTTCGTCCTCCGCAGCGGTTTCTCCGGAGACCGTGCGTCCCGGGGCATGGACCGTCTCGATGATCTCCTGCGGTCGTGGAGCCGTCATCTCCTGAGTGAGGGCCCCCAGGGCAGCGCGCCCACGGCGGCACGCCTGCGGGAACGGCTCGGGGACGAAGAGCGGTACGGAAGGCTGGCCGACGCTCTGGCGTCCATGATCGGTCGAGCTCCGTCCCGCCCGGGACCCCGGTACGGGACACCTGAGGAGACGGACAGGCTGCACGCCGAGGCCGCCTCCCTCGCGGCCGACCATCCCGAACTGAAGCCCTGGGTCGACCTGGTGACCGTGTGTGTCCCCCGGCTCCCCGAGATGCTCACCGGCGAGACGGACCCGCTGGACGTCTTCTTCGCGGATGACAACCCGGATCTGCTGCTGAGGATCTACGACGGCAACGCGGTCGCCGACCACCACAACGAGATCGTCGCCCGGATCGTGTCAGGTCAGGCACGCGCGCTGCGCGAGGGCCGGGCCGGGCAGCCGGTCCGGCTGCTGGAGATCGGTGGTGGCACCGGTGGCACCACACGGCGCCTCCTCGACGAGCTGGGCGACCTGGGAGCCGCGGTGCGCTACACCTTCACCGACGTCTCTCCGGGGTTTCTGCCCGCGGCCCGAGGTCGGTTCGCCGGGACGCCGGTCACCTTCGAGTGCCGTGTACTCGATTTGGACAGCGACCCCGAATCACAGGGATTCGAGCCGGGAAGCATGGACATCGTGATCGCGGCCAACTCGGTGCACGCGACCAGGGACATGGCCGGGAGCTTGGCCCGTATCCGACGTCTGCTCGCCCCGGGCGGGATCGTCGTGCTGGAGGAGCTGGTCCGCAACCGGGACTGCATGACGGCGATGATCGGAGCACTGCCCGGCTACTGGTCCAGCGTCGATCCGGAGGTCAGGCTTCCGCACTCCCCGTTCCTGGACGTCGCCGGATGGCGCCGGGCCATGGCTGAACAGGGCTTCGGACGCACCTGGGCTCTGGGCTCGCCCGACCTCGACGAGTCCGCGTTCGACAACGCCGTCCTGATCGGCGAGGTCCGAACGGACCTTCCACACGGAGATCTCGCCACGACTGCGGCCGCGGCATCGGCGCAGGCTGTCGGGAAACGGTCCTCCGGTGTCGTCCGGCCGGTCGGCACACCGAAGACGATGCCTTCGGCCGATGCCCCGCCGGTCACCGAGGACTCCTCGGCCACAACCGGTGCCACCGCGGTCCGCGTCCGACTGCGGGGGATCTTCGCCCGCTTCTTCGGCAGGGCCGAGGAGGACGTCGATTCCGCCGTACCCTTCGACGACTACGGCATGGACTCCCTCAGCGCCATCCAGCTGGTGCGCATGCTCGAACCCGAGTTCGGCAAGCTTCCCAAGGTCCTGCTGTACGAGCACTCGTCGATCGACTCCCTCGCGGAGTACCTGTCCGTTCACGCTCCCGGCCCGAACCCGCGGGCCGAGCCCGGGGAGAACGCCCGCCCGGCCGGCACCGACTCGCCGGTCCGACAGCCCGCACAGTCGGAACGGCCGGTACCGACCGCGGCCACCTCGCCGCCTTCCCCGTCGACCGATCCGATCGCCATCGTGGGAATGGCGGGACGCTTCGCCGAGTCCCCTGATCTGACGGCCTGGTGGCGGAACCTCCGGGACGGGGTCCATCTCGTGTCGGAGATTCCGGCGGAGCGCTTCGACTGGCGGGAGTTCTTCGGCGACCCGCACCGCGAGGAGGGGAAGGTGAACAGCCGCTGGGGCTCCTTCATCGACGGCGTCGACCGGTTCGACGCGGAGTTCTTCGGCATGACGCCGCTGGAGGCCGAGCTGATGGACCCGCAGCAGCGGATCATGCTGGAGACGGCGTGGAAGGCCGTGGAGGACTCCGGCCACCGGCCGTCGGAGGTCCGCGGGAGCCGCACAGGGGTCTTCGTGGGGGCCACTTCGCGCGACTACGACTGGCAGTTGCAGCGCGCCGGCAGGCACCGCGAGGGCCACGTCGTGAGCGGCAGTGGTCACTGCCTTATAGCCAACCGCGTGTCGTACCAGCTCGACCTCCGCGGACCGAGCGAGGCCGTGGACACCGCCTGCTCCAGTTCCCTGACCGCACTGCACCGCGGAGTGCGCGCCGTACAGACCGGAGAGTGCGATGCGGCGATCGTCGGAGGCGTGCACCTCTTCCTCACCCCGGACCTGTTCGTCGCGCTCGGCCAGCTGGGGATCCTCTCGCCGGACGGCCGGTGCGCGGCCTTCGACCGCCGGGCCAACGGCATGGTCCGGGGCGAGGGAGCCGTCGCGGTCGTGATCAAACCCCTGTCCAAGGCGCTCGCGGACGGTGACACGGTCTACGCGCTGGTGCGGGGCAGCGGTGTCTCCCACGGAGGCGGAGACCGTAAGGACTCCTTGATGATGCCCAGCCCAACGGCACAGGCCGACCTGATCGCATCCGTCTACCGAGGGGCGGGGATCGACCCGCGCTCGATCAGCTACATCGAGGCTCATGGCACCGGCACCGAGGTCGGCGATCCGATCGAAGTCCGCGGACTGCGCAAGGCGTTCGCCGAGGTGACCGGTGCCGCGGAGACCGGCGCGGTGCGCCCGTGGTGCGCGCTGGGAACGGTCAAGTCGAACGTGGGGCACACCGAGGCCGCAGCTGGTCTCACCGGAGTGGTCAAGACCGTCCTCGCGATGCGGAACGAAATGTTGCCGCCGACGCTCCACTTCACCGAGGCCAATCCCCTGCTCGACCTGGAGGGGAGCCCCTTCAGCGTCGTGGACCGGCTGACGCCGTGGGAGGCATCGGAGGCCCCGCGCCGCGCCGGCGTGAGCGCCTTCGGACTGGGTGGGACCAACGCCCACGTACTCCTGGAGGATCATCCGCAGCAGAGCCGGCCCACCGTCGCGGAAACCGGGCGGCAGCACGTCGTTCCTCTGTCGGCGCGCACCGGTGAGCGCCTCTCGGCGTATGTGCGGAACCTGCACGACTTCCTCCGGGACCGGCAGGCGGACGGGCCGGCTCCGCTCCTGCTGGAGGACATCGCCTACACGCTGACCGTGGGGCGGGACTCCATGGGCCGGCGTCTGGCGCTCGTCGCCTCCACCACGGAGGAACTCCTTACTCTGCTGCGGGCACACCTCGATGGCGTGGCCGACGCGGGCATCATCACCGGTCCACCCGAGGATTCCGGCCCGGCCAAGAGCGCGGCTGCGGAGCCGGCGACGGAATCCGAACCGCACGCGGACGCGCGACGGTGGGTGGCCGACGGAACGCCGTTGCGGCCGCTGCCGGGTCGTCGCGTTCCGCTTCCGACGTATCCGTTCGCGGCGCAGCGGCACTGGGTGGACGCACCGGATTCGCGGGTGGTCGCCGAGCCGTGCACCGACATCGCGCCGAAGCCGGACGAAGTGCCCCTGCCCGAGGTACTCCGGGCGCTCAGCGAGGGCCGCATCTCCGTCGAGCAGGCCGAACAGTCCATGGAAGGTGTGTTGTGAAGCAGCAGGAGTCCAGGCGGCGCATCCTCGAACAGGTCCGGAGCGGCGAACTGTCCGTGGCTGAGGCCACGGCCCTCATCGGCCCCGGAGCCGATCGTGAGCGCGGCGACCTCAGGTGCTTCAGCCCGGGATGGGAGCTGGGAGAGCCGCTCGCACCGCTCCGCTCGATCGCGGGGGGCTCCACGGTGGTGGTCGTCGACCACACCGATGGCGAGCCTCCGGCGGTGTCCCCACCGCCCGGAGCGGTCGTGGTCCACGCGACGAGGGAGGAAGGCTTTCACCGCGAAAGCGGGTCCCTCTACCGCGTGGGCGTGCTCGACGACGCGGGCTGGAGCCGCCTCTGGCGCGAGTCGGTCGCGCGGGGAACCACTCCCGAGCGCGTCGTGATCGTCACGGGCGCCGGGCCCGACCGCTGTCTGGACGTCGTGTATCCGGTACTGCGGACCCTCATCCGGGAACGGGTGGGCGAACAGCTCGCGTTGGCGTGCGTCGCTGTTGGTCGGGACCGTGACCTGTCCGCCGACGCGCTCGGCGGCCTGTGCGGCATCGCGGCCCTGGAGGACCGGCGGTTGCACATGGTCTCGCTCGCGGCGGTCCCGTCGGCCGATGCCGTACTCCTCGCGCTGTCGGAACTGGAACGCTCCGACCAGCCCTTGGCGCAGGTGCGCCACGATTCCGACGGGCGCTGGGTGCGTGTCATGCCGCCCGTCGAGCTGCCGTGGCGCAAGGAGCCCGAATTCCCGGATCAGGGCGTCTACCTGGTGTCCGGTGGCGCGGGCGGTATCGGGCTGACCCTCGCCGGACTGCTCGCGGAGCGATCTCGCGCCCGATTCGTCCTCTTGGGCCGCTCGGAGCCCGACACTCCTGCACGCGACGCGTTCACCCGGATCGAGCGGGCCGGCGGCAGGGTCAGGTACGTTCGCGGTGACGTCACAAAGCTGGAGGACGTCCGGGGCGCCGTGGCGGCGGCCCGCTCCGAGTTCGGACCGCTCACCGGAGTCCTGCACCTGGCTGGCGTCAACGAGGACGCCTTCATTGCCAACAAGTCGCCCGGGGCCCATCAGCGCGTCCTGGCCCCGAAGATTCTCGGGGCCCGGAATCTGGACGAGGCCACCCGCGACGAGTCCCTGCGGCTCTTCGTGGTCTTCTCCTCGATGGCCGCCTACGTCGGTCACCCGGGCCAGGGGGACTACGCCGCGGCGGGGCGGGCGCTCGGCGCATTCGCCACGCGTCGTGGGGCGCAGGTCTCCGCCGGGCGGCGGACGGGCACCACGGTCTCCATCGGCTGGCCGCTGTGGAGCGGTGGCGGAATGCGCCTGAGCGAGAACGACGAGCGTGCGGTAGGGCTCCTGCAGGGTATGACCGCCATGCCGCCGCACACCGGACTCGCCGCGATGGCGGCGGCACTGAAGGCCGGGGCACCTGAATTGGTCGTGCTGTACGGAGACACCGCCCGCATCGACCGGTTCGTCGAGAGTCGTCTCGACACCGGCACCCGGGAGGCGGAGGTCGCACCCGAACCGGCAGCGGTTGTCGACGACCGTGATCTGGTCCCGGCGGCTCAGACGTATCTGCTGGAGCTGCTGACCGGGATGACGCGTATGCGTCCGGGACAGCTCCGGTCGGATCAGGAGTTCTCCGCGCTCGGCATCGACTCGGTGATGGTCAAACGTCTTTCCGTGGCGCTGGAGGACTTCCTGGGCCTCCCTATGCCGGTGACCCTGTTGTTCGAGCACCGCACCGTGGAGGAGCTGGCCCGGCAGCTCGCGACGTCCTTCGAAGAGCCCCTGCGGGCCGCTCTGGGGAGGACGTCCGAGCCGACGCACACGGTGCGGATCCCGGACGCCACCTCGGTGCCGGCCGTCGAAGCGGAGACACACACGGACCTCGACGACGCCGTCGCGGTCGTGGGCATCGCAGGCCGGTACCCGAGGGCGGCCGACCTCGACGAGTTGTGGGACGCGCTGAGCACCGGCCGGGACTGCACGGGCGAGATCCCGGCGGACCGATGGGACAAGGACCGTTGGTTCGACGGGGGTGACCGGCGGCCCGGCTCCAGCTACGGCCGCTGGGGAGGTTTTCTCTCCCACGTCACACGGTTCGATTCGCTCTTCTTCTCCATCGCGCCCCGCGAGGCCGAGCGGATGGACCCGGCCGAACGCCTGTTCCTGGAGGTCGCCTGGTCCGCCCTGGAGGATGCCGGCTATTCGCGTGCTCGGCTGCACCGCCACACCCGCACCGAGGAAGGGCATGCTGTCGGCGTCTTCGTCGGCACCACGGGAATGGCCTACGGCCTGGTGGGCGCGGAGCAGTGGGGGAGGGACAACCCTGTTTCCGCGTATTCCATGGAGTTCTCACTCGCCAATCGGCTCTCCTACTTCCTGGACGCCCACGGTCCCAGCATGTCCGTCGACACGGCGTGCTCAGGGTCCTTGACTGCTCTCCACCTCGCCTGTGAGAGCCTGCGCCACGGAGATTCCCGGATGGCCATCGCCGGCGGCGCGTACCTGAATCTGCATCCCACGAAGTTCGCCATGCTCTCCGAGCAGCGGATGATGTCGCCGGACGGTGTCTGCAGGCCGTTCGGCGAAGGCGGCAACGGGTTCGTTCCCGGAGAGGGCGTCGGGGCCGTTGTACTCAAACCGTTGAAAGCCGCGCTCGCCGACGGCGATCACGTGCACGCCGTCATCCGTGCCACGTCCATCGGCCACGGCGGAAAGACCAACGGCTACACCGTGCCCTCTCCGAAGGCGCACGCGGCGGTCGTGCGGTCGGCGCTCCGCCGGGCCGGTATCGACCCGCGTACGATCGGCTACGTCGAAGCGCATGGCACGGGGACCGAACTCGGGGACCCTATCGAGATCGAGGGTCTGTCCCGTGCCTTCGCGGAGCACACCGAGGACCGGCGTTTCTGCTCCATCGGCTCGGTGAAGAGCAACATCGGCCACGCGGAGGCGGCCGCGGGAATCGCCGGGCTCACGAAGGTGCTGCTGCAGATGCGACACCGGACTCTGGTACCCACCCTGCACAGCGATCCGCCCAACGCGAAGATCGATTTCGAGGCGACTCCGTTCCGGCTCCAGCGCTCCCTGGAACCGTGGCAGCCCGGGCCCGGAGGTTCGCCCCGCCGAGCCGCTCTCAGCTCGTTCGGGGCCGGCGGAGCCAACGCGCACGCGATTATCGAGGAGTACGAGCCGGCACAACGGTCCGACGGGGGTCACAGCCCTGACGGCGAGGAGCTGGTCCTGCTCTCCGCCCGTACGCCCGACCGCCTGGTGGCAGTGGCGGAACGTCTCGCGGAAGCGCTGTCGCTTCCCGGGCGTCCTGGATCCCTCCGGGACATCGCCCACACCCTGCGTGTGGGACGTGAGCACCTCGAACACCGCATGGCCCTCGTGGTCGGCTCGGTCGGCGAACTCTCCCGGCGCCTGGGCAGTTACGCCCGCGAGCGGACAGGCGAGCTGACCGGACACGTGGGCGAAGCCCGCATCGGCACACCGGCCGAGGGGATCGGAGAGCCGGCCACCGCACGCGGGCGGCGGGAGCTCGCGGAGCTCTGGGTGCGGGGAGCCGACATCGACAGGGCGCCGGACGCAGACACCTCCCCCGAGCCGCGCATCGTGCCGCTCCCTGCCTATCCCTTCGCCGGCCCCGCCCACTGGCCGGATGTCCTCCCGCCCGACGCCGTTCGGGCGGACCGCGCGGGGCAGCACGAGGGTCCGCCGCTCACACCGGTAGGGAAGACCGAGCAGGCAACCGGGTTCCGGGTGGGCCTGCAGACCTCCGACCCCGTCGTCGCCGACCATGTCATCGACGGACGGCCGATCCTCGCCGGAGTCGTCCACCTCGAACTGGTGCGGGCGGCGGCGAACAGGCTGACCGGACGCCGCGTCGGCGCTCTCACCGACGTGCGCTGGCGCGTTCCCCTCGATCTTGGTCTCGGTGCTCCGGTCGTCCGGCTCCGCGAGGAGGGGGACGACGTCGCCGCCCGGATCGTCATGGACGGACCGGACGGAGAGGTGGTGCACTCGACGTTCACCGCAGTACTGGAGGAAGGCACTTCCACCGAGCGGCTCGACCTCGGCGCACTCCGCGCGCGGTGTGCGCGTTCGGAGAGCGGCGCTTCCTTCTACGACCGGGCGATGGCTCAGGGCCTGTCCTTCGGCCCGTCCTACCGGCTCGTGCGCCATATGTGGTGCGGCGACGGTGAAGCGCTGTCCGAACTGGCCGAACCCCCCGGCGGTGGGACCGGATGGTGGCTCGAACCGGGAGCGACCGACGCGGCCCTGCACACGCTGCACGGCGCCGTGCCGACGGGGGACGAACCTGCTACTTTGCCGGTATCCGCCGAGCGGGTGGAACTGCTGTCCCCCTCAGGCCGGGCACGATTCGCCCACGCGCGACTGGTGTCCGCCGACCCGGACAGCGGGACGGTCCGTTGCGACGTCGTCCTGTACGACGAGAGCTGCCGCCCGCTCGTGAGGTTCGCCGGTCTCACCGCCGTACGCCCCCAACGACCGGCCCCCGTTCCGGCCTTCCGCCCCGTGTGGCGGCTGGAAACACAGGAGCCGCACGAGGAGCGTCCGTCCGGACCCGCCCTCGTGTTCTCCACGAGCCGGGACCACGGTCTCGGCGAGGCCATCGTCCACCGGACGGGCGCCGGCTCCCGCCTGGTGGACATCGACGGACTCGATACCGCCGAAGCGTTCGCGCAGGTGCTCCGCGGGCGGCCGGAGGCCGGCGAGATCTACTTCCTGGGAGGCGTGGAGGAGCGGCGCTACTCGCCCACCGACCTCGACCACCTCGAACTCTCCCAGCGACGAGGCTGCCTGGCGCTGTTCCATCTGGCGCAGGCGCTTGCCGGGTTCCGTCCTCCCACCATGCGGTTGACCGTTCTCACCAACGACACGCAGCAGGTGGACGAGCGGGTACCGGCCGCCCATCCGTTCGCGGCGTCGCTGCACGGCATGACCCGGACGCTCGCCCGGGAACTGTCGTTTCTCCGGGTGGTCTGCGTGGACCTCTCGGGGACGGAACTGACCCGATGCGCCGCCTCGGGTGCGTGGGACACCCTGCTGGCACGGGTCGCCGCTGAGCCCTCCGGTACGCCGCACAGGGAAGTGGCCCTGCGTGAAGGGGCCCGCATGGTCAAGCGGCTGGAACCCGCCACACTCCCCGAACCGGACCCGGCCGGCCTGCCGCTGCGGAGAGGCGGGCGCTACCTCCTCGTGGGCGGAGCAGGCGGCCTGGGGAAAGCCGTCGGCACCTATCTGGCGCAGAACCACGACGCCCGGCTCCTCGTCGTGGGCAGGCGCCCCGAAGCGGAGCTGCCCACCGGTCTGCTGGACGACCTGCGCCGAGCGGGGGCGGAGGTCGACTACATGTCTGCGGACGTGACGGACCCCGTGGCGATGCGAGCCGCGGTAGCCCGCATGTGGGAGCGGTTCGGCGGGGTCGACGGCGTGATCCACACCGCCTTCGTCCTGGCGGACCGCACCATCGCCCGGGCCGACGACACGTCCTTCCGTGCCGCGCTGGACCCCAAGACGAAGGGGACCGTGGCTCTCTGCGACGCCCTGGGAGCCGAGCCGCTCGACTTCCTGGCTCTCTTCTCCTCCGCCATCGCGTACACCGGTAATCCGGGACAGTCCAACTACGCGGCCGGGTCCACCTTCCAGGACGCCTACGGGCTGTACCTGGCCACCGGCCTGCACTGGCCGGTCACCGTCTTCGACTGGGGGTTCTGGGGCGACCACGGGGCTGTCGCGACCGATGAGCACCGTAGGAGACTCGCCGACTGGGGCGTCCAGCCGCTCTCGGCCGACGAAGGGGTACGCGTCTTCCGGCAGGCGCTGGCCGCTCGCGTTCCACAGGTGGCTCCGTTGAAGGTGTCGGAGGGGCTGGCCGACGTCACCCCGGTGACCCGGGACCGTTCCCACACGGCCGAACCGTCGGCGGACCCCTCCCTGCTCGACGGAGTCGCGAAGGCGGTCCGGACCGCCGTACGCGACCGTGGAGAGCCCTTTGCCGCGGACTACCTGGACGCCGTGGACGACTACGGTCGGCGGCTGGTGCTGAAAGCCCTGACAACCATGGGTGTTCCCGGGCGACCGGGCGCGGCGGACTCCGCCGCGGCGCTGAAGTCCCGGCTCGGTGTCGTACCGGAGCAGTCCCGGCTCTTCGGCGCGCTGCTCGCGGGCCTCATAGACAAGGGCTCTCTCCAGGGCGGTGCCTCACGTGTCGAGGTCCCCGGCCGACCGGCGGGGCAGCTCACCACCACCGACCTGCGGACCGGCCTGCTGGGACGCTTCACGCATCTCGGACCGACCCTGGACCTCATGGAGGAATGCGCGGCGGCCCTGCCGCAGGTGCTCACCGGTGCCCGCCGCGGGCTGGAGATCCTCTTCCCCGGTGGCTCCGACCGACGTCTCGCGGCCCTGTACCACGACGATCCACGCACGCGGCACTTCAACACCCTGTGCACGGTGGCGATCGAGGAAGCCGTCCGCGCGCGTCTGGCGGAAGCGGACTCCCGGCCGACGAGCGGCCCCTCGCCAGCGCGGACCCCGGACCGCTTGCGCGTCCTGGAGATCGGCGCGGGCACGGGCGGCACGACCCGCCCCCTGCTCGACGCGCTCGACCGGTTCGCGGACCGCATCCAGTACGACATCACCGATATCTCGCCGTCACTGGTCGGTGCGGCGAAAGAGCGGTTCGGCGGAGGCCGCCCCTATACCGCGTTCCGGGCCCTCGACATCTCCGCGGACCCGGCCGACCAGGAATTCGGCGCGGACCGCTACGATCTCGTCCTCGCCACCAACGTCCTGCACGCGACGGCCGACGTCCGTGCCACCCTGCGCCATGTGAGCGCCCTGATGAAGCCGGGCGCGCTCCTCGTCATCAACGAGGCGACACGGGTTCTCGACAGCATCACCCCAGTCTTCGGCCTCACCGACGGCTGGTGGCTCTCCCAGGACGAGGACCTGAGGCTCCCCCACTCCCCGCTGCTCTCCCCGGGCACCTGGTCGGCCCTGTTGATCGACGCGGGCATGAGAGGAGTGCGGCGCTTCGGCATCGAGGGATGGACCGCGGATCAGGCCGGCCAGCAGTTGATCATCGCCGAGCGCGGTGACTGGAGAGCGGCCCCCCGGTCGCCGTCGGCCCCGGACCATAACCCGACAACGCGGGACGCCCGGGCGCCAGAGGCCGTGGAGAGCGCGCCGCGACAAGCAAGTCGAGGCGGAGCGCTGTTCGACCGCACCGTCGCGTATCTCATGGATCTGTACGCGGGACTCCTGAAGCTCGGAACGCACGAACTGGACCCGACGACCCCGCTCCTGGCCTACGGAACGGATTCCCTCACGACGATGGAGGCAGTGGACCTCCTGGAGCGGCGCATCGGATCAGTGCCACAGGAGATCCTGACGGCCGGCGAGTCCGTGGAGGGCATCGCGCACGGGTTGGTCGACCGCTGCGGGCCGCAACTGGCCGCAGCCCTCCTCCCTGTCGACGGGGCCGCGGAGGCTTCGCCGACCGGAACGCCGACCGCGGACTCCACGGCCTCCCCGGCAGCCTCGGAGGCCGTGGAGTCCGGCAGCGACACGGACGACCCGTCACCACATATCTCCCGCGTCGCCGTCGGGCCGGATCACGGCCGGGCCGAGCCCGTCGCCATCGTCGGCCTGGCCGGACGCTATCCCGGCGCCACGAATCCCGACGGCCTCTGGGAGGGGTTGCTCGCCGCACGCAGTGCCATCGGGGAAGTCCCTCCGGCACGATGGCGACTGGCCGACCACGACGACCCGACCGGCACCGTCCCGGGGCGCAGCTACCACCGCTGGGGAGCGTTCCTCGACGACATCGACCGCTTCGATCCCCTGCTGTTCCGGATCTCACCCAGAGAAGCGGAACGCATGGATCCGGCGGAACGGCTGTTCCTGGAGACCGCCTGGGAGGCGATGGAGGACGCGGCGTGGCCACCGTCGCGTCTACGGGCGGCCGACCCCGCCGGCCGCCCCCGGGTCGGCGTGTTCGTCGGGATGATGCACCACGGCCAGTACCAACTGCTGGCGACCGAGCAATGGGGGCGCGGCCACCGCGTCCAGGCCGCTTCCTCCACCTGGTCCATCGCCAACCGGGTCTCGCACACCTTCGGGTTCGCCGGACCCAGCATGGCCGTGGACACCGCATGCTCCTCCTCACTGACCGCGCTGCATCTGGCGGCCGGAAGCGTACGCCGGGGTGAGTGCAGCGCCGCTCTAGTCGGCGGGGTCAACCTCATCCTGCATCCGAGTCATCATCTGCACCTCTCGACGGCCAAGATGCTGTCCCGCGAGGGCCGCAGCCGAGCCTTCGACACCGCGGCCGACGGCATGGTGACCGGTGAGGGGGTCGGGGCGGTGGTCCTCAAGCGCCTGACCGACGCCCTGCGGGACGGCGACAGGATCTACGCGTGCGTCCTTGGGTCATCCGTCAACTCCGATGGAACCACGGACGGTTACGCCGTCCCCAGCGCCGAAGCGCAGGTCGAGCTGATCGAGGATGCCCTGCGGGCGGCCGACGCCGAACCCGGGTCCGTGCAGTACGTCGAAGCGCAGGCCACCGGCTCGCCGGCGGGCGACCCGGTGGAACTGGCCGCACTGCGCTGCGCCTACCGGGCGGGCGGCACCGGAACACCGCTGATGATCGGCTCCGTCAAACCCAACATCGGACACCTCGAAGCGGCGTCCGGAATGGCACAGCTGACCAAGGTCCTGCTCCAATTGCGCCACGAGGTCCTGGTGCCCACCCTCGGCGCCGACGGCCCCCTCACCGCCGACGGATTCCACGTGCCCCGGGCGCCGACGCCATGGCCGAGCCCACCCACCGGGTCCCCGCGCCGGGCGGCCGTCAGTTCCTTCGGAGCCGGCGGCGCGAACGCGCACCTCATCCTGGAGGAGGCCCCCGCCGCCCCGCACCCGGAAGTACGGTCCGACGAGCGGGAGTCCACGGTTCTGCTTCTCTCGGCCCGGCGCACGGATCAGCTCGCAGAACACGCGCGCCGCCTGCGTGACTACCTGGTGGGGCCGGGAGCCCACCTGTCCGTCACGGACGTCGCCCACACCCTGCGAGTGGGCCGTGAACCGCTTCCCGCGCGGCTCGCCGCTCCGGTACGCACGCTCGCCGACGTCATCGATGTACTCGACGCCTACGTCGAGAAGCGCTCGGACGGCCGCCTGCTGACGAGCCCGCGCGCTGCGATCCATGACGACGCGCGCGTGCCCGGCTCCCCGGCGGCCGCGCCGCCCACTGAGCCCACCGAGGCGGCCCGGGCCTGGATCGAGGGCCGGGCGGTCGACTGGAGTTCACCGACGACCGGCCGGGGCCGTGTCGTCTCGCTTCCCTCCTATCCCTTCGCGGAGAACCGGTACTGGCTGGACCTGCCCGCGCAGGCCCCCACCGCTGACGGGCCGCCGAGCCACCACGAGGAGCCTCACGTGACCGAGCAGACCCCGACCACGGCGGCGCACTCCGCCCCGATGGGCAACGACCGGCGGCCCACCGCGACCTTGGAAGTCCAGGAGAGTGTGATCGCGTCGATCTGCGCGTTGTTGGGGGTATCGCCTGCCGATGTCGATCTGGAGGACCATCTCAGTGATTTCGGCTTCGACTCGGTCACCATGGTGCAGCTGGCCGACCGCCTGGGCGCGGAGTTCGCCCTCGACCTCAGCCCCGCCGTCCTCTACGGCTGCCGTGATGTGTCCGCCGTGATCGCTCACCTGGCTGGCGCGCGCACGGAGCTGCCCGACCGGGGCGCGGCGGTCGACACCGCGTCCCCGGCCACCCCCCTCGGGCGCGGCTCGACGCCGTCGCCCCCGGTGCGGGCCGCGGCCGAGCCGCGGGAACAGCTCCGGCCTGTCCGTACGCCCATGGCCCCTTCCGGGGCCGAGCCGGTAGCCGTCGTCGGGTGGCGGGAGCCTTCCCCGGCTCACCGGACCTGGAAGAGTTCTGGAACCATCTCGCCGCCGGTCACGACCTCATCCGGAAGGCGCCGTCCGACCGCTTCGGGGCGGAGCGGGGCGGGCCCGAACGAATGGGTGGCTTCCTGGACGGCATCGACCGCTTCGACGCGGAGTTTTTCCAGATCACACCACGCGAAGCTCGCGTCATGGATCCACAGCACCGCTTGTTTCTGCAGACGGTGTGGGCCGCGATCGAGGAGGCCGGATACGATCCGGCGGACCTCGCAGGCACCGCGTGCGGTCTCTACGTCGGAGTGGCCTCCTCCGAGTACGGTGAGCTGGCACGTGAGCGTGGCGTCGACATCGACGGTCAGCTCATCACCGGAACGACCACAGTGTCCTGGCCAACCGCGTCTCGTTCCTGCTGGACCTGCGCGGCCCCAGTGAGCCGGTGGATACCGCCTGCTCCAGTTCGCTCGTGGCCGTGCACCGCGCGGTCCGCGCCATCCAGTCGGGCGAGTGCGACGTGGCCATCGCCGGCGGCGTCAACGTCATCCTGTCTCCCACAGGCTTCGACGCCTTCACCAGTTCGGGGATGCTGGCGGCCGACGGCCGCTGCAAGACGTTCGACCACCGGGCGGACGGCTACGCACGAGGGGAGGGGGTGGGGCCGTCCTGCTCAAGCCGCTGGACCGTGCCCGGGCCGACGGTGACCACGTCCACGGGCTGATCACCGGAAGTGCCACCAACCACGGCGGTCGTGCCGCGTCCCTGACCGCGCCGAACCCGGCCGCGCAGGCCGAGGTGATCACCCGGGCACAGGAGAGGGCCGGGGTCTCACCGGAGCAGATCAGCTACGTGGAGGCGCACGGCACCGGGACGGCCTTGGGTGATCCGATCGAAGTGGCCGGGCTGCGAACGGCGTTCGAACGGCCGGGGACGGGCGGCGCGGCAGCGGGACAGTACTGCGGTCTGGGTACGGTGAAGACCAACGTGGGGCACCTGGAGACAGCGGCGGGAATCGCGGGCTGATCAAAGTCCTGCTCTCCTTCCGGCACGGAATCCTTCCGCCCACGCTTCACGTGGAGCGGCTCAACCCCCGTATAGAGCTGATCGGCTCACCGTTCCACCTCGTGACCTCCGTCCGGCCCTGGCATCAGCCACTCGATCCGTCCACGGGCAGCCGCTGCCCCGCCGGGCCGGCGTCAGTTCCTTCGGCTTCGGCGGAATGAACGCCCACCTCGTGGTCGAGGAGCCGCCCTCGTCGCTGCCGGCGGAGACCGAGGACCGGGCTCGACGACACCTGTTCGTCCTGAGCGCGCGCGACCAGGAGCGGCTCGACCTCAGTGTCCAACGCCTCCTCGACCATCTCGACCGCCTCCACATGAGCGGACCGGCCCGTGAGTCCGCCGCGGACATCGCGTACACGCTGCAAGTGGGTCGGCGGCCGCATGCGGCCCGGCTCGCCGTCGTGGCCCGAACTCTGGACGAGCTGAACGAAGTCCTGCGGTGCCATCTCGACGGAGGCGCGGACGAGCGGCTGTTCACCGGAGGCCGGGCCGGAGGGGCGGCGCCCGCCGAGTGGGACGCGCAGGACGTCGAGTCGGCATGGTCCCGCGCCCACGGTGGCGATCCGCGGCGGCTCGCGGTGTTGTGGGTGAACGGCACCGGGATCGACTTCAGTGACCTGCACCCCGCCGGTGCCCGCAAGCGGGTGACCCTGCCGTCCTACCCCTTCGCGCCCACGAGCCACTGGCTGCCCGAGGCTGCCCCCGTACGGCAGGCACTCCCCGTCGCACCTCCCACTCCGGAGACCTCCGCGCCGGCGGTTGCCACAAATATCGCTTCCCGGAACGGGGCGACCGGAACCCGCCCCGGCGCACCCCCGTCGGCCCGAGTCGGCGCGCCCGCCCCTCAACAGACGAAGGCGGAACCGGACCGGTCGGCCAGCCTGCAGCTGCACGTCCGTGAGGCGGTCGCCAACGGCATAGGCATCCCTGCTTCGGAAGTCGACCCGAACGCGAGTTCAGTTCCTACGGTGTCGACTCGATCGGGGCTATGCGCATCATGCAGAACATCCAGACGCGCTACGGCGATCACATCCCCATGGCGGCGATTCTGGAGCATCCCAGCGTCGATCGGCTGGTGAGCCACCTGGGCAAGAGCTACGTCCTGCCCGACGAGGTGCCGGTGACGGATACCCCTCCGGCGGTGGAAGTTCCCGGGGCGCCGAGTGCGGAACCGACCAACTGGGTCTCCTTCGCCGAAGCGGAATCGGGCGTCCCGGCCTACTGCCTGTTCGGCGACACCGGCGAGCTGAGCTGGCTGCTGCACCTGTCCGGCGACCTCGCGGGAGAAGGCTCCGTGTTCGGCCTGGAGGCGCCCGGCTTCGGCCGGGACGCCGAGCCGTCGGGAGGGATCGAGGAACTGGCCCGTGTGTGCGCCGACGCCGTGCTGGCCCGTCATGGTGAGGGGCCCTGTCGCCTCGTCGGCCAAGGAATTGCCGGGCTGATCGCCGCCGAGACGGCCAGACTGCTGCTGGACGGCGGCGTCGAAGTCACGGAGCTGCTGCTTCTCGGGACGCCGGAACCCGGGCTCGCGCCCGGGACGGAGACGTCGGCGGCCTCGGTCGCCGAGGTCACCGGAACGCTCGCGGCGACGTGGGGGATGGACAGCCGGCCCACCATGGTCGTCCCATCGCTGCCGGAGGACGCGGAGGCACAGGTCGACGCCGCAGTGCGGCTGCTGGAACCGAGCGCACCCATGCCCGCACACAAGCTGCGCCGCTGGTTGCTGAACGCCACTCGCTGGCGCAGGGCGTTGGTCGCCGCCGCCGCGATGTACCGGGCGCGGCCGGTGACCGGAGTCGGAACGGCCTGCGTGGTCCGCGCCGTGCGGGGCGTCGACGGCAGGCTCGGTGACTTCGATCGGTGGATCGCCCCGCCTCCCGTCGTCCACGAACTCGACCGTGAGCCATGGAGCCTCGCGGGTGCGGCGGCGGCTCGCGAGATCGCCCGGGCCCGCGCGGGCGGCCCGGCCCCGGTGGTGTCGGGTCGGCCGTCGCCGATCGTGCCCATCAACCGGTACGGCAGCGGAGTTCGGTCCATCTGGGCGCACAACCTGTACGGCGAGGTGAGCTACGCGATCTACCTCTCCCGTCATCTCGGCGCCCACACCCCCGTCATCGGTCTGGAGCAGCTCGGTGTCGGCTCCCTCGACACCCGGCCTCGTGCGTACGCGTCGGTCAAGGACATGGCGGCCCACTACGTGTCCGAGCTGCGGGAGCAATTCCCCGGTGAGTCCTACCTCCTGGGCGGCTGCTCCTTCGGCGGAGTCCTCGCCTACGAGATGGCTCACCAGTTGCTGAGCGCCGGGGAAGAGGTGTCGCACCTGATCGCCATCGACCCGATCATGCCGGGCACCGAGGCGTGGACAGCGTGGACTGGGGAACGGTCACCGCCGTGGAGGCGGAAGCCTTCTCCCTGGTCATGCTCGGGAACGCCATGTGCCAGCGGTGGGGCGTGTCCGAGCAGATCGGTCTGTCCGACCTCGGCGGCCTCGACCTGGACGAACAGCTCGGACGGGTGGCCCGCCATATCCACCGGCACTCTTCCGTGCGCCCCGACCAGGAAGTGATCAAGAGGCAGATCCTGGTGCGGCACGAGGTGATGCTCCGCAACGGAGACCTTCTCCAGGACTACCGACCCGAGCCTCTGATCACACCGGTGGCGACGACCCTCTTCCACGCCACTCAGGGCTTTCTGGCCGCCGGAAACGACAACGGGCTGCCCGCCGTGCCACGGACGAGCGGCGACACCTCCAACGGTTTCGCCGCGTTCGTCGGCGACAGGATCACCGTTCACGAGATGAGGGCCGACCACCACACCATCGCCCACAACGCCAACCTGGCCCGGATCGCGCGCACGGTCTCCCCGCTGCTGGAAGCGCGGGGACTCCCGGTGGGTATGTTCCCGGCCTCGCTCTACCCCGCGCACCGGCGCGGCACCAAGTGAGGACACCCATGGACCTGAGCGTCTACTTCTTCTCGGCGAACGACCGCTACGACTTTGGCGAGCGCTACCGCTTCATCCTCGACGTCGCCCGCTTCATCGACAAGAGAGGCTTCACAGCGATCTGGACCCCTGAGCGGCACTTCCAGGAATTCGGAGGCAGCTTCCCGAACCCGGCGGTCCTGTCCGCCGCGCTCGCGGTGGCGACGGAGCACATCGGCATCAGGGCGGGGAGCGTGGTGCTGCCGCACCACCACCCCGTACGGGTGGTGGAGGAGTGGTCACTGGTCGACCATCTGTCCGACGGACGGGCCGGTGTGTGCGTGGCGACCGGTTGGCACCAGGGCGATTTCGTCTTCTATCCCGAACGGTACGAGAACCGCCGGGAGGACACCCTCGGCCAGATCGAAACCCTCAGAAGGCTCTGGAGGGGGGAGTCGGCTCGTTTCCCGGGGCCTGGGGGGCGCGAACTGGAGGTGCGTACGTTCCCTCGTCCCCGTCAGCCGGAACTTCCGCTCTGGCTCGTCCACACCTCGAATCCCCGGACATGGCTCGAAGCCGGTACCCGGGGCCTGAACGTGCTCTCTCTGCTGACCAGTTGGGAGAAGCTTGAGGAGAACATCGCCGCCTACCGCGTTGCACGCGAAGAAGCGGGCCACGATCCGCTCGCGGGAATCGTCACCATCGGCATGCACACCTACGTCGGCGACGACGAGGGCCAGGTGTGGGAACTCGTGCGAGAGCCCGTGAAGCAATACCTCGCGTCCTTCATGAGTCAGCAGCGCAACGACGAAAAGGCCGGCGGGACATCACGGGGCACCGACGCCGCGGAGCAGGACAAGCTGGCCGAGCTGATGGCCGAGGACTACTACCGACGGCGATCGCTGCTCGGCGCACCGGACAAGTGCGCCGCCATCATCGACCGGCTCCGTGCCGCGGGAGTCGACGAGGTCGCCTGTCTCGTGGACTTCGGCCTGCCCTTCCCGACGGTTCTCGCGGCGCTGCCGGCCCTCGACGAGCTGCGCCGCCGCTGCTCGCCGGAGGTGGCCTCCGAGCGGCCGACCGCGGTCTCACGCCTGGCCTCCGCCAGTGGCGCCGACATGAGTTGGTACTACGACCGCGACTGAAAGAGAAAGTCCGCGTCCGGGTCACGGCCGCCGTGCCCCCTAAGACTGGAGAGTTCATGTCAACGACCCCTGAATCCAACAACGACGGCGTCGCGGAACTCTACGACGAGTTCAGCGAGTTCCACGCCCGCGTTAACGACAGTAACCTGCACCTCGGTTACTGGGAGGACGAGCGTGACACGTCATCGTTCCAGGAGGCCACCGCACGCCTCACCGGTCTCATGATCAACCGCCTCGCGCCGGAAAGCGGTCAGCGCGTACTGGACATCGGCTGCGGCATCGGCCAGCCCGCGTTCACGCTGGCTGACGAGTGCGAGGTGGACATAGTCGGTATCACCGTCAGCCCGCGCCAGGTCGAGCACGCCACTGCGAGGGCACGCGAACTCGACGTCGGCCACCGTGTGCGGTTCGAGCGCGCCGACGCGCAGCACCTTCCGTACGAAGACTGCTCGTTCGACGGGGCCTGGCTCTTCGAATCGCTGATCCACATGCCGGACAAGCCGCGTGCGTTACGGGAAGCGGCGCGGGTGCTGCGCCCTGGGGCACGGCTGGCTGTGGCGGACATGTTCCACGAGCCGGGTAAGGACTGGTCCACCATCCATCCGCTGGTCACCGCCGTCGAACTCGCGGCCTATACGCCGATGCTGGAGGGGGAGGGCTTCAGGGTGGTGGAGATCGAAGACGTGACCCCCCATATTTTCGTGCCCGACAGCGTCCGCGTCGCGCTGCGGACCAAAATGTTGGAGCACCGTGAGGAGTGGGTGCGGATCGCGGGCGAGACTGTCGTCGAGGCGATGCTCGACCCGGAGGTGAACACGTTCTACACCCCGGGTCTCGGGTATGTCCTGATCACGGCGGAGCGCCGCTGAAGCACGGTGGGGGGCGGCACGCTGCGACGATGGCCGCCCCCCCCTGCTCAGGGGACGAGCGAGACGAGCAACTCGTCCGACAGCAGGCGCAGGAGCCGGTCGCGCTCGGGCTGGAGGAAGAAGTGGCCGCCCGGGAACAGCGTCGTCGAGCACCCTGCCGTGGTCTGCTCGCTCCAGGCTGCCAGGGTGTCGGCGGACGTCTCAGGGTCGTCCTCCCCGCCGAAGGCGAGTATCGGACAGTTCAGGAGGCGTCCCGCCTTGTGCCGATAGGTCTCCAGCATAGTGGTGTCAGCTCGGAGAATGGGCAGATACAGGGCTCGCATCTGCGGGTCCGCGCGGATCACCGGTGGAATCGCTCCGAACCGCCGGTCCAGTGTTTCCAGATACTCGTCGTCCGGCAATCGGTGCATCGTCCCGCCATGGCGGGAGAGCTGAGGCGCGACGCGCGCCGATACGGCGAGCAGAACAGGGTCGATCCCCCACCCTTGGCGCAGTGAGTGCGCGATCTCGAACGCGAGCAAGGCACCGAGGCTGTGCCCGAAGAGTGCGTACGGTCCTGGTAGCAGTCCAGCGAGCGCGGCAGCGGCCTCATGGGCGACCGACATCAGATCCGTACCGAGCGGTTCGTCCATCCGCGAGTCGTGTCCGGGCAGGCGCAACGCCCATGGCTCGATCGTGGGCGGCAAGGTGTGCGCCCATCGGTGGTAGACCGCCGCGCTGCCCCCCGCGTATGGGACGCAGACGAGACGCAGCAGCGGCTCGTACCGCCTCCCGCGTATGCCTGCATCGAGAACCATGGGCCGCAGTACCCACCGTTCGGGTGCCGCTGTCCACGGCTGCGGCTTACTGTTCACGTCGTCGGGCGGGGAGGGAGCCCGGGTGCCAAGGCGGGAGAGGCGACGATCTCGACAATCGCGCAGGAGAAGGCTATGCCCGCGCCGGCCCCGAGCAGCATCACATGGTCGCCCGCCCGGAGCTGACCCGTGGCGAGGAGATGGAAGAGCCCGCTCGTCTGGTCGTTGGCACCGGTGTGCCCCATCGAGCGGCCGAAGTCCCACACCCCGCGGTCCGCGGCGTTCTCGCCGAACGGTTCCAGAAGCCGTTGGAGTACGCCGCGGTCGCCGACGAACTGGTGGGCGATGCGGGTGATGTCGTCAGGCCGTAACCCCGCTTCCTCCAACGTGTCCAGGATAAGGGCCCGTTGTGTTTCACCCATCAAACTGCCGGCCTCCAGCATGTCCTGGCCGCCCTTGTACGTGGCCGCGCGCTCGCGCAGGTCGACCCGCAGGCCGGTGGTACAGCCCGGTGGGAAGAGCGGCTCACCGCCTCGGTTCAGCTCCTCCAGTTCCGGAAGCGATGTCGCCCGCACGTTCACCAGACGGGCGAAGCCGCGGTGCCGGGACAGGACGACGGCGGTGGCGGCGTCCCCGAAGAGACCGCCCGGCGTGGCGCGCCATCGGTCCACCAGCGGATCGCCCCAGTTGTCGGCAGAGGTGATCAGAGCCGCAGGACGGTCACCGGAAGCCCCGAGGTAGTACCCCGCGAGCTCCATGGCCGCCAGAAAGCCGTTGCAGCCCTGACGGATCTCAAGTGCGGGAATAGTGCTTCCGACGGTGTGGCGGAGGATGTAGTGCTGAGGGGACCACATGTCCGGCCCTTGGTGGTTGCACGTGGCGTGCATCAGGACGGCGATGTCCTCGGCCGCGTGCCCGGACATGGACAGGGCGTCCAGCGCGGCCTGGACAGCCATGTCCGGTGCAGGCGTGTCGCCGGCGACGGCCACCGACACCCAGCCCAGCCGTGCAGCCTCCTCAGGGTCGTACCGACCTTGAGCGACCGCCTGTTCGGTGGTGACCCGTTCCGGCAGGCAGGCGCCCATACCGGCGATGTGGAGATCTCCGAAGAGCACGGGAGTGTCCTTTCTCCTAGGCGGATGCAGATGCAGAGGGAATTACGCTCCGTAGAGCGAGACCGTGGTTCTGAAGGCGGAACAAGCGGGCGTTGAGCCACATGCAGGGCTGTATGAGCGCGTCGACGAGGACCAGGAAATACACTGCTCCGATGCCGGTCGGGCCGCCCGTGAGGTAGCCGGCGCCGAGCAGGAGAAGCTCTGGGCTTCCCCTTGCGACAACATGAGCGTGAACGCGGACACGGGCACCTGTCCGGTCACACCGATGGCGCGAAGTACGTCGATCATGCTGCCGCATAGAAGGAACGTGAGGACGGGCGACAGTGGCGGGCGCCTACCGTTCCAGACCGCCCACACGATGAGGCAGGCCAGCGCTACGAGTGCCTGGGCTACGCCGATGGACAGCGGAATGTGTTCCAGCAGACCCAAAGCGAAGACGTCCAACGGATCCGCGCCTAAGTCCGACTGTATGAAGAAGGCTGCACCCAGAGAGAAGAGCGAGCAGCCGGTCAGATAGATGATGTGCTGGGAGCGGTTCGTTTTGAGATGGCCGGACAGACGCGAACGGGTGCCGCCGCGTCGAGCGCGGGGCGCATTACTCATGTTTGTCTCCCGAGGGGGATGCGGGTGGTCTGCGGGGCAGATGAGGAGCGATGCATCCCTGGGAGCGAGCCTTGCCGGTTTCCAGGGCGGCCGCCCCGGTGGGGCCACCAGCACACACCCCAGTCTTCTGCTGCTGGAGGCCGATGCCGCAGGTGAGCGCTGCGCGCGAGCAGGACACCGTGTCTGCCTGTCGTCCTGAGAGGTTTCTGGCGTATCGGGCCTTGACCCCGGAACGTGCACAACCGCCCTGACTTCCCTCGGCCCCGTCGAGGCGACTCCAACCGGACAGCGGGCCGGACAGGGAGCACCGTGTTCCGGCGGGCTACTTCTGGGTGATGTCGGTGCAGTAGACGTCCTTGTCCGGCAGGTGGCCGGTGGCCAGGAAGCCGACGGTGGCCTTGTCGGCGCAGGCTGAGCCCGCGCCGTAGACGTAGTGCCCGCCGTTGTCGACGCCGATGAGGACAGAGCCGTCGCCGAGGGACTTGTGCAGCCCGACGCCGCCTTCCCACGGGGTGGCATTGTCCCTGCGGTTCTGCAGAATCAGGGTGTTGCTCGGGCCGTCCCTCACGATCTTGACAGTCGCCTCAGCGGGCTTGTCCCAGTAGGCGCATGCCCAGATGTTGGCGGGCATGCCCGCGGTGAGCGGCCACTTCTCGCGGTCGGCGGTGGTGCGGGCGGCGTAGCCCTCGACGTCGTGCGGCCATTCGGCGTCGCCGCAGGTGAGGGCCATGAACATGGTGGCCTGGTTATCCGCGGGGAAGCCCGGGGACGTCGGTGTGGCGGCGAATACCTCCTTGAGAACCGCGAGGTCGGCGTCCGTGGTGCTGTCGTGGGCCAGGCCGTCGGCGGCTTTCCAGAACTTGGCGAGTGTGGGAAGGGTGTTGTTGTGCAGAAGCAGGGCGTAGGTCATGTTCCGTAGCAGCGCCCCGTCCAGCGACATCGATGCGCCGGGAATCACTGCGGGCGTGCGGTCGAGCCGGTCGGCGAGGGTGAGGTAGGTGTGGGTCACCTGCGCGACGTTCGTGCCCAGCTTGAGGGTGCCGGCCTGCGCCGCGGCGACGCGGGCGGCATCGGGGAACCGGTCGGCCATGCCCTTGCCCCAGGTGCCCGCCACCTGGTTGGCCCATACCTTGGTGGGGTCGACGTTGCCTTCCAGGACCATCCGGTCGGTGTGGGCCTGGAAGAGGGAGCGGTAGACGGCGCCGAGGTAGGTGCCGTAGGACTGGCCCCAGTAGGAGATCTTCTTCTCACCGAGCGCCTGGCGGATGCGGTCCATGTCCCGGGCGGTGTTGGCGGTGTTGTAGTACCGCAGATTCTTGCCCACCGTGTCGGCGCACTGCTTGGCGTCGGCTTTGGCGAGGGCCACGTTCTTGGTGATCGAGCCGTCCGCAGCAGGATAGGGGAAGCGCCCGGACACGCTGGGGTCTTGCAGACCGCAACTCTGTGGGGTGCTGTGTTCGACGCCGCGCGGGTCGAACCCGATCAGGTCGTAGCGGTCCAGCACGGACTTCGGCAGTGTGGACGCCATGGTTTCGGGCATGCCGAGACCGCCCAGGGCCGGCCCGCCGGGGTTCAGCAGCAGAACGCCATGTCGTTTCCCGGGCTTTGCGGTGGACAGCCGGGAAACCGCCAGTTTGATCTTCATGCGGTCCGGGTTCTGGTAGTCGAGTGGCACCTTCAACGTTCCACAGGCCAGTTGGGGGTCACGGGTCCGTCCCTCGGCCGGGGCCGGGCACGTGCCCCAGTTGATTTTGGCGTCGCCCGCGGTCTCGCCGATGCTCTTGCTGGAGACCTTGGCGGTTTGTGAGTCCTTGGCCTCGGCACCACACGCGACCAGTGTGGTGCCTCCCAGAGTGGAAACCAGCAGAGCTGCGGCGATTCGGCGGCCTCCGGGGAAACCGTGCTGCGCGGAACTGCGTTTTGTGGTCATGGTGTTGTCCTATGGCTACCGGGGTGGTCGGCCTTGTCCGGCCGTTGTGTTGACGATCCGAGTCAACAAGAGACCACCGGTGGCGCGCGTCCCCCGAGAGAGGACACAAACAGGTAGCTCGCTCGGGGGATCCGGTCCTGGACCGGCGCCTGGGACTCCTCACGAAATGATCTTCGAGAGGAGCTGTCGGTGCCCGACGCGGACCGAACCTGGTGCCAGGCTGTTTGCCTGGATCATGTCCCCAGGTCCTCGTCTTGGTGCGCTGGAAGGTGACACCGCGGCGGGCGAGCAGACCGCGTAACGCCTCGCGGCCGATGCGGATCACGCGGCCATGGACTTTCCGCAGGTAGGCGACGAGCTTGCGCAGTGACCAGCGGGTGAAGGGCTGGCCGAGCTTGGTGGGGCGGGTGGTGGCCGTCTGGATGACGAAGTCTTCGTCGTCAGGGGTGAGCAGGCGAGGACGGCCTCCCGCCCACTGAGGGTCCGGACAGGCCAGGCCGATCTCGTTGAACCGGTGGATCACATCGCGCACGGTGTCCTCGTCGGCCTGCACCAGCTGTGCGATCACCGGCACCCGGTTCCCGCCGGCCGACGCCAGCAGCATCGCCCGCCGATAGCGCACCGAACTGGTGCTACCCCGACGCACGATCTGCTGCAGCTTCTGCCCCTCCTGGTCGGTCAGTCTGCGCACACGGACAGGCTCGGCCACCGCACATCCAGCGGTCGGGTCGGACGTCACCGCACATCCAACCGCCGCGACCGCCAACCCGGCGAACCTGTGCGGTCAGAGCACTAGCGAGTGATGCCGAAGCGGCGTACGTCCGCGTACACCCGGGCCTGGACGCCCGGCTCGCCCGGCGTGTGCCACACCGGCGTGATGCCGGGGGTCACCTACTTCTGTTGGAGGCCCTCCGGCACCGCGCGAACGGTGCCCTCGTCCGCAGCGGCGACCTCCAGGACCACAAGCCCGGGCTCGGCGATGTGCTGCTCATCGATTTCCATGCCCCGACTGACGGCTCCGGTCGGCCGACCGGTTCGCCGATCGCTCGGAAACAACCCGTACGAGGGACTCGAGCCGCTGACTCGCCCGGCGCCGTTCGCACAGGCCATGGTTCGGCCATAGAACAGGAGGGGGCAGCCGCGCATCGCTGACAGGACCGAGCGGGTTGCTACCCCCATTGCCAGGGTGCCGTGCCAACCCCGAGCGGCACCGCTCCCCACCAGCAGGACCCGGTGGTGCTGCGCCCGCTGGCGGAGTCAATGCGCGCCCGGGCCCAGACGTGCTGCCCGGCGGCCAGTGCTGGATTCCGGCACCCTCCCACACCCACCGCGGATCGGGCCGGAGCTCCTGGCGATGGTCCAGCCGGGCGTCGGAAGCCGTCAGGGCCGGCGGGCCATCCGCACCCGGCCCGGCCCGGCTCCGCCCGGTCGCGCCTTGCCCCGGTGCAGTTCGACGTTACCTCCAAGCCTTCGGGCACCGTCGAGTGGGATCAGGTCCTCCACCACGGCATCCCGCCGGAGCCGCCGCTCACCTCTCGTAGGCGACGGCTCCGGTCATTCACCCCTCCGCTCGCCGTCCTCCCGGTCGCCTTCCAGCAGCTCGAAGTCCTCGTAGGCGAAGCCGGGCGCAACCACGCAGGAGACCAACACCGGTTCGTCGCCCAGCGGCTCGGCCCACTGCCAGTGACCGGCCGGGACCTGGATCTGCGGGCGCTCGCCGGTTTCCACCGACGCCCCGAGCACCAGCTGCTCGGGTGTCTCCTCGGGGCGCTCGCCCGGTCCGCCCAGGGAGAGCCGTAGCGACCCGCCCCGGTGCCAGAGCCACAGCTCGTCGGAGCGCACCCGGTGCCAGGCCGATCTCTCGCCGGGGTGCAGCAGGAAGTAGATGCCAGTGGCGTAGGCCCGGCCCCCGGGGTAGCCCTCGGGGGTGGCGACGCCTTCGGTGCGCCAGGTCTCCTGGTACCAGCCGCCCTCCACGTGGGGCCGCAGCCCGAGCAGGTCGACGAGGGGGGAGCGGGCCATGGACGATCGGTTCGGTGCGTTGGTCATGCGTACATTCTGCAGAGGATATTGCACCTCGCGTTGCAGCTCCGCGTGGACGCGGGGGCGTCCGAACAGCCGGCCCGGCCGACAGCTCGAGAGCCCAGGGCTTGAGAAGGTCCCCGGAGTCCGGGGCGATCGGGTCCAGCGACCGAGCGGTGGTGTCACGGGTGGGGGCCCGGTGAGGTGACTCCTGTGGTGTGGACACACCTGACAATGGATCTTGACGGTCCAGGAAGGTGCAGATCCACATGGCGCGGCCTTCGAAGTACAGTCCGGAGTTCCGGTCCGACGCGATCGGTTTGTGGCGGGCGCCGGCGGGCAGGCGGACGCTCAAGGACGTCGCGGCCCATCTGAACGTGAACCCCGAGACGCTCCGCACCTGGGTACGTGACCGGGACGGCCGCCCAGCCGCCGCCGGCGTGCCGGAACGCATGGAAGCCGAGCTGGCCCGGCTGCGGGCGGAGAACACCGGGCTGGCCAGGAGTGATCTTTCACGCGGACCGCGGCTTGCGATACACCTCCGCGGCGTTCGCCCAGGTCTGCGACGGCTTCGAGATCCGTAGGAGCATGGGCCGGGGCGGACCGAGTTACGTCAACGCCCTCGCCAAGAGTTTCTGGCAGGGCCTCAAGAGAGAAACGATGCACCAGTGTCAATCCCCAGTTTTCGTAGAGACGTTGGTTGTGCGGCTCGGTCGTGTTGACCGGTCCGAGTCCGCGCTTCTTGGATGATCCGTTCGGACTCGGCAGGCGGCCGCCCGCCGGCCGCGCCGTGGCGGCGCTTGGTGGTGCAGAAGTCCGCGATCCAGGTAACGGTCCTCAGTCGCGCCTCGGCGCGGGCGGCGAAACATTGCCGGTGGACGTACTCGACCTTGGGGACCGAATGGAACGACTCCCCGGCGGCGTTGTCCAGGACGGACCCGACACCTCCCATCGACTGCACCACGCCCCACCTGCCGCAAAGCTGCCTGAACCCCTCGGAGTTGCCTTCCGAGCCGCGGTCGGTGTGGAAAATGACGCCGTCCACCTCGCCGCCCCGGGTGGCGATCGCCATCTGCAGCGCGGCGGTGACCAGCGTCGTGTCGTGCCGGCCGCCCCTCGCGCAGCCCAAGGCCCGCCGGGAGAAGGCGTCGTGGACGCCGGCGAGGTAGAGCTTGCCCTGGCCGGTGTCGATCTCGGTCATGCCGCCCCACCCCACGATGTTCGGCGCGATCGCACCAAACCTGCGCAGGACCAGGTCACGTGCCGCCTTCCGCTCCCCCGGGGCGGGTCGGCGAACGTCGTCGGCGCGGCGGCCTGCGGCCCCGCAGGCCGAGCCCGGCCATGATCTCGGCGACCGTGTTCCGCGACACCTGCCGGCCCTCCTCCCACAGGTCCGGCGTGATCCTCGGTGAGCCCTACGTTGTGCCCGAGCGGTCGAAGAAGTAGGCGATCCGCCCGGCCGGCAGTGCCCCCCGACCTCGCGTCTCGTCGGCCCGGACGGTCTGCGTCGCCACTTGCAGAACCACGCCTCCACCACCCCAGGAGCCCGGCAGGAGGTGCGATGCGAAAACTTGAACCCGCTCCTCCGGCCGCTGATCACCCCGACGGGCGCCGCCGGGCCCGCAACAGCTACTTCACCCACAGGACCATGCGACGTTTGAGGACATCACGCTCCATGACCAGTCCTTGTTGTCCCGCTCGAGCCGGGCGCTCTCCCGCCGCGGCCGCGCGAGTTCGTCCTCCTCACCCGCCGGACCGGCCCTGCCGGCCGCCCGCGCCCTCGACACCCAGGTCGCCAGCGTCGTCCCGTTGATCCCAAGGCCCTTCGCGACCCGCGGGATCGGCTTGCCAATCTCGGCCACGATCCGCACAGCCCCCTCACAAAACTCCGCGTCAGACTCTCGCCTCTTGCCCGCCACGACCCTCGACTTCCCGCACAGCCACGGTCTGCACGCTACAAGGGGAAGGTCATCAGGTCTGTCCTCACTGCACGCTGCTGACGCACAACCACGGCCGTGCGCTCAGATCACCAGCGGTGCCTCCGACCAGCGGCGGACCCGGTACGGTGCCCACCACAGATGGTCGCCGAAGCGCAGGACGAGGTGCTCGGAGACGAGGTCGTCCAGGACGGGCCCCGGGATCGCGTCGGCGGGCGCGCCGTCGGCGAGGGCCGCCACGGCCTCGTGGTACTCCGGTTCGTCGATGGTGAAGCGGCGCAGCTCGCCGTAGCGCCGGTCGCGGACCTGGATGAAGCCGGGGCCGTACCGGAAGATGCATTTGCAGATGTAGTACGTGGTGCGCCAGGCGAGCGCCGTCGCGACCGGGTCCGCGGTGCCGAGGACGGCGGTCGGCGGGTGGAGGTGGCAGAAGTGGCGCCAGGCGTCGGGGTCCGGGCCGGTGCGAAGCTGCCAGTCGACCGAGACGGCCAGGCTGGTCAGGTCGCCCACGAAGCTCAGCGCTCTGACCGTCCAGGCCGCGTCGGCGGCATCCGTCAGGTCCACGGGGCGGGGCAGGGTGACGTGCCGGGCCCCGGCGGCGAACAGCCGCCGGGCGGCCTCGCCGCCGGACATGTCGATCTCGTAGCGGCCCAGGGACATGGCGGGCAGGGAGCCCACCTCGGGGTCGTAGTCCCGTGAGGCGGTCACGGTGAAGGGGGCGGTGGCGGTGGGAGCAGGAGTCATCGTCGTCCCTCGGTCGGGCGGTGGCGCGTTCGTCAGGCGGTCGTCGGGGCGAGTTCGGCCTCGCGGGCGGCGGTGTGCCGCATGTGGTCGATCCGCAGAAACTCCTCGTTCAGGGCGGGCGGCGCGATCTGCACGAACTGCCCGCTGTCCTCGAACACGACGCCCAGCTCCCGCCACCGCTTCAGGACCCGGAGCAGGTCGGCCTCGCCGACGGGGTGGTCCGCGTCCAGCTTGCGCGCGGCCGCTTTCACCGTGTGCGGCTGGTCGAGCAGCCGGAACAAGGCCAGTTCGCGCGGGTCGGTCAGTTCCAGGCGGGTCCAGTCGAAGGCCCGGCGCCTGCTGACCAGGACGATCCGATCCTCCAGGTCGCAGTGGGTGAGGCGGCTGCCGGCGTAGTTCCGCTTCCAGCGCGCGATGCCCGCGTCGAGCCGTTCGACGACGTCCTCGCCGATCCCCCGGGGCGGTACGTCGAAGACGTACGCCAGGTCGAACATCTCCTCGTCGGGGAGGTCGTAGGTGAGCCGGTACGGTTCGGCGGGGCGCAGCTCGGAGAAGCCGAGCCCGGGGTTGTCGAAGTACGGGCTGAACCGCTCGATCGCGATCCGGGAGGACGGGCCGACGGGCGGGTTCAGGTGTTCCAGCGCGGCCAGTTGGTCCACCACGTCGTCGTAGTCCTCGGCGTCCTCGCCCGGGAAGCCGTGCAGGTAGTTCCAGGCGACCGAGAGGCCCACGGTGGCGGCGTCACGGAGCATCCGCACGTTCTGGCCGCCGGTCACGCCCTTGTCCATCAGGGTCAGCACCCGGCTGTTGAGACTCTCGATGCCGGGCTGGACGAAGATCAGGCCCGCGTCCGCCAGGGTCTGGAGCTGTCCGCGCCGCATGTTGGACTTGATCTCGATGTGCATGCGCAGGTCGTAGCCGCTGTCGATGATGCGGGGCAGCACCGACTTCACGTACCCCATGTCCAGGATGTTGTCCACGACGTACATGTCCAGGACCCGGTGCCTGCGCGCCAGATCCATGATCTCGTCGTAGAACACGTCGGGGCTCTTGCTGCGGAACTCCATGAACGAGCCGTTCAGCCCGCAGAAGGTGCAGTGGTGCTTCTCGCCCCACCAGCAGCCGCGCGCCCCCTCGACGACCAGCTTGGGCTCGACCCAGTTCCGGGCGTGGGACGAGGCGAGCCGCTCGAAGTACCCCGAGTAGTCCGGCGGCAGGATCGCGGCGGGCGGCAGCGGCTTGGTGCTCATGGCGTTCACCACGGAGGTGCCGTCCGTGTCGCGCCAGCACAGCCCGGGGACCTCGGACAGGGGCTCGCCCGCCTCCAGGGCCCTGATCAGCGCGGGGAACGACACCTCGCCCTCGCCGCGCAGCACGTGGTCCACGAAGGGGAAGTTGCGGTGGACGGCCTCGCCCTGCTTGCCGTCGCAGTTGGCGCCGCCCATGGCCGTCACGATGTGCGGGGCGAGCCGCTTGACGTATTTGGCGGCGGCCAGGGCGGCGGTGTTCTGCTGGAACGTCGAGGTGAACCCGACCACGTCCGGGGCGAGTTCCACGATGCGTTCCGCTATGTGCCGGACGAAGTCGGGTGCGGTGACGTGCAGGGCCTGTGTCATCTCCATCCGGGCCCCGGGCACCCGGTTGGCCATCGCCGCGGTGAACTCGGCGACGCGCCATTCGGGATCGTCGTAGAGAGCGGAGGAGAAGACCCAGTCGCCGCAGCCCAGGAAATACGATCCGAGTGCGTAGTAGGAGTAGTCCTCCAAAGTGAATTCCGTGTTCCTGGTGATCCAGTCCACATATTCGATGTTCGCGTGCAGAACGTCCGCTGTGCTGTTCGGTACGCGCTCGTCGACGCTGCGCTTGAGAATTCCGAGAGCCAGCGACGGGAGATCGATCGGGGCCCAGGGCATGTTCACCAGGAGTACGCGCACGGCTCGCCTCTTCTCATGTGATCAGTGCACGGCATGACGGGTCGGCCGGGCGTCGGCCGGGAAGTCGTCAGGCGCCGGGCGGGGCGCCTGACGACCTCCGTGACGGGGCACCGGCCGGGGAGTCCGGCCGGTGTCCTCCGGACGGGCTCGGCCGCGCACGGTGGCGGGACCGGCCCCTCGGAGCTACTGGTCCTCGTCCTCCATCTCCTCCGCGGAGCGGAAGTAGACGACGACGCCGACGCCCGGCTTGCGGCTCTCCTCGTCGCCGTCGAGCGGGTCGCCGTGGATGATGTCCTTCTGCATGGTGTTCACCTCCTCTCCGGGGGTGGTGGCGGCTCGGCCTGATCGGGCCCGGAAGGCAGCCCGCCGCCGAGAAACGCGAGGGACCGTCGTATGACGGCCAGGTGGTCGGCTCCGTCGTAGCCGTCGTGGCCCGAGTCCAGCCACATCACCTCGTGCGGGACACCGCCCGCACGCAGCACGGCCAGGTACGCCTCGATCTGCTCCGGCGGGCACTTGGCGTCCCGGCGCGCGGCGACGACCAGCAGCGGGGAGCGGATGGCGGCGGCGTACGAGGACGGGGAGGCGTGGGCGTAGGCGCCCGGCACCTCGTCGGGAGTGCCGCCGAACAGCGAGGTGTCCAGCGCCTGGAGGGCGGGCGTGGAGTACCGGAAGGCGGTGGCGCAGTCGGCGAGCGGTTTGACGGCCACCCCGACATCCCACAGGCCGGGGCGGGTCCCCATCGCCAGCAGGGTCAGATAGCCGCCCCACGACGTGCCGCACAGGCCCACGGCGCCCGGGCGGCCGATGCCCCGTTCCAGCAGGTCGGCCCGGACCCGCACCAGGTCGGCGACCTGGGTGTGGCCGACGCCCTCGGAGTACGCGGAGCGCCAGCGCGGCCCGTAGCCGGTCGAGCCCCGGTAGTTGACGCGGGCCACGGCGAGGCCCGAGCCGACCAGGGTCTGCACCATGGGGTCGTAGGCGTCGCGGTCGTGGTCGGCCGGGCCGCCGTGGACGAGGAAGACCAGCGGGTAGGGTCCGGGGCGGTCCGCGGGTGTGGTGACGAAGGTGTGCACGGGGCCGTCGGGTCCCGGCGTCCACAGGTCCCGGCGGTGGCCGAAGCGGGGGACGCGCCACTGGCTCTGCCCGGGCAGCGGCGCACCCGACAGGGACATCGCGCGGGGCACGGTCACCGCGTCGGTCCAGATGTAGTGCACGTCGCCGCCGGCGGTGGGTGACGCGGCCAGGATGCTTCCCTCGGGGGTGGGCACGGGGTCAGCTGGCCGCGCTCCAGGTCCGCGGCGAACAACCTGCTGCGGCCGTGCCGGTCCTGTCGCAGCAGGACCCGCGCGCTGCCCGGGCCGGGGTACCAGCGGGCGGTCGTCTCGGTGTCGAAGGAGCACCAGGGCAGCAGTTCCAGTCCGGCGCCGGGGCTCCAGACTCCGAGGTGGTAGCGGCCGGCCCGCTCGCGCATGACCAGCAGCAGCGTATGGCCGGACGTGCCTCGGGGGCCCGGGGGCGGGGTGGGCGCGGGCGCGAAGCCGAGCGCCCAGGTGCGTTCCCGGGTGCCGGAGAGCACCGCGGCGGTGCTCCCGTCCGGGGTCAGCAGCGTCACGGCGCGGGCCGAGTGCGCGGGGCCGGTCACCGCCAGCAGGCCGCCGTCCGGCGCCAGATCGCACAGGGTAGCGGAGTCCGTCGTGCGCAGGACGGGCGTGCCCCGGCCGCCGCGCCGCCCCAGGTGCACGCTGAATCCCTCGCTCCCGCGGATGCCGACGGCCACCGTGCCCCGTTCCGTCAGCGCCAGCCCGGCGGGCCGCCCGCAGGGCACGTCGAGCAGCGCCGGGCGGTCCGGGCCGCCGTCGAAGTCCTGGGTGCGCCAGCCGCCGCTGCCGCCGCGGTCCTCGTCGAACCACCACACGGCCTCGTCGCCGTCGATGGCGCACAGCAGCGTGCCGTGGGGACGGTCGGTCAACTGCCGTCCGCCGCCGCTGGACCGGTCCCAGGTGAAGATCTCGCACCGGCCGTCGGCGTCCCCCGTGTACACCATCCGGTCCGGGTTGCGGGGACTGGTCACCGGCAGCACCGGGCGGTAGACGCCGTAGCCGCGCGTGACCGTCCGCGGGGAGAACGCCGTCACGGCACCTCCCGGACGACGAGAGCGGACCTGGCCGTCGCGTACAGGGCCAGCGCGGCGAAGGCCCCGGCGCAGCCCCACGCGACCGTGCGGCCGCCGTACGCGGCCACCAGGACCCCGGCCAGCACCGGGGCGAGTGCGGCGACGCCCTGGCCGGCGGTGCCCAGCACCGTGCCCATCCGGGCCAGCAGACCGTCGGGGGTCACCAGCACCGCCCGGGTCTGGAGCACGACCGCCACCGACGGCACGATCAGCGACACCCCGCTCAGCAGCAGCCCGTAGGCCCAGGTCTGGGAGGCGTACGCGAGCCCGGCTGCCGTCGGCACCATGACCCACGAGGCGCCCGTGACGATCCGGGGAGCCGTCACCCGCTGCACCAGCCAGGGCGCGGCGAGCGCGCCCAGCAGCCCGCCGACGCCCGCGAGGGTGAGGATGAGACCGATCGAGGAGGGGCTGGCGCCCTCGGCGTGCGAGGCGAAGACGGCGTGGAAGTACAGCGCTCCCAGCAGGGCGTTGACCCCGGCCGTCCACACGACCACGAAGCGCAGGAAGGGGTGCGCCCACACGAAGCGCAGGCCGTCGGCCAGCTCACGGGCGAAGGACGGGGCGGTCGTCTCCCGTACGGGCGTCAGGTCCGCGCGGATCGCCCTGCTCAACACGGCCACCAGCAGGAACGACACGGCGTCCGCGAGCAGCGGCACCCACCGCGCCGCCTGGTAGAGGACCCCGCCCAGCGTCGGGCCGACGATCTGGACCGCCTGGTCCCGTGCCTGGAGGTACCCGATCGCCCGGGGGTACTCCTCGGGGGGCACGAGCCGCCGGATCGTACCGGAGGCGGCCGCCCCGTAGGTGGCGCTGGCCGCCTGCTCGACGACGGCCGCGACGAGTACGTGGAGGAGGACGACATGGCCGAGTGCCACGGTCACGAACACCGAGCCCATGGCGCCCGCGGCGACCAGGGCCGCCGTGTACATCATCGGCTTGCGCGGCAGCCGGTCGGCGAACACGCCCGCGACCGGCGAGACGACGAGCCCGCTGACCAGTGCCACCGAGGCGACGAGGCCGGCGAGCCCGGACGAGTACCCGGCGCCCAGGAGGATCAGCGGAAGGAAGAGGGTGGACGCACAGGTCCCGAGACCGTCGACGGCGCCCGCCACCCAGAAGAGGGAGTAATCCCGTCTTCGGAAAGGAGAAGAAGGCGAGCCTTTTGATAATCGCTCGCCTTCCGCTAATTCAGGGCCGGAAGGCATTGAATTCCGTTTGGAATCGCCCATCAGTCATCCCGCTCGGGGAGTGATTCTGACGCTGACGCACCCACATCGCCCCCTGTAATGAGCGGACTTGCGGCCGGTGAGGGTGCGATCGTAGCGAAGGGATTCACGGCGCACAATACCGTCCCTGAAATGGCATTTTCGATCAAGAAATGGCTCGCCCCGGCGCGGCGGACGGTCCGCGTTGGTGCCACGCCACCTCGCACGGCCGTCGATTCCGGAACGGCGGGAGACGCGCGACGCGCGCTGCGGCCCTCGGTGTCGGGCGGCGGACGCGGCCCGTCGTCGCGCCCGCCGCCCGGAGGGTGATCCTGCCTGGCCGGACGCTCCGCCGCCGCCGCGGCACCGGGGCCGCCGCCGGGCGCGGGGGCCCCGGCGGATTCGGATCCGCCCGCCCCGTGGAGTACCGCGGCCTCCTTCCGGTTGCCCGCCGGGTCCTGACCGCGCACGGCGGGCCCTCATCTCCGGCCGCGGTGCGGCAGCGCGGAGCACGGGCGGTCGAAGGGCGGGCTGACCGTCGAACGGCAGCAGTGCCGCGAGGAGTTACGGGTGAAGGCGGCAGAGGAGGTCGCCCGGGACGCGGGACGAGGCGGGCTCGTTGATCGCCCAGGCCGCTCGGTGTCGTCCGGTTCACCGATCTCGGTCAGGACGAGCTGGGTGAGCGTCGAAGCCGACCGATGCCGCTCCGGTCGGCGGACGCAGGGGAGCAGTCCAGCCCTCTGTCCCCCGAGCAGGACCGCCCTCCCGCCCACTGGTCGGACCGGAGGATCGCGGGGCGCCCGGCACTGCCGCCGGACGCCCCGTAGTGGGACTCCGTTAGTTCTTTCTCGATCTTGATGTCGTGTGCGGTCTGCTGGGCAGGGGCTGATGGCAGGTGGTGCAGGTGCCGGTCCAGCAGTTCAGCAGGTCCTGGAGGGTATCGAGGACCTGGTAGAGGGTGAGTCCGCTGTATCGGCTTTTGGGGTCAGTCGCTGTTGAGGCGTCCCCCGGAGTGTGGACACAGGGGTTCATGCTGCGAGTGTGAGTCTACGTTCTCTCTGGAGCTGCCGTTCGAACTCGGTGGGTGAGAGGTAGTTGAGGGCACTGTGGCGTCTTCGGGTGTTGTAGTAGGTAAGCCACTGGAAGGTCTCCAGCCTGGCCTGACGTATCGTCGAGAACAACCTCTGGTGCATCGTCTGCCGCTTGAGTCCCTGCCAGAAACTTTCGGCGAGGGCATGGGGACCTGTCCCCGAGTGGTGGACACCTCTGAGCCCGGCCCCGGGAGGGGGCGGGTTGGAGGCATCTTCTATGGTGATGAAGGTCTACTCGCCCGAGTTCAAGGCGGACGCTGTCGCGCTGTACCTGTCGGACCCGAGCCACACCTTCGAGGGCATCGGCAAGGATCTGGGGATCAGCCGCGAGACGCTGCGCAACTCGACATCCCCCGCCGGATCGCTCAACTCGACCTTCCGGGGCCCCGTCCGCGACCGGACGGGGCCCTTCGTGCGACGTCGGCGTGATCAGCGGGGGGTGATGGCGATGCCTTCGGGCGGTTGCCGGTGGGCAGGGTGAGCACTGCCGTGCCGGGTTCGATCGAGACGACGGAGACGGTGTCGGAGCCCTCGTTGGTCACCCAGACGGCGGCGCCGCCGGGGGTCACGGCGACGCCCTGGGGATTGAGACCGACCGGGGTCGTACCCACCACGGTGCTCTGAGGATGTTGATGGTGATCAGGCTGTTGTTGGCGGAATCCGCCACGTACAACCGAGCACCGTCAGGACTGACCGCGTTGCCGACCGGGGCGGGTTTGGTGGGTGCCGGACCCAGCGGGATGGTGGCGATCACCGCGCTGGTGGCAGTGCTGATCACCGAGATGGTGCCTGAGCCCATGTTGGAGACGAACACGGTGTCCCCGCGGGGCGTTGCGGAGATACCGCTGGGCGCCACCCCGACCGGGACGGTCGCGACGACGGTGTTGTCGGCACCGATGACGGAGACGGTGTTGTCCCCGCTGTTGGTGACGAAGGCACGTCCGTCGGGGACGGTCGCGATGCTGTGCGGGAGGCGGCCGACCAGAACGGTGGCGATCAGCCGACGGCCGGGCAGACCGATCACGCTCACCGTGTCCGAGCCGTAGTCGGCTGTCAGCACCCTCGCGCCGTCAGGAGTGGGCTCCGCGTCGAACGGCATGTTGCCGACTGCCACCGTCGCCTCGACCTGACGGGTCTGCGGCTGGACGAACGAAACCGTGTCGGAACCGCTGTTGGCGACGTAGACGGTGTTCCCGTCCGGCGCGGCTCCCACGCCGGTGGGGTGGACGCCGACCATGGTCGCTCCGAGCGGGCCGGGCGGGCGGACGGTGTAGGCCGAGACGGTGTTGGAACCGCCGTTGCCCACGAAGGCCAGCACCCGCACCGGGTACCGCGAGCGTTCGACGGCCGTTCCCTCCTCAGACGCTGCGGCGGCCGGACCGGCGGCGAGTGCCACGACAGCCATCGCCCAGGCCGCCTTCCATCTGGCGCGCCGTGCCCGGCGCGCGGGTACGGCGCGCGGTGCTCTGCGGCAGGCGGTGAATATTCGGGGCATGGGATTTTGACCCTTCCAAGGGCGGATTCTCCAAACGGTTACATCGCACCACCCTTCGTCACGAAGTGATCACTTTACGCACCCGAAGGGGTGACCCGCATATGCATGGCGTGTCTGCGGAGCGGATATGCGGGGCCTGTCTGCCACCGCTGAATCAGCGAAGCCCAGGAAGCCAAGGCGCCTCGCACGCACTCTTAGAGGCGGCGGGCAGCGCCATGGGCCCGGGCCGCCGAGACGTCCGGGAAACTGGAGATGGCCGCCCGCACGTACGAGCACCTCGCGGTCGACGACCGGCTCTCCCGCCGCGACCGGGCCAGGTCCCGGCTGTGGGTGGGGACCGCGTTGAGCAAGGACGGCCAGCACGACTATGCGACCCGCGTGATGCTGGCCGCGACTCGCGACTTCGAGGACCGCGCCGAGCCGGAAGACTGGTCGGTGGCCCACCAGAAGATCGCCCTGGCCCACCGCGGCGCCGGCGACCTCTCCTCCGCCCTGCACTTCATCACCGTCGCCCGCGGCACCGCCACCGCCGACGCCCCCATGCAGAAGGTCCGCCTGGACACCGCCCACGGCCACATCCTGCTGAGCGACCCCGCGACCCGCGATGATGGCCTTCACGTCTTCGACAAGGCCGCGACCATGGCCGCCCGATTCGGGCTGTCCCACCAGCTGGCCAGCATCGAGAACATCAAGGCCATGAGCACGGGGCCCTCCGGCCCCTCCAGTCGGTGACCAGGGAGACAAGAAGCGTGGCGACAACCAGCAGACCATCACCGAGGACCAGTGGCGCAAGGCCAAGCTGATCTGAGACCACCGCCTCATGGGGCACCAACTGCGGGCCGTCGACGTGGCCATCGGCCTGGGCAGCCACGACCTCGGCGTCGCCACGGCCACCGCCGATCTGTATCACCGCGACTTGTTCCCGACGCTGGTGTTCACCGGCGGCAACAGCCCCACCACGAAGGCCCGCTTCCCCGCGGCGAGGCCGTCCACTTCCGCGAGCACGCACTCGAACTCGGCGTCTCCGACTCGGCGATCCTCGTCGAGCCGAACGCCGCGAACACCGGCCAGAACATCACCCTCACCCGCGACCTGCTGGCCGCGGCCGGCATCGTCCCGACAACGGTGATGCTGATCTCCAAGCCCTACATGGAGAGGCGATCCTTCGCCACCGCCCGCAAGCTGTGGCCCGACGTCGAGATCGTGTGCGCGCCGGAGCCGCTGGAGCTGGACGACTACTTCAGGAGCATCGGCGACGAGAAGCTCGTGGTGGACATGCTCGTCGGCGATCTCCAGCGGGTGATCGAGTATCCGAAGCAGGGCTTCGCCATCGCCCAGGATGTCCCGGAGAACGTGCATGACGCATACGAGTCCCTCATCCGCGACGGCTTCACCAGCCGCCTCATTTCCTGACCGGCCGACGGGCGAACGGTGTGCAGTGCATCAGCCGCAGTCCGACATGGGCCGCCACATACACGTCGCGGTCCAGCAGGTGACGCAACCGGGCCGCACGTCCGCGCTCCGCCGCGTCGAGAACGGTATCGGCCAGGGCGTGCGCGGCCGGGGCGAACTCCTCGGCCGAGACCTCCCACACCTCGGGTTCTCCGTCCGGCGGGAGGGGCGGCGGGTCCGCCGGGGGCACATCCGTCAGGCGCGAGGGCCGGAGCACCGGCAGGATCGACGTCACGGAGCCACCCTAATGACGTGCCCTCCCGGGCCGTCCTGCCTGCTGCCGACGAATGCCGAATCACACCGCGACGAGTCCCACCGTGCTCACCTTTGAGACATCCGGCGCTTGAGGGCGGGAAAATTCCGAAGGGCCCTTCCTGGATTCTTTGTTACCGTGCCGTTGCTACCGCGCGTCGCCAGGACCGGACGCGGCAACAGGCGGCTGAAAGAGGCGAGAAGCGGACATGGGCCACATAGATGTCAACCGGGTGTCGTTCCACCTGCCCGACGGCCGCCCGCTGCTGGCCGACATAACGTTCCGGGTCGGCGACGGCGACCGCGTTGCCCTGGTGGGACCCAACGGGGCCGGCAAGACCACCCTGACCAGGGTCATCACCCAGGAGATCGCAGCCCATGCGGGAGTGGTCACCCACAGCGGCCGGGTGGGGGTGATGAGCCAGTTCGTCGGCGGCTACCGGGACGGCCGTACCGTACGGGACCTGCTCGTGTCCGTGTCTCCCCCTGGCATCCGGGAGGCCGCCCGCAAGATCGAGGCGAGCGAGCTCTCACTCATGGAGCGCGACTCCTACGAGGAGCAGATGGCCTATGCCCAAGCGCTGGCCGACTGGGCGGAGGTCGGCGGCTACGAGCAGGAGACGCACTGGGACGTCGTCACGATCGCAGCCCTCGGAGTGCCCTGGGAGAAGGCACAGTTCCGCAGCGTCGACACGCTGTCGGGCGGCGAGCAGAAGAGGCTCGTACTGGAAACCCTCCTGCGAGGCCAAGACGACGTCCTCGTACTGGACGAACCCGACAACTACCTTGACGTGCCCGGCAAGGAGTGGCTGGAGGACCAGCTGCTGAAGACCGGCAAATCGATCCTGATCATCAGCCACGACCGTGAACTGCTCAGCCGGGTGCCGACCGGGATGGTCACCCTGGAACCCGGTGCGGCCGGTGCCACCGCGTGGACGTACACCGGCACGTACACCACCTACGACGAGGCGCGCGAGCAGCGCAACGAGCGGCTCGAAGAACTGCGCAGACGCTGGGACGAGGAGCACGCCAAGATCAAGGACCTGATCGTGATGTACCGGATGAAGGCGAAGTACAACTCGGACATGGCGTCGCGGCTGCGGGCCGCGGAATCACGCCTCCAGCGGTTCCTGGCGGTCGGCCCGCCGGAGGCCATTCCGGTACCGCAGACGATGCGGCTGCGGCTGGAGGGCGGCCGCACCGCCAAGCGCGCCGTCGTCGCGAAGGACCTCGAACTCACCGGGTTGATGAAGCCCTTCGGCACCGAAATCTGGTTCGGTGAACGCGTTGGCGTCCTCGGCAGCAATGGTTCCGGCAAGTCCCACTTTCTGCGCCTGCTGGCGTGCGGCGGCACCGACCCGGAGTCCGAGCACCAGCCCGTGAGCACCATCAGGCCGGAACCGGTGGAACACGGAGGCCGGGTCCAGCTTGGTGCCCGGGTACGTCCTGGCTGGTTCGCCCAGACCCACCAGCACGCGAGCCTCAAGGGCCGCACCCTGCTCGACATCCTGCACCGCGGCGACGAGCACCGCGCAGGCCGTGACCGCGAGGAGGCCGGGCGGATCCTGGACCGGTACGGACTCGCCAAGTCCGCGGAGCAGCCGTTTGAGTCCTTGTCGGGAGGCCAGCAGGCCCGCTTCCAGATCCTCCTGCTGGAACTGAGCGGAGCCACTCTGCTCCTCCTCGACGAGCCGACCGACAACCTCGACCTCTATTCCGTCGAGGCCCTCGAACAGGCCCTGTCCACCTTCGAGGGCACCGTGGTCTCCGTCACCCACGACCGTTGGTTCGCCAAGGGCTTCGACCGCTTCCTAGTCTTCGGCGAGGACGGCCGGGTTCGCGAGTCGACGGAGCCGGTGTGGGACGAGGGACGGGTACGCCGTGCCAGGTGAGCGGCGCGGGGCGCGTCGGCTATGAGGCTCGCGACTCCGCCGGCCTTCTTCTGGCGGACCTGGATGCTCTGCTGGCCCGGTACGAGGCAGCGTAGCGAGCACAAGATTCCGCGGCCGTACTGAGCTGCCGGACTGAGGTTCCCCCGAGACGCGGAGCATGTTGGCAGCAGGTCAGATGGTTCTCATGAGAGGAACATCGACCATGGCTGCTCCCAGGAAGTACTCCAAGACCGCGGAGTTAGGGCGGTCCGGCGCTGTCAAGTGGGCTGGAGTGAGGGGGTGTTGGGGTCGGGTGTGATCCACTCGGGTGCGAGGATGTAGATGCCTCGCCCGGTGCGGCGAAGGATTCCCTCGCGGACCCAGCGTCCCAGTTCCGCGCGTATCCCTTGGGCATCGTCCAGTCCGATACCGCGGGCGATTTCACATGCGCGCCAGGTGCGGAGAGGGCCGGTGCGCAACAGTTGCAGCGTGCGGTCGCGACGTCCGTCATTGCCGGACCTGGCCGACGAGTGGATGGTCACGGCGATGCTGGTGATCGGGGAAGCCCCGAGGACTTGCGCCTGGCCGGGTGGGGCAGCGGAGCGGGAGATCGGGCACTTGACGCGGCGCGGATTGACCCGTGGTCGGCGGGGCGGGAGCAGATGGTGCAGCAGAGCCGATGTGATACGCCCCGGACCGGAATCGGGCAGGACATCGGCTGCGGCGATGAGCTGGTCCTTGACGGTCTCCAGCGCGACGGTGAAGGAAGCCCGGTCCGGATCCGTGCCGGGGGCCGTCTCCACGGCCTCGACCATGGCCCGGCGTAGTGCCTGGTAGACGGTCAGGTGCGCCCAGAGTTCCGGCTGGACGCCTGCCGCGTCCTGGGAGCGCAGCACCAGGCCGTGCTGCAGCGTGTGACGGAGCGAGTAGAAAGCCGATTCGATCTCCCACCGCTCGTGATAGAGCTCCACCAACTCGGCTGCGGGATACCGGCGGTGGTCGGTGAGCGTGGTTGCCAGCCGGTAATGGCCGTCCAACCGCAGTCCTTTGGCGGTCGTCACCTTGATGTGTGCGTCAATGATCCTCAGCTGGGTCCCGTTGATCCTGGTCAGGAACGTTCCGTCCGGCAGCAGTGCCCAGCGGGCGGGTGTCCTGGTTCCCTTGAGCCGTACCAGCAGCTGTGCGCCGGTGGCCGCGGCCTTCGCGAGGAAGTCGTCGGAGTCGAATCCGCGGTCGTTCAGCAAAAGCATGCCGTCGTCCAGCAGCGGCAGCAGTTGCTCGGCGTAGCCGGTCTCCTTCTCCGCCGTCGGTCCGAAGACGGCGCCGAGCAGAGCCCGGGTGCCGGTCTCGCACAGTGCCATGATCTTCAGCATCGGGTATCCGTCTGTGCCATAGCGGTGCTTGTGCTTGCCCAGCCAGGCGCAGACTCGCGGCCGGTCAGGCGCCTTGGTGGAGCTGCAGCCGTCGAATGCGACCGTGCGCCAGCATCGGTAGCGCACCCCGGGTGTGATCGGCTGTGCCACGGGGCCGGCCAGCGTTTCGAACAGCGACTGGAACGGCGCGACGCCCAGCCGTCGGCGGACTTCCCGCAGTGCCTTCTCCGAGGGGCTCCGTGAGACAAGCTCATGCAGACCGGAGGTGAGCTTCTCCCACACACGCACGTATCCCAGCTGCGGGAAGAGCACCAGGGCCAGCACGAAGTACACCCCCACTCTCGACGGCAGCAGTCGCAGTCTCCGCTGTGTGCCGCCGGTGCGTTCCAGCACGTCATCGACGAGTTCGAACGGCAAGTGCCGGGTCAGCTCACCAAGATGTCCTGGAGCAAAGACACCGCCGGCGACAGTGATGGACGACGTGAGCGTGACGGTGGAACACTGAACGGGCAACGGGGCTCCTTCGAGCAGGAAGACCTTGGTCGGCTTCCTCGCTGTATCAGGTGCCCCGTTGCTGTGACCTGCGGTTCCCCTGAAAATCCCGATCCGTTTGACAGCGGCAGCTCGTCCTTAGCTTGACTCTGTCGGGGATCTTGGAGTCGTCGAGGTCAGGTGTCCAGGGTTCGCCAGGACTTCGGCCGGGGCAGCTCGCGCTGGTCGAGGTATTTCTGGAAGGCAGTCGGTCGGCGGGGCCTGGGTGCTTCCTCGGCCGGTGACATCCGCTGAGACGCTCGATGTTGACGGCGATGGCCGTCAGGACGTGCTGGATGTGGGCTTTCCTCTGTCCGCGGTAGCGGCAGCGCCGCATGCCGTGTCCGTGGGCGAACTCGTTGACCGTGCTCTCCACTCCGGAGCGGACCGCGTAGCGGGTCTTCCACTCGGGTGTCTGTTGCTCGGTGCGGACGCGGAGTTGCAGGTCGCGGAGTTCTCGTGGGGGAAAACCCACGGTGCGGGCGCTGTCCGCGGTGGTGGTGCACTTCGTGCGGGCCGGGCAGGGCCGGCACTGGCTCTTGGTGAATCGGGCCACGATCAACGGTGCCGCCGTGGGCGAGGAGGTCGGGTAGGGGCCGTGCCAGCCCGCGCTGACCTGCCCCTGGGGGCAGGTGACCTGCTGCCGGTCGTAGTCGATGTGGAAGTCGTCCCGGGCGAATCCCGCGTTTTGGCGGTGCTGCCGGGTGGGGTTGCTGTTCAGGGGCCCGGAGACGGTGACCTGGTGTTCACGGGCGGCTTGTTCCAGGTGCGGCAGCGAGGTGTAGCCGCCGTCGACCAGGTGCTCGGCGGGCAGGAGTTCGCGGCGGGCGAGGCGGGTGTGGATGCCGGGCAGGACCTGGCTGTCGTGAGTGGTGGCCGCGGTGGTGGCCACGTCCGTGATCATGTTGGCGCCGTCGGGAGCACAGGTCTCGGTCAGGTGAGCGGCGAACCCCTTCCAGCTGATGATGTGCCCGTGCCGCGCGTAGCGGGCCGAGGTGTCGTAGGGCGAGACGACCGCCTGGGACGAGGGCGGCAATCCGGGCCCGCCTTCCTTCTCGGCGGTGCGCCAGCGCAGGTGTCCTGCGGCGTCACGGTGGTAGTTCTGCACCAAGATCTGGCGCAGGGCCTGGACATGCGGTCCGGACGTGCGGTCTGTTCCGTGCCGGTAGAGGTGTTCCAGGAGCCGGACGGCGTCGTTCCCGGTGGCGAGGATTCTGGTCTTGGGCTTGGTGGGGTTCTTGCCCAGGCGGACCGGCCGGCCGTAGCGGCGCCCCCAGTCCTCATCGACCAGCTCGTCGAGTATATGAGGGGAGACAGCGGCGACTTCTTCGAGTGCGGCGCGGACCGCCTCGGTGATCAGTTCCAGTCGGGTCAGGTCCCGCACCGCGGCCAGGACGTGGGTGGAGTCGGTGCGCTGTGTGGTGCGCTCGCGTACCAGTCCAGCCTCTTTGAGACGGGCCAGTGCAAGGTCGAGAAGCCGGTCCGCACGGTCGCCTTCGGCGAGCCGGTCGCGGAAATCGGCCAGCACACTGTGGTGAAAGCCGGGATCGTCCAGCTCCATGGCCATGGCGTATTTGAAGTCGATGCGGCAGCGGACCGCCTCGGCGGCCTGCCGGTCCGACAGGCCGAGCAGGAACTGCAGTACGCAGACGGTGGCGAGTTGAGCTGGCGAGAGACCCGGACGCCCGTCACGCGGGTACCAGTCGGCGAAGTCCTCGTCACACCACAGCCCATCGAGACGGTCGCGTACCCATATCGCCGTCGTACCGTCCGGGTTGCTCGACCGCGCGACGTGCGCAGTCAGAGACGGGACTTGCTCACCGGAACGGGGGCGAAGGGACAACGGGCACCTCGACATCTGCATCGGTCGGCGGAACCACCCGAGCATGCCCGTTGATCATGCTGCCGCACTGGGAAACTCCAAGATCCCCGACAGAGTCAAGCTAAGGGTCTGCCGATCATCAAGGTGTTGCTTTCAGGGCTGGGACTCGTTGGTGTCGTATGCGTATCCCGGACGAGACTCGTGATCAACTTGCCGTGAAGTTCGCGGTGTTGTTCCCGCACCTGGACGAACGACAGCGGCGGCTGCTGATGGCCGCGGAGGCCCGAGGGCTGGGACATGGCGGCATTCGGGCCGTGGCCCGGGCGGCCGGGGTGAGCGGGACAACGGTCCGCAAGGGCATGTCCGACCTGGAAGCAGGCCAGTTTCTGACCGGCCGGGTGCGGCAGCCGGGCGGCGGACGCAAACGCGTCGCGGACCTCGACCCCGGGCTGCGGACTGCCCTGCTGAATCTCGTCGAGCCGGACGAACGTGGGGATCCGATGTCGCCGTTGCGGTGGACGACGAAGTCGACCCGCACGCTGGCGGCCGAGCTGACCCGCCAGGGGCACCGGGTCGGTGCGGACACCGTCGCCGGTCTGCTGCGGCAGGAGGGGTTCCGGCTGCAGGCCAGCGTCAAGACGCTCGAGGGCAGTCAGCATGCCGACCGGGATGCCCAGTTCCGCTACCTCAACGAGCAGACACGCGATCACCGGGATGCCGGCCAGCCGGTGATCAGCGTGGACACCAAGAAGAAAGAGCTGGTCGGCGACTTCCACAACCATGGCCGTTCCTGGCGGCCCACAGGCGATCCGGTGCCGGTCCGCGTCCACGACTTCGCCGACCCGCAGCTGGGCAAGGCCATCCCTTATGGCATCTACGACCTGGCGGCCAACACCGGCTGGGTCAATGTCGGCACCGACCACGACACCGCCGCGTTCGCGGTGGAGTCGATCCGACGCTGGTGGCACGGCCAGGGGCAGGCCGACTACCCGCAGGCTTCCCGGTTGCTGATCACCGCGGATGCGGGCGGCTCCAACGGCTATCGCACCCGGGCCTGGAAACTCCACCTCGCCCGCCTGGCCACCGAAACCGGACTGGTCATCACAGTCTGTCACCTGCCGCCGGGCACGTCGAAGTGGAACAAGATCGAGCACCGGCTCTTCTCCCACATCACGATGAACTGGCGCGGTCGCCCCCTGACCAGCCACGAAGTCATCCTCGAATCGATCGCCGCGGCCACCACCCGCACCGGACTGCGGGTGAAGGCGGAGCTGGACACCAACACCTACCCCACCGGCATGGGGGTCGGCGACGCGGAGATGGCGGCCCTGCCGCTGACCCGGCACGCCTTCCACGGCGAGTGGAACTACGCCCTGCACCCCCAGCCGAGTCCGGCCATCCTGGCAGCCCGCAGCGGCCGTCCACCGACATCTCAGTGGCATCCGGCGCTGCTGGCCGACCCCGCACTGACCGGCCTGGCTCCGCACCAGATGCAGTACCTCATTCGCATCCTGGCCGCGGAGGGAGACACCCGCCGCGGACGCCCACCCCGGCTGACCTTCGCCGACCAGGTCCTGGCCACCGTGCTCCATCTGCGTGTCAACCTGGCCGCGGAGCCTCTTGCCGTGCTGTTCAACAGCAGCCGCACCGCAATGCACCGCACCCTGCTGAAGATCAGGCAACTGCTTGAAGCACAGGGCATCACCATCTCGCCGGCCGACACTCCACCGACCGCTCTGGCGGCCCTTCGGGCCAGAGTGGCCTCCCAAAGCAGCAGCCCCAACAGCAAGATCAAGAAGACAGGTCAATGATCGGCAGACCCTTAGGTCGTTATTATTCCGCCATTTTCGGCAGACTCTGTCAGAGTCGCCTCGCCTGCATTATCCCTGATCACCTACGTGGCGCCCGCGGTGCCTCTGCGCTCGTCCTCCAGCAGTGCGGATTCCCTTCTCCTGGGACCGGTTTATTCCACTTCTTTCCGCAGCTGGTGATGCCGACTCCCGCCGGGTCAAACGTGCTGTCGGTCACTCTGTCCATGCGAACACCGCGAGAATTTTGCTCTGGCTGGTAAACGCTTTCTAGGGAAGTAGTGAACGTGCGACGGTAGAAACTCCAGTCCCGTCCACGAGGGGAAGAGAATGAAATTATCCGTGCGCCGTTCCATCGGTGTTGCAGCCGTCGCCGCAGCCGCCCTGGCCGCCACGGCCGTGCCTGCCACGGCCGCCACGGCGTCCACCATCGGGGTACTGATCAACCGTACGGCCTGCAACGAGAACGGCTACTTGGAGATTCACAACAACAGCGGTCGCGACACGCTTTGTTTCGCTAACGCCGGCACGATGCCCGTCGCCATCTACGGCGTAAACTGGGTCGAGTCCGGAAACAATGTCGTGACCCTCCAGTTCCAGCGGAACCTGAGCGACCCGAGGCTCGAGTCCATCACCATTCAGAGGTGGAGCTCGTGGAACCCGGGCCACATCCACAAGATCATATCGATCCGGATCCACTGACATCGAAGAACGGACAGGGGCGCCTTTCAAGGCGCCCCTGTCCGGACAACTTTCCTATGGCTCGATCGATCGTTGATTGTGCGTGGCAGATCTGCTCGAGCCGCTTGTGCCGGACGAATTGGGGCCGCTGTTCCGGCGGGGGACCAGGCCATTTTCCGTGCGGCGCGCGGCGGGATGTACCGCTGGTACGAGCCGGACGCGGCCCTCGCCGCCGCCAGGATCGGACACGATCAGGCCGACAAGATCGTGGCGACGCTGGAGGCCGGGGCGGTGGCCGACGCCCACACCCGGATCTCCGAGAGCAGCCCTCCGAGGGGCGCTGTCACGTTGTTGGGCGTGTTGGTGCCTGACGGCGCGTCGGGGCGTGGTGGGTTTGTGGTCCGGATCTGGGGTCAGGCTGTGGTGGGTCGGCCGGTGACGCCGGTGATCTGGTCCCAGATGGCGAAGCGGACGGTCATCTCGGCGCGGTAGTCGGAGGCTGTTATCAGGTGAGGGCGGGGTCGGAAGTGGGGTGAGATGCCGCTGAACGCGGCCAGGAACCGTTGGGTTCCGCCGACGGAGCGGAAGCCTTTCATCGCGCGTTCGCGCTGCCGGGTGGGCTGATGACTGTTCTCGGCCCGGTTGTTCAATCCCTTGTGGGCACGGTGCTCGACCGACGGCATCACCTCCCGATGGGCCGCGCCGTAGGAGCGGAGCTTGTCGGTGACGACCACCCGCGGCACCGAACACGTCTTCTTCAGCAGCCTGCGGAAGAACCGCCTGGGCGCAGCGGCGTCCCGCCGGTTCTGGACCAGGATGTCGAGCACGGTGCCCTCCTGGTCGACGGCCCGCCACAGGTACTTCCGCTCTCCGTTGATCTTCACGAGGACCTCGTCCAGGTGCCACTTGTCCCCGGGCCTCGGCTGCCGGCGGCGCAGGCCGTTGGCGTGGGCCTGCCCGAACTTGCCGCACCAGCGGCGGACGGTCTCGTGGGAGACGAGTACGCCGCGCTCGAGCATCAGCTCTTCGATCTCGCGGAACGACAGCGGGAAGCGGAAGTACAGCCACACGCAGTGCGAGATCACCTCGACCGGATACCGGTGCCCCTTGTACGACGGCGACACACTCCCCACGGACAACCCTCCCAGCATGACCAACCCGAAGATCACCCCACCCGGTCAGCCAACGTGACAACACCGGCATCAGGTGTAGTTCGACTCGTTCGGTGTTGTCAGCGAGCCAGGCACGGACGGCCTTGCTGCGGTGGACCGGATGCCGGTCGACGATCACGTGGACCTTCCGCCCGGCCTGGCGGGCGAGGCGGTCAAGGAAGACGCAGAACACCTTCGCGGTGAACTTGCCGGGGAAGACGGTGAACCACAGCGCGCCCCTGGAGGCGACCGCTGACATGATGTTGACCTTGAAGCGACGTCCGTTCACCCGCACCACTGGGGCCTGCCCGGCCGGCGCCCACGGGCGTCCCGGCGGGGCCGTTTCGGAGCGCAGTCCGCACTGATCGGCCCAGACGAGCTCGGCTTTCTCCCCGCTCGCCCGGGCCCGGATCGCGGGATACTCCTCCTGAATCCACCTGCTGACCTGGTCGTCCTGCTGCCGGTAGGAACGGCGGTCGGGCCGCTGCGGGGTGAAGCCGTGCCGGCGCAGCCACTTGCCCACACCCCGTTCGGTCATCGACACCCCGCACACCATCTTGATCAGCGCCCTGACCGAGCCACGCGTCCACATCACCCCGCTCTGCCCCAGGTCGGCCGGGGTGTAGTCGCACATTGCCCGCAGGACCGCTCCACGCGCTGACTCATCGACCAGCTCACCCTTGCCCGCACGGGATTCACGAACTGCCGCGAGCAGTGCCTGCCTCCCGCCGGTCCGACTGGCCCGCCACCAGGTGCCTACCGACCGCTCGGAGACCTCGAACATCTCCGCCGCCTGGCTGTACGTCCGAACCCGCCCCGACTCCAGCGCACTCACCACCCGCAACCGCAGATCCTCCTGCGCAGCAGGCGACAGACGCCGCATGTCCCCACCCTCGATCACACCTCATCAACGAGCAGGCAACCCATCAGTTCCGGTTCAATACCTCCGGCCCCCACTGGGGCACCGGTGGAGACAACTCTCCAGCCGGCTCCGGGTGCAACCCCCGTATCCCGACATCGAGCCACCAGTACGGGTCGCCGGGGCGCAGGTGAGGGATCGCCTACCCACCGGCACCGAACCGGGCCAGCTCGAGGGCGGCGACAGCATTAGGCCACGTACGCCAGAGCGCATCAGGTGGGCAGCCCCGGAACACGGAAAGGCCCCGGCCGCACCCCTCGTTGGAGGGGCGCGGCCGGGGGCTTGGGTGGGCGGTGATCGGTCGGTCAGCCGCTGTGGGTGTGCCCGAGCGGGAGGGTCAGTAAGGGGCGCCGGCTCGCTTCCATCGTTGGTTGGCGGTTCCCTGGCAGGTGTACTGGATGGCCTTGGGGCCGGCGGTGGCTGGGTCGTAGGCGATGGTCAGGCACTTGCCGCTGTGCCGGGCGGTGAGCCGGTAGTCGCCGCCGGCGAGTGGGGTGATCTCCCACTGCTGATTGGCTCCGGAGCCGCAGCGCGTCTGGGCCACGCGTGCGTTGTCGGCGGTGGACGACGCGGGCACGGTGAGGCACTTATGGCTGTGCCGGGCGACGATCCGGTAGAAGCCGGATCCCACAGGAAGCACTTGCCAGTGCTGGTTGGAGGCAGCGGCGGTGCCGCAGGGCCGATGCGTCAGCCCGACCCCGTCACCCTGCGACTGGTCATCCTCCACGATGGGCCCGCTGGTGAACCGCCGCACGGCGAGGCATTGGTCATTGTGCTGCGCCCGCAGTTGCTCGTAGGCGGGGCTGGAGCCCACACCCTCCACCACGCCGGTGGCGGTGTCGATGGAGACCCGCGGGTACCAGCTCATCGACAGTGACCTGTTGGTCGGGAATCTCAGCGGCAGCCAGACGTGCTCACTGTCGTTCAGGTTGCCGTCCCAGGCGTTCCCGTGCCGGTCGCCCAGGTAGAGGTAGGAGGTCGTGGTGCTGCCCTGAATGGGCAGGACGAACGTGGGCTGGGAGCCATAGGTGATGCTGTCGCCCAGATTCGCCATCCCGCTCCAAGGGCCCTTGATGCTGGTCGCGGTCGCGTACTTGGCCTGGTTGGGTTGCCAGCCGGTGACACCGGAGGTCAGCAGGAAGTAGACGCCGTTGCGCTTGAACATCGTCTGCGCTTCCCGCGTGACGTTGCGCAGGACGTGTTCTCTGGCGGCGACGTAAAGGTAGTCCGGGGTCAGGCGGTAGATGGTCAGGTCCTGCTGTTCGCTGCCGGTCGTCGAGACCAGGTACGCCGTGCGGTCGGGGTCGTCGTCCTGGAAGACGCTGACGTCGAAGGACGCTTCGCCGAGAGGCCGGAAATCCGCTGGTAGGTGTATTCCCCGTCCACCGTCGGCGACGTGGCAATCGCTACCCGATTCTCTGTCAGGGGCGCCGGATGGTTCTCCTTGCGCATGAAGAGCACGTACTGCCCGGTGCGCGCGTTGTGGATGACCTTGGGCCGATGGAGATTCTCCACGTGGGGGCCGAGTCCTCGGTCAGCACGTGCCTGCGAAACTCCCAGGTGCGCAGATCGGTCGAGCGGTACGCCGCGATGTACCGGAAGCGGTTGCTGGCATACGGGTTCACGCCGAACCAGTAGTAGTACTCGCCCACCTTGATCATGCCGCCGTCGTGCCCGCGCACCACTTTGCCGGTGGGGTCGGTGAACTGCACGCCATTGCTGACCGTGACCGGGGCGGCGGCAGTCGGGCTTCCCGGGGCCAGCACAGGCAAGAGCAGGCCGACACACATGGCCACGACTAACCGGACAAATTTTCTACCCATACGGGCATCCCCCTTCGCTTCTGCGACACGTCGTGCCGGAGCTTCCGCAGGATGTCCCACGGCTCCCGCAGGCACCAATACCTCGAACGGGTGAACCTTCGGCCGGCCCTCCGTCCCCTCCGTTGGCCGGGGCCGACGGAGGGGGCACGGAACACAGGGCGCCCGCCAGATGGAGGGACAGCTCGGAGTGCGCGCCCGACTTGCACGGCCTGTGCGCCCCTGGCGGGAAACCGGAAGCCCGGCCTCCCCATGCGGGAGGCCGGGCTTCTCACGTCGGGTACAGGAGCACCGCCGAACACGCGCTTCGGGTCCTCGGCATGCCGAGGAGGTTCAGCCCTGACTGCCCGGCTGCGATGTCCTGGTGAGGCGGGTCCAGCCCGCCGGGGGCGCCAGGAGCGTGCGGACGTGGGGCTTTCGCCTGCGGAGCCGTACGTCTCCCCGGTAGTGGCGAAGGATGAGGCAGCCCAGGTGTTCCAGAGCCTTGACCGCAAACCCGTTCGCCGGGCACATCCCCTCCCCCTTCCCGAAGGGCAGGTAGGACCGTCTCTGGTCCTCGGTCGGTTTCTCCCAGCGGGCGGGGCGAAATTCCAGCGGCTCGTCCCACACGGCCGCCGACCGGTGGAGCGCGTGCGTGCCGATCAGCACGTGTTCGCCCTCGTCCACCGGGACGCCGGTGATCTCGTGGTCAGCGGCGGCCACCCTGGCCAGACGCCACGCCGTCGGGTAGAGGCGCAACACTTCCTTGACCAGGGAACGGATTCGTTCCGGACGTACCGCCGGGCCGTTGTACCCGTACTGAACGCCGAGCAGCACCAACCATTCCAGGGTCACGCCGGTGAAGCCGACGGTGGAGAGGACGAGCCGCTGCAGCAACTGCGCGCGGTCTGCCGGGGACAGCTCCCCGTGCAGGCCCATCACCAGGTCGACGAGATCCTGCGCGTCGGCGTCCTGAGCCGGTAGCTGCTCCAGATGGTGGGCCAGTCCCGCCCGGATGCGCGGGACCGAGCGGTGGGAGCGTCGCACCGTGTGACCGACGATGTCGTCGGCGATGACGCTTGAGGTGACGTAGTCGTCGACGAGGGAGTTGATCCCGCTGTGGCGCCCGTGTGCGATCACCGGCGCGAAGTACCGCCGGACCACTCGCACTCCCCAGCGCTGGTGCCGCAGACGGCCGTGTCTGTCGCCCGCCTCGCGGAGGGCCGCGTCGATGTCGAACGACGCGTGGGGGTCGTGACGGGCCAGGACGTTGATGAGTTCGCGTGACGCCTCGGCTCGAATCGTTTGAGGGAGAGGCGTGGGTCCGAGGCGGAAGAACCCGGACTGCGGCAGGTACTTGTCGGCCGAGTCGACGAGCACTTCCCGGGCGGCGTCCGCATCGGCGATGAAGAGGGTCCCGAAGCGGAGCCTGAACGGGCCGCCGGCCTCCGCCGCCGAGTCCTCCCATCGCCGAAGGTGGGGCCACAGGCCCTGCCTGTCCAAGAACACGAGATCCTCCACCTGTCCCACAGGGAGGGAACGCCCAGCCCCGGCTGCGCGCCCCCTCCCGCACGGAGAGCCTGTTCAGGCTTTGCGTCCGTACCTGTCGCCGTACCCGTGGACGCGCGCGCGACTTTCACCGCTGAACGCCCGAACGACCCTGAGGACCCTCGACCCGTTGCCCTCCTGCCGCAGTACTCTGCGCTGTCCTGGCCGGCCCGGCATCAGTCGCGCCGCCCGTATCCGACGAAGTACCCGTGCCAGCGTGCGCGCATCTCACCGCTGAACGCCCGAAAGCCGCTGGTGACCCGGTTCATGGTGTTCCTCCTTCTGGTCGGTGACCCTCGCTGGTCGGCCCGACTGGAGCCTCTCGGCCCGCCACCGCACGCCTCAGCATGTGGTCAACCCACTGTCGTGAAGCGGTCGGCTCTGAGCCCGCCTTTTGCATGACGCTACCCATACAGCCGAACCGGGTGAACCGGTAGAACCGGCCAAAGACAGCGACTCCACCGGTTGTTTCCAGCATCCCGGTGGAACTGCTCGAAGACGCGCAGGCCAAGCGCCTCACGGACAGGCCGAAAAGTCCAGCTCCATGCCGGCCACCGCGGTCATTCCGGAGAAGAAGGACCAGGCCGCCAACCGGAAGGAGAAGGGCAGCCGGGGCGGTTACGACGCCGAGCTCCACAAGGCAAGGAACACCGTGGAGCGCCTGATCAACAAGCTGAAAGCCTACCGCATCGCCACCACCCGCGTCCGAGCCAAACAGCAGCCTCTGGGCTGATTTTGGCGTGGGCAGCTCGGCTGACAGGAGTCTTGAACGCGGTCAGCGATAGTAGTTGAGCCAGTCGCCCGGGATCAGGTCACGAACACGGCCGACTACCAGCAGCGTACCGACCCCGGCCTGGCGGTGCTCGCCCGCCTCCAGGCACGCAGGGCACGCGCCTTCACCACCTGGGCCGATGTCGCGCCGGGCCTGGCCATCGAAGCATCCGACCGGATCCCGTACACACGACGGCCATCGAAGCATCCGACCGGATCCCGTACACACGACAGCGTCGGCCCTCGCGGAGGCGAAAGCCGGCGCCATCGTTGCGGGTGTTACGGGTTGACGCAGGTGATCGAACCGACTGGCAGGTTGTTTCCGGTCGAGGTGGCGGTGAAGCCGAATGTCACGGTGCCGTCCGGCGGGATGGTCCGGTTGTGGTCGACATTCTTGACCGTGGCCGTGCCGTCGGAGCCGGTGCTGAGGGTGCCGTTCCAAACTTGGTTGATCTTGGTACCGGCGCCCGGCTGCCAGCGCACGGCCCATCCGTCACGCGCGGTGGTGTTGTGGTTCATCACCTCGATGGAACCCTGGAAGCCGCCGTTCCAGTAGTTCGTCACCTTGTAGAGGGCCATGCACCCGCTGTGCGGGTCGGTCGGAGTGGGGGTCGGCGTGGGCGTGGGGGTCGGAGTGGGGGTCGGCGTGGGGGTGCTCCCCGAGCCGCGGATGCCGGTCACCTCACCGTTGCCACCGTCGAAGGCGATGTCGGAGCAGGAGAAGAAGTTCTCCTGGCTGTCCGACCGCACCCACTGGATGAACATCATCGCGTCACCGGAGCGGCCCGAGGGCAGCTTCAGGTCCCAGTGGTAGTGACCGGACTCGCTGCCCACCGAACCGGACTGTGGCGGGTTGGTGACGGTCTGGATGAGCTCCAGGTCACCCCAGCCCAGCGGCTTCGTGGGTGAGTAGCCGGGCTTGGAGATGTACACCCGGAAGTCGCCGGGGTGCGCCGCCCAGTTGCTGTGCTTGATCTTGATCGTCGCCCCGGAGGTCAGGTGGGTCCGGGGCCAGTCGGCGCGGGCGGCGTTGTAGCCGGTGAAGTTGTACGGGGAGCGGTCGCCGGCGCTGCACAGCTTGCCATCCGGGACGTAACCCGGTCCGCGTCCGCCCGCGTTGGAATCGAGCACGGCGAACCAGTTGTACAGCGCGGTCGAGCCGCTCTCCGCGAGCGCCGCCTTGCACGCCGGGTTCGTCGGGTCGAGCCCGCCGGTGCTCGTCCTGGCGTCCAGATAGCACAGGTAGGTCCGCGATCCGGGCGTCATCGTCACACCGTGCGCCTGCGCGCTGTTCTGGCCGATCAGGGCCAGACCGAGCCCGCTGAGCAGGGTGGCCAGCACCGCCAGTAAGGACAGTGATCGTCTCTTGCTTCGAGCCATGGTGTCTCCTGTGGTGGGTGGAGTTGCGTCTTTCTCCTCGGCAGTCGCCGGGCCGGTCAGGCGGGCGGGGTGCCCTACGCCAGGTAACTGTCCGCTTGGGCGGGGAGCTTCGGGGCGTCGGCATGGAAGGCCTCGGTACTGCGGCTGTAGTCGCCGTCCTCGTCGAAGGCGGAGCAGCCGTACTTGCTCATCCTCAACTGGAGGTCACAGGAGTCCTTCCCGGCGGCCGGGCTGCCGCTCTTGAACCCGATCTCGAGGTAGGCGTCCGCGCTCGCGACCGGGGTGCCCAGTCCGGTGCCGGTGAAGGCGGTGCCGGTGACCGGCGAGGAGTTGGCCTTGATGTCGCCGCGGTAGACGTCGTAGCCGGTGACGCCCACATTGTCGGTGGCCGTCGTCCGGGCCGGCGAGATGCTGGACGCGGTCCCCGCGACGGATCTCAGGCCGGCCGGGTCGTTGCCCGCTTTGGGCGCTGTGCAGTTCGGGTCGCGCATCGGGTCCGCAGGCTTGCCCTCGTAGTCCGGGAGGTCCGTGGTGAACAGGGCGCGGACGGTGCGGAGGCAGTGCGGTGACGATCGCATGCGGGGCCTCTCTCCGAGGGAACCGGAGCCGACAGGGGAGCTGGGCGGTTTTCGGGAGCGCTCCCATCCCCTCACTGATGGGAGCGCTCCCACCCGTCGGTTTCGATCGCGACTATAGGAGCCCGGGATGTCTCTGACAACCCTGTGAACCACAATCCGTCGAATGAAATTCGGAGGTGCAGGTCAGCGGGTGGGGTCTGGCTCACCCGCGCAACGGGCAAGCACCGGATTTGAGAGGGCGTTTATGCAGGTCACAGTGGGTAATTGACTTATGCGAGTGCCCCGTTTCAGCATGGTTCACCCTGTAGATTCCGAATACTGCCCGGCAAGGCGCGACCCCGGGTGGCCCGTCTCATCCGCTTCTGGTCTTGGAAACCCGTCTGACGTAGAGATATGCCAGAACCTCCCACCCTCCTGCGGAACAGAGCCTTCCGGCATACCCATGCTCACGCTGTGCCGTGAGTGAGCGCAAGCCGTACCCCAGCGACCTGTCCGACGCCCGATGGGCCCTGATCGAGCCGACGTTGACGGCCTGGCGGAATGCCCGGCTCGAACGCCGCCCCACCGGAAAACCGGCCCAAGTCGATTTGCGCGACGTGTTCAATGCGATCCTTTACCTGAACCGCACCGGAATCCCCTGGAAATACCTCCCACACGATTTCCCCGGCCACGGCACCGTCTACTTCTACTACGCCGCCTGGCGCGACGAAGGAATCTTCACCCAGTTCAACTACGACCTGACCGTGCTCGCCCGGGTGAAGGAGGGCCGCAAGCCCGAACCGACCGCCTCGGTGATCGACACTCAGAGCGTCAAGACCTCCACCGATGTGCCCCTGAACAGCCAGGGAAACCGACGCCGCGAAGAAGATCGTCGGCCGGAAGCGAGGCATCCTCACCGATACGATCGGCCTCATCCTCGCCGTGACCGTCGCCGGTGCCGGCCTCTCCGAAAACACCATGGGAATACGTCTCCTCGACCAGGCCAAGGAGATGTACCCCACCGTCGCGAAAAGCTGGGTCGACACCGGCTTCAAAAACGCCGTTATCGAACACGGCGCCACCCTCGGAATCGACGTCGAGGTCGTCAGCCGCAACCCCGGGAAACGCGGCTTCCATGTCGTGAAAAGGCGCTGGGTGGTAGAGCGCAACATCGGCTGAATCATGATGCACCGCAGCCTCGCCCGCGACTACGAGACCCTCACCACCAGCTCCGAAGCCATGATCCACATCGCATCGATCGATAACCTCGCCAAGCGCATAACGGACGAGACCACACCCACCTGGCGAGAAACTTACTAGGAAATAAAGGGCAATCTGCCTAGATCAAACGCCCTCTCAGTGGTCAGGGCGCCGCGGCGGGACAACCCTGTTGTTGCTGGTTTTGCCAGCGAGCCGTTTTCAACCTGACGGGTGGTTGGGCGGGCGGCCCCGGCCGCGGACGTGAAAAAAGCTCCTGGTAGACGGGTTCACGACCAAGATCACAGTCCGCCAGGAGCTCTCGTGCTTGTCCACCCGTCCGCCATCGATCTGTCCAGCCGCACCCTGCACTACCTCTCCGGTCTTCTCGCAGGCCACCGCCGCCGGATCGGCTCCCGGTGGCGGTGACCTGCGGCTGGCAGGCTCTGCTCGTCCTGGCCCACCTGCGCTGCGGCGACACTTACGCCCGTCTCGCCGCGGGCTTCCGCATCGGGATCGCCACGGCCTACCGCTGCATACGCGAGGCCGTCGACCTCCTGGCCGCACTCGCGCCCACGCTGGAACAGGCCATGGAGACCGTGCGGAAGAAGGCGTACGTGATCCTCGACGGCACCGTGCCGGCGATCGACCGCATCGCCGCCGACCGGCCGTACTACTCCGGGAAGAAGAAGCACCACGGGATGAACGTGCAAGTCCTCGCCGATCCCGCCGGCCGTCTGATCTGGGCTTCGGACGCGCTACCCGGGGCCGTGCACGATCTGACCGCGGCCCGGACCCATGGCATTCCCGCCGCTCTCGCCGCCGACGCCATCAAGTGCTGGGCCGACGACTTGACTTCTATAGGAGCATCAAGGCGTATCAGGGCGCAGGTCCTGCTGTCCGCGTCCCGCCCCGGGGCAAGGGCCTGCGCGGCTGGCGTCGGCGACACAACCGAGATCACACCAAAATCCGCAGTCTCGGCGAACGTGCCATGGCCACCCTCAAATGCTGGCGGCTCCTGCGGAAGCTCCGCTGCAGCACCACCCGGATCACCGGCGTCGTCCATGCCGTCGTCGCCCTCGAACTTGCCTCCTGATCAAGGTGGAAAAGGCTCAGTATGCGGGTGAGAGGAGCGCCCGGGTCAGGGTGAGATGTCCAGGACGCGGACGTCGACCTCGGCCCAGGTCTTGGGGTCGGTGGTCACCACGCGTACACCGTCAGGGGTCTGAGTGCCGGGCTGAGCGACGTAGCGGGTGTGCGCCCAGCCCAGGGAGCGGGTGCGGCCTGAGGCGTCGAGGACGCCGGCCAGGTCGAGGGGGTGGAAGATGATCTGGTCGAGCATCGCAACATGTGTGGCGAGCCCGGTTCGCAGGCGATCGGCGTCCGCGAGGGCGGCGAGTGCGACGTGGACACGCCATGCGTCCGTCGCGGCGGACTGGTGCAGGATCCGGGAGACCAGCACATTGCCCGACCCGAGCGCCAGGAGCGCGCTCTCGTCCAGCAGCACGTCCACCGCGGCATCGGCGGGAGCGGCAGGGCTCACGCCGCACCGTCCAGGCGGCGGGCCAGCTCGGCGTCCGCCTGGAGGTCCTGTTCGGGCGTGGGGGTGTAGCCGGCGAAGTCCCGCAGGACCGACAGGGTGCGGGCCACACGCTCGGCCCGTTCACTCTCGGTCGGGGTATGGGCAGCGAAATCGCTGACCAGTCCGGCGATCGTCGTGCCCTTCTCCGCGGCCAGGAGCGCCAGGCGGTCCCGCACCGTGTCCTCGACCTTGATCGTTGTGTGCGCCATACCCAGGAGAATACATCAGGTATACCCGGCGGTGGTGGAGAACGCCCCAGCGGAGCGGAAAAGGCGTGAGCGCAGTGGGCACAGCGGGTGGTGGCATGGAGGGTGGTGTCGCCCTCGATGGCGTGGAGGGGCGTTGTCACGTTGGCTGACCGGGTGGGGTGATCTTCGGGTTGGTCATGCTGGGAGGGGTTGTCCGTGGGGAGTGTGTCGCCGTCGTACAAGGGGCACCGGTATCCGGTCGAGGTGATCTCGCACTGCGTGTGGCTGTACTTCCGCTTCCCGCTGTCGTTCCGCGAGATCGAAGAGCTGATGCTCGAGCGCGGCGTACTCGTCTCCCACGAGACCGTCCGCCGCTGGTGCGGCAAGTTCGGGCAGGCCCACGCCAACGGCCTGCGCCGCCGGCAGCCGAGGCCCGGGGACAAGTGGCACCTGGACGAGGTCCTCGTGAAGATCAACGGAGAGCGGAAGTACCTGTGGCGGGCCGTCGACCAGGAGGGCACCGTGCTCGACATCCTGGTCCAGAACCGGCGGGACGCCGCTGCGCCCAGGCGGTTCTTCCGCAGGCTGCTGAAGAAGACGTGTTCGGTGCCGCGGGTGGTCGTCACCGACAAGCTCCGCTCCTACGGCGCGGCCCATCGGGAGGTGATGCCGTCGGTCGAGCACCGTGCCCACAAGGGATTGAACAACCGGGCCGAGAACAGTCATCAGCCCACCCGGCAGCGCGAACGCGCGATGAAAGGCTTCCGCTCCGTCGGCGGAACCCAACGGTTCCTGGCCGCGTTCAGCGGCATCTCACCCCACTTCCGACCCCGCCCTCACCTGATAACAGCCTCCGACTACCGCGCCGAGATGACCGTCCGCTTCGCCATCTGGGACCAGATCACCGGCGTCACCGGCCGACCCACCACAGCCTGACCCCAGATCCGGACCACAAACCCACCACGCCCCGACGCGCCGTCAGGCACCAACACGCCCAACAACGTGACAGCGCCCCTCGGAGGGCATGCCGGGGGCCTGCGGTGCCCAGAAGCCGCCGACCGCTCTGGGCTCCGTGCAGGGGCTGAGCATTCGGACTTTTTGTCGCGCAAATGAATCGCCCTCATTTCGCTCTCGTCGACCACCCTCCTCTGCCCGCTTCCGAAGCCTCAGGGTTCGACGTCAGAAGCAAGTCCTGCAGAGAGCTTTCGTCCAGTTGCCCGGCGCGTCTACGCTTACTCTCTATGGGAGCGCTCCCACGATCGTCGGAAGAGCGTTATGCACAGTATCGAAGGTCATCCAGCCAGGTAGAGGCGCATTGCCCACTGTGGAACCCGCTCTGAGGCCGGTCTCTCGCCGAGCGCTCCCATATGGAGTGATCGGTCATATAGGTGCGTTGAGGGAGAGTGCGATGAGCATGCGAAGAGCCCTTCGGGCTTTCGGCGTTGTCGGAGTACTTATGGCGGGTTCGGTGGCCGGATTCGGCGGCCCGGCCTCGGCGGTCGCCTCGCCGGCGGCCGGTCAGTCCGCCGCAGACGGCAGGGCATCGACGGTCGCCGCGGCGCCGACACTGCACGTGTCGGGCAACCGCCTGGTCACCGGGTCCAATTCCACGTTCCGCCCACTGGGCGTCAACCGGTCCGGCGGGGAGTTCGGCTGTGTCCAAGGCAAGGAGATATTCGACGGGCCGACGGACCAGGCGGCCGTCGACGCGATGAAGGAATGGAAGATCAACACTGTCCGGATCCCGCTGAACGAGGAATGCTGGCTGGGCACCGGGAACTTACCTCCGACAGCGCCCAGCGCGGCGGCGTACCAGCAGGCGGTCAAGACCTACGCGGACCTCCTGGTGGACAACGGCATCAACGTGATCCTCGACCTGCACTGGACTTGGGGCGAGTACACCGGCCCCGGCGGAGGCTGCCCGGACGTCGCGGCCACCTGTCAGAAGCCGATGCCGAACGCGCGCTACACCCCCACGTTCTGGTCCGAGGTGGCCACGATGTTCAAGGGGAACGGAGCGGTCATCTTCGACCTGTTCAACGAGCCGTACCCGGACGCGGCCAACAACTGGTCCGACGCCACGGCCGCATGGACCTGTCTGCGTGACGGCGGCACCTGCGCCGGGATCACCTATCCGGTCGCCGCATGCAGACCCTCGTCAACGCGGTACGCGCCACCGGTGCCACCAACGTCATCATGTCGGGCGGTCTGGAGTGGACGAACAACCTGAGTCGGTGGCTGGAATTCAAGCCGGCCGACCCCACCGGCAATCTGATGGCCTCATGGCACTCCTACAACTTCAACGGCTGCGTGACCACCTCGTGCTGGACAGCAACATCGGAGCGGTCGCCGCCCAGGTGCCGGTCCAGGCCGGCGAGATCGGTCAGAACACCTGCGCCCATGACTACATCGACCAGGTGATGGCCTGGGCGGGACCGCCACCAACAAGTCCGGGTACAACGGCCTGGACTTGGAACCTTGGGGTTTGCAGCGGTGGCAGTGTGCTCATCGAGGACTGGAACGGCACCGACCAGCACCTACGGTGAGGGGTACAAGGCGCCCCTGCTCAGCCAGAACCCCCGGTGATCCGGCGGTGACAACCGCTGCGCCCACGCTCCGGGGAACTCCACCGCTCCGAGGTTGACGGCCACACCTCCGCGACCTGAGCTGGGTGGCCTCCACGGAACAACGTGGGTTGTCAACGCTACGACGTCGTCCGGTGTCACCTGGGGGCACCGGACGCAAAGGTGGCCGCTCGGCGTCCAACCAGGCCCACGGTCACAGGGCTGTCCGGCAAACACGGCTACACCTTCGCCGTTTACGCCAAGGACCGCGGCCGGCACGTCCAACCCGCTCGGCCACCGTTACCGTTACCCACCACCGGCACCCCGCGGGCACCTGCTCCGTCGGCTACGCTTGGTGGGGGACTGGGGAAGCGGCTTCCAGAGCGAGTATCACCATTCCGCAAACACCCGGCGCCGCCGCGCGGCGACTGGAAGTCGGTTAACGATTACGCTTCACCATGCGGCCCCTCAAAACTGTGGGGGTACCGCCCCACATGTTGTTGATGGTCTGGCCGTTGGTGAAGGTGAAGCCGAGCTTCCAGTCGCTGACAGCGGCGGCGCCGGTGTTGCGGATGGTGATCTCGCTCTGGAAGCCGCTTCCCCAGTCCCCCACCAAGCGGTAGCCGACGGAGCAGGTGCCCGCCGGGGTGCCGGTGGTGGTAACGGTAACGGTGGCCGAGCGGGTGGAGCGGTTGCCGGCCGGTCCTTGGCGTAAACGGCGAAGGTGTAGGCCGTGTTGCCGGACAGCCCTGTGACCGTGGCCTGGTTGGACGCCGAGCCGGCCACCTGCGTCCTCGGTGCCGCGGTGACACGGACGACGTCGTAGCCGGTGACACCACGTTGTCGTGGAGGCCACCCAGCTCAAGGTCGCGGAGGTGGCCGTCACCTCGGAGGCGGTGGGAGTCCCCGGAGCGGTGGGCGCAGCGGTGTCACCGCCGGGATCACCGGGGGTCTGGCTGAGCAGGTGCGCCTTGTACCCCTCACCGTAGGTGCTGGTCGGTGTGCCGTTCCAGTCCTCGATGAGCACACTGCCACCGCTGCAACCCCAAGGGTTCCAAGTCCAGGCCGTGTACCCGACCTTGTTGGCGTCCGCCCAGGCCATCACCTGGTCGATGTAGTCATGGGCGCAGGTGTTCTGACGATCTCGCCGGCCTGGACCGGCACCTGGGCGGCGACCGCTCCGATGTTGCTGTCCCAGCACGAGGTGGTCACGCAGCCGTTGAAGTTGTAGGAGTGCCATGAGGCCATCAGATTGCCGGTGGGGTCGGCCGGCTTGAATTCCAGCCACCGACTCAGGTTGTTCGTCCACTCCAGACCGCCCGACATGATGACGTTGGTGGCACCGGTGGCGGTACCGCGTTGACGAGGGTCTGCATGCCGGCGACGGATAGGTGATCCCGGCGCAGGTGCCGCCGTCACGCAGACAGGTCCATGCGGCCGTGGCGTCGAACCAGTTGTTGGCCGCGTCCGGGTACGGCTCGTTGAACAGGTCGAAGATGACCGCTCCGTTCCCCTTGAACATCGTGGCCCACCTGGACCAGAACGTGGGGGTGTAGCGCGCGTTCGGCATCGGCTTCTGACAGGTGGCCGCGACGTCCGGGCAGCCTCCGCCGGGGCCGGTGTACTCGCCCAAGTCCAGTGCAGGTCGAGGATCACGTTGATGCCGTTGTCCACCAGGAGGTCCGCGTAGGTCTTGACCGCCTGCTGGTACGCCGCCGCGCTGGGCGCTGTCGGAGGTAAGTTCCCGGTGCCCAGCCAGCTTCCTCGTTCAGCGGGATCCGGACAGTGTTGATCTTCCATTCCTTCATCGCGTCGACGGCCGCCTGGTCCGTCGGCCCGTCGAATATCTCCTTGCCTTGGACACAGCCGAACTCCCCGCCGACCGGTTGACGCCCAGTGGGCGGAACGTGGAATTGGACCCGGTGACCAGGCGGTTGCCCGACACGTGCAGTGTCGGCGCCGCGGCGACCGTGATGCCCTGCCGTCTGCGGCGGACTGACCGGCCGCCGGCGAGGCGACCCGCCGAGGCCGGGCCGCCGAATCCGGCCACCGAACCCGCCATAAGTACTCGACAACGCCGAAAGCCCGAAGGGCTCTTCGCATGCTCATCGCACTCTCCCTCAACGCACCTATATGACCGATCACTCCATATGGGAGCGCTCGGCGAGAGACCGGCCTCAGAGCGGGTTCCACAGTGGGCAATGCGCCTCTACCTGGCTGGATGACCTTCGATACTGTGCATAACGCTCTTCCGACGATCGTGGGAGCGCTCCCATAGAGAGTAAGCGTAGACGCGCCGGGCAACTGGACGAAAGCTCTCTGCAGGACTTGCTTCTGACGTCGAACCCTGAGGCTTCGGAAGCGGGCAGAGGAGGGTGGTCGACGAGAGCGAATGAGGGCGATTCATTTGCGCGACAAAAGTCCGAATGCTCAGCCCCTGCACGGAGCCCAGAGCGGTCGGCGGCTTCTGGGCACCGCAGGCCCCCGGCATGCCCTCCGAGGGGCGCTGTCACGTTGTTGGGCGTGTTGGTGCCTGACGGCGCGTCGGGGCGTGGTGGGTTTTGTGGTCCGGATCTGGGGTCAGGCTGTGGTGGGTCGGCGGTGACGCCGGTGATCTGGTCCCAGATGGCGGAAGCGGACGGTCATCTCGGCGCGGTAGTCGGAGGCTGTTATCAGGTGAGGGCGGGGTCGGAAGTGGGGTGAGATGCCGCTGAACGCGGCCAGGAACCGTTGGGTTCCGCCGACGGAGCGGAAGCCTTTCATCGCGCGTTTCGCGCTGCCGGGTGGGCTGATGACTGTTCTCGGCCCGGTTGTTCAATCCCTTGTGGGCACGGTGCTCGACCGACGGCATCACCTCCGATGGGCCGCGCCGTAGGAGCGGAGCTTGTCGGTGACGACCACCCGCGGCACCGAACACGTCTTCTTCAGCAGCCTGCGGAAGAACCGCCTGGGCGCAGCGGCGTCCCGCCGTTCTGGACCAGGATGTCGAAGCCGGTGCCCTCCTGGTCGACGGCCCGCCACAGGTACTTCCGCTCTCCGTTGATCTTCACGAGGACCTCGTCCAGGTGCCACTTGTCCCCGGGCCTCGGCTGCCGGCGGCGCAGGCCGTTGGCGTGGGCCTGCCCGAACTTGCCGCACCAGCGGCGGACGGTCTCGTGGGAGACGAGTACGCCGCGCTCGAGCATCAGCTCTTCGATCTCGCGGAACGACAGCGGGAAGCGGAAGTACAGCCACACGCAGTGCGAGATCACCTCGACCGGATACCGGTGCCCCTTGTACGACGGCGACACACTCCCCACGGACAACCCCTCCCCAGCATGACCAACCCGAAGATCACCCCACCCGGTCAGCCAACGTGACAACGCCCTCCACGCCATCGAGGGCGACACCACCCTCCATGCCACCACCCGCTGTGCCCACTGCGCTCCACGCCTTTTCCCGCTCCGCTGGGGCGTTCTCCACCACCGCCGGGTATACCTGATGTATTCTCCTGGGTATGGCGACACAACGATCAAGGTCGAGGACACGGTGCGGGACCGCCTGGCGCTCCTGGCCGCGGAGAAGGGCACGACGATCGCCGGACTGGTCAGCGATTTCGCTGCCCATACCCCGACCGAGAGTGAACGGGCCGAGCGTGTGGCCCGCACCCTGTCGGTCCTGCGGGACTTCGCCGGCTACACCCCCACGCCCGAACAGGACCCTCCAGGCGGACGCCGAGCTGGCCCGCCGCCTGGACGGTGCGGCGTGAGCCCTGCCGCTCCCGCCGATGCCGCGGTGGACGTGCTGCTGGACGAGAGCGCGCTCCTGGCGCTCGGGTCGGGCAATGTGCTGGTCTCCCGGATCCTGCACCAGTCCGCCGCGACGGACGCATGGCGTGTCCACGTCGCACTCGCCGCCCTCGCGGACGCCCGATCGCCTGCGAACCGGGCTCGCCACACATGTTGCGATGCTCGACCAGATCATCTTCCACCCCCTCGACCTGGCCGGCTCCTCGACGCCTCAGGCCGCACCCGCTCCCTGGGCTGGGCGCACACCCGCTACGTCGCTCAGCCCCACTCAGACCCCTGACGGTGTACGCGTGGTGACCACCGACCCCAAGACCTGGGCCGAGGTCGACGTCCGCGTCCTGGACATCTCACCTGACCCGGGCGCTCCTCTCACCGCATACTGAGCCTTTTCCACCTTGATCAGGAGGCAAGTTCGAGGCGACGACGGCATGGACGACGCCGGTGATCCGGGTGGTGCTGCAGCGGAGCTTCCGCAGGAGCCGCCAGCATTTGAGGGTGGCCATGGCACGTTCGCCGAGACTGCGGATTTTTGGTGTGATCTCGGTTGTGTCGCCGACGCCAGCCGCGCAGGCCCTTGCCCCGGGGCGGGACGCGGACAGCAGGACCTGCGCCCTGATACGCCTTGATGCTCCTATAGAAGTCAAGTCGTCGGCCCAGCACTTGATGGCGTCGGCGGCGAGAGCGGCGGGAATGCCATGGGTCCGGCCGCGGTCAGATCGTGCACGGCCCCGGGTAGCGCGTCCGAAGCCCAGATCAGACGGCCGGCGGGATCGGCGAGGACTTGCACGTTCATCCCGTGGTGCTTCTTCTTCCGGAGTAGTACGGCCGGTCGGCGGCGATGCGGTCGATCGCCGGCACGGTGCCGTCGAGGATCACGTACGCCTTCTTTTCCGCACGGTCTCCATGGCCTGTTCCAGCGTGGGCGCGAGTGCGGCCAGGAGGTCGACGGCCCTCGCGTATGCAGCGGTAGGCCGTGGCGATCCATGCGGAAGCCCGCGGCGAGACGGGCGTAAGTGTCGCCGCAGCGCAGGTGGGCCAGGACGAGCAGAGCCTGCCAGCCGCAGGTCACCGCCACCGGAGAGCCGATCCGGCGGCGGTGGCCTGCGAGAAGACCGGAGAGGTAGTGCAGGTGTCGGCTGGACAGATCGATGGCGGACGGGTGGACAAGCACGAGAGCTCCTGGCGGACTGTGATCTTGGTGTGAACCCGTCTACCAGGAGCTTTTTTCACGTCCGCGGCCGGGGCCGCCCGCCCACCACCCGTCAGGTTGAAAACGGCTCGCTGGCAAAAACCAGCAACAACAGGGTTGTCCCGCCGCGGGCGCCCTGACCACTGAGAGGGCGTTTGATCTAGGCAGATTGCCTTTTATTTCCTAGTAAGTTTTCTCGCCAGGTGGGTGTGGTCTCGTCCGTTATGCGCTTGGCGAGGTTATCGATCGATGCGATGTGGATCATGGCTTCGGAGCTGGTGGTGTGAGGGTCTCGTAGTCGCGGGCGAGGCTGCGGTGCATCATGATTCAGCCGATGTTGCGCTCTACCACCCAGCGCCTTTTCACGACATGGAAGCCGCGTTCCCGGGTTGGCGGCTGACGACCTCGACGTCGATTCCGAGGGTGGCGCCGTGTTCGATAACGGCGTTTTTTGAAGCCGGTGTCGACCCAGCTTTTCGCGACGGTGGGGTACATCTCCTTGGCCTGGTCGAGGAGACGTATTCCCATGGTGTTTTCGGAAGAGGCCGGCACCGGCGACGGTCACGGCGAGGATGAGGCCGATCGTATCGGTGAGGATGCCTCGCTTCCGGCGACGATCTTCTTCGCGGCGTCGGTTTCCCTGGCTGTTCAGGGGCACATCGGTGGAGGTCTTGACGCTCTGAGTGTCGATCACCGAGGCGGTCGGTTCGGGCTTGCGGCCCTCCTTCCCCCGGGCGAGCACGGTCAGGTCGTAGTTGAACTGGGTGAAGATTCCTTCGTCGCGCCAGGCGGCGTAGTAGAAGTAGACGGTGCCGTGGCCGGGGAAATCGTGTGGGAGGTATTTCCAGGGGATTCCGGTGCGGTTCAGGTAAAGGATCGCATTGAACACGTTCGCGCAAATCGACTTGGGCCGGTTTTCCGGTGGGGCGGCGTTCGAGCCGGGCATTCCCGCCAGGCCGTCAACGTCGGCTCGATCAGGGCCCATCGGGCGTCGGACAGGTCGCTGGGTAGGCCTTGCGCCTCACTCACGGCACAGCGTGAGCATGGGTATGCCGGAAGGCTCTGTTCCGCAGGAGGGTGGGAGGTTCTGGCATATCTCTACGTCAGACGGGTTTCCAAGACCAGAAGCGGATGAGACGGGCCACCCGGGTCGCGCCTTGCCGGGCAGTATTCGAATCTACAGGGTGAACCATGCTGAAACGGGGCACTCGCATAAGTCAATTACCCACTGTGACCTGCATAAACGCCCTCTCAAATCCGGTGCTTGCCCGTTGCGCGGTTGAGCCAGACCCCACCCGCTGACCTGCACCTCCGAATTTCATTCGACGGATTGTGGGTTCACAGGGTTGTCAGAGACATCCCGGGCTCCTATAGTCGCGATCGAAACCGACGGGTGGGACGCGCTCCCATCAGTGAGGGGATGGGAGCGCTCCGGAAAACCGCCCAGCTCCCCTGTCGGCTCCGGTTCCCTCGGAGAGAGGCCCCGCATGCGATCGTCACCGCACTGCCTCCGCACCGTCCGCGCCCTGTTCACCACGGACCTCCCGGACTACGAGGGCAAGCCTGCGGACCCGATGCGCGACCCGAACTGCACAAGCGCCCAAAGCGGGCAACGACCCGGCCGGCCTGAGATCCGTCGCGGGGACCGCGTCCAGCATCTCGCCGGCCCGGACGACGGCCACCGACAATGTGGGCGTCACCGGCTACGACGTCTACCGCGGCGACATCAAGGCCAACTCCTCGCCGTCAACCGGCACCGCCTTCACCGGCACCGGACTGGGCACCCCGTCCGCGAGCGCGGACGCCTACCTCGAGATCGGGTTCAAGAGCGGCAGCCCGGCCGCCGGGAAGGACTCCTGTGACTTCCAGTTGAGGATGAGCAAGTACGGCTGCTCCGCCTTCGACGAGGACGGCGACTACAGCCGCAGTACCGAGGCCTTCCATGCCGACGCCCCGAAGCTCCCCGCCCAAGCGGACAGTTACCTGGCGTAGGGCACCCCGCCCGCCTGACCGGCCCGGCGACTGCCGAGGAGAAAGACGCAACTCCACCCACCACAGGAGACACCATGGCTCGAAGCAAGAGACGATCACTGTCCTTATGGCGGTGCTGGCCACCCTGCTCAGCGGGCTCGGTCTGGCCCTGATCGGCCAGAACAGCGCGCAGGCGCACGGTGTGACGATGACGCCCGATCGCGGACCTACCTGTGCTATCTGGACGCCAGGACGAGCACCGGCGGGCTCGACCCGACGAACCCGCCGTGCAAGGCGGGGCTCGCGGAGAGCGGCTCGACCGCGCTGTACAACTGGTTCGCCGTGCTCGATTCCAACGCGGGCGGACGCGGACCGGGTTACGTCCCGGACTGGGCAGAGCCTGTGGGCA
>NZ_CVPB01000002.1:0-98352 GCF_001049855.1 Streptomyces sp. Wb2n-11
TTCAGACGACGTGTGGAACCGCTCGTCCCACCAGCCAGTGGTCTACTTCGTCGTCAACGGCGACCGGGTCAAATCGGGACCAGTACCAACATCACGGCTCGACTCTCCGCGCTCTGTCTGCGCAAGTCGAACGCCCCGCTCCTCCTGAACGGAGGAAACGACCTGGAAGGCGCTCTGCACCAGCACTTCGCGTCTGACCGCCTCGGACAGACCGAGTGGTTCATCCTGTCCAAGCGAATCCAAAACTACATAGCTGGCCGGAAGGCGGCAGCGGCTGCCCTGAAGCAGCCATCGCTCGTCGATGAAGAGTCCACCACGCGCCCGGCCGGCGACCGCATCAACGTCCCGTCGTATCCGAGAAATCCCACGGCCTGCGAGACGATCCTGAGTGTCCTCAACAAGTACGCGGACCCTGCTGGAATCGACATCGTCTACATCGACCGGCCCGCCCTCCTCACCGCCACCAGCCTGAATGAATCAACTTTCGCCAACGCGCTCAGCAAGCTGGCAGGCGCGAGCAAGATCCACCGCATCGCGGAAGGCAAGTCCGTCCGCGTCGGCCTCGGCCACCAACCCGCCAGCGGCTCCAACGACTGAAAGACCGGCATGAGCACCACCCGAACCCTGAGGCCGCGATCGCTGCCCGTCTCCCGACGGGCGGCTGATCATCGCCAGCCTCGACCCAACACCCCCGAATCCCGCAGCCCTCTCCAGCGAGCCCTGCGCGCAGCCGAGAACCCCGATACGCCGCCCACAGCCGTTCCGTTACGGCCAGCCGATAAAACCCACCCACGGGAGACCAGCATGGACAACATCAGCACGCGCAGCATCATCACCCTCCTTCGTGAAAACCACACCGACATCCCCCACGGCAACGCCCTCCTCGTCGACACCCGCGCCCTCCGCAACCCGCCGAAGACCCCGCCGTACGCGAACGCATGCTCAACTCCAACGGCCTCGACCCTGAAGTTCGCCGCTACGTCATGGCCACCCGCGGCGCCCGTGAAATGGTCGACCAGACCACCGAACGAGTCCGCACCTCCTTGAGGAGAACAACCTCCGCCGCTGGGCCGGCGAACAGCTCCTACGCGTCGATGTCCACGTCATGTGCGGCGGCGGCCGCCACAGGTCAGTCGCCGTAGCCGAAGAAATCGCCACCGCACTACGCGCCCACGGCATCGGCGTCGAAGTCGAACACCCCCACATCGACAAGCCCATCACCCCAAGCCGGCCACAGGGGATACCGCCTAAGACAAACCCCCGTTTGTGCGCCACGCTGGTACTGGCACAGCCCGGTCGGGGGCCCCGGTGTCCCCGCGCCCAACCCCGACCAGGCCGTGCCCAAACAACCCGCATGAACGTTTACCCACCGGCCGGACGACACCCCCCCCGTCGTCCAGGCCCGAGATGGCCCCGCGAACCCACCCCCCAGGGAACGCGGGCCACTCCCATTCCCGGCCCGAACTACTTGACGGGCTTCCACGTCCCGCACTGCTCAGACTTGAACATGCCGTCCGACGGCAGGATCGTCACCGTGATGTCCGTCGCCGCGTTGGCGAAGTTGTTGTCCAGGATCTCCCCGGCCTTCGTGGCCCGCTCCCAGTAGCAGTCATCCAGCCGGCCCTTGGTTCGGTACGTCCCCGGCGGATCGTCGCCCCCACATCACCCTTCGCCGGCGGAACAGCCCGCACCTCGTACTCCCCATCCCCGAACCACCGCTCGTACCGCCCCGACGACGCGGCCTTCACCGCCCACGACCACTTCGGACACAGCTTCGGCACCCCCGCCGACAACACCGCCCCCCGGTCACCCTCCATCTGGCCGCTCTCCACCAGCCACTGCGGCCGCGACGCCCCACCAACCGCACTCACCGGCAGCGACTCACAGATGTCCGTCACGAGGTCCGACGGCTTCTCGTACAGGCTGTCCTCCACGGCCCAGCCCTTCTTGGCCGCCAGCCGGTCTAGGTCACCCTCCGGCGTGCGAGGGAACGTCTCCTCCGTCTCCGTCACCACCGGCTCAGGCACCATCTCCGGGGCCTCCGGCGTCACCGACGGGGACGGCTTCGCGTCCACCTCACCGCCGCCAGAGCACCCGCCGGCCAGCATCACCACAGCCACCGCCACAACGGAAGACCCCACCCACGCACACGTTTCATGAGCGCAGGATGACAGCGCACACGAGCAGGGGGAACCAAAACGCCACGATCAGGGATCATCAAGGTAGGCGCGGGGCCTGACCGACCAACATGCGGGAGCCCCGACCGCCATGCCAATCTCCAAAGCACAGCAAGCCCTCATCTCCGAGCGCCGCACCATGCTCATCCGCCTCCGCCGCAAGGGCGTCCCCTTCGACGACCCCAGATCCTCGACCTCGGATACAGCAGTTCCGGCGCCGCACGCAAAGACCTCATCCGCGCCCTCGAGCAGAACCGCGACGAGGAAGCCGCCGAAGCGTCCGTCTACCGGCAGCAGGAGAACGAACGCCTCGACGCCGAACTCGAACGCCTCGAAGGCCTCGAAGCCGCCGCCCGCCAAGTCCTCAAGAACCGGCACATCCTCGTCAACAACGGCCGCGTCATCCTCCACCCCGACACCAACGAACCCATGGAAGACGACGCCCCCGTCCTCCAAGCCATCGACCGGCTCGTCAAGATCGACGATGCCCGGCGACGCAACGGGGAGCGCCGAGCCAAGCTCAACGGCCTCGACATGCCCGTCAAGACCGAGGTGTCCGGACCCGAAGGCGGACCGCTCTCCGTATCGACCGCAGACCCGGAGAAGCTGGCCGCGATCATCGCCGCAACTAGTCGGCTCGACACCGGCGACCCCGCCAACACGGCCACCTCCACCCCGGCCGACGACGAGGCCACGGAATGAGCGCCGAACACGCTGACGCCATCGCGAAGGAACTCCACCGCCGCACTACCCGTCTCTACGAACTGGTCGCGACCGAGGCATTCACTGCTGCCAGCCGAGAAGTCTCCGAATCATCCACCTCCGTGGCCGAGCACGTACGAGGCGAGGTCATCGGACTTCGTGGCGCCCTTGGCATCCTCCTCGGTGGAACTGTGCCAGGCGGTACAGCGGACCAGCTCGCCCTCGCCTACTACGAGCAGTGGCTGAACCGTCAGGAACCCGACGGGTGACCACAGCCCTTGAACGGCAAGTCGCGGTGTACCGCACCCTGCCCCCGACCAGCGCGCCGCCATTACCCGTCTCGCCGACAAGGAGACCCGCGCCGCCCTGGCGTGGGCCGAGCAGCAGATGGCCATCGAGCGTTCCCCCGGGCAATGGCGGCCGCGCTCACCGGAGGCCGCGAGTGGCAAGCCCGCCACCTTGACCTCATCGACATGGCCTTCGTTCGCATCGCCGCTGGCGAACGCATGCGGGTCCTTCTGAACATGCCTCCACGTCATGGGAAGAGCGCTCGCGCCGCCCGCTGGGGCCCTTGTGGTACCTGGCCCAGAACCCCGACCACCGCGTCATGATCGCCTCCTACGCTGCCAAGCTCGCCGAAGGCCACGGACGGTGGATCCGGGACAGCATCCGCGCGCACGGCGACACCATCGGCATCAATCTCCGCTACGGGTCGCAGGCGGCGAACCGCTTCGACCTGGAGAACACCGAGGGCGGTCTCGTCACCGCCGGTGTCGGAGGCTCGCTGACGGGCATGGGCGCAAACGTCGCCATCGTCGACGACCCTCTGAAAGACGCCAAGGACGCCGACAGCCCCGTCAAGCTCGCCACCCTCTGGGACTGGTGGCAGCAAGTCATCAACACGCGCATGGAACCCAACGGCTCCATCATCGTTATCCAGACCCGTTGGTCGGAGAACGACCTCGCCGGCCGCATCCTCCAGAGCGGAGCCGAGGACTGGACCGTCATCAACCTCCCTGCCCTCGCCATGACCGCCGACGACCCCCTCGGACGAGAAGTCGGCGCACCACTCTGGCCCGAGCGTTTCCAGCGCAAGCACCTCGACCAGTTCAAGAAGGCCGTCGGCGAACGAGGCTGGTGGGCCCTCTACCAGCAAGAGCCCCGCCCCCTCGAAGGAGGCGTCTGGAAATGGCCGTGGATCACCGACAACCGCATCACCCCCCAAGCCTTCCGCGGCGTCGACCTCACCCGCACCTTGGTCGCCATCGACACCGCAGGCGGCCGCGAAGACAGCGACGAAGTCGGCCTCATCGGTGGCGGCCGCAATGCCGAAGGCGAGATGTACCTGCTCGCCGACCGGTCGAAGAAGATGGGCGCCGCAGAATGGGGCCGCGAAGCCTGCCTGCTGGCCATTGAACTCGAGGCCGACGCCTGGGTGGTAGAAGCGAACTTCGGCGGCGACATGGCCGCGCAGATCCTCCGCCAAGCCTGGCAAGAGCTCCAGCGTGAGGGCCTCACCAACGGCATGCTGATGCCCCGCATCATCGAAGTCACCGCCAAGGTAGGAAAGAGACTGCGCGCCGAACCCATCGCCCAGCTCTACGAGAACGGCCACGTCCACCACGTCGGAGAGTTCCCCGGACTCGAGGTCCAGTACGTGTCCTGGATCCCCGGCATGGACTCCCCAGACCGCCTGGACGCCGCCGTCCACCTCATCACCGAACTGGCCGACCCGGCCTCCGCAGCCGTCGCCAGCACCCCGTACAAAGACCAGCGGCTGGCCGGTCGCCGGTGAACGCCCCGACCCGGGCCGAGAAGGGACCAGGGCACCGTCGTCCTGGCGGCCGACGGCCTCAGCCTGCCTGACCTGCACAAAGAGCAGTGACCACTTAGATGCCAAATAAGTGGTCACTTTGGGGGACCCAGTTTGGAGAAGCCCCGTGTGGAATCACCAGACGTGAATTAGATTGGGCGACGCCTCACTGAACGCACTGCACAGTGCGCTGGGGGTGAGGCAGAGAGAAGCCCGGGAACCGGCAACAGCCGGCCCCCGGGCCAAGTGGTAGCGGCCGCCCTGAGTCAGAACCAGGGGATGTCGCGAACAAGACCGATAGCGCGGTCTACGTTCGCAACAAAACGACAGCCCCAACAGGATCTTGCTCAGGGCCGCCCGCCACTTTGCACGCGGCTTCCGATGCCGTCCAGCCATGCTTGGTACTCCCTCCCTAGTGAGTTGCAGAGGGGGACCACAGGCTCGAGATGGCGTGAGCCACCGCGCGAACCGAGCCTACGCACGGCCGCGTTCCACTGCGCCGCGAATCCAGAAATCTCCCGCCCGGGGAACGACCTGCGGATACGCCCGTACTCTGATCACAAGGCGCGGGGCCTGGTACGGAGGAAAACTCTGTGGGCCTCAGAGAGATCGCCATCCACGCGTGGAGCTGGCTGAACTACAAGCCGGTGTACTCCGACGCGCAAGGCATGCCCAGCCGCCGGGCGTTCCCTGAAGCGCAGGCCATGTGGGTGCCAGCCGACGCCGAGCACCGGCTCGCCGCCTACAAGCTCCTGGCCGCCTACGACCACAACCAGGCCTCCGAGATCGCCGAGGTCGTTGACGGGCCGCTCGCCCGGGAGCGACGCGAGTTCGGCGACCCTTCGATGTTCATCGACACCCTCGTCGCGAACGTCCTGGGCCGGGACCAGAAGATCGTGGTCCCCGGCGCCGAGCAGACCGGCTCCAAAGAAGGCGAAGCCGCAGCGACAGCCGCAGCCGAACGCGTCCAGAACCTCCTGCGCGCCTGGGCCAAGGCCGAGCTGCTCCCCATGCGCCTCCAGCAGTGCGAACGCAAGGCCGTCGCTCTCGGAGACGGTGTGTACCGCATGGCGTGGGACCCGGCCAAGCGCCGCCCCACTTTGCGCGTTACCGACCCCGGCTTCTACTTCCCCGTCATCGGCGAGGACGACGACGACGGCGAGTACCCGCGGCGCGTCCACTTCGCGTGGGAACTGCCAGCCGATCCGAAGCGCGGGCTGAAGACCAGACTGCGGCGCATCACGTACGAGCTGGACTGGATCCGCCCCCTGACCGTGGCCGGGGTAGACGAGACGGGAACCCGCGCCGTGCGCGCCCTGCCGCCGCCGGCCCAGGCCCTGGACGGCGGTGAACTCGAGGAGCCCGCACCCCCCGTGCTGACGCCCGGTGACACGATCGAGCCCGTCTCCGGGGCCATCGCCCGCCAGTACGCGTGGAACGACGAGCCCTCGTACGTCACCTGCTACCTCACCGACGCCACCTGGGTCATCGACGACCTCAAGGGCCCCGTCGACGTCGACTCGCTGCCCCTGTCCCTGGCCACGTACGCCACCCGGTCCGACGGGGAAGTCCTCGACCACCTCGACCTGCTCATCGATTTCATCCCGGTCATCCACGTCCCCAACACGGTGCCGCCGGCCGAAGAGCACTGGGGCCAGTCGTCCCTCGCGAAGGTCCTGCAAGTCTTCGACGAGCTCGCCGGCTCCGACACGGACTCCGCCCGGGCCTCGGCGACCACCGGTCTGCCCATGCTCGCCATCTCCGGCGCCAACCCGCAGGAGGAAGTGTCGGCCAGGCCCGGCATGGTCTTCAAACTGGCGGACAACGGCCGCCTGACGGCCGTCGATACCTCCGCGGCCCTCGCCGAGCTCCGCAACCACGTCGGCGAACTGAAAGAGCGGGCTGCCGCCATCGCCCGACTGCCCGCCGTGTCCCTGGGCACCCTCAGCCCCTCCGAAGTCCCCTCCGGTTTCGCCATGCAGATCTCCCTCGGCCCGCTGGACTCCCTCATCGGCAGCATGCGCCTGGCCCGCGAGTACAAAGAGAAGCTGCTCCTGAAGTTCGTCCAACGCCTCTACCTGGCAGGCCAGCACCCCGACTGGGCAGGCATCACCCCGCAGGACGCCGAACTCGTCCGCGGCCCCTACACCCCCACCGACAAGGCGTCTGTCCTCGAGCAGGTCGCCAACGGCGTCTCCAAGGGCGTCATGTCCCTCGAGACGGGCGTACGGATGCTCACCGACGCCGGGTTCCCCATCGACGACATCGAGCAGGAAATCGAGCAGATCCAGGCCCGCCAGTTCGAGCAGGCCCGGTTCCTCGCCGACGCCCTCGGAAACCTTGACGAAGTCGCCGACTTCCTCGGACGCAAAGCCCCGAGACCCCGGACCCGCCCATACCGAACCTGCCGCCGGTTCCAGGCGGCGACGAAGACGAAAACCCGCTGGAGCCGGGGCGGCAGGCAACCGGGGGCAACGAATGAGCAGACTCGTGCTTTCCTTGATCTCAGGCGCGGGGCCTGGATACCTCTTGGGAGGACTTGCCCCTATGCGCCGCCCCGCGCTTGACCGCATCACCGGACCCGTCGACACCACGGCGTGGGCCCACCCGTACCCGGCGGGCCCCTTCTCCCCGGTTTTCTACGCCTCCGGCGACCCCAGCCCGGATGCCGTGACCCCTCCGGCAGGTGACACCGACCCGGCAGACCCGCCCAAGCCCAAGGCGCCGGCCACCCGCCCCGGACCCGCGGACGGCGAACTCATCGTCCGAAGCGACTGGCTCGAACAGAAACTCACCGCGGAAAAGGACTCCGGGCGCCGCAACGGCAACCAGCGCCTCGCCTCCGACCTCGGATTCGACGACGTCAACAGCCTGCGCCAGTACGTCGAAGACAAGAAGAAGGCCGAGCAGGCACAGCTGTCCGAGACCGAGCGCCGCGCGAAGGAACTCGAGGACCGGGAACGCAAGCTCGCAGAGAAGGAAACCCAGGCAGCCGCCCGCGAACGCGTCGCCAACCGCCGCGCCATCCTGGTCGGCCTCGGAGCAACCGGCACCGACCTGGACGACGCCACCGCACTTCTGCGAGTCGACAACGACGCCAGCGACGACGACGTCACGGCCGCCGCCGAAGCCCTCAAGGCCCGCCGGCCCGAACTCTTCGGCGTACGCCCGCAGACAGACCCGGCCGCCCCGCAGCTGCCGCCCGCCCCCGGCGGAGCACCCGCCGGCGGCGCCCCCGCACGCCAGGCCACCACCGGCAAGCCCGGCGACCGCGGACGAGAAATGGCCCGCCTGCGCGGCCACAAGGCCGCCTGACCACCAGACTTCCCGGTCGCACAGCCGGGGTTGGGACCACGCCCTCTCCTCGTGGACGCGCACCCGCGGGTGCCGCTGGCACCAAACACGCCACATCACGAGGAGAGCTGTGAACGACTTCCAGCCCTACTCCTACACGGACAGCGTCACAGCCGACAGGCCGTGGCTCGCGTCCCTGGTAGGAGTCCAGGACACCAACACCATCACCCTCGACCTGAGCAAGTTCGTCGCGGGCACCCACTACACCGTCTCGGCGAACCCGATGCTCCAGGGCCGAAACGTCATGCGCTCCGGCATCCCGCTGGGCAAGGTCACCGCATCCGGCCTGTACGCGCCGTACGCCGGCCCGACATCCGAAATCCAGACCGTCACCGTCACCGGTACGCCCACCGGCGGCACCTACACGCTGACGTTCTCCGGGCAGACCACCGCCGGCATCCCCTACAACGCCACCGCCGCACAGGTGAAGACAGCCCTCGAGGCCCTGTCGAACATCAACGCCGGTGACGTGCTCGTCTCCGGGGGCCCGCACCCCGGAACCGCGATCGTGGTCGCCTTCGCCGGCCAGTACCTGGGCGACGACCAGGCGCAGATGACCGCCTCCGCAGCCGGACTGACCGGCGGCACCACCCCCGCCGTGACCGTCACCACGACCACCGCAGGCGGCGGCGCGGCACCGGCGGACGGCACCGACATCCTCGCCGGATTCCTGGTGTCCGAGATCAGCTTCAACCCCGGCTCCACCAAGGCCGCCGGCGCGCTGCTGTGGCACGGCGAGATCTTCGCCGAACAGTGCCCCGTCCCGTTCGACCCCACCGATGTTGGGGCCACCGCGCCCGGCGTCAACATCCACTACCGATAGTAGGAGGAGCAGACGATGGAAGCCCTTGAGCTCCTTCTGCGAGACACCAGCGCCACCGACCTGACCGTGTTCGCCCGCCAGATGGACACCCCCGCCAAGTACCGGCTGACCCGCGAAGTCCTGCCGGAGACGCAGATCCAGGGCATCAAGTTCCGCACCACCAGCGCAAAGCGCCGCGTCAACGCCGCGAAGTTCCGGGCCTACGACGCGCCGACCGCGATGGCCAAGCGGCAGGCCGAGCGAGTCGTCAACGAGGGCATGCTGCCCGCCCTCGGACAGACCCTCGCCGTCTCCGAGATGGACCAGATCCTCCTCGACGTCGGCCACGGCTCGGACACCGAGCGCTACATCGAACTCCTGTACTCGGATGCCGAGCGCCACGTGGAGTCCATCAAGACCGCCCAGGAACTCGCCGCCGGCCAGCTCCTGGCCACCGGCGCGGTCAACCTGCCGGGTCTGGGACTGGACGTCGACTGGAACGTCCCGGCAGAGAACATGCCGACCGCGGCAATCCTGTGGGACGACCCCAACGCCACCCCCCTGTCCGACGAGCGCGCGTGGATCGACTACCTCGTCGACAACGGAGCCCCCGCGCCCCGTGAGGTCATCACCTCCCGCCGCGCCCGCGCACTCCTCGCCGCGAACGCGGAGTACCGGTCCGCGTTCTACGGCTCCTCCAGCACCGCCACCACACCCTCCGCGACGCTCGCACCCAACGAGGTCGACGCGGTCCGCGCCCGCTACGGCCTCCCCCCGATCGTCATCTACGACGTCCAGGTGTGGAACGACGACACCTACCAGCGGGTCCTGCCGGACAACAAGTGGATCCTCATCCCGGACGTGCCCGCCTCCGAATGGGCACAGACCCAGTACGGGGTGACCCGCGAGGCAGCCCAGTTCACCTCCGGCACCAACCCGGCCCTCACCCGGCAGGAAGCCCCCGGCATCGTCGTCGTCACCCACGTCGACGACAACCCGGTCCAGATCTACACCCGCGGCGCAGCGATCGGCATGCCCGTCCTCTACGTCCCCGACATCCACATCTCCGCAACTGTCCTCGGGGCGTGAGCGTCATGGCCAAGCTCAGCAAGGCCGTATACGTCCGCGACCCGGAACGCCACCGCACCGTCCTCCTCAAACCGGGGGAGGAACCGGCACCGCACCTCGCGGCCCTGGTCACCAACCCCGACTGCTGGGAAGACGGCAAGGTGCCGGGCACCGAAGACCACACCGCCACACAGTCCAAGGACCCGGAGCCCGACAAGGACACCGACACCGAGGACACCAAGCCGGCCGCCCGCAAAACGGCGGCCAAGAAGCCGGCCCGGGGCCGGACGACCGCCGCTGAGGGCACCGGCGGTCAGTAAGCGGCGTGCGGGCCCGACCCCTGGTGGGGCGCCAGACCGGGCCCGCACCTGCATCCCCTTCCCACCCACACCTGACCGGAGGACCTGGTGGACCCAGCCGTAACCGCCTGGCTGCTCTCCCAGCTTGGCCCCGACACCGACCTCACCGACCTCGCAGCCCGATACGCACGCCTCGCCACCGCCCGGGCAGTCGCCATCGAGGTGGTGCGAGAGCGCCTGGCCGCACTGCTCTCGTCACCCGGCACCGTGACCGTGTCCGGTGTCGTGTCCATCAACGTGTCCGCGAACATCGCCGCCTACGAACGGCAAGTGGCCGCCCTTGAGTCCGGTGAGCCACCCGCACCCGACGACCCGGCCGACAGCGATGACGACACGGGCGACGGGTTCGGTGTGATGTACCTGGTGGAACGGCCACGCCGATGACCACCCCCACCCGGCGCCGCACCCTCCGCGCCCGCCTCCTCGACTTCATCCGGGACGCCACCAGCAGACTCACCGCAGCATGGCGCATCCTGACCGGCGCCCAAAGCCGGCTCCTGGACGCGCTCGCCCGAATCCGGCCCGGCCGCAACGCCCCCGCCCTGATCCGGGCCGCACAGACCGCATTCCAGCAGTCGATCGCCGACTTCGACCGGGCCGCCACCGGATTCACCGAACGCTGGGCAGCCACCGACCTGCCCCTGGCCTACCGCGAAGGCGCCCTCGCAATGCTCGACCGGGCCGACCGGCCCCGCCGCTCCTGGTCCTGGACCACCCGGCACCAGAACACCGTCACCGCCCTGTCCGCCCAGTGCTACTCCGACCTCACCGGCCGCCTCACCGAAGCGACCCGCCGCGCCCGCGCCTTCATGCGCGCCGCCGTGGACGCCGCCCGCACTCGCCTGTCCCGCTTCGAAGTAGCCGCGTTCGACCGGAACGCACTTCGTAAGCAGCACCCCCTCGACACCGTCATCTACGCCAATAACGCCCGCCACCCCGTCCAAGCCTGGGCAGCCTCAGCCCTGTCATGGCAGGCCGTGACCGCCGCCAACGCCGGGGCCGTCGCCACCGCGTACGAACAGCTGGCCTGCACCCAGGTCAAAGTCCGAGACGGCCACGGCTGCGGATGGGCGACACACAAGGACCCGGACACCGCGGACGGCACCATTCGCGACATCGACGACGCCCTCGCCCACCCCGTGGCCCACGCCCACTGCGTGCGCGAATTTCTGCCCCACTTCGACAGGCCCACCCGACCTCTTGGAGCACCCGCATGAGCGAGCCGAGCCCGCCCCCGGCCACGCCCAGCGCGTACGGCGTGCGCATCGACGCGCAGCCCGGCCACGCCTCCATCACCCTGGACGGTCACCGGATCCCACAGGGCCAGGTCGCCGGGTACACACTCCAGCACTCCATCCCCGACGCCCTGCCCACCCTGGTCCTCCACACCCGCCAGTCCGATGGCCTGCTCTGGGAAGGCATCGCCCGCGTCGCAGTCGCCACCGAGCAAGACCCCGGCGAAGCCATCGCCGCCTTCCTCGGCAGCATCGATCCCACCGCGCTCAGCCAGGCCGCACTGAACCGGAACGATCTCGACGGCACCAAGCACGAGATCACCCGGGCGATCCTCCAGCAGCTCGCCGACTGGGCGCAGGGGAGCATCTGATGGCCGGCCTGGACCAGGCGCTTGCTGGCGTCACACGGTGGATCGAGACCAACCTGCTGATCGACACCGTGCGTATCACCCAGCCCGGCAGCGGCGAGCCCGTCCTGAACGCGGCCACCGGCCAGCTCGAGTACCCGCAGGGCACCGTCCTCTACGAGGGACCGGGCGCCATCGTCCCTGGCTCCGCGACGATGGAACGCTCCGCCGTGCCTGACGCCACCCAGCCGTGGTTCCCCCAGACCCGGTCCACGTACGTTCTCCTCACCCCGATCGGGGCGCCCATCCCTCCGGAGCACGCCATCGCGTCCGCCGTCCAGGTCCACGACCCGACACGCACCTCCCTCCTGGGCCGGACATGGATTTGCGCCGACCCCGGGCAGGCCAGCACCGTGGAGGTCGTCCGCCGTACCGCCCTGGACCAGAACCGGGCTGAGGGCACACCGTGACGCCCGATGAGCTGGCCGACCGGCTCGAGGCCGCAGCGGACAACCTGGGGGACGCCATCGCCCGCCGGGTCCAGCACACCGCCGAACTGGGCCGCGGCATGATCCGGGCCAACGCGACCGGCCGGCCCGGGCCAAACGTCATCACCGGCAGGTACCGGTCGTCCTGGGAAACCGTGACCCGCAGCATCCCGTACGGCGCCGAGTGCACCATCGGCACCAACCAGCCCCAGGGCAGACGCCTGGAATTCGGCTTCTACGACATGACAGACAGCCTCGGCCGGCACTACTACCAGCCGCCCTTCCCGCATGTCGGGCCAGCCGTACCGCGCATGGAGACCATGCTCAAGGCGCAGGTTCTGGCTGCCGCACAGGAGGTGCTCGGGTGATCGCCCGCCTGCCCGTGACGATGGCCCTGTCCGCGCTCCTCGCCTCCGCCACACGCCTGCCGGTCGGACGCGGCCGCCAACCGGAGGGCGCAAAACCCCCGTATTACCTGCTGTACGCCATTACCAGCAACATCAGCGGCGCACCGTTCTCCGACCAGCACGAAGACTCCACCCTGGTCTACCAGGTCACCTCCGTGTCCGGGCCCGACCCGACCAGACCCGAATCGTACGGAGTCGCGGACCAGGCAGAGTGGATGGCCGACCTCGCCCGCACCGCGATCCTGGGGCGGCACGCGGCGACCGGACTGTGGCTCCATGAACTGACCATCCCCGGCGCCCGGGTGACCGGGCGCTCCCTGGACGCCGAACCGGGGGGAACGAATGATCCAGCCGATGCCATCATGAGTTACGTGCAGAGATTCAAGTTCGACCTGACCTCGACCTGACTTCTGGTCAGGCAGTTTGACCGCACCGCGGCGGGACCCCACGCGGACGCGCCACCAGAGGTGGCCGCCAACCACACACATCACGTGTAAAGGGGCCCCGTCCGCCGCATCGCGGAAGGCCCCGGGACAAAGGGGCCCACCCATGCCAGTCAAGAAGTACATGAGGCGCGGAACCAGCGTCTTCAAGTTCGTACCCGTGATCGCTGCGTCCAGCATGATTCCCACCCGCAGCGAGCTCAACGGCGGAAGCAATCTCACCGAGTACATCGCCGGCCTCGATGGCTGGACGCAGACGAACAATGTGATCGAAACGCCGGACATGGCGGACACCTTCGATTCGAAGATCCCCGGATCCGATGCGGCTGACGACTCCAGCATGACGTTCTACGAGGACGAGGAGTCCGCGACCCTCGAGACGACCCTGGCCAAGGGCACGTCCGGCTACGTCGTGATCCTCCGCAAGGGCGACGTCCCCGCATCCGCGTCCATGGACATTTTCCCGGTCCGGGTGGCCTCGCAGTCGCCGCAGTACACCGCGGACAACGAAGCCGCGAAGTTTGTCGTCAATTTCACCATCACCTCCCGCCCGGTCCAGGGCGCCCCGGTGCCGGCAGCGGGCACAGACGAGGTCCAGAGCGTCGCCATCACCGGCTCCCCGACCGGCGGCACCTACACCCTCACGTTCGATACCCAGACCACTGCGGGCATCGCGTACAACGCCACGGCGGCCGCGGTGCAGTCCGCGCTCGAGGCGCTGTCGAACATCACCCCTGGAGACGTCGTCTGTGCGGGCGGCCCGCACCCGGGCACCCCGGTCACGGTCACCTTCGGCGGCCAGTACGACGGCCTGAACGTCACCGAGATGACCGGATCCGCGGCCGGCCTCACCGGCGGCACCACCCCGGCCGTCACGGTCACCACCACCACGCCGGGCGGCTGACCCCAGCCCGCTCCGCATCAGCTCCCGGCCGGGCCCCTCACGGTGTGCTTGGGAAGGGGCGCCGTGAAGGCGCCCGGCCGGGTCCCCTTCCCTCCTGGAGGACCACATGCCTGCGCAGACCACCCCCACCGAGCCGCCCGCCGCCGCTGTCGCCAAGGACGCGCACTGGTCGGCGACCCGTGAGCGGCTGAACAACCGCAAGCGGCCGATCGCGACCCTGACGATCTGCGACGACCACGAGATCAAGCAGGCGCTGGCCAAGGCGAAGTTCCTTCACCAGCGCGCCACCGCGCAGGCCGAGGAGTCCCCCGACGAGCCGGATACCGGCAAGGCGGTGGCGGACGCGCAGGCCGCCCTGGACAAGGCGCAGCAGGCGTTCGACGAGGTCGCGGTGGTCCTGCGCTTCCAGGCCCTGGACCGGGAGTCATTCGAGGCGCTGAAGGCGGAGCACCCGCCGACGGAGGAGCAGGGCGAAGACGGCGCCGAGTGGAACATCGACACCTGGGGGCCCGCCCTGGTCGCCGCCGCTTCCCTGGACGGCATGACCGTTGAAGACGCCGCCCACTACATGCGCACCTGGTCCCCGAACGAGGCCGTGGAGCTGTACGACGCCGCGTTCGGCGTCCAGGCGGTCTCCCGTATGGACCTGGGAAAAGGCTGATCGCAGATGAACGTCTGCGCACCGAGCTGGAGCTGTGCGACAAGTGGGGCATCCCCCACTCCCAGTTCCTGGGGATCGGCGCCGGCCACTGGACGCCGCGCGACCGCGCCAAGGCCCTCGCCTACGCCGCTTACCTGCGCGCCGTGTGCCCGCAGTGCGGCACCCGTGAGGACGAGTGGCAGGACGAGGACGGGAACACCGTCGACGCCTACGTCGCCTCCAGCCACCTGTGCCTGGGTTGCAAGGAGATCAGCCGCAAGCAGGCGGAGATCCCCGAAGAAGCCGCCGCCGGCATGAAGGTCCTCCTGATCCCGCCCAGCGTCCACGCGGCGCTGATGTACGCGAAAGACCGCAGCACCACCTCACGCAAGCACTGACAGGGAAGGGAGGGGCAGCCGGTGGCCAACTGGAATCTCTCGGTTGATCTGCGCGGTCAGGGCACCAGCCTGGTCCGGACCCTGCGCCAGTCCGCCACTCACGCCCGTACCCTGGCCGACGCCACCGACGATGCCCAGAGCAGCGTCCGTTCCCTGGGCCGTGCTTCCCAGACCGCCGCCCGCCACGTACGGTCCCTCGGCCGCGGGGCAGCGGACGCCCACGGCAACGTCACCCGCCTCGGCTCCGCCTCCGCGACCGCCCAACGCCGCCTGACCCGCCTGGCCGGGCAGGCCCGCAACGCTGCCCGGGACATGCGCCGCCTCGCCCGGGCAGCCGAGGACGCCGAAGCGCAGCTCCAGTCCGCGGGCGGCAGCATTCAGATCACCGCCGGGATCGACGACCAGACCGGTCCGGGCATGGCCGCCGTACGGGCCGCTGTTGCCCAGATCCAGGCACTGAGCCCGGTCCAGATCGACGTGCGCTTCGACGCCGACGCCGCTGGTGCGGCCGCAGCCCTGGCCGCCGTCCGCAGCGTCGCAGACGACACGTCCCTGACGCTGCGGGCTCTGCGGGCCCGGGCCGCCGCTACCGCAGACGCTCTCGATGACCTCGCCGACCGGGCCCGCAACGCGGCCGGCGGTCTGCGCTCCCTGAACACCGCCGCCCGCAACGCCGATACCAGCCTGGCCTCCCTGTCCGACAGAACGCGCACCCTGCGCACCGACCTGGACGACCTGGACGGATCGGTACGCAGGGCCGGCGCCGGCATGGGCGGCCTCCGCGGGAACCTGGGATCAGTCAGCAGCTCCGCAGGGGCAGCCAGCGGTAACACCCGCACCCTGATGCTCGCCGCCATCGGCCTGGCCACCGCCCTGATCCCGGTGGCCGCCGCAACAGTGCCCATCGCCGCGGGCCTGACCGCCGCCGGCGTGGCAGTCGGCGTGTTCGGCGCCGCGATCGGCGGGCAGATCAAGGCACTGGGCGAGGCGTCGGAGGCGGAGCAGAAATACGACGAGGCCGTGCGCGAGCACGGCAAGTCATCCGCCGAAGCGGCAAAGGCCGAAGCCGAGTACCTGCGCCTGATCGCCGAGATGCCGCCGGCCACCCGCCAGGCCGCCGCCGCCGTCACGCACCTCAAGGACGAATACCAGGAGTGGTCCGACAGCCTGGCCAGCAGCACCATGCCCGTGGCCGTCAAGGGCATGGGCCTCCTTGAGCAGGCCATGGAGCCCCTGAGCCCCCTGGTGCGCGGCACCTCGGTGGAGATGGACCGCTTCATGAACATCGCGGCCGGAGCCATGCAGACCGAGGGTTTCGACCAGTTCGTGGAAAAGTTCACCGCCTTCGCCGTCGAGTCCCTCGCCCGGGGCACCACCGGAGTCGTCCGGTTCACCCAGGCACTGGACTCCGGTGAAATCGGCAGCGACCTGCGCGAGTTCCTCGACTACGCCCGCGAGCACGCCCCCCTGGTGGGGGAGACCCTGGGGAATCTGGCCCGGGTGGTCCTGAACGTGGCCGTCGCCGGATCCGAGATGGGCGTCAGCGTCCTCCAGGTCGTCAACACCCTGGCTTCGCTGGTCAACGCCATCCCGGCAGACGCCCTCGCGATCATGGTGCAGTTGTATGCGGCGTTCAAACTCGCCGCGCTCGGCGCCGGCCTGCTGACCGCAGCCACTGGCGGCGCGGCGCTTGCCAGCCTGGCCGCTTTCGTACGCGCCGCCCGCTTCGGTGGTGTGGCCGCGGCCATCGGCGGTGTCACACAGCGCATGGGCGGCCTCGCTAAAGCCGCCGTCGGCCTGGGAATCCTGACCGTCGCCGCCATCGGCATCAGCAAACTGGCCGAGAAGGCCAGAGGCGCGCCGCCGGACGTGGACAAGCTGACCACCAGCCTCAAGAACCTCTCCCTCACCGGGAAGTTCACCGGCGAGCTCAAGAAATCGTTCGGCGACATCGACGGCCTGGTCGACCAGGTCAACAAACTCGGCAAGGCGACGAAGGCGCAGGACGAGTACGTCGAATCGTTCGGCACCTCCGGCATCGGACCGCTGGACGACCTCCGCCGCAACGTCCACGACCTGTTCAGCGACTTCAAGGACGGCGAAGAGTCCACCACCGCCCTGACGGACCGGTTCAACGCCCTGGACGAGTCCATGGCGGGCATGGTCGGCAGCGGCAACGCACAGCAGGCCGGCGCCGACTTCCAGCTGATCAGCGACGCCCTGCGGAAAGCGGGCAAGTCCACCAGCGAGATCAAGGACTTGTTCCCCGAGTACAGCGCGGCCCTGGAAGAGCTGAAAGCCGAGCAGCAGCTGGCCGCGGCCGGTATGGGTGTCTTCGGGCAGCAGGCCCTGGACACGAAGAGCAAGCTCGATGCCCAGAAAGCGTCCGCGGACGGCCTGCGTACGGCCATCGTCGCCCTGAATGACGTCAACCGGGCGGCGCTCGGCGGCATGGTCGGCTTCGAGGCCGGGATCGATGCGGCGGCCAAGGCGGCCAAGGAAAACGCCGGCGCGCTGACGATGGTCAACGGCGAGCTGGACCTGAACTCCCCGAAAGCGCAGGCCGCAGCAACCGCCCTGGCGGACCTGGGAGCCAAGACCGACGCCGCGGCCACCGCCGCCCGCGAGTCCGGCCGCTCCTGGGAGTACACCAACGGCATCTACGAGCGCGGCACCCAGGCCCTCATCACCTCCGGCATGCAGATGGGCCTCACCCGAGCCCAGGCCACCGCCCTGGCCAAGACCATCCTCGACATCCCCGACAAGCACTCGACGACCATCGAGATGCGCCGCGAGGACGCCATCGCCGGTCTCGACGCCGTCATCGCGAAGATCGAGGCAACACCGAACTCGAAATCGGTGACGGTCAATGCGCTGACCAAGGACGCCATCGCTCTGCTCAACAGCCTCGGCTACAAAACCAAAACCTTGCCGGACGGCCGGGTGCAGGTCACCGCCAACACCGGCAACGCCCTGGGCGGTCTGGCGGCGGTCAAGCGGGCCCGGGACGGACTGAGCGACCGCACGATCACCATCACCACCCACTACCGGGTGACCGGCAGCACCGCCCGCCCGTCGGGGGGCGGATCCTACGGCTCGGAGCTGAAGGCGCAGGGCGGCCGCCTGCGCGGCTACGCCTCCGGCGGTGACGTGCAGATGTACCCCGACGGGGGCTACATCCAGGGCCCCGGCACGGGCACCAGCGACAGCATCTTCGCGATGTTCGGCTCCGGCGCCATGGCCCGCGTCTCCAACACCGAGTACGTGGTACGCGCGGCCGCCGTATCCAAGTACGGCGTGGGCTTCATGGACGCCATCAACCGCGGCACCCTCAAGGCCCCCGGATACGCCCAAGGGGGCGCCGTCACCGACTGGCGCTACGACCCGCAGTCCGGGTCCCTGTACTCGCCGTCCGAGGCCGGTGCGGCCGGCCACAAAACCCGCAAGGTGAAGGTCAAGGGCAAGAACGGCAAGTTCACCACGAAGGAGGTCGATTACTTCGACCTGGGGACGGTCGAGAAGAAGATCAAGTCGGCGTCGTCGGCTACCCGAAGCTGGAACAAAGACCTCGAGAAGGTCGCGGACCGGGTGGGCGGGGACGTCGCCGAGGCGCTCGCCGCGATGGGCAAGGACGGTGTCGCCCTCACGAAGAAGATGGCGAACGGGTCCACCAAGTACATCGAGGAGATGGCCGCGGCCCTGCGCGGCCTCGCGCAGACGGCCAAGGCCAGCCTGACGGACTACACCCGCCAGCTCGACAAGGCCACCAAAACAGACTCGGCGTTCGCCAAAAACCTGGCGACCTTGTCCGCCCAGGGCTACGGGGACCTCGCCGCACAACTGGCCGCCCAGGGCGATGAGGCGGCGCAGCAGCTGGCCGCGGCCGCCGTGAAGGACCAGGGCAAGGCAGCCAAGGCGAACAAGGCCGCCAAGACGGCGAACAACGCTTTGACCAGCGGCGAAGTGGAGCAGCTCGTCGCCATCATCGCCGCCGTCAAAACCAGCAAGACTGGACTGCACGACGTCGCGGACACGACGGGGCTGGGTGAAGACGAGATCATCGCCACCGCCGTGAAGGCCCGCGGGCAGATCAAGTCCTCCCTGGGATCCCGGGCAACCCGATTCCTTGCGGACCTGTCCAAGGCGGAGCGGGGCTTGGCGTACGCCAACGGCGGTATCCGCGAGGGCATCTACTCCACCCGCGGCGGCGCCGTTACTTTCGCGGAGCCCTCAACCGGTGGGGAGGCTTTCATCCCGCTCGGGGCGAACAAGCGCGGGCGGGCCACGAACGTCCTCAAGGACGTCGCGGGGCGCTTCGGGCTCGGGCTGACCGACGCTGCCGGATCCCGGGTCGTCATCATCCGCGAGCAGGGCCCCCTGATCGGCAGCGTGACCATCCCAGTGACCCACACGAACGCCTCGGCGTACGACATCAGCCGGCAGGTCGAACGCCAGATCCGCCGCGCGCAGCGAGGGGGAGTGGCCGCCCGTGGCTGAACTCGAAGAGGGCCAGTGGGAGCTTGGGGGTGTCCTGATGGGCGCCGGAACCCAAATCCCGGTCGCGGAGGTGACTGGGCTGGGCCGGCCGTCGACACGGGGCGAGGACATCGAGCAGCCCGGCATGGACGGCGTGTTCCTCGGCGTCGACTACTACGCGGCCCGCAGCATCGAGATCGACGCGGCCATCAAGGTCCCCGGCGACCCGGATGCCTGCTGGGCGCTGCTGTCCTCGTTGCAGACAGCGGCGGATGCGACCGCGGTGCGGTTGACCGGCGGGGCGACGATGCCGCTGAGGTACCGGCGTCGGGGCGCGGCCACCAAGCGGGTCGACGGCCGGCTGCGCCGCCTTGAGCCGCAGCTGTCCCAGGTCATTTACGGCTGGATGCCGCTGGATATCGAGTTCGTGGCCGCGGACGCCCGCTGGTACGGCGACGAGCAGCAGACCACGGAGATCCCCCTGGGCTGGATGTCGGGAGGCGGATTCACTGCCCCGGTGGCGGCCCCGATCCACGTCACCTCCGCAACCTCGGTGGCGGAGCGGCCCGGCTGGGTGGAAACCCACGGTGACGTCGCCACGTGGCCCGTCCTGCGGATCACTGGCCCGTGCTCCGCCCCGGCCATCACGCACGTCTCCACCGGCCGGACCCTGGCCCTGCCCACCCTGGTCCTGGGCGTGGGGCAGTGGGTGGAGCTCGATACCCGGCCCGGCCGCCGCCGGGTCGTGTGGAACAACGGCGGCAACGCCGAGTCGTACTTGACCCCGTCATCGCGCCTCGACCTTTTCTCCCTGCCGCCCGGTACCAGCGAACTGCGCTGGACTGCGGTCGACCCCACCAACACCTCCCGTCTGCGCGTCACCTGGCGCGACGCCTACCGAGCCGCGTAAAGGAGACCCTGATGGCCCTGTTCCCCCGCCCGCTGCTGGTTGACGGAGCAACGCACCCCGCCCAGCAATTCCGCATGATGATCCGCGACCTGACCGGCGGGTCGGAGGGAGTGACCGAGGGCGATGACCTGAAGGTCACCGCTTTGGCCACGCCGGGCAGCTCAGTGCAGATCGCTCCTGGCTCCGGTACGATCCGCGGCCGCGCGAACGTCTACCAAGGCTCGTACACGGCCTGCAACCTGGCGACGGACACGGTGCCGATCGCAGCGACCGGCGCGTCCGCGCGCAGTGACATGGTGGTGCTGCGCGTCCTGGATCCCGAGTACGAGGGCAGCCTCAACCCGGCAACGGACAACATCAACTACTTCGAAGTGATCTCCGGGGTGTCGTCGTCCGCGACCACGGTGCCCGGCGGCCGGACCGCGATCCCCCTGGCACGCATCACCATTCCGGCCAACACGTCCATCATCACCAACTCGTACATCACCGACCTGCGGAAAATCACCCGTCCGCGCCGGGAACGCAACCTGGTGATCCAGTCCCCGCCCTCCATATCGGGCCTGCTCGGCGGATCCACCACCTACAGCTACTTCTCCACCGCCGGGGGCTGGAACATCGCCGTCCCCAACTGGGCCACCACCGTCCGTATCAAAATCGACGTCAGCCCGCTGCGGTTCTCCGCCAACGATTTCTTCGGCAGCGTCCGGGCCACTTTCGGCAGCAGCCTCACCCTCCAGCCCACCCTGGTCGACGACAACCAGGGCACCGTGACCCGCCGGGTCGGCACCGTCATCGCCGACACCCTGACCCTGCCCGCCGATTACCGCGGCACAACCCAGCTGCTGCGCGTCCAGGGCGCCGGCGCCTCCGGGAACCTGGGCCGCATCAGCGTCGACTCCGGCACCGCCCTGGCCGCGGACATCCAGTTCGAGGAGGCGCCCCGGTGAGCTCCCCGCTGAGAGTCCTCACCCAGCACGCCGTGACCGGAGACTGGCTGTCCAAGGCACTGCCCCTGTCCGACCTCGAATACGGGCCCGAACTGGACGGGCCCGGCGCCCTGAGCGGCAAGCTGTCCCCGCGCCTGATCGCCACCAACCCCAGCCTCCTCGACCCGGGCACGACGCTGATCTACGTGGAGCAGGACGGGCAACTGCGCTGGGGCGGCCTGGTCTGGGACGCCCGCGCCGAAGGCGACACGTACAGCATCGAAGCCGCCGGCTGGACGTCGTACCTCCAAAAACGGTTCGACATCCACGGCCAGCTCAACGGCCGCGGCCCGTACACGCACGCGGACCGGTGCACCATCATGCGGGACATATGGGACTACGCCCAGTCCGCCGCCGACGGCGACCTCGGCGTCACGGTCGACTCGACCACCTCCAAGTCCACCATCGGCACACCGGCCCAGCGGTACGACTTCTCATGGTGGGAATGGCCCAACCTCGGCGACCGTTTCGACGACCTCGTCTCCGCAGAAGCCGCCCCCCAGTACACGTGCACCACCTACTGGAACACCGCCCGCGACGCCCCCATCCGACGGGTACGGATCGGCTACCCGCGCCTCGGTACCCGCCGCACCGACATCAGCTTCGCGTCCGGCGTCAACATCATCGACCCGCCCACCGTGCCCCTGTCCGGCGACGAATACGCCCAAGTCGTCATCGCCTCCGGGGCCGGTGACGGCTCCGCGAAACGACGGGCCATCAGCGCCGTACGCAACGGCCGGCTCCGACTCGAGCACGTGCTGGACCTGCCGCACATCAAAGGCAACGACGAACTCGCCTCCCGCGCCTCAGCCGAGCGGGCCTGGCGCCAGACCATGGGCAACGTCGAAGAAATCACCGTCCGCGACCACCCCGCCGCCCCCTGGAATCCTGGCAGGTCGGCGACGACGTACGGGTACGTGTCCACAACGCCTGGACCGACTACACCGGCTGGTGCCGCATCACCGGCTGGACCAACCGCCCCCACGCCCCCGGCGGCCCCCAGGCCACGCTGAGCCTGCGCCCGGCCGCCGCCTACACCTACGGAGCCGCCTGATGTCTGCCACCGTGGGCCAGAGACTGGCCGCGCTCGAGAAGAGACTCAAGGACATGGAGCGGGCATCACGTCTGTCCCACGCCGCCCTGGACAACACCGCGCTCGAGGTCCGCGACGACTCCGGCAGCCTGCGGGCGATCGTCGGACAGCAGGACGACGGCACCAGCGGCGTCAACGTCGTCAACGGCCCACCGCCCCCAGCACCCACACCCCCGACCGTCGAACCGGCCCTGGCCGCACTCGCGATCTCCTGGGACGGGACGTTCGCCGACGCCGTCGCAGCCCCCCTGGACTGGATGCGCTGCGAGGTCCACATCGGGCCGGACGCCGACTACACGCCCAGCCAGGACACGCTGCGCGACACCATCGAAACCCCCCAGGGCGGCACCGTCACCGTCCCCCTGCCGTACACCGAGTGGTTCGTGAAGCTGCGCTCCCGCACGACCAGCGGGGCCACATCGGCTGCGACCGCCGCCGTCGCGGCGACACCCCGCAAGGCCGACACCGAGGACCTCACCGCAGGGCTCATCACCGCGGACCTGATCGCCGTGGACGCCCTCACCGGTAAGGCCATCACCGGCGGCACGATCACCGGTTCCATCCTGCGCACCGCCACCAGCGGCGAACGAGTTGCGATCAACGAATCGTCCGGCAACGACATCAAGCTCTACGACGCCACCGGCGTCCTGGTGGCGACCCTGGACGGCAGCGGGCTACGGCTGGTGGGGGACAACGGGTCCTCGATGACGCTCAACCCGGACAGCGTCTACCCCTATCTTCAGTTCTCCTCCGAGGACGGGCTGAGCAACGCCACCATCCGAGTCGCCGAGAGCACCCCAGGCGCCGCGAACCTCGAGCTGACCTGCGGCGCCTTCACCTCCGGCGTCTACACGGACATGCGGTGGCGAACGATCCTCGGATCGGACTACTGGGTCGCCGAGCGGTACACCAGCACCCCCTCCTACAAGGTCCTCGGCGGCCGTGTCGACCTTCGCCCCACCCACGGGACTTTCGGATACATGGACAACACCGGCAGCACCAGTGTGATCAGCCGCGTTGTCTTCTCCCCCGGCATGGGGCAAGTTGAAGCCCGGCTTCGCGTGGAGGCGCCCGCCAGCGACTCCAGTGCCCTGTACGCCCAGGCCGCCGCCGGCCACACCGGGTACCTGATGCGCCTGTACGACGCGAACGCGGCCGCCTACCGCTTCGCCGTCGACCTGGCCGGCAACACAGATGTCAACGGCGTCCTTAACGCGCGGAACATTGCCACCGGCACGGTGACCATCACCCCGTCCGCCGCCCACCAGTCCACCAGCACCATCGTCTCCGGCCTCAACGTCGCCGGAACCACCTTCCGCGGCTACGCCACCGCCAACACGACCGTCGTCGGCGTCCGCTCCCCGCTGGGAGGCGGCGCGGCCGGCGTGACCGGCGTCGCCGTCACGTCCGTGTCCAGCACGGGCCTGACCGTGTGGGTCAACCGGGAGAACACCACGGCGACCGTCGTGAACTGGATGGTCATCGGCTCATGACCAGCAACGAAAGGAAGGCCACTATGGCCGAAGCAGGGACCGAAGAGGCCGAGTCCGCCAACTCCACGCAGGGAGCGGAGGCAGAGAGCGACCCGATCCTCGACCCGGTCGAGCCCGAGCCGGAGACGCCTCCGCCGCCGCCCGCACCGGAGGACCCGGCGCAGCCGATCGTCTTCGAGCCGTGGAAGTGGTACGACGCGACCGTCGCCTGCACTACCGCCACGTGCCCCAACCTGAACGTCGTGCTCCACCTGACCGAGGTGTACTCCAACGCAGGGCAGGTCACCTTCTACTGCGGCGTCTGCTCCAAGAGGCAGAAACTCCTGTCCGCCACGCTGATGGACCCCCAGCCCCCGGAGGAGTGAGCGGGGGCAACCCCAAGGCTCCTGGACCGTAGTCTGATCACGAGGGCGACCCTCCGCCCGGCTCCATCCCCGAGGGACTGCCACCCGGCCCACCGGCCAGGGAGCAGACACCACCCATCAGTGGGCGCGGGGACAGAGAGCGAGACCGCCGATGGCGACGCCACCGAGTGCTGCCACATTCCTGAAGGCCCTCCGCGACGAGGGGCTGAAGGTCGTCGAAGTCGGCGACTGGCGCACCCACAACCGCAACCACAAGGGCCCGTTCGGCCCGGTGCACGGTGTGATGATCCACCACACCGTCACCAAGGGCACCGCGAACACCGTCAAGATGTGCCGCGACGGGTACGCGGGCCTGCCCGGACCGCTGTGCCACGGCGTCATTGCCAAGGACGGCACCGTCCACCTCGTCGGCTACGGCCGGGCCAACCACGCCGGCATGGGCGACGACGACGTCCTTAAGGCCGTCAAGGACCAGACCGCGCTGCCCGCGGACAACGAGGCCAACACCGACGGCAACCGGGCCTTCTACGGCTTCGAGTGCGAGAACCTCGGCGACGGCAAGGACCCGTGGCCCGAGGCGCAGCTGGAGGCCATCGAGAAGGCGGCCGCCGCCCTGTGCCGCCTCCACGGCTGGGACGCCGACAGGGTCATCGGGCACCTGGAGTGGCAGCCGGGCAAGGTCGACCCGCGCGGCTTCACCATGCGCTCCATGCGCGACCGCATCAACCAGCGACTCGGCAGCAGCAAGCCCACCCCGCCCCCCGGCCAGCCCGCGACCGGCGGTGGCACGGGGACGTACACCGTTCGTAAGGGCGACACCCTGTTCAACATCGCCAGGGCGCAGCAGACCACTGTCGCCAAGCTCGTCGACCTCAACGACCTGGACGACCCGAACGAGATCAGCGTCGGGCAGAAGCTGAAGGTGCCCGCGAAGAGCACGCCGGCCCCGGCCAAGCCGTCTCCGTCGTACGAGCCGTTCCCCGGCGCCAGCTTCTTCCATGGCGGCCGCCACAGCCCCATCATCACCGCCCTCGGCAGGCGCCTCGTAGCCCTCGGATTCGGCAGGCACTACAAGAACGGCCCCGGACCGAACTGGACGAACGCGGACAAGCGCAACGTCGAGGACTTCCAGCGTGCGCAGGGCTGGACCGGCTCGAACGCAGATGGCATCCCCGGACCGGAGACCTGGAAGCGACTCCGCATCCCCAAGGTCTGACCACCTCACATCGCTCCGCCCTACCTCTCGAAGGAGAACCTCGTGAAGATCCTCGGACGCGAACCGGCTGTACTGCTGGGACTTGTAGCCGTCCTCATCAAGCTCGTCGCTGCGTTCGGTGTCGACGTCAGCGGCGAGCAGCAGGCCGTCATCAACGCCGTCGCAGCAGCCGCCGTCGGCGTCGCCCTCGCAGTCATGGCCAGCGACGGCCTCGGCGCCGCCCTGCTCGGCTTCGTCCAGGCCGCCCTCGCCCTCGCAGTTGGCTTCGGCCTCGACTGGTCCGCGGAGCAGCAGGCCGTTGTCCTCTCCGTCGGCGCAGCAGTCGTTGCCATGTGGGACCGCACCCAGGTCACCGCTCCCGTGCCAGCCTCTGCCGTCAAGCCGTCCGTCACCGCGGTCTCCTGACCCTTCGCAGATCCGGAATCGACATGGCTGATGAGCCGTCTCTGGGGGAGCTGGGGCGGCTCATCCAGCTCATGCGTGGCGACATTCGCGACGACATGGCGCAGATCAACTCCCGCCTCGACCGCATGGTGAGCACGGACGTGTACGGGGTGGAGAAAGCAGCCCTCGAACGGGAAATAGCCGACTTGAAGAAGGACGTGGAGAGCGTGCAAACGGAGAGGAACACGGACCGTGAGCGGGTCACCCAGACCCGGCGCTGGCTCTTCGCATCGGTCATCGTGCCCGTCCTCGGGCTGATTCTTCCCGTCGTCTTCTTCCTCGCCGGCACCAAGTGATGAGGGCCCAGAGCCGGGTGGAGGCCCGCAAGCAGCGCAAACGCGGAGACTACATAGCCGCAGGCGCCGCCCTGATCGCGGCGGTCGTACTGGGCATCACCCTCACGGCGTTCGTGCTCCTCTCCCGCAACCTCGACGAGGCCAACCTGGCCCGCGACGCTCTGGCCCGGCAGGTGCAGGCGCTTGGGGGCAAACCGGTGGCAGGGCCGCCCGGATCTCGCGGCGAGCCGGGACAGGGAGCTGTTGGCCCGCCGGGTCTTGCCGGCCCGCGCGGTCCGTCCGGTGAGCCCGGCAAGCCCGCCCCGACCCTCACCCCGAAGCCCGGCCCCCCTGGCCCTCCCGGACCGCAGGGCATCGTAGGGCCCGCATCTACCGTGCCCGGACCGGTCGGACCGACCGGTCTGCCCGGTCAGGACGGTGCGCCTGGTCAGGACGCCACGGGTGTACCGGGCCCACCCGGTACACCTGGGCAGGACGGCCAGGATGGTGCTCCGCCAGCGGCGTGGACGTACACGGACGCCGACGGGAACACCTACCAGTGCACGCCGGTCGAGGACTTCGACCCGGACAATCCGCGCTACCGGTGCACCCCGGACGATCCGCCACCGAGCGAACCGGCCCCGGATCCTGCGCCTTCCCCTTCGGCGTCTGCTTCGCAGTCGTCTGAGCCCGACCCGTCCAAGGGAAACTCCGACGGTGCCCTGTTTCCGCTCAAGCTCCAAGAGCGTCGGCGCCCATGATCACTGGCTTCGCCCACTCTGTCTTATAGTTCCGCACAGCAAATAACGTGATCTTGCAAATCTGATCGCTCCGCCTCTGACCTGCGCATACTCGGGTCAAAACCCCACTCCGAGGAGCCAGGCGCCACCTCGGCCGACCAGGCTGTTCCCCTAGGATGCACATGTGTCCCCGGCCGCTTTCCTCGGCCGGGGGCACACCATTCGCACTCGCTGATCAGGCTCCGCGCAGGATCTCGTACCGCAGCTGAGCTTCAGGGGACCGGTCGTTCAGCCACCCTTCGCCGTGCTGGTCGCAGTTCTTGCTGTCGTCTTCGCTGCCGCGACGCAGCCAGCAGTGGCCGTGCTCGTCAACCCGGGGGCAGCAGCCGCAGGTGGCCTCGCAGCACTCTTCACCGGGTGTGCAGTCAGCGCAGCGATCACCCGCGCAGTAAGGCTCTGGGGCCTCAGCCTGAGTCATGGTCACAGCCCTTACTCCCCGGTGGCCCAGGGTGCCTTTTGCATGTAGCCCCCGTTGCGGTTCTTGAAGTGCTCCGTCACCGAGATGCCCATCTTCACAAGTGGGCGCAGGGCGGCGGAGGCGGCGACCTGAAGGTCGTACGCATCGGAGAGCGGTCCGGCGGACAGCTGATACTCCTCGACGGCGGGCCAGTCGTCGACGAGGTAGTGGATTCGCCACCCGTCGCCGTCGGGTTCGAAGGCGATGCCGACCTGGTGGCGGTGAGCGGTGGCGAGGAGGTCGCCCACGGCTTGCAACAGCTCGGGCGGGTAGGCGTTCGGCTCAGGGCTCAGGTTGTCGCTCATGGTCGTGGTCCTCACTGCTCGGTGGTCAGGGCTTGCATGGGGAAGTTCACGGCTCGGGTGGCCGGCGGGTAGTCGGCGTCGGCCCCGCCGGTGAGTAGGGCGAGGGACCAGGCGGTAGTGGCGTGCTCGAAGTTCTGGCGGGTCTGGTGGTAGTCGGCTGCGGCCGCCTTGACGTACCGGGCAGCGGCGGTGCTGTACCGGGTGACTTCGCTGGTGCAGGTGAGGATGTCGCCTAGGAGACTGTCGACCGCCAGGTACCAGGAGTTGAGCATCCCGGCGTGCTCGCGCAGCATGTCGCGGGTCGTGTCCTGCCCGTACTCGGTCTCGTGCCAGCGGATGTGCTCAATGGTGAGCGAGGCGAAGCAGTCGCGGAGGCCGCTGCTTTGGACGGCGGCTTCGTAGTCGAAGATGGCACGGGTCTCGCCGGGGGTGAATGCCTCGGTGTCGTACTCGTAGATATCCAGGTCGGCCATGGTCGGTGTCCTCACTGCTCGGTGGTGCGGTCGAGGTCCTTGTCGGTGGCCGGCACCAGCTTGGCGATGGGCTTCCCGTGCCGGGTGATCAGCACTTCCTCGCCCTGGAAGCCGACCTCGTTCAGCAGGTCGGCGAAGTTCCTGCGCGCCTCTTCGGCTGTCATCGTCTTCATCCCTCGACTCTACCAGTCTGCTAGGATCTATAGAACCTTACAGAACTGGAGAAGTCGAGTGCAAGAGGCGCTGACACCCGAACTGGACCGGCTGTGTGGAAACTCGGAGTGCGAGGTGGACCTGTCGGCCGCCCTGGAGGCAGGGGACAAGTCGAAGTACTGCTCGACACGTTGCAAGGGGCGGGCGTACCGGGCCAATCGGCGTCGACGCGCTTCGGAACTGAGTAGCAAGTTCTGCACAGGCTGCCAGGAGGAGAAGGGCATCGAGCACTTCTCGCAGCCGTGGGTGCACTACTGCCGCCCCTGTGCCAACGCGAGGAGCAGAGAGGACTACATCGCAAGGGGCGGCGCGGAGTACGCCTACGCCAAGGGGCTGAAGTACCACTACGGCCTGTCGGTTGACGAGTACGCGGCGCGCCTGGAAGCACAGGGTGGACGATGCGCGATCTGCCGAGAAGAGTCGCCGCAACGGCTGCATGTGGATCACGACCATCGCACTGGCGCTGTGCGAGATCTTCTCTGCGAAGGATGCAACCACGCGATCGGCAAGGCTCAAGAGGACCCGGCCCGGCTGCGCGCCATGGCCGACTATCTGGAGCGTCACACAGCTGCCCCTGAGCGATGATTCCTGGTCGTCCCACACGGGCTGGCGTTCCTTAGGATCGATCCTGGAGAAGAATCGAACGGATCGAACGCTCTGTGGTCCGTTTTGGCGGGTCGGGGGGAACATCGCGTCTCACTCCAAATAATGTTCCTTCTATGGAGCCAAGATCCGGAGCAGGGGAGACGGTCGTGGATGAGTCGGAGATGGTGGCTTTCTGGCGATGTCGCCTGGACGAAGACGAGCAGGCGGCACGCGAAGCGCTGGCCCGGACAACGACGACACGGCGCATGATCGGCGGACAATGGGTAGAGGACACAGTCCAGCCTCCAGAGTGGCGTCGCTCTACCTGGTCGCCTCAGCGTGTCCTCGCCGAAGTCGCAGCCAAGCGGCAGCGCCTGGCCCACCTCGCTGAAGCAGTAGAGGCCGGGCAGGACTCCTACGACTTGGCATCGGTCCTGCTGCCGTATGAGCTGCTGCCGTACGCAAACCACCTGGCCTACAAGGAGAGCTGGCGGCCGTGAGCCCCGAGGACGAGGCGACCGCGCACCTGCTCGTGACTGCGGCCTTTCATGATGCCGCCGTCAGCGCTGACGAGCGGGGGGACGCCAGCGTTGGCGACTTCTCCCGGGCTGTCATCCGGCTGTTCGAGGAGCACCAGCGCCTCGAAGGCTCGCTGTACCTGGTCGTGATGAAGTACGCGCTGGAGCACGCACCGCCCGAGGATGTGGCGGCCCTGCGGCGCTGGATCGCGGAGGTGGATGCGTGACCGAGCATGCGGACGTGGTGGACGCGGAGTTGGTCGAGGAGGACCGGCTCCCGGCCATCCCCGAGGACCGTGCCCCTGCCGTACGGCAGGAGGACGAGGACCCGGACGCGTGGCTGCCGCCCGAAGCTGAGGAGGACGTCAAGGCGGGCATCCCCCGGGACACCAGCCGGGCTTACGAGGGTGACATGCTGCGGTTCGCCCAGTGGTGTGAGCAGGTCGGCCGCCGGGTGATGCCCGCCGCACCGCAGACCGTGACCGCGTACATGTCGTACCTCAAGCGCACACCCCGGGAGAAGACCGGCCGCCCGTACGGCCCTTCCTCCATGGACCGGATCATCGCGTCCATCCGCTCCTCGCACCGGGCGGCGGGCTTCAAGCCGCCGGACACCATGGGCGCGCGGAAGGTCGTCGCCGGGTACAGGGCTGCCCTGTCCGTAGCCCAGGATCCGGCTGCGACAACGAAGAAGGCCACGCCGGCGCACCGGGCCGTCCTCCGCGAAGCGCTCGCCCACCTGGACCGCACCACGCTGGTCGGGAAGCGCGACGCTGCCTTGATGCTCCTGGGGCACGCCCTCGCATCCCGTGGCAGCGAGCTCGCGCCGCTGGACTGGCCGGCCAGTTTCACCGAGCTGCCCGAGGGCGGGTTTCGGGTGCGGGTGTACCGCAAGAAGCGGAAGGTGTGGCAGAACGTGGAGGTGCTGCCCGACCCGGAGCCGGACGTGTGCACTGTCGCGGCCGTGCGCGCTCTCGTCGCGGCGCTGGCCGATGAGGGGCATCACTCGGGGCCGCTGTTTCTGCGCATCGACCAGTGGGGCTACATGGGCGCCGAGATGACCCGCAAGGGGAAGCCGGTTGGTGACCCGTCGGGGCGGATCAGCGTCAACGGTGCCTCGGATGTCGTGACGCGGTCCATCGGGCGCACGGGCCTGCCTGGGGAGTGGCGGTCGCACTCGCTGCGCCGCGGGTTCGTGAAGACCGCCCGGGACGCGGGCGTGGACATCGTCGACATCGGACGGCACGGTGGCTGGGACGACCGGTCCAAAGCCCTCATCGGATACATCGACGAGGAGGAGAGTACGGGGGAACGGAACCCGCTGGCGAAGATCGGAACGGCCGCTGTGAAGCAGAAACAGAAGGCAGAGGAGCAGCAGTGACCGCCAAGGAGTACAGGCCGGCGTCGGTGCGGCAGCTCGATGCGGTGGTGGATGCTCTGGCCGGGTCGGTGTCGGCGGGCCGGTTGCGGCAGCTGCGGATGACGGTGGGCATGTTCGCCCGGGCGGTGGGGCGTGAGGAGCTGGCCGGGCGGGGGTCGCGGAAGGCTGCCCGCTTGTTCGATCCGGATGTGCTGGGTGTGTTCTGGGAGCTGGCGGTGGCCGGTGAGCTGCGGCACTTCGACAAGGACGTGGGTAAGGAGTTGCCGCTGGCGTCGCAGCGGATCGTGCGTGACTGCTTGGCGATCCTGGCCCGTCAGGTGGTTCCGGGCCGGGTGGTGGGGTTGCCGTCGTTGCCGCAGGTGGAGTTGAAGGAGACCGTCGGCGGGCGGCAGGTGACGGCCCTGTACCGGGAGCTGGTGGAGTTGGCGTCCGGGGGGCCGTTGGAGTTTGGTGGGGCGGTGATGTCGTACGAGGACCGGACTCGGTTGCTGGCGATCGTGTCGGTGGTGCTGGATTCGGGGGCCCGGTCGGGGGAGTTGGCGGCGATGGCGTTGGATGATCTGGGGCCGGGTGAGGTGTGGGTGGGGTTGCGCCGGCGTCAGCAGAAGGGGCCGCGTTCCCGGGCGGAGGAGATTGCCGCCCGGTTGGGGTTGTCGCCGGTGACGGTGCAGGAGGTGCTGTCGGAGCGGCCGCGGGGCATCTCGGCGTTCACGCAGTCGCGGGTGTGGGAGGTGGCGGCCGCGTTGGATCCGGTGCCGGAGGTGGAGCGGTACGAGCTGCGGGAGGGCTCACGGGTCGCTGTGCGCCGCTGGCTGCGGGTGCGGGAGCAGGTGGTGGCCCCGTTGGAGGGGGCGAAGACCGCCCTGTGGGTGCGGCTGTGGCCGAACCGGTACGGGCCGGCCGGGTTGCCGTTGCGGGCGCAGGGGCTGCGGCAGTCGTACGCGCGGGGCATGGGGGCGTTGAACATGCTGATGGCGGGGCAGTACGGGTGGTCGCCGATGCCGACGACGTTGGAGCAGCTGCGCCGGGCGGTGCCGGCCGTGCCGTTGGAGGAGCCGTCGGCTCAGTCGCCGTCGTAGCCCCACATGTCGGGGGTGTCCCCGCAGCAGGCTGGGCACATGCAGCGGCAGGTGTTCTCCCGCCCGGTGCACGGCCCGGGCGTGCCGGGTTCACCGTCTTCGTGTGCCGCAGCTCCGGGGCAGTAGGGGCCCGGCTTCGGGCAGTCGGCCACCGCCATCTCGTGCGTGTTGCACCAGGTGCGCAGGGCGGTCTCAAGCTGGGCGTCGCCCCACGTGTGGCCGTAGCGGCGTGCGTTCTCCTCCCACGGGCATCGGGCTTCAACCTCCTGGGGCGGGCAGGAGGGGGCGGCGCCGTCTGGGTAGGTAGCCCAGCCGCCCTTTTCGGGGAAGGACGTCCAGCTGCGCCCGTCGGGGGCAACCCACTCCAGCCACTCCGGGGCGCCGGTGGCGGGGCGGCGTGTCAGGCGGCGCCAGACGGTGACCCCGCAGGCGGTACACCGCGTAGCGTCCTGGCTGCCGCCTTCGAAGCAATGCTGGCCGGTGAGGTCGGCCAAGCGGATCTGGATGCCATGCATGGTGGCCCCTCCTTCTACACCCCGGGTATGGGGTCTTGGTCGACGTGGTGGCGTGGATGGCTGCCCTGGCGGTCTGGATCGCACTCAGGGCCCAGTCTTCTCGACCGAGAGATTGGGTCGGTCAAAGACCTTTTGCAGTCGGTACAGCGGACGGTGGGGAGGTGGGCGACGCGGGTGTCGTCCAGCGTGGGCTGCTGTGCGGGGCGTCTGGCCATGGCTCTCATTGTGGCTTGGTGATCGGGGGTAGCGGCGTGGCGAGTAGATCCGCTACGCTGCGCGTGCGCGATCAGTATGAAAAGGCCACTACCCGGTTCGGGGCAGTGGCCTTCTGCATGTCCAGGATCAACCGGCGTGCGGCAGCCAGTGCTTGGGGTCATTGCCGGTTCCGCAGCAGGTCGGGCAGTTCCCAGTGTCCGGGTCGCAGCCGTCGCAGCCGGTTCCGTTGCACTGGGGGTGGGCGCCATCTCCCTGGCAGGTGCGGCAGTCGTACATGAGGTCCTCCTAGGCGGCGAGCGCGGCGTCGGTCTGGATAAGGGTGCGGGGGGTGTAGTCGGCGTCGTCCTGGTCGCGGGCGAGCTCGTAGAAGAAGAGGGCTTGCGCGTCCGTGGTCGGCGCGGGTGCGGGGCGGACGTACTTGGTGGGAGCCGGCCGGTCGAGGACGTAGGCGATGCGGTGGAGCGTGTACGCCTGGATGCCGGAGAGGTGGAACTGGCGCTCGTCGCCGCGGAGGCGGCACATGGCGACGATGGCGATGCTGCCGTTCTTCGTGGTGCGGACTTCGTGTACCTCGATGGTGCGGACGGTGGGCTCGGTCTCGCCGGGCTTGAGGTAGGTGATGGTGATGGCGTGCTGGTGGTCGAGGGCGCGGTAGAGGTCGGTGAGGGTCTTGGTGGTGGTCTGACGTCGTGTGATGCGCATTTGGTGCCCCCGCTGCTTGGTGGTGTGGTTTCACCGTAGCACGTAAGTCGTTGCGTGCGTAGCGATTTACAGATACGGTTGGGAACAGCCGGACAGACACCGGCCACCAACCGGCTCGTAACGGTTGCGTGCGTAGCGACTTATTGAGGGAGACTTAGCGTGCCCACCACACACAGCAGCGGGCGCCCGCCCGGCCGCCGGGACGGACGCCGGCCGCCGGAAGGACACGCCGTGCCCCGAACCAGCCTGCGAGCCCACGCAGTCGACGCCCTGCCCGACGCCAGGAAGGCCGTCACGTTCCTGGAGGAGGCCGGGCAGCCCGCCCTGGCCACCGCCGTCTCCAGGATCGTGGAATTCACCGAGGACCGTACCGGCGCCGAGATCAGGAACGCCCGACGGGACGCCGACCTGGACCCCCCGGTCTCCCTGTTCGTCACGGAAGCGTTCAAGAACCACATCAAGGCGGCTCAGGACCCCAAGAAGCCGCTCGCCCAGGTCGTCACCCCGTACCTGGACAAGTTCCTGGCCGGCCGGTGGACGCCGCCGGCACCGCCTGGCGTTCCGGTCGTCAAGGGTGTCGTGCCGACGCTGAAGCGCGCCCCGCGGGGGCCGCGCCCGCCAAGTCGTCCATGACGGTGCGTATCCCGCAGGACCTGTTCGAGAAGGTCGACGCCCGGGCGAAGGACCCGGCGCGGGCGGCAGAGCGCGGGTACGCGCTGAACGGCCGCATGGTGATGATCGCCGCCCTGGCTGAGGAGTTCAAAGTCCCGGACGACGCTCTGACCGGCGCCAAGAGCAAGTAGGTACCGCGCGGGCGGGGCCTGGACGCCGACAACTGGGCCCCGACACCGCAGCACCCCGCACAACCACATAGGAGACCTCATGGCCACGGCCACCGAGGCCCCCGCCAGCGTCACGGCGGAGGGCCCCACCTCGCACACCCAAAACCAGGCCGATGCGCTCGCGAAGCTGCGCGAGCCGTTCCAGCCCAACCAGATCTCCAAGCTTCCCAAGATCTGGTGCGGCAAGTGCTCCAAGTCCCAGTACAAGGTGTGCGATGACCACACCCGGGAGCGTTGCGACGTCTGCGCCGGGAAGATGACCAGCGCGCACCTGCACCTCGACTATGTCGGTCACGCCGAGTTGACCGGCCGCCTGCTTGAGGCCGACCCCCTGTGGACGTGGGAGCCGATGGCGTTCGACGCGGATGGGCTGCCCAAGTTCGACCAGCATGGCGGGCTGTGGATCCGGCTCACGGTCGCAGGGCACACCCGACTCGGCTACGGCGACGCCCAGGAAAAGACGGGCCCGAACGCGGTCAAGGAAGCGATCGGGGACGCTCTACGGAACGCTGGCATGCGCTTCGGTGCCGCGCTCACGCTGTGGTCCAAGACGGACATGGACGAGGCGGACGCGCAGAAGAAGAACCTGTCCACCGAGCCGTCCCGCGAGGACAGGCTGGAAGACCTGTACGGGCTGATGCAAAAGCGGTGGGGCCACCTGGGCGGCATGCGCGCCCTGAAGGTCATGGTCGGCGAGGAGTCCTTCCACGAGTCCCAGGTCCGCGACCCGGCCGGCCAGCTTCGCCTCTTCGGCCAGATCATCGACGACCGCATCCTGGAGCTCCTGGACCAGGAGAAGACGCAGAAGTTCATGAGCGCCGCGCGCAGCGGGTGGAACGACCTCGCGGCGACGGAGAAGAACTTGGAGGACGCCCGCGCGAAGAAGCTGCTGGACGTGACGATCCCGTTCGGCACCCCGGAGACCCCGACCCGGATCGAGGACCTGCTCGTCACCCGCATCGCGGAGCTGAAGGGCAAGCCCAACGAGCCGTCGGCCACCGCAACCTCGGAGCAGGGGGCGGCCGGAAGTGACCCCATCGACCACCTGATGTCCCAGGTGCAGAACCACTGGGCCGACTTCACCGAGCTGACGAAGACGCTCGCCGAGGCCGGGCGCCGCAACCAGCTCGCCCGCGAGGTCGAAGGCCCGCTCGGCACCCAGGTGCAGTTCGGGGCCATGGTGACCGCCCGTATCGCCGAGCTGAAGGCGATGGCGCAGAAGCAGGCCCAGGACGCCGAGCAAGCCGCCCACACACGCGACAGCCAGAGGAGCGCCGCCTGATGCTCGTCAACCGCCGCACGCTGGACGGAGATACGACGGACGCCTTCTGTGGCGCCGGTGGCTCGTCCGAGGGTGCCCGTCAGGTGGGCGTGAAGGTCCGTACCGCGCTGAACCACTGGCGGCTCGCTGTCGACGTCCACAACGCCAACCACGTGGAGACCACGCACGACTGTGCGGATATCTCCCAGGTCGACCCCCGCCGGTACCCGACCACGACGTTCGCCTGGTTCTCCCCGTCCTGCACTAACCACTCCATCGCCAAGGGCCGTAAGCGGCACATCGACGCCACCCCCGACCTCTTCGAGGAGACGCTGCCCGACGAGGCCGCGGAACGCTCCCGCGCGACGATGTGGGACGTCGTGCGGTTCACCGAGTACCACCGCTACCGGGCGGTCATCGTGGAAAACGTAGTCGATGCCCGCGACTGGATCCTGTGGCCCGCCTGGTTCACTGCCATGAAGGCCATGCGGTACCGGGCCAAGGTCGTCTACCTCAACTCGATGCACGCTCAGGCGCTGGGCCCGGGTGCCTGTCAGTCGCGGGACCGCATGTACGTGGTGTTCTGGCTGGAGGGTGAGAAGGAGCCGGACTTCGCCCGGTGGACGCGCCCGATGGCGCACTGCACCGGGTGCGACAAGGTCGTGCGGGCGGTCCAGGCGTGGAAGAACCCGGACCGGTCGTACGGCAAGTACAAGACGCAGTACGTATGGCGCTGCCCCACCGCCCGCTGTCACGCCGAGGTCTTCCCGGCAGTGAGGCCGGCCGCCGACGCGATCGACTGGGCTCTGCCCGCGGTCCGGATCGGAGACCGGGAACGGCCTCTGGCGGACAAGACGATGAAGCGCATCCGGGACGGCTTCGAGGCGTACGCCCGCCCGATGCTGGTGCCGGTTGAAGGCCGGGAGGGGAAGGTGGCCCGGCCGGCGGATCTGCCGATGCGGACCTGCACGGCCCGCAACGAGACCGGTCTGGCCGTCCCTCCGTACGTGGTGGAACTGCGCGGAGGTGGCTCCAGCCACCGCCCACTCAGCGAGCCGCTCGCCACCGTATGCGCCTCCGGCAACCACCACGGCCTGGTCGCCCCCGACTTGGTCCTGCCCTACTACGGCAACGCCACCGCCCGCCCCACCGACGAACCGATCCCGACCATTACCACCGTGGACCGGCACGCTCTCCTCAAGGGCGGCCCAGTCACCAGGGCCGAGGACCTCGGCTTCCGGATGCTGTCCCCGGCCGAGTATGCCGCGGCGATGGAGTTCCCCCAGTCGTACATCTGGCTGGGCAACAAGCGCGAGCGGGTCCGCATGGCGGGGAACGCCGTCACCCCGCCCGCTGCCCGTGATCTGTTCGCCTGCGTCGCCGAGGCAGTGCTCGGCGTCTCCTACGACACCCCCGAGCTCGTCACCGCGGCCTGAGCCTCCCGGCTCCGCCACCCACAAGCACGACCCGCCCCTTCCCAAGGAGATCACCGTGCTCATCCCCAACACGCCGTCCAACAACGGCCCCGAGTACCACATCGTCAACGTCACCCCGGAGCTCGCCGAAAAGTGGCTGACGCAGAACACCCGCAACCGGAAGATCCGCGAGACGGCGGTCGCCGGGTACGCCCGGGACATGGAGGCCGGCGCCTGGGCGGAGAACGGTGAGTCGCTGAAGTTCGCCATAGACGAGACGCTCCTGGACGGGCAGCACCGGCTGCGGGCCATCGTCCGCTCCGGGGTGACTCTGCGGATGCTGGTCATCACCGGGTTGCAGCCGGAGACGCAGGAGACCATGGACGACGGCCGTAAGCGCACCGTCGCGGACGCGCTCGCGCTGCGGGGGGAGTCGAACGCCACCCAGCTGGGCGCGGTCGTACGGCGCTGCCTGATGTGGACGCAGGGCATCCAGCGCAACGTGGGCAACCGGCCGCCGACGAACACGGAGTGCCTGGCGTTCTTCGCCGCCCACCCGGAGCTGCGGGTCTCGACGTCTGTGGCGACGGGGATGCGCAAGTCCGCGGCGCTGCCAGCGTCGGTGCTGGGCCTGACGCACTGGGTGTTCAACCAGATCGACGCCGAGGACTGCGCCTGGTTCTTCGACCGCCTCGCCACGGGAGCGAACTTGGAGCAGTTCCACCCGGTGTGGACGCTCCGCAAGCGCACCTTCGAGATCAGCACCGACCAGGGCCGGGTCCCGGAAGACATGCTGCTGGCCTTCGTCATCAAGTCGTGGAACGCCTACCGCGACGGCATCCCGCTGAAGCTGCTGCGGTTCTCGCCGGGTGGCGCCAACCCGGAGAAGTTCCCGCAGCCCAAGTAACCCACCACCAGCCCCGGGGCGCCCCGCATGGGTGTCGCCCCGGGGCTGTGCTGTACCCGCACCCCGCCCACCCCGCCGTCCGCCCGGGCCGGCGCCGCCTTGAGGAGGCTGGTCATGTCCGATGCTCTGCTGCCCAGTGTCGTGGTCGTCCTGATCGCCATGGGCGGCCTGTACGCGGCCACCGAAGCCTGGTGGCGCCGCACGAACCCGAAGCCGCCCCCGCCGCACTCCCGTTCCGCCCTCCGACGCCGGGAGGTGGACCTGCTCATCGTCGCGGAGGCGATCGTCGCCGACCGGTACACGGTGATCGCCGACCTGTACGAGACCCCCGCCGAGCCGGTGCCCGCCCCGTTTCGGGTGCGGGCCGACCGCTGACCCCGTCCGCCGACTCGTCTGGGAGGTGAGTGTCTTGCTGATCTGGACCGCTGTACTCGCCCTGGCCGTCGCCGTGCTGGGCGTGACCGCGTGGTGGAGGGTGCGCCGCGCCCTGGCCGCGGAGCGTGCCCGCCGGCAGCTGACGGAGGCCATGCAGCACCGCGACCTGTGCGCGTTCACCGCCCGGGTGCAGGACCTGACCAACGCCCGCGCGGTGATGGACGCCGCCGCGGCCGTCGTCGACCAGGCCCTCGCCGCACTTCCCGCCCATCACCAGCCCGACCCGACCGAAGAGGAGGGGGGATCGTCATGACACCCACCACGCCCCGTATACCGACAGCCCGTACCGCTGAGATCACGCTCGTCGACCACCCGTACTACCGCTACCGGGGGTGCGCCCCCGACCCTGAGCGGCCGGGCATGGCCGCGGGCGCCGACCTCCCCCACAACACGTGGATCGCCCCGGACGTGGACGGCGGGGAGGAGCAGACGGAGCGCCGCGCCCGTGAGAACGCCGCTATCGCCGTCTGCCACCGGTGCCCAGTGCTGCGCGAGTGCGCGGCGTTCGCCAACTCGGAGACGGACGACGGTCACCTGGCCCTGGAGTCCGGGATAGCCGGCGGCACCCGGGCCCTGGACCGCCACCGGGATCTGATCGCCCGCCGCCTTCAGGCCGGGCCCATCGCCGCACCGGACAAGCTGCCCGCCCAGGTCCACACCGCACAGAAGCAAGCCGTCCTGCGCGCCCTGGCCGCCCACGTCTCTGCGGAGGCGGTGGCGGAGGCCGCGGGGATGGATCTGCGGACCGCGGCCTGGCAGCGCTCCCGCCTGGTGACGCTGCTGGGCCTGGACAAGGCGACCGCGACCCGCCGCGAGCTCCTGGACGTGGCGGTGCGGGCCGGGCTGCTGGACGGGGTGCAGGTCGTGGCCTGTGACGGCACGGTGCCCGCGGTCCCCCCGCCGCCGGCCCCCGCACCAGCGCCCGTCCTCATCACCGCCGCCGCCCCGGCACCGGCCGCGCAGAACCCGCCCGCCCCCGCGGCGGCCCCGGGCCCGGCGCCTGCCGCGGCCGTCGACGACGCCGCCCCGTACGTCCCCGTGCGCATCCCCTCCCCGCGCCGGGCCCGCTTCACCAAGGTCCCCGGACAACTACAACTCCCCCTCCTCGACCCGGCCGGGCGTACCCGCCTGCACCTGGTCCCCACCCTGCCCGCCACCCACGCCCTGGAGCCCGCCGCATGACCACCACCCCCACCCCCGCGCCCGCACCGGACGCCCCCGGCGCGGACCTCACTACGGCCGCCGACCATGTCCTGGCCGAACGGTGCGCGAACAGCGGTCAGTACATAGCTGGGCTCATCGCCGCCGGCATGCTCGACGCCGTCGGTACTCCGCGCCAGTTGCCCCGGTACCTGTTCCCCGACGTGGACCCCGCCGTCGCACAGGAAATCTTCGACCGGGGCGCGGCCACCGGCTACCGCGCCGCAATGCTGGCCGCCAACCCCCAGTGGACCCGTGAAGGCATCGACCGCCTCCGTGCCGCGCTGCGCGACGCCGGGTACAGCGCCATGGGCGCCAGCGCCGACCGCACCGCCAACACCCTCCGCCCACTCGACCACCCCGCCGACACCGACCAGGGCACCGACACCGCCCGCGGCGAGCACTGGTGAGCGGGCGCCCCGGGCGAGGCCGGCCCGCGGTCTTCGACGAAGGCCGCCGCGAAAAGTACCTGGCCGCCATCACCGGCGGCATGAAAGCCCACGAAGCCGCCGTGCGCGCAGGCGTCTCTCGCAACATCCCCGCCCAGTACGCCAAGACCGACTCTGCTTTCGCCGCCGCCTTGGCCTTGGCGAAGAAGAAGGGGAGGGCCCAGCGCCTCGACGACATGCCGCACAACGTGTCCCGGTACGTCAACTACGGCTGCCGCTGCCCGACCTGCCGGGCCGACGCCACGAAAAAGCGCGCCGCAAGCCCCGACCGGAAACCGAAAGCCCGCCCCGCACCGGCCCCCACGCCCGCCTCCCATGAGGTGATCCACATGCCCAAACCGGCCCCGCAAACGCCTACTTCTTTGCCGCTGCTGCTGGTCAGAGCCTCGTAGAGGCCGGTGGGCCAACTTTGCAAGATCACGTTATTTGCTGTGCAGAACTATAAGACAGACCCAGGGAACCGGACGGGCGTGCGATGACACGAAAAACCCATGACCAGACCAGGAATCAACACGATGGCCGCAACAGAGGACACGTGGCGCCTCGAACCGGTAGGCTGCGCCTGACGCCAGACGACCACTCAGCTACACGGCCCGACGGTGCACCCCAGACACAGGTCCGGCCCCGCTGTAACTCCCAGGTGCGTCAACACCAGGGAAGCGGGGCCGGGTCGACACTCAACCCTTACGAAGGTGCCGACATGGCGAAGCGTACCCGGGGGACTCCCCCGTCAGACAGTGGGACCCGCAAGTCCGGCGTGAACATCACACCGCTGGCAAGTTCGGGCCCTGTCACCACTACACGTCCCACACGATGAGCAGCCAGGCCGGCGAGGACATCCTCAGCTGGCTGGACACCGCCATCACGAAGGCGGAAGCCGACGCCGACCGCTGGCACGACGCGGAGTGCTCGTCCCACGGCACCACCATCCTTGATCTCACCGTGCTTCAGGACGGTGCCACGCTGTGCGACTGCGAGGGCCCCTCCGCAGTGCGACGTCGCTGCGTCGCCGACCGGAAGCTGATCGCGGCCCATCCGATCACCCGCGACGTGATCGCCGTGCATCCCGATGGCACCCACGGCTTCGGCTGCTCCGTGTGCCACAACGAGGACCTGCTGACAACCGGCGACGGCTGGTGCGACAGCCTGCGCGCCCTGGCCGAGGGCTACGGCTGGACGGAGGGCGAGCGATGAGCGCCCCCACCGAAGCGGCGCCGTGGTACGGACGCAGCACTGCGAACGGCCAAACTCTGGTAGTGGCTGGCTCCCCGACGCACTGGCACCAGGCCGACATGTCCATTCCCGGCGGCTGGCCGATGGTCAACGACGGACGGGGCTGGCAGGACGATCGTGATGCTCGCCGGATCCCGTACTCGCCGCATCCGGACATCCCCTGGATTTCTCACACCCACAAGGGTGCTGAGCAGACCTCACCCAGTAAGGGAGATCAGGTGACTTAGCGACTTCCTGAGCGGGAGGTCCTGGGCCCCTTGGCGGGGGCGCTTCCTCTACCGCTGGCCGCTGGTGTTGGCGCACCGTGCGCGGCCACTTCCTACGGCTCGGTTTGGCGACCGAGCTAAGGCCCGTCTTCTGGATCCCGGTTTGGCGACCGAGGCCCGTCAGGACGAGCGACTTACAGGTTCTCCACGAACCCAGCACCGCCGAGGCGGGGCTTTTGCCTTGCAGCACACAAACGAAGGCAGGTACATAGTGCAGCACGCGCGCACCTCTTGTCAGCTTCAGCACGTCCACACGCCCGATTCATGCGGGAATTTCCCCTCCACGGGTGGCATCCCGTGCCAGATTCAGCCCGTCCGTGGCACTGCCCAGGACCTCGAGAACACCGCCTCCCGGCGCACCGGACCCCGCAAGTGGCTTCGCTCCGTGGAGTGGCTCATCAACGCCGGCGTCCACCCGAAGGCCAACTCGACGACGCTCGCTGTCGCCCAGGACCTCGCCACGCGCATGGACTACGACACCGGGCATGCTCGCTACTGCCTCGAGGACACCGCCGCCCGGCTCGGCGTCGACCGGTCCACCGTCAAGCGGCACGTCGCCGTTCTGCGCGAGATGGGCTCCCTCGCCTGGGTCGTCCATGGCACCCGCAGGAACATCCGGGCAGTCCTCGGCATGAAGGGGTATGCCGCCACGGCGACCGTGTACGCCGCGGTCATCCCGGCCGTCTACGACCACGCCATGGGCCACCGCATCGTCGGCACCGGGTACACGGCCAGGGTCGTCATCGACCAGCGTGACCAGCAGAATCCTGTGGATAACCCGCCTGTGGACAACCCTGCTAGTGGATCTTGTGCGCCCCCTTCCCTGTCTTTGGTAAACGAAGAGGGGAAGATTCAGATGGGGGGTGGTTTTAACTACACCCCGCGCGAGCGCGCGAGCCGCACAACCGCCGCATCCCCCTCCCTCCCCTCCACGAACAAAGACGGCAGCAGCAAGGACGGTGCCCCTCGCCGTAGCCCGCTTCAGGTAGCCCAGGACATTCGCATCGCCCGCCGCGTCCGCGCCCTGGTGACCTGGACCCAGAAGGAGGGACTGCGCCGCCTCGCCTACGTCCTGCGGCCGCTCATCGACCGCGGCCTGGACGGCGACGCCATCGCCTCCGAGCTGGACGGCATGTGCCTGGGCTGGACACCGAAGAAGCCGGCCGCGTACATCCGTACCGCCCTGGCCCTCGAGGCCGCCCGCCTCGCCGAGCAGGCCGCCGACCAGGAACGCCGGGACAGCGCAGCCTGGCGCCACCAGAACCCCGAGGACGTCGCGTCCCTCCAGCGCCTCTTCGGCCTCCCCGAGCAGCAGGAAGAGGAGCCCGTGCGCACCGACTACGACCGGCGCATGGCCCGCCTCAACTGGAACAACTGGATCGAAGTCATCAACCACTACGAAGAAGACCCCGACGACGCCCTCGACCTGTACGGAACCCGCTTGATCGCATTCGCCATCGGCAAGGACTGCCAGGCCAAGGACCGCCAGGCCCGTCAGGAGGCATGGGTATGACGCAGCCGACCACCACGCCGGCCTCCGGCCGGGACTTGGCCCGCCAAGCACTGGCCCAGGCAAGGGCCGCAGCCAAGACCGCCCCCGCCGTACGCAAGAAGACCGCCCGCCACAGCCGGACCGACCGCGGCACCGGCCGCGACCCCGTAGGCGTCGGCTCCCTCCTGGCCCAACTCAACGTCCAGGAGGAATGGAACCTCGCCCTGGACGGCGGCAGCATCCACGACCGGTGGGCCGGCCTGTGCCCCCAGTTCGTCGGCCTGGCGCAGCCCGAGGGCTTCGACGCCGAGCAGGGCATCCTCCGCCTCCGCCCCGGCTCCCACGTCTACGCCACACAGCTCCGCATGTACGAACGGCAAGTGATCAAGCAGATCAACACCAAGCTCGGCCGCACCGCCGTACGCCGTATCGTGGTCCTGCCCGTAGGCCCCATCGCCACGGCGCCCCCACCAGAACTCACCCCCGAACCGCGGCCAGAGCCGGGGCCGGTACGTACACGGGAGACAGCGTCAGCCGGTTACCGCAGGACCCTGCAAGCCGCCCTGGACAACAAGCCGGCCCGCGACCCCCACGCCACCGCCCTCGTCCAGGCCGCGATCGACCGGCAGAACCGGGCCCTCACCAACCCCGACCGCCGCGAACCCAAGGACGCCTTCAGCGACGCGGTCGCTGAACGCCAGCGGCTGACCTCCAGCCAGACCCGCAGCCGCGCCGACGCCATCCGCCAGGCCGCCCTCCACCAGAAGCACACCGGCGGCAAGACCATCCAGACCGCGTTCCAGCAGACCGCCTGAACCCAGGAGACCGTCATGCCCACCCAGCAGCAGCCCCGCCCCATACAGACCGTGGGAATCCCCCGGCCGCCCCAGCCCAACTACAGCGGGCTGTTCCTCGAGCCGGACCTGCCGGACGGTCCTGAAGACGAAGATGAGGAAGAGGCGACTGTTGCAACCTTCGGGTGAACGTATCCAGTTCTGACGATGCGGGACTGACGTGGCGGTAGCGTGGCTCGTGCCGGACAGCATCGGAGGGCCGGCCGCGGATGAGCGTCAGGCGCCTGGCCTCGATCCGGTATCCAGAGGGTGTGGGGCGCCCACTCCGAACAGCAAAGAAGCCGTCCCGGCCGTACGCCGGGGCGGCTTTTGCGTTGGTTCAGCAAGGAGCTGGCTCAGCCACCATGCGAGTGAAACGTCATCGCAAACGACGAACCGGATGCCTCCCCCCACCAGAGGAGTCAGTAAGGTGACGCCATGGCCTCTCCCTACCCTGATGGCGACCGGGAAAAGGTGGCGTCCAAGCTGCCCCCGGCCCTTCGTCAAGAACTCAAGATCCGCGCAGCCGAACTCGGCCTGGACATCCAGGACGCCGTCACCACCGCAGTCACGGACTGGCAGCAACTGCCCGGCGCCACGCCCGTCGTCGACACCGCAGGCTCCGACTCCTTCAGCACGTGGCTCCCCGCCGGGCTGTACGACGCCTTCAAGGTGACTTGCACTGAGCGGGATGTCTCCTACACCCAGGGCCTCGCCCAGTCCGTACGGCGGTGGCTGGACGCCAATCCCTCACCCAGCCACCGCCCCGCCACCGGCGCCCCCCAGCGGAAAATTGTCTGCAACCAGAAGGGCGGTGTCGGCAAGACCGCGGTGTCCGCCGGCATCGCCCAGGCATACGCCGAGGAAGGCAAGCGGGTCCTCCTCGTCGACTACGACCCCCAGGGCCACCTCAGCGAGCAACTCGCCATCCCGCAGATCCAGCCCGGTCACGACAGCCTCGTCTCTCACATGTGCGAGGAGGGCAAGGGCGATCTGCGCGACCTCGTCATGGTCATAGACGATCCGCGGTTCGAGAAGCGCCTGCACATTCTGCCCGCATGCTTCGACGGCTTTCTCCTCGATGCAAAGATCGCCATCCATGCCATGAACAAACGCGGAGCGCAGAAAGAGACCGCCCTCGAGCGCGCACTCGCCCCGCTCGAAGCCGACTTCGACGTCATCGTCATCGACTGCCCGCCCAGCCTCGGCATCGCTATGGACGCAGCCCTCTACTACGGGCGCCGTCGCCAGGGGGAGCCCAGCGGTGTCTCCGGCATCATCATCCCCGTCCTCGCCGAAGACTCCTCCGCCACCGCCTACTCGATGCTCGCCGGCCAGATCGAAGACATCCGCTCCGACCTCGGCCTCGACATCGACTACCTCGGCCTGGTCGTCAATCTCTACGACAGCCGCCGCGGATTCGTCGCAACCTCCTCCCTCAAGCAGTGGCGCGACATCGGCGACCCCCGCGTCCTTGCCGTCATCGGCGACCTGAAGGAGCAGCGCGAAGCCGTCCGCATGACCAAGCCCCTGCTGTCCTACGCACCGCGGTCCGACCAGGCTGAGGCCATGCGGCAGATCGCGAGGCTGGCGTCATGAGCAAGGCCGACATGCTCGGCGCCTCCACCGCCTTCAGCCAGGCCGGCGCCGCCCGCAGTGCTCGCCGCACTCTGATCGACCAGACCATGGGCGTCGACACGAGCGCCCCTGGTCCCCTGCTGAATCTGCGGGACATCGCAGACAACCCGGAGAACCCCCGCGGCCACATCGACACGAATGCCCCCGACTTCCAGGCCCTCGTGGAGAGCATCGCCGAGATCGGCGTCACCAGCCCCATCTCCGTATGCCGCGCGGAAGCGTTCCTCGAGCACCACCCCGAACACCGGGAAGCAGTCGGCGACCGCAAGTACGTCCTGCTCGCCGGCCACCGCCGCGTCACCGCGGCACGCCTGGCCCACCGCCACACCGTGCCCGCCCAAGTTGATGACACCGGCGCCGACGAGCCCCTGGTGTGGGCCCTTGCAGAGAACGGCTTGCGCGCCGACCTCAACCCGATGCAGCAAGCGCGCACCCTGAAGAAGCTGACCGACAAGCCCCCACTGGGCAAGGGAATGTCCCAGAGCAAGGTGGGCAGGTCCATCGGCCGGAGCCAGCCCAACATCTCCCAGCTGCTGAGCCTGCTGAAGCTGGCGCCCGAGTTGCAGGACCTGATCGAAAGCGGCGAGCTCAAGCAAGGGGAGGTCCGCCCCTGGGTCAAGCTCCCCTACGACGCCCAACTGGCTGCCTACCAGCAGTTCCGTGAGCAGGCCAGCAAGCCGTCCGCGGCCGCAACCCAGACGCCAGACGACCTTGAGCGGCCCGTACTCCCCACCCAGACCCATAACTCAGTTATGACTTCCGGGCCTGGGGAAGCCGCCGGACGCCCTGCCGCAGGACCCGCCACTCCGGACCCGACCCATAACTCAGTTATGGGTCTGCCTCACCCGCCGGCCGACAGTGAGGCAGCTCCATCGGCTCCCATCCCGGCGCCAACCCATAACTCAGTTATGGGTTCGACGGCCGAGACGAAGAATCCCGAGCCCGCAAAACCCGCTCACACCCATAACTCAGTTATGGATCAGCCTGGGGACGCGCAGGGCGTGGACGCCCTTCCCTGGGACGGCGAACCCGCGGTGCTGGGCAAGGCGCTGGCCGAGCGGGTGGGCAAGGAGAAGCTCCCGGCCCTGATCGATGTCCTGATGGGACTGTGCTGACCGCAGCGATGTAAGACGGCCTCGTTCTCCTGCTTGTCGCAGGGGAGCGGGGCCGCTTCTTTACGTGGGCCACTTTTCGGACGAGAATGCGCGCCTTGCCGGGGTAAATCCGCAGGGGCCTAAAGCCAGCCCGGGCCGGTGCTGCACAAGCCTTCCGCCGTGGCGAGTCCCGGCGCTACACTGCCCGTGTTGTACACGTCATGAGCCAGCGCTTCGGCGCAGGGCCGTGAGGTCTCGCGCCCCCGGCGCGCAGGTGGGTATTGTCGGCAAAACTCTGCCCCCTGCATACCGGGGGCGTTTGTGTGCCCGCCCCACCACAGCCCGTAGTAAACGGCCGGAATCCGCTCGCAACCTGATCACGGAGCCATCAAAAGCCCGCCGCGACTCCCACAGCACGGGTTCCAGATGTCACAGTGGCCGTCCGGGGTTGGCTGGCAGACCCGCCCTGGGCCAGCCAGGCGCCCCTTCCCTCTCTGCCATGAGCGGAGCCCTCATGCCCGGAGATCCTGCCGGCCCTATCGAGGCGGGCCCCATGCCCCGCCGCCCCGGCACCGTCACCCACCTCCACGACCGGCGACCACCCAGGTCACTCAATTCCGGCGGACCACCGGGGGGCCAGCCGGCCCCGGGGGCCCGGACACCGGTACCGGACAGCCGGCTGACCGAGCTCGTCCAGGCGCTGTTTCTGCACCGCGACCTGTCCCTCGCCGACCGGGACACGGCCGCAGCGTTCTTCGCCTCGCTCGAGGCGGTGGAAGTCCTCGTCGACGGGGCGGCCGCCGTGGGGCAGATCGAAGAGGAGCAGCAGCTCGTCATGCGCGGCCACATCCAGGCCCTGCGGGACGTACCCGTACAGTTCGGGACCTGAGGTGATGGTGAGCCAGATGTGACGGCCCGGCAACAGCCCGTGCATATGCCTAGATCAAATCGCACAACTCGTTCAACACTGGCCCACCGCGTGCCACTATGGGTCGTCCGGAACAGCACCCGGAGTGACAGCCTCCGGCCTCCCGGGCGCGCGCGCTTCCCCCAAAAGCCACCCTGCGCCCATGGCAGGCCACGACGGAACGGGGAACCGCCATGGGTAACAGCCGTACAGAGGACGCAGCCGTCCAAGCCAAGCTCGCCGGCCACCGGCTGCGCCTCCTGAAGGAGGTGTTCGTCACCCCGCCCCGCCAAGCCGACCCCGGCCGCCGGGCCCGCGCATCCACCCCGTCCACACCCATCCGCCCGGGCGTCCTCGACCACGCGGCCGCCTCGGTCGACGAGATCATCACGCACACCCGGGCCGAAGTCCCCCGCGTCTCACCCGCACCGCGCAACGACTCCGTGTACCAGTGGGCCCTCGACAACACCCGGCACCTGGACCCGGAACGCCAGCGCGCCCTGGACGCCAAGATCTACCAGCAGTCCCTGGAACACGCCCTGATGATGGGCGACGACCTCGCCATCCGGCGCCACAGCTGCCCCGCCTGCGGATGCTGGGGCCTCTTCTGGATGGCTGCCACCCAGGCCGCCGGCTGCGTCAACCGGCACTGCGCCGACAAAGACGGCCGCCCCAACACCTGGACGCTCCAGCAGCTCGCCGAACGCCACGTGAGCGCAGCAAATACTGCACGCCGCAACGCAACCTGACAGGCCCCCCGGGGGTCTACTCAGCATCACCACCACTGCGCCCCAACCGCACCACCGCACCACCCGGGCCTCACCAGGGTCCGGTCGTATCACCCGTATCGGCCGCCGGAGCTGCGAACGATGGCCTCGTCGATGCTGGGAGCACGTCATGGCCATACCGTCCCTCACCCCGTACGTTGCCCCCGACGACATGATCAGCCTTGAGGATTGCAGCGATCTGCTGAGGCAGACCGGCCACTCGAGGTCGCTGACAACGCTTCGCCGATGGATCGCTGAGCACCCCGACATGTGCAGCGAGCGGCGCCGCGGCGGGAAGATCTACGTGTCCTTCAGCGACATCCTCGTAGTGCACCGCGACGAAGTCCGCCGACGCGACTAACAGCCCAGCCCAGTTCAGCCCCGTCCCGATGCCCGGGGGCGGGGCTGTTTTCATGACCAGTGCTTAAGTTATTGCGTACGTAGCGACTTACGGGCTATGGTGGTCGAGCCGACAAGGTCAGCCCCAAAAGGCAGACCGAGTAACCGAATTGAGGTCTGCCATGACCGTCATCGACGATGCCCCCGCACTCCCCACCGTCATCCGCCGTGCCCAGCTGGAAACGGCCGTCCAGACAGCATTCGAAAAGCTCATGGACGACGCCGACACCGCAGCCGAACACCGCGAACTCACCAGCTACGGCCTCCTCCACGCACAAGCCGCCAACCTCATCGGCATCCGAACCCCCGCCTGCGGGGAACTGGCCCGCTGCACCTGCATGAAGTGCTACTGCGACGCCATCTTCGACGCCGCCAAAGCCCGCACCTACCTCGACGGCAGCGTGGAAGTCGTCCAGTGCGAGACCTGCGCTGGCGAACACCGCGGCACCGGCAACGAGTAGCACCCCCAAACCCCCGGCCCCGAGTCGAGTACCCCGCCCCCAGGGCGCGGCAGTAGCTCCCGGGGCCGGGTGCCCACCCTCACCACGCACGCACCGGGAGACCGCCATGCCCAGGACCAGCACCGGCACCGTCCTCAACGTCACCTGCCAGCTCCTCAACTACTACGGCCTCGAGCGCCAGCTCATCGCCAACCCCGCCGACGGAGCGCTCAGCATCGAAGCCGCACTCTTCCGCGCCACCACCGACCGCACCCCCAACGCCTTCCTCGGCGACGACGCGCTCGCACAGCTGCTGATCGACACCAACGAAACCGTCCAGGGCGCACTCCGCTGGATCTCCGCCGCCCTCCCCACCGACGCCCCCCACGACCCGAACACCGACATCGACGACCACCTCGAGCACATCCGCACCTGGGTCAACGACATCGACTTCTTCACCCAGCGCCAGCCGTCCGTGTCCGACGTCATCGGCGTCCTCAAGCGCGCCGCCCAGCTGGCGAACACCCTCACCGACATCCCCGCCCCCCGCGCCGCCGCCTAACCCCCCACCGCCCACGCCCCAGCAGACGAAAGGCCCCACCCCAATGACCACCATGACCCTCGCGCTCGGCCTCAACGGCGACCCGAACGATCAGGCCCGCGGCCGCGCCGACGCCTACGACGAGCACACGGCCGGCGCCGACCTCGAGACCCTCGAAACCCGCTACGAGTGGATGGCCGACCCCACCTCCGCGTACGCCGCCGACCAGCTCGTCAGCAGCGGCTACATCGACGGCTACCTCGCCTACATCCAGGACGTACGCGCCGGCCAGGTATACGCCACCCTGGTCGCCGCCCGCGACTACGCCGCCTGGGCCGCCCGCACCGACCGAAAGCCGGTCAGCCGATGACCACCCGCCACGTCGTCATGTGGTCCGGCGGCATTACCAGCTGGGCCACCGCCCGCCACGTCATTGAACGGCACGGGGCGGCCAGCACGACGCTCCTCTTCGCGGACACACTCGTCGAGGACGAGGACCTGTACGCCTTCAACGAGCAGGCCAGCAAGCAGCTCGGCGTACCGATCACTCGCGTCGCTGACGGCCGCGACCCGTGGCAGGTCTTCGAGGACAAGCGCTGGCTCGGCAATACCCGCATCGCCCAGTGCTCGATGGAGCTGAAGCTCAAGCCGTGCAAGGTGTGGCTCGCAGCCAGCCCGAACCACACGTTCGGCAACACGACGCTGTACGTCGGCATCGACTGGACTGAGACCGAGCGCATGCCCGCCATCGTCAAGGGCTGGGCGCCCTGGACCGTCGCCGCCCCGCTCACCGAGCCTCCGTACCGCGACAAGGCGCAGCTCCTCAACGAAGCCCGCGCGGCTGGCCTCATGCGGCCGAGGCTGTACCGGCTCGGCTTCGCTCACAACAACTGCGGCGGAGCCTGCGTCAAGGGCGGCGTCGCCCAGTGGGTGCGCGTCCTTGAGGTCTTCCCCGAACGGTACGCCAGAGCCGAAGCCGCCGAAGTGAAGATGCGCGCCCTGCTCGGCAAGGACGTCTCAATCCTCCGCGACCGAACCGGCGGAACCACCACGCCGCTCACGCTCACCGCACTCCGAGCCCGCATCGAGGAGCAGCCCGATCAGCTCGACCTGTTCGACGAAGGCGGCTGCGGCTGCTTCACCGAAGACGTCGCCGCATGACCTGGCCCGAAGGCATCGCCGCCGCCATGATCGCCCTCTCCCAGCACGGCTTAGCCCCCCGCAACACCCCCAGCCCGCACGACCAGCCGGACGGAGACCCGTCGTGAGCACCAGGACCCGCAAGCCCCGCACCGCCAAGAAAGCCACGCCGGCCCCCGCACCCGAGCGCCCGAACCTCACCCTCGTCGACCTCCGCCACCCCCTCCCCGTACGACGCCGCACCATCGGCCCCGCCTCCCCCCAGGTCCTCGCCGAAGCCCGCGCCGCCCGCGCCTCCGCCTGGTGCCGCCTCCCCATACCCGTCCTCGCCTGGCACGCCATACCCGGCACCGCCTACGCCCGCCTCCACGACGGAACCCTGATCGTCCACACCGGCGGCCACACCAACCAGTTCACCGCCTGGACCCCCTGCCGGCACGGCGCCCACCACGCACACCAGGTCGACAGCCACGGGGCCCTGAACGCCGCCCGGGGTGAAGCCGCCGCCTGCACCACGCCCCACGCGGAGACCGACGCCCACCAGGCCCTCACCACGGCCATCACGGCTGCCGAGCCCGAGCCCACGTCCAGGCCCCGCCTCACGGCCCAGCTCAAGACCGTCAAGAACGGCCGCTCCCTCGCCGACACCCCCAAGGAGCACCCCCATGGCTGACATCCCCAAGCCGACCGTCAAGGCCGTGGAGTACACCGTCAACTGCGTCCCCGACGACGGCATCGACGGCAACCTCTTCGAGATCCGCGTCCAGTACCGGGGCGCCGAGCGCTACGCGGTCACCCGGCACGGCCAGCAGTGCCTCGGCGCTGACGGAACCTGGGACCAGGGAGTCAAGGAGTACGACCGCGGCCTCGACTGGCTCAATGCCCACCGCTTCGACCTCGACACCGCCCTCGAGATGGCTAAGCAGGCAGCGCCGTTTGTCACCGTCAACGGCTTCACCGTCGCCGACGCCATCGCCATGCAGGAGAAGCGGGCTGAGCGCCATGGCTGACCACGACCACACGTACGTCGCCATGCTCGCCGCCGCCCTCGAAATGGCCACCGAATTCCGCATCCCCTGCCCCGGCCACCACTACGGCCACCTCGCCGACCTCCGCGTCACACGCCGCACCGACGGCCACGGCAACGGATGGGCCCTCCTCAACGACGACAACCACGCCTGGACCGGCACCCGCTGGCTCCCCCAGGGAGTCCTCGCCCCCTCCGACATCTACCGCTACGACCGGCAGACCGCCCTCGACGAAGCCCAACGCATTGCACCCCTCGTAACCGCCGCCTTCCAGATGCAGGTCCAGCGGATCCGCTCCGAGTACCAGGAGAAAACGAATGGCTGACAAGACCGGCATCGAGTGGACCGAGCAGACCTGGAATCCGACCACCGGCTGCGACCGCGTCAGCCCCGGGTGCGACAACTGCTACGCCCTCACCATGGCCAAGCGCCTCAAGGGCATGGGCTCCGCCAAGTACCAGACCGACGGCGACCCGCGCACCTCTGGTCCCGGCTTCGGTGTCGGCATGCACGAGGACACGCTCACCGACCCGCTGCGCTGGTCGAAGCCGCGGCGAGTGTTCGTGAACTCAATGAGCGATCTGTTCCACACCAAGGTGACGGACGACTTCATCGCCCGCGTGTTCGCTGTCATGGCGCTCACCCCGCAGCACACCTACCAGCTGCTCACGAAGCGGCACGGGCGGATGCGGTCCCTGCTGTCCAGTGCCTCGTTCCGGACCGCGTGCGAGAAGGCCGAAGCCCAGCTTGTGGGCGACCCGGCCACGCCTGGCCTGCCGCGGTACAAGCGGGAGCAGTACGCCACCCAATGGTGGAGCAACTTCGCCAAGCCGCTTCCCAACGTCTGGCTGGGTGTATCCGTCGAAGACCAAGGATGGGCAGACGTCCGCATCCCCGCGCTCGTAAAGACGCCCGCCGCCGTCCGGTTCCTGTCCTGCGAGCCCCTCACCGGCCCCGTCCAGCTCCACCGCGGACACGGCCACTGCCCCACCCACGACTTCTCCGGCGGGTTCTGCACCGGCTACTGCCCCGACATGGTCTTCCCGGACTGGGTCATCATCGGCGGCGAGTCCGGCCCCGGGGCCCGCGAGTTCAACCCCAAGTGGGCGGCCGACCTAATCGCCGACTCCCGCAACGCCGGAGCAGCCCCTTCGTGAAGCAGCTCGGCTCCGTCTGGGCCCGCGAGAACAGCGCCTCGGACGGGAAGGGCGGCAAGCCGGCCGACTGGCCCGAGGACCTCCGAGTCCGCGAATTTCCCAAGCCGCGGTGACCGAGTACGAGGTGTCCTGCCTCGGCAAGACCCGCTTCCCCAGCCGCCGCGCAGCCCGACGCCGCAGACGACAGATACGCGGAGAAGGCGGACCCAACTTCCGCACCTACCGCTGCCGGTACTGCCTCCGCGTCCACATGGGCCACCGAACCGGCGAAGCCACCTACGTACGGACCACACCCCACGGCGTCATCCCCATCCAGGAGCTCACCCAATGACCACCTACTACGAAGACGACCAGGTGACCCTGCTCCTCGGCGACGCCCTGGAGACCGTGCAGGCGCTGCCCGACCGCTCCGTCGACTGCATCGTCACCTCGCCCCCCTACTTTGGCCTCCGCGACTACGGCACCGCAGGGCAGTACGGGCTCGAGGCCACGCCCGCCCAGTACGTCGAGACGATGCGGCGACTCTTCGCAGAAGCCCGGCGTGTCTTGGCCGACGACGGCACCCTGTGGCTCAACCTCGGCGACTCTTACAGCTCCGGCCAGGGCGCCCTCAACACCGGCTTCAACGAGCGGTGGCACGGCGAAGGAAACGGCGGGCAGCGCAAGCAGGAGAAGGGCCGCCCATCACGCCGGCGAGACGGCGCCGAAGTGGCGGCCGCGCGCAGGACCGTCACAGGCCTGCCCCCCAAGAACCTCCTGATGATCCCGGAACGCACGGCCATGGCCCTCCAGGACGACGGGTGGATCCTCCGCAACAAGATCGTGTGGCACAAGACCAACGCCATGCCGTCCTCCGTACAAGACCGCCTCTCCAACAGGTACGAGCACCTCTTCCTCTTCGCGAAGTCCGAGCGCTACGCCTTCGACCTGGACCCCATCCGCGAACCCCACACCATGCGCCCCCAGCGCAGGCCTTCCGGACACAAGGCACGCCAGAAGCTCGGCGTCCTGCCCGCCCAGACCTACTCGACCTCACAGCGCGACGAGCCCGGAGTCGACGGCCACCCCCTCGGCAGAAACCCCGGCGACGTCTGGTCAATCCCCACCCGCCCCTACCCCCAGGCCCACTTCGCCGTCTTCCCCATCGACATCCCGCTCCGCTGCATCAAGGCCGGCTGCAAGCCCAACGGCACCGTCCTCGACCCCTTCAGCGGCTCAGGAACCACCGGCGCCGCAGCACGACAGCTCAACCGCAAGTACATCGGCATCGACCTCAACCCCACCTACCACGACCTCGCCAAGGAGCGCTTCGCCCAAGGCGTCCTGGACTTCGGAGGAGCCGCATGACCCTCACCCTCCCCGACCTCACCACCCCGTACGACTGGGAGCCCGCCCCCCGCATCCACGTCGTCGTCCACGGCATCGCAGGCCCCCAAGGCAGCAAGACCGCCGTCGGCTACGGACGAAGCCGCAAGACCGGCCGGACCATCCCCCTCATGCGCGAGTCCTCCGCCAAGGTCAAGCCCTGGCGAGACAAGGTCACCGACGCCATCAAGGCCGCCATCCTCCGCGGGGAAGCCCAGCCCATCGTCGGCCCCGTCTACGCCGAGATCACCTTCACCATGACCAAGCCCGTCCGCGCACCCAAACGCCGGCGCACCTACCCCGCCGTCACGCCCGACATCGACAAGCTCGAACGCTCCACCTACGACGCCATCACCAAAGCCCTCGCCTGGAAAGACGACGGCAGCGTCATCGAGAACCACAACCGCAAGGTCTACCCCGGCGAGCACCCCGACGCCCTTGCCGAGCCCGGAGCGATCATCCGCCTCTACGCCCTCAACGGAGCCCTCTCATGACCACAGCCCACGCCCCCGTGGAGACCGCGCGCAGCACCGCAACTGGCCGCGCCACAACAAAGGCCGCGCAGAGCACCCGTACGGCCCTTCCCGAGCCGGCCGTCAGCGGCTGGTGGAACCTGGCCGCGTGCCGGGAGGTGGACCCTGAGCTTTTCTTCCCGGCCAACTGCAACGACCTGGCCCGGAACGCGAAGAAGGTGTGCGGAGGCTGCCCCGTGCAGCTGGAGTGCTTGCAGTGGGCGTTGGATGCCCGGCAGGACTTCGGGGTGTGGGGCGGGCTGACGGAGCGGGAGCGGCGCCAGCTGCACCGCAGGAAGCCACGGATGTACAACACGTCGATCCTGTCGGCGGTGGATCACATCCTGGCTTACCGGCTGGATGAGTTCCGTGCGGCGCAGGCGCGGGGGCTGACTTCGGGGCAGATGGCGAGGGAGCTGGGAACGAATGTGCAGACGATCAGCAAGGTGGCGGCGGCGCTGAAGGGCGCGGAGGCCCTGGACGCGGCCGCGGAGGCGGTGGACTCGGCATGACGGCAATGAGCGCTGAGGAGCGCGGGGACCTGGCGCAGGCGCTGCTTCCGGAGGCCGCCGGCCTAGTGTGCGCGGTGCGGGAGGAGAGGCCGGAGCAAATCGCCGCACGTCTGCGGGGCCTGTCACGGTACGAGCTGGAGGCGCTGGCTGTAGTGCTGGCGGCGATCGTCGACCCGGACCGTGGGCTGAAGGAAGCTTTGTCGTGGGTCGACTTCGATGAGTACGGAGAGCCGACGAAGTACCGGCCGTCGACCCGTCGGACTGTACGTGAAGCCGCCCCGGATGTGGCGCCTCGAGGCCGCGGCGTTGACCGGGTTGCAGTGGAGCGGGCCCTGCGCGGCGGCCAGGTCAACCTCAATGCCGCCGAACGTTCCATGGCTGTGGACATCGGGCTCCGGCGCGGCATGAGCTACGACGACGTTGCCGCGGCGCTGCGCATGGACCGGGAGGCGGTCAAGCGGTCGTGGGAGCGGTCGAAGACCAGGGCGCGGAAGGAAGGGCGCTGGGTTCCTCCGATGCAGGTCGGCGAGATCAGCGGTGTGGCGTGACCGAGTACAGCCCCAGGCGCCGTGTGGTCCTGGGTCAACCGAGTTGAGGAGTGCAGCCTGATGGCTGGAGAGTGCGTGATCACAATCGTCGGGAACCTGGTGGACGACGTGGAGCTGCGATTCACCCCGGCCGGCGCCGCGGTCGCGAAGTTCCGGATCGCTTCGACGCCGCGGGTGTTCGACAAGCAGACGAACGAGTGGAAGGACGGCGAGGGCCTGTTCCTGTCGTGCTCGGTGTGGCGTCAGGCGGCTGAGAACGTCGCTGAGAGTCTCACTCGGGGCATGCGGGTCATTGTGCAGGGCCGGTTGAAGCAGAGGTCGTACGAGGACCGTGAGGGTGTGAAGCGCACGGTGTACGAGCTGGATGTGGAGGAGGTCGGCCCGTCGCTGAAGAGCGCGACGGCGAAGGTGACGAAGGCGTCGGGTGGTCAGGGGCGTGCGGGTGAGCAGGCGCGGCCAGCTCCTGGTGCCGGGGCGGGGGATCCGTGGGCGTCGGCTGCGCAGGGGGCTGCTCAGCAGGGGGCTGGCGGTTGGGGTGCTGGGCGGGAGGACGAGCCGCCTTTCTGATCATGGCGGTGTGGTGTGGGGCCCGGTCCTGGGTTGGGGCCGGGTCCTTTTGTGTGGAACCCCCCGTGCGTAAGTCATTGCGTACGTAGCGACTTACGGCTAGTCTGGTGGAGCCGACAACGACCCGCACACCGCGGGCCGGAGTACCCAAAAGGGGCCCACCATGCAGGAACTCCGCCTCATCGACCCGTATGGCTACACCGTCCCCGGCACCGTCCAGTCCAACGTCCCGGACGCCAACGCCGGCCAGGTCACCGACCGCCTCCTCCACGAAGTCGCCCCCGGGCACGCCGCCGCGTGGGACAGCGCCCAGCACCGCTTCGACGCCCGCGACTACACGGTCCAGCCCACCCGGGTCTGACCCCCTCAGCAGGCGCTCCCTTCACCACCCCTCAACGGAGGACACCATGCCGAACTACCACCCCACCGCCGGAGACCGCGTCCGTGTCACCCGCACCAGGCCCAACGGCTCCACCCACTTCATCAAGACCGGCACGATCCTCAGCACCGACCGGCCCGACATCTTCGGGTACCACTTCCAGGACGACACCGGGCCCCGCGTGCACATGGCAACCGGTGCGCAGCTGGCCCAGTCGATGCGCGGCTGGACTCAGGTGATCCGGCCCCTCTAGCGGCGCCGGGGGCGGCCTCGCCGCCCCCCTCATGACCGGTCTCCCCTCGCCCCCTTGCGGGGAGACCCTGCCGCCGTACGCCCCGGCATCCCCCACCGGGGCGTACGGCCCACCCCTCGCACTGCCACCGCGCGAAAGGCGCCCCATGGCCACGTCAGACCCCACGAAGCACCTGCTCGGCTACGGGCGGCAGGACCCGGCGACCGGCATGCTCCACGGCCACGTCCGCCACCCCGACGGCAACCCGCCCGTTCCTTACGGCTGCCGCTGGTGCGGCACCGCCCAGGGAGGTCACGGCCGCCGGTGGAAGCCCGGACAGGGGATGCACGCGTGGGAGCAGCCCACCCAGGCGCAGATCAAGGCCCGCATGCTCGCCCGCCGCAACGCCCGACTGACCGCCGAGCCGGCCAAGTACCACGCCACCACGAACTGGGCCGCAGACCTCACTGGAGAAGAGGGCATCCCGTACTGCGCGGACTGCAAGACGGACACGTGCTTCCGCTGGATGCGCATCCAGGCCCGCCTGGACCCCGAGGGTTGGGGCGTTCCCCGGCCCAGCGGCCGTACGCCTGGCGGCTGGGGCTGCGACGCCACCTCGCCCTGGTGACCACGTGCCTGCTGTGGCCGCTGGCCGCCCTCCACCTCACCCCCCGCGCCCTCACCCACTTGTACCGCGCCCTCACTCCGAAGAAGGCCCCATGAACCCGTACAGCCCTGCACAGGCCCGCGACGACGTCACCCTCCAATGGACCCGCCGCATGACGAACAAGGGGCGCATGCCCGCCCCGCTGGACTGGGACACCAGCACCGCAGCGGACGGCTCCCCGCTCGTGTCCGCTCGTATCGACAGCCCCTTCGCGAACAGCTCCCTGCTGATCTTCGTCCAGGTAGGGACGCTGGTCTTGGACGAGTCGGGGCCGTGTCAGCAGCCGCAGTTCGACTACAGCATCCCGGGCCGCACGGCGTGCCTGTGGCGTACGGGCGGGGTGTGGGTGGAGCTCTGGCACCCCGAGTCCGCCCTGGCCGTCCCCGCCCAGCCTGCCGCCCCTGCGCTGGCCTCCGTGCGGAAGCCCCGCCTGCCGCGGTTCAGCCCGTCCGCACGACTCCCGCTTCGCCGCAAGCAGCGCGCCGCTGCCCGCACCACCAAGGAGAACTGACCTATGAGCGACACCGCCCTCGAGCCCGGCCCGTTCAACCTGTCCGCCGGCCCCGGCCACCAGCCCTACACCGTCGAAGCCATCCAGCCCCAGCCCGGCCTGTATGTGTACCGCTACCCCGAGGACATCCCCGACCAGGACCCCCTGTACCGGTGGCGCCTCGGCCACCACTCCGGGTTCTCCATCGCCAAGTTCGAGTACCCCGGTGACGCCCAGGACGCCGCTTGGTACCTGCGGGACGTGGCGGACTGGACGGCGGAGGCAGATGCCTTGAGGGCCCAGGAAGGGCTCGGCGACAAGATCCGCGACCTGATCTACGACACCCCTGGCGTGTTCATGAGCCGCCCCGACACCGCCAAGCAGACCACCCCGAAGCGGAGTGACCGATGAGCGCCCACAAACCCGGTACGCGCATCGCCGCCGTACGTAATGCCGACGACACCACCGTGTACTTGTACGGGCGTGGCGTGTACGCCGGCGACTTCCCCCGCCCCGGATCCGGGAACTGGCCGGAGAGCACCCGCCAGATGGCCCGCAACGTCATCGAGGGCGAGGACGACAACGTCGATGAGCTGCGGGCCGCTGACGATGCCTGGATGGTGCGGAAGCTGGCCGAGACAGTCGAGGCGGGCAAGCGGACTCAGGAGGAAGCCGACCGTGAGCTCGCTGAGTACCGGCGTATCCGTCTTGAGCGTGAGGCCCGCCGTGCGGCCATGTCCGTGGAGGACCAGGTCGTCGAGCTGCTCACGAACATGGACCTGAACCCGCGCCTGGACCTGGACGGTGGGGGCACGGTGTGGGGCTGCGAGTGCTGGTGGATGCCGGAGGAGGAGTTCGACAAGTTCCTCGGCGGCCGCACGGTCGTGGAGGTTCCCGAGCCGAAGCGGGATGGGTCATGACCGCCCTCGCCCGCGCGTTGGTGGGCCCGTCGCCTTCGGGTGGCGGGCCCGTCCCGTCCCTGACCGACCGCGAACTTGAGCTGCTCCAGCGCGTTGCTGATGGGACGACCTACGTGCAGCTCGCGGAGGAGTGGGTGCTGGCCGAGGTGTCAGTGCGTTCCATCGGGGCGCGGGTGCTGCGGAAGCTGGGCGCGGCCACGATCGCCCATGCCGTGTATCTGGCCTGCCAGGCCGATCTGCTGGATGGCCGGCCGCGCCGTCATGGGGACCATGCGGGTTTCCGTGCGCATGAGCGCCGCGGTGAGGACCCGTGGCTGTGCCCGCCGTGCGCTCAGGGGGAGCGGGCGTACCGGGCTGCGCGGAAGGCCCCGGCACGGCAGCTTTCTGACGCTGCGTAGCTGTCGTAGCGCCGTATCGGCCCGTTGGTGATCTCTGGGCGCGGGGTGGAGACCCCTACCCGCCAGTACCGCGCCCGTTTCAGTAACCCACCGTCACACCCCTGGAGTTCGTCATGCGTTACCGCCCCTTCGTTGTGTTCTCCCTCCTCGCCGCCCTCCTCGGGGCTGGCTTCGCCCTGGTGTGGATAGCCGCCACCGGCGAGTACCGGCCCCCGATCTGGGTCACCTGCCTGGCCGCCATCGGGACCGGGTGGGTCGCCGACGTCCTCGAGCAGGCCCTCGCCCGTCGGCACACCCGCAAGGCCCGCGCCCACGTGGAGGGCCCCAAGCCCACGAACCCTGACGGCACCCCGTACGGCTACCACCAGATCAGGGCCTTCGGTTGGGAGCACTGCGACGGCTGCCACAAATGGGGCCAGACCTGGACCCCTGAGAACCCGCACGAGTGCCGACAGACCTACACGAAAGGACCGGTCGCATGAACGACTGGTACACCGCAGGCTGTGCCCGAGCCTGCACCATCAACCACACCCGCAAGCCCGGCGAGTGCTTCTACGCCCGCACCACCGACCCCGAGCCCTGCCTCACCGTCCTGCGCACAGAGAGCGCGTCAGACGGGGGGATGTCGATCGTCGGCGTCACGTACACGCTGACCGAGCTGGCCACCCTGCTGGAGGTCGCGATGCGGGAGGTGGGCCTCACGCTCAGCCCGACGTCGCTGGCCGCGCTCAAGGCCGGGAACCGGATGGACCTGCCCGGCGCCGAGTACCAGGCCCTCGCGCTGACTGCCGCACGGTCCCTGATCAAGCCCGACAACCCCACCGGAGGCCCCAATGCCTGACCAGCCCGCAACCGTGAAGCCCACGCCCCTCTGGGAGCGCCTCACCGAACTGTCCAAGCTGGAGCCCGGTTGGCTGGATGGCCACGGGGCGGCGCCCTCCACTGAGGTCCTGGAACTCACCAGCCGGCTCGTCTCTGCTCTGCCCCAGGATCTTGCGCCGATCCTGGTGTGCCCCACGGAGGCAGGCGGCGTGCAGCTGGAGTGGAAGGACCAGCATGGTGGGCACGAGATCGAGATCCTGCCCGACCTGCATCTCTTCCTCCTTACGGTGGAACCTGGCGGGCAGGAGCACGTCTGCAAGCCCGGCGCCAGCCTCTACTACTGCCCCACCGTGGGTGAGGTCGAGTCCGACTGCCACGGCGGGTTCGACGTCTGCTGCGGCAAGCCCGAGCTGCACGTCCCCATCGACCGCACGGCGCACGAACTGGCCCAGCTACGCGCCGAGGTTGCGGCCGCCCGCCAGTACGCGGCTGAGATGCGGGACTTCGCCTCCCCACACGGTGTGTCCGTGCACTACGCGGACGCCCTCCTCGAGGCCATGGACCACGCGAAGGAGCAGAGCCGATGAACGAGAAGCCCGACCAGGAAGTACGGGAGCGCGGATGAGCGTCTACGGCAGCATCCCCGGCGTCGACGCGGAAGAGGAGTGTGGGCCCCCGTGGGTGTACCTCGGGTCGCACATCCTGCCCGCCGACGAAGACCCCCGCGGCGGGCAGATCACGCTGGCGGAGATTCCTTCGCACATCACCCGGGACGGGCGTGACGACCAGCCGGAGGACGGGGTGCCGTGGCCGTGGCTCCGAGTGTCCGTTGATCCTGACGACCGCACGTGCGAGCCGACCATCCTTCTTAATCCGAAACAAGCCCGACACCTCGCCGACCAACTCACCGCATGGGCCGACAGCACTGAATGCGCGGGAGCAGCCGTGACCTGGACCCCGCCTCCGCCTGGCAGTACCGCCGAGCAGCTCCCCGACGATGTCCTCGCTCTCCTGCTGCCGGGCCGGTACTACCTGTCGACGGCGTGCCAGACGTCCCAGTACATCGACGGGGCGGTCATCCGGAACCCGGAGCGGGAGGATTTGCCGGGGTGGTCGGAGCGCATGCATGCCCGGTGCCGGCTGAATCACAAGTTCACCGGCACGTTGTGCGCCTGCCACTGCCACCGGCCTGAGGGGGAGCAGTGAGCGCCGCGGGAAGGTCGGCGGACGCGTGGGCTAAGTCGTTGCGCGCGGGGGCCAGGCGGGGCCTGTGGCGGCGCCTCCTGGCCTGGCTGGGGGTGGGCTCGTACGTGCGGCGCGCGGAGGCTCAGGCGGCCCAGGCGGAGGCTGGGGCGGAGGGAGAGCGGCGTACCGCAGCACTGCTGGCCCCGTTGGCTGAGGAGGGCTGGTACGGGCTGTACGACCGGGCGCTGCCCCGCGGTGGGAAAGCGAACGCGGACTTCGTGCTTGTGCCGCCGTGTGGCCGGCTGGTGGTGAACGTGGACGCGAAGCTGTGGTCGGGGCGGTGGGAGGTCCACTGCGAGGGCGGCCCGCTGTTCCACGGAACCCATGACCGGTCCCGGTCCGTGAGCTCGCTGCTGTACGAGACGCGGGAGATCGTGGCTGCCCTGGGTGTTCCGGTGGTGCCGGTGATGGCGGTGCATAACGCGCCGGTGGCCGACGGCCGGTTCGTCACGGCGGGGATCACGGTGCTGCCCGCGGATCAGCTGGTGGTCTTCCTGCGGTCTCTGGTGGGCCGGCCGGATCCGGGGCGGGCGGCTTCTTTGGCTGGTGCGGCGGGGCGGGTGCTGCTCCCTTACGTGGAGCGTGGGTAGGGCGTACGGTGGCGGTCACCGCGAGGGGGCTACCCGCTGGCGGGAGCGGTCCGGCATTCCTGGGGGATTGCCGGGCCGCTTTCGTGTGCCTGGGGGTGTTGTCAGACCCGGCGCTTAGCATCCTGACCTGTGGCGAAGAAGAAAGAACTGGGCGATGAAGAGCGTGCCGAGCTTGAGGCGCGTGAGCCGCTGGTGGAGTTGAAGCGGTCCGTGGAGGCGGCTCGGGCGGAGGCGGTGTCGCAGCCGTACACGAAGGCGGGGTGGGCGCCGTGGTTGGCGGCGGCTGAGGAGCTGGAGGTCGCGGTGACGGAGCACGCGGACCGGTATGGGGTGAGCCGGCTGGTGGTGCACGAGTACGTCTCCTCGCGGGTGCTGCACCCGGAGCTGCATGCCGGGTCGGAGGCTGCGGAGTAGCGAGCGAGGGGGCAGCTGCCCGGCGCGGGCGGAACGTTTCGGCGCCCGCTCCCTGAGGTCAGTAGGGGGCGGGCGCCGACGTGCGCCACCGTGGTGGCGAGGCCGGACGGGCTGGGGATCCGTCCGATGGGGTACCTGGCACGATTGTGACACCAGTGGCCGAAAATGCACCCTGTTACGCGGGAATCAAGCACGCTTCATCCCGTCCGTCACCGCGCCCCTCTCTGGTCATCACCGTCGAGCTTTACGATCATCGGGTCGACCACGGCCTGGCCCGACTGGAGGTCGTAGATCGCCTCACCCCCGTCGTAGTCGCCTCCGTGGCGGATGACGATCTCCTCAACCTCTAGGTGCCGCTCCACCAGGCCACTGATCTCAACGTCACGCGCGGCCAGGAGCAGCCACCGCGGGACGCCCCCAATCGGCTCACGGACGCGTGTCACGTAGTCCGCCAGGCCCTGCGCGCACTGCTCGGCGCTGGACCGGTCTGGGAAGTACGCCCAGTGCGTGTAGGGGATCTTCAGAGCTCTCTCCACGTCGGGAAGGGGGCAGGGCCAGTCTGCCCACACAGGCAGCGGCGAGCGTTCGCGCGCCGCAGGTCATTCCACCGCTGCGTCGCCATACGGGCCGCCGTTGTTCTTGGCCAGCACGACCGGCATGACCTGCTCGCACTCGGCCCCCTCCTGGCCACTCATACGGGAATCCACCGGCCGCTGCTACTCATGGTCATACGCGCGCCGCACAGCGGGCAGGTTTCCGGCCGCTCCTCCGGGTCGTCGAAGACCAGCATGCTGTGTGGGCAGTGGCTCTCGAGGATGTGCCAGACGAGGGTGCCGTACGGGGTGATGGCCGTCGCAACGTGCGAGGCGCCGGCAGGGATGGACTGCCCGGTGCCGACGACCTGGAACGTGCGGTGCATCGGCTCCATCCTCTCGGGCCGCGCGTACGCCCACACGTCGACCACGCCGTGGCGCCGGCACGCGGCGTGCAGAATGCTGCCGATCAGGTCGATGAGGTGCGGCCGGTCGTCGATGGGGATCTCGAAGCGGTCAATGACCCGGGTGTCCATCAGCCGGTTCCCTTGACTCTGAGCTCGGCCAGCTTGGCGTGGCCCTTGTCGGTGAGCCAGCTGGTGCGGAGGCTGACGCCGCACTCAAGGTGGCCGCGGTCGTCTTCGCGGATGTATGCGGCGGTGACGACCTTCTCGGGGTAGGCGGTGCCCAGGATCCACCAGGCGCCGGGAAGTTCCCACCTGTACTTGCCCAGCGGCACCTCACGGGTCGCGTGGTCGTCGATGGCCGTGAGGAGCGCGAGGGTGGTGATGTCGCTGCGCTTGGGCTGGGGCGGCCGGGTCTTCAGCGGGGTGCTGCGCGCTTCTGAAGCGGGCTGGTTCGGGCTCTCCGGGGTGACGTACCTGTGCCCGGTGGCGTTGCGGAGGTGCACGGTGTGGTGAATGGCCTGGGTGCCGTCAGGCGTGGTGATGATGCTGAGCGGTTCGTCCACGGACACGTCGGCCGGGTCGATGCCGTTGTCGGCCAGCCAGGCGTTGAGCGCCTTGTGCCGGGGTGTGCCGGCGATGTACGGCCACGTCTCGGGGGTGACCAGCAGCTCTGTGGTGGGCTCTTGGGCGTCCGCCTTGGCCATCAGCTGCTCGCCTCCGCCTCAGCGGCCCGCGGGACCGACTTGGACCGGTGGAGGGGCGTGGTCAGCAGGTCACCTGCGGCTTCCTGCTCGGACAGCAGGTAGTACGTCTTGCCGCCGTCCTGGCTGAAGGCTTCCGAGTTGCGTACGGACTGCCAGAGCGGGGAGGGAGCCATCCCCTCGGCGTGCCGGTCGATCCACTCGGCCGGGTCGTCGGTGAGCTCGGACAGCGGCTGGTACCGGAGGAGCTTGTCCAGGTACTGGGCGGCGAAGTGGGCGCTGCTTCCGCTGTGTCCCATGTTGGCGAACGCCTGGACGACTTTGCAGAGGCCGCGGATGGTGTCTCGGTCCTCGCCGATGATGCGGAGTTCGCGTCGGGCGTGGGCGACGAGGTTCGATTCGTGAGTGCGGGCGGCGGCGCGGCTGCGGCGTCCTGCCGGGGCCGACTCGAGTGCACCGGGAACGGCGGGGGCGTCAGGGCTGCTCTTCGGGGAGGGGGCCATGTCCCCATGCTGGCGCTGATTCGGGGTTTCGTTCCCCCCGCCCAGTCTCGGTGCCCGGCGGCGGCATCGGCTTCGAGGTGACGGGCGCCGCCGGGCAACTGGTCCAGGGTGACACGGGGCACTGACAACGGGCCGGCCGCGGGTCAGCTGGGGCCGGGGCAGAGGAACGGGTACGGCGGGTTGGTGCCGTCGCAGGCCGGGCAGTCTTCGGCGTTCCCGCCGACGTGGGCGGGGGTCTCCCTGTCCTGGATTTCCACGACGCCGTTGGGGTGTCCGAGCTGGGCGAGCTTGAAGAGGGCCTCGTCCCGCTGGCGTTCCGCACGAACGGCCCGCTCGGACAGTTCGCGGGCCTGGACGTGGTCGTAGCGGCCGGTGTGCCCGCGGTACAGCTCCTCCCAGGCCCGCTGGAGGTCCCGGAAGCGCTGGCGGATCTCTTCGGGGTCGTGTTCGGCGCGGAGTTCGGCGTTCTCCTGCTCGAGGCGCCGCATGTCCTCGGCGGTCCACTTGGCCTGCCTCTCCTTGCCCCTGTCCCAGCCGCGGCGGAACGCGGCCCGGCGCTCCTCCCGGGGCGCCGCCTGGATGTACGGGAGGAGGGCGTGGGCGGCGTCCATGTGCTTGCGGGCGTCTTCAGGGCTCTCCTGGAGCGTCTCGTCGTAGCCCACGCCGTACGTGTAGGCGTGGCACAGCTCCTCGGCAAGCTCGAGGAGGCGCTGCTCCTTGGTGCGCTCCGGGGCGTCGTCCTCGGGCGGCTGGCCTGCTGCCTGTCGGCGCAGTCGGCTGAACTCGGCCAGGAGCGCCTCGGACTCCTTCGGGTTCTGGGACTGGGCGGCGCGGGCCTCAAGGTCGGCAAGGTGGGCTTCCAGGCCGGGGGTGCGGGCGATGGCGTACTGGGTCTCCCACAGGCGCATGAACGCGGGAACGGCGGCGAGGTCGAACGCGTCCCCGATCGTGCGGTGCCAGTGTGCTTCGAAGTCGGGTAGCAGGTGCGGGGCGTGTTCCTGGATGGCGAGGCGCAGGGCTTTGGGGGTGCGGTCGGGCGGCTGCTCACTCATGGGGGGCCTCGGTCCTGTTCGAGGGTGGAATGGGCCGGCCCTCGTCGAACAGGGCGCCCTGCTGCCAGGTGAGGTTGAGCGGCAGGGCGGCCTGTCCGGCCAGGGGTTCGGGTGTGGGGGTGGTGAGCTGCTCCTTGAGGGTGCGGAGCCGGGCCCGGGTCTCAGGCGTCGTCACCCGCAGTCCCCAGGTTGCCGACGACAAGGCGGAGCCGTGCCCGTTGCGGCACCGGGTCCTGTCCAGGGATGGGCCAGTCGTCTGCTCGGACGCCGTACACGGCAGGTGGTTCCCACGTTGGGTTGTGGGTGGCCCACCGGTAGAGCTCGGTCCATTCGGATTCGAAGTACGACGGCAGGAGACCACCGCGGTTCGGGACCGGCGGGGGTGCGGCCGCGTTCTGTTCGGCGATTTGCGCAGCGACGCGCTTCAGGTGGTCTTGATGCCGGGTGCAGAACCAGTGATTGGTGTGCCATCCGGTGACCGGGTCCTTCTCCACGACCATGTCGTGGGTCTTCTCTCCGCAGATCTTCATCTTGTTGCGGAAGTCGTCCGGGCCGTTGGGGTGTACGCGAACACGGGGGCCGCGGCACCTCTGATCCAGGACGTTGCTGCGTGACCACCGCCCGGGCGGCTCGTAGCGGGGGACGTCCTGCCGGACGCAGCTGCGCAGGTCGTCCCAGCCGCGGACGGAACTCCCGATGGCGTTGCAGATGGCCCGCCACACGGTGGTCTCTTCGTCCAGAGCGGCCATGGTGACGGCGTAGGCGGTGGCGAGGAGGAGTTGCCGGGCCTGAGTGTCGGCTCGTTCGTCTTGGTAGATGCGGTGGGCGATCTCGGCGAACTTGCTGCCGTCTCCGCCGCCGGTGCGCTTCGGCCGGCGCTTCTTCACCGGGGCCTGGTGCACGTGGGCCAGGTGCAGGGCTGCTCCCATGCGTTACTCAGCTCCTCTCGGCCGGGGCGGCCTTCGCTTCGGGATCGGAGATGGCGTCGAGGGTGGGGCACGGGTGCGGGATGAAGGCCACCCATTCCTCGTCCCGGGGGCCGGTGGAGCGGCGTACGGAGCATGCGGAGCACCAGGTCTGGCCAAGGTGCTGGACGGGCTGGTGCAGGGCGGTGACCTGGTCCAGCTTGGTGCGGAGGCGGTCGAGTTCGGGCTGGACGATGGCCATGGCCTCGTCGGCGGCCGCCTGGGAGTCCTCGGGGTGGCCGTCGTTCTCGAAGCGCAGGTAGTAGGCGCCGACGATGCGCTGCCACAGGTCGTCCCGCAGGTCTTCGGGGAGCGGCTTCGGGGAGCACAGGGTGCCGAGCGCCTGGGCGACGTCGGCTGTGCGGATCGTGTCGGGCAGGTTCACCAGCCACGCGTGGGCGGTCTGCTTGACCTGCCGGATGAGCTGCCGGATCGCGGCCGCGTACTGGGCCCGCTCGAAGGCCAGGCGGTGCTGCTCGTCCTCGGTGGGCTGCGTCTCGGTGCTGATGGCCGGGTACAGGTCGGGGAACGCCATGCACTCGCCGACGACTTCGGCGAGGACGTGACTGTCCTTGGGGTGCGGCTCGCCCTTCGGGTGCGTCTTGCCGCGGACGTAGCCCATGACGGCGGCGTCCTTGATCAGGGCTCGCTCCCAGTCGGTGTACGAGGCCAGCTTGGCGGCGAGAGTGTTGGCGCGCCGGTCGTCTTGCCGTTCCAGGTAGGCGACCAGTTCCGCGGGGAGGGCGTTCGTCATGGGGTCGGCTCCTTGCGTGCTGCGCGTCGTACGGCGGTGGCGATGCTCGGGCCTGCCATCAGAATCGCCACCAGCCGTCGTAGCCGTCGGGTACGGCCGGGAAGCTGGCGAGCATCGGCTCCAGCACGGTCATGTCGAGCGCCATGCGGAAGGGCTCTTGTGCACCCCAGTAGCGCTCGCCGTCCCAGCGCGCATGGCAGTCGCCGCCGTAGCGGCCATCCAGGTCTGCGTTGAGCACGGCCACCGGGTCGCTGGCGTCCAACGGCTCAGTCAGATAGTGGCGCCACAACTTGAGCGAGCCCATGCATGCCCGGGTGATTCCTGCCTTGCGCCGAAACCAAAGGGCGTCCGCCGATCCGCTGAACGAGTAGCGGCCGGAATCGCCGTGCTTCTGGCCCGAGCCGGACAGGGTCGAGAGATCGATGGCATAGGGCTTGTTGGAGATCAGGAAGCGGTCTTCGCGGATCATCGGGTCGGCTCCTGCTCGAGCTGCTGGTGGATGGCGTGCAGGACGTCGGCGGGCGGTGTCCAGAAGCTGAGCGCTCCCTTGCACGGGACGGGGACGGCCAGGGCGGTCACGTTGTCGAGGGTCCAGTGGTAGGCGTTCTCGAATCCCCAGGGGCCGCAGCATTGGCCGTCGTCGGACCAGTGGCAGTCGGTGAGGGTGGCGGTGCCGATGATCGCGCCGTACACGCCGAGGTTCGGGCCGTAGATGGTGGCGTTCGGGTCGAGCTGGGCGCCGGCGTGGATGAGGATGCGTGCGCCGTGCTGCTTGGCGGGGAGTTTCCAGGTGCGGTTCTCGACCCGCTTCGTCAGGTGGACAATAGCGCCGGCCCAGGGTTGACGGATCGTGAGGGCGCGTGGTTTGTCTGTGGTGGGCATGGGGCGGCTCCTTTCGGAGCTCCATGGTGGGGTGGATGTGGGGTGGGGGTTGCCCCCGGTGGCCCATCATCGCAGTAAGTTACTACGTACGCAATAATTTACCCGTCGCGGTGTTGTCATTCCGTGACCGCCAACTCCCCCTGGACGTCGTTGGGCAGGGCGAAGTACACGAGACCCCTAGGCGCATCCCGTCCCGCGCCTGGGGGTCTTTCCATGCCGCGTGCCGTGCGGGGCCGTGCGGCGCTGCTGGGGGGTTGGTCAGGCGCACCAGGTCGTACGCAGGGCCGCGGTGGTGAAGCCTGGGCCGAAGGCAACGGCGATGCCGCGGGACTGGTCGGCGGGCGGGTCGGTGTGGGTGCGGTCCAGGACGCGGAGCATGCTGACCCCGCCCAGGTTGCCCTCGTCGGTGAGGGTGTCGATGCTGTGGCGGGTGTCGTGGTCGTCCATGCCCAGGCCTGCGGCGACGGCGTTGATGATGGGCCGGGATCCGGGGTGGATGAGGGTGTAGTCGAGGGCGTGGGGGCCGGCCCAGCCGGTGAGGTGGGGCAGGACGTCGGCGGGGGCGTTCAGGGCGGCTTTGGTGGAGTCGAAATGGAGGCCGGTGGGGTCGAGGCGTCCGGTGTAGCGCTCGGTGGAGGCGGGGAGGAGGTACTCCCAGGTGTCGTCGATGCGCAGCCCGGGTTCGAGGGGTTCGCTGGTGACGAGGCAGGCGCCGGCGCTGTCCCCGAACAAGGCTTTGTAGATCATGCTCTCGATGGTGTTGTCCGCGTGGTTGTAGACCGCGGATATGACTTCGGAGACCACGACGAGGACGGTGGTGCCGGGGCGGGCGGTGACCATTTCGGCAGCGCGGATGAGGGCCTGGGTGCCGCCGGCGCAGGCCAGGGTGGTCAGGCCGAGGCGCCGGGTGGTGGGGGCGAGGCCGAGGGATTCGGTGAGGAGGATTTCCAGGCCGGGGACACCCCAGCTGGTGGAGTGGCTGGTGATGATGGCGTCTACGTCGTGGGGGAAGAGGCCGGCGGCGTCGAGGGCACGCTGGGCGGCGTCGTGGGCCATGGCGACCGCGTCGGCCCGGGCGGTGGTGATGCGTTCTTCGAGGGGGGCGGTGCCGGAGATGGTGGCGGCATCCAGGGGCTGGGTGAAGTACCTCGTGTTGACGCCGCATCCGGCGACGACGCGCAGGATCGCGTTGAGCCGGGGGTGGTCGGGGTGGTGGGCGGCGATGTCGTCGAGGATCTGCCCGGTGGTGATTTTGTGGGCAGGGAGGTGGATTTGAGGGCGTGTGACGTAGGCAGGCACGATTGGTCTCCCACAGCTCGGAACGGGGGCGCAGGGGGTGCGGCTTAACCTACGTTGGCTTGATCGTGTTGTTCCCCTGTGCGGGAAAGAACGGCGGCCCCTTCCCTGGTGCGGGAGGGGCCGTGGGGGGTGCCGTTGCGGTTGGTGCGGTGGTGGCGCGTTCGTAACGCCAGGGTTCGCCTCCGCGGCGCCGGGGTTGCCGGGTTAGTGGAGGTGCCGTTAACGAGCGGCGAACCAGGTGACAAGCAACCCGCCAGTTAGTGGGCGCGCAGGACCGGGGGGCGCAGGTGCAGGCGCTGCTCCCCGGCCCGGAATATGAGGATGATCAGGCGGGAGCCGGGGGCGGCCATGGGCTGCGCCGCGCACATCGTGACCCAGCCGGGCCCTTTGCGGGCGTGGTAGAGGGGGCGTTCGTCGCCGTCGGGGTGGATGTAGGGGACCCCGGACTCGTAGATTTTCCGGGTTACCGGGTCGGCCAGGACGTCGGCTTCGATGCCGTGGAGGATCGGGTCGTCGGGCCGGGCGGCGATGGCCGCACGCAGCTGGGGCAGGACGAACGGCGCCCAGGCGTGCTCCCAGTCCAGGAGGATCTGGCGGGCCTCGGAGGACAGGAGCATCCACCTCATGGTGTTCTGCGGGACCACCCCGCTGGGGAACATCTGCTGGCAGGGCGCGTTGTGGGCGACGACCTCCCAGGAGCAGTCCGTGACGTACGCCATGTCGACCATGCCGTCGAGGGCCCGCTGCCACGCCCCGGGGACCTCTTTGCCGGAGCGGGGGTACAGGGGTCCGGGCGGGTCGCCCTTGCCGGCGTACCGGTACAGGGACACCCAGTCCTGTTCGTCGAGGCCGTACAGGAGTGCCACGTCCCGCAGTACCTGGTCGGGTGGGTTTTTCCAGCGGCCGTTCTCGAGGCGGTAGCAGGAGCCGGGTGAGCGGTTGATGAGCTGGTCGACCTGGTGCTGGGAGAGGCCGGGGGTGCGTCGTCCGCGCTGATCCGCGCGGACAAAGCCGTAGTGCTCGGGGTTGATGAGGCCGCGTCGGCCTTCCAGCAAGTCCTTAAGCGCCTGCTTATCCACGAAAAAGTTCTCCTTGGCGCGGTAAGGGGGGTTCCCTAAGTGTATTTGTTCGTACCGTTTTTAGGAGTAAAAACCAGCAGAACATACAAGTCGTTTGGTAGGGCATCCTGGTGTTCGTGGGGCGCTGGCCTGCCGGTACGGGGGCAGTAAGGGTCCCCTGCATTACCGGAGCGAAGGTCTGCCAAGACGCCCCAAAAGGGCATTTTCGCTTCCTGCTTGACATTGCATGACCGCACGGTTCACCGGGCGGGGAGGGTCAGGAACGTCCGGCCGCAATTCACATCGTGGTGGGTGCGGATTTCGCAGCGGGCCGGTACGTGGCAGCCTCTCCCCGCCGAACCCGCGGCCAACCAATTTCATACCCCATGGACTAGTCCAATGGCGTCTGCCCCCAGCTGCCACTGGACAGCGCGCAGGCCCCGACCCCCATCGCAGCGGGGGCGGGGCCTGTGTCGTGGGCCGACAACAGGGTCAGCGAATCCGGTCTCCGTGAGCCCGCTCGCCCGACAGACTGCGGCCATGAACGACCCGATCCCGCACCTGCCATGGCCCACCCCGGACCCCAGGGCCCGCCACTGGGCCAGTACCTACGCGGACATGCACACCATCGTCGAGGACCTCGTCATCCCCGGGGGAGCCCCACCGGCGGCGGTCAGCGTGATGACCACCGCTCGCGAGCTGATCCGCCACAGCTACTACCGGCACGAGTTCACCAACGTGGCCGTGGCCGTTTCCATCATTTCCCTGGAAGCTGCGCTCGTCGACCGGTATGGCAAGAAGGCCCTGGTCCGCCTCATAGACGAGGCTGCGGCTGAGGGGCTGATCGACGAAGAGCAGCGCGACTTGCTCCACACCGGCCGTGAGATCCGTAACCGCTTTGCGCACGGCAAGACCACGGGCGCGGCCCTCACGCCGCCGATGGCAGTGGGCATGGTGCAGACGTCGCTGAGGATCCTCATGGTGCTGTCCGACCCGCCGGCCCCGGCCGTGGAGCACACCCCGCCCGGGCCCGCGGCGGCCGCCCTCGGCGTTGTCGACTCACCGTAGACGCGCACCGGGTCAACTGGCGCTCCCGCTGTCGGCCTCGCGCGCGACCTCCAGGCGCCGGCGCAGCATCCGCAGGTCCATTCCCGCCCCGACGGCCGCCTGGACCTCGCTCGTCGTCAGCGGCCTCGGCGTGCTGCCTGTCCAGGCCCGTACGGCACCGGCCATGCACCCCTCGCACAGTGCCAACGGCTGGCGTGACCCGAGGTCGCGGACCGTGTCGTGCTGCTGCCCGCACTCGTCACATGTCTGGAGCTCCCCCATGCCCATGGTTGAAGGGTGAACGCGGAGCCGTGTGCGGGCCAGAGCGCGAACCAGCCGCGCCGGGCGAGGAGTTGGCGGACCAAGGTGCCGTGAGACGCCACAGGGGCCGTACAGGGCCGCCGTGGGGCCATGCGGCGGCATCCTCGCTACTGAGTGAGCGTGTCGGCCGGTGGTGGGGCCGCGAGGCGGGGGACAGTGGTCGGAGTCCAACTGCACGACCGACGGAGTCAACCCATGAGCCTTGGCGTCTACACAACCTCGGAGAAGCTCCTTGCCGACGTGACCAGGGGGATCGGCAATGAGCAGATGCTCGCTGCGACCCGGCTGCTCGCTCAGCATGATGACGCCTTCTGGCTCCGTCAGTTCCTGGACGCGGAGGACTTCGCCACCCACAAGCGGTACGAGCGCGCGACGGAGATCCCGGACGTAACCCGCCGCTCGCCGTACCACCTGGGTCCCATCCAGCATCTGCGCTGGGACCAGATCGGCGACCTCCTTCGCGAAGGGCTGCCGACGTCCAGCAGCGCGACGGCCATCCTGGCTGTTGCGGCGTCACTTGTCGGGGAGTACAGCATCAACTTGCGCGACGTCCTGGCCGTGCTTGACGACCACCAGGTGCAGCTCGTCATCGCCGCCATCGCTGCCGCTTCGTGAAAGCCGCACGGGTCACCGCCATGGAGGGGTAGGGCTGCACCGAACTCCACCACCGCGGTGCCGGCCGGGCCTACGCTGAGATCTCCGGGCGGTCCGCGGGCCGTCGCATCCCCGGGGAGGGCACATGGAACCGCGTACGGACACCGCCGCCGAGCACACGCCGAGCTACCCGCCGAAGACCCCGCCTCCGCCGAAGCGGCCCCTTTCCCCGCCCAGGCCGACCACGCAGGCCCCACCCACCACCCCACTGGCCACGACCGCGCGGCGTGGGGTGGCGATGCGGAACCGGCGCGGGGTGAACTGGCCGATGGAAGCCGCCCCCTGGACGATCGCGAAAGCCCGGCGCCGGGTACTGGTCCAGCTTCAGGAGTGGGGCCACCGGCCCGACGAGGCTGTTGCCGCCGTCATCACCAAGCTGGTGGGCGGGGTCCTCGAGGACGGCAGCCGCCGCATCAGCGTCCACCTGTCCGACCAGGACGGGCAGGCGTGCATCCTCGCCCTCTCCCACCAGCCCGCCCTGACCGCCGGCCAGCCGCCCGCCGGCGACGACGTCCTGGCCGCGGTCGGCGCCATCCCGATCGTCTCCAGCTGCGGCACCGACACCGCCCCCGACGGCCGCCGCCTGTGGGCCGTCATCGACCTCTGACCCTGGTGAAGAGCAGTGCGACACTCCTGGGCATGACCACCGACCGGCCGAAGAGGCTCACCGAGGCGAAAGCCCGCGCGGTTGCCGACGCCGCCCGCATCGTGAAGGCGCCGTCCTGGTCCACGACGCGGGAGTGGGATGTCGAGGCCGAGGACGGGGCGGTTCTCCTGGTCGTGGTGCCGGCGTACCGGGCAGGGTCCCGCGGTGGGTGGACGTACCGGTTGGAGGCGTCCGCGGCGGCCGGCCGGTGGCCTACCCGGGAAGCGGCCGCCGTTCAGGGGCTGATGGCGTGGATCCGCTGGGTGACCGCACCCCGGTAGCCGCCGCCGGTAGGCCGTCATCAGCCTCTGCCCCGTTCCAGAGCTGGGGCCTGCTAGTCGCTACGCCCCAGGCGTCGCCCTTCAGGGCTCGGAAGTCGGCGGTTCGCCAGCCCACATACAAGATCCAGTTCTCGTTTCGCCACGACCGCGCTACCGGAACGATCCGTGAGCGGGCTCAGCCGCCGTAGCGTCCGCCGTACGCGGCCGGCACGCAGGAGCATGCTCAGGCGCTGGTCCAGGAGGCTCCGCATCCACCAGGTGCCCTCGTCGTCACAGAAGAGGACGGCGGTGGGCCGGCTCCCCTCAGGAGCGACAGCCTCCATGTGCTCGTGGTCGGCGACACCAGGCGCAAGCACTTTGTAGAGCAAGGCCGGCTTGTTCACCGTTCCGGTCTTGCTGTCGGAAGTGAGCAGGTAGACGTGGTAGATCGGGCGTGCGCTGCGGTTATCGACATTGGCCGTCCAGGAGCTGGCCACCATGCCGTATCCGCAGCAGTTACGGCGCCCGTCCCGGCAGCCCACAGCCTCGGCTGCCTCCCGGTCCTCCTTGAGGCGGGAACGCCGGTAGGTGAGATAGCCGACCCCCGCGGTTCCGAAGGTGGCGGCGCCGAACCAGGCGGGGAAGGAGCCCAAGTCGATGGTCATACCGGAAGCCTGACGGAACACGGGCCGGGCCGTACGCGGCTTGAGCGGGTCCTGAGCTTCCCAGGACGGGCCGCCTTCCCCGGCGGCTTCGGTGGACACCGGCACCACCGCGGTGCACACGACAACGCCCCGACCTCACCAAGGCCGGGAGCGTGTCGCTGCTGGCGCTACTCCGTGGTCATCTCGCCCCGCAGAGCCTTGCGGACCTGCTCCGGGCCGAGCCCGATCTGCCGGGTGATGGTCTCCCGGTCCACGCCGTTCGCGTACGCGGCGCGCATCGCGGCGTTCCGGCGGGCGACGTGGGCTTTACGGCGGTGCTTGCCGGCGACGGTGGATTGAAGGAGCCGCGCCCATGCGAGGAGGGCGCGGCCTTTCCAAAGGGTGATCGGGCTGGGTGCGGGTGTGGTCGGTGCGGCCAACAGGTCCCCCTCGATCGGCTGAGTATCCGATCCGACAGTGGGGGCCGCGGCTGGGGCTGACAAGGGCGCGCACCCACCAAGTGGGGGCAAAGCCGGGAGCACGGGTCGAGACGGCGCCACTGGAGCCTCACCAGTCTCTAGGCTGCGGGATGAGCCCTGATGAGCGTGAACTCCTGCGCCTGATCGCCGAGGCTGACAAGCCCGTCGCGATGTCCGACTTCTTCCACACCATCCACCCGCCGAACTTCAACAGCAGCGTCCCCGAGGACGACCCCGACCGTCTGGCGTGGACAGAACGCCAGTTGGGTCTGTACGGGGCCTCCATTGCCTTGTGGGAGGGCGAGCTCGTACACGTGGTGCAGCCGGCGAACGGGCACACCTCGGACCTGGTGCAAGTGACCGATGCCGGCCGGGCCGCGCTCGCCTGACCAGACACGACAACGCCCCCCGACCTCGCCGAGGCCGGGGGGCGCAGTGCGTGCTCTGGTCAGTAGTTCCCGTTCGCCATGATCTCCCCGTCTTTGTCATAGACCGTGACCAGACCGTTCTTCGAGTCCCGCCAGTCCGCGAACGCCGACGCGATCAGCTTCGCGTCGGACTGATTGGCGCTCATGAACCCACCCGTGTAATCCGTGTACACCTCAGCCGTGTCCAAGATGTCGTTCTGCTTGTCAGCGCCCTGGACCTTGGTGATGTGCTCGGCCGCGGCCTTCTCGGTGGCCGTGCCGTTCTTCGCCACGTACGCCTTGAACTCCTGGGCCTGCGACAGCTCCTTCTTGGGAGCCGGGGCGGGCTTCTGCTTCTCCTCCGGCGCCTTCTCGGGGGCCTTGTTGTCGGCGGACTGTGACGGGGCGGTTGTCACGGTGCCCGCGTCCTCCTCCTGGTCGCCGCCTCCGACCGCGATCCCCAGGATGATGAAGAACCCGATCACGCCGCCGGTGATGGTGAGGCCTTTGTGCCGGGCCGGCCAGCTCTTCTTCGGCGGTACCGGCGGCTGGTAGGGGGCCGGGGGCACCGGGTAGCCGTGCTGCGGCGGATAACCCTGCTGCGGCGGATAGCCGTACTGCGGCGGCTGGTTCGGGTGGTGCGGGGGCTGGTTCGGGTGGTGCGGGGGCTGGGTCACGTTGGTGCCCTTCGGGTGGGGTTGGTGAGGTGTGTGACAAACGGGGGGCTGGGATGGTTGCACCAAAGTCGCCGGCGAACTCAGGACCGGTTTGGGGCCGGCGGCAGGCGAGGTACAGGGCCGTGACGCTGGTGATGAGAGCACCGACAACGGTGGTCAGGTACTGCAAGCCGCCCGGGCTGAAGGGAAGCACTGCCGGAGCGAGCAGCAGGAGGAGCAGCGGGGGCAGTATCCAGGCGCGGAATCCGAACGGGCGTCGGGTACTGGCTTGGATGGGGGTGGTCGGGTGGCTGGTCATGGTCTTCCCCGTAGCGGTCTTGTAGGTCAGGCTCGACGGGCCTGCCGTAGTCCGCTACAGGTGGGTGGAACACCGTCCCGGGGGCCCTCTTGTCAGGGGTAAGCCCCCGGGCGGTGCACCTACAACCTAGCCGTAAGTTACTACGTCCGCAATAACTTGGGCTGGGGTCTCGGTCAGAACGGCGCCGAGCTGCTCTGCTTTGCGGCCACGGACTCCCTCCAGCGGCAGTTCGCGCAGATCCGGTCGGCCGGCGGCTCCCCCTTCCCGGAAGCATCGCAGGACACGCAGTCCCACCACACGGCCTGCTCGAACCGCTGGGCGGGCATACGCGGCTGGGCGCCAACCCCGTTGGCCCGGGCGGACTCAGCCTGCTCCAGCGCCCTCACACGCCGCCGCTCCGCCTTCCGCTCCTCGAACCGGGCCGGGCACGTCTGGCACGCCTCGCCCGTGTCCACGTCCACCCCGGCATCACACCGCGGGTTCGCGCACCCGTACCGGTCGTCGGCCTTCAGCGGCCGCACCATCGCGACAGCGGCACCGACCAGGCGCTCAATCTCCCCGGCGTAATACTTCACCGCCCACCCGTGGTGATTCCACCGCTGCTCAATCCGGGCACCCAGCTGGGCCGGCGTACGGTCGGCGCCCGGAACATCACCGGCGAGGGCCTCGAGGATCGCGTCAGTCAGCGGCGGCACGTCCGGCAGCGCCTTCACCTCAAGCCCGGTCTTCGAGCTGATCCACCCCTCAAGGAAGTCCTTCGGGAAGAGGGCCCGCACGGAGCGCGCCAGCTCGAGCTGCTCGCGGGTGTGCTTGGCCTTCTTGCTGCCGCCCTTCTCCCCACCACCCGACCGCCGGGTGCCGTCCATCAGTTGATCGACGGGGCCATCCTTGCCGGACGCGGCGGAGCCGCCTTCAGCCGGATTTCCCCTACTACCCGAGGTTGAAGTCCTACGGACGTCCCCACCGCTTCGCGGCGAAGCTGCCTCATCCTTCTTGTTCTTCTTGTTAAGGCTTCTTCTAGTTACCACCCCCATTTGAGGGGCCACGTGGCCCCCCGTTTGAGGGGCTACGTCTACCCCCGTTTGGGGGTAGACGGCCTGACCTGCTGTTTCTTCTTCATACGCCTCGTTCAGTCTGGAGTAGAAGACACTCAGGGACAGTGGTCCGGCGTAGTCCGGAGGTGGGTTCCGGCGCAGCTTGTACGTATTCCGAAGTTGCGGCCCGTTCCCATCTGGAACGGGAATGACGCGGACTGCGCCGATGGCGACAAGCTCGTCAACGAACTTCTTGATCTTGTCGCCGCGCGAGTAGCCGAGCATGTGGGCCAGGATGGACGTGGTTGGCCATACGTACCGATCACCCCGGGTCTTGTTCAGGTGCATGGCAAGCATCCAGTACAGGGCGAGCGCGCCGGGACTGACGCCCGACAGGGCGACCCAGTGGCCGAGCATCACGAAGGGGAGGTCGTCCTCGGCCTCTACTTCGAAGGGGTCGTCGGTACCGTCCTGCTCGCGGATCTTGTTCAGCATCTTGGCGATGCCGCGGATGCTTGCGACGCTCATGCGATCACCTCGTGCGTGTGGGTGATCACGTTGCGTGGGCTTGCGGGAGTGACGCCAACTACGGATACCCTCATTGGTGAGAGCCCTTTCGAGAGGTGCCTTCTCGTGCAGCGGGGTGCGAACCCGCTGTTGTGCTTGGACGGCCGGTGGGGCTGCGATCCCGCCGGCCGTTCGCGCGTCCTGGACCAGGACGTAACCGGGCAGCGTCAGCTGCCGTCACAGTCGTTTGGGCGGCCGGCCGCGCCCACCTCGGGGCGGGCCCGTCCGGAAGTAGTCGAGGAACACCTCGGTGTCCATCGTCTTGGCATTGCCCAGATGGCCGTACTGGTGCTTCTTGTCCGGGCCAAATGGCCAGTCGCGTCGGCGCGAGATGTAGCGCAGGCCGTCAGGGGTGATGCTGTCGACCAGCCCCTCATCCATCAGAAGCGCTGCTCCTGTGGTGAAGGTGACGACGGGGGGCAGTGACTTACCGGGGGTCACAGGGGACCTCCCTCGGCAGAAACTTCGATGTCACCGAAGTTTCTAGATACAGTCGACACACGCAGGTCCTCTCGCAAATGAAGTGATCTGTGCGGCCGCTTGTCTTCGCAGGTCGGCGGCCGAAAGGGCGGTCGATCGGTCTGGTAAACCGGTCGGCCGCTCGCCTGCTTTACGGGGGACTGCGCATCCGCTGCTCCTTCCTCATCACGCCGCCAAAGCGTTGATCGCAGCGACTGCTTCAGCCGCCGTACGGTTCCCGGCATACCGGGGCGCACTAAGCATTCCGGCCAGACGATCCATGCGCTTCACGATCCACGAGATCTGCTCTTCCACTGGCAACGACAGCACCGGCCGGATGGCGTCGGCCGCACCCTCGACGTCGTCGAGCTGCACCCGCGCCGTCGCCAGGTAGACGTGCGCCAGGCGCTCGTCATCCAGCGAACGGTCCGCCTCCGGGCCCGTACGCCACATCTCAATGGCCTCCGAGGCTTCCCGTGCCGCACGCTCCGCGTCGTGCCCACCGTCCAGCCAGATCAAGCTCGAGCCGGCGTAGTACGACTGCTTCGCCCGGCTGAACCCGAACAGCCCACCCAGTGAGTCCTCCCGGCGGATCCGCTCCCGTGCCAGCTCGGCACCATCCAACGCAGCGTTTGCCGCGCGGCTATCTCCGAGATTGGCCAGGCACTGCGCCTCACCGCACCGGAGCCGGGCCTCCCCGGTCCCGTGACCGGACCCAACCCACTGGTAGCCGTCCTGGATGTACTCCATCGCCTGCCCGTAATCACCCTGGAACCGGGCGATCAGCGAGCGGGTGCCGGCCACCCAAGCGGCCAGTTCCGTATCTCCGGCGTACTCCGCGCACTGGCCAGCTGCCACGGCGTGAGCCATGGCCTGCTCCGGATCGCCCAGGTCGAGCAGCGCGTACGACAGGACCCCAGAGAGGCGACCCGCCGTTACGTACAGATCGGCCCGGTCTGCCTTGCGGTGATGACCGGAACGCAGGCGCTCACACGCCTCTGCGCGCATCGCGTGAGTGCGCTCCAGCATCGGCCCAGGAGGAGAGGCCAGGTAGTCGACCGCGGTCGCGGCTACCCCTTCCTGAAGCTCGGCGATGTCGAGATCTGCCATCGCGGTCAGGTCCCTCGACATGGCCAGCGCTGCCGCACGGACCTGGTGTGACGCTGCTTCCTCTCGGCGCTTGGCGTCCTCGCGTGTCCACACCTCCACCAGCCGTCCATTTGCGCCCAGCGCCTCGTCGGCCTGCGCGGCCATCTCGAAGGGCGCGGTCCGGCGGCCGGTCTCGAAGGAGTGCACCGAGGTCCGGTCGTACTGGACGTGCGCAGCGAGCTGCTTGAGCGTCAGGCCTGCTTCCAGGCGCAGGGATCGGAGCGTTTCTGGGAAGGTCGTCATGCGACTGAGTGTTCCTCCTCTCCGTGTTCAGGGGCAGTGCTTCATGCGGCTTATGAGCGGGATGTCAGGAGCTTCGCTGTTGTCAGTCTGTCGAGCATCTGATTGACAACAGCCGCCTCATCCCGCCCGGGCCGGGCTGGTGTTGGCATGGCAGACGTGGTCGACCGCGTCTCGCTAAGGAGCTTCATGGCGCCGCTAATCGACGTCCCCTTCCTGTCCAGCCACTGGCCGGCGCCTGCTGTCTCGTGCGGCAGCCTTTTCGGCGTGCGCTGCGAGGTACGGCTTCAGCAGGCGCCAGTCGACGACGTTGGCTCGACCGATCTTTCGCACGGGAGGGAAGCCCTCCTTCTTGGACAGCTGCGATACCCGTTGGTGGGTCAGGCTCGGGGTGACGCCTTCGTCCACCGCGCGCCGCGCGGCCTCTCTGAAGGTCACCAAGTCCTCTCCTCCTTCTTCGGTGATGGTTTCTGCCTCCATTCTCACCTAGTGACTTGCCATATGGCAAGCCACGGTCTAGCGTGGTTCTCAGCACAGCAGAACGACCCCGGGCCAGCAGAAGCCGGACCGGGGTCGCGTGTCCCGAGCAGTGGTCTCAACACCGCGACGGACGTGAACCCGCCCACCTGCGCTTACAGGGAGGCCGATCCGTATGGATCGTAACCGCCATATGGCTACCCGCACCATCCACCCCACTGAGGCAATCTCCGAGATGGACGTGGCGCTCAGCCAGGTCGTCGCCGACGAGATCGGCCCGCGCCGGCCCGGCGTCCTCTACCGCAACGTCGACGGCGTCTTCAAGGTCCTCAACGTCACGACCGACCGCAGCGAAGCCCGCCGGATCCTCAAGCGCCGCGCCGCCCAGTTCGCGATCACCGTCATCGACGTGCTCCGCCCCGACGCCGAGCCGTTCACCATCTGCACCGTGTGGACCGGCAGCGACCGCGTCCTCAAGGCGGTGGCCTGATGGACGCCAACGACCAGACCGCCCTGCGCCTCCTCGCCGAGCTCCTGCGCCTCAACTCGGCCGGCAGCAGTGACAACGCCGCCCCGGCCGTACGGCTCACGATCCGCTCCGCGACCGGCGAGTACATCGGTGAGGTGCCCTTGTCGCTGAAGCCCGCCCAGTCGCTGACCGACGCGGTCAGTGCCGTCGGGGACTATGCCGAGGCGATGCCCGCCGACTTTAAGGCCGGCCAGACCCCGGTCCCCGACCTCGACCCGGCCCTCATCGCCGACATCGAAGATCACTTCGCGGCCATCAGCCCCAAGGACTTCCTCGACGACGTTTTCGGTTCCCCCGACGCCGAAGCCTCCCTCGCCGCGTACGAGCGGCTGGTCACCGGCGAGTGGGACGGGGACCTGTGATGGGCGGCCGCTGGGACGACGAGCCCCTGGCCCCGAAGACATGCACACCGCCGCCAACGCCGTCCCCCCGCTCGACGACGAGCTCGAAGGTCTCCTCGAGGACCTGGACGGCATCCACCCCGGCATCCAGCAGATCATCGACGGCTTCCGGCTCCTCGCCATCGCCCGCCTCACCCCCGACCAGACCCAGACCACCCTCGCCGTTTTGGCCGGCGCCAACGGGATCGACGTCCTGACCCTGATGGCCACCACCATCCAGCGCCTCACCAACCCCGCCACCAACCCCGCCCTGCGCCACCTGCCCACCGACCAGCAGAAGCTCGCCCAGCACCACGGTGAGCAGGCCGCGTACCTCCTGAACGACCCCGAACTCCACCAGCCCGCAGCCGAAGCCTGCGCCGCCATCAGCGGCATCTGACCACCCTCCCCGCGGGGCCCGGCCGCCGAGCCGACAGACGACCGGGCCCCGCACCCCCCACCACCCCAGCCACCGAAGGGAACCACCGTGACCCGCACCCAGCGCGCGAAGGTCTGGATCTTCTTCCTCACCCACCGCAACCTCCGCCGCTCCTTCCGCACCCCCGCCCCGGCCGCCAAGAACTACAACCCCGCCCACATCGGGCCCTGGACCTCCGACGACTTCGAGACCGTCCAGCACCTCGCCCCCACCACCCCGACCGCCGCCTGACCACCGGGAGGAACAGCGTGCTCGCCGACCTCATCACCCGCCACGCAGCCCAGGCCGCCCAGGACATCGCCCACGAGATCGCCGCGCAGCCCGAGCAGAGCACCGAGCTCATCACCCAGCTCGAACGCATCTGGCGCGCCGAGCGCGTCGACCACGACGCGGCTGACCGGATCTGGCTGACGGCCCTCACCCACCTCACCCACGACCAGCGCAAAGACCTCTACGCCCGCGCCTACAGCAGCCAGCAGTACGCCGCCGCCCGCTGCCTCGCCCACCACAACCTCTGACCGCAGCACCACCAGCCAGAAAGGACCCGCCCATGCTTTCCCAAGTGCAGACCGCGGTCGAGCAGGTGCCCGTGCAGGCATGGGCCGTCCTGCTCGCCCTCGTCACCCTCGCCTTCGGCTACCGCATCGCCCCCGCAGTCCGAGCCCGCTCCGCCGGCCGGAAGTCCCGCGACCCCAAGAAGCGCCGCAGCCTCGTCGGGTTCCTCGGCATGGGCCTCGTCGTCATCGCCGGCCTCGCCCTCTCCACCAACACCTCCAGCCGCTTCGCCGAGCAGCGCCTCCACATGGAATCGCCCTGGCACATGACGGTCGGCCTCGTGCTCGAGGCGATCGTCCTCGGCCTGTCCGTGTACTCGTGGGCGTTCAACGACAAGGGCGCGGCAAGGGCCGCGTACGTCCTCGTCTTCGCCCAGGCGATCGGCGCTATCGAGGTCGTCCGGCAAGAACACGAGGACATCGGTACCGCCCTGGTCCGCATCGTCGGCCCGGTCATGCTCGCCTACGGCCTCCACAAGCTCCTCGGCCTCGAAGCGAAACTCGGCAAGGTCGAGATCAACGCCGACGGACTCCTCGCCCGCGCCTGGCGCGACCGGAAGAACCGGATCGAAAGCCGACTCGGAATCGGGGCACGCGGCGCCGATGCCGAAGCGATTTCCCGCAGTAACGCCGCCGACAAGTTCGTGAACCTGAATTCGGTTGGAAAGCCCCGCCGCATGACTAACCGGATGTACCGGCGCGCTCTCGTAAAGACCGGCCGGGCCGCACTGCACGGCTTGGAAGGACTTGAGCGGCAGATGGCGGAAGCACACCTGGTCGACCGGATCGCCTACGAGAAGGGCATGCAGGTCGGTGGCGACCACTTCGAGACGGCACTGATGCGGGGGGTGCGGTCGAACACCGGGCCGACGTACCCGGACGCGGCCAGTCCGGATGGAGTCAGCCTTCTGACCAGCGCGGCTATCGAAGCCGCACCCACCAGCCAAACCGAAGACACGGACGAGCCGCAGCCCGACAAGCCGCAGCCGCGTTCGAACCCCGCAGCGACCGACGCCGAACGGAAGTCCCGTGCCTTCAACGTCTACGCCGACCTCGGCCAGCCCTCACAGCGCGCCTTCATCAAGCTGTGGCGCCAGCGCGGATTCGGCGAGTCCGACCAGACCGTCCGAGACCTCTACAACGAGATGCACGCCGCCTTCGAGAAGTCCCGAAAGGGGAGCACCGACTGATGGACAGCCAGGAATTCGTCTACCTCGTTGGCATCGTTCCGGGCCCGCCAATCCCTTACGTGAAGATCGGATACGCACGGGACGTGTGGAGCAGGCTCGGCGAGCTTCAGTGCGGGAACCCCTTTGAGCTGCGTGTTCTGTCGTTCCTTCCCGGAGGCAGAGAGGTGGAGGGCTCGATCCACTGCGCACTTGCCGCGCACCGGGTGCGAGGCGAGTGGTTCAACCTGGGAAACGACCCCCTGAAGATGTTCATGGACGCTTACCAGGGCCGCCCAGTCATGCTTCCCCGGATCACCAAGATGCCGGTGCCGAGGCAGAGCGCACAGGCTGAGAAGCGTGCGTTCGACCTCTTCTTCGACCTCCGCCAAGGGGACGACCACCCCTCGCAGAACGCTTTCGAGCGTGCATGGCGCAAGGCCGGCTACGGCCTGAAGACCGACGACATCCGCGCCCTCTACAAGGACATCCACACGAAGGTCACCGGCCAGTGAGTAAGTCCCTTCAGACCGCCCAGCCTGAACTCGTTGAAAGGAAGTGCAGGAGGTGAGCGCAGAGACGATTGCCTCGCTTGATCCCGGCTTGACGACACCCCCGAACGCTACGTTGAGTGACAACGTTGGCGGCGGGGCGGGGCGGGGCGGGGCCGACAACCCCTCACAGGGCCCCCTTGTGGTCGTCCAGCAGCCCCGATCCGCTTCCCCGCCCCGCCCCGCCCCTCGCCAATCTCGGGGTGATGCTGACAACTCGTTGCGAAACGGATACGCGGCAATCTCACATAGTGTGAGCGGCGAAACGGCAGCCATCGGCCTCGGATTCCTCGTCGCCGGACCCGCCGGCGCCATCATCGGCGGTGCCGCCCTGCCCGTCCTTGTCGCCGCATCCATGTGGCGCGCACGCCGCCGCGAGCACGACGAGAACGCCAACAACGGCACCAACGAGGCAGGCCGGAGCGACCGCAGCGGCTCGGGCCGCGACCGCTCCGGCTCGGATTCCGGCGGCCGAGGCAACAGCGGCGGTCGCGGGAACGGCAGGGGAGTGGCGGCGGCCGGCACCGCTCGCCCAACGGATCAGCGGGCGGCCGGCACAAGACCCGAAAAGCCCCGACACCGGCAAGGACAACGGCAGCGGGACCGGACTGGGCGGCGGTAAGAACCGCAAGCCGAAGGTGAAGGACCCGGTCGTCGACAAGCTGAACAAGCTCAGCAAGGGCCTCGCCGACAAGGTGAAGCCGAACAAGGCCGCCAAGGACAACCTCCCGGAGAACGGCAAGGGAGCTGGCGGCACCCACCCGAAGGGGAAGGGCGACAGCGGGAACGGCCAGGGCAACAAGGCGAAGAACGACAAGGGCTCCGGAGACTCGTGGACCAGCTCCCCCGACGGCCTGGACCCGAAGAAGCCGAAGGACAAGAAGGACCGCAGGCGTAAGGACCGGAAACACAAGGACGACGACGCATCGAGCTCGACGGCGCGCGACGGCCTCGACAAGAACGACCCGAAGGGCCCGAAGGGCGGCGGAGGAGATGCTCTTCCGCCGAAGCCGGATTACGACCCGGACGAGTACGTCGACGCCGAACTCGTCGACGACGACCTGCCACCGAAGCCGGACGGCGTACCCGACGAGGTCATCGACGCCGAAGTGATCGACGAGGACCGGATCGCCCTCGTCAAGGCGAAGCGCGAAAGGCAGCGCCGCCGTGAAGCGATCGCCGCAGGCAAGAAGGCCGAGAAGGAAGCCGCTCGCGACGGCACCATCGGCGACCCGCACACGGTGAAGGTTGAGCGCATCCGCACCGAGAACCAGCGGATCGACCTCGAACTGCACTGGCAAGACCAGCTGCTCGCCCTCGCGGCGGGAACCGAACAACGAAGGAGCACCCCCGTGACCTACCCCGTAGCCACCACGCAGCCCGCGGGAACCCGCACGGCCGGCGTAGCGGTTGCCCGGCAGATCGACATGCGCGCCTCCACCGCGTACAAGCTCCTCGTCGCCGCGGCGGAGCAGCTCGCCAACGGCCTCCACAACGACGCCGACGCCGACATGGCCGACCACGTCGTGGAACTCGTCGGCATCCCCGCCCTGTGCCGCAACCTCTCCCTCGCCGTACGCGAAGCCGCCGCCGCCCTCCAGAAGACAGCGCCGCTCCACCCCAGCGTCGTCAAGCACCTCAACAACGCCGCCGTCTCCGCCCTCACCGCCGCCCGCATGGCCGACACGATCATCGTCGTGTTCGTACAGGCACACCGCGAGGACATCTACCGCGTCATGGAACCCCGCATTGGCGAAGAACGCTGGAACATCCGCAACGCCGCCGGCACCCTCGACGCCGCGAAGATGCGGGCCGCCATCATGTCCTCCGGGCAGAAGCGCCTCGCCCTCCCGCTGGCAGCACCCCGACCGGATCCACCAACAGCGGCACCGGCAAGCTCGCCCCCGCCTCTGCCGACAGCACCAAGAAGCTCATCCACCTCATGGAGGGCATGGACCGCGGCCACATGGTCGTCTGCCTGTCCGAAGTCGCTGGTGCCGCCGCAGGCGTCGAGACCGTCGCTGACGCCGTCACCAAGCTGTATCGGCGCATGGCCAAGACCTGGCCCACCGAGACCGCCGTCGACAACACCGTCCTGGCCACCGCTTCCAAGGTGAAGAACGTCGCCGCCGAACTGCGTAAGGCCATTAAGGCCGCCCAGCGCGCCCACCAGCGCGAACTGAAGCTCAACGCCAGCCCTCGCAAGGGGGCCCACGCCGAACAGAAGTGGGACGTCGTCGGCCGCCCGGGCCAGCACTGAACCCGAGAAGGGAGATGAAGACCATGACTAAGACCGAGATCCCCGTCGGCCTCGAAACCCTGTCCGACAAACCGAAGCGCTGGGACTTCAGCCGCGACGCCGTCACTCCCGGACGCCTCACCGCATGGGGCGCCGAACTTGCCTGCGCCAGCGCCCTCGTCGCACCCCTTGCCGACATCCCCTGGCAGGCTGGCGCATCCGCCGGCGTCGTCTGCACCGGCGCAGCTGTCCTCTACGAGAGGGCCCGCGGGTCCTGGCGGCGCGTAATGGTGGCGCGCGCCTCCTCCTGGCTGGCCACCACCGGATGGCTGTCGTACGCGCTCGCTACCCGCCCGACCTTGCTCACAATGACGGTCGGCGTCGCCACGTGGGGCGCCGGCGCCGCCGTGAACATCGGGATGGACCGATGGGGAGAGCAGACCCGCGAAGCCGAGGCCGAGCTCGACCGCCGAATCGAGCAAGGCGAAGAGATCGCGAAGGCTCAGCAGGGTTGGGCGAAGCTCCTGTACGACATCTGCGGGATCGAGGGCGCCGTCGCCGACCCCATTGTCGACCGCTGGCCCTCCGGTGCCGGTGAAACCGTGAAGATCACCCTCCCGGCGCACCTCAACATCGACTCTCTCCGCGGCTACGAAGCCGAACTGGCCGGGGCGCTGCACCTGCCTAAGGGCGGCGGCGTCGCCTTCTCCGCCGGCGGGCCCGAGGTGCCCCGCAACGTCGTCTTCATTGCCATCACCCGCAAGAACATGATGTCCGGCGCCATCCCCTACCCGAAGCTCACCCCCACCACCATCAACAAGCCCGTCGGGTTCGGCCGGATCGGCAACGGCGACGAAGCCGCCCTCAACCTGAAGGACGAAGGCGTCATCGCGGTCGGCGCGCAGGGCTCCGGCAAGACCGCCCTCATGAAGACCCTCGGCCTCGGCTTGGTCCGCTGCGTCGACGCCCTCGTCTGGGACCTGGACACCTCAGCGAAAATGTCCGCCGTCTTCGTCAACCCGTACCTTCGCCACGGCATCGGCGTCCCGCTGGTCGACTGGCCAGCCACCAACGACGACGAATGCAGGCTCGTCGTCCAGGCCGCCCGAGCAGTGATCGCCGCACGGAAGACCGAATACGCCGACCTTCTCGAAGACGAAGACGTCGACAACCTGCCCGCCACCGCCGAAATCCCGGCGATCCACATCCGTGTCGACGAGACCAAGTCGATGGCCGACGACGTCCTCGAGGGCATCGACTTCATCATCGAAGAAGGACGATCGGTCAACGTTCGCGTGGACACCACCGGCCTGCGCGCCACCCGCGACTACATCACCGCCACCATGGACGAACTGACCCCGGGCCGCATCGGCCTACGCACCAACAACGCCAGCGAACTCGACATGCTCTTCCCCGGGTTCGGCGCCCCAGACATGGCGATCTTCACCGATCCCGGAACCGTCGTCTACATGAGCGCCACCAAGGGCCCCTTCCAGCCCGCCCCCGCCAAGGCCTACGCCACCATGGCTGAAGCCTTCCCCGAGGGCAGCGAAGAGCACAGGCGCATGTCGACCCTGTTCATGGATGCTGCGCGCCAGCTGTCCAGCATCCGCCCCGACCTCGACGAAGTCTCAGCCCGCGCCGCCGGCCTTGCTTATGGGCAGCGCTGGGCCCGCTGCATCCCCAACCTCCGCGGCGACTCCTACGGCAACGTCGGCCCCGACCGTATGCACGAATCCGTATGGGAGCTCTACCGGTCCTGGCCCACCCCCGCCTCCTACGACGTGCTCCTTGGTCGGGCCATCGACGAGGACGGTGACACCGTCACTGCGCAGGGCGCATCCATGACGATCCCGCGGCTCACCGAGACCATGCTCGACGAAAACGAACTCGAGCGGGCCGCAGCCCAGGAAGCAGCCATCGAACTCGCCAAGACCCGCGTCGCCCCCAAGTCCAACGACGAACTCGCCATCGAACTCTTCGCAGCACGACGCGCCCCGGCGAAGCCGTCCGAGGTGTACCCGCTGATGGTGAAGGCCGGCTACGACAAGTCGGACCGCACTTTCCGCGACCTGTGCGCGAAACTCGCCCTTCAGGACAAGCTCATCAAGGGCGATGATGGAACCTACGCGGCTATCGAATGCGGTGAGGTTCCCGATGCAGTCGGACGAGTTCCCGGATCTGAAGATGACCCCGATGGACGAGGCGATGCTCCACATGAGTGAGCTGATCTCCGGCCTGAAGAAAGCCGGTCTCAGCGAAAACTCCGCTGTGCGCTTCGCAGCCATCTACTTCGCCGAGTCGTCAGGCAGCGTCGACGACTCGGACGCCGACTGAACCAACGACACGACCAGAAAGCCCCCGGGTCGTACCCGGGGCTTTCTGTATCCGCCCCCACCGCCCGCCGCGTTGAGAAGGAAGCCCCCGATGAACGTTCGCCTTACCGACCCCCAGCAGCCCCACGCCCCCCAGGCCGGGCAGCCCACCCTCAACGACAACGCCCGCGCCTTCCTCACCGAAATCGAACAAGCCCTCGCCGAAGCCCAGCGGCCCGCGCCCACCGTCCCCACCTCATACAAGGACTTCACGCCCGTGCCCCCCATTGGCACAGCCCCGCCCGTACCCCAACCCGGTCGGGCCGCCATGAGCGCCAAGGCCGTCGACGACTGCGCCCGCATGATCGGAGCCAGCGTCGTCATCGCCGTCACCGGAGGCGCAGGGACCAGCATCATGTGGGCCTCCGGACACGCCGACCCCGAGGTCATCGCCTGGGTCTGCGCCGCCCCCGTCGGCCTCGCTGCCCCCATCCTCGCGGTCAGCTGGCTCATCAAGCGCGTCAAGGACGTTGCCGAGGCTGCTCCCGCCGAGCACCACCACCACTACGACGGCAACGTCTACCAAGACCACCGCACCACCCACACCGAGACCCGTGGCATTTGGGCCAAGACCAACAACCAACTGCCCCGCTGAGGGCCGGAGGATCCGTGAATCTCGACCTGTGCGCTGTCCTGCGATGCACGGATCAGCCGTTCATCCGGCACCCGTTGCTGTTGTGCCGACGACACGCCCTGATGGTGTCCCTGAACGTGACTGACGTCCTCCACGCCAACGCACTCGAGGGCCAACCAGCCAACGTGCTGGACGCCGACCGAGCCGCCGTCGCTTCAGACGACGTGTGGAACCGCTCGTCCCACCAGCCAGTGGTCTACTTCGTCGTCAACGGCGACCGGGTCAAGATCGGGACCAGTACCAACATCACGGCTCGACTCTCCGCGCTCTGTCTGCGCAAGTCGAACGCCCCGCTCCTCCTGAACGGAGGAAACGACCTGGAAGGCGCTCTGCACCAGCACTTCGCGTCTGACCGCCTCGGACAGACCGAGTGGTTCATCCTGTCCAAGCGAATCCAAAACTACATAGCTGGCCGGAAGGCGGCAGCGGCTGCCCTGAAGCAGCCATCGCTCGTCGATGAAGAGTCCACCACGCGCCCGGCCGGCGACCGCATCAACGTCCCGTCGTATCCGAGAAATCCCACGGCCTGCGAGACGATCCTGAGTGTCCTCAACAAGTACGCGGACCCTGCTGGAATCGACATCGTCTACATCGACCGGCCCGCCCTCCTCACCGCCACCAGCCTGAATGAATCAACTTTCGCCAACGCGCTCAGCAAGCTGGCAGGCGCGAGCAAGATCCACCGCATCGCGGAAGGCAAGTCCGTCCGCGTCGGCCTCGGCCACCAACCCGCCAGCGGCTCCAACGACTGAAAGACCGGCATGAGCACCACCCCGAACCCTGAGGCCGCGATCGCTGCCCGTCTCCCCGACGGGCGGCTGATCATCGCCAGCCTCGACCCCAACACCCCCGAATCCCGCAGCCCTCTCCAGCGAGCCCTGCGCGCAGCCGAGAACCCCGATACGCCGCCCACAGCCGTTCCGTTACGGCCAGCCGATAAAACCCACCCACGGGAGACCAGCATGGACAACATCAGCACGCGCAGCATCATCACCTCCTTCGGTGAAAACCACACCGACATCCCCCACGGCAACGCCCTCCTCGTCGACACCCGCGCCCTCCGCAACCCGCCCGAAGACCCCGCCGTACGCGAACGCATGCTCAACTCCAACGGCCTCGACCCTGAAGTTCGCCGCTACGTCATGGCCACCCGCGGCGCCCGTGAAATGGTCGACCAGACCACCGAACGAGTCCGCACCCTCCTTGAGGAGAACAACCTCCGCCGCTGGGCCGGCGAACAGCTCCTACGCGTCGATGTCCACGTCATGTGCGGCGGCGGCCGCCACAGGTCAGTCGCCGTAGCCGAAGAAATCGCCACCGCACTACGCGCCCACGGCATCGGCGTCGAAGTCGAACACCCCCACATCGACAAGCCCATCACCCCCAAGCCGGCCACAGGGGATACCGCCTAAGACAAACCCCCGTTTGTGCGCCACGCTGGTACTGCACAGCCCGGTCGGGGGCCCCGGTGTCCCCGCGCCCAACCCCCGACCAGGCCGTGCCCAAACAACCCGCATGAACGTTTACCCACCGGCCGGACGACACCCCCCCCGTCGTCCAGGCCCGAGATGGCCCCGCGAACCCACCCCCCCCAGGGAACGCGGGCCACTCCCATTCCCGGCCCGAACTACTTGACGGGCTTCCACGTCCCGCACTGCTCAGACTTGAACATGCCGTCCGACGGCAGGATCGTCACCGTGATGTCCGTCGCCGCGTTGGCGAAGTTGTTGTCCAGGATCTCCCCGGCCTTCGTGGCCCGCTCCCAGTAGCAGTCATCCAGCCGGCCCTTGGTTCGGTACGTCCCCGGCGGGATCGTCGCCCCCACATCACCCTTCGCCGGCGGAACAGCCCGCACCTCGTACTCCCCATCCCCGAACCACCGCTCGTACCGCCCCGACGACGCGGCCTTCACCGCCCACGACCACTTCGGACACAGCTTCGGCACCCCCGCCGACAACACCGCCCCCCGGTCACCCTCCATCTGGCCGCTCTCCACCAGCCACTGCGGCCGCGACGCCCCACCAACCGCACTCACCGGCAGCGACTCACAGATGTCCGTCACGAGGTCCGACGGCTTCTCGTACAGGCTGTCCTCCACGGCCCAGCCCTTCTTGGCCGCCAGCCGGTCTAGGTCACCCTCCGGCGTGCGAGGGAACGTCTCCTCCGTCTCCGTCACCACCGGCTCAGGCACCATCTCCGGGGCCTCCGGCGTCACCGACGGGGACGGCTTCGCGTCCACCTCACCGCCGCCAGAGCACCCGCCGGCCAGCATCACCACAGCCACCGCCACAACGGAAGACCCCACCCCACGCACACGTTTCATGAGCGCAGGATGACAGCGCACACGAGCAGGGGGAACCAAAACGCCACGATCAGGGATCATCAAGGTAGGCGCGGGGCCTGACCGACCAACATGCGGGAGCCCCGACCGCCATGCCAATCTCCAAAGCACAGCAAGCCCTCATCTCCGAGCGCCGCACCATGCTCATCCGCCTCCGCCGCAAGGGCGTCCCCTTCGACGACCCCCAGATCCTCGACCTCGGATACAGCAGTTCCGGCGCCGCACGCAAAGACCTCATCCGCGCCCTCGAGCAGAACCGCGACGAGGAAGCCGCCGAAGCGTCCGTCTACCGGCAGCAGGAGAACGAACGCCTCGACGCCGAACTCGAACGCCTCGAAGGCCTCGAAGCCGCCGCCCGCCAAGTCCTCAAGAACCGGCACATCCTCGTCAACAACGGCCGCGTCATCCTCCACCCCGACACCAACGAACCCATGGAAGACGACGCCCCCGTCCTCCAAGCCATCGACCGGCTCGTCAAGATCGACGATGCCCGGCGACGCAACGGGGAGCGCCGAGCCAAGCTCAACGGCCTCGACATGCCCGTCAAGACCGAGGTGTCCGGACCCGAAGGCGGACCGCTCTCCGTATCGACCGCAGACCCGGAGAAGCTGGCCGCGATCATCGCCGCAACTAGTCGGCTCGACACCGGCGACCCCGCCAACACGGCCACCTCCACCCCGGCCGACGACGAGGCCACGGAATGAGCGCCGAACACGCTGACGCCATCGCGAAGGAACTCCACCGCCGCACTACCCGTCTCTACGAACTGGTCGCGACCGAGGCATTCACTGCTGCCAGCCGAGAAGTCTCCGAATCATCCACCTCCGTGGCCGAGCACGTACGAGGCGAGGTCATCGGACTTCGTGGCGCCCTTGGCATCCTCCTCGGTGGAACTGTGCCAGGCGGTACAGCGGACCAGCTCGCCCTCGCCTACTACGAGCAGTGGCTGAACCGTCAGGAACCCGACGGGTGACCACAGCCCTTGAACGGCAAGTCGCGGTGTACCGCACCCTGCCCCCCGACCAGCGCGCCGCCATTACCCGTCTCGCCGACAAGGAGACCCGCGCCGCCCTGGCGTGGGCCGAGCAGCAGATGGCCATCGAGCGTTCCCCCGGGCAATGGCGGCCGCGCTCACCGGAGGCCGCGAGTGGCAAGCCCGCCACCTTGACCTCATCGACATGGCCTTCGTTCGCATCGCCGCTGGCGAACGCATGCGGGTCCTTCTGAACATGCCTCCACGTCATGGGAAGAGCGCTCGCGCCGCCCGCTGGGGGCCCTTGTGGTACCTGGCCCAGAACCCCGACCACCGCGTCATGATCGCCTCCTACGCTGCCAAGCTCGCCGAAGGCCACGGACGGTGGATCCGGGACAGCATCCGCGCGCACGGCGACACCATCGGCATCAATCTCCGCTACGGGTCGCAGGCGGCGAACCGCTTCGACCTGGAGAACACCGAGGGCGGTCTCGTCACCGCCGGTGTCGGAGGCTCGCTGACGGGCATGGGCGCAAACGTCGCCATCGTCGACGACCCTCTGAAAGACGCCAAGGACGCCGACAGCCCCGTCAAGCTCGCCACCCTCTGGGACTGGTGGCAGCAAGTCATCAACACGCGCATGGAACCCAACGGCTCCATCATCGTTATCCAGACCCGTTGGTCGGAGAACGACCTCGCCGGCCGCATCCTCCAGAGCGGAGCCGAGGACTGGACCGTCATCAACCTCCCTGCCCTCGCCATGACCGCCGACGACCCCCTCGGACGAGAAGTCGGCGCACCACTCTGGCCCGAGCGTTTTCCAGCGCAAGCACCTCGACCAGTTCAAGAAGGCCGTCGGCGAACGAGGCTGGTGGGCCCTCTACCAGCAAGAGCCCCGCCCCCTCGAAGGAGGCGTCTGGAAATGGCCGTGGATCACCGACAACCGCATCACCCCCCAAGCCTTCCGCGGCGTCGACCTCACCCGCACCTTGGTCGCCATCGACACCGCAGGCGGCCGCGAAGACAGCGACGAAGTCGGCCTCATCGGTGGCGGCCGCAATGCCGAAGGCGAGATGTACCTGCTCGCCGACCGGTCGAAGAAGATGGGCGCCGCAGAATGGGGCCGCGAAGCCTGCCTGCTGGCCATTGAACTCGAGGCCGACGCCTGGGTGGTAGAAGCGAACTTCGGCGGCGACATGGCCGCGCAGATCCTCCGCCAAGCCTGGCAAGAGCTCCAGCGTGAGGGCCTCACCAACGGCATGCTGATGCCCCGCATCATCGAAGTCACCGCCAAGGTAGGAAAGAGACTGCGCGCCGAACCCATCGCCCAGCTCTACGAGAACGGCCACGTCCACCACGTCGGAGAGTTCCCCGGACTCGAGGTCCAGTACGTGTCCTGGATCCCCGGCATGGACTCCCCAGACCGCCTGGACGCCGCCGTCCACCTCATCACCGAACTGGCCGACCCGGCCTCCGCAGCCGTCGCCAGCACCCCGTACAAAGACCAGCGGCTGGCCGGTCGCCGGTGAACGCCCCGACCCGGGCCGAGAAGGGACCAGGGCACCGTCGTCCTGGCGGCCGACGGCCTCAGCCTGCCTGACCTGCACAAAGAGCAGTGACCACTTAGATGCCAAATAAGTGGTCACTTTGGGGGACCCAGTTTGGAGAAGCCCGTGTGGAATCACCAGACGTGAATTAGATTGGGCGACGCCTCACTGAACGCACTGCACAGTGCGCTGGGGGTGAGGCAGAGAGAAGCCCGGGAACCGGCAACAGCCGGCCCCCGGGCCAAGTGGTAGCGGCCGCCCTGAGTCAGAACCAGGGGATGTCGCGAACAAGACCGATAGCGCGGTCTACGTTCGCAACAAACGACAGCCCCAACAGGATCTTGCTCAGGGCCGCCCGCCACTTTGCACGCGGCTTCCGATGCCGTCCAGCCATGCTTGGTACTCCCTCCCTAGTGAGTTGCAGAGGGGGACCACAGGCTCGAGATGGCGTGAGCCACCGCGCGAACCGAGCCTACGCACGGCCGCGTTCCACTGCGCCGCGAATCCAGAAATCTCCCGCCCGGGGAACGACCTGCGGATACGCCCGTACTCTGATCACAAGGCGCGGGCCTGGTACGGAGGAAAACTCTGTGGGCCTCAGAGAGATCGCCATCCACGCGTGGAGCTGGCTGAACTACAAGCCGGTGTACTCCGACGCGCAAGGCATGCCCAGCCGCCGGGCGTTCCCTGAAGCGCAGGCCATGTGGGTGCCAGCCGACGCCGAGCACCGGCTCGCCGCCTACAAGCTCCTGGCCGCCTACGACCACAACCAGGCCTCCGAGATCGCCGAGGTCGTTGACGGGCCGCTCGCCCGGGAGCGACGCGAGTTCGGCGACCCTTCGATGTTCATCGACACCCTCGTCGCGAACGTCCTGGGCCGGGACCAGAAGATCGTGGTCCCCGGCGCCGAGCAGACCGGCTCCAAAGAAGGCGAAGCCGCAGCGACAGCCGCAGCCGAACGCGTCCAGAACCTCCTGCGCGCCTGGGCCAAGGCCGAGCTGCTCCCATTGCGCCTCCAGCAGTGCGAACGCAAGGCCGTCGCTCTCGGAGACGGTGTGTACCGCATGGCGTGGGACCCGGCCAAGCGCCGCCCCACTTTGCGCGTTACCGACCCCGGCTTCTACTTCCCCGTCATCGGCGAGGACGACGACGACGGCGAGTACCCGCGGCGCGTCCACTTCGCGTGGGAACTGCCAGCCGATCCGAAGCGCGGGCTGAAGACCAGACTGCGGCGCATCACGTACGAGCTGGACTGGATCCGCCCCTGACCGTGGCCGGGGTAGACGAGACGGGAACCCGCGCCGTGCGCGCCCTGCCGCCGCCGGCCCAGGCCCTGGACGGCGGTGAACTCGAGGAGCCCGCACCCCCCGTGCTGACGCCCGGTGACACGATCGAGCCCGTCTCCGGGGCCATCGCCCGCCAGTACGCGTGGAACGACGAGCCCTCGTACGTCACCTGCTACCTCACCGACGCCACCTGGGTCATCGACGACCTCAAGGGCCCCGTCGACGTCGACTCGCTGCCCTGTCCCTGGCCACGTACGCCACCCGGTCCGACGGGGAAGTCCTCGACCACCTCGACCTGCTCATCGATTTCATCCCGGTCATCCACGTCCCCAACACGGTGCCGCCGGCCGAAGAGCACTGGGGCCAGTCGTCCCTCGCGAAGGTCCTGCAAGTCTTCGACGAGCTCGCCGGCTCCGACACGGACTCCGCCCGGGCCTCGGCGACCACCGGTCTGCCCATGCTCGCCATCTCCGGCGCCAACCCGCAGAGGAAGTGTCGGCCAGGCCCGGCATGGTCTTCAAACTGGCGGACAACGGCCGCCTGACGGCCGTCGATACCTCCGCGGCCCTCGCCGAGCTCCGCAACCACGTCGGCGAACTGAAAGAGCGGGCTGCCGCCATCGCCCGACTGCCCGCCGTGTCCTGGGCACCCTCAGCCCCTCCGAAGTCCCCTCCGGTTTCGCCATGCAGATCTCCCTCGGCCCGCTGGACTCCTCATCGGCAGCATGCGCCTGGCCCGCGAGTACAAAGAGAAGCTGCTCCTGAAGTTCGTCCAACGCCTCTACCTGGCAGGCCAGCACCCGACTGGGCAGGCATCACCCCGCAGGACGCCGAACTCGTCCGCGGCCCTACACCCCCACCGACAAGGCGTCTGTCCTCGAGCAGGTCGCCAACGGCGTCTCCAAGGGCGTCATGTCCCTCGAGACGGGCGTACGGATGCTCACCGACGCCGGGTTCCCCATCGACGACATCGAGCAGGAAATCGAGCAGATCCAGGCCCGCCAGTTCGAGCAGGCCCGGTTCCTCGCCGACGCCCTCGAAACCTTGACGAAGTCGCCGACTTCCTCGGACGCAAAGCCCCCGAGACCCCGGACCCGCCCATACCGAACCTGCCGCCGGTTCCAGGCGGCGACGAAGACGAAAACCCGCTGGAGCCGGGGCGGCAGGCAACCGGGGGCAACGAATGAGCAGACTCGTGCTTTCCTTGATCTCAGGCGCGGGGCCTGGATACCTCTTGGAGGACTTGCCCCTATGCGCCGCCCCGCGCTTGACCGCATCACCGGACCCGTCGACACCACGGCGTGGGCCCACCCGTACCCGGCGGCCCCTTCTCCCCGGTTTTCTACGCCTCCGGCGACCCCAGCCGGATGCCGTGACCCTCCGGCAGGTGACACCGACCCGGCAGACCCGCCCAAGCCCAAGGCGCCGGCCACCCGCCCCGGACCCGCGGACGGCGAACTCATCGTCCGAAGCGACTGGCTCGAACAGAAACTCACCGCGGAAAAGGACTCCGGGCGCCGCAACGGCAACCAGCGCCTCGCCTCCGACCTCGGATTCGACGACGTCAACAGCCTGCGCCAGTACGTCGAAGACAAGAAGAAGGCCGAGCAGGCACAGCTGTCCGAGACCGAGCGCCGCGCGAAGGAACTCGAGGACCGGGAACGCAAGCTCGCAGAGAAGGAAACCCAGGCAGCCGCCCGCGAACGCGTCGCCAACCGCCGCGCCATCCTGGTCGGCCTCGGAGCAACCGGCACCGACCTGGACGACGCCACCGCACTTCTGCGAGTCGACAACGACGCCAGCGACGACGACGTCACGGCCGCCGCCGAAGCCCTCAAGGCCCGCCGGCCCGAACTCTTCGGCGTACGCCCGCAGACAGACCCGGCCGCCCCGCAGCTGCCGCCCGCCCCCGGCGGAGCACCCGCCGGCGGCGCCCCCGCACGCCAGGCCACCACCGGCAAGCCCGGCGACCGCGGACGAGAAATGGCCCGCCTGCGCGGCCACAAGGCCGCCTGACCACCAGACTTCCCGGTCGCACAGCGGGGTTGGGACCACGCCCTCTCCTCGTGGACGCGCACCCGCGGGTGCCGCTGGCACCAAACACGCCACATCACGAGGAGAGCTGTGAACGACTTCCAGCCCTACTCCTACACGGACAGCGTCACAGCCGACAGGCCGTGGCTCGCGTCCCTGGTAGGAGTCCAGGACACCAACACCATCACCCTCGACCTGAGCAAGTTCGTCGCGGGCACCCACTACACCGTCTCGGCGAACCCGATGCTCCAGGGCCGAAACGTCATGCGCTCCGGCATCCCGCTGGGCAAGGTCACCGCATCCGCCTGTACGCGCCGTACGCCGGCCCGACATCCGAAATCCAGACCGTCACCGTCACCGGTACGCCCACCGGCGGCACCTACACGCTGACGTTCTCCGGGCAGACCACCGCCGGCATCCCCTACAACGCCACCGCCGCACAGGTGAAGACAGCCCTCGAGGCCCTGTCGAACATCAACGCCGGTGACGTGCTCGTCTCCGGGGGCCCGCACCCCGGAACCGCGATCGTGGTCGCCTTCGCCGGCCAGTACCTGGGCGACGACCAGGCGCAGATGACCGCCTCCGCAGCCGGACTGACCGGCGGCACCACCCCCGCCGTGACCGTCACCACGACCACCGCAGGCGGCGGCGCGGCACCGGCGGACGGCACCGACATCCTCGCCGGATTCCTGGTGTCCGAGATCAGCTTCAACCCCGGCTCCACCAAGGCCGCCGGCGCGCTGCTGTGGCACGGCGAGATCTTCGCCGAACAGTGCCCCGTCCCGTTCGACCCCACCGATGTTGGGCCACCGCGCCCGGCGTCAACATCCACTACCGATAGTAGGAGGAGCAGACGATGGAAGCCCTTGAGCTCCTTCTGCGAGACACCAGCGCCACCGACCTGACCGTGTTCGCCCGCCAGATGGACACCCCCGCCAAGTACCGGCTGACCCGCGAAGTCCTGCCGGAGACGCAGATCCAGGGCATCAAGTTCCGCACCACCAGCGCAAAGCGCCGCGTCAACGCCGCGAAGTTCCGGGCCTACGAC
>NZ_CVPB01000003.1:0-89298 GCF_001049855.1 Streptomyces sp. Wb2n-11
CTGGTGGCTGCCGCGCAGATCGGCACCCGCTACGCGTTCGCGGACGACTGGGAGCGCGTGGTGAAGCGGCAGACCTACGGGGACGGCAAGCAGCTGCTCCTCGACAAGCGGCGGGAGTTCGAGAAGGACGCGGCGTCCGTCGCCCCGGTGCCGGGCGAGCTGGGCCAGTTCGCCGGCTACCAGTACGTGACTTACACCCGCAGACGGCTGTGATTCAGGTGGTCAGCCGCTTCACGTCGGGTGTCCTGCAGGTGTCCACCGTGACCCTGCGCTGGGACACGGCGCGGGGTGACTGGCAGTACGAGATCCCGTCGACCAGCCCGCCGCAGAAGGTCGTCGAGGACCTGAGCGGCTACATCGCCTGGGGCGGCGTCTGATGGGCTGGTGCGATTTCTGGGACAAGAACCTGGACGACCTCCCCGGGTTCGGTACTCCCATGGCGTGCCAGGCCAAGGACGCGGCCGAAGAGAAGGTCGCGGAGGCGGCGGCCAGCGCATGGGAAGAGATCGTCCACTCCTTCCAGGAAGGCGCGGTGTGGATGATCAAGGAGCTGGCGCTGGGCTGGCTCCGGGCGGACAGTCCGACCCTGGACGCGAACAGCGGCACGGTGTCGTTCCTGTTCTCCTCGACGATCGCTCTCACGCAATGGCTGGCCGTGCTGTGCCTCCTGATAGCGGCGGGGCGCATGGCCTGGACTCGGCGCAGTGAGCCGGCGCGGGAGGCGGCGGCGGGTATTTTCCGGCTCATCATCGCCACATCGGCGGCGGTCGCGGTCGTCAATTTGCTCACCAAAGCCGGTGACGAATTCAGTATCTGGATCGTCAACCGGTCCCTGGGCTGCAAGGGAGCGAGGCGAGCGACGCGTGCATTGAGGCGTTCAGCGACAAGTTGCTGACATGACCGCCCTGAACGACGTCGATCAGCTCGCGGTTCTCTGCTGCTGGCGGTACTGCTCCTGATCAGCGGATTTATCCAGCTGATCAGCGTCATTTTCCGCAGTCGATGCTGTTCGTTCTCGTCGGCACCTGCCCTGGCGGCGGCTGCGTCCACCACGGAGCAGGGCGGGCCTGGTGGACGAAGTCCATGGGCTGGCTGCTGGCGTTCATCGTCTACAAGCCCGCGGCGCCATCATCTACGCGGCCGCGTTCAGCCAGTTCGAGACGAACGACGACAAGAGCATGATGGGCCAGCTGTACGGGGTGGCGCTGCTCATCCTCGCCGCGGTGACACTGCCCGCGCTGATGCGCTTCGTCGCTCCCGTGGTGGAGCAGGGCGGCAGCCTCGGCGGGTCGGGTGGCGGCGCGCGAGCATGGCCTCACGGTCGCCACAGGCGCATTGCGCTCAAAACCGCGGAGCCTCAACGGCCGCGCGGGGCGCCGCCGCGCGCCGCCGCGGCTCTGGACGTTAGTGGTGGCGGAAGTTCGCCTTCCGGCGGCGCGACGGCAGGCGGCCGCGGACGGCCGGTCCGCTGGCGGTGCGCCCAGAAGCCGTCGGAGGCTCTCCGGCTCCGGCGGGAGGCTCGTCCGGCGGGCCGACTGGCGGGTCTGCGAGCGGAGGAGCGGCCCAGGCTCCGTCCTCCGGTTCCTCCGGCGAGGCTCCGGTGCAACGGCGACGGACCGGGGCCACAGGTGCCGCCCTCATCCGCACCGTCCGGCAGCGGCTCCCGTCGTCCAGCGGGTCACAGAGGCCGCTCCACCTCGCCCCACCACACGACCGACGCATCCCTGGAGAGGCCCCGTGGCAGCAAATGAAGTCGCCGGCGGTCCCGCACCGCGCACCTACGGCAACTGGCGGAAACCCCAGACAGCCGGTATCGGACAGCTGGGCTCGCGCCCACGCTGCTGATGCTGGGCGGCCTGGTCGTCGTCGTGGTGCTGTCCATGCTGATCTCCATCATGCTCGCGCTCGTCCTGGCCGTGGTCCTCGCCCTGGTCCTGGCTCCGCTGACCATCAAGGACCGGTACGGGCGCTCGCTGCTGACGCGGATGTCCACCCATCTGGCCTGGCGCCGCGCGGTGAAAAAGGGGTCCACGCTCTACCGGTCGGGGCCGCTGGGAGGACCGGTCACGGCACGTGCACGCTGCCGGCCTCGCGCGTCGTCGGTACTCACGGAGGCGCAGGACAGCTACGGGCGCCCGTTCGCGATGCTGACCTACCCCGCTCCAACTTCCATGTGGTGGTACTGCGTTGTGACGCTGACGGGCGGCGCTCGTCGACCAGGACCAGGTCGACGTCTGGGTGGCGTACTGGGGACAGTGGCTGTCGGCGCTGTCCACGGAGCCGGGCCTGGTCGGCGCGAGCGTGACCGTGGAGACGGCTCCGGACAGCGGGTTGCGGCTGCAGCATGAGGTGAACAGCCAGCTGGCGCCGGACGCGCCGGAGTTGGCCCGCACGATGCTGCAGGAGGTCCTGGCGGAGTACCCGGCCAGTTCCGCGCAGATCTCTACTCGTATCGCCCTGACGTACTCCGGTGCGGCCCGGCCCGGCCACCCGCGCCGGTCGGTCGACGACATGGCGGTGCTCCTCGGCAATCGGCTGCCGGGCCTGACCTCCGGGCTGGGCATGACCGGGGCCGGCGCCGCCCGGCCGCTGGCGGCGGAGGAACTGGCGGAGGCGGTCCGTACGGCGTATGACCCTGCGGTTGCGCCCCTCATTGAAGAGGCTCGGGCCTCGGGTGGCAGTGGCCTGACCTGGAGCGACGCCGGGCCCCAGGGTGCGCAGGAAGAGTGGGACTGCTACCGGCACGACAGTGCATGGTCGTCCACCTGGTCCATGAGTGAGGCGCCCCGAGGAGAGGTCCTGTCGTCGGTCCTTACGGGGCTGCTCGTGCCGCATCCCGACATCGCTCGCAAGCGGGTGACGATCCTCTACCGGCCGCACGATCCGGCGGCCGCCGCCCGGATCGTCGAGCGGGACCGCAAGGACGCCTCTTTCCGGGCCAAGCAGACTCCCGGGGGCCGGGCCGGGACGACGTCGCCCTGCGGGCGGCGGAGCAGTCCGCGCAGGAAGAAGCCTCCGGGGCGGGTCTGGTGCGCTTCGGCCTGCTGGTCACCGCCACGGTCAACGCGCGGGAGGACCTGCCGCGCGCGCGGGCAGCGGTCGACACGCTCGCACCGCCCGCCCGTATCAACCTGCGCCCGGTGTGGGCTCCCAGGCAGCCGCGTTCGCGGCCGGCCTGCCGATCGGCCTGGTGCTCCCCCTGCACCTGGCGGTCCCCGCCTCCATCCGCGACAACATGTAAGGAGGCTGCGCGATGGCTCGCAGCATCACGCCGCGCCGTCCGGGACTGCGCGGCTGGCCCGGTCGCGGCGGCGGCGCCCAGCCCCGCCTCGACCCGACTCCCGAATGGCGCGGCACGACCGTACAGGTCTGCGGATTGTGGCCCTTCGGCGCGGGCAGCGGCACCCCGACCAAGGGGGTTCCGCTGGGGCGTGACCTCAACTCGGGCGCCACCATCCACTGCGATCCGATTTCGTGGTTCCAGCGGGCCGGACTGATCTCCAACCCCAGCGCGTTCGTCCTCGGCCAGCCCGGACTCGGCAAGAGTTCGCTGATCCGGCGCATGGCGCTGGGCCTGGCCGGATACGGCGTCCACCCGCTGATCTTCGGAGACCTGAAACCCGATTACGTGGATCTCGTCAGGGCCTTGGGCGGACAGGTCATCACCCTGGGCCGCGGCCGGGGCTTCCTGAACATCCTCGACCCCGGCGAGTCGATGGCGGCGGCCGCGCGACTGACAGGCGACGCACGGCGGGCCCTGCTCGCGGACGCGCACGGCCGGCGCCTGAACGCAGTGTCGGGCCTCATCACCATCCTGCGGCGGGAGCCTCCCACAGACCGGGAGGAGACGCTGCTGGCGGCGGCACTGGACCTCCTCGACGACAGGCACGACGGTGTACCGGTCCTCGGGATCTCCTGCAGGTCATAAAAGAGGCCCCCGAGCCGATGCGGGCGGCGGCACTCGACCGCGGGGACATCACCCGCTACCGGGACGTCACGGAGCGCCTGGAGTCGTCCCTGGCAGGGCTCCTCGGACGGGGGCGGCTGGGCGACATGTTCGCGCATCCAACAACAGAGCCCATGGCACTCGACCGCGCAGTGGCATTTGATGTCTCCGCCATCGACGACTCCGAGACACTGCTGCAGGCTGCGGCGCTGCTCTCGACCTGGTCCTACGGGTTCGGCGCGGTGGCGGCCGCACACGCACTGTCGGATGCCGGCCTGGAGCCGGAGCGGCACTACTTCCTCGTCCTGGATGAGCTGTGGCGCGTGCTGCGGGCCAGCTCGGGCCTGGTCGAGCGGGTCGACGTCCTGACCCGCGTCAACCGCACACGCGGCGTGGGGATGGCGATGATCACCCACTCCATGCGTGACCTCCTGGCCCTCCCTGCGGAGGAAGACCGCCAGAAGGCGGCGGGATTCGTCGAGCGGGCCGGGATGGTCATCTGCGCCGGGCTACCAAGGGACGAAATGCCGCGCCTCGGCCAAGTCGTAGACCTCTCCCGGGTCGAGCAGCGTCGACTGACCGAATGGTCCACGCCCCCGGGCTGGGACACCACAGACGCGACGGTCGATCCACCGGGACGCGGCAACTTCCTGATCAAAGTGGGCAGCAGACCGGGCATCACCATGCACGTCGACCTCACTCCCTCCGAGCTCGCCATCCACGACACGAACAAGCGCTGGCAGAACGCGACATCCCGGTGACGGCCCTCAGAACCTAGAGGGCGCCGCACTCCGTGGGGCTACAGTCGTGAAGGGCGCCCGCAGCCAGCTCGAATGGCTGCGGGCGCCCTTTGTGGTGCTGCCGGACGGCCGGCGGTGGCCTTGGCGAGGATGTCGGCGTGGTCGAACGCCAACTGCGAGAACAGGGCCTTGTCATCTACTCAGCTTGGGCGAGGAGTCGTTCCCAGGTGCGGGTGGATCCGCCGTGCTGGGCGGCGAGGGCTGCCGCTAGGCGGGTGCGAGGGGTGTTCTCGGCAGTGCTGAGTGCTGCGGCGGCTATGCGCAGGCGGGGATCGCCTTCGTAGGCGTGGGCCTTACGGGGTCCCTTCCCTTTGCCCGGGGGGCGTCCGCCCCCCTTTCCCTGCCGGGAAGGGGCACTGCGGCGCTCCTCGATGTCGCGGCGGGTCCAGACCCGGAGGCTGTAGACGGTCGTGCCTGCCGGGAGGTAGCCCTGGGTCGCGTAGGCGCGGACGGTACTCGGCGCGACACCGAGCAGGGCGGCGGCTTCCTCGTCGTTGAGGAGGTCGTCGGGATGTTCTCCGGGGGGCAGGGCGGGGACGGGGCGGCCTTCGATGTGGGCCTGGGTCTGGGCGAGGTCGTACACCAGGACTCGGCTATGGGGAAAGAGAGCCGGCACGCGTTGGCGGAAGGCGGGGGCGTCGCGCCGCCGCCAGGTAGCGATGGGCACGCCAGCCTGACGGGCGATGTCGGATTCGTTGATCACGGGGCGGCCGCGGGGAATCACGGGGAAGGGTCCTTCAGAGTCTTCGTCGGGGGCGGGCTACGCTGGTGGGGCTTCCTCGGTCAGCGGTGACGCCGGCCTGGATGTTGGTTAAGGGCCGGTGGTGTGCCGGGCCGCTCGTGAGCGGCTCTCCGCCGGCCCTTTCGCTGTCCGCTGCCTCCAGTGCTGGACCTCGCGCGGGCTGCGGAGTCGTACGACTTCGACGCCCAGGCCGGCGGTCTCTGCCACCTGCTGGGCGTAGCGGGGCCGGTTGGCGCGGTACTTGCGGATGGCGGTGCGCAGGAGTGACCGGCGGGCAAAGAACGCCGCGGACCAGGTGAGGCGCCGGGCCTGTGCGCTGTCCTCGCGGCCTGCTAGCTGGCGCAGGCTGCGGCGGATGATTCGGTACAGGATCAGGGGCAGTGGGAAGTCCAGCCAGACCAGAGTGTCGGCCCGGTGCCAGACGACGTCCGCAAGCTTGGAGAAGTTGCCTTCGACGATCCACCCGTCGGTGCGGGTGATCTCTGCGGTCTGCCGGCGGAATTCCTCCAGCGGCAGTGGCCCCTCAGGGGTGAACAGGATGTCGTCGAGGTCGGTGTGGGGTTCGTCGAGTTCGGTGGAGAGCCAGCGGGCGAGCGTTGTCTTTCCCGTGGCGGGGGGCCCGAACAGTGCGACCCGTCGCATGTGCGCCTCATCTCTACAGAGGGATTGACACATAAAACCTTACAGCAATTTGGGCCGTCAGTGTCGGGGTTCGGGCCGGCCACGGCCGGGTGCCGCCGGAGGCGGCTCCTTGGCCCCGCAGGGGCGGGCCCGCGTCCGAAGGACGCTTCAGGGGGCCCGGCGCGCAGCGCCTGCCCGGAGGGCAGAGAAAGCCGCCCGTGGCCGAAGGCCACTCAGGGGGCGGCGTTTCCCCTGGTCCGCCCCGCGCCCGAAGGGCGCTTGAAGGGGCGGACGCCAGCCGCTTGCGGCTGTCCTTTTGCCGCGCCTCGCCCCCCTCATGATCATCATGAGGGGGGCGAGGCGGGTAAGGCGGCCGGGGGCCGGACCCGGTGGCCGGGTCCGGCCCTGCGGTTCTACAGGCGGGGGAACAGTGCCCGCACCGCCTGCGGGTGGCGGTGGAGCATCCGCAGGAAGTCGCCTTGGAATGCTGCTCGCCCGGCGATCTCAGCGGGGCTCATGTCACCTACTCCCTTCTTGGTCTTGACGATCACTCCGTCCATGATGCTGATTCCCGCGCCTCCCAGATCGGAGAACACGTTGGTACGCAGGTGCAGGAACACTTGCCCGTCCTGCTCTGCGATCGTCACCGCGTAGGCGAGATCGGCCAGCGGGTAGACGTACACCTTCCGGGACCGCTCCACGGGCTCGGACAGAAGCTCGGGGCGCAGACCCCGGAGATAGTGCACGAGCGTTGTCCGGGTCGCCGCCCGCAGCGGCACATCAATCTCCTGCGGGTCGAACTCCCGGACCATGGGCCGCCGCCACATTCCCGCCGTGCCGGTGGTGCAGACGCGCATGATCTCGTCGTACATCCGCCGCAGCTTGCAGTGGACGTAGGCCAGATCGGCGGGCAGGTCCGGGCTGGCCAGACTCTCCCAGCCCTCCGGAAGCCGAAACTGAGCCGTGGCGGTGGCCGTGTGAGTGGAGAGCGCCGGGACGGGCTCCAGCACCCGCAGGGCGTCGCCGTCTACGACGTCCGCGCTGATCAGCGCGCCCAGAACGGACGCCTCCTCGACGATCCGGCGGGACCGGACGGTGGAGAGCTGCCCCGCCCGCACTGCTCGCGCCCCGACGGCCGCGCGCTCCGTCTGCGTGCGTCCCACCAGGTGGGCGTGGAACCGCTTCTCGCCCTGGATGGACTCGCGGTCCACGGTGTGCGGGTCGTAGCTCCAAGAGACGACCGGGCTCAGCTCGTAGGCGTGGCAGTGCTCCGCGAACCGGGCCGCGATGACTCCCAGTGCCTTGCCGAACTCCGGCGAGTGGTCGTGCAGCCCCGGCCGGGGCGTGACCCCGGCGGACATCAGCATCAGCTCGTACAGGGCGTGCGGGCTGCGCTTGTCGGTGAGGGCGTACGCCTCATCGGCCGACATGTTGATGTGAGCGTGGACGTTGGTCCAGCCGTAGACGTCTTGGACGGTGCCCATACGCCTGAGGCCGTTCACGTACCCCGGGAACCCCTTCGCCGGGAGCGAGTCGACGACAGGGATGTCCCTGCGTCGGTTCTCCAGAGCGGCAGGGAGTAACTGACGGGTCATTGAGTTTTCCTTCCTTCGATGCTGGTCGCCGGTCGGGGTGTGCCGCCCCTTCCGACAAGAAAAATTCTACAGCATTCCAGCTCGAAAGTCAGCGAAAAGGCCAGGTCAGAGCCGGTTTATTGGCGAGCCCGGTGGGGAGTGGCGGCAGCGGGTCACAGCAAAGGGCGGTGATGGCTGGCCCGGTGCGCGCAGCTTGCTGCGCAGGGCTAGCCACCAGGCCGGTGAACGCGCCGAAGGCGCCCGGCCTGGCGTCCCGCGCTTGCGCGGGATGGTCTGGCGGTGAACGCGCCGAAGGCGCCCGCCAGACCACCCCGGAGGGCCGCCAGGCCCTCCGGGGCGTCCCCGCCCGACCTGTGACCCGCTGCCGCCACCCCCCACCGGGCCAAAAGAGCGACGGACGGGCTGGCCGCATACGGCCGGAGGCCGCGAGGCGCCAGCGCGCCCACTGTGAAGGCCCGCCTGTCCGGTGAGTCGGTGACAAGCACTGAGCAGGCTGCGACCCCGATCTCGGCCACCTGCCCGACTCCTACTTGTCTGGCTCAGGGAGCTTCCACTGGCGGCTTCCAAGCCGCTCTGTATCAGTCCCAGCCTGGCCATCCGTACGGGCCGCCGTGCCGACGGACGTACCGGCGCAGGCTCAACCGCTTCAACGGCCCGAAGCGTCGTCGGCGGCCATCATCCGGATGCAGCGCTTCACGGCACGCGGCCGCGAAGCGCTGCACCTTCTCTTCCACTTGGCCACGAAGCTCAGCGATGTTTTTACGCAGATGGTGAGGCCGCCCCTGTTCGAGCCACCAACCCAGTTCGTCCAGGAGAATACTGAGGTGAAGGGCGGCATTCATCGCGGCATCGGCCACCGCCTCAGGACCCTCGACAGCGACCGCGCCCACCGTCGTCCCAATGCCGTCGTGAAGCGCCTGAGCTTGCGCCACCCGCTCCTTGGCCCTATCCATGTCCAAGTCCGGGACGTCCAGGACATCCATCAGCCGCAGAGCTGCTTCACGCTGCACCAGCAAGGCGGCGGCACACGCACTGTAGGCGGCCCGCCTCGACTTCAGGTCCTCAACAGACGCCTGGGCACGAGCGTTGATCCCAGCCGTCCGAACAGCGCCCACCACGCCGACCAGCGAGGTAAGCACAGTCCCCAGGACTCCGATCAGCGCCACCAGCGTTACCGGGTCCATCTGCGCATTTTGCAGGGGCTTGAGTACAGAACAGCGGCACGCACGCCCGCGGAGCCCGGGGCTACTTCATTTGGGTCACTCGTGTGCTAAAAAGCCCCGCAACCTGAACCTGCTCGGTCGCTACAGCTTCACGCCTCCACCCCCGGCCGCCGGCAGCCTGTGTTCGGGGCCAGGTACCCGGGCACAAAAGAACACCCTCCATCCACTGGATCAAGGCCCGCAGTTCAACGTCGCACTCCGGAGCTGGGGCGGTGGCGGCGGAAGGGGGCGGACGCTGCGGTCGTACGTGTAGTGCGAGTCATTGCTGGCGAGCCTCGGGAAATCAGGTTCTTGCCGATTTCGAGCAGTCCGTCGCGCACCCGATGCTCGATCTCGGTGCCGCGGTCCGCCAATTCCAGGAAGTACCGGCGCCGAAGATGTCCTGGTAGTCGGACGCGGCCTGGACCGCCTCGTCAAACGTGGGAGTAGTCCCGAGGGCTACGCCGTGCCAGCGGACCGCGGTCCGCTGGCACGGCGTAGCGCGATCAGCGCCGGTTGCGCAAGCTGATCTGCACGCCGCCGATCGCGGTGACCGTGGTTCCGATCGCGCCCACTGTGGCCGCGGCCTCCGCGTTATGGGTCAGTGACAGCACCGCCACCGCAACGATGGAGACGAATCCGGTCAGAACGGTCACCCACGTCAGGGGGGTAGAACTCGGTTGCGGGGGTGTGCTTGAGGTACGGTCGATGGACGTCACGCGGTCAGTTCTCCTCGCGGCAGGACGGACCACCTCGACGTAACGAGAGGGAGACCTCGGAGCGGCCAGCCGTCCAAGCAAGGACCGCGAAGAGGTCTCCCTTCGTCATGCCGAAGGGCTTTCGGTAGTCGACAACCCTACTAAGCGGCGTTGACAACCCGTGCCGGTGTCACCCCTCGCCGAACCGTCTAGAGGGCCCGCCAAGCACCAGCGGGGGGAACGGATTTTCGGCGTTCAGCTAGCGTGGTTGTCGAGCTCTGCCCCGCGTTCCACCTTGTGCCGTCCATGCAGGTCAAAGCCGTGTCGCGTCCGGTCGCTTGCGGGTAGTCCCATCGAACTAGGGGAGCGATAGGGGTGATTCATGTCACCAGCTCGTCGTCGTCCCCGTGCGTGTCGCCCTCGGGTGAACTTCTCTTCTACGTCCTACTAGGTCAAGGCCCTTGCCGGGTGACGCTTCGCAGGTGGAGCACTCTTCGGCACCCTCTCTAGAGCCTCTGACCTTGCCCTTAGGCTCAAGGAAGACCTTCCAGAAGGTGACGTCCTTGTCGTCCGACAAGCTCTTCATCTCCCTGATGCTCAACGAACTCCTCCACGAAGTCGCTGATGAGGAAGGAGCAGCGAAAAAGGTGCTGAATAGGTGCCCCTCGGCACAACGGACGATGGCGCGACAAGCACCTTGCTGAAGTAACGCTCCGTCTTCTTCGCAGGTGAAGCCCCTTCTTGGAGCTCACCGAGGAGCCGGGCACTGGCAGGTCGGCCGCTTTGGCCAGTCCGGCGGTGAGTTCCGACGCGGCCGCGGGCGGAGCGCGGCCGCGCTCAAGAAGACTGGTCGGCTGGTCCGGTCAGTGTCCGACGAGCCTGTGGAATACCGGGGCGCTGCTGCCGGTGCTGGCAAGCGTCAGGAAGCCGATGATTCCTCCCATGACGATGGCCGCCACGAAAACGAGCGCGGCGTGCATGGTGAGGAGCGGGCCGGGGTCGTCGCTCGCCTGAGCACTGCCCTGCGGCTCCATGCGGATGGCAGTTAGAAGGGTCGGGTACGGAGGTCATGGTCGTGCTCCCTTCAGGGCGTGCAGGAGCCGCACGCGTGGCGGATCGTGGAGTACCGGCACCCCTTGGGACTCGGGCTGGCGGCTCGACAGCAGCGGTCCCCCGAGTCGTGCTAGGTACGGAGGGGTCGTACTGAGTCATCAGGGACCACCTATGAAACGGGCAGTTGCCAAGCGTGGTGGCGGCAGGGCGTGCGGACCTGAATTCAGCCGAGCCGATTCGTCGGCGACGGCCGGTACTCTCCCCGGCATGACAACCGCACGCCGCCGCCGCTTCTCCGTCCGTCTGGGACTCTCGCAGGACACCAGCGATGCTCTGTACGAAGACGTACCGGATCACCTGCGCCGCCCCCTCCAGAAGTGGGTGCACGAAATGGCTGGCAGGGCGGACGGTTACATCGGCGAGACCGTGTGCTTGAGGCTCCGCATCGCCGTGCCCGACAAGACGAACGCCTCTCGGTTCCTGAGCCAGCAGGAGGGCATAGGACTGCTCGACGCGGTGGACGAAATCCTGGCCTTCCTCGTCGAGATGGATGTGCATGATCAGTCGGAGGTCAGGGATCTCGGCATCCTGCTGGACGACGCCGGGTCGGCGTACCGCGTCGCCGACGACGAGGGGGGTCTGGAGCTCCGCGTCAGTCCGGGAGTCAGCGAAGCCATGCACCAGACCATCACCGATGCGGCTGCCGCTACCTCCACCGGCTCCGCGGCCGATCACCTGGCAGCCGCGTGGCGGGCCGCGTACGGACTGCACCCTGACCCGGTGCGGGCGTACAGCGAGGCGATCAAGGCTGTTGAGTGCGCGGCGCACTCCGTCATCCAGCCGAACCATGCCAGGGCGACGCTCGGCACCATGCTGGGCGAGATCGGCAACGCGCGGTCGAAGTTCAGGACCGCCATCTCAACGCCGGAGGGCGGGGACCCGGTCGCCCCGGTAGAAGCGATGATGCGCACTCTGTGGGACGGGCAGACCTCTCGACACGGCAAGCAGACCCCAACCGTGCCGGAGACCCTGGAGGCCTCGCGGGCCGGCGTCCACCTCGCCGCCGCCCTCGTGCAGTGGTTCGCCTCCGGCGCAGTGGTCCGTACCCCTTGACCTGCCGCCGATCACGCCGAGGGCGTCCCAAACTGAGCACAGGGCCCCCCGGCGGTACAGCCGTGGCTGCACCGAGGTCATCGTGAGCTCGCTGTCGGAGTGCCGACCCAATCAAGAGGGTTCAGGTTCGGGTATCGACCGCGTCGAAGGTTGGCCCTGGAGTCCCGGCCCAGACACCAGCCGCAAGGTAGCGGGGTGATCAGGCTGACAGGGGTGCGGCGGTCACTCGTCGTCGGCGAGCGCCTCGGCTCTGGCCTGCCGGCGCAATCGCTCACTTGTAGCTCGGTGCTCCTCGAAGCGCTGGCGTCGTTCCTCCGTGGGAAAGAGCATCGGCAGCCCGACGTCGAGGAGGAAGTTGGGACAGGGGCCGACCAGCGGGAGCGGGTCGAAGACGGCCAGCAGGGTTCCGCCGTCATTGACGAGCGGGACGCCACTGGAGTACCGGCTATCTCCCACACTCCAGCCGACAGTCACACGGGTGCGGTACATGACGGCGGCCTGGGCGATGGCTTGCTCGATCCCGGGCAGCCGGGCGGAGTGCCGGGCCAGGGCCGCCCGGTCCGGGTCGGCGCGCGCCGTACGTTCGGCGAACGCGGCCTCTTCCCGGGCGTACCCCCGCCACTCAGCACGTTCCTGCTCCTCCTGAGCCGCGCGCTGCCGCTTTTCCTCATCTGCCAGCTTCTTGGCCTCCGCCAGTACGCACTTGGGATGGGCCCACAGCCTCGTCACGGGCCGCCGGGCCACGTGACGCTGCGGCGTGCGTGGAGCGTGCGAGACCAACCGCGAGGTGAGGACCCTGCCCACGAACTCGGCGAGCGGTATGAACGGCTCGGGGCCCCAGTAGTCACCGGTGAACCGAGCCATGGGCTCGACGGCGACCAGGTTCTGACCCTCCCGGACCAGCCGCACGGAGGGAACGGCACCCAACCAGGGAATCCGGCTGCGGTCACTGAACCAGTAGGCCCGTACTCCGTCAGCCCCCATCCGCTGCGTACGGGCACGAATCTCGGCGGCGGTGATGCTAGCCAACTGCGCCTCCAGGGCGACACGCCGCCTGTTGGCCGTGGAGGCGAGGACGTCCGCCCGCCAACGACCGTCCCGCCCGCTCACCTCCAGCTCGGCCATCCATCCGGCCTCGCGGGCCGCCTGAGCAAGCTCCAGCTTGAGCAGGTGGTGAGCCATCGACTCCTCCGCCAGCGTGCACGTCGGAGCCCCAGACGCATGAGCGAAGAACCGCAAGCCCAGGGGCGACACCTTGGCGTGCATCCCGTGGCCACACTCCCGGCACTCCAGGGGGGCCGATGGCTGCACCCGGTGGATCGCACTCCAATCCCAGCCGCAGCCGAGATCCGGCAAGGAGGCGTCCAGACGGCCCCGCTCCTCGTGTACGGCAGTGAAACTCACAGCGCTCCCCCCAACCTGATGGCGTCGTCCGCCCATCGTCTCGGCCGGGTCTGACACCGCGGTAGGGGCAGTCAAGGGCCACCAGGGTGCGCCCTCGCGGCGGCAGTACCGCCCCCGGCACCGCATAGTTTGCGGCTGGTGTCCGAGGTAGGAGTCCCGGGCCAGGTTGGCAGGATCACCTGTCATGGATTCCGCCGTCATAGCTGCGCTCATCACCACGCCCACGGCTGTCCTCGCCGCCGCAACTGCCTACGCCGCAGGCCGCGCACAAGCGCGAGCAGCCCGCCGCGGCCCCATGGACGCCATCCGCCGGCAACATCAGCGCGAGGCATACGCCGCCCTCGTCGCCCAGGCCGCCAAGTACGAGAGCCACATGTTCCGGGTGTACCTCGGCACCCTCGATCCCAGGATGCAACGCCACTGGAACAACACGCTCACCACTCAGGACAACGAAGCCCTTGTCTTCGCCGCCGCAGCAGTCCGCCTCGAAGGGCCGGCGCATCTCGCCGATCTGGCCCATGGGATCGAACTCGCCTCGAATCACGTCTACGGCGCCGTGCTGGAACTCCAGAACGCCAAGGACCCCGTCGCGTCTACCGCGAACGCGAAGTTCGACGACCGACACAACATCCTCAAAAACAGGACAAAGGCGTTCGTCGAAGCCGCCAGCGCACATCTCAACGGTTCCGATGATCAACAATGACCATCGGTTGTCGGATGCTCGGCCAAGAGGAGACCGGCGAATAAAAACTACTGACTGTGACCGTCCAGTGCCTGGCCGCCCGGCCGCCCGGCCGTGCCCGATTTGCCCCGACTCCCTCAAGAGTCCTCGCCCACTCGTACCTTGACGGCTCGTTCAGCCCCCCGACGTGCACCCGGCCGCCCGGCCGGGTAACGCTCTGCTGTCGCTCGCCCAACTGCCCAGTTACAGGCGGTCCGTGGGCCGCCCTGATGTTGCGTAAGATTCTGTCCAGAGCTTCCCGAGAGGAACCTTCGGGGGACCGTGCGTCGGGCCCTGGAGCTCCGGGCCCGGATTGAGCAGCCGGCCCTCTGTCCCGTGGGGGACTCATGGGGAAGCACGCAAGGCCAAGACCAGGAAGCTGGCGGCGAGTGCGGCGACGCATTCGCCTCTGGACACCTTCGGTGGCGGCCTCTGCGTTCTGGATCGGTCAGATGGTGCGCGAGTGGCGTGACCTGATCTGAGTCGGCCTCCAGCTCAGACGTAGTGAGCTGGAGGCCGACACCAGAATGCGGTTGAGAGGAGAGGCCCCTGCCGTGCCTGCGGCGGGGGTCTCTTTTGTAGGGGTCTCTTCGTTGCCGCAATACCGAGAACCGTTGCTCGCGCGAAACGTTTCTCGGTAAGGCTCAAGGGTAGCGCCAGCGCACTGGGCAGTGCGCTGGGGTGACCGGTGAGTGACCGCTGAATGAGTCCCGGGCCGATGGTCCGGGGCTCATTCCTGCTCAACCTGCGGCTGGTGAGACCGCCCTGCGCTCGGACCCGGCGATTCTTCACTGCGGCTCGTCGCCGTCGTCGCGCGGGAGGTACATGCCCTGCCAGCCCCGGCCCAGTCCCCGGCGTGTCCTCGGTGTACGTACCGGCGCCGATGCCGCGTCGGCCGGGGTGCCCGCGGCGTACCGGCGCATCGCCTCGAGGGCCAGCGGCACTTCCTTCAGGATCCGGGCGGCGCGCGGGTCGGCGGCGGCCAGGGCGGCGACGGCCGCGTCGATGCCCTCCAGTACGTCGTCGACCGCCTCGGCGCTCCACCCGCTGGGACTCGCGTGATCGGCGAGGTCGCATGCCGCGTCCGCGTACCGGTCCGCGGCCGACGCCAGCGGGGACGGGGCGTCGGGCGCCAACGGCATCCGCCGGTCTTCGGCGGCCGGGACGGGAGTGGACTGCAGAGGACGGCGCGAGGTGCTCACCCTGTGAGTCTCCCGCGTCCACGGGCCCCGGCTGGCCAGCCCATCTCCGAGAGGCCGCACCAGTGATACGAGTCCCTGCTTTCGTCCTGGACGGAACGCGAGTTGCAAGAGGTGTCAGGCCGTCGTGGTCTCGCGCCGACGTCGGCTGCGGGGAAGTTCTGGCTCACCGCGGCCGTCCTTCCTGCCCCTCGGTGGGCCCCGGCGACTTCCCGGCCGGCCCTGAGGATCTCCGGACCGGGATGTGTTGCCCGCCGTGCCCCGCCGTGGTGCCAACGTTGCACAGCAACATATTGGCAACGCGTAGCCGGGTCAGCGCCCCGATCTGCGCGGACGACGGTTTCGCGTTGCGGCGGGCCCGCCGCAACGGCGGTTTCCGTTGCCACTTTCCTTGATCACGTACTGCAACGGCCCCGTGACGCTCCATGCTGTGTGTCACCCACTTGGCGGTCCGCCGGGCGGGATGTCTCCCCCTCCGGAGGAGGGACGGACGAATGGAGAATCGCGTGGATCGGCCATTGCTGCCGCTGAGAACGGCCTTGGTCTTCCTGCTCGCAGCGCTCAGCGGCGTGGCGGCAGGGGCGCTGTCCTGGCTGGCGGGGGAGGGCGTCCCACGCGGCATGCTCGCCGGCCTCGCCGTCACCGGGCTGTCGATACCGTTCTTCGACCGCTTGATCACCTCGGAAACCGGTCACTCCTGCGAGGAGGCGCACGACCATGGGTGAATTACGGCCTCTGGGGCAGGGCTTGACGCAGGAGTCCCGTGCGCTCGCCAAGGTCCTGCGGGAGCTGTTCGCGGCACTGGGGGTGTCGGTACGCCGGTATGCGGCCAGACACCAGCGTGACCCTGGCACGTTCTCCCGCTACCTCAACGGGACCCGCTTACCCCCCTGGCCGGTAATCATGGACATGCTCACCGATCTCGCCGAGCACCGCGGCACCACCGTCACCCCCGAGACCATCGAGTACGTGCGCGGGCTTTACCAGTCGGCGTTCGATGCCAACTCCTCCCCGAAGCACGCGGCCCAAATCATCGAACAGCAGCTGGCCGACGCGGACCACGTCTCGCGCCGCTCCAGCGTCCGCGGCGACGTGCTGGGCGACGCGCTGCTGGACCGCAAGCACCGCATCGCCGACCTGGAGGTGCGGCTGAACCAGATGAAGGCGACGCTCGCCGCCGAGCGTGAGCACGCCGGCCAGCTGGCAGCGGCTCATCCCGACGTCTCGGAACTGCTGGGCGAGCGCGACGTCCTGCGGCAGGAGGTGGCCCGGCTGGGGAACGAACTCCAGGCGGCACAGGTGCAGCGGGCGGACGCGGAAGCACGCTGCGACCTGCTGGAGCGCCAGCTCGAAGCCGTGGAACACCCCACGGCTCCGCCTCTGCCGCAGCCCCAGCCCATGCCCAAGGTCCTGGTCGTGGACGACCAGCCCGACAACCTGCTCGCCATGACAGCGGTGCTGGAGACACTGGACCAGGAGCTCGTCACCGTCTCATCCGGCCGGGAGGCTCTCAAGGCCCTGCTCCACCACGACGACTTCGCCGTCATCATCATGGACGTGCAGATGCCAGAGATGGACGGCTATGAGACCGCCGCCCACATCAAGCGCCGCCCCCGTAACAGGGACGTGCCGATCATCTTCCTCACCGCGATGGGCATCGATCCCGAGCACACCGCCCGCGGATACGCGGCCGGAGCGGTCGACTACATCAGCAAGCCCTTCGACCCCTGGGCCCTGCGTGCCAAGGTCGCCGTCTTCACCGAGATTCACCTCGAACGAAGGATCAGCCACCCGGGATCCTAGGGGTCCGGCTGGACGCGTACCCCCGAGGTCGTGGAGCCCCCGTGCGACGAAGGCGCAAGCGGGAGCAGCGGCTCGGCCGGCCCCGTCAAGGCCAGCAGGGAATCTAGGACCCGCTGAACCCTGGTGGACCCAGCACCAGCCCCGGTCAGACCTGTTGGAACCAACAGGTCTGACCGGGGCTGGTCTGCAGAGTGTCAGGCGAGGCCGGCGGAGGCGTTGTCCTCCCACCCGTCGTCGCGCTGCATGTAGCCGAGCATCGAGCGGGAGTGGCGGGCCCAGCCGCCCTGGTCGGCGATGGCGATGCCGTCGCGGCCGTTGCGGCGGGCGACGGAGGCCAGGCCGATGCGCAGCGAGTGCCCGGTCCAGGCGATGGGCACCCCGGCCCGGTGGGAGATCCGCTTGACGGCGCGGGTGACGGAGTCGGGGACCATGCCGCCGGTGACGTGGCCCCACCGGTCGATGCCGACGAACGCCGGCGTCGACGGGGCGGCCCACCGCTGGCCGTGCTCGGCGACCAGGCGGGTGCGGTAGGCGGTCCAGGCCCGCACCGGGCAGATCTCGGGATCGTCGGCGTAGCGGATCTTGGCGTTGCGCACGGAGTGCTTGGTCTTGCCGGTCAGCACGGCGACGACCAGGCCGCGCGGGTGCAGGGTGACGTCGCCGGTCAGCAGCCCGGCCGGGTCCTGGGAGCGGCTGGCGTAGTGGAAGCCGGTGAGCACCAGGGCCTTGTCGCGGTCGCCGGTGAGGGTGTCGGGGCAGGCGCGGGCGATGGCGCGCAGTCCGTCGATGTCGGCGCCGGCCGCCTGGCCGCGGCCGCGCCGTTCTCCGGCCTGCAGGAGCTTGACCGCCAGGCCCTCCAGGGCGGTGCGGGCGGCGGCCTGGTCGTCGCCGGAGACCGTCACGCCGCGTTCGCGCAGCCCGACGACGGCGGCCGCGAGGTGGGTGGAGGCCGACGACGGGGCGTAGCCCTTGCCGTTCTGCTGGCCCTCGCGCAGCATCCACGTCACGAACGTCACCAGGGAGCCCCGGGAACTCTCCCGTATGGGCAGGCCGGTGGTGGCGCAGAACCGTTCCCACACCCGCCAGCTCTTGTCGTAGGTGTCGGCGGTGTTCTCGGGGGTGATCTCCTTCGCCACGGCGTCGGCCAGGTCCTCGGCCTCGGCCAGGCGCCGGGCGGCGTCGACGCCGTGGCGCTCGGCCCACCGCTCGATGAGCGCCTGGCGCTCGGCGGCCGCCGGGTCCAGCGGCACCGGGTTGCTGTCCGGCCCGGCGACGTGGTCGGCGGCCGTCTCGACCGAGACCGTCACTTCGTCACTCCCTCCGTCTGGTAGCCGGCCTCGGCCTTGGCGGCGAGCAGTTCGGCGTACTCCCGCTCGGCGACGGTGTTGGCGCGGGCTCGTTCGGCGCGAGCCCGGTGCTCGTCGGCGAGTTCCGGCTCGGCGCCTGTCAGCTCCTCATACACGGCAGCCATCACTTCCTCCAGGTCGGCCTGCTGGGTCAGCACGGCCGCCCGGGCCTCCGGGCGGGCACCGGCCTCGGTGAGCAGGCTCAGCTCCTTGTGCATGCCGTGGAGCTGAGTGATGAGCGACGCCAGCCGGGCATGCAAGCCCGTCGCTCGCTCCCGGCGGGCGGCCTCGGCGGCGGCTGCGCCGGGGAAGCGCACGGCGTCCAGACCGGAGCTGACCGCGTTCTCTGAGTGGTCGGGGTGCTGGTCGGCGTGCTTTCGGTCGAGGCGGCGGGCGGCGGCCAAGGTGCTGATCCCGCTGTCCTCCGGGAATGTGGTGCGGCCGTTGGCGGCCCAGGCGCTGACGGCTGGAGCCCAGCGTTCGTGGGCGGCCTGCCTGGTAATGCTGGCGGCATCGGCCAGTTGGGCCCAGGTGGTTCCCTCCTCGCGTTCGGCGATGACGGCGCGCGTGATGAGGCCGTCCAGCTCCTTCTTCAGGGCCAAGGCGCGGCGCAGTCGGTCACCTTGCGGTGCGGCGGGGTCGATGGGCAGCAGCGCGAGCGCGGCATCGCTGGTCCGCTCGGCTTGCAGGGCGAACCACACGCGGGCCTCGTCGCGCGGCGAGAGCACGCAGGGAGTCTCTGGGCTGGCAGGGGCGTCAGTCATGTCGTCAAGATACGCCTGACGAGGTGCCACGTCAGGGTCTTCCTGACAACTTCATCCGTCAGGCAGATCCTGACACGACTAGCGGCTGAGCCCCTTTTGTCGCGTCGGATAAGGAGAGGTTATCCGACGTGATCACCACTCGGGGGCCGGTTATCCGCTGTCGGACCGCACGGAAGATTTCAGTGGGCACGGCTATGACCTGGGCACTGAAATCTTCCGTGCGGCGGCTCATGGCGGGTTCGGTCACACCAGTTGTTTCAGTGTTCGGTGACTGCGGCATTGCGTCGGCCCTGGGCTGCGGACGGATTGGGTCAGCGTTTGACACGGTTACGGACGGCCAGGACCGCCAGGCCCAAAAGGACGGGTTCGGTCACGCGGGACGTCATCTCGATGTAGGTGCCAGTGGTGGTCAGGTCCTGGCCCGAGGAGCGGAACACCACCGAGTTGAGGGTGACGTTCAGGGCCTTGTCGAAGCGCTCGCCGGTGAACCTTTCCCCCGTGGGGTTCTGGGGATCAGCCTTGCCGATCTCGAAGGTGACCTTGCCGCCGCCGGGAGGCACGGTGCCGATCGCTTCCTGCTTCGGAGAGTCCTTGGGGAGCCCGAAGCCCATCAGCAGCACGATGGTGACGAGCATGGCGGCAGCAAGCCAGCCCAGCGCCCGGGAAGCACGCAGGCCGTAGCCGGACAGCAACCAGTAGCCGGACAGCAGTCCGCGTTCGGCGCGGGTGGTGTTGGTGCGGTCATGGCGGCGCATCTCCATCTCGCCGTAGTAGAAATCCGCCGCCCCCGGCTCGTTCTTGCCGTCCTCGAACGCCTTGCGCAGCGCCCGGTACACCGGCGCCAGCTGCGCCGGCCCCACACGTACGGTGCCGGATACGGCGGCGTTCCAGCCCGGAGCTGCTGCTGGCTCGCTCACACGCCAGATACGTTCTTCGAAAAGGATGCGGCGCTGGGTGAACCGTACGGGAGGCCAGCGGCGCCACTGGGTGCGGGGGACGTCATTGAAAGAGCAGGTGCCCTCCAGCTGGATCTGGTCCAGGTGCACGGTTCCGATCAGCATGCACATCGCCAGGTCGATGTCGGAGAGCACCAGATGGGCCGCGTCCACCCCTCGCAGCGAGATCAACTGCACCGTGGCGCTGAGGGCGTCGGCAAGAGCCTGCTCGGGCACTGGCAGTCCGCCGGGGAGGACGAAGGGCTCGGCCTCCGCAGCGATCGTGAGGGGGTACTCGAAGACCGCCTGGGCGAAGTCCACTGTGGCGTAGCGCAGACGTATCTCGGCCGTTGACGACCAGCGGGTCCGTCGGCACTCCAGGTGGCGCGCGGCCAATGAGAGGGTCACCGGGCTGCCGAACACCGCCCCGGACAACTTCACCCGCCCGGCACACACCAACGGCCCGAGGCTGGCCGACCGCTCGAAAACCGCCAGTTCAAACTGGGCATCGCCTTGGAAAGCCGCTAGTTCGAACCGGGCATCGCCTTGGAAAGCCGCTGATACGAACCCGGCGTCACCCTGGAAAGCCGTCGATACGAACTCGGCGTTGCCTTGGAAGGTCGCTTCCTTGAACCGGGCGTCGCCCTGGAAGGTCGCTCCATCGAACCGGGCGCCGCTCTGGAAGGTCGCCACGGTGAAGTTGGCGGTGCAGTCGAAGATCACCGCTTGGAACACGGCGTCGCCCTTAAAGATCGTTGACCGAAACTCGACGTCGCTCTGAAAGGTCGCCGCCCCGAACGCGGCCTTGCCCTTAAAGACCGCCGACCGGAACCTGGCCTCGCCCTGGAAGGTCACAAAATCGAACTCGGCGTTGCCCTGGAAGGTTGCCGATATGAACCGGGCGTCGCCGAGGCGGGGGGAGCCGGTGGCGGGGTCGCGGAGGGCATTGAGGAGGGCGTCGAGAAGGGGTTCGGTGAAGGTGGTGCCGCTGTGGTCGATGTCGGCGCCGGGGGTCAGGCTATACAGGTAGGCGTCGCGTTCGGCGTCGGCCAGGTGGGCGAGGCATGCGGTATGGCCGGGCACGTCGGCACCGCGGCAGCCGACCGGGTCCTCCGGGGTGGTGCCGTGACCACAGGGCACCCAACTAAGCGAGGTCAAAGACGGTTCGGGGCTCAGGTGTGACATACCCGAAGGACGATCAAGCACGGCCGGATGGTTGCCGACCCCACCGCACAGAACGCGTACTGAAATGAAACGCGCGCTACTGAAATCTTCCGCACGGTCCGACACCCGCGGATCGCGTACGCCACGGCGGGGACAGCGAAAAGGGATCGGCGCACCCGTTCGGCGAAAGCCGGGACACGGAGCTGCCCGGGACGGAAGGATGTTCATCGCACTGAGAGAGGGTCACCTACGCGCGGGCGAGCGGAACAAGCCGGACACCGCGCGTGATCCAACTGTCCAGCGGCCGAGGCTCCCGGCCAGTCGGTGCATTGCCGCATCCTTTTCGAGCACGAGAGGAACCGGCGCGCGACGGGGCCCTCGGCGCGCCGTGCCGCTTTCGTGTCCGACCTCTTCGCCCTGCTGCGCGAGACGCTTCCCGAATTCCTCGGCAGCCTGTCCGCCGCCGTCGTCACCACCGCGTGCGCCGCCGCCGTCCGCGCCGCACGCACAGCCCGCCGCCGACGTCCCGAACCACCGACCACCCGGCTCCCGCCCGCGCAGGAGTAGGGCAGAGGCTGGACGGTGAAGAAGGCGGTCGACCGGCAGAACACGCCGTCACCGGACGTTCCGTCGCCGGCGGCGGAGGAGGAAAATCCTCCCGCCTGACCCTGCCGTTCCTCTTCCGAGACCGAGCGGCCTCGGAAGAGGAACATCTATGCCCGCCGGTCATGGGGGTTGGGGCGAAGCCTTCCCGCAGATAACAGAGCAGTTATCTGCGGCATGAGTTCAGGTGACGCGACCCATCACTCCGCATCCAACCCAAAGAATCTTCGTAACTTTGAGTTACCCGACACCCTCGCCGACGAGCCGTGTCCGAATTGCCCGAGTCGGCGAATAGTGCTTACTCGTCATCACATTGACGATTCCGCTTCCGGCACGGCGTTACCCGGCCGCCCGGCCGGGTAACGCTCCGCTGATCCAGCCCACAACTAGGCACCGACAGACGGCCGGTGGGGTCTACTGGCGCCACGTAAGGTGGTGTTCGCTTCCTAATGAAGAACCTTCGGGGGGACCGCGCGGCGGGCCCTGGGGCCCCGGGTCCGGCAGCAAGCCGCTCCCATTTCCCGAGGGGGACGCATGAAGAAGCACCCGAGGTCTACGCCGGTTGACTGGAGGGGTGTGCGTCGTCGCATCCGTCTGTGGCTCGCGCCGGTGACGACCGCCTTGTACTGGATCGGACGCATGCTCCGGGAGTGGTTCTTCTCCCGGACGTGACGACGCCCCCGGCTTCTTGAGCTAGCCGGGGACGTCCGCCCAGTACGGCAGAAGGTGCCCTCGCCGTTCCAGCGGCGGGGGCGCTGCCGTTTTCAGCACGTGTGCTGTCGTGTCCACTCAACCATGCCAGGCCGCAAGGTGACATGTCAGCTTCGGCCGAGGAGGACACCGGCCCTGACCTCAGATCGGGCGGCGGTGAGGCGGGCGTCCCGCTCGTGTCCACCAACTGACATGTCACCTAGGAACTGAGGAGGGCGTAGCGACCCGGCGCATCTGTGAGGGCTCGGCGCGCGACTGTCAGTGCCGCCTGCTATCTCCTGTTGCGTCAGATTTGTCGCCATTTGCGCCATATCGCACAGTAGATGCGATTTTCATGCCGTTCATTGCTCTTCACCCCGAAGTGGTCCGCATCGACGCCACCCAGCCGGATCTCGGCGCTGGCCTTGAGTGGTCCCGGGTCTACAAGGTCTCGCCTCGCGTCGCCCTCACCTGTCCCGAGTGCGCGTGGGGTGTGCACGCCAAGCACTCGCCGAGCCGCGTGCGGTTCTTCTGCCACGACGGCGGGCGGCCGCCGGAGTGCTCTCTGGCGAACGAGTCCTGGGAGCACCACATGCTCAAGCTGGAGATGGCCGGGGCCATCCGCGCGGCCGGATGGTTCGCCGAGCTTGAGGTCGCGGCAGACGACGGCTCCTGGCGGGCCGACGTGATGGCGGCCTCACCCAACGGTGAGCAACGGATGGCGCGGGAGGCGCAGCTCTCCCCGATCACGGTAGAGGACATCAAGGCGCGCACCGACCGGTACGCGGCCGAGGGCGTCGCGGTGTGCTGGGTTTCCCCTCACAAGCGGCCGCCGGTGTGGCTCGGGGCTGTCCCGTCCATCCGCGTGCGGGTACCCGAAGCGACCCATAAATCGTGGGTCGTGGACGACGGGCTGGGAGGCTTCGGCTCCAGCGCGTGGTTCTTCCAGGAGGCGGAGCTCGCCCAGTTCGTGCGGTGGGTGCTTCGCGGACAACTGCGCCCTTGCCGGAGCGTGCCGCGTCACCGCGAGGTGATGCGGCTTGTCGGCGAGGAACACCGCTGGTTTCTCCGTGAACTGTGGTGGACATCCCGTCAGTCCGCCGAGGCGCAGGTCTCGTACGAACGGGAGCTACAGCGGCGGGGGGGAGGAGGCGCGGCAGCGTGAGGCCCGTAGGCAGGAACTGGAGGCCGCGTCCCGGGCGCGCCGCGAGGCATGGCTGGCGTCGCCGGCGGGCCAGAGGGCCCGGAAGAGACGTGTGGAGGCCAACAGGCAGAAGGAGGCGCGGGAGCGCGAGCAGAAGACGGCAGCCCGTCGGCTCCGGGTGCAGCGCGACGAAGATCAGGCCCGGCATCGGACGGAGGCCATGGAGAAGTTCAGGGAACGGCGAGCCCGGGAGTTCGCGCTGGCGCAGGAGCGTGAAGCCCAGCGGCAGGCCGCCCTGCAGGAACTGGAGCTGCGGGCCCACGCCACGGCGGAGGCGTGGTGGACGCTGCTGTCCCGCGCGCAGGTGGAGGAGTTGTTCAGGACCGCACCGGAGGCGGCCACCCTCTCCGCGTTGGCCCGCCAGCTTGACCAGTACCTCGCCGGGCCCATGTCCCCGGCGCAGACCCGGCTGACGGCCGTGCTCGCGCTGGAGCTGGACACCGCGGCACGCAGCGGGGAGCTGGTCGAGCTGCGCACCACGGACCTGGGCGAGGACAACGCCGCGGTGTACGTCGAGCGGCGCCCCCAGGGCGGCGGCACGGGTCAGGGGCAGTGGGTCGAGACCTCGGCACTGACCCGGGCCGCGCTGGAGCGCTGGCTGGACGTGCGCAAGGACCTGGTGCAGCGGGCCCACGGCACCTCGAAGCTGTGGGTGTCGCTCTGGATGAACCACGACGGCGTCCTCGACGACGACGGGCACACGACGATCCGCCCGCCCGGGATGCCGCTGGAGGAGAACGGCCTCGTCACCTCCTACCGAGTCGGCCGGCTGCGGTACGACGGGCTGCCCCAGCTGCTGCCCCTCAAGCTGGAGGCCCTGCGGCGCGCGGTGGAAACAGAACGCCGACGGGCCACTGCGGCGACACCTTCTCCCTGACACTCGCGGGCATTTACCGCTCATAAGTTAAGCGAGAGTGCTACATTGACGTTCGTTCGGTAAGTACCTAGCCCTCTGGGGGAATCATGGCTGGCGAGATCACTCCGTCGCGGTTGGGTGTCGAGCACTTCGGTGAGAATGCCTCAGAGGTGGTGCGGCATGTGGTCACGGGTCTGGCGCGTGGCCAGAAGGCGGCACGTCTGGTTCAGGTGGCGGCCGAAGGCGCGGGGGCTGCGGACAAGCGTCCTTACGGCAGTATGTGGGCCACGCGCTACCACCTCGTCGTCTCGCAGTTCGACCTGGCTTCACTGCCCGGCTACGAGCCCTATAGGCCCAAGGGTGCCTCGTACAGCCTGGCGGTGGTCAATGGACGGGTACTGATCCCCTTCCGGCATGCCACCTCGCTGAAGGAGCCGATCACTCGGGCGAAGCTGAGCACGAAGATCCCTCAGATGGTGTCCCGTGACAATGGCGTCGACCCCGCGCCGACTCTGTTCGACACTCCCGAGGCAGCCGGCCCGGAAGCTCACCCAACGGTGGCCGAAGCCGCCGCGGCGGCCAAAGCGGAGAAGCTTCAAGTGATCTACGTCGCGTACGTGGCTAACGCCGATAGCGACGAGATTCTGGCCGCCTGGTGGGGTACGCCCCACTCACTCGAAGACGACGGCACCATGCTGTGGGAGCCCGAGCGGCTCGACATGAGCATCGCCACCGCACAGGACTCCGGCAGCTCTCGCCGCGATCTGCACGATGCGGGCGTCGCCATCCCCACGCAGGGCTGGGCCAGGGGCGAGGTGCCTTCGCTTGATGTCACGCCGCGCGTCGAGCTCATCAAGCGCCCGTCCGCCGAACAGGAACCGACCACCCCTCAAATCGAAGACGGCAATGAGTAAAGAAACCCAGCCATCGCTGTTCACTGCCCCCGGAAGCCGCAACGCTCGCAAAAGCCGCGCCGGGTTGGAACAGCCCTCTCCGGCCGCAGTGCACGAGGTTTTCGACCCCGCGCGGCTGGCCCAGGCGCGCTGCCTGCTAGGGATGACGAAGAGGCGCCTGGCCGACGAGCTGGGAGTGACCCCGGCTGCGGTGAGCCAGTACGAAATGGGCACCAACCGGCCTCGCCCTGAACTCATCCCGCGGTTGGCAGAAGTCTTGGAGGTGCCGTTGGCGTACTTCCTGTCAGGACGCCCCCACGCACGATTGGATCCCTCGGCCGCACACTTCCGCAGCCTGCGCAGCACGCGGTCCTACCAGCGCGCCAAAGCCATCGCGTACACCGAACAGGTATGGGAGCTGACTTACGCACTAGAGAAGCGTGTCCAGCTCCCCGTGGTCGACCTGCCCGGTTTCGCCGGCGGGGAAGTCCTATCGGGTACCGAACTGCCCAGCGACCCAGCTGCTGCTGCCCGCGCGCTGCGGATCGAGTGGGGCCTAGGGACCGGACCGGTTGCCCACCTGGTCCGACGGTTGGAAGCACGTGGAATTGTGGTGATCACCCCGCAGCGCGACGAGGATCTGCGATCCGTCGATGCCTTCTCCACATCGCGCCTACCCCGGCCGCTGATCGTGTTGACACCAAACAGAACCGACGACGTCTACCGGCACCGCTTCAGTGCGGCCCACGAGCTGGGCCATCTAGTCCTCCACGGCGACGCTAGCCCTGGTGACGTCGCCCAGGAGCGAGAAGCTGACACCTTTGCCGCCGAGTTCCTCACCCCCCGCGAGTCAATCCTGTCCGAGCTGCCCGCACGAGCCGACCTGCACAAACTGTCGCAACTGCGAGACATGTGGGGGGTATCGGTGCACTCCCTGCTGTACCGCTGCCGAGAACTCGGTCTCCTGTCTGACTCTGCGGCCAGCCGCGCTTATCAGCGCCTGCACGGCCTGAAGGGACAGCCCGGTTTCGCTCCGGACCCCTTGGCTGGCTACCCCGGCGAGCAGCCCGCGCTGCTCTCTCAAGCGTTCGCCCTTGCCTGCGACCACGGGCTGACAATCACAGAGCTTGCACGTGAACTGGCCTGGAGCGTGCCCCAGGTCCGTCGGATGCTCGGCGCCGAAGAAGACCGGCCCGCTCTCCGGCTCGTCGCAAGCGCCCTCTAAGTGCCACCCCGTCCTATGGGCTTGTTATCAGCGGATAATGGCACTTGCGACTTAGCTTGAGTTTTAACTTGTCGCTGAGCCCTCATTCCAGCGGAACCAGCAGACACAGCGCAGGGCCCCGGACGGTTCGCCCGCCGCCCGGGGCCCTGCGCTGTGTCTGCTTTCTGTGCGGGGCGAGTCCTACCGGTGGGGAGTGGCCGGGACCGATGCCGTCTGCGACGGCATGGTGTCGGCCGGTGCCTTGCTGCTGGTTCCCGGCCCGCCGGCCAGGGCCAGCAGTAACAGGAGCAGGAGCAGACCTCCGCTTCTGGTGCCCGCTACGACGGCGATGGTGCGCGGGCTGATGGACCGGTGGTGCCCGCGCACGCGGGTGCCGTCGCCGAACCGAGCTTCGGCAGGCCACCCGGTAACTCACCGCTTCGGGCCGGGGCCCGACCAGCGTGCCTGATGGACCGCGCACGGCTCCGGGCGGTCGATCGCCCGGAGCCGTGCTGGTGGACGTTCAGGCGTCGGGGTCGCCCCACCCGTGCTCCGCGACGTACTCGGCGAACGCCTCGTCGTCGAAGTCCACAGGTAGCAGCTCCGGCTGAAACAGGTCACTGTCCGGGTCGAGGGCTTCGGAGTGCGCCATCAGCTGGACCAGGAACGTCTGCGCGGCCTCCAGGGCCTGCGGGTCGTCGAGCCACATCCCGAACTCCAGGTTGTACCTGCTCCGTTCAGTCGCGTTGGCGCTGCCCACCCACAGCCGCTCCGGGCGGAAGCCGATGACGTCGGCGACGCCACCCAGGCCGTCCTCGTCGTGCCACCACATCTCGCCGAGCAGCATGATCTTCGTGTGGAGGAAGGGCACCATGTCCTTCTTGGGTGGGCGCCGAAAACCGATGGTCCGCAGGGGCGGGATCACCACGTCGTCGGGCATCGGCGAGCCCGGTCCCACCACCTTGGCCCGGCCGTTCTCCCGCCGGTCCAGGTCGGTCAGCTCGGCGAAGGCGCGGGCCAGCATCCCGTTGTCGCCATCGGCGAAGGGCTGGAGCCTGCCCAGCTTCTCCAGGTCGCGTTTGCTGCGCCCCTGCTTGGAGACGACCACGCAGGTGTGGGCGAACCGGGCAAGGCAGCCAGCCAGCTCCGGATCGTCGAGCCAGAGGAACCCGCCCAGCGCCACCGGCCCCATGCTCCGGAAGCCCGGCGTGCGCCGCTTCTCCGCGAGGAAGCCTTCCATCCCGTCCACCAGCCCCTTCAGCACATTCCTGCCGAAGTAGCCGCGCTGTCCGTCCTGCCGGACGAACTCCTGGTCGAACGTTGCGGGAAACTCCAGACCGTCCTGGTTCATCGCTTGCCCCTCCCCGGGTGGTGCGGATACTCAACCACGGGGCACCGGCGGGCCGGGCCTCCCGTCCTACAGCACCTTGACCAAAGCGTTCTCCTCCCAGCCGTCGCCGTCCTCGAAGTAGCCCTCCATCGCGGCGGAGTTCTCGGCCCATCCGCCCTGCTTGGCGATGACCTTGCGGTCGTTGCCGGCGCGCTTGGAGCTGGTGGCCAGTCCGCGGCGCGGGGAATGCCCGGTGGGGCGGAAGTCCAGCTCGGCCCACTTGCCCAGCCGGGTGATGACGTCGCCGATCGTCTCCGGGTCCAGCCCGCCGTCCATGACGGTGTGCCAGCGGTTGTGCAGCGGCTTGTACGCGAAGTCATCGGGGTCCGTGAGAGCGGCCTCTGCCTTCCAGGCCCGCCACGCGCGCACCGGGCAGCTGCTCGGCCGGGAGCCGAACGGCACCTTCACCTTCCTCGGCTTGATCTTCGACACCCGGATGTCGACCTCCATGCCGTGCTCGGTCTCGACGAAGTCGCGCAGGCGCAGGAAGGCGACCTCGTGCTCGCGCCCGGCGATGGCGAAGCTGGTCAGCCCGATTGAGCGGTCGCGGATACCCAGCCGGTTGTCGGGCGCGGCCACCACGGTGGCGCGCAGGTGCTCGGCGAGCAGCGCGGGCGCCGGGCCCCGGCCGCGGGTCTCCTTGCTCTTCTCCAGCTCCTTCACCTTGGCCTTGAGCACCCGGCGGGCGCGGGCGGCCACGGTCTTGTCGAGGACCAGGTGGTGGTCGGTGCGGCCGGTGACGACCACGCCGGACAGGCGCCGGTCGATGGTCGAGGGCGCCATGTAGCTCAGTGGGTTGCCCTCCTTGTCCTTCTTCCACCCGGGCTGGACCCACAGCCACTCGACGAACGCGGTCAGGCTGCCCGGGGTGATGGCGGTGACGGGGAGTTCGAGCAGGGCACAGAACTGCTCCCACTGCCTCCAGTCGGCGGCGTAGCCGTCGGTGGTGTTCTCGGGCCGCAGGTTCTTCTCGTGCGCCGCGCTGCGCTCCTCCAGCTCCTGGAGCTTGGCGAGCACGTCGGGGCTGAACGCCGCGGTATTCGTCGCCGCGGTGGTGCCCGCCGGTCCGGCCGACGCCGGCAGCACCACGGTGGGCTCCACGACGCGCGATCTGTCCGTGCTCGTATCGGTCTGCTCCATGAAGTTCCGTCACGCACCTTTGTTCGTACCGTCTTTTGTCGCATCTGTGTCCCGCATATGTGAGCGATGGCCTCGGAGTCGGTGGGTGCCGCAGCTCCTCGGTTTCGGCGAGCGCCGGTACCAGCCAAGCGAGGTGGCGAGTTCGCAGCTGTCCGCCTTAGCTGCGGCTTCACTGCCCTGACGTGCAGTGACACCTTGTCAGTAGATTTCCGCGGAAGACCAACCGTCAGCGCCTTGAGGAGAATCTCGTAAATCTTGCTACCGCGGAAGCTGAAAAGGTCTAGCATCAGGGTGGTCGGCAACGAAACCGTGCCGCGGAAACCCCACTTACCTTGGAGCCAAGATGAGCCTGTCCACGTTCGGACGACAGGGCGTCACAGTGCCCGCGATGATCGTGCGGCCTGGCGTCGCCGTCACCACCGTCGAACTGTTCTCCCTCGTCCAGACGGTGCCCGACCCGCGGAAGGAGGAAGGGAAGAAGAACCTGGCGCAGGCGGGCGCGCTCCTCAAGGCTCACGCCGAGATCCGGCTTCTCGTTCAGCGCACCCTCGCCGGGGCGAAGGGCAAGAACGCGAACGAGTACGCCGATTACATCGCCGCGGGTCTGCGCGGTGACCTCCTCAACGGCTGGTCGACGCCACCGGTGACCATCTGGATCCCGTCGCAGACGGATGGGAAGCCGACCGCCACGGCGACAGAGGTGGCGGAGGCAGCGGGCTCGGGGCTGTACGAGGTGTTCATCCCAGTGGGCGCGCACGAGGTGCCGATCGACGGCGAAACGCAGTGCACGGCGCTGCATCAGATTGTTTCCGACCCGGAGTCTTACGGGCTGACGATCGAGCAGCTCCGCAACGTGCGGGTTCCGGTAGAGCTGTACTGGGACCTGAGCGTCGAGCAAGCGCGGCAGGTGTTCCACGATCGGAACGTCAAGGGCATCACGGTGGACAAGAACCTCGCCATGTCCATGGACCAGCGCGACTTGGGAACGCAGCTCGCCCACAAGATCGCAGACCGGGTGAAGATCCCCACCGCCGACGGCATCGTCTCCCTCTCCTCGCTGGTGCAGTCGCAGCGTCGGCAGCTCGCCGCGTCGGACGACAAGCTGATCACCTTGTCCGGGCTGCGGGCGCTGGTCACCACTGCACTCCTCGGCCGGTCGGGGATCGCGAAGACGTCGGCGACGGTGACGGAATCGACGCTGAACACGGAGACGGTGTCGGCGGAGGAGCAGAAGGAGCGGGTGGTGTCGCTGCTGTCCGAGGTCCTCACAAAGCTCGCCCCGGAGCTGGCCAAGGGACCGAAGGGCACGGCGCTGAATGCGCCGGCGATCCTCACCGGGCTCGGTGTCGCCGTGCACCACGCGACCGAGTGGGCGGACAGCGACCAGATCACGGCGGAGGCACTCATGGACATGGTGACGTCCGTCAAGTGGGACCGGTCGGCGCAGTACTGGGACGGGGTCGGCGGTAAGGCGCTGGTCAACGAGGGGCAGGTGACGGGCGTGTCGTTCGCAGGTGGCGCGAAGGACTCCGGAGGCCGGGTCGCCGAAGCGATCCTCTACCCGTCCACGGAACTCGGGCGAAAGATCCGCGGCATCGTCGCGTAGTTCCGGCCGGGTACCGTGCGGCCCCCACCCCGATGTCGACGGGGTGGGGGCCGTTGTCGTTCTATCACGGGATGTCGCACACTCGGGGCCCTGCTCGGTGCGCTCTACAGCACACCGAGCAGGGCATTGTCCTCCCACTGGTCGACGACTTCGAGGTAGCCCGCGAGGACCTTCGAGTGCGGGGCCCAGCCGCCCTGCTTGGCGATGACGATCTGGTCGTGGCCCTTCATGCGGGAGGAGGTGGCCAGTCCGCGGCGGGGGCTGTGGCCGGTGAAGCGGATCTCGATCCCGGCGCGTTCGCCGGCGCGGGTGACGATGTCGCCGATGGACTCGGGCTGCAATCCGCTCTTCATGACGGTGTGCCAGCGGTTGTGCAGTCGGCGCCAGGCGTGGCTGTCCGGGTCGTCTAGGCCGGCGGCTTCCTTCCATATCTGCCAGGCGCGGACGGGACAGATTGAGGGCCGGGAGCCGTAGGGGACGGGGACGATGCGCGGGCGGACCTTGGACACGCGCAGGTCTGCCTGGATGCCGGCGGGGGTCTCGGCGTAGTCGCGAACCCGGTTGAAGGCGAGTTCGTGCTCGCGGCCGGCGACGGCGAAGTGCATGAGCACCAGGGCGCGGTCGCGGATGCCCATGAGGTTGTCCGGGCAGGCGGCGCTGATCGCCACGAGATGGTCGACCAGCAGCGGCGGGGCCTGGCCCCGGCCGCGGCTCTCCCCCTTCTCTTCCATCTCCTTCACCAACTGCTTGAGCCGGTTGCGGGCGAGACGGGCGACTCCGTCTTCGGTTTTCACGCGGTGTTCGGCGCGGGCGGAGACGACGGTGCCGGAGATGCGGCGGTCGATAGTCGAGGGCGCGGTGCAGGTGCCCTTCTTCCATCCGGGCTGGGTCCACAGCCACTCGACGAACATCACGAGGGTGCCCGGGGTGACGGCCAGCGGCGGCACCCCGCTTTCGGCACAGAACTTCATCCAGCTCGCCCAGTCCTGGGCGTAGCCGTCACGGGTGCGCTCGGGCCGGTGGTCGGCGACCGTGCGCACGGCCTGGTGGTCGATGTGCTCCAGCGTCGCCCGGGTCGCAGCGTCGTACTCCTCCGGCCGGGCTGGCGGAGCGGGCACCACGATCGGCAGCACTGTTTCTACCACTGTGTGACGATCTGACATGTTCGCCCCGTTCATCGGAATTGCGGCTTGCCATGAACTCCGGATATGGGGAGCTTATCCCGGCACCAGGCCAGAACTGGCGAATGGGCACCAACCGAGGGCGTGATGCCGACCAAAAAGTTCTTTCGTGTTTTCGCGGGGGATCAGTCGGTGTTTTTTTCATAAGGAGTCCCGTAAAGCCTTCCCAGTGCGAGACGGAGATTTGACTGTGCTCATCAACACCTCGGCGTCCAGCCCGCCCGTCGTCCTCCCCTCCCAGCGAGACCGGGACGTCGCGCAGCGTGCCGCCGACCGGGAACTGTTCGCGGAGCTGCAGGCGGACGGATTCGAGGGACCCCGGTTCGACCTGTTGCAGGACCGCTTCTGGCGCTACGGGTGGACCGTGCTGCGCTCCTGGATGAAGGAGGGCGTCGTCATCGAGCGGTGCCGCGAGCACCGGATCTACTTCCCGGCGCCGTACACCGAGGTGGAGGAGATGAAGCGCCGGGCGGACGTCCGCGACGACATCGCGATCGACTGCCTGGGCAAGGCCATCCCCGCCTTCATGGACGGAGAGGACAGCCCCCTGCAGGGCTGGAATCCGGACGGCGGCCGGAACCTGACCAGTTTCTTCCTCCACTTCGCGCTGTGGTCCTACCGGGACGCCTACCGCGGATGGGCCACCGGCCACCGGCGTCGCATGCGCGAGATCCTCGGACCGGACCGACGCGTCTACGACGCCGAGTTCGAGGTGTGGAGCGTGGTCCCGACACCCGGCCCCGAGGAGCAGACCGTGCTGCAGGAAACCCTGAGCATCATCCTGGCGGAGGCGTCGATGGAGGAGCGCACGGTCTGCGAGGCGATGCGCACCGGGGCCACCCAGGAGGAGATCGCGCAGCGGCTGGGTACCACGCGGAAGTCGGTGGAGCGGCGCCTGAGCCGCGTACGGGGCCGCGCCAAGAAGCTGGCTGCCGCCGGCCTCATCGTGGCCCCCTCGGTCAGCTCGGCGGTGACCCGGTGAATGGCCCCCTCGACCTGCGCATCCTCGTCCTTCTTCTCGCCGGAGCGTTCACGGGATACCTCGCGTACCGCCACCCGGCCGTCGGGACCCCTGTGCTGGTCAGCGTGGGGGTGGTGACGCTCCTCTACCTGCTGCTGGGGTCGGGACAGAGCGGAGGGCCGCCGTCTCCTTGATCGGCCCGGCCCCAGCCTGCCGCGGACAGAACCGGGCCAGCTTTCCTCCACGGGCTGGCCCGGATTCGCCGGGGGCGGGGCCGGTGACAGCCTCACCAACCGTTCGGGAAGCGCGGGTTGCGCCACTGGTAGCACCAGTGCCCTTCGTCGTCCTTCGCCGGTTTGCTGTGGACCCAGTTCCAGAACGTCCGTAGGTAGATCTCCGGCTCGGGCGCCAGCGGCCTGAGCCGCTCGGCGACTCGCTCCTCCGATACGAGTTCCACCACCAGGTGGTCCGGGGGCCACCCGTTCCCATTCAGCTCTACGTCGACAACCCGGCCGGCCGCCGGACCGTGCATCAGGATCGCCTGCTCGCTCATGACCGGGACCCTACCGGCCCGGTACCAGGGGTCCTCCTCGCGCGCGTACGCGTGCGCGTATAAAAGGGGGGTCCAGACAGGTCACCGTGCCCGACTGTGCGACATCCCGCGAGTTCCCCTGAGCCCTGCTGATTCCTTGTCCCCGCCGCCCAAGGTGTTCTGTCTCCTTGGGGCGCTTTTCAAGCCGGTGACGGAACTTCAGGATTCTTGAAGTGTTCTCACCTCGCCCGATCGATCCGTGATCGGGCTGAAGGCGAGGAGGGTCGGGTTGGCGCTGGCGGCCGTACACGACCTGCGCGCGGGGGCATGTCAGGGGATCGGCGCGGCCGCGAGCGCGGACTCGGCGGGCGGTCCCGGTGGAACCACCGTCCGCAGAGGACGAGGCCGCGGTGAAGACCGCGCTGGCCAGGCGCCGGGCGGAAGGCCGCGGCCTCGGTGTTGGCGGCCCTCTACCAGCTGGTGGAGCAGGACGCCGTGAACCGCCGCACGGGGCGGGGGCGCGGGGCGGCGCGGAACGTGCTCACCGCCGGCGGGAGCGGGCGCACGAGAGCGCAGGTCGCGGCTGTGCGCAGCACCGTTGTGCTGCATCCAGCCTTTGGCCGAGTGGGCCGAGCACCAGATCGCCACCCTCGCCGAAGGCGCGAAGGGTGTGCTGGCGGCCCGCCCGGGACGACGTTGCGAAAGGCCTCCGGGCGGGCCCGGCGTCCACGATGCCAGCTCGCCCCGTCTGGCTCTCGAGGCGCGGCCGGAGCGAGCGTCAGGACCGCATCGCCATGCGGTCGCCTGGGCTAGCCCAGCCGAGACAACGTCGTGCACTGCTTACCGCGCCGCCGTCCAGCGGCCCGACGGCGACTCGCCGAGCCGCTGCGGTATGTCTGCCGTGAGGCTCCATGATTTGTGGCTCTCGACATGGCAGTCGACCCACAAGCGGAGCTCGCTGTCGCGCCAGTCCTTCTCCCACTGGTCCGTGCCCCTGCCGTAGTACCGAGGAGGCAGCGTTGGGTCCAGAGCCAGGCGGTACTCCTCGCCGGGCGGCAGTGAGAACGGCTCCACGCTTCGACCGATCTCGTCAGCGCCGTTCGTAGAGTGCCGGAACCGGTAGGGCCCGTAGATCGTGTTGGCGCGTTCCTCTGCGGTCGGACCGCCGCCCAGGACCGGGTCGTTGCTGCGATCCCTGTCATCGCGCACGCGCAGCAAAAGCGCGGTCAGCCTGCCCAGTGACGAGGGCCCGCTGTACTGGACCAGCAGCTCCACGTGGCCGCGTTCCTTGGTCATGCGGAAAGCGACCTTCGGCGTCAGTTCGTGATGCCAGCGGTCGCGCTCGATCTGCGCCACCGACTCAGCCGTCTGATAAGCGAACTTCGCGGTCCGGTTCGCGGCGTGGGAGTTGCGGTCCGCTGACTTCGCGGCCTTCATAGCCGCGATCGCGGCCACCCCGCTGAAACCGGCGGCTATGGCGGCAATGCCGCCTTCAACAATGTCCATGGCGCCATTCAACAGGTGCTCGGCCCGCGTACGGCTACGGTTCCAGTGCCTTGCGGGCTTGTGCCAGGAACGCAGCCTCGGCCAGGTCCAGGCGGTTGAGCTCGGCGCCGCCGGAGCCGTGGCGCTGTTCAAAGTTGTTGACGTTCATGCGCAGCGTCAGGGCCGCGTTCATGACGGCCAGCGCGGCATCCTCGACTTCGTCGGGACCTTCGAGGCGGACAAGCGGATGCGCAGCGGACAGCTTGCGGTAGGCGTCTGAAAGCTCCTTCTGCCAGGTTGGCCCGTACTCCTCCCGCTCGGGATCCGGGTCGGAAGCGAAGCCGTTGGCCCCGTGCGGATAGGCAACAGCATGGAATTCGTGAACGCCGGCGAGGAACGCAGCGTAGGCGTCGCGACGTTTGTCGCGGCGCTGCGTATGGGCCTGATGGCGGCGGGCACCGCGCGCGGTGATGGTGGCGGCGGTGATGGCGCCGGCGGAACCGGCTATGACGCCGACGATGGTCAAGATCCCCTGGTCCATGCCGGGGAGAATAGCGGCGTGGCAGTAGCCGGGGGGCCTTTTCGCGGACTAATACAGCGGTCTTCCGGCAGCTGACTCCCACCAGCCGGGAGGTGTCTCATTGCTCCTTCTCGCGGTCGTCCTTGTCGGCGGGACAGGCGCTGGCGCGCGCGGCTTTGAGCCTCTGGCGCAAGATGTTGCCCCTTACCGACAGTGGCTCGTACTGGCCCTGACCGGCCGCGAAGTCGAACAGGTAGGTGTCCGTGCCGGACTCGCGGTCTTCCAGGGTGAGCGGGTGTTCGGGGTCAGGGTGAGGCAGCACCGCGAAGGACAGGGCACGAGCCAGGATCTCCGGGCCCGTGCCTCCGTAGCCCCAGGTGACATCGTCGTAGGAGTACCGGGGGTCGGTGGGCAGGATTGAGTTCAGCCAGAACACACGGGTCGAAACCCTCCGGATAGCCTGAACACCCGTCGGTTCCCGACGAAGAGCCCTCAGTTTCGCTGAACCCGCGGGACTCTTGGGGTCCTGGTAAGAACGCTGTCACCAGCAGCAAACGAGCGCTTCCTGCCCTTCGTCCGTCAGTAGTCGTAGCGGCCCGACACCGTCTCAGTGTCGGGCCGTTGGCTGTTGGCTGGCAGTCCTGGCTGGCGCGCATGGCAGCTACATGGGAGCGCTACCGGGGTTCGGGCGAGGATCGTCGGGCATCCAGAGAGACAACTCCTGGATGAACCCGGTCGCTGCGGCTTGTAGTTCTTCCGAGGTCACTTCCTCCCGGGGGCGACCTGTCTCCTCGGCGGCCCTGTAGGCGCCCACAGTCCCAACAGAGATCATGCTCAGGTTGAGCAAGCCAGCGATCACCGAGGCGATCTTGGTTTGAGCAGGCTCTTCAACAGTCGAGAGCTCAAGAGTTCGGCTGATGTACGCTGCGGCCGCTGGCCTCCGGGCTTCCTCTTCGCGCCAGAGGGTCAGAAATTCGATGGCGAGTTGGGTTGCAGACTTCGGTCCGGGGGTGTCATTGCTCATGGCTCAGCGTAGGTAGGCCAGGGTGGTCAAGCTCGCGCGTTGGTACGCCGTCCGGGTCACGCCGCTCGTTTGCGGCTGGTGAAAGCGTTCTTACCAGCACCCCGACTTCCCGCCCGGCGGGCCGACGGACCGACCCTGGGGGACGGGACGCCGGGCAGGGGTGGATTAACACTCCCGGCGGGTCCCGGCGCACCCTGGAAGACAAGACGCCCCCGGATCACTCGGACTACATCGGGCGCCGCTGCTGTCTGCGCGGCCTCCCGGACTCGGCAAGGGGCGAAAGATCCCTGCCGAACACCCGGAGGCCCCGTGCTCCTCGACCTGCTCCACGCCCTGCTCGACCAGGCGGGCCGCGCCGTGCCCGACGGCGGCCTGGCCGTGCTCGCCGAACTGGCCCGCGCGCTGGGCGGCGCGGCCCGCCTGGTGCAGCTGCTGCGCCGACCCGGCCGTCGCCGCATCCGCCGGGTGGTAGAACCGGGTATGACCTTCACGACGTCGGGTGTCGCTGCTGCCGGCATCAAGGCCACTGGCAGCGTCACCGCCGCGCTCATCGGGCGCTACCGGCCCACGGGCGTTCCCCGCCTGGGCAGCAAGGAAGACCGGGCGGAGGCATACCGGCGGCTGCTCGACGCCTCCACCCGCTCGTTCAACTACGCGTTCCAGTTCTCCCACCTGCAGCGCGAGGTCGGCCGGGCCGCGCACAAGCTGCTGCTGGGCCAGCTCCCGCAGGCGTGGGAGGCCAGCGGCGAACTCATCGGCGCGCTGCACGGCGTACGGCTGTGCGGCACCGTTCCGGTCATCGCTGCGGCGGAGGAACTGGTCGCCGCGACCAGCGACCTGGAGCTGAACGAGAAGGACAGCGCCCGCTTCCAGCGGCAGGCCGAAGCGGTCGTCGCGGCCCAGGGCGTGTTCCTCGACGCCTGCCGGGAGGACCTGTCGTACGCCACGAAGCGGTGGCAGCTGCTGCGCCGGTACAAGGAACGGCGCTTCCTGCGGCAGCAGGCCAGCCGCTGACGGCGCCCGGCGGCGGCATCGGCCGGACACAGGACGCACCGCCGGGCGGTCCAGTCTCTCCCCCGACCGACTCGGCCCGGCGGGGTGTCCGCTTCGGGTGTGACGGTCCGGCCCATGAACTGGCACAAGGACCACCACCTGCCCCGCCGCTCGATCGGCTCGTACCTCACCGCCCGGCCCTGGCTGGAGCTGTACGCCTGACTGCTGGCCGGGCTGCTCCTGGACCTCCTCGTCGACTGCGGTCGGAACGGCTTCGACCCCGGCTCCCCTTGGGACATGGGCCTGGGCCTGCTCGTCCTGGCGGCCGTGCGCACCGGGCTAGTGCGCTGGCTGGGCGTGCTCACCGGCCAGGACCGGTAAGGGTCCTCCTCGCGCGCGTATGCGTGCGCGCATAAAGGGAGGTCCAGAAAGTCCAGAAACCTGGCCGTCCCCCAGGTCTGGCCCGGTGCGCGACAATCGCGGCGTGCAAACGTCGAAGTTCTCCTCGGTCCGCGCGCTCGACCAGCTCCTCGACGGCCTGGGCGCTGGCGCGGCCCGTCGGCGTCAGCTCGACATGGTCCGCGGGGAGCTGGACCGGGCGCTAGAGCGGGGCGCGCTGCCGGTCGGTGCCCGGCGCAACCTGCGGCGGCTCCTGGAGGAAGAGGCGCTTGGCTCGTTTGTACGGCTCGCGGAGTCCGGGGCGCTGCGGCACCGCCGGGTCGAGGGCGGCTTCCCGCCCACATCGGAGGCGACCAACGAGATCCGCCGCAAGTGCGTCGACCTGTTGCGGGAGGCGCTGGGCCTGCCCGCGCTGCGCCTGGGCGGCGGGGAGATCCGGCTGCAGCCCGCACCGGAGGCGGCCACCCTCTCCGCGTTGGCCCGCCAGCTTGACCAGTACCTCGCCGGGCCCATGTCCCCGGCGCAGACCCGGCTGACGGCCGTGCTCGCGCTGGAGCTGGACACCGCGGCACGCAGCGGGGAGCTGGTCGAGCTGCGCACCACGGACCTGGGCGAGGACAACGCCGCGGTGTACGTCGAGCGGCGCCCCCAGGGCGGCGGCACGGGTCAGGGGGAGTGGGTCGAGACCTCGGCGCTGACCCGGGCCGCGCTGGAGCGGTGGCTGGACGTGCGCAAGGACCTGGTGCAGCGGGCCCACGGCACCTCGAAGCTGTGGGTGTCGCTCTGGATGAACCACGACGGCGTCCTCGACGACGACGGGCACACGACGATCCGCCCGCCCGGGATGCCGCTGGAGGAGAACGGCCTCGTCACCTCCTACCGAGTCGGCCGGCTGCGGTACGACGGGCTGCGCCAGCTGCTGCCCCTCAAGCTGGAGGCCCTGCGGCGCGCGGTTGACGCCGAACGCCCGCGCACCGCCGCGTAGTCCCCTCTCCTTGTTGCTGCCTGACCTGGTCTTTTGCCGTGCGGCGGCCATTGCGCCCCCGAAGGGCTTGTTATCAGCCGCAGCGAGTCGTTTGTGGTGTATTTAAACGACGTCGTTTACTGGATTCATGACACGCAAAAGGATCACATTGCAGCTCTCGGTACAGCAGGCGGGCCGTCTCCGGTTGCTGATAAAGCGCCACCGGGAAGCCGAATGCCAGTTCGTGAAAGAGCTGGTGGAAGAACGGGCGGCGGAACTGACCGAACCGGTGGACACCCCGCCGTGGAAGCGGACCGTCGCGCGGCTGCGCCGACAGGCACGCATTGAGGCGGCACAGGTGCGGCCGGTGCGCTGGCCCGCCCTGGACGTGCTGATGGAGCGGGCCCTCAAGGAGCGGCTGCAGCTGCCGGACCTGGCCGGGCCGTGGCTGCCGCTGACGGCGGGGGAGCGCACCCGGCTGTCCCTGTCGGGGCGGTGGCCGGCCTGCCTGTCGGGGGGCGAACACGGCACGGCAGAGCGCGCGTTCACGCTCGACGAGAGGGTGGTGCTGCAGCTGCGCACGGCGGCCTGGCGCGTCTCGGAACCGGTGCTGAAAGAGCTGGAGGAGAAGAACCTGATCGGCCCCCAGGCGGACCTGAGCGAAGAGGCCCGGGAAGAGCGCGAACGCCTCGCGGCCCTGCTGTATCCGTCCAGCAGGATCGCCCGGGAAGCGGTCGAGGACCACTGGCCGGACCCCCAGGACGACCAGGTCGCGGAGGCTGGCGCCGTCGGGAAAATGTAACGACGTCGTTTACTGCAATCCGGCTTCGCGCGCGCGATATATGGGGAGCGAATTCGTCCCTGCATTCGCGCTACGGGGAATGTTTGGAAAGGCGGCGAATTGGGTTTATGACTGCTACGGTTTCAATTCCCTGGATTTCCTCGGAGGTATGAATGAGCACCACCACGGCGGCGGAGGCGGAGATCCCGGCCAGCCGGGCGGAGGCGGACCCGTCCCGGGTCGCCAAGGGCAAGCCCCTGGACCACGCCGCCGGCGTCCCCGTCTACGGCTGGGGGCAGGCACCGCCGTACCTGCGGACCAAGACGCAGCTGGCGGCGGACCGGCTGAACACGACGGAGGAGCAGGAGAGGGCTCCACTGGCGTACATCCGCACCCGCGACTACGGGGACGTGCCGCTCCATGACCCGGCGGCGGCGGTGAAGATGAAGCCGCTGCCCTCGTCGACCAAGGCCAAGATGGCGGCGCGGCGCACCTGCCCGGAGTGCGGCAAGGTCCGCAAGGTGATCCTGCGCGGGCCGTGCTCGGCGTGCCGGGAGCGGGCGGAGAAGGAGCGGCTGAGGCTGCTGGCGCGGACGTGCGCGGGCTGCAGCACGGTCCGGGAGCGTCCCTATCCCAAGGGGCACCGCCGTTGCCAAACCTGCCGACAGGAGCAACTGCAGGCGAAGCGGGAGCGGGTCAAGGCGTGGCTGGTCGAGGTGACCGTGTGCGTCGGCGACGGCTGCACCACGCGGCTGGGCTCCAAGGCGCGGGCGCGGGCCTGGCTCAAGGAACGGGCCTGGCTGCTGAACCCGGAGCGCACGGGCCTGCCGGATTCATCGTGGTGGCCCGACTGGTCGCGGCGGTGTCCGCCGTGCGCGACGGCGTACGAGCAGGAGCAGGAGCGTCTGCGTGCCGAGTATCAGGAGCGGTACGAACGACAGGAGCGGGAGCGAGCGGAACGGGAGCGCCAGGCGGCTGCGGCTCGCGTGCGGTGGGCGGCGGAGGCGCTCGTCGACCCGGACGTGGTGGTCCTCGACACGGAGACGACCGGCCTGGACGACGACGCGCGGATCGTCGAGCTGGCCGTGCTGTCCTCGGCGGGGGACGTGCTGCTCGACACCCTGGTCGACCCGGGCGTGCCGATCCCGGCCGGGGCCTCGGACATTCACGGGATCACGGACTCCGACGTCGCGGGGGCGCCCCGGTTCTCGGACCTGGTCGCGCGGCTCGCTGCCCTGCTCAAGGGCAAGCGGGTGCTGATCTACAACAAGTGGTACGACGTCGACGTGCTGCGGCACGAACTGACGCTGCACTACCTCGACCGTGCGGCGCAGGACACTGCCGGGGATGTCGTGAGCGCCGGCGTCGAGCCTGGTGGACTGCGGGAGCAGGCGGTGGCCGCGGCGAGCAGGCAGGCGGCGGCCTGGCTGGAGGCGCTGGACGTCGAGGACGTGATGATCCCGTACAGCGACTGGGTCGGGGACTGGAGCGAGTACCACGGGAGCAACCGGTGGCAGCCGCTGCAGGGCGGGCACCGGGCCGCGGGGGACTGCCGCGCGGTCCTGGACTGCCTCCGGGCCGTGGGGCGCAGCTACGAGAAGCTGGCGACCGTCGGCGGCGGCCTGGACGAAGGGGAGGCGGCCTGATGCCGCAGATTCGCCTGATGGGCTCGGACTCCGACGACGTGCAGCGCACGGCCGACGCGGTCGTGCGGGCGCTGCGTGCCTGGCCGGAGACTCGGATGGGGGACGTCTCCAGCCCGGTGCCCAACCGTCGCGGCAGCGGGTGCCGCATCTACATCGAGGTCCTGGCCGACGTCGCCGACCAGGTCGAGGTCACCGTCGAGCGCGACGACCAGGAGCAGCAGGACCGGCCGGTGCAGCAGCGGGCGCTGCCTGCCGGGCGCGGGCGCCGGCTGCCGCGCTGAGCGCCTCATCGCTGGTCGAAAAAGAGGAACCCTCCCTGGTCACGGGGGCGGCGGGACCGTGCCCAGCACGCCGCGCTCGCGCAGCTGGGCGAGGTGCTCCAGCCCGCCCGGCCGGCACAGCGGGGCGCTGTCGACGTCGGCCTCGGTGGCACGGACCCGGCGGACAGCCTCGGTCCCTGGCAGGGGAGCGGCGGGGGTCTGGGACTGCGGACCGTGGCCCAGTGGTCTGCGTGTGGTGCTCATGAGCGCTGATCGTACGGACAACGTCTCGGAGCGGGCGAGTTGAGCGGAAACGGGCCCTCATTGGAGGGCCCGTTTCTATAAGAGCGCTGTAATGGCGCAGGTCAGCGTCCGCTGGGTGCGTTGTTCAGGAACTCCAGCCGTTGCTGTGTCGCCAACAGGAAGTTCCCCTGCGTATCAGCACCGTACTCACACGCGAAAAACCCCGGGGGACAGTTTCCACCGGGGTTTTTCGGGCGGGCCGACGGGCCTGCGGGCGAGCTAGAGGGCGATCTCTTCGTCGACCTCACGGCCGGGTTTCGCGTGCTCCTGCGGCCTGCTGAGCAGGTGTTCGGCCACGTCGCCGCCCAGGACCTCCCGGGCCTCCTGGTCGCCGTACTCCATGGCCTGGCGGAACAGTTCCTGGTTTTCCGGGGAGTTGCTGAACACGTCGTACTCGGGGCGTTGCTTCCAGAACTTGCTGATGGCGGCCTCGCGGGCTGCGTGCGTCGCTTTCTCGGTGGGGGAGAACGGGCTTGGGTCTTCCGGGATGATTCCGGCGGCCTCCGCTGCTGCCACGATCTGCTCGTCCCACACACACGCGGCGTACTCCGGGTCCTCACCCGACTCCGCGATGTACCGGGTGCGCTGCTCCTCGCCGTACCCGGCGGCCGTCAGCTGCTGCTGGTGGTCGGCCTGTTGCTGGTCATGCGGCGCGGGCTGGTCGGCGGTCACGGTGACGGGGGCCCACGGGTCCTCGCTCTTCTGCTGCTCGCCGTTCACAGATCGATCTCCTCATCGTCGTCGCGGTCGTGGTCCTGGCCGTTGTCGGCCGGGGGCGGAGTCGGCTCGAAGCTGTGGGGGTGGGCGGCGTGGTCCAGGCCCCGGGTGGCGAAGCCCTTGTCGCCGTCGCCGCGGTGTTCCTTCTCCGCCTCGGCGACCTCGCGGTGGTTCGCCCCGACCGCGTCGACCAGGTGCCGGGTGTGGGTGGCCTGCTGCTGATAGGCGCTGACGTCGGCCGGGGTGACCTCCTGGCCGGATGCGGTCTTCTCCTCCAGTTCGGCGGCGGCCCGGTCGAGTTGGGCGAGCGCCGGAAGTAACCCGGCGACCTCCTCCTGGTGGGCGCGGATGTCCTGGTCCTCGGTCTGGGTGTCGCTCACTGCAGTGTTCCTTCTTCTCGGTGGCGGGGTCTCAGAAGTCGATGTCGAGGTCGTCGTCGACCTCCGGCGGCGCGGGGCCGGCGTCGGGCTCGTCGCGCACGAGTCGCAGGTGCCGCTTGGGCCGGGGCGCGATCTTGGGTTCACGGGTGGGCCTGGGCGGCCACTCGGCGCCCTTGGGGCCGTGCACGGTCACCTCCTGGCCGGGGTGGACCTCGGCCTGGATATGGCCCCGGTAGACCAGGGAGCCGTCGTCGAGGAACTGCAGCGAGGGGTGGGTGCGGGGGTCGTCGGCGGGCTTCACGGCGTCGCGTTCGGTGAGTGGCTTGGGGTCGACGGTGCGGCCGTCGACGGACAGTCCCTTCGGGGAGACCTTCACGACGTGGCCGCGCCACTGCCTGATCAGTTGCCCGACGACCGCGATCGGTTTCACCGGCCCTGTTCCTCGCGCTCGGCGGCGGTCAGCTCGACCGGGGCCTCGTGCCCGGCGGCCTTGAGCAGCGCGGCGACGTTCAGCTCGTCGCCGGGGGCGACCACGCGGGTCTCGCGGGCGTCGCTCGCGGCGACCAGGGCCTCGACCGTCTTGCTGATGGCCTCGACCCGGGCCACCTCGGTGCGGTGCTCCCATACCTTCTCGGCGACGCGGGTCTGGCCCTCGATCATGGCGACGGCCACCTGGGTGCGGCCTTCGGTCTCCGCCATGACGCGCTCGTGGCGCTGCTCGCGCTCCAGGCGGCGGTCGCCGCGCCACAGCGGGGCGCACACGGCATAGACCGCTGCGGTGCCGACCAGCCACAGCAGGGCGCGCAGCGCGGAGTCCGGCGTCCAGGCGGCCACGCCCAGCAGCGCGAGCGTCCCGCCGGCGGCAAACGCGAACCGGGTGGTCTCCGCCTCGCCGTTCGGCTTGGCGGCCGACACCGTGCCCGCCGCGGCGGCGAGGGCGGCCAGCCCTCCGCTGATCCACAGCGGCTGGGTCGAGCCGTCGGGCAGCTGCTCGTGCCAGCCCCACGCCAGCGCGGTCGCCGCGGTGGTGACCAGTCCGGGCGCGAGGCGGCCGAAGTGCTCCCACAGGGCGCGGCCGGCGGACTTCACCGGCGGCAGGGGCTCGACGCTGGGCAGGTAGGGGGCGGTGATCTGCTGCTCGCGGCTGATCAGGTAGGTGGTCGGGTCGAAGGGGGTGGGCTCGTTCATGGGGTCACATCTCCGTCTCGTGCTGGTGGACGGGGGCGTCGGGGGTGTGGGCGGGAGCCGGTGGGGCGGGCTCCTTGTCGCTGGCCAGCTCCGGTTCGCGTTCGGCGTGCTGGATGCGCTGCTGGTCGGCGGCGACGGGCTCCAATGCCTGCCCGGCGTGGTCGACCAGGGCGGAGACCGGAAGGGCCGGGTGGCGGGCGTAGTTGCGCAGGTCGTGACCGGCTGCGTCGAGCCGGTCGAGGGCTGCGGTGTGCAGGACCTGCTCGGCGGTGTAGGCGGCGGTGCCACCTGTTCCGGCCTCCTGCAGCTCGGCGAGGACCTGGTCGCTGGGCTGTGGTCCGGGGTGGCGCTGGGCCTCCCACGCGACGGTCAGTGGGTCGATGGGGGCGTGCCGCTCGTCGAGCGTGCGCATCGCCTGGTAGACGACGGCCAGCTGCGGGTGGGAGAAGTCCCGGTCCTCCAGCCAGCCGGTGACCTCGCGCAGTTGGCGGGGCTCGTAGAGCAGGGAGGCGACGGTCTCGCCCTCGGCCTGGATGTCGACCCGGGCCCGCTCGGTGCGGGGCACCGGGGTGACCTCCTGCTCGGGCGTGGTGTCGAGCAGGTTGCGCACGGTCTCCGGGGCGGTCTTCCAGGCGGCGTCCAGCTGGGCGAGGCGCCGCCCGGTCCGGTCTGCCTGCTCCAGCGCCTTGAGCGCCTGGTCGACCTCGGCCTGCCGGGCGGTGTCCCGCAGCGTCTTACCGGCGTGCTCGACGGCCCGGTGGATCGCGGCCTCCAGCACCATCCCCCCGTACAGCGGGGCGGTGCGGGGGTTCGGGCAGACGCTCGCGTTGGCCAGGTTGGACAGCCGGGACGGGATGAGGGTCTGCCGGATGCCCGGCTCTTCGATCTTCGCCACGGCCGCGGTTACGGCGGCCGGGACGTCGTTCGGGGCGACCTTGGAGAAGTCGATCGAGTGCAGTGTCCGCCACAGTGCGGCGTAGTCCGGGCGGGAGAAGGTGCCCGGCGGTATCCAGCGCATCGAGGGCAGCGCCTCGGGGCGGTGCAGCATCGCCCCAAGCAGCGCTTCCTCCGCCTTGAGTGTCAGCTTCTTCACCGGGCCACCCCGCCCGGCTCGTACGGGTGCAGGGGCGCGACGGCCGGGAGGTACGGCGGGTGGCGCGGGTGCCCGGCCTTGGTGGTGCCCAGGGCCCACAGCCGGGCGCCGTGGGCGGTGAGGGCCTTCTCGACGGTGGTGGCGCGCTGGAGCCTGCCCCACGCTCCCCAGCCGACGGTCAGGTCGTGGGCGGCCTCGGCGAGCAGCTGCAGCAGCGCATCGTTGTGGGCGCCGACGGTGTCGAGCAGCCCGGTGGTGAGGATGCTGGGGTCGGTGGACCGGACGGGGAACAGGTTGGCCAGCACCAGCCCGCCGTGTCCGTCGCGCTGGGCGAAGCCGACCAGTCGCCGGACCGTGGGGTCGTCCTGGTCGGCGGTGGCCATCGACGGGTTGAGCAGGACGTAGATGCGGTGCGGGCCGGGTGCCCAGGTGCGGGTCAGGGCGTAGCGGTGGACCAGGTCGGGGCTGAACACGGCGGTGCCGGCGTCACCCTGCTGGTGGGTCAGGCCCTGGTCGGCGGCCCATGCCTGGATCTGCTCAGGCAGCGTCACGGCGTCACCTCCGCGTCCGCCAGTTCGGCGAGCACGCGGGCGGGGCACGGCTCGCCCTCGGGGTCGTTGAGACACACCACGGTGGGGGGATCGGCCACGGCCGGGTTCGTGGCCAGCTGCTCGACGCTGACGGCCGCCCCCTGGCCGAAGAGGTCGAGCTGGAGCCCGCCGTTCATCTCCGGGTCGAATGGCGTCCGGGTCATGCCGCCTCCGCCCGGTGCAGGACGGCCCGCAGCCGGGACCCGATCCAGGTACCGACCTGCGGGGAGACTGCATTGCCGAACCCGTCGACCTGGTTACGGGCGGAGCCCCAGACGGTGAAGGTGCCGCGGTAGTCGTTGAAGTCGACGTCGAAACCGCAGCCACGGCCGATCTCGTGCGCCGCCATCATCCGGTAGAAGCAATCCTCAAGCGGCAGCTCGGCGAGCGACGCCCGCCACTGGGCCATGAGCAGCGCGGTCGTATCCCGCGAGGTGAGGGTGCCGAGTGGGTCCGTGACCGGGTGAGGCGCGGTTTCGTTCCCCGTGGGGCCGTTCTGCTTGTACCAGCCGGCGGCCGTCAGCACCCCCGGGATCTGCTCCGAAGTGAAGGTGGGCATCGCCTCGCTGTGCACCGTGGGCACGGTGTTCTTCCGGTACGGGATGACACCGGAGGACAGCACGGCGAGGGTCTCCGAACCGACCTGGGTGGGCAGCGGTTCCCCGGTGCCGCGCGCGGCACCCTGGAAGTTGTCTACCGCGAGCGCCATCGTCGGTACGGCCAGTCCGTCAGCGTCGTCCTGGGCCCACAGCGGCTGGGCGACCGGCCCGGTCGACAGGATCGCGGTCTCCTGCTGGCTCGTCTGCGTCGCCATCGGCTGCAGCAGGAGCCGCTCCGAGCCGTGCACACCCTTCGCCGGCATGAGGATCGCCGGGAAGTCGGCGAACCGCTGACGGCACCGTTCCGCACGCGCCATCGACGACCGCGCGAGCGGCCCGACAAAGCCGTCCTTGAATGTCTTGACCGGCTTGTCGCCGATGCGCGTACCGAGATCAGTGAGGTCGAGCGCGGCCAGCGACGGCGTCATCGGCGGGACGACGGGGCGGCGGCAGGATGGGCACCGGTACTCGTACTGCTTGCCGTACATCACCGTGCCGGTCGCCGGGATGCCGGTCTTCCACGTCCACACCGCCTCGACGTCCCTGTCGCAGCGCCCGCAGTGCGACACCGGCCGGTGCTCCAGGTCGGGCATCGGCAGGGACTTGTCGACGAACACCCAATAACCGCGATCCCGGGACTGCGGGACCCCGAAGAACTGGCTGTTGAGGTAGAGGACTTTGTGCCGGTAACCGAGCAGATCGAACTGGTTGAGCCACCACCGGTAGGTCGAGCCGTCCCCGACCTTCTGGCGACCCGGCAGCGCGGGCCCCCATGAGGTGAGCTGGGTGGTGCACTCGACGAGGATGAGCCGCGGGTGGTGCTTGGCGACGTACTGCAGGACGCAGTTCGCGGTCGCTCGGTCCCGCTCGGACCTGGTGACGCGTGCCTCGTAGTCGGGATCCTCCAGCTCGAACAGCGTCAGGCCCTGCTCGTACGCCTTGATCGTGTTGGCGAGTGAGTGGTTGACGCAGCTCACTCCTGCGGCCAGGAGGTCAGCGGCGGGGAGGTCGCGGGCGGAGTGGTAGTCGGCGGCGTCGGGGTCGACCAGGTCGGCGATCCAGTGTTCGGCGTCGGGGTGGTTCCGCTCGTGTACCTGGACTTTGTACTCGTTGTGATTCGCGGCCATGATCGTGGTGAATCCGGCATCCCCGATGCCCTTGGTGAGCCCGCCGAAGCCGCTGAAGAGGTCGACGGCCACGTATTCGTCGTGGCGGAAGCGTCGGCGCCTGACGGCCGGCCGGTGGGTGGCGGTGCGGGACTTCCTGCTGGACGCTCGGGCCATCAGAGGGCCTCCTCGTCGAGCAGGCGGGTGGCGGTTCCGTCGTCGAGCTGCAGACGGACCCGGGCGACCAGTTCGGCAGGCGGGAGCCACAGCCCCAGCTGGCCCCGCTCGTGGGGGACAGGCAGGGGCAGGGGGGTCACGTCCTTGAGGACGTAGTGGTTGTGGCCGGGCAGGGACCACGGGGTGCACTCGCCATCGTCGGCGTGGCAGTCGACGATCCGGGCGACGGCGATCACGGCGCGCTGCTCAAGCTGCAGCCCGCGGATCACGGCGGCCATCGGTGGGTGCTTCCTCGCGGCCTTGTCGATCGTCGCGCCCGCGTGAATTAGGACGGGGCCTCGGTACGACCAGCGCTGAACCCGGTTCTCGATCCCTTTGCCCGCGTACGCGATGCACGCGGCGTGGGGCTGGCGGACGGTCAGCGCGCGGATCTGGCGCGGTTCAGCGGTCTGGACGGTGCCGGTCATGCCAGCCCCCGGAACGCCTTGGCGATGCCGATGAGCACGATGACCGTGATGACGACCGTGATGATCGCGCCCCGGCCGCTCGCGGTGACGACCTTGACCAGCTGCAGCGGCACCTTGACGGCGACGGCCACGATCGTGGCCACGTAGACAAGGAACGCGGCGCCGATGGTGTTGCCGATGCCCGCGCCGACGTGGACGGCGAGCAGGGCGGCCAGCGTGCCCGCGAGGATGGCGACCAGGGCGGTGATCCGCTCGGCGGTGAAGTTCTCGGTGGTCTTCATCGGGACACCGCCAGTCGCGCGGCGGGGACGAAGGTGCGGAAGTCGGCGGCCTCGACGGCGAGCAGGCAGGCGCGCATGTGGGCGGCGGCGGTCTCGGGGTGCTTGCCGTACTCGTAGGCGACCTCGGCGACCGCGTCGGCGGCGCCGTTCGGACCGAGCCGGTCGACGGTCTCGTAGACCAGCTCGCGGGTCCGGGCCGGGTTCGTGGCGAACTCGGCGACCGGGGCGTAGGAGACGAACAGGAATGTGGCGAGCGTCGTGGTGACGCGCGAGGTGGAACGCACAGCAGCCTCCGGCAAGGGAGAAGAAGCGACGGGGTGGCCCGGCTCGGCCCCGGGCGGGAGCGGGTCGCTCATCCGCCCGGGGCGAGGTGGGAGTGGTCAGCCGTTGCCCTGACGGGCGGCGCGCTCGGCGGCGGCGCGGGCGGCGGCCTCGGCGGCCTCCTGCGCGCGGCGCAGCGCCTCGCTGGCGGCGGGGTCCTGGATGACGGCGGTGATGCCGATGGCGGCGACCACGGCGGTCAGCCGACCAGCAGCGCGGAGCGCGGGCGGGTGGGCTGCGCCGGGGGCTCCTGCCGGCCGTCCCGCTCGTGCGGGGTGGGGCGCATCGGCAGCTGCGGCCGGGTCTCGGCGTGCACGGGGTTGTCGCAGGTGGCCACCCCGTTGCGGGTGACGACGCTCTCGAAGTCGCGGCAGTCGCGGCACCTCGGGCCGATCCGCCCGACGACCACGAGCCGCGGGCCGGTGAGGACCGGCAGGGCTCGGATGCCCTCGGGCGACAGGCGCAGGGCGGGCAGGTCGTCGACCGTGACCGTGGCGCCGGGGATGAGGCTGAGAGAATTACGCACGGAGATCCCTCCAAGTCAGGGGTGTCCCAAACCCGGGAGGCGTTCGCTGCGCCTGTCCGGGGTCGGCCGGCGGCTGCAACCGCTGGCCAGAGAGAGGGTCAGGGCCTGCAAGCCCTGGCCCTCTCTCGCTTGCAGAACCAACATAACCCCCAGACCTTTGAACTTCAAGACCTTTGAACCTTTGGAGTTTTGTGGTTAGGTTGATCTCGACACCGAAGGAAGGGAGTGGCGGATGGGACTGACCCCGGTCCGCGTGCGGCCCCGGGTGCGGCGCACAGTGCCGACCCCGCGGACCCATAACCTCTTGGAGTCCATGACTCCACGACCCCAAGGGGGACCACAAATGGCTGGCAACGCGGCGAAGCGCAAGGCCGTGCAGTCCGAAGAGCGGCCCAAGTGGGTGCCGCTGCGCGAGGACCAGCACAGCGAGCTGTCCACCATCGCCCGGGAGTTGATGCTGGCCCGGTCGCAGAAGACGGAGCGAATCACCGAGAACTCCGTGATCCGGGTGGCCGTCGACCTGGTGATCCGGCATCCGGAACTGCTGGTCGGCGACACGGAAGACGACCTGCGTACGAACGCGCTCGGACGGTTCGAGCAGCTGCTGGAGCGGGAGCGTGAGCTGCTGGCCGGCGGCGCGGAAGAGGAGCCGGGGGAAAGCCAGTGACCTCAGCAGCCACCGACGCGATCGACTGGCGGGGAGCAGCCGAACGGCTCGTCAACGAGACGCCTACCTGGGTGGTCGCGGTCGCCGGCGGCGCCGTGCTCGTCACCCTGCTGATCGTGGGGGCCTTGGCCCTGTCCCGGTCCTCGAAGCAGCAGGCGGAGAGGGACCAGCACCACCGCGAGGCTGTCGAACGTGCCCAGGAGAAGGGCCAGCCGCTCCCCCCGAAGCCTCTACACATGGACCCGAAGCCGCTGCTCGGCGGCATCGCGGTGTCCCTGAACGGCCTGTGGGGGTTCGCCCAGGACACAGTCGGCCTGTCGTTCTTCTTCGCGGTCGGCTTCGTATCGATGTTCGATGTGCTGGAAATGCGGCTGTTCTCCGACATGTACAAGATGGCGAACGCGGACCCGCGCAGGAGGTGGACGCGCCAGCTGAAGCTGATGCGCGCCACTGCTTGGGGCTTCGTCTTCGCGTCGGCGGCGGCGAATGTCGTGCACGCACCGAACCTGTGGGCGGCGCCCTTCCTCGCAGCTATGCCGATCGGCGCGGCCTGGGTCATCTATGTGCCGCTCCAGAACGCGCTCGCGGGCGAGGACTTGGAAGAGGACACGAAGCGTCCGGAGGGCACCAAGCCGGGCCCGTTCCGGCTGGCCGGCCTGCTCTGGCGGCGGCTGTGGGCCTGGGGCTTCCGGGTCGCGGGCCTGGACGTCAATGACCGTGCCGACGAGATGGTCCGCCGGGCGCGTGCCCGCGAGGCTGCGGACGCCTCGTACGCACTGCGCAAGGTACTCAAGGAGAAGGAGCAGCTGGAGGCAGTCGTCGGCAAGACCGTTGTGCCGCGCGGGCGGGGAAAGGTCTCGGAGGAACAAAAGCGCCTCGACGCGCTGAACCGGGCCCTGGAGAAGAAGGTCCGGCCCAAAGCGCAGATGGCACTGGAGCTGGCGGACACGCAGGACCCGGAGCAGGGCCTGCAGCTCATGCAGCGCATGGCCTGGCTGACCCGGGCCGACGACGTCGCCATGCTCGACTACGGCCCCAACAGCCCCGCCATGCAGGTGCTGGAAGAGCTGAACATCGCGGCGAATGCCGACTTCCTCAAGTCCCGCAAGCGGGCGCAGGACGCGGACCAGAAGGCTGCGGAGGCGGAGGAGATCCGGCTCAACGCCGAGAAGGCGGTTGCGGAAGCCGCGGAGAAGCTGGCGGCCGTGGAGAAGGTGCTGGAGGAGACCCGCAAGCAGGCGGAAGAGGCCCAGCAGAAGGCGGAGGCTGAACGGGAGACGGAGGAGAAGCGACTCAAGGCACTCCGCGAGGAACGGACGCGGCTGGAGTCGAGCGACGCCACGGCGGCCCAGCTCTACCAGCGGACCTCTGAGGAACTGGACGCGCTCAAGGGCCAGATGATCGGGTTGCAGGAAGAGCGCGGCAGGCTCGCCACCGCCTACGAGCAGGTCCAGAAGCAGGCCCAGGACGCCAGCGAGAAGGCGCTGCGCCTCGAAGGGCAGCAGCAGTCACTGACGGTCCGGCTGGAGAACCTGCAGGCAGAGCGGGCGCGTTTCGAGACGGAAGCCACCAACGCGCTCAAGGAAGCGGACGAAGCCCGGAACGAGACAGAGAAAGCCCGCCGGGAGCTGGTGCGACTGCAGGGCCAGCTGGCGGCGCTGGAGAAGGTGCAGCAGGCGGTGCCGGCGCGGGCCCCGGGCGGACCCCGGGTGCAGGCCACAGTGGATGAGGACCAGAAGGCAACGCGCGAGCAGATCCGCGCAGTGCTGGAGTCACTGACCCCGGAGCAGCGGAAGCTGTCGCAGCGGGAGCTGTCGCTCCTGATCGAGCCGAACGTCGCGGTCAAGGCGGAGTCCATTCGCCGACACCTGCGGGCCATCGCCCGGGAGAACCAGCCGGACGTGCCGGGCCAGCGGCCGGCCGACGGCGAAGACGACGACGAGTGAGCGGGGGAATCGCCGGACTCTATGCACAGGCCGGATTCCGCACGATGAGCCAGACCATGCTGTCCGGTCTGGCGGGCGATCTGCCCAGGTCCTCCCGCCAGGCGGGAAGCCGCGCGCCCCTGCGCGACAGGACCGCAACGATCGGTGAAATCCGTGCCGTACTTGTCAGTGCAGCGACGTATACAGACAGGAGTGGCCCCGGTGGCGCGTGAAGAGCTTGGCGGCTGCAGCACCCCCGGGGCCCCGAAGGAAAGGACCTTCGTGAACGACAACAGTAAGGCCAGCAACCAGCCCGTCATCAACGAGGCTCCGGGCACGGGCGCCTCGGCGGCCGGGAAGCCGGAAGAAGGCTGGAAGCTCATCAAGGGCGACGCGCTCAAGAACGTGCTGTTCCCGCGCCCCGTCTTCCACCGCCCCACGGTGCGGCTAACGGCCTTGACCGTGCCGGCCACCCTGCTCGCTGCTGAGACGACGACGCAGGACACCAGCACCGAGGAACTACTGGGTACCATCTTCGGCGAAGTGCTCGACACCGGTGGTGCGCTGTTCGAGCAGCAGCCGCTGCTGATGACGGCCCTGGCAGTCGGCCTGGTCGGCGCCGGATACATGAAGTTCAAGGGCGAGTTCGGCCCCACCCGCGAGACCGACGGGTTCGCCCCCAAGGGCAAGTTGCGAAAGGCGCTCGGCGCCCAACAGCTGGTCAAGAAGCGCAACGTGCTGCGTCCCAGCCTGGCGAAGGTTCCCGCACGGAAGGTGGACACCAACGCGGTCGGCACCTACCTGGGCAAGGACCGAAAGACGGGCCTGCACTTGTACATGGCGATCGAGGACAGCTCCGTGATGGTCGCCCCGCCCGGTGCGGGCAAGACGGCGAAGCTGGCCAACTGGATCATTGACGCGCCGGGCGCGGTCTTGGCGACGTCGGTGAAGGTGGACATTGTCGACCTGACGGAGAAGCTGCGGGCCAGGGTCGGCCGCATCCTGATCTGGAACCCGCAGAGCATCGGCGGCAGGGACTCGAACGTGGCCTGGGACCCGGTGATGGGCTGCTCCGACCCGGAGCACGGTGTCGAGCGGGCGATGCGCCGCGCGAACTACCTGCTCGACGGCTCCGACGCCACCCGCGGTGTGGAGAACCGCAATTTCTGGGAGACGGCCAGCTACTCGGTGCTCAAGGCGTTCTTGTGGGCGGCCGACGCGGAGGGCCTGAGCCTGCTAGATGTGGCTCGCTGGTCCAAGAGCTTCCGTAACCAGGAAGCAATTACCATCCTGGAAAAGTTCGAACACCCTGACCCATCCGACCCGTCTCGGCCGGTCGCTCCGCGCGGCTGGAAGGACGATCTGCTCCAGGTGCAGAAGGTCGAGGGGAAGCCGACCACTGGTGAGAACGTCTTCGGGACGCTGTCCAAGACCTTCATGTTCTTGGACACGCCGCAGGTCCAGCGGGTCATCGAGGACGCGCACAGGGGCGACGGCCTCTTCGACATCCGCGGCTACCTGCAGTCGCAGGACACCCTGTACCTGCTCGGCCGGGACACCGGCCGGGGCGGCATCGGCCCGCTGTTCAGCTGCCTCACGGGTGAGATCTACGAAGAGGCCCGGGAGATGGCGCCGCTTCAGCGCGGCGGGCGGCTGGACGCGCCCTGGTCGCTGATCCTCGACGAAGCGGCGCTGATCTGCTCCGTGCCGCTGGAGAAGTGGACCTCGGACAGCCGCGGCCTGGGCATCGCCATCCATGCGGTGTTCCAGTCGCGCTCGCAGATGCGGGAGCGCTATGGCCGGGAGGCGGCGAAGACGATCTGGACCAACATGGTCAAGCTCGTCCTGGGCGGCCTGGCCGACGAAGAAGACCTCAAGGGCCTGTCGGAGTTGTGCGGCCGGCACAAGGAGAAGCGGGAGTCGCACTCGAACTCTCCGGGTACGGACGGCACCGTGCGCCGGTCCTCCTCCTACACCTGGGTCGAGGTCGACACGATGACCCCGGCGGACATCATGAACCTGAAGCCGGGCGAGATCCTGGTGCTGCGCCGCAATATCGGCGGCCCGGTCGTCGTCCGCTACGTGGCCGTGTGGGACCGCAAGGACGTCAAGGCCGTAGCCAAGCAGGAGAAGCGGGACGCCAAGGCGGAGGTGAAGGCACGCAAGCACAAGGACGCCGCGGTGCCCTCCTATGCCCCGCCGGTCGCTGCGCCGCTCGTCGAGGACCCGGCGGACCTGTGGGCCCCGCCGGAGCCTGCCAGCCCGTGGGCGCCGTCGGCTCCGGCTGGTGACCCCAGCCCGTGGACGGCGGACCCGGCGGCCAGTGGCCGGGCGTCCGGCCCGCTGCCCGGCCCGCGAGACCACCTGCAGGTCGTGCGCGGCGAGGTTGTCCCGCCGGTGCCTCCGATGCCGGAGCATCCGCCGGTGATTCCGGAGCAGCCGGATTTCGCGCCGACCCGGCACCTGGAGCAGGTGCCGCCGGGGCCGCAGGAGCTCCCTGCGGGGACCGTGCCGGCGGCGGTGCCGCTGCGCAAGACCGGTACCGATGAGACCAGCACCGACCCGTTCGACGACGCTGACGACGACCTGGGCGGCCTGTGATGGGAGAGATGAAGCTCGACCCGATGGAGATGCTGCTGCGGCTGACGGGCGACCTGTCGGCCGTACGTACCCGCGTCCAGGGGCTGGAGGATGCAAACCTCAGCGAGGCGCTCGACGGGCTCGACACGAAGGTGGGCCAGCTCCGGGAGACGCTGGCGGGGGTCGTCGAGGCCATCCGGCAGATCCAGGCGGACGCGGAGGCAGAGGAAGCGCCCGACTGGCCCGGCACCACGCCGAACTGGATGGACGACCTCGACCAGGAGCAGGCCCGCATCCTGTGGGACTGGCTCACGGAGTGGTGCCAGAACAAGCTGTGGCCGTTCTACGCCCAAGAGGTGTGGAGGCCCTGCTGGTACAAGCACCCTCGGCTGCGTATCGAGCTGACCTCCCTGTGCGCGAACTGGTACTGGTCGTACACGAAGGGGGCGCCGCCCACCCGGGTCTCGGAGTGGCACGCAAGGTGGTGGCCGCACGTCCAGAAGGTCCTCAAGGAGGAACTGAAGAACTGCGGGATGCCCCGCGACGGCCTCAAGAAGCCCAAGCACCCCGTGCCGGTCCCGGTCATGCCCACGGAGGCCACCCCGAACCCGCCGGCGCCTCCGTGGACCGAAGAGGACTTCGCCGAACCCGGGTTCCTCGCGACAATCGAGAAGGACATCGCCCGGCGACGGAAGCCGGACAAGGAAGCTGACTGATCTGCAGCAGCAACCACGCGGAGGGGGAGTCACCCAAATTTGGGTGACTCCCCCTCCGCGTTGCCGGGACGCTTACCGGTCCTTGAGGACCTCGTCGGCCGCGTAGGCGATGCCCAGCGCCGCGGTGCTGATGTCCTTCAACGTCTCGGCCAGCGCGTCGTGCAGCGCGCCCGACTCGACCCCGGCCAGCATCCCCTGCAGCAAATCGCGGATCTCCACGGCCCGGTGCGGGGGCGGATCTTCCACGATCTCCGCATCGACCACCGACTCGTCGCCGTCGGCCGCCGTCTCGCCCGCCGGGGCTCCGCTCGTCGAGTCACCCAAATTTGGGTGACCTCCGGCCGCGGGGCTGGCCTGCTCCTGGGCGCCGGTGCCGCTGACTGCCGGGGCCGCTTCCTTCTTCCTGGAGCGCGTCGTCTTGGGCCTCGGCTTCGCCTCGATCGCCTGCTGGAAGGTGTTCGAGGTCAGCGCCGGCGGCTCGGTGGACCGGGCCAGCTCGACCAGGCCGTCGACCACGGTGGCCGTGACCCGGTGGCGACGCTCGGCGGCCCACACCCGCAGCGCGACGTACGCGCGGGCGGTCACGTCCTGGCCGTGCTCCTCGACCATCGGCAGCAGCTGCTGCACATGGGAGTCAGGGATCGCGCGGGGCCGGTCCTGCTGCTCGGTGATGGCCTTGAGCAGGGGCCACTGCTGAATGCGCCGGTTGACCTCCGACTCAGACTCCCCGAACCGGTCCTGGCAGTAGTCCGGCCACGTACGCCCACCGTGGCGGTGCAGGCGCCGGGAGCGGACTGCGTGCGCGGCCTTCCACTTCATCCACTCGGCCCGGTTGCCGTTGGCGAACGCGGCTTCGCAGTGCCCCAGTTCGTCGACCTCCTGGGGCGTCAGCTCGCCCTCGACCTCGACCTCCACCTCGACGGGCTCGGGGATCAGATCCGGGGTGAACGCCTGGGGCCGGTACGGCTCCAGCGCGACGGCTGGCGTCCCCGGGTCGCTCTCCCCGGCCGGGGCCGGGACGGTCGGCACAGTGGGCGCGGCCGTCTCCGCCTTCGACCCCTCGGCCTGCCGTCGTGCCTCGGCCGCGGCGGCGCGCTGTGCTCGAATCTCCTGCCGGGTAGGACTCACCGGCCGACCTCCTGGTCACCAACGGGCAGCAGCCCGCGCTTCTTCATCTCCGTCACGAGCGCACCGAACGCCGTTTTGGCGGCCCCCTCCACCGGGGCTCCGATGGAGTCGCCGAAGCGCTCGCTGCGCGGGATGACCGTGGAGAACACCTGATAACCCTCCTTGGTCATCTCCTCGCGGTAGTAGCCGGTCGATGACGCGTTCGCCACGGTGCGGTTGAGCAGCACCCATGTCTCGGGCTTCCTGCCGGTGGCCCTCAACGGGGCACTGCTCGCCAGGATGTCCTTAAACGGCTTCGCGGTCTCAGGCTCGACGATCCGCTCCCAGTCCCCGGCGGTCGGCGACATGTGCAGGATCACCAGGTCGGCGATGCGGAGCACCGAGTCGGCGACGAAGGGGTGGTTCTCGCTGTGCCCGCAGTCCACCATCGCGATGGTCTTCCCCGTCGGGGGCACGACCTTCGTGTGGAACTTGGCGTCGGCCTGCGCGTGCACGGGAAAGGAGAAGTTGCCCTTCTCCGGCTGGCTCCAGGCCCAGAACTGCTTGCTGTGGTCGGCGTCGTACCCGACGACCTCGTAGCCTTCCTCGTCCTCCAACAGGGCGTGCGACAGCCACCCGGTATCAGTGGTCTTGGCCATAGTGCGGGGCGACATGTTCGCGATGAGCATGTCGGGAGCCTATGGGCACAGCCGAGATCAACACATCACGGACGCCCGCTTCCGCCCCCGTACCGCCCGCTTGATACGCGAAAGCCCGCCCCGTGGCAGGGGCAGGCTCGTCCGTGTGTGCGGTCCGGTCAGGTCTCCCACACGGCCCAGGGCTGGTCCTGGGTGGCGCCGCGCAGCCACATCGCCGCGTGCTGCACACCGTTGGCGTACCGGCGGCGGGGGCCGCGCATCGCGGCCTCGGCGGCGTCGTCCTCGGCCCGCAGCTGCCGGGCGTCGGGGATACCGGCGGCGCGGTCCGTGATCGGGCTCGGGCTCCGGCCGACGGCCCACAAGTAGGTCGCCCGTACGCCCTCGTGGAACTCCTCCAGCTGGTAACCCGTCCGCACGGCGTGCTCGATGTTCTTGAGCAGCGCGGTGACCTCGGCCAGCGGGCGACGGCCGACCACCGGCTCGGCGGGCGGCTCGGTCGGTGGCGGCGGAGCGGTCTGCTGCGCCGCGGTTCCTCCGGCCGGCGGCGTGGCGCCCGGCCCGTTCCACATCGTCGGGTAGTCAGCCATAAGGGCACGGTAGCGGGCGGCACAGACAGAGGGCAGGCAGTAGGAAGGGCCAGCGGCTGCTCCGCTGGCCCTTCGGCTACATGTCGACGTCGAGGTCGATCTCCGGCGCGGGCGGCGCCGGGACTGCGACGAGCTCCGGCTCGGGGCCCGCGGGCTCCGGGGTGGCGTCGCGCTCGGCCCGTGCCAGCTCCTGGCCCAGCCGCTCGTAGTCCGTCCCGTACCCGCCGAGACCGGTGTCGCGGCGCTCCCGCTCCACTTCCTCGGCCTGCGGCTGCTGCCGCTCGGCCTCCCTCTGCCGCTCGGCCTCCTGCTCCCGCTCCTGGGCGCGCTGCTGCAGGATCTCCTGCGCGAGGCGGGCCTGCTCCATCGCCTCCATCAGCTGCTCCTCGACGGACTTCGTCGGCGCGGCCGGGGCGGCGGGAGCGGTCGGGGCCTCGGGCTCCTCGACCTCGGGCTGTTCCGGGGCACGGCGCTCCAGCTCGGTCCGGGCGAGGGCAGCTTCGTCCCGCACGATCTGGGTCTCCTCGACCCACGCCTCGCGGGCCTGCTGGACCTCCTGGTACCGGCTCGCGCGGTCGCCCATCGTCTCGGCGATGTCGCGGCTGGTCTGGGCGCGGTCGAGGGTCTCCTTCACCAGGTCGCTCGGGTCGATCTCGGCCTGCAGCGTGGGCACCTGCTGCAGCGCCATCGACTGGGCGAGGGCCTCCTGGTGCTCGTTGTAGCCGGTCGCGGTCTGCGCCTCGTACATGGCCTGGGTGACGCGCTCCTCGTGCTCGGCGGCCTCCTGCTCCGCCTGCTCCTGGGCGCGGAGCTCCATCTGTACGGCCTGGTCCTTGAAGTCGCGCTCGGCGGTGAACGCCTTCTGCATGTCGTCGGCGACGTACGGCGGCGCCCACTCTTCCTCACGCTCGGCACGCTCGATCATTTGCCGCAGCGTCTCGTCGGACGCGCGGGCGATGTCCGCTTCCTTCTCGTCGATTCCCAGAGCACGGCGCGCGCGCTCCCAGTCGGCGCGGGCCTCGACCGCACCCTGCGGCGGGGCCTGGCCGATGGCGTTGGTGTCGTGGTCGTAGCCGTGGGCCTCGCGGTAGCGCTCGACCCGGCCGGCGCGGCGCTCCCAGTCGGCCCGCTCCGTCGGGTCCTCGGGCACCGGGCCCAGCCGGTCGACGGCCCATGCGGGCTGCTCCTCGGCGACGCGCTGGCCCAGCCGCTCGGTGCGCTCGTCCATCTCGACGGCCCACTCCTGCAGGAAGCGGCCCAGGTCGCCGTCCAGGTCCGGGGTGCGGGCGGTGTAGGAGTCCATCGCCTCCCAGCGGGCCTCGCGCTCCTCGGCCTGGCGCCGGGCGACCTCCTGGTCCTGACCGGCGTGCAGCACCTCGACGTTCTGCGCGAACGCGTCGTTCTGCCGCATCAGGTCCTCGAAGTGCGGGTGCGCCTCGGCCTCGACTGGTTCGGGGGCGTCGACCAGCTGCTCGACGTCGGCGTCCGTCATCTCCTCGGCGGCCCGCAGCGCGGCGGCCAGTTCCGCCTCCTGGCGCTCGATCGTCTCCGGGTCGGTGCCGGCGTGCAGCGTCTCGACCCCGGCCTGGGTGGCGAGGGTCTGCCTCATCAGCTCGGCGTGCGGGTCGCTCTGCTGCGCGACCTCGGCCGCCCGCTGCAGCTCCTCCGGGTCGACCGGCGCCTGCCCGGCCTCGACCGCGTCCTCGACCTTGCGCTCCTGCTCAGCAAGGGCGGCACGCTGCTCGGCCTCCTCGGCGCGGATCTGGTCGCGCTCGACCAGGTTGTACGCCTTGTTCAGCCGGTCGTGCAGCACCTTGGCGACATCGTCGGCGGTCTCCAGCTCACGGGAGCGGGCGGTGCGCACCAGCAGGTCCTCGGCGTCGAATCCCTGCTCCTCGACGTGCCGGGCCAGCCGCAGCAGGGAGCCGAACGCCTCGCTGCTCGCGCACCGCTGGTAGTCCTCGGTGCCGATGGCCTGCAGCAGGGCGGTGCCGAAGCGCTTCTCGGCCTCCTGCTCCTTCACGCCCGACCACACCGGCTCCAGCACGGCGAGGTGCTCGCGGCGCTCCAGCTCGGCCTCGATCGTCTTCGTCGCGGTCAGCTCCAGCCCGCTGCGCTGCAGCGTGGAGTCCAGCACGGCGAGGTGGTGGGGGATCTCCTCTTCCTGGAGCCCGTCGCCGTCCCGGTGGGTGATGACGTACCCGAAGTTCTCGACCTCGCCGCGGGTGAGCATGACGTACAGCGCCTCGCGGTTGGTCGAGCTGGGATCGACCAGGGAGTGGCAGACCCCGACCGTGCGGCCCTGCGCGCCGTGGACGGTCGCGGCGTAGGCCAGCTCGACGTGCTCCTTCACGTAGGCGGCCGGGAGGTGCATCTGGGAGCCGTCCTCCAGCGTCACCATCAGCGCCCCGTTGTCGCTGATCCCGGTGACCTTGGCCACCGTGCGGTTCACCGCGAAGCTGCCGTTCTCGGCCGTGATGTTCCGGTTGTTGCGGCGCAGCTGGATCAGGTCACCGACACCGGCCTTCGTCTCAATGCCGTGCTCCTCGCGGCCGGTGCGCAGCACCACGCCGTCCTCGGAGACCTTGCCCGCACGCACCAGGTCGGCGCGCACCCGGGCGGACAGCTCGGCAACCTGGGCGTTGTCCTGAGCGATGAGCAGCGGGTTCTTGTTGTCGAGGTGGTCGGTCAGCCATGCCTGGTAGGCGCGCTCGGTCATCTCCTCGGCGGACCCGCCACGCCACCGGCCGTGCAGCTCGTACGCGGTCAGCGCCTCGCTGTTGCCCTCGCGCAGCTGGAGGGAGGCGTCGGCCTCCCACTGGCGCACGGTCTTCTCGCCGGTGACCGGGTTGGTGTCGCGGAAGCGGCGGACCTCGTCCAGGACGTGCACGCCGGAGGCGTCCTCGACCCACTGGGCGAAGATGCCGCCCGCGCCCACGGCCGTGAGCTGGTGATGGTCACCGGCCGGGACGCACTTCGCGCCGGCGGCCTCGATGAGCGCCCGGACCTGGTCCATGTCGCTGTTGTCGGTCATACCGGCCTCGTCGACGATGACCAGGGCGCCCGCCGGGATGCGGTACTTCTCGGCGTCGGCGATCGGGCGGCCCTCGGCGATCGACCGGTTGGCAATCAGCATCATCTCGATGTTGGCGACGTTCTCCACGCCCTCGTCGCGCAGCACCTCGGCGGCGCGCTGGCCGCTGGCCAGACCGATGACCTTGCGGCCCTCGTGCGCCTCCCACACCTCGGTCAGCGCGGCGAGCGTGTAGCTCTTGCCCGCGCCGGCCGGGCCGACCAGCAGGTCGACCTTGCGGCCGGAGGTGGCGGCGGCCCGGACGAAGTCGGCCTGGCGGCCCTTGAGCCCGCGGCGCTGGATGACTTCCTCGACCAGCTCGCTGGGCACGGTCGGCGCCCCGCGCTTGCCCGCGAACTCGGCCAGGCGGCCCTCGGTGCGCAGGGCCTCCTCGGTGGCGTACCGGTCGAAGGTGTCGGGGTTCGGCTCGTACCTGAAGGTCCCGTCGGTGCGCTGCAGCTCGGCGGGGACCTCGACCAGGGCAGGCGCCTTGGTGAGCACCACGCCGTTGTCGGCGGTCGGAGAGAGCGCGTCGTCGGCCAGCTGGTTGAGCAGGTCGCGGACCTGCTGGCGCTCCAGCCCGCCCAGCGTGTCGGGGAGCTGCCGGTTCAGCTCGACCAGCAGGTCAGGGCGCGTCCAGGTGGGCTTCGCCTCCTGCACCGCGGCGATGGCGCGGCGCTGGATGACCTCGGGGTCGAACTCCTTGGCGGGGCGGTGCAGGTCGTGGATGGCGGACTCTTCGGCGATCCGCTCGGGCACGTCGGCCAGCGACTCGCGGAAGCGGGCCTGGCTCGACGCCTCCCAGCGCTGGAGCAGGGTTTCCCTGGTCACGGCGTCATGCTTCTTGGCCGCGCGCTGCCGGAGGCTGACGTCCTCGCTGATCCGGGCCAGCGTGTAGGCGGAGGGGGCGGCGCCGTACTTCTCCTCGAACGCCTTGGCGACCTCGGCGACCTCGGCGGTGATGGCGGTGCGCCGGCTGCTGAACGAGTCCCGCAGGTCCTGGTCCACGCCGACGATCTCGCGCGCCTTGCCGTCCGGACGCATCTGCACCCGCCAGCCCAGCACCCGCTCCAGCTCCTGCTCGGCGACGCGCTCGGCGAGGTGCCCGGCGGCCTGCTTGTGCCGGAACAGGCCCGTGCCGTCCAGCGCCCGCCACACCTCGCGCTCGCGGCCGGTGACCGGGTCGACGTCCACGCACCGGACCTTGTTCAGCACGGCGGCATGGACGTGCAGCTGCGGGTCGTCCTGCCTGCTCGTGTGCTGGGCGAACGCGGCCACGATGAACTTGTCGGCCTTGACGTACTCGCCGCTGGTGCGGCCGTCCTTGCTCGCCCCGTGGTGGCCCTTGCGGGTGTACCCGGCCTCGTCCTGCATGTGCTCCAGACCGGCCTGCACGCCCGCCTTCCAGCAGTCCCACAGCTGGTCGGCCTGGCGGCTGAACTTCTGGGCCGTCTCCAGGTCGCCGGCCTCGCGCGCCTCGGCGGCCTTGACCTGCAGCGCAGCGTGCGCCACCGACCACGACTTCGGAGCCGAGAACGTCAGGTCGTAGTACAGCTTCGCGCTGGGGGCTTCCTTGCGGGTGCTGATCTCGATGGCCTTGAGCTGCTCGGGGCTCAGCACCCCGCCCGGGGTACGGGCCTCGGCCGCGGCGAGGTTCTTCTCCAGGCGCTTTTCGTACGCCTTCTCGTAGTTGCGCGGCGCGTCACCGAGACGGCACTCCTTGCGGATCTTCTTCTCCGCCTGGGCGTACTCCTCGCTGCCCTCGGGGTGCGGGATCGACGCCAGCCGGGCGTACATCTCGTCCCGCTTCCGGGGGTCGATGAAGTCGCTGTACAGGTCCTCGAAGACCTCGTTAGCGACCTCGCCGGACAGTCCCAGGTCCGCGATGCCGTCGCCGGTCCAGTAGCCGGGCGGCTCCCCCTGCAGCTCGATCGAGCGCAGGTAGTAATGCTCGGCACCGGCCCCGACCGTCTTGGTCAGGTAGCCGGGATCTGAGCCTGCACTGATCGACAACATTGAGACAAAGAGTAGGGGATTTTCAAGATCAACAACAGCCATCGGATCGTGATGCATAGGTGTGGGGATTGTTGTAGTGAGCAGGGGAATTACGGTGTGTTAGATAGTCCGGGTGATCAAGGGAAGATGCGGGGTCCGATGTCCGGGGTCTGCAGAGGGTCAAAATGGATCGCTGAGGCGGTGAGAGGGGGCCGTCCTGCGGCCTGCGGGGTGGTCTTCGGCCTGCATCTGCGGGCCTCGTCCGTCATGGCGGCGCGCACGGTTTGTAACGAAATATTCCGGTCGGCGGGCACGGTCCGCGCTGGCTCCGGCGCTCGCGGCTGCGGGTGCGCCCACCGGGTGGTCGCCGCGCCAAACGGAGAGGCGGCACTGGCCACTCGCCGCACCCATGCGCTACGGTCGGCGGCGACGACTTCGACCCCCGCCGGGCTTCCCGGCGGGGGTCGACTGTTACCGAGTGCCGGGGGATCGGTGGCGGGCTGCGCCCCACCCTGGATGGCGTGCTCGCCGGACCGGCGGCTCCCCAGGGCCGCTCGACGCTGCGTAACCGAACCGGTGGGGCCGTGCCCCACCCCGCCCGCCCCCGCCGCGCACACAGAGCGCGGCCGGCCGGGCTCCGCTGGGGCAGGGCGGGACGGCCGTGCCCCACGCGCCGGGGAAACGACGTGGGGCACGGAGGCGGGGACGGACCGCCGGGGACGGCGGTGCACCGGCGGCCCTCGCGGGGACCTGCCCCGGCCTGGCGGTCCCACGCGAGGCGTCCGGAGCGGGGACCGTTCCCCGCCCACCGGAGCCGCGGCGGGGTCGCTCCGGTGGGGACGCCCCGGGCGCCGAAGCCTTCCCACGCGCCGCACGCGATGTGCCCCGGGGACGAACGCGGAGGCACTTTCCCCGCCCGTGAACGCGGACCGGCCCCGGACCTGTCGGTCCGGGGCCGGTCCGGCTGGGGCCGGTCTAGAAGAGCGCGTCCTGGTGCGCGCCGGAGGGGTTGCCGGCGGCCAGCGCGGCGGCGATGGCCGTGTCCAGGTCCTCCGGCCGGGCGGCGGCGATGGCGGCCTGGACCGCCCGCGCCCGACCCACCGCGCCGCGCACATCGGCCAGCGCGTGGCCCGCTAACCTGCGACGACTGGCGGCGTCGCGGTTGTTGTCGCCCCTCGTCCCGGCCAGCCAGTGCGCCGGGTTCTGGCACGGCGGTTCGTCGCAGGTGTGCCTGACGACCAGCCCGGCGGGCAGGGAATCGGGCCCGTTGGCGAGGCGGTAGCCGAAGAGGTGGGCGGGCACGGTGCCGCGCCTGGTCCGCCCCGGAAGGGAGGCCGCGCGGAACGTGCCGTGAGCCGTGTCGGTCAGCCCGCCGGTCCACCACCAGCACTCGTCCGGGCCGCGCTGCAGGACGTGGGCGCGGTACCGGGCGACGGTTTCCCCATCGGCGAGCAGCACCGCCCAGGGCATTTTTTCCCCGGCTGCGGTGGGATCCGCCTCTGCCTCCGGTTCCCCACTGCCGGGGGCGGGGCGGCCGGGAACGGAGGGGTCTTCCCCACCCGCCGGGCGGGGAACGGCGGTGCCGGAATCAGGGCTGGCTTCCCCGGCCGGGGGCCTCATTCCTGCCCCAGTGGGGACGGATCGGTGTCCGGAAGCAGGGCGCCGTGCCCCACCCCGGGCTGGGGACGCCGGGGCTCACGCCCCGCCCTGCCGTCGCTATCCGTGTTCGCCATGGGGAAATCCTCCGGGTCCGGGGCGGACTCGACACCGGGGAGCGGTCCCCACTGCGGGAGGACGTTTCCCCGCCCGGATGCCCCGGGGACGCGCACCGTGCCCCGGGCGCTCTCGGGAACCGGGGCACCGGCGGCCGGCACGAGCTGCTCCTGGTCGACCAGGTCGCCGCCCTCGTCGGGGCCGTCCTGGGCGGCCCCGACGAGGGCGGCGACCTGGTCGGGGCCGTCCTGGGCGGCCAGCTCGGCGGTCGCCTTGACGTCGACCTCGTCGGTGCCGTGGCAGATGAACACCGCGCAGGTCTCGGTGTAGGCCGACAGGGCGTCGTCCGGGTTGCCGGTGCCGTAGGTGCGCCGGGTGCAGTCGGGGGCCGTGCAGCGCCAGACCTCCTCGACCTCGATCCGCTCCGTAGCAGTCGAGCAGTCCCGACACTGCGGAGTGAGGTGCATCACACCTCCGCCGAAAGGGTGGGATCCGGCGCTGTGGTGGGGGTCAGGGCCGTGAAAAACCGCTCGGTCACTTCGGGTCTCCGTTCGTCGTGGGGATGGCGTGCTGCTGCAGGAAGGCGTCGGCGGCGACCTGTTCCTTTGTGACCTGCCGCGTGTCACCCAAATTTGGGTGACTGGGCTCCCAAAGGGCTTGTTATCAGAGCGACGGGGCGCGGGTGCCCGTTTCCCGTTTCTACCTGCGGCGGTGTAGCTGTACGCGGGGTGGCGCGGGCAGATATGACAAGGGACGTCAAAGCACGGGGTGAGGTGGTGGGGTGAACACGGTGTGGCCGCTGAGCCGGTCCCCTGTCGGCACGCGGCGGGCCTGGCGCAAGCGCGAGGAACTGCAGCAGTGGCTGAGCGGGAAGCAGGGGCCGGAGTGGTGGGAAATCGCGCCCGCGTTCGCGGCGGTCCTCGTCGTGATCGGGTTACCTGTGGCAGCTCTCGGCTGGCTGGGGTCCCGGGTCAGCTGGTGGGCGGCGCTGCTCGCGGCGGCGGCCCTCGCGTACGGGGTCTGGGCTGTGGTGCGCCAGCGGCGAGCCGTGCTCGCGCAGCGCCGGCGGCGGGCGAGGTGCTACTCCCTGTCTGAGATCGACGCCTCGGACGACCGGATGTTCCGGGCGATCGTCGGGCGGCTGCTGCTGCGCGACGGCTGGACGCAGGTCCGCGGAGTGCGTATCAACCGGGATGTGGTGCACCTGGTCGGCAACGGACCCGACGGACGCCATCTCGGCGTGGCCTTCGAGCGGGGCGCCGGCCCTGCGGGGCAGGGCAGCGGGAGACGGGCGGCTCTGCGCCCGGTGAGCGGTGCCCCGCAACTACCGACTGCTACCGCGCCGGGCGCCCGGCCGCTGTTCCTCGTGGTCAGCTCCGACCAGTTCGCCCGTGAGCGGGTGGTGTGGGCGGCCCGATACGGCGTGCGGCTTGTCGACCGGGCCCTGCTCCAGCGGTGGGCGGCCGGTGAGGACCTGGCGGTGCTCCTCGACCTCGACCTCGACCAGTCGGCCGCCTCGTAGCCGGACGGACATGACGAAGGGCCCGGGAGTCTCTCCCGGGCCCTTCGTCATATCGTCCCCTCCTGCTGGTCATGGTCATCGGTGACGAGAGTGGTCTGCAGGTGGCCGCGGAACTCCAGCCGGTCCATGAGGAGTGCGTGCGCCTCCTCGCGGCTGATCTGCAGGTTGAAGTCGTCCTCGGCCCGGCGGACGACGTCGGCCACGCTGATGAGCATGATCCGGGGCGCACGCCAGTCGTCGACCTTGCGGTCCCAGCACTCGCGCACCGCCGTGGTGATGGCCCAGTCGGTCGCGTTGAGCAGCTGGCGGTGCCGGTGCTCGGCGGCGGTGCGCCGGGCGTGCTCGGCCCGGTACTGCTGGATGCGGTGGCAGGCGGTCGGCAGGACGGCGGCGAGCAGGGCCGCGCAGCCCACGGCGGTGGCGAGTAAGGCGGTGGGCACGGCTACTTCCTCCGGTTCTGGTCCTGGAGCTGCTGTCGGGCGGTGTCGGCGTCGGCCTGGGCGGTGCGCTTCTCGGTGAGGGCGGTGTCCAGCTCCTTACGCAGCTGGTCGATACGGGTCTCCAGCTCGTCGGCGCGCGTGCGGTAGCCCTGGGCGTCCTCGCGCACCCGGGTCAGGGCGTCGCCCAGTTCGGCGACGACCTTGTCGGCGGCCTGCACCTGGGCCTGCGCCTCGCCCTTCGCCTTCTCGGCGGCCTCCTGGGCTTCGGTGGCCCGCTTCTCGGCGGCGGCCGTCGCCCTGGCGGCCTCCTCCTTCGCCTTCTCGGTGTCGGCCTGGGCCTGAGCGAGGGTCTTCTGCATCTCCTCGACCTCGGCCTTCGCCTCCAGCTGCGCCTTGCCGGCGGCCTCCTGGGCTTCCTTCACACGCTTGTCCGCCTCGGCCTTGGCGGCGGCGGCCTTCTCGTCGGCCTCCTCGCGGGCCTCCTGGATGGCCTGCTCGGCGTCCTCGCGGACCTGCCGGATCTCCTCCTGGGCGGCGGCGACGTCGGCCGCGGCCTGCTCTCGGATCTGCTGGGTCTCCTGCTCGAACCGGGCCGTCTCCTCCTCCAGCTCGGCGATGGCGCGGTCGGCGGCCTCCTGCGCCTCCTCGGTCTCCGCGCGGGCGAGGTCGCGCTGGCGCGCGGCGGCTTCCCGCTCGGTGTGCGCGGTGCTCGCCTTCTTGCGCCACTCGGCGACCCGCTGGTCGGCGAGCGCGGAGACGGCGGTGACCTCGGCCTCGGCGGCTTCCGGGTCGGTGACGGTCTGGAGCAGGTCGACGTACCGGGCCAGCTCCGCGCGCAGCTCGTCGACCTTCTGCAGCACGCTGCCCTGCACGATGCCGGCGGTCCGGGCGGCGTCGGTGACGACGCGGTCGGACGCCTCCTCGGCGGCCGGGGTCTTGGTGCTGCCGGTCTTCCCGCGCTTGGCCCGGTAGGCGCTCATGGCGTTGTGGTCGGGGTCGGAGCAGTATTTCGGCGCCCGGCCCGGGACGGTGGGGTCCTTGGGGACCGGCGGTGCGGTGCACCCGGGGAACGCGCACTGCGGCGCCTTCTCGACGGGGGCCTCGACGGTCTGCTCGGTCGGCTGCTCGCTCATCTGGGGGAACTCCTAGGGGGCGGTGCGATCGGGCGGGTGCGCTGCGGTCGACAGCGTGCCGTATCCGGGGACGGGTGGGGGAGCGGGTCGCGGGTCACGCGGCGGCCGGTGTCGACGTAGCGCGCGCAGCGAGCGGCGTAGCGGGCGGCGCGTTCCGGTCTCCAGCCGGTGTCCCCCAGCGGTCGGCGGGCGGTCGTGCCATCCTCGCGCCGGATCTCCTGGGCCTCATCCCGCAGTCCTATCCCGCGCCCCCTTCGTGGTGAGTTGCGCAGGATTCCAGTGTAATGCATTGCATTTCAGCAATACATTACATCATGAGTGATGCAATGAAACGCAATGTTTTAGGGGGGCCGGCATGATCGCGGCCGTGCGCTCACCGGTCGCGGCGACCGACCGGGGTGTCACGGCCTGCCGTGCGCGCCACGGCGCCGGGCCGGGCACGGCACGCGCCCCGGAGCGACGGACCTTGGGCGGTGGGTCCTCACCGGGCGGTGCCGATCACCGACGACACGCTCCTCGGCCACGGCGAGACCCGGGCCGACGCGGAGCGACCTCACCGGCCGGCCACCACGGCGCGGCAGCAGCTGCTCCCCCTCGGCCCCGGCCGGCGGTGCGTTCTCCTCACGCGCCCGTCATCCGCGACGGCGGGAGTACGGCGGGCAGCCTCCCTCCGGCCGGGCAGACGGCGACCCGTCCGCCACCGACCCCCCTCCCTCCGCCGCTGGCCGTCTTTTCCCAGCCCGGAGCACCCGCAGCCGCGCGCGCTGCGGGCCACGGAGACTTACGGACCCTGGGCGCCCTTCCCCCGGGCCCGCGCCATGCCTCGGGCCGGAGCGGGGTGCTCCCTCGTCGGTCGGGCGCGCGCAGCGCTGCCGCAGGGTTCCCGGGAGCGGAGGGGATCGCGCTTGCGCGACCGCTTGCGGCGCCGGAGGCGTCCTCGGAGTGGACGGGGTTCCTGTGGCACCCTCCGGGGCCCGGTCGGCGAGGGAGGTCACCGCGACCCCACCCTGACCCCAGCTCCCCACCGGGCCGACGGCCGACGACGTTCCCTCCGCCCCCTCGGAGAGAGGGCCTGCCGGAGGCATTCGTCTGTGGTTCTGACCTGCGCGGGTTCCATAAATCCGACCGGGAATGAGGCGCTCGGTCCTCGACGCGCTCCCGGACCATTTGGTCCGCGAGGCTCCCGTCGGCGGCGGCTCGACACCTCCACGCGCGGGCGCGTAGAGCGGTCCCAAAAGTCCCAAAACCCGGGCCGGACAGCACAGTGCGCCGGGACCGGGGTGGTCTCGGCGCACTGGTGGATGGGCGGGCGGGGCTACGTCTGGGCAGGCTCCGGGGTGCCAACGGCGATGCGGGCGCCGACCAGCTGCCCGGCCTGGGCGGCGGTGCGCAGTGCCCTGGCGGTGGCCTTGGCGTCGCGCGTCGTGGGGTCGAGTCCGCCGACGTTGCCGACGTAGAGAACGGCCCAGCCGTAGCAGGCGGCCTGGGTAAGCCAGCCGTCGGGCAGGTCGACGGCTCCGGTGTAGAACTGCCCGCCGTCGGAGTCGAGGACCAGCAGCCCGTCCTCACCGGCCGGGCCGTGCCCGAGCAGCAGCACGCCGATCCACTCGGCGGCCTGCGGTGGGGCCTGGCGCAGCCGGGTGACCAGGTGGAAGCCGTTCCCCAGCAGGTGGCTGGCGACCACGTTGGTCAGCTCGCCAGAGCCGTCGTTGACGACGTACGCCTTGCCGACGGTCTCAGCGACCAGGACGGGCAGGTCGGCGCCGCCGTGGTCGAGGACGGCGGCGGTCATCGTCATGGCGTAGCCGTCGGCGGGCTCGGCCGGGGCGAAGTCGTCGCCCATCTGGATGACCCGGGAGGGGCCGCACCGGTCGTGGACGTACACAACGTGAGTGAAGGTGCCGCCCGTGCGTACCACCATGTTCACGGCCCCGGCCAGTGGCCGGTCGCAGACGACGCACTGACCGCTGGTCAGGGAAACCTCGGCGGCGCGGGCGAGGCCCTCGGAACCGAGCAGCGCGCGCACCTCGGGGCTCATGTGGAGGTCAGCCACGGGGCTGCTCCTGGTCGTCCTCGGAGTGGGTCGGCGCGTTGAGGCGGTCGGGTTCGGCGCTCCAGAAAAGGGTGATCGGCTGGGGCATCTGGTCCAGGCTGAGCCCGTGTGCGGCTGCCGTAGTGCGCAGCATGTTCTCCTTGGCGGCGCGGTAGAGGTGCTCCCGGCTCGCGCCGGGGGAGAGGTCGATGGTCTGGCTGTTGCTGGCGGTGCCCATCCCGGGGATGTCGATGGTGAGCACGTAGTGCCACGTCGTCTTCTTCATGTGGTTGTCCTCTCGGGGATACGGAACGGTGGTGGGAGCCAGCTCGAATGGCTCCCACCACCGCGGTGTTGGGGTCTGGGGTCACGCCTGCTCGGGGCCGGTCTTGTCGCGCATCTTGTTCACGGCCTGCCGTGACATGCGGGCGCGTCCGGCGATGTCGGAGTCCGTGTGGCCCCAGTCGATCGCGCGGTTGACCAGCTGTCGGCGCTCGGCGAGGTACTTCTCCAGCCGGGCGATCTCGGCGCCGACCACGGCGAGGCGGTCCCAGTCCTGCTCGCGCAGCCGAGCCCGGTGGGTGTAGGCGGCCTCCTTGGTGCCGAACAGGCGCATCCCCTGCTGGGCGGCGCGCAGTTCCTCGCGCTCGATCCAGGCGTCCAGGGCGGTGTCGGCGGTCTCGGAAGTGATCTCACTGGCGGCCAGCGCCTTGTGCTCGACGTCCCAGTCGGCGAAGTCGCGCGCCGGCCGAGGGTCTCCGTCCATGAGGGCGGTGCGGTACCAGGACCGCACGCCCAGCACCTGCAGGTGGACGCCGGTCCCGTCGCGGTAGGGCGTGCCGAATACCTTCTTCACCTCCTGGTGCCAGTGCTCGTTTGCCCCGATGTAGCGCGTCTGGTACTCGCATTCCTCGGCCAGACGGTCGAGGGACAGGCCCAGCATCTCGGGGAGGTAGACCTGGGGGAACCGCTGGACGATGTCGGCGAAGTTCACCAGGTCGGCGTCGACCTCGGGCCGGGCGGGGTCGCGGTGACGGGAGGTCAAGCGGCACAGCTGACGGCCGGCGCGGGCGGAGGCGGCCGACCAGTCCAGCTCGCCCCCGGCCTCGAAGAATCCGTCCAGCAGTTCCTGGGCGTACGGCTGCACCAGCTCCAGCAGCGCGTTGGCGGCCTCGACGTCGAGGTACGGGTAGCCGGCGAACCCGGAGTCGACGGTCCAGCACAGCAGTTCGGGGACCGGCTCGAACCACATGTGCGGGCCGCTACCGGGCAAGTACAGCGTGCCCGGGTGCCAGCGGTTCCAGGTCTCGCGCGGGACGTCGTTGATGACCTTCCAGCTCGGGTTCCAGGGCTCGCGGTGCTGGGTGCTCTCGTGGAAGGAGAGCACGCCCGTAGAGGTGTTGAGCAGGACGTGCTGGTAGGCCCCGGGTGCGTGGGCGCCGGTGACCGGCTCCGACGGGATCAGGCGCGTTACGGGGGTGATGGCGACGCGGGGAGCCTGGTAGGTGGCCACGTCGATCTTCGGGACGGGCACGGTCTCGTTCATCCGGTTCTCCTTGGCAAGTTCGGTCCGACGTAAACAGGTTGACGGAGTATCTGGTGAGCGTCAACCAGTTGACGGAGAATGGCCGGAACCTGATCGGGGGCCAATAACAAGCCCTGCGGTGGGACCATCCGAAGATCAGAGGGGTCCGGCAGCAGCCGGAGGGTGTCACTGCCTGCCGTGACGTCAGGCAGTGGCAATCCGCCGCTCGATGCGGGCCCTGGCGGCTGCGTGGTCGCCGCGGCCGTCGGCGGTGCGCGGGTAGCGGCGGCGGGGCTGGCGGGCCAGCGTGGTGAGCACCAGGGCGGCCTGCTCGGGGTGCGTCTGGACTCCCGTGCGCACACCTGCCTTGGGGGCGCGCATCCACTCCTCCTCCTGCCGCCACCACCGGTACAGCTCGGTCTCGACGGCGTACCGGCGTGCACGGCTTGCCGTGACACCGAAGCAGCCCAGCGCCTTCGCCGCGGCGACCAGGGAGCCGGGCCGTGCGCGGTAGTACGGGGTGCTGGAGCGCTCGGCGGTGAGGGTCTGGCGGGTGGCGTGCTGGTCGGCTCCACGGCGGCGGAGAACGGCTCCTGCGGGTGTATGGCAGCGCTCCCCGGGCACGGCCTGGCAGGTGGGGCACTCGTGGTGGAGTGTCATGACAGCGCGGGTGGCGATGAGCAAGTCCCGCATCCGTGCGAGGTGCTTGGCGACGGTGCGGGGGTGGTAGCCGGTGCGCTCGCACAGCTCGGTGAGGCTGAGGGACCGGTCAGCGTGCTCGGCCAGCTGCTGGTAGACGCGTCCCGCGTGGTGGCCCAGCCCGCCGGCCTGAGTTGCGGTGGCGCGGCCGTAGGCGAAGACGTCGTGCTGACCTGCGGAGAGACGCTCTTGGAGAGTGGAAATCAGGTGGGTGCGCCTCTCCCCTACGGGGGGCGGGGTTCCTTGTGTCCCACCCCGTGCAACGGGTGAGAATCCGGGGTGCGAAGCGGTGACGGGGAGCAGTTCATGGGTGCCTGCGGGGCCGTCGGAGTCGCGGGGGGCGAGCCAGCCGTCGAGGGTGAGGCGGTCCTGGGCGCGGTGCATGGTCGAGCGGCCGTGGCCGGTGGCCAGTGCGGCGCGGCGGCAGTCGAGGGCGAGCACCGCGGTGCCGGCGCGCAGGGCGAGCAGGCAGCGGAGATCGAGGGCGGCGCGGTCGGCGGGGCCGGACTCGGTGGCCCAGCGCTCCGGGCAGGCGTCGGCGGCGGCCTGGAGCTGCTCGACCAGGGCGACGACGTCGGCGAGGTTCTCGGTCCATTCCAGGGTGTCCTCGGGGAGTGGCAGGGTGGCCGCGTACGTCACGCAACGCGCCCACTGGCGGGCCAGCTTCTGGCGGGCCTGGATGTCCGGGAGGACGGCGCGCAGCGTGCCCCGGCGGGTGCGGGTGCAGGCGTGCAACAGCCCGCCCTCGCGGTGGCGGCGCTCGGCCAGCAGCCGCTCGACCATCGGCCACGTCCAGCGGCGCAGGGCCAGCCGCGTGAGCACGGCGGCCAGCACCTCACTGACCTTGCCGTCGGCCGGGCGGCGGGTGAGCAGCCGGTAGGTCTCCTCGTCTACTTCGGGGTTGGTGGCGCCGGGCAGGCGCGGGCCCAGCTCGTCATCGAGGACCTGAACGGCGTCCTGGCGGACCCGGCGCACGCGGACGTCGGGCACAGCCGGGATGGCGTCGAGGACCATGAGCAGCCGCACGAACGCGTCGGCGGGGTTGTTGCAGGTCTCCGGGGTCAGCAGGGCTGCGGCCCGGCGCTCGTCGAGCGGGGCGTGCAGCTGGCTGGTGCCTCCGTCGCGGTGCGGGGCGCCGATGGGGCGGGCCGCACCGGTCGCGGGGTTGTTCAACATGCCCTTGTCGAGGGTGGGCACGCGCTTCTTGGCGGCCTCGGCGATGGCGGAAACGAGAGTCGCCTCCAGCGGCGTCCCCGCGGTGACCCACACATGCCGTCCGCCGGCGGACCCGGAGGCAGCGACCACGTAGGTCAGCCCGGCCTCATCGAGGGCGCGCAGCAGGGTGGCGAGGTCGGGGCCGGTGTCGCCGCGCTTGGAGTCGAGGTCAAAGCACAGCCTGCAGAAGCGGCCGTCCTCGTCTGCGAGGTAGACGGCGTACGGGCCCCGGGGGGCGGTCGACGGCAGGGGCCGGTCGACGTAGGAGTGCAGCCATTCGCCATCGCCAGAGCGGCGGTCCACCCGGATGGAGGCGCGCGGGGACAGTTCCAGGAACAGGGCCTGGAAGTCGACCTGCGCACCCTCGAACAGGGGCAGAACGCCGGTATGGGGGTTGTGAATCGGGGCAGATGACGGGCTGTGCACGCCCGGTTCCCCGGACACTCCGGGGGCGGGCATGAGCTGTCCGGCACCGTAGCTGTCCGCTACGATGGGAGGGCTCCTAACTCCATATGAACGTCGAAGCCCCCTCTCGCCACTGCGGCGGAGGGCTCCGAGCGCGGCCAACCAGGTCGCTCAAGGGGGCGCTTCTAGCTCCGTGTGTTGTTAGGGGGTAACGCCCGACAGTCGCCGTGGAAAGCGTCTGTGGGGCTTGACTCACCTCCTCGTTCGGTGCGAGGGACTCGGTTGGAAGCCGGGTCGCTCTGAGGCCGTAGCGCTGGATGGGCGCCTTGACAGGGTGCTGGTCGGCTGGGAGGCCGACCGTGGGTGATGCGATTGCAGGTAGTGCTGGGATTCAGCTCGCTGGGGAGTGACGCTGAGTCCCGCTCGTACGTCGGATGGGCGCCGCCCCGGTTGGGAAAACCGGGGCTTTTTGGCGCCCTCCGGCATTTTTCGATCAACCGGTCATGGGAAGTTCTCCCTGGCCGTCACCGAATGCTTCGCTGGCCCATACGGGACGGCCGCTCTGGTCGAGCTGGTCGCGCCGGATGAGTTCGGCGATGTACTTGCCCATCGACACCCCCGCAGCCTTGGCGTTGGCGTACGCGGCTGCGTGGACGTCGGCCGGGACCATCGGTGAGAGGCGCACGAGTCCGTGACGCTTCTTGTCCTGCACCGGCGGGACGTACTCCCGCTCTTCTGCGTCTCGACTTCCGTAGGGCCTGGCCATGCTGGTGATCTTTCCTCACCGACGTTCATGTACGCAACCTGATGCGGGTGTGTCGTCGGTTTTTCTGTGGGGCAGGCGTTTACGTCTTGGCCTCCCGTCATACGGAACGTGACAGGCAACCAGACAAAACAGCCCATTGCTGCGTAAAATGCGCGGCCAACGGGGCCCGGCAGGCCAGCCTTTGGCCGTGCCGTATTTTCGTTCGATCTGGTTACCTGAACTCTCCTTCCACGCTGCGCCGTGAGGTTCTCTCAAATCGGCGTGCCGGTAAGAACGCTGTCACCAGCCGCAACGGAGATGATCTTGTCGGGGTGTCACCCATGTCGAGGGTGTGCTCGTATAGCTACCGCCAGGTGGTGAGTAGCGCTCCGTAACCGGGGTTTAGCGACGTTCGAGTGCACCGGCTAAGCCTCTGACCTTCTCTGACGCCCTACCAGGTACGACCGGGGCCCTGTGCTCGTGAAGCTGTGGCCAGGGGCATGCCCCTGGCCACAGCTTCACGAGCACAGGGCCATGTCGGGTGAATCCAGGGTCGTGCAGCTGCGCAGGGTGAAGCCCCGAGAGGACAATCAATGACCGCGGCCCGTACCCCTTTGGACCCGAGAACGAGCGGGCCCCCGGCACACGCCCGAGGGCCCGGTTTGCAGGGCGGCGCCCGCGCTCACCTCAGCTTGTTCAGGTCCCGCTGGCTCATGCCGAACCGCACGTTCGGCTGGTCGTACCTGAAGGGGTAGCCGACAATGAAGGCGGAGGCGATGAGCACGCCGTTGGGCAGGTATGCGCCAGTTGCCCGCTCGATCAAGTGCTTCACGCCGTAGCTGCCAGCGGTGAGCGTCTTGATCGGGGTGATGTTGTCGCGCAGCCACAGAGCCGTCTTCACGACGGAATCCTCATTGCGCCGCAGGTGCTCACGCTCGACGGCGAGTTTGGCGCGCCGCTGCTCGGTGGCCAGGCGAGGCGAGTTGAAGACGCCGATGCCGAAGTTACCAAGCCCCTCGTGCTCCTCCATCACTTCGGCCAGGGTCGGCCAGTTGAGCTGGCGGCGGCGAGCGTTCGAGTACGTCGTACCGGTGGCGGCCTGGACAACGCGAATCCACGACTTCTGACGGTGGTTCTGGGTCATCGGGTGCTCCTCGCAGGGCTGCCCACGTTCCCCGCACGGATGTCTGATGACCTGGCGGAAGTGCTGGGCGCGATTCGGAGAACCTTGTCTTCGCCGCCACGGCGGACGTGGGCCACCGTGACTCGGAGCGGGCAGGCGCTATCTGCCAGGAGCAGCATATCCATCTGCTCACACCCGAGCACCGTGGGCCAGAGACAGGACACCGGGCTTACCTGGCCTGCAGCGTGGCTTGGTGTCGTCGTGCGTGTTCGTACGCGCCGTTCTGCCCGGGAATCTGGGAGCGCATACGGATGATCGACGATCCGATGGCGGCAGCTGTCTGGGCGTCGGCGATCTGCTGCCACAGCGTGTGTGCGCGGTCCGCGAGCTGGGCGGCTGCCTCCGGGTCTCCTGCGTACAGCCAGCGCTCGGCTACGTCCCGGTAGAGGCCGATGGCTGTGGGGAGATCTCCCTGCGCGGCCGTGACGTCCGCCCGAAGCGTCCGGACTTCGAGGACCTGGGGGTGGCTGGGGCCGTGCATGGCCGACATGGCGTCGTCCAGCTGCCCGGCGAGCGCCGCCGCGCGGGAGAGGTCGCCGGCGTCGGCGTACTTCCGGATCGTCAGGACGGTGGGAACGGCGCTGTCTCGGGGTGCGGCTGCGGGCGCGGGAATGGCCGTGGACCTGGTGGGACGTGGAAGCTGACGCTGGGCGAACAGGCGCTGCACTCCGCTTCTGACGCGTGGGGGCGTGGCGGCGGAAGTGGGGGCGGGAGGTGGTGCGGGAGTAGGCAGCGCCACCGTGGGTGGGGCCGGAGTGGGCTCGGGCGAGCTGGGGCGGGTGCTGCGGCGCTTGGTCTTGCGGGAATGGGCTGCGGGCCCGGCCTCGGTGGCGGTGCCATCGGGGTGGATGACAAGTGGCCATGTGGTGCCGGTGTCGTCGTGCGCGTCGGCTCGGACGGGCCGCGGGGGACGGAGCCGGGAGGCGAGTTCCGCGACGGCCTTTATGGCGGCGGCCCGGTCGGTGAACGTATCGGTGGGCGCTGCGGGCCCGGCTACGGAGACTGTGCCGTCCGGGTCGGCGGTGAGCTGGTAGCGGGGCCATGCGGGTACGTGGGTGGTGTCCATGCTGCCTCTTACTGCAGGGAGAGGGAGTTCACGCGCCACGGGGCGCCGGCCTGGGAGCGGGTCAGCTCGACGAACGCGGTCAGCATCTCGGGCTCGCCGGTCCAGCGGTCGCGGCCGCGGGGGGTGATGGTGGCGGCCCACTGGCGGTAGGCGGTGGTGGCGGTGTCGGCGGGGCGGCCGGCCTCGTCGGCGGGCGTGAGTTCGACCGTGGTGTAGGCGCGGTGGGTCGCCCAGCTGTTCCACGCGGCTCCGGGTCCGGACCGGGAGGTGGCGGACCTGAGTTTGGCCGCGTAGGCGGGGGTGCACCATCCGGCGTCGGCGGCCCGTACGGATGCTTCGGTGCGGCCGGTGTCGACGGTGGTGTCGAACGTGAGCATGGCCTGCAGGGCGGCGCGGCTGACCGCGCCGGCGTCCTTCTGGTCGACGTCGTCGGGGGAAGGAATGCCGTCCTTGGGCTGCTTGATCTTGGCCGCGCGGGAGCGCTCGGGCGCCGGGGTCGGACTGACCGGGTCGGGGTAGGGCCCGGCGCCGGTGGCGGGCGGAGGCGTCGACACGGCGGTGGTCGGGGGCTTGTGGTCTGGTTCGTCGCTGGCCGATGTGCAGCTGGCGGTGAGAACGGCGGCGGCCACGGTGAGGGCCAGCGGCAGGACTCGCGTGCGGGGCGTCATCCGTACCTCCTGATGATCTGCGGCTTGCTGGCGTAGTACCCGTCGGTGAGGCGGGCGGTGGAGACGGTCTGCCCGGTCCGGGGGGCGTGCAGGATCTGCCCGTCTCCGATGTAGATGGCCACGTGGTCGTAGCCGGCCCCGTTGAGCTGGAAGCCGATGATGTCGCCCGGCCGCAGATCCTGGCGGGCTACCGCCTTGCCCTGCGTGACCTGCTGCTGGGATGTCCGCGCCAGCGTGATCTTCCCTCCGGATGCGTGGTACACGGCGTACTGCACAAGAGAACTGCAGTCGAATCCGTTGGTCGTCGCGCCCTGGGCGAATCCGAAGCTGGGGCCGTTGATGCCTCCTCCGCCCCATGAGTAGGGGGTGCCGGTCCAGCGCTGGGCGTGGGCGATGACGCGCGATCCGAACGGGCCGGCCGACTCGTCCGTGGCCACGGAGTATTTGGCGATCAGCTGGAGGATGCGGGCGACGTACTGCTGGGTCTCGGCGTACGGGGGCACACCCTGGTAGATCCGCACCGCGTCCGGGCCCGCGTTGTACCCCGCGAGCATGAGCCTGCGTATGTCCCCGTTCGCGATCTTGTAGCTACTGACCTTCGTCGCGAGCCAGCAGTCGTACCGGGCCTGGGACATGATCGCGTCCGGTGGTGACAGCGGGTCGGCGCTTCCGCTTTTGTCGGCGTCGACTCCCCACGTTGCCCAGGTGGGGGGCATGAACTGCGAGAGGCCAATGGCGCCGACAGGGCTTCGAGCGTTGGGGTTCCAGCCGGATTCGGCCTCGATCTGAGCCGCGATCAGGGCCGGTGTGACGACCGTGGGGTGCGCCTTGCAGCTCTTGCCTGCCTGGATAATCCAGTCCCGGTATTCCTCGGGGATCTCCTGGACGTTGAGGGAGAGATCCCCGCCGGGCCCTTTGTCGTCGTCCTCGTCGATGCTGCCCCCGGTGATGGCGGTCGCCACCAGCACGGTGGCGGTGCAGACGGCAGCGAAAATCACGATAGGGCCACTGCGCATTTTTCCGCACCCCCCGGTGACAGCGACGTGATGTCAGTCCGCCACCCTATCTTTGCTAGACGGAAGTTGAGGCGCAGATACTCGGCAGCGGGCCATTTACGACCGTGGCACACTATGTGACTCTGCGTGAAATGAGGGGGGCCTCTGTGACGTCTGATCCGTCAGCCAATCCCTGGGTGACACGCCCGGCTACGCAACCGGGCGCCTCGCAGCCGCTCCCGTCCGCCGCTCCTGAGCCCGCGTCGGCTTTGCACCCGCAGACGGTGCACCCGCAACCGGGCGGTGTGGACGCACCGCCGCAGGGGCTGCCCCTGCGGTCGGTGCAACGTCCGGCACGGTGGTGGTGGCTGGGCTGTCACGGCGGTGCCGGCGTCACGTCGCTGAGCGCTGCGGCACCGGGCGGTACGGACGCCTTCCGGTACTGGCCGCTGCCGGTCGCCGGTCTGCCGCTGCAGCGGGTGGTGCTGGTCGCCCGGTCGAACGCTGCCGGTCTGCAGGCGGCCCAACTCGCTGCCCGCCAGTGGGCGTCCGGCGCTGTGCCGGGTGTCCAGGTGGAGGGCCTGGTGGTGGTCGCGGACTCACCGGGTCGGCTGCCCGCACCACTGCGTGACCTGTCTCGGCTCGTCTCGGGCGGGGTGCCCCGCACGTGGACGGTGCCCTGGATGGAGGCGTGGCGGCTCGGAGAACCGCCCGCTGCCACTGTTCCCCGCGAGCTGGCCGGCCTGGCTCGCGACCTGCTCGCACTGACCGAATAGGGGTTTTCCGATGTCCACGATCCTTGCTCTTGCCGAGACCGGCCAGAGTGTTCTGCTCGCTGCGCCAGACCCCTCCCAGGGTGACAGCACCCCGCCCGGGTGGGGCAAGCTCCTGATGGTCCTGCACTGGGTGTTCATCATCGTCACCGCGCTCCTCGTCGGCGGAATCCTCGTGGTGGCGGGCAAGATGGCGTTGGCCTACCGGCACGGTGACGGTGCGGAGCACATGGGTTCACTGGGGAAGGTCATGTTCGCGTGCGTCCTCGCCGCGTCCGCGTCCGGGCTCGTCACGACGCTGACGACCTGAGCGGGGGCGCGCGATGACGACACCCCCGACAGCGGACAGCGACCGCTCCAGCCCGTGGTCCTCCCCCTGGTGGCAGGCGTCGGCGCTCTTCCTCGTGGTCCTGATCGTGCTGGCTGCGGTCGTCCTGGTGACGGGAGGTGGCGGCGACGGTCAGACCGACGATGCGGCGCCCGGTGCTGCCACTCCGTCCAGCACGGCCCCCTCCGCCGCATCCGGGGACAAGGACACGTGCCCGGCGTCCAAGGAGTCACAGACGGTGCCCCGTACGGCGCCCGCGGCCGACTGGCAGCTGTTCCGTACCGTGGCGGTCCCGGTCTCCAAGGAGGCGGGGCCGCTGCGGGTCGACGGCGATGTGGTGGAGTGCTACGCGCACAGTCCTACCGGTGCGCTGGTGGCTGCCGCGCAGATCGGCACCCGCTACGCGTTCGCGGACGACTGGGAGCGCGTGGTGAAGCGGCAGACCTACGGGGACGGCAAGCAGCTGCTCCTCGACAAGCGGCGGGAGTTCGAGAAGGACGCGGCGTCCGTCGCCCCGGTGCCGGGCGAGCTGGGCCAGTTCGCCGGCTACCAGTACGTGACTTACACCCCGCAGACGGCTGTGATTCAGGTGGTCAGCCGCTTCACGTCGGGTGTCCTGCAGGTGTCCACCGTGACCCTGCGCTGGGACACGGCGCGGGGTGACTGGCAGTACGAGATCCCGTCGACCAGCCCGCCGCAGAAGGTCGTCGAGGACCTGAGCGGCTACATCGCCTGGGGCGGCGTCTGATGGGCTGGTGCGATTTCTGGGACAAGAACCTGGACGACCTCCCCGGGTTCGGTACTCCCATGGCGTGCCAGGCCAAGGACGCGGCCGAAGAGAAGGTCGCGGAGGCGGCGGCCAGCGCATGGGAAGAGATCGTCCACTCCTTCCAGGAAGGCGCGGTGTGGATGATCAAGGAGCTGGCGCTGGGCTGGCTCCGGGCGGACAGTCCGACCCTGGACGCGAACAGCGGCACGGTGTCGTTCCTGTTCTCCTCGACGATCGCTCTCACGCAATGGCTGGCCGTGCTGTGCCTCCTGATAGCGGCGGGGCGCATGGCCTGGACTCGGCGCAGTGAGCCGGCGCGGGAGGCGGCGGCGGGTATTTTCCGGCTCATCATCGCCACATCGGCGGCGGTCGCGGTCGTCAATTTGCTCACCAAAGCCGGTGACGAATTCAGTATCTGGATCGTCAACCGGTCCCTGGGCTGCAAGGGCAGCGAGGCGAGCGACGCGTGCATTGAGGCGTTCAGCGACAAGTTGCTGGACATGACCGCCCTGAACGACGTCGATCAGCTCGCGGTCTCTCTGCTGCTGGCGGTACTGCTCCTGATCAGCGGATTTATCCAGCTGATCAGCGTCATTTTCCGGCAGTCGATGCTGTTCGTTCTCGTCGGCACCCTGCCCCTGGCGGCGGCTGCGTCCACCACGGAGCAGGGGCGGGCCTGGTGGACGAAGTCCATGGGCTGGCTGCTGGCGTTCATCGTCTACAAGCCCGCGGCCGCCATCATCTACGCGGCCGCGTTCAGCCAGTTCGAGACGAACGACGACAAGAGCATGATGGGCCAGCTGTACGGGGTGGCGCTGCTCATCCTCGCCGCGGTGACACTGCCCGCGCTGATGCGCTTCGTCGCTCCCGTGGTGGAGCAGGGCGGCAGCCTCGGCGGGTCGGGTGGCGGCGCCGCGAGCATGGCCTCACGGGTCGCCACAGGCGCCATTGCGCTCAAAACCGGCGGAGCCTCAACGGCCGCGCGGGGCGCCGCCGCCGGCGCCGCCGCCGGCTCTGGACGTAGTGGTGGCGGAAGTTCGCCTTCCGGCGGCGCGACGGCAGGCGGCCGCGGACCGGCCGGTCCCGCTGGCGGTGCGCCCCAGAAGCCGTCCGGAGGCTCTCCGGCTCCGGCGGGAGGCTCGTCCGGCGGGCCGACTGGCGGGTCTGCGAGCGGAGGAGCGGCCCAGGCTCCGTCCTCCGGTTCCTCCGGCGGAGGCTCCGGTGCAACGGCGACGGGACCGGGGCCACAGGTGCCGCGCCCCTCATCCGCACCGTCCGGCAGCGGCTCCCCGTCGTCCAGCGGGTCACAGAGGCCGGCTCCCACCTCGCCCCCACCACCACGACCGACGCATCCCTGGAGAGGCCCCCGTGGCAGCAAATGAAGTCGCCGGCGGTCCCGCACCGCGCACCTACGGCAACTGGCGGAAACCCCAGACAGCCGGTATCGGACAGCTGGGGCTCGCGCCCACGCTGCTGATGCTGGGCGGCCTGGTCGTCGTGGTGCTGTCCATGCTGATCTCCATCATGCTCGCGCTCGTCCTGGCCGTGGTCCTCGCCCTGGTCCTGGCTCCGCTGACCATCAAGGACCGGTACGGGCGCTCGCTGCTGACGCGGATGTCCACCCATCTGGCCTGGCGCCGCGCGGTGAAAAAGGGGTCCACGCTCTACCGGTCGGGGCCGCTGGGGAGGACCGGTCACGGCACGTGCACGCTGCCCGGCCTCGCCGCGTCGTCGGTACTCACGGAGGCGCAGGACAGCTACGGGCGCCCGTTCGCGATGCTGACCTACCCCCGCTCCAACTTCCATGTGGTGGTACTGCGTTGTGACGCTGACGGGGCGGCGCTCGTCGACCAGGACCAGGTCGACGTCTGGGTGGCGTACTGGGGACAGTGGCTGTCGGCGCTGTCCACGGAGCCGGGCCTGGTCGGCGCGAGCGTGACCGTGGAGACGGCTCCGGACAGCGGGTTGCGGCTGCAGCATGAGGTGAACAGCCAGCTGGCGCCGGACGCGCCGGAGTTGGCCCGCACGATGCTGCAGGAGGTCCTGGCGGAGTACCCGGCCAGTTCCGCGCAGATCTCTACTCGTATCGCCCTGACGTACTCCGGTGCGGCCCGGCCCGGCCACCCGCGCCGGTCGGTCGACGACATGGCGGTGCTCCTCGGCAATCGGCTGCCGGGCCTGACCTCCGGGCTGGGCATGACCGGGGCCGGCGCCGCCCGGCCGCTGGCGGCGGAGGAACTGGCGGAGGCGGTCCGTACGGCGTATGACCCTGCGGTTGCGCCCCTCATTGAAGAGGCTCGGGCCTCGGGTGGCAGTGGCCTGACCTGGAGCGACGCCGGGCCCCAGGGTGCGCAGGAAGAGTGGGACTGCTACCGGCACGACAGTGCATGGTCGTCCACCTGGTCCATGAGTGAGGCGCCCCGAGGAGAGGTCCTGTCGTCGGTCCTTACGGGGCTGCTCGTGCCGCATCCCGACATCGCTCGCAAGCGGGTGACGATCCTCTACCGGCCGCACGATCCGGCGGCCGCCGCCCGGATCGTCGAGCGGGACCGCAAGGACGCCTCTTTCCGGGCCAAGCAGACTCCCGGGGGCCGGGCCCGGGACGACGTCGCCCTGCGGGCGGCGGAGCAGTCCGCGCAGGAAGAAGCCTCCGGGGCGGGTCTGGTGCGCTTCGGCCTGCTGGTCACCGCCACGGTCAACGCGCGGGAGGACCTGCCGCGCGCGCGGGCAGCGGTCGACACGCTCGCACCGCCCGCCCGTATCAACCTGCGCCCGGTGTGGGGCTCCCAGGCAGCCGCGTTCGCGGCCGGCCTGCCGATCGGCCTGGTGCTCCCCCTGCACCTGGCGGTCCCCGCCTCCATCCGCGACAACATGTAAGGAGGCTGCGCGATGGCTCGCAGCATCACGCCGCGCCGTCCGGGACTGCGCGGCTGGCCCGGTCGCGGCGGCGGCGCCCAGCCCCGCCTCGACCCGACTCCCGAATGGCGCGGCACGACCGTACAGGTCTGCGGATTGTGGCCCTTCGGCGCGGGCAGCGGCACCCCGACCAAGGGGGTTCCGCTGGGGCGTGACCTCAACTCGGGCGCCACCATCCACTGCGATCCGATTTCGTGGTTCCAGCGGGCCGGACTGATCTCCAACCCCAGCGCGTTCGTCCTCGGCCAGCCCGGACTCGGCAAGAGTTCGCTGATCCGGCGCATGGCGCTGGGCCTGGCCGGATACGGCGTCCACCCGCTGATCTTCGGAGACCTGAAACCCGATTACGTGGATCTCGTCAGGGCCTTGGGCGGACAGGTCATCACCCTGGGCCGCGGCCGGGGCTTCCTGAACATCCTCGACCCCGGCGAGTCGATGGCGGCGGCCGCGCGACTGACAGGCGACGCACGGCGGGCCCTGCTCGCGGACGCGCACGGCCGGCGCCTGAACGCAGTGTCGGGCCTCATCACCATCCTGCGGCGGGAGCCTCCCACAGACCGGGAGGAGACGCTGCTGGCGGCGGCACTGGACCTCCTCGACGACAGGCACGACGGTGTACCGGTCCTCGGGGATCTCCTGCAGGTCATAAAAGAGGCCCCCGAGCCGATGCGGGCGGCGGCACTCGACCGCGGGGACATCACCCGCTACCGGGACGTCACGGAGCGCCTGGAGTCGTCCCTGGCAGGGCTCCTCGGACGGGGGCGGCTGGGCGACATGTTCGCGCATCCAACAACAGAGCCCATGGCACTCGACCGCGCAGTGGCATTTGATGTCTCCGCCATCGACGACTCCGAGACACTGCTGCAGGCTGCGGCGCTGCTCTCGACCTGGTCCTACGGGTTCGGCGCGGTGGCGGCCGCACACGCACTGTCGGATGCCGGCCTGGAGCCGGAGCGGCACTACTTCCTCGTCCTGGATGAGCTGTGGCGCGTGCTGCGGGCCAGCTCGGGCCTGGTCGAGCGGGTCGACGTCCTGACCCGCGTCAACCGCACACGCGGCGTGGGGATGGCGATGATCACCCACTCCATGCGTGACCTCCTGGCCCTCCCTGCGGAGGAAGACCGCCAGAAGGCGGCGGGATTCGTCGAGCGGGCCGGGATGGTCATCTGCGCCGGGCTACCAAGGGACGAAATGCCGCGCCTCGGCCAAGTCGTAGACCTCTCCCGGGTCGAGCAGCGTCGACTGACCGAATGGTCCACGCCCCCGGGCTGGGACACCACAGACGCGACGGTCGATCCACCGGGACGCGGCAACTTCCTGATCAAAGTGGGCAGCAGACCGGGCATCACCATGCACGTCGACCTCACTCCCTCCGAGCTCGCCATCCACGACACGAACAAGCGCTGGCAGAACGCGACATCCCGGTGACGGCCCTCAGAACCTAGAGGGCGCCGCACTCCGTGGGGCTACAGTCGTGAAGGGCGCCCGCAGCCAGCTCGAATGGCTGCGGGCGCCCTTTGTGGTGCTGCCGGACGGCCGGCGGTGGCCTTGGCGAGGATGTCGGCGTGGTCGAACGCCAACTGCGAGAACAGGGCCTTGTCATCTACTCAGCTTGGGCGAGGAGTCGTTCCCAGGTGCGGGTGGATCCGCCGTGCTGGGCGGCGAGGGCTGCCGCTAGGCGGGTGCGAGGGGTGTTCTCGGCAGTGCTGAGTGCTGCGGCGGCTATGCGCAGGCGGGGATCGCCTTCGTAGGCGTGGGCCTTACGGGGTCCCTTCCCTTTGCCCGGGGGGCGTCCGCCCCCCTTTCCCTGCCGGGAAGGGGCACTGCGGCGCTCCTCGATGTCGCGGCGGGTCCAGACCCGGAGGCTGTAGACGGTCGTGCCTGCCGGGAGGTAGCCCTGGGTCGCGTAGGCGCGGACGGTACTCGGCGCGACACCGAGCAGGGCGGCGGCTTCCTCGTCGTTGAGGAGGTCGTCGGGATGTTCTCCGGGGGGCAGGGCGGGGACGGGGCGGCCTTCGATGTGGGCCTGGGTCTGGGCGAGGTCGTACACCAGGACTCGGCTATGGGGAAAGAGAGCCGGCACGCGTTGGCGGAAGGCGGGGGCGTCGCGCCGCCGCCAGGTAGCGATGGGCACGCCAGCCTGACGGGCGATGTCGGATTCGTTGATCACGGGGCGGCCGCGGGGAATCACGGGGAAGGGTCCTTCAGAGTCTTCGTCGGGGGCGGGCTACGCTGGTGGGGCTTCCTCGGTCAGCGGTGACGCCGGCCTGGATGTTGGTTAAGGGCCGGTGGTGTGCCGGGCCGCTCGTGAGCGGCTCTCCGCCGGCCCTTTCGCTGTCCGCTGCCTCCAGTGCTGGACCTCGCGCGGGCTGCGGAGTCGTACGACTTCGACGCCCAGGCCGGCGGTCTCTGCCACCTGCTGGGCGTAGCGGGGCCGGTTGGCGCGGTACTTGCGGATGGCGGTGCGCAGGAGTGACCGGCGGGCAAAGAACGCCGCGGACCAGGTGAGGCGCCGGGCCTGTGCGCTGTCCTCGCGGCCTGCTAGCTGGCGCAGGCTGCGGCGGATGATTCGGTACAGGATCAGGGCAGTGGGAAGTCCAGCCAGACCAGAGTGTCGGCCCGGTGCCAGACGACGTCCGCAAGCTTGGAGAAGTTGCCTTCGACGATCCACCCGTCGGTGCGGGTGATCTCTGCGGTCTGCCGGCGGAATTCCTCCAGCGGCAGTGGCCCCTCAGGGGTGAACAGGATGTCGTCGAGGTCGGTGTGGGGTTCGTCGAGTTCGGTGGAGAGCCAGCGGGCGAGCGTTGTCTTTCCCGTGGCGGGGGGCCCGAACAGTGCGACCCGTCGCATGTGCGCCTCATCTCTACAGAGGGATTGACACATAAAACCTTACAGCAATTTGGGCCGTCAGTGTCGGGGTTCGGGCCGGCCACGGCCGGGTGCCGCCGGAGGCGGCTCCTTGGCCCCGCAGGGGCGGGCCCGCGTCCGAAGGACGCTTCAGGGGGCCCGGCGCGCAGCGCCTGCCCGGAGGGCAGAGAAAGCCGCCCGTGGCCGAAGGCCACTCAGGGGGCGGCGTTTCCCCTGGTCCGCCCCGCGCCCGAAGGGCGCTTGAAGGGGCGGACGCCAGCCGCTTGCGGCTGTCCTTTTGCCGCGCCTCGCCCCCCTCATGATCATCATGAGGGGGGCGAGGCGGGTAAGGCGGCCGGGGGCCGGACCCGGTGGCCGGGTCCGGCCCTGCGGTTCTACAGGCGGGGGAACAGTGCCCGCACCGCCTGCGGGTGGCGGTGGAGCATCCGCAGGAAGTCGCCTTGGAATGCTGCTCGCCCGGCGATCTCAGCGGGGCTCATGTCACCTACTCCCTTCTTGGTCTTGACGATCACTCCGTCCATGATGCTGATTCCCGCGCCTCCCAGATCGGAGAACACGTTGGTACGCAGGTGCAGGAACACTTGCCCGTCCTGCTCTGCGATCGTCACCGCGTAGGCGAGATCGGCCAGCGGGTAGACGTACACCTTCCGGGACCGCTCCACGGGCTCGGACAGAAGCTCGGGGCGCAGACCCCGGAGATAGTGCACGAGCGTTGTCCGGGTCGCCGCCCGCAGCGGCACATCAATCTCCTGCGGGTCGAACTCCCGGACCATGGGCCGCCGCCACATTCCCGCCGTGCCGGTGGTGCAGACGCGCATGATCTCGTCGTACATCCGCCGCAGCTTGCAGTGGACGTAGGCCAGATCGGCGGGCAGGTCCGGGCTGGCCAGACTCTCCCAGCCCTCCGGAAGCCGAAACTGAGCCGTGGCGGTGGCCGTGTGAGTGGAGAGCGCCGGGACGGGCTCCAGCACCCGCAGGGCGTCGCCGTCTACGACGTCCGCGCTGATCAGCGCGCCCAGAACGGACGCCTCCTCGACGATCCGGCGGGACCGGACGGTGGAGAGCTGCCCCGCCCGCACTGCTCGCGCCCCGACGGCCGCGCGCTCCGTCTGCGTGCGTCCCACCAGGTGGGCGTGGAACCGCTTCTCGCCCTGGATGGACTCGCGGTCCACGGTGTGCGGGTCGTAGCTCCAAGAGACGACCGGGCTCAGCTCGTAGGCGTGGCAGTGCTCCGCGAACCGGGCCGCGATGACTCCCAGTGCCTTGCCGAACTCCGGCGAGTGGTCGTGCAGCCCCGGCCGGGGCGTGACCCCGGCGGACATCAGCATCAGCTCGTACAGGGCGTGCGGGCTGCGCTTGTCGGTGAGGGCGTACGCCTCATCGGCCGACATGTTGATGTGAGCGTGGACGTTGGTCCAGCCGTAGACGTCTTGGACGGTGCCCATACGCCTGAGGCCGTTCACGTACCCCGGGAACCCCTTCGCCGGGAGCGAGTCGACGACAGGGATGTCCCTGCGTCGGTTCTCCAGAGCGGCAGGAGTAACTGACGGGTCATTGAGTTTTCCTTCCTTCGATGCTGGTCGCCGGTCGGGGTGTGCCGCCCCTTCCGACAAGAAAAATTCTACAGCATTCCAGCTCGAAAGTCAGCGAAAAGGCCAGGTCAGAGCCGGTTTTATTGGCGAGCCCGGTGGGGAGTGGCGGCAGCGGGTCACAGCAAAGGGCGGTGATGGCTGGCCCGGTGCGCGCAGCTTGCTGCGCAGGGCTAGCCACCAGGCCGGTGAACGCGCGAAGGCGCCCGGCCTGGCGTCCCGCGCTTGCGCGGGATGGTCTGGCGGTGAACGCGCCGAAGGCGCCCGCCAGACCACCCCGGAGGGCCGCCAGGCCCTCCGGGGCGTCCCCGCCCGACCTGTGACCCGCTGCCGCCACCCCCACCGGGCCAAAAAGAGCGACGGACGGGCTGGCCGCATACGGCCGGAGGCCGCGAGGCGCCAGCGCGCCCACTGTGAAGGCCCGCCTGTCCGGTGAGTCGGTGACAAGCACTGAGCAGGCTGCGACCCCGATCTCGGCCACCTGCCCGACTCCTACTTGTCTGGCTCAGGGAGCTTCCACTGGCGGCTTCCAAGCCGCTCTGTATCAGTCCCAGCCTGGCCATCCGTACGGGCCGCCGTGCGACGGGACGTACCGGCGCAGGCTCAACCGCTTCAACGGCCCGAAGCGTCGTCGGCGGCCATCATCCGGATGCAGCGCTTCACGGCACGCGGCCGCGAAGCGCTGCACCTTCTCTTCCACTTGGCCACGAAGCTCAGCGATGTTTTTACGCAGATGGTGAGGCCGCCCCTGTTCGAGCCACCAACCCAGTTCGTCCAGGAGAATACTGAGGTGAAGGGCGGCATTCATCGCGGCATCGGCCACCGCCTCAGGACCCTCGACAGCGACCGCGCCCACCGTCGTCCCAATGCCGTCGTGAAGCGCCTGAGCTTGCGCCACCCGCTCCTTGGCCCTATCCATGTCCAAGTCCGGGACGTCCAGGACATCCATCAGCCGCAGAGCTGCTTCACGCTGCACCAGCAAGGCGGCGGCACACGCACTGTAGGCGGCCCGCCTCGACTTCAGGTCCTCAACAGACGCCTGGGCACGAGCGTTGATCCCAGCCGTCCGAACAGCGCCCACCACGCCGACCAGCGAGGTAAGCACAGTCCCCAGGACTCCGATCAGCGCCACCAGCGTTACCGGGTCCATCTGCGCATTTTGCAGGGGCTTGAGTACAGAACAGCGGCACGCACGCCCGCGGAGCCCGGGGCTACTTCATTTGGGTCACTCGTGTGCTAAAAAGCCCCGCAACCTGAACCTGCTCGGTCGCTACAGCTTCACGCCTCCACCCCCGGCCGCCGGCAGCCTGTGTTCGGGGCCAGGTACCCGGGCACAAAAGAACACCCTCCATCCACTGGATCAAGGCCCGCAGTTCAACGTCGCACTCCGGAGCTGGGGCGGTGGCGGCGGAAGGGGGCGGACGCTGCGGTCGTACGTGTAGTGCGAGTCATTGCTGGCGAGCCTCGGGAAATCAGGTTCTTGCCGATTTCGAGCAGTCCGTCGCGCACCCGATGCTCGATCTCGGTGCCGCGGTCCGCCAATTCCAGGAAGTACCGGCGCCGAAGATGTCCTGGTAGTCGGACGCGGCCTGGACCGCCTCGTCAAACGTGGGAGTAGTCCCGAGGGCTACGCCGTGCCAGCGGACCGCGGTCCGCTGGCACGGCGTAGCGCGATCAGCGCCGGTTGCGCAAGCTGATCTGCACGCCGCCGATCGCGGTGACCGTGGTTCCGATCGCGCCCACTGTGGCCGCGGCCTCCGCGTTATGGGTCAGTGACAGCACCGCCACCGCAACGATGGAGACGAATCCGGTCAGAACGGTCACCCACGTCAGGGGGTAGAACTCGGTTGCGGGGGTGTGCTTGAGGTACGGTCGATGGACGTCACGCGGTCAGTTCTCCTCGCGGCAGGACGGACCACCTCGACGTAACGAGAGGGAGACCTCGGAGCGGCAGCCGTCCAAGCAAGGACCGCGAAGAGGTCTCCCTTCGTCATGCCGAAGGGCTTTCGGTAGTCGACAACCCTACTAAGCGGCGTTGACAAACCCGTGCCGGTGTCACCCCTCGCCGAACCGTCTAGAGGGCCCGCCAAGCACCAGCGGGGGGAACGGATTTTCGGCGTTCAGCTAGCGTGGTTGTCGAGCTCTGCCCCGCGTTCCACCTTGTGCCGTCCATGCAGGTCAAAGCCGTGTCGCGTCCGGTCGCTTGCGGGTAGTCCCAT
>NZ_CVPB01000004.1:0-172730 GCF_001049855.1 Streptomyces sp. Wb2n-11
CGGCGATGAGTTCGATCCCGCGTTCTTCGGGATGAGCCCGCGCGAGGCGCTGGCGACCGGACTCGCAGCAGCGGCTGCTGCTCGAAGCGTCGTGGGAGGCGATCGAGCGGGCCGGGATCGACCCGGTGACGCTCAAGGCAGTGCGACCGGCGTATTCGCGGCGTGATGTACAGCGACTACACCTTCTGCTGGGGGCCCGGAGGAGTTCGAGGGCTTTCAGGGAGGCGGAAGTACGAGTCTGGCGTCGGGCCGGGTGTCGTACACCTTGGGCCTGGAGGGTCCGGCGGTGACGGTGGACACGGCGTGTTCGTCGTCGCTGGTGGCGATGCACTGGGCGATGCAGGCCCTGCGCAGTGGTGAGTGCTCGCTGGCGCTGGCCGGCGGCGTGACCGTGATGTCGACGCCGGCGGTGTTCGTGGACTTCTCCCGGCAGCGCGGCCTCGCTCCTGATGGCCGGTGCAAGGCGTTCTCCGAGTCGGCCGACGGTGTCGGCTGGTCCGAGGGCGTGGGCATGCTGGTGCTGGAGCGGCGGTCGGACGCGTTGCGCAACGGTCACGAGATCCTGGCTGTGGTGCGGGGCTCCGCGGTCAACCAGGACGGTGCGTCCAACGGTCTGACGGCGCCCAACGGCCCGTCGCAGCAGCGGGTGATCCGCCAGGCGCTGGCCAGTGGCGGCCTGTCGATGGATGACGTTGATGTCGTGGAGGCGCACGGCACCGGTACCACGCTCGGTGACCCGATCGAGGCGCAGGCGCTGCTGGCGACGTATGGGCGCGACCGCGATCCGGAGCGTCCGCTGCTGCTGGGTTCGGTGAAGTCGAACATCGGCCACACGCAGGCGGCCGCGGGTGTGGCGGGTGTCATCAAGATGGTCATGGCGATGCGCCACGGTGTGCTGCCGCAGACGCTGCACGTCGACGCCCCGTCCTCGCACGTGGACTGGTCGGCGGGCGCGGTCGAGCTGCTGACCGAGTCGACGCCGTGGCCCGAGACCGGCCGCTTGCGCCGAGCCGGCGTCTCGTCGTTCGGGATCAGCGGTACGAACGCGCACGTGATCCTGGAGCAGCCGGCGAACGTCATCCAGGGAACGGTGGTGACGGGGTCCGAGGCTCCTGCGGTGGAGCTGGGTGTGGTGCCGTGGGTGCTGTCCGGCAGGACGCCGGAGGCGCTGCGCGGCCAGGCCGCCAAGCTGCTGGCCTCGATGGAGGGCCGGCCGGAGCTGCGGCCGGTGGATGTCGGGTACTCGCTGGCGACGGGCCGGTCGCTGTTCGAGCACCGCGCGGTGGTACCGACCGGCGAGCGTGCCGAGACGATGCGCGCGCTGGCAGCACTGGCGGTCGGCGAGCCTGATGCGTCGGTGGTGTCGGGTGTGGTGGTCGGTGGCCGTTCGGTGGTGTTGTTCTCGGGTCAGGGTTCGCAGCGGTTGGGGATGGGCCGGGAGTTGTACGGCCGGTTCCCGGTGTTCGCGGAGGCGCTGGATTCGGTACTCGCTTTGCTGGACGGTGAGTTGGGCCGTTCGTTGCGTGAGGTGATGTGGGGCGGGGACGTCGACCTGCTGAACGAGACGGGCTTCACCCAGCCGGCGTTGTTCGCCATCGAGGTGGCGTTGTTCCGTCTGGTGGAGTCGTGGGGTGTGTCCCCGGACTTCGTGGCGGGTCATTCGATCGGTGAGATCGCCGCGGCGCATGTGGCGGGGGTGTTCTCGCTGGAGGACGCGGTCCGTCTGGTGGTGGCGCGGGCGCGGTTGATGCAGGCGCTGCCGTCCGGTGGAGCGATGGTCGCGGTGCAGGCGACGGAGGTCGAGGTTCTGCCGCTGCTGGTCGACGGTGTGTCGATCGCGGCGGTCAACGGGCCGTCGTCGGTGGTGGTTTCCGGTGACGAGCAGGCGGTCCTGGAGGTCGCGGTGCGGCTGGCGGAGCTGGGCCGTAAGACGACGCGTCTGCGGGTGTCGCACGCTTTCCATTCGCCGTTGATGGATCCGATGCTGGAGGAGTTCCGGGCGGTCGCGGAGGGCCTGTCGTACGAGGCTCCGCGTATCGCGGTGGTCTCCAACCTGACCGGTGGTGTGGCGTCGGCCGAGGAGCTGTGCTCGGCCGGGTACTGGGTGCGTCACGTCCGCGAGGCCGTGCGCTTCTCCGACGGTGTGCAGACCCTCGCCGACCGGGGCGTGACCACGTTCCTGGAGCTGGGCCCGACGGCGTCCTCGCCGCCATGGCCCAGGAGACGGCACCGGAGAGCGCGACGCTCATACCGATACTCCGTAAGAATCGGCCTGAGGAGTTGTCGGTTGTCGCGGCTGTGTCCCAGTTGCATGTGTGTGGTGCGGTGGTGGACTGGGGGCGGTTCTTCGCGGGGACGGGGGCGTCGCGGGTGGATGTTCCGACGTACGCCTTCGAGCGTCAGGTGTTCTGGCCTCGGAGTCTGCGGGGCGGTGCTGATGATGCGGTGGCGGTCGGGCTGGTGTCGGCCGGTCATCCTCTGCTGAATGGTGTGGTGGAGCTGGCTGAGGACGACGGTGTGCTGTTCACCAGTCGTCTGGGGGTGCAGTCGCATCCGTGGCTGGCCGATCATGCGGTGATGGGCCGGGTCCTGGTGCCGGGCACGGCTTTGCTGGAGCTGGCGATCCGGGCCGGTGACGAGGTCGGCTGCGATCACGTCGAGGAGCTGACGCTGGCTGCGCCGCTCGCTCTTCCGGAACACGGCGCGGTCCAGGTCCAGGTCGCAGTCGGTACTCCCGACGAGTCGGGTCGGCGTTCCGTGGGGATTCACTCTCGTCCGGAGAGCACGGAGTCGCCTTGGACGCAGCACGCCTCGGGCGTGCTGGCGGCCGGTAGCCGGGGCACGGTCGAAGGCTTCGATGCGGCGGTGTGGCCGCCGGCGGGTGCGGAGCCGGTGGATCTGGACGGTTTCTACGAGGCCCGAGAGGCCGGAGGCTTTGTCTATGGTCCGGTGTTCCGGGGTCTGCGGGCCGTGTGGGTCCGGGATGGCGAGGTTTTCGCCGAGGTGGGTCTGCCGGAGGGTGAGCGGGGGGATGCGGCCGCGTTCGGTCTGCATCCTGCTCTGTTGGATTCGGTGTTGCACGCGGGGTGGTTCCTGGGCTCGTCGGTTGAGGCGGGTGGTGTGCCGTTCTCGTGGAGTGGGGTGTCGCTGCTGGCGTCGGGTGCTTCCGCGGTTCGGGTGAGGCTGGCGCGTGGGGTTGATGGTGCGTTGTCGATCGTGGTGGCGGATCTGTCGGGTGTGCTGGTCGCGTCGGTGGAGTCGTTGGCGATGCGTGCGCTGTCGGCGGAGGGTGTGAGTGGTGATGCCGGGCTGACGAGGGATGCGTTGTTCGGGCTGGACTGGGTGACCATGCCGGCGTCTGGGTCTGCGCCTGCGTCTGGGGCGCGTGTGGAGGAGCCGCGGAGGTTCGCGGTGGCGGGCGAGGACGTGTTCGGCCTGGCCGAGGCCCTTCGGGAGGCGGGTGCTGAGAGCGAACTCGTCTCAAGTCCGAGCGCGCTGGCGGCTGACGCGGTATCGGTGCCGGGTGTGGTTTTGATCCCGGTGGCTGGGGGTTCGGCTGTTGATGTGGTTGGTGGTGTGCATGCGCTGGCGCATCGGGTTCTGGAGCGGATTCAGGAGCGGTTGTCGGACGAGAGGTTCGCGGAGTCCCGTTTTGTCTTTGTGACGCGGGGTGCGGTGGGTGGTCAGGATTTGGCGGCCGCGGCGGCGCGGGGTCTGGTGCGGTCGGCGCAGTCGGAGAATCCGGGTTGCTTCGGTCTGGTGGATCTGGATCCGGCGGGGCCGGTTGACCTGCCTTTGTCGGTGTTGGGTGCGGATGAGCCGCAGTTGATGGTGCGGGACGGGAGCGTTCTGGCCGGGCGGTTGGTGCGCCGGTCGTCTGCGGATGAGGGCATGGGGCCGGAGTGGGGTGGCGGTGAGGGCAGTGTTCTGATCACGGGTGGTACGGGTGGTCTGGGCGCGGTGGTGGCCCGCCACCTGGTGGCGGAGCACGGTGTGCGCCGTCTGCTGCTGGTGAGCCGCCGGGGCCTGGGTGCGAACGGGGCCGAAGCGCTGGTGGGCGAGCTGGAGCTGCAAGGCGTGGAAGTGCGGGTCGCCGCGTGTGATGTCTCGGACCGGAGTGCGCTCTCGGACCTGCTTGCCGAGCACAGGGTGTCCGCTGTGGTGCATGCGGCTGGTGTGCTGGATGACGCTGTGGTGGGTTCGTTGACGCCGGAGCGGTTGGACGGGGTGTTGCGTCCGAAGGTGGATGCGGCGTGGTATCTGCATGAGTTGACGCGTGATTTGGATCTGTCGGCGTTTGTGGTGTTCTCGTCGGTGGCGGCGATGTTCGGCAGTGCGGGGCAGGGTAATTACGCGGCGGGTAATGCCTTCCTGGATGCGCTGATGGAGCGTCGTCGGGTTGAGGGGTTGCCGGGTGTGTCGCTGGCGTGGGGTCCGTGGGAGCAGTCCGGTGGGATGACGGGTGCTTTGGCGGAGGCTGATGCGCAGCGGATGGCGCGTGCGGGTGTGCCGGCGTTGTCGGTGGAGCTGGGGGTTGCGCTGTTCGATGCGGCGTTGGCTGCGGGTGATGCTGTGGTGGCGCCGGTGCGGCTGGATCTTGCGGTGTTGCGTGCGCTGGGTGATGTGCCGGTGTTGTTGCGGTCGTTGGTCCGGGTGCGGTCGCGTCGTGCGGCTGCCGCGGTGGGCGGTGCGGCTGCGGGGCTGGTGGAGCGGTTGTCGGTGCTGACGGTCGTTGAGCGTCAGGAGGTGTTGCTGGATCTGGTACGTGGGCAGGTCGCTCTGGTGCTGGGGCATGCCGATGCCAACGCGGTCGACCCCGGGCGTGCCTTCCGCGAGCTGGGCTTCGACTCGCTCACCGCGGTCGAACTCCGCAACCGGCTCAACACAGCGACCGGACTACGGCTGTCGGCCACGCTCGTCTTCGACTACCCCACGGTGGAGACACTGGTCTCCCACCTGCTCGAGGAATTGCTCGGTGCGGATGCGGCCGTGGCACTCCCCATCGCGGCGCCTGCGCAGTCGGTGGCGGACGACCCGATCGTGGTCGTGGGGATGAGCTGCAGGTACCCGGGCGGTGTGACCACGCCCGAGGATCTGTGGCGACTGGCAACCGAAGGCAGCGATGTCATCTCGGCCTTCCCGGCCAACCGTGGCTGGGATGTGGACGGCCTCTTCGACCCGGACCCCGATCACAAGGGAACGTCCTACACCCGCTCCGGAGGCTTCCTGCACGACGCGGGTGAGTTCGATCCCGCGTTCTTCGGGATGAGCCCGCGTGAGGCGCTGGCGACCGACTCGCAGCAGCGGTTGCTGCTGGAGACGTCGTGGGAGGCGATCGAGCGGGCCGGGATCGACCCGGTGACGCTCAAGGGCAGTGCGACCGGCGTATTCGCCGGTGTGATGTACAACGACTACAGCGCGGTTCTGGCAGGCCCTGAGTTCGAGGGCTTCCAGGGCAGTGGCAGCTCGCCCAGCCTGGCGTCGGGCCGGGTGTCGTACACCCTGGGCCTGGAGGGTCCGGCGGTGACGGTGGACACGGCGTGTTCGTCGTCGCTGGTGGCGATGCACTGGGCGATGCAGGCCCTGCGCAGTGGTGAGTGCTCGCTGGCGCTGGCCGGCGGCGTGACCGTGATGTCGACGCCGGCGGTGTTCGTGGACTTCTCCCGGCAGCGCGGCCTCGCTCCTGATGGCCGGTGCAAGGCGTTCTCCGAGTCGGCCGACGGTGTCGGCTGGTCCGAGGGCGTGGGCATGCTGGTGCTGGAGCGGCGGTCGGACGCGTTGCGCAACGGTCACGAGATCCTGGCTGTGGTGCGGGGCAGTGCGGTCAACCAGGACGGTGCGTCCAATGGTCTGACGGCGCCCAACGGCCCGTCGCAGCAGCGGGTGATCCGCCAGGCGCTGGCCAGTGGCGGGCTGTCGATGGATGACGTTGATGTCGTGGAGGCGCACGGCACCGGTACCACGCTGGGTGATCCGATCGAGGCGCAGGCGCTGTTGGCGACGTATGGGCGCGATCGCGATCCGGAGCGTCCGTTGCTGCTGGGTTCGGTGAAGTCGAACATCGGCCACACGCAGGCGGCCGCGGGTGTGGCGGGTGTCATCAAGATGGTCATGGCGATGCGCCACGGTGTGCTGCCGCAGACGCTGCACGTCGACGCCCCGTCCTCGCACGTGGACTGGTCGGCGGGCGCGGTCGAGCTGCTGACCGAGTCGACGCCGTGGCCCGAGACCGGCCGCTTGCGCCGAGCCGGCGTCTCGTCGTTCGGGATCAGCGGTACGAACGCGCACGTGATCCTGGAGCAGCCGGCGAACGTCATCCAGGGAACTGTCCTTGACAGTACGGATGCCTCCACGGCCGAGCTCGATGCAACCCCGTTGATGCTGTCCGGCAGGACGCCGGAGGCGCTGCGCGGCCAGGCCGCCAAGCTGCTGGCCTCGATGGAGGGTCGGCCGGAGCTGCGGCCGGTGGATGTCGGGTACTCGCTGGCGACGGGCCGGTCGAAGTTCGAGCACCGCGCGGTGGTGCTGCCGGACGGCTCCGGTGATGCGGTACGAGCCCTCGCAGCCTTGGCGTCCGGTGTTCCGGATGCGTCGGTGGTGTCGGGTGTGGTGGTCGGTGGCCGTTCGGTGGTGTTGTTCTCGGGTCAGGGTTCGCAGCGGTTGGGGATGGGCCGGGAGTTGTACGGCCGGTTCCCGGTGTTCGCGGAGGCGCTGGATTCGGTGCTCGCTGTACTGGATCCGCTGCTGGGGCGCCCGTTGCGTGAGGTGATGTGGGGCGGGGACGCGGAGCTGCTGAACGAGACGGGTTTCACTCAGCCGGCGTTGTTCGCCATCGAGGTGGCGTTGTTCCGTCTGGTGGAGTCGTGGGGTGTGTCCCCGGACTTCGTGGCGGGTCATTCGATCGGTGAGATCGCGGCGGCGCATGTGGCGGGGGTGTTCTCGCTGGAGGACGCGGTCCGTCTGGTGGTGGCGCGGGCGCGGTTGATGCAGGCGCTGCCGTCCGGTGGAGCGATGGTCGCGGTGCAGGCGACGGAGGACGAGGTCCTGCCGCTGCTGGTCGACGGTGTGTCGATCGCGGCGGTCAACGGGCCGTCGTCGGTGGTGGTTTCCGGTGACGAGCAGGCGGTCCTGGAGGTTGCTGCCCAACTCGTGGAGCTGGGCCGTAAGACGACGCGTCTGCGCGTGTCGCACGCCTTCCATTCACCGTTGATGGATCCGATGCTGGAGGAGTTCCGCACGGTCGCGGAGGGCCTGTCGTACGCCGAGCCGGTCATTCCGGTGGTGTCGAACCTGACCGGTGGTGTGGCGTCGGCCGAGGAGCTGTGCTCGGCCGGGTACTGGGTGCGCCACGTCCGCGAGACCGTGCGCTTCGCCGACGGCATCCGCACCCTCGCGGAACAGGGCGTGACGACGTTCCTGGAGCTGGGCCCGGACGGGGTGCTCTCCGCCATGGCGCAGGAGTCCGTGTCCGAGGGAGCCGTGACCGTACCAGCACTGCGCAAGGACCGGGCTGAAGGTTCGACGGTGCTCGCCGCCCTGGCTCAACTGCATGTGCGGGGTGTTCCGACAGAGTGGACGACGTTGTTCACCGGAGCACGACGGGTCGATGTACCTACCTACGCCTTCCAACGCCAATGGTTCTGGCCGGCCGGACCGCTCGGCGGCTCTGGGGACGTACGCGCCGCCGGACTGGAATCCGCCGAACACCCGCTCCTGGGTGCCACGGTCGAACTCGCCGGGATCGAAAGCGCGTTGGTAACTGGCCGACTGTCCGTTCAGTCGCATCCGTGGCTGGCCGACCATGCGGTGATGGGCCAGGTGCTCCTTCCGGGGACGGCTCTGCTGGAGCTGGCGATCCGGGCCGGTGACGAGGTCGGCTGCGATCACGTCGAGGAACTGACGCTCGCTGCGCCGCTCGTCCTTCCCGAACACGGCGCCATTCAGGTGCAGGTGGCGGTCGGCACCCCCGACGAGTCGGGCCGGCGTTCCGTGGAGATCCACTCTCGCCCCGAGGACGCGGAGTCGTCGTGGACGCAGCATGCCTCGGGTGTGCTGACGGCCGGTGGCCGGGCGTCCGTTGATGACTTCGATGCGACGGTGTGGCCGCCTGCGGGCGCGGAGGCGCTGGAGGTCGAGGGCTGCTACGAGCGGTTCGCGGAGCTGGGCTTTGCTTATGGTCCGGTGTTCCAGGGTCTGCGGGCCGTCTGGCGGCGCGACGGCGAGGTCTTCGCCGAGGTGGGTCTGCCGGAGAGTGCGCAGGGGGATGCGGCCGCGTTCGGTCTGCACCCGGCCCTGCTGGACTCGGCACTGCACGCTTCTCTGCTCGCCGGTGAGGCAAGCGGCGAAAGCGGTGGTGGTCTGCCGTTCTCGTGGGAGGGCGTGTCGCTCGTCGCGTCGGGTGCTGCCGCGCTGCGGGTGCGGATCGCTCCGGTCGACGGCCGGGACGCGGTGTCGATCTCTGTGGCCGACCTGTCCGGGGCACCGGTTGCCTCGGTCGACTCCCTGCTCGTACGCGCGGTGTCGAACGAAGAGCTGAACGGCTCTGCCGATGAGAGCGCGGACTCGCTGTTCGGCCTGCGGTGGATGCCCGTGACGGCAGCGTCCGATGCGGACGCTCCGGGCTCGGTCGTCGTCCTCGGTCCGGATGAGTTCGGACTCGCCGACACCCTGGCCGAGTCCGGTACGGATGTGCAGATGTACGCCGACCAGGCGTCGCTGGCAGCGGGCGAATCCCCCGTCCCGGGCACTGTTCTGGTAAGCATCGCCGGTGAGGACAAGGGCGAGGTCGACGTCGTGGAGTCGGTCCACGCGCTCACTGCCGAGGTGCTGGCCCTGGTGCAGGGCTGGTTGGCCGAGGAGCGGTTCGCCGGCTCGCGGCTGGTGTTCGTCACCCGGGGTGCCGTGGCCGTGGACGGTGGCACGGTCGCCGACCTGGCGGCGGCCTCCGTATGGGGTCTGGTGCGGTCCGCGCACTCGGAGAACCCGGGCAGTTTCGGACTGCTGGACCTCGCCGCCGGCGCGCCGTCCTCGTCCGCGCTGCGAAAGGCGCTCGGTTCCGATGAACCGCAGTTGATCGTCAGCGACGACGTCGTCCGCGCTGGACGACTGACCCGCGTCTCCCTCTCCGAATTCGCGGACAGGAGCGAGAACGCGAGTGAGACGGCTCTGACCGGGGACGGCACGGGCACGGTCCTGATTACCGGTGGTACGGGTGGTCTGGGCGCTGTACTGGCCAGGCATCTGGTCACGGAACGCGGCGTGCGCCGTCTGTTGCTGCTCAGCCGCCGGGGCCTTGGTGCCGACGGTGCGCGAGCACTCGTCGAGGAGTTGGAGTCACTCGGTGCCGATGTCACGGCTGCGGCCTGTGACGTCGCGGACCGGGGTGCGCTGGCCGAGGTACTGGCCGGTGTGTCTGTGGAGCATCCGTTGTCTGCTGTGGTGCATGCGGCTGGTGTGCTGGATGACGGAGTGGTGGGTTCGTTGACGCCGGAGCGGCTGGATGGGGTGTTGCGTCCGAAGGTGGACGCGGTGTGGCATCTGCATGAGTTGACGCGTGATCTGGATCTGTCGGCTTTTGTGGTGTTCTCGTCGGTGGCTGGTGTGTTCGGTGGTGCGGGGCAGGGGAATTACGCGGCGGCGAATACGTTCCTGGATGCGTTGATGGCGCGGCGGCGGGCCGAGGGGCTGGCTGGTGTGTCGTTGGCGTGGGGTCCGTGGGATCAGGCGGGCGGGATGACGGGGAGTGTGTCCGAGGCGGACATGCAGCGGCTGGCCCGTTCGGGAATGCCGCCGCTCTCCGTCGAGCAGGGCCTCGCCCTGTTCGACACGGCACTCGCCACGGGCGAGACTGTGGCGGTGCCGGTGCGGCTGGACCTCGCCACCCTGCGTTCGCGCGGCGAAGTGCCCCCGCTCTTGCGGGCATTGATTCGCACCCGTTCTCACTCCCGACGGAGTGCGGTCGCGGGACCGGTCACCGTCAGTGGGCTGCTGACCCAGCTGACCGGACTGACCGCGGCTGCCCGCCGCGAAGCGCTGCTGGATCTCGTACGCAAGCAGGTCGCCCTGGTGCTCGGTCATGTCGGCGTGGCAGCCGTGAACCCCACGGCTCAGTTCAGGGAGCTCGGCTTCGACTCGCTGATGGCTGTGGAACTGCGGAACCAGCTGAGTGCGGTGACGGGCCTGCGGCTGACCGCCACGCTGATCTTCGACTACCCGACCGCGACAGTGCTGGCCGACCACCTGAGGGACGAGCTGTTCGGTACCGACGTCCGGACAGCGATCCCGGCTCGGATGCTTCCGCCCGTGGCCGACGACCCGATCGTGGTCGTGGGCATGAGCTGCCGGTATCCCGGTGAGGTCGCCTCGCCGGAGGATCTGTGGCGACTGGTCACGGAGGGGACGGACGCCGTGACCGGCTTCCCGACCAACCGCGGCTGGGACGTCGACGGGCTCTTCAACCCCGACCCGGCTCATGCGGGCACGTCGTACACCCGATCGGGCGGTTTCCTCCAGAGCGCGGGCGAGTTCGACCCGGAGTTCTTCGGGATGTCGCCGCGTGAGGCGATGGCGACGGACTCGCAGCAGCGGTTGCTGCTCGAAGCGTCGTGGGAGGCGATCGAGCGGGCGGGCATCGACCCGGTGTCGCTGCGCGAGAGCCAGACCGGTGTATACGCCGGTGTAATGTACAACGACTACGGCACCACCCTGAACGGCAAGCAGTTCGAGGGACACCAGGGCCAGGGCAGTGCCGGAAGTGTCGCCTCGGGCCGGGTGTCGTACACCCTGGGCCTGGAGGGGCCGGCGGTGACGGTGGACACGGCGTGTTCGTCGTCGCTGGTGGCCATGCACCTGGCCGCGCAGGCCCTGCGCAGTGGTGAGTGCTCGCTGGCCCTGGCCGGCGGTGTGACGGTCATGTCGACCCCCGGCACGTTCGTGGAGTTCTCCCGGCAGCGCGGTCTGTCGCCTGATGGCCGGTGCAAGGCGTTCTCCGAGTCGGCCGACGGTGTCGGCTGGTCCGAGGGCGTGGGCATGCTGGTGCTGGAGCGGCGGTCGGACGCGTTGCGCAACGGACACGAGATTCTCGCCGTGATCCGGGGCTCCGCGGTCAACCAGGACGGCGCCTCCAACGGTCTGACGGCGCCCAACGGCCCGTCGCAGCAGCGGGTGATCCGCCAGGCGCTGGCCAGTGGCGGCCTGTCGATGGATGACGTTGATGTCGTGGAGGCGCACGGCACCGGTACCACGCTCGGTGACCCGATCGAGGCGCAGGCGCTGCTGGCGACGTATGGGCGCGACCGCGATCCGGAGCGTCCGCTGCTGCTGGGTTCGGTGAAGTCGAACATCGGCCACACGCAGGCGGCCGCGGGTGTGGCGGGTGTCATCAAGATGGTCATGGCGATGCGCCACGGTGTGCTGCCGCAGACGCTGCACGTCGACGCCCCGTCCTCGCATGTGGACTGGTCGGCGGGCGCGGTGGAGCTGCTGACCGAGTCGACGCCGTGGCCGGAGGCCGGTCGTGTCCGGCGTGCGGGTGTGTCGTCGTTCGGGATCAGCGGTACGAACGCGCACGTCATCCTGGAGCAGCCCCAGCCCGAGCCGGTCGCCGAGATCGTGCACGAACCGGCCGCTCTGGCAACCGCGTCATCAGCCGTGGTGCCGTGGATCCTCTCGGGCAGGACGTCGGAGGCGCTGGCGGCCCAGGCGGCGCGGCTGCTGTCGGTGGTGGACGGGGAGACGGCGCCCCGCCCGGTGGATGTCGGGTATTCGCTGGTGACGAGCCGGTCGCTGTTCGACCACCGTGCGGTGGTCCTGGCGGGTGACTCCGCCGGCACTGTGCGCGCACTGACGGCCTTGGCGTCCGGTGTTCCGGATGCGTCGGTGGTGTCGGGTGTGGTGGCCGGTGGCCGTTCGGCGGTGTTGTTCTCGGGTCAGGGTTCGCAGCGGTTGGGGATGGGCCGGGAGTTGTACGGCCGGTTCCCGGTGTTCGCGGAGGCGCTGGATTCGGTGCTCGCTTTGCTGGACGGTGAGTTGGGCCGTTCGTTGCGTGAGGTGATGTGGGGCGGGGACGTCGACCTGCTGAACGAGACGGGTTTCACTCAGCCGGCGTTGTTCGCCATCGAGGTGGCGTTGTTCCGTCTGGTGGAGTCGTGGGGTGTGTCCCCGGACTTCGTGGCGGGTCATTCGATCGGTGAGATCGCCGCCGCGCATGTGGCGGGGGTGTTCTCGCTGGAGGATGCGGTCCGTCTGGTGGTGGCGCGGGCGCGGTTGATGCAGGCGTTGCCGTCCGGTGGAGCGATGGTCGCGGTGCAGGCGACGGAGGTCGAGGTTCTGCCGCTGCTGGTCGACGGTGTGTCGATCGCGGCGGTCAACGGGCCGTCGTCGGTGGTGGTTTCCGGTGACGAGCAGGCGGTCTTGAAGGTTGCTGCCCAACTCGTGGAGCTGGGCCGTAAGACGACGCGTCTGCGCGTGTCGCACGCGTTCCATTCGCCGTTGATGGATCCGATGCTGGAGGAGTTCCGGGCGGTCGCGGAGGGCCTGTCGTACGAGGCTCCGCGTATCGCGGTGGTCTCCAACCTGACCGGTGGTGTGGCGTCGGCCGAGGAGCTGTGCTCGGCCGGGTACTGGGTGCGTCACGTCCGCGAGGCCGTGCGCTTCGCCGACGGTGTGCAGACCCTCGCCGACCGGGGCGTGACCACGTTCCTGGAGCTGGGCCCCGACGGCGTCCTCTCCGCCATGGCCCAGGAATTCGCACCGGAGAGCGCGGCGTTCATCCCGATGCTCCGCAAGGAGCGGGACGAGGAGCTGACCGCGCTCACCGCGCTGGCTCGCGTTCACGTGCGCGGTACGATGCCCGACTGGGCCGGGATGTTCGCCGGAAGCGGTGCGCGTCGCGTCGAGTTGCCGACGTACGCCTTCCAGCACCAGTGGTTCTGGCCGACCGGTTCGCAGTCCAGTGAGGCCAAGAACGTACGGGCCGCGGGGCTCGGTTCGGCCGAGCATCCGCTGCTGGGCGCGGCCGTCGAACTCGCCGCGGGCCAGGGCGTGCTGTTCACCGGCAGGTTGTCGGTGCAGACGCATCCGTGGCTGGCCGACCATGCGGTGATGGGCCAGGTGCTCCTTCCGGGGACGGCTCTGCTGGAGCTGGCGATCCGGGCCGGTGACGAGGTCGGCTGCGATCACGTCGAGGAACTGACGCTCGCTGCGCCGCTCGTCCTTCCCGAACACGGCGCCATTCAGGTGCAGGTGGCGGTCGGCACCCCCGACGAGTCGGGCCGGCGTTCGGTCGGTGTCTACTCCCGTCCGGAAGACGCGGGAGGCGCGCCTTGGACGCAGCACGCCACGGGCGAACTGACCACCCGTTCCGAGGCAGCGGAGACCGGCTTCGATGCGACGGTGTGGCCGCCTGCGGGCGCGGAGGCGCTGGAGGTCGAGGGCTGCTACGAGCGGTTCGCGGAGCTGGGCTTTGCTTATGGTCCGGTGTTCCAGGGTCTGCGGGCCGTCTGGCGGCGCGACGGCGAGGTCTTCGCCGAGGTGGGTCTGCCGGAGAGTGCGCAGGGGGATGCGGCCGCGTTCGGTCTGCACCCGGCCCTGCTGGACTCGGCACTGCACGCTTCTCTGCTCGCCGGTGAGGCAAGCGGCGAAAGCGGTGGTGGTCTGCCGTTCTCGTGGGAGGGCGTGTCGCTGCACGCCACCGGCGCCTCAACTCTGCGGGTGCGGCTCGCGCCGCTCGGCAAGGACGCGGTCTCTGTGGCCGCGGTCGACACCTCCGGTGCACCGGTCGCCTCAGTCGACTCGCTCCTCGTACGGACGGTGTCCAGCGAGCAGCTGAACGGTCCTGCCGGAGTCGGCAGGGATTCCCTGTTCGGCGTGGAGTGGACGCCGGTCGCGGCCGGGTCCTGGCCGGCTGATCAGCAGCTGGCCCTCCTGGGTGCGGATCCCTTCGGAATCGCCGACGCCCTGGCCAAGTCCGTCGCAGGAGTGGAGACGTACGCCGATCCGCAGTCGCTGGCGGCGGGGGAGTCCCCGGTGCCGGGCACTGTTCTGGTGAGCGTCGCCGGTACGTCCGGCAGCGGGATCCCGGAGTCGGCGCACGCGCTGACCGCCGAGGTGCTGGCCCTGGTGCAGGACTGGTTGGCCGAGGAGCGGTTCGCCGGCTCGCGGCTGGTGTTCGTCACCCGGGGCGCCGTGGCCGTGGACGGTGGCACGGTCGCCGACCTGGCGGCGGCCTCCGTATGGGGTCTGGTGCGGTCCGCGCACTCGGAGAACCCGGGCAGTTTCGGACTGCTGGACCTTGACCCGGCGGATGACGCCGGCGCCTCGGTGTCGGTGCTCGGGGCTCTCGGCTCCGACGAACCGCAGCTGGTCCTCAGGGAAGCCGAGGTCAGGGTCGCCAGGCTGGGCCGAGTGCCGCTCCCGGAGCCTGTCGCTCCGGTCGGCGAGGAGGCCGGAGCGACTGGAGAGTCCGGAGAGCCTGCCAAGGCAGAAGGGGCGGAACGGGCCGAAGGGACAGTGGAGGGCTGGGAGCGGGACGGCACGGTCCTGATTACCGGTGGTACGGGTGGTCTGGGCGCTGTACTGGCCAGGCATCTGGTCACGGAACGCGGCGTGCGCCGTCTGTTGCTGCTCAGCCGCCGGGGCCTTGGTGCCGACGGTGCGCGAGCACTCGTCGGGAAGTTGGAGTCACTCGGTGCCGATGTCACGGCTGCGGCCTGTGACGTCGCGGACCGGGGTGCGCTGGCCGAGGTACTGGCCGGTGTGTCTGTGGAGCATCCGTTGTCTGCTGTGGTGCATGCGGCTGGTGTGCTGGATGACGGAGTGGTGGGTTCGTTGACGCCGGAGCGGCTGGATGGGGTGTTGCGTCCGAAGGTGGACGCGGTGTGGCATCTGCATGAGTTGACGCGTGATCTGGATCTGTCGGCTTTTGTGGTGTTCTCGTCGGTGGCTGGTGTGTTCGGTGGTGCGGGGCAGGGGAATTACGCGGCGGCGAATACGTTCCTGGATGCGTTGATGGCGCGGCGGCGGGCCGAGGGGCTGGCTGGTGTGTCGTTGGCGTGGGGTCCGTGGGATCAGGCGGGCGGGATGACGGGGAGTGTGTCCGAGGCGGACATGCAGCGGCTGGCCCGTTCGGGAATGCCGCCGCTCTCCGTCGAGCAGGGCCTCGCCCTGTTCGACACGGCACTCGCCGGACCGCGGGCGCTGGTGCTGCCCGTACGGCTGGACCTGGCCGCCCTCAGAGCGCAGGGTGAGGTACCGGCTCTGCTTCGCGGTCTGATCCGTACGCCCTCCCGGCGCACGGCGACCGCCGCTCCGCAGTCGGCCGAGTCGCTCGGGCAGCGGCTGGCAGGAATGCCGGAGGAGGAACGCCGTGACGTTCTTCTGGCGCTGGTCCGTGATCAGGCCGCCGCAGTCCTCGGACACACCGACGGGTCGGCGGTAGGGACCACGCGGCGGTTCCAGGAACTGGGCTTCGACTCCCTGACGGCGGTGGAATTCAGGAACCGTCTGAACGCGGCCACCGGGCTGCGCCTGCCGGCCACCCTGCTGTTCGACTACCCCACCCCCACCGCTGTCGTGGATCATCTGCGGTCCCGACTGGTGACGGAGGAGGTCGGCGGCGCCGGATCGGTGCTTGCCGTCCTGGACCGTCTGGAGAAGGCGATCACGGAGATGACGGTCGACGCGCAGGAGTTCAAGCACGTCGCCGGACGCATCGAGGTGTTGCGGACGAAGTGGGCCGACCTGCGGCAGGAGCCTGCGAAGGACTCCGGCGAGCTCGACCTGGAGGCAGCGTCGGACGACGACGTGTTCGCCCTCCTCGACGACGAGCTCGGACTGTCCTGAACGACGGGGGGGCACCGGAAGGGGGAGGACACCTCTCCCGGAGCCCCCCGCCGGGCGGGATCTCGCAGGCGATTCGTGCACTGACGAGTGGGTTCCTCACCGATGTCCGCGCAGAGACTAGGGAATTTCCCACTGTCCTGCCTAGTGGAATGGAGGACGTCGGCCATCGGGCCGGCAGTAGCGGTCGGTGAGACGGGCGACGTCAGTCCTCCGTCCACTCTGTTCGGCAGGAGTACCGCATGGGACGTTCGGTCGCGTCGGCGAGGGCAAGGCGCTCGCGGTGGCCCACGTTCCGGCATGCTCACGTGACATCGGCCCGGCCATTCGGACCGCTGTGCGGTTCAGTGCGCCCGGCCCACTCCTAGGAGGATGCAAGTCGATGACGATGTCCACCGAGGAGAGCCTCTGGGCACGGTGCTTCCATCCAGCACCGGACAGCTCGGAACAGCTCTTCTGTTTCCCCCACGCGGGTGGCTCGGCGTCTTTCTACTTCCCGGTCTCCGCGCAGCTGGCCTCCGTGGCCGAGGTGTTCGCGGTCCAGTACCCCGGCCGTCAGGACCGGCGCAAAGAGACCAGCCCCGGCGATCTGGGAGTCCTGGCGGATCAGGTCTACGAGGCGTTGCGCAAGCAGCTCCGGGCCCGGCCCACCACGTTCTTCGGGCACAGCATGGGCGCGACGATCGCATTCGAGGTCGCGCGGCGATTCGAGGCCGACGGCGGTGAACTCTCCCATCTGTTCGCCTCGGGACGGCGTGCGCCGTCCCGCCACCGCGACGAGAACGTGCACACGCTCAGCGACGACGGCATCGTCGCGGAGCTGAAGCTGCTGTCCGGCACGAACACCGCGCTGCTCGGTGACGAGGAGATTTTGCGGATGATCCTCCCCGCGATCCGCAGCGACTACCAGGCCATCGAGACCTACCGCTGCAATCCGGACAGTACGGTGCGCGTTCCGATCTCGGCGCTGACCGGCGACAACGATCCCAAAACCACGCTGGATGAGGCGCAGGACTGGAGCCGCCACACCACGGGCGCCTTCGACCTGCAGGTCTTCCCCGGCGGGCACTTCTACCTGAGTGCGCAGGCTCCGGCGGTGATCGCGCTGTTGCGCAAGCACCTGTCCGCCGGGACGTGAGTGGCGCGTGAGCGGCCGGTCCTCGGACTGACCGGGGCGTGGTGTGACGGGTGTCGCCGGTGACCGGTTCCCCCTGGGTGACCGTCACCGCGAGACAGACGTGACGTCCGTCGTGCCCGTGACCAGGTGCGGGACCATGCCCACGCCCGTTGTGCCCATCGAGCTCCGTGCGGACTCCCTCTCGCCCGGCCACCCCGTTGCGCCTGGTCGTCCCGTGGCTCTCTCGCCGGGTCGGCCGGGTGCCGTGTCCGCGGCCCGGGAAGCGCCGCGCGCACCGGTGGCGGCACTCCGGCGCGCCCGAAGACGGCGCCTTCACGGCGCGACGACGATCGGCGGACAGCGGGCTTGATCAAGTTTGCGCCAGGTGACCGCCGCATTCCGGGCACGCTCGTGCGCTTTATGGTGCGGGTTTTTGTGATCATGTAATCTCACGCCCGTTAATCGTTTCAACTGCTTTTGCGGGATGGCGGAATGCGTCGACGAGTCACCGGACCGTTGCGTTCCCCGAAATGCGAGGAGACCTCGATGCCGGATCAGGCCGATCTCTCCGGTTTGTCCAGCACCCTGGTCGGCCGCAGTCATGAGCTGCGGGTGCTGGCCCGGCAGGCCGAGGCCGCGCGCTCCGGGCGCGCGGGGCTGGTCATCCTGTCCGGTCCCGCGGGCATCGGGAAAACCAGCCTGCTCCAGGCGTTCCTCAAGAGCGAAGCCTGCCGTGACATGACCGTGCTGCAAGGCTCCTGCGGCGAAGTCGTAGGGGAGGCCGGATACGGCGGCGTGCGTGAGCTGTTCGGTTCGCTGGGACTGAACGGTGCGGAAGCTGGACACTCCCCTCTGCTGCGCGGACCCGCCCGTCGCGCTCTGCCCGCGCTCATGTCCGGACAGTTCGACCGGGAGAACCCGAGCGCTTCCGCCGCCTACCCGGTGCTGCACGGGCTGTACTGGCTCGCGGCCAACCTGATGGTGGACCGCCCGCTCGTACTCGTGCTCGACGACGTGCACTGGTGCGACGAACGTTCCCTGGGCTGGGTGGACTTCCTGCTGCGGCGCGCGGAGGAACTTCCGCTGCTGGTGGTGCTCGCCCACCGCAGTGACGCCGAACCGGTCGCCCCCTCCGCGCTGGCCGACATCGCGGCACAGCGCCGTCCCACCGTGATGAGGCTGGCGCCGCTCAGCCGGTCCGCCGTCGGGGAGATGGCCCGGCAGCTCTTCCGGACGCCGGTCGATCCGGTTTTCGTCGAGCGCGCCGCCGCCGTCTCGGGCGGCAACCCCCTCACGCTCAGCCGGCTCCTGGGCGAGCTGCGCGCCGAGGGCGTGCAGCCGGACAGGGAAGGCGTGCGCAGGGTCGCCGAGGTGGGCGGCTCCGTGATCGCGTCCTCCGTGATCGCGTTGCTGGACAGCCAGCCCCTGTGGGTGCGTGAGGTGGCCAGGGCGATCGCGGTCCTGGGCGAGGAGACCCCCGAACTGGTCGGCATGCTCGCCGAGGTGCCCCCCGCGCTCGTCGCGGAAGGCATCGTCGCGCTGCGGCGCGCCGAGGTGCTGGCCGCGGACCGCGCGGACCTGGTGCACGACGTGGTCCGCTCGGCCGTGCTCGAACCCGTCGGCGCCGAGGCGCTGGCCGCGCTGCGCACCAGAGCCGCCCTGCTCTTGAGCGACGTGGGCCGGCCCGCCGAGGAAGTGGCGGGCCGGCTGATGCTGCTTCCCGCCGTGACGAAGCCCTGGATGCCGGCGGTGCTGCGTGAGGCTGCCACCCAGGCCGAGGGGCGCGGCGCTCCCGAGTCCGCGGTGCGCTATCTGCGCCGGGCGCTGGAGGCGGAACCGGACAGTGTGCCGCTGCGCATCCAGATGGCGGCGTCGCTCGCGGAGACCAATCCGGCGGACGCCATCCTGGTGCTGGAAGAGGCGCTGGGACTGGCCGCCGACGTACGGACCAGGGCCATGGCCGCCGTGCGGTACGGCATGGTCTGCCTGGCCGTCCAGCGGTCGCCCGAAGGTGTACGGGTCCTCGAGGCGGTCCTGGCGGAGCTGGAGGCCGAACTGGGGCCCCGGTCGGACCTGTCCGACCGTGAGCTGCACACACTCGTCGAGTCGACTCTGCTGATCGTCGGGTCGGACGAGAAGTCGACGGTCGCGGCGACTCTGGACCGGGCCGCGCTGCTGACCGCGCCCCCCGGAGACACGCCTGCCCAGCGCCAGATGCTCGCGATGATGACGGTGCTGTCCGCGATGGACGGCCGCTCGGCGGAGCAGACGGTCGAACAGGCCCGTTGCGCGCTCACTTCGCCCGGGGGCGAGCTGGAGACCTGGTCGTCGCTGGCCTCCTCCTTCGCCCTCAGCCTCGCCGACGAGGTCACCGGGGCGCTGTGCGCGCTGGACCGCACGCTGAAGCGCAGCCAGGACAACGCCGCCGTCTGGACCTTCGTACTCACCCTGTCCACCCGCGCTCTGGTGCTGCACGGCGCGGGCGCGTTCCCGGACGCGCTGGCCGACGCGCAGACCGCGGTCGAGATCATCGGGGCGGAGCCGTGGGGGAGCGGCAGCGCGCTGCCGCAGATCACCTTTGCGTCCCTGCTGGTCGAGCGCGGTGAGGCCGAACAGGCCGAGGCGGTGTTCCGCGGCATCAAACGCGCCGGTCTGGAGCAGTACGTCCTTCAGTACCACCTGAGTCTCATGGCGCAGGCCCGTGCCCGATGGGCGCTCGGTGACTGGGAGGCGTCCCTCGGCCTGTATCTCGAGTGCGGCCGGTCCCTCGAGGAATCCCGGTTCAGCAATCCGGTCTTCGTACCCTGGTGGTCCGAGGCGGCCTGCCTGCTTGCGGTGATGAACCGGGGGACGAAGCCAGGGACATGGTCGCGCACGGCACCGAGCTGGCCCAGCGCTGGGGTACCCCCCGCGCGCTCGGCCTCGCCGCGCTCGCCCGCGGGGTGATCGCTCCCGGTGGTACGGGCATCGAGACCCTCACCGAAGCGGTCGCCGCCCTGGCGGACTCGCCTGCCAGGGTGGAGCACGCCAAGGCCGAGTTCATACTCGGCCGCGCCCTGCTGAAGACGGGCGACCAGCGCGGCGCCCGAGAGCATCTGCGCACCGCCACCGACCTCGCACAGCGCTGCGGGGCACTGGCGCTCGGCGGGTCCGCCCGCAGGTTACTGGTCACCGCGGGCGGCAGGATGCGGAAGATGAGCGCCTCGCCCCTCGACATGCTGACCGGTATGGAACGCAGGGTGGCGGGCCTCGCCGCGGCCGGGGCCAGCAATCGTGCGATCGCGGAGGCCCTGTTCGTCACGGTACGTACCATCGAAACTCATCTGACTGGCGTATACCGCAAGCTGGGGGTCAGCGGGCGGACCGAACTCGGTTCCGTTCTGCGCACACCGGACATCCCCGACGGGCAGCGCCCCGGCCGGACATCCGAATCACGTTGGCGACGCTGAAACGAACAGGCGGGGCGGTACGTGTGACTGGCCGGACAAACGAGTATCCGACGGTGCGATCCCTGGAGCCCGCATACGGACCGGACAACCGCCGGGACGGCGTGAACGCGCCCGACCGGCGGCGTGTGCGGCCATGCCGTGCGCGGGACGCCCTGCTTCTCATGACCGTCCGGTACGCCCGCCCCGCCGGGCCGCGTCCGCTCTGCGCCCAGCCTCGCGAGGCCGCGAGTGGACGGGCCGGCCGCCTGGTCGGTCGACTCATGACATCGTTGCCTAAGCGGACGAGAGAGGTCTGTGAAGGCTGCCCGCACACCGCGCGGACGTCCCGGTTCCGGCCACTGACGCCGACCTGCCCACGGCCGGCGGACGCCACCGCGCCTCCGCGGGGAAGCACGCTCCCGGCCGCCGGACAGCACACCGCGGTCCGCACGGGGCGAGGACCCGGGAACCGCGAGGTCGCCGATCCGCTCTTCGAGGGCGGCCGCACCCTGCGGCCGCCACGGGGCGCTGCCCGCCGAAAGCTCCGTACCGCCGGGCGCCGGGAACTGCGCCTCGCGGTGGGGAAGATGAGAGATCGGCCGAGAGATGCTTCTTGAGCGGGAGAGGGAACTGGGCCGACTGGCGGCCGCGTTGAGTGCCGCCCGAGAGGGCGACTCCTCCGTGATCCTGTTGTCGGGACCACTCGGCATCGGCAGAACCGCACTGTTGCGTGAACTGCCCCGTGCCGTCTGCACCGCGGACGTGCGCGTACTGCGGGCGAATGCCGCGCCGATGGAGCGGGACTTCGTCTTCGGCGTGGTGCGACAGCTGCTCGACAGCCTGCTGTCCGGCGCGACGGAGACCGAACGCAACCGGTGGGCGCAGCGGTCCGACCGCGCGGGCCGGCTGATGTTCGGCGCCGTCGACCCGCCGACGGTTCACCCGCCGTCCGAGGCCGTGTTCGAGGAATGTCTGCACGGCCTGCGCTCCCTGCTGGCCGACGCCAGCGAGAACGCCCCGCTGCTGATCCTCGTCGACGACCTCCAGTGGGTGGACCTCCCCTCCTTGCGCTGGCTCGCCGACGTGGCCGGACGGCTGCGGGGACTTCGGGTGGTGCTCGTCTGTACGCTGCGGGACGGCGACGGGGAAACCGGTCACGTCCTGGTACCGCGGATCGCCTCCGCCGCCACGGAGACACTGCGCCTCGCGCCGCTGTCGCCCGACGCGACGCAGGCCATGATCCGCGAACGGTGCGACGCCGCCGGACACGAGGAGTACGTACGCGCCTGTCATGAAGTGAGCCGCGGCAACCCGCTGTTCCTGACATCACTTCTGCTGGACATGGAGGCACGGGGCCACCCCCCGACCGCCGAACACGCCGACCGCGTGCGGACGTTGCGGCCCGCGGGGCTCCGGGAGCGGCTGGCGAGCCATCTGCGGACCCGGCCACGGGCGGTACGCGACGTGGCGGTGGCGATCGCGGCCTTCGGTGGCCACGGAGATCCCGCGCTCATCAGGAAGCTCGCCGGACTGGACGCGCCCGGGTTCGGCGCTGCGCTGCGCGCGCTGCGCGAGGCGGGGCTGCTCGCCGACGCATTCCAGCCCCGCTTCATCCACCGCGTCGTGCAGGACGCCGTGGAATCCACCCTGTCAGTGGCCGAACGCGAGCGCAGGCACGCCGCCGCCGCGGACCTGCTGTACACCAACGGCCGCCCCGCGGAGCAGGTCGCCGACCACCTGATGGCCGTCACCGGCACCGTCCGCCCCTGGGCGGCGACGGTGCTGCGGGCCGCGGCGGAACACGCGATACGGCAGGGTGAGCCGGAGCGCGCCGCCTGCTATCTGCGCCGCGTGCTGCTCAGCCACCATGACCAGGGCGAGGCCCGGGCCGGGCTGCTGGTCGAACTGGCCATCGCGGAGAGCCGCTTCGACCACGAGGCATGCCGACGCCACATCGTGCAGGCCGTACCGCTGCTGACGACGCCGGAAGACCGGGCCGCCGCCGTCCTGCGGATACCGCCGCCCCTGCTCGGTGCGGTGCACTCCTCCTGCCCCGAACTGCTGCTCAGTGCCTCGGAAGGGCTGGGCCCGGCCGCCGAACGGGACGGCCCCGCGCGTGAGCTGGGACTGCGCCTGGAGGCCAGGCTGCGGCACTACGGGCACGAGAACCCGGGCGAGCTGGCCTCGGCCATAGAGCGGCTGCGCGGTCTGGGGGACGAGCCCGCGCTGGATTCCGCGGCCGAACGTGAACTGCTGGCCGTGCTGCTCTTCTCCGGAACGCTCACCGGCCGTCTGCCCGCGGCCGACGCGGCCCGCGCGGCCGGCCGGATCCTGGAGCGCGAGCCGGTCGTACCGGGCCGCGCGCACACGGTGCTTCCCCTGGTGGTGGCCACCTTGTTCGCCGCCGAGGCGGTGGACGTCGTGTCCTCCTGGCTGTCGTCCGAACACCAGAACCGGCGGCAGAACACGGCCGGCGCCGACGCGGTGCTCCTCTTCGCGGAGCGGGCGTTCGTCCTGGTCTCCCAGAGCAAACCCACCCTTGCCCGTGAGTACGTCGAGCGTGCCCTGGCGATGGCCGACGCGGACTGGCGCGAGGTGTCCACGATGATCCTGTCCTCCGTGGTGCTCGAACTGCGGGACCCGGCGCTCAGCGAGCAGGTGCTGGCCAGGGCAGGGCGGCGCAGGCTGGCAGGTCTGGCCCTGACCGCCTCGTTGCGGATCCTGCAGGCGTCGGTGGACGCCCAGCGGGGACTTCGGGCGCAGGCCCTGGAGAGCCTGCTGACGTGCGGCCGGCAACTGGGCGCATCGGGGTGGCAGAACTCGGCGCTCTTCCCGTGGCGTCCGCAGGCCATCGGTCTCTACCAGCGCCTCGGTGACTCCTCTTCCGCCCTGCGGCTCGCCGATGAGGAGCTCGTCTGGGCCAGGGCGTGGGGAGCGCCCGCGGCGCTGGGGCGCGCTCTGCGGCTGAAGGGCTGGCTCCAGGGCGCACAAGGCGTCCCCCTGCTGCGTGAAGCGGTCACCGTACTGCGCGATTCGTCCTTCGAGCTGGAACTCGCCAGGACCCTGGTGCTGCTGGGCCGGCAACTGGGCAGTGGCGCCGAGGCGGAGGCCGTACTGCGCGAGGCCGGCACCCTCGCGGCGGCCTGCGGCGCGCCATGGCTGGTCGAGCGGGCCGAGCACGGCCTGGGCGCGCCCGCGGAGCCGAGGACGGCGATCCTCACCCGCAGCGAGCGCAAGGTGATCACGCTGGTGAGCCGCGGGTTTACCAACCAGGAAATTGCGGATGAATTCGGAGTGAGTTCACGGGCCGTTGAGAAACATCTGACGAATTCCTATCGGAAGCTCGGCATCTCGGGCCGCCACGAGCTGGCGGACGCCCTTCCCGCGTAGGCTTCGACCCTTAACTGTTAACGGCGTGCTACAGAACGTCGCGGTAACTGTTTCGATCGATCACGCCCGCTGCATCGCTGTTAACCTCAAGGGAACCTCAAGTCGGACGGAATTGAGTGGAAGCCGTCAATCCGCCCCGGTCGGCGCCTCGGAACTTGCGGTGTCGGCGCGTTCACGGAGGACCGAACCATCCATGGTTCGGACCACAGCTTTAGCCGTGTGAACAAGGGTCTTGTTGACGTGTAACCATGCCACTACCTACTCTCCATTTAGTAATGGATAACCGTCGATGAGGGTGCATGAGGCTCGACCGGCGGCCTTATCCCACTCGCGCGAAAATGCTCAATATTCTCAATGAATCGGGGGACCTGAAAGGATGGCGGCCTCATGGCGATTGCTGTACCCACAGATTCGGCACAGAGCATCATAAGTGAACTCGAATCCGGCCAGAACGGATACGCGCACGCCCAGCGGTTCGACCAGTCGGGGCTGTGCATGGCCTCGCTCGACCCGACGTTAACCGTCCAGCAGGCGAACGAGGAGTTCTTCCGGTGGTTCGGCGACTCCTCGGCCGACGTCTGCGGCCGGAACTTCCGGGACCTGGTGCACCCCAGCGTCCAGCAGCCGCTGATGCGTCAGTTCTCCCGACTGGTAGAGGGCAAGCGCCAGCGGTTCGCCTCGCACGTGGTGGCCGTGGGACAGGAGGACTCCGCCTTCGCCGGAACGCTCACTGCCGCGGCCGTGAGCGGGGACACCCCCGATGTGGCAGCGATTCTGGTGCTCATGCGCTCCTCGGACGACTCGCAGGACGCAGGCGTAGTGACCCATCGCAAGAAGATCCTCTCCGAGATCGACGCGCGCATCCTCGAAGGCATAGCCGCAGGTCAATCCACCATCCCGCTGGCTTCCAGGCTCTACCTGAGCCGACAGGGCGTCGAGTACCACGTGACCGGTCTGCTCCGGAAGCTGCGGGTGCCGAACCGGGCAGCCCTGGTCTCCCGCGCCTACTCCATGGGCGTCCTCAACGTCGGTACCTGGCCGCCGAAGGTCGTCGAGGACTTCGTCAAGTAGCACCGCGGGCAGAGCCGGCCGCCAACGGCCCCGCTCGCCGCGGATCGCCACCGCAGGAACCCGCCGGACCGTGGGGAAGGACACCACGCCCCGGCGAGTTTCTGCGTTCTGTCCGCCACACCGACCTCTTCCCCGGGTGCGGCCTTTCGTCGGTATCCCTTGCGGGAACAGTTGGACGTTCAACGGCATCGCTTCCTTGTGGGACCGTTTACGCGTCTGCAGGCGCCTGCTTGCTGTGGAATTCGAAAGAACGCGCTCGGCGCATAAGGATGCGGTGAGGGGCAGGGGAAGGCAGCCATCCGTGTGCCTGTTGTTCCGTGTCGCTGGACTGCGGTAAAAGATTTCGCTTCGTCTGTTCACGCGCGCGTGTGATGGAGTGGGGGGTGAGGGCTCCCCGGTAACCTCGGCAATTGTGCCGGATGGCCAATTCTGGATGGCTGATGTCCGTATGGAATGGCCATCGAGTGGGTTTGGGCTTCCCCGCTTGTGGTTTTTCTGCCTGGTTCGACCGGTGCTTGCCGGAGGGGCGACGGAGGGTCCCGGCAGGTGATATTTCGCCCTGGATGGTGGTTGAACAGGGCGATGCAGAGAGATGTCCCGGCCTCTCGCGACGCGGGCCGCACTTTCTGTCGCGTCGCCCGGGGAACACGCGCGGATTTTTTCGCCGGAGCGCGGCTGAGTGCGCGCAGAGGTCCAGGTCGCCCTGTGCCTGTTCCACGATCTCCTCGACTCGACCGCGTTCTTCTGGGCCGCAGTCATGGCGGACAAGTAGTGAGCCCTTCCGATCGTGACCGGATCGGGTGATGGGTGCGGCCGTAACGGCGCGAAGCTCCCTGTCGTCGCGCGGAGTGCCAACTACCGTACATAACAGGGAGTTTCGATGGTCACTTATCGTGCCACGCCGAACGTGCCCTCCGACCTGGCTTCCTGGCTGGAGAACCTGATCACCGCCCGAAGGGATGAAGCCGAGGGCTCCTGGCGGATACTCACCCCCTGGGACCAGACGGTCCCGGCGCTGGTCCGGATGACCAAGGGCGACACCTTTGAGCAGCCCGGAAAGCACTTCGGCACCTCCACCGACACCGCCTGGCGCTACGTCGACGAAGCGGTTGAGGCCCTGGCCGCGCTCACCCCGACCCTGGAGCAGGTCCTCGCCGCCTCCGGCGAGCGGCGCCGTCCGCTGCTGGACGGCACCCTGATCCCGGCCTGGCGCCGCACCACTGTGGCCACCGGGCAGAACCCGGACCCGCTCTACAGCGGCAAGCACCGCGACCACGGCGTGAACGTCCAGGCCCTGGCGGCACCCGAGGGCGAGCTGGTCCTCCTGGGCGGGGCCCGGCCCGGCTCCACCCACGACCTGACCGCCGCCCGCGCCGACGGCATCGTCGAAGCGGTCACCGCAGCCGACGTGGAGACCACCGCCGATTCCGGCTACCAGGGAGCCGGCGGCACCGTCCGCACTCCGATCAAGCACCCCAGGGGAAAGGGACACAACGGCTGGGAACGGCAGGCCGACTCCGCGCTCGCCAAGCCGCGGGCGGCAGCCGAGCACCCCCTCGCCCAGCTCAAGCGGTGGCGCGTCCTCGACCGTCTCCGCATCAGCCCGAACAAAGCCACGGGAATCACGCACGCAGTGAGGTCTTCTCGGCAACGTGACGGTTGCGGTGTGTGACGGGGCGCGGGTGCCCGCTCGCGGCCTAGTTCTGCGGTGCCAGGGTGCGTAGGACGCAGAACTCGTTGCCCTCGGGGTCTGCCATGACCATCCAGTTTCGGTCTGAGCCCTGGCCTACATCCGTCTTGGTGGCGCCGAGGCCCAGCAATCTGGTCACCTCGTCCTCGGTGCTGCCGTCGATCGGGCTGACGTCGAGGTGAAGCCGGTTCTTCACGTTCTTGCCCCCGGGCACCTGGATGAACAGCAGGGTGGGCGGCATCTGTCGGGCCCGAACACCCTCGACGGTCGGTACCCAGGAGCCGATCTCGACCTTGCCCTCACTCCGGTCGATCACCTTGAAGTCCAGGACCTCACACCAGAAGGCCGCGAGCCTCTCCGGCTCGTGGCAGTCAACGGCCAACTCGGTGAACCTACTTGTCACGGCTCTCCCAGATAGTGCGGACGGGGCTCAGAGTATTGGCTATGCCGCCCGTCCGACGCATCCGAGATCTTCCTGACTAGAGACATCAAACAGGATTGACCCAGCATCAGATGCACGAGAAGCCCCTGGTAGGAACAGGACTGCGAAGAACAGGTTCCGGGTACCGAAAAGCTTTACGCGTTGACCAGTATCACCTACACCGGCGTGCTCGATGCCAGCCGGGCCACTGCCGAGGCCTTCACGAAGCTGCTGCTCGAACACCGCGAGCGTCTCAGGACCCGCAAGGGCACCCGCGCCCTGGGGCCGTTCAAACAAAGCGCGTTGATCCTGCGCCGGTTCCTGGACGGTAACCGGCTGACTCAACTCACCCGCGACAACCGGGTCTCCGTCCCGACGGCCTACCGCTACCTCCACGAAGGGCTGACCGTGCTCGCCGACCACGCCCCGGACCTGTCCACCGCACCGGAGCGCGCAGCCGCGGCCGGCTTTACACACCTCAACCTCGACGGCACCGTCATCCGTACCGATCGCGTCACCGCTCCCGGCCCGAACAAGGCCGACCTGTGGTTGGTCGGGCAAGCACAAGCACCACGGCGGCAACGTCCAGGTCATTTCCGCACCCGACGGTTGGCCGCTCTGGGTCTCGCCGGTCCGGCCGGCCGCGAGCACGACACCACCTGCGCCCGCACCCACGGCCTGATCGCCGCCCTGAACCGGCTCGCCGACACCCTCAACATCCCCACCCTGACCGACCTCGGCTACCAGAACGCCGGGGCCGGCCTCCGCTACCCGGTCAAAAGACCCAAGGGCGGCGAACTCACCGACGACGCCAAGGCGCTCAACTCCGTCAACCGAGGCGTCCACGGCGTGGCCGAACGTGCCAACGCCCTGCTCAAGGTGACCTTCAAGGCTCTGCGCAGGGTCAGCCTTGATCCCAAGGCGATCACCCGGATCACCCGTGCCGCCCTCGTCCTGCTCCAGATGGAACACGGCCGCACCACCTGAACGAAGATCACGAACCGTCACGAGACGTTACCGAGAAGGGCCCAGTCTTCGTTGTCAACCGCCAACAATCTTCACTCGCCCGACGGTAGATCGGAAATGCTCAGTAATCCTGCTTCAGGCTCACCAACTGGGCGCCGGACGCGTTCGTGTCCTCGCACAGCTCCGGGAACAGCTCCCCAGGGCCACGGAGAACCAGCCTTAGCAATACACGGCCGTAGCCGAGAGAGCAAAGATCAGGGCGAGAACCGCACAGATCCTGGACCACGAACGGGGCGGGTTCCTCAGCATGGGAACGATCGCCAGGATGCACGTCGGCACAGCCGCCACACTGATAAGCAGGAGCAGGCTCATCAAAGGTGTCGGCATTGCGTCCCCTCCTCCTGATACGGTTTCGCGGACATGCCAAGCCGCGTGGTTCTTCCCGTCTCCCGCGCCATGTGTTTCCCCATGGCTGGGCAAGTCACCTGGTGCCGTGGGGCTGACACGAAGATGATCGGGACTGTAAATCGTTCGGTGTAACTCCCGATCATGGAGGATGCACCGATGACCAGCGTCAACGTGACCGAGGCCGAGACCGTCGAGCCATCTGAGGCGGTGCCGTCGAAATCTATGGACGACCGGCTGATCGACGAACTCGTGGCCGGGCTCAGGCCGAGGACCTGCAGCTGACTGGCGAGGGCGGACTGCTCCAGCAGCTGACCAGACGGCTCCTGGAGTCCGCTCTCGAGGGCGAGATCACCGACCACTTCGGCCATGACAGACACGATCCCGCCGGGAAGAACAGCGGCAATGCCCATTCGGCATCCGGCAGTTCATGGCGACGAATCACGACACCATGCTCCACCAACGAACGATTACTTGAAGACGGACCCCAGCCCGAATGGGGTATCGCCGCGGTGAGCCCCGGGCGCGGCAGGATCACGACAGGACATTGATCTTGCCTGGGGTGATTGGGCCGCTGGTTTCTTACGGGCGTGAGATACACGGCAGAACCGTGTCGACAGCGAGCGCCAGGAGCAGGTGCTCGAGCAGAACGGCGGTGGTTGGCTCTCGCGCTTGCGCACCCGAGTCGGGCAAGTCTCCCGCCGGCGGCGCGGGCCTGCCCAAGGCGATCTTGGACAGGCCCGCGTTGATGACGCTGACTGTGGGTTGCATACTGCGGTCCGTACGTCGATCCCCCTCAGGGGGTACGGCCGTTCCGGCCAACGGTGTCGCTGCCTGACGGCCCATCGGCCGTGCCGGGCGGAGGAGGTGGTGAGCTAAACATCGCTTTTCAGATCATCTGGGTCGATGATCCGAATATTCAGCCGTTTAGTCTCTCTTGTCACCCGCCAAACACTCTCTTGCAACGTCCGGCAAGAGGAACGGGTTCGACATGGCTGAGTGGAAGCAGATCTCCGGGTCACTGAAAGCGATCGACGCCGGGTCCAGGACCAGCGTGTGGGGTGTCAATTCCAACGACGCGATCTACAGCTACACCAACAACGACACCAAGGCGTGGGTGTCTGTTCCCGGGGGCCTGAGCGACATCGGTGTCGGGATCGACGGCACGGTATGGGGAGTCAACTCCGGCGGGAACATCTACCGGTACACCGGGGACCAGAGTTCCACACACTGGGTGCAGATCAGTGGTTCGCTGTCCCGGATCTCCGCAGGCTCCCGGACCAACGTGTGGGGCGTGAACTCCGGCGGCGGGATCTACCGCTACACCAACAACGACACCAGCCCCTGGGTGAACATCCCCGGCTCCCTCAGCGACATCAGCGCCGCGGCAGACGGCACCGTGTGGGGCGTCAACCGCAACGGCGACATCTACCGCTACACCGGAGACCAGAGCTCCACGAACTGGCTCAAGATCAGCGGCTCGCTGACTCGGATCGCTGTCGGCTCCCGGACCAACGTGTGGGGCGTGAACTCCGGCGGCGGGATCTACCGCTACACCAACAACGACACCAGCCCCTGGGTGAGCATCCCCGGCTCCCTCAGCGACATCGGTGCCGCGGCCGACGGTACCGTCTGGGGCGTCAACTCCGGCGGCAACATCTACCGCTACACCGGGGACCAGCCCAGCTGACCCGGCATCCTCCTCCACGCAAGCGGCGGGGCCCCGGCAACAGTGATGCTGCCGGAGCCCCGCCTCCCTGCCCCGTCCAGCAGGTGCACAAGCAGCCCGCCACCGCGCGTCGGCATGACGGCCTGGGCGGTGCGCATCACCATTCTGATCGGCATGGCCCGGAGTGGGTTCCTCAAGGGGTAGGTACTGGTGACCTTCAGGGCTGGTCCGCCAACGGCCTTCTGGTAGTTCGACGCCTTGCCTTGCGAATCGTTCCTGCGGTGGATGTCCGCGTCCATGCGGGTGAGCCACGGCTGTTGGGCGCCTGCGGTGGCAAGCGGGCCGGCAGAACGCGGGGGTGATCAAGAACCTGCTACGCGGCTTCGGTGCACTCTCCCTCACCCTCGTCCCGCTCCTGGGATCCACACCCGCCCAGGCCGCCCAGGCCGCTCACAGGCTGCGGATTGCCGAGGTGACCACGCTCGCCGACGCCGTCGCCCTGGTGCAGCTCAACGAAGAGGACCGCACCGGCTACACCCGCTCGTCCTTCCGGCACTGGAACTCCGGCGACCTCGCCGACGGGTGCAACACCCGCAACGAGGTTCTGCCGGCCGAAGCGACCGCGGCCCCACCGTGGGATCCGGGCGCAAGCTGACCGGCGGCAGGTGGCTGTCCTACTACGACAACCAGGAGGTCACCGACCCCGGCGCCCTGGACATCGACCACATGGTTCCCCTGGCCGAAGCCTGGGACTCCGGTGCCTACGCCTGGACGGCCGTCGGGCGAGAGGCATACGCGAACGGCCAGGGCGCGGCCGCCTCGCTGGTCGCGGTGACCGCCCGCACGAACCGGCAGAAAGCCGACCGGGATCCGGCCCAGTGGATGCGGCCGGCCCCAGATGCCCACTGCCGGTACGTGGGCGAGTGGGTGGACACCAGGCTCCGCTGGTAGCTCACCGCCGACACCACGGAAATGGACGCGATGAAGGTCCTTGCCGAAGGCCCCTGCGAAGACACCGTGGTCCAGTACACCCCGGTCGCGTAACAGCGCCCGCCGGCTGTTGGGCGCCGCCGCGGTCGCACCGCGCTTCCCGCCCGGGCCACCAAGTTCCCCGGCAGTTCTCGACCGCTGTTCCAACATCACTGAGAAGGACGTTCCCCATGAGCCGAGGCTGGATCGTCGTAGACGGGCGGAACGACTTCTGTGAAGGAGGCAGCGTTCCCGTGGCGGGCGGCGCACAGATCGCGATGAAAATCGCCGAACTGGTGGAGCGGACCGCGGGCCGCGACTACCAGTACGTCGTCGCCACCCGTGGCCATCACATCGACCCGGGAAGCCACTTCTCCGAGAGCCCGGACTTCAAGGACAGCTTTCCCGTCCACCGCGTCGTCGGAGACGAAGGTGGCGAGTTCCACGCTCACTTCGCGCCCGCCGTAGCCGGTGGCAAGGTCGGCGCCGTCTTCTTCAAATGAGCCCACAGCTCCTCCAAGAGCGGTTTCGAAGGCGCCGACGCGGAAGGGGCCTCTCTCGCGGACTGGCTGCGCGCCCGTGGGGTGGAGGACGTCGACGTGGTGGGTATCGCCACGAACCACTGCGTACGTGCCACCGCGCTGGACGCCGTGAAGGCCGGCTTCCGCGCACACGTACGCCTGGATTACTCGGTCGGTGTTGCCCCGGACACGACCACCGCAGCCGTGGACGACTTCCACCAGGCGGGCATCGCAGTATCCGGTGAGGCCCCCGTACCGCAGTAGCCGCCGCATCAGCCCGGAGCGAAACCAGGGCCGAATGACGGAAACTCGTGTTGTCGAGAACCGACACCACGACGCACCCCTGTGGGCCCGGGGCCCTTCAGCCAGCCGAGCTGGCGGGGAGCGGAAAAGCCAGCCGCCTTGAGGACACCGGCCCCAGGCAGCCGGGGGCCGGGCCACCTGACTGAGCATGGCCGGTGGTCCGGTTGGACAGGGAGGGGGCTGCCGGGTACATCCGGGTGACGGTGGAGGAAGCCTCGTGGTGCGTGTCACCTTGTTGATCGGTTCGCTCGGCACTCCGGAACCGGCCGGCGATGCGTCGGCATCACGCACCCAGGACCGTAAAATCTCGGGGTTGGCATTCAGATCGGCCGCGACGTCCCGAAACGTCCGCCTGCCGGCCTAGGCCCGCCACAACGCGATCGCGTCAGACCGAAACTCCGCACTGTACTTCGAGGGCCTCGCCACGTGGATCCACACCTTCCAGGATCAACAAGATCCATTGCCAGGCGTGTCCACACCACAGGGATCACCTCACTGCCGGAGGTGCCCCCCGGTGCGGCACCGCTTCCATCGCCGCACGATCGCGTCGGCGGCCGCGGGGCGCGGACGAGGCCGCTGCCGCGCTCGCCCGGGAACCGATGGTCAGTGGAAGCCGAGCATGCCGGGGGTGTCGATGCCGATGGCAAGGATGCCGGGCGGGTAGCGGTTCTCGTCGTCGGTCAGGAGGATCGGCATGCCGCCGGTACCCGTGCGGCGCAGTGCGGTGTAGAGGGCGTGGCAGGTGTCCATGCCGCCGTAGCCGTCGCGGAACATTGTGCCCACGGCCGGTGCGTCGATCTGCCCGAGCGGCTCGACCTCGGTGCACGGGTATCCGAGGACGGCGCGGGAGGCTCCGGAGTGGTCGGCCTCGGCCTGCGCCAGGCACAGTGCCGGTACGAGGAGCCGGTCTCCGCTCGCGGTGACGTTGACCGCGAGCGCGTTGAGCGCCTTGTGCCCCGAGGCGAGGGCGGTCACGGCACTGGTGTCCAGAATGATCACGCGGCGTTCCTGCCCGGCATGGCCAGCACCTTCTCCGCCGCGATCCGCCGCAAGTTGCCGAGCACATCGAGTGCGGCGAACTCCTCGTCGCTGACGTCGACGCCGATCACCTCACGTGCATGCGCCCGGGCTGCCGCCACCTGCTCGGCCCGCTGCGCGGCGGTGGGCTCCGCGGCCGCGAGTGCGTCGACGAGCTGGCCGATGCTCAGCCCGCGCTCCCCGGCGAGCTCAGCGAGGTGGTCACGCGTCTGCTTCGTCACCTGGATCGTCGTATTGGCCATAGCTAGACCATAGCAGCCCTATAGTTGTGCTGGTGGTTATCGACGGGGATATCCCTGATTCCTTGCTGCGGCCGGCCCCGGCCGGACAGCCCCTCACCGAGATCTTCATCGACCTTCCAGGGCTGGTTCGGCGGTCGTTGCGCGACTCGGCATGCCGTTCCTGATCCGGAGGGACACCGACCGGGCCCTCCTGCGCCACAGCGCCGTAACGGAAGGGCCGCCTGCGATGGCGGACGGGACCGGCGTGCCGAGTCGGCGTTCGGCGGCCCGGCGTGTGCCGCACTCTGCGCCGGGTGGGCAGCCCGCCACTGCCCGGCCGGTGCGGTACCGCCCTGAAGGCACGCTCTCGGGGGCGTCTCGCGGGCTGCCGACGGCTGCGGCCTTTCCGTCCGGTCGACGACGCGGACCATGACCAGTCCGTCACCGAGCCGCTGTCGAACGGTCGCGGAAGCGCCCGTCGTCATGGGGTGGATTCGGACGCTTCCCGGATGTCGGTCCCATGGCCGCGGTCCTGGGGAGCGGCGGTCGCAGGGCTTGGAGTACGAACGGCACACGCGGTCGCGGTCCCCGGTCGGCCGATGCGCGCGAGAGGTGTGGTTCAGGCCAATCGGCAGAGGATCTATTGACGATTGATTGACCGTCTCTTTACTTTCGGTGTTGATGGTTGATCGCCACAAAACCATTTCCTCATGAGAAATGATGCATTCCTGCCACTCCGGGAGGTTTCACCATGGAACAGCTCATCAAGCGCATGACTGAGGAGTCCGTGTGGCGCAAGTGGGTCGCTGTCAACTCCGCCCAGGCCGCGAAGGACGGGTGCATCAGCGCTACGCCCAAGAGCGGCTGCATCAGCGCCGCCCCCAAGAGCGGCTGCATCTCCTGACCCGCTGATGCTCCGCGCTGCCGGCGCGGCTGTCGCCGCGCCGGCAGGTCCCGCTCGCTCCTCCCCGCAGTCGACCCGTCCCCGGAGAGCTCCCTTGAACCGCCTGCCTAGCGCCGATGTCCTGGAAAAGGTGCGCGACATCCCGATCTACCGTTCTTCCGTCGAGCTCGGCCACTTCCCGATCCTGGAGAAGCCGGAGATCGCCCGGGGCTTCCCCGACAACTGGATGACCCCGGAGCTGGCCCGCGCACTGGAGGCCGGAGAAGCCGAGTTCGTACTGTCCACCGGTACCAACCACGCTCGCATGCAGCTCATCCGGCCGCCCTACTTCCTGCTCCGCTCCTACTACCGCCTGTGGAGCGAACACCCCGATCTCGGCGCCTCGTGGCACGCGGGCGCCCGGCGGGTCTCACTGACCACCGTTCTCGCCACCGAACACGTGGCGCGGGTGAACGCCCGCAAGCCCGGGGCGACTCCCGGTGAACGCTGGCTCGACGACCGTACGCTGTATCTCAACCTCCGGCTGGACCCCGCCGATTGGGACCGTGACGAGGTCGAGCGCATGCTCGCCGAAATCCGCGAGGCCGCTACCGCCCACTCCGGCGCAGGCTATCTGCTGGACTGCTCCGGCTACCACTTGGCGCACCTGATCCGGAAGGTCTCGGCATGGGGCCTCTGGGACGCGTTCCCCCGCCCGGTCGGCATCGTCCACGCCTATGAGTACACGCCGCTGAACATCCGTGCCTGTCTGAGTGCCCACTTCGACTGCCCGGTGGTCGACCTCTTCGGCAGCACCGAACTCGGCTACCTGTTCTACAGCGACACCGAAGGCGGTTACCAGCCCTACCTGCAGGACATGAGCGTCGAGCTGATCCCGGTGGAACCGGACAGCGGCATCCACAGCCTCATCGTCACCAGCGTCCGCAACCCGTACATGCCGTTGGTCCGCTACCGGTCCGGCGACTGTGTGCGCACCCGTGACGGCAGCACCGACCCGGAGCGGATCGTCTCCTTCTGCGGGCGGGAGAAGGAACTGCTGCCCACTCCCGGAGGCCCCGTCTCCCAGGCCGACCTCGACGCCCGTATCGCCGACATCTGCACTCGCGTCTTCCTGTACCAGTTGCACCTGACCGGCGAAGTCGGATCCCACCTGTCGTACGCGACCTTCGACGACGCGCCGCTGTCACCCGCCGAGACGGCCGAGCTGTCGGTGTCCGTCACCGCCTTGACCGGGCGCGCCTGCCAGGTGGAACACCGCACCGGAATCCCCATCGGGCGATCCGGCAAGTACGCCTGGCTGACCAGGTCCGACCCGTCCTGAACCCGTCCGTACCGGCTCTGCCTGTGCGCGGGGCGTCCGACACGCCCGGCGACGGCTTCCTGACAGGAGTCCCATGCTCACATCCGCAGCACCCGCCGCCCTCTCGGGCACCCCCGCCCAAGAAGTGCCCGACGTCGAGACATTGCTCGGCCAGGATCTGCACGATGAGGTGGTGCGGCACTTCACGGCCAAGCCCGACGCTCCGTCCTCGTCCGTCGTACGGCACCAGGTCCGCGAGTGCCTGCGCTACCTCTACCTCCTCTCCCGCCACCCCGACCGGCTCGGCGGCCTCTTCCTCCCCGTCGAGCAGGACATCGACGAGATATGGCACTACCTGATCCTGCAGACACGTGAGTACCGCGACCTGTGCGAGCACCGGCTGCCCGGCGGTCACTTCATCCACCACCGGAGCATCTCCTACGACGCCTACCAGGAAGCCCCCGGACGGGAAACCGCCGTAGAGGAGGCCCTGCGCTGGATTCCCCTCTACACGGTCGCGTTCGGTCCCTTCGACGCCGACGCCCTGCCGCACTGGACGATCGTGCGTTTCCTGCACGACGAACTCGGCATGTCCTTGGAGGCAATAGCCGCCCTGGCCGACGACGCACGGACGCCCGACGGCACCACGGCCCCGGTGGAGACCCACGCGTGACCCGGACGGCCCCACCGGTCCCTGTGCCGGACCTCTCCCGGCAACGCCGCCGCGCTCTGACGGTGCTCGTCGCCTCGCAGATCCTCGGCGGTGCCGGTATGGCGGCAGGCATCACGGTCGGCGCGCTGCTCGCCCAGGACCTGCTCGGCTCGACCAGCCTGGCCGGACTGCCGGCCGCACTGTTCGCCGTCGGAGCGGCCCTCGGAGCGGCCGTCCTCGGGCGTGTCTGTCAGCGCTTCGGGCGCCGCCTGGGGTTGCTGCTCGGCAATGGAGTCGCCGCGCTGGGCAGCGCGGGCGTGGTCGCCGGAGCTGCGGCGCGCTGGCCCGTTCTGCTCCTGGCCGCACTCTTCGTGTACGGGGCGGGTACGGTCACAGGGCTGCTCGCGCGTTACGCGGGGGCCGACCTCGCCCCGCCCGAGGGACGCGGCCGGGCCGCCGGAACCGTGTTGTTCGCCCTGACACTGGGCGCGGTCGCGGGGCCGAACCTGATCGGCCCCACCGGCACCCTCGCCCACGCCTGGGGCGTTCCGCGACTGGCGGGGCCCTTCCTGCTGGCGGCGGCGGCCTACACGGCAGCAGCGCTGGTGCTGCTGCCGTGGCTGCACCCGGACCCGTTGGGCCCGGCACAGCCCCAGCAACCCGGCGGTACTGTGGCCGAGCCCGGCGCCGGACCCCACGGCTCCGTGCGCAGTGCCCCTGGTGTCGTCATCGGCGCCACTGTGATGATCACTGCCCAGCTGGTGATGATCGCCGTGATGACCATGACGCCCGTCCACATGACCGGCCACGGCCATGCGACGCAGGCGGTGGGTCTGGTCATCGCCCTGCACGTGGGCGCGATGTTCCTGCCGTCACCCCTGAGCGGTCTGCTCGTGGACCGGATCGGCGGGCGGCGGGTCGCCGCCACGGCCGGCGTCGTCCTGCTGGGCGCAGGCCTGTCCGCGGGCCTTGCCCCACCGACCTCCGTCACGCTGCTGGCCTGCGCGCTCGTACTGCTCGGCGTCGGCTGGAACCTGGCCCTGCTCGGCGGCACGGCCCTGATCACGGACGCCACCTCCGCCGAGAACCGCGCCGCGGTACAGGGCCTGGCGGACGTGGGGATGTCCGCGGCGGGCGCGACGGGCGGCATGGTCTCGGGCCCGGTGGCCGGCGGCAGCGGCTACCCGGTCCTGGCGATGGCGGCGGGCGCCCTCGCCCTCGCGGTGATTCCGGCGGTGGCGCTGAGCAAGAGAGGCCGAAGTCCGTGAGAGGGGCCGGAACCACGCAGCGGCGCGGTCCGGCCATCCGTCACGGCGAGACCACCACCGTCCACGCCGCCTCCTTCGCACCGCAGGACTCCACACGTGGTCCGCGAGGTGACGCGGAAGAACAGGAGAACCCCGATGGTGACCACCCCCGGCCCGCCCTCCGCCCCGCACTCGGTCGATGCCGTCGTGGTCGGGGCCGGACTCTCCGGTCTCTACCAGCTGCACCGGCTGCGTGAGCTCGGCCTGACGGCGGTGGTCTTCGAGGCCGGTGACGACATCGGCGGAACCTGGTACTGGAACCGGTACCCCGGGGCCCGCTGCGACATAGAGAGCATGTCCTACTCCTACTCCTTCTCCCCGGAACTGGACCAGGAGTGGGAATGGGGCGAACGGTACGCCTCCCAACCGGAGATCCTGCGGTACATCCACCACGTGGCGGACCGGTTCGACCTGCGCGGGGACGTCGTACTGGGCACCCGGGTCACCCGCGCCGTGTACGACGAGGACAGACACTTCTGGCGGGTCTCCACGAACACCGCACGGGTGGTCACCGCCCAGTTCGTCATCCTGGCGACGGGCTGCATGTCCGCCCCCAAAGCCCCGGAGACACCGGGCGCCGACAGCTTCACGGGCCAGATCCACCACACCGCCCAGTGGCCGCACGAGGGCGTCTCCTTCACCGGCCGGCGGGTCGCCGTGATCGGCACCGGGTGCTCCGGTGTCCAGGCCATCCCCGTCATCGCCGCCGAGGCGGCCGCCCTCACCGTCTTCCAGCGCACCCCGGCCTACGTGCTCCCGGCCCACAATCGCCCGCTGCGCGCCATGGAGGTCGAGGAACTCAAGGCCCACTACCCGCAGTTCAGGCAAGCCCAGCGGTCGTCCAGGGGAGGAACCGTCTTCGAGCCACCGACCCGGTCGGCCCTGGAGGCGGACGAGGCGGAGCGCACGGCGTCCTACGAGGCAGCCTGGGACTCAGGCCTGCTGAACGGACTGCTGCGCACCTACACCGACATCCTGACCGACGAGACGGCCAACGAGACCGCGGCCGAGTTCATCCGGTCCAAGATCCGGTCGATCGTCACCGATCCGGCGACAGCCGAACTGCTCTCCCCGCGCACGTTCCCCTTCGCGACCAAGCGGCCGTGCCTGGGCACCGGCTATTACGCCACCTACAACCTGCCGCATGTGACGCTGGTGGACCTCCGCACGACACCGATCGAGACCATCACGCCCCGGGGCATCCGGACCTCGGACGGGGAGCACATCGTCGACACGATCGTCCTCGCCACCGGCTTCGACGCCCTGACCGGCTCCCAGCTCGCCATCGACATCGTGGGCAAGGGCGGGGTGAGCCTCCGTACGAAGTGGGCGGACGGCCCCCGGAACTATCTAGGACTCGTCTCGTCCGGCTTCCCCAACCTCTTCACCGTCCTGGGACCGCTCAGCCCGTCCGTGCTCACCAACATCGCGGTGTCCCTGGAACAGCAGGTCGAGTGGATCACCGACTGCATCGCCCACCTTCGGGAGCGTGGGCTCACGGAGATCGACGCCACCCCGAGAGCCGAGGTGGACTGGGGCACGCGGGTGGCAGAGCTCGCCGCCCGAACGCTCTACCCGGCGGTGGACTCCTGGTACACAGGAGCGAACGTTCCGGGCAAACCCCGGGTGTTCCTGGCCTATGCCGGCGGACTGGACCGGTACCGGGAGGAGTGCGACGCCGTGAGCCGGGGCGGCTACACCGGCTTCGTCCTCTCCGCCGCACCCTCCTGAGCGCGGGCGGGTGCGGCGTCGACCCCAGTTGCGTGACGGGCTCCACCGGGTTCCGCCGGGCGCGGCGCGCCGGAACGGGGAACACCGTGACTTGGGCCGGGGCCGGCCGCGCGGTCCCCGGTGACCGTCATCGCTGGTCCGGGGGCCCGGATCCTGCTGACTCAACCGGTGGGAGACACGCTGACGACAGGTCGGCACTCCACGGAAACGCTGCTCCGGCTGAGACTACGAGGGCGGTGACGCGAGGCGGCGGAGTACCGGATGCGGGTGCCGACCCGATCCGGCTGTGCGGGCCCGCCGGGTCGCGGGAGTGCGACGCACCCCCGCGGGCACGCGCGGGTGCAACGCGCCCGGCCGCGAGTCGCACACGGTCGGATCCGCGAAAGAGGGGCGCGGCCGGCGAACCCGCCGTCCAGGCCATCGGCCGGCCCCGGGGCGGGCCGACAACCCACTCCACCTCGTTACCGACCACGTGCCTTCGTGCTGACGGCCGGACCGGCCGCAACCGCGCCCCTCTCGTGAAGCGCCCGCCGTACAGCGACGGCTCCCACTCCGCTCAGCCCCTGGGACCCCCGTTGTACACGGGAGGTTTCCCACCTGCGGCCTTCTGCAACTCACTTGGGGTCGCGGTGACCTTCACGGCTGCCGGGGCCAGGTCAGGTTCGGTGACCTTCACGGGTTCCGTACCGGCCTCGCTGTGCCGCTCGGCCCAGTTCTCCAGCGCCGTGCGGCAGGCGTGGTCCAAGTGGTGCAGCCCGGTGAGGTCCAGCTCGATCGGACGGTCTTGCGGCAGAGCCTCCAGCCTGTCGAGAATTTTCGGCAGCCGCAGGAAGGTCGCGTTGCCCGACAGGTACACCTGGACGGGACCGGCGCCCTTGTCGATGACCTCCAGCTTGGTGTGCGAGGCGTCCCAGGCGGTTTTGACCACGGACAGCGCCAGTCCGATCAGCACGCCCTCGAACATGTTCACCGCGACGATGGAGACGGCCGTGACCGCCAGGATCAAAGCCTCGCCCCGGTGGGAACGCCACAGCGCCGCGGCCTGGCGGAAGGGGATCAGCTTCCAGCCCGCGTGGATCAGAATGCCGGCCAGTGCGGGAATCGGTATCAGCGCCAGGGCGGACGGCAGCGCGGCGGCGAACAGCAGGAGCCATACGCCGTGCAGCACCCGGGACGCCTTGGTCTTCGCGCCCGCGCTGACGTTGGCAGAGCTGCGCACGATCACCGCGGTCATCGGCAGCGCGCCGAGCGCACCGCAGATCGTGTTGCCCGCGCCTTGGGCGATCATCTCCTTGTCGTACTGGGTGCGCGGGCCGTCGTGCAGCCGGTCCACCGCGGCGGCGCTGAACAGGCTCTCCGCGGAGGCGATCAGGGCGAAGGCGACGATGGTGCCCCAGATGGCTGGGGAAGCCAGCTCGCCGAAGGCCCCGGAGCCAGGCGGCTGGATCACGCCGAGCAGCCCCTCCACTTCGACCGTGGCGACCGGCAGGCTGAAGACGAGCGCGGTCACCGTGGCCAACAGCACCGCCGCGAGGGCGCCGGGAACAGCCTGCGCTCCTTTCGGCATCCTCTTCCACAGCACGATGACGGCGATGGTTCCCGTACCGATCGCGAGCGAGGTGAGGGCCGCGGTGCTGCTCAGGGTGTCGGTGACCGCTCCTGGCAGCCCTGCGATCTTGCCGAGGCCGGTGTCGGGCGCCTTCAGGCCGGCCGCCGCGTAGATCTGACCGGCGATGATCACCAGGCCGATGCCGCAGAGCATGCCCTCGACGACGGAGACGGATATCGCGCGGAACCAACGGCCCACCTTCGAAAAGCCCATGACGAGCTGGAGCAGTCCGGCGACCAGCACGATGACGCCGAGCGCGGACACCCCGAACTCGCTGACGGCCTCGAAGACCAGCACGGTCAGGCCGGCGGCGGGCCCGGACACCTGGAGGCTGCTGCCGGGCATGAGCCCGGTGATGATGCCCCCTACGATACCGGTGACCAGGCCCAGTTCGGCCGGGACCCCGGAGGCGACCGCCACACCGACGCACAGTGGCACGGCGACCAGGAAGACGACGAGGGAGGCGGTGAAGTCCTGCCGCCAGTAGGGGAACTTCGACAGTACGTTCATGGCGGTCACCGGTCCCCTCAGAGCCTCTCGAAAGTGTCGGACCCCGCCTGGTGCGCGTGCACGGTTCCGGTGTGCACCTCGTAGTACCAGGCGTGCAGTCCCAGCAGGCCGTCCGCCAAGCGCTTGTCGACGCGCGGGTACGAGCGCAGCCGCAGCACCTGGGTCAGGACGTGGTTCTGCACCGCCTCGGCCACCGTCGGGTCGCCGCTGTCGGCGCACCGGGGTTCGTCGGCGGCGTACGTGAGCCACTCGCGCACAGCCGGTACGGGGGTCAGGTCGTCACCGCGCACCAGCGCGCCGACGGCCCCGCAGTGGGAGTGGCCGCAGACCACGATGTCCCTCACCCCGAGCACCTCCACCGCGTACTCGATGGTGGCCGCCTCGCTGGTGGGGTGCGCGGAGGCGTACGGCGGGACGATGTTGCCCGCGGTCCGCAGCTCGAACAGCTCGCCGGGCCGGGCACCCGTGATCAGAGCCGGAACGACCCGGGAGTCGGAGCAGGTGATGAACAGGACGTCGGGGGACTGCCCTTCGGCGAGGCGGGCGAACTCCTCAGGGCGCTGTCCGAACGTGCGGGCATTGTCGATGAGGGACTGCATGGTGTGGTAACTCCTCCTGGCGCGCAGCAGGGGCGCGTCGGGCCTGCATGACGGGGACGGGGCGGAGTCTCTGTTGCTCAGCAGCGGAAGACCTGGAGCGCGGCCGGGGTGCGGGCCGGCGGCGGTCTCGGAGCGCGGTGGTGGCGGCGCCGGACCGGACTGTTTCCTGTATCGCCGACAGACTCGGTGTCAGCAGCGGACGGGCGGGCGCTCCCGGGACGGCGTCCGCGATGCGGAGCCGGTCGCGGGTGCGCCGGAGGCCCGCCGAGGCCGTGGGAACGGCCGATGGCGCGGCAGAGGGCGACCTCGTCGCGCAGCGCCTTCCCGGTAGAGGGTGTTCCGGGGCGTCACGCCTTCGCGGCAGGATCACTTTCGGCCTGACTCCGGGCCTCTGGGGAGCGGACGGTGTGCGCGGATGCGAAGGACGTGAGGGGTGCGAGGAACCGGAGGCGAACGGGGCGGACGTCAGGTCCCCGGTCGTCGTCCGGGGTGTCACAGCACGGAACATGTGCCCCCCTCCGGTAGTTCGCACCCGAGCACGTGTCAATATCTGGTCAACGGCTGGTCAAGAAATACTTTATCCGGCAAAGTCGTTTGCAGGGTTAACTCAACGTTTCGAGGGCTAAGAGAGCCTGAAAACCGCAAATGGTTGGCGCGAATCGACCCTTGGCGGACACGGTCGGACCGGGCGGACACGGTTGGACGCGGTCTGTCCGGGCCGGGACACGGGTGCGGGCGCAGACGCCCGCACGGCGTGCCGACGATTCAGTGGACGTCGCGGGGCAGGGCGGTGGGGGAGATGGGTGGGACTTCGTGTGGAAGCCGCTGCCCACCTTCCCCGCACCGAACAAGCGACCTTGCGAGAAGAAGTTGGAGTTGCGCAAGCAGTGGCGGCGGTTCCGGGACACCGGACGGTGCCGCTTGGCCGCCGGACAGTCGCGCCGGCCCGGCCTGGGCGGAACCGGATCGGTAACGCGGCCGTGCGCCGCGACGCGCGTGCTCTGTCCCGGGTGTGGCACTCAGGCGCCTGGTTGTGGTGACGATGCCGGGGCATCGTCCACCGAGTGGAACACACGATGTTCTGCATCCAGTGGCGATGCACGACATCGGGTGGCGTCCACTCAGTGAGTGACTCTGAAGCTTCTATAGATCGTCAAGCTGTAGGAGAAGGTCCGATCGGGCCGCTGGAACCGCTGGTGAGACGGCGGTAGACCTCTCGCGCGACGAAGCGCTTGAGGCACCTGAAGATGTCCTTCGGGGATCTTGGGTTTCGAGGGTCACCGTCTTTGGCGCCACCAGCGGGGCCGGGGTAGTCCGCGGGTGTCGAGGTACTGCTGGAACACGGTCGGAGGGCGGGGCCGGCAGCTGGTGTCGGTGGGTTCCTGAGTACTGAGGCGTTCGATGTTGACGGCGATGGCTGTCAGGACGTGCTGGAGGTGAGTTTTGGCTGTGCCTCGGTAACGGCAACGGCGCATCCGGTGGCCGTTGACGATCTCGTTCATGGTGACCCACACACCCGAGCGGGAGGCATGGAGCCGACGCCACGTCGGATCGTGCTGGTCGGCACGGTTCCGTGCCTGCAGTTCGTGCAGGTGACGGGGAGGAAGTTCACTGTCCGGGCGGTGCCTCGGGTGCACGGGGGCCGCTCGGTGCAGAGGTCGCACTGCCGTTTGTCGAACCGAACCACGGTAAAGGGCGCCATCGGGGGAAGCTCGTTCCAGTTGCCGCTGACCTGTCCGTTGGGGCAGGTGACCTCGCGGCGCTCGAAGTCGATGATGAAGTTTTCCCGGGCGAACCCGTCAGCATCGCAGACCGAGCGCGGCCACCGCACGTCCGAAGCCGTTGTCTCCTGTACCACCGAGTGCTTGTACGCGGGCGTGCACCGCCGTGATATCGGTCCAGCGAGCAGCCTGCTCCTCGGTGAGCCTGCCGCGCAGAGTTGCGAGCTTGAGCAGGTTGAACTCGGCTCCAGTGGTGAGAGTTTGGGCCTCGCCCGTGTAGTGGTCGTCGATCACAGCGGCCAGCTCGTCGTCATTCATGACAGGGGAAATACGGGCCGCGATCTTGCTCATGTTGCGGTACGAGCCCTGGAGCTGGAAAGGCGGTTCGGTGCGGGTGGCATCGGACTGGGCAGCGGAGGCTATGTACGCCTCGTTGACCGCGAGGACCGTCTCGCGGGCGGTGAGCAGGTGGCGCAGGACCGCGAGAACGGCGTCGAGCTCGGCCGGCGGGTACGGGTGGATGAGCCGTTCACGGCTGGCGCTGACGTCCCCGGCAGCCAGGCGCACCAGCAAGTCGAGGTCGGCGTGCTCACGCCCGGCGAGGGGAGCGAGGAGCGGGTGGGAAGTGAGGGAGTTGTCGACGAAGCTGAGCGCGAAGACGTCCTCCTTACCGGTCATGACGTCGCCGAGATTCCAGACGTCGGCGCGGTTGGCGAGCATGTCGGGAATGCGGAAGCGCCCGCCTGACCCGGTGTAGGGGTTGCCGGCCATGCAGACCGCGAAGCGCTTACCTCGCAGATTGTGGCCGTTCAGCGTACGGGTGGCGTCGCACAGCGGGATGAAATTCTGCAGCAACTCCGGTGAGGTGTGCTGGATGTCGTCCAGGTAGAGCAGGACGTTGTTGCCTGCCGACAGCGCGAAGTTGACCTTCTCCAACTCCTTGCGGGCGGTGGCGTTCGGTGCTTCCGCCGGGTCGAGCGAGGTGACGCTGTGGCCAAGGGCCGGTCCGTCGACCTTCACCAGGAGCAGCCCGAGGCGGTCGGCGACGTACTCCATGAGGGTCGTCTTGCCGTAGCCGGGCGGCGAGACGAGCAGCAACAGTCCGCTGTTGTCGGTCCGCTTGCGCTCACCGGCGTCACCGAGCTGCTTGGCGAGGTTGTCACCGATGAGAGGCAGGTACACCTCGTCGACGAGGCGGTTGCGTACGAAGGAGGGCATGACGCGCGGCCGGTAATCGTCCAGGCGCAGCCGGGTCCTCTCGGCAGCCACCAGGGCGGTCCTGCGCTGCTGGTAGGCGCGGAAGCCGGGCACCACCCGCTGGGCGAAGTCGGCGGTCCTGGCCAGGAACTCGTCCAGACGTAGGACCAGGGTGCGGTTCCGGCCGATCCTCCGGTGACTACCCAGCAAGCCCTCCGCCCTGGCGGTCAGGGAGCCTGCCACGTCGTAGCGCGCCAGGTCCGGGCAGACCTCGATGGCCACGGCTTCGGCGAGGTCGCCGGTGTCGACGTCCTCGCCGCAGGAGGCGGCATACGAGACTAGCCAGCCCTCCACCAGCCGTCGCGCGGCGCCCGGGTTCCCGTCGGCGAGCCGGTCGCGCACGTCCTCGGCGTACGGCGACGAGCCGACGGCCCGGCGGAACTTTTCGAGGAGCGTGCGGGCCTGCGGACCAGTCGCGAACGACTCGCCGGTCGGCAACTCCTCCACGAGATACTCGGTGGCGAGGCCGGAGAGCGCTCCCGCCTCGGCGAGGTCGGCACGCAGCAGGTCCAGTGCCGGGGCCGTCCCGAACGTCTCCCGCGCCCGCACCAGGGATGCCGCTTCGCGCGTCCATGCCTTGCGCGCCTGCGCCGTCGTCCCGTGGGCCCAGAACAGCTGGGCGGCGGCGCGGTCGGCGGCGGGGTAACGCAGCAGCTCGGCCTGCTCGTACAGTTCCAGCAGCGCGGAGACGATGACCGCCGCGTCGTGGTCATGGACGCCGCGTTCGTATCCCTCGTCGTACGACGACTCCGCGGCCTCGCGGACCAGCTCCGCCAAGTCTGCTGCGGCCAGGCCCGCGATGCCGTGCTCTGCCAGCAGTCGCGCCGCCAGGTACTCCGCCCGGTAGACGTCCGTGCTCTCGGACGGCAGGAGCTGGTCCCAGTAGGCGCGGGTGTCCGCGAACTCCGGGTCGGTGTCGGTGACCGGGCGCCGGTAGTCCGTACCGGTCAGCGCGAAGGCCATACCTCCGTCCGCGTGCGGTACGAGCGTGAGTTCGGGGGGCTGCGTGTTGACAGCGAACTGGTGCGTGCCCAGGCGGATGGTGTCGCCACCGTCCGCGTACAGCTCGGTACGGTCCCGCAGCGCGCGGCCCGCTTCCTGGCGGGCGGCCTTCAGCCTGCTCTCCAGCTCCTCCGCCCGCACCTGGTCTCCGAGCTCGCGCAACTCCTCGACGGTGCGGCGGACCTTCGCCGCCATGGGATCGGAGGCGAAATACGTGTTGACCGCGTCGAGGCTGTCCAGGGCAGCCGCCCGGCGGCCGATCGTCTCCAGGACGCGGCCGGCCGACCCGGCGAGGCGCTCCCCGCGCCGGGCGCGGGCGTCCTGCAGTGTCTGTCTGCGGCCGGAGAACGCGTCGTGGACCTCACCGCGCTTGTCCGCGATCTCGGCGAGGAAGCCGTCGTGGTCGGCGAAGCGCGACTCCAGGGTGTCCAGTTGGAGCAACAGCCGTGCGAGCTGCGCGTCGCAGGTTGCCGGGGTTTCCGCTGCGGCCAGTGCGCCGGTGACCGACTGGCCGAGCAGGGCGAACTCCGCCGCGAACGCCGCCCGGCCCTCCCCGTCGAGGAGTTCCCGGCGCCTGGCCGCGAGGGTGGCGCGGGCGCGGTTCAGGCCGCCCAGCACCTCGGCGATCCGCTCCAGGATGGTGGTGCGTACGGTGGCGTCACCGATGTCCAGTCCGGCGACCACCTCGGTGAGAGTCTGGAGGCCGAAGACCTGCTCGTCCAGACGCTCGGTGACGGGAACGGCCTCGGCGACCGTGGCGATGGCCTCCGCGCCGGCGCACAGGCTTTCCACCTCCGCGTGCTGGGCGGCGAAGGTGTCGTCGCGCTGGAGGAAGGCCACCGCCCGTTGCGCGGTGGAGACGATGTGGGCCTCGGCTTCCTCGGCGAGCGCCTCGATGGCTTCGGTGTCCGCGTGACGCATCTCCTTCAGAGTCACCAGGCGGCCCTGGGCCCGGCGCAGCTCCGAGATGCGCTCGATCCACTCCTCGGCGGTGGCGGGAGCCTCGCTTCGGATCCGCCTGACCAGACGCTGAAGGCTTTCCGACAATTCGGTGAGTGCCGTGATGGCCTGCCGGGTCAGGGACTGTACGGACTCGAACTCCGTCAGCACCTGCTCGGCCGTGGCCCGCACCCCTTCCAACGGGGTGCGCAGATCCCCGGCGTCCGCGTCGCCCAGCCAGTGGAACCGGTCGGCGGCTCGCGCGCAGGCGGCGACCAGAGCCTCGTACAGCTCACTGGTGGCGGTGGTCTCGGCGGCCTGCCGGGCGATGGCGAGGCAGCCGGAGATCCCGCGGACGAGGTCGGCGTTGCCGATGCGCGCGAGGGGCCCGTCGGCCACGGGTGCCGGGTAGGTGTCGCAGACGTAGGGTGTCCGCCACACCTGGACCGGGTGCACGCGTGCGGGCTCGCTGGATTCGGCGCGCAGCACGGTGAGGCCGCCGTCGTCGAAGAGGGCGTAGCCGTGGCAGGACAGCGGGGCCGCGACCTCCTTGCGGATCAGGTTGTACGGGAGCAGGAGGGTGTGACCCTCGGCGCGGTGGTGGAAGGCGAACAGCACGTCCTCGCCGTTGGGTGAGCGGACAGCGCGCTCGAACTCCAGGCCGGAGGTGTCCGCCGTGTCGAAAGTCTTCACCACCCCCGTGGCGAGGCAGTAGCCGCCGGGGAAGACGATGCCCTGGTCGTCGGGCAGCCGGCGACAGGACTGTCCGATGCCGTCCAGCCGGACCACGGACTTCGTGAGGGTGTTGAAGACCAGGTAGCGTCGGATCTGCTCCTTGTACGGCCGGACACGCAGCAGTATCAGGGCTCCGACGACCGCGTACGCCACCTCGGCGTCAGCGAGTGACTGCAGGGGTTCGTCGACGGGCTCGCTGTGTACGCCCTCGCCGGTCTCCGTGTCGTCCTCGGTCTTCACGGTGAGGGAGCCGCCCACCGTCGCGACGAAGAGTGCGCTGTTGGCGATGGAGATGTGCGGGTGGCGCCCCAGGACGTGATCGTCCCGGCTCGTCTCGGACCAGGGGAAGTCGTGCGACGGAGGGAAGACGTGGTCACGCTCCCCCGCGCGTCCAGGAACCGCACTTCACCGGACGGGGGGAGCGACCAGCGCAGGACGCGGATGTCGTCGGCCTGCTCGCCGGTCCGGAACACGGCCAGCAGCTTGCCGTCGACATGGCGGAGCTGGAGGAGTCGCGCTCCCTGGAAGTAACGGTGCAGTGCGTCGAATTCGTGTACGAAGGCGGGGTCGTCGAGCAGACCGGGCACCGTCTCGTCCGGGAGACGGTTCAGGTCGCGGTCGTAGAGGGCCAGGACGTCGGAGGCAGGGGCCTCATAGCCAACGAGCAGCGCGTCGCCGACGGCGATGATGTCGCGGGCAACGACATTCCGCTCCGTACGGATGTGCTCGGCGCCGGCGAGTGCCAGCTCGGTGGAACCGAAGGCCGTGATGCGGGCGTTGTTGAGCGCTCCGGCACGCCGGGCCAGCTCGTCGGCCCGGTCACCGAGGCGGTCGCGCAGCACCTCGTACGTACCGGCGTCCAGGCCGCTTCCCGTCCCGGTCCCAGTCACTGTCCAGCTCCCTCGTGTCGGTGGATGAATTCCGGGGCTGCCGCCCCCGTGCGGCAGCCCCGGAAGCTGTTGAACCGGGCGTCAGCCCTTGACTGTTCCGTTCAGCCCTGCGGTGTCCCTCAGCCCGGTGGTGTCCTTCAGCCCGGCGAGTCCGGCCACCGGCATGTCGGCCAGCCCCAGTCGCCGCGCCTTGCCGATCAGTTCGTCCAGCTGCCCGGAGCCGGCCGGCATGAGCTTCATCAGGAGGGTGGACACGGTCAGGTTCTGCACGTCGGCGGTGGACACCGAGCCCAATACCTTCGTCAGGTCCTCGGTGAAGGACGCGGAGCCGTCCAGCCACGGCCCGGCGAGCGCCTGGGCGGTCTGGGAGTGCTGCAGGAAGCCGTCGACGCTCTTGCCGAGCGACATGGCGCCGACGATCCGGTCGAAGAAGGCGGACTCGCCGCCGACGATGTTGATCTCGGCGTTCTCCAGGCCGGTGGCGAGAACCGTGGCCTGCGCCTCGGCGACCTGGCGCTGTACGTCGAGCCCCGCGAGCCGGACGTCCTTCTCCGCCTCCAGCCGCAGCCGGAACTCCTCGTGCGAACGGGACGCCTCGTCCAGCGCGGCCATCGCGGCGGCCTTCTCGGTGAGACCGGCGGCCTCGGCCTTGAGCTTCTCGCCGATGGCAGTGGCCTCGGCCAGCGCCTTCTCGCGCGTGCCGACCGCCTCGGCGCGCAGCCGGGCCTCGGTCGCCCCGGCCTCGGCATGCCCCGCCTTCTCGATGGCGTCTGCCTCCTTCTCCCGTACCTGGACGGCCGCCAGGCCCTCGGCCGCGGCTTCGGCCTGGATGCCCTCGGCGAAACGCACCTTGGCTCGGGCGTCCATGTCAGCGGCTTTGCTGCGGGCCTCCGCCAGCGTCAGCTCCTCAGCCGCCCGGTGGACGGCGGCCTGCTCGGCGGCCTCGGCGGCCTTGATGTCCTTGACCAGCCGCTCCTGCGCCTCGGCCTCGGCGGCGATGACCACGGTCTGGCGGTGGCGTTCGGCCTCCTCGACCGCGCGGAGCTTCTTGATGGACTCCTCCTGCTCGGCGACCGTACGGTCCACCGCGACGCGCTCCCGGATGACCTCGGCGATCTCACGGCGCTCCGCCTCGACCTCCTTCTCGGCCGAGATCCGGTTCAGCTCCGTCTCCCTGTCCCGGGCGATCACTTCGAGCAGACGGTCCTTCTCGATGCGCTCGTTCTCGATGGCGATGACACGCTCGCGGTTCTTCTGCGCGACGGCAACCTCGCGGGCCTGGTTCTCGCGCTGGATGCCGAGCTGCTCCTCGGTCTTCAGGAAGGCGCTCTGCGCACGCAGCCGCTCCTCCTCCACCACGCGGGCGGTCTCCGCCTCCTCCCGGGCTCGCACGGTCTCGATCTCCCGCTTCTGCTTGATCTCGGCGTCCGCCCGGCGGCGCTCCAGCTCCAGGATCGCCTCGCGGGCGTCGACGTTCTGCCGGGTGAGCTCCTTCTCCTCGTGCTGGCGGAACTCATTGGTCCGGACATGCTCGACGGCCGTCAGCTCGGTGATCTTCCGGATGCCCTGGGCGTCCAGGATGTTGTTCGAGTCCAGCTGCGACAGCGGCGTCTGCTCCAGGTAGTCGATCGCCGCGTCCTCCAGGCTGTAGCCGTTCAGATCGGTGCCGATGACCTCGATGATCCGGTCCCGCAGCTCCTCGCGCTTGGTGTAGAGGTCGGTGAAGTCGAGTTGCTTGCCGACCGTCTTCAGGGCCTCCGAGAACTTCGCGTTGAACAGCTCCTGCAGCGTGGCCTTGTCACTGGCGCGCGCCGTGCCGATGGCCTGGGCGACCTTGATGACGTCCTCGGAGGTCTTGTTGACACGTACGAAGAACGAGATGCGGATGTCGGCACGGATGTTGTCGCGGCAGATCAGCCCGTCCCGGCCGGTGCGGGAGATCTCGATGGTCTTCACCGAGATGTCCATGACCTCGGCCTTGTGCAGCACCGGCAGGACGACCTGCCCGGTGAAGGTGACGTCGACCTTGCGCATCTTCGACACGATCAGCGCCTTGCCCTGCTCCACCTTGCGGAACAGTCGGCTGATCACGAACAGCATGGCGATTGCGATGAGCAGGACAACGGCCGCGAGCACGCCGATGCCCCAGGTGATGGCATCCATGAACAATCCCCGAATCAGAGGTGGGAGCGGAAGTGAGAAGGGGCGGCGGTCAGCCGCGGGGGTCGAGCGCCGCGTCGAAGGGCGCGACCCAGAAGAACTCGCCGGCGTCGTCGTACGCGTACAGCAGCCCTGTGCTGCCGAGCGCCAGGGGGCCGGTGTCGTTCTGGCGGACCTGCACGACGGCGGTGGAACCGTCCCGGGCGGCGACCTCCGCCTGGCCGAAGTCCGCGTCCACCCGCCGCGTGCGGATGGTGCAGGTGAGGCCGACGAAGTCCTGCACGGACGGCCCGGGTTCGTCGGGGAAGAGCTTGGCGAGCGGGCGCACGAGTGCGCGCGTCAGGCGCCAGGACCCGATCACGGAGGCGAACAGCAGCACAGCTCCGAGGAGATGGAGCAGGGCATCGGACCAGCCCGTACGAGCGAGAAGGATGGAGCCGGTGACGCTGGAGAACCAGGACAGGGCGATCAGCAGCGAGGCCGACACCGAGACGGGGACTCCACCGAGGCTGAGGGCGTCGGTGTCCACGTCCGCGTCGAAGCTGTCGTGGTCGGCGGCGCCGAGCAGCACCAGCAGCCAGAATCCGACGACGACCACGAGGGCCGCGGAGAACAGCACGGCGGGAAAGGTGGCCGTGGCATGCAGGAACTCGTCCATTGCTCTTCCCTCTTGTTCCATGCTGCGGCGTGCTGCTTTCCGGGCTCCGGCATTGACCTCGGGCGCCCGGCTCCGATGGCCTCATGCTGGCAGGACGGTCGGCGAGTTCGCATTGCCGTCCACCGGCAATCTTTACGGCCCCTTGATGCCGGTGGCCGCCCCTCGGCACAGGCGTGCCACTCTTGACGTCCACGCGTCAGGAAGGCGTCATCGGCGCGTCAAGAACGGGGGACGGAATGGCGGAGTTGGACACAGCCGGGACATATCTGGAGGGGTACGCCCAGATCCTGGCCGGCGCCTGCGCCACCGGCAGAAGACTGACACGGGACGAACTGGCGACACTGCGGGCACAGGGGGAACGGGCTGCCGAGGCCGGCCTCGGACTGCGCTTCCTGGTGCGAGCCCACCTGTCCGCCGCCCAGGACGTACGGGCGTGCCTACGGGGCGCGAGCGCCGATCACCTCCTCACGGCAGTGGAACAGGCCGTGGATGCCTTCGCCGAGGGACACGAGCGGGCGCAACGGCTCGCGATCCGCCAGCAGGAGGCCGCCCGACGGGAGTTCATCGACGATCTGCTCCACGGGCGCAGCGATGCGGGGCATCTGGCCGAACGAGCTGAGCGTTTCGGGCTGTTGCTGTCCCACTCCCATGCGGTCTCCGTAGCCCAGGGGCCCGAGCCGTACGAAGACGGCTACGCGGTCACCCGCGGCATCGAGGCATCGCTCGCGGCCCGCTTCGGGAACCGTCGCATACTGCTCACCACGAAGAACGGCCTGCTCATCTGCATCGCGCCAGGTGACGAGGGTGAAGTCCTCAACTTCTTCGCCAAGCAGGCGTACGCAGCGACCGACGGCGGCCGGGTGGCCATCGGCCGCCCACACCCGGGTGTCGGCGGAGTCGTCCACTCCTACGAGGAGGCACTCAACGCCCTTGGCCTGGCCGCGCGCATGCATTTGAAGGACCCGGTCCTGTACGCCGCGGACCTCTTGGTCTACCCGGTCCTCACCCGTGACCGGCAGGCCATGGCCGACCTCGTACGCACCGTACTCGGACCGCTCCAGCAGGCTCGCGGCGGAGCTCAGCCGCTCATCGACACCCTCGACGCGTATTTCCGCACCGGGTGTGTGGCCGCCGAGGCCGCCCGGCAACTCTCCCTGAGCGCCAGGGCGATGACGTACCGGCTGGAGAGGATCCACCAGCTGACAGGCGCCGATCCCGGCGACCCCGTCGATCGGTACACCCTGCAGACGGCGGTGGTCGGAGCCCGCCTGCTGGACTGGCCGGACCAGGCGCTCTGACGGCAGGGCCTCGTGCAGTGACGGGTCCTCACACCGGTCACCCTTTCGCGGCGCGCCCGTAGCCCTGTGCGTAGCGGGTGAGCACCTGCCACGTGCTTCCACCGGTGTGGAGGAACCGCTCATCAAGCGTGACCGCGAGGTCGTGCAGGGGCACACCCGGGAGCTCCCGGACAAGCGAGGTGTCCGGCCCCGCAGCGTCGGGCAGCCGCTCTGCGAGGGAGGCGAGGTACATGATGTCCGCCGCCAGGGAGGTGTTCTCGTCGCCGTCGCGGAAGGAGTGCGACTCGGCGTACTGCCGGAAGTCCACGCAAACGTGCGCCAGATCGGAGATGAGGCCCTGCAGCATGGTGGCGGCGTGCGACGTGGACAGCGCCCGCTCGGACACTTCGGCGCGCCGGAGTTGGGAGATGCGCAGGGCGACGGCTCGCCGACGGGCGTGAGCAGGAAAGATGCCCAGGACCCAGGTCACGGTGGCCGTGAGCAGGGCGAAGCCGACGACGGCCTCCAAGGGGCCGAGGATGCGCAGTCAACCGTCGGCCGGCGCGATGTCGCGGAGCCCCAGAGTGGCCATGGTGACGACGGAGACGTAGACGGCGTCGAGGAACCCCGCGTGATCCGTCGGTGTCAGCCCCTCGGCGAACGAGAACCCGGCCGGCAGGTGCGGCCAGTACATCAGGGCCCAGCCGACGATGACGGTGACCGCCCACAGGACCACGACTGTGACCATGCCGAGGGGGCCTGCCAGTCCGACTGCGCGCCGCCGGCCGAAACCGGCCGAGAGGTGCCACGCGATGGTCATGACGCGGCGGCTGGGTCCTCCGTGGCGGGTGGGATGCCACAGTGTGTGGAAGACGTCCCGGAGGGCGAGCAGCGCCAGTGCGGCGCCGCGGAGCGTCACCAGCCAGTTCGTCACTTGCAGTCCCTCGGCGTGGTCACATCGAGCAGGTGAAGAGGTGAGCCTCGGCCGACAGGTGCGACGATCAGGAAAGGCGCGCCGCACCAGCCTACTGCTGATCTTTTCGTAAGTCCGGTGGGTGTGGTGGCCGTGTGGGTGGGAGGCTGTCGGGGTGACTTATCAACCTTCCGCTTCGGTTGCCGGTTCTTCCCTTCCTCCTCTGTCGGGGCCTCAGTTGGCGCGGGCGTGTCGCGTTCGGGCAGTCGAGTTGTTCGAGGACGGTGTCTCGAATGCGGGGACCGCGAGGGCGGTGGGGGTGTGTGCCGAGAGTGTGCGGCGTTGGCGGCGGGTGTGGGAGCAGGGCGGTGCTTCGGCTCTGCGGCGACGGGCAGCCACCGGACGCCCGCCCAAGCTGGACGACGCCCAGGTCGAGACGGTCCGGGCCGCGTTGGAGCAAGGCGCCCGGGCTCATGGTTTCGAGGCCGGCCTGTGGACCCTGGAACGAGTCGGCGCGGTCGTCACCCGGGTGACAGGGGTGGTGTTGTCCAGGGCGTCGGTGTGGCGGCTGCTGACCGGCCGGCTCGGATGGAGCCTGCAACGGCCAGAGCGCCGGGCGGTCGAGCGGAGCGAGTCAAAGATCGCCCGCTGGATCGCGCACGAGTGGCCGCGCATCAAAAAGAGGCCGTGAACACACGTGCCTGGATCGTTTTCCTCGACGCATCAGGCGCCTCCCTGCTCCCTCAGATCCGCCGCTCCTACGCGCCCCGAGGACGGACTCCGCGTCTGCGGCACCGGCTGAACTGGAAGCGCGCGTCGATGGCCGGGGCCCTGGGATTCCACTCCACCGACCCCGGTCGCGGGGCCCGCCTGTGCTTCCACCTCAAGCCCGGCAGCTACGACACCGCCGGACTCATCGAGGTCCTGGAGCAGATGAAGGTGTTCTACCGCGGCGAGCGGGTGGTCCTGGTCCGGGACGGCCTGTCCGCCCACTGGAGCCGGGCGATGCGGGCCTGGGTCGCCGAACAGGACTGGCTCACCCCGGAACGATTACCCGCCTGCGCACCCGAGCTCAACCCGGTGGAACTGCTGTGGCCCCCGCTCAGGAAGCGTGAACTCGCCAACCTCGCCGGCGACCACCTCGCCGATGTCGCCGACGCCACCGAACAAGGCATCCACCGGATCAACACCAACCCCCGACCGCCATGGTCCTTCCTCGCCCACACCGGACTCACCATCCACCCACCAACCCCACAGAACCAATGAAAAGATCAGTAGTGACGGTTCTGGTGAAGTTTTGAGTCGGCCCCGGCGTTTGAAGCCCTGGGTCGGCCCCGGTGCTGATCGCGGATGCCTCGCCGGCCTGAACACAGTTGAGAAGGGCGACGTCCAGCAGCGTGCCGGGTGGAGCGTCTGTCTCGCAGATGTATACCTGACGGGCGCACTGGCCACCCCCACTCCTGAACGAGGCAGCCCAGGACGCCGGAACAGTAGACCTGCCTCGAAGTGGCGGCCTGGGCCGAAGCCGAGGCGGCTGAAAGCAGTGCTGTAGTCAACGCGGCGAGGGTGAGGAGACGTGTTCGTTTCATAGCTCAAGAACACAGCCGGGGACGCCGGGCTCAGCCGAATGCGTCCGGACGTCTGAGCGGTGGGAGGGAGCAGGCTCGTGTCTGGGTAGGTGCGTGATCGTTGGGCTTCTCATGCCCCGGCCCCGGCCGTGCACTGCCGGTACATCGGCGAATGGGTGGCCACCAAGCACCGGTGGTCGCTGGCGGTGGACCAGGCCGAGCGCGAGGTGCTGCTGCGGTACGCGGCCCACTGTCCGAACACGACGCTGGATCCTGGCCAGCAAGCGCGGACACAGCGACTCCTTCGCGTGTCTGGCGCGTACGGAGCCGATGAACATCGCCGCCGAGATGCAGTGGCAGCTGACGCCGCCGCGTAGCTACGCCGACGGGCGGGTGGTGATCCACGCAGCGATGGAGCCCGTCAAGAGGGGCATGCCCTGGGCCAACGACGCGGTGCCGCCTCGGAAAGCGGCCATTTGGGTGCCTGTGTGCGGGGCACGCCGCACAAAGCCGCCTACGCGTACGAGGCCAGGATTTGCTCCTGCGGGGACAGGGAATCGGGGACACGAAGCGGGCCCGGCAGCCGCCGCTGCAGGCCCCCGAGGAACCCTCACTCGGCCTTTCTCATGCTCGGCGGGCGGGCGGGCCTGGGGCCGCGGCCTTCCTCGCGGCGGGGAGAAAGCACCTCATCCGGCACTTCCGCAGTGGCCCGCGCCCAGCGCCAGGAGGCCCTCGGCCGTACCTGGTCCTTCCAGCTGGACAGCGAGACCTACACCCTCCCCACCGAGCTCATGCGCGCCACCGCCAAGGGGCTGCGCAAGCTCGACGACAATCCGGCACTTCCGCAGTGGTTGCCCTTGCGGCTTGTGGCTCCTTCGGTGGTGCGGGCACGGTCCCCGGTCGAGCACGTCCGCGGGCGGCATCGCGGCTGCGAGCGGGCGGAAACCCATGAGCCGTGCACAGGCAGGAGCAAATCGCGTGTTTACGCCTATCTCATGCCAAAGTAGGGTTCAGCGTCACTCGGATCACTGCTCAGTGATCTGTAGCACTCGCAGCCGGATGGATGTCCACCTGGCGGGCGGATGCCGCCTCTGCGATCGGCCTGGCATGTCACGACGGTCTGCCATTACCACCGAGGGGTGGCCATGCGAGATCCTGTTACCCCTGCTTTGAACAACCGCAGTCTCGACAGGACCAGCGGTCACCTTGAGCTCCCCGGATACGACCGAGCACGGCTGAGGCCCGCCATCGTCCATTTCGGGGTCGGTGGCTTCCACCGTGCTCACCAGGCTGTTTACTTCGACCAACTGGCCGAACTGGGCTTCTTCCACTGGGGTGTGATCGGCGTCGGGATCCACCGTCCCGAGATGGGCGAAGTCCTCGGCGCACAGGACAACCTGTTCACGGTCATCGAACGAGGAATCGACACCTACGCCGCCAAGGTGGTCGGCAGTATGGTCGAGTACCTCCTGCTGGCCGAGGATCCGGACGCGGTGCGCACGCGACTGACCGATCCCCGTATCCGGCTGGTCACGCTGACGATCACCGCTGACGGCTACACGGTGCCCGACGGCCCCGAGCAGGCGCGGAACTCCATCTTCGGCCTAATCGTCGACGCTCTTCAAGCGCGGCGCCGCGCCAACGAGGCCCCCTTCACGGTCCTGTCGTGCGACAACCTGCCTGACAGCGCCGCGGTCACGCGGGAGGCGGTGACGACCCTGGCCCGTAGGCGCGAGCCCGAGCTGGCCCAGTGGATCGGGGACAGGGTCAGCTTCCCCGGCAGCATGGTGGACCGCATCACCCCGGCGACCTCTCCGGAAGACTGTGATCTGGTGGCACTCGACTTCCGTGTGGGTGACCGTTGGCCTGTGATCACCGAGCCTTTCAGCCAGTGGGTGATCGAGGACGACTTCTGCAATGACCGGCCTCCTCTGGATCGGGTGGGTGTGCGCTTTGTCGACGATGTCGCGCCGTACAAACTTATCAAGAGTCGGCTGCTCAACGGCACCCACTGCGCGCTTGGGTATGTGGGGTACCTGGCAGGTCACCGCAGCACGGATGAGGCGATGGGTGACCCGGTCGTTGCCGAATTCGTCGAAGGGCTCATGCGTGAGGAGATCGCTCCTCTGCTTCCCTCGGATGTCGCGGGCATGCAACTCGACGAGTACTGCGACACCGTGCTGGAGCGTCTGCGCAACCCCGGCATAGGTGATGAGCTGGCCCGACTGTGCCGCCGGGGCTCGACCAAGATGCCCGACTACCTGTTGCCTTCGCTGCAGGCTGCACGCGCCGAGGGATCCCCGCGTACTCGACTGGCCTTCACTGTCGCCGCGTGGATGCGCTATCTGCGCGGAGTCGACCTCGACGGCAGGCCGATCGACGTGCAGGACGCCCGTGCGGACGAGCTGCGGGAGGCGGCGTTGCGGGGCGGTGACGACCCCGGGGCCCTGCTGGCCATTGACGACATCTTCGGTGACCTCGCGCGGGACAGCCGCACAGTGGCGGACATCCAGCGTTCCCTGACCGCGCTCTCCCGCACGGGCATCACGTCCGCTGCTGCATCGCTTCCAGCGACCGCCGTCCGACAGGCGGACCCTCGAACCCAGGAGACCCATGGACAAGCCGGATCTGACCCGAATCACGACACTGCTGCTTGATGCCGACGGGACGCTGTTCCCCTCGGAAGAACCGGCGTTCGGCGCGTCGGCAGCCGTCACGCAGGCTTTCGCCGACCGGTTCGGGCTCACGGGTGACTTCTCAGCCGAGCACTTGCGTCGCACCACGACCGGGAAGAACTTCCGCACCACGGCCCAGGACCTGCTCAGTCGGCGCGGTATCAGTGTGGACAGTGCTGAGCTGGAGATGTGGGTGGCGCGCGAGAAGGAGGAGGTCACCTCTCACCTCGGGGAGGTTCTGCTGCCGCACCCGGGCGTCCTGGCAGCTCTGCGGACGCTCAACCGCCGTTACCGGCTGGCCGTGGTCAGCTCCAGCGCACTGACCCGTCTCGCGGCGTGCTTCACCGCCAGCGGCTTGGACCATCTGCTGCCCCCGGCTGACCGTTTCAGTGCGGAGGACAGCCTGCCCGTGCCCACGAGCAAACCGGACCCGGCGATCTACCAGTCGGCTCTGGCCCGGCTGGGGATCGAACCGCAGCAGGCAGTGGCCTTGGAGGACTCGGCCACCGGAGTCGAATCAGCGGTATCGGCGGGCATCACCACCGTCGGCATGGTGCAGTTCGTGCCCCCCGGGGAACGCGGGGACCGAACCGCGCAACTTGAGCAGGCCGGCGCGGTGTGGGTGACCGAGTCCTGGGACCGCCTCGCCCGGGACCTGGCGGACAGCACTGTTGTGGTGCGGACATGAGCAGTCACACGAGAGGCGCGCCCGCCCCGGTCACATCAGCGGCACCCCGGCCCGCACATCGCGACCGCGCGGTTGGCGGACATGACCGGCACGTCCGCCAACCGCAAGCACTGCACGCGCGGATTACGCGCGGCGCACCCCGCTCCCTGGCCGCCTACCTCGCCATACCTCGTCCCAAGGACATGATCAAAGGGCTGCTCATGCCGTTCACCTTCGCTCTGGCGGTACTCGCCGGCGCAGATGTGGGCGGACACACACTCCTGCGGGCCCTCGTGGTGTGGGCAGCCCTGGAACTTCTCATCTATCCAGCCCGCTATCAGTGGAACGACGTGCGCGGGTTCGTCGCCGACCAGCAGCACCCCGCCAAGGGGGCCCGTGGGCGGTTGCCGGGCCCGATCGAGAGCGCCCGACCACATGTGCTGGCCAGCTGCACGGTGGCGGTCGGCCGCCTGGCCGTGGCCGCGAGTCTGGCGCTGGCATGGCCCGCTCTTCACCTCGGGCCGGTGCTGGCTGCCGTCACCGCGGGGGTGTTCAGTACCGCGGTCCTCTACGAGACGCTTCGCGCCAAGTGCACGGGCCGCAGCGGCGAGGTGCCGTCACCACTGCGCCCGGCAGTGATCGCACTGTGGATCGTGGTCGGTGCGGGTTATGCCGTACGGGGCATGGCGGGCTTCGCGCTCGCCGTGGACCTGGGCGAGGATCCCGCGCTGGGCGTTGTGGCGGCCGTGGCGCTGTGGGCGTTCGGCATAGCCTTCGTCACCAGCCGGTGGGCACTGGAAGCCACAGCGTTCGCCAGCGCGGACCGGGGACAGCTCACCTGGTCCGCCCGCCCCGAACACGCTCGCGAACACCTGCTGGCTCTGGTGCGCTGGCTGCCTCGCCGCATCGACGTACCGGCTCCCGCCGACTGGACGCCGCTGCGCGAACACACCTCGACGGCGGCCCCCTGGAACGCAGCGCTTCTGGTCGCGGGCACAGGAGCCGCGCTCACTGGTTCCTTGCTCACCACGCCCGGGGCGCCAACGAGTGCCGCAGTGGCAACCGCACTGGGCGCACTGGCAACCGCAGCAGCGGTCCTTCTCCCGCAGCGCCGCCCGCTGATCGTCCTGGCCGGTGCCGCTGTGCAATGGGCGGTGCCAGTTCTCCGGCATGAGCCGCATCCGTTGGCCGCCCTGCTGCCATGGCTGTCGGTGATGACCGCCTACCTGGTTTTCAGTAGCCGCAGTCTGAACACCATCGGTGCACTGAGTCGGCGTCTGAGTTCGGCGTGCGCCGTCCTCCTCGGCTCGATTGCCCGTGGAGTGCTCGGGCCGGCCACCTGGAGCGCCGTGCGAAAGGAGCCCGGTGAATCCCTCGGTGAACCCCGATGACCTGCTGGCCGTCGCCCGCGCCGCCGCACAAGCAGGCGCCCGCACCGCCATGGCCTGGCGCGAGCGCGCGAACCAACTGCTCATCGAGGAGAAGCAGGGGCCGGACGACCTGGTCAGTCAGGCCGACCGCGACACCGAGCACGCCATCCGCACCGTACTGGCCCGACATCGGCCCCACGATGCCGTCCTGGGCGAGGAGGACGGCGCCACGCCGGGCAGGGCCGACGTGCGCTGGATCGTCGACCCCATCGACGGCACCACCAATTACCTGTACGGACGGCCGGACTGGGCGGTCAGCGTGGCCGCGGCCGAGGTGACAGGCGGCAGACTGCTCGCCGGTGTCGTCATCGAGCCCGCCCTCGACCTGCTGACCCAGGCCCGCACCGGTGCACGAACCCAGGTAAACGGCACAGAGGTCGGATTTCTGGACAAGGGCGATCTCGCCCGCGCGCTGGTCGAGCTGAATGTCGGCCGCGGTTCGCAGCGTGCATGGGCCGGCCGCATGGTGGACGCACTGGTGCCCCGGGTACGTGACGTGCGACGCGGAGGCAGTGCAGCCGCCGCGCTGGCCCAGGTCGCCGGGGGCCGGGCCGATGCCGTTTGGGCGCCCGGACTCCAACCGTGGGACTGCGCTGCCGGCGCCCTGCTGGTCCTGCAAGCCGGAGGGACCGTCGGCGACCTCATCGGCCCGTCCCAGGAGACATGGCCCGCCAGCGGCGACGTCCTGGCCGCCCCGCCACCCATGTGGACACAACTTCGCGCACTACTCGCCGACGTATACCCCCCACTCGCGATGCCCCGTGTGGGACATGGCGAGGCATAGACACGGCAGGCCCCAACCCGCCAAGCTCACCGGCCCGACCGCACGCACACGACCGGCGCGCCCGGCCCGCCAGTGTGGCGTCGGTCCCCGGCTCCGGAGGCCGGTGGAACGCCCGGACCCGTCTGCCAGGCGGGATCGCCGACTACCAGGTCTTCGCCGCTGGCGCCGCGGAACTCACCGCGGCCGGCAGTGTGCTGATGGTCGTCGGCACCCGGCGGGCAGCCCGTGACGCGGCACTCGCCATTACCGAGTGCCTGCCCGAGCGGCCCGAAGCCGAGGCCCTGTCCGGCTACCTCGCCGATACTCTCGGCACGGAACACCCGCTAGAAGGTCGATGAAGATCTTGGTGAAGGGCTGTCCGGCCGGGGCCGGATGGCCCCTCTTCGTTATGTGGTGGCCGGGAGGAGGTGCCAGGCGCGGGTCTGTCAACGTTCGGCTCTGTCCCGTAATCAGTGGTGACGAGGGGTGACGGTAGTCCTTGACGATGCATGGAAGATGCCAACGACCTTGTAGTCGTGGTGCTTTCGAGACTTGGATCGCTCGTCGTCGAGGATGTGGCGGACGAGGGCGAGTTCATCCGGGTGCGGGCCCTGACGCGGGACGATCCGGTGCAGTGCCCGGTGTGCGGGCAGCCGACGGGGCGGGTGCACGGCATCCACCCGGCGTACGATCGCGGATGTGCTGGCGGACGGCAGGCGCGTCGTGGTATCGGTGCAGGTCCGGCGCCTGGTCTGCCCGGCTCCGGGCTGCCCTCGGCAGACGTTCCGTGAACAGGTCCCAGGCTTGATCGAACGCTATCAGCGGCGCACATGCCGGCTCGCTGACCAGCTCGGGCCTGTGGTGAAGGAGGTAGCGGGCCGGGTGGGCGCCCGCCTCTCCCGTGTCCTGGCTGCGGCGATATTCCGCTCGACAGCGCTCAGGCTTCTGGCCCGCCTGCCCTTGCCCGTGGTGCGGGTGCCACGCGTCCTCGGCGTCGATGACTTCGCGCTCAAGCACCGCCACCGCTACGCGACTGTCCTGATCGATGCCGAAACCGGCGAACGTATCGACGTACTTCCGGGCCGTGGCGCCGACGTCCTGGAGCGGTGGCTACGCGAGCGCCCTGGTGTCGAGGCCGTCTGCCGTGATGGCTCCGGCGCATACGGGGAGGCCGTGCGCCGGGCCCTGCGGGCTGCGGGCTGCGAGCTGCGGTGCAGGTCAGCGACCGCTGGCACCTGTGGAAGAACCTGTGCGAGAAGCCCCTGGCCGAGGTCCGCTCCCACAGCGCCTGCTGGGCCACCGCGAACACGCCCCGCCCGGCCGGCGTCCACGAGCGGACCACCCGCGAACGCCGACACCAGATCCACGACCTCCTGGGCAAAGGCGTCGGCCTGCTCGAATGCGCCCGCCGCCTGAACCTGTCCCTCAACACCGTCAAGCGCTACGCACGCACCCGAGCCCTACGTCGGGCGCCGCGTTACCGGCCCACGCTGTTCGGCCCCTACCGCGACCACCTGCGAGGACGCCGTGCGGCCGACCCCGCTGTCCCCGTGAAACAGTTGTTCCGGGAGGTCCAGGAGCAGGGCTACACCGGCAGTTTCAACCTCCTCTACCGCTACATCACCCAGGGCCGGGCCGAAGGCGACCGGCCCGTCACCACCCCGCAACGGCTGGCCCGCCTCCTACTCACGTATCCCGACCATCTCCGGGACAGGGACACAAGTCTCCTCGCCGAGCTCACCGCGTCCTGTCCAGGGGTGACCCAACTGGCCTCGTTTACAAGAAGCTCACCGCGTGGATCGTCGGCGTCCGCGCGGCCCAGCTGCCCTACCTCCACGCCTTTGCGAACGGTCTCGAACTCGACCGTGCAGCCGTCAACGCCGGCCTCACCCTCCCGCACCACCATGGGCGGGCCGAAGACGTCAACACCCGCACCAAACGAATCATGAGGCAGACGCACGGCCGCGCAGGCTTCGACCTTCTCCGCCACCGCATCCTCCTGCACTGAACGTCACCCCTCGTCACCACCGATTACGGGACAGAGCCGCTCGATTGACAGACCCTCCTGTAGTGCCTCAGATCGCGGATGGCACATGTCCCGGCGAACGCGGCGTCTGAAATCCGCCAGCATGCTCGCGGTCGGTCGGTGAGAATCCGCTCATGATCGCTGAAGCGCAGGGAATCCGTATCCGGCACCGCGGGCATGAACCGCAGGTCCATCCCACCGCCTACGTCGCCCCGACGGCCACGCTCGTTGGCGATGTCCGCGTGGGGCCGAGAGCGCGAGTGATGTACGGTGCGGTGCTCGATGCCGAGGGGGCCCGGATCGAGGTCGGGGAGGCGGCGGTGATCTGCGAGAACGCGGTGTTGCGCGGGTCTGCGGTCGCCGGCGATCAGCCGGTGCTTGTCGCCGATCACGTCTTCGTGGGGCCGCATGCCACACTGCTGGGCTGCGAGGTCGGCAGGTGCGCCTATGTGGCGACCGCGGCGACGGTCCTGCAGTGCGCACGGTTGGGGGCCGGCTCGGTTGTGGCTGTCGGCGCGCTCGTCCATGCGCGCACCGTTTTGCCGGACGAGTACTCCGTGCCGCCGCACACCGTGGCGCTTGACGCGCCGGTGCGGCTGCTGGCACCTGGCGATCCGGGCTTGGCCAAGGCTGTCGGGCGGGTGGGCTTCGCGCAGGTGGCGTTCGGCATCGACGCGGAGTGGACCGACCGGATCAGCCGGTACGAGCACATCGCGGAGGTGCGCGTCGCCGAGTTCGGCACGCACGCGGACGATGAGGTTCTGAATCTCGGCTAGTACTGCAACCGCGTTTGGCGTGACGAGTTGTCGTGGTGGTCGTTGTTCCTGTGATGGGTGGGGACCTCGAAGCTGGTGATGTGTGGCGGTGGGTGGCGGGGCTGGAGGAGGTGCACGAGCGGTTCGTACACCGGTTTCAGCGTTCCGAACCCCGGGAGTCGGCGTTGGCCTATATGCGGGAGCTGGTGTCGTCGCTGGAGCGGAAGGAACGCGTGGACGGTCGCCGAGCATGCGAGGCATGGCCGGCCGGACCGCCTGCAGCGGCTGCTCAATACGTGCGGCTGGGAGTCGGACGAAGTCCGTGACGATGTGCGGGAGTTCGTGGTCGAACGCCTCGGTGACCGGCAGGCGGTGCTGGTCGTGGACGACACCGGGTTTCTGAAGAAGGGGGTTCGCTCGGCCGGGGTTCAGCGCCAGTACACCGGTACTGCGGGCCGGGTCGAGAACAGCCAGGTCGGCACGTTCCTGGCCTATGCCACCGATGCCGGTCACACGCTGATCGACCGGGAGCTGTACCTGCCCGCGTCCTGGACCGATGACCGGGAACGCTGCCGGGCCGCAGCCATTCCCGACGAGGTCGCCTTCGCCACGAAGACCGAACACGCCAAAGCCATGATCGAGCGGACGCTCGGAGCCGGGGTGCCGTTCGCATGGCTGACCGCCGACGAGGCATACGGGCAGGTCAAAGGCTTGCGTTACTGGCTGGAACAGCGCGGGGTGAACCGTTCCGGGTTCGGTAGAGATTTCAGATGCTGGGTGTGACTTGGGTTGTCGTGGTGTTGAGGTAGTGGTTTGCTTCGTGCTCGGCGGGCGGGATGTGCCCTATCTCACCGTGGAGTCGGCTGTGGTTGTACCAGTCGACCCACTCGGCGGTGGCGAGCTCGACCTGGGCGAGCGTCCGCCAGGGGCGCTGTGGCTTGATCAGCTCGGTCTTGTAAAGCCCGATGGTCGATTCCATCAGGGCGTTGTCCAGTGCGTCCCCGACCGAGCCGATGCTCGCCGCGATGCCGGCGGCGTCGAGGTGTTCGGCCAGTTTGAACGAGGTGTACTGGGACCCGGCATCCGAATGATATGTCAATTCGCCTCGCACATCGGTGCGTTGATCGCGATCACGTTGCCAAAGGGCCATCCCCAGCGCGTCTAGGACGAGCCGGGTCTCCTTCGTGGTGGCCGCCGACCAGCCCACGATGCGGCGGGAGAAGGTGTCCACGACGAAGGCGACGTAGACGACGCCGGTCCATGTCGCCATACGGGATGGCCCTGGCGGTTCAGATGCCGCCAGATCTTTCTGGCGCCGTAGACGCGGTGGTTGGTGTCGTACGCCTCTTTGACCTGAGACTTCAGCTCGGTGTCGCGGACGGTGCGGGCCGCGGGTGCGGCCTGGCGTTTGCGGTGGGCGTAGTAGGTGGAGGGGGCGATCTTGCAGGAGTGCCCGGTGAGGACCCGGCAGATCGGCTCGACGCCGTCGAAGCGGCCCTTGTGCTCGTCGATGAACGCTACGAGCGTGTGTGTGGCCGGTCGAGCTCGGCCGCGAAGAAACTTGCCGCGGCCTTGAGGATGTCGTTGGCCCGCTTCAGCTCGGCGTTCTCTTTCTTCAGCCGCTTCAGTTCGGCCGACTCCTCCGTTGTCGTGCCCGGCCGGGCACCGGTATCGACCGGGTCCTGCCGCCCCCTTCCCCAAGCTCTCAACTGCGTTCGAGCAGGGGAGACCCCACGCGCAGCGTCTCGATCGTGCCGATGCCGAGTTTCGATGCGACGGCCTTCATCGCGGACCACTCGGTGTCGTAGTCCGGCCGCACCTCGGCGACCATACGGACAGCTCGTTTGCGCAGCTCAAGCGGGTACTGAGAAGAACGTGCCATGACTCGATCCTCTCAAATGATCGAGTCCCTACCGAACCCGGAACGGTTCACATAGCCTGTCGCGGCGTCGTCCACGGCTCGGGTCTGGGCAAGACCCGTTGGATGGTCGAGCGGACCTTCGCCTGGCTCCACCAGTTCAAGCGCCTGCGCATCCGCTACGAGGTACGCGCCGACCTGCACCTCGGCCTGCTTCAACTCGCCTGCGGCATCATCTGCTTGAGACGACTCCGAACTCATTCTGAAACGGTCAGTAAAAGGCGCTACGGCTGCGGGCCGGGGGAGTGTGCCGATGCCGCACGTCCTGGCTTCTGCCGACTCCTTCATCGGCCTGGCGATGACGATGCGTGGGCATCGTCGGGTACACCGTGTGCGCCCAACGTGGTGCACCGCACCAGTCCCCGGGCAACTGCACGAGGGAGCGGTCCTGCGGTCTCCGGGGCGGGCGGTGCGGGCGGCAGTCCGGTCCAGCTTCGCCCGTGCCCGCTCGGAGAGCAAGGGCCTCGACCGCCTCGCCGCCGACGAGGCCGGCCATGCGGATACCCTTCCGCCTCGAGGTCGTCGCGAGGGACGACAGTCCTGCTGCGCGCCCCTGGCGTGCGCCATGGCGCCCCTTCCCGCGAGGGTGACCAGTGCCCCCTCGTGCCGGACCATGGGGCGGGCCTGGATCGGTGCAGGTGGCTGGACCGTGGGACGCAATGGAGGGATAAATGGTGCGACGTTGGCTGGTGACAGGGTGCTCCTCGGGACTGGGGCGGGCGTTGGCTGCGGCGGCGGCCCGGGCAGGACACGAGGTGGCGGTCACCGCGCGTAAGGCCGCCGCTTTGGACGACCTGGTCGCTGCCTGGCCAGGACGGATCATTCCAATTCCGCTGGAACTGCGTGACGCCGCCCAATGTGAGGAAGCGGTCCGGGTCGCTGCCGACCGGTTGGGCGGCATCGATGTCCTCGTGAACAACGCGGGAGCCGGCCTGTTCGGCGCGGTCGAGGAGGTCTCCGACGCCGAGGTGCGCGACCAATTGGAGACCCTGGTCGTGGGACCCTGGCGGCTGGTCCGTCTGGTTCTGCCGCTCATGCGGGCCCAGGGCCACGGCCATATCGTCAACGTCTCCTCGATAGCAGGTCGCATGCCGTTCCCGGGGCTGGGTGCGTACGTCGCGGGTAAGCACGCTCTGGAGGGGATGAGTCAGGCGCTGGCCGCAGAAGTGGCCCCGCAGGGCATCCGGGTCACCGTGATCGAACCGGGCGGATTCGCCACCCGCTACGGTGCGTCCCTCGCCGAATCGGACCGTCGGCTTTCCGAGTACTCCACGGTGACCGCCGGAACTCTGCACGGTGTGCGCGGCATGGCGGAGAATCCCGCCCTGGGACGGCCGGAGGACTGCGCTGCGCAGGTACTCGACATCGTCGGCGCCGACCGACTCGCCCCGTTGCGTATCCCTATCGGTGACGACGCCTACACCTCCCTCGAATTGGTGGTACAGGCGTCACGCGATGAACTCGCCGCCGCCCGTGCTCTGACGCAGAGCACACCACCAAGGCCTTCTTCGACGCCGCAGCCGGCACAGGGCCACAGTCCCGAGTGACGCGAGACGAACAGGGTCACGATGCTCAAGCACCAGATGTCCGGCCGAGCCGCTTCACACTCCTTGGCCTTGGTGTCCTAAGGCCTGTCCCGTAACTGCTGGTCACGGGTGAGATGATCTTGGTGTGGCTGGTGTGATCACGGCGTCGGAGCCGTCTTGGATAGCCCCGTTCACCGGGCTGAGCCCGCGCTGTTTCGGGAAGCTGGTGACCGTGCTGCGACGCGAGGGTGCGGATGCGGTCCGCAAGGGCCGGCCGTGGAGCCTTCCGCTGGAGGACCGGGCCCTGCTGGTCGCGGCGTACTGGCGCACCAACCTGACCATGCGCCAGCTCGCCCCGCTGTTCGGGGTCTCCAAGTCGGCGGCCGACCGCATCATCGACCACCTCGGGCCGATGCTCGCGCTCCAGCCCCGCAAGCGGTTCGCCAAGGACACCGTGCTGATCGTGGACGGCACTCTGGTCCCGACCCGGGACCACGCCATCGCCGCGCAGTCGAAGAACTACCGGTACTCCACCAACCATCAGGTCGTCATCGACGCCGACACCCGCCTGGTCGTCGCGGTGGGAAGACCGCTTGCCGGAAACCGCAACGACTGCAAAGCCTGGGAGGAATCCGGCGCCAAGGCGGCCGTCGGCAAGACCCTCACGATCGCCGACGGTGGCTACCCCGGCACCGGACTCGTCATGCCACACCGCCGGCGCAAAGGCGAAGAACTACCGGAGTGGAAGCAGGCGCACAACAAGTCCCACAAGCAGGTCCGCGCCCGCGTCGAGCACGTCTTCGCCCGCATGAAGACCTGGAAGATCCTCCGCGACTGCCGCCTCAAAGGCGACGGAGTCCACCACGCCATGCTCGGCATCGCCCGCCTGCACAACCTCGCTCTCGCCGGGTAGGCCAACGGACCGCACAGCGACCAGCCCTACCCAAGACGACTCGAAGATCATTTACGGGACAACCCTTAGCTCAGACACCAGCCGCAAAATAGGTTGCGGGGGACTGTAAATCGTTCGGTGTAACTCCCGATCATGGAGGATGCACCGATGACCAGTGAGAACGTGTCCAAAGCCGAGATCAGCGAGGCGATAGAGCCCCAGCCGGCGAGGGCGGTGGACGACCGGCTGATCGACGAGCTGGTCTCCCGGGTCCAGGCCGAGGGCCTGCAGCTGACAGGCGAGGGCGGACTGCTCCAGCAGCTGACGAAGCGGCTGCTGGAGTCCGCACTGGAGGGCGAGATCACCGACCATCTCGGCTATGACAAGCACGACCCGGCCGGGAAGAACGGCGGTAACTCCCGCAACGGCACCCGCGCGAAGACCGTGCTGACGGACGTCGGCCCGGTGGAGATAACCGTGCCCCGCGACCGCGACGGATCCTTTGAGCCGAAGATCGTCAAGAAGCGGCAGAAGCGCCTGACCGGGGTGGACGAGATGGTCATCTCGCTGTCCGCGAAAGGCCTGACCACCGGCGAGGTCCAGGCCCACCTGGCCGAGGTCTACGGCGCCGACGTCTCCCGCCAGACGATCTCCACGATCACCGACAAGGTCCTCGAGGGCATGACCGAATGGCAGAACCGCCCCCTCGACCCCGTCTATCCGGTCGTGTTCATCGACGCCATCCACGTCAAGATCCGCGACGGCGCCGTCGCCAACAGGCCGATCTACGTGGCGCTGGCCGTCACTGTCGAGGGCCGGCGCGAGATCCTCGGGCTGTGGGCCGGTGACGGCGGCGAGGGCGCCAAGCACTGGATGCACATCCTCACCGAGATCAAGAACCGCGGCGTGAACGACGTTCTGATGCTGGTCTGCGACGGGCTGAAGGGCCTGCCCGACGCGGTCGAGACCGTCTGGCCGAAGACGATCGTGCAGACCTGCGTGGTTCACCTGCTGCGGAATTCCTTCCGCTATGCCGCCCGCCAGGACTGGGACAAGATCGCCAAAGTCCTCAGGCCGGTCTATACCGCCGCGACCGAGGAGGCCGCACTCGAACAGTTCGCCGAGTTCGCCGACACGTGGGGCCGGAAATACCCGGCGATCATCCGGCTCTGGGAGAACGCGTGGGAGGAGTTCACCCCGTTCCTGCGGTTCGACACCGAGATCCGCCGCATCGTCTGCACGACCAACGCGATCGAGTCGGTGAACGCCAGGATCCGGCGGGCGGTCAAGGCCCGCGGGTATTTCCCGAACGAGCAGGCCGCGTTGAAGTGCGTCTACATGGCGATCATGTCGCTCGACCCGACCGGCAAGGGGCAGGCCCGCTGGACCCTGCGCTGGAAGACCGCTTTGAACGCCTTCGACATCACCTTCGACGGCCGGCTCTCCGCAGCTCGTCAGTAACCCCAACCACCCTCATTACACCGTTCGATTGACAGACCCCATGCTGGATCCTGAGCTGCTGGAACGGATTACCGCGCGGCGCGCGGAGCTGGACGGGCTCGAAGAACAGCGGGCCAAGCAGCTGACGGAGGTATGGGCCGAGCGGGACGAGCTCGCCGTCGCGGAGCGGGTCCTTGAGCGGATGAGCGAACAGCTCGCCGACGAGCACGCCTCTGTCGCGCCGGCGCCCGGGCAGGTGGGCGGACGTGCGGTGATGCTGATCCCGCACCGCACCTCAGGCGTGGAGGAGACTACCCTTCCGCCGGATTACCAGCGCATTCTCGCCGCCGTGCGGCGTGCCGCCGGTCCGGTCATGGCCCGGCAGGTCGGCGACGTGCTGGGAATCGACGTCAGCATGCGGGGCAAGCTGGTCAGCCCCGTCGATCGCGGCTGGCTGCGCAAACTGCCCGATGGCCGGTTCACCACCCGCCTGTGACCTGGTCTGCCGTCTACGGCAGCGAGGCGCCGGCGTAACCGGGGTGCCCCCGGCGACCGTTGGAGTTGTGTGACGAAAACCAAAAAGCACGCCGAGGACACCTGCCCGCTTGTCTACCAGTGCCGTCTGCCGCTGTCCACGCGCACCGTCAGCCACCTCGCCGACCTGCTGCGACGTCACCTGAAAGTGATCCGGTCCCGGTGGCGGACCCTGCCGCCCGGGAAGATCGCGGTGATCGTCCTGGCCGTACTGCGCTACGACCAGCGCCTGGCTGACATGGCCGGTGGCAACAACGTGCCGGAGTCCACCGTCCGCCGCTGGCGCGACGAGGAACTGTCCGCCCGATCATGTGACTGTCGGGTGACTCGCGGAGGGTGTTCTTCCTGCCGTGTCGGCACTGTTGTGACCGCCGCGTTCCGGTCAAGTGTCCAGCCTGGCTGGTTCAATCCGTTCGGAATGGCCTCATTGACGGCCAGTCGGTGAGGGGGCGTGGTTCTTGGAGGCGGCCCTTGCCGGAGCGGTCGCCCGCGATGTGGACGAGCAGGTACTGGTCGCCGGAGAAGACCCAGAAGCGATGGTCGTCGCCGGGAACCGGCAGGACCGCGTCGATCCTGTTCGTGAAGTGGTCCAGTCCGCCGAACGTCTTGCGCCACTGTGCGATCGGGGCGGGCCCGCTCACCCGCCGCGCCGACGCCGGGTCCGCACCTGTCTCGACGACCATGTACTCGCTGCCGGAGAACACCCAGAACCTGCCCCGTACACCCGGAACCGGCATCACCGCATCCACACGATGCGAGAAGCCCGGGGCCCCGCCGATGCTGTTGCTCCAGTCGGTGAGGGGGCGTGGTTCTTGGAGGCGGCCCTTGCCGGAGCGGTCGCCCGCGATGTGGACGAGCAGGTACTGGTCGCCGGAGAAGACCCAGAAGCGATGGTCGTCGCCGGGAACCGGCAGGACCGCGTCGATCCTGTTCGTGAAGTGGTCCAGTCCGCCGAACGTCTTGCGCCACTGTGCGATCGGGGCGGGCCCGCTCACCCGCCGCGCCGACGCCGGGTCCGCACCTGTCTCGACGACCATGTACTCGCTGCCGGAGAACACCCAGAACCTGCCCCGTACACCCGGAACCGGCATCACCGCATCCACACGCGAGACTGCATGGGCACCGGTGGACGTCTGCCCGGGCTGGTTGGGCGAACCAGAGCCGGGGTCGTCTCCGGCGACGTATGCGGTCACGCCCGCTCCGGCGAGGAGCACCAGCACGGCGATCATCCCCGTGATCGCCGTGCGGCGCCGGTTCGCCCCTGCGGCCGATGTACGGCGCCGGTTCGCACGTGCAGGCTGCACCGGCTGCCGCAGTGTCGCCTGCATTGTTTGGGGAGCGCCGTCGACTATCGACTGCAGCGCGTCCGCGAGGTGTGCTCCGGACGGGCGCTTGGCGGGGTCCTTGTCCAGCAACTGCTCGATGACGTCGCCCAGCGGGCCCTGGACATGGACGGAGGGCGGTTCGAAGGCGACGGCGAACGAGGTGGCCGTGAGGTCCCCGCGGGCGAAGGGGGTCTGACCGGAGGCAAGGAAACACAGGGTGACGCCGAGGGAGAACAAGTCGCTGGCCGGTCCGGCGGGTTGATCGCGCAGGCGTTCCGGGGCCATGTACTCGGCCGAGCCGACCACGCCCCCCGTGCCGGTGAGACCTGTGTGACCGGACAGGGCGGCGATACCGAAGTCGGTGAGCACGCTGCTGCCGTCCGTGCGCAGGAGCACGTTGGCCGGTTTCACGTCCCGGTGCAGCGCACCGGCCGCGTGGACCGCGTCCAATGCGGACAGAACCTCCAGGCCGACGCGGGCCGTCTCCACCGGTGACAGGAGCCCGCTCGATCGCACTCGCTCACTCAGCGAGCCACCCGGCACCAGTTCCATGACGATCCACAGACCGCCGTCGAACTCCACCAGATCGTAGATGTCGATCACATGGGCGTGCGTCACCCGGGCGATCGCCCGTGCCTCCGACAGCACACGCCGCATCGCCGCCTGCTGCTCGTACCCACCGCCGACGGCGTGGAGTTCCTTGACGGCCACCGTCCGCTGCAACAGATGGTCCCAGGCACGCCACACCGTGCCCATACCGCCGCTGCCCAGTCGGTCGGCGAGTACATACCTGTCGGCGACGACTCGCCCACCCACACTTTCGATCACGACGAGACAATGTACATGCCGACTTCCAGGGCGATTCGGGTGATCACGTGCGGAGCCAGATGACGAGGGCTGCTGCGGTGATGGTGCCAGGTAGACGTAGCGGCGCTTGTCGTAGCGAGTGGCCACCGCCCGGTATTGTTTCAGTCGGTTGATGGCTCGCTCGACAGCGTTGCGTTTTTTGTACCGCTCTTCGTCGAAGCCGGGTTGCCGTCCGCCGCGCGACCCTCTGCGCAGTCGGGCGGTCTGACTGTCGGTCTTCTCCGGAATCGTGTGCCGGATGGCCCGGCGCCGCAGGTACTCGCGGCACGGACCGTTGCTGTAAGCCTTCTTCGCCACAAGGCTGTCGGATTTCCTGCCCGGCCCGATCCGCAGGACGTGAATCTTTTCCAGCACGGGCTTGAATTGAGTGCAGTCCGCCCGCTGTCCCGGTGTGACGATCAGGGACAGAGGGCGGTGGCGGCCGTCCGCGCTCAGGTGGAGCTTGGTGGTGAACCCGCCGCGCGAGTGGCCCAGGCCCTCACCTCCTGTGCCACCTCCACCAAGCGGGCGACGAGGCTCCGACACGGCGTTTCGTCCTGGTGTTCTGCCGCTGCGCCCTCCCTTTGAGGCGGGAGCCGGCGGTGGTTCGGTGCGGGCGCCGGCAGCGTGCTGATGCGCCCGCACGATGGTGGAGTCGACCGAGATGTCTCAGTCGATCTCCCCGGCCGCGTCGGCCTCGGCCTAGACCTGCTGGACCAGGCGTTCCCAGGTTCCGTCGGCCGACCACAGGCGGTGGCGTTCATAGACGGTCTTCCACGGGCCGAACCGTTCGGGCAGGTCACGTCACTGAACGCCGGTCCGCACCCGGTGCAGAATCCCGTCGATCACCTGTCCGTGATCCCTCCACCTACCGCAACGCCTGTTGCTGACCGGCAGGAACGGCCGCAGCCGTTCCCACTCGACATCCGTTGTTCCGCACCGCACGCGGAGCACACCTTCCGGATCGTGCGCACCGGCCGACCGCCCACCCCTTGTCCGGCTCCGGGTGGGCGGCCCGGGTCCCTTGTCCGGCTCTGGCTGGGGAGCCCTGCCAGCCCTTGTCCAGGTCCGGGCGGGCGCACGTCTCTCCTTTACCACCTTCGCCACCGGAGTGTTTCCCCTTGCCAGAGCCGGTTCCGGCCGCCGGTCAGGTCGCGGACAAAGGGGTGGGTGACAGAGGAGTCCGCCCCGCCTGCGGACGGCGAACGGCGACGTGGCGCGCGCACTCGATACGTGCGGCGCGCGGGGCGCACCGCACCTCCCGCCGGTGGTGCGCGCACGGTGCGCACCACCGGCGGGCTCGGTGCGCGCACTACACGGCTGTGGTGCGTTCCGCAGGTGCACCGGCCGGTGTGGGGCGCGCAGCGAGGGCCTGGCCGAAGCCGACGGCTTCCAGCTGGCGCAGGACTTCGGCGACGGTCTCCCCGCAGTCCTCCACGGTGAGGAGCTGCCTGACGAAGGCGATGACCGCATGGGCGACGCCCTCCACCGAGTTTGGCCCGCCCTGCGCCCAGGTGCGTAGGGCGTCCACGAAGACCCGCCCCAGGGCCTCCAGGGCGAAGGAGTCGTCGACGGGTTCCGGGTCGATGCCGCACATGGCGCGGATCGCGGTGACCGGGACGATGATCCGCTGCGCGACGTTCGGGAGCAGTGCGGGCAGTCGCGGATCGGCGTCGGCGAATCCGGCAGCCGCCTCGGTGTCGCCGGCCTCCATGGCCCGCAGGCAGCGGAAGGCGCTGAGCACCACGTCCGGGGTCATCGGGGCGAGCGGCACGGTGGGGTGGTGGAACATGGGCGGCTCCTCAACGACAGGCCGCCCCGCTGATCGCGGTGGCCTCGAACCCGATGCTCAAGTCGCGACCCTGTGGACAGAGTCCGGCGACGACGGGGGAGGATTTCCCCCCCCCCGATTGATGTGACGATGCACCGCAGTTGGCAGATCAGCACGCTTGCCGGCAAACGCCGCTGAGGCTGCTCCTGTGGTTACTCTGCGGATTGTTTTCTTGACGCCGGGAGGCCGGTCTAGGCTGCGACAGTCGTTGGCCACCGAGGCTGGCGCGCCAAGGAAAGGCAAACGATGCCGCAAGCGCGACACACGACCGGCCCGGAGGGCACGCTGGGGTGGCGAACGCTCAGTGCGGCAGAAGAAGCGGCCCGGATGGACGCGGTGCGCCGCTACGACATCCTCGATACCCCGCCCGACGGGGCGTTCGACCGTGTTGCGGCGATGGCGGCCCGGCTGTTCAAGGTGCCGGTGGCGAGCGTGACGATCGTGGACGAGGACCGGATCTGGTTCAAGGCCGCGCACGGTCTGGAGGGCGTAAGCGAGATTAGCCGGGAGCCGGGCCTGTGCGGTTCGGCGATTCTCGCCGACGAGACGCTGGTGATCCCGGACACTCTCACCGACCCGGTCGCCGTCAGCAATGGTCTGGTCACCGGGCCGATGGCGGTCCGTTTCTACGCCGCCGCGCCGATCATCACCGGCGACGGGCACCGGCTGGGAACCGTCAACATCCTCGACACCAAGCCGCGCCTGATCACCGAGGACGTCACCGCTACCCTCGCGGATCTGGCCTCGATCGTGCTCGATGAGATGGAGATGCGCCTGGCGGCCTTGACCGCCCTGCGCGCTGAGCATGAGCGGCGCATCGAGCAGGAGGAGGCCCGCGAGCGCGCGGAGCGCGACATGGCCGCCATCCAGGCGTTCGCCTCCACCCTCCAGCGCACCCTGCTGCCGCCGGCACTGCCGGTGGTACCGGGGCTGGAACTGGCCTGCCACTACGCCACCGCCTCCCCAAGGGACGTGGGCGGGGACTTCTACGACGTCTTCCCCCTCGACGGCACGAGGTGGGCGTTCTTCCTCGGAGACGTGTGCGGCAAGGGTCCCGAAGCGGCCGCCGTCACCTCCCTGACCCGCTACACCCTGCGCGCCGCCGCCCTGATCGACCCCGACCCCGACAAGGTCCTCACCTCCCTGAACACGGCGCTGCTCCTCGACCCGGCCGTCGGTACCCGGTTCTGCACCGCCGTCTTCGGCACCCTGGAACCCCACGAGAAGGAGGGGTTCACTGTCACGATGGCCACCGGTGGGCATCCCCGGCGTACCACCTGCGCGGACAGGGAGCGGTGGAAGCGGTGCGCCCCCTGGGCGGCATGCTCATCGGCGCCCTCGCCGAGGCGCGCTTCGCCTCCCACACCTTCCACCTCGCCCCGGGCGAAGGACTGCTTCTCTACACCGACGGACTGACCGAGGCCCGCACCCTGGGCGGAGAAATGATCGGAGAAGAGGGACTGACCCGCTTCCTCTCCGCCCGCACCGGGCTCATGGCCGCGGCCACGGTCATAGGGGACACCGTCGACCTCATCGAGGCCACACCCCAGGGGGCCGGGGACGACGTCGCCCTGCTGGCCTTGTCCGTCCCCCTCGCCGACGCCGCAGACGGCCTCACCGCGACCGCCACCACCCACACCATCGCCCCCGCCGGCGAGACGCCGGAGAGCCGCCCGTGACCGACTTCCGCCTCACCGCACAGCACACCGACGGCGACCTCGCCCTGGCCTACATCACCGGGGAACTCGACCTAGCCACCGCCCCCCGCCTGCGCACCCAGGCACTGGCCCTGATCGAACAAGGCCATCGCCACCTGATCCTCGACCTCGCAGCCGTCACCTTCTGCGACTCCTCCGGCTTCAACGCCCTGGTCGGCATCTTCCGCTGCGCCAAGGCCGCCGACGGCACCCTGGTCCTTGCCGCCCTCCCCGACCGCCTTGAGCGGCTGCTGGACCTCACCGGCCTCAGCGCCCTGCTGCCCGCCTATCCCACCGCCGCCCACGCCCTCGTCGCGCACACCTGCAGCCCAGACACGGCCACCGCGTAATCCCCTGCGGTGTCCGCCTATCCGGGCCGGCGCTTCTCAAGTACCTGCGCGGCCTCCTGCCGGACTGAGCCCGCACGGTCCTCGCGAGGCAAATCACTGGCCGTGCCCACAAGTTGTCAACTGTTCTGCATCGCTCTTGCCGACTACGTGGCGTCAATAGCCCTCTGATCAGCGGCAGGCTGTTCTGTTTCTTGCCAACAATCCTGCGCCGTCACAGCGAATCGGGTTGCAGGGCCATGCCCAACTACCCCCAAAATAGCGACAGAGCCAGGTTTTGTGATGTCGTCGCGCTGAGTGATCAGTCCTCTTGGGTAAATTTCAGAGCACCGGGTGCGGGTTGCTCGTATGATCGCGGGCGGGATGAGGCTCGTAGCGCAGCGGTTGTCGCGCCTTCACCGCATGTGGGAGGACGCCGGTTCGAATCCGGCCAGCCTCATCCCACTCTGACTCATGCCAGCAGAACTCGTTTCCGTAGGAGTTGGAAGCCTGCGCGTCCGAACATCCGGCGCTTGAGCATCTTGATCCTGTTGGCATGTACTTCGGCGTCCCCGAGTTCCAGGTCAGCGAGCCCGGCTACGAGTATCTGTCCCCGGTGCAGATCCGCCGCATGACCGCGGATACGCCCCGGGCGCGGGACCGTTTCCTCATCGCGCTGCTCGCCGCGACCGGCCTGCGGATGGAGAGGCCCTGGGCCTGCGCCAGGAGGATCTGCACTTCCTGGCCTCCTCCCGCTCCCTGGGATGCCCCGTGCCGGGCCCGCACCTTCATGTGCGGCGCCGCACCGACAACCCGAACCGGGCCCTGGCCAAGTCCAGACACTCTCGCTGCCTCCCCGTCACCCCCGACATCGTCGCCTTCTACACCGACTACCAGCAGGAGCGGACCCCGGCGGCCGCCGCGGCCGAGACAGGAATGGTGTTCGTGAACCTCTTCCGGCCCCTGCTGGGGCGTGCCACGGCCTACCCGAACGCCAAGAACGTTTTCGACCGTCTGGCCCGCCGCGTCGGGCATCCGGCGCGCCCGCACATGCTGCGCCACTCCGCGGCCACCCACTGGCTGCGTGAGGAAGTGGACCGGGACGTGGTGCAAAAGCTGCTGGGTCACGCCTCGCCACTGTCCAGGGACCGCTACCGACACGTCGATGAGTCCGAGACCCGGGCGGCTGTCGACCGGGCCCGGGCATGGCGGGAGGACCAGTGAGCACGGCCGGTGCGCCTGCCGTCGCACGTTCCGCACGGTCCCACCGCCACGATCACGGTTGTCTTCCAGGGGCACTACTCCCGGTTCGTGGACATGGCCCAAAGCTGAGCCGAGAAGTGGCCTGTACGCCCCTGTGAGCACCGAACTTTCCGCAGAAGCCCCCGTGGCCATCCGGGGCGAAGATCGACGCCCACAGGGGCGCGGGGGTGATTAAGCGGCTACGGGGCGGTTGGTCGTTGAGCCAGGTCGGAGAAACGGCGGGCGGCAACGCCCCGAAGGGAGGCACACGTGGACCGTGAACTGGCCCTGATCTGCCAGGAATGCGGCGGCAAGGTGTGGGACGACACCGGATACCTGTGAGCCCGCACCGGCGAGGTGAACACCGCCCAACAGGCCGCGCGGGCCTGGCAGGAGCGGCAGGACCGCCGTGACGAGCAGGGCCTCCCCATGGGCATGCACGACCTGTTGGCCTTTCCGGAGGAGGTCCGCTGGCAGGCCAACCACGAAGAATGCGACCCGGCACGGGACGGGAGCCACTACCGCATCCCGGCCTTCAAGCTCCGTACCCGGGCCGATCTCCTGGACTGGACCGCCCACGTCATGGAGAAGACCTGGCTGCCATCCACGGACTGGCGCGATCTCCTGCGGGAAGCCCGCAAGGGAGGCAAGCGCCTCGCCGTGACTGGCCGCTGACGGCTCCCCGGCCCCGTGCTGGACAGTCCGCCAGGGTGCCGCCGGGCATCTGCCGGGGCCTGTCCGGCAGATACCGTCCAGCGGTTCCCCGGCGGATGCCTGGCAGATGATCCGGCGCATGGTTCGGCCGGCGGGAAGCGGCGGTTCAGAGTGTGCACGTGTGCACGGGTATGGGCGTGCACACGAGCTGGAGGCTGCGGCATGCAGCGCCCCGTCCGCCGGCTCCTGGCAGCGGGGCCGGGCGCCGGCCCGGAGACCGCCCGGACCCGGGTTTTCGGCACCCGGCCGGAGGGTTGCCAGGTGCTGGATGCCTGGTCAGCGGCGTGCGTCTAGCAGCACAAGGTACTAGGTCCAGCACTCCCGCTAGTCTTCTGAGTCAGGAATTCTGTTCAGATAGCTGGCGGGGCCTTCGAGGATCTCGTCTGCGGTCTTCGTCCACACGTAGGGCTTTCGGGTCGGTGTTCCATGTGGCGATCCAGTCGCGGATGTCCTGTTGAACGTCTCGGTGCGGTGCGGCTGCAGGCCGAACGCCCGCCAGATCCGCGACACGGTCGACTGCGACAGGCCCAGCTCCTTGGCCATCGCACGTGTCGACCAGTGCGTGGCGTTCTTCGGCGTGCTCTCCAGCGTCCGCTTCACCACGGCTGCGACTTGCCCGTCGGTGACCGTCCTGGGCCCACCGCATGCGGCGTCGAGCCGAGCTGAGCGGCCACGTCCTTGTTCGACGCCCCGCTCGCACAGGCCAGGATGATCCGGCATCGCAGAGCCCATGCTTGCGGGGTGGAACGCCGTCGCACCCAGCCTTCCAGCGCAGCCCGTTCCTCGTCCGACAGGATCAATTCGGCCTTCGGCCGCCCAGTACGCGCCCCCTCAACCCTACACATCTGAACAGGATTTCTGACTCAGAAGACTAGCGGCAGAGCCGGGGCGCTGTCAGGGAGCTCGTGCATGCTTACGTGTGTGGTTGATTTTCGTAGACGTCCTGATGCCGGGCTTACCGGCGCTTCCGGCCGCGCCGCATGCCGGGCCGTGCGGTGCGGCCGATTTCCTGGCCGTGGAGCGGCTGGACGACCCGCGCTGCTGCACCGGCCACCATCCGGAAGCAGGCCCGGCCGCTGCTACGTCTTCGTGACCGTCACCCGGCACCGTCACCCCCACCGCCACCCGGGACCGCCAGGGGACCGCCATCCGGCAGGCCCGGGGGGCGGTGGTGTTGCGGTGGGCTGGCGGTGCCGGGTGGCGGTCGTGGTCACGCCCTGGGGCCGGCGCCGGATCCGGCGGGTCCGGTCCCGAGGATGCGGCGTCCGGTCGGCCGTGCGGGCGGCGGCTCGGCGGCGGCCGCGGCGAGCGCGTCGCATTCGGCGGCCTACTCCGCGTCGCTCATGTCGGACGGATGCTTCGGTCGCCTGTGCGTCCGGTCCCCGGCCTTCCCGAACCGGTGAGCGAGACAATCACACGACAGAGGCGCTGAGTTGGACGACATCGACGTCGGCACGGAAGACTGCAGCACCGGGGGCCTCCTGTTGCTCGGTTGGATTCGACACCCACGAGCTGTGCGGGAGGCCCCGCTTTCATGCTCGGTCAGTCAGAAGATCACCCGACCGAGTCGGCGACCTCGAACTCACGCTCACCAAGATCGACAGCGCAACAGCTTCCAAGGCGTGCGACCGGGGGAGCGGGTTGCCCTGTCCGCACGAGCACGCCTGTGCCCAGGCGTCAGGTGAACGCCAACGTCCGGTACGGAACGTCTCCGTCGCCTTTACCACATGTGGCTAACGGAAGTCATCTCTCCGTTTCTCCGGTGTAGCTGGTTATGATCGGTACCCCACGTCGCGTCAAAGCCGAACCGGACTTCCCCCAGTCCTGAACCCAGGACTGCGCCTGGTCTCGGCTGTTCGGTCGTCCCCCGCTGTTTCCCCGCTCCCCGAGGACTGATGTCTCCCATAGAACCCGAAGGCACAGGAGGGCAGTCGCCGACTCGTCGGCGGCGTACCCTGCGCCTGCGTACGCTGCTCATTTGGCTGGCAATCGTCCCTATTCTGGCGATGAGTACCCAAGTGGTTATGACCGCACAACCGCTGATGCACCAGTCGGAGCAACTGCGCGCTGATGTGGCAGTCGGTAAGCGGATCGACGTACCCCTGACCAGGCTTATGGCCAAAGTGCAGGCTGAGCGGACGATGACCGCCACATGGTGGGCGGGCGGTTCCGTGTCCGAAAAAGAGCTGCGCGAGCGGCGCGCGGCCACGGATCGGGCCGCGGACGAGTTCCGCCGGGCGGCGGACGGAGCTCTGGCGGCGACCGGGCGCGAGGACGGACATTACGTCGCGGAGCTGAAGCACGGCCTCGCGGATCTGGCCGCGTTCCGCGAGCGCGCGGACGCCCGCAGCGGGGACGCGGATCGGACGATCGGCTACTACTCCGACCTCGTCGACCACATCATCCGGGTGTACCAGAACGAGTTCAGCCATGCGGAAGACGCCGAGCTCATCCAGGAGAGCGGCGTGGTCGTCACGGTGTTCACGGTGTCCGAGATGGTGGCACGCGAGACCACCATCCTCGCCATGGCCGGGCCGTCCAGGCGTCTGAGCCCCTCCGGGTTCGCCGAATTCGTCAACTCCGTCGGATCCCAGCGGTACCAGTACGACGAGTGGGTCGCGCCGTATCTGACGGCCGAGGACAAAGCGGCCTACGACCAGGTCTTCGCCTCGGACGGCTGGAAGACGAAGGTCCGCATCGAGGACGCGGTCATCTCCGACCACCAGAACATCGCGTCCGGCATCAAGCTGCCCAAGGAGGCCGACGCCTGGCGGGCCGCGTATGACAAGTTCGCGGCGCGCGTTGCCGCGCTCGACGCGGAACAGGGGCGAGCACTGCTCGTGCGCGCCGACGCCAAGGCCACGCAGCTGGAGAACGAGGTCGTCTGGCTGATCGTCGGAAACGGTGCAGCCGTCCTTGCCGTCGCGGCCGTCATCGTGCTCACCACGCGCTCCGTGCTCCGCCGCCTGCACGGTCTGCACCAACGTACGGTGGCCATGGCTGAGGACACGCTGCCGGATGTCGTGGCCAGGCTCCAGCGTGGGCAGCCCGTCGACGACGATGCGCTGCCCGCCGTGAGCGGAGACCAGGACGAGGTCGGACGCATCAGCGACGCGTTCGCCCGGGTCGTCTCCGTATCCGTCGACGGGCATGCGCGGCTCGCGGCCGAGCGTCAGGGCTTCGGTATGTTCGCCGCGGGCATCGCCTCGCGCACCGGAAACCTGGTCAGCCGCCAGCTGACCCTCACCGACGAATTGCAGGACACCTTCGGGCACGACGAGGAGCTTCTCGCCCGGTTGATGCGATCCGACCAGTTGACAGTGGGTATGCGGCGGCAGATCGAGAACCTGCTCATCCTGGCAGGTGGGGAGATTCCCGATCCGCACACTGAGCCCATGCGCGTCGCCGACCTGCTGCGCGAAGCCGCTGCGGAAGTCGAGGACTTCCGGCGCATCGAGCGCCAGGCACTGGACGAGATCAGCGTGGTACCGCGGGTGATCAGCGAGATCAGCCACCTCCTGGCAGAACTCCTCGACAACGCCACCCGGTTCTCCCCGCCGCAGTCGAAGGTGGTCGTCCGTGCCGAACTGGTGACAGACGGGCTGTTGGTCGACATCGAGGATCGCGGGCCTCGGGTGACCGCCGCAACCTACGAGGAGATGAACGGGCGTCTGCACTCGGCCCCGCCGTATTCCGTCCTGGCGGAGAACGCGCACCGGCTCGGACTCTTCGTGGTCGGTCACATCGCGGAACAGCTCGGGGCCACAGTGACGCTGCGCCGCTCGGTATACGGAGGGACGTCGGCCGTGGTGATCCTTCCCGAGGAACTCCTTGTGCCGACCGAATCGGTCCGGGCGGGAAAGGAAGCGCCGCGTGCGGCGACGCCCGCCCCTGCACCGGGCCCGCTCGACGAACGCAGGTCCGAGCTGGTCCTGCACGCGAAGACCGGGGCGGCCGGCCCTAGGACGCCGGAGCGCTCGCTCAAGCGGCCGGTGAGGAGTAAGCCGCCGGTCCCTTCCGTGACACGGGACGGTGACGCGAAGCCGGCCCTCCCCGAGCGGGTCCCACAGGCTCACATCGCCGAGCAGCTCCGCGCGCCACACGTACCGAAGACTGCCGTCCATCAGGATGCGGCGACACCTGAAGAAGTGGCCGACGCCTGGGCGGACTATGAACACGGGACTCAGACAGTGGAAGAAGAACTCCGACAGGAACAGCCATGACGACGACAACGAACGACATGATCTACAGCGTCCTGGACAACAACCTGAGCAGGATCGCCGGCATCCAGGGAGCCGTACTCCTGTCCAACGACGGGATCAAGCTCAGTTCGTACGAGCTGGGACGGGAACAGGCGGAGCGCATAGCCGCCGCGTCCTCCGGTATCGCTTCCACGATGAAGGCGATATCCAGGGAGGTCGACGGCGGCCGGGTGATCCGCCAGCTGGTCGAGATGGACGACTGCTATCTCTGCATCGTCGGGTGCGGGGAGGGGAGCACGCTCATCGTGGTGACCTCCCGCAAGGCGCGGCTGGGGGAGCTGGGGGGTGAAGCCGTACGCACCGCTCAGGCGCTCGGTGAGTGGCTGAGCACGCCTGATCGCGGCCAGGCGCAGCCGTCGTAATGGCGGACGAGCCCGGGCCGCGAGAGGGAGGCCACCGCCGGACGCGGCTGTACGCGCTGACCGATGGACGTACGGCGGCTGCACACACCGCCTTCACCATGGACACCACGATCACGGCGGTGGCCGTCGCGGACGGCCACGGCGGCCTGCCCAGCGAGTGGCAGGCCATCCTCGCGATGTGCTCGCCTCCGGGCGGTCGGGCGGTCGCCGAGATCGCGGCGCGCATGCGCATCCGCCTCACTCCCATGACGCTTCTTCTCGGCGAACTCGCGGATCGGGGGCTGATCGAGCACCGGCCACCCCTGGAAGGGACCGAAACCACCAATGTCCACCTGCTCATGAGAATCAGGGACAACCTTGCCCGGATATGACACCCCTGCCCAGGAAGCGGCCCCCGTCAAGATCCTGATCGCTGGGGGATTCGGCGTCGGCAAGACGACCCTGGTCGAGACGGTCTCCGAGATCGAGCCGTTGCGCACCGAGGAGCGGCTGACGAGCGCGGGCGTCGGCGTCGATGACCTCGACGGCATCGAGTCCAAGGCGGTTACCACCGTCGCGATGGACTTCGGCCGCATCACCCTCACCGACGCACAGGTCGTGCTCTACTTGTTCGGCACACCTGGCCAGGAGCGCTTCTGGTTCATGTGGGACGACCTGCTGAACGGGGCACTCGGGGCGATCGTCCTGGTCGACACACGACGCCTCGACCGCAGTTTCCCGGCCGTCGACTTCTTTGAAAACCGAGGGCTTCCGTTCGTGGTCGCCGCGAACTGCTTCCACGGCGAACAGCCCTACACCGCCGAGGAGATCAGGGCGGCGCTGCATCTGCGTGACCCGAACACACCCATCCACTTGCTCGATGCCCGCTCCCGTGACGACGCGCGCGGTGCGCTGCTCTCGCTTCTGGACATGCTCATCACCAAAGCCGGGGTCGCGGCGACCGGCTGACTGCGGCCTGCCACGTGGTGGCGTGGAGGCTCACGACCGCGACCAGGGGATGGCGACCGAGCTGAGTGAGGGTCCCAGGCCGTCACTGGCCTGGCCTGTCCAGCTATGATCTCTCGGTTTGGTGTCGGGGGACTGACACAGTATCAGTGAGCGCTCCGGATTCCCGGCAAAACGCTTCGAGCACACGGTCTTGGTTCATGCCGGTGACGCTGCCAACCGGGCGCAATCAGGCACCCGGTTGGCATGACCTGGAGCTCAGCACGCGAGATTCTCTACTGCGCAGACGCGTCCGCCGATAAGGGGCATCCCGTCAGAGCCGGGGGCCGCCATGATCCGCGACCCGTTGCCCTGGGTGACCGCAACAGCCCGCCCCAGCCGGTCGGCGAGCAGGAGCGCTGCCGCTCCGGTGGCTTCGTCCTCGTCGATGCCGTCGCCACGGCCCGGGAATCCCCGGGCCCGGACTCGGTCGGCAGTCTCGTCCTGCCATGCCCAGGCGTACCCTCAGGTCCTGGCCGAAAAGGCCTACACGTCCCGCAGAAACCGCCGCCACCCGCGACGACGCGGCATCGCGCATACGATCCCCGAACGCCTCGACCAGCAAAGACACCGCAAGAACCGAGGCTCCCGAAACGGCCGGCCCGCCGGCTTCGACAGCGAGCGCCACAAGAAACACAACACCGTCGAACCCGCCATCAACCGCCTCAAGGGCTTCCGGGCCGTCGCCACCCGCTACGAGAAACGCGCCTACATCCACCTCGGCACCGTCACACTCGCAGCCCTCATCATCTGGCCCAGAACACGATCCGGGAAAAGCGCCTGAGGCACCACGCGGTACGTGGTGCCTCAGGTGGCTTGCGGCTGGGTTGGTGTGTGCGTGAGACCGGGGTCAGACGCGCACGGTGTACCACGCGCCGAGGCCGCCGCACCCGGTCGCGTTGTAGGTGGTGCTCCGGTAGCCCGCCGGGATGGGGGAGTAGGGGCACGTCCAGATGCCGTTGCGGACGAGCTGGTGGTACCAGGCGCCAACGCCGGAGCACCCGCTCTGGTTGTAGTTGGTCATGACGTATCCGGACACGACCGGGGAGCCCCCACAGGTCCAGATGCCGTCACGGGCGAGACTGTGCTGCCAGGAGCCGATGCCGGAGCAACCGCTGCTGATGTAGCCGGTGGTGACATACCCGGTCACGATCGGGGAGTACGAGCACGTCCATATGCCGTCGCGGGCCGGCTCGTGCAGCCAGGATCCTGCACCGTTGCAGCCGCTGCGATTGAACCCGGTGATGACGTAACCGGGAGGGACGACGGTCCCCGGGCAGGTCCACCCGCCTGCCGTGGCCCCCGCGGATCCGGTCTCGGCGGCGGCCGCTGTGCTGGTGGCCGCGCCGGTGAAGACGGCCGCGAGCATCGCAACCGCTCCCACCATCGCGGCGAACCTGCTGCGGAGGAACGACATCGTCGTACGGCTCTGAAGGCGACGCGATTGACTGTTCAACTCACACCCATCCTGTGGACGTTCCGGTGTATTCCCTCTCGATGACCGAGAGCACCTGGTGGTTGATCAGAAAGCACTTTAGTCGGCTTGGATAGCGAAAGATGCGGCTGTCGTAAACCAGTAACTACCTTGTCTGGAAATGGAGATGAGAGGTCATCGGCAGGCAATCGCCCCGCCTGCCTTCGACAGGTCCGCAAAATCGCGTGATTCGCCCCGCCGGAGGGCGGCATCGTGAGGCTGGCCTACCGGCGTCACGGGAATCTGGGCCGTCTCCTGCACGCCTTCATCGCCGAGGCCGAGTTGCGCGGTCAGGGGCCGCCGCCCTCGGTAGGCCTCCTTGAGCGGGACGGCGAAAATCCGCGGCAACGTGACCGGGAGGCGCGAGCAGAGATTCAGTGCCCTTCGTCAGCCCTCGCTCACCCCACGCTGGAGCGCCGCAATGCATCTCCCCACCTCTCGGTTCGATGGGGCCGTTCCGCAGCAGCCCGCCTCGCTGAGTCGCCCTGCTATTGATCAGAAACTCAAAGGGTTCTCGTTCAGGACGTAGCGGACGGTGGGGCCGTCGAAGTAGCCGCGGACGATGTGTGGCTGGCGTTGGCGTCTGCGGAAGAAGCGGCGGGTCTCGGCGGCGAGTTCGACCTGGTTCCGGGCCCGGTGCTGCCGGGGCAGGCTGTGCTTGAGGTCGGCGTTGACCAGCTCGTCGGGGTTCAGCTCGGGCGAGTACGGGGGCAGGAAATGCAGCTCGACGTCGTCGGGATGGGCGATGAGCCAGTCACGGACCTTCCGCGAGCGGTGGGCGGAGTGTCCGTCGACCACAAGGTGGACCTTGTGGTCGAAGTGGCCGGCGATCCGCTCCAGGAAGCGGCACATCACCTCGGCGGTGAAGCTCTCGGCGAAGACCATGAAGTGCATCCGGCCCTTGGTACTGATCGCCGACATCGCGTTCACCGAGAACCGGTTCCCGCTCCGCCGCACCACGGGAGTCCTGCCCTTCTCGCCCCAGGTGCGGCCGGTGGCCTGGTCGGAGCGGATGCCGACCTGGTCGGCGAACAGAACCTCGCCGCCCTCCTTCTTCGCCTTCGCCCGGATCTTCGGCCAGGTCTCCTCGTGCCAGCGCGCCACGGCCTCGGGATCCTGCTCGACGGCCCTCTTGTCCGGGCGCTGGAAAGACAGCCCCCACCGCTTGAGGTACTTGCCCACCCCGGGCTCGGTCAGCCGCACCCGGTACAGCTTCACGATCAGCTCGCCCACCAGCCGACGCGTCCACAACTGCCCGCCCAGCCCCACGTCACAGGGCCGGTGATCGAGGACCGCATGACGTACAGCGGTCTGCTCGGCCTCCCGAGCACCTGGTGCACCCCGACCGGCTTGCCCCGGCGCCGCATGACCAGCGCCTCCCGGCCACCGGCCAGCCACTTCGCCCACCAGCCGTCCACCGCCTTCAGCGACACCCCGAAAAGCCCTGCCACGTCCTCACGGTCCCGCCCCGCCACCAACGCGGCCACCGCCCGCAGCCGCAGGGCCTCCTGCGCCGACGGCGACAGATGCCGCGCGTCCCCCACCAGATCGCTCACACAACACCAACGACCCGGAACCCAAATCGTTTCGGATCAATATGCAACCCGCCAGGGCTGGGACAAGATCGCCAAGCTCCTCAGGCCCATCTGCACCGCCGCGACTGAGGGGGCCGCCCTTGAAAGATTCGCCGAGTTCGCCGACACGTGGGGCAAGAAGTACCCGGCGATCGTCAGGCTCTGGGTGAACGCCTGAGAGGAGTTCACCCCGTTCCTCCGCTTCGGCACCGAGATCCGCCGCATCGTCTGCACCACCAACGCGATCGAGTCCGTCAACGCCAGGATTCGGCGGGCGGTCAAGGCCCGCGGCCACTTCCCGAACGACACCGCGGCCCTGAAGCGCGTCCACATGGCGATCATGTCCCTCGACCCCACCGGCAAGGCAGGAACTACCTACGGCAGGCGATGGTGATGATTTCCCGGCTGTCATCGGTAATCGGACCTCGATCCCAGTCGCCGCACTGAGCCTCGATTTCGAAGCCTGCCTCGACCAGAAACGCGCTGAGCGTCGCAACGTCGAGGAACCGCAAGCTCTCACTCAGGACACGGAGCACCGTGCCGTCCGGCTTCGCCACCGTCCCGCGGATGGTGACGATGTCGCCGACGACGGAGTCGACGTCGTGCCAGTAACGCAGGGCACGGCCGGCATCATCGACAAGGTCGACTGCGTCGTCCGGGTTCGAAGACGTCCATCCCTCCCAGGCCCTTGCTTGGGGGTGTCGGGTTTCGAAGGCGAAGCGACCACCGCGCCGCAGCGCCCCGTGGATGGCACTGAGCGAAGCCCGCAGTTCGTCATCGGTGAGCAGGTTCTGGAAGGCGTGGCCAGTCATCGTGGCGAGTTCGAAGCCCGCCCCATTCCTGGCGTCCGCTGCGGTGCCCTCGATCCACTCCACGTCAGCCCGCAGCCGTGCCCGATCCAGCGCGGCGCAGTCGGGGTCCAAGCCGACAAGCCGACCGCGATGACCACGCTCACGAGCGAGCTTCAGCATGGCGCCCGTGCCACAACCGATGTCGAGAACCGACTCCGCAGCCATGACCAACGGGAAGTAGAACCGGCCGTCGGATCGCCGGTCCGGGTTCCACGGGTTCAGCAAGTCGTACAGCGCAGCGACATCAGCATCGGAGAACACTGGCGACAGTTTCTGCCAACCCTCGCACCTCAGCAACCGATTAACGCACGCCCCACTCAAGGCCCTCTCACGGAACTTACCGCTCACGGGCGCCGAGGCATCGATGGCGCTCCCGTGATCATTTACAGACCCGCCGCCACTCGGTCTGGTGAAGGGCAGAGAAGGTGGGAACCCTCCAAGCCCGGCTGGACATCGTTGTGCCGATCAAGATCACCGTGTCCATCCGCACAGCCGCAGACTTGCAACACGGGGTGGCCGAGGCGGCCGCCGCGTCCTTGCCCGTGACGACACCTGGGACATCACACCGTGAGCGAACGCGTCATTGCGCCCAAGAACCGGGGCTTCCTGTTCCTCGACTCCCATCCTGGTGGCTGCCGACAGCTGGTCGATGAGATGTGGCAGGCCGTCCCCGCCCCGGTCACTGCCGGGGGCGAAGGGCCGGTGGCTCTGGTCATCGGATCGTCCGCCGGGTATGGCCTGGCCGCTACGATCGCGGGCCTGGCCCGTGTCGGTATCCGTGGCATCGGCGTGTGCTTCGAGAAGGCACCCGCGCGGCGCACCGGAACGGCCGGTTGGTACCGCACCGCCGCCACCGCCCGGCTCGCCCGACAGCACGGGCGGGACATGGTCTTCCTCAATGGCGACGCGTTCAGCGACACGGTGAAGGAGCAGGTTGCCGACCTCCTCGCCGAGCGGTTCGGGGGACGACTCGACTTCCTGGTCTACTCGGTGGCCGCGCCTCGCCGTACCGACCCGGACACCGGCAACGTGCATGCCTCGGTCCTCAAGCCGATCGGCTCGCCGTACACCACCAAGACCCTCGTCTTCGACGAGTACGGTGCCCCGGAGGTGAAGGAGGTCACCACCGCGCCGGCCGAGGGCGACGACATCGAGCAGACCGTGGCGGTGATGGGCGGCACCGACTGGGAACGGTGGATCACGTTCCTGGCCGACCGGTCCCTGCTGGCCGACGGTTTCGCCACCGCCGCCCTGTCCTACATCGGCTCGCCGCTCACCGCGGCGATCTACCGGCAGGGCACCATCGGCGCCGCGAAGTCCCATCTGGAAGCCACCGCACGCGCGTTGGACGAGCGCCTCGGCAAGACCCTGGGCGGCCGGGCCGTGACCTCGGTCAACGCCGCTGCCGTCACCCAGTCCTCCACCGCCATCCCCGGCATCGCCCTGTACGCCGGACTGCTGCGCGGCGTTCTCGGTGACACCATGGTGGCCCCGGTCGGCCAATTGGTGGAGCTGTGGGACCAGCTGACCGGCGCCAGGCCCCTCGACCTCGACGAGGAGGGCCGGGTCCGCCTCGACACCTGGGAACTCGAGCCCGCCGTGCAGGACGCCGTCGCCGAACGCTGGAACGCCGCCACCAGCGACACCATCACCGAACTCGCCGACCTCCACTGGTTCAGCGACGAAGTCCGCCGCCTCTACGGCTTCTCCGTCCCCGGCGTCGACTACACCGCCGCCGTCGAAACCGATGTCCTCTGGCCCACTCTCAATATCTGACCTGCGCCCCGGACACCGGTCGCGTCGTAAAACGCGTCACTCAGCTCAACACGCAGGCCTTGACAGAGAAGGAGTCCGAGACCATCGGTCTTCGGGCCGAGCGGGCATGCCGCGCGGCATCGCCCGGCAGGCCGCGGCGTGTGTGTTGGCGGCCTGGGCGGGCCTCACCCCTTCTCCGGCCCTGAAACGCACGAAGGTCCGTACTCGTACCGCATTGTTCGCTGGGGTACGGGTTTTCGGGTTGGGCGGGTTCAGGCGGCTGTCGCGCTGTCGTCGGCAGCGGGCCGGTCGGTGCGGCGAAGCCCCGGAATTTTCTTCTTCCAGCGGTCCCAGAGGGCGGGGTGGGTGTGGCGCCAGGCGGTGCGGTCCAGGCGTACAGGGTCCGCGTAGCGCTGGGAGAAGCCGCAGGTGCACTCCAGGCGGTAGGGGAGATCCTGTTCGTCGTCCCGTGTCGTGGTGACGACGACGCGGTCCCGGTTGTGAGTCCCGTGGTAGGTGCCGACCCAGAGCTGTGTGCGCATCGCATTTCCGATCTGTATGTAGGTGGCGCCGGGACGGTCGGGCTCGCGTCGGCGGGGGAGTGGAGCAGATTGAACACGGCAGTGCCCCCGCCGGCGCCGGGGGTCGGGATGGCGCCGACGTAACCGTCGATGGCGAGGTACTTCTGGACATTCATCAGGTGGCCTTCGCCAGGGTCTTGGTGGAGCGAGGGGAGCGGGTGCGGGAGATGTGCTGCGCGAGGACCAGGAGCTCGCGGTTGCACCGCTGCTCGGGCATGAGCGGCCGGGCCTTCGGGCCGCGCCGGTACCAGAGCCGGGACGCGGGCGGCCCGGGGCCAGTAAGGAAAACGAGGAGAAGAGAGGGCGCGTGCATGGGGTGTCCTTACTCGGGCAGGCTGTGGGTGGCCCCGGGGATGGCTGGCTGGCGATCTGCTGGTGACGGAACAGCCCGCCCCGGGGCATTTCTGTGCTCAGGCGTGGCCTTCGTCGTGCTTGGGCTTGGCGTCGGACACGGAGCGGCCCAGCCGGGCCACGACGAGGTTGGAGGCGCACCAGTTCTCGGCGCAGACTTTGTGCACCGGCTTGCCGGCGTGGGAGCACAGCGGGATGGGCCGCTTGCACAGGACGCACGGCGCGTCCCAGCGGAAATGAACGCTGTCGCGCCAGTCCAGGAGCACGGGCCGGGGAACCCGATCGGCTCGTGTCGCGAGGAGACCGAGCAGGGTCAGACGGCGAGTGCCTCCTTCGCCGTGGAAGTGGACTCGGGGTCGTACCGGCGCAGGCCCACCAGGACGAGTGCGCAGACGGCGACCACCATGGCGGCACCGACGTAGAGTTGCGTCGCGGAGGCACCTGTGTCCTTGAGCATGCCGGCGATGGTCGGGGACAGGATGGCGCCGATGCGTCCCATCCCGAGTGCCCAACCCATGCCGACGCTGCGGAGGTTGGCCGGGTAGAGCGGCGGGCCGACGGTGTACGCGCCGGCGACGCAGCCGTTGATCAGAGCACCGACGACGACGCCGATGCCGAACCCGAGCCACAGAGCCGAGGTGCTCACGATGAAGACGATCATCATCGCGGCCGAGAGCAGGGAGAACCCGATCAGCACCACCCGCGGCGTACGTACCCGGGCGGCGACGCCGTAAAGGACCGAGCCGACCGTGCCGCCGATTGAGATTGCCATCCCGGCGGTCACCGCCGCGCTCTCGGAGAGGCCCTCTTCGACCAGGAGTGTGGGGGTCCAGCTGTTGACGAAGTAGAAGCCGAACATGATCGTGATGAAGATGAGCCAGAGCAGGATCGTCGGGGTCAGTAGTTGCTTGAGCCATCCAGAGCCGGCCCGTTCGGTGTCCACCCTGGTGGCGGCCGCCTGGTCGAGGTCGGTGTCCGTGACGGCCTCCATCCGCATCCGGGCCAGTGTCCGGTTGACCCGCTCCAACGCGCCGCTTGGACGGCGCTGCTCGAGGAAGGCGACCGACTCGGGCAGGATGACGGCGATCACGATCAGGGCGAGCAGGGTCCCGACACCGCCGGCGTAGAAGACGATCCGCCAGTCGCCGCCCAGGGTGGCCTTCGCGACCAGGCTTGCCGCGGTGGCGCCGACTCCGTAGCCGGCGGTGTAGATGCCGATGGCGAGGCCGCGGTTCCTGGCGTTGGAGAACTCGCTGACGATCACGTTGGTGCTGGCCAGGATGCCACCGACACCGATGCCGGTGATGAAGCGGAAGGCGCCCATCGCGGTCACCGACGGTGCCGTCGCCGCGCCGAACATGCCGATTGTGCCGAGGGTGAGGCTGATCAGGATCAGCGGGCGCCGGCCGATGAGGTCGGCGAAGGGGGCGAGCAGCATCGAGCCGATCGCCATCCCGATCAGGCCGACCGACACCAGCAGGCCGAACTCCGAGCCGCTGAGCGCGAACTCCTCGGTGACCGACGGCCCGGTGAAGGCGACCGCCATGACGTCGAAGCCGTCCAGGCAGTTCATGAAGGTGCAGAGGGCGACGATCAGCCATTGGTAGCCGCTCATCGGTGCCTGCGAGATGCGTGCGGTGATCATGGGTGTCCAGGTGGTGAGGGATCCGTGCGGACCCGGTGGTGCACCGGCTCAGGTGAGGCGGAGGGAGAGGACAGCGGGACCGTCCGAGCCGCTGTCGGATGTCACTGCTCGGGAGACGCAGAGGCACAGCCTGTTCGAGCGTTCCTTCTGGGACTCGCTCAGGAAGACGTCGCGGTGGTCGATGGTGCCGGTGGAGTCGACCACCTTCGCCAGACACAGCCCGCACTCGCCCTTGCGGCAGTCCGAGAGCGTGTCGACCCCGGCTGCCTCGAGGGCGTCGAGGATCGAAGTGTTGGGTGCGACGGTGATCTCCCGGTCGAGGTCGGGGAGGCGTACCAGGAACTCCTCGGCCGGGTACCGGCCGCTGGAACCGAATGTCTCGAAGCGCAGGTTGGTCGCCGGCAGGTCGTGCTCGGCCCAGCTCCGCGAGATGGCGTTCATGAGCCCGATCGGGCCGCACATGTAGAGCTCGGTGCCCGCGGCGGCGGGTGTCCGGGCGAGACCGGCGACGAGGTCGTCGACCGCCAGCGAGGTGCCCTCGTCGTCGACGTGGATGCGGACGCGGTCGCCGTGCTCGGCGACCAGGTCGTCGAGGTACGCCATCACGGCGCGGTTGCGACCGACGAGCACAAGCTGGTAGTCGGCACCGCGCCGGCGCAGCGCGGAGGCCATGGCCACCAGCGCGGTGACGCCGATGCCGCCGGCGACGAGTACGTAGCGGGTGGCGCCGACCGCGAGCGGGAAGTTCTGCAGCGGCCCGGTGACGGTCAGGTCGTCCCCGACCCGCAGTCGGTGCATCGCCGCCGAGCCACCTGACGAGGTGGGGGAGAGCCGTACGCTGAGCGTCAGCCGGCGGCCGCCGTCCTCGGAGCGCACTACGGAATAGGAACGCAACCGGCGGGTGCCGTCCCCGAGCTCGATGTCGATGTGCGTGCCGGGCGCGGCGGGCTCGGGCTGTTCGGGGGCCAGGACGATGCGGCGGATACCGTCGGCGACGTCGGAGACCTCGACCACCCGGGCCCGCTGCCAGCGGGTCTGTGTCTGCACCGCCATCTCAGACCTCCTGACCGGCGGCCGGCGCGGAGGAGGGGCGTCCCTCGGCCGTGAGCATGCGTTCGAGGATCTGGCGTACCCACATTCCGCCGGCGTCGATGTTGAGGCTGTAGAACTCGTGCTCGGGGTTGGTGTCGATGGCGCGCTGCTGGGCGTGCAGCATCTCCTCGTCCTCACCGAAGACCCCGTGCACCGCCTGGCGCAGTTGGGTGGTGATGGTTTGGCTGTCCAGGCAGTAGTTGCGCATGAATGCCCAGAAGTAGTGGGAGGTGCGGCCGGTCTCAGGGGTGATCGTGTTCATCACGTACCCGTTGACGCCCTGGCTGCGATCCCCCTCGGGGGCACCGGTACCCGCCTTCGCCACACCGACATCGATACGGATCGTGCCCGGCGCCTCGAACTTGATGATCTGCCAGCGGTCGACCTTGCCGGAGAAGCCCGGGAACTTGTCCCGCATGTTCTTCAGCCAGAACGGCGGGGCGTCGATGTCGCGCATCCACCGGGTGACGGTCACCGTGTTGCCCTCATGCGTCACGTCGAACTCGGCCTCGGACAGCTCCTCCTGGCCGATGCTCGAGGAATGCACGAACTCCTCGTGGGTGAGGTCCATGAGGTTGTCGAGGATGAGCTGGTAGTTGCAGTCGGCGTGGATCGTCTCGCCGTCGCCGGCCCAGGCCGGGTCGTCCATCTGGTGCATGTCGGGCACCGTGGTCGGATCGGCCAGATCCGGATCGCCGACCCAGACCCAGACGTACCGGTAACGTTCGACGACGGGGTAGGAGGGGACCACCGCGCTGGGGTTGATCGTCTCCTGCGCGGGCATCCCGGTGCAGCGACCGGTCGCGTTGTAGCGCAGACCGTGGTACGGGCACTGCAGCTCGTCGCCCAGGATCTTGCCCTTCGACAGCGGCCCGAGCCGGTGCCAGCAGGCGTCCGCGAGAGCGACCGCGCGGCCCTCGGTGTTGCGCCACAACGCCAGCGGCACGCCGGCGACCGTACGGGCCAGCGGCTGCTTGCCGGTGACCTCGTGGTCCCAGGCGGCGACGTACCAGGCGTTGCGGGGGTGGTTGAAGATCTTCGCGGCAGCGGTGGTCAGCGGCGCGGTGTCCGTGGAGAGGGAGGCGGTGCGGGGCATGAGAACTCCCTATGGAGAGAGGTATGTGTTGTGCCGGCCACAAACTAACTATGGATATAGTTAGTTGGCAATAGTCGGTAGCCGGAGAAATCCGGAGGGGGATGTGCTGTGTCGCTGCGTTACGCGCTGATCGCGCTGCTCACCGGTCGTCCGATGACCGGATACGACATCTCGAAGAGCTTCAGTCGCTCGGTGGCCCATGTCTGGCACGCCCCGGACTCGCAGATCTATCCCGAGCTCAACCGGATGGAGCGCGACGGGCTGCTCACCTCGGTCGAGGTGCCCTGGGGCAAGAAGGGGACGAAGAAGGAGTACCACGTCACCGATGCCGGCCTCGCCGACTTCCGGGAGTGGATGGGGTCCCCACTGATGCCTCAGCGGCAGCGCGACCCGGCGTACCTGAAGGCGGCCTACTTCGACTTCGCCGAGCCGGCGTCGGTGCGTGAGCAGCTCCGGCAACAGCAGGCGTACTGGGAGGAGCAGTTGAGCATGCTCGAAGGCACCCGGGCCGCGCTCGTCGACCGCACCCATCCCACCCTGGCGGCCCGCCTGTCCAAGCTGACCGAGCGCGAGGCCGAGTTCGCGGTGCGCTACAAGGTGTACGCCTACGACGGCCTCATCGCCCGCGCCCGCACCGAGCTGGCCTGGATCGCGGACGGGTTCGCGCTCGTCGACGAGCTGTACGACTCCTGAGTCCATTGCCGAGCTGTCGTTTCGGCCCCGCCTACGGACAGCCGGCCCTTCCCGGCTGTGCCCTCGTGCGGGAAGAGCCAGGCAGAAGCGTGCGTCACCCGCACCCCGCGTCCGCCCGGCAGCGGTTGATTCGACGCACCCAGGAAGGAGAACGCGCGCACCGGCAGGCCGGCATCATCCTTGAACGGCTGGAGAAGCAGCTCGACGAGCGCATCGGCGTCGTTGGCCCGGGCGGCCCGTTTGACCGCCACAGCGGTGTCGGTCTCGGCCTGGATGCCCGGCGCGGTCAGGGACAGCACCTCCATGTCGATGCCGAGTTCGTCCATCTGGGGCAGGCGTACGTCAGTGAAGTCGAGCAGGCGTCGCATGGCGGTGTCCCACTGGGGTGGGTCAGACAGAGCTGCGGCGGGTTCGCTGTAGTGGGCCAGGGCGGCGGTGGTGAAGTGCTCTTCGATCGCGGTCTTCTTCATGAGGGGTTCTCCGTCTGATGGGGTCGGGACCGGCGGGAACAGGCGAGAGAGCGGTGAAGGTGGCGGCGGGGGAGCGGGCGTACGTGCTCAGCCGCCTGCGGCGCCGTCGGCCGTGCCGATGGGAGCGGAGCGGTCGTCCGGCGTGGGGCGGGTTGACCGACCGGGCGAGTGGGCACGGCGATCGCTGCCGTGGCGCCGACGACGGCGGTGGCGGCGAAGAAGTAGAAATTCCATTCCAGCCCGGTCTTCGCGTCGTCCTCGGTCAGCCACGGCCAGTGCGGTGTGGTGAAGTTGAGGTTGAACAGCCACGGCGCGTCGTGGCTGCGGCCCAGTTCCGCAGCCAGCGCGTCGAGCTTGCCGACGTTGCCACCGGCGAGGGTGAGTCGAACTCCCAGGGCGTTCAGGGCGCGTGCTGCCGCACTGCCGAGGGCGCCGGTGGCACCGGTGATGACAATCGAACGCCCGTGAATTGTGAAGCGGGGGAGAGGAGAAACAGCAGGAGCGAGTGCCACGAGAACCCCTAGGTTCCGTGGTGTGAATCAATCATGCCGGAATGCGGTTCAACGTAGGGGTGGTTCAGCTCATGGTCAATGGGCCGTGCGTAATCCGCTGCCCCCGTGGCTCGAGACTGCTGTCGCCGACAAGTGCTGCTCGCGGGCGGTCCGGTTCCCGGGGATCACCGCGGGCGGCCCGGAATGGCGTTTTCGTCCGTGGCAGGCGACGGCACAGCTGGATGAGTGCTCCCACTGCCCTGTGTGGGCGTGCGCCTGACCTTCGAGGTGATGACGTATATCCCAGGCCCAGTAACCGTTCTCCCCGGACTCCCGCCTGCGCCGACAGGCGGTTGGTGCTGTCGGCTGTGAAGGCGGTGTTCCCGATGACCTGGGCTCCGTGACGTCCCTCCTGTGCGCAGTAGGCGTACAGCGGGTTTTGGCCCGCCCGGTTCCCTGCTGTTCAGAACGGGAATCCCCGCGCCGTGTCTCGTGACACCCGTAATGCCCCTGCCTCGCTCGGGTGGTACCTCCGCCGGGCCGTCTTCGCGCTCCGGCAGCCGAATGCTGGGCGCCGGCATTTCCGCCGCCGTATCACTGCTGTGCAGCCTCGCCGCCGGCGCCACCGCGCTGATCGCCGCCCGCGTGGTGCAGGGTGCCGGGGCGGCGGTAGCGGTCCCGCAGAACGCCGGGGCGCCGGAGCCGACACTCGACACCGATCGCCGGCACGCGCGTCAAGGGTGGGAGAAGGGGGCACCTCACGCGGGACACCCTCTCAGGGCGGGCGCCTCCGGGGGCTGTAGGGATCATCCGGCGGCGGGTTGGCGGCGCCGTGCCAGCTGCATGCGGAACGCTGTGGCGACCCGCTTGCCGAGGAGGATACCCGCCAGTCCGCCCAGGCTCAGGAGGGGCGGCGCGGGTGCAGCGACGTCCAGGGCCCAGAAGGCTGCGCCCATCACTGTCCCGGCCGGGAGGGAGACTCCCGGCCGGCGCGCGAACGCCGCCGCACGGGCCCTGCGTGCTGCGGTCACAGAGCCCCCAGGGCGGCCTGGCTCAGCAGCATGCCGAGCAGGCCGCACAGTGCGACGGGCGGGGGAGCGGGGGCTTTCACCCACAGCGCCACGTACAGAACGCCAACCACCATCCCGGCCAGCAGCACTCTTACGTATGCCATCAGGACCAGCTCCCGCTGCTCCGCCGATGCCTGGGCAGACCGCGCCAGGTTGCCGAGGAGTCACTCGAAACTGCCGCCGTGGCCGGCCGCCGCGCCGACGGCCCTGCTGCGGCCGCCCCCCGCCGGGCTACCGTCCTCCATGCCCTTCGTGACGAGGCAGAGCCTGCCCGGCTCGCCGGGGATACACGAGTGCAATCGGCAGAAGCGGGTGAACTCGACGGGCATGACGGACCTCCGGCACTGAGCGAGGCGTGTCAGGTCACCTGACGCTTCGCAGTGGCTGTGGTGCGAGGTGTCGCTGTCGGTCGGCAAATCCGGGTCGCTCCACGCCTCTGCCCGGCGCCAGGCGGGGCAGAGGCGTGTTGGGCGGTCTGTACTGATCACTCGGTAGTCGGGTGGTGCCGCCAGCAGGCCCAGTTGGCCAGCATGTACCCGATCGGTTCTGGCGTCTCTCCGGGTGTTAAAGCCCCTCGCCATCGGCCGAGATGTGGCGCATCAGGCGGTCCAGGTGCGAGCGCATCACGGCGATCAGGTCGAAGGAACGCCCGCTGGCCAGCCACTGGACCCGCAGCCCGGCATCGAGCGCCGCGCACTCCCGGGCGATGCACTCATGATCAAGGCCCGCTTTGAGCTCACCCGACGCGGCGCCGGCGCGCAGGCGGTCCGCGAGTTCCCGCACGCCTTTCTCCTGCCATCGGGAGAAGAAGTCGTGCGCGGGGTGGTCGGGAGCGGTGGCCTCGGCGCCCACTACGACGGCGACTTCGAGGATTCCCGGCATGGTGAGGATTCCGGCGGTGTCGTCCAGGTGGCAGCGGAAGGCGTCCCGTACCGAGTCGGACACGCGTGCCCACTGCTCGTCGAGCTGCTTGTGCCAGTACTGCACCACAGCCAGCAGCAGCTGCTGCTTGTCGCGGAAGTGATGGAGCAGCCCGGCGTCGGTGATGCCGGCGTCGCGGGCGACACGGGCCAGTGAGGTCTTGCGGTAACCGTCCTGGCCGAAGCGCAGCAGCGCAGCCTCGAGGATCTGGTTGCGCCTGGCCAGCCCTGTTGTGTAGCCGCCGCGCGGCCCGCGTGGTGTCCCCATGTGCACAACCGTACCGAGTGTCATCGCCGGCTTCCGCGAGAGTGTCGCTGCCGCATGACGGGAGACCTTGACGCACCCAGTCATGTGACGTGCGTCACTCTATCAATGCCTAGCGTCCACTAAGTATTAGACCCATCATCATCCGAAAGCGAGGGAACGTTTCGCGCCTGTGGCCAGATGTGAGCCCTGGTTGACGGCCTGCCGTTCCACGCACGAACCCGACCCTCCCTGTTCGCGAAAGGAGCGGCTTCATGACACCCACGTCTGCCAGCCCCTCGCTCGACGCAGCTTCGTCCGACGACACCGCGAGATGGACCCCGCGACTGGTCGCCGTACTCGTCGCGCTCATCTGGCCGACCCAGCTCCTGGCCGCCGCCGGCATCCTGGGCGCCAATGCCACCGCCAGTGTGGCGCAGAGCTTCCACACCACGCATGTGGCCTGGTTCGGTCTGACCGTCGTTCTCGTCTCGACGTTGCTGACGCCGTTCGTGATGAAACTGGGTGACCGGTACGGCAAGAAGCGGCTCATGCTCGTGATGACCGGGCTGGGGGTCCTCGGCGACGTCATCGCCGCGATGGCGGGCAGTTTCTGGCTTCTGCTGGCCGGACGGGCCGTCGCTGGCTGTTACGGCCCGTTCGCCGCCCTTTCCTTCCCCGCCGTACGAGACACCTTCCCCGCCCGGCTGGTGAAGCCCGCCAGCGCCATCCTGGGCAGCAGCGTCGGCCTGGTCGCCCTGGCCGCGCCGTTCCTCGCCGGCTGGCTGGTCGACGGCTGGGGCTACAAGGGCGTGATGTGGTTCCTCGCCGCCGCCTCCGCCGCCGGCTTCGCGCTGATCGCCCTCCTGGTACCCCACACCCCACGGCACGACTTCCGGCCCGGCTTCGACTGGCTCGGCGGTCTGGTCCTCGGAGGGGGCCTGACCGCGGTCGTCTACGCGGTCGGCCAGGGACAGAGCTGGGGGTGGGCCGACGCCAAAACCTTCGGCTGGCTCGCCGTCGGCCTGACCGCACTGGTCGTCTTCTTCTTCGTGGAACGCTCCAGCGCCCACCCCATCCTGGACCTGAAGGTACTCAGCCGCCGCCCGGTCGCCCTGGTCCTCGTCAGCGGTGGGCTCGCGCAGGCCGTCGCGTACACCATGCCGGGCATGGCGATCCTGCTCGCCCTCTACCCGCACATCCCCGGGGTCTCCGCCGGTCTCGGGTGGACCGCACAGCACAACGCCGTCGTCAGCGTGACCTGGAACGTGGTCATGTTCGGTACCGGAATCGTCGCCAGCCGCCTCCTGCGCACCGTCGACGCCCGGCTGATCTGGTGGGCGGGGCTGGCTCTGATGGCGGTCGGCTACGGCCTGGTGGGCTTCTTCCACGCCAACGAGACCGAACTCATCCTCACTTCGTGCCTGGCCAACCTCGGCTCCGGCCTCGTCGTCGCGGGAGCTCCGGCGCTGGTCGTCGGCGTGGTGTCCAAGGACGAGCAGGGGCTGGGCAGCGGCATGCTCAACATGGGCATCAACTTCTTCGGCGCCATCGTCACCGCCCTGTCGTTCGCCGCCCTCGCGACACACAGCACCGTCGTGGACGGCACCGCCTTCTACCAGGACGGCGGTTACGCCTGGCTCTTCTGGACCGGAGCGCTGCTCACCGCGCTGACCCTGGCGATCTCACTGCTCATCCCGCCACTGCGGGACCCCGCAGAGACCGACGCAGCCCCCGCCACCTAGCCGCCCACGGCCGCAGCCCACCAGCACCTCAGCGGCATGCAGAGGTGCTGGTGGGCGGCGAGCTGTGCGTACGTCCACTGCGCGTCGCCACGGCCACCGACTGGTACTGCAACCGTGTTTGATGTGGCGGTGGTTCAGTTTGCGGGCTGTGGCCTCGTCGTTTGTAGTGGCTGATGCGTGCTCGGTGCTGTGCCTGTCGTCGCCATCTGGACCAGTGCAGGACCTGGGTGATCGGTGGGAGGAGCCGTGCTGTGAGGTGGGCGGTCAGGCGGCGGATCTCGGGCGGGCTCAGCGGGACAAGGTGCTGTTCACCGGCTCTTGTTCCACGGCTTCTGTTACGCCGAGACCCAACTGGCCCGGCGAATTCGTCCCAGGGGCCGCCTCCGCCATGGTCCTGCGACCTACGCGAGACCGGCTGGTGCGGGTCCTCCGACCTTTTGCTGAACCGAAGAGTGAAGGCGCGGGCCGGACGCTGGCCGAACGGGGCGGCTGCCGACCACTCGGGCTGGTCTGGTCCCACTTGGCGGGGAAGAGATCCTGGATCTGTAGCAGCGCGTGCTCCTCCTGGCCGCAGACACCGGACACGGACACGGACACGGACACGGACACGGACACGGACACGGACACGGACACGGACACGGACACGGACACGGACACGGAGTGAAGGGCGGCCGGGCTCGCCGGCCCGATCGCCCACAGCCTCCCCTCCGACCCGTGGTCGATGGCGCCCTTGTCTCACAGGCCCCTCTGAATGCGCTCGTCGCGGGAGGAGGAGCCGACAGGAAACTCGTCCTCAGGGCCACCGGCCGCGATTCGCCAGGTGCTGCACGCCTTGCGGGACCGGCTCACCACGGCGACACCGGTCCGGACTTTCACCGGGCTGGGCAAAACGAGCCCGTGCCACCGCGTACGTCGCCGATCATCCCGGGGTGGGCACGGCCGACCTGTCTGCCAGTACGTCACGGGCCGCGCGTACCGCCGTCGCCCGGGCGCGCGGCACCGTACCCACCTGGCTGCCTCGACACCGAGAGGGTCACCGTCGTCGCCGGCGCAGACCCGCGCCGGACCCTTGCCGCCGAGGTCCACGGCGTGGCCGTCGCCTTCGTCCGCGGCGAGCCGGGCTGGGAGCCTTGAGCCGACGGCGCCCCGGCCGCCCGGGTCTTCGACACCTGCTCCTCCGACACTGCCGACGGTTACGCCGATGGGCGCTCCCTGCCGGGCGTCGCCGCATCGTAACGCCGCCGCCCCTGCCACCACCGGGCGGTGTGGGCGAGGCTCTCCCAGCAGGTGTTCGGAAGCACGACCTGTTCGGCACTCATGCCCTCAGCCTGCCGCCGCAGCCGAACATGCACAGCCCGCACCGTATCCCTGGGCTTCCCGGAGCGGGTCAGGTCCGGCTGTCGGCGGGCGTACCTCGGTAGTTCCGCACGACGTCCGCGTACGTCTTCGCACTCGGCTTCGGACGGCGCTGGAACGTTTCGCGGTCGACCTCGTGAAGCCCGAGCTGGGCCCCGTACCCGAAGATCCACTCGAAGTTGTCCATGAGCGTCCAGTGGCAGTAGCCGACGACGGGAGTACCCGCGCCGATTTCGACCGCGAGCCCATGGACCGCGGCGGGAACGAAGGCGGCGCGTTGTGCGTCGTCCGGGGTCTGGATGCCGTGCTCGGTCACGAGGACCGGCACCCCTGCCACCTCGTGGGCGTAGCGCACTGCGCCGGCGAGTGAGCCGGGCGCGATGGCCGTGCCCATGCCGTTGAGCTCGCCGTCGGCCGTCACCTCGCCGTCGGGGCCGTGCACGACGCGCTCGTAGTTCTGTACGCCGATGAAGTCGTCGTTGCGGGCCTCGCGCAGCCAGTGTTCGTAGACCGCAGCGCGCTTGGCGTCCCGGCTTTCTTCGCCGCCGGGGAGCGCCACTTCGTCGGCGATGGCGATGGAGACGCCGACGGGCAGGTCGCCGCGACGGGCCTTGATTGCGTCGCGGGCGGTGCGGTGGGCACGGGTGAACGCCTCCTGGAACTCGTCCTGCCGGTGGGCGGGGATGACGTTCGCGCTGGCGTAGGTGTCGCTTCCGGCGGCCTGTGCGGCGGCCGCGAGCATCTGCGTCTTGAGGGTCTCCGCCTCGGCCGGGAGCTTCGCGCCCGCCTGGAGCAACTGCTCCAGATTGGGTTCGTTGAGGGTGACGCCGTACGCGATGCGGTCGCCGAAGCGGGCCATGACCCGGTCGCACTGCTCGGCGAACCGTGCCGGAGCGTCGGCGGCGGTCCAGGAACCGGCCGCCGCGAACCAGTGCGGTGCGGTGAAGTGGCTGAACGTCACGAGGGGTGCCAGACCGCGTTCGAGGCAGCCGTCGACCTTGCGCTCGTAGTGGTCGAGGGCCTCGGGGGAGACAACACCGCGCTCGGGTTCGACGCGGGCCCATTCGACGGAGAACCGGAAGGCGTTGAGTCCGAGTCCGGCGGCCAGGTCGAGGTCCGTCTCCCACTGCTGGTAGCCCCGGCACGCCGGTCCGCTCGGTTCGCGGAACAGTGAGGGCTTGGTGTGTTCCAGGAACCAGGTGTCGCTGGCGCTGTTGTGGCCCTCGTTCTGGTGCCCTGCGGTGGCGACGCCCCACAGGAAGGTGTCGGGCAGGCTGGTGTGTGTCATGTGTGCTCCTTGCACTGAGCCGGTGATCCGGTCAGCGGGTCGTCCTGAGCCGATCCGGCGGATGTCACCGTGCGGTTGTGGGAAAGGGGATCCAGAAGGAGCGTCGGCCGGGTCCGATCTCCATGGGCTTTGTGCCCGGCAGTTCGACCAGTGCGGTGACGTCGGGTGGTACGAGGAGGTCGACGTGCAGCGTGCTGCCTTCGCAACGCCATCCGATCTCGGCACGGCCGTACGGCGTGTCGTGCTTCGCCCGGGCCCAGGTCAGGCCGCCTCCGGGGCGGGGACGGATCAGCAGCCGCCGATAGCCCGGCTCGGCGGGGGCCAGACCGGCGACGGTGCGGTGGATCCAGTCGGCGACCGCGCCGAGCGCGTAGTGGTTGAAGGAGGTCATCTCGCCGGGGTTGACGCTGCCGTCGGGAAGCATGCTGTTCCAGCGTTCCCAGACGGTTGTGGCGCCCATGTCGATCTGGTGGAGCCACGAGGGAGAGGACCGCTGGGTCAGCATCCGGTAGGCGGTTTCCACGTGCCCGGTGTCGGTCAGCGCGTCGCACACCAGGGGTGTGCCGAGGAAGCCGGTGCCGATGCGGTGCCCGCGCTCGGCCACCAGGCCGGCCAGCCGACGTCCGGCCTCCGCGCGGTCGGCGTTGTCCTCCAGCAGCCGGAAGCACAGGGCGAGGGCGTAGGCGGTCTGGGTCTCCTCCGTCAGGCGCCCACCTCCGGTGTGGAAACGGGCGCTGAAGGCGTCGCGGACCGCGTCGGCCAGGGCGTGGTAGTGCGCGGAGTCGTCCTCGTGCTCCAAGACCCCGGCGGTGCGGGCCAAGAGCCGAGCGGAGTGCGCGAAATACGCCGTGGCGACCAGGGTGGACGACGTCATCGCGCGGCTGGGATCGTCCGCCGGGGCGGTCGGATCCAGCCAGTCGCCGAACTGGAACCCCTCGCCCCAGATCCGGGCCGGCCCGGCGATCCGGTCGACGGCGTCGACCCAGGCACGCATCGAGGGGTACTGGGTGCGCAGCACCTCGGTGTCGCCGTAGCGCTCGTACAGCACCCAGGGGACGATGACGGCGGCGTCGCACCAACCGGCCATCGGCGGGTTGCCGGGCGGCATGGGCACCGGCGTGATCACCGGGATGTCGGGGCTGAACACCGGGGGTACGCGGTGTTCGTCGTCGCTCTGGTCGGCGGCGAGATCGCGCAGCCAGGAGCGCAGGAAGTCACGGACGTCGTAGAGGAAGGCGGCGGTGGGGGCGAAGACCTGGACGTCGCCGGTCCAGCCGAGGCGCTCGTCGCGTTGCGGGCAGTCGGTGGGTACGTCGACGAAGTTGCCGCGCATCCCCCACACCACGTTCTCGTGCAGGCGGTTCAGGGAGGCGTCCGAGCAGGAGAACCAGCCCGTGCGGCGCAGGTCGCTGTGCAGGACCACGGCCGTGATGTCGGCGGGGTCGAGGTCGCCGGGCCAGCCCTCGACTTCGGCGTAGCGGAAGCCGTGGAAGGTGAAGCGGGGTTCCCACTCCTCGCCCGCCGGGTTGCCGCGCAGCACGTAGCGGTCGGTGGCGGTGGCGTGCCGCAGCGGACGGGTGCAGAGTTCACCGTCCTGCAGCACCTCGGCATGGCGGAGGATGACCGTACGGCCGGCCTTGCCGCGGACGCGGATGCGCAGTCGCCCGACGAGGTTCTGGCCGAAGTCGAGGATGATCCGGCCGGTGGGCGAGGTGGTCACGGAGACGGGTGCGACGCATTCGATGCGGCGCACCGGCGGGCTGTCGGCCGGGAAGAGAACGGTGGTGTCGAAGTCCAGGATCTCCACCGGCTGCCACGCCGAGTCGTCGAAGCCGGCCTCGCTGAAGCCGGCCTGCTCGCGGCGGGCGTCGTACTCCTCACCCTCGTACAGACCGGCGGTGAGTACGGGCCCGGGCCTCCAGCGCCAGCCGTCTCCGGTGCCGACGGTGTCGGCGGAGCCGTCGGCGTACTCGATGCGCAGTTCGGCGAGGAGTCCGGTGTGCTCGCCGTAGATGTCCCGGGTGCCGCCGTTGAAGCCGAGCAGGCCCCGGTACCAGCCGTCGGCCAGATGGGCGCCCCAGGCGTTGCGGCCATCGCGGACCAGGGCTGTGACGTCGAAGGACTGGTATCGGTGGCGATGGCGGTAGCTCGTCCAGCCAGGGGCCAGGACGTGGTCGCCCACCACGGTTCCGTTGAGCTCCAGCTCGTAGACGCCGAGGGCGGTGACGAGGAGCTGTGCCGATCGTACTGCTGCCCGCGTGGTGAACTCGCCACGCAGCAGCGCGGCGGGGCGGGCGCCGCCTTCGGTGGGGGCGGGGCCGGAGAGGCGGGGGCTGACGACGCGTGCGGTCGGGGTCCAGTGGTGGAGCATGGCGGCCATCATGCGGCTAATGCCTAGCGAAAGCTAGGTATTCGGTGTTGTGGCGTACGTCACGAGAGGGGCCTGTAAGGCGGCGAGCCACAGACGCACGCCACAGGCAGGCGCGGGGAACTGCGCGATCAGCCACAGGCAACCAGCAGTGCACGAGAGGCACAAAGGACCTTTACGGCCCTACAGTGAGCTGTTTTCAACCTGGCTGCAGCGCAGAGATGTTGGTGGGAGAGGGCGGTACGGAACAACGAAGCTCCTGGTAGAGGGGTTCTCGACCAAGATCACCCACGTCCGCCAGGAGCTTCGCGTGCTTGTCTGCCCGTCCTCGATCGATCTGTCCACCCGCACCCTGAGGTATCTGAGCAGGCAACCCGCTGCCCGCCGAAGGGAGATCGGGACACGGTGGCGCCGTCTGTCGGCCGGCCGCCAGGCCCTGCTGGTCCTGGCCCACCTGCGGTGCGGCGATACGTACGCCCAGCTCGCCGCAGGATTCGGTATCAAAATCGCGACCGTGTTCCGCTACATACGCGAGGCTGTCGAGGTGCTGGCCGTCCTCGCGCCGACACTGGCCGAGGCCATGAAGACAATCCGGACGAAGGCCTTCGTGATCCTGGACGGCACCCTGCTGCCGATCGACCGCATCGCCGCCGACACCCCGTACTACTCCGGGAAGCACAAACGCCACGGCATGAACGTCCAGGTTCTCACCGATCCGTTCGGCCGTCTGCTGTGGGCCTCGCCCGCACTGCCCGGCTCGACCCACGACCTGACCGCCGCACGGACTCACGGCATCATCGACGCCCTTGCCGACGCGGACGTGAAGTGCTGGGCGGACAAGGCATACCAAGGTGCCGGCCGCCCGGTCCGGGTCCCCTTCCGCGGCCGACGGCTCAAGCGTTGGAAGCGACGGCACAACAGCACTCACGCCAAGATCCGCTGCCTCGGCGAGCAAGCCATGGCCACGCTGAAGGGCTGGCGCCTCCTGCGGAAAATCCGCTGCAGCACCAACCGCATCACCGACATCCTGAAGGCTGTCATCGCCCTTCACCACGCCTCAACCTGAGGTTGGAAAAGGCTGAATGATCTGAACCTGGAACATGCCCTAATCGTCTGGACCGCTCCCGCACCTGGCAGCGCAGGATCTCCTGGATCCGCTGGTCAAGACCGTCCTGGCGCCACAGGGAGAAGTAGTAGAACACCGCTGACCAGGCCGGAAGGTCGTGTGGCAGGAGCCGCCACTGGCAGCCCGTCCGGTTCTGGTAGAGCAGCGCGTTCACGACCTCGCGCAGGTCGCAGGAGCCCGGGTCCCCGGTCGCCGACCGCGCCACCCGCTCCTGCTTCCACGCGGTGACCAGCGGCTCGATCAACGCCCACTGCCCGTCGGACAAGTCGGTTGCGTACGGCATCCGTTCCATGTCCGCGACCCCACCATGCACGCGACATGACGCGAGGGCGGAACCGTCCCATCACCCACGAACGGGCGACACCACACCATCAGGAACGGGACTTAATGCCCTCTAAACGGTTCAAGGTCTTCTCATGACCCTTGTGGGCTCACCTCGGCGATCCGGCCAGCCGGTGCGCTGACCGACCATGACCGTTCTCAGCGCCCACCGCCGTACTGATGTGCCCCGAGGCCGGTCACCCACCATCACCGTCGTGCATGTACGACACCCACAGAGGTTCACGGGCGGGCTCTCAGCGACTTCGCGGTTCAGCCGCTCCTCCCAGATCCGCGGCATCGCCGTCCGGTACAGCTGGCGGTGCACGTACCGGTATCTCTTCGAACTCGCCGAATGTAGAGCGCCACTTGGCATGTGTGAACTCTCAAGGCGGCTTGTCCGCAGGCGTATGGCGCGCAGCGGTCTCTGTGGTCGTCGGCCGTGCCGGGCTCCCCGGCGGCAGGTTGTCCTGCGGTGCGGGCCGGGATGCATATCCCATCAGAGTATGCGCTGATAGTTATGGAACGGTTACACGCTGTGTGTTTGGTGGCCCCTGGATCGGCCGGGGTGCCCGATCGAATGAAGGATTCCTCCATGAACCAGGAGATCGTGCAGGTCAAGATCCATCCGGCGATCGGTGTCGCCCGGGTCGGCAACAGCACCAACACGCCCTTCATCGGGCCGGAATCGCCCGATCAGAGGCCGTTGCCGCCGGGCTCCTATAAGGACGCTGACGGAAGGGTCATCAAGCAGGACGCCCGCTTCCGCCTCTACGGCTACGACCGGGAAGGGAAAGTTGTCAGGGAGCTGAAACTCAGCGACGACGACGTCCAGGACATCCGGTGGACGGTGCACCTGGCCAACAAGAAGGCCGCCTGGTATCAGTTCCACATCCCTCTCGACATCCCCGAAGCCGCCAAGCTTCCGAAGGAACAGCGGGGCCGACGCAACGCGCAAGTCACGGGCCAGGACCGGCACAAGCTTGTCAACGACCCGGGCCTCCATGCCATCCGCGCATCGATGGGGGAGAGCGCAGCCTTCGACACCGGGAAGATCATGGACCGCGTGGTCCCGCTCGGCTCGATCCGCACGGAACCCCATACCGGTCGTCTGTTGGTCACCGGGGGCGACGGGGCGTCCGCCTCCTGGAGTGATGGCAGCATCAGCGGTGTCGCCAACAACGACACCTGGTACGACAACGTCTCCGACGGCCCCGTCACCGCGGAGATCACCACCATCCAGGGCAAGACCTTGACGGCGGATGGGGGAGCGTGGGTGGTGGTGGGCCCGCCGCACTACGCACCCGGGGTGAAGAGCGTCCGGACCCTCTACGACCTGATCGACGACCTCCTCGCTCTCGACACGTCCCTGCTGCCGAGGGCGGAGGCGCCCGAGGAGGCCAAAATCCCGCTCTCCTACGCGGATGACGTCGAGCCGATCCTGAGCCGCTTCTGCCAACTGCAGTGGGTCAACCACGGCTTCGCCACACAGTTCGGGCACAAGGGCCCGCACGACTTCCTCGACCCGGGCATGCGCGAGCGACTCTCCGATCCGGGGAAGAGCAATGCTGAACTGCGCCGGCAGATCTACGTGCAGATGCGCGACTACGAGCGGGACGGGACATCACCGGTGCCCTGGCCCTGGCTCTACGGCGACGCCATGACCAGTAGCAAGATCGCTTCCGTGCGGCAGCACATCATGCTCTCCCCCACGCAGGACCTGATCCTCCAACGGTGGGCCCTGGGCCACTTCACGCCCGGCTCGCGGAAGTCCTGTCCGGACGTGGACACAGCGCCCCTCCAGGAACAGCCAGGGTTGCTGGACCGGGCGGCGCTGGAGAACTGCGCCGCGGACGCCTTCCATCCGGGTTCCGAGGTCACCTGGCCCATCAGACACCTGACCATGTACTGCGAGCCCTTCCGTATCAAACACCGTACGGAGCCGGAGACCGATTACGGGGACGTCCTCACCCACGACAAGGTTTTCGCCGAGAACGGACCGCTGCACGCGCAAGGACCGGGAGACCTCACCCGCTGGATGGCCGCACCCTGGCAGTGCGATACCGCCAGCTGCCGCTCCGGATACGAGGTACGCAGCGGCCTGGGCCCACGCTACAGCCCCTACCTCCCCACGTTCTGGCCCGCGCAGATGCCCAACCACGTCCTGAAGCGCTCCGACTTCAACATCGTGAACGACACCGGCAAGTCCCTGGAGGAACGCCGGAAGGCGTTCCGGAACCGGGCGGTATGGCTGCGCGGCCTGAAAACCAATGACATGAACGCCCAGCGCAAACAGATGATCAGTGACTGGTACAAAGTCGGCATCGTCGAAGAACACCCCTACACCGGTGGCGACGGCAAATTCCCCCAGCACATCCAGGTGGAGTCCCTGCCCGGCGGGGACCTGGGAAAGGCGCCGGACGACGCCAACCTCTTCAACCTCCACGTCCCCGAGGCCGGGATTCCTCTGCTGGCCGCCGCCGTCGGCACCTGGAGCGCGCAGCACGCCTCGGCCGAGGACGTGGAAGCGGCCCTGGTGCACCAGGCGATCGAGGAAGCCGTAGAAGCCACCGGCTACGACACGACGAGCTTCGCCGCCGGGTACCTGGAAAGGCTCGACCCCTTCCACGAAGCCCTGTGAACATCCCGTCCACAGCCGGCCCCCATCGTCACGACAGCTACGACGTCGTGATCGCCGGCGGCGGCCCCGCCGGCTGCGCCGCCGCACTCACCCTCCTCGAAGCGGGCCGCAGCGTCCTGCTCGCCGACGCCGGCACCGGCCCGCCCAAAGCCGGCGAGGCACTGGTACCCGCAGCCCGGCTTCTCCTGGAGGACCTGGGCGTCGCCGAGAGCGTCCTGACCACCGGACACCTACCCTGGCACGGCAACCTCTCCGCCTGGGGCAGCCCGCACCTGCACGCCGTGGACTTCATCAATGACCCCTACGGCCACGGCTGGCACCTGGACCGCCGCCTGTTCGACTGGCAACTGCGCGCCGCAACCCGCACGGCCGGCGCACAAGTCGCCGAACACACCACCGTACGGCGCCCCCGGCGCCGGCCGGACGGCACCTGGCACCTGGACCTGTGCGACCGCCGAGGTGCCCGGCACACCGTCCACTGCCGCTGGCTGGTGGACGCTACCGGCCGACGCGCCGCGATCGCTGTACCCGCCGGCGCGCAACGACGCACCACCGACCGCCTGACCGCCTTCCATCTCACCCTCCCCCGGCCCCCACGGCCACCGACAGCCACTCACTGGTCGAGTCCGCCCCAGACGGCTGGTGGTACACCGCCCTGCTGCCCTCCCGCCGCCGCCTGGTCAGCTACTTCACCGACCCCGACCTCCCCACCACCCCCCACCACGCCGGAGACTTCCACCGGAAACTGCTGGCCACCCGACACGTCATCCACCACACCCGCGCTCACGGCCTCGACCCCTCCAGCAACCCCGGCGCGCCCCCGCACACAGCGCCCACCTCGAACACGTCCACGCACCGGGCTGGATGGCCACCGGAGATGCAGCCATCGCCTTCGACCCCCTGTCCTCACAAGGCATCCTCACCGCCCTCTACACCGGACTGAGCGCCGGCCAGGCCGTCGACGCCACGCTGCACGGGGAACACACAGCCCTCGACACCTACACAGCCAAGATCACCACAGCACGCACCGCCTACCAGCACAACCACCACGCCGTCCAGGCCCAGGAAACCCGGTGGCCCCACCACCCCTTCTGGGCACGACGGCGATCGAACTTCACTCTCACTCAGACGAAAGGCCCCACCGCCCCATGACCACTGCACCGCACCACGCCCACGACCCCAAGCACATCCACCGCTTCGCGATCCTGGGCCGCAACAAACTCTTCCTCCACCACCTGTCCCTGTACGACCCCGCCTCCGGCCACCAATACCAGGCCGTACTCGCGCCCGATTTCAAGGACAACGGCGAACTGCGCACCCAATACCTGAAAAGCCTCAACGAGAACAAGGGCAAGCGCGTCTTCCACACACTCCTGGTCACCAAGCACTTTGAACCGTTCCGGGTTCGGTAGAGACTCGATTCCGTGAAAGGATTGAGTCATGGCACGTCCCTCCTCTTATCCCGTTGAGCTGCGCAAACGAGCGGTCCGTATGGTCGCCGAGGTCCGTGGTGACTATCCGAACGAGTCGGCTGCGCTGCGGGCGGTCGCCCAGAAACTCGGGATCGGTTCGGCCGAGACCCTGCGGAACTGGGTGAAGCGGGACGAGGTCGACTCCGGGCGGCGTCCGGGGACGACCACGGAGGAGTCCGCGCAGGTCAAGGCGATGAAGAAGGAGATTGCCGAGCTGAAGCGGGCGAACGACATCCTGAAGGCTGCGGCGGTGAGGTCAATGGGTCGGTGCAACATCCCGGGTAGAACGGCTGCTGGAGGTGTTGCTGGGTGGCGAGAATCGGGCGTCCGGGGCTGTCGGACGAGCAAAAGCGTGAAGTGTGGCGACGATGGCGGGACGGGCAGTCGCTGAGCGAGATCGGGCGTGCGCTGGGCAGGGTGCCCGGGTCAATTTACGGAGTGGTCGCGGCGAACGGCGGATTCGTCCCGGCGGCCAGGGCCCGATCGGCCGGAGTGCTGTCGCTGGCGGAGCGGGAGGAGATCTCCCGGGGTCTGGCCGCTGGCGACTCCTTCCGGGCGATCGCGGGCCGGATGGGGCGGGCACCGTCCACGGTCAGCCGCGAGGTGGGGCGTCACGGCGGGCGTGAGAAGTACCGGGCCGCTCACGCGGACGAGGGGGCCTGGGGCAATGCCCGGCGCCCGAAGTCCTGTTTGCTGCAACAGAGTCCGGCCCTGCGGGACACGGTCGCGGGCAAGCTGAAGGAAGACTGGTCGCCGCGTCAGATCGCAGGCTGGCCCGCCCGCGCCTTCGCGCCCGAGGACGGTATGTACGTGTCTCACGAGACGATCTACAAGAGCTTGTTCATCCAGGCCCGAGGCGTACTGAAGAAGGAGCTCGTCTCCCATCTGCGCCGCCGGCGCACGATGCGCCGCTCGAAGAACGCCTCCACCGCAGGTCAGCAGCGAGGCTGCATCCGTGACGCGGTCTCCATCCGCGAGCGTCCGGCCGAGGCCGAGGACCGGGCTGTTCCCGGCCACTGGGAAGGCGACCTGATCACCGGTGCGAAGAACAGTCATATTGCGACACTGGTCGAACGGCACTCCCGCTACGTCATGCTCGTCCGGGTCGCAGGCAAGGACACCACCAGTGTGATCTCCGCACTGAGTCATCAAGTCCGCTACCTGCCCGACGGGTTGATGACTTCACTGACCTGGGACCGGGGTACTGAGCTGGCCGACCACAAGCGGTTCACAATGGCCACCGACGTCAAGGTCTACTTCGCCGATCCGAAAAGCCCCTGGCAGCGGGGATCGAATGAGAACACCAACGGACTCCTCCGCCAGTACTTTCCCAAGGGAACCGACCTGTCCGGATATACCCAGGTCGAATTGGATGCCGTCGCCCTCAAGCTGAACACCCGCCCCCGGCAGACCCTCGGGTTCGAAACTCCCGCTGATAGGCTCGCGGCAGCTGTTGCATCAGCCGGTTGACTCCGCCGCGTCTTTCTTCGCGGCCGAGCTCGACCGGCCACACACTCGCTCGTAGCGTTCATCGACGAGCACCGGGCCCGCTTCGGCGGTGTCGAGCCCATCTGCCGCGTGCTCACCGAGCACGATTGCAAGATCGCCCCCTCCACCTATTACGCCCACCACAAACGACTCCAGGCCCCGTCCGCTCGCACGGTCCGCGATGCGGAGCTGAAGCCGCTCATCCGGCAGGTCTTCGAGTCCAACTACCGTGTCTACGGGGCCAGGAAGGTCTGGCGCGAGCTGCACCGCCAGGGTCACGTCGTGGCCCGGTGCACGGTCGAACGCCTGATGCGCGAGCTCGGCGTCACCGGTGCCGTGCGCGGGAAGAAGGTCATCACCACGATGGCGGACAGCTCCGTCGAGCGGGCGCCGGACCTGCTGGACCGCAAGTTCGTCGCACCGGCCCCGAACCGCTGCTGGGTCGCCGACTTCACCCACGTCAGCACCTGGTCGGGAGTGGTCTACGTCGCGTTCGTCGTGGACACCTTCTCCCGCCGGATCGTAGGCTGGGCCGCCGCCCTGTCGAAGGAGACACGGCTCGTCCTGAATGCCCCGGACATGGCCCTGTGGCAACGCGACCGCGACGAACAGCCGTATCAGCGTGGCGAGTTGATACATCATTCCGATGCCGGGTCGCAATATACGAGTTTCCGGCTCGCCGAGCACCTGGACGCCGCCGGCATCGCGGCCTCGATCGGCTCGGTCGGCGATGCCTACGACAACGCCCTCATGGAGAGCACGATCGGCCTGTTCAAAACCGAGCTCGTCAAGCCTCGACGTCCATGGAAGACCCTTTCCCAGGTCGAACTCGCCACCGCCGAGTGGATCGAGTGGTACTGCCATCGCCGACTCCACGGTGAGATCGGGCACATCCCACCAGTCGAATACGAGACCAACTACTACCTCACGACCGCGGAACCCCAGGTCACAACCACAATCTGAAGTCTCCACAGAACCCGGAACGGTTCAGCGACGACAAGCCTCTCGCCCTGGTCACGGGCGCCTCCAGCGGCATCGGATTCGAGCTGGCCAAACGGCGGATGGCGTCCCGCAGTGTGGTGTAGGGGATCTCCGCGGTTGAGTGCGCGGGTTCTGCTCCCTGTGGTGCACCGCCTGCCGGTGACTGTGCCCTACTCAACTGGCAGGCCACCGTGCAACTGTCCGGAGTGAACGGGCAGTTCGACCCCAGGGGGTGCACGGTGGCCTTGTCCCAGCATGACCTACTTCGCCTGCTTGAATCACTACGTTCGGCCGATGGTCTTGAACTCGTCCGCGAGGTCGCCGAGCGGCTGCTGCAGGAACTGATCGAGGCCGAGGCCACTACAAAGATCGGAGCCGAGTGGGGCGAACACACCGGCACCCGCACCACCTGGCGCAACGGCCACCGCGAAAAAACCATGACCACGCAGGCCGGCGACCTGGAACTCGCCATCCCGAAACTGCGGGCCGGGAGCTTCTTCCCCAGCCTCCTCGAGCGCCGGCGGCGCATCGACCAGGCCCTCTACGCGGTCATCATGGAGGCATACGTCCACGGCGTGTCCACCCGCTCCGTCGACGACCTCGTCAAAGCCCTCGGCTCCGACACCGGGATATCCAAGAGCGAGGTCTCCCGGATCTGCGCCGACCTGGACGAACAGCTCGACGCCTTCCGGACCCGTCCGCTGGACCACATCCGCTTCCCCTACCTCTTCCTCGACGCCACCTACGTCAAGGCCCGCGTCGATCACCGCATCGTCTCCCAGGCCATCGTCATCGCCACCGGCGTCACCCAGGACGGCGGCCGGGAAGTCGTCGGTGTCATGGTCGGCGACAGCGAAACCGAAGCGTTCTGGGCCCAGTTCCTGCGTCACCTGCGAGAACGTGGAATGAGTGGCGTCCGCCTGGTCATCTCCGACAGCCACAGCGGCCTGGTCAAAGCGATCCGCAAGGTCATGCTCGGCTCCGCCTGGCAGCGCTGCCGGGTCCACTTCGTCCGCAACGTCTTCGCCGTGATCCCGAAAGGATCTGCGGAGATGGTCGCAGCCACGATCCACACCGTCTTCGCCCAGCCCACCGCAGACGCCGTCCGCACCCAACTCGACACGGTCGCCGACATGCTCGGCCGACAGTTCCCCAAGGTCAGAGAGATGCTGCTGGAGGCCAAAGAAGACCTGACCGCGTTCGCGGACTTCCCCCACCAGCACTGGAAGAAGATCCAGTCCACGAACCCGCTGGAACGGCTGAACCGGGAGATCAAACGCCGCACCGACGTCGTCCAGGTCTTCCCGAACCCGACCGCCGTCCTCCGCCTCGCCACCGCGGTCCTCGCCGAACTTCACGACGAATGGATCGCCTTCCCCCGCCGCTACCTCTCCAACGAGAGCATGGACGCTCTCTACATCGACATCCCGACCGTCCTGCCAGCGGCGTCAGACGGCTGATCGCCTACACCACGGGAAGGGACGTGACCAAACGGCGTTGTCATGTTGTTGGGTACGTGGTTGTCTGACGGTGTGTCGGGGTGTGATGGGCCCTGGGTGCGGTCGTGTTTTCGGGCCGTGGTGGGCCGGTCGGCGGCGTCGGTGATCTGATCCCGGACGGCGAAGCGGATGATTATCTCGGCTCGGTAGTGATGTGCGGGCGTCAGGTGGCGGTGGGGCCGCAAGTGCGGCGAGATGCCGCTGAGCGCGGACAGGGACCGCTGTGCCGCGCCCGTGGATCGCAAGGTCCTTCATCGCGTGTTCCCGTTGTCGGGTGGGCTGGTGGCTGTTCTCGGCCCGGTTGTTCGGGCCTTTATGAGCGCGGTGCCCGACGGAAGGCATGACCTCGCCGTTGACACGGCGCTGTGGGAGCGCAGTTTGTCGGTGACGGCCACCCGCGGCACTGCACGCGTCTTCTTCGTCAGGTGGCAATAGAACCGCCTGGCGGCGGCCTTGTCCCGCCGGTTCTGCACGGGGATGCCGGGGACGTTGCCGCCGGCGTCGGCGGCTCGTCATAGATACTTCAGCTCGCCGTTGACCTTGATGAACACCTCGTCCACATGCCATTTGTCCCCGGGCCGGGGCCGGCGGCTGCGCGGTCCGTCTGCGCAGGCCTGCCCGGACGTGGCGCACCAGCGGCGCACGGTCTCGCGGGAGAGGATGACGCCGCGCTGGAGCATCAGCTCCTTTACCTCGCGAAACGACAGCGGAAAGCGGAAGTACAGCCACACGCAGGGGGAGATGGCCTCGACCGGGCAGCGGTGCCCCTTGCACGACGGCGACGCACTGCCCACGGACAACCCCCTCCACCATGATCAACCCGAAGATCAATCCCACCCGGTCAACCAACGCGACAGCGCCTATACGAGAACCGGGTGCCCATACGGGTGTCTACGAAGTGGTTCGGCCGGCCCACTTCCTGCCCGTGCTGCCGACGCTCGAAGGGCAGTCCCGGAAACGGTTCGACCGAACCGTTTCCGACGCCACGTCTTGCCTTACTTGCCTGACAGGAGGCCATGAGGCCTGACCTGCGCGAAGTGCCTCCGGACCCTAGATAAGCCCGGAGATCTGGACGCTGGCAGCACGGTGCCCCCGCTCGGTGGACGCCGTGCTAGGCACGCAGATGTACACCGGGTGGGGGCACGGATGGGTGCCGGTCATGGCACGGGGCCGCTTACGAGGAGGATGTCCGGGGGCTGCTGGTCGGCAGGGGTGGTGGCATGAACTATCGCTCCCTCTCACCTGTTCTGCGGGTGTTATCTAGTTCGTAGGTGATCACGGCGTAGCCGTCACCGCCGGGGGCTCCGAGTTCGCCCGGGCTACCTGCCTGCGCCGGGATGGGGTTCTTATACCCATTGCCCTGGCCACCGGCACCGCCCTGTCCTCCGCGGCCGCCCGCACCCCGGTCGCGATGCCCGGTGGCAGGGGGGACCTGTCAGGGCTCCGGGTGCGGCCCGGAGCGCCCCCGGACTCGGGAGCGCTACCACCGGCCCCACCGGCACCTCCCGTAGAGAGGATGCTGCCCGCTGAACGGGTGCCCCTCTTGCCTCGGGTGCCGGGCCTGCCCTGGGAACCCGCGTCTCCCAGGACTCCCCCGACCCGTCGGGCGCCCCGGGCGCAATGGCCCTGCTCACTCTGGGCGGTGGCCTGGCCACCGGATCCGCCGGGCTTGCCGCCGCCCCCCTGCCTGTTCGGGCCGGCGCCCCAGCCACCGCCCCCGCCGAGGCCCGGGTGGCCCTCGTCACCAGGCGGCGCTTCGGCCAGCAGGGTACTCCTCCGCCTGGACGGCTCTTTAAGGAGGAACTCGGTACTCAGGTCGGAGGCCGGATTGTCCTTTCCCTTGGCACCGGGTTTTCCGTTCTTGCCCCGGCCAGCAGGCCCGCCCGGACCCCCGGCCCCGCCGCTCGCCTTCTGGATACCGGCAACGGCCGCCTCACCGATGTTGATGTAGAAGACGTCGTCGTCGTACACCCCCACCTCGCAGGCGATGTAGGCGCCGCCGCCGCCGCCTCCGCCACTACCGCCGCCGGCGGCGCCGCCGCCTCCGGCGCCGTAGCCGCCCACCCTGTCGAACCAGCCACTCCCGCCCCCGCCGCCGGCGCCGCCGGCGCCGCCGGTCCCGCCCGGGCCCCACAGGTGCACGGTGACGAAATCAACCCCCTGCGGGGGGTACCACTCCCCGCTTTGATCGATGATCTCGGTTACCTGCCTGGGCGCCGCCAAGGCCCCGGGCGCCTGTGGAAGCGCCGCCAGCGGTGTCAGCACGGCCGCCGCCACGATCCAGGCCCCCCGCTCCCACAGGGGTTTGCGGATGTTTTGCACTGCGTTTTCTGCCTTTCGTCTGCTTTTCCGGCCCCGGCCGGTGCCCCCTGCAGGGGTGACGAACAGGGAGCACCGGCCCGACTGCCACCGGCCGCCCCTAGCTCCCGCGCTGCGGCGACGAGCTGGCGGGGCTACTTCAGCGCCGCGTCCGCCACGCTGGACGCCCCGGCGGTGGCCGACTGGACGGTGGAGTTCGCGGTGTCCTTCAGCGCGGTCACCGGGCCGGGCTCTGGCGGCTGGGGAGTCGGCGGCGTGCTGCTGCTCTGCTGAGACGAGGACCCGTCCTGGCTGTAGGTGTACGTGTCGGTGATCTTCCGTTCCTTGGTGATCGTCCCCGGGGCCGGGGACACGATCAGCGCCGGGTTGCCCTGCCCCGGCCCGTCCTCTGCCTGTCCCACGGCCGCGCCGGGCCCCCCAAGCATCGCGGCCGCAACAGCCGCGACCAGGACCATCCTGCGCATCATGGTGCCCATAGCTCTCCTTCTAACTGAGCGTCTCGATCAATCAGGCGACCTAACGCCGTACACCACGCGCAGGACACGGAAGATCGAAAGGAAGATCGTCCGACGAACAACCGCACCACCCGGCTCCACCCGTCCTGAACTGCGCAGTCAAGCGGCCGCCCGACCTCGTACGAAGCCCGTCCGCAGGCGTTCCATCACCCGGTCGGACGACAGCACCGCCCTCACGCCCTGACGGCGCGGTGCGCCCGGTGCAGTGGTCACACGAGCGGCCGGCTGGCTGCGTAGGCCACGAGCAAGAACGTTTGTCGACGCGTTGTGAGAACGACCGTGGGTCAGAGACCTCGGAAATGTTGGTGAGAAGTAGGAGCGGTCGGGTGGTTCGCGTCGACTCGGCGGCGGTCTGCGTTGGCTGGTGGTTAGGGCAGACCGATCGGTGCGGACCTCAGCGGGTGACCGTTCAGCTCGCCGCAGCCCTCTTCGTCCCACCACATCCCACCTTGCACGGTGAGGTAGGGGTGTAGTCCGAGGACGTCTCCACCTTCATGAAGTGCTTGCGCGACCGCGTGGAGAAGGCTCGCCAGATCAGGCCAGGAATCGGTGAAGTCACCGCCACCGCTGTGGCCCGCCCAGCCGAGACGCCCCGTGTCAGGACCAGGACGTTGGTCGATGACCTGCGCCGCGCCATCGGCGCTCTCAGCCCAGGGAACCCAGAGGCGGTGCCACCAAGGCTCCTCTTCCCAGGCCCGAGGGGTCAGGCCCCCGTTCTCCGCCGCGACGTCCATGCAGGTCTGCCAATGGTCCACGATGCCGCTCACTGTGAGCGGGGACTGCTCCGGCAGGATGGTTGTCCAGGCGCTCACGCCGTTGTGGCATTGCAGAGATTCAGCGAGATCATCGGGCAGTCGGGCGCCGAGGATCCGTTCCGCGTTTCGGATCTCGTCCGGTGTCGCCGGCGGATTGAGGAGTGCGAAATCGGAGGCCACGTGAGTGGCCAGCCAGGCGTCGATCAGGCGCCAGGACTCCGACGGGGGCAAGATCTGCTGTGGCATGGCGTCATCCTGCCTCACACGTCTGACAAGGCGAATCGAGGGCCCTGCCGACCGATGAAGCGAGGTCAGCCAGCGGCTTGCTGTCCGGCTCGGGCACGAGTGGTGGCGAGACGGTAGGAGTCGGTTCCGGTCTCGATGATGTTGCCGCCGAAGGTGAGGCGGTCGACGATGGCCGCGCAAAGGCGCGGGTCGGTGAACGTCTTTGTCCATCCAGAGAAGGATTCGTTCGAGGCGATCGCCACGCTGTTTTTCTCCTCCCGCTCGGTCAAAACCTGGAAGAGGAGTTCGGCGCCGTGGCGGTCGAGTTCCATGTGTTGGGTCGGGGACGAGACGCCGTACACTGTTTCCGGTGTCGGTTTTCCCGTCCCCGCCCGCCGAACCGGACGTGCCCGTTGGCCGAGCATCCGGCTCTCCACGTGATCCGCTGGATCAGGCGAGGTATTCGCTGACCTGGCCGACGAAGGCCACATCGTCATGGTTTGTCCGCCGGAAACGTGCTCCGTCGGGATCGGCCTCGTCGATGTTGTAAGGCGTGCTGATCTGCGCTCCACGAAACGTGTAGCGCTGGACCCGCATCTTCGCCGGGTTGTAGAGGACGACTCCGCCCTCCGCGATGCGGTCTGCCCCGTAATAGCGGCGCCGCAACTGTTTCCAGGTCAGGTGGGGGTGCTTGTAGCGAATCCAGAGAAGCAGTCTCCACCACGCGTACCAACCGAGGTAGGAGAACGTTCTCTTCGACGCGCCGTAGCGGAAATAGGCAGCCCAGCCCCGAAGGACCGGGTTGACTGACCGCAGCACCTCCTCCAACGAGAGCGACGTCGTACTTCGCCCCGTCAGTTTCTTGACCTTGTGCATCACCGACGCCAACGCCTGCTTGGACGGAATGGTGAGCACGACGCGACGGCCGTCGCACCAGGGCCTCCGCTGGATGTGAAAGCCCAGGAAGACGAAGCCGTCGTCGATATGGGTGATGTGGGTCTTCTCGTCCAAGAGGATCATCTTCAGTATGCGAGCCAGCAGTTCACCGATCTCCGCCTTGAGCGTTTCAGCCTCGGACTCGGTGCCGTGCACCAGCACGACAAAGTCATCGGCGTATCGCACCAGACGATAGTTCGGCAGCCCCTTGCGGCGTCGGGCCTGCCGACGCGCTCCGGGGTTCATCTCGGTGTTCCAGATCCGCGAGAAATGCCGGTCCAGAACAGAGAGATAGACGTTGGCCGGCAGAGGAGAAGCGACTCCTCCTTGCGGAGTTCCCGTGAGGGTCTCCGCGAACCCACCGTGCAACTCGACAACTCCGGCCCGCAGAAACGCGCTGACCAGCCGCAGGGCCTTGCGGTCCTTGACGCGCTCGGCCACCAGGTCCATCAGGACATGGTGGCCGACGTTGTCGAAGCAAGCCTTGATGTCGCCCTCGATGACCCAGTCGTAGGTCGACGGCTTGCGGGTGAAGCGGTGGATTTCGGCGATGGCATCCTGAGCCCGACGTCCCGGCCGATACCCGTAACTGGACGGGTAGAAATCGGCCTCGAAAATCGGCTCCAGGACCAGCTTGAGCGCCATCTGCGCGACGCGATCCCGCAGGGTGGGAATGCCCAAGTAACGGACCTTGCCGTTCTTCTTGGGAATCACCGCCTGCTTGACCGGCAGCGCAGTGAAGGACCCGTCCTTGAGCGAGGAGCGAAGCTCCTCAAGGAACGGAATCACTCCATGACGTTCTTCGATGTGAAAACGCGTGACCGCATCCACCCCTGCTGTCCTGGCACCCCGGTTGCCAGACACCCGCTCCCAAGCCACTACCAGAGTGGCCCGGTCGCAGATCAAGTTGAATACATCATCGAACCGGCGATCCGGTTCGCTCCTTGCCCATCGGTGCAGCTTGATCTGATGATCGAGTACCCGTCGCCCAGCCGTCATACTGCCCGGCCAGGTTGTTTCCGACGGCGCGTCGTTATTCAACAACGTTCCTCCCCGACAGCAGCCTTGCTGCTATCACGCTGTCGCCCTTCCCCATGTGCCCGGCTTTCCCGGCCTCCGAGTACTACGGCGACTCCGCCACGATCTGGCTTCATCAGCGGGCATTGCGCCTGCCCGCCCGGCCGGCTGCCGGACGGGAAGGGCGATGCCAGATCGCTTCCCACGTTCACTGAGGATCTCTGTGACGGCTTCGGTGCCCAGCTATACCCCGGCAGCATCGCCACGGACCGCACATCGCAGTCTTGGTCCGGGCCTCCCGACATCCATAGGCTAAAGACGCCGGAAGAGGAGAGGCCATCGGATAGAGCACTCTCCAGCACTGCAAAGCGGCCCATCCACCAGATTCGGCAGGCCGCTGACGACTCACGGGACGTCAACCACTGGTTCAGTTTCCTTTGGGCTTGATCCGCTGTGACGGACATCCGAGATCAGGGGTTCAGCCCCGGGAGGATGTCCATCATGGGGAGCATGGGGAAGAAGAAGCCTCGCCCTCGTCGCTCGTTCAGGCCGGAGTTCAAGGCGGAGACCGTCGAGCTGTGCCGACGTGGTGACCGCTCGGTCGGTCAGATCGCCAAGGACTTCGATCTGACCGAGACCGCGGTGCGTGACCGGGTGAAGCAAGCCGAGGTCGATGCGGGCGAGCGGGACGGCCTGACCAGCAGCGAACGCGAGGAAGTGGCCGCACTGCGGCGGGAGAACCGCCGTCTGCGTGAGGACGTCGGCATCCTCAAGCGGGCCACGGCGGAGTCAACCGGTTGATGCAACAGCTGCCGCGAGCCTATCAGCGGGAGTTTCGAACCCGAGGGTCTGCCGGGGGCGGGTGTTCAGCTTGAGGGCGACGGCATCCAATTCGACCTGGGTATATCCGGACAGGTCGGTTCCCTTGGGAAAGTACTGGCGGAGGAGTCCGTTGGTGTTCTCATTCGATCCCCGCTGCCAGGGGCTTTTCGGATCGGCGAAGTAGACCTTGACGTCGGTGGCCATTGTGAACCGCTTGTGGTCGGCCAGCTCAGTACCCCGGTCCCAGGTCAGTGAAGTCATCAACCCGTCGGGCAGGTAGCGGACTTGATGACTCAGTGCGGAGATCACACTGGTGGTGTCCTTGCCTGCGACCCGGACGAGCATGACGTAGCGGGAGTGCCGTTCGACCAGTGTCGCAATATGACTGTTCTTCGCACCGGTGATCAGGTCGCCTTCCCAGTGGCCGGGAACAGCCCGGTCCTCGGCCTCGGCCGGACGCTCGCGGATGGAGACCGCGTCACGGATGCAGCCTCGCTGCTGACCTGCGGTGGAGGCGTTCTTCGAGCGGCGCATCGTGCGCCGGCGGCGCAGATGGGAGACGAGCTCCTTCTTCAGTACGCCTCGGGCCTGGATGAACAAGCTCTTGTAGATCGTCTCGTGAGACACGTACATACCGTCCTCGGGCGCGAAGGCGCGGGCGGGCCAGCCTGCGATCTGACGCGGCGACCAGTCTTCCTTCAGCTTGCCCGCGACCGTGTCCCGCAGGGCCGGACTCTGTTGCAGCAAACAGGACTTCGGGCGCCGGGCATTGCCCCAGGCCCCCTCGTCCGCGTGAGCGGCCCGGTACTTCTCACGCCCGCCGTGACGCCCCACCTCGCGGCTGACCGTGGACGGTGCCCGCCCCATCCGGCCCGCGATCGCCCGGAAGGAGTCGCCAGCGGCCAGACCCCGGGAGATCTCCTCCCGCTCCGCCAGCGACAGCACTCCGGCCGATCGGGCCCTGGCCGCCGGGACGAATCCGCCGTTCGCCGCGACCACTCCGTGGATTGACCCGGGCACCTTGCCCAGCGCACGCCCGATCTCGCTCAGCGACTGCCCGTCCCGCCATCGTCGCCACACTTCACGCTTTTGCTCGTCCGACAGCCCCGGACGCCCGATTCTCGCCACCCAGCAACACCTCCAGCAGCCGTTCTACCCGGGATGTTGCACCGACCCATTGACCTCACCACGGCTTTCTTCGCAAAGGAGACCCGGTGACGGTGCACCCGTTCATCGAGGCGGAGAAGCGCGCAGGTCACAGCCTCAAACGAGCGTGTGAGCTGCTGAAGGTCTCCCGGACCGCCTTCTACGCCCGCCGCGCTGCCAAGCCTGGTCCCCGCGCGGTCCGTGACGCCGAGCTGGCGGAACAGATCGCCGACGTCCACACAAGATTGCGGGGAACCTACGGCGCCCCGCGCGTCCATGCCGTGCTCAAGCGAGCAGGCGCCGGATGTGGCCGCCGACGTGTCGCGCGGCTGATGCGGGCTGCCGGCCTGCAGGGCCGACACCGCAGACGACGGCACCTGACGACGATCCCCGATCCACGAGCTGCCCTGCGGCCCGATCTCGTCGTCCGGGACTTCCAGCCCGACCCCGCCGGCCTGGATGCCCGCTGGTGCGGCGACATCACCTACATCGCCACGGAGGAGGGCTGGCTCTATCTGGCCACCGTCATCGACATCGCCTCCCGTCGCGTGGTCGGCTGGGCCACCGCCGACCACCTGCGGACCGATCTGGTCGCCGATGCCCTCACCGCCGCCTGTCGGAAGCGCCGTCCCACTCGGCCGGTGATCTTTCACTCGGATCGTGGCTGTCAGTACACCAGCCAGCAATTTGCCGCACTGGCAGACCAGTTGGAGGTGCGCCTGTCGGTCGGCCGCACCGGACAGTGCTGGGACAACACACTCGCCGAGTCGTTCTTCGCCACCATCAAGAGGGAGTTGCTCGACGCCATTTCCTGGCCCAGCCGGGCTGCCGCCCGCACCGCGATCTTCGATTTCATCGAGGGCTGGTACAACTTGCACCGTCTGCACAGCAGCCTCGGCTATCGCAGTCCCGCCGAATACGAGACCGCACTCGCAGCCTGACCACCACACCGATGGTGTCCGTCAAAGCGGAACAAGCTCACCTTGGCCTTGCACCGCGACGAAGGTCACCTTCTGGCCTTCCTTGAGCGTCTTGAAACCGTTCCCTTGGATGGCCCTGAAGTGCACGAAGAGGTCCGGACCGCTTTCGGGGGTAATGAAGCCGAACCCCTTCTCGTCGTTGAACCACTTCACGACGCCGGACTGCCGCTCCGCCATATCCACTCCCTCTGGTCACGTGCTACGGCTGGACGTGCAGGACGCTCAACGAGGCCGATCATTCCTGATGACGGGGACGATCCTGAGCATCCTCGGCCTTGTCGCAAAAAATCACCGGCCAAAAGGGCAAGCTCACCTGATGAACGGAAGAGGCCGCTGTCAGACGTCACCTTCTGTACGCTCTGGTCCCGACGCGCGGGCGCCCGGGACGATGGAGTCGTGGGCGAGTGGGACGAGGACCAGGAGCGCGTTGCGACACAGGAAGGCGATCAGAGGCTGTCCGGGGTGGCCTGGGGGATCGGCACCGGCTTCGCCAAGTCCATGCCCAGCTCCGCGAGCGCGGCGAGCTGGGCGGCACCCAGCCGACCCCTCCTCGCTTCGTGTTCGAGATCCATACGCCCAGTTTCACGGTCACCGGCTCGGTCTCGCCGTCGCCCGCGATCTGTTCGCTGTGGATGCGCGGTACCGGACGGTCCGCGCCTTCCCGTTCGACCCACTGGGTGAGGGCCGTCAGGCCCCGCTGAAACGCCGCCTGCGCCTTGTTCGGGTCCTTTGTCGCCCGCGTGGCTGCCGGGCGGGGGCCGACGCCTGGGCGGGTTGTACGCCCAGTTTCGACAGCCGTTCCCGCTGCTCGGGGAGAAGCTGCGCCCAGGTGCCCGGCTTGCGCTGCTGCTGGAGCCACCGCCCGATGTCATCGCCCTCGAACAGCACCCCAGGCTGGATCTCGGGCAGGTGGCCGTCGGCGTCGACCAGGTCCGCGAGGACGCGGTAGTGCCTCTGCCAGCCCAGCGGCCACGGGCAGTCCCAGTCCTCATCGACCGCAGCCAGCTGCGCCGCGCGCTCCGCCGCCCGTTCCGCGTCCTTACCCAGACCGTCCTTGCGGCGCAGGTTCGCCATGTGCTGCCCGACCGGCACCATCGCCTTGCCCTCGCCCCACACCGCGTCCTGACACGGAGCGAGGTGCCCCATGCCCGCCGGTAGGACCGCAGCGCGGCGAGTTTGTTCTCCCAGGCTTCCTCGCCCGGCTCCCAGACCATCCCGGCCTCCGGGGCGTCCAGCAGCGTCTTGCGCCGCTCCTCCAGCTCACCCGCCCGCAGCGCCTTCCGCTGCTGATGCACCCATCGCCGCAGTGACCAGCGCACCGATCGTCGTGCACCGGCCCTCCCTCTCAGGCGGCCGGAGAGTCACCGTGCACAGCAACGGCAGGAACGAGGTCCTCGGCACCGCCTACAGCGACCACGACCTGGTCGTGCTCCTCGAGGGCGTCGGCGTCACCGAACCCGAGGCCATCCTGGACGGCCCGCAGTGGGTGGAATGGCGCAGCGGCCCGCCCACCAGTTCAGCGCCGCCTGACGACCGAGCGGCGGCAGCGGCCGGGCAGCATTCCCCGGGTAGGTTTGGGGTGAGGCTGCGTTGCTCTTTCGTTCCCTGCCAGGAACTGCCCGCTGCCGGCACGACCGGATCACAGAGCCGGTCGTGGCCTGACCGAGTTCATCGTGGGAAGTCGTGGTTGTCTTCGCTGAGCGGCGGGATGTGCTGGATGTCGATGTCCGTGTGAACACGGTGAGCGCTGGGCAGGGGCGGGGCCCCTGTCCAGCGTGGTCACGAGCGACGGCAACTTTCCAGGACGGCACTCAACGACGTACGGCGCGTTCCGTTGCCCTCCTGAAATCTCATGAGGGCTGTCGCAACGCTCTCCCGCTGCCTTCGCTCGCGCGGTCGCACCTGCGGTCACGGGGTCGGCGAGGACGTTGTGGGCGGTAGCCGCGCTTCCTGCGGGGCGCGCGTGGCGTTCAGGGGGAGCTCGGGTCGCAATGAGTGGCGGCCGTGTTTCTGCACACCTTGCGCCTTTTGCCTTCGGTGAAGGAGCGGACCGACAGGATCTGGGAAGGGCCGGGCCTCCGGCAGACGGCATGTGCCGGCGGTGCCTGACGGTCCGGTCGGCGACAGTGAGGAGACGGGCATCGTGAGCCACCCGCACAACAACGACGGCGTGAGTATCGCAGCACAGTTGGACCGGATCGCCCGGCACGGCATCTACACCTCGCCCACGTCACTGGACCCGGCCGCTGCCCCACGTCGCAGAGGCGCTGATCGCCACCCTGGACGGCACGGCTGAGCAGCCGGTACTGCCCCCCGATCTCCAGAGGCTGACGGAGCAGGTACAGCAGCAGGCGACCATCGGCTTTCCCCGCATCACTGCCGAGGACGGCGTACGGCTGTCGGCACACACGATCAAGCTCAGGACCGACGAATCCGCTCCCGTGGTGATCGTGCCGGCTGGGTGGACGCCTTTCGGCTGGGCGCTGTTCGAGTACACGTACCTCCAGCTGGCGCTGCGCGGCTACCACGTGCTGGCCTACACCCCGCGTGGGATCGGTCTCACGATGCCCGTGCCCGGTAAGGGCTACGTCGATGGGCCGTTCACCTCCGGGGGCACCATCGACGTGGCCGGACCTCTCGACTGGGCCGATGGCTTGACCGTCATCGACTACGCGGAGAAGCACTTCAAGCCCAGCCGGATTGCCTTTTTGGGCGAGTCCTACGGTTCGGGTATCAGCCAGCTGGTTGCGGCGCACGACCCGAAAGAGCGCGTGGCCGCGGTCGTGGCCCTGAGTACCTGGGGCGACCTGGCCGCCAGTCTTCTCCAGAACGACACCCGGCACCTGGCGGCGGTGACCGCCCTGATCAACTTCACCGGCGGTCCGGCCGATCGGAAGTTCGACGCGGCCACCCGGCAGATCCTGGCGGACTTCCAAGCCGGCCAGAACCTCGACACCGTAGAGAAGTGGAGCAAGAAACGATCTCCCTCCTCGTACGCCGACAAGACCAACGCCCGCGCCATCCCCACCTTCTTCTCCAACACCTGGCGCGAGACGTTTTTCCCAGCCAACCAGGTCCTCGAGCACTTCAACGGCCTGACCGTGCCCAAGCACCTGAACCTGTGGATCGGCGACCACGCCGCACCCGAGGGCGCCGGTCTGACCATCCCGTTCAGCGGACCCAACGAGCCGGTCGAGGAGGCATTCGCCTGGCTGGACCACCACGTGCGCGGGATCGGCAACGCCGTACCCACCTGGCCCGCAGTTACCAGCCAGATCATGTTCACCTACAAGACCCGGACCGACCCGCAGACCGGAAGCACCGAGATCGTCACACCGGCTACCCGTGAGTCCAGTCCGTCCTGGGAGGACGTCACCACCTCCACCGAGCGGTGGTACCTGACGGCCAGCGCGTCGGACGACCGTGACGGCGGCCTGGCAACCGAACCGGAAACGGGCTGGGAGCGGGAGTCCACCGCCGGGCAGACGACCGAGGCCATCGCGGCGGACACCGTCATCACGAGCGGCCAGGCCGAGTGGAACGGCAACTCGAAGAGCTACGTCACGGAGAAGTTCGACCGGCAGAACCTCGCGGTCTGGACAAGCGATCCGATCGCGGCGGACGGCCACGAGGGCGCGGCACGCAAGATCCGGGGTATCTGCGAACTCACACTGACCGTGCGCAGCACGGTCCCTTCCACGACCCTGGTGGCCTGCCTCTTCGCCCTCGGCCCCGACAGTATGGCCCGCATCATCACCCACGAACCCCTCACCCTCACCGCCCTGACCCCCGACCGGGACCACAGCGCCACCTGGAAACTGCAGGCCGCCGGCTACGACCTGCCCCAGCACCACCGGCTGATGCTGGTCGTCACCAGCAAGGACCCGCTCTACTCGGATGCCAGCTCCGACGGCAGCACCACAACGATCAGCTCCCCCGACGGCAAGGCCGCATGCCTGACACTGCCCCTGGGCTGATCCGGCACCGCGGGGGTGGGGCACTCCTGGCACGCTGACCGTTGCCCGGAGCCGTCCTGCCGGGCGCGGGCTGCCAGATGACCGAGGCCGGCCGCAAAGAGGAAGGGACTGCTGGGGAAGCGCTCCCGCATGCGGGAGCGGAAAGATCGTGTACTTGAGAACGGAAATGGAGAGCAGCAGCATGAAGCGTGCGCTGATCGTGGTGGATGTACAGAACGATTTCTGTGAGGGCGGCAGTGTCGCCGTGGCCGGCGGAGCCGAGATCGCCACAAAGGTGTGCGATCTGGTCTCACAGGCAGCCGAGGCCGGGTACGCGCATGTGGTGGCGACGCGGGACCATCACATCGACCCTGGTGACCACTTCTCCGACACCCCTGATTTCAGGACCTCCTGGCCGGTGCACTGCGTAGCCGGTACGCCCGGCTCCGGCTTCCACCCGAACTTCGCTCCCGCAGCGGAAGCCGGAGCGGTCGACGCCGTCTTCTACAAGGGTGCCTACAGCGGCTTCGAAGGGGCCGACGAGGACGGGCGGGGCATGACGGCGTGGCTGCGGGATCACGGTGTCACCGCGGTGGACGTGGTCGGCATCGCCACCGATCACTGCGTGAAGGCCACCGCCCTGGACGCGGCCGAGGCCGGCTTCGCCACCCGAGTACTGCTGGACCTGACCGCCGGCGTCAGCCACAGCACCATCACTCAGGCCTGCGAAGAACTCCGGCAGGCCGGCGTGGACCTGTCGGGCGCCCCGGTGGTCGCCAGCGCGTAGAAACCCGCCCCTCGGTTGCCCCCGGAGCAGTAACCGCTCAAAGGCCATTCGCTGCCGGCCTGGCCGCCGCCAGGGGCCCGCACCGCACGTGATCGGCGTCGAGCGGTCGGGTCGTTTCTCAGCCGATCGATCGCTTCGGCGACGGCGCCCTGTTGGTCGGCTTGCGCCATGGCGGCCGTGAACGACGCGGGATCGGCAGGCAGGCGGCACCGGCCCCCGGGACTGCGGCCTGTACGGCAGCGCAGCAGGCTGGGTCCGTGGCGCCGAGGGCGACGCGGTACCGGCCGGCCGCGAGATGGGCCACCCGAACGAGATTCGGCTTGGTGGCAAGGAGGCAGGTCTGGCCACCACTTCGGTGGGCCAGGCGCCACCACGGGCAGGCAGGGCTCATCCGTACGGGTTAATCCGGGTTGTGGCCCTGCCTCTGGGGGATGGGTGGAGTCACCGTAAGGGGCATGGAAGATGCGCAGTCGCTTTCGGTGTCGGTCGGTCCCGGGGCGGTGCTGCGGTGGGCGCAGGCGATGGGGCTGGTGGCAGACGAGGGCGAGGAGCGGCGACTTGCCGCAATGAAGCTCGACATGCCCCCGAAGGGTCCCTGCCTCGAAGGTCCGGCCGGCGGAACGTGGCGCTGACGGCCCAGTGGGCGGTGTTCATCTGCTGTGTGGACGACCTGGTCGATCGTGGTGGCCTGGGACTGGTTCCGGGCGAGGTGGAGGAGTTCACTGCTCCGCTGCGTGAGGTTCTTGCCGGCGGCGGCGGGCCGCCGCCGGCAAGGCGGCCCGCATATGCACGGGTGTTGAAGCAGTTGTAGGAGCACACGTCCGCAGGGATGCTCGCGCAGTGGAAGGAGCGTTTCACCGCGGACTACACCGACTTCCTGGATGCGACCGAGGAAGAAGTGGCCCTGCGCCGTGACGCCGTCCGGTTGACCGTCGCCCAGTACGTGCAGTTGCGACGCCGCACGATCACGCTGCTTCCCCTGCTTGATGTGCTGGAACGCACCGGTGACGCCCCGATGGTGGAGTGTGAGCAGGTCGGTGACCGGTTGGGTGAACTGCGTCGGGCGGTTGCCGATGTCGCGGGATGGGTGAACGACCTGGCCTCGGCGGCCGATGACACGACCGCCGGCCAGGACAACCTGGTGACCGCCCTGGCCCGGCAGGAGAACTGTTGCCTGGCAGAGGCCCGCCAGCGGGCGGCTGCCATGATCGCCGAACGCCGCAGTACCTTCCACACCATCGCAACCACCCTGCGTACCGGCCGGGAAGTGCCACCGCCGTTGCGCCAGGACATGCGTCGCTACGTAGACCTAACCCAGACGTTCCTGACGGCCACGCTGCGCTGGCTGCCCGCCACCGGGCGCTTCGCCCCCAACTCCGGGCCGGCCCCTGTCGACGCCTCGGGGCCACGACCCCGCCCCCTCGGATGCTGCCCCAGGGACGCAGCCAGCCGCAACGCGCATACCACCACGCACGCCAAGAGGCCCCGGTGAGAGTTGCTGCCTCGGCCGCGAGCCTGCCCCCTTGGCCCCGAGCCGCACTGCCCGCCGGCCTGGAACCGGCCATCGCGCTGCTGCGCTCCCGTCTGCTGCACCGGATGCAACCGGATGGAACCGTACCCAGCCCGTGCCACAGCCGCGTCCTGAAATCCGCACTGCTGCTGGCCCTCCTGGACCGCACTGGTCTCCACCCCGGCTCCCGCAGTCGTCTGGCCGCCTACCTGTCCTTGCACTGCGACGCTCCCGACCCCCTGGACCGGCTCCTCGCCCGGGCCGCCCTGCATCACCCGACGGACCCGGCCCACCCGGTGAATGTGGAGGACTTCCTCGCCCGATCCCCCCATTTCACCGGCCCCCGCAAACGCGCCCTTTTGTCCGCGGTCCTGCTGCTCCTGAACGCCTCGCCAGCCGAAGAGCTCTCCGAAGAGATCCCGCCGAGGCGTTCAGCCTGCACGGCCTGCACGCCTGGGCGCGCGTGCAGGTCACCGCGGGCAAAACGATTTTCGCCCACGCCCGCGGGCATCATCCGCCTGACGGCGACCTGGAACTGCTGGCCTCGACACAGCGCCCCGGGGTCGTCTGGGAGGCCAACCTCCTTATCCACCTGTCGGTCCTGCATGCTCTGCTCCCCGTGCCCGGGCATTCCGCCCTGCTCACCCAGGGAGTACGGACCGCATTGCAGCACCAGCGGCCCGACGGCGGGATCCCCTTCATCCGTGACGAGGACACCTGGGTCACTGCCACCGCCGGAACCGCTCTGCACGCAGCCGGAGCCACCGCCCCCGTCGTGGACCTCATCGCCCGGCGCCTGGTAACCCTCCAGCATCCCGGGGGCGGCTGGTCCTACACCGACGGAGTCCAACTCACCGACGTGGACTGCACTTCAGTAGCCATCGAAGTCCTGCACCTCGCCGGCCCTCGCACCTACCGCGCACCGATCCGCCGCGCCCTGGGCTCGCTGCGCGCCCTGCAGGACAAGGAGGGCGGCTTCCCGGCCTATCTGGCTGGCGCCCCATCGGAAGCGTGCATGACCGCCGCAGCCGCCAACGCTTACAGCACGCAGAACCCGTCCCTCCACCACGAGGTCGACAGAGCTTTTGGCTACCTTGACTCCCAGCAGCGCCTCGACGGCTCTTTCCCACCGGACTGGAGCAGCAGCCGCCTGCACACCGTCTGCCGCGCCGTCCTCGCAACCGCCCGCCACCCCCGCACTCCCCACAGCCCCGCACAGCGCATCATCAGCCGAGCCCTGAACCTGCTGGCCAATTCCCAGAGCACCGACGGCGGGTGGGGCCAGCAGGGCGGCAACCCGAGCGACGCGCTGAGCACCGCCTACGCTCTCTGACAGCCCTCAGCACCCAGCCCACCCCCGGCCCCGCTACCCGCGGCGCCGCCTACCTACTGACCCAGCAACGCCCCGACGGATCGATGGCAAGCATCCTGGACTCGATCGGCCCCCGCCCATTCCGTTTCACCGTCCCCGCTCTCGCTGATGTCTTCACTCTGCTCGCCCTCGGCCACCTCACCCGCCGCATGGCCCCCGCCCCGGACCGGACATCCGCGACGACCAGTGGCAACCGGTGACCGATCCGCCGGCCTGCGGGCCGACTCGCCTCGTGGGGCAGTCCAGGCAGGCTCTGCGATCCCACGGTCTTCACCCCACTGAGTAGCGGCAGCCTCGCAGACGTCCCGGCCCTGGTCGTACGCGCGACGGCCGACCAGAAGCGGTTGGTGCTCACCAAGGTGTGACCCCGGCCTGCGGGGGAAGGGCTCGCAGGGATTCCGAGGGGAGGCCACAACTGCGTTTCTTCCTGATCGTTGCTCACTGCGCGGTGGCGCACCAGGTGGCGCGGGCCATCTGTGGATCCTCGGGAGTGACGTAAGAATGGCTATGTATGCCTCGCCCGGCCTGCGGGTTCAACGCAGTGTGATGGTTACGGGGGCAACTGGGGGGATCGGCGCGTCGACGGCGCTGCGGTTGGCCGGCTGCGGTTTCGATGTGATCGGTACAGCGCGCAGCCAGGAGAAAGCGGACGGCCTGCTCGCTGCCGCCGCGGCGCGCGGGCGGCCACTGAGGACGGTGGTACTGGATGTCGCCGAGCCGTCGTCCTGTGAGGAGGCGATGGGGCGTATCGCGGAGATGACGGGCGGTGGCTTGTGGGCGGTGGTGAACAACGCCGGGGTGCCGCAGGCCGGGGCGATCGAGGACGTGAGCGATGAGCAGGCGCGGTACCTGCTGGAGGTGAACCTTCTGGGGGCGATGCGGATCTGCCGCCTCGCCCTGCCGCAGATGCGTCGACGTGGTGAGGGCCGGATCGTGAACGTGTCGTCGGGTTTGGGACGAGTGCCCTGGCCGCTGGGCGGTTGGTACAGCGCGAGCAAGCACGCGTTGAACGCGCTCACCCACTGCCTGCGCGTGGAGATGGCGCATGCCGGTGTCCGCGTGTCTTTGGTGGAGCCTGGAACATTCGCCACCACGATGCTGGACCGGGCGGTCGACGATCTCGCCCAGGCCGATCGAGGCGAGTCGGCGGGCTACGACCGGTCGAAATCTCTGTTAGGGGCTGTCAACGCGCGTGTTCCCGGTCCGGAGCCGGTCGCCCGGACCATCGAGAAGGCGCTGACCTCCTCCCGGCCCAGGGCCCGTTACACCGTCGGCTTCGACGCCCGTCTCCTGGTGCCGCTTCACACCATGTCACCGCTGTGGCTGTCGGACTGGGTGAAGCACACGGTCAGCGGCCTGCCTCACAAAGCCCCGGCGCGTGCCGGCGCGGTGAAGGAGTCGGCATGAGTCTCTACAGCCGCATCACCCAGGTCACGGTCCACCTGCCTGACGGCCGCCGGAGCGCGCAAGCTATCGAGGACCGGCTGCGCGAGCACAGCCCTGGTGTGCGGGTCCCGGCCGGCTTGCTGTCCAGGCTCTACGGACTGCAAGAACGCGTCGTCGCCGCGGACGGCGACGTGCCCTCCGACCTCGCCTCCCACGCCGTCGGCCGTGTCCTGACCCAGGCAGGCCTCGCACCGGGCGAAGTCGACCTGCTGCTGTTCGCCGCCGTCAGCGCCGATGTCCAGGAACCCGCCAACGCCCACATCGTCGCCGCCCAGACCGGGCTGTCCTGCCCGGTCTTCGACGTCTCCAACGCCTGCAACAGCGTCCTGAACGCCCTGGAGGTCGCGGACGCTTTCATCCGCGCCGGCCGTTACCGGCGGATCCTGATCGCGTGCGGGGAAACCCTCAGCCGCCTCAGCCGATGGAACCTGACTCCCACCACCCTGCGGACCGGCCTGGCTTCCCTGACCGGCGGGGACATGGGCGCCGCCCTGCTCGTCGAAGCCTCCCCCGGCCGGGCATCATCGCTCACACGTTCATGGCGAACTCCGCAGGCTGGCCGGCTGCCACCCTCTTCAACCCCCACCACGCCCCCAGCAGCCCGCCAGGACTGTACATCGACTCCGAAAAGCTCCTCGCCTCCTTCCTCGGCATCGACACCCGCGCCGCACAGTGGCTGAAGGAGCAGCACACCGATCCGAGCGAACTCGGCCTGGTCTGTTTCCACCAGCCGTCCGTTCCCTTCGTCCGCACCTTCTGCGAATGCCTCAGGGGCCCTCCACCTTGATCGTGGACACCCCGACACTGGATCTTGAGTCCAGGGAGAGGAGTCCCGAGTGGGGACCTACAAGTACTCGGCGAAGTTTTGGGCGGACGCGGTGGCGCTGGCCCGTTCGTCGGGCCGGCCCGTTTCACGCATCGCCGCCGGGCTCGGCGTGAACCACGAGACGCTGCGGCAGTGGATCAAGACCACGGGGAACGCCGAGCGGCCCGAGGCGCTCGCGCAGTCCACGAAGGACGCGGAGATCGCGGCCTTGCGCAAGCAGGTCCGCGAGCTGGAGACGGAACGTGACATCCTGCGCCGGGCGGCCAAGTATTTTGCGGGCGAGACGAACTGGTGAGCCGCTTCGAGTTCGTTGCCGACCATCGCGACGCCTTCGGCGTGAAGCGGCTGTGCACCGTGCTGAACCTGTCGAGGTCCGGGTTCTACCGGTGGCTGAAGACCGCCCCGGCGCGGGCCGCGAAGAAGGCCGCCGACGCCGCACTCACCCGGCGGATACGCACGGTCCACACAGAGTCCGGGAAGACGTACGGCGCCAAGCGGATCACCGCCGAGCTCCGCGAGGGCGGTGCGATGGTGAACCGCAAGCGCGTGGAGCGGCTCATGCGCCAACATGGTATCCAGGGACGGAGGCTGAAGCGGCGGCACCGCACCACGGTCCCGAACCCCGCCGCCCAGGCGGTGCCCGATCTGCTGCGGCGCAACTTCACCGCATCCGCCCCCGACCGGGCCTGGGACGGCGACATCACCTATCTGCCGATCGCCGGCGGGAAGTTCCTGTACCTGGCCACCGTCATCGACGTGTTCTCCCGCCGCCTGCTGGGCTGGTCGATGGCCGATCACATGCGGGCCGAGCTTGTCACCGACGCGCTCAACGCGGCCGTCCGCACGCGCGGCGGCAGGGTGGACGGCGTCATCTTCCACAGCGATCACGGGGCTCAGAGCAGATTCAATCGGTCGTCGCAACACCTCATGATCAGCGAGGTGTGTGATGGTTCGTCGTCAGCAGGCAGCCGATCGGGCGATACGGCTAAAGTTGAGGTCTCCTGGGCATCCGAAATTCCAGCGCCATATCGAAGCAGCGTTCTGGGATGAAATCGCCAAAGGTCTCCTCGCGAAGGAAGCGGCCGCGGTTATCGGCGTGGCGTCGGCGGTGGCCACGCGCTGGTTTCGGCAGTGTGGCGGCATGCGACCGTTCGATCCGAAGCCGAATTCGGGCAGGTACCTGTCGTTCTCTGAGCGGGAGGAGATCGCGCTCCTCAATGCCCAGGGTATGGGCGTTCGTGAAATCGCTCGGCAAGCCCGTCGTGATCCGGGGACGATTTCCCGCGAGTTGCGGCGCAACGCGGCCACCAGGGGCGGGAAGCGCGATTACCGGGCCTCAGTCGCGCAATGGAAATCAGACATGGCCGCACGCCGCCCGAAGACTGCGAAGCTGGTCGCCAATCCGCAGTTGCACGCATACGTCCAGGAGCGGCTGTCCGGCGAGATCAGCACGCCGGGCGGCAGGGTGATCGCAGGACCTGCGACAGGCGTGTGGACGGGGCGGAACAAACCGCACCGTAAGGACCGCGCGTGGGTGCAGGCGTGGAGTCCGGAACAGATCGCGAACCGGATCAAGGTTGATTTCCCGGATGATGAGTCCATGCGCATCAGCCACGAGGCGATCTACCAGGCTCTCTACGTTCAGGGCCGCGGGGCGCTGAAGCGGGAACTGATCTTGTGCCTTCGCACGGGCCGCGCACTGCGTGCTCCGCGCGCTCGTTCGCGCCGTAGGACCTGGGCGCATGTGACGCCCGAAGCGCTGATCAGTGAACGGCCTGCCGAAGTCGAGGACCGTGCCGTTCCCGGCCACTGGGAAGGCGACCTGATCATCGGGCTGGAGCGGTCCGCGATCGGCACTGTCGTTGAGCGGTCAACTCGATTCACGATGCTGGTTCACCTGCCGCGCGAGGAAGGCTACCGGCACAAGCAATCGGTCAAGAACGGTCCTGCGCTCGCCGGTTATGGGGCGATCACAATGAAGACCGCCCTCGCCAATACCATGTCGACGCTGCCCGAACAGCTGGCACGGTCGCTGACCTGGGATCGCGGCAAGGAGATATCAGCCCATGCGCACTTCAGAATCCAGACCGGCATTCCCGTGTTCTTCGCCGATCCGCATAGTCCGTGGCAGCGCGGCACGAACGAGAACACCTATTGGTGCAGTTTTGGCGGTGCCGGACTTCTTCGACGGGAGATGGCTGGCGGGGCCGCTGGGTGACTCGGAGAACACGTGCCGCAAGGCTTTCCGTTGAGGTGTCCACGGCGGCCCACAGGGCGAGAGCCCTGGCCGGGAGTGACTTGATAGAAGCCTGCTGAGCCGTCAACTCGCAATAGGTCTGTCCCCTGGCCAGGGCCCTCGCGTCTGTCCCGTCATCCGCGACAGCAGACAAGAGGACATCTCGATGGTGACAGTGGGAATCGACCCGTACAAGCACGTCCACGTCGCAGTGGCCGTTGATGCCGACGGCAGGCGGATCAGCCGGCCGCTGACCGTCAAGAACGACGCGGCCCTGATCGGCGTCCTGCTCAAGTGGATCCGCTCAATCGCCGACGGCACACCTGTCACCTGGGCAATCGAGGACGGCCGTGGCTTCCGCCCACCACCTGGCTGACGGCCTGCTGCTGGCTGGCCACGAAGTGGTCTGGGTCCCCACCAAGCTGTTGGCCGCCCACCGCAAACTGCACGCCGCCACCGGCGCCAAGTCCGACCTCGTCGACGCCGCAGCGGTCGCCCACGCTGCCATCGTCACCCCCGGCCTGGACCGCCACCGCATCGATGAGCGCGTGCGCGAACTGCGTGTTCTGGTCGACTTACGTGCCGACCTCGTCCGGCGCCGCACCATGGTGATCAACCAGGTCAAGGCATACACACACCTCTGGCTCGACCACACACCGGGCGATCTCACCCGCAGGCCGGGCATGACCTCGTTGACGACGCTGCTGGAGAACACCGAGACGAGCACGCACGTTCGCCGGGTGCTGGCCGAGATGGTCACGGAGATAGCCGAGCTGAACAAGCGCGTCCGCGGACTTTAGGCCACGATCCGGGAACTGGTCACCCCGCTGACACCCGCGCTGATGGAGATCACCGGGATCAGCCACGTCTCGGCGGCGGTCCTGCTCGCCGAGATCGGCGACATCACCCGTTTCACCAGCTCAGCCAAGCTCGCCCGCTACACAGGATGCGCCCCGATCCCGGTCTACTCCTCCGACAAAGAGTGCCACCGCCTGCACCGAGGCGGCAACCGGCGGCTGAACAGCGTGCTCTACACCGCAGCCATCGTCCAACAGCGATTTCACCCAGGCGCACGGGAACTGCTGGCGCGGCACGAGCCCACCAAGGGGGCCCGCGGCGCTCGACGCGTACTCAAGCGCCACCTGATCGAAGTCATCCACCGCGCGATGATCCGAGACCGTGCCTCTTGGCAGCACCACATCACCCAACACGAGTTCGTCGCTTGACATAGAAGCGTCAACGGGCTCCTGCGCCAGTACTTCCCGAAAGGCACCGATCTCTCGAGATGGTCCGCCGAGGAAGTCGAGGCTGTCGCTCACACCCTCAACAGCAGACCCCGTAAGACGCTCGGTTGGAAGACACCCGCCGAGGCATTCAACGAGCAGCTACAGTTGCTTCAACAAGCTGGTGTTGCAACGACCGGTTAAATTCGGTCAATACGGCTCCCGGGCCTTCGCCGGCCTCTGCGACCAGCTCGGGGTGACCCGGTCGATGGGCGCGGTCGGCACCAGTGCCGACAACGCGGCCTGCGAAAGCTTCCACGCGTCCCTGAAGCGCGAGACGCTCCAGGGCGCCCGCGACTACGGTGACGCCAGCACCTGCAGAAGAGCGGTATTTGCCTGGCTGACCCGCTACAACACCCGCCGTCGGCACTCCGCCAATGGCCACCTCAGCCCCAACGAATACGAACGCCGACACCATACCGCTAAACTCACACTCGCCGCGTGATCAATAGCCGCGTGCCCACCTTCACGGGGAAGGCCCGTGCGCGCAGTGCGGCACTATCACGCCAAGGGGTTGCTGCCGGAGCCGGAGCGGGACCACTCCGGCTATCGGAGATACGACGCCAGCACCGTGATCGAGCTGACCAAGATCCGGACCCTCGCCGAGGCCGGGGTCCCACTGGCGCGCGTGCGGGAGCTGCTGCAGGCCGACGAGGAAGAGTTCGCCATAGCGGTCGCAGACATCGACAAGCGGCTGCGGGCGGAGATCCGGGAGCGGCAACGACACCGGGAGCGGATCGCCCGCCTCGCAGCCGGGGACAACCTGGCGCTGCCCTCGGAGGTGGTCGAATATCTCGAACGACTGCGGGTGCTTGGTGTCGACGAGCGGATCGTCCAGGTCGAACGCGACGGCTGGATCCCGTTGGCCGCACACTCACCTGAGCGAGTCGCGGAGTGGATGACACGCAAGCAGGAGCAGCTCGCCGATCCGCAGCTCATCGGCTTCTATCTCACCCTGGGCCAGGCGCTCGACCGCACCGACGATCACCCACAGCTGGTCGAGCTGGCCGACAGACTGTCCGCCTACATAACGCAAATGGCTGACGAACAGGGCGAGGACTACGTCGACGACACCGACATCGAGCCACCGCTCGTCAAGCTGATGGACACACTGGCGTTCGACACTCTGCCGCCAGCCCGTCGGCTGATGGAGCTTCTGAAGAAACGAGGCTGGACCGGCTGGACCAAGCTCGAACGCGTCAACCCTAAACGGGGTGCCGGAACACGGCAGCAAGACACCGCAGTGCAGCGTTCCCGGCGGAGGCCGTGACGGGTGCAGGATTCTGCTGGGCGACGACGTCGGCGACAGCTTGGGCGCTGATGTCGACGTAGGCGGCGCAGGCTGCGGATGCTCTCTTCGCCGCTAATGCTCCGCCACGACAGCATCCACAACGGTCACGACACCGGCCCTCGCCAGAGCTGTTCGGGAAAGGGGCTCCGGCCGTGGCTCACTTCCGGACCCCGGACGCAGCCCGGCACACCGTACACGCCCATGGCGAAGCTTCACCCCAGCGTTATTCACGCCCGCGTCTGCGGCGTGCGCCCCAGGTCAGGTCTTCGTTCAACCGGGTGCGCAGCAACAGGAGCGCTTCGGTATCGGCCTGCTGGGCGAGTTGCTCGAGCAGCGCCCGGATCCGCAGGTCATCGCAGTTTCGGACCGCTTGCACGATCTCGCCGATCAACGTCGGCACGTCGGTCGGAGGTAATCCTTCTTCTTCGGCGTCCATCAGCACCGGGTACCCGGTGCTGCCGGGCCAGTGCGGGGGAGCACCAGCCCGACAGCGCGCGGGCCGAGACGGGGGAAATAACCCGGACCACGCCCGCTCAACCTACCCGCCAGGACAATGCCTGGCTTCGCCTTGCTCCCCATCTGGCCCAGCGGTGGAAACCGCAGTCACTGTACCGCCTGGTCTGCCATGGGCTGCCGGTTCAGCCCAGTGCCACAGCCGCCACCGCCCACACGGCCGTGAGCACCGCCGCGCAGAGCCTCACCAGGCCCGTAACACGAAGCCGGCTGGCCCGGTTGAGCCGGGCGATGCGTGCGACCCCACGAATGTCGGATGGCGCGCCCGGGATCCCGATGACCGCGCCTGGCTCGGGGCCCACACCCACACCCCGCCCCGGTTCGTGAGTACGGCGTCCTGGGGCAGCACCGCAGTGAGGTATGCGGCGCCGGTGGGCATACGGGTGAGGCGTGCGGTGCGCCCCGTCACCCGGGATTCGAACCTTCGTATCATTTCGGCGTGCCCGTGAAACCAGCCCCGAACTTTGATTTCCCGCCAGATCTGCGCGATGCGCAGCTGGCGCTGCACCAAACCCGCACCCCGTACGAGGAGTTCGCGAGGGCATTGCCGTGGTCGGCGGAGCCGATGCCCGGGTGGGAGAGCGAATAAGCAGCTGCACAGCGATTACCGCTCCTCCAGGCCCGACAGCCCCGGCTACACCGAAGAACAGCGCGCCGAAGTCGACCGGTTGCACGCGCTGCTGCTGGAGCTGAGCGCCGCTGTCGCCACGCACCCGTTCTGGGAGACGGTGGAGAGGGACAAGGTGGTGGAGGCGCGGATGGCGCTCAAGCACGCCCACGAAACCTCCGACGACACCGAGGCCGCGTAGCCGCCGGCACCAGGCGCGCACGCGGGCGGGCCGTTCCTGGAGACGGCTTGCCCGAGGCGGTGTGTGCGCAGGACCGGAAAGAGCTCTGCTGCTTCCTGGCACCACCCACAAGCCACCCGCGCAGCTGGACCGGTTCCCCGGGGGCCGCATCATGGGTTCTTGACCGGCACACGCGGTGCCGGCCGAGTGTGGGGCGGGACATGGAGCCGAGTTCGACCGGGGCCGGGGCGAAGGTGGAGGCGCACGCGGAAGCAGTCGTGCTGGCCGCCTGCCGGCTCGCCGATACCGCGGGCCCCGGACAGTGGAGTCCAGGCGCCATTGAGGATGCCTCGTCCGCGCTGGAGGTCCTGGCGGGCGCCCTGGCCCAGCTCGACTCCGGGAGCGCGGAGATCCTCGCGGTCATCCCGGCCGCCGTCGCCGCACTGCGCGAACACACCGAACAGGCCCGGGCTGGCGCACCGGCCGGTGAGGGTACGGCCGGGCGTGGCGCAGCTGCGGTGAGCGGGCCGTTGCGTCAGGCGCTGGCCGTACACGGCATCGGCCGCGGCCGGGTGCACCAGCTCGGTGCCGCGCTGGTGACCGTCACACTGGAAGCAGCCGACGCCCAGGCCCTGGCCGCGCTCCTCACTCCCCGCGGTGAACACCAGGAGCACCGGGTCACGGAGGACACAGAGGCGCTGTGGGGCGTCGGGCCCGCCGGCACGGCGGCCGCCGCTCTCGGGCAGGCGCTGGCCGCGTACGGGACTGGCAGCTACGCGCGCGTCATCGACTCCGAACAGGTCACCGCAGGGCTCACCCCGCACGCCGCCCGGCAACTCACCACGGCCCTTACCACCAGATCCTCACCAGCCGCTCGCACCCGCCGACGCGGACTGGGACACGGCTGGAAGGGCCTGGACACCACCAGCTGGTGAAACGTGGGCTCCTGGTTGTCCACGTGCCGCAGTTCCTCCGGGGCGCCGGCCCGCGGGGGTCAGCGGTTGAACCACCGCTGGAGGATCACGGGGAGGGTGGTGGCGGTGAGAGGCATGGCGATCTGGATGCGTTGAGTACCTGTTTTCGAAGGTTGGCCGGATCGGGACGGTGACAGACCCGCTTCTCATGGCGTTCGGCACAATGAGCGTGTGACAAACGATGACGAAGGCGAAACGCCGTTTCCTGCTAAAGGGTTTGTTGTAGGCATGCTGGTAGGCGTCCCGATTGGGGTCCTGCTCGGGCTGTCCGTCTTCGACAACGTGGCCATCGGCCTGGTGCTCGGCAGCGGCGTAGGCGGAGTCCTCGGTATCACTTTCGCGATGGCACGGCGTTCGCGGCGACAGTCCCTTTGAACTCTCCGCAAGGCGGTTCGCTGGGGAGCGGGGTGATCAGGTTGCCTGTGCCGATGAGGGTGGCGCCGTCGGCTTCACCTGACGTTGCCGCGTGAGGCGCCTGGCCATGAGGGTGATGGCGGCCCAGGTGATCAGGCTCTCGGAGTGCTGAACGAGCCGTTCGTAGTCTCGGGCATGCCGACGGGCGTGCATGATTCAGGCCAATGACCTCTCAACGACCCACCTGCGGGGCAGGACAACGAATCCGGAGGTGTCCTTCGAACGGCTGACAGTCTTGATCCTGAGGTTGAGGTGTCGTTTGGCCCAGGTGACGAGCTTGCCCGCGTAGGCGCGGTCGGTGAGGTTCCCCCGCTGCGCGGGAGGTGTTGATCAGCTGGTCGGGTGGGGTTTGCGGGGTTTCAGGTTCCCTCGTTCGGCCGTTGCCTGGTCGGTGTAGTGCTTCTCCTCGAACTCGATCGGGCTGAGATAGCCGAGCCGTTTCTGGACGCGCCGGGAGTTATGGAAGCCGTCGATGTACTCGAAGAGTGCGAGGTTCGCCTCGGCCCGGGTGGCAAAGACGCGCCCGCGGATGCACTCCGTCTTGATGATCATCCATAGGTTCTCCGCGAGGGCGTTGTCGAACGAGTCCCCGACCGAGCCCATCGACGCCTGGACACCGGCCCGCACCAAGCGCGTTGTCGGCTACACAGACGTGTATGGACAGCCGTGATCAGCGTGATGAATCAGCTCGCCGGGCTGGACCTCGCGGGAGGCGAGGGCGTACTCGAGTGTGGTCAGCACCAGGTCGGTGTCCGCGCGGGCCGAGGTTTCCCAGGCCACCACCCGGCGTGAGAACGCGTCCCGGATCGCCGAGAGCCACAGCGGCCCCTCACCAGTCGAGATCATGGTCAGATCGGTGACCCACAATCGGTTCGGCACGGGCGCGGTGAAGTCCCGCTCGACCAGGTCCGGGGCCAGGGTGGCCTTCGGGTCGCGGCGGGTGAAGCCCTTGCCGCGTGGGCTGATGCCCGCGATGTCGGCCTCACGCATCAGGCGCTCGATCCTTTTGCGGCCCACGTGTACGTCCTCGCGTCTGAGTGCGGCGTGGACGCGTGGCGAGCCGTAGGTCCCGCCCGAGTCAGCGTGGATCTGCTTGATCTGTCCGGTCAGCTCGGCGTCCCTGCGCACGCGTTCGCACGGCTCACGTTCCGCGCGGCGCCAGCGGTAGTAGGTGGAGGAAGCGATGTGCAGTTCCCGAAGTACGCACTCGACTCCCGGGCGTGGATGCTCATCGAGGAGCGCGGTCGCCTGGGCCGGGCCGGGTCGAGTTGCGCCGCGAAAAACGCCGAGGCCGTCCGCAGGACGTCGTTCGCCCGCTTGAGCTGGGCGTTCTCCTTGCGCGACGCTGCCAGCTCGGCGCGTTCGTCGGTCGTCAGCCGGTCATCCCGCCCGCCGGCATCCGCCTCGGCCTGCCGGATCCAGCCGCGCAGAGCCGGGTCTGTCAATCGAACGGTGTAATGAGGGTGGTTGGGGTTACTGACGAGCTGCGGAGAGCCGGCCGTCGAAGGTGATGTCGAAGGCGTTCAAAGCGGTCTTCCAGCGCAGGGTCCAGCGGGCCTGCCCCTTGCCGGTCGGGTCGAGCGACATGATCGCCATGTAGACGCACTTCAACGCGGCCTGCTCGTTCGGGAAATACCCGCGGGCCTTGACCGCCCGCCGGATCCTGGCGTTCACCGACTCGATCGCGTTGGTCGTGCAGACGATGCGGCGGATCTCGGTGTCGAACCGCAGGAACGGGGTGAACTCCTCCCACGCGTTCTCCCAGAGCCGGATGATCGCCGGGTATTTCCGGCCCCACGTGTCGGCGAACTCGGCGAACTGTTCGAGTGCGGCCTCCTCGGTCGCGGCGGTATAGACCGGCCTGAGGACTTTGGCGATCTTGTCCCAGTCCTGGCGGGCGGCATAGCGGAAGGAATTCCGCAGCAGGTGAACCACGCAGGTCTGCACGATCGTCTTCGGCCAGACGGTCTCGACCGCGTCGGGCAGGCCCTTCAGCCCGTCGCAGACCAGCATCAGAACGTCGTTCACGCCGCGGTTCTTGATCTCGGTGAGGATGTGCATCCAGTGCTTGGCGCCCTCGCCGCCGTCACCGGCCCACAGCCCGAGGATCTCGCGCCGGCCCTCGACAGTGACGGCCAGCGCCACGTAGATCGGCCTGTTGGCGACGGCGCCGTCGCGGATCTTGACGTGGATGGCGTCGATGAACACGACCGGATAGACGGGGTCGAGGGGGCGGTTCTGCCATTCGGTCATGCCCTCGAGGACCTTGTCGGTGATCGTGGAGATCGTCTGGCGGGAGACGTCGGCGCCGTAGACCTCGGCCAGGTGGGCCTGGACCTCGCCGGTGGTCAGGCCTTTCGCGGACAGCGAGATGACCATCTCGTCCACCCCGGTCAGGCGCTTCTGCCGCTTCTTGACGATCTTCGGCTCAAAGGATCCGTCGCGGTCGCGGGGCACGGTTATCTCCACCGGGCCGACGTCCGTCAGCACGGTCTTCGCGCGGGTGCCGTTGCGGGAGTTACCGCCGTTCTTCCCGGCCGGGTCGTGCTTGTCATAGCCGAGATGGTCGGTGATCTCGCCCTCCAGTGCGGACTCCAGCAGCCGCTTCGTCAGCTGCTGGAGCAGTCCGCCCTCGCCTGTCAGCTGCAGGCCCTCGGCCTGGACCCGGGAGACCAGCTCGTCGATCAGCCGGTCGTCCACCGCCCTCGCCGGCTGGGGCTCTATCGCCTCGCTGATCTCGGCTTTGGACACGTTCTCACTGGTCATCGGTGCATCCTCCATGATCGGGAGTTACACCGAACGATTTACAGTCCCGATCATGTGCTCCGACCAAGGTGCACTGACCAGGACGAAGGCCGTGGGGGTGAGTCTGCTGCCTGATGCCGTACGGAGGGAAGCGTTCGCGGAAGCGTCACGCTTCCGGGGAGAGTTCTACGAGTGTCTGACCGCCCGGCGGGATGAGTTGTTCGAGCTGGCGGACGCGGTGCTGTGTGCCGACGGTGCGGTGAAGTCCCCGGTGGACCTGACACTGTTGCCCGAACATCGTCGTGGACACGGAGCGATGTACGGCGGCCTGAACCACGGCCGCATCGACACCGATCGGCTGCGGACGGTGCTGGCCGGGCTGTCGCTGCCGCGTTTCGACGGCGGGCGCCTGGTCCTGGCGGTCGACGTGTCGCCGTGGCTCCGCTCGGACGCGCCGTGCTCGGCGGAACGTCTCTTCTGCCACGTCTACGGCCGGGCGAAGACGGCCTCGCAGTTCATCCCGGGCTGGCCCTACTCCTTCGTCGCCGTGCTGGAGCCGGGCGTCACCTCCTGGACCGCGATCCTGGACGCGGTCCGCCTCGGACCTGTCGACGACGCGACCGCGGTCACCGCCGCCCAGCTGCGGGGAGTCGCCGAGCGGCTCATCACCGCGGGACAGTGGCAGAACGGGGATCCGCATATCGTGATCGTCAGCGACGCCGGCTGCGACGTCACCCGCCTGGCCTGGGTCCTGCGCGATCTGCCGGTCGAGCTGGTCGGCCGGGTCCGCTCCGACCGCGTCATGCGCCTGCCGAATCCGTCCCGCCGACCGGGGACGAACGGCCGGCCACCCAAGCACGGACCGGAGTTCCGCTTCACCAAGCCGGAGACCTGGCCCGAGCCCGCGATCACCACCGTCACCGGCACCACCAACTACGGCAAGGCCGAAACACAGGCATGGGACCGGGTCCATCCCCGGCTCGCCCACCGTTCCTCATGGCTCGACCACGACGGCGAACTGACCTTGGTCGAAGGCACGTTGATCCGGTTGAAGGTCGAGCGTCTATCGAAGGACCGGGATGCTCCGCCGGTGTGGTTGCGGTCCTCGAAGACCGGTGCCACCCCGGACGATGTGGACCGCTTCTGGCAGGCGTTCCTCCGCCGCTTCGATCTGGAGCACACCTTCCGCTTCGCGAAGCAGACCCTCGGCTGGACCACCCCGAAACTCCGTACTCCCGAGGCGGCGGACCGCTGGACCTGGATCCTGATCGTCGCTCACCCCCAGCTCCGGCTCGCCCGCCCTCTCGCCGAAGACCTCCGCCGGCCCTGGGAGAAGCCCACCGCCTCCAGCCGGCTCACCCCCGCCCGGGTCCGCCGGGGGTTCAGGAACATCCGCGCTCACCTCGTCTGCCCGGCCCGCGTTCCCAAACCCCGCGGCGCCGGCCCAGGACGGCCACCCGGCGCCAAGAACAGGCACCGGGCACCCCGCTATGACATCGGCAAGACCGTCAAACGCCCCGAAACCCTCAAGGCCATCGGCAAGCCCGGAAGATCTTGGTAGAGAAAGAACAAGCTCAGTACCTGTTTCTGATCCCCGGCCAGGTTGTGATCAGGCTGGACGGACGTGGGCATGCCGGATGGTGCCGCGCCTCAGTCGATGCCGTTTTTCAGTACCTCAGTCGGTTGCCACTCCGTCACTTGAAGGGGTGGCACACCAGCTGGAGTTGCGAGAGGCTGATTCATCACGGTGGATCTTCAGCAGGCGGAGGCTACGAGTTCATGGCAATACCGGGGAACCAGTCCCTACCCGCAGTAGGTACGTACCACATCGATCCAGCGGCATCAATGGTCCGTTTCGACACACGTGCCATGTTCGGGCTGCTCCCAGTCCGTGGCACTTTCACTATCGGCCAAGGCCGGATCACTGTTGCCGAGCTTGTAGAAGAGCTTTCGATACAGGTCGTGATGGAGGCAGCCAGCTTCGGGTCCGGCAATCAGCAGCGTGACGAACATGTGAGGTCTCCCGACTACCTGGACGTGGCTCGACATCCTGAGATCGATTTCCGGAGCCAACGCCTGGAGCGATCCGCTTCAGATGCCACTTTGCAGGGGGAACTGACTGTCTGCGGGGTAACTCGGCCGGTAGCCGTCACGCTCGACACCGTTCTCCACGAAGGTAAGCGGATCACAGCCAGCGGCACTGCCAGGGTCGACAGGTACGCCTTCGGTGTTACCAAGGCCAAAGGAATGACGGGGCGGCACCTAAGGATCACTTTGGAGGTTGTCGCCAACCGCTGAACCGGGTCCAGCCCGCAAGCGGCGAAGGCCCCTCGGCTACTTGTAACCTGCCGCTTTCACCGTGCTCACGCGGGATGGCGTCCACACAGCGAGGCGCTCGGTCAGGCCCTGCGCTGTCGTCATGCCGTCGGTGCGCGCTCGGCCCGGCGGGCCGACTGGCTGGTGATGCGGCGGGCCATAAGGGTAATCGCCGCCCAAGTGATCAAGGTTTCGGAGTGCTGGACGAGCCGTTCGTAGTCCCGGGGCCTTCCCCGTGAAGGTGGGCACGCGGCTATTGATCACGCGGCGAGTGTGAGTTTAGAGGATGTCTCATTTGGATTGATTCGGTAATCTGGTGCCGTGGGGATTGTGGAGCGGTTGGTTCCGGATGAGTTGTGGGTGTTGTTCGAGCGGGTGGTGCCGCCTTCTCCGTCGCGGCCGCAGGGTGGTGGCCGTCGGCGGTACGGGGACCGTGAGGTGCTGGCGGCGATCGTCTTCGTGGCCACGTCGGGGTGTACGTGGCGGCAGCTGCCGCCGTCGTTCGGGCCCTCGGGGCCGACCGCTCACCGGCGGTTCACCGAGTGGAGCAAGGCCCGGGTGTGGGCCAAGCTCCACCGTCTGGTGCTGGATGAACTCGGCGCACGCGGGGAGTTGGACTGGTCGAGGTGCGCGATCGACTCGGTGAGCATGCGGGCCCTGAAAGGGGGGATCTGACGGGTCCGAATCCTGTGGACCGAGGCAAGTCTGGGTCGAAGATCCACTTGATCACCGAACGTTCCGGTCTGCCCATCTCCATCGGCATCTCGGGCGCGAACCTGCACGACAGCCAGGCCCTGGAGCCCATGGTGCGGGGTATCCCGCCCATCCGCTCCCGTCGCGGACCCCGCCGCAGGCGGCCGGCCAAGCTCCACGCCGACAAGGCCTACGACAACCGTCACCTGCGCGGATGGCTCCGATCCCGCGGCATCACCCACCGCATCGCCCGCAAAGGCATCGAGCCCTCGAAGCGTCTTGGCCGCCACCGCTGGACCATCGAGCGCACCATGGCCTGGCTCGGAGGGTGCCGCCGCCTCCACCGCCGCTACGAACGCAAAGCCGACCACTTCCTGGCCTTCACCAGCATCGCCTGCACCCCCATCTGCTACCGCAGACTCGCCAAATGAGACGACCTCTTAGCGGTGTGGTGTCGGCGTTCGTATTCGTTGGGGCTGAGGTGGCCATTGGCGGAGTGCCGACGGCGGGTGTTGTAGCGGGTCAGCCAGGCAAATACCGCCCTTTTGCAGGTGCTGGCGTCACCGTAGTCGCGGGCGCCCTGGAGCGTCTCGCGCTTCAGGGACGCGTGGAAGCTTTCGCAGGCCGCGTTGTCGGCACTGGTGCCGACCGCGCCCATCGACCGGGTCACCCCGAGCTGGTCGCAGAGGCCGGCGAAGGCCCGGGAGCCGTATTGGGCCCCGTGGTCGGAGTGGAACACGGCGCCATCCAGGCCGCGGCGGGTCGAGGCTGCCATCCGCAGTGCGTCGGTGACCAGGTCGGTGCGCATGTGGTCGGCGATGGACCAGCCGACGACCTTGCGGCTGAAGCAGTCCAGAACGGTCGCGAGACAGAGGAACTCCCCGCCTGCGAGCGGGAGACACGTGATGTCACCCATGTACTTCCGGCCCGGCTCGGTGGCGGTGAAGTCCCGCTGGAACAGGTCCGGGACCGGTGAGGTGGCCGGGTCCGGGACGGTGGTGCACACGCGTCTGCGCAGGCGGATGCCGGTGATGGAAAACGTCCGCATGATCCGGGCGACCCTCTTCTCGTTGACCCGCCGCCCTTTCTCGCGGAGCTCGGCGGTCACGCGCGGGGAGCCGTAGGCACCGCCGGACTCACCATGGACCTCGCGGATCTCCTCGGCCAGGACCTGGTCATTGTGCCGGCGGGCAGCCCGGGCCTCGGCGCCGGCAAGCCACTTGTAGTAGCTGGACCGGTTCACCTCCAGGACCTGGCAGAGCCGCTTCACCTCGTAGGTGTCCCGGTGGTCGCAGGCGAACTGGAAGCGGCTCCTCACCAGTTCGTCTCCCCGGCGAAACACTTGGCCGCCTTGTGGAGGATGTCCCACTCGGTGGCGAGCTTGCGCTCACTCGCCTCCAGTTCTGCCACCCGGGCCTGCAGCTGCCGGACCTGCTCGTCCGGATCAGCGGACGGCATCGCCTCCCGAGGTCGGGCGGCCGGGCTTGCAGCCGCGGCGGTGACGCCACGGCGTTCGCGGTCCCGCAGCACCCACTCACGCAGGGTCGCCCGGTTGATGCCCAGGTCAGCGGCGATGTTCTTGTAGGTCGTCCCGGGTGTGGACTCGTACAGGGCCACAGCATCGGCCTTGAATTCGTCCGAATAGTCCTTCATCGCCATCGGCGGTCTTCTCGCTTCCTCCGGATCAAGCAGATCCAGTATCAGCGTGTCCACCACTCAGGGGGAGGCCCTGGGTTCAAGAACACCGTGGTCGAACATGGCCGGGAGATCGGTATCGACGTCGAGATCGTCGAGCGCAACTCAGTCGATACCGGCTTCGTGCCGCAGCCGATCCGGTGGAGGGTGGAGCAGACCTTCGGCACGTTGATGCTGCATCGGCGGCTGACCCGTGATTACGAGGGCAACCCGCGCTCGAGCGAGTCCCGGATCTACTGGGTCATAAGCTCGATCATGATCCGTCGGCTGACCGCCACGAGTGCCCCGACCTGGCGCGGACTATAGAAGGACGATGACGGTGACCTCGCTGTTGGACAAACTCGCCGACCGCGAGCAAGCCGTACGCACCCACGCCGACTCCCTACGAGTGCAGCTCGCCCAGCTCACCGCCCAGATCAGCGAACTGGAAGCGGAACTCGCCGACCTGGCCACAACCCGCAAGGTCTTGCTCACCCTCGCGATCGACGAGCACGACCCGCAGCCGCGGTCCCTGCCCGACAATCCCGTCTACCAGCACATCCTCACCGCCCTCGCCGACGCGGACAGGCCCGTGCGCGCGAAAGACCTGTGCCAGGTGCTCGACCTCGGCCTTGAGTCGAAGAACATCGAAGGAATGCGCTGCAAGCTCAAGCGGCTGGTTGCCCGCGGTTTGATCGCCGAGAACGAGCCCGGTCTTTTTGCACTCTGTAGCCGATGATCACGTCCGCTCCACGCCACGTGTCGGGGGTTTGATCCGGGCTCGGTGACACACCAGGCCGAACCCGCTCCCCGCCCCCTCAAAGCTCTATCGGGTACGGCGCCTGCCTGCTCTCGTGCTGGAGGCTGCGGAAGAAGTCCGTCATCACGACGGCGGCTGGCGCGTCGCGGGCGAGGATCGCCGTGGCCGTCGCGGGGGCTCCGGTAGGGACCTCGCCCCGGGCGTACGCGCGCAGCCGGGCCTCGCGATCTTCCCGCCCGGACCCGAAAAGTGCGGTGACCAGCCATTGAGACGTGTACATGGCCGTATAGCAGCGGTCGTAGTTCTGGTGCCGTTCGAAGAAGGCGGATTCGTCCTTCGACAGCTCGAACCGGGAGGAGATGGCCAGCCCGTAGTCCGCGAAATACAGGCGCTCGCCATCGGTGAGAATGTTCTGGAAATGGGCGTCAAAGTGCAGCAGGCCACGGGCGTTCATGAACGAGATCCCTGCCTCTAGGTTCCGCTCCACCATCGCACACGCCCGATCGGCGGCCTCTCCACGAGCGTTTATCTGCTCGCCGAGCCACTGATGCACGTTCTGCGGGATGTACTCCAGGAACAGCGCGATGCTCGCCGAGGAGTCCCGCAGCTCCTCGATGCGCCGGCGTACCTGCGATCCGCCGTCCCAAAAGGCGACCGTGCTCTCGATGTCGGACAGCTCCTCGGGCAGCGGCATCGAATCCGGCACCACCCGCCAGTGGTACATCAGCGGGAAACCCTCGTAGTCGCCCGCGAGCACCCAGCTTGTGGTCATGGCGTGCGCAGCCAGTTCCCGCCACGCTCCAAAGCCCGGCCCGCCGATGCCGTAGTGGCAGAACAACGGCAGCTCGAACAGGTTCGCCGTGGACCGGACGTTCTCCGGCCACCGTTCCAGGTCGGTCAGCGGCACCCGCTTGACGAACACGGGCATCCCGGCGACCTCCAACAGCGCCGACTTCCCGCCGATCCCGGATCCGATCGGCGCGGCCGCATCCAGGACTTTCGCCAGCGCGTGATCGCTGAGCAGAGCCAGGGAAGTGGAGACGGCGCTGTACGCGGTCAGCCGCGTGGCGAAGGACATGGGGCCTTACCCTACGGGGAGTTCGACGACTGCGCCGGGAGCCCGACTCTCGCATCAGGTGGCTGACGACGAGCCTGCCTGCTGGCCGACACCTTGAGTCCGGCAGCCCGCAACCCTCAACAAATGCGCTCTGACCTGCACACCTGCCCCACGCCCAAGGACCAAGCAGACAGAAGCTCGCTTTCCGCCCTCTCAGAGCCGCCTACGCGGCCGAGGTGGCCCGCCGATCAGACGGCTGAGACCGATTACGCAGGAATGAGCTGGACGATCCCCACCCACGGAAAGTCGCCCGTCTTGTGAAATGCGCGAACGCTCCAGCGTCCTGCCGGCACGGAAACTCGGGCCTGCCCCGGCAAGCCTTCCTGATCCGGGTACTCCACGGCCAGGTCAGCTCAGGCTACAGCGGAGTCCAGGAGAACCGCTGCCCCATCGACATCCCAGACGCCACAGTTCTCCCAGGCGGTCGCGGGGTCCTCGATGACGGCCTTGGCAGCAGCTTCAAGCAGCTCGGCGTCAGAGTCGGCCGCCAGCCATCGCAGGAAGATGTTCTGCTCAGGGAGGTAGCAGGTCGTGGCGGGCTCGTCGGCCAACACCAGCCCGGACCCCTCGGCGCCGACCTCGACGGTCCCAGCCCAGCCTTCCACGTCACATGCACGGTCGTAGTCGTCGGGAACATCGGTGCCGCCGACGATGACTCCGTCTTCCGTGCATCCGACCCATTGGTCCAGCGCAGAGACCGGGATAGCGATCAAGGGGCCACCCATCGACTGCACCCAAGCGAGATCGGCATGGAGGTGACGGGAAACGTTGCAAGATGCGGTCATGTGGTCAGTGAGCCTCTTTCATCCTGAGTTTTTGCAGGTGAGGAGGGTGTGGGTGGCGGCGATGAGTTTGCTGATGCGGCGGGGGCTGCAGCGGGCGGTGCGGTCAGCGGACCGGGCGCAGCACCATGTATCTGCGGCCGTAGGCGAAGAACCTCGTTTCACCCACCCGATCACTGTCGGCCACCGCCGCACGGTACTTCACGCCGTCGACGTAGAGGTAGCTTCCGTTCTCGATGCCCGGGGTGTCGAACACCGACTGGGGAATGCCCGTGTCCCGGGTCCATGTGGTGCGTTCCTCGCGGGTGAGCCAGAAGACCGGCTCCGTCGGCGGCCATGCCGGGACGACCTTCACGTTCTCCAGGGTGCCGGCGGCGGCACCGGCACCGGTGTTGCCGGCCTCCCAGGCGATCAGGCCCGGCACGCCGTGGTAGGTCAGGAAGAACGTCTGCTGGATCGGGTCGGTCAGCCCGAGGGGGCCTGCCTGGGCCAGGAGGGCGGGAACGATCCGGTGCCGGTAGAGGTCCAGCACACCGAGCACCGTTGCGCGGCGTGTCGTCCGCGCCTCGTCGATGATGTCAAGCGGGTCGACGCGCTGGAACGTCCTGAAGGCCACCAGCGTGGACAGGTCACCGTCGAAGGCGGGGCGGGCGTGGACCGCCGGCCGGGTCGGCAGTTGCGCCTGGAGAACGGCCTCGGGGCCATGGCTCCGAAGGGCGTCGACCAGGGCCGCCAGCCATTGCGCGCGTTCCACCGAGTTTGCCACCCGGTTCGCCGGGGTGGTCTCGTAGGCCGCGAACTGCTCAAGGGCGTCCGCGCAGGCACCCGTCATCAGGTGGGCGCCCCAGTCCTGCACGGAACTTCCCACCGTGGCCATGCGAATCCGGGCCGCGCTGCGGACGTACTGCTCCTGACGGTCGAGGGCGACGTGCTCGTCGGGGCGGCGCAGGTAGGCGAGGACCAACCCGAGTCGGGCGTCGTCGGACCGCACCTCCTGACTGATCTCCCTGAGCAGGTCACCGGCCGGTGCCACGTGGAGCTCCAGTTCGTGCAGCAGGGTGACCGCCGCCTGGCCCGGGTCTGTTCCCGGGCCCGCCATCACGGTCACCTTGATGAACGACTCGTGCGGCGCGAGTATCATCTGGGGCTTGAGCAGGAGCGCCTCCGCGATCAAGGTGCCCTGCGGGGCCTGGGGCGGACTCACGAACACACCGGTGGACCCGTGCACGTCGACGCCCGAAGCGAGTGCGTCGATGAATAGGTGGCAGGTGAGGTTTCCGTCGACCAGGTCGAAAAGTTCACGTAACTGCGGGCTGAACGATTTCCGATTGTCGATCAAGGACTGCAATGACAATTTGACGGTGGCGGGAACGGCAGGCTGCCCACTTAACTTCATCATTTTCCTGACAATAGCCTCGACCGGAGGCGCTGAACAGGCGGCCGACGCCGATGCGGCGAGAATGCGGAAAAGCGGGGGCCACCCTTTCACTTCCGGCCCTGAGTGAGCCTCTTTCATCCTGAGTTTTCGCAGGTGAGGAGGGTGTGGGTGGCGGCGATGAGTTTGCTGATGCGGCGGGGGCTGCAGCGGGCGGCGCGGAAGAGCTTCCAGGTCTTGAGTTGTGCGAAGGCGCGTTCGCCTGGTGCTCGCAGGTGGACGTGGTCGCGGTTGTACTGCTGGTAGCAGGTGGGCTGTTCGCGGTGACGGTAGTAGGGGGTGCGGAGGGTGGCGCCGGCGCCTTGGTAGGCGCGGTCGGCCAGGACTAAGGCCTGTCCCGTAACTGCTGGTCACGGGTGAGATGATCTTGGTGTGGCTGGTGTGATCACGGCGTCGGAGCCGTCTTGGATAGCCCCGTTCACCGGGCTGAGCCCGCGCTGTTTCGGGAAGCTGGTGACCGTGCTGCGACGCGAGGGTGCGGATGCGGTCCGCAAGGGCCGGCCGTGGAGCCTTCCGCTGGAGGACCGGGCCCTGCTGGTCGCGGCGTACTGGCGCACCAACCTGACCATGCGCCAGCTCGCCCCGCTGTTCGGGGTCTCCAAGTCGGCGGCCGACCGCATCATCGACCACCTCGGGCCGATGCTCGCGCTCCAGCCCCGCAAGCGGTTCGCCAAGGACACCGTGCTGATCGTGGACGGCACCCTGGTCCCGACCCGGGACCACGCCATCGCCGCGCAGTCGAAGAACTACCGGTACTCCACCAACCATCAGGTCGTCATCGACGCCGACACCCGCCTGGTCGTCGCGGTGGGAAGACCGCTTGCCGGAAACCGCAACGACTGCAAAGCCTGGGAGGAATCCGGCGCCAAGGCAGCCGTCGGCAAGACCCTCACGATCGCCGACGGTGGCTACCCCGGCACCGGACTCGTCATGCCACACCGCCGGCGCAAAGGCGAAGAACTACCGGAGTGGAAGCAGGCGCACAACAAGTCCCACAAGCAGGTCCGCGCCCGCGTCGAGCACGTCTTCGCCCGCATGAAGACCTGGAAGATCCTCCGCGACTGCCGCCTCAAAGGCGACGGAGTCCACCACGCCATGCTCGGCATCGCCCGCCTGCACAACCTCGCTCTCGCCGGGTAGGCCAACGGACCGCACAGCGACCAGCCCTACCCAAGACGACTCGAAGATCATTTACGGGACAACCCTTAGTGCTGGATTCCTCTTTCTCTGGGTATATGTCCTGGTGGCGGGGTGATTTAGTGCTCGGGGGGCGGGTGCTGGGCGATGGTGTTACGGGCACGGCTGAGCCGTGACGAGAATGAGGAACGGGTCGTGCGTCGGCTGTCGCGAGCGCGCAAAGCGCCGCGTGATCTGGTGTTGCGGGCACGGATGGTCGACTTGAACTGGTCCGGACAGCGTGTCCCGGTCATCGCGGATGAGTTGAGGCGCAGCGCCAAGACGGTCCGCCGCTGGTTGCACCGCTTCAACCGTGTGGGCCTGGACGGGCTGGAGGACCTGGGTGGACAGGGCCGCAAGCGGCGGATCACCGAGGCGCAACGCTCAAGAATCATCGGCCTGGTCAAAGTCGCCTCCAGGCCGGCTGACTGTGCAGGCCGACGGAGAGCTGGCCGCGACGGATGAGTCGGGGCCGCCGGAGTGGACCCTGGACGCACTGGCCGCCGAGGGCAGGCGGCTGGGTATCGAGATCGGTCGCAGCCAGGTCCGCCGGATCCTGCTGGCCGAGGGAGTGCGCTGGCGCCGCACCCGGTCCTGGACCCGCTCGAAGGACGCGGACTTTGAGGGAAAAAGACGAGGATCATCGAGCTCTGCACCTGCCCGCCCGATGGCGCGACGGTGGTCTGCGCCGACGAGCTCGGACCGGTGATCCCGCGCACGTTCCCGCCGGCGCCGGGCTGGTCGCCGGACGGTCACCGCATCAAGTCCGAGGTCGACTACGGTCGCGGGCCGGAGAAGACCTGGGTCTACGGCGCCTTACGCGTGCGGGACGGACAGCAGGTCACCATGACCGCATCCTCCCGCAACAGCGCCTTCTACCAGCAGTTTCTTCAGAAGATCGAGGCGGCCAATCCCACCGGGGACATCTACGTCGTCACCGACAGCCTGTCCTCGCACAACAGCCTGTCCACCCGCACCTGGCTGGAGGACCACCCCAGGATCCGGCACGTCCTCATCCCCGTCGGCGCCTGCTGGCTCAACCTCCAGGAAGGCTGGTGGCGCATCTTCCACAAGGCCGCCCCCGCAGGACAGTCATTCGCCGGGCCACCCGAGACCGAACAAGCCACCCGCCTGGCAACACCCCAGCTCAACGCCCGGGCCCGGCCCTGGATATGGGGCAGACCTGCACCACCCACCAGGCGCTTACGCCGCCGATATCTGTACATCCTTTGAGGAATCCAGCACTAGGCACCACTCACGACGTCACAGACAGCCAGCAGACCTAACGAAGTATTACCGCCCACCGGCGGACTCCGCCGCCCGCCCCGGCTCCATGCTCGTACGTCCGCATCCCGCCGGGCAACGGCAGGAGGAGGAGATCAGGTCCGGCGCGGCAGTCTCGCCTGCGGCCAGTCCGCCCCGAGAAGCAGGTCGAGCTTCTCGGCGTACGCGAAGAGCAGCCTCGCATCCTCCTTGAGGTCCTCGAGGGTGCAGACGATGTTGGTACCGTCCTGCCTCCGGAAGAAGCGGGAGCGCATGACGCCCACGCCGTCCCAGTTCCACCAGGAAGCGTGAACAGCATCGTCGCGGCGGCGCTTGAGCTCGCTGGCCTCGCCCCACTCAAGGATCTCGGCGAGCACGGCGGCCTGCGGAATGCTCCTACGGGACTGCGCCACCAGCAGTTTGTGAAGGTCGGACCATGTTTTGTCGACGAGCGAGAAGCCGCCCTGCTCGTCTCTCAGCAGCAAAATGAGCCGCTTCATGGCCGCCTCCACATGTCCGCTGGCGACCACGATGGCGCCGATCAGCTCGTAGAGGCGTTCACGGAAGGCGAGGTCGGCTTCATCCGGGCCTCCGTGGCGCCCCACTCTGAAGGTGGAGATGTCCACGCTGGACCGGGCACCGGGGGTGGTGAAGTCCAGGTCGAAAGACGGTCCACGGTCCAGCTGGGTGCTCATCCGGTAGGAGAAGGAGTGCCCGGGCGGGGGCCATTCATCTGACATACCTGAATCTTGTCGGTTCAGGTCCACCGGAGCCACCGCTTTCCGAACCGACGCAAAGTCCGGACGTGCTGGTGGTCTCTGAGCCTGATCCAGGTAACGTCGACAACTCGGAGTTTGGAGGCTGGCGTGGGTCTTCGCCCTTTCAGAACCTGTGTTCCCGGGGCGGGGATTCTGTCACTGTGGGGGTATGGCCTTACAGATTTCGTACAGGGGCCTTCGGCTCGGTTCGGACCTTGACATCACCCTGTACTGGTTCCCCCGGGAACCCGACCGGCCGGCGGACCACGTTGAGCGCCTGCTGGGCGCCGACCGCACATCGCTGCCCAGAGACGTGGACGTGAGCGGCACACCTGAGGAAATCGCCTCTTGGACTGCTGCCGCCGCCTTGTTCGTGGAGCGGATCGCCGACGCGCAGGAGGAGATGAGGGAGGCTCAGCGGCGGATCCGGCGATGGCGCTGGGCGGTGCTGAACCGGCAGGAGCGGGTGCAGTTTGACGATGCCCACACATCCTTCGAGGAACGGGTGCGGTCGGCGGCGGCGGTCTACCAGCCGGTCCGAGACGTCATCGAAGCGCGCCTGGCGGAGCAGGAGGCTCACGCGGGCGAAGCCAGCAGACGAGCTTTCCAAGAGGAAGAGCGCCGGATGACGGAAGCCGTTGCCCGGTTCAGGGAGTGGGAACGTCGGCAGGAGGTGGCTGACCGTCCACTGCCCGGCGGGGTCAGCCCCCGCGAGATGGCAGCGAGAGGGGACAACCCGACAAGCTGGCCGGCCGAAGTACAAGCGGCGGTGGGTGACGTCGCCGGGTGGTGGGGGGGTGTGCGGGCGTCGGTCCGCAACAGGCAGGCGCGCGCGCAAGCCGTACGGAAAGCCGCCGAGGCGATCACCGGAACAGCCGCGGCACTGGAGGATGCGGGAAGACCCGGCATTGGCACGATCAAAGGGAACCCTGATGAGGTGCTCTGTGGTTGGTGGATCCGCTTCGACTGGTCGGGTCTGCCCGACACCACCCGGCTGCGGACGCCTCCGGCACTACCGCCTGGCTGCCTCCCCGGGGCGAGGTGGCTCTACGACCTGTTCCTGCCCTCCGATCAGATCTTCACTGTGAACCAATCCGGCGAGTTCGGCTTCGCGACAGAACACAAGTCCAGGCGGCCTCCTGGGGGGTACGGCTATACGTACAAGTGGTCCGAAGAAAGCATCGAAGAGTTCACAGAAAGTCTGATCCCATCCAAGATCATGGCCTTCCGGGCTCCGCCGCTCGGCAACGATCCTCTGACCTTCGCGATGACCGACCACGCCGATCCTGACGCGTACGTGCCGTACGTCGAAGCCATAGCCGAGTGCGCAGCGGCCCACTTCCACGCCCTGATGCCCGGTCAGTAATAGCGTGAGCCGCCTAGTGAACCGAGTCGCCCTGAGCGGCGCGTAGCGCGGTCGCGGTTCCGTAGAGGGCGTTGTCGTGCTGTTGGGTACGTGGTTGTCTGACGGTGTGTCGGGGTGTGATGGGCCCTGGGTGCGGTCGTGTTTTCGGGCCGTGGTGGGCCGGTCGGCGGCGTCGGTGATCTGATCCCGGACGGCGAAGCGGATGATTATCTCGGCTCGGTAGTGATGTGCGGGCGTCAGGTGGCGGTGGGGCCGCAAGTGCGGCGAGATGCCGCTGAGCGCGGACAGGGACCGCTGTGCCGCGCCCGTGGATCGCAAGGTCCTTCATCGCGTGTTCCCGTTGTCGGGTGGGCTGGTGGCTGTTCTCGGCCCGGTTGTTCGGGCCTTTATGAGCGCGGTGCCCGACGGAAGGCATGACCTCGCCGTTGACACGGCGCTGTGGGAGCGCAGTTTGTCGGTGACGGCCACCCGCGGCACTGCACGCGTCTTCTTCGTCAGGTGGCAATAGAACCGCCTGGCGGCGGCCTTGTCCCGCCGGTTCTGCACGGGGATGCCGGGGACGTTGCCGCCGGCGTCGGCGGCTCGTCATAGATACTTCAGCTCGCCGTTGACCTTGATGAACACCTCGTCCACATGCCATTTGTCCCCGGGCCGGGGCCGGCGGCTGCGCGGTCCGTCTGCGCAGGCCTGCCCGGACGTGGCGCACCAGCGGCGCACGGTCTCGCGGGAGAGGATGACGCCGCGCTGGAGCATCAGCTCCTTTACCTCGCGAAACGACAGCGGAAAGCGGAAGTACAGCCACACGCAGGGGGAGACGACCTCGACCGGGCAGCGACGCCCCTTGCACGACGGCGACGCACTGCCCACGGACAACCCCCTCCACCATGATCAACCCGAAGATCAATCCCACCCGGTCAACCAACGCGACAGCGCCCGCTGGAGGGGTGTCGATGACCGGGGCTTTTGAAAGCCACCCAACTATCGCAACTATGATAGTTGGGTTAGAGTGAGGGGATGGAACCGAAGACGTACACGACGATCGACCTCCGCAGGCAGATGGGCGAGATCCTCGACCGGACCCGGATCGCAGGCGAGCCGGCTGCGATCACTCGCAAGGGCAAAACCCTGGCCTACCTCGTGCCTGCCGAATGGTTCGAGCAGTACATGGCACAGCGCCCGAGGGACTCCGGCGCCGACCAGGACGCGGCCTGACCAGGCCGGATAACAGGCAGACCAGGAGCCTCTCGTCATGACAGCGCAGCCGATCCACTTCGACGGCCCCGGCGGTGACCGGTCCCGCCCGGTGCCGCCCATGCCCGAACGCACCCCGCAGGCCCTGCGCCTGGCCATCCAGGAACACGCCCCGCATCTGCTGCCCGACTTCGAGGCGCACTGGCGCCGCGCGATCGCTGACGCCTTCAACCTCACCCCGGTACCGGCCTTCATGCGCCTGTGGTGGACCCAGTACGCCATCGCCCGCGATCCCAACCTGGAAGGACACCTGCGCGACCTCGAAGCCCGTGCTGCGAAGTCCGAGGACGCCCATGAGTCCGCCGCCCTTTTGGCCGAGTACAGCCGGCTGCGCCGTCAGGCGGCCGCCGTGGAGCCCGGCCGGTGAGCGATGAGCTCCCATGCCCGCCCTGGAAGATGGACTGGACGGCAGAAGCACTCCATGACTTCGAGAGCATGCCCCAGGACGGGAAGCAGCTGTTCCTGGCGGCCCGGGCCGAGCTGATCACAGCGCCGGATCCGTACTACCGGGGCATCGACGCCGACGTGTCCCTGCCGCACTGGCTCACCGTCCGCCCGCTGGCCTCGACCAGTCCGGGCGGCCCGCACATTGTCGACCTCGCCGGCGGCCGGGGCTGGCTCATCTTCACCTTCATCCGCCGTCACGCCGATCCCCAGATCACCGTCACCGACGCGTTCTGGGCCTGACCGGGAACGCACGGCCGACCCGCGCGAAATGATCTACCGCTGACGCTGGGAGGGCTTGTTGGTGTGTGGGGTGTTGGCTGGCCTGGTGTGTTGCTGGTTGGCCCTTTACCCAAGGCCGGGTAGTTAGGACCTGCCGATCAATAACCCGCCGTCTTGATCTCCGGTTTGGGGATGCCGAGGTGTGCGGTGAGGTCGGCGAGATCGGCGAGGGTGGCCAGTTGCGTCTCGGCGGGTTCGATGGCGTGTCCGATGTCGTGGAGGAGCCGGCGGGTTTGACTGATCGCCCGGTTGAGGGTCACGGGTGTCACGGTGAAGAGCGGGGCGATGACGACCTGGGGGAGCTTGAACCGCTGGTAGAGGATGGTGGCCAGGAGCCGGTCGACGAGGGTGAGGCCGGGGCGTCGACCGGTGTAGAGGCCAGCGGCAGGGGTCTTCTGCCGGTCGCCGCCGCGTCGCTGATGGAGGTCTGCTTCCCGCTGAGCCGCGCGGGCTGCTGCCAACTCGGTGACCAGCGAGTCCCACTGCTCGTGCGGGATGCCGGTGAGGGCAGGATGGGTCAGCCAGTCGCGGCCGGGGCCAGCTTCGTTCTGGGGCGGGATCGGAAGGGCGCCGTCCCGGCTGTGTTCCTGGGGGTGGAGGGTGTAGTTCCAGTCGCCGTGCCAGTCATGGCGGCTCAGTGGCAGGGCGTTCAGCTGCCCGTCACTGATGCGGACGCCGGTCTCGTAGAGGGCGGTGTCGAGTTCGGCGCGGACTGTTAGTCCCGTGCGGGTGGTGGTCGCTGCGATGCTGTTCACGATGACTTCATGGCTGGTCAGCGGCCTGCCTCGCCAGTTCATCGTGATGTGGGAGAACAGTCGGTGCTCGATTCGGTTCCACTTAGATGTGCCCGGAGGAAAGTGACACACGGTGATCTCCAGGCCCGTTTCGACAGCCAGCGCGGCCAGCTCGAACTTCCAGGCCCGGGTGCGGTAGCCGTTGGAACCGCCCGCGTCCGCAGTGATCAGCAGACGGTGCGAGCGCGGGTAGGTGTCGCGCCCAACCGCGTGCCACCAGCGGCGGACGGAGGCGACGGCGAAGGCCGCGGTGTCGTGGTCGGTGCCGACGTTGACCCAGCCCGTGTCCGCGGTCAGGTCGTAGATCCCGTAGGGGACCGCCTTTCCTAGATCGGCATCGGGAAAGTCGTGGGTGCGCACCCGGACCGGATCACCTTCGCGACGCCACTCGTGGCCGGCGTTCTTGTAGTTGCCGACCAACTCCTTCTTCTTGGTGTCCACGCTGATCACCGGGTCTCCGGCGGCCTGGAAGCTTTTGGCCTGGTCGTTGATATAGCGGAACTGCGCATCGCGGTCCGGGTGTTGGGCACCCTCGATGGTCTTGGCGTTGCCTTGGAGACTGAAACCCTCCTCGCGCAGCACGGCCGCCACGGTGTCCGCCGAGACCCGGTGCCCCTGCCGGGTCAGCTCGGCAGCCAGTTGCCGGGTCGACTTCGTCGTCCAGCGCAGCGGCGACATCGGGTCCCCGCGTACATCCGGTTCCACCAAGGCCAGCAACGCCGGCCGAAGGCCCGGATCCAGGTCCACCGCACGCTTGCGGCTCCCACCGGACCGGCGCACTCGTCCCAACGGCGCCTCGCCGGACTCCAGTTCTGTCACCCCGCACGACACGGTTCCCTCCCGGACTCCGGCCGCACGAGCGACGAGCCTGATGCCTCCATGGCCCAGTGACCGTGCTTCTGCTCCTATGGCCAGCCGCCGCTGCCGCTCGTCGAGATGCGGGAACAGCGTCGCAAACTTCGCGGCCAGGGCCGCCTCGATCCCCTCCGGACTCCCCATATCATGGCAACGAGCCTCGGAGCCGGAAGCGACGGCTTGTTTCCCGGCAAGTCCTTAGCGTTTTTGCAGGTCACGCAAGCCCGTTGGGGGATTCCCGGCGTAGAGCAATGGAGTTCGTTGGTACAGGCAGTCGTCCAGGACAGCTTGTTCCCGAGAAGCTCCGTTGCCGTTTCATCATGTCCTGTCGGCACCGGTGGTGGCCCTCACTCGTACGGTCACCGTGGCGGCGGGCCGGTTCGCGCCGGGGCATCCGGGCGAGCTGACAGCCGTCGTGCCGTTTGGGCTGGTCGACGCGGTCTTGGAGGAGATGCGGTCGGTGCAGTGGCGACTGCGTGATTTCCCGTCGTGGGTCGGGGTGTACTTCCTGTTGGCGGTGTGCCTGTTCCCCGAGGTCGGATACCGGCTGGTCTGGGACAAACTGACGGCGGTCCTGAAGGGGATTTCGGTGGCCGGTCCGACGCCGAAGGCCCTGCGTGATCTGCGCCGTCGGCTTGGAGTCGCACCGGTGCGGGCACTGTTCGAGGTGCTGGCCGGGCCGACGGCCCGGCCGACGACTCCAGGGGTGCGTTTCGGTCTCTTCCGGACGGTGTCGTTCGACGGGTGCAGTTCGCAGAAGGTCGTCGGCTCCGAGCGGAACCGGGTCTGGCTGGGGCGGACGTCTCACCACGGTTGTCCGACCATGGAGTTGATGGCTGGGCGAGACCGGGGCCAGGGCACTCATCGGCGCGGTGTTCGGGCCGCCGGCCAGCGGTGAGACCGGTTACGCCTCACGGCTGCTGCATCTGCTGCGGCCGGACATGCTGGTCCTGTGGGACAAGGGCTTCGACGGCAACAGTTTCCTCGCCGCCGTGAACGCGACCGGCGCCCAGGTCCTGGCTCGGCTCTGGGCCAACCGCCGCATCCCGGTCCTGTCGCGTCTCGGCGACGGCTCGTATCTGTCGGTGATCGGTACGGAGAAGGTCCGTGTCATCGACGCGACCGTCATGGTGACCTGCGCGGACGGGACCGTCTTCACCGGCTGGTCACTACCCTCCTGCACAGGATCGTAGAGGACCGGCCGTTCGCAGAGCGCGGGAACCGGTCAGCCGATCGTCCCGTCAGAGCGTTGCTGCACGCTGCCCCGCAGCCTCCCACTCCTGGTGTGCGGTGTGGACGCGGTGCCACAGCGCTGCCCGCGCGGGGCGGCGACGTCGGTCAGGTTCAGGTGGAACACGTCGGCCAGTACGCCGTACCAGTTGTCGGCCGAGTCGATGGTCCGCTCGTACGTGCCTTCGGCGTCGATCCGGCGCAGCACACAGCCGCGCAGCATGTCCACGCCCTTGGCGTCGCGGAGCTGGGCTTGGAGGACCCGGACGAATCCGGACTCGGGGGAAGTGGACAGCCGCTCGTGCTCCGCGGCGAAGGAGGACAGCTCCACTGGATCCGGCGCGAAGACCATCGCCGTGAACGCGCCGCGGGGTCGTGGGTGAACCGCCAGCCGCCGGGCACCACCACCGACGGCGCCATCGCGTAGGTGAACGGCCCCTGGGTATAGGTGCCCTCGCGCAGTGGCAGTGGCTCGTACATTCCGCCGGCGAGCCCGGTGTCGGCCAGCCACCGTTCGCCGTCGATCCCCACGGTGAGCGCGAGATGGTCCCCGCCCGGGCCCTCGGGGTCCTCGACCTCGCCCTGTACCCCGGCCCGGTGCAGAGTCACGTCGTAACCGAGGGCCGTCAGCAGCGCGGCGAAGGCCCCGTTGAGGTGGAAGCAGTAGCCGCCGCGCCCGCGCAGGATCCGGGCCACGGATTCCGCGGCGCCGATGCCCGCCGGCCGTCCCAGTTGGTTGTCGAGGGTCTCGTAGGCGACTCGCTCCACCTGCGCCCGGTGCAGCGCCCACAGTGCCTCGGTGCTCGGGCCCGCCGGCCGCTCCACCCCAGCACGGCCAGATACCCGTCGACGTCGATCATGCTCCCCCTAACCGTTCGAAGGTGCGATCAGCCTAGATGATCGATTCCAAGGGGTCAGTGGACGTCCTCAGCGGACGCCCTCACCGAATTCGTGCAGCCGATCCCTTGGACCGGTCACTCTCTTGATCTCAACTGTGCTTGAGGTTGCACCATGGTCCACATGACCACGGAATCCACGGCGTACGCCGCAGACATCGAAGCCGTCAAGCAGGTCGTCGCCACCGTCGAGCACTCCCAGCAGCACAAGGACCCCGACGAATTCCTCGCCCTCTTCCACCCCGACGCGATCTGGACTACGGCCCACGGCAAGGTTCTCATCGGCCTCGATGCGATCTCGGAGTTCACCCGCAAGGTGCTCCCCGCGGCCAACTGGGACGGCAAGGTCAGCTATGAGGTGGTCCATGTGCTCTTCATCCGCCCCGATGTCGCGGCGGTCAAGGTTCGTCAGCGCTACCTGAGCCCGGACGACGAGAGCGAGGGCGCCCCGCTGTATGTGATGACCAAGCAGGACGACGGCCGCTGGCTGCTGACCGCCTGCCAGAACACGGGGGTCGTCGCCGACTGATCAATTCGGACGGATTGGCTGCGCGCACGCGGCGAGGGTGTCCAACGTCAGTGTGTGAAGACAGAGTTGGACACCCTCGCGACCGCACTCTACGTGAAGACCGACGACCTGCTGAAGGCGTCTCCGTATCTCGCGCCATGGCGGCCGGCCGTGGGGATCGCCCCGCAGCTCACCGACGCCGAGCTGGTCACACTGGCGATGATGCAGGCCATGCTCGGCTTCGTCTCCGAGGCCAGATGGCTCCGCTATGCCCGCTCCCACCTGCGGCATCTCTTCCCGTACCTGCCCAAGCAGCCCGGCTACAACAAGCGGCTGCGCAAGGGTGCCGGACTGCTGCGGCGGGTCACCCGGCTGCTGGCCGCCGACACCTCGGTGTGGAGCGACGACGTGTGGATCGTGGACTCCACGCCGGTGGAATGCGGCCGTTCACGCGAGACCGTCAAGCGTTCCGACCTGGCCGGATGGGCCGAGTACGGGTACTGCGCCAGTCACAGCCGCTTCTTCTGGGGCCTGCGGCTGCACCTGGTGTGCACCCTCCAGGGCCTGCCCGTCGCCTTCGCCCTGACCGGGGCCAAGGCCGACGAGCGCGAGACCCTGCTGGACCTCCTGGCCGCCGAACCGGGCCTCGTCGCCGCGCGTCCTGCCCAGACGCTGATCGGCGACAAGAACTACTTCGGCCGGGGCTTCGAAGACGAGCTCGCCAAACAGGACATCCGGCTGATGCGGCCGGCCCGCAAGGGGGAGCCGGAACGGCCCGGAGCTCCCCTGTTCAAACCGTTGCGGCAGGTCATCGAGTCGGTCAACGAGACCTTCAAAGGCCAGCTCGACCTCGAACAGCACCGAGGGCGCACGCCCGGCGGCGTGATTGCCCGCGTCATGCAGCGCATCCTCGCGCTGACCGCCGCGATCTGGCACAACGACCACACCGGACAACCCGTCCTACGCTCACTGACCGCCTACGACCACTGACCCCTTGGAATCGATCATCTAGTCGCCGGTACTGCCCGTCCCAGGCCCCGGGTACTACGCCCTCCCCGGCCACTCCACTCCAGCCACCCAGCCAAACCCGCGGGCCATCCAGCGAAATCCAGCTGGAGCACCAGGCCGTGTTCCCTCGATCAGCTCGTACCGCTCCAGACGATCTACTCCGCAGACTGTCGCCCACGACCAGCGTGAGCATCCCGAAAGCCGGTCACACCAGCCCTTTGACCTGCGACCACAAGTTGGCGGAGGCTCAGTGGTGCGCACCGCGATGGTGCGCCACCGCACCCGGTGCGCCGCACTACCCGACAATGCCGGGCACTCTCACACGCGCCCGGTGGGCCGCACCTGATGTTCCACACCGCACCGGTGCGCCCGCCGCCACCCCCTTGTCCAGGTGCGGCCGGGGGCGCGCGATCCCTGCTCCGACTTCGCTGCACCTCCTTGTCCAGGTCTGCTACCGAGGACGTTTCCTTTGACACAGCCGGCGATCGCCAACCAGATCGCGTCCTCCTCCCACACGTCCATGTACAGGCAGGTGCCGTCCTCGTGCAGATAAGCCTCACCCGGGCCGTTCGCCGTATCGAGCTCCCAGATGAGACTGCGCACTGCGCTATGGGCCGACGAAACGATCTCGACCTCAGCCCACCGAGAACGGATCACCTTGGTCAGCGCACCCCGTTCGACGCTCCATCCGCCCGCATCACCCTTGACCACCGCCACGAACGTTATAGCCAGGGTCTATCAGATGCTCATGACACCGTGCTGACCAGTAGCTGCACGAGGTTGGAATGGGCTCAGTTCGCTCAGGTCGAGGAACCGCTGCTGTCACCTTCGGATGAGGCGTCCAGAGATCGCGTGTGGGACAAGGCGAAGTGGCGAACCCGGCGCTCTTCGACGGGCCTGTGGTGGCCCGTAGCGGGCTGGGGTGGACTGGCCCGTGCACTGTGCAGGTCCTGTGCGGCGCGGCTTGGGTCATCGGACGGAAAGGTCCTAGCCCTCGCCGCGTCGCTGCCGCCGCCAGTCCAGCCTGCGTGGGGCGTCCGGGTCCCCGGCTTCGGCGGCCGGGCGGGCCAGGCGCTCGGCGCCGTGCCGGTCCCCGGTGCGCTCCCACAGCTCGGCCAGTTCTCGCAGGGCGTGCCGGTCCTCCGCGTCGGCTGCCAGCCGCGCCAGGCGCTCGGCGGCCTGCCGGTCCCCGGCCCGCTCCCGTATCCACGCCAGCGTGGTGTAACAACGCGGGTTTCCGGCGTCGGCGGCCATTCGGGCCGTCTCCTCCGCGCCACGGCCGTTCCCTGACCGCTCCAGCCTTCTGACCAGGGCGTTGTAAGGACGCTTGTCCCCCGCGCCGGCCGCGAGTCCGTAAAGGCGCTCGGCGCTCTCGGTGTCCCCGGTCCGCTCACGCGCCCGCGCCAGCCTGCGCAGGGCACCTGGGTCCCGCGCTTCGGCGGCCAGGCGGGCCAGACGTTCAGCGCCCAGCCGGTCCCCGGCCTGCTCCCGCTTCTCCATGAGGCTGCGCAGAGCGTCCGTGTCTCCGGCGCCGGCTGCCAGCCGCGCCATCCGCTCGGCGCCCTCGTGATCCCCGGCCCGTTCCCGCAGCCACGCCAACACGGCGCAGCCGCGCGGGTCTCCGCCATCGCTGGCCAACCGGGCCATCCGCTCAGCACCCTGCCAGTCCCCGGCCCGCTCCCGCATTTCGGCCAGCATGGTGTGGGCACCGTGGTCACCGGCGGCTGTGGCCAGCCCGGCCAGACGCTCGGCGTCGTCGCCCAGATGTCTTGCCTCGGCCTCCCGGCTGAGCCGCGCCAAGAGGCCCGCACCCTCTGCATGAGCGGCCGCAGCGGCCCAGAACGGCTGGGGAGGGACGGCGTGTTCCCGGACGGCGCGGCCATGTGCGTCGAGGTAGTCGGCCAGACGCGAGACGTCGGGTCGCGCCCCCATCCCGTCGCGCCGGGGTACGGGCTCCAGCGCTGCGGCAACGCGCTGCACCTGGGCACGGGCATCGGCAAGAGCGGACGTGAACCAGCCGGGGCCTGCCTCGGTCCGCTGCTCGTCCGTGAGGTAACCGGAGGCTGCATCTCGTAGGAAACCGTCCGGCAGGGGTGCGTCCCATCCAAGCCGGCAGGCGTCCATGGCGGCGCTGATCAGGGCGCGCGCGTAGCAGGCGGGCGGCTTCTGGGCGGATTCGAAGCGGTCCGCGAGCTGAAGGCCGGCGGCGAGAGTCTGTGTGATCTTGCTGTCCCGAGACGCGTGCAGGGCGGCCGTTAGTGTGGGGTCCTTACCAAGACTGTCCAGCGCCCGCAGGTCCCGGGCATGGAAGGCGGGCGGGACGCGCACCACCTCGGTGGCACGAACCAGCAGTGTACGGGCGTGAAAGTGCGGGTCGGCGCCGTCGGCGGGGTGGCCTTGCGGGCGCGGCGTAGTCAGGTCGGTGAAGGCGGCATCCCACAGGGTGGCCACGACGATCACAGGACCGGGCTGATCCAGCCGGGAGAGCAGGCTGGCCGCGAGTCTTTCTCCGTCACGCCCGGCCAGCAGCTGGTGTACATCGTCGAGCCACAAGACGGTACGTGGCGCGAGCGCGCGGGCCGCCAGTACCTCCAGAGCGCTTGATGCCGTACGGGAAACACCCGGTCCCACTCCGCCAGGCCGCCGACGTGCTGGACGGCTTCGTACGCGGCACGGGTCTTGCCCGTGCACGAGCTCCCGCGCACCACCACGAGGACCGCCTCGGTGCCCTTGGCCGCCGTACGCAGCGCCGCGCGCAGCGGCTGGTCGTGGGAGCGCTCGAGGTAAGCCGGCAGCACGAACCCGTGGGTGTGCGAGCCCACACCGAAGATGGACGGATGAACGCCCAGCCGGGCCGCCGTCCATCGGCCGAGGCGCTGGGGCAGGTCGGTCAAAGACGCACGCCTGGCCTGGGCTTCGGCGGCGGCCAGGTCCGCGGCGGCCTGCTGGCCCGACCGCGCGCTACGCAGCGTCCCTGGATGACGGTCGATCCGAAGGGCTCGCAGATCGTGGTGTCGGCCTGGGCGGGCGTGGTGGCGACGAGAAGCGTCGTCAGGGTGGCCAGAGCGGTCAGGAGCGCGCTGAACAGAGCGTGGACGGTGCGGAGGCGGCGCGGTGAGGATCGTATACGGGGGCTTCTCTCCGAGGGGGACCGGATTCGACAGAAGAGCTTTTGTGTCGAATTCGACTGAAGAGGTGCGATTTTGGGAGCGCTCCCATCGCCCCGCAGATGGAGGCGCCCCCACTCCACCGGTTTCGTGCGACTGTAGAAGTCCTTCATGGCCCTGACAACCTGATGCGCTGGAATTCGTCGAATGGATTTCGACGCCGCAGGTCAGCGCCTACAGCGGGAACTGCCAAGTGACCGTCGTGCCGTCAGCGGCGGAACCGGAGTCCCTCGCTCCGTCGTCGAAGACCGTCAGGCGAACGCCCGCACGCCCGTCCGGCGGCGCAGGGCCGTCAGGAGCTGGGTGCCCGTGCGTTCGCCGAGTGCGGCGTCTGCAAGTGCGTCGAGGGTGTGACGCCCGTCGCGGCCGCGGTGCCGGCCGCCTCGCGCAGGACCTTGCCACGGAACGTGGTGGGGGCGTCCGCGGGCGGCTGCGCTCGGGCTGTGCGGAACCGTACTACGCGAGCCATGGGCTCGCTGAGTTACGGCTGCCCACGTGATGGGGCGAACTCTTCACTTTTCAGGACACGTTCCTCCGCAGCCGTCACCAGCCGCCGCTTCCGCGCGTTGCACAGCGGCAGCCACACCGCACACTCCAAAGCGACTTGGCCGCTTTGGTTCAAAAGGTTGACAGCTCCTAAGGCGCCTGGCTTCATGAACAGCGCGCAATTCTGGGAGCGCTCCCATCGCTGTTCCGTACTTCATGTTCCGGCCATGCGACAGAAAGGGACATCGTGGGACTGTCATCAAGACGTGGCCGCACCCGGCCATTTCGCCGTATCCGGGTGGTGCTCGCTGCGGCGCTGGCCACAGGATTGTTATTCGGGGCCGGCCCAGCGCTCGGGGCAGAGAACCGCCCGGCCCCCGCGCGCAGCGAGGCGGCCGTCGCTGCACCTGGCGACGACTGGCTGCACACCAAGGGCAACAAGATCGTTGACGCTGACGGGGACGAGGTCTGGCTCACGGGCGCCAACTGGTTCGGCTTCAACGCCGGCGAGCGGGTCTTCCACGGACTGTGGTCCGGCAACATCACCGACATCACCGAGTCGATGGCCTCCAGAGGCATCAACATCGTCCGAGTGCCCATCTCCACCCAGCTCCTTCTGGAGTGGAAGAACGGCCAAGCCGCCGTCCCGAGCGGCGTCAACGCCTACGCCAACCCCGAGATCGCGGGCAAGAGCTCCCTGGAGGTCTTCGACCACTGGCTCGTCCTGTGCAAGCAGTACGGCATCAAGGTCATGCTGGACGTCCACAGCGCCGAGGCCGACAACTCCGGCCACGTCTACCCGGTGTGGTGGAAGGGCGCCATCACCTCCGAGGACTTCTACACCGCCTGGGAGTGGGTGACCGCCCGCTACAGGAACGACGACACCGTCGTTGCCATGGACGTCAAGAACGAGCCGCACGGCACGGCCGGTACAAGCCCACGCGCCAAGTGGGACGGTTCGACGGACCAGGACAACTTCAAGCACGTGTGCGAGACGGCCGGCAAGCGGATGCTCGCCATCAACCCCAACCTGCTGGTGCTCTGCGAGGGCATCGAGATCTATCCCAAGGCCGGCGTGAGCTGGACCTCCACCACCGCCACCGACTACCACTCGACCTGGTGGGGCGGCAACCTGCGCGGCGTTCGCGACCACCCCGTGGACCTCGGCGCGCACCATGACCAGCTCGTGTACTCCCCGCACGACTACGGGCCGCTGGTCCACCAGCAGCCCTGGTTCACCGGCGACTGGAACCGCACCACGCTCGAGCGCGACGTCTGGGACCCCAACTGGCTCTACCTGCACAAGGAGAACAAAGCCCCGCTGGTGATCGGCGAGTGGGGAGGCTTCCTCGACGGCGGGCCGAACCAGAAGTGGATGACCGCACTGCGGGACCTCGTCGTCGAGCACCGGATTCACCAGACCTTCTGGTGCCTCAACCCCAACTCCGGTGACACCGGGGGCCTGTTGCTGGGCGACTGGAAGTCCTGGGACGAGGAGAAATACGCTCTGCTCAAGCCGGCGCTCTGGCAGCACGGCGGCAAGTTCGTCAGCCTCGACCACGAGGTACCGCTGGGCGGCGCGGGCAGCACCACCGGCATCAGCCTGAGCGAGGTGTACGACGAGCCGACGGACCCCGACGACACCCAGGCGCCCACCGCCCCCACCGGCCTGACCAGCACCGCCAAGACCGCCACCAGCCTTGCGCTGTCCTGGACGGCGTCCACCGACAACACCCGGGTGACCGGTTACGACGTCTACCGGGGAACGACCAAGGTGAACGCGGCGCCGGTGACCGGCACCACCTACACCGACACCGGGCTCTCGCCCTCCACCGCGTACAGCTACACCGTGCGGGCGCGGGACGCGGCAGGTAACGTCTCCGCTCCCTCGGCGGCGCTGAGCGTGACCACGCAGTCGTCGGACACCCCGTCCGGAGCCGTGAAGGTGCGGTACAAGAACAACGACAGCTCCGCGACGGACAACGCCATCCGGCCCTCGCTCCAGGCCGTGAACACCGGCAGCTCAGCCGTGAAACTCGACGCCCTTGCGGTCCGCTACTACTTCACCCGCGACGGATCGGCCTCCGTGAACGCCTGGTGCGACTACGCGGCCGTGGGCTGCGCACAGGTCAAACTGCGGGTCGTGCCGCTGGCGACAGCCGTCTCGGGCGCGGACGCCTACCTGGAGGTGAGCTTCACCGGCGGCTCCCTGGCCGCCGGCGGCAACACCGGTGACATCCAGTTGAGGATGAGCAAGGCGGACTGGTCGAACTTCAACGAGGCGAACGACTACAGCCGTACGACCTCAACGACGTACACCGATGCACCTGCCGTTCCCGCATACACCGGCACGACCCTGGCCTGGGGTACGCCCCCGGCCTGACCTGCCACATACCGAACAGGGCGGAACGGATCCCCGCCTTTTTTGGGAGCGCTCCAATTTCAAGCTCCATCGGCAGACGAGGAGAGAGTTGTGAAACGTCTACTGGCCTTACTGGCGACCTGCACGATGGTCCTGGGCCTCAGTGTTCTCGTCAGCCCACCGGCGGTGGCCGCCACGGGCTGCAAGGTCGACTACACGATCACGAGCCAGTGGTCGGGCGGGTTCCAGGCAGGGGTGAAGGTCACCAACCTGGGTGATCCCGTCAGCGGCTGGACCCTGAAGTGGACCTGGGCCGACGGCGGGCAGAAGGTGAACCAGGGCTGGAACAGCACTTGGTCGCAGTCCGGCTCCGCGGTCAGCGTCACCAACGCCGACTGGAACCGCACCCTGGCCACCGGCGGCTCCGCAGACCTGGGCTTCACCGGAACGTTTACGGGCGCCAACCCGAAGCCCGCCGCCTTCACGCTCAACGGCGTGACCTGCACCGGCACCATCGGCGGCGAAGAGCCCCCGCCGGACCCGGATCCCGAGCCGCCCACCGATACCCCGGTAGGCATCAACGGGCAGCTCAAGGTGTGCGGCGTGCACCTGTGCAACCAGTACAACCGCCCCATCCAGCTGCGCGGCATGAGCACTCACGGCATTCAGTGGTTCAGCAAGTGCTACAACAACGCCTCCCTGGACGCACTGGCCAAGGACTGGAAGTCGGACCTGTTCCGCATCGCCATGTACGTGCAGGAGGGCGGCTATGAGACCGACCCGGCGGGCTTCACCAGCCGCGTGAACAGCCTCGTCGACATGGCCGAGGCGCGCGGCATGTACGCCATGATCGACTTCCACACCCTGACGCCGGGCGACCCGAACTTCAACCTCGAGCGGGCCAAGACGTTCTTCGCGTCCGTCGCCGCCCGTAACGCCGACAAGAAGAACGTGATCTACGAGATCGCCAACGAGCCCAACGGCGTGAGCTGGGCGGCCATCAAGAGCTACGCGGAGCAGGTCATCCCGGTTATCCGGGCTGCAGACCCGGACGCCGTCATCATCGTCGGCACGCGCGGCTGGTCCTCGCTGGGCGTCTCGGACGGCTCCAACGAGTCGGAGGTCATCAACAACCCGGTCAACGCAACGAACATCATGTATGCGTTTCACTTCTACGCTGCCAGCCACCAGGACAACTACCGTGCCGCGGTGAGCCGTGCGGCTTCGAAGCTGCCTCTGTTCGTCACGGAGTTCGGGACAGTGACCTACACCGGCGGGGGAGCGGTCGACCGCGTCAGCTCCACGGCTTGGCTGGACCTGCTGGACCAGTTGAAGATCGGCTACGCCAATTGGACGTACTCCGACGCCAATGAGGGCAGCGCTGCGCTCAAACCCGGCATCTGCAACGGCACCGACTACAGCAGCAGCGGTGTGCTGACGGAATCGGGGGCGCTGCTCAAGAGCCGCATCAGCACCCCCGACGCTTTCCCCACCAGCTGACCTGTCGGGGCTCCAGCCTTGGGCTGGAGCCCCCTACCTTGCCCTGCGAGGTGAGCTCTGCTGTGTGGAGCCAGGTGTGCGGCGGCTTGCTTGGTTCCCCATCGGTGGCGCGTGAGTGCCGTTGCGCTGCCGACCTGGACCAGGTCCCTGCCGAGCTACCGGCGGTTGGGCATCAACCCGCCACCTGGCAGCCATGGCGCGGGGCACCAACTCCGCGACTTTCGCTTGGGACGGCGCGGCCACCTGCGGCGTCCGCCCACACGTCCTGCGGCAGTCCGCCGTCGGTACGCCGCACGCGAAGGGCGGCCTGACGAGTGGGGCTACACACAGGACGCCACCGTCGGCTACGGCTTCCGCCCTGTGTGGAAGGCCGGCCTCTGGGCGCCGCTACATGTTCGGCTTGCCGAGCGGTCTCCTGCGACGGAACTGACGTGGCGCCTCCACGAGTTCAGGGCGGGCTCAACGTAGTCGCGCACGTGATACGAGGCGCTCGCTGAGTCGGCGGGTTGGGTCTCAGTTCGCTTCGATGTCCTGTGCCTGGGCGGCCCGCGTGCTGATGTTCCCGCCGGAAGTGAGACGGCCGACCACGGCCGCGCAGGGCCACCGGTAAACGTCCTGGCCCCCACCGAACAGCAGGTGGGCGGACGCGGGGACTTGTCCGGCTGCGCGGGCGGGAGCCGGCAGGCGCCACCTGCGGCGAGGCGGGTCAGGCGGAGCCGCGGAGCACCAATTCTGTGCGCAGGCTGACATGCCGCCAGGCCACTCCCGAGTCCTCCAGCTCCTCCATGAGCAACCGCACCATGGTCCGGCCGATCTTCTGGAGCGGTTGGCGCACGGTCGTCAATGCGGGGTCCGTGCGCTGCGCCAGGAGGAAGTCGTCGAATCCGATCACCGCGACGTCCTGCGGCACGCGGCGGCCCGCCGCGCGCAGGGCGTCCAGCGCTCCGGCGGCCATGCTGTCCGATGCGGCGAACACGGCGTCGATCCCCGGCTCCCGCACGATGAGCTCCGCCATCGCCGCGCGGCCGCTGGCCTCGGTGAAGTCTCCTTCGGCCACCCAGGACGGTTTCGCGTCGAGGCCCGCGCGGCCCAGCGCCTCGCGGTAGCCGCGCAACCGGCAGTGGGCGACGTACATGTCGAGGGGCCCGGTGATGGTCGCCACCGCGCTGCGGCCGCTGTTCAGCAGGTGGGTGACCGCGCTTCGGGCGCCCCCGATGTTGTCCGCGTCCACGTAGGTGATGCTTTCGTCGGCCGAGCGACGGCCCAGCATGACGGTGGGCACCCCCGCGTCCGCGAGCATGTCGGGCAGCGGGTCGTCGGCGTGCACGGATATCAGCAGCACGCCGTCGACCCTTCCGCCACGCGCGTACTCGACGAAACGCTTCCGCTCCCCGTTCGTGCGTACCTGGGTGAGCAGCAGTTGCATCGTGGTGTCGGTCAACGCGTCCGCGATGGAACGAATGGTCTCCGAGAAGAACGGCTCCGCGAATTTCCGCCAGTCGGGCTCCGTCATCACCAGAGCGATCGCGTCCGTACGACGCCCGGCCAGCGACCGGGCCGCCAGGTTGGGTACGTACCCCAGCTCGGCGATGGCCCGCTGCACGGCGCGGCGCGTCGACTCCTTCACCCCTGCCACGTTGTTGATGACGCGGGAGACAGTGCCCCGTCCCACGCCGGCAAGCGCGGCCACCTCCTCCAAGGTCGGCCCCGCCCCGGGGCGTTGCTTGCCCATGACCTTCTCCCCCCACCCGCGAGAAGCCCAATGCTACGGCCCTGGGCGTCCGTGATCGACCGGCTCCGGCCTGCTGACAGGTCCCTGGCACACGACCCGGACGCCAGGCACACCGTCGGGACGGGAGGCCGGCCGGGCGCGGTGGAACGCGGAACGCGCGCAGTGAACCAGGGCCGCCGCTCCTGCAGCGGGGCATCGGGATGGGCGACGGCTCTCGCACTGCAATGGAAGGTTCGCGCCAGCTGGCGTGGAAGTGGCGCAAATGAATGTTGCCGCTTCGCGTCACGACACTCAATGTGGAGTTTGGGAGCGCTCCCAATCGCTTGATGCCCGCGCCGGAACCCGGCATTCCCCCCACAGGAAGAAGGAGATCGTGTCTTGTCATGATCACGTTAATTTGTGCGGCGCCGTTCGACGCTCGTTCTGAGCCTCCTCGC
>NZ_CVPB01000005.1:0-284642 GCF_001049855.1 Streptomyces sp. Wb2n-11
GTCGATGAACGTAAGGCTGCGGCATCCGCCGTGCCATCGATGTAGAGGCATCGCCCGACTCGCGCCTGCATCTGAAAAACCGTCTCGCGCCTTCGAATTGAACCCATGGTCGCGGCACGGCAGGTGGTCCGCCGGCTGCTACGCGGATATCGCAGCACTCACCCTCTGCAGACGTCGATCCAGTCCTTGCCATCCTTCAGAAACGGAATGAAGACACCACACTCTTCTCCTAGTGTCCTGCGCCGGGAATTCGATCAAGATATGAGGCGAGGCGTTCGAGGATCTCGTCGGCGCTCTTCGTCCAGGCGAAGGGGCGTGGTTCTCGTTCCAGGTCTTGATCCAGTCCCGGATGTCCTTCTCCAGTGCCTGGAGAGACTTGTGGGTACCGCGCCGTATCCGCTGGTCCGTCAGGAGTTCCGAACCATCGCTCGATCTGGTTGAGCCAGGATGAGTAGGTAGGGGTGAAGTGCATGTGGAACCGGGGGTGGGTCTCAGGGTCCCTTGCATGATCAGTTCTGTCTGGAACGTCGGGTTGGTTCGCGGTTGGGGTGGGGTGTCCCGGTCCGGGGGGAGGCGAACGCAGTGCAGGCACGGTCTCGGTGATCATGTGAGTGTCGAAGTCCCATGAACACTTGGTGAGTCCGTGCCTGCTCCTCCATCTTCTCTCATGCCCTCCGCGCTGGATCAACTGGCTCAGGCCACTGCACCGGCCCCGCTGACGGACGCACTGTGTCTGTCGCAGTTCCTGGAGACGATGCCCGACCCGCGAGGTCTTCGCGGACGCCGCTACCTGCTGTCCGCCCTGCTCGCAGCGGCCGCGGCGAGCGTCCTGGCCGGCGCCCGCTCACTGACCGCGATCACGGAATGGGTCACGGATGCCCCGTCCTGGGCCTGCCGGGCCCTCGGTTTCCCCGTCGATCGGCTGACCGGCTCCGTATCGGTCCCGCATCCCCACACCCTGCGCCGTCTCCTGGTCCAGCTCGACGGCGACACCCCGGACCGGGCGATCGGCGCCTTCCTCGCCGCCCGGGCCACCCCGGCCGAGCCCGGGCTGCGGGCGATCGCCGTCGACGGCAAGGCCCTGCGCGGCTCGCGCACCGCCACGGCCACGCACGTCACCCTGCTCGCCGCGATGGACCACAGCGGCAGCGTTCTCGCCCAGTGTCAGATCGCCGACAGGAGCAACGAAATACCCGCCTTCCAGCCCCTGTTGGACAACATCGATCTCACCGGCAGCGTGATCACCGCCGATGCCCTGCACACCCAGCACACCCACGGCACTTACCTCCGCGCCCGCGGCGCCCACTACACCGCCCAGGTCAAGGCCAATCACCCCGGCCTGTTCGATCGCGTCCGCCGCCTGCCCTGGCAGGAGATCACCCTCGACCATTACGAGCGCACCCGCGCCCACCACCGCAAGGAGATCCGGCGTCTCAAGACCGCCTCCTTCGCGCACATCGACTACCCCGACGCCCGCCAGGCCCTCCAGGCCGTGCGCTGGAGGAAGGACCTCACCAGCGGAAAGCTCACCATCGAGCGCGTCCACCTGATCACCAGCCTGCCGCCGGGAGCCGTGAGCGGCACTCAGCTCGCCGCATGGATCAGAGGGCACTGGAAGATCGAAAATCTCCTGCACCACGTCCGGGACCGCACCTTCCACGAAGACGACTCCAAGATCCATATCGGCCGGCTCCCGCGCGTCATGGCCGGTCTGCGCAATCTCGCCATCGGCATCCACCGCCAGGACGGCCACACCAACATCGCCGCCGCGCTACGTCACGCCGCCCGCGATTGCCACCGCCCCCTGACCGCCCTCGGCCTCGCCGGATGAACCCGGACAGAACTGATCATGCAACGGACCCTGCCCTGGAGTGGCGAAGCTGAAAACGCTCATTGATTAAGCGCGCAGGTCAGAGCGTTGCCTTACCGTCCGGCAGAGGCAGCTGCTGGGGCTCCGCCACGCTGCGTCGTGTCGCCCGTGCCCGCGTTGGCGAAGCTGCTGATCGGTCAGCGTGCCCCGCGTTCTTGCCTGGTGCGGTGTCCGTCCTGCACCTGCAGAATCCCGCCGCGGATTGGGCGGCGGGGTTCTGTGCTGAGTACGCGAACTCATGTGCGTTCAGGACGTCGGCTGACAGGATCCGCGGTATGACGAGTAGCAGAGGGGCACTGACGGCCCTGCACCTCTTCCTGGTCTGGGCGACGATGACGGCCGCGGTACCGACGCTCGGCTTCGGTCTGCTGATGATGGCCTGGGGTGGTGGGACCGCTGCGGTGGTGCTGCTCTTCGCGTTGGGTGTGCCGCTGGCGGTGGGCCTGCTGGCCATGGCGGGCATACCGGCGCGGACCGTGGTGCCGCTGTGCGGCTCCGTGCCGCAGCGGCTCGGCTGGGCGATGCTGGTCTTCGTCCTTGGCACGCTTGGCGTCCTGGCAGCTCTGGCCGCTTACCATGAGGACGTCGATCTGGGGAGCGCCAGTACCCGGATCGTGCTGACGGGGACTCCGTACGGCGTGGCCGCGGCGTTCTTCGTGCCGAACCGGTGGGTGCGGCTGGGCGCGGTGGCCGCGCTGGCGGCCGGGACGGCCTATGGGGGCTTCATCGGCCCGGCCCAGGCGCAGCAGCGCCAGCACGATGCGGAGGTCGCGCGGTACCAGGAGCATCCGGAGTTGCTGTACCTGGGCGCTGCCCCGCCCGGCATGCGGGTGTCCCGCGCCGAGGTCGGCCCCGCCTCCTTCATCGTCGACTACCGCGGCGTCCGGGAGGACGAGTTCGCGTACGTGAGCCTCACGGTGCGCTCGCCGCTCACGCCGGCACCCCGATGCCGCGAACTCGTGGGGAAGGACGTGACCTGCACGGTAGACGAGCACGGCGAAATGCGCGTGGTCCGCACCTTCCCCGGCGGCGAACGCGCCGTGACCCTCATCCGCCGCCACCGGAACGCGGTGGCCGAGGTCACCAGCCAGACCCTCGACGAACCCGGGCTACGCCGCATCCTGAACACTCTGCACCCACTGTCGAACACAGAGCTGGAAAAACTGATGCGGGAAAAGAAAATCGACCACAGGCTCTGAACCATGCGCGCCCCGGACCTCTGACACCAAAACCTGACACGCTTGACCACCGGTGAGAAATGCGCCACCCACCGGCCTCCGCTGCGAGAGACCAGGTGCGGCGCACAACTCGGTGACGATCGTGAACCAGGTGGTCACCATCCCCGCCGCCATGGCCGGCGGCACCATCACGTACGTGGTCTGGCCGTGCGCCATGCCGTTGCGGATCTACTGGCCGCAGCCGAAGTATTCCGCCTGCCGGGCCGTCAGGATCCCAGCATCGGCGCCCTGCCTGATGAACTTCTGCAACGGCTTGCTGCCCGAGCCTGGGATGCGGTCGCGCAGCATGACCTCCACCGCGATCAGGGAGTGCATGACCGCCACGGTGGAGAACTCGTAGCAGTAGTACGACTGGCGCAGCAGCTCGCGCGCCGTACGCAGGACCGCCGCCGCCTCGGGCACGCCGTCGGGCACGACCAGGTCCCAGGCGAGGTCGTGCATGCCGGCGTAGCTGCCGACGAAGTCGTGGGCGAGTTCGTCCGGGACCGGGAACGGCAGCCGCTACGTGTCATCCCCGCGGCCCCAGCGGCATACTCCGGACGGCAACGCCTTTCCACTTCGCCCTCCACCAGATGGAACTGCTGGACCCACACCTGCCGCAAGACCTCCACCTGCGGCAGTACCCGCAGCATCGAAGGCGCGTCATCCGTCCAGATCATGCTCAGCAGACACATGCCGTCCGCCCCGATCCGGCGGCCTACTTCGTCCCGCTTGGTGCGGGGCTTGGGGAAGCGGGACTCCTCGATCCGGGTCGCGTAATGCGTGAACCAGTCCGGCAGAGCGCGGGCGCGGAGCCAGTCCGGCTCGGCGCGGGCCACCGCGTTCAGTGCCGTCCGCAAGGTCTCGCCGACCAGCTCCAGCCAGTTGAGTTCGCGCGCGGAGGAGAGCACATGCGTGGAGTCCGTCCGTGCCTTCCCGCCGGCCGCGACCAGCCCCCGTTCCTGGGCCGCGACCAGGATCGCGCCTAGGACGCACCGTCCGGCACCCCCGCCGATCAGACGGTCTCTGAATTCCGAGAGCACCGAGAAGTTGAAGCCTGGATCGGTCAATTCCAGCCCCAGCGCGAACTTCCAGTCGATCCGGGCCCGCACTGCCTCAGCGGCTTGCCGGTCGGTCAGCCCCTCGACGAACTGCAACACCAGCACCATCGCCAGACGCCCCGGTGACCAGGCCGGCTTCCCCCGCGCCGGGAACAGATCCGCGAACTGCTCGTCTGTGAACAGAACACCCAGCTCATCCCGGACCCGGATCGCCAGGCTGCCCTTGGAGAAGGCCGCGCGGGCCACCCGCTCAGTCTCCACCGGAACTTCTGCCGACCCCCACAGCTGCAACGACACCGACACCCTCCCCATACGCCGACGTCGGCCTTCAAGACCACAACCAGGTCTTGAAGGCCGACGTCACGCAGGGAGCCGGATTAACCAACAGCGTCGGGCGATCCTGTCCGGCCCCGCTGGTGTGTGGTCAGCCGAAGTCGAGCGTCTCCTGTGTGAAGTCGGCCGGGACCGGACGGGGCCAGGGCGGCGGTGCGCCGTCCTGGCGTGCGGCCTTCCAGCGCTCGGTCAGCTCGTCCTTCCACCCCTTCGGCGGAGGCCATGGGACGCCCCAGGCGACGAGCTGGGCTCTGCTGTAGCCGCCCTTGTGTGAGCGGGCGGCTTCGATCTCTTCAGGTGATGGGAGTTCCGCCATGGACAGTGAAGGCTCCGTGTTCAGAAGTTGTCCCGCGAAGCGGTGTTGGAAAAGCGAAAGGTCCGTTGCCTTGCTCAGCGGGAGCCACCCCTCAGGCATCGGGACGCTCGCAAGCGTTGGGGGTTCTGCCCCGACGGGAGCGTAGAACACCTCGGCAGGCTCCTCCCACACGGTCGACTTCAAGGCGGCCCGCTCGTCGAAGACCGCCGGCCGGGGCATTCCTGGCGCGATGCGCGAGGTGCGGGGAGGACACGGCGAAGCTGGTCGAGCAGGGTCGGACAGCACTTCCTCGGACCGCTCGGCAGTCAGTGGCCACGACAGACCGAACGCACGCGGTACGTCGTAGACGGGATACCAGAGCGAGTCCTTCCCAAGGCCGCTGCGCTCGGCCAACATCGTGCGCAGGTCGTCCTCGCTCACCGAAGCAGCAGTTGCCACGCGGATTCCCGTCTCCCCCAACTACGCACCAGCGGCGCAGCTCCGACGGGAGCCTACTCACCGGTCTGCCCCGGCGTCCTTCCCTCAGGAGAATGACGATCTGGCGGGCCTGACCGCATACAGGAAGCCTGGCGGGCGTCATTCACCGCGCGCACCGGGCGGGTTGCGGCGTACCGGCCGGACACGCGATCGACGTCAGCAAGCAGGACCCGCTGGACGCCGTGCCGCTCTTCGGCTGATCCCTGGAGGAACGAAACGATCAATAAATATGCAGGTCAGCGATCCAGCGCACCTTCGGTGCGCGCCGGGGGCGTGGTAAATCCCGTGGCGCGCGCCGGAGGTGCTTCTGTCTGCCCTGACGCGGGCTGGTCTCGGTTCGGGATCGTGGTGGGGTTCGTTCCGGCCGAAACCGATGCCTCTGTGATGCCCCTGAGCTCGCAGGTCAGCGTGGTGCTGGGGGCCGTCCACGGGAACCGTGGAGTGTTGCTGCGAAGCACGTGCGTCAGAATTCCTGATTCACCCTGGCCCTCCCGGAACGGCATACGACGGGTCCGTCAGCCAGGGAGGGAGCAAGTGCCGTGGACGTGCTGCACGAACGCTGCGCCGGCCTCGACATCAGCAAGAAAGACGCCAAGGCTTGTGTCCGTACCCCGAGTACGAAGCGGCGGGGGTCTTTCACAACGGAGACCACGACGTGGGGATCGACGACCAACGCGGTCCTGGATCTGCGGGACCATCTGCTCGCCGCACGGGTGACGCTGGTGGTGATCGAGGCGACGTCGGACTACTGGAAGCCCTTCTACTACGTGCTGGCCGAGGGCTTGAACGTGATCCTGGTCAACGCCCGGCAGGTCAAGAACCTGCCCGGCCGCAAGACGGACGTCTCGGACGCGGCCTGGCTGGCCCAACTCGGCGCCCACGGCCTGGTCCGGCCCTCCTTCGTGCCGCCCGAACCGGTCCGTGAACTACGGGACCTCACTCGCGCCCGGACCACCGCCACCCGCGAACGGAGCCGTGTGGTCCAGCGGCTGGAGAAGCTGCTGGAAGACACCGGCATCAAACTCTCCGCGGTCGCCGCCGACATCATGGGCGTCTCCGGCCGGGCCATGCTCGAAGCCCTCATCCGCGGCGAAGCCGACCCGCACGTCCTCGCGGACCTGGCCAAACGCAAGCTCCGCAACAAGATCCCCGAACTCACCGAGGCCCTGACCGGACGCTTCCGCGAGCACCACGCGTTCCTGGCCCGCCTCCACCTGGACCAGTACGACCAGCTCACCGTCATGATCGACCAGCTCACCGGGCGCATCGAGGAGGCGATGGCACCCTTTCGTGGCGCCCTCGACCTGCTCGACACCGTCCCTGGCATCAATCAGCACGTCGCCGAGGTGATCATCGCGGAGACCGGCGGGGACATGACCCGGTTCGCGACGGCCAAGCACCTCGCTTCCTGGGCCGGAGTCTGCCCCGGCCACCACGAGTCCGCCGGCCGCACCAAGAACACCAAGGTCCGGCCCGGCAACCCCTACCTCAAAGGCGCCCTCGGCCTCGCCGCGTTCGGCGCGGTCAAGAACCAAGGACACCTACCTCGCCGCCCGCTACAAACGGCTCACCGCCCGCCGCGGCCCCCTGCGGGCCCTCGTCGCCGTCGAACACTCGATCATCACCGCGATCTGGCACATGCTCACCGACAACGTCGCCTATCAAGAGCTCGGCGGCGACTACTTCACCCGCCGCGACCCCGAACGCGCCACCCGCCGGGCCATCACCCAGCTCAACCAGCTCGGCTACACCGTCACTCTCAACCCAAGGGAGACCGCAGCCTGACCGGCAGACCCGGACACCCGCCAGCCCTCAACGGCCAGCGGGCACCCAGTCCTGCCCACACCCACCCTGACCTGCTGCTATTTACGCGTCAGAGCGATATCTGGCGCGAGGTAGTCACAGTGGTATGCCAGGCGGCATACTCGAACCATGGCAGACACCAGCGTCAAGATCGACGACATCACCAGGGACCGGCTGAAGGCTCTGGCCGACGGTGCGGGCATGTCCATGAAGGACTATCTCGCCAAGGTGGCCGCGGAGAAGGAGCACGAGAAGCTGCTCGACACCGCCACGGCTGTGTTCCGCCGCGTCATCGGCGAGCCTGGCATCCTGGACCGGTTCGACGCCGACTTCGGCGGGCTCCCGCCGGCGGCCGCGCATGAGACCCCGCGGGCGGCCTGAACCTGTGGAACTGCTCGTCGACTACCGGTGGCTCCTGGCACGCCAGGAAGACATCCTGCGCACCGACCTCACCGTCAACGACCTCTCCGTACTCGTCGGCATGGCGGCCAGGCACCGGGTGAACACCCCGCGCCTGGACCACACCGACCCGGACGCCTTCTGGCGGGCCGCCGTGTTCCTGCAGGAGTGCGTACTGCTGCGCCCGCTTCCCGCCCGCAACGAGGCCTACGGCTACGGCGTCGCCATCGCCTACCTGGAGGCCTCTGGCAAGCGGGTGGATGCGACGTACGAACGGTGGCGCGACCTGGTCTATGAAATCCGCGCGCTGCGCGTGGACGTGTACGACATCGCGGCCCGCCTGCGGTCCTGGGCGTAGGTCAGGCGGCACTCGAACCGAGGGCTGCGGCCAGCTCGCGTACTCCAGTTACCTGGGCGTGCCGCGAGCGCAGGTCGGTAACGATCTTCCGGATCGCGGGCCGGTCGCGGACTTCGCCCGGCGAGATGCGCAGGGCGGACAGCAACTCGGTGGCCGTCTGCTCCGGCTTGCCCCACTGCCACCATGCCCGGCCGAGGTCGGTGTGCATGCGTCCCTTGCGTTCGGCCGTCTTGAACTGGGCCGCACGCAGGCCGCGGCCGGCTTCGAGGGCGGCGCCCGCGTCACCGAGCGCCCAGTTGACGCCGACGGCGTACAAATCGACGGCGGCCGGGGTGATGGGGAACAGCCGGCCCTCGGGTGGATCCTGCGGGAGGTCGCGGGCGGCCCGGGTGGCTTCTTGGATCATTGTCAGAGCCTGGTCCCGGTCGCCGGCCCGCGCCGCGGTGTATGAGGTGGTGCACAGCATCTGCGCGTACGCCGAAGCCTGCGCCCCGGTCTTCAGCCCGGTTCCTTCCATTCTGGAGACCGCGTCGAGGATATGCCGTTGGGCGGCGGCCGGCTGGTCCTGGTGGCGGAGCACGATGCTCAGTTCCCGGGCCGCCGCCGCGGCGACGAGGGGGGAGCCGGACAGCTCGGCGTAGATGGTCGCCCGGTCGGCGCTGAGCCGCGACTGGTCATAGTTGCCGATCTTCGTCAGTACCTGGGAGGTCAGGCTGTAGCACGCCGACAGGCGGGCGAGATCGACCTCCTGACGGCTCTGGGCGGCGCTGCGCGCATCAGCCAGCAGGCCGGGCAGCGCCTTGAGGAGCTTGCTGTGCTGACCGGCGTCGAAATAGCCGCGGGCAGCGGTGATGCGCCTCTCCAGGGGAATGGGCGAGCCCGTGGGGTCCGGCGTGCTGGCGAGCGCGTCCTGAACGCCGGCCAGGAGAGCGGCGGGGGCCGTGAGGCCAGCGGCAGCGAGCAAAGTGCGGCGACGCAAGGGGTCCTCCTCGGCACAGCGTGGCCCGTCCGCCACGACTCTAGCGGCTGGCGTCCCGACTAAGAGGATGTCTCATTTGGATTGATTCGGTAATCTGGTGCCGTGGGGATTGTGGAGCGGTTGGTTCCGGATGAGTTGTGGGTGTTGTTCGAGCGGGTGGTGCCGCCTTCTCCGTCGCGGCCGCAGGGTGGTGGCCGTCGGCGGTACGGGGACCGTGAGGTGCTGGCGGCGATCGTCTTCGTGGCCACGTCGGGGTGTACGTGGCGGCAGCTGCCGCCGTCGTTCGGGCCCTCGGGGCCGACCGCTCACCGGCGGTTCACCGAGTGGAGCAAGGCCCGGGTGTGGGCCAAGCTCCACCGTCTGGTGCTGGATGAACTCGGCGCACGCGGGGAGTTGGACTGGTCGAGGTGCGCGATCGACTCGGTGAGCATGCGGGCCCTGAAAGGGGGGATCTGACGGGTCCGAATCCTGTGGACCGAGGCAAGTCTGGGTCGAAGATCCACTTGATCACCGAACGTTCCGGTCTGCCCATCTCCATCGGCATCTCGGGCGCGAACCTGCACGACAGCCAGGCCCTGGAGCCCATGGTGCGGGGTATCCCGCCCATCCGCTCCCGTCGCGGACCCCGCCGCAGGCGGCCGGCCAAGCTCCACGCCGACAAGGCCTACGACAACCGTCACCCGCGCGGATGGCTCCGATCCCGCGGCATCACCCACCGCATCGCCCGCAAAGGCATCGAGCCCTCGAAGCGTCTTGGCCGCCACCGCTGGACCATCGAGCGCACCATGGCCTGGCTCGGAGGGTGCCGCCGCCTCCACCGCCGCTACGAACGCAAAGCCGACCACTTCCTGGCCTTCACCAGCATCGCCTGCACCCCCATCTGCTACCGCAGACTCGCCAAATGAGACGACCTCTAAGACGCCACGCCCACGAGCCCCGGACCAATGCAGTCCAGGGCTCGCGGGCTGTCCGGGGCGCGGCTGCTAGAGGTCGAACTCGAGGTGTTCGATGTCGGTGAAGCGGACCTCTTCCAGGCTTCCGGCGCGGCGGCCGCCGTCCTGGAAGTAGACCTCCTTGAGGGCTTCGGCGGCGATCTCCCGCAGGCGGTCGTCGCCGGCACCTTGCTCCTGGGCCTCGAAGAGGCGGGCGGCGTGGATCGGGGGCAGGGCGACGGTCAGGTGCCGGATACGGTCCTGGTCCGTCGACCCGATCGGGGCCGTGTAGCCCATGCGGGCGCGGGTGTCGATGACGATGCCGCCCGTGGACGCTGCCTTCGCCTTGGCCTTCGCGCGGATCTGCGGCTGCCACCGCTTCTTCACCTCACGCTCCAGGCGCGCGGCGAGTTCGGGCCGGGGCTTCTTGATCTAGTCCTTCACGTACCGCTCGACGGTGCGCTGGGAGACCCGCAGCAACTGGGCGACCGCCTTGGTGCTCTTGAGCTGCTTGACCAGGTACCGCATCTGTGCGCCGGCCGACTTCGCCCCGCTGCTGGACCAGATCGACCTGCGTGGCGTCGTTGTCACCGCCGATGCGATGCATACCCAGCGCGCCCACGCCGAATACGTCATCACCGCCAGCGGCCACTACCTCCTGGTGGTCAAGGGGAACCAGAAGAAACGGCGCAAGCAACTGCGACACCTGCCCTGGCGCCAGATCCAGCTGCAGGCCCGCACCATCGGGGCCGGGCACGGCCGCCGCGAGGTCCGCCGTCTGAAGGACTGCACCGTCCGCCCCGGCCTGCTCTTCCCGCACGCCGTCCAGGCGATGAAGATCAAGCGCCGCCGCACCAACCGCAAGACCGGCAAGGTCGAGACGAAGACCGTCTACGCGGTCACCAGCCTCCCGCCCGACCAGGCCAGCCCGGCGCAACTCGCCGAACTGGTCCAGAATCACTGGCCAGTCGTGGACCTGCACCATGTCAGAGACGTGACGTTCGGCGAGGACGCCTCGCGAGGACGCACCGGCATCGCACCCCGCGCCATGGCCACCCTGCGCAACCTCGCCGTCGGACTCATGCGCCAAGCAGGCTGGACCAACATCGCCGCCGCAACCGATCGCTACCGGTCACGCCCCAGCACGCTACCGCCATGCTCCGACTCACAGCCTGAGAACGCATCGCCCCTGGGCCTGAGCCCTTTGAGACTATTGCCTTGTAGAGCCCGGTGGCCAAATGACGCGAACGTCTACACCTAGCTTACGAGCATAGGCAACGATATCAGCTGTTCCTCCTTTCCCACCCGCCGGTTTACCGTCCCAAACCGCAAGTAGGATGTCGCTCTGATCAGCTACCTTTTGCCCTGCAGCCAAATAAGCGTCTTCGCTAGGTGTGGAGAAGTTTAGCTCTGTATGAGAGGTAGCCAGCTGGAGTAGAGAGTTGTAAGCCAATCGCGATTCGTCGCTCTGGAAGCTGCTTTCGTAGTATCTACTGGGAATGACGGCATGCAATTTTCCTCCGCTAGCTAGCATGGCCAGTGCGAAGGCCTGGTCTGCTCCTTCCGCGAGACAAGTCACTCCCAGAACATCTTCTTCCATGCCGCTCAACTCTGCCACCATGGCTTCGACGACACGTCGCCGTGTGGCAATGCTCATCGTCTGATGTCCAGTGCACCCGATACGTTTCATAGCACCTTCCTCTTGGCCAGTCTCCAAAAATACTGGCCCATAGGAGTCAAGTAAACCTCTCCGCTCTCCATGGCTACCCAGTAATGGTCACGTTTACCGTCCGTGGTCACAAGGCTGGCGTTGCGCAGCCGTCCGAAGTAGTCAAATTGCTGCTGCTCCAGAGTACCGGGATTGCCGGGAGGAAGAGGTCGACCTTCGCCCTCGTGTTCCGGGCTCAAGCGGACCCGGCTGTCTGCTTGAGGGAAGTGATCGGGCAATTTTCGCAGCATTGTGGCGTCCAGCCATGGTGGACCGATACGGAGAACCACGGGCTCGGTCAGATTCGCCTTGAGGACCGGACGCTGCTGCCATGCGTCAAAAGCTGGGCTTATGTATCCGTAGAGGCTGAGCGCAGTGACTTTTCCGAGGTGGTCTGTGGCTCCTCCTTCGAGTCCGTCCAGGAGAACGCGGGTGAAGGCGCCATGTCCTTCGACCTCCTGCGATGTTTCGATTGCGCGGCTTGCGGCCAAGATGGTGACGTTCTCTCGCAGGACGCTTTTGCTCAGGCGGAAGTTTTCTGACACGGCTGCAGCTTGTTGCCCCGGCATGTTACCCAAGTCTCCGCTGAAGCAGCAGTCGAGTATCAAGGTAGCGCTACGGGCCGGGGAGTCGTTGGCCAGGGTGACCAGGTCGTTCATCGATACGCCCAGCGAATAATCTGTAGCGTCCTGCGTAACGAGGTCAGCACCCCATGGAGTCTGAGCCCCGTGACCGGCGAAAAAGAAGAGCAAGTCCATGTCACGGGAATTGGCGAACAGTTGGGTTAGGGCCTGACGTAGACCGTCTCGCGTGACTTCAGAGCCGCCGTTCTCTCCCGTGATCAGTTGCGTGCGCCAGTTCGGACTGTCATCAGCGTTGACAGAAAGAAGCTTTTCGAGGGCTACGGCATCCGCAACGCACCCTTTCAGGGATTGACCTCCCGGATAATGATCGATCCCTACGATGATGGCCCGCTTCACGCGTTCTTACCTTCACCCATCATTTGCTGGACCGCTGCAGCGATGAGGTCCCACCTCCACGCCATGGTGCGGTTTCGTTGCAGGCCGACCGGAAGCGCGCTGGTGATTCCGGCGTCGTCAACGTAGACGCCGAAAACGGGCACCAGTAGTTCTTTGGCCATGGCGATTTCTTTTACTACGCCGGTCGCAGTCGCCATGTGCCGCCCAACCAGAACGATACACATGTGGGTATGCGCCATCTTCTTCTTGATAAGCGCTTCCCACTGGCTCTGGGGCAGCGTGGTCTTGCTCGACCAGTCTTCGACAGTGAACGGCGCAGGTGAGTCCGATACCGCCTGGCCTGCGAACAGCTTCTTGTGCAGTTCGTTGTGGTCAAAGTCGAAGCTGAGGAACGCGCGCGGATATACCATAGTTTCTCCCTGCTCCCGAGCGGGATCGATGGAGCCTCCCACTAGGCCGAAGGCCCGACAGCGTTTTCATGACCGAGCTGCCGGCCTTGTACAGGACAGAGTTGTAGCTCAGTAGACTCCTCAGAGGGAAGATCCTGAACGTTGTCACCGCACCCGCCAGGATGCATATGTCCCAGAAAGGCGCGATATGATCGATTCATCCAATGCGGCCCAGCCGGATGGACAGCCGAAGACGTCGGACTCGTCCGATACCCGTGGTCACAAGCCTACGAGGCAGCCGGGGCGGACCCCTGCGTCGCCGCCGCCCCCGCCGCCTCCGGCTCAGGGCGGGGGTAACTAACAAACATGGTCACGATCCGACGGGCCGAGATGCATGCCGCCCCCCAGGGGAAGGTCTGCACCTCGGTCGCGCCGGGCGCGCGATACTTCAACGGCTCCACCAGCACTAGGTCTCTGTCTGGGGAGTCGTCTGAGCTGACGTTGAACGACGCCTGCCGCCCCTCGATGTAGGAGCCGTCTTCCAGGACACAGCCGACGATGGGGTCTTCTCCGGGGAACCAGCTGTCGAACATGACCCACCATGCCGACATAGCGGATGCATGAGGTCGCTTTCCTATGATGGCTGCGACCACGGCTGCCAGCGTGCATGAGAACAGCAGCAGACCAGAAGCCCACCAGCCAAGTTGGGCATACTGATCGCGGACATAGCTCCATCCTTCGCGCACAAGGCGACCGACGTCTGGCGTCAGGTCGGGCATAAGGGCGCGTGCTGCCGCGAAAAGTCCGAGCGTCACCAATTCGGTGAGAACGCTGCAGAACACCACCGCTCCGGTTTCCCGGAAAGGCGTAGGCCGACGTTCGCTCCCCCGACGTTCACGGATGACCACGAACGTCAATCCAGGTAGCAGCAGAACGACCAGCAGCACGAGACCGGTGAAGGTGGTGGGCACGCCGGGCCTTTCTCGACGGAGGTGAACGAAGACAGTTCGCCACCGTACAAGCCCTCAGACGCTCTGCCGATGCCGCCCCGGTCCTCAGCGGCCGGCCTCGCCAGCAGAGACAGGCGGGCCTATGTACCGTCACGTGGGGGCAGGAGCAACAAGCGGTGCAGGATGCGGGGTCGAGCTCCGTCGGCTGACCAAGCCAGAGCTGGGGTGCGACACGTAGCTCGGATCGGCGGACCGTAGCGGGGCACACGGGGCAGGCCATCGCGCCGACCGTGACCGACACCAGATAGGACCGCCAAGAATCCTCTGCAATGCGGCCAGAAAGCCGCACGCACGCTCATCTCCATGGCCTTGCCAGATGCTCAGCCGCCGGTACCGTGCCGTGCCGCATGAATGCATGCACCCGCGCGCCGGGCTCCGCCCTGCGTGCTCCCTCCCATGCGCCGGTGTTCGGACGACACACTTCACCCCAATCACCGAGCGCTCCCGCGGGAGAGCACATCACGTTGACGGGGAAGAACCATGCTGGACGACAACGGCAGAGCCGACGACACGACACCAGGACTGCGGCGGGCGGTCTTCCTGTCGTACCGGCGCGCGGATTCCTCAGCTGACACCGCACGGCTCGCCAGTGAGTTGCGCAGGTACCTGGGCAAGGACCAGGTCTATCTGGACATCGATAGCAATGTGCCCGCACAGGACTATGTGAAGCAACTAGAGGAAGCCCTCTCAGCTTCCCGCGCAGTAATCGCGGTCATCGGACCCGGATGGCTGGACTGCCGCGACAAAGAGGGCAGGCTGCGGCTGGCCGATCCGCAGGACTGGAACCGGCGGGAACTGGAGACCGCGTTGCGAAGCGGTCTCCCTCTGGTCCCCGTGCTCGTCGGCGGAGCAACCATGCCCACCGCGCAGCAGCTGCCGCCCACCCTGCAGACGCTGGCGACCGTCCAGGCCACCAAACTCTCCCATGAGGACTGGTCATACGGCTTCAAACGGTTGTTGGAAGACCTGGCCGGTTACGGGGTAATTCCAGCTCCGGAACCGGGTTCTGCCCCGCCCGGCCGGCTGACTCCCTTCACCCACACGTCCTACCGACGGACCCTGAAGGGCGCACGGCACGCCGTCTTCAACGCGGTAGCGGGCGCCGTCGAACAGCTGCGATATCCGATCGTCGACACCAGTGAGGAAAGCGCCCAGGTCCGCTTCCACGCCCGCCGTGTCCGCCCCGTTACCGCGGTGGTACTCGACGCCGAACCCGGACACTCCACTGTGGCACTGGAAGTACCCACCATCAAAGCCAGCGCCGTGATCGGAGCTTCGTTCCTCCTCGTCCCCTTTACCGGGGCCGGGTCGCTGGCAACCATGCCCGCCATAGCCGTGCTGCAACGCAACTTCGCCGCAGGCTTCCTCGACAACGTGGAACGAGTCCTTCACGGGCGAGGAGTCGGCCCCGACTCATCACTGCTCCCCGGAGTCAACGCCTGGCGCCAGCGCAGACGCATGTTATAACCCACAAGCCCGGCCCTCAGCCAGGACGGCCGGCGGTCTGGGCGACGAACAAGCAGGCCGTTGGTCCAGGGGCAAGGCGATGGTCAGGCACAACTTCGTCGTCCTGGCCGGTGTAGCGGTCCGCGCAGACACGGGAAGAGAAGCTGCCCGAGACGGCGGCCGAGCTGTACATGAACGACGCCTCCGACGCCGACCTGGCCGCCGACAAGCTGCCGAAGTCCTCCATCGACGCGGAGTTCTACGAGCTGGAGGCCGGCCGCCACGTCCCGCCGGACCGGGTGTGGTCGGCGTGGCTGTGCGGCGACCACCTCGTGTCCGAGCGGCGCGAGGTGCTGCGGCAGTTCGCCAACGGCGTCCCGCATCGGTCCGGGGCTCGCAGGCTGTTCGGGGCGCGGCTGCTACAGGTCGAACTCCAGGTGCTCGATGTCCGTGAAGCGGACCTCTTCCAGGCTGCCGGCGCGGCGGCCGCCGTCCTGGAAGTAGACCTCCTTGAGCGCTTCGGCCGCGATCTCCTGGAGCCGGGCGTTGCTGGCACCCTGCTCCTGGGCCTCGAAGAGGCGGGCGGCGTAGACGGGCGGCAGAGCGACGGTCAGGTGCCGGATGCGGTCCTGGTCGGTCGACCCGATCGGCGCGACGTAGCCCATGCGGGCCCGGGTGTCGATGACGATGCCGCCGGTCGTCCGCCGCCTTCGCCTTGGCCTTCGCCCTGACCTGCGGCTGCCAGCGCTTCTTCACCTCGCCCTCCAGCCGTGCGGCGAGGTCCGGGCGCGGCTTCTTGATCTGGTCCTTCACGTACCGCTCGACGGTGCGCTGGGAGACCCGCAGCAACTGGGCGACCGCCTTCGTGCCCTTGAACTGCTTGACCAGGTACCGCATCTGCGCGCCCGCGCTCTTGGGTGCCGGGCGGGTGAACGCCTTCTGTACCGCTTTCTCCAGGCCGTCCCCGATCAGGCTCATCGTGGCCTTCTCCTACTCTCCGTTGTCGACGTCGGTGACGGTGCCGTCCTTGATGTACCGGGCGAGGTTGAGTTCCGGGGCGTTGAACCGCTCGCGGACTTCCTCGCCCCACAGGACGGTCTGGGTGCCTTCGTGCTTGACCAGGCCGGGGTTGATGCCGAGCTTGAAGCCGCCGGGCAGCGGCTTGCTGTCCCGGTAGGGCAGGAAGTCCAGCGGGCTGGTGCCGTTGGCGGCGTAGACGACGCAGTCGGACAGGACCGCGACCGGGTACTGGCCGGTGAACGCCGCGTGCTTGACGATCTTGCGGTGCAGGTTGATCCGGGTGCGGGAGATGACCGCCGCCCGGATGTCCGGCCGCCAGGTGGGGCGGGACAGGGCGCGCCACGGCTGCCCGGGCTTCCAGCCCTCGCCCCGGGGGCGCTCGCGCAGCTTGCCCAGGCCGCCCTTGACCGTCGCCTTGACCGCCGAGACGACGATCGCCAGTTCCGGGTCGCGCTCCTTGTAGCCGTCCATCGCCGTGAGCAAGTCGGCCGACGACAGGTCCGCGTCGACGCCGAGGTCGGCCATCGTGGCGAGGTAGGCGTCGCGCAGCCGGTTGTACCAGCCGTCCAGGTAACGGCCGCTCTCGTACCGCACCCACGCCTCGGTCGGGCGCACCTCGTAGCCGAGCTCTGCCGCGTAGGCGACGGTGGGCGTCGCGTACCAGGCCGCGCCCTCCGGGCGGTCGCCCTTCGGCGTGAACGGAGAGGGCAGCAGCGAGCCGTCCAGCTCCACCCACTCCTTGCCCACCTTCACGCGGGACAGGTCGACGTGGGACAGGTCGACCAGCCACGAGCCGGGCAGCTTGGAGTCGAACGCGGGGGCCTGGACGTGCGTCGCCTCGCCCAGGCCGACGTTCAGGCCGTTGGCTCCGGCGGTGAAGGCCATGTTGACGTCGATGCCGACCAGGTGGCGCAGGGTGCACTCGGCATCGGTCATCGGCCGTGCCCAGTCGTACGCCTCCTCGAACAGCTTCTCCGCCGGGCCGCGCACGTGGAACCGGGGCAGGTCCTTGAGGACCGAGTGGCCGTCGGGGACCTCGCACGGCGGCCAGTTCATCGGGTCGACGGCGTCCTTCCCCAGCGAGCCGGGGTTGTGCTCGGAGTGCCGCTTGCCGTCGGCGTCCGGCTCTGATGCGCGCGTCGGCGGGTGCAGCGCGGTCATCAGCTCCAGGCCGGTCACGGCCGTGGAGCCGCGCGGGGTCATCACACGGGAGGCGTACACGCCCAGGACGCGGGCGAGTTCCGCCGGCGGGAGCTGCCCGGCCTCGCCCCAGTGCCGGGTGTCCAGCGCGTTCCACGACGGGATGCACAGCTGGACGCAGGCCCGCTCCGAACCGGTGGCGGGGCGGTAGATCCTCGCCCACGGCCCGAAGCCGCGCTTGGTCAGCTTCCACTCCGCGCGGACCAGCTGCTTGATGACCTTGTGGCCCTCCGGGATCCGCCCGGCGTGCTTCTCCTCCTCCGTGAGCGTGACGGGCAGGCCGTAGCGCTCCAGGGCGGCCTCGGTGAGCACGAGCAGCGGGTCGGCGTCCTTGCCCGGCCCGGACAGCTCCCGCCCATCGTCATCGACGCGCGTCTCGGCTCCGAATAGCACACGGGGCTGTCCCAGCCCGGACCTGGAAAGCACAAGGGCCGCCCGGTTTCCCGGGCGGCCCTTGTCTTACGACTTGGTACGCGATTGAGGGCAAGGCGTGCTGGCCTGCTGGCCTGGCTGGTGGGGGATCAGCAGGCGGTCTGTCCGGCGAGCACCAGTTCGGTGCTGGTTCGGCGGTGCGTCGGCCTGCGTGCGGCGCGATCGGAGACCAAGCCAGCGACGGCGGCATGGGTCTCGGTGTAGAGCTCGCGGCGGCCGATGTACCGCTGGAGCGGGCGCCACTTCTCCTGCTCGCCGATGGCGTGCTCCACGCAGATCCGCCGGGAGGACTGCCGTCGACGGGCCTCGCGCCAGGCGTGCTGGTCGCCGAGTGGGGCGTCGTCCTTGGGCTTCTTCGGTGGGGCGCTGACCTGGTCGGGAAACTCGTTGGCCAAGCCCCGGTACCCCTCGTCGGCCTCGGCTGGGACCTGCGGGTGGAGACGGAGCTGTTCGGCGATGCCTTCAGTGCGCATGGCGGTCTGGTCATGCTGGCGGCCGGGCCGGTCGGCCCCCGACGACAGGACACGGCCCCGGCCGTCACAAATGGTGGTCTTGGCGGTGTTCTGCCTTTTCTTGCCGGAGACAAATGCCTTGCGGCCGGGGCGGCCAGCTTACGGGCGACGTACCTGCACCTCGGTGCCGTCGATACGCAGGTCCACCCCTTCCGTGTCGGCGTAGGTGAAGACGTCCGCCAAGGTCCGCAGACGCACGCCGGGCCGGCCGGGGACCGCGAAGCCGCGCCGGGCCAGCAGCGGCCGGATTTCGTGCACCGCCCGGGTAACGGTGGGGCGGCTGACCCGGTAAAGGGCGGCCAGGGCCGCGTGCGGCAACTGGAGGCGCAGTATAGCCAGGGTGACCGGCACCCGGCCGGTGAAGACCATCTGATGGTTCGGGCCGGCGCCGACAGCGCGTCGCCGGGGTCCGGCGCGCCGCTCCTGGAGGGCCGACTCGCACCCAGCGGCCCACGGGACGGCCAATTCCTCGATCAAATCGCTGAGATATACCCGGGACCAGCCGCAGAAACCAGGATGGGACAAGGCCGCGCGGGCCTGGTATGGCATCACAACCTCCCCAATCCGTGCGGCCGTTGTCACGTCACGGCTGACCGCGTCTCTGACCGACTGACTCGCTACTCGGCAGGCTCGGCGATCAAAGCGGTGGCGACACGTCGGAAGCCGAGCCGGGCATAGATCCGGGCGATGTCATCGTCGCCTGCCGACAAGAAGACGGTCTCCACGCCTCGCGATCGAGCGTCGGCCACCAGCGCCGCAGTGACCGCGATCCCAAGACCACGGCGGCGCGCGCTGGGCAGCGTCCCGACACCGACGATCTCACTGACCGCTCCGATCGGCTGATGCTGGCCCGCGCACAGCACCGTCTCACCTTCCACCGCTGCGGCAACCGAAGTCAGACCCGCCCCGATCCGCGCCACCACGCGTTCCACCGTCCCGTCGCCTGCTCGCGCACGCACAGCTTCCGCCAGCTCGGTGACTCCCGCCAAGCCGACACCAGTTCCGGGCTCCGCGAAAGCAAGATGCGGCACGGCCAGCGCGCTCGCCAGCGCCGGGTCGTCCGGCCCTATAGTCCGCACCCGCAATCCGCCGGGCAACTCGTCTGCGGCGGGCACCGGGGTGTCCGGGTCAAGCACCATCAAGGGGTGCTCGTGAACCACAAGCCCCGAGTCCTCGACCGCGGTCCGCAGCGCAGGCGTGGTCTCAGCGACCCACTCGAAACTCTCCGGGATCCCGAGTTCACGCTGCCGGGCGCGGACCCGGGCCACATCGCCAGCGCTCACCGCGCCAGACCGCCCCCGAGCCGGACGTGCGTAGAACGGCCACCCCTGGCCTTCCCGCACGAACAAAGTCAGCGGCCCGAAATCCTCAACCCGGGCACCATGACGCGGCACCGCGTCGTAGTACCACTCAATCCGGTCCAGCAGAACCCGCTCAGGGCGATCATCAAGAACCACAGAAGTCACGCGGAGCATCCAAACACCAGGTCACCGACCACCGCCACCGCATTACGACTCACCCACAACCACCTTCCGCACGGACGATCACGCACAGGACAGCACTATCGCGTACCAAGTCGTTAGGTCTGAACAGGGTGTTCACGCCACCTCACTAGCTGAGGTCTGTTGCTGAAGTGACGCCGGTGCTGGAGCACTGCGAGACCGCTCGGCTCGGGCACGACGTAGTGCGGCGGCCTCGGTCGCCGCGGCCTGGCGGCGGCGCTGGACGCGGGCCTGTTCGATCGGGGCCGGCGCATCGTCCGGAACGACGTCGGGCTCAGGGAACGCCCGGCGGGACAGCTCCCGCATTGCGGCGGTCTGCCGCTCCACGGCCTGGGCGGTACCCGGGTCCACTCGGGACGGCCGGGCGGCGGCACGGTGTGCTTCGACGGCGAGGCGGTAGCCCTCCGGCGGGGCCGGTCGCTGCACAGGCACGGCGGGTGCGGTCGGCTGCGGGGCCGGGGCGGCGGCCGCCGTGCCGGGACCGGCCTTCGCGGGCGCGGGCGCCAGGACGTGAACGGCGCGGACGTTCGCACCCTGCACTCGCTCGTTGGCAGCAGCGATCAGCTTCGGTGCGTTCCAGCGCAGCTGCGTGCCGTACGCGGGAGCGTCGGGGGCGACGTCCAGGCGGCCGGTGTCCGCGTCGAAGCGCACGGCCTGGACGTGACCGGCGAGCTCGGGCGCGGCCGCGGCGAGGATGTCGTCGAACCGGGCGAGGACGCTGCCGCCGGCGGCCGGGGCGACCATGCCGCGCTCGGTCATCATCATGCCGATCGCCGCACCGAGCCCGAGCGGCTCACGGCCGTCACGGCGCAGAGCCGTGCCGGTACGCCGCTTCGGCTTCTTCGTCTGGGTGGCGCCGTTCTTCTTCGCCGCCTCCCGGGCTGCGATCAGCGCCTGGCGTGCGAGGTCGACCCCGCTCGGCTCGGTGCTCACGCGATCACCGCCCCGGCCGTACCGCCGTCCAGCGGGCGCGCGGCGAGCTCCGGCAGCCGGTCCGTCCACGGCGCGGGCGCGGCCGTCTCGGTGCGGGCGGCGATCTGTTCGCGCAGCTGCTCCAGCCGCATCGCGAGCAGGTACTCGGCCACGCGTTCCCGGGCCGTGTCGGCGGCCTTCGTCGCGGCGGCGACGGCGTGCGCGCCGGTCGGGTGGTGCTGGAACCAGGGGCGGCCCTGCTCGACCGTGTACGCCCGCCGGGCCTCGGCTTCGGCCTCCTCGGTCCGGCCCAGCATCTCCAGGGCGTTGTCCTGGTACTCCTGGACGGCCTGCTGTGCGGTCTGGAACGCGGTGAATGCGTACGCGTCCTTCGCTGCCTGTGGATTGGCCTCCAGCATGGCGACGTCGGTGATCTGCAGGAACTTCTGCCATGCGGTGGCGATGCTGTTGCCGATCGCCGTCCGGGCCCCGGCAGTGGCGGCCGCGACGTTGCCCGGGTCGGTCAGGTGGGCGGACCCGGCCGCCGCGATGAGACCGGCCTCACCGATCAGGGTCTCGGGCTGACGCCGGTGGTCGCACGCCTCGCACAGCCCGGCCGCCTGGTCCTGCCCGCAGTCCTCGCACGGCAGGGCCTGGCGCACCGCTTCTGCGGCGGCCGCGGCCTCACGTTCGCGCTCCGCCTGCTCCCGGGCAGCCGCACGGGCGGCATCGCGGCGGGCCTGCTGCGCGCGGGTCTGCTCCCGGCGCCACATGAGGCCCTCCGCCTCGATGGCCGCCTGCTCGCGCAGCCGCTCCTCGAGGACGTGCCGGCGCTTGTCGTCGGACAGGCCGGGCAGCTCCCGGTCGATCTCCGCGCCGATCTGGGCGCGGCGGAGGTGGATCACGTTGTGGCAGTTCTCGCACTCAGCCCCGGTGTCCAGGCGGATCCCGTCGCCGCACCGGCGGTCCGTGCAGGACGGACGCTGCACCAGGCCCCGCCGGATCAGCCACCCGTACGGGCCGGTGACCATGGCCTCGCCGCCGGTCTCCTCCAGGCGGTCGGTGAGCCGGTCGGCCAGCAACCGCGGCCCACCACCCGGCTGCGCCAACAAGCCCCCCAGGCGGGCCAGCTCTGTCTTCGTGGCCGCCTCGACCTGGTCCTGCTGCCAGCCCGACAGCCGCTCCCAGAGCCAGGCCACCGGCCCCAGAGCCACCCGCAGACGAAGATCAACAGGCAGGCCCACCCTCCGCTGCTGCTGCACCTTTCCACCACGCACGGCCTTCGGCCGGCCACCGGTTCCAGCCCCGGCGCGCCCTGACGCCCGTCGAGGATCCGTTGAAGCAGCTTCACAGGCTACGCAACCGGATCGCCCACCACGAAGGCATCTGGGACGGGGTAATCCGCGGCCAGTTACGCAGAATCCAGCTTCGACCCCACCTGAGCGCCGGCTGTCTCACCGCCACCGGCTTGACACTCACCCCACCGTCCCCTGGAAACCTCAGTAACCACCGCGGTGGCGCTCGAAGGTGGCTTCCTCCCACGTGTGACGTGCGATCAAGGGCAGTGGTATGGCGAAGCGGGTCTGCCGCTGCGAGACGTGCTCGCAGCGGCAGACCGTGTTGCTTTCGCGCGAGGTGGCGGCTTACTTGTCGGTCTTGTCCAGGCGCCAAGCAACCATCCCTGTACTGCCTGGCATCCCCTCAGCGTCGATCCGAACCTTGGCCGCTGAGGCTGTGAGGCGCTGGCGAAGCGGGACGCCGTCGCATTCCATGGTCCGGCGGACGGGGTCCTTCAGGGCTATGGAAAGGGTGATCTGGCCTTTTCCGGCGCAGGCGACCGCCAACTTGTACGAGCGCCCTCGTGTCAGTTCCGGTTCAGTGTGGAGCCCGTCGCCAACTCGCTCAAGGCCGGCCTCGACAAACAGTGGATCGCTGTCGCTGACGTCCCGGGTGCCGAGAGCTTCCTCGACCTGCCTACCAAGTCTCTCCTCAGCGCCGTCGGACGTTTCGGAAGGACGCTCCGGTTGAGGCCGTGGGCTGCTCCCCGGAGCGCTCGGGCCGGTGGGCCCGCCGGAGTCGCTCGTGCACCCGGCGACAAGGGCAACGGACAGTACGGAAACGCAACAGAGTGCGAGGCTGCGCCACAAGGGGCGCGTTCGAGGAGTCATGAACTCGTCGACCAGTATCGCCAACCGGTCTCCTTGGTAGGAAGCTTCGCGGTGCCTGAGCCGATCTTCACCTTGCCACATCGGTCGGAGCTGGTTGCATACCTGGTCCAGTTCACCTTGTATCCCCAGGAACCGTACTGCAGGTGACCGTACTTTCTTGCGGGGATGCCGTGCGTGTATGTGTGTCCCACGGTGACCCCAACTTCCGCAACCACCTTGACGCTGTATTCCGCCTTGACTTCAGCGAGGAGGACACTGGCGCTGGCTCCAGCGGTGCCACTGACCTCGACCCCGATCTTGCCCGCCTTCTCGACGCTGACTCTCATACTTCCGCCCGGCCCGTCCTTGAAGCTGGTGCCGTTCCACCAGGACGGAACGTGGGTGGCCTTCTTACCGCTCACCGTGTACCACTTCTTGTACGGGTTGTCGCAGCGCGGGACCACGGATTCACCGTCGTCGCTCACCTCGGGCAGTGCGGAAAGGGCACGGTCGCTAGCAGCGTCGGCGGCCGACTTCGAAGGGCCCTCCACCACACTGTCAGCTGACTCCTGCGTAGCTATTTGGTCGGCGCTGAGAGCTTCAGGTGCTACGTCAACCGAGGCCTCACCTGCGCCGGCAGCGGTAGCGAGTGCGGCAGTGAGAACCAAGGCCGTGGCCGGAGCGAAAACGTACCGCATCGTTGAATGTCGCATTACAATTCCCCCAATGATTGACACCCATTTAACTGGGCGGGTCAGAGCACAACCTACGCAACTCCCACGACTTCATTAGCGGTTATCTGATTTCCTGAGGAAAACTTGAGGGTGCGCGTGGCATCAGTCATCAACGTCCTCGCAAGGACCGGCGCCGATATGGGCTCATAACGCGATCTTGTTGAAGTGCCCTGGCCGGGCGTGACCGGTGGGGTGATTCGGCCGTGCGGGAAGGTGTGAGTGCTCGGCCGTGGATCGTGGACGACGACTTGTGGGCGCTGATCGAGCCGCTGCTGCCTCCGTGGCCGGGGCGGTCGCTGGGGCCTGGGCCGGTGTAGGACCGGTTGTGCCTGCAGGGCGTCCTGTATGTCCTGCACAACGACATAGCCTGGCAACTGCTGGTGCTGGTGCTGGGGTTCGGCTCCGGCCAGACTTGCTGGCGCCGCCTGGAGCGGTGGCAGCAGGCCGGCGTCTTCGACCAGCTGCACCGGGCCTGCTCGCCGAGCTGAACGCGGCGGGTGAGCTCGACTGGTCCAGGGCGTGTGCGGACGGCTCCCCCATCCGCGCGAAAAAAGGGGGTGCCGACACCGGCCCGTCGCCGGTCGACCGGCGCAAGACGGGCAGCAAGCACCACCTGATCTGCGACGGACGCGGCACACCGCTCAAAGTCATCACCACCGCGGCAAACGTCAACGACGTCACCCAGACCCTCGCCCTGGCCGACGGCATCCCGCCTGTCGCCGGCCGCCGCGGCCGACCCCGCCGCCGACCCGAGGCCCTGCTCGGGGACAAGGGCTACGGCTCCCACCCCAACCGCGGCGAGCTGCGCAGACGCCGGATCCTGCCGGCCATCTCCCGCAAGGGAGCCCCGAACATCAAAGGCCTGGGCAAACTCCGCTACGTCGTCGAGCAGACCTTCGCCCTGCTCCACCAGTTCAAGCGGCTCTCCGTGCGATGGGAACGCCGCGCCGAACTCCACGCCGCGTTCGTCTCCCTCGCCTGCAGCCTCATCTGCTGGAGGCGGCTCAAGAAGCACCGATCATGATCGTGTTACGAGCTCGTAGGTGGCGAGGCCAAGACGCTTTTCCGTGGAAGCTTTTCTGGCCCTGATCTCGTGGATTTAAGCCATATGTGACCAGCAAGCGGGACTGTCATGTCCAATTCACTAGTTGGTCATCTGCTGTCGTGAGTCTCGCCCAAGCACGTCGATCACAGGGAACGCAGTCCAGCTTCGACAAGCAGGGGGGCATACATGCGAAGACGTCATCACGCGTACCGAGGGATAGTAACGGCGGCGGTTGGCGGGGTTCTCACGCTGACCACACTTACCGCCGCTCAGGCAGCGCCAGCACCGCTCACCGATCCGGCAGAGGTAGCAGCGATCGCCGATCAGCTGGGCAACAAGCGCACAGCCGGCCTCTACTACCAGGACGAACGACTCGTTATCGCCGTTACCGATCAGGCCGCGGCAGAAACCGTGCGAAGCGCTGGGGCGGCAGCGGAAATCGTCCCGCACAGCGCGGCCGAGCTCAGCTCCGCCAAGGCGGAACTGGATCAACTGGCGGGGATACCCAACACTGCCTGGAGTATCGACCAGAGCAGCAACCGGGTGAACGTAAAGATTTACGACGGGGTCTCCGGCGCCGACAGGTCTCGAATCGAGGAGGCCGTTGCCGGATTCGGGGACGCGGTCGACATAACCGAACACTCCGGCAAGATCGAATCGACCGCGTACGCCATGCGCGGCGGCCTAGGCATAGTGTCGAATTACACGTCAGGCGGGACGAACTGGACCAAGACCTGCTCGGCCGGATTCAACGTGCAGAATTCCGGCGGTAAGAAGTACCTGCTTACCGCCGGCCATTGCATGCAGGGAGGCGCCGTCACCTGGCGTCGCAAGAGCGGAGACATTCCCCTCGGAAGGGCCATCGACTGGGCCTACGGCAACGACGTGAACCAGTCCGACTACGGGCTGGTGGAGTACAGCAACAGCGACGTCGCGCCGTACGGAACGATCCAGTACAGGGACGGCTCGGAAGGGCAGATCTCGCGTGCCGCCTCCGCGTTCGATGGGGAGAAGGTGAAGCGCGTAGGGACCATGAGCCAGGACCTCGTGGGAATGGTGCTGGCGACGAACGCGACGGTCACCTACACCGACGGCACCACCCTCACCAACATGATCGAGGCGAGCAACTGCACCGTGAATGGTGACAGTGGAGGACCTCTCTTCAGCGGTGAGACGGCGCTGGGCATCAATTCGGGCGGCAGTTATGCCGACCAGCCGTGTGGGGATTCCGACAGCCAAGCGGACCGTTCCAGCTTCTACGAGCCGGTCTCCAAGGTGCTCCACTGGGAAGGCCTGAAGGTCTACTAGGCCACGGATGACCTCTCGCTGCCTGCGGCCCTGCGGCCCTGCGGCACCAACGCAGATGCAGCAGGCGGCGAGAGGCCGTGAGTGAACCCGAATGCGCCCCTCCGCGTCGAAGGTGTGGGAGTGGGTCAGCGCTGGACGCTGAAGACTCCCCGCGCCCTTGTGTTCCGTAGCTAACCCCTCGTCGACCGCCGCAGAGGACTCCATGAATACGCAACTGAAGCGCTCCGTCAGTCTGCTGCTGGTATCACTTCTGAGCACGAGCCTCCTTGCTGGTTGCGGCAATGATCAGCGTACGGACGATGGTCATGCGAACGGTCAGTCGCTGCGTATGCAGGAGGAGCGTGCCCGTCAAGTAGCCGATGCCTGGCGGGCATCTGCGACCGCCGCTGCCTGGGCGCAGGGCTACTACCCGATGGCCGACGCGGTGCAGAAGCCGGAATCCGGCTGGCACAGTAAGGCAGACGAGCTGGCCTATGAAACGAAGAACTTCGTCCTGGGTGGCGATCTGCCCAGCACTGCCCCCGCGCTCGGGAAGGTGGACTGGGGAAACGGAAAAGATCTCACCCGCCCACTGATCGGGGCGAAGAAGGCATACCAGTCGTTTGCCCTTAACCGCAGTGACGGACCCCAACTGACCGTGACTGGGGCCCGGCTCGGAACAACGACCATCGTGACAAGCCGCGGCAACGCGACCGTTCCCGCCTGGCTGTTCACGCTGGAGAGCTACGACACCCCGCTCAAGCGTGTCGCCGTAACCCCCTCAAAGCTTCCCAAGCCGCCGATCGGACAAGCCCGGCAAGGGGCTAGTGGCGGTCTCAGGAGCATCACCCGGCTGGCCGGGACGGCAGCAGATGGTCGCTCCATAACTGTGAAGGCCACTCACGGATCCTGCGACGACGGCCCCATCGCCAAAGCACTGGAGACAGATGAGAGCGTAGTACTGTACGCCTCCATCACGGGGGCCGAAAGCGGCACATGCCCCGCCGACATGATCGAACAGAGCGTGAAGGTCGTACTGTCGCAGCCGCTCGGTGACCGCATCCTCCTGGACGCCCTCACCGGCCGACCAGTGCCATTCGGAGATCCCAAAGGGATGGCACCGAGTTGGACGTAGGCGCAACATCATCCAGCCCTCCACGGACGCCGTCCGCTCGGGAGCAGTGTCCGCCGAGCGGAAGCTTGAGCGAAACGCGGCCCAGCACAAGATCTACGTCCACGCCGACCATGCGCTCAATGCCGGGGTCGTGCTTGTCGTTGATGCCTACCAGGATGGGCCTTCCCCCGTCATGGTGGGCACGCGGTTATTGGTCACGCGGCGAGCGTGAGTTTAGCGGTGTGTCGGCGTTCGTAGGTGTCGGGGCTGAGGTGGCCGTTGGCGGAGTGTCGGCGGCGGGTGTTGTAGCGGGTCAGCCAGGCGAAGACGGTGCGGCGGCAGGTGGTGGCGTCGCCGTAGTCGTGGGCGCCCTGGAGGGTCTCGCGTTTCAGGGAGGCGTGGAAGCTTTCGCAGGCGGCGTTGTCGGCGCTGGTGCCGACCGCGCCCATCGACCGGGTCACCCCGAGCTGGTCGCAGAGGCCGGCGTAGGCCCTGGATCCGTATTGGGCGCCGTGGTCGGAGTGGAAGACCGCGCCGTCCAGTGAACCGCGGGTGCGGGCGGCCATCCGCAGGGCGTCGGAGACCAGGTCGGTGCGCATGTGGTCGGCGATGGACCAGCCGACGATCTTGCGGCTGAAGCAGTCCAGCACGGTCGCGAGATAAAGGAACTTTCCGCCCGTAAGTGGGAGATACGTGATGTCGCCCATGAGCTTGCGCCCGGGGTCGGTGGCGGTGAAGTCCCGCTGGAACAGGTCCTCGACCGGTGAGGCCGCCGGGTCGGGGACGGTGGTGCGCACGCGTCTGCGCAGGCGGATCCCGGTGATGCGACATGCCCGCATGATCCTGGCGACCCGCTTCTCATTGACTACGTGTCCCTTCTCGCGGAGCTCGGCGGTCACCCGGGGGGAGCCGTAGGCACCGCCGGACTCGCCGTGGACCTCGCGGATCTCCTCGGCCAGGACCTGGTCCTTGTGCCGGCGGGCGGCCCTTGCCTCGGCGCCGGCGAGCCACTTGTAGTAGCTGGACCGGTTGACGTCCAGGACCTGGCACAGCCGCTTCACCTCAAAGGTGGCCCGGTGGTCGCAGGCGAACTGGAAGCGGCTGGTCACCAGTTCGTCTCTCCGGCGAAATACTTGGCCGCCTTGCGGAGGATGTCCCGCTCCGTCGCGAGCTTGCGCTCACTCGCCTCGAGCTCGGCCACCCTCGCCTCCAACCGGCGGACCCGCTCGTCCGGATCGTCGGACACGACCGCTGCCGGCCGGGCCGACGGCCGCGCAGCCGCAGCGGTGACGCCACGGCGTTCGCGGTCCCGCAGCACCCACTCACGCAGGGTCGCCCGGTTGATGCCCAGGTCAGCGGCGATGTTCTTGTATGTCGCCCCGGGTGTGGACTCGTACAGGGCCACAGCATCGGCCTTGAATTCGTCCGAATAGTCCTTCATCGCCATCGGCGGTTTTCTCGCTTCCTCCGGATCAAGCAGATCCAGTATCAGCGTGTCCACCACTCAGGGGGAGGCCCCATGTACTGCGTCAAGCAGTGGCGCAACGGCCCCGATCAGGTGTGGTCGTCGAAGTGGAAGGCGCTGGCGGGGGCCCTGGTGGTGACAGCCTTCCCGATGATGGCAACGGGTCGGCTGGTGCCGCCTGCCGCAGGGGCCTTCCTCGAGATGCTCGCCGGGCTGCTGCTTTTGGGCTCTGCCGGTTCCGCAGTGGCGGGATGGGTGGCTGCACGCCGCAGTACTGCCCAGACGCGGGTGGTGCGAAGCGGGCTGGGGCTGCCCGTCGAGCGGAATCTATGGAGCCCGTGGGTCGTGGGGGTGTTGTGAAGCGCGGCCGGGTTCGCCGTCACCGCTGTCGAGGTGGTCGTCATCGCCTGGTACGTCGAGGGGCACTCCGAACCGGCTGCCGACGGCGTCTGGACCGAGGCGGACATGCTCGCCTGGCTGGCGGTCCTGACCATCACCGCCTTTGTCGTCGTCGGCTGTTTGCACGGCTTCGTCCAGCATCAGCGCCGTGTCCGGGAACAGCAGCGCGTCCGTCACGCCGAGCAGCAGTACCTGTTCCAGGCCGCGGACTGACCCGAGCTCCTCCTTCGCCTTGCCTGCCGCGGAGCCCGGCAGCAGCGTTGACCACCCCCTGCCGTGAAGGGTTGGATGGCGCTCCCACCGATCAAGGGGGGCGTTCATGGCTCACGTATTCGTCCAACGCAGCAACGACCTGCCGTCCTGCTCCCGCTGCAGTGGCCCGCTCATCCTCGCAGCACAGATGCCCCAGCTCAACGCCTTCGGTAAGCCGATCACCCTGGAGCTGTGTGGGGCCTGCGACGCTGGAGGCACCGCAGCCGGCGCCCTCGTCCGCTTCTTCGCCTCCAAAGCGGGCAACGACACCTCCCGGGCCAAGGAGGGAGCGGACCTGCTCCTGGCCTTCCAAAAGGAGATCATGGCAACACACGGATACGCGCTCGTCGACCATCCCGGGCCTGCAGCGGCGTTCCCCCCGCACACTGGCACACCGCCCAAGGGAGTGGGTTGACCCAGCTGTCCCGTCGTACGCCAAGGGGCTTGCTGCTCAGAACTCCCCCGCGTCTACCTTCGGCGACCAGCGGGGCCTGATCCAGGCCCGGCAGGGACACCGTCTGGTGCTGGTCGGGGGCCATCATCGTCGATGTAGGCCGGGCTCCGGGCCGGGAGAGGATTAGCCAGCGTCGGGCCGCCGCCCCACGAGCTGGGTAAGCAGCTCGATGATCTGGGCCTGGTTGCGGTCGATCTTCTTGTCGAGAGCCTCGACCTTCTGGTCCAGGTTGCCGATCTGGAGACGTACCGCGGTGAGGTCGGACTTGATGATCCCGAACTCGCGGTCGTGCTTCTCCGCGACTTCTTCAAAACGGCGGGTCAGGGCAGCGAGCTCGCTGTGAGCGATGGGGTCCTCGGGCACGCGGGTACTCCTGCCAGATCACAAAAACCGCAGATAAGAGGACTCCACGATAGCGCGCCCGAACCGCGCCCCGTCCCGTTCCAGGGGTGCCGCTGCCGCCCGCCGTCAGCCCTCCCCCGCCGCACGCTGGCTGATCATCTCGCTGACACGGCATCACCCTGCGTGGCAAGGTCAGCGGTGATCGGTTACGGCAGGGGGCGCCGCCTGGTGCCGCCGCCACTGCCGTTCAGCGGGATCAGGCTCTCCATGTGAGCGCCTTTGACCCAGGAGCCCAGCAGGTCGCGGTGCAGGGCCACGATGTCCTGGCGCAGCGCCAGGCCCAGCGCGTCTCTCGTGAACGCGCGGCAGGTGGTGACGAACAGGGCGACATCCGCGCCGTGCTCGAGGCGGGCGGTGCCGACGAACTTCTGCATGTCCTGCGAGGACACGCTCCGATGCGCCGGACCCCGCTGCGGCGGATCGCGGCCGGCACCTGGTAGCCGGTCAGCAGGACGACCGGACTCTTCTTGCTCACGTTCAGCGCGCGCTCCAACGCAGGGAAGAACTCCAGAAGTTGCGCCCGCAGCCGATTGCCTGACGGGTTCGGTCGTTGACCAGATCGAAGCGGCGGGCGGTCAGGGTGCGCAGGTCGACCGCTATCTCGTCGCCGGGCCGCAGGAGACCGAGGTCCTGGCGCATGCGTGCCTGGTCGGCGGTGACGAACGCGTCCTTCTCGCCCGTCTTGCCCTGGCCGCGGTAGGCCGTCGACGCCTGGTGCACGGCCAGGCCGGTGATGTAGACCATCGGTTGCTCGTGGCTGAGCAGGAGGCCGATGAGCAGGGCGGCACCGCCATGGTTGATGTCCACCGCCCACAAGGCGTCCTCGGAGAGCGCTAGCTGTATTGCCCTGTGAGGTTGGGGACGCGGCTGGTGGGTGGTTGGCCTTTGAGCGCGGTGTGTCCGCGGTGGTGATTGTAGGTGTGCAGCCAGGCGGGGAAGGCGTCGCGTCGTTCCTGTTCTGAGCGGTAGGGCTTTGCGTAGGCCCACTCGTCGAGCAGGGTGCGGTTGAAGCGTTCGACCTTGCCGTTGGTCTGCGGCCGGTAGGGCCGGGTTCGCTTGTGGGCGATCCCGGCTGCCGCGAGAGCATCGCGCCAGTCGCGTGAGCGGTAGCAGGAGCCGTTGTCGGTCAGCACCCGCTCGACGGTGATCCCGGCCTGTGTGAAGAACGCCTGGGCACGGGTCCAGAAGCCGGTGGCGGTCTCTTTCTTCTCGTCGGTGAGGATCTCGCTGTAGGCGAGGCGGGAGTGGTCGTCGACGGCGGTGTGCAGGTAGCTGTAGCCGGCGTTCTTGCGGGTCTTGCGGCCTGCTTGGCGGCCCAGGACCTTGTGTCCGCCGCCGTCGGGGATGTTGCCGAGCTTCTTGATGTCGACGTGGACCAGTTCGCCGGGCTTCTCGCGTTCGTAGCGGCGTATGACGCGGCCGGTGGCCCGGTCCAGGTGCGTGAGGCGGGCCAGGCCGTAGCGGGTCAGCACACGGTGCACGGTCGAGGGCACCAGCCGCAGCAAGTGTGCGATGCGGGCCGGCCCCCAGCGGCGCAGGACACGGACCTTGATGATGCGCCGCTCGGTGCGGGTCGGGGTCCTGCGCGGGCTGGTGCGCGGGCGACTGGAGCGGTCACTCATGCCTGCTTCGCCGAACGTCCGGTAGCGGTCGGCCCAGCGCTGAGCGGTGGTCGGTGAGACCTGGAAGCGCTCGGCGGCCCGGCGCAGGGGCCAGCCGTCCTCGACCACGCAGCGGGCCAGGCGCAGTCGTCCGGTCTCGGTCAGGGGTGCATTACGGTGGGGCATGAGGGCCTTTCGTCGTTCGGTGCAGATGTCGCAATCCACACCGAACCCGGAAGGCCCTCACTCGTTCAAGTTCACTCTTCAGTGATCGCTGTCACCAACCTCCGTGGACAGAACAGCTAGCACGTCTGCGATCAGCTCCAGCAAGCCCGGTTCGTCGTTGAAGACTCGGCGTGAAAGGAGGCGTTCACCGCGCTCGTCGACCACCACGCAGTGATGGCGTTCCTTGCCCATGTCCACTCCGGCCCAGATCTGGGGCACGGTCACCTCCGCCAGCTCGTCGTCAGGCTCGGTGGGGTCGGTGCAGGGGGCCCGCCAGTCAGAACTGGTGGGCCCCCTGGCCGTACGTCGGCACCCCGTGGCCACCGATCGGGTGATGACCTAGGTGCCCGCAACGGACAGGGCGTCCGTGTCGTTGGGTGAGGTGTCCGAAGTCTCAATCTGCCAGCCAGGAGCAGACTCCTTCATGAGTTCTTCCCAAACACAGTCAAACACGTTCGCCTGTATGGCAAGCCGAACCAGATCTAAGAGAAGGACGGCAGCAGATACGGGCGCGATCAAACTGACGCCGTCCTCTGTCGTCGCTGCCAGGTGCTTCCGGTGAACGCATCCTTGGAGCCGACGCCGTCCGATTACCAGTATTACCCCAGAGAGGGAGTCGTAACGTCATATAGCGAGAACGAAGTCTTCAAGGTAAACCATCGCATTCGATGGGAAACCCGGGGCGGCCGTACTTACTTCAGAATTTTCGCCGAGGCTTACTACAAGGAATCGGGTCTCTGGCGGCCTGAAAAGAAGGATGTGGGGGTGTTCGGGTGGGCAAGAGCCAAGGACGTATTCTTCACTCTTACAGCTCCGGACGGAACGACAATTTTTACTAACGATAAGCCGGAATACGGTACCTATTCACTGCACAATGGAATTGCCGAAATCGATTGCGGTTGGGTGGAGCTAGCTGAAGGTACTGCTTACAAGGCTTCGTACTGCTTCCGAAAGCAGGGCTCTTATCTCTGCAGGCAGGGCATCGGCGGCCCCACTTCAGTCACGGACCCGTCCTGTGTTGACGGCGCGGGATTCGTGCCTTGCCGAGCCGACTTCGATATCGAGGCTGACTAGCGGGCAGGTACTGCAAATCGGTCTTCATCTGATCCTGTACTCCGTCACAGAGTGGATCAGCGCGAAGGCCGTGGTCGTGAGTTTGGTGCATCGGGACGTCCTGCGGGATGCGTTCGCGGAAGTCTCAAACTTCCGGTCGGAGCTTTACGCATGTCTGACCGCAATGACCCTGACCGACTTGCATTCACCTCAGGGACGGCTGGATGTCGCCGCCAGCCTTCTTGTGTAGCGGCACCTTGGTGATGTTGGAGGCGGGTTGCCGACGAATGGCACAAAGCCATCGGACCTGGCCGAATACCGCGCGGCCTGTCGCCGCGTCCAGCTTGGTGTGGCCAGGCGGGGGCGCTCTTCACCACCAAGGTCGGGAAAGCGCAAGGGCCGCCCGGCTTCCCGGGCGGCCCTTGCTGAGGTCTGAACCCTGGGGGTATGGCCTGCCCACTTTCGAGGGCTACCAGGGACGATTCCAGGGTCTTCACCGCCCAGCGTACCTACGAGTGCTCCACCATGCCCATCACGCGGGTCGCCACTCAATGACACCGTCACGGGTGACGCTGAGCCACTGAGGTTTTCTCAGTGAAGTGCGGCGTCGGGCCCTCTGTGAGCCGAAGCACGATGGTTGTCACATAGGCAGGCTGGTTGTCACCGACGGCGTTGTGGGCGGTTGAGCCTGAGCGCGACAGGTCGACAAGTGTGGTCATCCGTGTCCGGCCTCCTACATCCCGCACGCGATTCCCGGGCGGGCCGACCGGGTCCGCAAACGGGCCCGGCGAGGCAGCCGCGGAGGCCGCCCGCCGGCCCTCGACCGCGAGGTCTACAAGCACCGCAACGTAGTGGCACGGTCCTTCAACCGCCTCAAGCAGTGGCGCGGCATCGCCACTCGCTACGACAAGACCGCCCAGTCCTACGAAGCAGCCGTCACCCTCGCCTCAGTCCTGATGTGGGCGTGACATTCGAAGAGGCCCTGTTGGTCACAGTCGCGTGAGAGGGACGGCCTGGGCCATGCGGTGGTACCCGGTGTCGTTGGGGTGGACGTGGTCGCCGCTGTCGTAGGCGGGACGCAGCGTGTTGGGCCGGTTGGGGTTGGCCAGGGCACGGTCGAAGTCGGCCAGGGCGTCGTAGCCGCTGCTGGTGCCGGCGGTGCGACGGATCCACTGGTTGAGCTGCGTGCGGATGGTCTCGTTGGACCCGATGCAGCTGCAGGGCGGAAGGGTGGCGCCGACGGCTTTCAGGCCCCGCTCGTGAGCCCACCTGATCAGGTAGCGGTGGCCGTCGATCAGCCGCTGGGCGGTGATCCTGGGCGCGCCCTGGGCACACCGAGTGGACCCTGCTTGCTGGCGGATGTCGTTGGTGCCCACGAGCACGATCACCGTCCGTGTGCCGGGCTGGAGGACGACGTCCCGCCGGAAGCGTGCCGTGGCCGATTCCCCCCCGCAGGGGGACTTGGTCAGCAGCCGGTTGGAGCTGATGCCGGCGTTGAGGACAGGGCGCGGGGTGCCGTTGTTGATCAGGCGTTCGGCGAGCTGGTCGGGGTAGCGATTGTCCGCGTTGCGGGTCGAGCGAGCTCCGTCGGTGAGGGAGTCGCCCAGGGCGACGACGCCGTTGCGTGGCTGTGCTTGGACGCCGCGGACGTCGATCCGGGTCAGGTAGTACCAGTTCGCTGCGGTGCGTGTGTACGCTCCGCCGCCGGGGTCGACGCGGTGGTCGCCCTCAGCCCGGTAGCTGTGGGCCATGGCCTGGCTGTGGTAGGTCGTCGGTCCGGTGCGTCGGGCGAAGTACAAGGTGACGGTCAGCTTCTCCTTCGCCGTGGTGCTCATGCGCAGCGGGTCGCTGTCCAGTTCCCTGCCTGCGGGGATCTGTGCCCACTGCCGGCTGGTGAAGGTGAGGTTGCGCTGGGAGCCGCGTTTGACGGCTGCACCGGATGCGGTGCGGGCGATGGTGGCGCCGGTCAGCCGCAGGGGTGTGGAGCCGTACAGGTTGGACAGCCGGACCCGTACCATCGTGCCGCCCACGGTGAGCCGGACGACTTGGCGCACCGACTGGTTGGCGAAGCCCTGGCGCGCCCAGCCGGGAACGTTCGGGTTGAGGGGCTGCTGCGCAGCAGCCCAGCTGCCCCGCCAGAACACCGCAGGAGCAGCGCTGAAGCTTTCTGCGGCGCTGGAGGGGGCACGGTCGGGTATCGGTGTGGCTGCCGCTGGTGAAAGCGGTCCGGCGGTCACGGTGCTTACTGCTGCCGCGCCCGCCAGGAACAGCGCCAGGATTCTCGTCGCTCTCAGTCTCATGCGTCACGTTCCTTCGATCGAGGTGTGCGGGCCGGGGCGGTGCGAGGCAACGTGATGGACCGCTGCGGAGATTCGCCGGTTCTCACGGCTACGTCAGGGCACCCGGTGGCTGAGGGCCGCGGGCGGCGTCGGCCGGCATAGGAAGCCGGTACGAAGGGATGTGCTCCAGCCTGGCGGATGCCGTTGCGAGGCGTCAGAAGGCGGCGTTCTCGCGTGACCACGCGTGCCACTCGTTCCACACGGAGTGGGTCTTCGCCCGGTTCCACTGGTGGTTCTTGGCGCGGGCGTAGCCGTTTCGGCGGTCGACGGTGATGAGGTAGCCCCACAGGTCGGTGCGGGTGGCTCCCTTGTAGGTGAAGGGGAAGTTGAAGAAGTGCCCGTGCCAGCGGTTCTGCTTGACGAGCAGCTTGTGCAGGGCGCGGACGGTGTTGTAGTTCCACCTCGGCTGGTTGTCGAGGGCGGACATGCTGAAGATGCCGTCGCCGATGTCGCCCCAGAACACCACGTGGGTGTGGTGGGGGAACTGGGCCCGGTGGCCGTGCAGGTAGCGTTCGAGGTCGGCCAGACCCATCGTGGTGCGCAGGAAGCGGATCTGCTCGTCGACGGTCTTCTTCGCCTCGTAGCCGACGTTGGTCAGCCACTGGTTGTTCAGCCGGCCGAGCCGGCACACGTTCTCGGGGTGGCTGATCATGTGCTTGTACAGGAAGGCGAAGCGGCCGGTCTGCGCGCGCATCTGCTGCAGCCATGTGGTGCCGCCGTTGTGGATGCCCTTGAAGTACGGGCCCATGCCCGCGCCGGGGACCATCAGGGTGTGGGTCTTGAGCCAGTTGCCGGTGCGGTCGTTGATGCCCCGGGCGATGTACAGAGCGCGGTTGCGGACCTCGGCGCAGTTGTTCAGGTTGGTCTCCACCGGCATCACGCCCTGCAGCGACCCGGCGATCCCCTCGCGCTTCGCGCGCTGGATCAGGGCGCTCATGTCGGCGATGAACTCATCCGCCCCGGGGTGCCGGTTGTAGGCACCCCAGGACCGGTCGCTGCGCTGCAGCCACTGCCGCTTCCACAGGTAGACCTTGATGCCCCGGCGGTTGAGCTCGCCCAGCACCTTGATGATCTCGTCGTTGCGCTGCTTCTTCGTGGTGCCGCGGGGCAGGTCGCTCATGTTCGCAACGCGCAACACCACCGTCTTGAAGTCGTTGTTGAACAGCGACGCGACGGCGGTGCGGTAGGCCAGGCCCTGGGTGTCGAACCGGACGCCGAAGGTGTCGGTGGTGTCACCCGGCTGCGCCGGGCGGCGTACCGTGCGCCACTTGATACCGCGGATGCTGTCGGGGTTCTGCGACACCGGGGCCGCCAGGGGCGCGGCCCCGGCGACCTCGACGCCCAGCGTGCCGCCCGCCACCGCCGCACCGGCCACCGAGATGCCGATTCCCAGGAACCGGCGCCTTGACGTTGTCATAACGGCCTCCTCGCGACCACCTGTTGGGAGCAACGGTGTACCGGCTCAAGCGGAACCGTCGGGCAGATTTTCAGATCAGATCACCCGTATGGCGGTACCGCTTCGCCACGGCAGCCTCACACTGCGCAGACGTCACGCAGCAGCGCTCAACCACTGCCAAACGCGCGCCCCCCACGCTCCGAAACACAACAATGCGCTGCTCACTGTTCGGGGGACGGCCCGCTCCTGGACGGCGCATCAGCCCTTACGGTCCAGGCAGGCGCCAGAATGCAGCGCCAGGCGATCACGAGGAGTCATCACATGCGCAGGATTCTCACCTCGGCCGGAGCACTGGCCGCCGCCGGCCTGCTCACCGTCGGGCTGACCACGTCGGCCAGCGCGGCCACCGGACAGCTGTACGTCGCACAGGACGGCCAGACAAGGGTCTACAACAACCCACCCGCTCGGGCCTGCATCAAGAGCGACCCCGCCAAGGGTGACGTCACCTTCACCAACAGGATCGACGACTACGCCTATTTGACCGACGCCCTGTGCCAGCGCCTCATCGAGGGCCCGGGAGATCCCTACCTGCGCAGGGGCCAGACCCGCACCCTGCCCGCCGGAACCTCGGTAATGATCCGCGCCTGACGGCATATCACGAAACTGCGAGCCACCAGCCGCCAGCAGTGATCTTTTGAAGACACTGCCTAGGGCCGTGGGACGTGCGAGGAGGAGACCTCAAGCGGGCAGTTTTGTGTCGATGACGAAGCTGATTTCGATGACCTGGCCGGGCAAGGTCAGTTCAGTGATGCCCAAGAGCGTGCTGGCCGGGCGGTGGTCACCGAAGTACCCCAGGTTGCCCCCCGCCGTCGCCGCGGCATTCTGCCGCAGGTTCACCACGTACAGGGTCTGCGAGACGACCTGGTTACGGGTGGCGCCGTAGTGGTCCAGGACCTTGTCCATGTTGGCGTAGGTCTGCTTGAGCTGGGCGGCGAAGTCGCCCGCGTAGAGGAACTCGCCTGCCTCATCGAACGAGAGCTGTCCAGAGACGTGGATCAGCTCGCCGGACTTGATCGCCTGTGAGTAGCCGAAGTCGCTCTCGGCCGGCACGTTGTAGTTGAAGACATCAGTGGTGTCCACGGTGCTCACTCTTCCGGTTAGCTCTCTTGTAGTTACTCGGGAACTGTAGGAGAGTGATGGTTGAACTGGAAGAACGCACTTTTCGGTGACTGAGGAACCTGATGGTGACCAAGCAACTACTCAAGGGCCTGCCCGAGGACGCCGACCTGCGGCGCGCAGACTCCCTGGCGCGGGAGATCTTCTCCGACGTCGCCAACAAATGGGCGCTCCTGATCATCGAGACGCTCGGCGAGCGCACCCTGCGCTTCAGCGAGTTGCGAAACGATGTCGAGGGCATCAGCCACAAGATGCTCACCCAGAACCTGCGCATGCTGGAGCGCAATGGCCTGGCCGACCGGAAGGTGTATCCCACCGTGCCGCCGCGGGTCGAGTACACCCTCACCGGGCCGGGCCGGGCCCTGCGCACCGCGGTCAACGCCATATGCGGCTGGACCCACCAGCACCTCGGTCACATCGAGAGTGCACGCGGCCGTTTCGACGCCTGACGGGCACGCAGCGACACCCTCGCGCGTTGCGCGATTCCTTGATCGGTGATCGGTCTCACGTTGGTGGCCACCAACGTGGCCCGCGCTTCGCCTGATCGGGCTGCCGAGCCATCCTGTGCCATAGGTTCAGAAACAGACATCTCGCAGGCGGCGGACCGTCCCATGGACTTGCTGCTATTCCTCGTGAACATCCATGAGCCTCAAGCTCACCAACTGCTGCAACCGGTGAACAAACGCTGCTGTTCGAAGAGTGAACGAAGCCAGAGGACAGCTGCGCTCTCAGCGGGTGGCCTGCAGGTCGCCGGCAGTGTTGTGCCGCTCGTCCCACTCCTGGATTGCCATGCGCAACATGGCGGCGGGCGTTGTCACGTTGTTGGGTGCGTGACTGCCTGACGGTGCGTCGGGGCATGGTGGGCCTGCGGCCCGGGCCTGTCTTCAGGCCGTGGTGGGCAGGTGGGCAGCGCCGGTGACCTGCTTCCAGATCGCGAAGCGGACGGTCGTCTCGGCGCGGTGGCCGGAGGCGGTCATCAAGTGGCGGCGGGGCCGGAAGTGGGGCGAGATACCGCTGAAGGCGGACAGGAACCGCTGTGCCCCGCCGGTACTGCGGAAGCCCTTCATCGCCCGTTCGCGCTGCCTCGTCGGCTGGTGGGAGTTCTCGGCCCGTTTGTTCGGGCCTTTGTGGGAGCGGTGCTCGACCGAGGGCATCACCTCGCGGTGGGCCGCGCGGCAGGAACGAAGCTTGTCCGTGACGATCACCCGCGGCACGGCCCCGGTTCCTCGGAGGAGCCGACGAAAGAAGCGCCTGGCCGCGGCCTTGTTGCGCCGGCTCTGGACGAGGACGTCCAGCACGTTGCCGTCCTGGTCGACCGCGCGCCGGAGGTACTTCCGCTCGCCGTTGACCGTAGGAGAGACCTCGTCCAGGTGCCACTTGTCCCCCGGGCCTCGCACGCCGGCGGCGCAGCGCGTTGGCGTAGGACTGCCCGAACTTCGGACACCACCAGCAAATCGTCTCGTGGGACACGACGACGCCGCGCTGCAGCATCAGCTCCGCCACCTCACGGAAATGACAACGAGAAGCGGAAGTACAGCCACACGCAGTGGGAGATCACCTCCACCGGGAACCGGTGCCCCTTTGTGCGACGGCGGCATACTGCCCACGGACAACCCCCTCCACCATGATCAACCCGAAGATCATTCCACCCCGCCAGCCAACGTGACAGTGCCTCACCACCCAGTATCCCGCCCAGTCCGTTCACGGCATGCTCCTGGTCAGCCTGCACGGCCCCTTCCGCGGGCAGCCGTAGACCACCGCCGCGGCCCGTGGCATGCTGCGCCGGGCCGCAGCCCGTGTGGAGATCGGCCGGATGGTACCGCACGCCTTCTGGCACAGCTTCGCCACCGCGGTGCTGGACGCCGCACGGGGCAACGCGGTGATCGCGGTAGCCGGGCAGAGCAGGTTCCCACCTGGTTGCGGTAACCCCGAGCGCCGTGAGCCAGCGAGGGGAGGCGCACTGCACCCCGAATGCCATCCGTACGCATTGGTACGCAAAACGAACGCTCCACGATACGGTCGGCACATGCGGTGCAGCAGGCCCTAGCTGACTTGACAGCGCCCTTCGGACGAGTGGGTCAGCAGGGTGGGTCGAGCGGTGAGAAAAGGTCGAGGAACGGTTGGGTGGTGACACCTAGTCCCCGGCCGAACGGATCATCGAAGTCCCAGATCAGGAACAGCAGAAAGGCGATCAGCGCGCTGAACGCTCCGGCCAACAGCAGCTCCCGCGCAGACCGGCGGATCTGCAGCGTGAACATCATGCCCACAGTGACCACGGCACCCACTATCAGGCCGAACCACACCAGGCCGGGCATCGTCGGCCCCATGTTCTGCCCACGGATGTTACGGGACTCGTCGGCCGCGGCGACCAGATCGACCATGGACTGGTACGTCTGGCTCTCAAGTTCACCCTGCGGCACGCGGTTCGTTATGTCGCGGCGCACCTGTTCGAGCAGTTCCGTCCCACGCGGGGAAAGGGACTCGTGCTCCCGCATGTGCGTCCACTCGGTGTTGACGACGTACGAGACATAGGCGTCGATGTCAGCCCGGACGCGATCACGCACCGCCGGCGGGTAGACCTGCGCACGTGCGCTCATTTCGTGGAGCGCCTGAGCCTCGTTGAACGCGTTGTCCTGCGCGGTGTTCCTGGCCTCCCACACGCCCGCGATGGCGAGGCCGAGGACAATCGCGTAGATCACACCGATCATCATCGTCATGTACTCGATGACATCCGGCGTCTCGGAGGGGTCCTCATCCTCCCCCACCCGTCGCTGCCGCAGCACCACGACCGCGATGACCATGACGCACGCAGCCGCCATGGCGATGGCGAGTGCCACCCATTCCGACATGGAAAACTCCAGTGAAGGTCTTGACCGATGAAATGCGACACGTGCAAAAGACCCGGCCGGGTCAGGAGCGTCCGGTGCCGCGAGATGAACGTGAACGTGAACGTGGGCGCAGAGCGACGGCGGCGAACAGCGCTGGAACGGTGATCACCAACATCGTGGTGACCATGGACGGTGCTTGGCTCTCGGGAGAAGAAAACGCATGGCGGCCGGGGACGGAGTATGTCTTTGTCGACCGCGGAAACCTGGTCTTTTCAACTGCGGGTGCTGACGCCGTAGTGCGTGTGGTCGGTGCGGCCGTCTTGGCTGAGGCGGATGGCAGCGGTACGAGCGGAGCCGGCGTTGTGGGCGGGCGGGTAGGCGGGCGGCCTGTGCTGGGCGTGGGGACCGGTGTTACGGGGGAGGGCGGCACCGCAGTGGAAGGAGGCGCAGGAGGAGACGGTGCGGGAGGGGGCGGCGACGGTGACGGCGCAGGAGGCGCGGGAGGGGGCGGCGACGGTGACGGCGCGGGAGGCGCGGGAGGCGCGGGAGGGGGCGGCGACGGCGACGGCGCAGGAGGGGGCGGCGACGGTGACGGAGAGGGGCAGTGCGGAGGTGGTGTCGGTCTGGGGCAGCCCGGGTGGTGCGTGGGCGGCCCGCTCAGCGGCAGGTGCAGCGAGGATACGAGGTCCCCCACCGTGCCGAGCAACCTGGGCAGTTCAAGCTGGAGACATATTCGCAGCGGGACACCGGCACGGCCGTTTCCGGGGTCTGCGTCAACGGCCTTGCCTGACGCGCCAACAAGGAAGAAGCAGAGTAGAAAAGTTCCCGCCGTTACCCCGGCAGGCCGAGTCGCCCACCAGGCTGTCCGGCGTCTGCTGGGGCGCAGGGAAGAATCGCATCCGCTCACGCCGAGGATCGTACGGCTTTCCGGACGTTGGTAAGACCACCCACCTGCAAATAGGACCGTATGAAAAGGAGCAGGCTCTTTGAGCAGTGGCGAGGTGAGTGGTTCGCCTGCCGGGTGTCACATGTGGCGATTTGTCGGTTTCTGTGGCCAGTGGTTGCCCGAGCGCAGAACAGGCATGGCCGTTGGTGATCATGCGGGTGTCGAGTCCGTATGAGCACTGAGCCGAGTCCACGCCTGCGAGCTCATCTTTCCGTATGCCCTCATCCTTGCGGGAACTGGGGGACCCCCTCAGTCCAGACGCGTTGGAAACGGTCACTGAACTGCGAAGTTATCTGGTCGAAGTGCCTGATCCGCAGTTCCGTCATGGCATCCGGCACACGTGAACGGCCCGGCTTGTCGCAGCGGCGGCCACCGTTCCGTCCGGCGCCGTCTCGATGCCGGTGATCGGCGAGTGGGTCACCGACGCACCTCAATGCGTACTGGCCTTGCTCGGGTTCCGGCCCGACCCGCTGACCGCTGCATTTGCCCACATCGGCCATCCCCACGTACGCCAAGCCCTTCAAGTCGTGGGCTGGAAACGGAGTATAGGAACCGGCAAGCTGACGATCGAGCGGGTCCACCTGGTCACAAACCTGCCGCCCGGAGCGGCCACCGGTAGCGAATTCGCTGCTGGATCCGCGGGCACCGGCACGTCGAGAACCGGCTCCACCACGTCCGCGACCGCACCTCCCACGAGGACGCCTGCAGAATCCGCACCCGTGACCTGCCCCGCATCATGGCCGGCCGACGCGACCTTGCCATCGGTGTCCACCGCCAGGACGGCCACACCAACATCACCGCCGCCCTCCGCCGTGCCGGTCGCAACCACAAGGGCCCCTCACGCCCTTGAACTGAGCTGACAAACCCGGACCAAAGATCACTTCTCAAAGACCCTGCGAAGAGAAGTGCTGCCAACTGACTTTACCCACTCAAGGGTTGGCGGTGCCATTCAATTGACAGGCCCACCATTGCAGAAGATCATCACCCAGAGGGGATTCACGCGGCGGAAGTCCCGGCCAACTGGGCAGAACCTCCCGGGGCTGTAGTCCGTTCGGCTACAGCCCGTTTTCCTGTGGGCCAGCAGACGAGGGGATGCCGTGACGCAAGCCGATGACGGTGCAAAAGCCGGCCGCGAGAGCGACGCCGTACTGATTGCTGCCGGAGTGGCCGACCTGGCGCTCAGCGGTATCGCGGCGGCCTTGCGGGGAGCGCGGGGACTGCTGGGCCGGTCCGACCTGGCCGAGCTGGCCCAGGACGGTCAGACAGAGATGAAGGAACGCGGGCGACTGGCAATGCAGCGGTATACCTCCGTGCCCGAGCCCCACATGGAGTTGCTTGCCCGGCGGGTCGCCGCTCGTCTCAACCAGAGTGACACCTGAAACAGATGCTTGAAACCGAGGAACAGGTCGCACTCCGAGCGCGCGTCGACGCGGCACTCCGGACGTTCGCACGGCAGGAGACGGACCAGCTCATCGCCATTGATGCTGATCTGCTGCCGGTGGTGGAGCAGTTGACCGTAGCCGTGACCGGTGGCAAACGTCTACGCGCGGCCTTCTGCTACTGGGGGTGGCGGGCAAGCGGGCAACCGGACAGCGACGCGCTGGTGCTAGCTGCCGCCGCGATGGAGTTGGTGCACGCCGCAGCCATCGTCCATGACGATCTCATCGACGAGAGCCCGGTGCGGCACGGCGTGCCCAGCGCCCATATAGCTCTGCGTGCGGCGTTCACGCGCCGTGCGCGCCCTCATGCCGGTGGCAAGGCCTTGGCCATGCTGACCGGTGACCTGCTGATGTCCTGGGCCGGGCAGCTGTTCACCTCCTGCGGCCTGCCGGCGGCCTACCTGGCCCGCGCCCGTGGACTGTGGGCGGTCATGGCCAGGGAGCTGATCGCCGGCGAGTGCCTGGAGATCCTGCGTACGGGGGCCCAGCCCGACACGGGCGACAGCCTGAAAGTGATCCGGTACAAGACAGCCAAGTACACCGTTGAACATCCCTTGCACATCGGCGGCGCACTGGCTGGCGCTCCGGATTCACTGATGAAGACTTTTACCGCTTACGGGCTGCCCCTCGGCGAGGCGTTTCAGCTACGGGACGACCTGCTCGGGCTCTTCGGCGACCCGGAACGTACGGGCAAGTCGAACCTGGACGACATCATCGGCAACCGACCCACCGCCCTACTCGCCGAGACCTGGTCGGCCGCCACTGCCGCCGAGCGCAGAGAACTGCGCGGCCTACTCGGCCGACGTGGCCTGGACAGCGAGGGATTGCTGCAGGTGCGGGCGATCGTGGAACGCACCGGAGCACCCCACCGCATCGAGGAAATGATCAGCCAACGCGTAAGCGCCGCGACGGCCACCCTCACCGGCGCGAACCTACCAGCCGCCCCAGCCCGCGCACTGTCCCAGCTGGTGGCCTCGGCCGCCGCCCGCCAGTCCTGACCCGCCGAAAGGATTCCATGCCTTACACCGACCAGTCCATGAACGCCCTGCGGGACATGGGGGACGAACTCGCTGACGCGACGGTGAACACGCTGTTTGAGCGTGGCGAGATCGGTAAGTTCAACACCCTCATGCGCTACTTCTCCACCGTCGGCCAGGAGCTCCCCGACGGACTGCCCGACGTGGCCCGCGAATATTTGCACGCCACCAGCACGCCACCGACCTGGGTGGACTGGGGCGAGATGGAAAAGTCCCGGCTGTTCTTCATCGACAACAACGTGCACATCTCCACCGCTCTGTCCTTCGCGGCCATGCCGGCCTGCTACACCATTCCGCATGTGGCCAAGCTGCTCAGCGCCAGCCACTCCCTGGAATACCCCTCCCGACGTATGGCCGAGACCGGACAGTTCACCGTCTACCTGATGCAGCCCGACGCCTTCGAAGCAGGCAGCCGGTTCATCCCCGCCGCGCAGAAGGTACGTCTGCTACACGCCTCCATCCGTTACCACCTGCGCCAAGAGGACCGCTGGGACGTAGCCGCCCTCGGCACACCGATCTGTCAGGAGGACATGATCGGCGGGCAGATGATGTTCTCCATCCAGGTCCTGGACGCCCTGCACCGCCTAGGCATCCATATGTCGGTCGATGGGGCTGAGTCCTACTTCTACGCCTGGCGTGTCGTCGGCTCCATGCTCGGCATCAGTCTGGACGACGCACCGGCCGACCTGGACAGCGCCCGGCAGTTTTCCGACCTGTACATGACCCGGCACATGGGCCCCTCCGAAGAAGGAGCGCGGCTGACCCGCCAGCTCATCGACCTATACGAAGAGGTGGTCCCCGGAACCCTCTTCGACCCGGTGGTGTCCGCGCTGATCCGCTACCTCATCGGTGACACCTGTGCCGACTGGCTCGAAGTCCCACGAACGGGCTGGGACACAGCCGTCAAAGCCGCCCCCGCCCTGCTCGGAGTCCTCGAGCGCATCGAAGACAGCTCCCCCCTGGGGGCCTGGGCCCTGGACCGCCTCGGCCACATCACCACCCATCTGGAACTCAGCTCCCTCACTCGCGGCCGGGTCATGCAGTACGCCATTCCCGAACAGCTCAAGAGCGACTACGGCGTCACCTCCACCACCCCCCGTACCAATCGCTGGACACCACCGCCTGTGACAGCCCAGCCCTGAGAGGGCGGAACGAGAGTGCAAGGGTGTTTTGTCGTCATCTAAGCTTGACTCTGTCGGGGATCTTGGAGTCGTCGAGGTCAGGTGTCCAGGGTTCGCCAGGACTTCGGCCGGGGCAGCTCGCGCTGGTCGAGGTATTTCTGGAAGGCAGTCGGTCGGCGGGGCCTGGGTGCTTCCTCGGCCGGTGACAGTCCGCTGAGACGCTCGATGTTGACGGCGATGGCCGTCAGGACGTGCTGGATGTGGGCTTTCCTCTGTCCGCGGTAGCGGCAGCGCCGCATGCCGTGTCCGTGGGCGAACTCGTTGACCGTGCTCTCCACTCCGGAGCGGACCGCGTAGCGGGTCTTCCACTCGGGTGTCTGTTGCTCGGTGCGGACGCGGAGTTGCAGGTCGCGGAGTTCTCGTGGGGGAAAACCCACGGTGCGGGCGCTGTCCGCGGTGGTGGTGCACTTCGTGCGGGCCGGGCAGGGCCGGCACTGGCTCTTGGTGAATCGGGCCACGATCAACGGTGCCGCCGTGGGCGAGGAGGTCGGGTAGGGGCCGTGCCAGCCCGCGCTGACCTGCCCCTGGGGGCAGGTGACCTGCTGCCGGTCGTAGTCGATGTGGAAGTCGTCCCGGGCGAATCCCGCGTTTTGGCGGTGCTGCCGGGTGGGGTTGCTGTTCAGGGGCCCGGAGACGGTGACCTGGTGTTCACGGGCGGCTTGTTCCAGGTGCGGCAGCGAGGTGTAGCCGCCGTCGACCAGGTGCTCGGCGGGCAGGAGTTCGCGGCGGGCGAGGCGGGTGTGGATGCCGGGCAGGACCTGGCTGTCGTGAGTGGTCGCCGCGGTGGTGGCCACGTCCGTGATCACGTTGGCGCCGTCGGGAGCACAGGTCTCGGTCAGGTGAGCGGCGAACCCCTTCCAGCCGATGATGTGCCCGTGCCGCGCGTAGCGGGCCGAGGTGTCGTAGGGCGAGACGACCGCCTGGGACGAGGGCGGCAATCCGGGCCCGCCTTCCTTCTCGGCGGTGCGCCAGCGCAGGTGTCCTGCGGCGTCACGGTGGTAGTTCTGCACCAAGATCTGGCGCAGGGCCTGGACATGCGGTCCGGACGTGCGGTCTGTTCCGTGCCGGTAGAGGTGTTCCAGGAGCCGGACGGCGTCGTTCCCGGTGGCGAGGATTCTGGTCTTGGGCTTGGTGGGGTTCTTGCCCAGGCGGACCGGCCGGCCGTAGCGGCGCCCCCAGTCCTCATCGACCAGCTCGTCGAGTATATGAGGGGAGACAGCGGCGACTTCTTCGAGTGCGGCGCGGACCGCCTCGGTGATCAGTTCCAGTCGGGTCAGGTCCCGCACCGCGGCCAGGACGTGGGTGGAGTCGGTGCGCTGCGTGGTGCGCTCGCGTACCAGTCCAGCCTCTTTGAGACGGGCCAGTGCAAGGTCGAGAAGCCGGTCCGCACGGTCGCCTTCGGCGAGCCGGTCGCGGAAATCGGCCAGCACACTGTGGTGAAAGCCGGGATCGTCCAGCTCCATGGCCATCGCGTACTTGAAGTCGATGCGGCAGCGGACCGCCTCGGCGGCCTGCCGGTCCGACAGGCCGAGCAGGAACTGCAGTACGCAGACGGTGGCGAGTTGAGCTGGCGAGAGACCCGGACGCCCGTCACGCGGGTACCAGTCGGCGAAGTCCTCGTCACACCACAGCCCATCGAGACGGTCGCGTACCCATATCGCCGTCGTACCGTCCGGGTTGCTCGACCGCGCGACGTGCGCAGTCAGAGACGGGACTTGCTCACCGGAACGGGGGCGAAGGGACAACGGGCACCTCGACATCTGCATCGGTCGGCGGAACCACCCGAGCATGCCCGTTGATCATGCTGCCGCACTGGGAAACTCCAAGATCCCCGACAGAGTCAAGCTAAGGGTCTGCCGATCATCAAGGTGTTGCTTCCCGCGGTTCGGCTCGTTGGTGTGGTATGCGCATATCTGGCGAGGTCCGTGGTCAACTTGCGGTGAAGGTCGAGGTGTTGTTCCCACATCTGGACGAGCGGCAGCGGCGTCTGCTGATGGGAGCTGAGGCCCGGCTCCTGGGACACGGCGGGATCCGGGCCGTTGCCCAGGCGGCCGAGGTCAGCGAGACCACCGTCCGCAAAGGCGTGGACGAGTTGGAGGCGGGGGCGGAACCGCTGGGCCGGGTCCGCCGTCCCGGCGGCGGGCGCAAGCGGGCGGCGGAGGTGGATCCGCAACTGCGACCCGCGCTGTCGGCTCTGGTCGAGCCGGATATGCCCGGGGATCCAATGTCGCCGCTGCGATGGACGACGAAGTCCACGCGCAAGCTCGCTGGCGAGCTCACCAGGCAGGGTCACCACGTCTCGGCGGATACCGTCGCTGACCTGCTACGGGAGGAAGGATTCAGCCTCCAGGCCAACGCCAAGACCGCCGAGGGCGTTCAGCATCCCGACCGGGATGCCCAGTTCCGCTACATCAACGATCAGGCCAAGGAGCACATAGACGCTGGCGACCCGGTGATCAGCGTGGACACCAAGAAGAAGGAGTTGGTCGGCCGCTACAAGAACGGGGGCCGTGAGTGGCAGCCGAAAGGAGCGCCGGCCCAGGTCAAATCCCATGACTTCCCTGACCGGCAGGGTCCGGGTAAGGCGATCCCGTACGGGATCTACGACGTCGCCGCGAATACCGGATGGGTCAGCGTCGGCACCGACCACGACACGGCCGCCTTCGCCGTCGCCTCCATCCGTCAGCCTTTTCCCACCTCAGGTTGAGGCGTGGTGAAGGGCGAGGACAGCCTTCAGGATGTCGGTGATGCGGTTGGTGCTGCAGCGGATTTTCCGCAGGAGGCGCCAGCCCTTCAGCGTGGCCATGGCTTGCTCGCCGAGGCAGCGGATCTTGGCGTGAGTGCTGTTGTGCCGTCGCTTCCAGCGCTTGAGCCGTCGGCCGCGGAAGGGGACCCGGACCGGGCGGCCGGCACCTTGGTATGCCTTGTCCGCCCAGCACTTCACGTCCGCGTCGGCAAGGGCGTCGATGATGCCGTGAGCCCGTGCGGCGGTCAGGTCGTGGGTCGAGCCGGACAGTGCGGGCGAGGCCCACAGCAGACGGCCGAACGGATCGGTGAGAACCTGGACGTTCATGCCGTGGCGTTTGTGCTTCCCGGAGTAGTACGGGGTGTCGGCGGCGATGCGGTCGATCGGCAGCAGGGTGCCGTCCAGGATCACGAAGGCCTTCGTCCGGATTGTCTTCATGGCCTCGGCCAGTGTCGGCGCGAGGACGGCCAGCACCTCGACAGCCTCGCGTATGTAGCGGAACACGGTCGCGATTTTGATACCGAATCCTGCGGCGAGCTGGGCGTACGTATCGCCGCACCGCAGGTGGGCCAGGACCAGCAGGGCCTGGCGGCCGGCCGACAGACGGCGCCACCGTGTCCCGATCTCCCGCCGGCGGGCAGCGGGTTGCCTGCTCAGATACCTCAGGGTGCGGGTGGACAGATCGATCGAGGACGGGTAGACAAGCACGCGAAGCTCCTGGCGGACGTGGGTGATCTTGGTCGAGAACCCCTCTACCAGGAGCTTCGTTGTTCCGTACCGCCCTCTCCCACCAACATCTCTGCGCTGCAGCCAGGTTGAAAACAGCTCGCTGATACTGGATCTGCTTGATCCGGAGGAAGCGAGAAGACCGCCGATGCCACGCCAGAGCCGTTCACGCGAATGATCTGGTCCTCGCCACGGGGACCGACTGCGGAAATCTGGTTATTAGATGGAATTACCAGGATTTTCACCTGTTAGGTGGGTTATTTCTTCGAGGTATCGCCGCTGGCACGGATCGGATGCCAGCCTGTAGAAGCAGGACATGCGGTCTACGGGAAGGATCTTCCGTGGTCGACTCTCTGATCGATGTCGAATTGCCTCCCTTCTACTGTCCGCTGGAGTCGCGCTCCCACCCCCGCACCCCGCTCATCGAACAGCGGGCGATGGAATGGATCCGCGCTTCCGGTATGTGCGCGACCGACGAGGAGTATTGGCGGGTCGTCGGTTCGCGGAGTGTGGATTTCTACGGAAGGTTCGCTCCCGCGGCGGACGATGATCGCCTTCTGGCTACGGCGTTGTGGGTGTACTGGGGCTTCGCGTTCGATGACGCGCGATGCGACAAGGGACCACTGAGTAGGCGGCCTGCGGAGTTCAACGTGCTGTCCGGGCGTGTGCAGCGGGCGTTGGAGGCGCCATCGGCCCGTGACGAGGGCGAGCGGTTCGTACCGCCACTGCAGGACATCGCCGGCCGTTTCCGTTCCTTCGGCACCGCCACGCAGTTCCGCCGCTTCACCACGGCTCACCGTGCATGGCTGTCGGGCGTCTGCTGGCAGGTCGGCAATCGCGCGCACGGGCGTATGCCCCCGTTGGACGAATACCTGGCCATGAGGCTGCTCGCTTCCGGTGGGGAACCGACGTTCGCCATGCTGGAGTTGGCCACCGGCGTCCCGGTGGATGCCGCAGAGATGCACCGGCCGGCGGTGCGCGCTCTGACAGAGATGGCCATCACCGTCGCCGCACTCGACAACGACCGGCATTCGGTACGCAAAGAACTCGTCAGTGGCCAGGACATGAACATCTACAGCGTCTTGACACAGAGCGTGGGCATGTCCTTGGCGCAAGCCGTCAGGACAGCTACCGGCCTGCGCGACCGCGTCCTGACGCGGTTTCTGGACCTGCACGAGCAGGTACAGACGCGAGCGAGTGCCGAGCTGAAAACCTATTTGCTCGGCCTGTGCCACGGCATCCGGGGGAACGCCGAGTGGGGACTGCGCGTGCCGCGCTACGTCGATCCGGAGGCGGGCCTGGTCGCTGACGACGAAACGCCGCTGGTGTGGGCCCAGGCGCCGGCCGACAGCAGCAGCGACCCGGTGCCCGCCCCGTCCATCGCCTGGTGGTGGGACGACATCGCGTAGCCGGCGGGGCGCGAGACAAAGGATGAACGCATGAATTCTCTGTCCACGGTTCAGGACGGCAGCATCGGCGAGGTCATCGACCGCTGCCGTCGTCTGGTCCATCCAGCGCTGCGGGCGGTCGCCGATCAGCTCCATCCGCAGACCGGCCTGATGGTCCGCTACTCCTTCGGATGGTGCGGTGCGGACGGAATCCCGCATCCCGACGCCCGCGAAGGAACGGGTAAGGGAGTCCGGCAGGTTCTGGCCATCCTGTCCGCGGAGGCCGTCGGCGGGTGCGGCAGGGACGCCGTGCCGGCCGCAGTGGCAGCCGAACTCGTGCATGCCTTCAGCCTCGTACACGACGACATCATGGACGACGACGAACAACGGCGGCACCGCCCCACCGTGTGGAAGGCGTACGGCATTGGTCCGGCGGTCCTGGCCGGTGACGTACTGCTGACCCTCGCAGTGGAGACCGCGGCCCTCTCCCCCACGGACCGCTCTCCGCAGGCCCTGCGCCTGCTGTGCGGCTGCCTGCGCGCGCTGATGCACGGACAGGCCGAGGACATGATGTTCGAAGAACGTCCATGGCGTGGTCCCGGTGCGGTGACAGCCGCGGAATACCGGACCATGGCGATGAACAAGACCGGCGCTCTGCTCGGCTTTTCGGCCGGCCTGGGCGCCCTGCTGGCCGGTGGCACACCGCAGCATGTCAAAGCCTTTGACGCAGCCGGTCGCGAGATGGGGCTGGCGTTCCAGATCATGGACGACGTACTGGGGATCCGGGGAGAACCGGTCCGCACCGGCAAGCCCGTCGGAAGCGATCTGCGTCGGCGCAAGAAGTCGCTGCCTGTACTCAAGGCCCTGGAGCGAGGCGGCTCGTCGGCTCGTCGGCTGGCCGATCTGTTCGCTGGCCAAGAGAGCCTGGACGATGCGCAGGTGGCGCAGGCCACCGAGCTGATCGAGAGTGCGGGCGGCCCCGCTCTCGCACTCGGAGAGGGACACGCCGCCTTGGCGCGTGCGGAGGAAGCCCTGGCACCCTTCTCACTCCGCCCCCGCGCCCGGAGGGAACTGGCTGCTCTGGCGCACTACCTGATCGAGCGCGTCCGCTGAGACCGCCCCGCGTATTCCCATGGACTGAATTCATAAAAGAATATTTTGCCTCCTGGGCAGAAAAAACCCATCCCCAGGAATTTAGCAGGCATGGCTGGGAATGCTTGAAACAACATCCGCCTCGGCCGAAGTGAGGAATGTCGTGGCCGACATCGATGGAATCGAAATCGAAGTGCTGACCGGCGATGAACCGGACGCGGGCACGGACGCCCTGGTCTATCTGGGTATCGCGGGACGCGAATTCCTGCTCGACAACTATGACGAGGACGACTTCCGACGCGGGGACAGGAACACCTTCAGGCTGGGCCGTGGCAGCACGGTCACGCACCCGTCCACGAACGACCCGTCCTCGCCGCAACTCACCCTCGACGACGTCGACCGGCACCCGGTGTATCTGCGCCTCAACGCGCAAATCCCGAGGGACGCATGGCTGTTGGACAACGTCTGGGTCACCGTCCGTGCCGACGGCCCGGACGTCCGGTACGGCCGTTCCATGCTCGACGGCTCGGGAAGCGACCACACCATCTGGCTGGGTATCCGCGACGGATGCGTCCTACACCTGGAACGCGGACGATAAACCCTCGAATTGACTCCCGAAAGGCGGAGGCGAATGGGTAAAAGCACGAGTGACACTTTCAGGGATCTTCTCGGTGGTATCACGGATGACCTCAAAGAGGCGTTCGACGACATTATCGACTACGACGAATGGGACAGGCGCAGGGGCGGAAGGCGCAGGGGCGGTCGCTGGCGGCGGCGCGACGACGACGGCCGCTGGTACGACCGGGACGACGATCACTGGCGGCAGCGCGAGGACGACGGCCGCTGGTACGACCGGGACGACGATCACTGGCGTGGTCGGGAAAGGGACCGGTTCCCGCGTAGGGCGGCTGCTGACCTTCCCCGTCAGAGCCGGCGGGGCGAGACCGAGCAGGAAGATCTCAAAGAGACCGTTCAGGCCCTCAGATCTGAACTGAACTCGTTCGTAGAGGCGCTGCGGGAGACATCGGTCGCACGCGGATCCTCAAACGGTGAGGAATCGAGGCGCACCTGAGGTCCGGGTCCTGTCTACACTTCGCTGCTCTGTCAATCCTCAAGACGGGACCACAGTGAGCAGAGGCCGTCTGAACCAGGTGTCCCGGGTGTTCGGACAGCTGGCGGCCGAGGAGTTGTCCCGGGCCCTGCGCAACAACCGTCCGGGAAAGAAGGGGTCCCTCGACGAGCAGGCGCAGCAGAAGTCTGAGCGCGCTCAGAGTGTCCGCAGGGCTTTCGAGCAGCTCGGCCCCTTCTACATCAAAGTCGGCCAGATCCTCTCCACCCGCCCGGACGTCGTTCCGGACTATGTGATCCCGGAGCTGGAGAAACTGCACGACAGCGCCGCTGTTCTGCCCTTCTCCGAACTACAGCCGGTACTGCGTGCGGAACTCGGTGCGAACTGGGCCAGGGAACTGAGAGACATCGACACCCAGCAACCACTGGGCGCGGCATCCCTGGCTCAGGTCTACCGTGCCACCCTGGCGGACGGACGGCCCGCCGTGGTCAAAATCCAGCGTCCGGGGGTGCGCGAGACGGTTTGCCAGGACATGTCGATCCTGCGCCGGACGGCGCGCGTGACCGGGCGACTGGCCCCCCGCTTCACCGCCGTGATCGACGTCGAGGCCATGCTCGATGTTCTCTTCGACGCGATGCGGCCGGAACTGGACTTCACCGCCGAAGCACGAAACATGCGCCGGGCCGCCCAGCTCACCTCGTCTTTCAAGCACCTGGCAGTGCCCGAGGTCTTTCTTGCCACCCCCCGGGTCCTGGTACAGAGCCTGGCACCGGGCCAGTCCATCCGCCACGCCGACCACGACGCCTTCTCCACGGACGAACGACTGGGCATCGGAGAGGACCTCCTGGCGTTCGTGTTCCGCGGCTTCTTCATCGACCGCTTCTTCCACGCCGATCTGCACCCCGGGAACGTCTTCGTGGCGCCCGGGGAGAAAGCCACCCTGATCGACTGGGGCATGGTGGGGCGAACCGACCGACGAACCGGCATGCTGCTCATGCTGATCCTCCTGGCACTCGCCCAGAACGACGGTCACTGCCTGGCCAAAGCATGGGTCGAGCTGGGTCACGCCACGCCCTGGGCCCAGGGCGGAGCCTTCGCCTCCGACATGGCCGTCCTGGTGCCGCAGATCGCGGACGCTTCCCTGGAAGAGCTCAACTTCGGGCTGACCCTCACCCGCATCCTGACCTGCTCCACCAAACGGGGCATTCGTACCAGCCCCACGGTCGCCGTGCTGGGTAAGGCATTCGCCAACGTCGAAGGGTCTGTGCGCTACCTGGCACCGGAACTCTCCCTCATCGAGGTCTTCAAGGAGGAAATGCAGCACGTCATGCTGGCCCTGGCGGCCGAGACCGTCTCGAAGGAGCAGATAGCCCGCACCGCACTGGAACTGATGCTCGGCATCGGGGCGGTCGCCGAGCAAGTCCGCGGCCTGGTGGGCAACCAGCAATTCACCTTCCGCACCGGAGACTGACCTCCCACGAGCGCTGCCCGTGGGAGGTCAGATGCCGTCTGTGTAGAGGGGCTTGTTCGGTGTGCCCGGGGAGGCGCCGGTCAGCACGCCCCTTGCCACAACACGTCCCGGCGGCTCGTCAGGCCGTGGTCAAGGGGGTGTGTGATAGAGGGCCCGCTCCGTCGCGCGCACACCTGGTGCGGTGCGGTGATGCGCACGGTGCGGTGGATCTGTCCGGCGGTGGTGCGCACCGATGCGCACCACCGCCGTCCCGGGTGCGCACTACGCGAGGTCCGGGCGCGCCGGGTGCGCATCGAGGGCCTGGCCGAAGCCGACGGCTTCCAACTGGCGCAGGACATCGGCGACGGTTTCACCGCACTCCACCTCGGTGAAGACCTGCGCGACGAAGGTAATGACCGAGTGGGCGATGCCTTCCGCCGCGCCCGGCCCGGCCTGCGCCTAGGACTTGTCCGGCCGATCATGTCGGGCTGCTCTGCTTTATGGCTCGGGGATGACGATCAGCCGAAGGTGATCGACGCCGTCGAAGTCCTCTGCCTGGACTTCGACGGCTGAGGTGTCGAAGCGAAGGGTGAAGCAGGGGTCAAGGCCCGTTTTCGTGTCAGGTGCCGGCACGTTACTGACGGTTCGGGGCGGCAACGGTCAGAGATGGGTGTCTGGGTAGAGCCGAAACTGATGCGTTCGCCGTGTTCGCCGAAGAAAAAGGCATGCACGGGTGATGGCGGCGTGGTGCGCCGGGCTTGCGGACTGCCGGGGTGGTGCTGGCCTGTTGTGCGGGCCGGCCGAGCTCCTCCTACGATCATGGTGAAGGGATGCAAATCCGGCAGGAAAGGGGCGGCTATGGGACCGCTGCCCGGTGTCACGATCCGACCGCTGACCGATCAGTGTTCACGTGTGTACGAGCGGCGGGAGCATGCGCTGTTCGGCATGAGTCCGTGCAACAGCTACTTTTCCAAGGACCGCATCCGGCGCATGCTCCAGTGGGGTCTGCAGGAGTTCGAGTCCGTGCACGTCTTCCTGCCCGACTACGCGACCCGGTTCACCTTTCTCGCCCTGGGCTACGAACAGCGGGCCGCGGAGAAAAAGGCCCGCACGGAGACCAACGCGCTGCGCAACAGGATCAAGCGCGCCCTGCGGTCCCTGGGCGTGGTTGACACCGATGCGCTGATCATCGACTGGAACCGGATCCGGGAGGAGCCGGCCTATCTGACACTGCTGGCACGGGCCGAGGAAACGTTCGAGACCGATACGGCATTCCGACGGGCTTGTCTGGATGCTTCCAGGGAAGTGATCAAGCATCAGCGTCTGCACGGCCGGATGACTGAGGAAGCGCGGCTGCGCATCGCGGTGCGGTACGTGCTGCTGAAGATGCCGACGTTCCTGGACACCGCGGCCATCATCGGTGCTCGCTCCTCCGTGCGCTGCTACCACCGGCCCGCCGCGATGGACAGGGCACTGTTCGCACACCGGTACAGTCTGGTTCCCGCAGCGCATCAGGGTTACCTTCAGGTGGAATTCGATCTGCCCTGACGTGCGTGTCAGTCGAGCACCACCGGGACAGGTCCAGCACTTCCTCGTCGGCAAGCTGATCGCAAACCGCTGGTGCACATCCGCATCCCGGCCCGCGACCAGATCGGGCCGACGGTGCACCGCCGCGACGACGCTCCGCAACACGGTGACAGTGTCCGCCAGGTACACCGGCTCACCAGTACGGTTCATTACTAATGACAACCGGTAGCAGTGAGGTTCCTCCCCTGGAGAGACACCCGCTCACAGACGTATTCGTTGTAATTGTCAGCAACGATCACGGGGACACCAGGATCTCCTCCCGGCACAGGGTCGCATTCCCAGCCGCTAACTGTGAGGCCCTCATCCCGATCTGCCCCAGTGACGGCGATCACGTCGCAGGCGTAGTCAGTTTCGGCTGCGGTGGCGGTGGGAGCGATCACGGCCAGACAGGCCGCTGTGGTGAGAAACAGAGTGGTGGCGGTGGAAACCGTACGGTTCATCGGTCGCTTCATCGGTGTCTCCTCTTCGGCCCGGGTGTTTGATGCTCGCCACTTCGGGCGGTGCACCTTGCGAGCGGGGATAAGGCAGGGATCGGGTCAGGGGACCCGAGGTTCTTGCGCCTGCTCTTTTCAGTGACCCATCCGATACACCACCGTGCACGCTCACACCGCTCCCGGCTCCGCCATATCGGTGACCCGGAGGATCGCAGGACGAGCCCGGTCGCCCCCGAGGGGGCAGGTGCCGATGACTGCCCGGTGCCCAGCCTCTCCGCTGATGAACAAGCCCCCGTGGAGTGCGCAGCTTCGGGGACTTCGAGGTTGCTGCACTGGTTGGCGGGGCTGCCGGCGGACAGCGCCACGGCCAGGCTGTTGAGGCTGCCGGGCTGCCGGGTGGTGGCTGCCCGCGCCGGCAGGGCTGCGCCTGCACCGCTGCGTCGCCTTCAGGCCGCCGGGAGCAAGGGGGTCATCCGAGAAGGGCGGGGTCGTTGTCGCGGTCGTGGACCAGGCGTCCCTGGGCGTAGGTGGCGGCGACGGCCCGCTCGTCGCCGAGGATCATCAGGGCGAAGAGCCGCTCGGTGAAGTCCTTGGCGACGTCCGTGCGCCGGGCGAGGGTGGGGGTGGCGGTGAAGTCCAGGACCGTGAAGTCGGCTTCCTTGCCCACACGGAAGTTGCCGATGACGTGGTCGAGGTCCAGGGCCTGGGCGCCGCCGAGGGTGGCGAGGTAGAAGCCGCGGTAGGGGGACAGGCTGCGGCCGCGCAGGGCGGTGACTTTGTACGCCTCGTTCAGGGTGGCCAGCAGGGAGTAGCTGGTGCCGGCGCCGACGTCGGTGCCCAGCCCGACAGTCACCTTGCTCCCGCGGGCCGCGCGCAGGTCGAACAGACCGCTGCCCAGAAAGAGGTTGGAGGTGGGGCAGAAGGCCACCGACGAGCCGGCCGCGGCCAGGCGCTTGCGGTCGGTTGTGTCGATGTGGATGCAGTGGGCGAACAGGGAACGCTTGGTGAGCAGGCCGTAGCGCTCGTAGACGTCGATGTAGGAGCGGCCGCCGAAGAGTTTCTTCACCAGCGCCACTTCGTCCTTGTTCTCCGCCGCGTGGGTCTGCAGCCACAGGCTGCGGTCCTCCTGCAGCAACCGGCCGGTCATGGCCAGCATCCGCTCGGTCGAGGTCGGCGCGAAGCGCGGGGTGATGCTGTAGCCCAGGCGGTCCTTGCCGTGCCAGCGCTCGATCAGCTCACGGGTCTGCTGCTCGGCCTGGTCCACGCTGCGGTCCCGCAGATAGGCCGGCGCGTAGGGCTCGCGGTCCATCAGCACCTTGCCGCACAGCATGCGCAGGCCCCGCTGCCGGGACTGTTCGAAGAACGCGTCCACCGACGTGGGGTGGATGGTGGGGAACACGGTCGCGGTCGTGGTGCCGGCCGCCAGCAGCCGGTCCAGGAAGAACCCGGCCAGCGCCCTGGCGTGCGCTGCCCGGTCGAACTTCGCCTCCGCGGGGAAGACGTAGGTCTCCAGCCACTCCAGCAGCTGCTTGCCGTAGGAGGCGATCACGTCGACCTGCGCGGCATGGATGTGGGTGTCGACGAAGCCCGGCACGACCAGCCGCCCACGGTGATCGACCCGCTCGGCACCCGCCAGGTGCTGCGGCAGAGCGCGGGCCGGTCCCGCGTAGGCGACCTTCCCGTCAGCTGTGATCGCAAGAGCCCCGTCCTCGAACACCTCCCACGCCGCCGGGTCGGGCACCTCCCCGGGGTCCTTGAGGAAGTGCAGCACCTGGCCGAAGACCACTTTCGGGCGCCCCCGGTGCTGCCCGGCGGGAGAAGGCACAGGAACTGCCCGGCTGTCGGCATGGGCGGCGGGCCCGGCGGAAAGAGCCAAGGCCGGAACCGCGGCCGCGCCCATACCGGCCAGCACACTGCGACGACCGGGCCCCGAGACGGAAGTTGCTTTCTCATCACTCACCCGGTGAGTTTCCCCCGCGGACCACGCCCCACCGCCGCGGCACTGTCCCCGCCACCGGTGTCTCACCCGAATGCACCGCCCCCGGACACGGCACCTGTGGACTGATACGACCAGGTGAGCGGGGTGACGTGCTACCGGACGGCGCCTCCAGGCATCACGCCCCTTCCTCGCCGACGCGGCCGACCGCCACACACCCGGCCCACCGGCCGACCGCAGTTGCAGCCACGCTGCCACGGGCTTGGCCAGTCGTGCCTGAGCCGTCCCCGGCCGCCGACGGCGACTTCCTCGCCACCGTCGGGGCACCACGCCTGAAGCTGCGAGCCCTCGACCCGGTCGGCACCACGGCGGCTACGTCGCCGGTGAACCCAGCCGCGGACGACGACAAGGCGGTCGGACGGCGCGAGGCATTCGAGACGTACCGGCCATCGCCGGCCCCGCGGCGCTGCGCACCGCCCGGACACCGATCCCACGCCCAAGTGCTGGGCACGCAACCGGCCGCGCGCCGGTCGTGTCCGCCAGGCTGAGCGCGTCGAAGGTGGTTCGACGGTGGTCATACAGCGGTGAGGGCCAGGATGGCCAGGTCGTCGCGCAGGTGCGGGCCCCACCAGGTGTGTGCCTCGTCCATGAGGGCGGCGGCGATGTGGTCGGCGGGACGTTCCGTTCCCGCGGGGAGCTGATGTTTGGCGGTGATGGCAGCGAGATCTTCGGGTTCGCGCTGGTTGTAGGGGCCTGCTCCTTCGGTGAAGCCGTCGGTGTAGAGGATCAGGGTGTCCCCGGGACACAGATCGATTTCTGTTACCGGGTGCTGGACGTCGCCGAATGCACCGAGTAGCGGGCCGCGTACGTTCAGGAGCCTGGTGGTGCCATCCGCGTGGCGCAGCAGGGGTGCGGGATGACCGGCGGCGACCAAGTGGAGGCGGGCGGGTGTGGGGGAGGGGTCCAGTACGGCGTAGACGAGGGTGCAAAAAGGGGTGTTCTCGCGTCTGAGGGCGTGGTCGACGAGGGTGAGAACGTGAGCGGGGTCGGGGGTGTGCTGGGCCGCGGTCCACAGGGTGTGGCGGACCAGGCCGGTGATGGCGGCTGCCGTGGGGCCTTTGCCGCAGACGTCTCCCAGGACCAGGACGTGGCGGCCGTCGGGGGCGGTGAAGACATCGTAGAAGTCGCCGCCGATCTGCAGGCCGCTGCCGAAGGGGCGGTAGCGGGCAGCGAGGTCGAAGCCCGGCAGCTTGGGCAGGTGCGGGGGCAGCAAGGGCTTTTCCAGTGCCTGGGCGGTGGAGCGCAAACGGTTGAGGAGGCGGTCTTGCTGGATGCCCACGGCGATCTGGTCGGCGATGTTTCGCAGGACGTCTGCTGTCGTGGCCGGTGCTTTCGGTGAGGTGGCCAAGGAGAGGACGCCTATCAGTTCGCCGCCTGAGATCAAGGGGTAACCGACGAACCCGGCTTCCCCGTCGCCGGGCGTGCCGAGGTGGCGGCGACGCTGTGCGGCGATGTCCTGGACCTGCGATTGAACGGAGACTACGTGGTCCTGCGGGTCGCCCTGGCCAGGGTCCGCTGCGGCACAGGCCACGTGCTGAACCCTGCCGCTGGAGGACTCCACGGTCCACACACAGACGAACGTGGCGTGCAGTCGCTTCGCGGCGGCCTGCATGCACCGGTCCAGCCGCTCGTCGAGCGGGCCGGGCGCGGTGATGGCGGCGGCGACCTCCGCGCTGAGCAGGGCCTGGCTGGTGCGTTCGGCCAGCAGCCGCTCCGCGTGCAGCCGGGCGGTGACGTCCTCGACAAGAAGCAGGGTGCGCTCTCGCCCTTCGGCGTCGAGCACCTGTTGCGGTGCCAGGCGCAGGGCCTGGTCACTGCCATCGGGGCGCAGGCGCTCGAAAACCCTGTCCGGGGCAACGGGACGCTGCCGGATCGGGGCGGCGATATGGCCCGCCAGTTCGGCCTGGACACCGGAAGGGAAGAAGGCGGCCAGCGGGCGACCCAGCGAACCCGAATCGATCAGGGAGAGGATCTCGGCGGCCTTGTGGTTCCAGGCGGCCAGCGCGCCCTCGTCGTCCAGCATGAGCGCGCCCACGGGCGCCTGGGTGAGGAACTCGCCAAACAGGTGGTCACCGAGTTGTCGGCTGAGGCCCGCGCCCGAGGTGAGCTGGCGCTGGGCTGCGGCCAGTCCCACCGTGTAGGTATGCCGGCGAGCCATGGACTGGAGCATCTCCCGCGCCAAGTCAGGCAACTGGTCGACCCGGGTGGCCGGCAGTTGTCGTGCCTGATCGGAAGAGAACAGCAGGGGCAGTGTGGCCAGTTTCGCGGCGGTGACGGGTGTGGAGACCGCGATCACCGTCAGGTCACCCGCATGCGGGCGCACCGCGTGCACCAGACCCACCGGTGCTGGCAGCTGCCGGCCGAGCACCACGAGTGTGGGATGCCGCTCACCAGGCACACCCCGGCTATAGGAGACGACCTCTTCGGCGGCGACCTCCTGCAGGTCGGCCACTGGGGCGAGCTCTGTCCGCAGAGCCCCTGCGACCTCGGGGACCACCCCCACCATCAGTACACGGGGTCGTGGCATGCCAGTCACCGTCATTCCTCCAGCAGGGGCTGGTCGAGCAGGGCCCGACCGGTCCAGATCCGCAGTACGTCGGTGACGGGGGACATCACATGCGCGGCACGCGCGTCGCGCAGGAGCCGGTGCAACGGCGAGCTCTCGCCGTAGCCGATCCCACCGACCAGGGACAGCGCGTCATTGACGACCGCCTGCGCGGCCTCGGTGACCTCGGCCTTGGAGGACGCCAGCCCGGCCAGTGCCTCGGCGCCACCGGTCTCGGCTTCCGCAGCCGCGTGGTAGACCAGCCGCCGGGTGCGCTCGACCTGGGCCCACATCGAGCCCAACCGGTGCTGCACGACCGGCTGCGAGGCCAGCGCCCGGTTGCTGTGCGCGTGCCGGCGCCGCAGGAGATGCCTGCGGGCTTCCTCCAGCGCCGCGGCGGCCACCCCGAGATAGGTGCCGGCCATCGCCATCAGGAAGTAGGGGGCGACGACATTGAACACGTACCAAATCTCATCGCCCTCCTCGCCCAGCAAGTGTGAGCGGGGAATCTCCACGTCCCGGAGGTCAAGGGTGCGCGAGGCGTTGCCGCGCATGCCGAAACCCTGCCACGGCGCCCCCCACACCAGGTTCGGCGTATCGACGTCGACCACCGTGCACGAGAACTGGCCCGGCGGCGTGCCCGGATCGGCCGCCACCGTGGAGACGACATAGGAGTCGGCATGCCCCGCGTTGGTGACAAAGCTCTTGGTTCCGTTCAGCCGCAGCCGGTCGGGCCCGCTGCGCTCCATCCGCGTCTGCGGCAGCCAGAACTCACCCCCGGTGGCCGACTCCGACAGAGCCAGCGTGGTCAGGTGCTCGCCGGCCGAGATCGGCACCAGGTACCGCTCCTGCTGCTCCTCGCCGGCCTTCGCGGCGATCACCGCCGAGGCGACCAGATGCATTCCGAAGCAGATCGACGTCGACGCGCACGCCCGTCCTGTCGCCTCCCCGACCTGTGCCACCGCCAGCAGCCCGTGGCCCATTCCGCCGTAGCTCTCGGGCACCACCAGCCCGCCCAACCGGGACTGCAGCGCCAAGATGCCCTTCTGTGGCCACCGACGCTCCGCGTCCACCGTCGCCGCTTGCGGGGCAAGAACGTCCTCGGCGATCTCCCGGGCGAGGGACACCGCCTTGCCCAGTCCAGTTCGCGCCACCGCTGTGCTCCACTTCCCTGATTCCTACCCGTTCGAAGAGAGCATCGGCGGGCCTCCTGGGACCTTCAAAGACGTTGACAGCCCGGTACTAGCCTACCGACGAAGGAATCGGCCAGCGGTCCCCGTCCCCAGGCGCGAGCGGCGGGTCCGTACGGCGGCCTTCTTCAAGCAGAAACCACTGCCCTGGAATGAGCCCCATGCAGCCAGCGGAACCGTAGAAGGCAACCGCTGCCCGTGGACGTGTGGGATCCCAGATCCGGTGTCCCTTTCCCACCGGCGATGTCCACCGAGTGACCGAAAGGACACGGGGACGGAATTTATGCCCCGTGATCAAGTAGTTCCCCTCTTTGGGTACAGAAGCGTCCTGGCCGTCGTCTGCGTTCCTGGCCGGGGCCCCTGCGTTCGACAGCCGACGGGGCCGTCTCGGGAAACGCGGGGGTAGGGGTCCATGGGTACAGCGGTAGCCGCGCCGGTATGGCTGAGTTTCCGGCGTGGTGACGAGTCCGTGGTGGAGGACCAGGAGTGGCTATCGGTGCCGCTCGGGCTGCTGCGGGAGGCCCAGCCGTGGCGGACGTTCCGCTGGTCGGGACACCATGTCGGCGTTGTCACGTTGTGGGGTGTGCGGGTGTCTGGCGGCGTGTCGAGGTGTGGCGGGGCCGGGTGCCGGCTCTGGGTTCGGGCCGTGACAGGCCAGCTGGTGACACCGGTGACCTGCTCCCAGACAGTGAGGCGGACGGTCGTCTCGGCGCGGTGCTGGGTGCCGGTCATCAGGTGGCGGCGGGGGGGCGGAAGTGGGGTGAGATGCCGCTGAACGCGGACAGGAACCGCTGCGCGGCGCCCACGCCGCGGAAGCCTTTCATCGCCCGTTCTCGTTGCCGGGCGGGCTGGTGGCTGTTCTGGGCCCGGTTGTCCAGGCCCTTGTGGCAACGGTGCGGGGCGGAGGACACGACCTCGCGGTGGGCCGCGCCGCAGGAGCGGAGCTCGTCCGTGACGGTCACCCGCCCCGCCCCGCCCGTCTTCGTCGGCAGCGTACGGAAGAAGCGCCTGGCCGCAGCCGTGTCCCGGCGGCTCCGCACCAGGATGCCGGGCACCCTCCCGTCCTGGTCCACAGCCCGCCACAAATATTCCTGCTCACCGCTGATCTCGATGAAGACCTCGTCCGGATGCCACTTGCCGCCGGGCCGAGGCTGTCGGCGGCGCAGGCCGCTGGCGTACTGCTGACCGGACTTCAGGCACCAGCGCCGGACGGTCCCGTACGAGACGATCACGCCGCGCTCCAGCATCAGCTCCTCGACCTCCCGGAAACCGAGCGGGAAGCGGAAGTACAGCCACACGCAGTGCGAGATCACCTCGACCGGATACCGGTGCCCCCTGTACGACGGCGCACTGTCCACGGGCGCTCCCCCTCCACCACGACCAACCCGAAGATCACCCCACCCGGACAGCCAACGTGACAGCACCAGACGAGCTCCTTCTTCAGTACGCCTCGGGCCTGGATGAACGAGCTCTTGTAGATCGTCTCGTGAGACACGTACATACCGTCCTCGGGCGCGAAGGTGCGGGCGAGCCAGCCTGCGATCTGACGCGGTGACCAGTCTTCCTTCAGCTTGCCCGCGACCGTGTCCCGCAGGGCCGGACTCTGTTGCAGCAAACAGGACTTCGGGCGCCGGGGATTGTCCCAGGCCCCCTCGTCCGCGTGAGCGGCCCGGTACTTCTCACGTCCGCCGTGACGCCCCACCTCGCGGCTGACCGTGGACGGTGCCCGCCCCATCCGGCCCGCGATCGCCCGGAAGGAGTCGCCAGCGGCCAGACCCCGGGAGATCTCCTCCCGCTCCGCCAGCGACAGCACTCCGGCCGATCGGGCCCTGGCCGCCGGGACGAATCCGCCGTTCGCCGCGACCACTCCGTGGATTGACCCGGGCACCTTGCCCAGCGCACGCCCGATCTCGCTCAGCGACTGCCCGTCCCGCCATCGTCGCCACACTTCACGCTTTTGCTCGTCCGACAGCCCCGGACGCCCGATTCTCGCCACCCAGCAACACCTCCAGCAGCCGTTCTACCTGGGATGTTGCACCGACCCATTGACCTCACCGCGGTCTTTTTCGCGAAGGAGAGGGACCGATGACCGGGGTGTACGCGTCCATCGAGGCGGAGAAGACCACCCACACCGTTGCTCTGCTGTGCCGGCTGCTGAAAGTGGCCCGGTCCTCCTTCTACGCCTGGCGATCCGGCGAGCCGGCCCGCCGGGTGGGACAGGCCGCCGACGACGCCCTGGCCCACGAGATCACCGTGCTGCACGTCGCCTCCCGGCACACCTACGGTGTCCCCCGGATCCGCGCCGCCCTGTGCCGGCTCGGCCGCCGGGTCAACCACAAGCGGATCGAGCAGGTCATGCGCGAGCGCGGTATCACCGGGGGCACCCGGCGCAGGCACCGGAGTCCGACCCGTCCGGCGAAGCGGGCCGTGCCGGCGGTCGACCTGCTCGGCCGCGATTTCACCGCACTCGAGCCCGGCACGCGGCCGGCCGGCGACATCACGTTCATCGCCACCGACGAGGGCTGGCTCTACCCGGCGACCTGGCTGGATTTGGCCACCCGCGAGATCGTCGGCTACTCGATGGCCGACCACCACCGGGCGAGCCTGGTCGTCGGCGCGCTGGCGATGGCTGTCGGCCGCGGCCGGCTCCGGCCCGGCTGCGTCGCGCACTCCGACCGCGGCTCGGAGTGCACATCCGAAGGACTACGGGAAGAAATGCGCAGGTCGGGGCTGCGGCAGAGCATGGGAAGAACAGGGTCATGTTCCGGCAACGCCGCCGAGTCCTTCTTCGCGGTCCTGAAGGAGGAGATCGGCACCCGCCGCCGGCCCGACCGGGCCACCGCCCGCGCCGAGATTTTCGCCCTCATCGAGACCTTCCGCAACCGCAGGCGGCCGCGAAAACACCCGCACTGGGGCTTGCCTGACCCCGCTGGAGATCAGGCAGCGACACGAGCAAGGACACGCCCTCGCGGCGTAAGTACGGAGTGTCCAGCATCACGGGGAAAGTTCATCCCTTACCGTCGGAGCCGGTTGCGGAGGGGTGACCGGGAGCGGAAGTCGGGCAGGCGTCGTGGCCTATTCCGCCGACGTGCCTGATCCAGGGAAAGCCAAGCAGACCTGGAATCGCCGGGGCCGCCGGGCTGCTGCGTCTGACTCGATTGGGTGCAATCGAAGTTTGCGGCGTTTCCAAATGGGGTGGGCGCGGCGTTAAGCGGTGCGTTCATCTTGTGGTGCGGTTGTATGCCGTGCACTGGGACTGACTGGAGTGCGTGATGGAGTCAACCGCTGTTTCGGTGCCGGGTAGGGCGCATGTTGCGGTGTTCAATGTGCCGATGGCCGGGCATGTCGTGCCGACCTTGGGAGTGGTACGGGAGTTGGTGGATCGGGGGCATCGCGTGAGTTACGCGGTGACGCCCGAGTTCGAGTCTCAGGTGCGTGCGGTGGGGGCTGAGCCGGTTGTATACGACTCGCCGCCGCAGGGCGAGGCGCCGGAGGACATGGCGCAGGGGGTGACGGGCGTGCTGGGGGTGAATCTGGGCGCGCTGCCGCAGTTGGAGGCTGCGTACGCCGGCGACCGGCCGGATGTGGTGCTGTACGACGTCTACGCGTGGGCTGGCCCGTTGCTGGCTGCGCAGTGGAAGATTCCGGTGGTGCAGCTGGCACCGACACACATCCCGTACGACGGGCTGGTTCAGGACTTCTTCGGGCTTGCGGACATCTCCTTGATCCCCGGCTTTCCGGAACTGGCGCAGGCGCTGGCCAGCTTCGGTGTCCCGGGTGGTGTGCATGCGCTGACGCTCGCGCCGCCGCGGTGTGTCGCGTTCTTCCCCAAGCGCTTCCAACGGCGGGCGCACACCGTCAGGGCTGGTGAGGTGCACTGGGTGGGACCGGTGATCGGTGACCGTTCCTTTCAGGGCAGGTGGCGGGCGCCGGAGGGAGCCGGGCAGGTGGTGTACGTATCGCTCGGCTCGCAGTTCAACCGGCGTCCAGAGTTCTATCGAACCTGTGTAGAGGCGCTTGCGGGGCCGGGCCGTCATGTGGTGCTGAGTGTGGGTGAAGAGGTCGCACGGACGGGGATCGGTCCTGTGCCGGCGGGGGTCGAAGTGTATGCCGGGGTACCACAGATGGACGTGCTGGCGGCGGCTTCGGTGTTCGTGACCCATGGCGGCATGGGCAGTGTGATGGAGGCGCTGTCGGCGGGGGTTCCGATGGTGGTGGTGCCGCAGATGGCAGAGCAGCGGGTGAATGCCGAGCAGGTTCGTGACCTGGGAGTTGGGACGTATCTTCCGCGTGAGGAGGTTACCGCTGACGCCCTGCGTGAAGCAGTGCTGGCGTTGGGCTCAGATGAGCGTGTTGCCGGGGCGGTGGCGCGGATGCGGGAGGAGATCGAGGCCGCCGGCGGTGCGGCGGCGGCGGCGCAGGTCGTGGAGAAGGTGTTGGCCGACTGTCCGTTGGCCGCGCGTTGATCTCCACGTCTGAGGCCCGTGGCAGCGGCCGTCTCCGCATGGCGGTGGCGGCCGCCGTTCTGGCTGCGCTGGTGTGCCCGGCCCCAGCCGGGGCCACCCAGAGCGGCTTGACAGGTACCGAATCGGACGTCGGTGCGGGAGAGCAGCTTGATGTCGAGGTCCGAAGGGACACGGTCGAGGGGGCGGACGGGACACGGCTGGCGGCGACGGTGTACGAGCCGGCCATATCAGGTCCTCACCCGCTGCTGGTCGTCCCGGGGCCCTGGATTCGTCTGCCGCTCGATCATGTGACACACGTGAGTCGCTACCGGGCCCTGGCGAGGTCAGGGTATGTCGTGGTCGCCTACGACCCGCGCGGGTTTCGTGCGTCCGGCGGGTACGCGGATCTGGCAGGGCGTGCCGATGTCGCGGATGCCTCTCGTGTCGTGGACTGGGCCCTCGCCCACACAGCAGCCGACCACGGGCGCATCGGTGCGCTGGGAGCTTCCTACGGTGCAGTGATCGCCCTGAACGCCGCCGCACAAGACGCCCGGATCAAGGCGGTCGTCGCACTGTCCGGGTGGGCTGAGCTGTCCGGCGGTTTCCGCGTCAACGGCACCCGGGCGGCGAGTGTGGTGCTGTTCCAGGAACTGTTCGGCCGTGTGGACGGCCGCTATGGTCCCGAGGTTGAACGGGCATTCGACCAGGCGGTGTCCCAAGGGCTGGACGAATCCGATCCCTGGGTGAGGCAGCGCTCTCCCGCCGCTCACACCACCGGGCTCAATCGCAACCGGACAGCGGTCTTCATGGTGGGCGAATGGGATGACCCGATCGTGCCGGCCGGGCAGACGGGCGCCTTTCTGGACCAGTTGACCGGACCTAAAACGTTGCGCATGTACCCGGGCGGGCACGCCGACAGCCACACGGCCTCCACCGGCATCGCGGGCCGGCCGCAGGCATGGGAGGAGGCAATGCTGTGGCTGCGGCATCATGTGCGTGACCCCGGTGACGGCCGCAGGTGGCGGCCGCACCAGCCGACGGTCGTCTTGCAGCCACGAACAGGTGGTCCCTTGGAGGAGTACTCAAGCTGGGCAGTCCTGCAGCAGGCGTCCCGGATGGTGCCGCTCACGGCCGAGCCTGGGAAAGGGAGGTTGGTGGCTGGTCTTCCCTCGGCTGCTGAATCCGGTCCCTTTCCCGTCTCAGGGCCCCTTGACGCCGCCGGAGCCCCGCCGGTGACTGCCTGGCCGCTGCTGACGGCCCCGACGGCAGCCACTTTCACCAGCGGCTCCCACCAGGCGCCCGCAGAGCTGCGCGGCCATGCGCTCGTCGAGGGCACCCTGATCCCGTGCACCGCCCAGGGCACCGTCGTGGCCCACCTCTACGACATCGGCCCCCTGGGTACCGCACGGCTGCTCACACACGCCCCGTACACCTTTTGGGGCCGGCGGCCGGGCGAGGGGCACCGATTCACGGTGCGCCTGCCAGCCACTGCGTGGAACATCCCCGCCGGGCATCGCATTGGCCTCGTGTTCGACACCCTCGACCACCGCTATATCAGCGAGAACCCGATCGGCGCCGCTCTCATCATCGAACCGTCGTCGCTGCGGCTGACCGTGCCACTCATCGACTCGATCAACAGTTGAGCCGTTCAGTAACTTCCTCGGTCGGTGCCGGAGCGGTACCGGTCGAGGCCGCACTGGCCGGCACGAGGACGGCAGCTGCTGTCGCCGCCGCAGCGAGAGCAGCGCCTGCCCAGCATACGGCGGTCAGCCCGCTGGTGAAGCTCACCGGGCCCAAGACTGCAGCGTGCTGGGCGAACAGAACTGACGCGATCGCGACGCCTATCATCGCACCGGCTTCACGTACCGAGGTGTTGAAGCCGGAAGCCACGTCCAGGCGGGCAGGCGGCGCCTGATCGACCAAGGACTGAGGGGCAGCGGTGAAGTACAAGGCCATTCCGGCGCCGCCCGCCACCAGACCCGGCAACTGTGCCAGGTACGGGGTGCCCGGCTCGAGTACCAGTGCGAACCATAGGCAGCTCACAGAGGTCAGCGCGCATCCGGCCGCAAGTACCGCTCGAGCGCCCGATCGCCCCATCACGACGCCCGCCAGCGGCGCGATCAGCACAGGCAGCGCGGTCCAGGGCAGGATCCTCCACCCGGCCTCCCAGGCATTTTGTTCCTGCACTTCCTGAGGGAACTGGACCAGGTAGAGCACCGTGCCGAATACCGCGGCGTGAAGAAGAAAGCCACAGGCATGTACGTGCCACAGACGAGACCGGCCCGGCAAGCGGCCGAGGAGCCGACGGGGGGCATGCCCCGATGGGCGCCCGCGCGCCTCAGCCGCAGGTTTGGCATGCTCGGGCAGGCAGCGGCGTGCGGCCAGGGCCAGGATGCACCCGAGGGGCAGGTTCAGCCAGAACACCTGCCGCCAGCCACCCCACATCAGCACAGCTCCCCCTACGAGCGGGCCGACAGCGATCGCGACAGCCCCCAGGGACCCCCACACGCCCAGCATCACAGGGCGGCGCCGTGGTGGAATCACTGTCGTCACGAGGGTGAGGCTGAGCGGGGTGATCGCCGCAGCCCCGACACCCTGCACCAGGCGGGCGACGATCAGCAGCGAAATGCCGGGGGCCAGGGCGGCTGCTGCGGACCCGGCTGTGAAGAGCCACAAGGCCCAGGTGAAAACCCGACGCCGACCGCACCGTTCAGCCAGCACCCCCAGGAAGGGGGCAGGATCGCGACCGGGAGGATGTAGGCGTTGATCAGCCATCCCAACGCTGCTTCCTGCGCCGCGAAGGTGACGCGGATGGCGGGCATCGCAGTCAGCAGAACGAGATGATCCAGCCCGCACAGGAAGACCGCCACGCCGGTTACGGCGCACGCTGCCCACATCTTTTGCCCGATCATGACGCCGTCGACACCATGGCCGAATTCCTACTCACCGCCAGCCGCTGACCGGGCACGTAGCGGTGCATGGCCACCATCCCGCCGGCCGCCGGGACAGGGATGAAACTGGCCCCCGGCTCGCTCGTCACGCGACGCGCAGCCTGCCGCGTCTGCGGAAACACCACATCTGCCCGCTCCGCCGGAGTTTCCAGCCTGCCCAGCACACGGGCGGATGCCGCTTTCACCGCAACCGCGGCCCTCGTCTCGTAGTACAGATAGCCGTCGGCGTTCGGATGGAATCCATCAGGGCAATACAAGAGATCCGGTTGCCGGCGGAAGACGTCCGTTGTCAAGGACACCACCATCGCCCCTGCCGCCAACGACCGTGCTGCTTGACGACGCGCCAGTGTCTGCGAGCGCCGACTCGCCACATCACGCACCCCCCTGCGCAGCGAGGGAGCGGCACCGATGTCAGCACACGAACCGATGACGACTTCCCATCCGGCAGCGCGTAATTGCCGGACATACCTGCCCAGACGCCTGGCCGAGCGGCCCACAGGAGAGGGCAGCATCACGTCATTGCCGCCGATCAAAATGAGTGCAACGCCACGATCCGTGCGCATGGCCACAGCGTTGACCTGCCGGGCCATACCCGCTGTCGTCACACCTGAGCGGGCCAGTACCTCCAATTCCACCGCACAGCCCAGGCTCGCGACCACATCTCTGGCCAGGCGCGCCCCGTTCGTTTCATCGTGCTTCAGCACCCCCACCGCCAGAGCGGAAGAATCTCCCAGCACCACCAGGGACAGACATTCACCGTCTGCGGGGCCATACCGACCCGCTGACCGAGGAACACTCCGCCCGTCCCACAACTTGCCCCGCACCACCAACGACGCGTAGAAGACGACGACGCCACGCAGCACACTGCGCCGCAATGCCCTTCTCCAACATCTTCTGGCAACCACTACGCACTCCGTTCAAGACGCGCTCCGCTCGTATCAGGCGGACACCGACCGCCCTCAGAGCTCTTCGAGGCCACGGTGGGACAAACCACACACCGCAGATGCTCTGCAAACGATCAGACACGAATGGAGCAACGGCGCATCAACAAGGAGAGTGGGTGCAAAGTCTGCGCCAAAGGGACTGTACGAAGAGGGTCTGTCAATCGTTCGGCTCTGTCTCACATTCGGTGGTAACGGACAGCTACTCTCGTTACATATAGCGTTTGGTGCAGGTCAGCCGCAGCTTGATATCCCGGCTCTGAGTCCGCTGCAGGTAGGGCCAAGAAGTATGGAGTGGGCGTTCACGCGACTCGACCAGGCATTCTTTCCATCACATTCCGTTACCACCGAATGTGAGACAGGGCCGAACGATTGACAGTCCCGGCTGCCGTGCTCCAGCTCCCGGAACGCGCCCAGAAAGCGATCACGGGACGGGGAGGGTTCCTGGTGGTCGCTCAAGGTCACAAGTACTCCTGCGGTTGAGCCCAGGACATGGCGCGGGTATCGCCGGGGAGAAGGTTCTCCGCCAAAAATAATTCCACTGTCATCGGGCCGGCCTGGGGCTGGGCGAGGTCCTCGGTGTCCTTCAGGGCTTGCTGCGTTTCTGGAGCGGCGTCTGCCCTATCTGCGGCGGTTCACTGCAAAACCTCTAGAGCTGGATAAAGCGGGCAATCATTGTCCTGATGCGGCGTCGTTAGGGCAGCGCTATGGCTGCAGCCGTGCCTCGCTGGGACCGGGGGGTCTTGTCTCCGACCTTCTTCGGCGCGATGGTCCGGGGGTCCACCGCCTCGCCGGGGGCGCCGACACGGTAGGAGCCGTCAGGGTCGGTGTCGCGGTCGTGCGGGAGCAAGAAGAACACCCGGCGCTTTTGAAGTCCGCTGTCGGGATCGGCTTCCGCTGTCTCGTCGAGTTCGGTGTAGCCGACAAGGCGCCCGTCGCGGGCGTAGCGTGGCTTGCCGCGGCGACGGGGGGTTTTGTCGAGGGCCTGGCGTACGTAGTCGAGGTTGTCGGGGCTTTCCAGCCACACCACCGCGTCCTCGTGGGCGAGATCGCTCTCGTTCAGTAGCGAGCTCATGGCCGCAGCTCCTCCTCGTGACGTCCGGCCCTGCGGGGGCCGTGATTGCTGTGCGCGTCCTTGTGCTCCTGGCTTGGGGAGCCGGTCGGCGGGTTGTGCCGGGGTGCCGATGAGAGACTTTCTGCCCGGTTCTGGGCAGAGGTATGGGTAGGAGCGTGGTGTTCATCGTACGGCTGTCGTGCCGTGCGTCCCAGTGTGACTGCGGTCTTCATGGAGCAGTCGCCTCGCTTGCGGGCGGGGCGTCGTCGGCGTCGGTAAGCAGTCCGAGTCCGGGGTAGTACTTCTTGCCGCTGGACTTCATCATGTCGGCGGGTGAGGCCAGGCCGAGTTCTTGGCGAATGCGGCTGGCGAAGGAGCGGGAGGTGGCGGGGCGGATGCCTTCGCCGGCGTTGCACCAGGCGCAGTACGTGGCGTAGAGCAGGCCTTGCTCGACTCGGAACTCCGAGGTGTTCTCGGGCCTGTGGGTGCAGCACTCCTTGATGAAACGGCCGATGTGGTCTTCGGTCGTTTCGTACGCCTCGGTGGCGATCCTCACCGATGCCGGTCCGGTCAGCGGGTCGCGGGTGCGCAGGTAGGTCTGGGCGCCCTCGATGAGCCAGTGGAGGATGCCGGGGCCCTCGTCGCGGACGAGTTCGAATGCCAGGTTGTCGATCTTGCGGTGGTTGGGGACGACGCGTTCGAAGGGGATGAGGCGGATACGGCGCCAGAAGGCGTGGCCGCCGGTGCCGACCTCGGGGCGGTGGTTGCCCAGCAGCCAGAGCTTGTGGGTGGGGGCGAAGGAGAAGTAGTCCTGGCGCATGCGGCGGGCTTTGATGCGGTCGCCGCCGGTCAGGAGTTTGACTCGTGATTCGTCGAACTTGTCGTTGGGCTTGAGCTCGCTGCAGACCATGATGCGGCGGCCGTGCAGTTCGGTGAGTTCGGTGGAGTGCTCGGCGAACTTGCCTTTTTCCATCAGGAAGCCGGGCGGGGCGGCGTCCGCGTAGTCGCCCAGGACCTGGATCATCACGTCGAGCAGTACGGATTTGCCGTTCGCGCCGGCTCCGAAGAGGAAGGGCAGGACCTGGGCGCCGACGTCGCCGGTGATGGAGTAGCCGAGCAGCAGGTGCAGGAAGCGGATGGTTTCCTGTCCTTTGGCGTCGTCGCCGAAGGTGTCGTGCAGGAAGCGCTGCCAGCGCGGGGTCGGCATGTTCTCGGGGGCGACGCTGGTGGCACGGGAGTGCATGTCGCGGCTGGGGTCGGGCTTGCGCAGCTCGCCGGTGTGCAGATCGACGACGCCCGCGGGGGTGCACAGGGCGTACGGGTCGCCGTCGAGGACGTCGGGGTCGAGGGTGAGGGCCGGGGAGGCTTTGGCCTGGGTGAGGAGGGCCTTCATGCCCGGGGTGGACATGGTGCGGCGGCGGTGCAGGTAGAGCTCGCGGTCGGTGAAGAAGCCGCGGGGGTCGGTGGCCGGCATCTGCTCTGCCATGTCACCTGCGGCCCACAGGGCTGCTTTCTCTCCGCCGGTGCGCTTCCAGCGGTACTGGTCCCAGGAGTACCAGCCGAGTCCTTCGACGTGACGGAACTGGTCGCTGTAGAGCTGGGCGAACAGCTTGGCGTTGCCGCGGTCCGTCAGTATGCCCGGGAGCAGGCCGGTCTCGGCCGGGTGCGGTGACGTTGCATGGGCAAGGGGGGAGGTGGCTGCGGCATGCCGGACCGGCAGGTTCGTGGGAGCCGCGGCGTTGCTTTGCGAGGCTTGTTCCTGGGCTGCGAAGTCAAGCATCTGCTGAGCGGCGGCAGTGGCGTCGAAGCTCGGGCTCTCGGCGCTGCTCATGGGCGTCCTTGGGGATGGAGTGGGCGGGTCGCGCCTGCCGCGAGGGCGGATTCGATGATCGTGCGGTTGCGCTGAGGTTGATGGGGGCGGGCGGAGTGTGCCGCTTCTTCCAGGAGTTCACGGGCCTGCTTTTCTGGCAGGTGGCCCGCGGCGGTGAGGCCTCCGGCCGTGTAGGCGGCCCGGTTGAGTTTCTCCGTGAAGCTGGCTCCGTGCGGGGTCGCGGCACATGCGGCGACTTCCGCAAGCAAGGGGCCGAGCAGCTTGTGGGCTTTGGCGGGACTACGGGGTACGTACGTGCGCGGGGCAGGACGGACGGGTGCCTGCGTGGGCGGCGTCAGGGCATGACCGGTGCGCTGCAGCTCCTGCGCGAGCCAGTCAGGGAGAGGCCCCGGGAGCTTCGCCGGACCCACCCGGTGGTACGTACCGGCGGGCGTGCGGTTCAGGGGTGCGACGATGTAGCCGTTCTCGGCCCGGATATCCACCTGCCAGGCAAGCGCGACCTTCGAACTTGAGCCAGTGGACGAGCGGTAGCGGACCTGGCCGTGAGGAATCTTGTACCAGATGTGCAGACCGCCGGAGGGGGTCCGTACCCGTAGTGTCTGTTCGTCCTCGGCCGGATTCGGCTGCCGCCGGAAGGCCGCCAGCAATGCGAGGGTGTCGAAGCCCGAGGCAAGGCCGGCGAGGTTTACTTTTTCGTGGATGGGGATGCCTGGCAGGAGGCGGCTGCGGTCGGGTACTTCAGCGCAGTGGGCATCAACATCGATAACAAGTAGGCGGGCTGGACCGCAGGCGACGCCTACTCCCATCCCTGGGGCTTCTTGCCACCACGCATCGATGCGTGCCGGATCAGTGGTAGCAGCGCGGAAGCCGTGACACCAACGGCCTGCAGTCCAGCAGGGGCAGTCTTGTCCGGAGTGACGGCCCTCTGTGCATTCCGGGCAATTAGCTGCCGGGGTCTTCCTGCCAGGGGCCAGCGGGTGTACGGGCCAGCCGTTCTCGGCGCACCAGCGGGCAACGGCGTGCAGCCTTACAGTCCCTGACGGGTCTGTGGAGCTGATTTTGCCGTGGCGCTGCACGCGGTAGTCCTTGTCGGGGGCTGGGGCTAGGCATTCGGTCCAAGTGCGAAAAACCCTGGTCAGGGCACCTGCAGCACATGCCGCAGGGACTGTAGGGACTGAGTTTCCGCATGAAGTTCAGATGCTAGCGCAAGCCGCTGCTTCACCTGCTGATGTATCAACTCTTCAGTCCCTTGAGTCCCTACAGGCGGAGTTTTCTGGCCGACAGCGCGTCCGGCTTGAGGCGCCCGATGGGGTACGGGTCTGCCTTCCAGGCGGAGGGGCTCGTAGGAAGGGGAAGCATCTTCAGAACCGCAAGCTCAGGGACTGATGGTGCTGGCCCAGGAGGCAGCGCTTTGAGTCCCTCCCGTCAGTCCCTACAAGAAACCCCAGGTCAGAGCAGTTGCTTGTTCTGCAGCAGGGACTGAAGGGACTGAAAATCTCAGTTATGAACTGCCCAGCGTTTCTACCACTGTCTTACGCGTGCGCATACACGCACGCGCGCAATTGGCTGCAATCCGCAGGATGGGTCCCTTCAGTCCCTCAGGTCTGACCCGTAAGCCGCTGACCTGGCTTTTTTCGAGAGGGACCAAAACGACAGGGACTGAAGAGCCCCTCCCCCGGTCCCTGAGCTCTGGGCCGGCAAAGCCTTCGAGGGTCCCCAGCAGCCCCGATCATCCGGAGCTTGCCCCGAGCTGCCGCAGAGACTGCTGTCGGCCGACGCAGCGATCCCCCCACTAGCGCCGGCCGGGGACCATCGACAGCGAACCCGCTCCCCTGGCTCCGGCCCCGCAGTGGGGCTGCGCGCCGACGCCCCCAAGTGGGACACCGCCGACCGCCGTAGGACTTCGACGCGCACCTGGACGGCGACCGCGGCGAGCACCGATCCCGCGGACCCCGACGACCACCAGGAGCAGCTTCTGGTCCCGCTCGATGCCGAGGGCGTTGCCGCGAGCGGCAGAGAGCGGGGAGCAGCCGGCCGTACTGGTTCGCCACCGTGCTGCACGGGCTGGCGCTGCCGCGCACGGGCCACGCGAGCGCCGCCGAGCCGGAGAAGTGGTACGCGAAGGTCCGGGAGTGGACACCGACGGTCGACAGGGCAACGAAGACGGGTCATCTCCAGGCCGGTCTGCTGGCCCTGCTCTGCGCGGACGTGGTCCGCCCGGATACGACATGGCTCGCCGTGAACTACTCCAGGCACCTTCGGCCGGCCCTCGCGCAGTCCCGCGACCCAAAGGGATTCGCCAGCCTGGAAGCCTGGATACCTCAGAACGTGCGCGTCACCCGGCACGCTTCGGAAGCGCTCGCGGCCCTCGTCCAGGTGCCGGCGACCCGGGGCGGGAAGCTCCAGGACATCGTCGTCGGGGACCTTCTGGAGCGGTGCTACGCGCCCGTCGCCTACAACCGCACCACTCGCGGAGTGCGCCTCGCCTATCTCTGGCTCCGCGAACGCGGCCGGCTCCCCCACGACGCCCCCACGACCCTGCTGTTCACCACGCGCCGCGTCGGACAGATCACTCCGGCAAAGCTCGTGGACCGCTACGACCTGAAGTGTCAGCCCGTCCGCAGCCTGCTCTTCGACTACCTCATCGAACGCCAGCCCACCCTGGACTACGCCACTCTCAGGAGCCTGGCAGCGATCTTCGCCGGCAACTTCTGGGCCGACCTCGAGCAGCACCACCCCGGCATCGGCTCCATCCGGCTGTCACCCGGGACCGCCACGGTCTGGAAGACCCGTCTCGCGACGAAGACCGCCCGCCGCAGACAAGCCGACGGAACGGTGATCACGGTGACCGAACCGTGGACCAGCGCACCCGCGATCAGGATGACGGTGCACGCGTTCTACCTCGACATCGGCGAGTGGGCTCTGAGCGAGCCCGAACGGTGGGGACAGTGGGCCTCTCCTCCCCCAGTCACCGAGGCCGAGTGCTCCGTCAAGAAGCTGGAGAGGCGCCAGAAGTCCAAGTCCGACCGACGCACCCGGGAACGTCTTCCCGTCCTGCCGACGCTCGTCCGGGTCGCCATCCGCAGGCTGAAAGACGCTACGGCCAGGCTCGACGCGCTCAATGCGGCACCGCTGGGATCCACCTTCACGGCCCTCGGCGAGACCTTCACCGTCCCCAAGAGCAGCGTCCGTCCCGACGGGCACCCCACCGGGGTTCGTGACGCCGCAGGTGAGCGGCGCGACCTGGGCGCGGAGGAACGGCGGGCGTTCTGGGCCTGGGCGGCCATCGAGATCTTCCGTCACACCGGGATCCGGATCGAGGAGCTCCAGGAACTCAGCCACCACAGCGTCATCGGCTACCGGCTGCCCAGCGAAGCCACCAAGTAGCCGCTGCAGGGCCAACTCACCCACAGTTCCGCTCGTTCGAGACCACCGCCAGCTCTGGGCTCGCACCCCACGCCCCGCACCAACTCACGCACGCGTGCCAGGGCTTCCTGGCCGTCGGTGAGTTGCCTGCGCGTCACGATCGTCTTCCTACCGGATCCGCCCCCAGGCGGATCCGGATCGGCAAGCTGTCAGGACGGCACGGCGGGGCAGCTGGTGCCCCGGGGTGGAACTGCGAGGTCGATGAGGTAACTGTCCACGGCGTCCTCCATACACGGGCCGCTGGTGACGCTGCCGTGGCCGTGACCCTCGTAGGTGAGGAGCACGCCGCTGCGGCCGAGCTGCCGGGCCACCGAGACCGCCCACGGGTAGCCGGTGGCGGGGTCGTGCAGCGCGTTGGAAACCAGGATCGGCGGGGCACCGTGTGGGTCCAGGCGGTGCTGCGGGTTGGCGGTCGGCGCGCCCAGACACGCCGCTGCCATGTGTATCGGCAGCAGGTAAGGCAGGTCAGGCGCGGTCGTGTTCATCATGGCGACGAGCGAGGCGTACTCCTGGTAGTCGCGCACCGGCAGGTGCCAGTCCGAGCAGAAGACCGGGGTGGCCGAAGGCAGCGACGCTATCGAGGTGGGCGACGCGGGCAGCGGCTTGCTCGCGTCCATCCCCGCGATCGCCGTGGCCAGACCCGCGTAGTCGGCCTGGTAGAACTTCCGGAACGCGATCTTGTTGACCAGGTCCGAAGAAGACAGCGAGGTGCCCGGCTTCGCCGGGTCCTCCAGCTCGCCGCGCCCGGCCCGGACCAACAGGCCCTGCCAGACGGCGCGGACGTCGCGGGCGTGCAGCGCGCAGTCCGCGGCACCGTCGCACCACTTCACGAACTCCTGGAATGAATCCTCTGCGGTGGCCGCCTCGGACTGCAGGAAGTCACGGGTGGTCGGGACGCTGTGGTCCATGACGCTCTCCAGCACCATCGCGCGCACGCGGCGCGGGTAGGTCTCGGCGTACTGTGCCCCGAGCAGCGTGCCGTACGAGCTGCCGTGGAAGGTCAGTTTCCGCTCGCCGAGGGCGGCCCGGAGGGCGTCCAGGTCCCGGACCGTCTGGGCGGTGTCAAGGTGGTCGAACACTGGGCCGGTATGGGCCCGGCAGTCGGCACGGAGCCGCCTGTTGTACGCCATGGTGGCGTCGAAGTCCGCCTGGCTCTTCAGCTCCGGTGACGGCCGCTTGGCAAGCAGTTCGCCGGAGCAGGTCACCGGGTTGCTGCCGCCCACGCCGCGCGGGTCGAAGCTGACGATGTCGAAGCTGCGGCGGACCTCGGGGCTGAACCGGCTGATACGGCGCACCACCGTCTCCACACCCGAGTCGCCCGGCCCGCCGGGGCCGAACACCATCGAGCCGACGCGTGTGCCGGGGTCGGTGGCCTTGCGGCGGGCCACGGCCAGGTCGAGTCTCGGCCCGTCCGGGTGGGCCCAGTCGACCGGTACCGAAAGAGTGGCGCACTCGGCTCCCAGCTTCGCCGGGTCGTCACACGGTGCCCATCGCAGGGCCCCAGTGGCAGACGGCGACGCGTGGACCGCGGGAGCGGCGGCGAGGCCGGTGATGACGGCCATGGCGGCTCCCACCACCATGGCCGTGCCCCGCGCGGCGATGCTCCGCAGTGCGGATCTGTTCCTTAACGGCATGGATCCTCCTCGTGAAGAGAGCGGTTGTGCCAGACGTGCGGGCCCGGCCGGGGCACCGTCGTCACGTTAGGTGCACTGTCGCCCATGTGGTGCCCCTGTCAGGGGTTTTTCCGGGTCGGGTCGGGGACCACTCAGGGGTGATCGGGGTGCAGGGCGAAAACCGGTCAGGGTCGGGTCAGGGGAAGGAATCCGTCGCGCTCCCAATCGATCTGTCGGCCGCGACGCCGACTTCTGCAAGGAGGGAAACACCGTCGAACTGCTGACCAACAAGCTCAAAGCCGCGGCATCGCCACCCGAAACGACAAGACCCCAGACAGCTACTTCACCGACCTGGTTCAGAGGAGGCGACCGACACTTCACATGGCGCCGCATCGGCACCCACTCCATCCTCACCGGCCCGTGACCGGTGCCGGGCGAGCGCCCGGGGCATGGCCTCCGATCATGGACGTCATCATGTGATCAGCGTGTACGACCTCGCACGATCGTGATTCTGGGACGGGACATGAAGCTGGCTTCCGACGGCCGGCCGGACGGTGTGGAGGCGCCGGCCGAACAGGCCGTCGTCGCGGTGTGCACGCACCCTGGCCGACGACGCCGACCCGACGCGGTGGAGTGCGAGCGCGGTGGAGGACGCGGCCGCCGCCTTGGATGTGTTGGCCGGTGCCCTCGCGCGGCTCGATCCGGAATGGGCGGAGATCCTCACCGTCGTGCCCATCGCCGTGGCCGCCGTTCTGGAGCGGGCCGAACAGGCCCGCGCCGAAACCGGCCCGGGCGAGACTGCCCATGGCCGGGACGCCAGCGGGACGAGCACCGCGCTGCGCCAGGCGCTGACCGCTCACGGCAATCACACAGCACCGCGTCCACCAACTCGGCGCCGCCCTCATCACCGTCACCCTGGAACCGGCCGATGCGCAGACCCCGGCCGCGCTCCTCACACCAAGGGCCGATTCGATGAGGCTGGAGCACTGAGCGGCCAGGTCTTGTACGGAATATTGGCCCTCGCCCTTGGAGATCCGCCTCCTTGTAGTGCTGTGCCCGTACCTCGAGCAGTGACGGCGAAGGGCCGGCTCCTCCAAGAGGAGCCGGCCCTTCGCCTGGTGAACCGTGCACATGCTGGTCACGTCATGGTGTTTCCAGTGGAAACGGCCGGGTAACCAGCTCAACGATCCGAGGTGCGTCATGGTCTTGCGGTAGTCCACGACGGGGCAGGCTGCCTGCGTCCTGCTATGCGGCCAGGAGATCGGCGATCCGATGCAGGATCGTGGCGAGGTCGCGACGGTGTTCAGGCAGAAGTCCCCGACGGAGGTCTTCCGCTACTTCCTCCACGCCGCTGGCCACCTGGAAGTACCGCTGCAGCATGGCGCTGCGTTCCTCGGTGTTGAGGTGGTCCCGCACGTATTCCATCAGGGCCACGCCATCACTCGGCAATGTTGGCGGGGCCTCTTCTGGCGCACCGGTCGGCTGGGAAGCAGGCCGTGGTTCTGGTACGGGTGCTGTGGTCATCGCGACGACGGTTGTGCTTGCCGGGCCTGGTGTTGCTGGTGCGAGTGATTCGCTGGGAGCGCTCTTGGGCTCGGGCTTATCACGGCGTGATAGGTCGCTGGGAGTCTCGGGCGGTTGTGGAGAAGATTCCTTCTCTGATGTCTGAGCGGGCTGGGGGTTATCACGGCGTGATAGGCCGCGCGCGGCTGCGGGCTTGTTCTGCCTGGCCTGGGCTCGAGCGTCGGCCTTCTCGCGCTGCTGCTCAGGCGTCAGGTTGGAGAGGTTGCGGACGTCTTCGATTTTGCGGCGGCCCGTGATGAGGTCGGCTTGGAGGGCGGGGTCGAGGTCGAGGATCGAGAGTTTCGAGGAGATCGTCGACTGAGCCATACCGAGCCTCTTGGCGGCCTTGTTCTGCGAGCCGTAGAAATCCACCAAGGTTCGCAGGGCTTGTGCCTGCTCGAGCGGGCTCATGTCGTCGCGGTGCACGTTGGCTACGAACGCGGCTTCCAGCAGGGATTCGTCCGTGGAGACGCGTGCGTTGTCGATGCTGACGCGGATGGACTGGGCGCCGGCCAGGCGGGCGGCCTCGAGTCGGCGGTGTCCGTCGACGACGATGTAGCGTGCGCCGGCTTCAATGTCGGCGGCGCGGTCCGGGCGTTCTTGGAGGTAGGCGTCGGCGGAGGCGACCGTGATCGCGTTGACCAGACCGATCTCGCGGATGCTGTCGGCGAGGCCCTCGAGGTCGCGGAGTTCGTCTCGGGGGTTGTCCGGGTTCTGGCTGATCTGGTTGAGGGGCAGTTCGGTGGGGTCGGGGACGCCGACTGTAGGGGCTGCGGTTACCGCGCCGATCGCTGCTCGGCGGGCGCTGACGGGGCGGGCTTGGCCGAAGGACGCACCGGCTCCGAGGTTTTTGGCCTTGCTCACTTGCTGATCTCCCGGGCGAGGGCGCGGAGGGCGACGGATTGTTCGCAGCGGGGGGCGTAGGCGAGGAGGGGGCGCTTCACTCGGACGGCTTCCTTCTGTTCCTTGAGATCGCCGATGACGCCGACTACGCGGGGATCCTTTATTTCCATCCAGGACTGGAGGGAGGAGGTGGCGATGTAGCCGCGGCGGGCGTCGTAGTGGTTGACGACGATGCCGAGGTAGTCGAGGTCGAGCGCCAGGTCGGTGCGCATGTCTTCGATCTGTGAGGTGAGCAGGTCGTAGGCGTCGGCGCTGCTGTCTTCTGCCTGGACGACGATCAGGACACCGGAGTTGCCGGGGACTTCCTCGGGGCGGCGCCGTCCGTAGTAGGTGGCGGCGTCCATGCTCAGGCCGAGGCTGGGTGGGCAGTCGATGAGGATGACGTCGTAGTCGGCTTCGATGGGTGCGAGGGCGCGTTCCAGGGCGGCTTCGCGGGCGCGGACCGAGGCCAGGCGTACATCGAGCAGGAACGCGTCGGTGCATGCGGGCAGGAGGTGCAGGTCTCCCCCGAAGCGTTCTTCGTCGATGGTGACGATGACGTCGCGCAGCTCGCCCTTGGCGTCGCCTGCCATGTGGTTGGTGAGGGAGTCACCGGTCATGGGCAGTGGTTCTTGGCCGAGTTGCTTGGTGAGGTGGCCTTGGGGGTCGAAGTCGACCAGTAGGACGCGCTGGCCGAGGCCAGGCAAGTCTTCGAGGGTCAGTGGGTCGTTGTTCTCGTTGCCGTCGTCCTCGAGGAGGGCGGCGAAGTGCTTGGACACGCGGACCGGCACCAGAGCGTCAGGGCTTTCGGCGAGGGCTTCACCAGTACCGGCGGTGATGGCGGTCTTGCCGACGCCGCCTTTCTGATTGCAGACCACGATGCGTCGGACGATCGCGGGTCGCTTCACGGCCGGACCGGGATTGTTGTCCAGCCATACCTGTACGGACTGGGCGAGGCCCTGGATGAGGGAGACGCCTCGATCCTTGCAGTCGGCGCGGAAACCGGTCCACTGCGTGCCTGGCAGGAAGGTGGCGAAGGACTCGGCGCCCGAGGTGTCGATGGGGGAGAGGTTGGAGCCGAGACCACGCCAGGTGGTGATCCCGCTGTCTACGGCGTCTTGGATGTCGATGCCGAGTTGCGCTGCCCGGATCTTCAACTGCTGGCGGAGCCAGGAGGGAAGCTTGGAGACGACCTTCTCCCGGTCGCCCCTGGTGTCAGGTGATGTCATAACGCGTCACTCTACTAACGTTTAAGATCGATTGCCGCATCGACACGTTAGCTAGCTGACTTTAGGGCGCGTTGGGCTTATCACGGCGTGATAAGCCCGCAGGCATCGCACCTCGGCGGTGACGCAGGCAGCAACATCCCGGCCAGTGTTACCGGCGATGTGCGACCAGCCCCCGTGGCCGATAGTTGCTCGCGTGGCAACGCAGGCGCCAGGGTTATCACGCCGTGATAGGTAGAGCGGCTTCCTCATGTGAGAGGCAGCGCGCGCTCCTTGCCGCCGCAGAACTGATCTGCACTCCCCCGATCTCCAGGGGGCGCGTGCTCAGCGCCACGAAGAGGCCTCGGGTACGGATCGGCAGCAGCCGAAACACGACAAGGACCGTCCCCGCTCCGGCCGGGTGATCCGGCCGATGTCACGTTCCGAGGGGCCTCCTGCTTTGGGGACAGGGCAGCACAACCGCGCGGCCAACGTTGGGGGCACAGCGGATCCGGTCACGATCGGTTGGGTGAGTGGCGCTGTGGGCAGGGCGGTGCAGCGTCTGGGGCACAAGCGGGTGAAGGCTCGGGCGGAGGTACGCAAGGCTGAGTCGAACGAACGGGGCTTGTCGGAGCGGACCCGTTTGCTGCCGTCGGCAGTCGGTGGAGCGAGCGCACGGCCGAGCGCGAGACCGAGATCGTCGGCGGCAAGGAGAGTGGACGTGACGGAAGTTCCGGCGGCAGCCGGGCGTACAGGGCCGCAAGGTGCACCTGGGGGAGAAGCCGATGTGGCGGATGTTCTACGAGCCCGTTGCCTGCGCCGAGGAGATCCTGGGCGTTGGCATCGAGGAGCTGGACCTCGCCGGGCGCCGGGCGCCGGGCTCTGGTGAAGGCCAAGGGTGCTCGTTTTGGTGCGCGTCGCCGCGGTGCCGTCCGCGAGGACTTCGTCCTGGAGACGGTCTACTGGGACGCGGGTACTGCCCGGATGCCGCCTCGCCTTCTCACGGGCCGTACGTGCGGGTCGGTGTTCGTCACCCACTGACGACCCGGCCCCGGCAAGGTCGCCAGCCCGCGCGACGACTGCCCGGGCACCGGGCTTGCCCGGCTGTCGTAGGGGCAGGCCCGCGCCCTGCTGGACGGGCACAGGGCTGTCGGCGGTGCGCCGGGAACGGGCTGGGACCTGTGCGGGTGGCGGCACACCGGTCTCACCCGGCTCGGTGAGGCCGGGACGAGCCCGCTCATGCTGGTGACGGAGTCCCGGCACAAGAAACCGGAGAACGGCACTGTCACGTTGTTGAGTGCGTGAGTGCGTGACGGTATGTGGGGTGTGGTGAGGCCGGGTGGCCGTTTTGGTCAGGCCGTGGCAGGTGGGGCGGTGGTGCCGGTGATCTGGTTCCAGATGGCGAAGCGGGTGGTCATCTCGGTGCGGTAATGGGTGGCAGTCATCAGATGGCGGCGGGGTCGGAAGTGGGGTGAGATGCCGCTGAACGCGGACAGGAACCGCTGGGCCCCGCCCACGCCGCGGAAACCTTTCATCGCGCGTTCACGCTGCCGGTGGGCTGATGGCTGTTCTCGGCCCGGTTGTTCAGGCCCTTGTGCGAGCGGTGCTCGACGGAGGGCATGACCTCGCGGTGGGCCGCGCCGTAGGAGCGGAGCTTGTCGGTGACCACCACCCTCGGCACCGCACCCGTCTTCTTGAGCAGTTTGCGGAAGAACCGCCTGGCCGCAGCGGTGTCCCGCCGGTTCTGGACCAGGATGTCCAGCACGGTGCCGTCCTGGTCGACGGCCCGCCATAGGTACTTCTGCTCACCGTTGATCTTGATGAAGACCTCGTCCAGATGCCACTTGTCCCCGGGCCGGGGCTGTCGGCGGCGCAGCGCGCCGGCATAGGCCTGCCCGAACTTGGCACACCACCGGCGGACGGTCTCATGGGAGACGAGCACACCGCGCTCGAACACCAGCTCCTCCACCTCGCGGAACGACAGCGGGAAGCGGAAGTACAGCCACACGCAATGGGAGATCACCTCGACCGGGTACCGGTGACCCTTGTACGACAGCGGCGTACTACCCACGGACAACCCCCTCCACCATGACCAACCCGAAGATCATCCCACCCGGTCAGCCAACGTGACAGCGCCGCAGCATGTGGTTCTCCCTGGTCAGGTGGTGATTTGGGACGCTATCGGGCGAACGGCAGCAATGCGGGCAGGCGTGCGGTCGGCAGTCCGTGCCGCTATCGCACCGTGCCGGAGCGCGGCACGGCTCGTTGATCCGCTCAGTGGTGACGCGTTTCAGCCTTTGCCTGTGGTTCGCCTACCAGCGCCGCGGGCGGGGTATCACCCTGGGGGCTGGCAAGTCCTGCTGAGAGAGAGGCAGTCGTTGTGGGCGATCACCGCAAGCCGGATCCGGATCCGAGCCGGGGCAAGCCTCCGCCGGGAAACTCGGACGGGAAAGCCCCCGACCCGCCGCCGCCCAGCGGCACCCGCCGGAAGTAGTGACCCGTGGACGAGTTCACTGAACTCCGCCACCGGCTCGCGCGCGTCATGGACGACCAAGGGACCTGGCCGGCAGATTCCCCATGGGTCCGCCAAGCCGTCGAGAAGCTGCCTCGGCACCGCTTCGCCCCGGGCCGGGTATGGGCGTGGAACGGGTCGGCGTACATCCCCATAGACCGCGCTCACGACCCGGGGCGCTGGGCCGAACTCGTCTACCCGGGACCCGACGACTCCACCATCACGCAGATCACGGACGGGCTGGCGTCCTCCAGCCTGTCGTGTCAGTCGGTCGTGGTGGACATGCTCGACTCGCTGATGGTCGAACCGGGCCACCGCGTGCTGGAGCTGGGCACAGGACTGGGCTGGAACGCCGCGCTGCTGAGCGAACGGGCGGGCCCGGGACAGGTGACCAGTGTGGAGGTCGACGCCCAGCTTGCGGCCGCGGCGCGCGAGCATCTGAAGGGCGTGGGTGCTGAGGTCGCCGTGGAAGTGGGCGACGGTGCCTGCGGATTCCCGGAACGTCAGCCGTACGACCGCCTTGTGGCGACGTACGCAGTCGACGAGGTGCCGTGGCCGTGGGTAGAGCAGATGCGGCCCGGCGGCCGCATCGTCACCCCTTGGGGCAGACTCGGGCACGTAGCGCTCACCGTGGCCGCCGACGGCCAGTCGGCCAGCGGCTGGATGCAGGGCCTCGCTATGTTCATGCCCAGCCGCGACACCGACCCCGGCAAGACCTTGGGCCAGGTCCGCGGCGACGCCCCGCCCGAGACCGAAGGGCCCATCGCCAGGGACCTGCTGCCACTGCACGCGGACTGGAATGTGCGGTTCGCGCTGCGCGTCGTCCTGCCCGAGGTTCGGATCACGACGGAGGCCGCCGACGGCGTGGCCGCGTGGCTGCACGACGGTCACTCTTCGTGGGCCACCCTCGTCTCACCGGAGACGGGCCCCGCTGTGGCGTACCAGGGCGGCCCCCGGCGTCTGGCAGAAGAGGTCGACCAGGCGTGGCAGAAGTGGCAGGACGCCGGCGCACCGAGCCTCTACGACTTCGGCATGACGCGCACTTCTGAGCATCAATACATCTGGAGTGGCGACAAGGACACCGGACTGCACTGGGCAACGGGAGAGAGCAGGGAACGCGTTCGATAGACGTGACTGCGGCGTTGACCGGTGTCCACACCTAGGCTGACGCATTCATCAGACGGCCTCGCGCAGCCAGGTACGAGCTCGCTCATCGAGTTCCAGGGCCGGGCGCGCCCCACGTGTCCGGAATCGCCCAAGGTCTGAACGCATCGACTGCACGGCCTTACGCGTCCGGGAGGAGCGGATGCCGGTCATCGTGTCCAGCGCTCTGTCCCACGTCGCGCACGCCGCTTCGATCTGCCCCTGTTGCAGCTGGGCGTGGCCTTCTGCCGCAGCCGACAGCGCGGCAATACGCTGGTGCGTTGTCGAGCCGTACCGCTTCCTTGCATGCGCGTGATGCTGCTCGGCGGCGACGTGATCGCCGATCCGCGCGTGGATGGGCCTTGTCCCCGAGGGGTGGACACCTGTTCGTGTCGTTATGCGGCAAGTGTGAGAGTAGCTGACTGTTGTTCGTAAGCGATCGGTGCCTGTTGTCCGAGGCGTGAGTGCCTGCGGCGGGCGTTGTAGCGGGTGGTCCAGCGGAAGACGGCCAGGCGGCAGGCGCGTGCGCCGTCGAAGCGGCGGGTGCCACGGAGCGTTTCGCGTTCGAGGGTCGCGTTGAACGACTCGGCGAGAGCGTTGTCCGCGCTGGTGCCGACCGCGCCCATGGACTGCACCACCTCCAACTCGGCGCACAGGAGGGCGAATTGACGAGAGCTGTACTCCGTGATCACTGTGGAAGACGGCGCCGGCCAGGCTGCCGCGGATCCGGGCGGCAGCCTGGAGCGCGTCGGTGACCAGCGAGGTGCGCATGTGGCCGGCGATCGACCAGCCCACCAGCCGCCGCGAGAAGCAGTCGATCACCGTCGCCAGATGCAGGAACTCGCCGTCGCCCACCGGCAGGTAGGTGATGTCGCCGACGTACTTGGTGTTCGGGGCGCTCGCGGTGAAGTCGCGCCCCAGCCGGTCGGGAACCGGTGTGGCGGACGGTTCGGGCACGGTGGTGACCTGGCGCCTGCGCAGTCGCAGCCCGGCGATGCCGTACTTGCGCATGACCCGTCCGACGCGCTTGTGGTTCACGCGCTCGCCCGCGTCGCGCAGCTCGGCGGTGATCCGGGGGCGGCCGTAGGTGCCGTCCCACTCGGCGTGGACGGCCCTGATCCGCCCGGCGAGCGCGGCGTCCGCCCGCTCACGGGCAGTGCGGCTTCGCGGCCGGCCCGCCATTTGCAGAAGCTGGAACGGGCGACCTCCAGCACGGCACACAACCGCTTCACGCCCCAGGCGCGGTGGTGGTCCTCGATGAACTGGAAGCGGTTGGTCACCAGGTCATCTCCTGTGCGAAAAACTTCGTCGCCTTGCGGAGAATGTCCCGTTCGGTGGCGAGCTTGTGCATCTCCTTGCGGGCTGCCGCCAGCTCCCGGCGCAAGGCCTCGTTCTCGGCCTGGAGCTCCTCGGCCGTCGGCGGGGAATCCACCGTGCTCTTCTCCGTGCTCGTCGTGCTGCCCCCGCCGCGGCGGGCCCGTTCGGCCCGCACCCAGTTGCGCAGCGTCTCGCGGCTGATGCTCATGGCCAAGTCCCGCCACAAGAAGCCCGAGAACCTCCGCCGCTACTTCAAGCCCTCGGCCGAGGCGATCGCCGAAGTCACCAGCCTGCTCGCACCCGGCGACGCCCGGCGCTGATCCACCCAGTCAGCCGGGACGCCGACCCTCACGTGTGGTGGGGTCTGGGCGAGGATCGCCGCTTTCGGCGACCACACCGCGGCTGTCGACCGCGCGTCGCGGGTCCCGGTGCGGGAGGGTCGTGTCCGTTCACAACGGACGGAAAAGAGCAAAGGCAAGGAGGTTACCCACTCCTTGCCACTCTCAACTTATAGCGCACGGGGGGCCTTGCGGCAAGGCCCGGGTCGTGGCGCAGAATCGTCGACCGAGGCCAGAACTTGGGAAATCAGGGACTCGCGAAGTACGTGCGCCTTTATCGACTGCGGGTTCTGCGGGACGTGAAACCGCCGGTGGGACTCGCGGTGTGGTTGCGGGCACGCGGTGCGGAGGTCCGGGTGTGCGCGTCGCCGGACTACGTAGAGCAGCTGGCCGAAATGCAACCTTGTTGAAATGGGGGGTTCATGATTGATGTGATCGTTGCTGGCGGCGGACCGACCGGCTTGATGCTGGCCAGCGAGTTGCGGCTGCACGGCGTGCACACGCTCGTGCTGGAGAAGGACGCGGAACCGACCAGGATCGTCCGCTCGCTCGGCCTGCACGCGCGCAGCGTTGAGGTGATGGACCAGCGCGGTCTGCTGGAGCGGTTCCTCGCGCTCGGCAGGCAGCACCCGGTCGGTGGTTTCTTCGCCGCCATTGACAAGCCAGCGCCGGACCAGATGGACACCGCACATCCGTACACCCTCGGCATCCCGCAGACCACCACCGATCGCCTGCTTGCCGAGCACGCCACCGAACTCGGCGTCGAGATCCGGCGCGGCTGCGAACTCGTCGGGCTGAGCCAGGACGAACACGGGGTGACCGCCGAACTTGCCGACGGCACGCGGCTGCGCTCGCGCTACCTCGTCGGTTGCGACGGCGGCCGCAGCACGGTGCGCAAGCTGCTCGGCGTCGGCTTCCCCGGCGAGCCCTCCAGGATCGAGACGCTGCTGGGCGAGGTGGAGGTGACCGCGCCGCCGGACACGCTGAACGCCGTGATGGCTGAAGTCCGCAAGACCCACAAGCGGTTCGGCGCCATGCCCCTCGGGGACGGGATGTACCGCCTCGTCGCGCCCGCCGAAGGGGTGGCCGAGGACCGCACGGTCCCGCCGACCCTGGACGAGCTGAAGCGGCAGGTACGGAAGCTCGCCGGCACCGACTTCGGCGTGCACTCACCGCGATGGCTCTCCCGCTTCGGCGACGCCACCCGGCTGGCCGAGCGCTACCGGACCGGCCGGGTGCTGCTGGCCGGCGACGCGGCGCACATCCACCCGCCGACCGGCGGGCAGGGGCTCAACCTCGGCATCCAGGACGCGTTCAACCTCGGCTGGAAGCTGGCCGCCGAAGTCAACGGCTGGGCACCGGAGGGACTGCTGGACAGCTACCACACCGAACGGCACCCGGTGGCCGCCGATGTGCTGGACAACACCCGCGCGCAGATGGAGCTGATGTCCGTCGAGCCGGGTCCCCAAGCAGTGCGCCGGCTGGTGTCGGAACTGATGGACTTCGAGGAGGTGAACCGGTATCTGATGGAGAAGATCACGGCGATCGGGGTCCGCTACGACTTCGGCGAGGGGCATGAACTGCTCGGCCGACGGCTGCGGGACGTGGGGCTGAAGCGGGGTCGCCTCTACGAGCTGATGCACGGCGGCCGCGGGCTGCTGCTCGACCAGACCGGCCGCCTCTCGGTGGCAGGCTGGGCAGATCGAGTCGACCACGTCGCCGACATCAGCGAGGAACTGGACGCGCCCGCGGTGCTGCTGCGGCCGGACGGCCACGTGGCGTGGGTTGGTGACGATCAGCAGGATCTGCTCGACCGGCTTCCCCAGTGGTTCGGCGCTGCGGTCAGCTGAGCGCGCATTCGGGGCACGAAAGCCCACCGGGCCTGCCCGGACGGAGCGGGTGCGCAAAGCTGTCACTCGTGAGGAGGCGCTGTACCCGCTCCAGGCCACTGACCAGTACTGACGCGGAGATGGAGTGGGAGGCGGCTCACCGTCCCTTGCACAAAAAGGTGCTCAGCGTCGGCCGCCTGACAGACAGCATTCTCTATCCAGTCCCCGCCCACCCTGTGCCGGCCCCTTCTGCGTGGTGTCCCTGTGGCTGCCGAACGACTCGGACGAGCCGTTCGCCCTCGACCGTATGGGAATCACCGACTGTGCGGCAGGGCCGGATCGGTACTCGCTGCACCTCCAGGTGATTGGTCCAGTGGGGCGCGGCTGTGGTGGTGTTCACGGCGAAGGGATATGTCCGGGGTCATCACGTCGTTACCCCGAAAGGCTTCTCCCTGCCAGACCCAGGAAAGTCAGCACTCCGAAAGTGGCTCGCCCGGAACCGGGATCCGTAGCGTGACGGAACCGTCATGTACGACACGCCTGCCTGAGATCCGGACAAGGAGCCCATTCATGGTGCCCATGGACCACCCGCACGGAGGCCACGGAGGCCACGGAGGCCACGAAATGGGAGGTGTGGTTTCCTCCTTGGACAGCTGGGGTGCCGTCCTGTTCGTCGGATGGGCCGTTGTCATGTGGGCTGCCGTTGTCGTTGTCGCGTACGCCAACCGAGGGCCGGTGCGGCCCTGGCTGTTCAAGACCTCGGTCGCCGTCATCGGTCTCGGCGTCGTCGGGCAGATCGGGCACTTCCAGGAGCACGTCGTCCAGGCAGGCTACTGGGTAGCGAACCCGTACTCTCCCGCCTGGATGACTCCGTGGGCGAACAGCATCGTGCGGGGCATGGGGCAGATCGACCCGACCAAGCCCGCCCTTGGCATGGAGATCCTGCACCTCACCGGCAACTTCATCTTCCTCGCCGGACTCGTCGGCATCGTTCAGATCACCCGCCGCGCCACCGGTGCCCTCAAGTCCCGCAAGTGGGCCAAGATGGGCGTCTGGATGCAGGGGATCCACGGCATCGAGCACATCGTGCTGACCCTGTCGGTCGCGCTCGGTGCCAGCCGCGCCATCGGCCTGTCCACCTGGTTCGGCGCCATCGACCCGGGCCCGGCCCTCGTCACGTACCGCGTGTGGTGGCACTTCGTCGCCAACCTCATCGGCACCGCCATCCTCGCCGCCGCCCTCTTCTACCTGTGGAAGGAGAAGAAGGCAGTCAAGGACGGCTACCTGCCCGAGCCCGCAGCCGCCGCCGACGAGGACCGCGCCCTCTTCCCGGCTTCCGACCCTGTCTCAGACTCCGCGGAGCAGTCCGCTCAGGTTGCGGAGCACGTGCGGGAGCGGGAGCTGGTGAGCCGCTCGTAGGCGCGCCGGCCCGAAGCGCGGGGGGAGGGGCTGTACCCGGTGGACGGCTCCCTCCTCTTTTTTCTCTCGGTGGCCGGTGCGGTGCATCGTCCCGTCGTAGCTGTCGTACGGGCCGGCCGGCGCAGCGCCGGCAGCGGTCGGTCGCCCAGGACGGCCGGGACGACCAGGCGCTCCGCCGGGCCCGTCCCGCTGGTGGAGGAGTGCAGCAGCTCCGCGCCGGTCGCCGCCGCCTGCTCCGCTGCGTCGGGTACGCGTCGATCCGATCGGCGAAGTGGTGCTGGTCCAGTTCGCCCAGGGTGTCCAGGATCTCGACCACCGTGCGGACTCGGGGCCGTCGGCGGGCGCGTGCCGGCTACGGCGCTCGGCGAGTGCGTGGACCGGGGCCAGGGTGTGGGGATCCGCCGTGAGGATCGTGAGTGGTCCGTCCTGCGGGGCGGGGTCGCCAGCGCCTCCAGTGCGTCCAGCCTGGCGGCCCCCCTGCCATGGCATGACAGGTCGGATTCACCGGCCGGCACGGCCACGATGGCCCGGACCTTCGCCACGGACAGGCCGCCGAGCTCGAGCGGAGCCCGGATCAGACGCAGCCGGTGGACGTGGTCCTCGGTGTAGCGGGCCTGGTTGCTGCTGGTGAGGCGGCCTGCGGGAAGCAGTCCCTCGCGGATGTAGTACTTGATGGCGGGCGTGGACACGCCACAGGTGCGGCTGAGTTCCGCGATACGCATGCCCGTTTTGGGCGGTGCGGGGTTCATGGTGTGCCCGCCGGAACGCGCGCGTCCGCATCCTTGGGCAGGCGGGCTCTCTCCTCGGCTCGGCAGCGCCAGCACAGACCGCGCGGGGCCGGGCGTCCGCAGGTTCCCCCGCGGCCCCGGCAGCCGGTGCCGATCTCCGCCGGGGGCCCGGGGACCGGAGTGAGCGCGGGGCGGGCCCGGCATTCCGCGCACAGCCCCGAGTTGCCGTGGTGGTGGGGCCGTTCGCACTCCGGGCAGCACTCCACCACGCGTAGCCGGGTCCCGGCGGCCGGCCTGGTGGGGGAGGGCGGTGCGGTGGGCGGCGGGGTGCCCCGGCGATGGGCCGCACGCTCGGCGATCACCTCGCGGCAGGCCCGGCACTCGACGCCCCTCGACCAGAGCACGCCCGCCTCGCAGTCCGGGTCGGCGCAGCCCCAGCGGGGGAGCGCGACGCCCAGCAGCCAACGGCCGGGGTCCCGGATGTCTGAGACGAGGGTCCGGGCCAGGCGGTTGGTGAGCCGGGCCTGCAGACGGGGGACCTCGGTTCCGTGGTCGAGCTGGCGGGCGATCTCCCGGCCGATGCGCCGCTGCAGGTAGGTGTTGATCTCGGGAAGCAGGAAGTGGACCGGTGCCAGGACGGCGTGCAGTCGCGCGCTGAACGTCAGCTGGGGCCCCCGGTAAGGGCTCTTGCCGTCGCTGTGAGTCGTGGGGGAGGGGGCCGGAGCCGTGCCGCCCGCGCGCAGCGCGTGATCACCCGGTGCCTCGGTGGGGCGCGCTGCTGCGAGGCGGTTGTCCACAGCCTTGTCCACCGGTACTTCGCCTACGGCGGGTGACACAGGTATCGCGTCGTTCTCGGGTCGGTCAATCCTTAGGTCTTCCTTGTTCACGAGCGAACGCGCATCAGGTTGGGGACCTGACCGGTCATCAAGGACAGAAGGTCTGGGGGCCTGTTGGTCATGGACGAGGAAGAGGTGGCGCCCCCTGGACCCGGCTCGCCGACGGACGCTGATCCAGCCGGACGCCGCCAGTTCGTCGACGATGCGGCCCGCCGCTTCGGCGGTGAGGGCCTGGCCGGCGCGTCGGCCGGAGTGATGGCGCAGGAAGTCGGCGAGGACCCCCTCGGTCAGGGGGATGCCGCGCACGACGGCGTAGGCGATGACGGCGTACGCGCGCAGCAACCGGGGCCGCAGGTGTTCGCTCGCCGCGACGGGCAGCCAGATGAACCGTTCGGTGGGGTGCAGTGGACGGACCCGGCGGCGTGCGGTGGTTCCGCAACCGCCCGGGAGGGATCGGCGCCGGCTGTCGGGAAGCTCGACCACGCCGTCGGGAGCGACGGCTCGCAGTTGCGCGAGGCCGCGCTGCACGGTCGAGGGGGAGACGCCGAGGTACGACGCGAGGGTGGCCACGCCCGCGGTACAGCCCTCCGGGCGCAGCCCGAGTGCTTTGACCTTCATGTAGACGCTCAGGGCCGCGTCGGCGTAGTACGGGGACTCGACGAGTCGCATCGGTACCTTCACCCGCCCGCGAGGGAGGGAGGCGGGCGTGGAACGGTCGGTTACAGCCCGGGAATGGCTGGATTTTGGGGATGAAGAATGGCCATTAATGTAACTTTCCGTCTCGGAAAGGTGTGCAAGGGGCTGGAGAATTACAGAACTTTGGTTCATCATGAGGTGGTCTCCTGGCAGGAGGCATGAAGGAGCCGCTGTGCGGCGGCTTCACGGTTCTGGCGGAACCTGACATCGCGCGTCTCTGGGGTGGCACCCAGAACGGGCCTTCGCCCGTCGAGTTGGCAACTCGACGGGCGGTATGAGAACGACCGTGGACCTCAGTGGTGGCTCACTGGGTTCCGGTCGACGCCGGTCCCTTGGCAGGCACCGGTCGCCCTATACCCTCACATGGCTTCCCCCTCTCCTTCCTTCACCCGATGCTCCGGGTGAAGGGCTCTTCTCAGAGCGAGGCCACGTCCGCCAGCTCCGCGCTCGCGCTGAGCGCGAAGGCACCCCCCTGAACCGCGTTGACGCGAATCGTTCGGCGGCTGCCGTCCGACGACGCGGTGTCCACCGGCTCGGCCTCGATCCAGCACGGTTCGTCGAACTCGACGTAGCGGTTGAACGAGACGTCCATCGAGACAGGCAGCACTGCACCGGCGCTCGACGGCTGCGTGGCGTGTCCCGCCTGTCGTACCGACTCCAGGAGCAACATACCGGGAACGTGGTCGAGAGCGTGGTCGAAGAGAACCGGATGACTTGTGTCCACGCGGAGTTGCCAGCGCCGGCGGTCCGGGGTCGGAGCGAGCACGATGTCCTGCTTGCGCAGGCGGCCGACGGTGCTCCGTGAGACGGGCTCCGGCGGCTGCGGCGCGCGCGCGAAGATCTCGCCGGCCTCGCCCCGGCCCGCGCGCAGTCGCTGGTAGACGGCGGGGGAGTGGCTGCCGAAGCGCACACTGGCCATGGCCAGCAGAGAACCGCGGCGGACGGCTTCCATGTGCATGGACATCGTGACGGGTATCGCGCGGTGGTACCGGATGTCCGAACAGGTCACGTGCAGTTCGACGTCCGCCGGTGTGCCCTCGATCCGCAGAGCCTGCGGGTTGACGGCGAACTGCAGGCGCGACCACGAGAGGCTGTGCCCGAACGGGACGTTGTAGCCGACGTGTGCCAGCAGGGTGCTGGCCTGCCGGATCGTTTCGCAGAGCAGCAGAGGGTCGTGCATCCCGTGCTCCGGGACGTAGAAGCTGTGGCTGCGGGGCCACTGAGCGGTGACCTTGAAGGTGTCGCGGCCTGCCATGTTCCAGCCGGTGAGGAACACTTCCGACAGGGCCGCCCGGTGGACGTACTCCCTGGCTACCGTCGTGGTCAGTGCCGGTCTCGCCTGAAGTTCCGTAGTTGTTGGCAGCATGCCTCTCCCCAGGGCGTGCGTGTGGGGGTCCCCCCCAGTACCCCCTACCGGTCGGTGGGGACGGGCTATAAAATATGGTCGTTCTTTTTTTTTGTCGAGAGGGAGGCCGGGATCGATGGCCAGGCCGCAGCAGGACCGTGCGTTGAAGACGCGGGAAGCCATTGTCATGGGGGCCGCGGAGGTCTTCGACGAGTACGGATTCAGCGGTGCCAGCATCAGCAAGATCATGAAGCGGGCCGGGGTCTCCCAGGGTGCGATGTACTTCCACTTCAAGTCGAAGGAAGACCTGGCGCGCGCGGTGATGAACGCGCAACCCGAGACGGTCATCCCCCGGCTGGGTTCGCACGGTTTGCAGCGCATCGTGGACACGACGTTCGTATGGGCCTGGCAGATCCAGAGCGACGTTCTCCTGCGCGCGGGTGTCCGTCTCACCAACGAGCAGGACGGCACCGGTGTGCGCGACGCGACGCCGTACACGGACTGGTCCCAGATCCTCGAAGTGACGCTGCGGGAGGCTCAGTACGACGGTGAGCTCCGGGAGTCCGTCGACGTCAAGCAGCTCTCCGAGTTCCTCGTCAGCACGTGCACCGGGATGCAGATGTACTCGAACGCCGTGAGCGCGCGCCAGGACCTGCCGGAACGGACCGTGGCCATGTGGAAGCTCCTTCTCCCCAGCATCGCGGCGGGACGGATCGTAGAGTCCATCGACCTGGACGTGAACCGTCTCCGCTGACCGCGGTGACGCCCGGCCTCTCTCTCGCACGACCTCTCGCACCGTCCGCGCCCCGACCGACTCAGGAGATCCCTCGTGTCCTCAGGACTTCGACAGCTGCGCCTCGCCGCGCTCAACATCGACGGCGTGTTGCTGAACGACACCTTCAGCCCGGTCATCCACAACTTCATAGTGAGCCGGGGCGGTGTCTGCACCGCCGAGGTGGAACGGCACATCTTCTCCCAGCCCCAGCAGGTGGCAAGCGCCTACATGTCCGGCGTGGTGAGCGTGCCGATGACGGCGCAGGAGGCACTGGACGCCTACTTCGTCGAGCGTGACGCCTATCTGCGCGAGGACCCGGTACGGCTGATCGACGGTGCCGTCGACCTCGTGCGCCGCCTGCGAGGCCTCGGGCTGAACACGATCTGCTACGGAGGGCTCGGCAAGGAGCACTTCGACCGATTCCTGGGGGAGTGGGCCCACCTCTTCGACGGCCCGGGATACGTGTGCACCAACGACTTCCGCCCCGGCATCCGCGAGATCACGACCGAGACCTTCGGACTCGCCTACGACCAGGTGGTGTTCATCGACGACGTGGCTCGCGTGGCCGAGAGCGCCAAGGAGCTCGGCGCTGCGTTCATCGGCCACCCCAGTGCCTTCGAGCACAGCCATCAGCGCCAGCTGATGAGGGAGGCGGGCGTGCGACACCTCGTGGACTCGCTGCACGCGATCGACGAGGCGAGGCTGCGCGCCGTCGACGCCGAAGCCGCCGCCGGCGACTTCTGGGCCCCTGCGACCATGCGCCTCGTACCGGCATAGGCCCGGTCGGGCCCACAGAGCTTTCTCTTCTCAGTCAACAAGGGGTACGGACATGAACGAGAGTACGGGTGGAGCCGGCGGTCTGCTGAGCGGCAGGGTCGCCATGATCACCGGGGCTTCCAGCGGTATCGGGGCGGCGGCGGCCCGTCTCTTCGCCGCGGAAGGGGCAGCCGTCGTGCTCATGGCGCGACGTGAGGAGGAGCTGGGGAGGATCGTCGAAGGGATCGCCGCCGAGGGGGGCCGTGCCCTCGCGGCGCCGGGCGATGTCACCCGCTCCGAGGACGTACGCCGCGTGGTGACAGCGGCGGTGGACACCTTCGGACAGCTGGACGTGGCCTTCAACAACGCCGGCTGGGGGACGGCCGGCACCGACCTGCACGAGACCGAGGACGCGGTCTTCGACCAGGTGATGGACGTGAACGTGCGCGGCCTGTGGAACTGTCTGCGGCATCAGCTCCCCGCGATGCTCGTCCACGGGTCCGGCTCCGTCGTGAACACCGCCAGCACGGCGGGCGTGGTGGCCACCGGCGCCGGAGCGCCCTATGTCGCCGCCAAGCACGCCGTTATCGGCATGACGAAGGCCGCTGCGGCCGAGTACGGCGGGCGCGGCATCCGGGTCAACTCCCTGGTGGTCGGAACCACTCGCACCGAACTCATCGAAGGGGCGATCGCGGCTCATCCCCACCTCGAGGAGTTCTTCGTCGCGCGCCAGATCCAGAAGCGCATGGCTGATCCCGACGAGGTCGCCCAGGCCGCGCTCTGGCTGGCCGGTCCGCGTTCCTCGTTCGTCACGGGTGCCGCACTGGCGGTGGACGGCGGGCTGACCGCGGTCTGACGACCGGAAACTGGCGGCCCGTCGGGCGGACGGGAGAGATCCGCCCGACGGACCGTCAGCGTGTCGCCTCCTGGTCCGCCCCCTCGCCGGCCGGCGGTTCCGGCTGCCGGGGCATGCCCGACGCCTCGGCGGAGACGCCCACGAGCGCGAGGTGCCAGACGCGCTTGAGCTGGGCGACGGCGCTCTCGAACGCCGGGTCCGAGCCCATGCGCCCGCGCAGGTACGCCTCGGCCCCGCTCGTCAGGTGCTCCACCAGCGTCGTCACGTCAGCGGGCAGGGCGTCCGTGCGGAGCTGGCCGTCCTCATAAGCCCGGTCGAGCAGTCCCCGGACCATGGGCAACCAGGCGTCCGACCAGGCCTCGGTCCCCGGACGTTCCCGGCCCAGGCGGATCGCGGAGCGTACCGACGGCTCCTGCTCCATCAGCCGGGTCAGCTCGAGGGTCAGGTCGATCACCATGCGCAGCGGCGCCACCGGTTCGGCCGCCAGGCGTTCCAGGGCGGCCAGCGTGACCGCCCGCCCTTCCTGCTGCACCGCGTCCGCCAGGTGCGTCTTGGTCGGGAAGTGGAACGTGATCGCGCCGAGCGACATGCCCGCCACCGAGCTGATCCGCGACAACGACGTCCCGTCGTACCCGCGGAGGTCGAACTCCTGGGCCGCCGCTCTGATCAGGACCTGGCGCGTACGCAAAGCCCTCTCCTGTTTCACCACACCGTCTCCCGAAGAGAGCTCATCGCCGCCGGATATGTACGGACCCTGACTCCGTCTCGATGGCGCACCGTCGGGACGTCCCGTAAGGAACAGACGTTCACCCTCCCGTCCAACGCTCGCGCCTCCTTCCTCTTGTGGGCAAGGGCGAGTTGCCCAAGATGTTGTGGATCAGTGCAGGTCACAGGGGTGATTCGGCCCCCGACGCGGAGGGCGGCGGGGGCCGACTTGGCGAAGTGCATGCGGCAACTCTCCTGAGTCGCAAAAAAAAGAGGGCGTTCGCTATTATTTTAGCCGAGACGGCCGCCAGGGGCCGGGAACAGGGGAGGGAACCAGCCATGGTCGCGTACGCTCTGAAGGCCACCGGCACCTCGGTGCCGGTGTTCACCGAGAGGGTTTTCGAAGGCCTTCCGCGGGTGGATCAGCGGCGTTGGGCCCAGGCGTACATGCAGGGCCTGCTGACCACACCGGGGAAGAAGTCGGTCCGCCGGCTCGCCGCCGCCATCTCACCCGAGCCGGCGGTCTCCCAGTCGCTGCACCAGTTCGTCAACGCCAGCCCGTGGGACTGGATGCCGGTGCGCGCCGAGCTCGCTCGCTGGGTCGAGCACGAGATGACGCCGCGCGCCTGGGCGATCGGCCAGGCCGTCCTGCGCAAGCGGGGCGAACACTCCTGCGGTGTGCACCGCCGCTTCCTGGCCTCCACCGGCCGCTCGGTCACGTGCCAGGTCGGCGTCGGCATGTTCCTCTCCTCGTACGACCAAGCCGTTCCGGTGGACTGGCGCCTGCTCCTTCCGGGCTCGTGGACGAAGGATCCCGAGCGTCGCGTCCGCACCCGTATCCCCGCCGACGTGAGCTCCCGCTCCGTCGAGCAGCATGCCCTGGACCTCGTCGACACTCTGGCCGACACCAGCCGTACCGTGCCCCTGCCGGTCGTCGCCGACCTGGAGGCCCTCGGCGGCACCAGCGCGACCGCTCTGATCCACGGACTGGCTCTCCGCGGACGCGACTTCGTGGTCGCCGTCCCGGACAGCCTCCAGGTCGCCGTGGGACGTCACCTGCGGGTCCACCGTTCCCAGGGAGGCGACGGCCACGGCCTGGTGCTCGCCGCCCGCAATCTCTTCGAGTTCGACGCGGGCACGCTGACCCATGTGGAGAACGTCGCCCCCTGGGACGGGCGCGGTCGGCACACCACGGTCATGTCCAGCTTCGTGCGCATCCCCCAGCTGGGACGGGGCGGCGAGCGGGTCCACCGCACCTACCGGCTCTTCGCGGTCCGCCCCGACAACGGGCGGCAGCCCGTCCAGCTGTGGCTGACCAGCCTCACGCACACCCGCATGGAGTCGGTGCTCGCCCTGACGCGGACGCTCCCGAACGCGGGGGAGTCCGTACGGGAGATGTCCGACGGCTTCGGCCTCCAGGACTTCGAGGGACGCTCCTACCCGGGCTGGCACCACCACATGACCCTGGTCTCCGCCGCGTACGCCTACAGCCGCTTCAACGGGCGGCCCGCACCCACCGGCGGCGGAGAGCGGCTGCTGGTCGCCGCCTGAACAACCGGGCGCGTTCTGTGGCGACTTCGCCAACTCAGGGTTCCTTCACGCAACTCTCCCCGACCTAGAGTGAGCGCATGTTGAAGCACACGTACGAGGGACAGGACTGCAATCTCGCCCGCTCCCTGGAGGTGATCGGCGAGCGTTGGACCCTCCTGATCATCCGTTCGGCGCTGCTCGACATCACCCGCTTCGACGGATTCCTCTCCCACCTGGACATCGCGCGCAACGTGCTCTCCACCCGGCTGTCCCGGCTGGTCGAGCACGAGATCATGGAACGCGTGCCTTATCAGGACAAGCCCGTGAGGTACGAGTACCGGCTCACCCCTGTGGGCCGGGACCTGACCCGGGCCGTCATCGCTCTGATGCAATGGGGGGACCGCAACCTGCCGCAGGAGCTGGGTCCGCCGCGCCGCGCCGACCACATCGGCTGCGACGGCTCCGTCCACGTCGAGCTGCGGTGCGCCGACTGCGGGCGCGCCGTGCACGACGAGGAGGTGGACGTCCGCCGCATCCGCTGAACACCACGGGGAAGCGCAACGGGGAAGATGCCGCCCCGCAGCCCGTCTGCCGACGATGACAGCCCCCGCCGCCCATGTCCGGAGCGGGCTCGTACGAGGAGGCAACTGTGCCCGCACTGGGAGCGCTGCGCAGGCTGATCCTGGCCCCGTCCCTGGACGACGTGAGTTTTGCGGGGCGAGGGTTCGCCGTGGAACCGACCGAACGCACACGGCAGCTGGAAGCCGTGCCGCAAGCGGTCGTGACCGGCTTCGAATGGGGCATCGAGGACGGGGACCTGGCGACGACCGAGCGTCGGCTCGCGCTCGTCGATCCGCTGAACCGGGGTTTCGCGTACGAGGGCGCGACCATGGCCTGCGCGATCCGCGACACCATGGGCCCCCGGGGGCACCGCGCCCGTGACCTGCTGCGAGGTGGCGGCAGGCCGCACATCTTCCTCAACTACATCGGCATCGGCTTCGCCATGGCCAAGCTGCCCAGGCCGCTGTGGAAGAAGCTCGTCCCCGACTTGACCGAGCCGGAGCTCTATCCGGCGATGAGCTGGCTGTGCGTGGACGGCTACGGCTTCGACCGGGCCTACTTCGACACCGACACCTGGGTCGGCGGACAGCGTCTGGACACCCCGTACGGCTGGGACGGTGACCTCTCCTACTGGCAGCGGGCGTTCGACCAGGGCGTCGGCCGTGCGCTGTGGTTCATCCACGGGGGCCACGTCGGGAACGTCTCCGCGGCCGTGCGGGCCTTCGCCGGCGACCGGCGGGCGGACCTGTGGAGCGGCGTCGGACTCGCCGCCACCTTCGCGGGCGGAACCGCGGCCGCGGACCTGGACGCGCTGCGCGAGGAAGCGGGGGAACTCGCCGGCCACCTGGCGCAGGGCGCGGTCTTCGCGGCCAAGGCCCGGCACCACGCCGGCTTCGTCCCGGAGCACAGCAGCGCCGCCGTGCACGCGTTCACCGGGCGCACGGTCGAGGCCGTGGCCCGCCTCGCCGACGACTGCGCGGCGTCCGCTCCCGAGACCGGCGTCGGACCCGCCTACGAGGTCTGGCGGCGAACAGTGCGTACGCGCCTCAGCGCCGTGGTCGTTTGAGCACACCGGAAGTAGACGGCCCTCCCGGACCCCTGGCTAAATTCGATCCGCTGGGGAATTCCAGGGATTCGAGAGGGGCGGTTTACTGCCGTGTCCAGTGCTTTTGGTGCGCTCCGCCGCAGGTTGCTCACACCTCCTATTTCCGAGACGACCATGGAAGTACGTGGCTTCCATGTGAAGAACGCGGAAGCAAAAACGCGACTTGAATACATCGGGGAGGTGTTTCTCCAGGGATACGCCTACGCCGTAGAGGCGGGTTCGCCCGTCGAGGCCGAGGAACTTCTCGAGACCGTTCCGAGGGACATGCGAGGCTTCGCCTACGAGGGTGCCGGTATGGGTGCGGCGGTGTACGACTCGCTGCCCGGGCACAGCGGCCGCCTGGACGGGCTTCTGGCGGGCAGAGGCCGTGACCACGACTACATGATCTACGTCGGCGTCGGTTGGGCGATGGCCCGGCTGCCGAAGCTCCTGTGGCCCGACATCTCGGCCACCGACCCGATGCTGCGCTGGCTGGCGCTGGACGGATACGGGTTCCACCAGGCGTACTTCAAGACCGACGCGTACGTGCGCACACCAGGGATCCAGCACCCGTTCCGCTGGAACGGCGGGCACAACCACTACACGGCCAACGCCGTCGACCAGGGCATCGGCCGCGCTCTCTGGTTCGTCGGCGGCACCGACCCCGACGTCGTCACCGCGCTGATCCGTGCCTATCCCGAGCGTCGTCACAGCGACCTCTACGCGGGCGCCGGGCTCGCCTGCGCCTACGCGGGCGGTGCAACCGAGGGCGAACTCGCACGCTTCGTCGAGGGCGCCGGCGAGCACCGCTGGGCGCTGGCACAGGGATCCGCCTTCGCCACCGAAGCCCGTGTCAAGGCGGGCACGGTCATCGACCACACCCACCTCGCGGCCCGTGTCGTGTGCGGCACGACGGCCGGGAGGGCGTCCCAGGTGTGCCGGGGCACCCGGCCCCGGGCGTTCACCGGGGGCGTGTCCCCGGCCTACGAGACCTGGCGGCACCGTATTGCCGCGGAACTCGCTTCTCTCTCGCTCATCTCGAAAGGTGCCGACCAGTGACGGTCACAAAGAACTGGCTCCGCAGGAATTCACCGGGAATCGTCGCGCTCGCCCTGATGGTGAGCACATTCTACGCCGTCCGGCTGCCCGAGTCCTCGGCCGCCGAGATCGACAAGCTGGCGAATAACTTCGCATTCGAGCCGATGTCCATCGCCATGCCCGCCGGATTCGAGAAGCAGGAAGTCCGGAAGGTCAACAAGGCGTACCAGCACATCGAGGCCTGGATCTCCTCGGTCGGCGCCGGCATCGCCGTCAACGACCTCGACGGCGACGGTCTGGACAACGACCTCTGCGTGAACGACGTGCGGATCGACCAGGCCGTGGTCACCCCGGCACCGACCCGCAAGGACAAGTACGCGCCGTTCGCGCTCGATCCCGCGCCGCTCGGCACCAGCGAGACGATGGCCCCGATGGGCTGCATGCCCGGTGACTACGACGAGGACGGCCGCATGGACCTCCTCGTCTACTACTGGGGCCGCACGCCGGTCATCTTCGTGAACAAGGGGGAGAAGGGGAAGCCGCTGACCGCGGCCTCCTTCACCCCCACCGAGCTGCTGCCCGGCAAGCGCGGTGCGACCTACACCGGCCCGCTGTGGAACTCCAACGCCGCCGCCGTGGCCGACTTCGACGGCGACGGCCACAACGACATCTACATCGGCAACTACTTCCCGGACAGTCCGGTTCTCGACCCGTCCAAGGACGGCGACGTCACCATGAACGAATCGCTGTCGCACGCCCAGAACGGCGGCGGCGGGCACATCTTCCGGTGGACGAAGGACGGCTACGAGAAGACCGACGGCGCCATCCCGCAGAACCTGAACAAGGGCTGGTCGCTCGGCGCCTCCGCCGCCGACCTCGACGGCGACCGGCTGCCCGAGGTGTTCCTCGCCCACGACTTCGGCACCTCGGCGCTGCTGTACAACACCTCCACCCCGGGCAGGATCAGGTTCTCCGAGGTCAAGGCCGTCCACAGCGGCACGGTCCCCAAGTCCAAGGAACTGGGCCGCAGCTCCTTCAAGGGCATGGGCGTCGACTTCGGAGACCTCGACAACGACGGTCTGTACGACATGTTCGTCAGCAACATCACCACGTCCTTCGGCATCCAGGAGTCGAACTTCGCCTTCATCGGCGACGCCGACAGCCGTGCCGAGCTCCAGGGCCGCCTGAAGGAGGGCGAAGCCCCGTACGAGGACAAGTCCTCCGACCTGCGCCTCGCCTGGTCCGGTTGGGGCTGGGACGTGAAGACGGGCGACTTCGACAACAACGGAGACCTGGAGATCACCCAGGCCCTGGGCTTCGTCAAGGGCAAGAACAACCGCTGGCCGCAGCTCCAGGAGCTCGCCACCGCCAACGACGCCCTCACGCCGAATCCCCTGTGGTGGCCCAACGTCAAGCACGGTGACGACCTCGCCGGAAGCCAGCGCATGCGCTTCTTCGCCAAGGACCCCGACACCGGCCGGTACCACAACCTCTCCGTCGCTCTCGGCATAGGCGAGCCCCTTCCCACCCGAGGCCTTGCCACCGGCGACGTCGACGGTGACGGCCGGCTCGATCTGATGGTCGCCCGGCAGTGGGGCGAGCCGGTCTTCCTCCACAACGTCAGCAAGAACCCCGGTTCCTACGTGGGTCTGAACCTCACCCACCCGGACGGCTCCCCCGTGGTCGGCGCGGAGGTCTGCGTCGAACTGCCCGACGGGACCAAGCGCATCACCCGTCTCGACGGCGGCGGCGGTCACTCCGGCAAGCGCAGCACCGACGTCCACATCGGTCTGGGCAAGGACGTCCGGGACGCAGTGCCCGCCATGATCACCTGGCGTGACCGGACAGGCCGGGTCCACGAGCAGAAGCTGAAGCTCACGCCGGGCTGGCACAGCCTCGAGCTGGGCACCGAGGCCAAGGAGAAGTGACGATGTCCGCACAGAAGACCGCCGCACCACGCCACAACCCGAAGGTCACGACGGCGCTGCGCCGCTTCGCGATCTCCATCTCCGTACTCAACATCTTCGGCTACACGGTCCTCGGCTTCGAGCAGCCCTGGACCTGGCCGCTGATCGCCCTGGCGACCGGCTACACCGTCGAGATCGTCCTCGAACTCCTCGGCGCCCGCGCCGAGGGCCGCGCGCCGCGCTTCCTCGGCGGCGGGTTCAAGGGTCTGGTCGAGTTCCTCTTCCCGGCCCACATCACCGCGCTCGCCGTGAACATGCTGTCGTACGTCAACGACCTCGTGTGGGTCATGGTGTTCGGCGTCATCGTCGCCGTCGGCACCAAGTGGGTGCTGCGCGCCCCGGTCAAGGGCCGCATGCGGCACTTCATGAACCCGTCGAACTTCGGCATCGCCGTCATCCTGGTGCTCTTCCCGTGGGCGTCGATCGCCCCGCCGTACCAGTTCACCGAGTACCTCGACGGCGGCTTCGACTGGCTGGTGCCGGCCATCATCATCACCCTCGGCACGATGCTCAACGCCAAGCTCACCGAGCGCATGTGGCTGATCCTCGCCTGGGTCGGAGGTTTCGCCCTCCAGGCGATCGTCCGCGGTCTGCTGTTCGACACCTCCATCCCCGCCGGCCTCGCGATGATGACCGGCGTGGCGTTCGTGCTCTTCACGAACTACATGATCACCGACCCCGGCACCACGCCCTCCTCGAAGTGGGGCCAGATCGCCTTCGGCGGCGGCGTCGCCGCCCTGTACGGCGTGCTGACCGCGATGAGCATCGCCTACGGCCTCTTCTTCGCCACCGCCCTCGTCTGCGCCGTCCGCGGCGCCTTCCTGTGGACCGCGGACGTCGTGTCCAAGAAGCGCGCCGAGGAGGCCCTCGCGCTGGCCGCCGTCACCCGGTCCGTGGCCCAGGCCGACACCGCCGCGACGGCCGCCGGAGCTGCTGCCTGCGCGTGCCCCGAGGGTGCCTGCGCCTGCCCGTCCCCGGCGACCGCCGAGAACCCCGCCTGCGGGTGCCCGGAAAACGCGTGTGCGTGCCCCGGCCCGGCGACCGATGCCGAGACCAAGAAAGTTCCGGTGGCCGCATGACCAGGATCGCCATCGTCGGCATGGCCTGCCGCTATCCCGACGCCACGAACCCGAACGAGCTGTGGGACAACGCCGTCGCCGGACGGCGCGCGTTCCGCCGCCTGCCCGACGTCCGGATGAACCTGGACGACTACTGGGACGCCGACCCGACCACCCCCGACACCTTCTACGCCCGCAACGCCGCCGTCATCGAGGGCTACGCGTTCGACCGGATCGCCCACAAGATCGCGGGCAGCACCTTCCGGTCGACCGACCTCACCCACTGGCTCGCCCTGGACACCGCGGGCCGCGCGCTCGCCGACGCCGGCTTCCCCGGCGGCGAGGGCCTGCCCCGCGAGCGCACCGGCGTGGTCGTCGGCAACACCCTCACCGGCGAGTTCGCCCGCGCCAATGTGATGCGGCTGCGCTGGCCCTACGTACGACGGGTGATGGCCGCCGCCCTCAAGGACCAGGACGACTGGGACGAGACACGCGTCGCGGAATTCCTCGACGACGTCGAGACCGCGTACAAGGAGCCGTTCCCGGCGATCGACGAGGACACCCTCGCGGGCGGCCTCGCCAACACCATCGCCGGACGGATCTGCAACCACTTCGACCTCAACGGCGGCGGCTACACCGTCGACGGCGCCTGCTCCTCCTCGCTGCTGTCGGTCACCACCGCGGGCACCGCCCTGATCAACGGTGACCTCGACGTCGCCGTCGCGGGCGGCGTGGACCTGTCCATCGACCCCTTCGAGATCATCGGCTTCGCAAAGACCGGTGCCCTGGCCAAGGGCGAGATGAAGCTCTACGACCGCGGCTCCAACGGCTTCTGGCCCGGTGAGGGCTGCGGCATGATCGTCATGATGCGAGAGGAAGACGCCCTCGCGGCCGGCCACCGCATCTACGCGACCGTCGCGGGCTGGGGCGTCTCCTCCGACGGCCAGGGCGGCATCACCCGTCCCGAGGTCAGCGGCTACCAGCTGGCCCTGCGCCGCGCCTACGACAAGGCCGGGTTCGGCATCGAGACCGTCCGGCTCTTCGAGGGCCACGGCACCGGCACCGCCGTCGGCGACGCCACCGAGCTCACCGCCCTCATGGGCGCCCGCCGGGCCGCCGACCCCAAGGCACCGCTCGCGGCCATCACCTCCATCAAGGGCATGATCGGCCACACCAAGGCCGCAGCCGGTGTCGCCGGCCTGATCAAGGCGGCCATGGCCGTCAACCACCAGACCCTGCCGCCCGCGATCGGCACCACCGACCCGCACGAGCTGCTCGGCGACGAGAAGGCCAACCTCAAGGCGCTGCGCAAGGCCGAGGCCTGGCCCGAGGACGCGCCCCGGCGCGCCGGTGTCACCGCCATGGGCTTCGGCGGCATCAACACCCACGTCGTCCTGGACGAGCCCGCCGGACGGCGCCGCACGGCCCCCAGCCGTCGCTCCGCCGCCCTGGCGCACGCCCCTCAGGACGCCGAACTGCTCGTCGTCGAAGGCGAGTCGGCCAAGGCGCTGCGCGCCCGGCTCAACGAGGTCGCCGCCTTCGCCGCGCAGGTCTCCTACGGCCAGGTCGCCGACCTCGCCGCCACCCTGCAGCGCGAACTGCGCGGCCTCGCGCACCGCGCGGCCGTCGTCGTCACCTCCCCGGAGGACGCCGAGCGCCGCCTGACCCACCTGGCAGACCTGCTGGAGTCCGGCGAGACGACGTACACCGCCGCCGACGGTCGCAGCTTCCTCGGCCGGGCCTCCGGGCCCGCCCGGATCGGCTTCCTCTTCCCCGGCCAGGGATCGGGTAATGGCACCGGCGGCGGCGCGCTGCGCCGGCGCTTCGCGGAGGCGGCCGAGGTCTTCGACCGGGCCGCGCTGCCCACCACCGGCGACATGGTCGCCACCGACGTGGCCCAGCCGCGCATCGCCACCGGCTCCGCCGCAGGCCTGCGAGTCCTCGACGCGCTGCGCCTGGAGGCCTCCGTCGCCGTCGGCCACAGCCTGGGCGAACTCTCCGCCCTGCACTGGTCGGGCGCCCTCGACGAGGACACCCTCCTCGAGGCGGCACGGGTGCGCGGCAAGGCGATGGCCGAACACAGCTCCTCCGGCACCATGGCCTCGCTGAACGTGAAGCCCGAGCGGGCCGAGCAGCTCATCGAGGGCCTGTCCGTCGTCGTCGCCGGATACAACGGCCCCGAGCAGACGGTGGTCGCAGGACCGGTCGAGGAGATCGAGGAGGTCAGGCGCCGGGCCGAACGGTCCGACATCCCCTGCACCCGCCTCAACGTCTCGCACGCCTTCCACTCGCCGCTGGTCGCCGACTCCGCCGCCTCCTTCGGCGACTGGCTCGCAAACGCCCCGGTCGGCACCCTCACGGGCCGGGTCGTCTCCACCGTCACCGGCGAGGAACTGACCCCCGCCACCGATCTGGCCGCCCTGCTCGCCGAGCAGATCACCGGCCCGGTCCGCTTCACCCAGGCCGTCAGCGAGGCCGCCCGCGGCATCGACCTGTTCGTCGAGGTCGGCCCCGGCCGGGTGCTGAGCTCGCTGGCCCGCGTCACCACCGGAGTCCCGGTCGTCGCGCTCAACACCGACGACGAGTCGCTGCGCAGCCTGCTGCAGGTGGCCGGCGCCGCGTACGTCACGGGCGCGCCGGTCGACCTGGAGCGGCTGTTCCAGGACCGGCTGATCCGGCCCCTGAAGGTCGGCCAGGAGTTCTCCTTCTTCGCCAGCCCCTGTGAGCAGGCCCCGCGCGACCTCCCGCAGGCCGAGCGCGCGCCGCGCGCCGAGCGGGCCGCCAAGGCCGCCGCCAAGGCGACACCGAAGGCTGCCACCCCCGCCCACGACACCGTCGGTGCGGCCCCGGCCGTCGCGGAGGCGCCTGCCGTGCAAGGCGCCGCCAGCGACGTCGACGCGCTCGAAGTGCTGCGCGCTCTTGTCGCCGAACGCGCCGAGCTGCCCGCCGACCTCGTCGACCCGGACAGCCGGCTCCTCGACGACCTGCACATGAGCTCCATCACCGTCGGCCAGATCGTCAACCAGGCGGCGTCCCGCCTCGGGATCGCCGCCGCCCAGGTGCCGACCAACTTCGCCACCGCCACCCTGGCCGAACTGGCCGAGGCGCTGGACACCCTGGTCAGCACCGGCGGCGCCGCCCCGGAGCCCGAGACGCCCGTCGTCGCGGGCGCGGCCCCCTGGGCCCGGCCCTTCGCCGTCGACCTCGACGAGGTCGCCCGGCCGTACGGCGTGGCCGACGGCACCGACGGGGCCTGGGAGCTGTTCGGCTCCGCCGGCCACCCGTACGCCGAGCAGCTCCGGTCGGCGCTGGCCGCCGCCCGACTCGGCTCCGGCGTGCTCGCCGTCCTCGCCAAGGACTGCCCCCGCGAGGAGATCGGGGAGGTCCTGGCCGCGGCCAAGAGCGCGCTCGCCGGGGACCGGGCCCGCCGCTTCGTCCTCGTCCAGGACGGCCGCGGTGCGGCCGGTCTGGCCAAGACGCTGCACCTGGAGGCCCCGCACCTGCGCACCACCGTCGTCCACACCCCGCAGACCGAGGACGTCGTGGAGCGGGTCGTGGCCGAGGTGGCGGCGACCACCCGGTTCGCCGAGGTCCACTACGACCGTGCCGGAGCACGCCGGGTGCCGACGCTGCGGGCGCTGCCCGTGAAGCCCGAGCGCACCGACGTCCCGCTCGACGAGACCGACGTGATGCTCGTGACGGGCGGCGGCAAGGGCATCTCCGCCGAGTGTGCCCTCGCCGTGGCCCAGAAGACCGGCGCCGCGCTCGCCGTCCTGGGCCGGTCCGACCCGGCCCAGGACACCGAGCTCGCCGAGAATCTCGACCGGATGCGCGACAGCGGCGTGCGGGTGCACTACGCCCGCGCCGACGTCACCGTCGCCGAGCAGGTCACGGCCGCCGTCACCGAACTGACCGAGGCGCTCGGCCCGATCACCGGCCTGCTGCACGGCGCCGGGCTCAACCAGCCGGGCGCGCTGACCGGGCTCACCGGCCAGGACTTCGACCGCACCTTCGGCCCCAAGGTCGACGGACTGCGCACGGTCCTGGACGCGGTCGGCCCCGAGCGGCTCAAGCTGCTCGTCAGCTTCGGCAGCATCATCGGCCGGGCCGGACTGCGCGGCGAGGCGCACTACGCCACCGCCAACGAGTGGCTGGCTGACCTCACCGAGGACGTCGCTCGCACCCACCCGAACATCCGCGCCCGCTGCATGGAGTGGTCGGTGTGGTCCGGTGTCGGCATGGGCGAGAAGCTCTCCGTCGTCGAGTCGCTCTCCCGCGAGGGCATCGTGCCCGTCTCCCCCGACCAGGGCGTGGCGATCTTGCTGCGGCTGATCGGGGACCCGGACGCCCCCGTCGTCACGGTCATCAGCGGCCGGACCGAAGGCATCGACACCGTACGGCGCGACCTGCCTGCGCTGCCGATGCTGCGCTTCACCGGCGACCCGCTGGTGCGCTACCACGGCGTCGAACTGGTCACCGAGGTCGAGCTGAACGCGGGCACCGACCCGTACCTGGCCGACCACCTGCTCGACGGCAACCTGCTGCTGCCCGCCGTCATCGGCATGGAGGCGATGACCCAGGTCGCATCCGCCGTCACCGGTCGCACGGGCATCGCCCCGGTCATCGAGGGCGCCAAGTTCCTGCGTCCGATCGTGGTGCCGCCGAACGGCAGCACCCGGATCCGGATCGCGGCGACCGTCACCGACACCGACACCGTCGACGTGGCCATCCACGCCGAGGACACCGGCTTCGTCGCCGAGCACTTCAGGGCCCGGCTGATCTTCGGCGGGACCCCGGCGCCGGACGGCCCGCCGCTCCAGGTGCCCGAGGACACCCCGGTCGTCCCGCTGGACCCGGCCGTCGACCTGTACGGCGGGGTGCTGTTCCAGGGCGCCCGCTTCCAGCGGCTGCGCCGCTTCCACCGGGCCGCCGCGCGGCACGTGGACGCCGAGGTCGCCGTCCAGCAGCAGCCCGAGGGCTGGTTCGCCGGCTTCCTGCCGGGCGAACTGCTGCTCGCCGACCCGGGCATGCGCGACGCGCTCATGCACGGCAACCAGGTGTGCGTCCCGGACGCCACGCTGCTGCCCTCGGGTGTGGAGCGGATCCACACCCTCGGCTCCGGCTCGCACGTCCCCGACCATCTGCGCTACACCGCGGTCGAGCGCAGTCGGGACGGCGACACCTACGTGTACGACATCGCCGTACGAGACGCCGACGGCACCGTCGTCGAGCGCTGGGAGGGGCTGACCCTGCACGCGGTGCGCAAGACCGACGGGTCGGGCCCGTGGGTCGCGCCGCTGCTCGGCCCGTACCTGGAGCGCTCCCTCGAAGACGTCGTCGGCAGCCGCGTCGCGGTCGCCGTCGAACCGCACGGGGACGCCCCGGCCGGTTCCGTCGCCCAGCGGCGCGGCTTCACCGCCGACGCCGCAGCACGGGCCCTGGGCAGCCCGGTCGCAGTCAGGCATCGTCCGGACGGGCGACCCGAACTGGAGCCGGGCCGGCACCTGTCGATGTCGGCGGCACACGGCCTGGGGGTCACCCTCAGCGCCGTCTCCGACACCGAGGTCGCCTGCGACATCGAGGCGGTCAGCATGCGCTCGGCGCACGAGTGGCGCGGGCTGCTCGGGGACCACGCGCCGGTCGCCGAACTGGTCGCTAAGGAGACCGGCGAGGCGCCGGACACCGCTGCCACCCGCGTGTGGGGGGCCGTGGAATGCCTGCGCAAGGCCGGCATCATGGCCGGCGCCCCGCTGACGGTGCTGCCGCGCCGCAAGGACGCCTGGGTGGTGTTCGCCGCCGGGGACCTGCGGATCGCGACCTTCGTCACCGCGCTGCGCGACGCCCTGGAACCCGCCGTCTTCTCCTTCCTCACCCACGAGACACCTCTCGCCGAAGGGCGGTCCTAGACCATGGCGGACGACTACTTCGAGTACCGGCACACGGTTGGTTTCGAGGAGACCAACCTCGTTGGCAACGTGTACTACGTGAACTACCTGCGCTGGCAGGGACGCTGCCGGGAGCTGTTCCTGCACCAGAAGGCGCCGGACGTGCTGGCCGAGGTCCAGGACGACCTCAAGCTGTTCACGCTGAAGGTGGACTGCGAGTTCTTCGCGGAGATCACCGCCTTCGACGAGCTGTCCATCCGGATGCGTCTGTCCGAGCTGGGCCAGACCCAGCTGGAGTTCACCTTCGACTACGTCAAGGTGACCGGCGGGGCCGAGGTGCTCGTCGCCCGCGGCCGCCAGCGGATCGCGTGCATGCGCGGACCGAACACCAACACGGTGCCCTCGCGCATCCCGGACGGCCTGGCCCGCGCCTTGAAGCCGTACAGCACCCCGAACCGGGCGCTGGTCGGACGGGCCGCATGAGCACCCTGGCCGTCGCACCGCCGCGGGACGCCGTCACCGGCGACCCCGCGCGGCTGCGGCGGGCCCTTGGGTCCTTCGCCACGGGCGTCACCGTCGTGACGGTCGGCGGCGCGGTCCCGCGCGGCATGACCGCCAACTCCTTCACGTCGGTATCGCTGGACCCGGCCCTCGTGCTGCTGTGCGTGGGCAACGACGCCGTCATGAACCGGGTCCTCGCCGAGGCCGAGACCTTCGCGGTATCGGTACTCGGCGCCGGTCAGGAGGACGTGGCCCGGCACTTCGCCGACCGCTCCCGGCCACTCGGCGCGGCCCAGTTCGACGCCGTCGACTGGCTGCCCGGCCAGGCCACCGCCGCCCCCGTGATCGCGGGGGCGGCGGCCCATTTCGAGTGCGCCCGGTGGCGCGCGTACGACGGCGGCGACCACACCATCCACGTCGGCCGGATCCTCGCCCTGGACGAGCTCCCGGGCCGCGAGCCGCTGGTGTTCCACGGCGGCCGTTTCCGGCAGGTCGTGCCGCAGCAACCGGAGGGCAGCCGATGAGCGTCCACCCACCCGGCCCACCGGTCCGGGCGCTGCCGGGGCTGCTGCGCAAGCTGGCGGTCGACCGGCTCGGCATGATGCGGGACGCGGCCGAGCTGGCCGACGCCGTGCGCGTGAACATGGGCCCCAAGAAGCTCTACGTCTTCAACCGGCCCGACTACGCCAAGCACGTCCTCGCCGACAACGCGGCCAACTACCACAAGGGCATCGGCCTGGTGGAGTCCCGCAAGGTCCTCGGAGACGGGCTGCTCACCAGCGAGGGCGAGTTGTGGCGCAAGCAGCGCCGCACCGTGCAGCCCGCGTTCAAGCCGGGGAGGATCACCGCACAGGCCGGCGCGGTGGCCGAGGAGTCCGGACGGCTCGTGGAGCTGCTGCGCAGCCGCGCCGGGGACACCCCGGTCGACGTCCTTCAGGAGGTCACCGGGCTCACTCTCGGGGTGCTCGGCCGAACCTTGATGGACACCTCCCTGGAGGGGCACGACGGCATCGCGCACGCCTTCGAGGCGGTGCAGGACCAGGCCATGTTCGACATGGTCACGCAGGACCTGGTGCCGACCTGGGTACCGTTCGGCACCCAGCGCCGGTTCCGTGCCGCCCGCCGGGAGCTGACCCGGACCGTCGGCGAGCTGGTGGCCGACCGGGGCTCCCGGATGAGCCCGGGTGACGGGGCGGACGACGCGTTCGCCCGGATGATTCTTGCTGCCCGGGCCCACCCGGACCCGGTCGCCGGACGCAGGCTGCTCCAGGAGGAGCTGGTCACGCTGCTGCTCGCCGGGCATGAGACGACGGCGAGCACGCTCGGCTGGACGCTGCTGCTGCTCGCCCGCCACCCGCACGTGCGGGACCTGGTGCGCGAGGAGGCCAGGGCGGTGCTCGCGGGCGGCCGGCTGCCGGACGCCGAGGACCTGCACAAGCTGTCGTACACGACACAGGTGGTGCAGGAGGCCATGCGGCTGTACCCGCCGGTGTGGATCCTGCCCCGGATCGCCCAGGCAGCCGACGAGGTGGGCGGGTTCACGGTGTCGGCCGGGGCCGGCGTGCTGGTCTGCCCGTACACGATGCACCGGCACCCGGACCTGTGGGACGACCCGGAGCGCTTCGACCCGGGCCGTTTCGACCCGTCGCGGGTGGCGAACCGGCCGCGGTACGCCTACCTCCCGTTCGGCGCGGGACCGCGGTTCTGCGTCGGCAGCAACCTCGGGATGATGGAGGCGGTGTTCGTCACCGCGCTCGTCACCCGCGACCTCGACCTGGCGGTGGTGCCGGGGCACAAGGGCATCGCGGAGCCGATGATGTCGCTGCGGATGCGCGGGGGACTGCCGATGACGGTCCGTCCGGTGGACTGAGCGCACGCGACTGCTCCCGGGACACGACGAGAGGGCCGGCCACGATTCTTCGTGGCCGGCCCTCTCGTCGTGTCCCGGGAGCGAGGAGGCGGGCCCGGGGGAGGGTCAGCCCGCGATGCGATCGAGCGCGTCGGTGCGCAGGTCCAGCAGGGCCATCAGGACCGGCGGGTCGAGCGCGTCCAGCGGGCGCAGCGTGATCTCGGCGGACATCAGCAGGGTGTCCTTGTACGCGGCCACGGGGCCGTAGCTGCCGACCGAGACGACGTCCGCGTCGCCGATACCGGACGGCAGGTGCTCGAGGCCGTAAGGGACGGAGTGCACGAGCACGTACCAGGTGCCGACCGGCACGTCGCGCAGTTCGAAGGAGCCGGGTCCGTCCAGGACGGCGCAGCACACCGGTCGTCCCTGCGGGACGGGGGTGGGGAAGAGGCCCACGAAGCAGCGGCCGGGCTCCCGGTCCTCCGGCAGGTGCACCCGCCCGCGCAGTGTGCCGTGCATGATCGGGACCTCGCCCGTGGCGGCCGGGCCGGAAGCGATCTCCGGCGTGAATCCGCCCAATTCCCGGAACATGCTCGGAGATACGCCGACACAGGTCTTGAAACGGGAACTGAAGGTGCCGACGCTGCTGTATCCGACCTGGCTGCTGATGTCGGCCACGCTGAATTCGGTTTCGAGCAGGAGGCGCTTTGCCTCCTGAAGTCGCAGGGCGGAGAGAAAACGCCCGGGGGACGTACCCGTCACGTCCCGGAAAACCCGGGTGAAATGGAACTTGCTGAACATGGCGGTGTGGGCCATGTCGTCGATCGTGAGTTCCTGGCCGAGATTCGCATGCATTTCATCGATCACCCGGAGGACAGCGGCTTCGATGGCGGTGGTGGTCACCGTTTCTCCCTGTCGTTGAATCATGCTCCCTGCCGAGGGGCGGAAGCCGCGTGTCGTGACGGATCGGGGGTGGCATCGGTCAGTCGCCGCCGGGCGAGGTCCTCGGCGAACCTCTTCCACGCGTGGGAGCACTGGAGGGCCAGTTCCGCGACGGTGTCCGTGCAGTGCGGGGGTACGGCGGCGGCCTGCCGCCGCCAGGCCTCGTCGACCATGACGTGGGTGTGCAGCCAGCGCAGGAAGTGCCGTCCGGACTCCGAGTGCCGCAGCGACGGGTCGCCGGCGAGCCGCCGCAGCAGCTCCATCGAGCCGCGGGAGCTGCCGGTGCCGGCCGTCGGGGCGGGGGTGGTCGCGGTGGGCGGCGCGGGTGCGGGGGGGCGTTGGGCGGGCGGCTCGGAGGTGGCGGCCGCGGTGGACGAGGTGAGGGCCGCGGCGCGGCGGGCGGCTGCGGCCCGGCGACCCTCGGGCACCGGGGCCTCGCCGCGCTGCAGCCGTCGGCGCACGTCGTGCGCGGTGCCGAGGGAGAGTCCGGTCTCCTTGACGATCGCCCGCAGCGGCAGGTCGGGGTGGTGGGTCATGAGCTCTGCGGCGCGCAGTCGCTCGGCCGTGCGGTCCAGCGGGTGGGCCCGGCCGTCGGCGCCGATCCGGATGTTCGGTTGGGGATTGTCCGCGGTCGAACGGGGACGGATCGTGGCGACCGTCTTGGCGTCGAGGCCGGTGCAGGAGGCGACGGACCGGTCCGACAGGTCTGGCCGGGAGCGCAGGATGCGCTCGGCCGCCGCCTTGCGGTCCGCCACGGAGAGTGGGAGGCCGTGGGTGATGTTGGCGGTCACCGAGCGAAGGAACGTTTCTTCGTCAGCGCCGTCGAAGTACTGCACCTCCACGGAGGTGAGCCCCTGGTGCGCGGCGGCCGCGACCCGGTGCATGCCGTCGACCACGCGCAGCGTGCTCCGGTGCACGAGGACCGGCGGCAGCGAGGCGTAGACGCCGACCAGGCGTCGCACGTGCTCCTCGTCCAGGCCGTTCAGGCGGGGTGAGTCGGCGGGCAGCAAAACCTCGATCGGCAACCGGTGGGTAAAGCGGGCCGGCAGCGTCAGAGTTCTTTCGTCGCCGTTCACCTCTCCCCTTCCCCCTTCGGCGAGATCGAAGTGTTCCCGGCCGCCCCCAAAACTCCATGGAAAAGGCCCGGATCACCGCAGAGAACTGTGCATTCGTGAGGAGCATAGCGAACGACCTGTTTTTTTCTGAGCGCCAGTGCAGAGACAACGCGACTCCGGTTAGTTGCATCAAAGGACCAGCGTTCGGGCGAACACGAAACGGGTTGGTTGTTTGAAAGGACTCGATGCTCCTAGCTTTCTCCCCACACCACCAGGAACCCCAACCGACCGGAGGACGAGTTGCATAGAGCACGGAGAATCCCCGAGCGGAGGGTCGACATCGGGGAAGAAGCCACCCTGACCCTCGAGGCCTATGCGGACACCATCGTCCCGGGCGAGAAGCGCTGGCCCGGTGACAGGGCGATCGCCGGTGTCAGCACCGGCGGCGGCGCCGTCACCAGCTGCGCGCTCGACCTCCTTCGCTGGGACGCCACCGGCATCCACGACGGCCTGGAGGACCTGGCCGAGCTCGTCAACGAGCACGCCGTGGTCTACGCAGCCAAGACCGGCCTGACCCTCGACACCGACGTCCCGGCCTTCGTGGCCCTCGACTACGACGACCGGGTCGCCCTGATCGTCGAGCTCACCGCCATCGGTCACCCCGAGAAGGACTTCTGGGTGCTGCTCTCCCTCTTCTGCAACATGGCCTTCGACTCCGCCGCCCACGTCCACACCGACGACGCGCTCGCCGCCGGTCACCCGGGCCTCACCGCCATGGGCATCACCGCCCCGGACGCCGACGGACTGTGGCGCTTCCAGGAAGCCGGTTACGGCCGGCAGCTCGCCGACCTCCACCCCGACACGACCCCCTCCGGGAGCCCAGCATGAGCACCACGATCGAGAAGACCGACGTCCTGGTCATCGGGAGCGGTTTCGGCGGGGCGATCGCCGCCTACCACCTGGCTGCCGGCGGTGCGAAGGTCACCGTCCTCGAGCGCGGTCCCTGGCTGAAGAACGACGAGTTCGAGCACGACTACAAGCTCGGTTCCTCCTACACCCGGATCTTCGACTTCGTCGTCGGCGACGGCATGAGCGTGCTCGGCGGCAACTGTGTCGGCGGAGGCAGCGTGGTGTACTTCGCGGCCATGCCGCGGGCTCCGAGGTTCGTCTTCGACCGGCACGGCAGCATCGGGCGCCGGATGTGGCCGAAGGCGGTCAGCCGGGACACCCTCGACCCGTGGTACGACCGGATCGAGGAGTCCCTCTCGGTCAGCAAGCAGGGCTGGGAGGACGCCTCCTACGCGGGCGGCCTGTGGGCCGCGGCCTGCGACCACGCCGGCCGCACCGCCAACCCGCTCGCCGCCGCGATCGACAACTCCAAGTGCGTCAACTGCAACTTCATGATGGCCGGCTGCCGCTTCGAGGCGAAGCAGTCCCTCACCGTCAACTACCTCCCGGCCGCGCTCGCCCACGGTGCCGAGATCCGCCCGCTGCACGAGGTCCAGCACCTGACGCGGACCCCCGAGGGCGACTACCGGGTCCACTACAACACCGTCGACGACGAGGACTACCGGTTGCGGACCGGCTCCGGCGTCATCGAGGCCAAGATCGTCGTGATGGCTGCGGGCGCCGGCGCCACCCCGGTCATCCTGCAGCGCAGCGAGGCCCGCCTCGGCGCCATGCCGCACGCGGTCGGCCGCTACTTCTCCGGCAACGGAGAGCGCCTCAACACGGCCGTCATCAACGAGGACAAGGCCGCCGAGATCCTCGGCCTGACCCGCGGCGACGGCAACCTCCCGTACGGCGCCAACGCGATCGGCAAGGGCCCGACCGTGGCCAGCTGGGACAAGCTCGACGGTTCGCTGCCCGAGTACTCCCGCTACTCCCTGGAGCAGCTCTACTTCCCGCCGGGCCTCGGCACCATCCTGGCCCAGGTGCCGGACGCCTCCGGACCGACCTGGTTCGGCAAGGAGAAGAAGGAGATCCTCAAGAATTGGAAGTCCTGGCTGACCATCTTCTGCATGACGGAGGACGACAACGAGGGCGTCTTCGGCCCGCCGCCCGCCACCGGCAACTCGATGCGCATCTCGCAGCAGATGCTCGGCCGCGGCAACCTCTCCTACAAACCGACCAAGAACACCTGGAACGGCTGGAACCAGGCCGACGCCGACGTGAAGGAGATCCTGGAGAAGGACGGCCTCGCCAAGGTGATGCCGTGGACCAACGACCTGGTCGGTGCCTACACCGTCCACCCGCTGGCCTCCTGCCGGATGGGCGACGACCCGGCCACCTCGGCCCTCGACGACACCAACGAACTGCGCGGCCACACCGGCATCTTCGTCACTGACGGCTCCGCCGTCCCCGGCGCCCTGACCGTCAACCCGGCGATGACCATCGCCGCCCTCGCCGAACGCGCGGTGCCGCACATCGTGGCCGCCGCCCGGGCCAGGGGAGTCGCGGTCACCTACGGCGCCCCGGCCCCCACCGGCTACAAGAGCGGACGCGACGGCGTGCTGCCGCTGCTGAAGCAGAAGCGCCTGGTCACTGCGTGATCCCCTCGGACGGCTTCCTGCCGGCCAGTGAGTTGCTTCACGAAATCGACCCCATGACCAGTGGGTTGCGCCATGCAACCCCGATGCGCAGAAGGAGGCGGCCGTGCGACCGCTCGTACGACTCATGCTGAAGGGCTCGCTCCGGCAGATCCGGCACATCACGGTCGTCCCGCCCACCCGGTCCGACGACACCGTCACCGAGGTCTACGCCCAGGCCCGCCGCGAGTTCGGCGTCGTCGCCCCGCCGCTGGCCCTGCACTCCCCGGCCCCGCAGACGCTCGCCGCCTCCTGGCTGCTGCTGCGCGAGACCCTCCTCGCCGAAGGCCGGGTCTCCCGGGCCGCCAAGGAAGCCGTCGCCGCCGGGGTGTCGCGGGCCAACGACTGCTCCTACTGCGTCGAGGTCCACGAGGCCAAGCGGGCCACCCTGCCCGGCACCGACGCCCACCGGTCCCTCGCCGACTGGGCGACGGGCGCCACCACGGCACAACACAGAGAGGAGCACCTGCCGTTCGAGGCGGCCGACGCCCCCGAGATCCTCGGCACCGCCGTCACCTTCCACTACCTCAACCGGATGGTCAGGCTCTTCCTGCCGGACTCGCCCGTCCCCGGCGCGGCCCCTGCCGCCGGCCGCGGACCGGTCATGCGCCTGGTCGCCCGCGCCATGAGGGCCGACCGCGGCGCATTGGTGACGCCCGGCGCCGCGCTGGGGCTGCTGCCCGCCGCCCCGCTGCCCGCCGGACTCGACTGGGCCAAGGCCACCCCCACCATCGCCGAGGCCCTCGGCCGGGCCGTCGCCTCGGTCGACCACGCTGCTGAACGCTGGATCCCCGAGGCCGTCCGCGAACTGCTGCACACCGTCCTCGCCGCCTACGACGGCACCGTGCCCGGCCCCGGCCGCGGCTGGCTCGCCGAGGCGACCGCCTCGCTCGACGAGGCCCACCTGCCCACCGGGCGGCTCGCCCTGCTGACCGCCCTCAACCCCCACCAGATCACCGACGCGGACCTCGCCGACTTCCGCGCCGCGCACCCCGGCGACCGCGAACTGGTCGAGCTCGCCTCCTGGGCGGCGCTCACCGCCGCCGTCGACATCGGCACCCGGCTCCCCGTACCCGGCAGGACGCCCCGCCCCACGGCCGCCGCCACCCCCTGAACCCGCGCCACCCGCCCCGTCCCACCCCCTTCCCTTTCGCTCCCCGTCAAAGGAGACACCACCATGAACGCCACGAACGACGTCCTGAAGGCCCTCGCCATCGACATCGAGGAGACCGCCCGCCTCGTCGAGGGACTGGACGAGCAGGCCTGGCACACCGCCACCCCCGCCCCCGGCTGGAGCATCGCCGATCAGATCGCCCACCTCACCTTCATCTTCCACCTGGCCGGCACCGCCGCCTCCGACCCCGGCGGCTTCGCCAAGCTCGCCGCCGGTGCCTCGGGCGACTTCGACGGCGCCGTCAACGCCGCCCTCAAGCAGTTCAACGGCTTCCCGCCCGCCCAGCTCCTCGCCCGCTTCCGCGCCCTCGGCCAGCACTCCGTCGACGCCCTCGCCGCCGTCCCCGAGGGCCAGGTCGTGCCGTGGCTGGTCAACCCGCTCCCGGCGGCCGTCCTCGCCTCCGCCGGAATCATGGAGATCTTCGGCCACGGCCAGGACATCGCCGACGCCCTCGGCGTGCGCCGCGAGCCCACCGAGCGCCTGCGCCACCTGGTCTTCTTCGCCTTCCTCACCCGGGACTTCGGTTACCTCTCGCGCGGTCTGACCCCGCCCACCGAGCACTTCCGCATCGAGGTCACCGCCCCCAACGGCGAGCTGTGGGCCTACGGTCCCGAGGACGCCACCGACAAGATCACCGGCCCCGCCGAGGACTTCTGCCTGCTCGTCACCCGTCGCCGCCACCGCGACGACCTGGCCCTCATCGCCACCGGAGCCGAGGCCGACCGTTGGCTCGACATCGCCCAGGCCTACCGCGGCCCGGCCGGTGAAGGCCGCACCCCCGGCCAGTTCGCCCACGCCCGCTGCGAGCACTGAGCCGCCGTGACCGCACGACCCGCGGCCCCGCGCCGCACCCCGGCCGCCCTGCCCCGGGGCCCACCAGGCACCGGCTCGCCCACCCCCTCCGTTCCAACCGCCAGGAGTTCCCATGACCGCCGCCACGCTGCGTACCGCCGTCGTCATCGGCTGCGGCACCACCGGTACCTCCGTGGCCCTCGCCCTCACCGGCGCGGGTGTCGAGGTCACCCTCCTCGACGACGATCCCCGCGCCACCGCCGAGGCCGTGGCGCTCGGCGCCGGAACCGCCTGGACCCCCGAGCGCCCGCCCGCCGACCTGGTCGTCGTGGCCACCCCGCCGTCCGCCGTCGTCGACGTCCTGTACCGCGCGCAGAGCCAGGGCCTCGGGCACGCCTACACCGACACCGCCGGAACCAAGGACATCATCAGCTCCGACGCCGAACTGCGCGGCTGCGACCTCAAGGGCTACGTGCCCGGCCACCCGATGGCCGGACCCGACGCCCCCGGCCGGGCCGACGCCGACGCCGCCCGCTTCAGCGGTTGCGTCTGGGTCCTGTGCCCGTACGAAGCCACCCCCCGGTGGGCGCTGCGGACGCTCGAGGCGCTGCTCGACGCCTGCGGCGCGCAGCGCCTCGACCTCTCCCCGCAGGTCCACGACCGGGTCGCCGCCGAACTGTCCCACGCCCCGCACCTGGTGGCGGCCGTCCTCTCCGGCCGCTTCGCCGACAGCTCCTCGTCCTTCCTCGGTCTCGCCGAGCAGAGCCTGCGCGACGCGGTCCGCACGGCGGGCGGCGACCCGTGGGTGTGGGGCGACGTCCTCGCCCACAACGCCGGCCCGGTCGCCGACGTCCTGGACCGAATCGCCCGACAGCTCACCCGGGCCGCCGTGATCCTGCGCGAGGGCAACGACTCGACGCCGCTCGAACTCGCCCTCACCCTGGAGGAGGGCAGGCGCGGCCAGACGGCACTGGACGGCACCAAAGGCGTGCGCACCCCGAGAGATGCACCAGCCGCCGGACGGGTGTGACGGTCGAGGGATGACCGTCACCACGTCCTCACCCCCGCCCGAGCCGCGACGCGGCGGCGTGCTGCGCCTGCCCGCTCCCGCCCTGCGGCTGGCCGAGCGCCTCTTCACCTCCGCCTACTGGTCGCTGTCCGACTACGGCTGGGCGTGGATCGGCGCGACGACCACGACGATCCCGCTCGACCACGGCACCGCCCCGCAGGACCCGCCCCCCGGTCACCCGGAACGGCTGACCGCACTGCCCCTGACTCCCGTGGAACGCGCCCTGGAGCGGCAGCTGACCGACGACCGGGACCCGGGCCACCGCTAACTCCGCAAACCAGGAGATGACCCCGCCGCCATCCGCCGGACAGGCTCTGGGCACGACCGCCGCAGGAGGAGCCGTCCATGTCGCAAGAGAACCGCGGGGTGACCGTCACCCCGCAGGACGACCGGTACCCCGGTCTGGTGGAGGGATACAACCACCGCTTCACCGGGCAACCCGAAGCGATCCGCCTCGCCGCCACCACCCAGGATGTCGTCGACGCCGTCCAGGACGCCCTCGACACCGGCCGTCGGATCGCGGTCCGCAGCGGCGGCCACTGCTTCGAGGACTTCACCGCCTCACCCGACATCCAGGTCCTCATCGACCTCTCGCCCCTGTCCGCCGTCTCCTACGACGAGCAGATGGCGGCCTTCGCGGTCGGCGGCGGCACCCGCCTTGACCGCCTCTACCGGGAACTGCACGACGGCTGGGGCGTGACCGTTCCGGCCGGCACCTGCTTCGAGGTCGGCGTCGGCGGCCACATCTGCGGCGGCGGCTACGGACATCTCTCCCGACGCGACGGTCTGGTCGTCGACCACCTGTACGCCGTCGAGGTCGTCACCGTCGACGACACCGGCCGGGCCCAGGTACTCATCGCCACCCGTGAACCGGACGACCCCCACCACGACCTGTGGTGGGCCCACACCGGAGGCGGCGGCGGCAACTTCGGCATCGTCACCCGCTTCTGGCTGCGCTCCGCCGGCCCCCGGCCGACCGCCCCCGAGCACGCCCTGCCCCGCGCCCCGCGCCGGATCCGCCGCGCCGACGTCGTCTGGTCCTGGGACACCCTGGACGAGCAGGGCTTCACGGCGCTACTGCGCGCCTACACCGACTGGCACGAGAAGAACAGCGCGCCGCACTCACCGGGGCGCCACATCTGGAGCAACCTGATCGTCCTGCACCGCTCCGCCGGATCGTTCGTCCTCAACTCCGTCATCGACGAGGACGTGCCCGGCGCCGCCGAGCTGATGGCCGAGCAACTGGCCGCGCTCACCGGCCCGAGCGGCGCCGCACCGGCCCACGTCGAAGAGCAGGTGGTGTCCTGGATGGACACCTGGATGCCCTCCTACAGCTGGCCCAGCGACCCGCGCGGCCGGTACAAGAACAAGGCCGGATACCTGCGCACGGGCTTCACCGACCACCAACTGGCCGCCGCCCACCGCCATCTGACCGATCCCGGCTACGACAACCCGATGGCCTGCCTGGTCCTCACCGGCTTCGGCGGCCAGGTCAACGCGGTCGCCCCCCACGCCACCGCCGTCCCCCAGCGCGACTCCATCCTCAAGGCGTCCTACTCCGCGGGCGCCTGGACCGCGCCGGAGGAGGACGAACTGCACATCGCCTGGGTGCGCCGCTTCTACCGCGACGTGTACGCCGAGACCGGCGGCGTCCCCGAGCCCGACGACGTCAACGACGGCTCGTACATCAGCTACCCGGACGTGGACCTCGCCGACCCGGCCTGGAACACCTCCGGCACCAGCTGGCCCGTCCTCTACTACAAGGACAACTACCCCCGCCTGCAACGGGTGAAGAAGCGCTACGACCCACGGAACGTCTTCCGCCACGCGCTCTCCGTCGCACCGTCCTCCTGACCGGCCCGCGCCGCCGCGTCCGCGGTGGCCCGCAGCCGTCCCCGCCCGATCGAGAACAAGGAGATCCCACATGACCGCCACGACCACCGCCACCGCCCTCGCCGAGGACACCGCCGCTGTCGCCGCAGTGCCGCAGCGCATCGTCGCCGCCTGGGCCGCGCACGACGGCGCCGCGTTCGGTGACGTCTTCACCGAGGACGGCACCATGGTGCTGCCCGGCGTGTACGAGACCGGCCGCGAGCGGATCGCCGGCTTCATGACGCAGGCGTTCGCCGGACCGTACAAGGGCACCCAGGTCACCGGCACGCCGCTCGCCGTCAAGTTCCTCTCGCCCGACAACGCCGTCGTCGTCACCCAGGGCGGCGTCCTCGCCCCCGGAGAGACCGAGCCGGCCGCCGAGCGCCAGGTCCGTGCCATCTGGGTGCTGACCAAGCAGGACGGCGAGTGGCTCATCGCCGCCTACCAGAACACGCCCCGCACCACCCCGTGACCGGCGTCAACCCGAAGGAGGAGAACACCGTGGCCCACACAGCCGCACACCGGGCGGTGGTGCTCGGCGGCAGCATGGCGGGGCTGCTCGCCGCGCGCGTGCTCGCCGACACCTACACGGAGGTCCTGCTGGTCGACCGCGACCGGCTCGTCGACGTCTCGGGCCCGCGGCGCGGCGTGCCGCACGGACGGCACGCCCATGGCCTGGTGGCCCGCGGCCAGCAGATCCTGGAGGAGCACTTCCCGGGGCTCACCGACGACCTCGCGGCCGCCGGTGCACCACCGGACGACTTCGGCCACGCCTGTCACTGGTACTTCAACGGCCGGCGCATCGCCCCTGCCGACACCGGCCTGATCTCCATTCCCGCGGGCCGTCCGGTCCTCGAGGAGCAGGTGCGCCGCCGGGTGCAGCAGCTGCCCAATGTCCGCTTCCTGGAAGAGCACGACATTCTCGGACTCACCACCACCGCCGACCGGACCCGGGTCACCGGCGCCCGGATCCAGTCGCGCCACTCCGGCGGCGAGCCGCAGGAACTCGGGGCCGATCTCGTCGTCGACACCACGGGCCGCGGCTCGCGCACCCCGGTCTGGCTCGCCGAACTCGGCTATCCGGGCCCGGAGGAGGAACGGGTCGAGATCGACCTCGCCTACACCACGCGCCACTACCGCCTGGACCACGACCCGCTCGGCGACGCACAGGCGATCATCCCGGCGGCGACCCCCGAGCATCCGCGCGGCGGCCTGTTCTACCGGCTGCCCGGCGACGGCGACATCTACGAGCTGTCGCTCACCGGCATCCTGGGCGACCACGCCCCCACGGACCCCGAGGGCTTCGAGGCGTTCATGCGCTCGCTGCCCATCCCGCACCTGTACGACGCCGTGGCCGACGCCGAGCCCGTCGACGACCCGGTCAAGTTCCGCTACCCGGCGAGCGTCTGGCGCCACTACGAACGCCTGACGCGGTTTCCCGAAGGGCTGCTCGTGATGGGCGACGCCGTGGCGAGCTTCAATCCGGTCTACGCCCAGGGCATGACGGTGGCCGCACTGGAGTCGCTGGCGCTGCGTCGTCACCTCGCCGTCCCCCGCGGCCGGAAACCTGCCGCGTACTTCAAGGACGTCGCGGCCGCCATCAAGGCGCCCTGGGAGCTGGCCGCCGGTTCCGACCTCGGCTACCCGGGCGTCTCCGGACGCCGCACGCTCAAGATCAAGATGGCCAACGCCTACGTCGCACGCCTTCAGGCCGCCGCCGAGCACGACCCGGAACTGAGCAACGCTTTCATTCGCGTCGCCGGTCTCATCGACCCGCCACAGGCCCTGATGCGCCCGCGGCTGATGCTGCGCGTCCTGCGGGCCTCCCGCGCAGCCCGGCGCACCGGACCCGCCACCACTGCACCGCACCGGCGGCCGCAGGCCGCCGCCGCACCCCACTGACGCCCACCACGCCCGCTCCGGCACGCGCACCACGAGAGGCTGCCATGCGCCCCTTCCGCATCGAGATCCCACAGGCCGACATCGACGACCTGAACGAGCGCCTTGCGCGCACCCGCTGGCCCGAGAGCGAGATCCCGGACGCCGACTGGTCGCGCGGCGTCCCGGTCGAGTACCTCAAGGAGCTCGCCGAGTACTGGCGCACCGGCTTCGACTGGCGGGCCGCCGAGGCCAGGCTGAACCAGTACCCGCAGTTCATCACCGAGATCGACGGCACCGACGTCCACTTCCTGCACGTCACCTCGCCGGAGCCGAACGCGAAGCCGCTGATCATCACCCACGGCTGGCCGGGCTCCGTCGCCGAGTTCCTCGACATCATCGGTCCGCTCACCGACCCGGCCGCGCACGGCGGCGACCCGGCCGACGCCTTCCACGTGGTCATCCCCTCGATCCCCGGCTACGCCTTCTCCGGCCCCACCCGCGCGGCCGGCTGGGACACCCGCCGGGTGGCCCGCGCCTGGGCCGAGCTGATGAGCCGCCTGGGCTACGAACGCTACTTCGTGCAGGGCGGCGACTGGGGCATGCCGATCTCCCTGGAGCTGGGCCTCGCCGACCCGGAGCACGTCGCCGGCGTGCACGTGAACATGTTCGTCACCTTCCCGCCGCAGGACCCGGCCGCCTTCGAGGGCCTGGACGCCACCGACCTGGGCCGCCTGGAGTTCGCCGGGCGCTTCCAGCAGGACGGGATGGGCTGGCAGCGCATCCAGTCGACCCGGCCGCAGACCCTCTCGTACGGGCTCACCGACTCTCCGGTCGGCCAGCTCGCCTGGATCGTCGAGAAGTTCAAGGAGTGGACCGCCGCGGACAAGGTTCCGGAGGACGCGGTCAGCCGCGAGCACCTGCTCACCAACGTCTCGCTCTACTGGTTCACCGGCACCGCCGGTTCCAGTGCCCAGCTCTACTACGAGTCCGCGCACGGCGACGAGGCCTTCGCCCGCACCTGGGGCGGCCCCTGGCCGCTGAAGGCCCCGGTCGGCGTGGCCGTCTTCCCCGAGGACGCCGCGCTGCCGATCCGCCGCTGGGCAGATCCGTTGCTGCCGACGCTCACGCACTGGACCGAGTTCGACAAGGGCGGCCACTTCGCCGCCCTCGAGCAGCCCGCACTGCTCGTCCAGGACGTCCGCGCCTTCGTCCGGCCGCTGCGCCAGGGCTAGGCCGCTTCTTTCGGATCAGGGTCGGACAGGCCCTGGTCCCGCACGAAGCCACTGGGGTGGCCGGCTCCTTCCGGAGCCGGCCACCCCTTCGTCGTACCGACGGCGCGGCCGTAGGGCGGGTACGGCGAAGGGGTGCCCCCGCCGTGGCGGCGGGGGCACCCCTGGGGCCGTACCGGGTGGGTCAGACGGAGGTCAGGACGCCCTGTTCCGACGAGGACGGAGAGCCACCCCCGGGGCCCTTCGGGCCCGACACGGACGCCTCGTCCTCACGGCGCTGCGAGCGGCGGTCGAAGAGGCCGCGCAGCTTCTTGTTCAGCGGCTCCTCGATGACGTAGTGGCTGGCCAGCGCGGTCACGAGAGTGCCGAGCAGGACCAGGCTCACCATTTCGGCGAAGCCGACGGTGCCGCGCAGCATGCCCGAGTTGACCGCGGACTTGCCGAACATGCTGCCGTTGTGGAGCACGACGTGGATGAAGAACACGTGCCACAGGTAGATGCCGTACGAAATGCGGCCGAGGAAGGCCATCGGACGGTTCGCGAGGACCAGGTTCATGGTCTTCGAGCGGGCGCCGGGGGCCACCAGCGGGATCACGACGCACAGGGAGAAGACGAGGAACAGGATGTGCAGCGTCATCTGCTGGACGAGCGCGCCCCAGTCGCCCATGCCGGGCTCGCCGAACGGGTGCGGCACGTTGGCGAGGTAGGCGATCAGAGCGACCAGCCAGAAGCCCATGGGCCACTTGGCGGCCCAGCGGAACAGCGCCGGCCGGCGCGGCGCCACCTCGGCGTAGGAGAGCATCACGGCCAGGGCCATGCCGCCAGCGAAGTAGCCGACGTAGCCGAAGGGCCAGAAGGACAGGTACCAGACGTCGGCCGTCATGGACGGCAAGAAGCAGTAGGCGGTCCAGGCCATGCCGATGAGGACCAGGGCGACGAGCGGGACGAACATCCGGCGGGCGCGCTGGGCCGGGGTGGCGCCGCGCACGGCGAACTTGTGGATGCCCCGGGCGATGACGGGAAGCGCCAGGTAGAAGAGCATCTCGGTGGGAACGGTCCAGGTCGGCTCTATGCCGGTGATCCACTCGGCCCGGCTGAAGAAGTGGATCATCAGGAGCGGCCGCAGGAAGAACCAGGCGCCGTCGATCTTGTCGTAGTCCAGGAGCAGGATCGAGGCGAGCACCAGGACCCAGAACGCGGGAACGATGCGCACGAAGCGGCGCCAGTAGAAGGGGGCGACCCGCGGGGCGGTGCCCTCGGCGGTCACCGTGCGGCGGGCGAAGGGCCGGTAGAGCATCAGGCCGGACAGGACGAAGAAGGGAGGCAGGAAGACGCCCATGCCCTCGGTGAGATAACCCCACAGGTTGTCGCGCGGGTCCGCGAAGTGGTTGCTCACGCCCGCCGTGTAGGCGACGTGATAGACGAGGACTGCGACCGCGCACAGTCCGCGCAGACCGTCGAGGACGGGAACTCTGCGCTTTTGGGGGAATTCAGCGGCGCCTGTCCGGACATTGCGAGATGCCACGTTTCGCGCTCCCTTGGAAGTCGATACCTGATGGGCCGCGAGTCATGCTGGCGTCGGCGCCGTACCGTCGCACCTTCGAAAGTGCGGTGTTTTCAAAACGGGTTTAGACAGGGAAACCACACGCGGACGTGGGTCGGCACGCCACCCGGGGGTGGCGTGCCGACCCACGTCACAGCGAGAGCGGGCGGTGTCGGTACGGACCTCGGCGCGGGCCTCAGGCTGCTGAGAAGTAGTCGAACTCCACGCCCTGGCCGTCGAGGGCCGTGCGCAGTTCGGCCAGGGCCATGGTCACCGCGGCGTTTACCGCCGGCACCCGGCAGTCGGCCGACAGCTCCTTCAGGGCCGTGTAAGCGCCGAGCAGCCGGGCCTCCTGCTCAGGGCTGAGAAACGAGTACGCGTTCGTCACGGAGCCTCGCCGCCTTCCATTCCTGCCGGGGCAGAGTGCCCTCGGGGGCCAGCTCCACCTCGGGTCGTATGCCGATCTCCCGCTTGAACTCCTCGGCGATGCGCCGGGCCAGGGTGGTCACGTCGCCGCCCGGCACGTGCCGCGGCTCCACCCGGACGAAGACCGTGTCCAGGCCGCGCACCGAGCTGATCGACGTCGAGAACTCGCTGACCTCGTCGAAGCCGCGGACCACGTCCTCGATCATCACCGGAGTGACCGACACCCCGCGGATCTTGCGCATGTCGTCGACCCGCCGGATGATCCCGCCGTCGTAGAAGTCCCAGGTCCTGCCGCAGCCGCAGGCGGCGGCGGGCTGCTTGACGACCACGTCCTCGGTCCAGTGCCGGAACAACTGCATGCCCTCGCGGGACAGTCCGGTGGTGACCCGCACCCCCTCCTCGCCGTAGCCGACCGGCAGCCCGGTCTCGGGGTGCAGCACCTCCTCGATCGTCGAGGGCTCGATGATGTGGCAGGCGCCCCGGCGCGAGGGGCACTCGAACATGAAGACGCCTCCGAACTCGGTGGTGCCCGCGGCGTTGAAGACGCGCGCCCCGAAGGCCTCCTCGATGGTGCGCGTGGTGAACTTCGACCGGGGTTCGGCGCCCGCCAGGATGATCTTGACGTTCGCCTCCTTCGCCAGGTCGACGCCCATCTCACGGGCGGTCTCGATCAGACGCATCGCATAGCTCGGGGTGAGCCCGACGACCTCGATGCCGTAGTCCACGAGGAGCTTGATCCGTGTCCGCGAGTCCAGGCCGCCGGCCGGGACGACCGTGCAGCCCATCCGCTCCAGGCCGTAATGCATGCCCCAGAAGCCCATGAAGAGGCCGTATCCGAAGGCGACCATGCCCTTGTGGTGCGGGCGCACGCCCATCGCGTACAGCGCCGTGCAAAAGGTGTCCGTCGACCAGGTCCAGTCGCCCGCGGTGTCGATGGTGCGCACGGGGGGATTGCCGCTGGTGCCGCTGGTCTGGTGGTGGCGGATGCCGCGGGCGGGGTCGATGGAGGGCCAGGTGCCGTACGGCGGCGCCTGCTGCTCAGCGGCGAGCAGGTCCGCCTTGTGCAACAGGGGCACGCGCCGGGCGTAGTCCTCCATCGAGGTGATGTCGCGGGGCAGCCGCTCACGCCAGAAGGGCGAGCGGGCGCGGGCGTTGTGGAGCGCCCGCTGTAGCCTGCGCCACTGCCACGCCTCGAGTTCGTGGCGTGGCATGGTTTCTGCTTTGGGGTTCCAGTACTCCACGTCGCCTCCGTCGCCGGTATGGTGCCCTCGCATCCTCGTCGGCGCGCGCACGCCGCCGCATCTCCTGGTGTGCTCGGCAGGGCGGCCGGGTCAGTCGGCGGTGATCACCACTTTGCCGATGTGGGTGGCGGCCTCGAGGTGCCGGAACGCGGTTTTGGCCTCCGAAAACGGGAACTCCCGGTCGATCACAGGCCGGATGCGCCGCTGCTCCAGGGCGCGGTTCATGGCCCGGAACATGTCTGCGCTGCCGACCTGGACGCCCTGCACGCACAGCACCTTGCGCAGCAGGGGCACCGGGCTGATCCCGGTCCCGCCGCTGAGTACGCCGATGACGCTGATCCTGCCGCCGACCCGGGCCGCCGTGATCGACTGGCGCATGGTGCCCGCCCCGCCGACCTCGATGACGTGGTCGACGCCGCCGCCGCTCATCCCGGCCGCGTGCAGGCCCCACTCGGGCTCCTGGACGTGGTTGATCACCTCGGCCGCCCCCAGCTCGCGCAGCCGCTCCAGCTTGGCCGGGCTGCCGGAGGTCGAGATCACCCGCGCGCCGCCCGCCACGGCGAACTGCAACGCGAACACGGACACGCCGCCGCTGCCCAGGGTGAGCACCGTCTGGCCGGGATGCAGCCCGCCGACCTCCACGACCGCCTGCCAGGCGGTGAGCGCGGCACACGGCAGGGTGGCGGCCTCGGCGAAGCCGAGATGGGCGGGGACAGCGACGACCGCCTCCTCGTCGAAGACCACGTACTCGGCGAGGACCCCGTCGACGGACCCGCCCAGAGCCCGGTCGACCCGGGGGGGTCCGGAGCGCCAGTCGGGCAGGAACAACCCGGCGACCGCGTCCCCCTGCCGCCAGGCGGTGACCTCCGAACCGGTCTCAACGACCTCGCCCGCGCCGTCCGACAGCGGTACGAGGCCGGGCACGATGTCACGGCTGTAGCGTCCGTGCGCGATCAGCAGGTCACGGTGGTTGAGGGACCAGGCCCGCATCCGGACCAGCACCTCGCGCGGGCCGGGCCTGGGGATCTCGCACTTCTCCTCGCGCAGCGAGGCCGGACCGTCGAAGCCGGTGAGCCGGTAGCGCCTCACGCGGCGACGCCGCTGTCCTGCCAGGACGGGAACGCCGCGGTCGCGCGCACGAAGTTGTGGATCATGCGCATGCCGCCCTCCGTCCGGATGGACTCCGGGTGGAACTGCACCGACTCCACCGGCAGCGTCCGGTGCCGAAGACCCATGACGTAGCCGTCGTCGACGGAGGTCGCACTCACTTCCAGGACCGGCGGAAGGCTGTCCTCGACCACTACGAGGGAGTGATAGCGGGTGGCCTGAAAGCCCTCGGGCATGCCCTCGAAGAGACCGCGGCCGTCGTGGCTGACCCGGCTGGTCTTGCCATGCATCAAGTGCTCCGCCGGTACCACGGACGCCTCATAGGCCCGCCCGATCGCCTGGTGACCGAGACAGACGCCCAGAATGGGCAGCCGGCCCGCGAAGGCGCGCACCAGTTCCACGTGCCCGCTGATGTCCGGATGGCCCGGGCCGGGGCCGAGCAGCAGTGCATCCGGCCGCAGCTCCGCCACCTGCTGCTCGCTCATGGTGCGGGACCGCACCATGAGCGGCTCGGCCCCGGCGGACATCAGGTACTGCCGCAGGATGTCGACGAAACTGTCGAAGGCGTCCACGACGAGGATCCGGGGCCCGGGGCCCGGCCGCCCCACGCCGCTGTTCAGGGCGGTCACGCTCACAGCAGTCCCTTTCCGGTCACCGCCCAGTAGGCGGCGCTCATCTTCGCTAGCGTCTCGGTCCATTCACGCTCCGGGGCGGAGTCGGCGACCACTCCGGCGGAGGCTCGCGTGCGGTACATGCCGTCCTCGTGGAACAAGGTGCGGATGCACAGGGCGAGGTTGGTGTAGCCACCGATGTCGATCACGCCGATCGCGCCCGCGTACAGTCCCCGGCGGCTGCGCTCGATCTGCTCGATGATCTCCATGGCGCGGATCTTCGGCGTCCCGGTCATCGTGCCCGCGGGGAACAGCGCGGCGATGATGTCGTAGGTGTCGCGACCCGGTTCGGCCTCGCCCACCACCGTCGAGACCAAGTGCAGCACGTGGGAGTAGCGTTCGACGATGAGCTCGTCGGGCACTTCCAAGGTGTCCGCGCGGCAGATCCGGCCGATGTCGTTGCGGCACAGGTCCACCAGCATGATGTGTTCGGCGATCTCCTTCTCGTCGGCCAGCAGCCGGGCGCCCGCCGCCTCGTCGTCGCCGTCGCGCGGGACGGTGCCGGCGATCGGGCGCATGGTGACGGTGCTGTCCTCGACCCGGACGAACAGTTCCGGGCTCGCGCCGAGCACGGTCTGCCCCCGGACGTGCGCCAGATACATGTACGGCGAGGCGTTGTGGGTGCGCATCCGCTGGTAGACGTCGATCGGATCGACGGCGCTGCGGATGGTCAGTTCATGGCCGAGCTGCACCTGGTAGATGTCGCCGACGGCAATGTGCTTCAGGGCCCGTTCGACGTCGCGACGGTACGCGTCGGGGTCGGTGTCGTCCGAGGTGGCCGAGGCCGGCACGGGGCCCGCGGGGGCCACCGGATGATCCGTCTCGGCCCGCGCGAGCAGCGCCGTCACCTCGGCCGCGTCGAACGCCCGCCAGTGGTCGGACTCGTGCAGGAGCAGTTCCCCCTCGCCGCTGTCGAGGTCGGTGACCACGCAGCCCTGGTGCAGCACCAGGTGGACGTCGGGCAGCGGGGGACGCTCGTCGATGATGTACGGCAGGTCCTCGATGTAGCGGACCGTGTCGTAGCCGAAGTAGCCGAGGAAACCGAAGCGGAACCGGTTCGGCGAGCCCTTGGCGTCGAACAGCGCGTGCAGCTCCCGCAGGACCGACCACAGGTCGCGCCGGGCGCGCAGCCGCAGTCCGCCGGCCGTCTCGTCGAGCAGCGGGGCGATCCGCCGCAGCAGCGCCTCGCGCAGGGCCGGGACGCCCTCGACGCTGACGACGCTGTCCGTGACGGACAGCGAGAGCAGCTCGCCGAACCCGACGAACTGGTACTTGCGGTCACGCTCCGGTCCCGCGGCCGATTCAAGCAGGTAGACCTGCTCCTTGCCGAAGCGGTGGGCGAGCGCCTGGTGCACCGGGAGCGTCGGGTACGACGGCAGGACCTCGCGCCGGGTGGTCACCCGGATCGTCGCGGGCTCCGGCCTGGGGTCGGGCATGGTGTGTCCTCTCCGCTCAGGTGGTGATCGCGTACCGGTGAGCGACCTGACGCGCCACCAGCACCGACGTGTCCAAGGGGCCCCGGTCGTCCAGCACGCGTGCCGCCTTCCAGCTGACGAAGGAGCCGGTGTGGGTCACCGGGTCCAGCTCGTCCTCCACGACGACCGTCGCGTCGAGACCGGTCAGCGCGCGCAGCCGGGCGGCGACGCCGGCGGCGGTGCCGTCCCGGTCGGAGTGGTCCGGCAGCAGGTCGAGCCGTACGGTGACGCGGTCGTCGCCCGCCTCGTCACGGTCGATGACGACCTGGTAGCCGAGGCAGCCGGAGACCGTGTCCAGGACCGCCGTCTCGAGCTCGGCGGGCTGGAGCACGGCGTGACCGAGCCGGATGCGGTCGGCGGCCCGGCCGACCACCTCGACGACGTCGCCGGGCAGTGGGGAACCGGGCGGAGCCTCGGTGATCCGGACCAGATCGCCGGTCCGGTAGCGGATCAGCGGTTTGATGCCGTCGACCAGCATGGTCAGGGCGAGTTCGCCCTCGCCCCGGGTGCCCAGGAACTCCCCGGTGTCCGGGTCGACCAGCTCGAAGAGGTAGTTGGGCTGCGACAGGTGGAGCTGTCCGGTATCGGCGCCGGTCGCGATGCACAGCGACTCCTGGGAGCCGTACAGCGTAGGCCGGACCTGGGCGTGCGGCCACACCGTGGCGACGTTGGCGGCGAACTCGGGGGTGCAGATCTCACCGAGCACGAGGAAGAGCTTCACCGGCAGCCGCGCCAGGTCGTAGCCGTAGTGCAGGGCGGCCTTGGCCAGGCTCAGGCAGAGCGCGGGAGCGCAGACGATCACCTCGACGCCGAGGTCCTCGATCAGACGAAGCGCCTTCTGGAAGCCGACGCGCGGGGACTCCGGCCAGATCTTGACGTGACAGGCGCCTAGCGCGGCGGTCACCGCGGTGAACACGTCACCGAAGGCGTACAGCTCCGAGGGTCCCATCAGCCCGACCACCGGCATCCGGTCGCCGAAGTGCGCGCGCAGCATACGCCGCCAGGACTCCTCCACGGCCGCGTTGCTGGTCACGACGTCCCGGGCGCCGCGCGGGCAGGGCGTGGACGGCCCGGTGGTGCCGGTCGTCTCGTAGAAGACGGCGGCGTCGGCCGGACTGCCGGAGAGCACGTCGTACATCTCGCGGCGCAGGTCGTTCTTGGTGGTGAAAGGGAGCTCGGCGAGGGTGGCCGGGGTGACCTGTGCGACGTCCACGCCGGCGAGGTGGCGGCGGTAGAACGGCGAGCGCTCGGTGACGTGCCGCAGGACGGCGGTCAGCCGCTCGGTCCGCCAGCGCTCCAGGTCCTCGTCGGCCAGGGCGCCGTTGTGGAAGGCGCGCAGCACCGGCTCGTACGACTCCCAGAAGGCGGGCAGGCCCGGGTCACCGGCAGAGAGCGGGGCGATGGTGCTCATTCGGCGCCCACCAGCTCGTTCAGCGGCAGGCCGACCCGCTCGTTGCGGTCGCCACCGGCCAGCGCGTCACGGCCGGTCAGCTCGCGGTGCTCGCGCAGCAGCGTGATCATGTCGGACATGCGGTCGACCAGACGCTCGACGTTGCGCAGCCCCTCCTCGTCCTTGGCCGCGTCGCCGCGGTGCAGCGCGTGCACGGTAGCCGGGAAGCCGCTGCCGACCAGGATCATGCGGTTGAGCAGGGCGTTGACGGTCAGCTGGGCCCACACCTCACCCGCGCTGTAGCGGCGGGCGACAGAGATGATGCCCGCGACCTTGTTGCTCAGCGGACGGTCGAAGCGCAGGTAGCCGACCCCGGCCCGCTCGATGAAGGTCTGCATGAGGCTCGCCGTGCCGAAGCCGTGCACCGGGGCGGCGAAGACGATGCCGTCGGCCTCGATCATCCTGCGTACCACGGAAGGGATGTCATCGCCCACGGCGCAGGCGACCGTGCGGTCGTTGCAGTCGCCGCACGGGCCGCACCGCTCCATCCGGATGCTCCGCAGGTCGACGACCTCGAACTCGACGCCCAGCGCACGGGCGCGCGCCGCCGCATACCGGAGCACGTCCGCGGTGTTGCCGTCCCGCTCGGAGCCGTTGATGGCGAGGATCTTCGGTGCTGCGGTCATGGTGGTGCCTCCTAGGAATCGGGGCGGCGGTGACGGAGTGGGCAGCGCCGGACGCTGCCGGGCATCGCGGGGGCACGCGCGCACCGGTGGTGACGGGCGCACCGGACCGGTCGTCGGAATCGTCGCGGCTGGGGACGGACTGCGCATCTCCTTGCTTGCTTGCTTGAGACCCCGTGCGGCAAGACGGCCGGCGGGCATGCCGAAGGGGCGCGACGCGCTCGCGCCGCGCCCCTTCGGGCGTCGGTATCAGACCTTGGTGCGCTCCGCTGTGGGTGCCCCGGCCGTGGCCTCCGCCTCCGCCGGCTCCGTCGTGTCGGCCTGCTCCGTCGGGTTCTTCTCCCGCAGCTTGAAGGCGACCGCGACCGCCACGGCGGCCATCGCGGCGGACGCGACCCAGCTGACCGTGTGCAGTGAGCTGGTGAAGGCGTCACGAGATGCCGCCACCAGGTCATGGGCGGCGGGGCCGGTCAGCTCGCGGGCGGCGGCGGTGCCACCGGCCACGGTCTCCCGGGCGGCCTCGGCCAGCGGGGCGGGCAGCGAGGCAGGGATCTGCCCGGCCATCTCGTCCCGGTAGAACGCGGCGCCCAGGGTGCCCAGGAAGGCGAGACCGAGCGTCGAGCCCAGCACGTTGCTGCTTTCGGACAGCGAGGCCGCGGCACCCGCCTTCTCCACCGGCACGGCACCCACCACGAGCCCGGTACCGAGTGCGAACAGCGGGCCGACGCCGAAAGCAACGAACGCGATGCAGACGACGACCCCGACGACCGCGCCGTCGTCGCCGACCTGGGTGAGGGCAAGCAGCGCGAGGAAGGAGACGCACAGCCCGCCCACCATCGCAGTCAGCGGCTTCATCCAGCGCAGGAACAGCGGGGCCAGCAGCACGCCCGCGGCGATGCCACCACCGGTCGGGGCCTGCCAGAGCCCCGCCGCGGTCGGACTCAGCTCCGCCACGGTCACGATGTACTGGCTGGTGAGGAACGAGGTGCCGGCGAAGGCGCCGGAGGCCACGGCCATGCCTGCGAGAGCGAAGGAGAAGGCCGGCCTGCCGAACAGTCCCAGGTCCACGAGCGGGTCGGCCAGGGTGCGCTGGCGGCGCAGGAACATCGCGCCCGCGCCGAGTCCGACGGCCAGCGACAGCAGCGCCAGCGGGGTCGAGCTGTGGGCGCCGCCCGCAGCGAGTTCCTTGACCCCGTAGATCACCGGGAGGATCGCGAGCAGCGACAGCGCCACGCTGATCAGGTCGAGCGGGCCGCTCGCCCTGCCCGTGCGGTACTCGGGGAGCAGCAGCGGTCCGGCCACCAGCAGCACCACCATCACGGGGACGCCGAGGAGGAAGACCGAGCCCCACCAGAAGTGGTCCAGCATCAGCCCGCCGACCAGCGGACCGACAGCCGAGCCGCCGAACTGGCAGGTCGCCCAGAGCGAGATCGCAAGGCCGCGCTCCCGATCGTTCCTGAACATGTTGCTGATCAGGGCGAGGGTGGAGGGGTTGAGCGTGGCGCCGGCGATGCCCAGCAGGGCGCGAGCCGCGATCAGCATGCCGGGACTGCTCGCGTAGGCGGCGAGCAGGGACGCCGCGCCGAACGCGGCGGCACCGATCAGCAGCAGCTTGCGCCGCCCGATCCGGTCCCCCAGGTTTCCCATGGTGATGAGGAACCCGGCGAGCATGAACCCGTAGATGTCGGTGATCCACAGCTGCTCGGTGCCGCTGGTGCCCAGGTCATCGCTGAGCTGGGGCAGCGCGAGGAACAGGACGCCGATGTCGAGTGCGATCAGCAGGGTCGGCAGGGCCAGGACGCCGAGGCCGATCCACTCGCGTCGTCCCGCCTTCGCCCCGGCGACGGCCTGGGCTGCGTTCGTCATGACGGATACCTCTCTGTCACCGGTCCGTTCAGGATCCGGCGACGGCCTGGGTGACGATCCCGCTGACGCGCTCGAAGGCGCTCGCCTCGGTCGGGTCGAAGCGGTTCTTGGTGAGGGCGAAGGCGACCTTGGTGCGGGTGTCGGCGTAGGCGCCACTGCCGCCCATGCCCTGAGCGCCGAAGACGTTCAGGGACTGCTGCGGGTCGTCGCCCGGGCGGCCGAGGAAGTAACCGAGGCCCTTCGGGGACGGCGCGAACACGACCTGGTCGAGGTCGTTGACGGCCACCGCGCTGATCTGCTCCAGGCGCTCCTGCGAGACGAGGCGGACGCCGTCCACCTCGCCCAGCAGGGCCGCGTACATCTTGGCGACACCGCGGGCGGTCATCGTGCCGCCGGCCGGGATGTCGGAGGCGAGGATGTCGGAGCGGTTGCCGTAGGAGGCGTTGGGCATGATGGCCGGCGGCGCCGCCTTGAGCAGCGGGAAGTCCTCCGGCATGTCACCGAACGCGGCGGGGTCGATCGGCGCGTCTTCCAGACGGGCCAGCAGGCCCTGCTCGGCCTGCGGGACGCCGAGGTAGAGCTCCCTGGCGATGCCGAGCGGGGTCGACACCTCCTCGAGCAGTATCTGCGAGATCGGCTTGCCGGTCGCCCGGCGGACGATCTCGCCGAGCAGGTAGCCGAAGGTGACCGCGTGGTAGCCGGTCTGGGTGCCGGGCTCCCACCAGGGCTCGGCGGAGGCGACGATGGACGTCATCTTGCCCCAGTCGGTCAGGTCGTCCGGGGTGATGTCGCCCGGCAGACCGGGGACGCCCGCGGAGTGGGTCAGGGCGTGCCCGACCGTCGCGTTCTCCTTGCCGTGCACGCCGAACTCGGGCCACAGCTCGGCGATGCGGGTGTCGTAGTCGAAGAGGCCCTTCTCGACCAGGGTGTGCACGACGGTGGCCGTGACGCCCTTGCCGGTGGAGGCGCTCCAGAACGGGGTGTCGGAGGTGACCGGGCGGCCGGTCTCCGGGTCGGCGACACCGGAGACGGCGTCGACGACGAGTTCGCCGTCCACGTAGACGGCCGCCTGCAGGCCGGTCTCGGCACCCGACTCGGTCAGCTCGTCCAGCACGGTCTGAACGTGCTTCTGAAGGTCGCTCATGTCTCTCTTTCCTCGTGTGCGTGGTGCGGGGTGGGGGGAAGGCCCGTCAGAGGAGGTCCGACGTGCCGGTCATGGCATCGGGCCGGAACAGCCCGTTCGGGTCGTACGCCAGACGGACGCGGTCCACGGCAGCGATGTCCGCCTCGTCCAGATGGCCCTGCGGCTGGTCGGGGCTTTCTACGAACCCGGGCGCGGTGCGACCGGTGTCCCAGGGGGCGAGCGCGGCGCGCAGGCGCGCGCAGCGCTCCCGGATGGCGGACGCCGGATGCAGGCCGGAGAGTCCCGCGGCCATTACCGCGTAGGTGGCCGGCAGATGGCCGAGGACACCGCCGCGCGGGTCCGGCTCCGCCAGTGCGCCGCCGAGCTGCCGCAGTTCGGCGGCGACCAGTGGGGACGCAGAGTCCGGTCCGACCGCGTGGAGCAGGGCCCCGGCCCCTTCCCCGCGCAGGTCGCCGACGAGCAGATGGTCGCCGAGCACCTCCACCGGTCCCGGCGGGTCCTGGTGGGCCTGCGCGACCGCCGGGGTGGCGCCCGGCGCCCAGCTGTCCTCCAACGGGGCAGCGACGGCGCGCAGTGGCCCCAGCAGGTCGTCGGCCCGGCGTTCGGCGATCGCCAGATCACCCCTGGTCGGGGCGAGTACCGCACCGGCCACGCACACCACGGGCCCCGAGCGCAGCTCGACCGGGATCTCGGGCACCGGTGGCAGGTTCATGATGCGCAGCGAGGTGGACACCTCGCGCGGCGCGTCGGCGGCCCAGTCGAGCCACCGTTCGAGCAGTCGCTCGGCGTGCCGGCCGGCCCAGAAGGCCGCTCCGGTGACCACCCCGGCGGCCGGGAACAGTTCCAGCTCCACACCGGTGACCACACCGAGTCCGCCGCCGCCGCCGCGCAACGCCCACAGCAACTCCGGTTCGTGCCCGGCGTCGGCCCGGCGTACCTCGCCGTCGGCGGTCACGACCTCGACGGCCGTCACCCCGTTGGCCGCGATGCCGGTCCTGCGGCCGTACAGGCTCACTCCGCCGCGCAGGAGATAGCCGACGGCGCCGACGGTCGGCGACGTGCCGTGCGCGGCGGCCAGGCCGTGCTCGGCCGCCGCGGACACCACCTCGGCCCAGCGGGTGCCGGCCGGGATCCAGGCGGTGCGGCGCGCAGGATCGACCCGGACCCCGCCGCCGAGTTCGGTACGGATCAGCAGATGACCGTCCATCGGCCGGGCTGCTCCGGCGGAGTGGCCGGTGGTGTGCACCCGGACCGGCAGGCCGGCGGTGCACCCGTACCGTACGGCTGCGCGCACCTCGGCGACCGTACGGGCGGTCAGCGCCGCCGCCGGGCGGGCCGGCGCGGCCTCGTTGAAGACGGCCGCGGCACGCGCGTACTCCGGCTCGCCGGGAAGCGCGGGCCGGACGTCCGTGGCGGCGGGGGCGATCACGAGTGGGCGCCTTCGGTGACGCCGAAGCGGACCTTGGCGTACTCGCGGGTGGCGACGCTCTGCAGCAGCACGCCGATCCCGGAGTGGCTGTGCTGGGTCGACATGTCGCGCCAGATCCGCTCGATGCGCTCGCCGGAGCGCACCGCGCTCGATCCGGCGGTCGGGAACAGGTGCCGCTCCACCGCGCCCCAGGCGAGCTTCAGTACCTCGCGGCAGATGGTGGCGAGCCGCAGGTCCTCCTCACGGGTGAAGTCCTCCGGTGCCCTGGCGCACAGCTCCTCCCACTGGCGCACGGCGTGCAGCAGCGCCGCCTCGGCGGTCGCGATCATGCCCGAGGCGTGCCCGTACCAGTATTGGTAGTCGGGGTCCTCGGCGCGCGAGGTGCCGGTGAAGATGGTGGTACGCGAGCGCATCAGCTCCTCGTAGGCGTCCAGCGCGCCCTGCGCCATGCCCACCGCCACGGCGGCCGACTCCAGCAGCATGAAGCTCAGCGGGCCGCCGCCGTACTGCCCGTTGCCGTGCAGCGCCCGGCCGGGCGTGCCAGCGCTGACGTCGACCTCGCTCAGGTGAGTGGCCTCGATCGCGTAGTGCGCCGGGACCCGCCCGCCCTGGAAGGAGACGCTGTGCGAGCCGCTGCCCTTCAGGCCGAGCTGGCGGCCCCAGTCGTCGAGCATCGTCCACTCGGAGCGCGGGGCGACGAACAGCAGCAGCTTCGGCTCCGTGCCCTCGCCGGGCTCCTCGTCCTCGATGACGGTGTGTCCGATGAAGTGCGTGGCGTAGGGAGCGCCGGAGCAGTAGGGGAAGGTGCCGTCGATGATCCAGCCGCCGTCGGGGGCGCGCCGCGCGATGCCGGCCGGGGTGATGGTCGCCGGGCTGATGAAGTCGCCGTCGGCGAACAGCTCGACCTGCGTGCGCTCCTCGAACAGCGAGGCGACGGCGAGGGAGTGCGCCGCGCCTAGGCAGTACATCCAGCCCGTCGACGGACAGCCCCGGGACAGGGCCATCGTGACCTTGAGGAAGGTCTCGGCACCGAACTCGTACCCGCCGTATCTGCGGGGCACCAGGATCCGGTAGAGACCGGCCCGCGCGAACTCCGCGTGGGTGTCGGCCGCGTAGTAGGTGCGCTGTTCGGTCTCCGCCTGCCGGGCCACGAGGCCGGCCGCGAGCCGCTCGGCGCGGCGCACCACCTCCTCGGAGGTGAGGCCCGGCTCCGGCGGCGCGACGCCGACGCCCGGGACGTCCGTGGCGACGAGGGTGGTCATGGGGATGTCCTTCCCGTGGTGAGCGTCAGGCCCGCGCGTGCGGAGCCACGTTGGCGTTGCGGGAGAACACGTTCTCCGGATCGTAGGCGTCCTTGACCGCCCGCAGCCGCTCGTACGTCTCCGGCGGGTAGACGGCGGCCAGGTCGTCGGCGTCCAGCTCGCTGAGGAAGCCGCTGTAGGCACCCTCGGTGAACGGGGCGAGCGCCGACCAGAACGCGGTCAGCTCCGGCAGAGCGGCCTCGTTGTCGGCGCGCGAGCCGAGCTTGGCCGTGTTCACCATGACCTCCGCGTCCCGGTGCCCGAACGCGGTGGCGCCGGCCGGCACCCGGCCCAGGGCACCGCCCAGGCTGCGCAGCTCCACGAAGAGGTTGTCGAAGGAGGCCGCACCGGTGAGCAGGATGTCGACCAGCTCGTCGGAGCACTCCCGCGCGAAGCGGTTGCGCACCATCGGCTCCCAGTCGGGCGGGAGCTCGCCCGCCTGGTCGAGCACGTCGGGGTAGGCGACCAGGTTGACATCCTTGCTCTCCGCCGTGCCCAGTTCGAGCAGCGGGGCGATGGCGGCGTCCGCGGCGGCGACGTCGTCACCCGCGTAGCAGACCAGGATGTTCACCGGCGCAGGGTCACCGCCGAACGACGGGAACAGCTGCACGTGCGAGGTCAGCTCCTCGGGCGCCTCGCGCATCGCGCGGGCCCAGCCCTTCACCACCGAGGCCGCCTCGGCCGCAGGGTAGACGATGGAGCCGAAGTGCACCTTCGGCAGCGCCTTGGCGGCTACCTCGAAGGAGGTCACTACACCGAAGTTGCCGCCGCCGCCGCGCAGCCCCCAGAACAGGTCGGCGTGCTCGTCGGCGGAGGCACGCAGCACCCGACCGTCCGCGGTGACGACCTCGGCCGCCACCAGGTTGTCGATCGCGAGACCGGTGGAGCGCACGGTCCAGCCGATGCCACCGCCGACCAGCAGACCGCCCACGCCCACTTGGTCGGTGTCACCGGAGGAGAAGGCGAGGCCGTGCTCCGTCAGCACCCCGGTCACCTGGCCCCACTGAGCGCCGGGGCCGATGCGGACCAGGCCGCGCTCGGCGTCGAGGACCTCCACACCGTTCAGCGGCGAGACGTCGACGACCAGGCCGCCGACGTCGGTGCTCAGGCCCGCGTTGCTGTGGCCGCCGCTGCGCACCGAGACGCGCAGGCCCTGCTCGCGCGCGAACGCGAGGGCCAGGCGCACGTCCTCGGTGCCGTGACAGCGGACGACGACGTCCGGCCGCCCCTTGTGGACGAAGATGTCCTTCACGTCGTCGTAGGCCGCGTCGCCCGGCAGGACGACCTCGCCGGTGACGGACTCGGCCAGGGCGGTCGCCGCAGCGCTGTTCATATGGGCTCTCCCATGGTGGTTCGGAGTGGGCTTGGTCGTATCCCGGCAGGGACGACCGGATCAGTGGTGGAACTCGCCGCCGTTGACGTCCAGGCACTGCCCGGTGACGGCCCGGGACAGGTCGGACAGCAGGAACAGGACGCTGTCGGCGATCTCCTGCGGCTCGGGCAGCCTGCGCAGGTCGAGGCCGGCCGCGACCTCGTCGTACACCTGCTGCTCGGGGATCCCGCGCTCGCCTGCGAGGTAGGCGAAATAGCCCTGAAGGGCGGGCGCCCAGATGTATCCGGGAGCGACCGTGTTGACGCGGACGCCCTGCGGGCCGAGTTCGCTCGACAGGCTCTGGGCGAGCGCCAACAGGCTCGCCTTGGCCATCTTGTACGTACCGAAGAGCGGCTTGGAGTGCCGGATCGCCACCGAATTGATCATGACGACGGAGCCCTTGGCCTCGGCCAGCGCCGGGGCGAAGAGCCGGGTCAGCCGCAGCGCCGCGTACACGTTGGTCTCGAAGCCGGAGCGGATGTCGTCGATTGCCACATCGGCGAGCGGCGCCATCGGGGGCACCGCGAAGGCGTTGTTGACCAGCCCGTCCACCCGGCCGAAGGCGTCTACGGTCGTCTTGACCAGCGCCTCGACGGCGGCCTCGTCGGTGATGTCGGTCGGTACGGCGAGGGCGCGTCGGCCGGTCTCCCCGACGGCCGCGGCGGCCTCCTCCAGCACGGAGGCGGTCCGCGCCGCGAGTACGACGTCGGCGCCCGCCCGCGCGGCGCCCAGCGCCAGCGCCCGGCCGAGGCCGGGACCGACACCGGACACCACCACGACCTTGTTCCGCAGCAGTTCGCTCACTTGGATCCTCGTTCCTTATGTTCCCCGGGCCGCCGGTGGCGGGCGCTCAGACGATTTCCTTCAGCGGACGGTCGGCAGTGCGGTTCAGCCACCACTGGACGAGGAAGAGGTTGATGACCCAGCCGAGCCACGGCGCGGTGCCCGCGACCTGCGACCAGATCGCCTGGTTCTGCACGCCGAGGCTCATCAGCAGGACGACGAAGACCCGGCCCCACACGATGTTGATGGCGAAGGCGAAGCTGTAGAGCATCCACATCCGGTGCGCCAGGATGCGTCCCTGCACCGCGCGGGCGAAGCCCATGCCGGTGGTGAACAGCCACAGCACGCCGCCGAGGGTGGTGCCGACCGAGGGGCCCATCGACAGCGGTGTGATCAAGAAGGCGAGCACCGCGGAGGGCAGGACGCCCGCGAAGACGTAGGTTCTGCCGATCAGTCGGTGTGCGGCGGGGTGGCGGCGGCGCAGCCACGGCCACAGCTGCAGCACGACCGTCACCAGCGAGATCGTGCCGGTGGCGATGTGGGCGACCAGCATCGGGTAGTGCTGCGGGGCCTCGGGCCGGATGGGTATGAGCGAGGCCTTCGGGTCCAGGCCCAGGTAGGGCGGCCACACGAAGCTGAGGAACGCGAACACCACGACGCCGAGCGGGAGCACCCACGGGCGCCGCCACCACGCCGGGGCGGTGGGCCGCTCGGCCGCGGGGCGCGGCTTCACCACGTCCGGGGCCGGCCTCGTACGGGGAGCCGTGTCCAGGTTCTGCGCCACTGTGTTTCCTCCAGAGAAAAGTCCTGTGCGAGCCGGGTTGATCAGCCGACCCGGAAGCGGCGCGGCCCGCGCTGCCCGGGCACCAGGCCGAGGCAGTGGGCGTTGTGGTCGTCGAGGAGGCGCTGTGCCTCGGACCTGGCGAAGGCGAACCGCTCGGCGGGGTCGGCGCCCGCCGTGAGCACGTCGTGCATCGCTGCGGTCAGCGTGTCCTGGATCCCGACGAAGTCGCCGACCAGTGCGCCGTCCGCGGCGGTCGTGCGTCCGCCTGCGGCGAGCTGGTCGAGGGCGACCCGGTGATGGGGGTTCGCCTCGAACCAGCCCTCGTCCTCCAGGAGCGTCCGGGCGGACTCGGTGACGGGGATGAAACCGCTCGTCTTGTGGCGTTCGGCGGCGTTGCGCGGGGTCAGGAACGTCAGGAGGAAGGCGAGCGCGGCATCGCGGGCAGCAGGTTCGAGCCCGGCCGTGAGCCACAGCGAGTCGCCCCCGATGACGTTGCCCGCGTAGGGCACCTCGCCGCTGTACGGCATGGGTGCCGCCACGACCTCGAAGCCTCCGTCGCGGCCCGCCTGCACCATCCGGTCGGCCTCCACGGAGGTGCTGAGCACGAACGCGACCCGCTGCTCGGCGAAAGCACGGTAGTTGCGTTCCCACGCCGGGTAGGTGTCGTCACCCGCCGACCGCAGGCCGGAGTAGAGGTAGTGACCGTCCGCGTGCAGCCCCTGCCACCAGCGGGCGAAACGCAGCACCGCGGGCGAGTCGGCCTCGACGGCGGTGGCGCGCCCAGTCCGCCCGTTGCCGGGCGTGGCGAGCAGGGCGCCCTGCTGGGCGACCGCCTGCTGGAACAGCCAGCCGTGGTTGGGCCAGGTCACCCCGTGCGAGGGTCCGCCGTCCAGGCGCGCCACCGCCGCGCAGGCTGCGGTCAGTTCCTCCCAGGTACGGGGCACGGAGCGCACCCCGGCGGCCTCCAGCACGGTGGTGTTGGCGTACAGCAAGGTCGTCGACGTCAGCGGCGGGAGGGCGAAGAGCCCCTCGCCGTCGAAGGTGTAGTAGTCGCGGGCCGCCCGCACCAGGTCGTCGAGGCGCACCGGCACACCGAGGATCTTGTCGCGGCCCCCGATCGCCCGCTCCACGGAGGTGAACAGCGGCGAGCCGTCGGCCGCGAGCAGGTCGCGGGAGAGCTGCGTCGAGGTGTAGAAGCTCTGCACGATGGCCGGCGGACGCCCCTCGCGGGCGGCACGGGCCACCTCTTCGGGGAGCTTCAGGTGATCGACCCCGCGAACCTGGATCCGCACTCCGGGGTGGGCTCGCTCGAACTCCTCGGCCAGTTCCCTGGTCTCGCTCAGGAACAGCGGAACGACCGGGTAGTCGTTGAGCCAGACGTCGAGAACGACCTGGTCGGGCATGGGATTCGGCCTCCGCTCGGGGAAACTGCGCAAGACAGTCGGCGCCCATTCTTCGTGTGCGGAACGAGCCCTGCATCTTCTGTCGTGCTCTCAAGTCGGCAATCTGGGATAAGGCCTCGCAGGGCCCGCGATGCCAGACTCGCTGCCCTGGGCGAGGAGAGGAACACCATGGCCGAAGAGCGCCGCAGGACACGCCCGTTCACCGGCGATGAATACGTGGAGAGTCTGCGCGACAGCCGCGAGGTCTACATCTACGGGGACAAGGTCAAGGACGTCACGACGCATCCGGCCTTCCACAACCCGATCCGGATGACCGCCCGCCTCTACGACGCGTTGCACGACCCGAAGCGCCAGCCCGCCCTCATCGCCCCCACCGACACCGGCAGCGATGGCTACACGCACCGCTTCTTCACCACGCCCCGCTCGGTCGACGACCTCGTCGCCGACCAGAGGGCCATCGCCGAGTGGTCCCGCCTCAGTTACGGCTGGATGGGTCGCAGCCCCGACTACAAGGCGTCGTTCCTCGGCACGCTCGGGGCGAACGCGGACTTCTACGGCCCGTTCGCGGACAACGCGCGGCACTGGTACCGGGAGTCGCAGGAAAAGGTCCTCTACTGGAACCACGCGATCGTCCACCCGCCGGTCGACCGCAACCTGCCCCCGGACCAGGTCAAGGACGTGTTCGTGCACGTCGAGAAGGAGACCGACGCCGGCCTGGTGGTCAGCGGCGCCAAGGTGGTGGCGACCGGCTCGGCGCTCACCCACTACAACTTCATCGCCCACTACGGGCTGCCGGTCAAGGAACGTGAGTTCGCGCTGGTCGCGACCGTTCCCATGGACGCGCCCGGGCTCAAGCTGATCTGCCGCCCGTCCTACTCCGCCACGGCCGCCCTGGCCGGCACCCCCTTCGACTACCCGCTGAGCTCGCGCCTCGACGAGAACGACACGATCCTCGTCATGGACAAGGTGCTCATCCCCTGGGAGAACGTCTTCATCTACGGGGACCTGGGCAAGGTCCAGATGTTCACCGCCAAGTCCGGCTTCCCCGAGCGGTTCACCTTCCACGGCTGCACCCGCCTCGCGGTGAAGCTGGAGTTCCTCGCCGGGCTCCTCGCCAAGGCCCTGGAAGTCACGGGAACCAGCGAGTTCCGCGGCGTGCAGAGCCGCCTCGGCGAGGTGCTCGCCTGGCGCAACCTGTTCTGGGGGCTCTCCGACGCCGCCGCCCGCAACCCCGTGGAGTGGAAGAACGGCGCCCTGCTGCCCAACCCCGAGTACGGCATGGCCTACCGCTGGTTCATGCAGATCGGCTACCCGCGCATCAAGGAGATCGTCCAGCAGGACGTCGCCAGCGGACTGATCTACGTCAACTCCAGCGCCGACGACTTCGCCAACCCCGAGATCCGCCCCTATCTCGACAAGTACGTGCGCGGCTCCGGCGGCACGGACGCCGAGGGGCGCATCAAGGTCATGAAGTTGCTGTGGGACGCGGTGGGCACCGAATTCGGCGGCCGCCACGAACTGTACGAGCGCAATTACGCGGGCAGCCACGAGAACACCCGTGTCGAGCTGCTCCTCTCCCAAACCGTCAGCGGCCAGTTGGACCAGTACAAGAGCTTCGTCGACGAATGCATGAGCGAGTACGACCTGGACGGCTGGACCGTCCCGGACCTCTCCTCCTTCGACGAGCTCAGGAAGACCAGAAACGAAGCGTTCCGTGACTGAGGAGAACACACCCGTGACGAACAGTGTCGAGGAGACCGCCACCCGCATCTGGACGGACATCCTTCGTCCGGCCGCAGGCAAGGAGGAGCGCACCTTCTTCGCCCTCGGCGGCCAGTCGGTCTCCGCCGTGCGGATCGTGGCCCGGGTCGAGTCGGACCTCGGTGTCGAGCTCGACATCCGCGTCCTGTTCGAGGACCCGGACCTGGCCGCCTTCCGGCAGGCCGTCGGCGAAGCCGTCGACGCCGCGGCCGAGGGCAGGGCCGCGTGACTGTCGCCGACCTCGCGCCGACCGAAGGGTTCCCGCTCGCGGTCCAGCAGGAGTTCCTGTGCCTGTGGGACAAGGGCGATGACATGGGACCGTTCGGCCCCCGCTTCCACATCGTCGACGGCTGGAGGGTGAGCGGGCGCGTCGAAACCGCGCTGCTGCAGGCCGCCCTCGACGACGTCGTCGCCCGGCACGAGGCACTGCGCACCACCGTCGTCCGGAACGCCGAGCCGCGTCACCAGCGGATCCTCGCCCCCGCGCCGGTGCCGCTGGAGGTCCGGGAGCTACCCGCGACCGACCCGGCCGACGAGGAGGGCCGCCACCTCGCCGGTGAAGAGCTGCTCAACGAACTCGCCGCCGACACCATCGGCGTCCGCCGCATGCCGCTGCTGCGCGCGGTCCTCGGCCGCTTCGACGACGAGGACGCGGTCCTCGCACTGATCGCCCACCACACCGCGGTCGACGCCTGGTCGATGCAGGTCATCCTGCGCGACCTCGCCGTCCTCTACGCCCGGAGAGCCGGAGCCGACCTGCCGCCGCTCGCCCCCGCGCCGCAGTACCGCGAGTACGCGCACTGGCAGCGCTCCGACGAGGCCCGCGAGGCCGAGCGGTCCGCCCGCGCGTTCTGGCGCACCAAGCTCGACGGCGCCCGCGCCCTCGCGCTGCCCACCGACCGGGCCCGCAGCGAGGCACCGGAGTTCTCCACCTCCTGGTACCGGTTCGGCTGGGGCGCCCGGCTGCGGGAGCAGGTGACGACGCTGGCCGCGGGAACCCGCAGCTCGGCCTTCATCGTGCTGCTCGCCGCCTTCAACGTCTTCCTCAACCGGCGGACCGGCGACACCGACGTCGTGGTGCCCACCTTCACTCCGGGCCGCACCCAGGCCCGCTTCCAGGACGCCGTCGGTTCCTTCTTCAACTTCCTGCCCCTGCGCACCGACCTGACCGACTGTGCCACCTTCCACGACGTGCTCGCCCGCACCCGCGAGAGCTGCCTGGACGCCTACACCCGGGAGATCCCGCTGGCGCACGTCCTGGACGAGGCCCCCGAACTCATGGCCCGGGTCGGCGTCGACGGCCTGGCGTCCTGCGTCTTCCAGGTCATCCAGACCCCGTTCACGATGGCGGGGGAGCGGATCGGGCCGCTCGCGTACCAGGCCGTGCGCCGCAAGGTGCTCTCGCAGAGCATCGGCTCGGACATCCCCGACGGCACCCTGCTCTGCCTCGAGATCTCCCCGACCGGAGAGCTCATCGGCGAGCTCGGCTTCAGCAGCAACCTCTACGACGAAAGGACGATCCGGCGCCTGGTCGCCGACTTCCACGACGTCCTGAGCGAGCTGGTGGCCGACCCCGGCGCCCCGCTGCCGGCCCCCACTGATTTCCCCCCAGCCCCGAACCAGGAGTGACGACAGGTGAAGTTCCTGCTCATCATGCACATGAACCCCGTCCTGTGGGACAAGCTCTCCGAAGAGGAGCAGCAGGAGGTGTTCGACGGCCACGACCGCTTCCAGGAGATCATCCGCGGCAGTGGTGAGATGGTCGGCACCAAGGCCCTCGACGCCCCCACTGAAACCGTTACCGTGACCGTCAGGGACGGCGCCGTGCAGTCCGCCCGAGGACCGTACGTCCCGGGCGAATCGTTCCTGTGCGGCTACTACGTCGTCGATGTCGCCTCCGAGGAGCGCGCCGTCGAACTCGCGGCACTCATCCCCGACGCGAAGTTCACCGCCGTGGAGGTCCGCAAGGTCGTCCACGACGACGGTGCCGAGTAGCTCGCACCAAGGACAACGGGAGGGGGCCCGCCGCTCACGCGGCGGGCCCCCTCCCGGGTTTTCCGCGTCACCGGGACGCGGGGTGTTCAGACGCGAGGCCTGCGGACCGTGACGATGCTGTACGCGATGCGCTCGGAGCCCGGGCCGAAGAAGTCGGCCATCGCCTCCTTGAGCCCGGCGACCGCCTCGTCGCCGAAGGCGGCGCGCAGCGTCTCCCGGCCTTCCTCGGCGGCCTCCACGTACTTCGGTCCCATGCCGAACACGCGCGGGCCGCACTGGGTCCACTCCTCGGTGTGGAAGCCCGCCGCGCGCAGCGCCACCAGCCACTCCTCGACCGGCTGGAGCAGCGGCAGGGCGAGCCGCTCGGCGAGCACGTCCCGCTCGTCCTGCGCTACGCCCGGGGCCAGCGTGTAGTCGGTCATCGTCAGGGCACCGCCCGGACGCACCACCCGGAACAGCTCGGCGAGCGCCGCGGCCAGGTCCGGCGCGTACTGCAGCGACTCCATCGCCATCACGGCGTCGAACGAGCCGTCGGCGTGGTGGCCGAGCTCGGCGTAACTGCCGTGCTCGAACCGGAGCCGGTCGGACAGGCCGCGCGCGGCAGCCTTCTCCGCACCGGCGCCGGCCTCGAAGCCGCTGACCGTCACGCCCGTGACGTCGGCGCCGGTCTCCTCGGCGACCAGCAGCGCCGGTCCGCCGGGCCCGCAGCCCGCGTCGAGGACCCGCTGACCGGCCCGTACGCCGAGTACGTCGATGACCTTGCGGGTCAGCCGGCGCGACGCCTCCGCCATCGGGGTGTCGTCGTCTGGGCCGAACCAGTAGCTCAGGTGTGCCTGGCCCTCGTTGAAGACGTCGGAGACCGGGGACGACTGGTCCCAGCGCTCCCCCTCGCGGATCGCCTGCGCGGTCGTTGTGCTCATCTCTCCAGCTCCTGGCGGTGACGGCGGATCGGTGGCGGATCAGTAGGTGACGACGGCCCGGAACCGGACCTCGCCCTTGGCGGCCAGGGCGACCGCCTCGGCGATCCGCTCCTTGGGGAAGACCTCGACGACAGGGTCGACCTTGCCCTCGGCGACCAGCCGCAGCGCCTCGGTGAGCTGCTCGAGACCGTTGTGGGTGGCGCCGATGATCTGCTGGCGCTGTGCCCAGACCGGGCTGGTCGGCCCGATCGAGAAGGAGCCCTCGGGGTCGATGGTGGCGAGCACCAGACGGCCGTTGGGGCGCAGCCCCTGGAGCGCGTCGGTGGCCGCCTCGTACGAGGTGCCGGTCACCAGGATCACGTCGGCACCGCCCGCGGCCGCCAGCTCCGCGCCGTCGGCCACGACGGTGGCGGCCCCCAGCTCCCGGGCCAGGTCGTGCTTGTCGGGGGAGCGGGTGATCGCGACCGTGTCGAAGCCGCAGGCCCGGGAGAACTGCAGCGCCAGGTGGCCGAGGCCGCCGATGCCGAGGACCGCCACCCGCTCGTGCGGCTTGGGGTCGGCGGCGCGCAGCGCGCTCCACGAGGTGTAGCCGGCGCACAGTACGGGTGCCGCCTGCACGTAGCTGACCTCGTCGGGCAGCAGCACCGTCGAGTCCGCGAGCACGGCGACGTACTCGGCGTGGTGGCCGGGAACGGTCAGACCGCTCATCACGGGCGCCGCGCAGTTCATGCCGGACTGGCCGGTCAGCGGCAGGTTGAGCCTGCAGTAGTCACACGTCCCGCAGGTTCCCTGCACCCAGGTCGCGCCGACCCGGTCACCGACCTTGCGGCGGGTGACGCCCGGGCCCACGGCGACGACGTCGCCCGCCGCCTCGTGACCGACCACGACCGGCTCGAATCCGGGGAACGGGAAGTGGCCGTCGGTCAGCCAGAGGTCGTTGTGGCACAGGCCGCTGGCCCGCACCCGGATCAGCACCTGGCCGGGGCCGGGCTGCGGCACGGGGATGTCCCGCAGCTCCCAGGTGGCACCCACCTCGGGCACCACGGCGGCCTTCATGGTCGTCGGGCGGGCGTCGAGCAGCACCGGCAGCTCGGCGACGCCGTTCATGATGAACGTGCCCTGTGGGGCGATGGACCCGGCCGGCACGGCCAGACCCAGGTGCGGGAATCGCTCGAACAGCGCGGCAAGCGCGATCTCGGCTTCCAGCAGGGCCAGTGGCTGGCCGATGCAGCGGTAGATGGCGTGTCCGAAGGAGAGGCTCTCCTTGTTGGCGCGCGTGATGTCGAAACGGTCGGCGTCCGCACCGTGCACCTCGGGGTCGCGACCGATCGCCGCGTAGTTGACGAGCACCGGCTCGCCCTTGGGGATGGTGACACCGCCGATCTCGACGTCCTCCACGGGGAAGCGGAACGGCAGGTGCGCCACCGGCGCCTCCACACGCAGCGTCTCCTGGATCACGTCCTGCCAGGTCGCCTCGCCGGAACGGACCAGAGCGAGCTGTTCGGGGTGCGTCAGCAGGGCGAGCACGGCGTTGGCGATGAGGTTCTTCACCGGCTCGGTGCCGGTGGCGAGCATGATGTGCAGCGTGCCGACCAGCTCGTCGTCCGACAGCAGCGAGCTGTCCGCCCGCTGGGCCGCGACGAGGTCACTGGTCAGGTCGTCGCCCGGCGAGCGCCGCTTGGAGTCGACGAAGTCGAGCATCTCCTGGTGCCAGCGGGCCACGTTGGCGGCCGCCTCCTCCGGCGAGATGCTGGTGTCGACGTTGACCTCGCCGCCGCGCAGCATCTCGGCGCGGGCCTCCGCGGGCACTCCGAACAGGTCGCAGATGGCGCGGGCCGGCAGCGGGTGGGCGAACAGGCCCTTCAGGTCAACCGGCTCCCCGGCGGGAAGGGCGGCCAGCTCGTCCAGCAGCTCGGTGGTGATCGCCTCCACGGCCGGCCGCAGCGCCTCCACCCGGCGCGGGGTGAAGGCGTGTGCGCACGGCTTGCGCAGCCGGGTGTGGTCGGCGCCGTAGGCGGTGGTCATGTTCTCCATGAGCACCCAGCCGATCAGCGGGAAGTCCTCGCCGACCGTGCCGTCGACGTAGGCGTCGAAGTGTCGCCTGCCGTCCTTGGAGAAGCGGTGGTCGCTGAGGATCTCCCGGGCGGCGGCGTGGCCGGTGACCGACCAGGCCTTCACACCGCCCGGCAGCTCGATCCGGGCCACCGGTCCCTGCGCCCGTATGCGGGTGCCCTCGGCGTGGATGTCGGCGCCCAGGGGGTCCAGGGCGACAGGGCAGCGGCTTTCCATCAGGAAGTCCTCCGGCGGATCTCGGGTGGGCCTACAGGTAGACGGTGTTGGGCTCCTGGCCGCAGACGATCCGGCCGTACAGCTCGAGGTTGGTGTTGGGGTGGAGGATCGCGTGCAGGTTGATGGTCTGCACGTCCCGCTCGATGCGCTGGATCGGCACCGAGCTGTAGACGGAGGAGCCGCCGCTCGCGGTGTTGAGGAGGTCCACGGCCTCCTTGGCGCGCTGGGTGACGGCGCCGAGGTCGAGGCGGACCCGGGCCCGCTCCTCCAGCGTCCACTCCTCACCGGCGGCACCCTTGGTGTCGACCATCTCGGCGGCGCGGTGGGCGTGGAAGTCCGCCTCGTCGATCTTCACGGTGGCCTCGGCGACCTGGAGGTGCGTCAGCGGGGCCTCGGCCTGGCTCTCGTACGCGGTGTACGTGATCTTGCGACCGGGCAGCCGGTCCAGGAACGCGTCCTTGGCGGCGCGGGCGAGACCGAGGGCCGGGGCGGAGATGGTGGCACAGGCGGTCGGCATGAACGGCGCGCTGTAGAGAGGGGAGCCCGCGTTGAGCACCGAGCGGTGCTGGCCCATGAGCACCGGCACCATCGGGAGCACGCGCTCCTGCGGCACGAACAGGTTCTCGGCGATCGTGCTGACGCTGCCGGTGCCGCGCAGTCCGGCGGTGTGCCAGTCGTCCACGATGGTCAGGTCGGAGATCGGGACGGCCACCATGATCGGCTGCGGTTCGCCGTCCTCACCGATGAGGATCGCGGCGTTGGTGTTCCAGTGGCTGTGCCGGACACCGGAGTTGAAGGACCACTTGCCGTTGAGCACGATGCCGCCGGGGACCGGGGCGGCCATCGCGGTCGGGCTGAGGATGCCGCTGATGCGGACGTCGGGGGTTGAGAAGACCTCGTCCTGGACCTCGTCGGGGAAGAGGCCGACCATCCAGGAGCTGATCGCCCAGACCGAGGCGGTCCAGGCGGCGGAGCCGTCGCCCCGGGCGAGCTCGGCGAGCGTGTCGACCACGGTGCGCATGTCGGACTGGTAACCGCCGTAGCGGTGCGGCACGCGCATCTTGAGGATTCCGGCCTCGGTGAGGGCGTCAACCGTTTCCTGGGACAGGTTGCGGTTCTCCTCGCCGACCGGCGCATTCCGCTGGAGCAGCGGAATCAGGTCCGTCGCACGGCGGACGAGTTCTTCGCGGGACGGCGCCTCGATGGTCTGCATGAATTCTCCTGAATCGGTCACCGGAGTTGGGCCGAAAGGATCGTTGCACCGAGCAAAGGGCGGTTCCATATTCAATGTTGCTCAGTGCGAATCCCGGTGCTCGGTGGACCCGTGGGATCCACCGAGCACCGGGACATCGGGCCGTGCTCTTTACGGTTTTTCCGGAATGCCGGACGTGGCGTCAGCGCTTTTCCGCGGTGATGATGACGAAGGTGCCGGGACCGGTCTCGGCCACCGGCGAGAGCCCCGCCTCGTCCAGCCAGGCACGGACCTGTCCGGTCTCGAACAGCTTGATGCCGTCCGGGCTGCCCGGGAACGCGTGCGAGCCCTGGAAGTAGCGGTAGACCGGGTCGGACGCCCAGCGGAACGTCAGCAGCGTCAGCCGGCCGCCCGGCCGCAGCGCGCGGCCGATCTCGGAGATCGCCTTGCCCGCGTCCGGCAACGCCTGGAGCGCGTTCCAGCAGTTGACCGCCGCCAGTGAGGAGTCCGCCACCGGCAGCGCGAGGGCACTCGCCCGCAGTGTTGCAATATCGGGCAGCCGGGCCCGTAGACCCGCCAGCATGGGCGCGATCAGGTCCAGGGCCAGCACCCCGCCGTCCGCGGCCGCCTCGGCGACCACGGCGGTCCAGCGGCCCGCCCCCGCGGCAACGTCCAGGACGGGGCCGTCGACCGCGGACAGCTGCTCGGTCAGATAGGCGTCCTCGTCGACGGGGCTGATCGCCCCGCCCCAGTTCTGGCCCATCACCCGCAGGAACGCCGGGCGCAGCACGTTCTCGTAGTGGAAGCCGATGCCCTGCAGACCGGCCGCGTTCTGCAGCACGTCGTCCTCGTCGTGCTCACCGGCACCGGCGGACAGGTCGAGCACACCGTGCGGCAACGCGTAGCTCCGCCCGCACCCGGTGCAGGACGCGCCGGTGGCCGCGAACGACAGCGTGGCGCGGCAGGCGGGGCAGCGCAGCACGTCCGCGAAGCGGCTGAACTCCTCGATGCGCGGGGCCGGCGGCTCGGTCGGGCGGGCGTCCGCGTGGACACTGGTGTCACGGACAACCGTCGGGCGGCCGTTGCGCAACGCCCACACGGCCTTCGCACCGGTGTACGCGAGCACCGAGCGGGTGTCGCCCGACCAGGTCGCCGCGAGCTGCTCCGGGGTCAGGGCGCGGATCCAGTCCTGGTCGAAGGCCAGCTCCTCGGCGCCGAGCTGCCACTCGTGCGGTGAGGGCCAGACCCGGCCCAGCACGGCGTTCTCGGGGTCGAGCGGCTGCAGGCAGCGCTCCAGCCGGGTGCGGTCGTCCGGGGTGAGCTCGGTGCCGGCCGCGGCGGCGAGGATCCGCTCCCGGTCACCACCGAGGTGGGAGAGCAGGTACAGGGCGGCGAGCTGGGTGGGACCGCCCGGCTCGGAGCCGGTGAGCAGCGGCAGGTAGTCGGCGAGCCCGGCCCGTACGGCCTCGGTCAGCGGGCCGCCGCCCGCGGTGTGCTCGGTCTCCACCAGCAGCCCGAGCAGCAGCGCGAGGTACCCCTGGCGCAGCTCGTCGGCGCCGGACAGGGCGGCCACCAGCCCGGGCACCTCGGCCAGGGCCCCGTCCGTGGCCACGCCCTCCTTCCACAGCGCGTCGGTCAGCCGCAGGAACTCCGCGTCGGCCTGGTCGGGCGAGGCGGTGAGCAGGGCGTGCGGAAGGGCGTCGGTCGGCGGGGCGACCGGGGCGACAGTCATGGGGTGTGGGGTCCTTTCGGGCAGCGGGCCGGGCAGGGGGCGGGACGGCCGGCCGCGTTGTGCGGCCGGCCTCGCGCGCCGTGGATGAGGAGCGCCGGGTGTCCGGCGCGTCGGGTCAGCGCAGGACGACGTCGGTGTGGCGGCCCAGGGCCGCCAGGAACTCTCCGCGCGACAGGGCGGCGGCGATCAGCTCGATGTCGTCGGCCATGTAGCGGTCCACGCCCAGCGTCGGGACCAGCGCACGAACGGCTTCGTACGTGGTCCTGGCGGCCGGGCTCAGGCCCTCGAAGCGACGCGAGATGTCGACGGCCTGCGCTGCGGCGAGGAACTCGACGGCGAGGATGCGGTTGTTGTTCTCGAGGACGCGGCGAGCGTTGCGGGCGGCGATCAGACCCATGCTGACGACGTCCTGGTTGTCGCCGTTGGACGGCACGCTCTGGGTGCTGGCGGGGCCGATCGTGCGGTTCTCGGCGACGAGCGCGGTGGCCGGGTACTGGGCACCGGCGAAGCCGCTGTGCAGGCCGGGGTCGCCGGCTACGAGGAACTCCGGCAGGCCGTAGCTCAGGTGACGGTTGAGCACCCGGTTGATCTGCCGCTCGGCGAGCACGCCGAGCTGGGTCAGCGCGATGGTCACGAAGTCCATGGCGAACGCGATGGGCTGGCCGTGGAAGTTCGCGCCGTGGAAGATCTCGTCCTGGCCCTCGAAGAACAGCGGGTTGTCGTTCGCCGAGTTGAGCTCGATCTCCAGCTTCTGCACCGCGTGGTAGAGGGTGTCGCGGACGGCGCCGACGATCTGCGGGATGGCCCGCAGCGAGTACGCCTTCTGCAGGTAGATCTCGGAGCGCTGGACGTCCTTGTCGGTGTCCTTGTCGGCCTGGAGCTCGCGACGCAGGTCGGCGTGCTCGACCGTCAGGTTGCTGCCGTCCATCAGCGCGCGCATGTTGGCCGCCGTGTCGATCTGCCCCTTGTGCGGGCGGGCGATGTCGTGACCCTCGGCGAGGAACGGGCTGGTGGAGCCGCGCAGCGTCTCGATGAGCAGTGCCGTGACGATCTCGGCCTGACGGGCCTGGGTGAGGGCGCGGCCGACCACGAGCGAGCCGAGACCGGTCATCGCCGAGGTGCCGTTGATGAGGGCCAGGCCCTCCTTGAACTTGAGCTGGAGCGGCTCGATGCCCAGATCGTCGAGGACCTTGCGGGTAGGCACCGGCTTGCCGTCGCGCAGCACGTAGCCCTCGCCGATCAGGGTGCTGGCTACGTGAGACAGCGGGGCGAGGTCACCGCTGGCGCCCAGGGAGCCGATCTGCGGGATCGCCGGGGTGATGCCGAGGTTGAGGTAGAGGGCGAGACGCTCCAGGATCTCCGGGCGCACCGCGGAGTAACCCTTGGCCAGCGTGTTGAGGCGGGCGGCGACGACGGCGCGCGCCTCGTCCTCGGCGAACAGCGGTCCGACACCGGCGCTGTGGCTGCGGACCAGGTTGGTCTGCAGCTCGGTCTCCTTGGACTTGTCCACCTGCATGTAGATCATTTCGCCGTAGCCGGTGGTCACCCCGTAGATCGGGATGTTCTGCTCGGCGATGCCCTCGAAGATCTCCCTGCTCCTGCGGGCCTTCGCCATCGCCTCACCGGGAACCGCGGCCTGCGCGCCCTCCTCGGCGACCTGACGCACCGAGTCGATGGTCAGGCTCTCGCCGTCGAACGCGACCGGAACGGTGGAAATCTCAGTTGTCGTCAACGTACTCACTCCCAGTGAAATCGGATGAAGGCAGGTGATGCGGGGTCAGGCCGCGGCGGTCGCCGCCCGCAGGCGCGAGCGGTCCACCTTCCCGGCGGCGTTGCGCGGCAGGCGGTCCGGTGCCTCGTGGAACGTCGCGGGCAGGGTCAGGGAGCCGAAGTGGCCGCGCAGGTGCGCCCGCCATTCGGCGGCGGCACCGAGCGGCCGACCGTCGGCGTCCCGGTGCGGCACGACGTGGACGTCGAGTCCGCGCACCAGGCCCGACGCCGGTTCGGCGACCGGCACCACGGCGCACTCCAGGACGGAGGCGTGTGAGGCGAGCGACCCTTCGATCTCGGTCAGTTCGACCCGGTTGCCCGCCAGCTTGATCTGGAAGTCCTCGCGGCCCCGGTACTCCAGGGTGCCGTCGGGAAGTCGCCGCCCGAGATCGCCGGTGCGGTACCAGCCCCCCTCGGCGCCGGGAGTGTCCAGCCACTCCACTGGGCGGAACGAGGTGCGGTCGGCACTGCCCAGGTAGCCCGAGGTCACATAGGGGGAGCGCACCACGATGCTCCCGGTGGCCCCGACCGGGCAGGTCAGGTCGTTCTCGTCGAGGACGAGGAGCTGGCGGCCCGGGATGGCCCGGCCGATCGGCACCGGTCCCTCGGTCAGGCCGGTGACCTCGTGCCAGGTGGCGGCGACGACCTCGGTCGGCCCGTACAGGTTGAAGACGCGCAGCGCGGGCAGCTCCGCGGCCAAGCCGCGGAGCAGCTCCGGCGGCAGCGCCTCGCCCATCAGCAGCAGATGGCCGAGGGCGTCGAGCCGCGGCCCCGCTCCGGTCCGGGCGATCACGTCGAGGATGTCGCGGGCGAAGCTGGGCACGGTCTGCAGGTGCGTGATGCGGTGCTCGGCCAGCCACGGCACCAGCAGGTCCGGGTTCACCCGCACCTCGTCGGGCACGACGTACAGCGTCCCGCCGGTCGCAAGCGTCGCGCCGACCTCCGCGAGCGCCGGATCGTGGTCGGGGGAGACCCACTGGGCCACTCGGGCCCCGCGACCCATCGCGAACCGGGTGCCGAGCCAGCCGGTGAACTGGGTGAGCGCGGCGTGTGTCTGCGGGATGCCCTTGGGGCGTCCGGTGGAGCCGGAGGTGAAGGCGATGTACGCGGTGTCGCCGGGCGTGACGTCGGATGCCGGGGTCACGGGCGGGGCGGCCTCGCCGGCGGCCACGTCGACCACCCGGCCGCCGAGCTCGGTGCGGTACCAGTCGAGCAGCTCGTCGACGCCGTCACCCTCGACGACCACGCAGGCCGGTCCCAAGGCGGTGAGCACCGAACGGCCGCGCTCACCGGCGGGGCCGGGGGCGAGCCAACACAGCTTGGCGCCGTGGGCGAGGACGCCGAGCAGCGCGGCGATCCGCAGCGGCCCCGGCGGCATCCGGACCACCACGGCGTCGCCCGCGGCCACGGAGGCGGCGGCGAGCCGCCGGGTGACGTCGCGGGCCGCCGCGTCCAGCGCGGCGTAGCCAGTGGTGCGGCCGTCCCAGACGACCGCGGGCGCGTCGGTGACGGCATGCGCCGCCACCTGTACGGGCAGGGGGTCGGTGTGACCGACCGGCTTGAACACCGGCAGGGCGGCGTAGCGTTCGATCAACGCGGCGGCGGGAAGCGGTGGCGGCAGTGTGTCGACCGGTGTGTCCGGCGCGTCCAGCGCCGCCGCCAGTAGGGTGCGCAGCCCGTCGAGCAGGTTCGCGGCCGAGTCCGCATTGTAGAGCGCGGTTCGGTACTCCAGGCGGCCCGAGAGTCGTGGAGCCTCGTCCTCGAGGGTGTCGACGACGAGGACGAGCCCGGCCGGCAGCATCACCCTGTCAGGGAAGACGGGCCGAGCGCGCAGGCCCGCCACCCGGTCGACGGCCGGTGCCGCGGACCGGTCGGCGAAGACCGCGTCGAGCTGTGGGAGGTCGCGGTCACCGCGCAGTGGGTGCGGTTCGAAGCCGAGCAGCGCGCGCAGGGTTCCGTCGCCCGCGTGGCCGCCGTGGCGCAGCAGCAGTGCTCGCAGTGCGGCAAGGAGGACACCGGTCGGGGACGCGCTTTGTTCCGCAGCGACCTCGGCGACCCGGCGGGCTAGCTCGCCGTCCCACACGAACGGCAGCGAGGCCCCTTCGTACCGGTGTGTTCTGGTCCGGAGGGTGCGCACGACCGCCTCACGGGCCGCCGCCTCCTGGGCTGTCGCCACCGCCACCGCCACCGGGGCCGGTGCACCGTGGCACTCGTGCGCGTACGCGGCCGACAACGTGTCGACCAGCCGGGAGACGTGCGCCTCGTCCAGGGCCCCGTCCACCGTCACGAACAGCAGCAGGTCGGCCGGGGCGATCCGGGCGGTGTGCAACCGCGCGTGCGGGCCCGCCGCGACCGCCGTGGCGGACTCGGCTTCCCGGACCGCCGGGGCCTCGGTGGCCCACTGGCCGCACAGCGCGGCGGCCAGCGCATCGACATCGTCCACCGCCACGGCGGTGAGGTCGGTGAAGCGCAGTGGCTCGGCCGTCACGGCGTCGCCCGGCCGGGCGCTCACCGTCGTGTCCCAGGCCCGGCGCAGCGCAGCCAGGTCCAGGCCGCCCGCCAGCCGGAATCCCGCAAATCGGGGGGACACGGGAGGGTGCGCCGGGGACCTGTCGCCCGGGTGGTCTGCTGCCGCTTCGAAGTTCACGGAGCCATTGTTCGACCGCGTGGCCGGGCCGTGCTTCTCCTGGAGTGCGGAGGTGTCCGTACACCCGCTCTCTGGACGGTATGGCCGCCAACACCGTGGTTACTTCGCCATGTCGGGCCCGCGTGGACCCGAACGGGCGCCGGCCCCGGGGTCAGATGTCGCCGGGCGCCGCCTTGAACCAGAGCCCCGCCTTGAACCAGATCTCCGCCGCCCGGATCCGTTCCTCCGTCTCGGCCCGGTCCGCGCCGGTGACGACGAACGCGGCGAGAAAGTCCCCGGAGTGCGATGCGTCCTGGACGGTGTCGCCGACTTCCGCGTACGTCGTGTACTTCACGACGCCCTCCGGCAGCGTCGCCGGGTCCGGCAACGAGGCCAGCACCCCGGGCCGCTTGGTGAAGAGCAGCTGCCCGGCGAGCTGCGCCGGGTCTGCGCGCTCACCGGTGGGGGCGGGCAGCCCGAGCTGGCGGCGGACCGGGTACTCCATCGGGTCGAAGCCGAACAGTGCCCGCTGCACGTCGCGTACGCCCGCGCCCCCGGCTCGGGAGGCCGCCTCGCACAGCACCAGTTCGTCGTCGGTGGTGTGGAACACCTCGATGTGGAAGGCGAAGTGCTCGGGGCCGCCGAACGCCTCCAGGACCCGTTCGCCGAACGCGATGAGCCGCCGCGCCAGCGGGTCGGCGGTGCCGAGCGCGATGTCGACCCGTCCCTTGCGGTCGCGGAAGTCGGCCAGGGCGTACTGGTACTGCGACGGCCACATCGTCGCGATTCGGCCGTCCAGGACGGTGCCGTCGATGTGGCACATGGAGCCCTCGACGAACGTCTCGGCCAGCCACTCCGGTTCGCCGTCGGGGCGCATCAGCTCCGCGTCGCGCGCCCAGCCGGCGAGCTCTTCGCGGGTGCGCAGCACGGACACGCCGACGGACAGCAGCCCCTGACGGGGCTTGACCACGACCGGCAGGCCGTGGGCGTCGGCGAAGGCGTCGAGTTCTGCGGCCGAGCGCAGCAGCACGTGCGCGGCGACCGGGATCCCGGCGGCCGTGGCGAGCTTCTTCATCTCCCACTTGTCGCGGTACACCAGGGCCGACCCGGGCCGCTGGCCCGGCAGCCCGAAGCGCTCACGCAGCGCGGCCGCCCGCAGGATGTCGAACTCCTGGCAGGCCACAATGTCGGTGACGCCGAACTCCTCGATGAGTTCGGCGGCCCGCCGCTCCACGTGGGCGCCGGTGTCGTAGTCGGTCAGTACCTCGGCGTGCAGGTAGGGGGCCCCGGTGGGCAGTTCCTCGCCGAACAGGGCGAGCTGTTCGGCCGAGCCCACCAGGACGATCTTCTCTCCGTGGCCGGCGAGCCACCGCTCGTACGGATTGGCGCGCAGCGAGCCGCGGTGGAGGACGAGCGTGGTCACGCGAGGGCCCCTTCGTTCCAGATGCTGACGTAGCGTTCGCCGGTGTCGGGCAGGATCGTGACGATCGTGCGGCCCGCGTAGACGGGGTCCCGGGCGAGCCGGAGCGCGCCGTGCACGGCGGCGCCCGAGGAGAGCCCGGCGAACAGCGCCTGTTCCCGGGTGAGCGCTCGGGCGGTGCCGAGTGCTTCGTCGTCGGAGCAGGTCAGCACCCGGTCGATGAGCGTCACGTCGGTGGTGGGTGAGACGAAGCCGCCGTTCAGTCCGGGGATCCGGTGGGTGCCCGCGTATCCCTGGGAGAGCACCGGCGAGCCCTCCGGTTCCACTGCGACGATCTCCACGGCGGGGTTGTGTTCGCGCAGGAAGCGTCCGGTGCCGGTCAGGGTGCCGCCGGTGCCGACCCCGGCGACCAGCACGTCGACCCGACCGCCGGTGTCCGCCCAGATCTCGGGTCCGGTGGACTCGTAGTGGGCGCGGACGTTGTCGGGGTTCTCGTGCTGGCGCACATACCAGGAGCCGGGCGTGGCCGCCTCGATCTCCTCCGCCTTGGCGATGGCCCCGGCGAACCGCTCGGCGCTGGGCGTCTGCACGATCTCCGCGCCGAGCGCGGCCAGCAGCCCGATTCGCTCGGGGGTGACGCTGTCGGGCAACACGACGATGCAGCGGTAGCCGCGCAGGGCGCTCAACGCGGCGAGCGCGATCCCGGTGTTGCCCGAGGTCGCCTCCACGACGGTGCCGCCCGGGGCGAGGTCGCCGCGCTGTTCGGCGCCGCGCAGCATCGCGAGCGCGGCCCGGTCCTTGATGCTGGCGAACGGGTTGGTGGACTCGATCTTGGCGAGGACCTCGGTGCCGGGCGCGGCGTCGGGGACGGCGAGCCGGACCAATGGAGTGTTGCCGACGAGTTCTTCGAGGCCGGCGGCGACGCGCCGTCCGGCGGGTGCAATGAGGAGGTCGGGGGTCACCGGAAGGCTCCAGAAGCGGGGGACAGGGGACGGAGGACGAGGAGAAGAGGAGCGGGGGCCGGAGCGGTCGTGGGGGTCACCAGGAGCCGGCCGAGGCGAGCTCCCGTACGGCGTCGGAGACCGACAGCGGCGGCCGATCGCCCACGGAAGTGCCCACGGCCCCGCCGGACCGGCCGGCGACGGGCGGGACGCCGGGACCGGCGGTGCCCATACGGGCCACCGGCACCGGACCGGCCTCGAGCGGGGGCACCGCCCGTGGCCCCGGCGCCGGACGGATCACGGAGCGGGCCGCGTACACCCGGGCTCCGGGCGGCAGGTCCTCGGTGACCGTGGCCATCGCTCCCACCAGGGCATGGTCACCGATGGTCACCGGGCCGAGCACGGTCGCGTTCGCGCCGAGGATCACGCCGTCGCCGACCACCGGGTGGCGGCGGGCACCCGGGGGGCGGTGGTTGTCCGCCCACCAGCCCACCGCACCCAGCGTCACCTGCTGGTAGATCGTCACGTCATCGCCGACGACGGCGGTCTGGCCGATCACCACGGACGCGCCGTGGTCGATGAAGACCCGCCGCCCCAGCACCGCACCGGGATGGATCTCCACCCCGGTCCGCCGCCGGGAGATCCGGGCGATCGTACGTGCCGCGGTGCGCATCCCACGGCCGTACAGCCGGTGTGACACGCGGTGGGCCCATACGGCGGACAGGCCGGTGTGGCCGAGCGCCTCTCGGCGGCTGGTGAGGGACGGGTCCCGGGCGACGACGACGGAAAGGTCCTCGGCCAGGGTCCGCAGCAGTCCGGTCTCCTCGGTCATGGGGTCGGCTCCTTTCGGTGCGGCCGTCGTTCAGGCGGCCAGGGCCGGGGCCGCCGCGACGGCCGGTTCGACGTCGATCCGGACGGACTCGCGGACCAGCCGCTCGCAGAGCGCGACCGCGCTGTCGGTGTCGGCGGCCGTGACCACGACACTGCCGAGCCGGTCCCAGTTGTCGCGCAGTGGCCGGACGGTGTCACCGGGTCCCACGTCGACCTGCGCGGCGAGCACGTCGGGTCGCGCCCTGACCTCGTCGACGCCTGCGACGGCGGTCACGGTGCCCGGCTCCCGCACCACCGCGCGCATCACCGCGGCGCCCCTCGGCTCGGGGGAGACGGCGAGCGGCTCGACCAGGCCCAGCGGCCAGGCCGTGCCGTACGCGATCATGTCGATGCCGTACGCGGCCTCGACCAGCTCCACGATGTTGTCGCCGCCCAGCCGGTTGTGCGACTCGATGACGAGGGGCCCGCGCGAGGAGAGTCGGATCTCGGTGTGGCTGGGGCCGTCGGTGACACCCATCGCGGTCAGGAACTCCTCGACCGCGCCGGTCAGTGCCGCCCGGCCGTCCGCGTCGAGCCGTGCGGGCACCGCGTGCCCGAGCTCGGCGAAGTGCTTCTCGCTGGTCAGCTTCTCGGTGACGGCGACGATGACGTGGCGGCCCGCGAAGCTCAGCGCCTCGACGCTGAACTCGGGCCCGTCGATGTACGACTCCATCAGGAAGCCGTCGACGGTGAACATGGTGGAGCCGCGGTCGGTGCGGCCGCCGTCCATCTCCTGGATCCGCGCCCACACCCGGTCCAGGTCCGCGCGGCTCTCCGCGCGCAGCAGCCCGAAACCCGCTGTGGTGGACACCGGCTTGACGATGAACGGGTAACCCGCCCGCTCGCCGAACGCGTCCAGAGAATCCCGGCCCCCCACGAGCTCGGCGTGCGGCACCGGAAGCCCGCTCTCGGCGAGGTGCCGGCGCATCAGCGACTTGTCGCGCATCCGGCGGCTCACCTCGTGGCGCCGCCCGTCGGTCAGCCCGAACAGGTCGCCGAGGCGGCCCGCCGGGGTCACCCCGGGCTCGGTCAGCGACACGACGGCGTCCACGCCGTACACGGCGCGGGCGGCCTCGGCGAACGGCCGGACGGTGTCCCAGTCGGTGTAGTCGACGACGAGCAGCACATCGGCGGCGCGGGTCTGGTACTCGGTGACCTTGTCCGGGTGCTGGATCAGCACGATCGTGACGCCGAGCGCCGCGCAACGCTCCACATGGGCGTCGACGCCGCCGATCAGCAGCACGGTCTTCCGGCCGGTGGGCGCGGCCGGGACGGGGGCGGGGACGGGCGCGGTGTGCTCGGTGGTACTCATCGGTGGGTTCCCTTCGGGGTGGCCAGAGTGGTCTCGCGGACGTCGACGCGCAGCAGCCTGCGGACCCGGGCGATCCGGTCGGCGGCCTCGGCGGGCGACTCGGCGTCGACGACGACATGGCCGTGGCGAGTGAACGAGTTGGTGGTGGTCGGCAGCTCATCCCCGGGGGAGTGGGGGAAGTGCAGCGCCTGGACGTAGGGCAGGGCACGGATCGCGTCGAGTCCGGTGACCGACCGCAGCTCACCGGCGGGCAGCAGGAAGAAGCCGACGGACGCGGTGTGCCTCGGCTGCGGCGGCTCGACCGGCTCACCGGCCAGCGTCCGGAAGATCGCGGCCTCGATGTCGTAGTCGGAGGCGGTCTCGATGAGCAACGGGATCCGGTCGCCGCCCAGCCGGGTCTGCGACTCGACGACGCGCGGGCCCCGGTCGGTGAGAACGACCTCGGTGTGCGCCGGGCCGAAGCGGTAGCCGGCCAGGTCGAGCAGCCCGATGACGACCGCGTGGATCGCGGCCCGCTCGGCGTCGGCCAGCGGTGCCGGGTGGACGTGCGAGGTCTCCACGAAGTACGGCGCGCCGGTGGTGTGCTTGGCGGTGATGCCGATGACGTGGTGCACCCCGTCGACGGAGAGGGTCTCCACGCTGAACTCGGGGCCCTGCAGGTACTCCTCGATCAGGTACGGGCCGGGCAGTTCGGCCGCGGTGACCCGCTCCGTCCACTCCTCGAGGTCGGCCGCGTCGCGGATCAACGCGACGCCCCGGCTGCCGGAGGCGCGGGCGGGCTTGACCACCAGGGGCAGCGGCAGCCCGGCCAGCGCGCCGGGCACCTCGTCGGCAGTCGCGACGGAGACCGAGCGCACCGCCGAGAGATTGTGGGCAGCGAGCAGTCCGCGCATCGCGGCCTTGTCGTTGAGCACTCCTATCGCGGCCGCCGGGTTGGGCGAGACGCCGAGCGCTTCGGCCTCGGCGTAGGCCGGGGGCATCGACTCCTCCGCACCGAGGTGCAGCACGTGGCCGATGCCGTGCAGGCGGACCGTCGCGGCAATCAGGGCGCGCAGCCCCTCCTCGTCGGAGAAGTCGGTGAGCAACAGCTCCTGGGCGTGTTCGGCGACCTCGTCGAGGTACTCCCGATCGCGCAGCGAAGGGTCCCAGATCGCCCAGACCTCGAAGCCCGCCTCGGCGGCCTTGCGGACGAACTGGCTGTAGGGCATCACCATCAGCAGCCGCTCGGGCGCGCCGGTGGGGGTCATGTCGGGGGCTCCGTTCTGGTCCTGGTCGGTGACTCGACACGGGGCCGCCGCCGTTCGACGGCCCGCGAGGCGCGGCGACTTCACGAAGAAGTGCCGAGTCCCGGCGGGCGTCTTCCGGTGCGGGAGCGGGTCGGTATCGTTGTGTCGGACATCGGGACGGACTCGGTCGGGAGTGCGTCCCCGCAGTGGCCGGACATCCGACGGGCGCAATATGCGTCCGTCGGAGGGGTTCAGGTGCCGCTCAGCCGGAAACGGGTGAGGGCGCGCGTAGCTGTCACGGCGAAGACGGGCACGAGCGCCTCGGCGCCCTGCACGTCGCCCGTCTCCAGCGTGGCCAGGGCGCGTACGGCGCCACGGGCACGCAGTTCGGCGAGCCCGGCGGTCAGCAGGGCAAGGCCGATGCCGAGCCCGCGGAAGGCCGGCGCGACCGCGGCCTCCAGGACCCGGCCCTCGCTCCCGGCCACCTGTGTCAGGACGTGCCCGGCCGGACGCTCGGAGACTTCCAGGAACAACGCCTTTCCGCCGTTGTCCCGCGACCGGTGCAGCGCGGCGCCGAAGAGCGCCGCGTCCTCGGTCCTGGGGCCACGGATCGCGCGGCGCAGATGCAGCGTGTGCAGGGCCGCGAGGGCACCGGGGTCGTCGAGGTCGGCCGCGCGCACCGAACCGCCGTCGGGCAGCACCATGGGTAGCGCGTCCGCCGTCAGGTCGATGTCGTACTGACCGGTCGTGGCACCGCGGACGAAACCCGCCTCCTTCAGCACGGCCGGGACCAGCTCGTCGCCGTGCAACACGTCGCCGACGGTGACGGAGTACGGTCTGCCGTCCTCCGCCGTGAGCTCGTCGGCCCGGTCCAGCAGCAGGCACAGCAGCGTGCGGGCCGCGCTCGTGCCGTGCCGGCCGGGCAGCGCGGTCAGCACGGCGTCGAGCTCATCACCGCGCGGGGTCAGCGCCGCCCAGGCGATCACTTCGTCACCGGGGCCGGTCAGGCACCAGCTGTTCTCCTCGTAGCCGGGGTGCCCGATCGTCCGGAGTACGTCCTCGCGGGTGTACGTGGCTGCCCCGGTGAGGTTCTTCTCGTGTGTGCGCATCAGGTGGACCAGGCTGTCCGGCGGGACGTCGGTCGGGCGTCTGACGGTGAGCTGCCCGTGCGGGGTCATCGGTGCCTCCCGTCCTTGGGGAATCGGGTCCGGCGGTCGGGCCGGAGCGTCCGGGAGCCCGTGGCGGGCCGCTGTCGGCGGCGGCCCCCCGCCGGGCGGGGCCCGGAATCCGGTACGGGCGGTGAAAGGAATGCCGTGGAACGGAATTCAACGGTATTCACAGCACTCCTCCCTGTTCCTGACCGACCGGATTCCGGCGCCGGTACGGGGGGGCCCGGCGTAGTTCGAGATGCTACGTGCCGGAGCTGTGCCGTTCTTCTCCGAGAATGCTTGGTGCTCCTGTCCATGATTGAACACGGCCGGACGCAGCACGAACCGAGATGCGTCGACGCCGCCCACGAGACGCTTCGGCGAACAAACCCTAAGGCCAGAGCGGGTACGAAGGGGTGATCGCGTGCACGGCGGCGTCACCGGAGCGAGCGCGGACACATCGCTCGCGCAGCGGCACCACGGTCGAACGTCCACTTCCCCGGCGTCGGTTCACACCGCTGTGGAGGACGTCGTTCCGAAGCTCATCGACGTACTTCTACGGAACCGCCACGAATTGCTCACGGTGCTCACCGAAATCGCCACCGCGCAGGCCGCGGGTGACGAACTTCTGCGCTCGGTGAGGGCGTTGGCGGGTGTCCCCGGGGAACTGCTCCGCAATTCTCCTCGGCGGCCCGCCCGCCTCGCCACCTTCCTGCCGTCGAACAACCTGCTCTACTCCCAGGTGCTGTCCGGCGTCGTCCCTTCGCTCTGCACCGACGAGCTCCGGCTGCGTCCCTCGGCCCGGGGCGCCCGCGCCGCGCTCGCCGTCCACGAGGTCCTCGGCCCGTCGCTGCGCCGGCTCGGCGCCGGACGGATCGTCATGACCCCGTGTCCCCGGAAGGAGTTCCTCACCGACCGCGCCCGCTCCGACGCCGTCGTCTTCACCGGCCGCCCGGAGAACGGGGCTGCCGTCGCCGCCCGGCTGCCGGCCGGGACCCTGCTGCTCTCCTTCGGCTCCGGGCCCGACCCCGGTGGTCGTCGGACCCGGCGCTGACCCCGACACCGTGTGCCGCGCCGTGCTCGACGCCCGACTGCACAACTCCGGCCAGGGCTGTCTGTGCACCGACCTCGTCCTCGTCCACCGCTCGCAGGTCCGCGCGCTGGTCCCGCGGCTCGCCGACGCGCTGGCCGGGATCCGGATCGGCGACCGGCGCGACCCCGCCACCGGGGTCGCCCGAGTGGGTTTCATGAAGCAACCTGGAAGATGTGACGGGGCGTCAAGGTCACTAGATTCATTGGTGGCCGCCCGGAACGGGAACGGCCGCTTCCCTCTCCCTCGAACCCTGGAGTTCTCGCATGTCCGTCAAGAACAAGCTCGGCCTCATCGCTCGTGTCGGCGCCACCGCCGCCCTTGCCACCGGCCTGGCCGTCGCCTTCCAGCCCGCCGCGATGGCCGCGGCCCCGGTGGTCTCGGTGACCCCGGCCAGTGGCCTCACGGATGGCGCCAAGGTGACCGTCACCGGCACCGGCCTGACCCCGGGCGTCGTCTACCACGTCGCCCAGTGCGAGATCGTCGCCTCCGGCGACTACGGCTGTGACCCGGCGACCGTGGTGGACATCACCGCGGACGCGCAGGGCAAGCTCAGCACCCAGTTCACCGTGCACAAGGTCTTCCAGGCCGTGAAGGGCGCCCAGGGCACCCCGTCCGGCACGGTCGACTGCGGTGTCACCGCTTGCCAGGTCGGCCTCGGCGACTCCCAGGGCGTCGGCGGCGGCCAGCGCATCACCTTCGCCTGAGCACCGGTCGCCTGACGACGTCGCGTGGTCCGTGGCGCCGCCGCACCCGAACCCCCGTCAGGGAGCCTGGCTCCCACTCGGGGAGGGTGCGGCGGCGGCCAGGACCACCGCGACCGTCTCCGGCTCGAAGTTGACCGCGCTGGACCAGCCGCCGATCGTCAGCCGGAACCAGACCGCGCTGGTGATCACCCCGTCCCTGTGCTGGTCCTCCACCACCTCATCACCCGGTGACCAGCCCTCGGCCTCGTAACCGACAGCCGTGTCCGGCGGCAGCAGCCGGATCACGGGGCTGTCCAGGGACGGTCCCGACCGGACGTTGGCGTCACGCCAGACGGGCCCGAGCAGGGCCGGCAAGGGGTGGAACTCGCCGGACTCGGAGGACGATGACATCCGACCCTCTCCTTCTCTCTGCGCTTCTGTGTGCTTCTCTTCGGCTTTCCCGCCGCTCCCGGCCCTCCGGCCGGGGATTCTTCCCGCCCGCGTACCGACTCAGGCGACGGCTCCCAGGACCGCCTTCCTGTCGGCGGCGCGCGCACCGCCCAGCCACACCACCTGGGACACCATCTGCAGCAACCGCGCCGCGTCCGGCTCGGGCTCCCCACCGGTGGTGTCGGCCGCCGGCACCCGGTCGACGGCCACCCCCACCGGTGTCGGCCAGCCCCGCAGCGCGTGCCCGATCGTTCGCAGCGTCGTCAGCGTCGAGACCGCGCCCTGCGCCGCCGCGCCGACGGCGACCGTGCCGATCGGCCGCCCTTCCAGGTACGGCACCGGACCGCCGATGTCGTTGACATAGTCGAGGGCGTTCTTCAGCAGCCCCGAGACGGTGGCGTGGTAGGTCGGCGACACCAGGACGATGCCGTCGGCGGCCCGCAGCTCGTCGAGGAACCCGGCCACCGCCGCGTGTGAGGTGGCGAGGCCCGGCCGGTACGCCGGGAAGTCGATCTCCGCGCCGGTGAACACGCGTGCGGACGCGCCCTGCTCGGCGCAGTGCTCGGCACACCAGTCGGCCACCCGGTCGCAGGTGGATCCCTGGCGCAGCGATCCGCTGATCAGGACGATGTGCGGTGCGGACATGGCGGAGGTCCCTTTCTTCGTACGGAGGGTGGTCATCGAAGAGGTCGGCCCGGCGGTCCGTTCGGGACCCCGGACCCTGGGCCGCCAGCCCAGGACGTCGGTGAGCGCCACGTCCTTGCGGCCGGCGGAACGCACGTGGGCATTGCGGCATTCCTCGGCCGCCCGGTCGGCGCCTTGGTCGAGGGAGCCCTGACGACGGGAGGCCAGGACGACAGCCCCGGCGCGCGGCGCGCGCTCGCGGGCGTAGGAGGCGAGCGCGTCGGGCACCTCGGCGGCCGAGGCCAGCGCCTCGGACAGCACCAGCGCGTCCTCGAGGGCCATGTTGGCACCCTGGCCGAGGGCCGGGACCATCGGATGGGCGGCATCGCCGAGCAGCGCCACCCGGCCGTCGACCCAGCCGTCGACCGGGTCGCGATCGTGGATGTCGGTGACGACGATGTCCTCGGGGGTGGCCTCGCGCACCAGGGCGACGACCGGCGGGTACCAGCCGTCCATGGCGCCGAGCAGCGCAGCCCGGGCGCCCTCCGGGCCCAGCGCGGGCCACACCCCGGCGGCGCGGTGATCTTGGCGGTCCAGTACAGGGTGTCACCGCCGACCGGAGCGACGAACAGCTGGATGCCACGGCCGTTGACCACGTGCCCGCGCGCGCCGAGGGCCGAGCCACTGGTTCGGCCGCGCACCGAGGTGTAGCCGCGGTAGTGCGGCGGCCCGTCGTCCAGCATCCGGGCCCGGACCGCCGAGTGGATGCCGTCGGCGCCGATCAGCGCGTCGCAGTCGATGGTGTGCCCGTCCGAGAGGACCGCGGTGACCTGGTCCGGCCCGGCGACGTAGTCCGTCACCGCGGTCGCGAGGCGGACGGCGGCCCCGGCGGAGAACGCCTCGTCGAGCAGCGCCCGGTGCAGCGCCGTGCGCAGCACCGGAATCTGCGGAGCCCCCGGCGCGGCCGTCGATGTGCCGACTTGCTCCTCGGCGAGCACCGTGCCGTCCGCCTCCATCACGATCCGCACCTCGTCGCGCCGGGTGACGTGCCCGACGTCACGGATCCGGGCCCCGAGGCGGCCGCTCAGCGCGTCGACCGCGCGTACCCCGTTGGGGTACAGGACGAGCCCCGAGCCCCTTGCGCCGATCCGTCCCGCCCGTTCGACGACGGTCACGTCGAGGCCGCGTGCGGCCATGCCCGCGGCCGCCGCGAGTCCTCCGATCCCGCCGCCCGCCACCACCACGGACCGTCTTCTGGTCATGTCATTCCCCTCGCGCGGCGAACGCCGCCGTCGGTGTCGTGTCCCAGGTCGTCGCGGACCGAAGGCTCGTGTCTTCGGGGTCCACGTCGCCGGCGGCCGGGGCCGTCCCGAGCAGCCGGCCGTCGTATGCGCCGAACGTCCCCGACCCGGCGTCCCACACGGTCCGCCCGGCCCGCAGCGTGCGCTCGACCCGGCCGGTGAACGTCCAGCCCTCGTAGGCCGACCAGCCGCACCTGCTCTCCACGTCGTGCGCCGAGAGCATCCACGGTGTGTCCGGCGCGAAGACCACCAGGTCGGCGTCGGCGCCCGGCGCGATCCGCCCCTTGCCAGGAAGCCGGAACAACTCGGCGGGCAGCCGGGACAGATGCCGCACCAGCCGGGTCACCGCCACGTCCGGATCCTCGTCGGGACGGCGGCGGCGCATCCCCGTCCACACGGCGACGGCCAGCTCCTGCACGCCGGGCAGCCCCGGCGGTGAACCGGCGACCGAGCGGGTCTTGTCCTCGACGGTGTGCGGCGCGTGGTCGCTGCCCAGCGTCGAGGCCTGCCCCTCGATCAGCGCCCGCCACAGCCGGTCCTGGTCCAGCTGGCCGCGGATCGAGGGCGAAAGCCGGGTGCGCGCCCCCAGCCTGCGGGTGTCTTGGTCCGTGAATGACAGGTGGTGGCCGGTGACCTCGAAGGTCACCGGGTATCCGGCGGCCCGCGCCGCGCACACCAGGTCGGCCTCCTCGGTGCTCGACAAGTGCAGAATGTGCGCGGCGGTGCCGTACCGCCGGACCAGTTCGATGACCTTGGCGACGGCGACGATGCCGCCGGTGCGTGGGCGGTGCCGCTCGTACTCCAGGTAGCTGCCCGGCTCGCCCCACCAGGCGTCGAGCAGCGCGAACAGGCCGTCGTCCTCGGCGTGCAGGACCAGCTGGACCCCGCCCTCGGCCGCCGCGGCGAACGCCCTTTCCAGCACCACTGGGTCGCGCACCACCGTCGGTGCCGTGTGGTGGCCCGCCATGAACACTTTCGCGCTCGTCGCCACCGCCGGGTCGAGCTCCGCCAGCAGCTCAGGCCTGGCCGGGTCAAGTCCGATGTGGAAACGCAGGTCCACCAGTGAACGGCCGGCCACCAGCCGGGCCTTCTCGGCCACCGCGGCCGGGTCGAGCGTCGGCGGCACCGTGTTCGGCATGTCCATCACGGTGGTGACGCCACCGCGCACCGCCGCCCTGCTGCCGTGCTCCCAGTCCTCCTTGTGGGTCAGGCCCGGCGTACGGAAGTGCACGTGGGAGTCAATGAGGCCGGGCAGCACGTAGCGGTCCCCCGCGTCGATCCGTTCGACGTGGGCCGGGGCGGTGTCGGCGCCGGTCACGGCGGTGATCCGCCCATCGGCGATCAGTACGTGGCCCGCGCGCACCCCGTCCGGGGTCACCAGCCTGCGACCGCTGACCACGAGGTCGGGCACCGTGCTCAGCCCGTCCATGACGCCGCCACCAGTTCCCGGCACAGGTCGTTGGTCGGACCCATGAACGCGATGCCCCGCGCGTCGGTCAGGAGCCGTCCGATCCGCGCGCCGTCGCGGTACCCGGCCGAGCCGAGCATTCGCGCCACGTCGAGGCAGATCTCCTCGGCCGTCGTGCTCGCGTGCAGCTTGCTGTGCAGTGTCGTCAGGCCCGGATCGGCCGAGGTCCGTGCCCCCGCGCGGTCCACCATGGCCCGCGCTGCCTCGAGCCGGGTCGCCAGCTCCACCAGCCGGTGCCGCACGGTCGGCAGCGTGAGCAGCCCGTGGTGCTCCGCGTGCTGTACGGCCACGTCGAACGCGCCCTGGGCGATGCCCACCGACACTGCGCCCAGGCTCGCGCCCGACTCCCGCACCCCGGCGATCACCGAGGCGGCCCCGCCGATCGGTCCGAGCCGGTCGGCGTCCGCGACCACACAACCGTCCAGCGCGACCAGGCCGGTTGCCGAACCGCGCATCCCGGCGAGCCCGAAACCGAGTTCCGGGACCACACCCGGGGTGTCCGCCCCGACCAGGAAGAAGGTCTGCCCGTCCGCCCCGTACCCGGTCGGCATCACCGGCGACGCCTCGGTGGCCGTCCGCACCAGCACCAGATAGATGTCGGCGATTCCGGCGCCGGTCGCGAACGCCTTCGAGCCGTCCAGCTGCCACCGGCCGTCGGCAAGCCGCGTCCCGGTGCTCGACAGGTTCCGCTTCGCCGCCCCCGCACCCGTCTCGCTCCACGCCGAGGCCGCCAGCACGCTGCCGTCGGCCAGTTCCGGCAGCCAGCGCTCCCGCTGCTCCTCCGTGCCCCACTCGGCGATCCGGGCGCTCACGGCGAAATGCTGGAATGCGACGATCGCCACCGACGGATTGACGGCGGCGATCTCCGCGACGACCCGGTTGATCGCCACCGCGTCCCCGCCCGCACCGCCGTGCCGGACCGGCACGGCGGTGCCGAGCAGACCGCTCGAGCGCAGCTGGGCCAGCATCTGACGGTCCGGCTCACCCGCCGGATCGGTCTTGTCGGCGGATTCGGACAACCGGGCGCGCAGCTCGGCCGTCAACAGCGGTCTCATGCCGCCCCCGACAACGCCAGGCATTGGGCGACCTCCTTGAATTGCAGATGGCTCAGGGGCGTCAGGACGAACGAACCCTGGAAGGTGACGCTCTTGCGTGCGACGGTCGCCCACAGCAGGGCGCCCTCGCCGCCGGCCGCGCCGGGTGCCGCCGTGACCGCCGTGACGGCCGTCCGGCCGCCCGTCGTCTCGATCTCCAGCAGTCCCGTGTCGGCCCCGTTCTCGCGGGCGATCCGCCACGGCACGGTGCCCGGGATCCGTACAGCCGTCCCCAGGCACACCACTCCGGTCAACGCGATCGAGGGATGCCAGCCCGGCACCGTCACGGCCCGGGCCGCGATCCCGCCGTCCACGGAGGGCAGCACCGCGGCGATCTTCGGAAAGGCCCCGTCGGACGGCCAGCCCAGTCGGTCGGCCGCTGCCGCGCGCAACGCCTCCAGCCGGCCGAGGAGTTCGTCGCCCGCGTCGAACAGCGCCGCCTGGTCGGGCACCCCGAGCTCGCGGGCGTCCACGAAGGCATACGCGTTGGCGCTCGCGACCAGCGACACCTCGGTCCGGTCGGCACCCGCCACCAGCTGTGTACGGGGCGTCCCGGCGGGCAGCAGTTCACCGAACGGCACCGGCGCCGACTGCACGAAGGTGACCGTGAACGCGGCTCCGTCCCGCTCCACCCGGTCGACCTCGCACACCACGCTGTCGCCGTTGTTGAGCACCTGGACCCGGATCCGCGCCCCCGGCACCAGCCGCGGCAGCATCCCCGAACGGGCCGCGGCCACCACCGCCGACAGGACCGAATGACCGCACGAACCCCGCAGATCGAACCGGTCGGGGGCGCCGGGCAGAGCCTGCACGAACCGGTAGTCCAGATCGAACATCGGGTGCGCGGACGGCTCCACCAAGGCGATTTTGAGCACATGCGCGCCGCCCGCCGACACCAGGTAGCGGCGGGCTTCGGCGAGGTGCGCGAGCAGCGCATCGTCGTCCCGCGGCAGCCGTCCGGCGTCCAGCACGAAGGTGGGGCAGGGGCTGCCCGCCGCGTACGCGAGATGGCCGATCACGCCGCCACCGCCGGCGTCCGCGGCCCGTCCGGCACCACCGGTGTGATCCCGGGGAGGGCCACGGGGCGGCGGAACTGCTCATGCCACACCTCGTAGGCGAGCAGCGCCCACAGTGCGAGCGCGACGCCGTCGTCCGGCCGCTCGGCCTGCGTCGCGAAGAGCGCCTCGACCGCCGCGCCGTCCAACTGGCCCCGATCCGCGAGCCGGCCCACGGCCAGCAGGTCCCGGGCGTGCTCCCACAGCGTGGTACCCGGCCGCAGCATCGCCGTCACCGGCAGCGTGAACGGCTGCTTCGGGCGGGTGAGCACCCGCTCCGGCAACAGCCCCGCCGCCGCTCCGTACAGCGTCCGCTTCACCTGTCCGCCCTGGATCCGCTGGTGGTCCGCGAGCCCCCGGCCGAGCGCGACCACCGACCGCTGACAGAACGGCACCCGCGCCTCCACCGAGGAGGCCATGCTCAAGTGGTCGACCCGGCGCAGGTGGTAGGCGGGCAGCCGCTGCTCCAGCTCGAACCGGGTGATTCGGTCCAGGACCGTGCCGGGGCCGTGGAGCAGCTCGGCCAGGACACCGGCGGGCAGCGCCGGATCGGCCGCGACATGGGCCCGGTAGTCGGCGGTGTACAGGCGCGCCCGCAACGCGGCCGGGGCGGCGGACAGCGCGTCCAGGTACCCCGCCGACCACTCCTCGCCCGCGGCGGACCGCTCGGCGGCCACCCGCATCCGCTCGTACCCGCCGAATACCTCATCGGCGGCGTCACCGGTCAGCGCCACCGTGAAACCGGCCTCGCGCACGGCCCGGAACAGTGCGTACGTGCTCAGTGCGATCGGGTCGGCGTTCGGCTGGCCCAGATGCCACGCCGTGTCCTGGAGGAGCGTGGGGAAGTCCGCCGGGTCGATCTCCACCTGGTGGTGCGTCGCCCCGGCTCGCTCGGCGACCTCCCGCGCGAAGTGCCGCTCGTCGAACGGCCACGTCCCCCGGTAGGCGATGTTGAAGGTGTCCACCGGCCCCCGCTCGGCGGCGAGCGCCGTCACCAGGCTCGAGTCCAGGCCGCCGGAGGTGATCATGGCCACCGGCACGTCCGCGACGAGCAGCCGGCCCACCTCCGTGCGCAGCGTCCTGCGCGCCAGCCGGGCTGCGGTGAAGCCGTCCGGCACCGGCCCCTCGGTCAGATCGGCGGGCCGCCGCCGCACCCGCGGGGTGCCGCCGAGCTCGCACACCCAGGTGGTCCCCGGCTGAAGGACGTCCACGTCCCGGTACACGGTCCGCGTACCGAACGGCGTCCTGGTCGTCAGGTAAGCGTCGAGCGCCGACTCCCGCACCTGGGCGGCGGTCCCGCCGAAGCCCAGCAGCGCGGGCAGTTCGGAGGAGAAGCGCAGGGAATGCTCCGCCGCGTCCCAGCGCAGGTACAGCGGCTTCATCCCGATGTGGTCGGTGGCGAGCAGCAGCCGCGGCGCCGGGCCGCGCTCGTCGACCAGCGCCAGCGCGTACATGCCGTCGAGGTGGTCGGTGAAATCCTCGCCGTACTCCAGGTACAGGGCGGGCAGCACCGAGCCGTCACAGCGGTCGGGGAAGTGGTGGCCGCGCTCCGTCAGGCGGGCGCGCAGCTCCTCGTGGTTGTAGATCTCGCCGTTGAACACGACCCGCACCTGGCCGTCCCGCCCGTACGGCTGCTCGCCGCCGTCCAGGTCGACGACGGCGAGCCGGTTGCTGCCGAGGCCCCAGCCGGGGGCCCGCGCGATCCGGGCGGCGTCCGGACCCCCGTGCCGCTGGAGGGCGGCGACGGCGCGCATCTCGTGCGGCGTCGCCGCCGCGTTGAAGTAACCGAAGATCCGACACATGTCTGCCTGTCTTTCGTGAGGAGACGACGGATCAGCGGGCCGTCGACAGGTAGCGCTCCCCGCTGTCGGGGAATACGGTGACGACCGTCGCGCCCGCCCAGCGGGAGCGGGCGGTCACAGTACGGGCTGCCCAGGCGGCGGCCCCGGAGGAGACGCCGACGGGCACGCCGGTGGCGCGGGTGACCTCCCGGGTGGTCGCCGCGGCCGCCTCGTCGGTGACCGCGACGACCTCGTCCACCAGGGACAGGTCGGTGATCTCGGATATGTATCCGGCGCCGATGCCGGGAATGCCGTGCGGCCCGGCCTCGCCGCCGGACAGCACGGCGCTGCGGGCCGGTTCAACAGCCACCACGTGCAACGCGGTGCGCTCCTTCAGGTAGCGGGCGGTGCCGGTGAGGGTGCCGCCGGTGCCGACCCCGCACACCAGCACGTCGATCCGGTCGCCGAGGGCCTGCCAGATCTCCGGTCCGGTGGTCGCGTAGTGCGCCGCCGGATTGGCCGGGTTGCGGTCCTGGTGCGGCACCCACGATCCGGGCATGGTCCGCTGCAGTTCCTCGGCGTACGCCCAGGCGGCCATCAGCCCGTCCCCGGCCGGCACGAGGCGCACCTCGGCGCCCAGCTCGCGCAGGATCAGGCGGCGTTCCTCGGTGGCGTTGTCGGGCATCACGATGACGCAGCGGTGACCGCGCCGGGCGCACAGCGCGGCCAGCGAGATGCCGGTGCTGCCCGACGAGCACTCGACGACGGTGCCGCCGGTCGGCGGCAGCAGCCCGGCCTCCTCGGCCGCCCGCATCATGAACAGCGCGGCTCGGTCCTTCACGCTGGACAGCGGGTTGGCCGCCTCCAGCTTGGCCAGCAGCCGCACCGACGTGCCCAGTCCGGGCAGGGGCACGTCGAGCAGCGGCGTCCGCCCGACCAGGTCGTCCACCGATCCGGCCGGTGCGCCCACCGGTCCGGCCGGTACTCGCGTGCTGAGCTCTGTCGTCACGGTCGCCCCTTTTCCGTTTCGCGCGGTCAGACCGTGCCGAGGCCGCGGGCCGCGGCCAGATGCGCGGCAGCGGCCTGCTGAAGGTGGGTGATGTCGCTGGAGACGGTGGCGAAGGTGAACCCCTCGGCGAGCCGCTTCGCGGCGTTCTCACCGTCCAGGACGTGGATGCCGCAGGCGATGCCGTTGCGCCGGGCCGCGTCCTTGATCCGCACCAGCGCCGCCTCCAGTGCGTCCGCCGCCGCCGGGTCGCCGAAGAAGCGCGCGCCGAGCGCCGCCGACAGGTCGGCGGGGCCGACGTACACCGCGTCCAGGCCCTCGGTGGCGCAGATGGCATCCAGGTCGTCCATCGCGGCCGCCGTCTCGATCATCACGACGCAGGCGACTCGCTCGTCGATCTCGGCGGGCACCGAGCCGAGCCGCACCTCGGCCCGGACCGGACCGCCCAGGCTGCGGGTGCCCGCCGGGTGGTGCCGGCAGGCCCGGACCACGGTCCTGGTCTGCTCGGCGCTCTCCACCATGGGGACGATCACGGCGCGCGCACCGGTGTCCAGGGCGACACCGATCGCGACCGGATCGGGCGACGGCACCCGGATCACCCCGGCGGACCGGCCACGAGCGTCGACCGCCAGCATCGCCGACTGCCAGCCGGGCTGGTGCAGCACGCCGTGCTGGCCGTCGACGCCGATGTAGTCGTAGCCGAGACCGGCGATCCGCTCGGTCCCGGCCGGATTGTCCAGGGCGATCCAGTAGCCGACCAGCGGCTCCCGGCGCCGCAGCCGCGCGGCGAACTCCCCGGGCGCGGGCACCGACACGTGCGCGTCGCCGGGACCGGCGGGTGCGGTCACGGGTGCGGTGCTCACGCGCCCTCCCGCAGGGTGTAACTGCGCTTGCCGTCGAGACCGACCGGCACGTCACCGTCGACGGACACCCGGTGCAGCACACGCTGGTGGCGGTCGTAGTCGTTGACCGCGTAGTGCTGGGTGCTGCGGTTGTCGAAGATCAGCACGTCGCCGGGGCGCCAGGACCACCGCGCGGTGTTCTCCGGGCGCCGCACGTACGACTGCAGCACGTCGATGATCGGCCGCGACTCGCGCGGAGTCATTCCGACCAGCCACTGCGCGAAACCGCCCAGGAACAGGCTCGGTTCACCGGACTCGGGATGCACTCGCACCACCGGGTGGGCGGTCTCGAACCGGCGGGCCAGGAATGCCTTCCGGACCTTCTCGCCCCGCTCGGTGCCGAGCCGCGGTTGCTCCGCGTGGTTGGTGTGCACGGCCCACAGGCCGTCCGCTACCGCGCGCAGCTCCGCCGGCAGGTCCCGGTACCCGGCGGCCGCGTTCGCGACCATCGTGTCCCCGCCGTAGGGCGGCAGCACCACGCTGCGCAGGCTCGTGCCCAGCGACGGGGCGGTGGTGAAGCTGATGTCGGTGTGCCAGTGGTCGGCACGCTGGTCCTCCCGTCGACCGGGATCACCTGAGGGGTGCCGTCGACCGTCCGCATCATCGGGTGCGGGGCGGTGAGCGGGCCGAACCTCGCGGCGAAGGCGAGCTGGTGGGCGTCGGTGATGTCCTGGTCACGGAAGAACAGGACCTTGTGCTCCAGGAACGCGTCGTGGATCTGCCGGAAGACGGCGTCCGACAGCTCGGCGGAGAGGTCGACGCCCATCACCTCCGCGCCGATCCTGCCGCCGATCCTGCGTAGGTCGAAGAGGGACACCGGCATTCCTTCCGAACGGGTCGGGAGCCCAGTGCTCCCGTGAGGGGTGGGGCCGCGCGGGCATCGGGCGCGACAGACCGTCCCGTCACGCGAGAACACCCGGCGGCGGTCGGACGGGACCGGCCGGGCAGGACGGCGCTGATCACACCACGGCCGGAAAACGACGGCAAGACATCCCGGAATTGCGCCGCGACTTCACCAACTCGGTGTTCACAACCACGAGGAGAGGGCCCGGGGAAATCCACGACTTGTTCAAGTTGTGCCGCCTTTCCGACCACCTCTTGCCGACCGGCCGATGGCGGGGGATTCTCGAGCCGCCGTACCTGTGCCCGCACCCTGAAAACGTCTTCCGCGCTCTTTGCCGCCTTCTGCAGAAAAGGACCGCTGACATGCCGGTGATCACCGTCAACTGGTGGCAGGGCAACGACCGGGAGAGCCGAAGAGATCTCGTGGCCGGCATTACCGATGTGGTCACCCGGGTCTCCGGCTGCCCCGACGAAGCCGTCACCGTGATCGTCCGGGACGTGGACCCCGGTCACTGGGGCAAGGGCGGTCAGCTCGCCGACGAGATCCGCCCGCCGCGGAGCCTGCGATGAGTACGGGGGAAGCGAAGAAGGCGAGGGACGAGGCGCGGACCGTCCTCGCCCTGCGCTCCCTGCACCCCAACATCCGCCTCCGTCTCGGCGTCGGCTTCGTTCAGCGGTTGCTTTCGGTCATGCTGATGCCGCTGCTCGTCATCCACCTCGCGGGCCTGTACGGTGCCGCCGTCGCGGGCGCCCTCACGGTCTGCGTGGCGGCGGCAGGCATCGCGGCCAACTTCCTCGGCGGCCACTTGGCCGACGTGCACGGCAGGCGCCCGGTCATGGTGGCCGGCGAACTCGGCGCCACCGTCACCTTCGCCCTCCTCGCGCTCGCCAACTCGCCCTGGTGGAGCTCGGGACCCGCGACCTTCGGACTGTTCCTGTTCAACACCTGCTGCTCGCAGCTGGCCACCCCCGCGGCCGACGCGATGATGGTGGACGTCTCCACCCCCGAGAACCGCCCGCTCGTCTACACGATCAACTACTGGTCCATCAACCTGGCCTTCACCGTCGGCGCGCTGCTCGGTGGCTTCCTCTACGACGGGCACTTCCTCCAGCTGCTGACCGGCGCCGCCGTGCTCTGCCTGTTGACCACGGCGGTGATGTGGCGGTGGATCAGCGAGACCGCGCCCAGCACCGGTGCCCCCGGCGCGTCCGGTCCGGCCGCGATGGTCCGCGGCTATCTCGCCGTGGCCCGGGACCGGGTCTTCCTGCAGCAGCTGGCCGCCGCCGCGCTGATCGCGGCCGTCGAGATGCAGATCGGCTACTACATCGCCGTCCGGCTCGCCGACGAGTTCCCCCGCCAGACGCTCCTCACCCTGGGGTCCTTCGGCCTCGACGTCGACGGCACGGCGATCCTCGGCGTCCTGCGTGCGGTCAACGCCGCTCTGGTCGTCGCCCTCATCCTCGCCGCCAAGACCCTCCTGGGGCGGGTCGGCGAACGCACGCGGCTGTACGGCGGCATCACTGTCTTCATAGCCGGCTACATGATCTGGGCCGTCAGCAACTCCGGCTGGGTGCTGATCGCCGCCGCCGTACTGCTCACCGTCGGCGAGATCGCCAGCGTCCCGGTGCGCCAGGCCCTGCTGGCCGACCTCATCGACCCCGAGGCCCGCACCAAGTACATGGCCGCCTATGCCCTCAACGCGCGCGTGGGCCTGCTCGTCGCCGCCCTGTGCGTCACGCTCGGCGCTTTCGTCCCCGCTGTCGGCATGAGCCTGCTCTACGCCACCGCCGGCGTCGCCGCGCTGCTCCTGTACCGCTCCCTCCTCGGGGTGCGCGCCACCCGCGAGGCCGGGACGAACCTTGTGGAGGCTGCCTGACATGACCCGCACCGCGACCAGACGTCTGTTCACCTCGGAGTCCGTCACCGAGGGCCATCCCGACAAGATCGCCGACCGGATCAGCGACACCGTCCTCGACGCACTGCTCGCCCAGGACCCCCGGGCCAGGGTGGCGGTCGAGACGCTGATCACCACCGGCCTGGTGCACGTCGCCGGCGAGGTGACCACCACGGCGTACGCACCGATCGCGCAGCTGGTGCGCGAGGCGATCCTGGAGATCGGTTACGACTCCTCGAAGAAGGGCTTCGACGGCGCCTCCTGCGGTGTGTCGGTGTCCATCGGAGCTCAGTCCCCGGACATTGCGCAGGGCGTCGACACTGCGCACGAGGCCCGCGTGGAGGGCGCCGGGGACGTGCTCGCGTCCCAGGGCGCGGGCGACCAGGGCCTGATGTTCGGCTACGCGTCGGACGAGACCCCGAACCTGATGCCGCTTCCCATCGAGCTGGCCCACCGGCTCTCGCGTCGTCTGGCCGAGGTCCGCAAGAACGGCACCGTCCCCTACCTGCGTCCCGACGGCAAGACCCAGGTCACCATCGAGTACGACGGCGACAGGGCCGTCCGGCTCGACACGGTGGTCGTCTCCTCGCAGCACGCGAGCGGCATCGACCTGGAGTCGCTGCTGGCGCCCGACATCCGCGAGTTCGTCGTCGAGCACGTCCTGGGGCAGCTCGTCGAGGACGGCATCAAGCTGGAGACCGAGGGCTACCGCCTCCTGGTGAATCCGACCGGGCGCTTCGAGGTCGGCGGCCCGATGGGCGACGCCGGACTCACCGGCCGGAAGATCATCATCGATACGTACGGCGGGATGGCCCGCCACGGCGGCGGCGCGTTCTCCGGCAAGGACCCGTCGAAGGTCGACCGCTCGGCGGCGTACGCGATGCGCTGGGTCGCGAAGAACGTCGTCGCGGCCGGCCTCGCCCGCCGCTGCGAGGTGCAGGTGGCGTACGCGATCGGCAAGGCCGAGCCGGTCGGTCTCTTCGTGGAGACCTTCGGCACCGAGGAGATCCCCCTTCACCTCATGGAGAACGCCATCGCCGAGGTCTTCGACCTCCGCCCGGCCGCCATCATCCGCGACCTCGACCTGCTGCGCCCGATCTACTCCCGGACCGCCGCCTACGGCCACTTCGGCCGCGAGCTGCCGGACTTCACCTGGGAACGCACCGACCGCGCCGACGCCCTGCGCATCGCGGCCGGCCTCGACTAGTCCCTTCCGCCCCTACGAGAGGAATCACCGTGTCCACGATCACCGCCCCGTCCGGGACCAGCTTCTTCCCGGAACCCGTCGCCACCGAGCGGGCCCGCCACCGCGTCGAGGAACTCATGGCCGACTTCCGTACCGGCGCCTGGCACCCGACCCGGCTCGAAGGCCGCGTCGCCGAGCGGCTCCTCGCGTCGACCGCCGGAGACGGCATGCTCACCCCCCGCCGTATCCGCGCGGCCCTGTGGGAGGGAAACATCGCGCTGACCCACGAGAACGACGGCCGCTTCGCCCAGCTCCTCGCCGACATCGTCCCCGTCCTGGACGACCCCCAGCTCACCGCCCTCGACATCGTCGACGCGGCGGGCGAGCTCGTCGGCGCCGTGGCCTCCACCGCCGCCGTCGCCGCCTGATCCCTCGACGCGGGTGGCCCGGACGGAGAACCTCCGTCCGGGCCACCCGCGTCGAGGACCGGATCAGCCGGCCCAGGGCGCCATCGGGTACCAGATGATGTCGCGGCGGGCCAGGATCCGCAGGTCCCAGTACAGGACCATGAAGACACCCGCCGCGATGAACGCGGCCCCCATCAGCGCCGCCGCACGGCTCGGCCGCTTCGTCATCCACCGGTGCAGCCGCTCCCCGAAGAAGCCGGTCACTAGGAGGAACAGCACCGCCATGACGAGGATGTTGCCCAGGGTCTGGAGGCTGAACGCCAGCGACCCGTACAGCACGTTGCGGCTCTCGGCCGTGTCCCGGAACAGCTGGCGGAACAGCGGGAAGGGACGCCCGATGAGGAAGGCCCCGATCAGACCGCCCATGAACAGCATCGGCGCGCTCGGGTACGCCTCCGACAGCTTCGCCAGCGGGTCGCGCACGATGCCCAGTGCCGCCAGACCGAGGTACGTCATGACCAGGCCGATGAGCCCGTAGACCACCATGGCCTGGATGAGCCGACCGGAGAGACCTGAACCGCCCTGGCTCTGGTCGAACTGCGGCATGACCGTTCCGGACATCGCGACCAGCATCCCGTACACGGCGGACACGGCGACCGCCCCGGCCGCGAGCAGCCCCAGCGGACGCAGCGCGGCGGCCATCCGGCCCCGGCGCGAGACGGCCCGCCCGCCGGTCAGCGGCGCCAGCGCGCTGAACACGGCGATGTTGCACGCGGTGAACGTGCCGGCGACGCCCGTGACCAGGGCGAAGAGGATACCGGCCAGGGCGCCGGCGATCGGGGTGCCCTTGGCGGTGTGCCCCAGAAGCGAGTCCGCGACCGTGTCACCGATGGTCCGGTCGACGAACTCCGCCGACCACACCACCGTCAGGGCGAAACCGAACAGGGCGCTGACCGCGATGACCAGCGCACGGCGCCGCGGAACATGGCCGTTGAAGAAGAACGACGGGGTGGGATGTTCGGGGACCGCGGCCCGTTCCGGCCGGGAGCCGACGGGGGCGGGTCGCTGTGCTGTCTGCGCCATGACATGCCGCTTCCATGAGGGGGTGGGATACGCGGCGAACGCTAGGCGCGACAGCGCGTCACCAGGGATGTCGTCGGCGTGTTCAGCACTCAGGAAGAACGCCCCGCTCCCACTTCGTGAGGTCGGCCCTCACCAGGGCCCGTGGGCGGCGTAGCGGGCGTACCCCTGCGCCTCCACCGCCCGCGCGGGCAGGGACGAGGTGTCCGCCTGCCAGGCGGCTCCCGTCACGTCCGGCAGCACCATGTCGAAGTTCCGCCACATCCACGCCCAGGCCGCGACCGGCCGGAACCGCCCCTGACCGTCCAACCCCGCACCCACACCGGCCGCGATGCCTTCCTCCGGCACGGCGTTCACGCTCGCGCGCCCGTCACCGGACACACGGCTCCGGAGGCGCCCGCCGCCCGTGGTGCTGACGGGAACGCGTAACGCACACCCGTCAGCCCCTCGGACAACCGCCAGAGGCGATCCCGCGCCGCCATGTCCCGGGAGGCCCGGCTGGATCGGGCCGGAGCGGGCGCGCCCCGGCTCTCGAAGAGCTTCGAGGGGCCGAGGTGAGCACCGCCCGGTACGCGCGGGTCGGTGGCCGCACGCAGCGACGGCAGCGCCGCCCGGTCCGCAGGCTGGGCCAGCCACCGCAGTCCCGCCGCGGCCACCGGCCGCAGGAACCGGGGTGGGTCGCCGTGCCACAGGCCGGTCGGGGACAGGCCCGGATGCGCTGCGAGAGAGGCCGTGGCCGCACCCGCCGTGGCGAGCCGGTGGTGCAACTCCCGCGCGAACAGCAGATTGGCGAGCTTGGAACGCCCATACGCCGTCAGCGACCGTCGCCCGGTCGAGGACCGGGCCCCGTCCTCGTCCAGGACCCCGAGACCCGCCCGGTGCGCGAGGCTGGCGACCGTGACGATCCGGGAGTCCGGCACCGCCGTCATCAGGCCGAGCAACAGGCCGGTCAGAGCGAAGTGCCCGAGGTGGTTGACACCGAAGTGCGCCTCGAAGCCGTCCTCGGTACGCCGGTACGGAGGGAACATCACCCCGGCGTTGTTGACCAGCAGGTCCAAGCGCTCGTGCCGGCCGCGGACCAGCGCCGCCGCCTCGCGCACCGAGTCCAGCGACGCCAGGTCCAGCCGGACGACCTCGGTGCTGCCACCGACGCGGGCGGCGGCGGCCCGGCCCCGCCCCACGCTGCGACAGGCGAGGAGAACGTGCGCCCCGCGGGCAGCGAGTACCCGGGCGGTCTCCAGGCCGATGCCGCCGGAGGCGCCGGTGACCAGCGCGACCCTGCCGCTCTGATCGGGAATGTGTACGGGGGACCAGACCATGTCAGCCTCCTGAGGAAGACGGCGCGGACGAGCACGGAACGTCAGCGGGCGGCGCCGTAACCGTGCTGGACGACGAGATCCGCCGCCACGTCGTAGAAGGACGGGTCGGACGGAACGTCCGTGGCCAGACCGTTCACGTACCGGTTGAACATCGCGAACGCGGCCGCGATCAGGACCGTGTCGTGGATATGGGTGTCCGTGGCGCCCTCGGCACGGGCGGCGGCGATCACCTCGCCGGAGACAGGGGCCGCCTCGGCCTGCACCTCGGCCGCCACCTTCAGCAGCGACCGGAGCAGCGGAGTGATCGCCGCCGTGTCGACGTCGGCGAGCACGGACACCACCAGCTCGGCGCCGCCCTCCAGCTGCGCGGCCGCGAACGCGCTGTGCGAACCGGCGCAGAAGTCAGTGCGGTTCAGGTGTGACACGTACGCGGCGATCAGTTCACGTTCGCCCCGGCTCAGCGGCGACGGACCGCTGCGCAGCAGGGTCTCGGCGAGCTCCGACAACACGCCGGCGGTGTCCGGGCGCTGAGCGAACAGTCCACTGATGCCGGGAAGGTCACGGGTGATCTCGATGTGGGGCACCGGCACGTCCTCGTCGTCACATGGGATACGGATGGGCTCATCGTCGGGACCCGTGGGCCGGCCGGCCAACTCCCGGCGTGCGGACCCCGCTCCGGACAGACGCCGTCAGCCCCGCACTCAGAGAGAGGCGTCCCGCCACCCGCTGGTCCAAGAATGAGGACGGGGCAAGGAACATCCTGCGGCACGCGGAGACTTGGGCAGATGGCCGTGCCGGTACGAGCACGCCCCGCTTCCCGGTGTCATGCCTCCACGGGGTGGGTGAGCCGCCAGTCCCGCAAGGCGGACGACAGCACCAGAACCCGCCGGCACACGGCACGACACCGCCGCACGGCGCTCGCCTCGTCCGGGGCCGGCAGGAAGGCGACACCCCGGGCGCCAGCCCGGCTCGCGTGCACCCGTACGGGTGCTGTCACGTTGGCTGTCCGGGTGGGGTGATCTTCGGGTTGGTCATGGTGGAGGGGGAGCGCCCGTGGACAGTGCGCCGTCGTACAGGGGGCACCGGTATCCGGTCGAGGTGATCTCGCACTGCGTGTGGCTGTACTTCCGCTTCCCGCTCGGTTTCCGGGAGGTCGAGGAGCTGATGCTGGAGCGCGGCGTGATCGTCTCGTACGGGACCGTTCGGTGCTGGTGCCTGAAGTCCGGTCAGCAGTACGCCAGCGGCCTGCGCCGCCGACAGCCTCGGCCCGGCGGCAAGTGGCATCCGGACGAGGTCTTCATCGAGATCAGCGGTGAGCAGGAATATTTGTGGCGGGCTGTGGACCAGGACGGGAGGGTGCCCGGCATCCTGGTGCGGAGCCGCCGGGACACGGCTGCGGCCAGGCGCTTCTTCCGTACGCTGCCGACGAAGACGGGCGGGGCGGGGCGGGTGACCGTCACGGACGAGCTCCGCTCCTGCGGCGCGGCCCACCGCGAGGTCGTGTCCTCCGCCCCGCACCGTTGCCACAAGGGCCTGGACAACCGGGCCCAGAACAGCCACCAGCCCGCCCGGCAACGAGAACGGGCGATGAAAGGCTTCCGCGGCGTGGGCGCCGCGCAGCGGTTCCTGTCCGCGTTCATCGGCATCTCACCCCACTTCCGCCCCCCGCCGCCACCTGATGACCGGCACCCAGCACCGCGCCGAGACGACCGTCCGCCTCACTGTCTGGGAGCAGGTCACCGGTGTCACCAGCCGGCCTGTCACGGCCCGAACCCAGAGCCGGCACCCGGCCCCGCCACACCTCGACACGCCGCCAGACACCCGCACACCCCACAACGTGACAACGCCCTCCGAGCTGATGCCGAGTTCCCGGGCGACCGCGGTGACCGTCTTGCCCAAGGAGTCGACGAGCGCGATCGCGTCCCGCTTGAACTCCTCGGTGTACCGCTTCGTGTACTTGTTTCCCACCTGGTGCTACTTCCTCTGGAACCTCAGGTCCCAGTCTCCAGGCGTCTACGATCAAGGGGAAGTTTCACGTATCCCTTTTCTCTGGAAGCGGCTTCCTGCCGCTCGTTTTTCGGATCGGCTCACAACAGCACTGGCAGGTCCCTGCCCGCGCTGCCCGCCACTCTTTTGCAATTACAACCTCCGTTCAGGGGGTTTGGAATCCGAAGTCTTTCAATCTGCTGATTCGAGGCTGGATTCTGAATCGGCACCGTCACGCCGTCGGGGCGGACGGGCGCACCGACAAGGAGACAGTCATGTCCTCAGCACGCAGGGTGGCTCTCGGCTGCACGACGTTTCTCGCCCTGGCGCTCACAGGCGCCGCCATGAGCCCGGCGACAGCCGCGCCCACCGACGACGCCGCTGCCCAAGCCGCCTCGCAGACCCTGGTCCTGCGCACGGTCAAGGACCCGAACCTGGTGGCCGACATGGCCTACAGCTCCCCGACGCCCGGCAACCCGGTCACCCTCTACCCCTACCACGGCGGGGGGAACCAGCAGTGGGAAGTGGTCCCGGTACAGGGCGACTGGTTCCAGCTGCGCAACAAGGCATCCGGCACCTGTCTGGTCAACGGCTACCACAGCGTCGAGAACGGTCACAAGCTGGCCGGCTACGGCTGCAACAGCGGATACGAGGACCAGCTCTGGACGATGGTGGGGGTCGAGAACACCAACCAGTTCACCCTGGTCAACAAGTACAGCGGCAAGTGCATGGACCAGACCCTCAACGGCACCACCCTCACCCAGCTGACCCAGTGGCAGTGCCACGGCCAGAACCAGCAGCGGTGGACCGCCACCGTCGTCTGACGCGGCCTCTCGCCACCGCGTATCCGTGCGCGGCCCACTGCCCGGCGCTCCACGCCGGGACAGCGGCCGCGCACGACCCCGAACTCTTGTCACGGTAGGAAATCGTCAGCCCGGGGCAGCCCTCTCCACAGCGCACTGTGAGCGGCACAAGGACGCAGAGAGATCCGCTGGCAGAAGATGAACACGGCCGACGCGAACACATCGGCCTTCTCCAGGTCTCCCGCTACAGGCTGCTGCCTGACCGCGGTGAAGTCCCGCTGGACCAGGTCCGGCACCAGCGGGGCGGGACGGTCCGCGATGGTGGTGCGCTTCCTTCTTGCGCAGGTGGCGGCCGACGATGCCGTTGCTGCGCATCAGCGGGGCGGCCCGCTTGCGGTTCACCGTGTGGCCGAAGCCGCGTAGTTCGGCATGGACGCGAAGCGCTCCGTGGTTCCCGCGGTGTTCGGCGTGGATCTCCCGGATCTCGTCGACCAGGGCCTCCTCCCCGGCTTGGCCGGGTGGCCCGAGCTTTTGTGTCGGCGATCCACCGGCAGTAGCCGGAGCGGGAGACTTCCAGGACCTGGCGTATCCGCTTGATGCCGAACGTCTCGGCGTGGGCGGGGACGAGGTCCCAGGCGGCGGTCTTCACTTCATCTCCCGGGCGGAACAGGCCGCCGCCCGCCGCGGGATCTCCCGCTCGAGTTGCCATTCCTTCTCCGCCTCGGCCGGCCGGGCGTTCTCCGCGCGCGGCCGGACCAGCTCGTCCATGGCGTCTCCCGGCACACCGGACGCGGCCGGACGGCCGTCGGTGTCACGCACCCGGGCCCTCAGCGTTTCGGGGCTGACGTTCGGATCGGCCGCGAGGTCCCTGGACGTCCGCCTGCCGGCCGAGGCCCGCCACAACGCGATCGCGTCGGACCGGAATTCCGGACCGTACTTCCGGGGCCGTGCCATACGGATCTACACCTTCCCGGACCGTCGAGATCCGTTGTCAGGTGTGTCCACACCACGGGAGTCGCCTCAGTACGTGAGCCACGTCGCAGGTGAGCACACAGATCCTCTCCGTCGGGTGGCTCCGCGCAGGCCGTATCCGCAGCGGGCCGCCGCCCGGCGCCCATGTCATTTCACGCCATCCGCGGCGCGAGAGTGGCGCGAACAAACGTTGCCGCCCTGTTTCGGGGCGAGCAACCTGGAATTACGGGAGCGCTCCCACGCCGTCGATCCCCTACAGGAATCAAACATTCCCCCACGGAAAGAAGAAGGTCATGGATTGTCATATGCATGCCCATCGCGGGCGGCGTCGTCTGATGCTCGTCCTGAGCACCCTCGCCGCGGTGCTGCTCAGCCTGATCCCCTGGAGCGGCACCGCCGTGGCTCATGGATCGGTCGTCGACCCGGCATCGCGCAGCTACGGCTGCTGGCAGCGCTGGGGCAGCGACTTCCAGAACCCGGCCATGGCGCAGCAGGACCCCATGTGCTGGCAGGCGTGGCAGGCCAACCCCAACGCCATGTGGAACTGGAACGGCCTGTACCGCAACGGCTCCGGCGGCAACTTCCAGGCAGTCGTCCCGGACGGGCAGCTGTGCAGCGGCGGCCGGACCGAGGGCGGTCGCTACAACTCGATGGACGCCGTGGGCCCGTGGAAGACCACGGACGTCGGCGCCAACTTCACCGTCAAGCTGTACGACCAGGCCAGCCACGGCGCGGACTACTTCCTGGTGTACGTCACCCGGCAGGGCTTCGACCCCGCCACCCAGCCGCTGCGCTGGAGCGATCTCCAACTGGTGTCCCGCACCGGCAGGTACGCGCCCAGCCAGAACTACTCGATCCCCGTGAGTACGTCCGGCTACAGCGGTCGCCACGTCGTCTACACGGTCTGGCAGGCCTCGCACATGGACCAGACGTATTTCCTCTGCAGTGACGTGAACTTCCGCTGACCTCGCCGGTCATCGGGCCGTCCCGCCGGATGCGGCGCGCCGTTCGGCGGGCCGTGTCCGGTGGGTCGTGTCCGTGCCCTGACGTACCGCCCCGAGGACAGACCGCCACCGCGTCACCCGGCGGCCCGCCCATTGGCCGGAGCCGGCGGCATCCGCTGTGACGAGCGCATCCGTACGGGACGACCGGAGCACGCCGCCCCCCGACCGACCGACCGACCGACCGACCGACCGACCGACCGGGGCCGGTGCCCGTCGCCTGCGGCGCATGCGGACCGGTCCGCCGGACCCGGGAGCCGGGGGCCGGGGGCCGGGGCCGGGAGTCGGCGGACCGCAGCCCTGTCGCGTTTGCCGCCCAGCCAGGCGCCACCGCGTGCAAACACCATCACGTGCAAGCAACCACCGTGCGCAGGCAACCACCGCCGCGCAAGCACCACCGCCATGCAAGCGCCACCGTCTCTGGAGCCGACATGTCACGACGCCGCTGGACCGGGCCCCTTCTGCTGGCCCTCCTGCTGACCGCCCTCACCCCGTTGCCCGCCACGACCCAGTCCTTCGCGGCGGCTCCCCCCGCGACGGCGAACACCATGGCGACCCGGACGGGAGCGGCGCAGGACACTCCGCCGGTGCCCCTGCCGTCGCTCAGCGCGACCACCACCCAGGTCGCCTCCGGGCTGAGGCGGCCCACCGCCCTGGTCGCCCCCGACGACGGCACGGACCGGCTGTTCATCACCGAGAAACCGGGCACTGTACGCGTCTACCACCCGGGCACCGGCCTGGCCCGGGACCCGCTCATCGACATCGCCTCGGCCGTGGACGAATCGGGCAACGAGCGCGGCCTGCTCGGCATCGCCCTCCCACCCGACTTCACCGACAGCCAGGACCTGTACCTGGCGTACACGGCGCTGCCCGACGGCGCGGTCACCCTCGCCCGCTACCGGCTCGACGAGTCCCGCCTGGAGGTCCTGCTCTCCCAGCCACACGCCGAGTACAGCAACCACAACGGCGGCCAGCTCGCGTTCGGCCCCGACGGCAACCTGTACTGGAGCATCGGCGACGGAGGCGGCTCCGCGGACCCCCTGCGCGCCGGACAGCGGCTGGACACCCTGCTGGGCAAGATCCTGCGCATCGACGTGAGCCGCAGCTGCGGCCCGCTCTCCTACTGCGTGCCCAGTGACAACCCCTTCGTGGACACCCCCGGCGCCCGCGAGGAGATCTGGCTCTACGGGCTGCGCAACCCGTGGCGGTTCTCCTTCGACAGCGCCGACGGCTCGATGTGGATCGGCGACGTCGGCCAGGGCCGATGGGAGGAGGTCGACCACCTCGCTCCCGGACAGGGAGGGCTGAACCTCGGCTGGTCCTGCTACGAGGGTCTGGAGAAGTTCGACGGCGGCCACTGCGTGCCCGGCGAGAAACACACCGGGCCGGTCTTCACGTATTCCCCGTACACCGGCGGCTGTTCGGTCATCGGCGGCCACGTCTACCGGGGCCGGAAGTACGCCGGTCTGGTCGGCGGCACGTACATCGCCACCGACTACTGCTCCTCCACGGTCTGGGCGCTGCGCCCCGACGGTGAAGGCGGCTACGAGCAGGCGGAGATCGGGGAGATGCCCACCCAGGTGACATCGGTCGGCACGACCGCCGAGGGGGAGTTCTACGTGGTCAACGACCTGCCCGGCGGCCTGCACCGCGTGTCGTTCGCGCGGGAGGAACCCACCTGTCGGGTGGACCGCACCGTGCGGGCCTGGGGGACCGGCACGACAGTCGATCTCACCGTCACCAACACCGGCGGCACCCCGGTGAACGGCTGGACACTCGAGTTCCCGCTGGCCCTCGGACAGACCGTCATCTCCGACTGGAACACCGACCTGACCCAGGGAAGTAACACGATCGCGGCAGCCGACGCCTCACACAACGCCACGATCGCCCCGGGCGCGAGCATCACCCTCGGCTATCTCGCCGGCCACACCGGTGACTCGTCGCCGCCGCCGCGGTTCACACTCAACGGGGACGCCTGCGCCATCGGCCGCTGAGCCGCCGGCACGCCGATCCGTGAGCCGGAAACCCGCCCCGTTTCGGGAGCGCTCCCATCGGCGTTGTCACGTTGTGGGGTGTGCGGGTGTCTGACGGCGTGTCGAGGTGCGGAAGTACAGCCACACGCGGTGCGAGATCACCTCGACCGGATACCGGTGCCCCCTGTACGACGGCGCACTGTCCACGAGCGGTCCCCCTCCACCACGACCAACCCGAGGATCACCCCACCCGGTCAGCCAACGTGACAGCACCCCTTGATCCCTCACACCACCCGGCGGGACGCCATCACGCTTTTTGTAGCCGAGCGCATTCGCGGATTCATAGACTGCGACGATGCTGACCGAAGTGCTTTCCGACCACCCCGGCCGTCAACTCCGGCAGACCGAGGGGGCGATCGAACGCCACCATCGCGACGTCGCCGAGCACTCAGCGGCTGTCGCGGACCTTCGAGCACGGCACACCGCGTCACGGCGGTGGTGGCAGCTCGGCAAGCGGCTGACGCAGTACTTTGAAGTGCGCGAGCTGGAGGCCAGAGCACCAGTCGTCGACCCGGCGCTCCTCCACCGCCGGGCGCAGCAGGAAGCAGGAGTGCTCGCCGAGGACACGGTGACCCACGCGCTCCAAGAACTGTCGGACGAATGGCTCCTGTTCCGCGGGTACACCAACCGCAGAGGCGAGATCGACCACCTCCTCGTCGGACCGGGCGGTGTCTGGGCGATTGAGGTCAAAGGACGCAACGTATGCGTGCATATACAGGGCGACCACTGGAGTTATGAAAAGTATGACCGGTACGGAAATCTCGTCGGCCAGGGAGCGTTGACGGACCGCCGAGGCCGCAGCTGGGGCCGTCAGGTCAGTGAGCCCGCCTCCGCCCTGCAGACCTTCCTCGCCACGCGCGGCGTGTACACCACGGTCCACACAGCCGTCGCGGTCATCAACGACCGGGCGAGTTTGGGCGTCTGCGACAACTGCCCCATCGATGTGGTGAGCATCGGCACGCACTACCTGCTGGACTCCATCCAGGCCCAGTGGCCGGTCTTCGACGCCGGCACCTGCCGCAAGATCGCTGCGCTGATACGCCGCGACCACACATTCCACGCGCAGCGCCGTGGATCACGACGCTGATGAAGCACGCCGTGAATTGGCCGATGTCGGCGCGGGTTCCGGGGGGCCGGCCGGGTTCTTCCCGCACCTTGCCGCCTCCCCTCCGCCACCGGCGGCCCCGCCGCCCCCGCGCTTGTCCTCCTGCGCTGCCCAACGGGCGGCGGCCCGTCCGGTGTTCAAACTCGTACAGCCGGCACCGGCTGAAGGCACACTGCGCATCCGTTTCCGCCCGCTCCACGTCCCCCACATGGGGACCTGCCAACAGTGCGTATGAAACGCGTAAGGTCGACCATGGAGTGCCGGGAAGTCTGGTCGGCGATGGGGACACGTGTCTTTGCCGATCGAGGGGTTCTTCTCATGGTGCTCATTGCCGTCTTCGGTGCCGCGTTGCTCGTCGCGGTGCTGCTGTCCGGGCTTGCGGCCCGTACCGTGCTGTCCACCTCCTTGCTCTTCCTTGTCGGTGGCGCGCTCGTCAGCGACGGGTTCCTGGGGCTGATCCATATCACTGCGGAAAGCGAGATCGTCGCCGTCACCGCCGATCTGGCTCTGTTCGCGGTGCTGTTCACCGACGGCATGCACGTCTCGTTCCCCAAACTGCGCGAGAACTGGAAGAACCCGGCCCGTGCTCTCGGACTCGGCATGCCCCTGGCCTTCGTCGGCATGGCGCTGATCACTCACTACCTTGTCGGGCTGGACTGGACGACCTCTTTCCTTGTCGGCGCTGTACTGGCACCGACCGACCCGGTCTTCGCCTCGGCGATCGTCGGCCGCAAGGAAGTCCCTTCGAAGCTACGGCAGTTGCTCAATATCGAAAGCGGCATCAACGACGGACTCGCGCTTCCACTCGTGCTGATCCTCATCGCCGCCGCAGGGCCGACGGCAGACTCTGCGAAAGCCTCGCTCGGGACTATCGGACTGGAGCTCGTTCTGGGCCTGGCCTTCGGCATCATGCTGCCCCTGGCCGTGAACGGTGTCGTACGCTTCCGCCTGCTCGGCGCGGAACCCAAGCTCCAGCCTCTGCTGCCGCTTGCCATCGGCATCATGCTGTACGCGCTGTGCCACCTCACGCATGCCAACCCCTACCTGGCCGCATTCTCCGCCGGTGCCGTCCTCACCGCTGTGGCGCCGGAAGGCAGGGCCGCCTTCGAGCCGCTCGGCGAAGCCCTCTCGGAGCTGGCCAAGTTCGCCGCGCTACTGGTCTTCGGAGCACTCCTGACGCCACAGCTCTTCGGTGACCTGTCGATCGGCGGCTACATCACGGTCGTCCTCGCCATCGTGCTGATCCGTCCGGCATCACTGCTGCTCTCGCTGATCGGCACGCGCTTCGACCGCCGCGAGCGACTGGTCGCCGCGTGGTTCGGGCCCAAGGGCTTCGCCTCGGTGGTGTACGGACTGCTGGTACTACAGGCCGGCATCCCCCAGGGCGAAGAAGCCTTCACCCTCATCGCCGTCTGCATCGCCTTCTCGATCATCGCCCACAGCAGCACCGACGTACCCATCGCCCGCCTCTTCGACGTCGACGACCTCGCCGGTATCCCCTCGGCCGAAGACGACAACGGCCGGCCGGCCCAACCGACCGCCGCCGCCGCCCACAACGGAGACGGTCAAGGAAACGCGAAGTGAAACAGCAGAGCTCACGGGTCCAGTACATGGTTTCGACGACCGGCCGGTGTGCCCATCGCCTGTGAGCGCGACGGTCAAGCCGGTCCTACTGTCGCGGATGCCGTGCTCCGGTGCTTTCCGAGACTGGGCGATGCAGTCGTCGGACACCGGTGCTGCGGCAGCAGTTCCGGCAGAGCTTCGAGCGCGCCGCAATACCCGCATTCTCCGCCGCCATACCCCACCGCGGCCGGTGACTTCTCCACATCCGGTCACCCTCATCGACCGTCAGGACCGGGAGGGCTGCTGGAGGTGGCGCCATCGGCTTCGGCTGCGTCGGCGAGAGCCTCGGCAGCAGCTTCCGCCGCCTGCGCAGCGTCGTTGGCGGCCTGGGCAGCCCTGTCGTCCGAGGAGCTTTCGCGGGTGGCCGACGACTGGGGCAGCACCTCACTGAAGGCACGGGACACCCCCTGGAGTGCGGAGGTCATTTCGCTGGGGATCACCCAGAACGTACTGCCCGAGCCCTGCGCGAGTTGGGGCAGCATCTGCAGATACTGATAGGCGAGCAGCTTGGGATCGGGGTCGTTGCGGTGAACTGCCTGGAACACCTCGTCGATGGCCCGGGACTGGCCCTCGGCCTTGAGGATCTCCGCGGTGCGATTGCCCTCCGCACGAAGGACAGCAGACTGCTTGTCGCCTTCGGCGGTGAGTATCTGTGATTGGCGTTGCCCTTCGGCCCCGAGGATCGCGGCCCGCTTGTCCCGTTCGGCCCGCATCTGCTTCTGCATTGCGTCCTTGATGGACTGCGGAGGGTCGATGGCCTTGATCTCCACTCGGTTGACTCTCAGCCCCCACTTGCCCGTCGCCTCGTCCAGGACGCCACGGAGCTGGTTGTTGATGGTGTCGCGTGAGGTGAGAGTTTTTTCCAGGTCCATGGATCCCACGACGTTGCGCAGGGTGGTGACGGTGAGCTGCTCGACCGCCTGGAGGAAATTCGCGATCTCGTAGAAGGCCGCTCGCGGGTCGGTCACCTGGAAGTACAGGACGGTGTCGATCTCGACGACCAGGTTGTCCTCGGTAATGACCGGTTGCGGTCTGAAGGAGACCACCTGTTCCCGGAGGTCGATCACCGGGTGGACGCGGTCGATGTAAGGGATGACGACGTTGAGGCCGGGCTTCAGGGTTCGGTGGTAGCGGCCGAGTCTTTCGACATTGCGAGCGCGTGCTTGGGGCACGATGCGTACCGCCCGCAATACGGTGAAGACTGCGAAGAGCGCGACGAGCAGTCCAGCGACGAGGAATGCCGAGACTTCCATGGCTCACTCCCGGGGGTAGACGAGTGCGGTGGTGCCCCTGATCTCGATGACGTCGACGGTCGCACCAGGAGGAATCACCAGCGTCTCGTCATAGGCGCGGGCGGTCCATTCCTCGCCGTCGATACGGACCCTTCCTCCCAGGCCCGTCACCTCGGAGATCACAGAGGCGGGCCTGCCGACCAGAGCGTCTATACCGAATCGCTCCACCTGGGGCTGGAGCACCTGACGCAGCGCGATGGGACGCACGAACACCACACTGACCACAGCAACGACAGTGAACACCAGAAATTGCAAAGGCAGCGGAAGCCCGACCGCCGCGAATCCTGACGTCACCAGCGCGGCCCCACCCAACATTCCGAGCGCAGCAGTGAGAGTGAAAATCTCCGCTACGGCCAGTACCGCTGCGGCGATCAGCCAGATCAGCCATAGATCCATTACTTACCCCTCCCGACCGGTGCGGCTGGGCGAATGGCCGGACAATTACCCCGGGTCGCCCGTGCGTGACAACGTGTCCCTGGGAAGAACTTCTGCGTAATGAGCGGTTGCGCTGGACAAGGCACCCACGGCGACCATTTGCTTTTGGGGCGATTTTACCCTTTTTGGGTGATGGAAAACGGCCTTCTGCCGTGCAGACGAAGCGAGCATGCCCTCGATCTTTCGCGACGGATCACGGTCCACCTGGCCCGTTGTCCCCCGGTGGCACACGGGGCCGGCAGCGTCGGCAGCCACACGGCGGCTGGCAGCAGGGCAGGGCTGCCTCCTGGCGAGAGCCCCCTGACCGGCCCTCAGAGCGGTCTCGAACCGCCCGGCCACACCGCAGTAGGCAGCCCTGGCGACCTTGGGAGCGATTGAGACCGGAACGGGCCGGCCAGGCGCCAAGGCGACCGCGTCCGCTTGAACCCGGCCGTATGCCGCTTACTCATGTTGCTCTTCTTGCTCACTGTCTGTGACTGCTCCCTCCGGGACCATCCGTCCCAGTATCAAGCTGTCCAGCTGGCAGGGGGAACCTCAGGGGAACCTCACCCGCCCCTGACGGTCACCGCGGTAGCTGTGCACGAACGTAGTGGCCTTCCCCTTGTAGCGTGGAGACCGTGGCTGTGCGGGAAGTCGAGGGTCGTGGCGGGCAAGAGGCGAAAGTCTGACGCGGAGTTCCGTGAGGGGGCTGTGCGGATCGTGGCCGAGACCGGCAAGCCGATCCCGCGGGTCGCGAAGGGCCTTGGGATCAACGGGACGACCCAGGCGACCTGGGTGTCGAGGGCGCGGGCGGCCGGCAGGGCCGGTCCGGCGGGTGAGGAGGACGAACTCGCGCGGCCGCGGCGGGAGAGCGCCCGGCTCGAGCGGGACAACAAGGACTGGTCATGGAGCGTGATGTCCTCAAACGTCGCATGGTCCTGTGGGTGAAGTAACTGTTGCGGACCCGGCGGCGCCCGTCGGGGTGATCAGCGGCCGGAGGAGCGGGTTCAAGCCTTCGCATCGCACCTCCTGCCGGGCTCCTGGGGTGGTGGAGGCGTGGTTCTGCAAGTGGCGACGCAGACCGTCCGGGCCGACGAGACGCGAGGTCAGGGGGGCACTGCCGGCCGGGCGGATCACCTACTTCTTCGACCGCTCGGGCACAACGTAGGGCTCACCGAGGATCACGCCGGACCTGTGGGAGGAGGGCCGGCAGGTGTCGCGGAACACGGTCGCCGAGATCATGGCCGGGCTCGGCCTGCGGGGCCGCAGGCCGCCGCGCCGACGACGTTCGCCGACCCGCCCCGGGGAAGCGGAAGGCGGCACGTGACCTGGTCCTGCGCAGGTTTGGTGCGATCACGCCGAACATCGTGGGGTGGGGCGGCATGACCGAGATCGACACCGGCCAGGGCAAGCTCTACCTCGCCGGCGTCCCCGACGCCTTCTCCCGGCGGGCCTTGGGCTGCGCGAGGGCGGCCGGCACGACACGACGCTGGTCACCGCCGCGCTGCAGATGGCGATCGCCACCCGGGGCGGCGAGGTGGACGGCGTCATTTTCCACACCGGCCGCGCCTCGGAAGGCAACTCCGAGGCGTTCAGGCAACTTTGCGGCAGGTGGGGCGTGGTGCAGTCGATGGGAGGTGTCGGGTCCGTCCTGGACAACGCCGCCGGGGAGTCGTTCCATTCGGTCCCCAAGCTCGAGTACGTCCACCGGCAACGTTTCGCCGCCCGCGCCGAGGCGCGACTGAGGACCGTTACCTGGATCGCGGACTTCTGCACCACCAAGCGCCGCCACGGCGCGGCCGGCGGGCGGCCGCCTGCCGAGTCCGAACGGGTCATCCAAAAAGCGCGGACTCGGACCGGTCAACACGACCGAGCCGCACAACCAACGTCTCTACGAAAACTGGGGATTGACACCAGGAGCCGTACTCCTCAGGCACGTCCCGCCAGGGGCACCCGACCCTGAACCGCCACATCACAGCTGTTCTGTCCACGGAGGGTGGTGACGAATTCCACGGCTGGGTGATCTTGAATGAGTGAGGGCCTTCCGGGTTCGGTGTGGATTGCGACATCTGCACCGGACGACGAAAGGCCCTCATGCCTCACCGTAATGCACCGCTGACCGAGACCGGGCGGCTGCGGCTGGCCCGCTGCGTGGTGGAGGACGGCTGGCCGCTGCGGCGGGCGGCCGAGCGTTTCCAGGTCTCGCCCACGACAGCCCGGCGCTGGGCGAGCCGCTACCGTCAGTTCGGCGAGGCCGCGATGGCCGACCACTCTTCGCGCCCGCATGCCTGTCCGCGCCGGACCCCGACCCGCACCGAGCGGCGGATCATCAAGGTCCGCCTCCTGCGCCGCTGGGCACCGGCGCGGATCGCCGGCCTGCTGCACCTGGTCCCCTCCACCGTGCACCGCGTGCTGACCCGCTACGGCCTGGCCCGGCTCACGCACCTGGACCGGGCCACCGGGCGGCCGGTACGCCGCTACGAGCGCGAGAAGCCAGGCGAGTTGGTGCACGTGGACATCAAGAAACTCGGCAACATCCCCGACGGCGGCGCCCACAAAGCCCTCGGCCGGCAAGCGGGCCGCAAGAAGCGTTCCGGCGCCGGCTACAGCTACATCCACACCGCCGTCGACGACCACTCCCGCCTTGCCTACAGCAAGATCCTCAAGGACGAGAAGAAGGAGACCGCCACCGCCTTCTGGATCCGCGCCCACGCCTTCTTCGTCCAGGCCGGGATCACCGTGGAGCGGGTCCTGACCGACAACGGCTCCTGCTACCGCTCCCGCGACTGGCGCGAGACCCTAGCCGCCGCAGGGATCACCCACAAGCGCACCCGCCCCTACCGGCCACAGACCAACGGCAAGGTCGAACGCCTGAACCGAACCCTGCTCGACGAATGGGCCTACGCCCGCCCCTACAGCAGCGACCAGGAACGACGCGACGCCTTTCCACAATGGCTGCACACCTACAATCACCACCGCGGACACACCGCGCTCGCAGGCCAACCACCCACCAGCCGCGTCCCCAACCTCACAGGGCAATACACCTAGCTCGGCGTGTTGCTGGGTGTGCTGCACTGACCGACTTCGCCGGTGGGCGTGTACGGGCGTCCGTCCAGGGTGGTGTCCGAGTGGGTGTATTCGATGACGCAGGTGCGCAGGAACTTGACGGCGCACCCGTTGAGTTGTGCGGTGATGGAGAACTGGTCGGCGGTCCACGACTTGCTGGTGTTGTGGAAGGTCTCCAGGGTCAGGGCCACGTAGAGGTTGCCGTTGGCGAGGTCTGCCGCTGTGATGGGGGCTGAGACGGTCAGTGCCTCGACGTGGCCGACGGGGGCGCTCGGCATCACGCCGTCACGGGCGATCATTGTGGTGTTGCGGTACAGCCACAGTGAACCGTCCTGGATTACACCCGCGCCTGGTCCGTTCAGGGTGACGCGGGCGGAGACGGTGAGTGTCCCGGTGGCTCCTTCGCAGTTGGGCGGGGTGGCGGTGATGCGACCGACGGCGGTGCGGTAGACCTGGGTGCCGTCGCCGGCGGAGCCGTTCGGGTCGGCCGGGTAGGTGAGAGCGCCACCGGACCACAGGGCGGCATGCGAACCTGGAAGGTCCGGGTTCATCGCCCCCAGACCGAGGGTGGTGACGGTGTCGTCCACGACCGTGGGCGTGACCGGGGTCGTGGTGGTGGTGTCGCACAGCAGCAGCGTCGAGGAGCTGCGGCCCGGCGACGGGCACGAGCAGGCACACGGCGTTCGGCCGCCGTACGGTGCGCAGGGAACAGGGGTGTTACACATGTATGCCTCCTGGCTTGTGCGGCGGCCGGGGGTGACCCGGCCGCCCTTGGGCGTGTTGGTGGGCGGACTTCAGTTCCGCTACGACTGCCCGAGACCTGCTGGTGCCGAAAACCTGCCACAGCAGCCGTGGCTGTCTAGCGCCCTGGCCTGCCCGAGACGACGCGTTTGCATTTCCTCGCGGGGCGCTCGACCCCGGGAACGCAAATCGCCTCGCCGAGTGATTACCCAATTGGCATAACCGATAGTTAAAATTGAACCCTATAGGGTGATAAACGTGATTTCCGCATAAGCTGCGACGTGTCGGAACACTGAACCGTTTTCATCCTGTCCTGCAGGGGTGATGGTGCAGGTCAGCGGGGTGGCGTGACAAGGCGAGGCTCCTGGTCGTTGCGGTGGTGTTCTCTACGCACCACGCTTCGTCCGAGGAGCCTCGCTTGGTCCCGTATCGTGCCACGCTCGACGTTCCTCACGAGCTGGTCGAGCATGTCTCGTGGCTCATCTATGCCCGAAGGTGTGAACGCGGCACGCGGTGGCGGAAGCCGGGCTGCTTCCAGCAGGCTCTGCTGGCGCTGGTGCACCTGCGCCAGAACGAGACGCTGCCCCAACTCACGGCGGGGTTCGGGGTCTCCACCGCGACCGCTTGGCGGTACGTCGACGAGACCCTCGACATCCTGGCCTCCTGGGCTCCCGGCCTGCACGAGGCCCTCGTCGGCCTGGGCGAAGGAGACTTCGTCATCGTCGACGGAACGCTCATCCCCATCGACCGCATCGCCGCGGACCAGCCGTACTACTCCCAAAAGCACCGGAAACACGGCATGAATGTCCGGGTCGTCGCCCGTCCGGACGGCACCCCGCTGTGGTTCTCCCGCGCGACGCCGGGACGCACCCACGACCTGACGGCGGCCCGCGCTCACGGCATCGTCCAGGCCTGCCTCACCCGGCAGATCCTCCTGCTCGCGGACCGCGCCTACCAGGGCGCCGGCGCCACCTTCCGCACCCCGTACTACCACCACAGCGAACAACCCGAGCATTACCGGCAATTCAACCGCGACCATGCCCGGCTGAGGGCGCCCGGCCAACGCGCCTTCGCTCAACTCAAGACGTGGCGGCTGCTGCGGCGAGCCCGCTGTTCCACCCGCCGCATCGGCACGGCCGTCCAAGCCGTCCACACCCTGCTGACCTGCACCTATTCAGGATGAAAACGGTTCACTGAGCTCTTTCAGAGTGGCCACTGATCGAGTGACCCAGGCCGAGTCAGGATGAGGATCGCAACGCACAGGGCTCCCGCGCCGTTGAGGGAGGTGTTCGAAGCCTCAACCCATCGGCACAGGAGCCCTGTTGGTTCCCCATCCTGCCGCACTCGACCTGCCTCATGCTCTGGTCGAGTGGGTATCCATGCTCATCGTCACCCGCGAGGGTGACCGCCGCTGCCGCCCTACCAGCGGGCCCTGGTAGGCATGGTCTACCTTCGCCGGCACGACACGCTCGCGCAGATCGCCGCCGGCTTCGGCATATCCGTCGGCACCGCCTACGCTTACGTCCAAGCCGTTGTCCAGCACCTGTCCGGCCGGGCGCCGGGCCTCCTGCGGGTCCTGCGCGAGGCCGATCCGGATTACGCCCTGCTCGACGGGACGCTCGCCGAGTGCGACCGTGTCGGCGACAGCCGGGCGGACTTCTCCCAGAAGCACCGCCGTCACGGTATGAACGTGCAGGTCGTAGCCGATCCCGCGGGCAACCTGCTGTGGATCTCACCCGCCCTGCCCGGCCGCACGCACGACCTGACCGCCGCCCGCGCCCACCGAATCATCCGGATCTGCGAACGCCAGGGCGTCCCCGTGCTCGCCGACCGTGCCTACATCGGGGCCGGCCCCTGGGTGACCACACCGATCAGACGGCTCTCGAACCGGGACCTCACCACGACCCAGCAGACGATCAATCGGGCCTTGTCAGCGGCGCGAGCACCGATCGAACGAAGCGTCGCGCGACTCAAGTCCTGGCGCATCTTCCGCAAAGCCCGCTGCAGCCCCAACCGCATGACGGCCATCGCCGCAGCCGTCCTCACCCTGGAGCGTCAACGCTGAAAATGCTCACTGTGAACCGTTCCGGGTTCGGTAGAGACTTCAGATTGTGGTTGTGACCTGGGGTTCCGCGGTCGTGAGGTAGTAGTTGGTCTCGTATTCGACTGGTGGGATGTGCCCGATCTCACCGTGGAGTCGGCGATGGCAGTACCACTCGATCCACTCGGCGGTGGCGAGTTCGACCTGGGAAAGGGTCTTCCATGGACGTCGAGGCTTGACGAGCTCGGTTTTGAACAGGCCGATCGTGCTCTCCATGAGGGCGTTGTCGTAGGCATCGCCGACCGAGCCGATCGAGGCCGCGATGCCGGCGGCGTCCAGGTGCTCGGCGAGCCGGAAACTCGTATATTGCGACCCGGCATCGGAATGATGTATCAACTCGCCCCGCTGATACGGCTGTTCGTCGCGGTCGCGTTGCCACAGGGCCATGTCCGGGGCATCCAGGACGAGCCGTGTCTCCTTCGACAGGGCGGCGGCCCAGCCTACGATCCGGCGGGAGAAGGTGTCCACGACGAACGCGACGTAGACCACTCCCGACCAGGTGCTGACGTGGGTGAAGTCGGCGACCCAGCAGCGGTTCGGGGCCGGTGCGACGAACTTGCGGTCCAGCAGGTCCGGCGCCCGCTCGACGGAGCTGTCCGCCATCGTGGTGATGACCTTCTTCCCGCGCACGGCACCGGTGACGCCGAGCTCGCGCATCAGGCGTTCGACCGTGCACCGGGCCACGACGTGACCCTGGCGGTGCAGCTCGCGCCAGACCTTCCTGGCCCCGTAGACACGGTAGTTGGACTCGAAGACCTGCCGGATGAGCGGCTTCAGCTCCGCATCGCGGACCGTGCGAGCGGACGGGGCCTGGAGTCGTTTGTGGTGGGCGTAATAGGTGGAGGGGGCGATCTTGCAATCGTGCTCGGTGAGCACGCGGCAGATGGGCTCGACACCGCCGAAGCGGGCCCGGTGCTCGTCGATGAACGCTACGAGCGAGTGTGTGGCCGGTCGAGCTCGGCCGCGAAGAAAGACGCGGTGAGGTCAATGGGTCGGTGCAACATCCCGGGTAGAACGGCTGCTGGAGGTGTTGCTGGGTGGCGAGAATCGGGCGTCCGGGGCTGTCGGACGAGCAAAAGCGTGAAGTGTGGCGACGATGGCGGGACGGGCAGTCGCTGAGCGAGATCGGGCGTGCGCTGGGCAGGGTGCCCGGGTCAATCCACGGAGTGGTCGCGGCGAACGGCGGATTCGTCCCGGCGGCCAGGGCCCGATCGGCCGGAGTGCTGTCGCTGGCGGAGCGGGAGGAGATCTCCCGGGGTCTGGCCGCTGGCGACTCCTTCCGGGCGATCGCGGGCCGGATGGGGCGGGCACCGTCCACGGTCAGCCGCGAGGTGGGGCGTCACGGCGGGCGTGAGAAGTACCGGGCCGCTCACGCGGACGAGGGGGCCTGGGGCAATGCCCGGCGCCCGAAGTCCTGTTTGCTGCAACAGAGTCCGGCCCTGCGGGACACGGTCGCGGGCAAGCTGAAGGAAGACTGGTCGCCGCGTCAGATCGCAGGCTGGCCCGCCCGCGCCTTCGCGCCCGAGGACGGTATGTACGTGTCTCACGAGACGATCTACAAGAGCTTGTTCATCCAGGCCCGAGGCGTACTGAAGAAGGAGCTCGTCTCCCATCTGCGCCGCCGGCGCACGATGCGCCGCTCGAAGAACGCCTCCACCGCAGGTCAGCAGCGAGGCTGCATCCGTGACGCGGTCTCCATCCGCGAGCGTCCGGCCGAGGCCGAGGACCGGGCTGTTCCCGGCCACTGGGAAGGCGACCTGATCACCGGTGCGAAGAACAGTCATATTGCGACACTGGTCGAACGGCACTCCCGCTACGTCATGCTCGTCCGGGTCGCAGGCAAGGACACCACCAGTGTGATCTCCGCACTGAGTCATCAAGTCCGCTACCTGCCCGACGGGTTGATGACTTCACTGACCTGGGACCGGGGTACTGAGCTGGCCGACCACAAGCGGTTCACAATGGCCACCGACGTCAAGGTCTACTTCGCCGATCCGAAAAGCCCCTGGCAGCGGGGATCGAATGAGAACACCAACGGACTCCTCCGCCAGTACTTTCCCAAGGGAACCGACCTGTCCGGATATACCCAGGTCGAATTGGATGCCGTCGCCCTCAAGCTGAACACCCGCCCCCGGCAGACCCTCGGGTTCGAAACTCCCGCTGATAGGCTCGCGGCAGCTGTTGCATCAACCGGTTGACTCCGCCGCCGCAGCCTTCAGGATGTCGTTCGCCCGCTTCAGCTCGGCAATCTCCTTCTTCATCGCCTTGACCTGCGCGGACTCCTCCGTGGTCGTCCCCGGACGCCGCCCGGAGTCGACCTCGTCCCGCTTCACCCAGTTCCGCAGGGTCTCGGCCGAACCGATCCCGAGTTTCTGGGCGACCGCCCGCAGCGCGGCCGACTCGTTCGGATAGTCACCACGGACCTCGGCGACCATACGGACCGCTCGTTTGCGCAGCTCAACGGGATAAGAGGAGGGACGTGCCATGACTCAATCCTTTCACGGAATCGAGTCTCTACCGAACCCGGAACGGTTCAGTTGCTGGGCTTGCGCCACCAGTAGTCCTTGCTCTTGTGGTTCTCGTCCCCGGAGCCCTTCATCCTGACGTCGCCGCCGATGTCGATCGCCCGCGAGACGAAGTTCGTGCAGTCCTGGTCGTACAGGCTCGGTGCGTTCCAGTCGGACACGGCCCAGGTCGCCGCTCCGGTGCGGAGGTAGGTACCGGCCTGCTGGGCGTTGAAGGAGACCGTGGTGGCGCCGGTGGTCTCGCTCCCGTCGTCCGTGGAGTCGCCGTCGAACGCCGAGGGCTCCAGGCCGTCAGCCGTGAGGTCCCCGTCGACGGAGTCCATAGGGGCACCCCCCGCAGCGTCACCACGTCACATCCTCGCTGTCAGTCGGTGACGAGGTCGTCCGGGGTGGACCGGGCAATTCCGGCCAAGGTGTCCAGGGCCTGGACGAGGACTTCGGCGTGCGGTGAGGCCAGTCCCAGCCGGATCGCGTTGGGGGCGTTGTTGCGGCCGACGGTGAAGGCGGTGGCGGGTGCCACTCCGATGCCGTGCCGCGCGGCGGCAGCGACGAAGGTGTCCGAGCGCCACGAGCGGGGCAGCTGCCACCAGCAGTGGAACGAGCACGGATCGCTCCGTACCTCGAATCCGGCGAGGTGCCGGGCCGCCAGGTCCTGCCGTACGAGGGCTTCGCGCTGCTTGGCCTTGACGAGCGCCCGCACGATGCCGTCCTGCTGCCAGCGGTGGGCGGACTCCAGGGCGAACCGCATGGGGGTCCAGCCGCCCGAGCGCAGGGACGTGTCGATGTCTGCGACCAGGGGGCCGGGCGCCACCACGAAGCCGAGGGTCAGTCCGGGCGCGATGCGCTTGGACAGGCTGTCGACCAGGACGGTGCGCTCCGGGGCCAGTGCGGCGAGCGGCGGTAGTTCGTCGCGGAGGAAGGCCCAGACGGTGTCCTCGATTGCGGGGATCCCCAGGCGTAGCAGTGCCTCGGCCACCCGGGCTACGCGCTCCGGGGGCATGGTGAGTGAGAGCGGGTTGTGCAGCACGGGCTGGATGTACACGGCATTGAGCGGATCGCTGTGGTGGGCCTCCTCGACGGCCTCGGGGACCAGCCCGGAGGCGTCCATGGCCAGCGGGACGAGGGTGATGCCGAGCCGGGCCGCGACGGCCTTGACGATGGGGTAGGTCAGCGTCTCGACGCCGAGTCGGCCACCCGGCGGCACCAGGGCGGTAATGACGGCCGCGATGGCCTGGCGGCCGTTGCCGGCGAAGAGCACCCGTTCCGGTTCGGGGCGCCAGCCTCCGCGGGCGAGCAGGTCGGCGGCCGACTCGCGGACGGCCGGGAGGCCGGCGGCGCCGATGGGCCGCAGGGCGTCCCCGAGGACGTCGGGCCGCATCAGCCCGGCGAAGCCCTCGGCCAGCAGTGCCGTCTGCTCGGGAACCACGGGGTAGTTGAGTTCCAGGTCGATCCGGCTGCCCGCGGGTTCGGTGAGGGCGGGGGCGGCGGATGTGTGGGAGGACTCCGCGCGGACGAAGGTGCCCCGGCCCACTTCGCCGAGCGTGAGGCCCCGGCGCGCGAGCTCGCGGTAGACGCGGGCGGCGGTGGAGCCGGCGATGCCGTACTGCTGGGCGAACTCGCGCTGCGGGGGCAGCTGGTCTCCCGGCCGGAGCAGCCCGGTGCGGATCTGCTCGGCCACCGCGTCGGCGACGCTCCGGTAGTCCTTCACGGCGGTTTCCCCTCAGTCCCTCAGACGAATGCAGCGACCCAATCACAAAATTGCACCGAGTGCAATATTGAGGATTGCATTGAAATGCTCGGATCAATATGATCCGAGCATTGCTCCACGTCCGAGATCGAAGCAGCAAATGAGGGTGTTTCCATGATTGAACTGAGCGGGGTTCTCGGCGTGGTGGTGGTGGCGCTGGGCATGGTGCTCACCCCTGGCCCGAACATGATCTATCTCGTCTCGCGCAGCATCACGCAGGGCAAGCGCGCCGGGATCACCTCCCTCGGCGGCGTGGCCCTGGGCTTCATGGTGTACCTGCTCGCCGCGAACCTGGGTCTGTCCGTCGTCTTCATCGCCGTGCCCGAGCTGTACTTCGCGGTGAAGCTGGCGGGCGCCGCCTACCTCGCCTACCTCGCCTGGAACGCGCTCAAGCCGGGCGGCCTCTCCGTGTTCTCGCCGCAGGAGGTCCCGCACGACTCCCCGCGCAAGCTGTTCACGATGGGCCTGATGACGAACCTGCTCAACCCGAAGATCGCCATCATGTACCTCTCGCTCATCCCGCAGTTCATCGACCTGAACAAGGGCCATGTCCTGCTCCAGGGCATCGTGCTCGGCTCGATCCAGATCGTGGTCAGCGTCGCCGTCAACCTTGCCATCGTCTTGGCGGCCGGCACCATCGCCGGGTTCCTCGCCCGCCGCCCCTCCTGGCTCAAGGTGCAGCGCTACATGATGGGTTCGGTCCTCGGCACCCTCGCCTTCACCCTGGCCCTCGACACCTCGGGCCCGGTCTGACCGGACCTCAGCTGGGCAGCTCCCGGGCCTTGCGGTACGGCGAGAAGAAGACCAGCAGCCAGCTGACCGACAGCACCGCCGCGCCGGCCCACAGGGCCGAGCGGACGCCCACGGTCTCGCCGAGGACGCCGGCCAGGACAGAAGCGATGGCCAGCGAGCCCGTCAGGAGGAACCGGAAGGTGGCGTTCATCCGGCCGAGCAGGTGCGTGGGGGTGGCCCGCTGCCGGAACGTCACCTTGAGCACGTTGTCCGTGCCGACCTTGAAGGTCATCAGCAGGTACGCGGCGCCCGCCGCCCAGAGCATCGGCCCGCGGTCGATGAGCGGGACGACGAACCCGGCGGGGGCGACGCACAGGCCGGTGACCCACATGGCACGCCCCTCGCCCAGCCGACGGCTGATGGCACGGGCCGAGACCGAGCCGATGAAGACCCCGGCGCCGGCCATCGCGAGGAACAGGCCCAGCGCGTACTCCGGCAGCCCCAACTCCCGTACGAAGAGCACCGGGAGCACGGTCACGATCATCTGGAGGGCCAGATTGGTGAGCGCGCCCTCCAGCGCCAGCGGGCGCAGCAGCGGGTGGCCCAGGACGAACCGGGTGCCCTCCAGGATCTCCCGGCCCAGGTGCGTGTCCGGGCGGCGCACGGGGCGCGGCTCGGGAGTGCGCACCCGCAGTAGGAAGAGCGCCGACCACAGGAAGGTGAGGGCGTTCACAGCGAGCGCCAGGGGGGCCGTGAGGAGCTGCACCAGGTAGCCGCCGACGCTGCGCCCTGACACCTGGTTGATGGCCTGCATGGCCACCAGCTTGGAGTTGGCCTCAGCCAGCTGGTCCCGCCCCACCACGTGCGGCAGGAAGCTCTGGTTCGCGACGTCGAAGAAGACCGTCGCGAACCCCGAGACCAGCACCACCGCGTACAGCTGCCCGATGGTGAGGACGTCGAGCCACCAGGCGACCGGCACCGATCCGAACATCACCGCCCGGACCAGGTCCGCCGTGATCTGGAGGCGCCGCTTGCGCATCCGGTCCGTCCAGGCGCCGGCCGGGAGCCCGATGAGCAGGAACGCGACCGTGCCCAGCGCGGCCAGTGCGCCCACCTGGCCGGGAGAGGCGTCGAGCACCGTCACGGCCAGCAGCGGGACCGCGAGATAGCTGATCTGTGTACCCAGCACGCTCACCGCGGAGGCGGCGAAGACGTAGCGGAAGGGCTTGTGGCGGAAGACCGACGGGGCGGGTACGACGGGCGGTGCGTCCTGCCTCGTACCCTCCTCGCCTGCGGCTGTGGTAGTCATGGCGAAGGCCCTTCGGCTGGTCCGGGGGTGAGGGAGGGGGCGGGCCGTGCGGCTCACGCGGTAGAGGTGCTCACACGGTGAGGAAGTGGATCTTCTGCTCGGCCTCCAGGCAGCGGGCCTCCGCGTCGGCTGCGTCACGGCCGCTCGACAGGACGTAGCCGGAGCTGCAGTCCGCGAGGGTGTTCAGCGGCGGCACCACGTCGCCGGGGTTCTTCGCGACGACCGCCCCCGTCTCCAGGGCGCTGACCTCGGTCAGCAGCGGAAGGTAGACCCCTTCGAGCTCTCCCGGGGCCAGCCGCCTGACCACCGCCGGGTTGTCCTTGTCCACCACTACCTCCCGGATCTCCCCGGGCTCGGGGGTGAAGAAGCGGATGGCCGCTCCGCCCACCGGCTCCGGGCAGCTCGCGGGCAGCTCCTCGATGCCGAGCGGCACGGTCAGCATCATCCGGGCGAGGTCGGTCCCGAAGGCGCGCCGCACCAGTTCCGGCAGGGCGTGCCCGCCGAGGCGCGCGTGGGACTCCAGGACCCGCGGGCCCTTGGGGGTGAGGACGAACTCGCTGTGCGAGGGCCCTTCGGTCAGGCCCACGGCGTCGAGCAGTCCGACGGTCAGCTCGCGCAGCTCCGCCATGTACGGCGCCGCGATCCGACTCGGCGTGGACACGGCCCACTCCACGTGCCGTTCGTTCACCTGGTACTCGGAGCAGCCGATGGGCACGTGCCGGCCCTCGTGCGAGAAGGAGTCCACAGAGACCACCGGTCCGTCCAGGTACTCCTCGGCGAGCGCGGCGGTCAGCCCGTCCGCGGCCATCACCGCCCAGGCCGCCAGGACCTCGGCCTCGCTGTCGGCCCGGTGGATGTGGCGGCTGGCCGCTCCGTTCACCGGCTTGAGGACGATGGGACCGTCCAGCTCGCGCTGGAAGGCCACGGCCCGTGCCGCGTCCCGCACCACCTCGTACCGCACCGGACTGAGCCCGTGCTGCTCCAGGGCCCGGCGCGTCAGGGCCTTGTCCTTCAGGGTGCGCGCCGTCGCCTCGCTCACGCCGGCCAGGCCGAGCGCGTCCACCACGTGGCCCACGCTGATGCCGACGGGCTCGGAGGTGGTGATCACCCGGTCGAAGGGCCGCTCCTCGTGCAGGGGCAGCAGGACGGCCAGGACCGCCGGGCCGTCGGTGATCGGGGCGTGCACGATGCGCTCGCAGTGCTGCGCGATGGACGGCTCGTACATGCCCTCTTCGTGGACGAGCACCACGTCGATGCCCAGTTCCCTGGCTCCGGCGATGGGTGCGGGCCGGCCGCCGACCCAGGCCACACGGAATTTCCCGGTCACGGTGTCCTCAGCTCTCGTGTCTCTTGCGGAACTCGTGTGAAATGAAGGGGGGAGCGGACGGTTCAGGAGAGACCGAGGGTTTCCGCCATGATCCGGGCGACCAGGTCGTAGCCGTGGTCGGTGTAGTGGGCCCGGTCCACGTAGACCCAGTCCTGCTGCGTGACGGCGGCGGCCACCACGGGGTTCAGGTCGAAGAAGCGGATGCCGAGCTTCTCGCAGCCGATGCTCAGCTTCTCCGCGAAGGCGCGGGCCACGGCCGGGGTGGAGATGTCCCCGTAGAGGGCTTCCCAGGTGCCGAGCTTGGAGATGCGGTCGATCTCGTCGAAGAGCAGCTGCTCCTCGGGGGAGTGCTGCTCGCGCATCCACAGGGCCATCGGCTGGAGAACATATGTGAGTCGCGCCTCGGGGGCCAGCAGTCGCCAGGTCTCCAGGTGGCGCAGGGTCAGTTCGGCCGCGGCGTCGATGACCTGGGAGACGTCGCGGCGGACGTCTTCGTGGGTGGAGATGGTCGCGCGGCGCGGGGCGGAGCGGAAGCCCATGCGCTTGTTCGCCTTGCGGTTCTCCGCCCGCAGCTCCTCCATCTTCTCGAAGTACTCGCCGCAGAACCAGAAGGCGCCGTGGTCGCCCTGCTGCCACTCGGGGAGGCGGCCGACGGTCAGGTCGTTGAGGCCGGAGAAGACGACGACCTCGTCGATCTCCGGGAGGAGGTGCCGGTGGAGCGTGAACAGGAGCATTTCCTGGGTGGAGTTGTAGCAGCGGCCGCCGAAGTTCAGCCACGGGGCGGAGGGCGCGTGCTCGGTCCACAGTCGCGAGGCCAGGGTGTGCGCGTCGCTGGTGGCGCCGATGCCCATGACGGTGGAGCTGCCGGAGATGATGCGCACCCGACCGCTCGTGGGGATGTTCCCGGCCGCGGAGGCGGTCGCACCGTCCGGGCCGTGGGAGATGCGGAAACCGGCCCGGTCGGTGTTGATGACGTCGGAGAGGTAGTCGGCCCGGTGGAAGTACATGAGGTACGGCAGGTAGCGAGCCTCACCCCGGTCGTCGAAACGGCCGTACTCCTGGGACTGGGGGGTCAGTTCGTCACGATGCAGTGCCATGGGAAGGGTCCTTGCTCGGGTGCGTACGAGGGGAAGAAGGAGGGTGGGACGGACGGACGGGCGGGGTCTCACGAGGTCACGCGGTCAGCGGTCCAGTCCGCAGGGCACCTGGAGGGGCTGTGCCTCCGCGCGCTCGGGTACGCATTCGAGGGAGACCCGTGAGGCCGTGGCGGTGATCGCCTCGAGCACTTCGCGCGTACTGCCCCCGCGGAAGCGGAAGCGGGCGCCCACGTGCTCGTAGCCGCCCACCTTCGGCAGTACCTGTCCGGGCTGCGGTACGACCTGCGCGTACGCGAAGGCCCCGTCGCCATCCGGAATCCGGGCGGCGACGATCCTGCACGGCGCCGGGACCGGCGAGGGCACCAGGAGCCAGCCGCCGAACCTCCCGTCGGGAAGTTCGGGCAGGGCCGGGTCATTGCCCAGCTGGATGGCGGCCGCGGCCGCCATCAGGTCGACCCCGTGCACCTCGCGCCAGATGAAGGGGATCTCGGCCCCGCCGACCCGCCAGCCCGCCTCCAGGAAGGTAACCCGTACCGACCCGTCCTCGGCGGTGCCGACGAACACCTCCAGGTGGAAGACCCAGGGGTGGCGGCCGCCGAGGGCCTTGGCGGCGGCGGCGGTGAAGGCGCCGATCGGCTCCAGCAGGGCCGGGTCGTCCTCCTCGACGGAACCGAGGGCCTCGCCCGTGGGGAATTCCGCGCAGGTGTTGACGTACCGGGAGGCCCGCCACGGGCCCAGCGCGGTCCCGGTCCACAGGCCGTCCACGTGGTAGATGGCATCGCCGCAGAACGTCTGGACGATCCGGTCCTCCGGCTCCTGGGCGTCCAGGACCACCAGGTCGTCCGCGGACCGGAGGGTGAGCACTCCGCGGCTGGCGGTGCCGCGCCGGGGCTTGACCACCAGCGGCCAGCCGTGGTCCTGGGAGAACTCCTTGACCGCCGCGGCGTCGGGGGCGTCGGCGAAGGCGGGGGTGCGCAGTCCCGCCGCGGCGACCGCCTCGATCATGATCAGCTTGTCGCGGAAGCGTGCCAGGCCCGTCATGTCCTGCCCCGGGCAGCCGAGCTGCGCGCGCAGCTGGGCCGCCGTCTCCAGGTCGCCCTCGTTCAGCGCGACGATCAGGTCCGGGGTGCCGAACCTGACGGACAGGGTGTCCGCCGCCCGCCGTACCTCGCGCAGGTCGTCGGTGGCCGCCACCGTGATGCTGCCGGCTGCGGAGACGGGAACCGATGCGCGGCCCAGCCCGGTCGTCACGTAGGTGACGCGGTGGGCACGGTGGTCGATGTAGTCCTCGTACCGGGCGTAGTGGTCACGCCAGCGGGAGATGACGAGAATGTGGGGAAGGGGAGCGGTCATCATGCTTCCGATGTCTGGGGCCTTCAAGCAGGCGACGGCGAGTGGGGCGGGGAGGGCGGCCGAGCGGGAGTGCGGGCGTACGGCCGGATCGGGAACGGCTCCGGTGGCCGGGGTACGGGGACCCCGACCACCGGAGGGACTGGCGAGGGCCGTCAGGCCGTGCGGAAGCGGATGCGCTCGTTGACCGCGTCGCACTTGGCCACGGCGTCGTCGGCGTCGGTGCCGGAGGCGATCACGTAGCCCGAGACGCAGTCGATGACCGTGAGCAGCGGGGGAACCTCCTCGCCGGGGTTCTTCGCGATGAAGGCCGCGACCTCCTTGTCCGCGAACTCGTCCAGGTGCGGCAGGAACACCTGCGGCACCTCGCCCTCCGGCTGACGCCGCAGTTCGATGTCGAGGTCCTCCTCCAGCTCGATGGCGGAGATGGTTCCCGGTTCCGGGGTGAAGAAGCGCACCGCGGCGCCCCCGATGGGCTCCGGGGAGGTCTCGGGCAGGGTGTCGATGCCCAGGGGAACCGTGAGGAACCAGCGGTTGAGGTCGCAGCCGAACGCGCGGCGGACCAGCTCGGGAGCACCGCTGCCGGCCAGCCGGGCGTGCGACTCCAGTACCCGCGGGCCCTTGGGGGTCAGTACGAACTCGCTGTGCGAGGGCCCCTCGGTGAGGCCCACGGCGTCCAGCAGACCGACGGTGAGCTCGCGCAGCGCGTCGAGGTGCGGGACCGCGACCCGGCTGGGGGTAGACACCTCCCACTCCACGAAGCGCTCGTTCATCCGGTACTCGGAGTAGCCGATGGGTACGTGGCGGCCCTCGAAGGAGAACGAGTCCACGGAGACCACGGGGCCCTCCAGGAACTCCTCCGCGATGACCGTGGTGATCCCCGCCTCGACCAGCCGGTCCCACGCCGCGGCCGCCTCTTGGGGCGTCGAGGCGGGGTGGATGTGCAGGCTGGCCACACCGTCGGTGGGCTTGAGCACGATGGGCTCGCCGACCTCGGCGGCGAACGCGGCCGCGTCCTCGGCGGAGTGCACCGAGCGGTAGCGGACCGGGCTCAGCCCGTGCTTTTCGAGGAGCTCGCGGGTGAGCACCTTGTCTTTGAGCGCGCGGGCCGTGGCCTCCGTGACTCCGGGCAGGCCCAGGGCGTCGACCACGTGGCCGGTGGACTCGGCGGCGAACTCGGTGGTGGTGATCACCCGGTCGAAGGGGCGCTCCTCGTGCAGCGGCCTCAGGACCGCCAGGATCGCGGGACCGTCGGTGATCGGCGCGTGCACGATGCGCTCGCAGTGCGCACCGATGGCCGGGTCGTAGGCGTTTTCCTCGTGGACGAGCACCACGTCGATGCCCAGTTGCTTCGCGCCGGTCACAGGTGCCGGACGACCGCCGACGACGGCTATGCGGAACATCTCTTGTTTCTCCTTAACGTCCGGGCCGCGGCGCGGACTTGTGGCTCCAGGGGGGGTGCTGCGCATCAGCTGGCGTAGCAGCGGCGCAGCCACCGGGCGTTGTCGGCGAGGGCGGGGGTGAAGGCGCGCCGCCGGTGGACCACCCGGTAGTTGTCGAAGACGAGGAAGTCGCCGGGATCCAGGGTGATGGCCGAGCCGTGTACCTGCCCCAGTGCCCGGTGCAGGGTGGCGAGGTGCTGTTCGACCTCCGGGGAGATGCCGCGGGTGGTTCCCGCGTCGTAGCGGACCCGGTGGCGCCCGGTGGCGTCCCGTTCGAGCAGCGGGGCCTTGTCCAGCAGCTCGGGGGACTCGGGGAAGTCGTTGGAATCCGGGGCGCCGACCACGAAGCCGCGCCGCTCCAGCGCACGCAGGGCGGTCGGGTCCAGCAGGCCCACCACCTCTTCGGCGGCGGCCAGTTCCGTCGGTACGCGTTCCTCGTTGCGGGCCGTGTAGAACGTCAGGTACTGGGGGACGTAGCCCCGCGGGTCCTCGCCCGGGTCCCCGAAGGGCAGGTGCGGGTTGTCCGTGTGCCAGAAGAACTCGGAGTCCGCGCCCCAGGAACTGGTCGTTCCGGAGGCGGCCGGATTGGGGACGACGTTGCGCATGAGCCGCCCCAGGTTCTCGTAGTTCACCGCGTACGGGGTCATTCCGAGCAACTGGACGAGCCCGAAGTGGACGGCGTTGACGAGGGACAGGGCGGGCTCGTCCCCGTACCCGCTCACCGGGGTGGCGGGCAGGTCCTGCTGGGGGAGGTTGGTCAGCGTCAGCGCGTGCGCCCGGCTGACGCGGAACGTCTCCAGGGCGTTCAGGATCTGTCCCGGGAGGTACTGCCGTAGGACGTACGCTCCTATGGAGGACAGGATGGCCTGGTGGTCGTCCGAGTCGAGGACGGAGGCGTGCGTCCGCGCCACGATCTCCTTGCCCAGGACGTCCCGGGTTCCGTCATCGAGCCGGAAGCGGGTGATCCGGAGGGCGTCCGCTGCCGGCTCCTCGGTAGGAGGATGAATCATTTTCTCTTTCCGCTCGGGTCGTAGTCGGTGTCGACGGGCTCACCTACGGACCGGAGCGACCGTCCAGTAGGACTCGGCGTCCCGTTGGATGCGGCGCTGCATCGGGTCGCGCAGCAGCCGCTGAACGGCACCGACTGGGGTGACGATCAGGTAGTAGGCAAGGAAGAGGAGCGGTTTCTTCATGGGATCCGTCTCTCGTGGAGTGCGCCGCAGCTCGGCGTCGGGGGCTGTGGGGAAGGACCGCCGGCTCAGTCGAGGGGGATGTCCTCGCGCCAGTCGCCGGCCTCCTGCCACTGCGGCTGATCGGCCTTGCTCAGCAGAAAGGACCCCATGGCCAGGTAGTCGATGTTGGTGCGCATGAAGCAGGTGTAGGCGTCCGCCGGGCTGCTGACGATCGGCTCGCCCCGCACGTTGAAGGACGTGTTGACCAGCACCGCGCAGCCGGTGGCGGCCTTGAAGGCCGTCAGCAGCCGGTGGTAGGGCTCGTTGTTGTGGGCCGACACCGTCTGCACCCGGGCCGAGCAGTCCACGTGCGTGACCGCCGGGATGGTGGAGCGTGGCACCTTCAGGAGGTCCAGGCCGGACGCCCCGTTCAACTGCGCGTCGGCGTCCGGAATGCGCAGGGCCTGCGCCACGGGCGCGACCACGAGCATGTACGGGCTCTCCTGCTTCAGCTCGAAGTAGTCCTTGACGTCGGTGTCCAGGACGGAGGGCGCGAAGGGGCGGAAGGACTCGCGGAACTTGATCTTCAGGTTCATCGCGGACTGCATCTTCGGCGACCTCGGGTCCCCAAGGATCGACCGCGCTCCCAGCGCCCGGGGCCCGAACTCCATGCGCCCCTGGAACCAGCCGACGATCTTCTCGTCGGCCAGTACGCCGGCGACGCTCTCGGCCAGCTTCTGCGGGGTGAGTCGCCGGTGGGGGATCCCCTCGCGCTCCAGGTACGCCGCGATCTCCTCGTCGTCGTAGCCCGGGCCGAGCAGTGAACCGCTCATGCCGTCGCGGCCGCCGCCCAGGTGGGTCCGCTCCGCGCCGGATTCGTGGGCCACGGCGAGTGCGGCGCCCAGGGCTCCGCCCGCGTCGCCCGCGGCCGGCTGGATCCACACCTCGTCGAAGATGCCCTCCTGGATGATCTTTCCGTTGGCCACGCAGTTGAGCGCCACGCCGCCGGCCAGGCACAGGCGGGACTCGTTGGTGTGCTCGCGGGCCGTGCTGGCCAGCTTGATCACCACATCCTCGGTGACCTTCTGCACCGAGGCGGCGAGGTCGAATTCCCGCTCGGTCAGCGGGCCTTCGGCGTCGCGTCGCGGACCGCCGAAGAGCTTCTCGAAGCCCCGGCCGGTCATGACCTCGCCGCGCAGGTATTCGAAGTAGCGCATGTCGAGGCGGAAGGAGCCGTCGGGCTTGATGTCGATCAGCCGCTCGCGGATGACCTGCTCGTAACGGGGCACGCCGTAGGGCGCGAGCCCCATGAGCTTGTACTCGCCGGAGTCGACCTTGAACCCGCAGAAGTAGGTGAAGGCCGAGTACAGCAGGCCGAGTGAGTGCGGGAAGCGGATCTCGGCCAGCGAGTCGAGCCGGTTGCCCTGCCCGTGCCACAGCGTCGTGGTGGCCCACTCGCCGACGCCGTCGATGCACAGCACGGCGGCCGACTCGTACGGGCTGGGGAAGAAGGCCGACGCGGCGTGCGACTCGTGGTGCTGCCGCGCCCGGATCTCCGGTACGCGGCCCAGCCCGAGCGCCTCCAGGCGCCGGCGCACCTCGCCGGTGGCGTCGCGCTTCCACTCCTGCCACTCCGGCATGGTCCGGGCGAAGGAGGAGTAGGCGCGGGGAGCGGCCGCCGTGAAGGTGGAGAGCACCCGGCGGTACTTCAGGGCCGGGTCCTCGTAGTAGGCGACGGCGGAGACGTCGTCGAGGGTCGCGCCGGCCTCTTCGAGGCAGTAGGCGATCGCCCGGGCGGGGAAGTCGGAGTCGTGACGGCGGCGGCTGAATCGTTCCTCTTGTGCGGCCGCCACGGGGGCCCCGTCCGCGACCAGGGCCGCGGCGCTGTCGTGGTAGTAGGCGGAGAGGCCCAGAACCAGATCGGTCATACGGAAAAGCTCCTTAACGCACGAAGCGTCTGTCGGGGGCGGAGGCGCTCTGGGCGCGCCGCTGTGCCTGGCGGGCACGGAATCCGGAGGGCGGGGTGAGGGACCGGAATCCCGTGCGCACGCGCGCCCAGACCTCCGGCGCCGCGGTGGCCGGCGTGGTGGACATCAGGGTGTCCACGGCGTCGGCGGCCCAGGCGGAATGGCCGGTGGAGACGTTGTCGATGGTGTTGTGGATGTCCACGAAGCGGGTGCTGAACCGGTGCGCCTTGAGGGCGATGCGGGCCCTGCGGTAGGACCCGCCCACCCCGGACAGCTCCATCGCCAGGTTCAGGCCCAGGACCTCGGGCAGGAAGGTGCGCGGGAACCGGCCGATGGCGAGCCAGTAGACGGGCAGTTCGAAGGAGGAGTCCTGGAAGCCGGACCACTGGGCGAACTCCCTGGACCCGGAGGGCGGGGCGTCCACCCCCATCTCCGCCAGCACTTCCCGGTAGATGAGAGGGTGGTTCAGATGCGGTTCGCCGTTGCCGAGCTCGTCCCAGTACGTCTCGAAGAGCGAGAAGCCGATCTCGGAGGAGGCTTCTTCGTAGTCGGTGAACCCCTGCAGCCAGGCTCCGTCGATCAGGGTCAGCGGAGCCAGCTGCGCGGTGGAGTCGATCAGTTCCTGCCGGGACGGTATGGGGACCTCGTGGCCCTCCGCGAACTCCGCCCCGTGCCGGTCGTGCTCGGCGCCGAGCCACGGCCGCAGCCCCTCCGCCGGCCAGGCCTCGGGAAGGTGCATCCCGCTGCGCTCGATGCCGGTGCCGGAGCGGGCCAGCCAGCCGCGCACGTACCGCTGTGCCCAGTGGTGCAGGGCCGGGGTGGCGGTGCGCTGCTGGAGCATCCAGTAGGCCTCGCGGACGTGTGCCGGGACCTGGCCCCGCTCCTCGGCCGGGGCCGAGAGGGACGGCAGGGCGGGCGCGGGCAGGGCCGGTACGGAACGGCTGGTGCGGGCGGCGTCGCTGTCGGTGTCGTCGTCGGCCACGGCGGCGTGATCCCGCGGGGGCAGCGCGTCGATCCAGCGGCGGATGACCTCCAGGTCCTCGGGCGAGAACACCCGGAACATCGGTCCCCGCTCCCCGACCAGGCCGTTGACGAGCGAACTCGCCTCGGAACGCCCAGGCTTGACCATCCGGCTGCGGGCCAGAACATCCAGGAACGGCTGGGCGTCGGTCAGGCAGTCCGTGAGCCAGTGGGAGAGCGGCTTGCCCTCCATGGGGAAGTCGTGGTGGTAGACGGCGCCCTCGCGGGCCCGCAGCCGCATCAGCTCGGCCATCCCGCTGGCGGGATCGAGGGAGTTCTCCAGGCGGGTGTGGAGGTGTGCGCCCCACGCCTGGAGCGCGCCCAGCGCCCAGCGGAAGCCCTCGGCGACGCGGCGGGCGCGCTCTGCTCCCGTCCCGGTTCCGGGCCCGGTCCCGTCTTCGCCCGCGGCGCCCAGGGCGTCGATGGCGGCGAGGGCCTGCTCGGTCGCTGTGGGACCGCCGGGCTCCCGGGCGGTGCTCGGGTCGATCGATTCCCAGGCGGCGTCGTGCGGATGGGCCTGCTTGACCAGGGCGAGCGCCGGCAGCAGTCCCACGGCACGCAGGCAGAGGTCGGCGCCGAGGATCTCGGGGCGGAAGTCCTCCGGACGGCGTCCGAGGGTCAGCAGCACCGCCGGGACGAAGAAGGCGTCCTCCTCGATGCGCTGGTCCTGGGCGAGCCGGGCCGCCGGGACGGCGTACTCCGCCAGCCGCAGCCGCCGCAGCAGGGCGAGGTAGGCGGAGCCGCGCGAGGCGTGGGGGTGGCCCGCGCCCACGTCGGAGGCGTACAGGCTGAGCGTGCGCAGGGTCGGCAGGCTCTCGAAGCTGCCGGGGGCGCTGAGCCACTGGAGCCAGGCCCCGGACAGCAGGGCGAGCGGAGCGTTCGACAGCGCCGCCCGCCGTACCAGGGCCTGCCGGTCGCCGGCGGTGGTGGCACGGTCCAGCAGACCGGTGAAGCGGTCGGTCTCCCGGGCGGCCCACCCGGAAGCGTGGGCACGGAGCTCGTCGAGGTCGTCGATCCGTCCGCACTCCGGATCGAACCGGGCCAGTTCGGCGCGGAGTTCGTCCAAGAGCGGGCCGCCCGGAAACAGGCACTCCGGATCGGCTGCCCGGGTGTAGACGGCGCGGGCGATCGGTGAGGTGGCGTGCATCTTCTGGATTCCTTTACAGATGATGTCGGCCGGTCGTCCCCGGCAAGTTCCGCGGCTCCGAAATGACGGTCGGGACTCAGAACATCGGGTAGATGGAGGCGTCGTTCTTCTTCCGGCGCTTGCGCCCGAAGAGCTTCTCTTTAATCGTTCGCCACAAGGACATGGCAGAGCTCACCCCCTTTCGATGATTTTCGGCCAGGGTGAAGGTGGCGTCAGCTGAAATGTGACCGGAATACGGATTGTCAGACGGGGAAAATGGATCCCCGGTGCGTCTTGTGCTGGGCGGCCTGAGCCACCGGGCGCACCACCAGGCGATCGACGTTCACGTGCTGCGGCAGGGCCACGGTGAGCGCCACGCACTCGGCGACGTCCTCGGCGCGCAGCGGACGGTCCACACCGGCGTAGACGGCGGCAGCCTTCTCCGCGTCGCCGTGGAAGCGGTTGAGGGCGAACTCCTCCGTGTGGACCATCCCCGGGGCGATCTCGATGACCCGGACCGGGGTGCCGCACAGTTCGAGGCGCAGGGTCTCGGTGAGCGCGTGCTGGGAGGCCTTGGCGGCGCTGTATCCGGCACCGCCCTCGTAGCTGACGAACGCGGCCGTCGAGGTGATGTTGACGATGGTTCCGCCGTCGGGCGAGGTGCGCAGTAGGGGCAGCAGGGTCTGGGTCACGTGGAGGGTGCCCAGGACGTTCACGGAGAACATCCACTGCCAGGACTCACCGGTGGACTCGGCCGTGGAGTCGGCGCCCAGCGCTCCGCCCGCGACGTTGACCAGCAGGTCACAGCGGTCCAGAGCCGCGAAGGCGGTACGTACGGCCGCGGGGTCGGTGATGTCACAGGCCACTGCCGTGCCGCCGGTCTCCTCGGCCAGCTCGGCCAGCAGTTCGGCGCGGCGGGCGACCAGGAAGACGTGGTAGCCGTCCTTGGCCAGCCGCTGCGCGGTGGCCTTCCCGATTCCGCTGCTGGCGCCGGTGACGACGGCTGTGCGGGTCATTGCGTTCCTTCTGAGGGGGTTCGGACCGAGCGGTCCGAAGGACTGGAAGAGAGGGGGAGATGCCGAGCTGCCTAGCCCCAGGCGGAGTCGCTGTACGGGGCGATCGCATTGGGGGAAACGGTGTGGGAGGCCTTGTTCGGGTCCGAGTGGGCCGCATCCGCGGCCACGAGGCCGGAAGCAGAACCGAGCAGGGTGAGAATTAGGGCAGAGATGGCGCCGGTCAACGTCTTGTCTTCTTCCACCAGTGAGACGACTTCGGGATTGAACGCATTCCTGTGTGCCCCGAAAGGTTGCGGCTTCCCCGGGCACCCCTTGAGACTTCCACCCCGGTTGCGCTGTCGACAACGAATAGCGGCAGGATTTAGATGCAGTGCAGGAAAATGCAAGGGGAAATTATGTGTATAAGTGCTGATGAAGAGTCACTTAACGGGCGCGTGGACATCTGCGACCGTGGCGTGAACGTGTACCGGGACGTGCTCAGAGGTGGTCGGGCGGCGGGTGAAATACCGTCCTGCATCGTGGAGATGGGGTTGATTCGTCCCTCTCCGGAGACCGGAGAGTGCGTGGCGGTCCCACCTGACGTGGCCCTCTTCGGCATCACCCAGCCGATCGAGCGCACGATCCTCGACAATCAGCACCGGCTGGCTGCGATGCGGGTCTCGCTGTCCCGGCTGGAAGGCGTCTACCTGGAGGCCCAGGAAGGCGATGCCCTCGTGCGTCGGCTCATCGGGGCCGATGTCATCAGTACAGCCCTGGAACAGGCCGTCAGCAACTGTGTCAGCGAGCTGCTGACCATGCAGCCGGGCGGCGGACGCGCCCCCGCACTGCTGGCGGAGGCGCTGCCCCGGGACCTCAGGCTCGCCGCTCGGGGCGTGCGCCAGCGCACCCTCTACCAACACTCGATCCGCACGCACGGCCCGACGCTGTCCTACGTGGAACAGATCACCGCTGCCGGAGCCGAGGTCCGCACGTCGGAGGAGCTGTTCGAGCGGCTGATCGTGTGTGACCGCACCGTCGCGTTCATCCCCAGCGTCCTCAGCCGCAGCACCGAAGCCCTCGTCGTCCGCCACCCCGGCATCGTGCAGTACCTGGTCCGGTCCTTCTCGCACGAGTGGGCCCGATCCGAGCCGACGCTCATGCACCCCGGATCCACCCTGGACATCCTGACCGAGGAGATCCGCCTCGCCGTCCTGCGCCTCCTCGTCACCGGGTTGCCCGACAAGGCCATCGCGAGCCAGCTCGGCATCAGCCTCCGCTCGGTGGCCAACCATGTGAAGAGGACCTCCGAGATGCTGGGCAGCCGCAGCCGGGTCGAGCTGGGCTTCCTGCTGGCCACCCGCGGGATCGTGGAACCGCCGCGGGGCACCAGACCCGGCGCGGGGCAGGAGGAGGTGGTCGTCGCGTGATCCCCGAAGAGAAGGTCACCCCGTTCCGGATCGACTTCCCCCAAGCCGATCCGGACGATCTCCACGCACGCCTGGACCGCACCCGATGACCGGACGAGATCCCCGGCTCGGGCTGGGCGTACGGGATTCCGGTTGAACACCAGGATCAGGGTGTAAGGGGCGTCCCTGGGTCACGTCCCTTCCCGTGGTGTAGGCGATCAGCCGTCTGACGCCGCTGGCAGGACGGTCGGGATGTCGATGTAGAGAGCGTCCATGCTCTCGTTGGAGAGGTAGCGGCGGGGGAAGGCGATCCATTCGTCGTGAAGTTCGGCGAGGACCGCGGTGGCGAGGCGGAGGACGGCGGTCGGGTTCGGGAAGACCTGGACGACGTCGGTGCGGCGTTTGATCTCCCGGTTCAGCCGTTCCAGCGGGTTCGTGGACTGGATCTTCTTCCAGTGCTGGTGGGGGAAGTCCGCGAACGCGGTCAGGTCTTCTTTGGCCTCCAGCAGCATCTCTCTGACCTTGGGGAACTGTCGGCCGAGCATGTCGGCGACCGTGTCGAGTTGGGTGCGGACGGCGTCTGCGGTGGGCTGGGCGAAGACGGTGTGGATCGTGGCTGCGACCATCTCCGCAGATCCTTTCGGGATCACGGCGAAGACGTTGCGGACGAAGTGGACCCGGCAGCGCTGCCAGGCGGAGCCGAGCATGACCTTGCGGATCGCTTTGACCAGGCCGCTGTGGCTGTCGGAGATGACCAGGCGGACGCCACTCATTCCACGTTCTCGCAGGTGACGCAGGAACTGGGCCCAGAACGCTTCGGTTTCGCTGTCGCCGACCATGACACCGACGACTTCCCGGCCGCCGTCCTGGGTGACGCCGGTGGCGATGACGATGGCCTGGGAGACGATGCGGTGATCGACGCGGGCCTTGACGTAGGTGGCGTCGAGGAAGAGGTAGGGGAAGCGGATGTGGTCCAGCGGACGGGTCCGGAAGGCGTCGAGCTGTTCGTCCAGGTCGGCGCAGATCCGGGAGACCTCGCTCTTGGATATCCCGGTGTCGGAGCCGAGGGCTTTGACGAGGTCGTCGACGGAGCGGGTGGACACGCCGTGGACGTATGCCTCCATGATGACCGCGTAGAGGGCCTGGTCGATGCGCCGCCGGCGCTCGAGGAGGCTGGGGAAGAAGCTCCCGGCCCGCAGTTTCGGGATGGCGAGTTCCAGGTCGCCGGCCTGCGTGGTCATGGTTTTTTCGCGGTGGCCGTTGCGCCAGGTGGTGCGGGTGCCGGTGTGTTCGCCCCACTCGGCTCCGATCTTTGTAGTGGCCTCGGCCTCGATCAGTTCCTGCAGCAGCCGCTCGGCGACCTCGCGGACGAGTTCAAGACCATCGGCCGAACGTAGTGATTCAAGCAGGCGAAGTAGGTCATGCTGGGACAAGGCCACCGTGCACCCCCTGGGGTCGAACTGCCCGTTCACTCCGGACAGTTGCACGGTGGCCTGCCAGTTGAGTAGGGCACAGTCACCGGCAGGCGGTGCACCACAGGGAGCAGAACCCGCGCACTCAACCGCGGAGATCCCCTACACCACACTGCGGGACGCCATCCGTCCCTGGTGCCGGGTGGTGTGAGAAACGGGCGTGCCGGCCAGGTCGATACGGTGCTGGCGCTTGTCCTCCGCAAGCGGCCACTCCACGACCTCGCGGTGAGGGAGCTGAGGAATACGTCCAAATCGGGGCAGGAACTGCTCCCTGCGGCATGCGGGGATGGCCCCGACTGCCCGGCCAACCCACCCTGGTGAAGGCTCGCGCTGTTTCCCACGCTCCCCGGCAGCCTGGCGCCGGTGCACCAGGTGCGCGAGCACACCCCCAAGCACGCGGCCCGCGCAGCGACCCGCCTGCGCGCCTCGCTGAATGCCACCGTGCCAAGAGATTCCGGCCCGTGACCGGGGTGTACTGCTCGGCGACCACCTGCCGTCCGGAGTGGAGCTGCGCGGCTCGGACGAAAACACCTGCATCGCCGTCATGGCGCCGCGCGCGGGCAAGTTGACCGTCCTCGTCATTTCCGTGACGGAAGGTGTAGCTCCCTCCGGAAAGAGGGACAAGGAGGACCGCAACTACGTCTCGAACACCTTGAAGGGCACTGTCACGTTGGCTGGCGGGGTGGAATGATCTTCGGGTTGATCATGGTGGAGGGGGTTGTCCGTGGGCAGTATGCCGCCGTCGCACAAAGGGGCACCGGTTCCCGGTGGAGGTGATCTCCCACTGCGTGTGGCTGTACTTCCGCTTCTCGTTGTCATTTCCGTGAGGTGGCGGAGCTGATGCTGCAGCGCGGCGTCGTCGTGTCCCACGAGACGATTTGCTGGTGGTGTCCGAAGTTCGGGCAGTCCTACGCCAACGCGCTGCGCCGCCGGCGTGCGAGGCCCGGGGGACAAGTGGCACCTGGACGAGGTCTCTCCTACGGTCAACGGCGAGCGGAAGTACCTCCGGCGCGCGGTCGACCAGGACGGCAACGTGCTGGACGTCCTCGTCCAGAGCCGGCGCAACAAGGCCGCGGCCAGGCGCTTCTTTCGTCGGCTCCTCCGAGGAACCGGGGCCGTACCGCGGGTGATCGTCACGGACAAGCTTCGTTCCTGCCGCGCGGCCCACCGCGAGGTGATGCCCTCGGTCGAGCACCGCTCCCACAAAGGCCCGAACAACCGGGCCGAGAACTCCCACCAGCCGACGAGGCAGCGCGAACGGGCGATGAAGGGCTTCCGCAGTACCGGCGGGGCACAGCGGTTCCTGTCCGCCTTCAGCGGTATCTCGCCCCACTTCCGGCCCCGCCGCCACTTGATGACCGCCTCCGGCCACCGCGCCGAGACGACCGTCCGCTTCGCGATCTGGAAGCAGGTCACCGGCGCTGCCCACCTGCCCACCACGGCCTGAAGACAGGCCCGGGCCGCAGGCCCACCATGCCCCGACGCACCGTCAGGCAGTCACGCACCCAACAACGTGACAACGCCGGCCATGGTGCTGTGGTCCATGACCATGCTTATGAGCAGCCGCGTGGCCGGACGGCGCCCCGGCGCCTTCAGCCGCCCGGTGCCCCGAGCGGAGTGAACACCCCCGGCCGCGTCTGGAGCGCCTATCCCCGCTCCACCAGGCGTTTCGCCTTCGACCGTACCCCCTCGACCTTCGCCGGGACCGCCTGAAGGCCCAGGGCCGCGGCCAGCTGCTGGCACCGCATTCCCTCCCGGGCCGCATCCGGCTCCAGCACGGACATGACCCGCTGGTAGTCGGCAGGCAGGACCGTCGCTGTCATCCCCTCGGCCCGTCTGGGCACCACCGCCCCCGCCACCGGCTCCGCGACCGCACACGGCGGCTCGGCCAGCACCTCGGCCACCATCGCACGGGCATCTGCAAGGCGCTGAAGCGCACGTTCTGCCTCGCCGAGGGCGGCCTGCACCCGCTCGGCCTCCTCCCGCAACCGTGCCACCTCTTCCCGGACCTTCTTCTCCCGGGCCTCCAGCAGACCGAGCACCGACGGCACCAGCCACCTCCACAAGCGAGACGAACGGACAAACCATGCCCATCTCTCCCGTTGCCAGCCGGAGTTCATGCCCACCCAGCCCGAACCAAACGATCACGTTCGGAAAGCGGATGGCGTCTCAGCCGGAGTGAAGCCATTCGCGGTCTTGCGGCTTGGTGAAACTCCGATCAGGCTTGCGGCGGATCAATCTGTGGATCTCCACTGCAGGTCAGGTACGAAACCTTGCCTCGTGCCCCTCGATGTAGATGAGCATGGGTCTGATGACTGGGCCCTCATGCACCGGGTGCAGTTCAAGGTGCAGGTCCATCACCGCCTTGACTGCGCTCACCTTGTCCTCGGGGAAGCCGAGTCTGTGCGCTTCGGCCTGAGCTTCAAGAAGGGGGCGAAACCTTTCCCATTCGTCGGACGGTTCGAAGCGGACCACGGTCCATGGCTGATCACCGAATGGTGAAGACAGTGACCCGAGCAACGCCTCACCGCATCTCACCCACCAGATTGGGCCGTCGCTGCTCTCGTTTCTCTGTTGCACAAGTCCTCCTGGAGAGGCCGTCCCAGCCGCTGCGAAGCAGTACCGGCAAGCCCGCACGGCCATAGATAAGGCGAGACCACCCCGCGCATGCAGGGAGGGCCCCGCCCCTCACTTGATCAGCCTGGCCCACGCTTGCTGCTCCCCGCGCAGTCAGCTCTCCGTGGGTGCTGGGCGCGCTACGGGAACAGGCCGTGGGAGCCGTGAGCGGACCGAAGACGCGATGCGCCGGCGACGGCGGCGCGGGCCGTCCTCGTCGTCGTCTTTGCGGTGGCGCCACCAGGCGACAGTGGTGAACGCCGCCATGAACGCGGCGAGGCCTGCACCGCGCCAGTGCTGTATGAAACCGTAGGCGACCAGACAGGTGACCCAGCACAGCGCCATCGTCTTGTAAGCGGTCTTCTTGCTGAGAATGCGCAGGGTGATGGCGAGTTGGGCGGCAAACTGGACCGGCATGAGAACAAGCACGGTCGCCAAGACAGGTCCGTCAGGTTCATCGGCGCTCCCCCCAACTGGCCGGTACAAGACAATCTCGATGAGGACCATCGACTTCATCATGATTCCAGAACTTCTTGTCCGGCCGACAGCCCCGTCAGTACTTCTGGGCAGGAGGGTGGGCGGAAAAGCCTCGTGGGGAGCTGCCTGGCTGCTGGCGAGGAAGGGAGGCGCCGTGCGATGCGCGGTTGGCCTTCGCCGACAGGTCAGCAACCATAAACGTTAAGTTGAGACTTATAGTCCATTTGACCGGTTCGGTGAAAGTGCTCGTAAACCACGTGAACCAGTCGTAGAGCCGCAGGTCGCGGGACCTGCTCGCCGCGCTGACGGACCCGAAGGCCGGCTTCCCGTGCGCCGTCAAGCCGGTAGCCGGGGCGGGCTGCGCCGGCGTCACGGTGGTGACCGGCCCGGCCGCGGCCGCCGACGCCGCCCGTGCGGTGGCCGACATGTACAACAGCGGCGGCGACCCGTGCATCTTGGTCCAGGCGTACGCCGCCGGGGTGGAGTACAGCGTCGAGGCCCTCCCCTCAGGACGACACCACCATGCACCTCGCCGTCACCCGAAAGCAGGTGACCGGCGGTGCGAAGAGGGGCGAGACGGGGCACAGCCCCCCTGTCCGCCTGCCTCCGGCCGTGGAGGCGGCCGTGTGCCGGGAGATGGACGCGGCCATCCGGGCGGCCGGTATCCGGCACGGCGCCTCGCACACCGAGATCATCGTCGGTGCGGACGGGCGGTGCACCGTCATCGAGACCGTCGCCCATCTCGCCGCCGGGCAGATCGGGGTCCTGCTCCAGCTGTGCGACATGCCGTGAGTTCCCCGAACCCCGCTGAGTCCTTTCCGACGTGTGGCCAGGAGGTTCTTCCGTCTTTGAGCGCGGGGTGGCCGGGTGATGGAACTTCGCGATTCTTGAGGCATTCTCACCGTCTCCGAGCGATCTGCAGTCGGGCTGAAGTCGAGGAGGCCCGGTCAGCCGACGCAGAGAACCGCGAGTGCGGTTCGAGGGCGCGCACAGACTGTCAATCCCCTCGGGCTGTGGAGATCTTTCAAGCGGCCGACTCCGCGGTGGGGTCGGCCTGGTGGTTTCGTTCGTAGTCGATCGGGCTGTGGTAGCCGCATACGCTGTGTAGCCGTCGGTTGTTGTGGAAACCGGTGATCCAGGTCGCGGTCCGCAGCTGGGCCTCGGTGCGGGTGGTGAAGGTGTGCCGGTGGACGTACTCGGCCTTGAGCACGCTGTTGAACGCCTCGCTGACGGCGTTGTCGAAGCATGATCCGACGCGGCCCATGGACTGGGTCACGCCCAGGCGGTGACAGGACCTGCGAAAGCGCCGGGAGACGTATTCGCTGCCGCGGTCGCTGTGGAAGATCACGCCCCTGACGTCGTCGCCGCGGGTGGCCGTGGCCATGTTCAGGGAGGCGACGACGAGCTCGGCGTCGTGACGGGCGCCCATCGCACAGCCGAGCAATTCGACGCGAGAACAGGTCGATGACGGTGGCCAGGTAGAGCTTGCCCTCACCGGTGGTGATCTCGGTCATATCACCGCACCACAGCTGGTCCGGAGCGTCCGCGGTGAAGTCACGGCGCACGAAGTCCGGGGCCGCCGGCCGTCTGCCGGGCCGGGTCAGCCCGCGCCGATGGCGGACCTTCCGTCCGACCAGGCCGAGTCCGGCCATGAGGCGGGCCACGGTGTTCACCGAGACCCGCCATCCCGCGCGGAAAGGTGTCAGGCCGGGCCCCCGGCCTCAGCCGTTCGCCACAAGCCCGACAGTTCCTCTCTCCGGCCCGCCCGGTGCCCTTGGACACCACGCCAGCGTAGGACCCAAGGCCACCCGTAACCGGGGATCAGAAACAGGTACTGAGCTTGTTCTTTCTCTACCAAGATCTTCCGGGCTTGCCGATGGCCTTGAGGGTTTCGGGGCGTTTGACGGTCTTGCCGACGTCATAGCGGGGTGCCCGGTGCCTGTTCTTGGCGCCGGGTGGCCGTCCTGGGCCGGCGCCGCGGGGTTTGGGAACGCGAGCCGGGCAGACGAGGTGAGCGCGGATGTTCCTGAACCCCCGGCGGACCCGGGCGGGGGTGAGCCGGCTGGAGGCGGTGGGCTTCTCCCAGGGCCGGCGGAGGTCTTCGGCGAGAGGGCGGGCGAGCCGGAGCTGGGGGTGAGCGACGATCAGGATCCAGGTCCAGCGGTCCGCCGCCTCGGGAGTACGGAGTTTCGGGGTGGTCCAGCCGAGGGTCTGCTTCGCGAAGCGGAAGGTGTGCTCCAGATCGAAGCGGCGGAGGAACGCCTGCCAGAAGCGGTCCACATCGTCCGGGGTGGCACCGGTCTTCGAGGACCGCAACCACACCGGCGGAGCATCCCGGTCCTTCGATAGACGCTCGACCTTCAACCGGATCAACGTGCCTTCGACCAAGGGCAGTTCGCCGTCGTGGTCGAGCCATGAGGAACGGTGGGCGAGCCGGGGATGGACCCGGTCCCATGCCTGTGTTTCGGCCTTGCCGTAGTTGGTGGTGCCGGTGACGGTGGTGATCGCGGGCTCGGGCCAGGTCTCCGGCTTGGTGAAGCGGAACTCCGGTCCGTGCTTGGGTGGCCGGCCGTTCGTCCCCGGTCGGCGGGACGGCTTCGGCAGGCGCATGACGCGGTCGGAGCGGACCCGGCCGACCAGCTCGACCGGCAGATCGCGCAGGACCCAGGCCAGGCGGGTGACGTCGCAGCCGGCGTCGCTGACGATCACGATATGCGGATCCCCGTTCTGCCACTGTCCCGCGGTGATGAGCCGCTCGGCGACTCCCCGCAGCTGGGCGGCGGTGACCGCGGTCGCGTCGTCGACAGGTCCGAGGCGGACCGCGTCCAGGATCGCGGTCCAGAAGGTGGCGCCCGGCTCCAGCACGGCGACGAAGGAGTAGGGCCAGCCCGGGATGAACTGCGAGGCCGTCTTCGCCCGGCCGTAGACGTGGCAGAAGAGCCGTTCCGCCGAGCACGGCGCGTCCGAGCGGAGCCACGGTGACACGTCGACCGCCAGGACCAGGCGCCCGCCGTCGAACCGCGGCAGCGACAGCCCGGCCAGCACCGTCCGCAGCCGACCGGTGTCGATGCGGCCGTGGTTCAGGCCGCCGTACATCGCTCCGTGTCCACGACGATGTTCGGGCAACAGTGTCAGGTCCACCGGGGACTTCACCGCACCGTCGGCACACAGCACCGCGTCCGCCAGCTCGAACAACTCATCCCGCCGGGCGGTCAGACACTCGTAGAACTCTCCCCGGAAGCGTGACGCTTCCGCGAACGCTTCCCTCCGTACGGCATCAGGCAGCAGACTCACCCCCACGGCCTTCGTCCTGGTCAGTGCACCTTGGTCGGAGCACATGATCAGACGAAGGCCGCCCCCGCGTCCGGCGAATCCCCAGGTGAGCGACTCAGTTCGAGACACTGTTCGAGGCCGGAAGAAAAAGAACAAGCTGAGTCGCGGTCCCAGGTCCCTGAGCTCTTGGGTCCCCGAGCCGGTGCACCACCGCGTACCCGTGAGCCGGTCCGCGGAGGCGCGGGGTACCGGGCCGCGGTCAGGACGCGTACAGTGGAACGTCCTGTTTTGTACGCGCCTGTGTACATGACTCTCGCGTGTCCGTCTCAGCCTCTCACCCGCCTCGGAGCAGCCATGCACCACCCGTCCGCCGTGCCGGACGACGGCTCCGACACCCTGTTCGGTCTCGACGCCCTGGGTGTCGGCGACACCCCCGCGCCCCCGGCCGGGGCCGCCGGTCCCGGCCCGTTCTTTTGGGACTCCCCGGCCGCCCGGCGCCTGCTGCCCGTGCGCGAGATCCACGCGGAACCCGTGGCGGCGGCCTCTCCCCGGGGCCGGCAGGTCATCGCGCGCTTCCCGGACGCCCGGGTGGTCGAGGTGGACTCGCACTGGCGGATCCCCGGGCTGCACGGCAACGAGGGCAACGTCGACCGATGGGTGCGCGTTAAGGGTGAGACGTTGGTCCTGGGCGAGAAGAAGACGCTCACCACCCGCCCCAACGGCCGGTCGGCCGACTGGATCGCGCCGGGCCCCTCCAACGGCTGCGCGATGGCCTGCGCCTACTGCTACGTACCGCGCCGCAAGGGGTACGCCAACCCGATCACCGTGTTCACCAACATCGACCGGATCATTGCCCACCTCGGCCGGCACGTCAGGAAGCTGGGTCCGAAGGCCGAGCCGAACCAGTGCGACCCCCAGGCATGGGTGTACGACATCGGAGAGAACGGTGACTGTTCGGTGGACGCGCTGATCTGCGACAACATCGCGGATCTCGTGCACGCCTTCCGGCAGTGGCCCACCGCGAAGGCGTCCTTCGCCACGAAGTTCGTCAACCCCGACCTGCTCTCCCTCGACCCGCGCGGCCGGACCCGCGTCCGCTTCTCCCTCATGCCCGCGGACGACTCCCGGCTCCTGGACGTCCGTACGTCACCGGTGGCCGACCGCATCGCCGCGGCCGCCGACTTCCTGGACGCCGGTTACGAGGTCCACTTCAACCTCTCCCCCGTGGTGGTGCGCCCCGGGTGGCAGGCGGACTGGGCCGAGCTGCTCCGGCACCTGGACGACGTCCTGCCGGACCGCGTGAAGCGGCAGGCGGCCACCGAGGTGATCATGCTGACGCACAACCGGGAGCTGCACGAGGTCAACCTGGGCTGGCACCCCCGCGCCGAGGAGGTGCTGTGGCAGCCGGACCTCCAGCAGGCCAAGCGCTCGCAGAACGGCGCCCTCAACGTCCGCTACCGCAACCAGGTCAAGGCCGAGGCGGTCGCCGCCCTCCGCGACCTGATCTCCGCCCACGCCCCGTGGCTGCGGGTACGGTACGCCTTCTGACCGGTCTGTGGGAGGCGGGAGCCTTTCCTGACGGGTGATTCCACAGATGCCCCAGGGGCTGATGTGGTCCTACGTTGATGCTGCTTACAGCGGTCCGGGCCTCGGAGCCCGGTCGTACCCGGTCCCCGCAGGTGTGGGCGCGGGCAGAGAGGGGCTTGACGATGGACGGTTTCCGGTGGGTGACAGCAGTGGTCGGTCCGTGTGCCGCGGCTGTCCGGCCGGGAGCGCCTGACGAGCCGTCCGCTCCCGCGCCGGGCGGAGACCGGGCGCCGCTGGAGTGACACCCGAGACAACATCCTGGTTCCGTGACGCCCGTGGAGTTCCCCACCCGGGCATCGGCGCACGGGGCTGGGCGAAAGGACCCGTTCGTGCAGGAATCCCCGCTTTCCGCTCCCATTCCCTCCCCCACGCCCGCGGCGGCCGACACCCCGCCGCGTCACCGCCCGGTCGCGCGGCCCGCTCGTGGGCCTGCTGGCCACCCTCGCCGCGGTCGCCGGTCTGGCCACCACCCTCACGGGCGGCGCGGACGCCGCGGACAACCCCTACCAGCGCGGCCCGGCGCCCACCACCAGCGGCATCGAGGCGACGAGGGGCCCGTACGCCGTCTCGCAGATGTCCGCCTCCCGGCTCGCCGCGAGCGGGTTCGGCGGCGGCACCATCTACTACCCCACGAGCAACAGTGACGGCACCTTCGGGGCGGTGGCGATCTCACCCGGTTACACCGCGTACCAGTCGTCGATCGCGTGGCTGGGGCCTCGGCTCGCCTCCCAGGGCTTCGTGGTGTTCACCATCGACACCATCACCACGTCCGACCAGCCGGCCACGCGGGGTGACGAGCTGCTGGCCGCGCTGGACTACCTCACCAGGAGCAGCGGTGTCCGCACCCGGATCGACAGCTCCCGGCTGGGGGTGATGGGGCACTCGATGGGTGGCGGTGGCTCGCTCGAAGCGGCCAAGGACCGGCCGTCGCTGCAGGCCGCCATCCCGCTCACCCCGTGGAACCTCGACAAGACCTGGCCGGAGGTCCGGACCCCCACCCTGGTGATCGGCGCGGACGGCGACAGCATCGCGCCCGTCTCCTCGCACTCCGAGCCGTTCTGCCAGAGCCTGCCGTCCACCCTGGACAAGGCCTACCTGGAACTCAACGGCGCGACGCACTTCACCCCGAACACGTCGATCGCGAAGTACAGCATTTCCTGGCTGAAGCGGTTCATCGACAACGACACCCGCTACGAGCAGTTCCTGTGCCCGCTGCCCCGCGCGAGCACGACCATCCAGGAGTACCGCGGCAACTGCCCGCACACCTCCTGACCCACATGTGATCCACATATGACCCACGGACTGTGTGCCGCGCTCTTGCACTCGGTTCGCTTCCACCCTCTAGGTGCTCTGCCACGCCGACCAAGTAGTCCAGACCATTCCGGACGGGTGGAAAGTGCACCTCACCTGCGAGCTCCGCTTGGCGCACCTGGACGCCGCCGGTATCGCGGCCACGATCGGCTCGGTCGGCGACGCCTACGACTGTCAGTCTGTTCTCACCGGATCCCGCAAGGATCGGGTAGTCCCGGCTGTGGCGGTCTGACTCTTGCTTACGACCGACCCAACAGGTGTCCTGGCGTTGATCTGTCGACCGCCTGGCCGGGCACGCAGCAAGCGCTGCCACCGGACGGACGTGACCTGATAGGAGCCTGGAGCCGACTCGTCAAAGCGTCCCCGTGACAGTCCTGTCCGGCCGGCCGGCGGCAGCGTGAACACCCACGTTACCGACCGGAGGGAAGCACGGTGCACACCAGCGAGCAAGTCAGGTCCGGGCACATCGTGATCGGCGTCGACACTCATAAGCACGTGCACGTCGCAGCCGTCATGGACACGATCGGCGGGATCCTGGCGACCTTGACGATTCCCACCGACACCGGGGGCTTCCAGCAACTGCTGGACTGGGCAGCCCCGTTCGGCAGAATCCTGGCCTTCGGGGTCGAGGGCACCGGCTCCTACGGTGCCACGCTGGCCTCTTTCCTGCGCAGGAACGGCCACAAGGTCGTCGAGGCGGGCCGCCCGGACCGGCGGCTGCGGCGCATGAACGGCAAGTCCGACACCCTGGACGCCTAGAACGCCGCCCGCGCCGTGCTGGCCGGCTTCGCGACGGCCACCCCGAAGACCGCCGACGGCGAAGCCGAGATGATCCGCCAGCTCAAAATCGCCCACGAGCAGGCCGTCGAACAACGCGCCGCAGCGATAGTCACAATCAAGGCAATGCCCGTCCACGCCCCGGACACACTTCGCGCGGAGATTGCGGGCAAGACGCAGATCGCCCTGGCCCGGCACCTGGCCGGCCTGCGCCCCCGCCACCTGGACACACCCGAGGACGCGCTCTGCCACACCCTGCGCACTCTCGCCAAGCGGTGGCAGTACCTGGACGCCGAGGCCAAAAAACTTACGAAGATGATCGCCGACCTCGTCCGGCGAACCGCTCCGCAACTGCTCGAGCCCTTCGGTATCGGCGTGGACACCGCCGCGGAGATCCTCATCGTGACCGGCGACAACCCCGAACGCATCAAGTCCGACGCCGCCCTCGCCAAACTCGCCGGCATCGCCCCGGTGCCCACCGGCTCGGGCATGACCAGCGGCAGACACCGCATCAACCACGGCGGCCACCGCCAGCTCAACGCCGCGATCTACCGCACCGTCATCGTCCGCATGCGGTTCCACCAGCCCACCATCGACTACGTCGCCCGCCGCACCACCGAGGGCAAGACCGAACGAGAGATCATCCGCTGCCTCAAGCGCTACGTCATCCGCGCGGTCTACCACCTGCTTCGACCCGCCCCACGAACAGCCTCTGCCGCGAGTTGACAACTATAGGAGCGTCAACGCCCTCGCCGAGTCGTTCTTCCAGGGCCTCAAGCGCGAGTTGCTCCACGGACGCCGCTGGACCTCGAAGGCACAGGCCCGGCTCGAGCTGTTCCGCCGGCTTTCGTACTACAACCGGCGCCGTCGCCGCTCCACGCTCGGCTATCTCACACCAGCCGAGTTCGAACAACAACTCATCACGACACGTACGCTGTCACTCGTCGCATGAAACCCGGTGTCCACTCCCCGGGATCAACCTCACCCTCCCCTTGCCCAGGTGCACCCGACGCCCATAGTCACCCCGTCCGCTCACCGCCTTCGACGCACCCGAATACTTGGCAGCGTGATCAACGAGTACAGACACGCGGCCTGACCAGCAGCGACGAATTTTCGAACGGCACACCCTCACGGCGTGAGCTTGCGGATCAGGTCTTGGGTGAGCCGTACCGCCGCGAGCAGCTCCTCGCGGGGCGCGCCGAGCCGGGCGCGTACCGACAGTCCGTGCCAGATGGACTGGACGAGTCCGGTGAGGGCCGCCGCGTCGGTGTCCGCGGCCAGGTCGCCGTCCCGGATCGCGCGGTCGATGCGCTCGCGCAGGGTCCGTTCGTTCGAGTTCTGGAGTTCGGCGAAGTAGGCGCTCGCGTCGAGCGTGCTCGTGCTGTCCGTCATCACGGCGCTGCTGAGGAGGCAGCCTGGGTGGGTGTTGCTCGGCTGGCTGAACTCGTCAACCGACTCGACGAGGACGCGCTCGACGACGGCATGGACGTCCCCTTCCTCAACGGCCCGCGCGTAGATCTCCCGGTAGCGCTCGGCGTAGGTCCGCACGGCCTCCTCGAACAGCCCGGCCTTGCTGCCGAAAGCGGCGTAGAGGCTCGATGTCGACAGCCCGAGAGCGGCGGTCAGGGCGCGCGTCGAGGTGCCTGAATAGCCGCTCCGCCAGAACAGGCGGGCGGACTCGAGGATCACGTGATCCCGGTTGAAGGCCTGGGGGCGCCCCCGCTGTCGTTGTTCCACCCTTGCATTGTAGAGCGTTTGCTCCATAATCGATTTATGGAGCAAACGATTCAGAAAAGAGTGTCGGTCGCTGGCGGCAGTTGGGTCACGGTCGACGTGCACGGCGACCCCGGCGCCCCGGGCCTCGTCGTCCTCCCAGGCGTGATGAGCGACGCACACGCGTGGCGCCACGTCGCCTCGGCCATCAGCGCCTGGCCCTCCGTCATGGTCGTCAACCGCCGGGGCCGCACTCCCTCAGGGCCGCTGACCGACACCTACTCGCTGCGCACCGAGGTCGAGGACCTGGGCGCCGTCCTCGACGTCCTCCCCGGCACGTCGGTGGTCTTCGGCTGGAGCTACGGAGGCCTGATCGCGCTGCTCGCCGCCGACGAGCGGCCCCTGCGCAGGCTGATCGCCTATGAGCCCGTGATGCGGCCCTTCGGCCGTCACGCCCTGCCCGACCTCAAGGCCGCGCGGGAGAACGAAGACTGGGAGGCGACCGTCGACATCGTCAACCGGAAGATCACCGGCCTGGACCCGGCACGGGTGAAGGCCTTGCGGGCGGACCGCGAGGTGTGGGAAGCCCTCCGTCGCCTGAGTGAACCGCTGTATGACGAGACGCTGGCCGTGAACGAGCCGCTGCCGGACGTCCTGGCTCGGCGGGCGGACCACGTCGATCTGATCGTCGGCGGCGCGAACCGGGGCACCGCTCCTTACGGGACGGCCTTCGACGACATCCGCCGGCGTGTCCCCGCCGCCGTGGTTCACGAGCTGCCCGGTCAGGGCCACCTCGTCCACCTGGAGGCGCCCGCGCAGCTCGCCCGCCTGATCGACGGGCTGGCAGGGTGAGCGCGTAGGTTCAGTGCGGTGCCGCCGTAAGACAGTGTGTCTGCCAGTGCGGCTGCGGCTGCGGATCGCAACCCACGCGGCCGCACGGCGGTCCTCCCCGCAATGGAATGACCTTCTGCCGGAACACCGCCCCGGACACCGCACGCGCCGATCATGGAGCGGGGTGACCGTCGTCCGGCTGCCCCGCTGCGCCACAAGACGACGGCAGTCGAGTTGAGGGGGAGAACCGGGTGTCGGTAGATGGGGTGCGGGAGTCGGCGGCCGCGGGCCGGGGGCGCTGTGGGAGGAATCGGCCTGGGACGGAGCGCAGGCAAAGACACTGGCCCTGGTTCGGCGACGTGCCGGGCGACCGAGCCGACGCCGAGGCGGGCGTACCGCTCCAGGGAGCGGACGGAGGTGTGGCGGGAGCGGGCCAGCAGCATCGGGGTAGAGGTGCCGCCCTCAGCGTCGTGTGTCAAGGCGCTGTGCCGGAGCCGGTGAAGTGTCCAGCCATCCAGGTCCTCGATGCCCTCGGGCGAGGCGAGCGGGGTGGTCAGCAGTCGGTGTTCTCCTCGAAGTTTTCCTCAGCCCGAGCACCTGTCCATCCGGCATGGACGCACGGCCAGATCACCGTGCGCGCCCCCACCGCCAGCCTGATCGCGGCCACCAGCCTTGACCGTGACGACGGCCTTGTCGACGGGCGTTGTCACTGGTTTGAGTGCGGTTCCTCGCTTTGGGTGGCGCGCTACGCGCCTGGGGGCACCGGCTGTCAGGCGGGCGGCCAATTTCGCAGTGCCGCGTCGGCCACCTGCTGGAGTTCGGAGCGGGTGGCGCCGCTGGCGGCCTGGACGGCGATGCCGTTCGCCACGGTCATGACGTATCGGGCGAGCAGTTCCGGGTCCGCGCCGGGGGGTAGATCACCCTCGTCGACAGCCCGCTGGAACCGGTGGCGCAGGCGAGTGCGGCCGTCGTCGCGCCAGGTGATCAGTGCGTCCCGGGCGGCCCGTCCGGAGTCGCCGGAGGCCAGCGAGCCCTGCACACCCAGGCACCCGGCGGGGCAGTCGGGGCGGGTGGTCGTGCTGACCGAGCCGGCGAGGAGGGCCTTGGCCACCTCCCGGGCGCTCGGCTTCTCCAGCGCGCGGGCCGCATAGGAGGCAGGGCCTTCGGTGTAGCGCTCCAGAACCTTGCGGAACAGTGCCTCCTTGTTGCCGAAGGCCGCGTACATGCTCTTGCGGGTGATGCCCATGGCGCTGGTCAGTTCGGTGAGGCTGGCTCCTTCGTAGCCCTGCTTCCAGAAGACCAGCATCGCCCGCTCCAGGGCCTCGTCGGCGTCGAAGCCTCTCGGCCGGCCGATCGGCGCTTTCCGGGTGATCTCCATGCCTCCCATCCTACCGTCTCGATACTGATCGGTGCAGAAGTGCTACGGTCTACTTCTGCACCGATCAGTATCTAAATTTAAGGAGTTCAGACAATGGGGCAGTTGGAAGGCAAGACCGCCGTCGTCACCGGCGGCAGCACAGGAATCGGCCTGGCCACCGCCGCGCGGCTGGCATCCGAGGGCGCCCATGTGTTCATCACCGGCCGACGCGAGGACATGCTCGACAGGGCCGTCGAGTCGATCGGTTCTGCGCTCACCGCGGTGCCGGGCGACATATCGGAGCCGACCGACCTGGACCGGCTGTACGACGCGGTCCGCGGGCGCGGCCGGGGCCTGGACGTGCTTTTCGCCAACGCGGGCATCGCCACGCTCGCGCCGCTGGCGCAGGCCACCGGTGAACAGTTCGATCAGATCTTCGGCGTCAACGTCCGTGGCACGCTGCTCACCGTGCAAAAAGCACTGCCGTTGCTCAACGACGGCGCCTCGGTAATCCTGAACGACTCCATCCGCGCCGACGACGGCCGGGAGAACTTCGGCCTGTACGCGGCGTCGAAGGCCGCGATCCGGTCCCTCGCGCGGACCTGGGCTAACGAGCTGAAAGGCAGAGGCATCCGGGTCAACACGGTCGCGCCGGGCGCGATCGACACCCCCGGAGCCGACATCGCCATCGGCGAGGAGAACGCGGCCGCCGTCAAGGCGGAACTCGCGGCGGGAGTGCCGATCGGCCGCAGGGGGCGCCCGGAGGAAGTCGCCGCCGCCGTGGCATTCCTTGCCTCCGAGGACAGCAGTTTCGTACTCGGAACCACCCTGCACATCAACGGCGGCGAAAACCAGTTCTGACCCCGCCACGCGGAGTCCCGCCCTGCCGCGGGCGCGTCGCAGTCTGCGGCATTCCGCCTGGCCGATACGAGCATCCGCGCCTGAGGGGCCTCGCGTTTTCCGGACAGGCTTCCGACCGTTTACTTCACCCGGCGATTCGCAACTTCTCGTACTCGGCGTGGACTTCGCGCGGAGGGCGGTATTGATCAGAAACTCATGGGGTTCACTCGGCGATGACGTAGCGGACGTGCCGACCGCCGAAGTATCCGCGCACGATGTGAGGTTGGCGTTGTCGGCGGTGGAAGAACCTGTGGGTTTCGGCGGCGAGTTCGGTCTGGTTCCTGGCCCGGTGGGTGTGGGGCAGGCTGCGTTTGAGGTCGGCGTTGACCAGTTCGTCGGGGTTCAGCCCGGGTGAGTACGAGGGCAGGAAGTGCAGCTCGATCTGGTCCTCGTGGTCGGCGAGCCAGGCCCGGACCGCCTTGGAACGGTAAACCGAGTGCCGGTCGACGATCATCGCCAACGAGCCTGAACTCAAAGTGTTTCGGATCAATATGCAGGGCTTGAATCCCGGAAGTGGAGTGGATGATACCGCTTGCGAACGAGGATTCGGCCAAAATGAGCGCCCAAGGGGCGGATGTTCGATCCCTCGCTTGACAATTGGAAGGCCGTGCGAAGTCCGTCGGCGATAATGCGACACCGCGCACCGAATTGGCCTGAAGTCGCTGGTGTTGCATAAGCGTGAACCGGGCCATGTCACACGTCGGCGCTTACTGGCAGGTCGTCCGGTGTTCTGCTCCGGGGGCCAGGCGAAGAGCGGCTACGGGGTGAAGCCTTGCAGGGGCGGTGAGTACTGCAACCGTGTTTGGCGTGACGGTGTGTCGGTGTATGGGCTGTGGCCTCGTCGTCTGTAGTGGCTGATGCGTGCTCGGTGCTGTGCCTGTCGTCGCCATCTGGATCCGTGCAGGACCTGGGTGATCGGTGGGAGGAGCCGTGCTGTGAGGTGGGCGGTCAGGCGGCGGATCTCGGGCGGGCTCAGCGGGACAAGGTGCTGCTCACCGGGTTTGGATCCCCTTTTTTGAACTCCTGTGCACGCACGGTTGTGAGGTAGGCGTGGGCTGCCATGGCGAGGGTGATGTGCCGGTACCAGGCGTGGTACTTGCGGACCTGGTAGTGGTCGAGGCCGCATTCGTTCTTCGCGCTCTGGAAGCACTCCTCGATCGTCCAGCGGCGGCCGGCCACGGCCAGGAGGGTGTTCAGGGTGGTGTCCTGAGGTGCGAAGCAGACGTAGGAGGCGATCTCGGTGGGATCGGTGATGCTGCGGCGGGCCAGTACCCAGTGCTCGACGCCCTCCTCGCGCCGGGGGCAGATGGGGGCCCGGGCCCAGTCGTAGACGCGCTCGCCGTGGGCGCCCCGTCCGCGGGAGCGGCGTTTCCGCGCCTGCCGGGGCAGAATGGCGACCAGCTCTTCCACGGGGTGGTCCATGCGTGAGGCGGTGACGACGGTGTCGGTGCGGCGGGTCGCCAGCACGTGGAACACCCCGCGCTGTTCGAGCCAGTACCGCAGGCCTTTGACCTGCCCGTATGCCTCGTCGGCGGTCAGCCATGCGAACGGCACCCGCGCGGCGAGGGCCCGCTCGATCATGCTCTTGGCGTGTTCGTTCTTCGTGGCGAAGGCGATCTCGTCGGGGACCGCGGCCGCGCGGCAGCGTTCCCGGTCCCCGGTCCAGGACGCGGGCAGGTACAGCTCCCGGTCGATCAGCGTGTGACCGGCATCGGTGGCATAGGCCAGGAACGTGCCGACCTGGCTGTTCTCGACCCGGCCCGCCGTGCCGGTGTACTGGCGCTGGACCCCGGCCGAGCGAACCCCCTTCTTCAGGAACCCGGTGTCGTCCACGACCAGCACCGCCTGCCGGTCACCGAGGTGTTCGACCACGAACTCCCGGATGTCGTCACGGACTTCGTCCGCCTCCCAGCCGCACGTGTTGAGCAGCCGCCGCAAACGGTCCGGCCGGCCATGACCCGCATGCTCGGCGACCGTCCACGCGTTCCTTCCGCTCCAGCGACGACACCAGCCCCCGCAGATAGGCCAGCGCCGACTCCCGGGGCTCCGAGCGCTGAAACCGGTGCAGGAACCGCTCATGCACCTCCTCCAGCCCCGCCACCCACCGCCACACGTCACCGACTTCGAGATCCCCGCCCATGACAGGAACAACGACCACCACAACACACCGACACGCCAAACACGGTTGCAGTACTAGGGCAAAGCACTTGTGTGCCCGGTCTGTTGGCTCGGCCCGAGGCGCGTTCCCGCCCAGCCCTGCCGCCGCTCGGACCTGTCGCCGTGCCGCCCTATCCGCCCCGAGGGGCCGACGGACTTCCCCAGGCCGGACGTGCGTTCCCAGGCTGCAACGAATTGGAGGAGCTTGTGATGAGCATCAAGACCGGCGTCCGCGCGTCAGCAGGACTGGCCGCGTTGGAGGCGGAGCCGACCCGGCTCGCCGAGACGCTCGATCGCATCTGTACCCGCTGGGCCGAGGCCTCCGGCGCGGCCGCACTGACAGTTCCGCCCCTGTTGCCCGTCGGCGACTTGGCCTCGCTCGACGTCTACCAGAACTTCCCCCAACTGGCCCTCGTATCCGCGGCCCTGGACGTCGAGACGGCCGGGGCGTCGCAGATCGAGCAGGAGGCGGCCCGCGGAGCCCTCACCGCCGGTTCCCTCCTCCCGGCCGATCTCGCCCTGCCCTCCAGCGCCTGCTACGGGGTCTACCTCTACTACCGGAACCGGCAGGTGCCCCACGAGGGTGAACTGGTCACCGTGTTGGGGCTGTGCTTCCGCAACGAGGACCACTTCGACGGACTGCGGCGGCTCAAGGCGTTCCGGATGCGCGAGGTCGTAGCGCTGGGCACTCCCGAGCAGGTCGCGGCCCACCTCGACCGCTCGGCGCAGTTCCTGGATGCGCTGGCCGGCGAGATCGGGCTGCCGCTGGTGCGGCGCGCTGCCTCCGACCCCTTCTACGACAGTTCCGGAGAACGGGCCGCCTTCCAGCAGGTCGTCCCGGTCAAGCACGAGTACGTCTACCGAGGCATGGCCATCGCTTCGGTGAACACCCACTTCACCTTCTTCGGTGAGCGGTGCTCCGTATCGCTGCCCGGTGGCAGTTCGGTCTCCACCAGCTGTGTCGGCTTCGGTATCGAGCGCTGGCTGCATGCGCTGGCGGACCACTTCGACGGAGACTGGAGCCGGGCCCAGGACGCCGTCGAGAAGGCCGAGAAGGCAGTGTTCTGATGACGTCGGGGCGGGTCGCACCGGGTCGACGTGACCCGCCCCGACACCCTCGTCAGCGGGAGTGCGGTCTGGCCGGGCGGCTCGTTCGCACACTCCAGCGCCCGTCGGCGCGGGTGAGGTGGATCGGATGGTCGAAACACTTGCTGACCTGGTCGCCGGTCAGGACCTCCTCGACCGGGCCGGCGCCCAGGCAGCGTCCGTCGCGCAGCAGCATCACATGCGTCGTGCCTGGGGGAAGCTCCTCCAGGTGATGCGTGACCAGTACCGATGACAGCTCTGGACAGGTGTGCTGGAGTGTATCGATCCGTTCGATGAGCTGCTCCCTGCCTGCGACGTCCAGTCCCGTCGCGGGCTCGTCGAGCAGCAGCAGCCGCGGACTCGGCATGAGCGCCCGCGCGATGAGCGCCCGGCCCCGTTCGCCCTGGGACAGGGTAGGCCAGCGGGCACTGCGGCGGCCTTCGAGGCCGAGCAGTGCGATGAGGCGGTCGGCCGACGGATGGCGTCCCGCAGTGTGGTGTAGGGGATCTCCGCGGTTGAGTGCGCGGGTTCTGCTCCCTGTGGTGCACCGCCTGCCGGTGACTGTGCCCTACTCAACTGGCAGGCCACCGTGCAACTGTCCGGAGTGAACGGGCAGTTCGACCCCAGGGGGTGCACGGTGGCCTTGTCCCAGCATGACCTACTTCGCCTGCTTGAATCACTACGTTCGGCCGATGGTCTTGAACTCGTCCGCGAGGTCGCCGAGCGGCTGCTGCAGGAACTGATCGAGGCCGAGGCCACTACAAAGATCGGAGCCGAGTGGGGCGAACACACCGGCACCCGCACCACCTGGCGCAACGGCCACCGCGAAAAAACCATGACCACGCAGGCCGGCGACCTGGAACTCGCCATCCCGAAACTGCGGGCCGGGAGCTTCTTCCCCAGCCTCCTCGAGCGCCGGCGGCGCATCGACCAGGCCCTCTACGCGGTCATCATGGAGGCATACGTCCACGGCGTGTCCACCCGCTCCGTCGACGACCTCGTCAAAGCCCTCGGCTCCGACACCGGGATATCCAAGAGCGAGGTCTCCCGGATCTGCGCCGACCTGGACGAACAGCTCGACGCCTTCCGGACCCGTCCGCTGGACCACATCCGCTTCCCCTACCTCTTCCTCGACGCCACCTACGTCAAGGCCCGCGTCGATCACCGCATCGTCTCCCAGGCCATCGTCATCGCCACCGGCGTCACCCAGGACGGCGGCCGGGAAGTCGTCGGTGTCATGGTCGGCGACAGCGAAACCGAAGCGTTCTGGGCCCAGTTCCTGCGTCACCTGCGAGAACGTGGAATGAGTGGCGTCCGCCTGGTCATCTCCGACAGCCACAGCGGCCTGGTCAAAGCGATCCGCAAGGTCATGCTCGGCTCCGCCTGGCAGCGCTGCCGGGTCCACTTCGTCCGCAACGTCTTCGCCGTGATCCCGAAAGGATCTGCGGAGATGGTCGCAGCCACGATCCGCACCGTCTTCGCCCAGCCCACCGCAGACGCCGTCCGCACCCAACTCGACACGGTCGCCGACATGCTCGGCCGACAGTTCCCCAAGGTCAGAGAGATGCTGCTGGAGGCCAAAGAAGACCTGACCGCGTTCGCGGACTTCCCCCACCAGCACTGGAAGAAGATCCAGTCCACGAACCCGCTGGAACGGCTGAACCGGGAGATCAAACGCCGCACCGACGTCGTCCAGGTCTTCCCGAACCCGACCGCCGTCCTCCGCCTCGCCACCGCGGTCCTCGCCGAACTTCACGACGAATGGATCGCCTTCCCCCGCCGCTACCTCTCCAACGAGAGCATGGACGCTCTCTACATCGACATCCCGACCGTCCTGCCAGCGGCGTCAGACGGCTGATCGCCTACACCACGGGAAGGGACGTGACCGGCCGACGCCACCTGCTCGGCCGTCGGGTTCCAGCGGGGAACCCGCTCGATGGTGTTGGTCAGGCCGGTCAGTACCACGTCCTGGACTCTCAGGGGAGAGCGCAGCGCATGGCGGGGGTCGACGTGGCCGACGTAGGAGCGCAGTTGTCGCATGTCGACCCGGCCCAGCTTATGGCCCAGGAGTTCCACGGTGCCCCGGGTGGGATGCGCGAGTGCGCCCAGGAGGCTGAGCAAGGTGCTCTTGCCCGCGCCGTTGGCGCCGAGCAGCGCCCAGTGTTCCCCGGGCTGTACGGTCAGGGAGACCTCGTGCAGGATCGGATTGCCGTCGCGGACCAGGTCCACATTGCTGACGCGGAGTACGGGGGTCGGGTTCATGGTCAGGCCTGCGCTGCGCGGTTGACGGCGGCCATGACGGCGTGTACCGAGGCGGCGAGGACGGAGGTGTCCCAGCCCGCGCCCCAGCGGGTGGTGCCGGCCACGCGGCATTCGGCGTAGGCGACGGCGGGGCTGCCCGGGCCGGTCCCGGTGGCGTGCTCGGCGTAGCCGAGGATGTCGACCGGGATCCCGGCGACGGCGAGGGCGTCGGTCAGTGCCGACAGCGGTCCGTTGCCGGTCCCCCGGTGGCTCCGTTCCTCCCCGCCGCTGCGCAGCGTGCAGGTGAACTCGTGCTCGCTTGGAGCGGTCTGCCCGGTGGTCCAGTCGCCGAGTACGACCGGTCCGTCCTCGGCCGGTGTGAGGTAGGTGGCACGGAAGAGTTCCCACAGGTCCTGATGCGTGAGTTCCCGGCCGCTGGTGTCGGTGGCCTGCTGGACCGTGCGGGAGAAGTCCGGGCGCATCTTATTGGGCAGGTCCAGGCCGTGGTGAACCTGCAGCAGGTGGGCGATGCCACCCTTGCCGGACTGGGAGTTGATGCGGATGACCTCCTCGTACGTACGGCCGATGTCGGACGGATCGATGGGCAGGTACGGAACTTCCCATGGGGCCTCCTCGGCCGGGATGCCCTTCTCGGCCGCCTGCTTGGCGTGGTGGGCCATGCCCTTGGAGATGGCGTCCTGGTGTGTGCCGGAGAAGGCCGTGTGGACGAGGTCGCCGGCGTAGGGATGGCGAGGGTGGACCGGCAGCCGGTTGCAGTGCTCCACGACTTCGCGCACGGCGTCGATGTCGGAGAAGTCGATCATCGGATTGACGCCCTGCGCGTACAGGTTCAGGGCGAGAGTGACCAGGTCGACGTTGCCGGTCCGCTCGCCGTTGCCGAACAGGCACCCCTCTACGCGCTGCGCCCCGGCCAGGACGGCGAGTTCGGCGCAGGCGACGCCGGTCCCGCGGTCGTTGTGCGGGTGTACGGAGAGGATCACCGAGTCACGCCGTGCCAGGTGGCGGTGCATGTACTCGATCTGGTCCGCGTACACGTTGGGGGTGGCGATCTCCACCGTCGCCGGCAGGTTGTGCACCACGGGACGGTCCGGGGAGGCCTCCCACAGCTCGGTGATGCTGTCGCAGACCTCCAGGACGTAGTCCGGTTCCGTGAGGTTGAAGACCTCGGGCGAGAATTCGAACCGGATGTCCGCGCCCGGCTGCTCCTGCGCGCGCCGCATCAGATGGGTGGCGGCGTCGAGGATCAGCCGGTGGACGTCGCCGCGGGAGCGGTCCAGGACTACGTTCCGCCAGGTGGGGGCGGTGGCGGTGTAGAGGTGTACGAGGGTACGGGGCAGCCCCTCGATGGAGGAGATCGTACGGTCGATCAGATCGCGGCGGGCCGCGGTGAAGACGGAGATGGTCACGTCGTCGGGGACCGCGCCGCTCTCGGCGAGGTGGCGTACGAAGTCGAAGTCGGTCTGGCTCGCGGAGGGGTAGCCGACCTCGATCTCCTTGAACCCCATGGTGACGAGGAGGTCGAACATCCGGCGCTTGCGCTCGGTGTCCATCGGCTCGGCCAGCGCCTGATTGCCGTCGCGCAGGTCGACCGACACCCACAGCGGAGCCCGCTCGAGCCGCTTGGCGGGCCAGGTCCGCTCCGTCAGGGGCAGTTCGACCCGGGCATGCGCCGGGCGGTAGCGGTGGTGCGGCATCTTGCTCGGGCGCTGCGGATTCCACCTGGGGGCAGTCGACGGAACGGCGCCGACGGGCGTCCGCAGTGTGGGAAACGCGGAGGTGGCGGAGCTGTCGGTGTCGGAGGAAGCAGTCATGCGAACGGAACCTCTTTCGGTCAGCCATCTGGTGACCGGCGCAGCCCGACACCCGCTGCGGGGTGCCGGTCGGATCAGGCCCCGCAGCGGCAGCCGAGAAGGAGCTGACGCAGCGACATGCCGGTACAGTAACCACAGCACCACCCCTCAGACAACCCGAGAAGTAGAAGGTGTTAATCGATGTCACTGGGCGCCTTGCGGCCAACACCTCTGGTCGAGCAGGCCACCGATCGTCTGCGCGAGCAGATCACCGACGGCGACTGGACGGTCGGGACAAAACTCCCCGGAGAGAACTCCCTCGCCCAGATCCTCGGCGTAGGGCGCTCAACCGTACGCGAGGCACTCCGCGCACTCGCCGGAGCCGGTCTGGTTCAGGCACGCCAGGGTGCCGGCGTCTTCGTCATCGCCACGAAGCCCAAGGAGAACTGGTCCACCCGGCTCCGCCAGGCAGCCGTGACCGACGTCTACGAAGTCCGCATGCTCATCGAAGTCGAAGCTGCGCAGATGGCCGCGCAGCGTCGTACCGGCGAAGACCTCTCGTGCCTCGAGGCGGCCCTCAAGCGGCGCCGCGAGGCGGCAGGCGGGACCACCGCCGTGTTCGTCGATGCCGACATCGCCCTGCACGCGACCGTCGTCGCAGCAGCCCACAATCCCGTACTCACCGCCCTGTTCACCGAGTTCGTACCGGTGCTGCGCCAGGGGCTGATCGACCTGGTGGAGCTTCTCGACCTGCGAGCCGGCGACCCGAACCACGGCGACGACGGTCATGCCGTCCTCGTGAACGCCATCGCCGAGGGCGATGCCGAGACGGCCGGGCGCACCCTGCGCGAAGAGCTGAAGCAGACGCTCGACCAACTCCACACCATCTGACACGAATCGACGAGGAGAGCGGCGCCATGCCCGCCCCAGCCCCTTGCATCCGCAGCTCCCGCACCCCGACGTCCACGGCAACCCCCTGGAAGGTCCTGTTCTTCCCCCACTCGGGCGGCTCGGCGGGCTCCTACCAAGACCTCGCCTCCCGCCTGACCGGCATTGCCGAAACGGCATGCGTCGAGTACCCGGGCCGAGGAGAACGTAGGCGGGAGCCGCTCTTCACCGATGTCCACGCCCTCGCCGACGAGGTGGCCGAGGCGTTTGCCGCATGGCGCAAGGACAGGCCGGTGATCCTCTTCGGACACAGCTTGGGAGCCACGGTGGCCTACGAAGTGATCAGAAGGTCCCCGGACCATCAGCACTTGACCCTCGTGGCCTCCGGGCACGTGGCGCCGTCCCGCCTCAACCTGCCCCCCATGAACGACGAGGGTCCCGACGAGCCGCTGATAGAGCTGGTCTCCTCCCTGGGAGGCGAAGCTCCCGCCATCCTGGACCATCCGGTCCTGCGCCAGCTCTTCCTGCCCGTCATCCACAGCGACCTGTCCGCCCACGGCCGCTACCTCCCGGAGCCCGGCTCCGCCATCAGCTGCCCCGTCATTGCCCTCAGAGGAGACGCCGACCCCCTCACCAATGCAATCGACGTCCATGCCTGGCAGCACCACACCTCGTCCGAGTTCCGGGCCCACACCTTCGCCGGCGACCACTTCTTCACAACCCAGCACTCGGAAGCCGTGGCAGACATCCTCCGCGCAGCCATGACCGCCTGACCCACCCTGACAATCGCGTTCAGGGCGGCAATTCCTGTGCCGCCAGGCTTCCCGTCTCCTCCGGCCGCTGCTGACGCAGCGCCACAGCTACTGGTGGTGAGGGAAAGCTGACCTGCGCAGATACTTGAGGTTCCCCCGAGATGCGGAGCATGTTGACAGCAGGTCAGGTGGTTCTCATGAGAGGAACACCGACCATGGCTGCTCCCAGAAAGTACTCGCTCGAATTGCGTGAGCATGCGGTACGCGTGTACCTCACCTCGGAACCGAAGCCGCAGACCAAGAAGCTCGCCGTCGATCTTGGTGTGCGCCCCGAGGCTCTGCGCGGCTGGATCCGGCAGGCCGAGGCGGATGCCGGCGGGCGGGATGACCGGCTGACGACCGACGAACGCGCCGAGCTGGCAGCGTCGCGCAAGGAGAACGCCCAGCTCAAGCGGGCGAACGACGTCCTGCGGACGGCCTCGGCGTTTTTCGCGGCGCAACTCGACCCGGCCCGGCCCGGGTGACCGCGCTCCTCGATGAGCATCCACGCCCGGGAGTCGAGTGCGTACTTCGGGAACTGCACATCGCTTCCTCCACCTACTACCGCTGGCGCCGCGCGGAACGTGAGCCGTGCGAACGCGTGCGCAGGGACGCCGAGCTGACCGGACAGATCAAGCAGATCCACGCTGACTCGGGCGGGACCTACGGCTCGCCACGCGTCCACGCCGCACTCAGACGCGAGGACGTACACGTGGGCCGCAAAAGGATCGAGCGCCTGATGCGTGAGGCCGACATCGCGGGCATCAGCCCACGCGGCAAGGGCTTCACCCGCCGCGACCCGAAGGCCACCCTGGCCCCGGACCTGGTCGAGCGGGACTTCACCGCGCCCGTGCCGAACCGATTGTGGGTCACCGATCTGACCATGATCTCGACTGGTGAGGGGCCGCTGTGGCTCTCGGCGATCCGGGACGCGTTCTCACGCCGGGTGGTGGCCTGGGAGACCTCGGCCCGCGCGGACACCGACCTGGTGCTGACCACACTCGAGTACGCCCTCGCCTCCCGCGAGGTCCAGCCCGGCGAGCTGATCCATCACGCTGATCACGGCTGTCCATACACGTCTGTGTAGCCGACAACGCGCTTGGTGCGGGCCGGTGTCCAGGCGTCGATGGGCTCGGTCGGGGACTCGTTCGACAACGCCCTCGCGGAGAACCTATGGATGATCATCAAGACGGAGTGCATCCGCGGGCGCGTCTTTGCCACCCGGGCCGAGGCGAACCTCGCACTCTTCGAGTACATCGACGGCTTCCATAACTCCCGGCGCGTCCAGAAACGGCTCGGCTATCTCAGCCCGATCGAGTTCGAGGAGAAGCACTACACCGACCAGGCAGCGGCCGAACGAGGGAACCTGAAACCCCGCAAACCCCACCTGACCAGCTGATCAACACCTCCCGCGCAGCGGGGGAACCTCAGAAGCCGTATCTCAACCGGTCATGGAACGTGTGAGTCGAACGGGTTTCCCGCCGGGGTGATCTTCCGGTGGTGGGCGCATGAAGGCAGGGCCCCTTGGTAGCTCGGAGGTGCGAACCGAACCGAGCAGTTCCAGGAGGCCCTGTTGTCGCAGTTCTACGCGCTCGCGCCCGCCTTGTTCAACTCGGCTGCCCGATCGTGTGATCGTCTCGCGCACGTGTACGGGAACGCGGCGGATCATCCGGAGCGGGTACGCCGGTATCCCTCGGACATGACGGACGCGGAGTGGGCGGCGGTGCGGCCGTTGTTGCCGGTTCCGGCCTGGCTGGAGGGCAGGGGCGGGCAGCCCGAGGGCTACTGCCACCGCCAGATGTCGGACGCGATCCGGTACCTGGTCGCGGGCGGGATCTCCTGGCGGGCGATGCCCGCGGACTTCCCCGCCCGGGGGCGGGTCTATGCCTTCTTCCGCCGGTGGCGGGAGTGCGGGCTGGTCGCGGAGTTCCATGACCGGCTGCGCGGGAAGGTCCGTGAGCGCGAGGGCCGACAGGCGGAGCCTTCGGCGGGGATCATCGACGCGCAGTCGGTCCGGGTGTCCGCCTCGGTGCCGGCTTCTTCCAGCGGGTACGGCGGCGGGAAGAAGGTGCCGGGCCGAAAGAGGCATATCGTGACCGACACGCTCGGCCTGCTGCTGGCCGTCGTGGTGACCGCTGCGAACATCGGGGACCGGGAGGCGGCTGTGCCCCTGCTACGACGACTGCGGTCGCTGCACCGGGAGATCACCCTGGTCTGGGCCGACGGCGGTTACACCGGCGGCCTGGTCCACTGGTGCGTGAAGAGACTCGCTCTCGCCCTTCAGGTCGTCAAGCGCACCGACACCATGGAAGGGTTCGTGGTGCTGCCGCGCAGGTGGGTGGTGGAGCGCACGTTCGCGTGGCTGATGCATTCGCGCCGTCTGGCCCGCGACTACGAAACCCTGACGGCCACCGGCGAGGCGATGATCCAGTGGTCGATGATCACGCGGATGAGCCGCCGCCTGGCCCGGCCACCGGCCCGTGGCCGGCGGTGAACATCCCCGACGTCTCCTGGACCAGCCACCCGCGCTCCGCCAGACGCCTCGCCTTCGACCGCACGCCCTCCACCTTCGCCGGCGTCGGCTCCAGCCCGAGCACCACCGCGATCTCCTTGGCCCGCACCGGCCCCTGGGCCGACCGGTCCGCCACCATGCCCAGGACCCGTGGGTAGTCCGGCGAGAGAACAGTCGCGGGCAGCCCTTCGTGCCAGGACGGCACCGTCGTTCCCGGCATCGGCAACGGCAACGGCAACGGTACGGGCACGGATTCTGCGGCTGCCTCCGGCACGGCGGTGGCCTCGTCAGCGGACACGGCCAGGGCCTCGACAAGTTCTTCCCGCGCGATCACTCGCCGGTCCAGTTCGATCTCCGCGGCCTCCAGCACGGCAGCCGCCCGGGCTGCCGCCTCCCGCAGATCTTCGACCCGCGCACGAGCAGCCGCTTCCCTTGCCTCCAACAACCCCAGCACCGACGCCACCGCATACCCCTCACCGAACAGCGGAACAGAACATCGGAACTCTCCCTCACCCCACCCGAAACCATGCCTGACCAGGGAAAATCAACAGATCGCATTCGGTTGAGATACGGCTTCTGAGCGCTACCACCACGGGTTGCGCCACGTCCAGGACCAGCTCACCACCCAGCCCCACCGCCGGGTGTGCCAGCGCCTCCACCTGGACAGTGGTCGTAGCCGGCCCGGCTCCCGCCTCGGATACCGTGTTCCTCTACGGGGTGCCATAACGGATGTGACGCCCCCCACCGGAGGTAGTCAGCGTATGAGTTCAAAGCGCAGCAAGAATCCAGCCCTGCCCGTACTTGACGACGCATTCCGACTCACGTCGGTCAAGGAGGCCGAAGAGTCCACCCGTGACTTGGCCGCGCGGCTGGCCACCACCGAGCTGCGCCGCGTTTCCCACCCGGGCCGGGTCACCTGGGAGCCCACCGATCAGGCCGAGCCCGTACCGGTCCCGCCGACTGTGGTCGACGGTGAGGGGGACCTGTGGCTGCGGGACCGGGGCACGGGCACCTGGACCATGCCCGAGTTCAACCCGAAGGAGTTCCCGGCCCGCTGTGGCGAGGTTCTGACGTGGAACCAGCTTGCCCGCGAGTTCGGCCCGCTGACCGGACTGGCCGACGACCGCCGCATCGGCGGTGGCCGGCGCTGACCGCGCAGCCTTCTGGGATGACCGCGCCCCTGAAGCGCCCGTTACGGGTAGCTGGGAGCTCCTCCAGCTCACCGCCGAGCGCGACGATGGCGGCGAGCAGGTGAGCGTGGTGGTGGCGTGCGACGGCATCGAGCAGCGTGGTGCGGGCCTGGCGCCACCCGATGTCCCCATGAGGCACGCAACCGCATACGGGCAGCTGGCCGGGTACGTGCCACGCGGCGTACCGGCCCCCTCCTGCAGGGGCCGGTACGCCGCAACCCGGCTTCTGTACTCCCGCCTCCGCTCTACTCGTGCGGGAGCTGTCGGCTGATCTCGAGAGCCTGGCGCAGGGCGAGGAGGGAGGGAAGGTCGGCGTCCTCGGTGAACTCCTCCAGCAGTACCCCGATCCGGTGGTCGTGTCCCTCCCGGACGGCTCTCACGGTCTCCTCGATGGCCCGGCACTGGCCCGGTGAGGGCAGAACATGCATTCCAAAGCCCCCTTTCCGGGTGGGCGTCCGCGGGGGGCGCCACCGCCTTCACCCTCCTCCCCTTTGCAGCGCTCTGACCGTGCCCGGCGGGGGCCATCCGGTAATTTCCCTCACAGCGTCATGGGGCTCTTTCCTCCAAGTCCCGGGATGCCCTCCGTACTTCGTACCCGCGCGTGGACATTACGGCCGCCGCCTGCCACCAGGCGGCGCTTGCGGTCCTCACGGTGCTGCAGCGGAACACCCTCGCCTTGGGCCCCTCCAGACGGTGACCCTCTGTGTGCCGTCCCGCGCGCGCGGCCTCGCCGATGCGAGGCTCAGCGGCCGGTGCGCACGAGCTGTGCTCCTGCAAGATCTCTACTGAGCCCGGGGCTGTTCGGAGAGAGGCGCGGTTTCCCCGATGGCGGGAATCGAAATAAATGCCACCGATTCTGGCCAAAGTTGCTGAATTTAAGAACGGCGAAAACCAATGTTCTGGAATTTAAGGCCAAAATTCAATGGGTCAGGCTATTTAAAGACATTCGCTCATTCGTAGGGCGCAGGAGGCGTTGGGTGTGCTTACGTTGTTACCTGCGATGTGCCGGTTTGATGTCAGTGGGTGGGTGTCAGTGACGGCATGTCAAGTCTGAAGGTTTTCGCTGGTGGGGTGTTGAGGATGGGAGGGGTGGCTGCCATGGGGCGGTGCATACGAGGAGCTCTGCTGTCATGGGGCGGTACACCACTCTCCGCTCCACTGTCTTGAGAACGGCACTTCTGGCCACCCACTGCTGCGCCTCCTCGCTACAACCAGCGCATTCCGATGGCGGACAGCAGTTCCACTCGCTCTGGGCTCAGGGTTGCGGCCCGGCTGCGCTGGTTGCCGATCCAGGCGCCCAGCTTGTGCTCCCGTTCCTCCTGGCCTTCGCCGACGGCGATCCGTTCGACCCACTTCCTGGGGACTTGAAGGTGCCCTTCACGTTCGTAGTACTGCTTGGCGGCCTGGTAGTTCATGGTCCATTTGTCGGCCTGCGTACGGTGTGGTGGCGGCTTCTCGTCCTCGCTGGCGGGTGTGATCCCCAGGACGTGTTCGCACATCCACTGCTGCACGGTGGTGAGCTGGTCCCAGCCGAGCCGCACTGACTGCACCCACCGTCCGAGGTCTTCGCCCTGGCGCACGGCGGCGCCGGGCTCGGTCGGCAGCAAGTGGCCGGCCGCCAGGTGGAGCCGGACGAGGTGGAAGCGGCGCTGCCACTCCGTCGGCCAGGCAGGGCACCACGACGGGTCGATGTCCTCCAACTGCTCACGCCGCGCCTCCGACAACGCCCCGGCCGTTGACTCCACCGCCAGGCCCTCGGCACGCCGCTGCTCGATCTCGGCCGCCTTGCGGGCGGCGGCCCGCTGGTTCTTCATCCAGATGCCCACCCGGTACCCCTGGTACGTGGCATCGAGCGGGGCCAGGAGGTGCCCGCTCGTCTCGGCCCACCCGCGCGCCGCCGCGAGATCTTCCTCCCACGCGACCGAGGCCTACCTGGCCCTCAATGCGCATGTTCTGGACTACCCGCCCAAGGCCGCCGTCGCGTTGGTACGCGACGGCGGCCTGCGGAGCCCTCGGCGTCGCCCGGATCGCCCGGCAACTGTGCGACTGGACTGCCACCTGACCCTTGCGGGACGCGCGCTCCAGGCAAGGACGGGGCGCGGGAGGGCAGGTGCCTGCGGCAAGCGCCTGCCGGAGGTGGCGATGAGCGGATGCGGTGCTTTCGCGTCCGAGTCGGTGCTCCTCATCCAGCTTGTCCGTCATGCCTCCGGTGCTGACCACCGTCGGCGGCCGCTGATGCCGTTCGAGCGCGTGTCGGTCGTTGCTTCTCGCAGATCATGACGTTCCCCTGCCCGGGCAGGGCTGACGCGTCCCCCGGAGGGCTCTGTCGTCAAGCTCGGGCCGACCTCACCGACGGACACCTGCCGGATCAGCCACCTCTCCGTCTGCCCGGGACGCGGCGCCTGAGCCGGGCCCGAACCCCTTGGCGATCAGCCACCCGGCCAGCCCCAGCTCCCACGCGAACACCGGGAGTGCGGCGGCCGCCCCCGCCACGGAGAGCTGCGGGTAGGTCCCGAACATCACGGCGACGGCCGAGGCGCAGATCAGCGGCCCGCCAACCAGGCCGAGCACGGCGATGAAGCGCGGCACGAGCCGTGTGCGGTACGCGAGGTAGGCAAGCAGGACGCTGTTCAGGCCGAGGGCGATGTTGGGTCCGAGCAGGAACGTCCAGTCGTGCACGGCCACCAGCGCGACGTCGGCGCCTGCCGTCGCCTCCGTGTCCCGCCGCAGGGTGACGAGCGCCAGGACGGCGACGATCCCGAGGGTGATGACGGCCGCCTCCAGCAGCCGCCCGAAGGCGTACCCGAGCGCGAGCCCCTCGCCGTGGCGCCGCAGGACGGGGAACAGTGCCGCCCCGGTACCGGCCACCGCCACCACCAGTACCACCTCGCAGAGAACCCCGAGCAGCGCCCGCATGTCGGCGCCCTGCGCGAGCCGGCCGTCCGCCGCTCCGAGCAGGGGGCGGTACAGAACGGCCCCGGCTATCGCGGCGGCCTCGGTCAGCAGGAACAGCGACCCGGTGGCCACCGCGGTTCTTCGATCCGGACTCATCTTCTCGGTACCTCTCGCTCGGTGGTGGTGTACGCCGTACACCTGGCGGAGCATAGGTGTACGGCGTACACTCGTCAAGGAGAGGGCGTTGTCGAGGAGGGAAGGGGCCGGCCGGAATGACCCGACAGAAAGCCACACACACGCATCGGACCCCCCTAAACAAGGACCGCGTCCTGCGCGCCGCCGTCGCGCTCGCCGACGCCACCGGCATCGACGCGCTCAGCATGCGCAGGCTCGCGCAGGAGCTGGACGTCGTACCGATGGCCCTCTACAAGCACGTGGCCAACAAGGAGGAGCTGCTCGACGGCATGGTCGACACAGTGGTCGGCGAGATCGACCCGCCGGCTGCGGGCCCCGACTGGCAGAGCGCGGTCCGCGGGCGGATCCTCTCGGCCCGGCGGGTCCTGCTGCGCCACCCCTGGGCGGCCCGGGTCATCGAGTCGCGGACCGGCCCCACCCCGGCCGTGCTGGCGTATCTGGACTCCATGGCCGGGAGCTTCCGGGACGGCGGCCTCTCCGCCGACCTTACGCACCACGTCATGCACGCGATGGGCAGCCGCCTGCTCGGCTTCAGCCAGGAACTGTTCGACACCCCGGGCCCCTCCGGCCCGCCGGGCCCCGAGCTGGCGGCGCGCTACCCGCACATCGCGGAGCTGGCCGCGACGGCCGCACACGACGGGGGCTCCCCGGTCGGTGGCGGCTGCGATGACCAGTTCGAGTTCGAATTCGCCCTCGACCTCCTCCTGGACGGCTTCGAAAGCCTCCGCTGCCAAGGCTGGACGTCCGCACGGAAGGCGTAGCGGGTGCGGAGGGCTGATCTAGCGTCGAAGGGGTAAGGGAAGCCCAGCCGAGCCCAGAACTCGACAGCGATCCCTCGGATGAAGCGGAGCAGGCCCACGCTGACAGCCGCACAACGAGAGGGCTCGCACCTGTGCGGCGCGGCTGCGATCTCTCGGTTTGGTGTCGGCGGCGGTGAGAGTCGGCCGTGCTGGTTCAGGGGCTGGTGCTTTGGCGCTGGTCAATGGGTGTTTGTGGACGGGGGGATCGCTGTCATGAGGCGAGAGGTTGATGGGCGGGATCGCTGTCGTGGGGCTTTATCTCATGGAGGGTGATGCTGTCTCAGGTTCGAGAGTTCTCAGTTCGGCGGTGGACATGCCGGACGAGTGGGTCCGGTATCAGTGGGTCTTCACGACGCCGGATGGAGGCCCCCGCCTGGCGGGAACGGACGTCGTCCATCTGCGGCGGAGCCTCATCGACCAGGTCATCGTCTTCGCGGGGGAGATCGATCCGTCCGCATCCTGAGTCATCCTTCTCTTGCGCCGTCCTTCTCCTGAACCGGTCACTTCGGTGCTCCGGGGCTGCGGCTCGCCGTTGGTCAGACTGCGGTGTTCTGGGACGTCAGCCCCAGCAGATGCCTTTCTTGCTACGGATGCGGGGAACTACCGGACCTGCTCAGTGCCAGGTGTTGTCGTTTCCGGAGGTCTGGGTCGGGAGCCGGTAGCCGAATTCCTCCCGCAGCTTCGGGGCGGCCGCGTCCGAGCGCATCGACAGCGCGACGAGCGCGGTCAAGCCGAACGTCCAGATGCCCGCGACGATCACTACAGGCGCGATATCAGTGGTCCGGGGGATCAGAGTGCCGAGTGCTCCTGCGCCCAGCAGCGCCCAGACCGTCGTGGCCGCGTGCACCTCGGACGCCTGAGTCGCCGTCGCGGTGATCGCGTGCGCGCGGTCGATGGCGGTCACATCCGTTCCGCCGCGGCGTATCCGCACGAGGGTGCGTCGCAGTCGCCGGACCCGGAGCACCGCGATGCAGGGGACGAGGAGCAGGCACAGGAGGCCGAGTCCGGCGCCGCCCAGCTGGACCTGCTTCCAGATGGGAGTCGTGGGCGAGAGCGAGGGGCTCATCACGGCGAGCACGGCGATGACGAGGGTCGCGAGCACAGGGATGCTCGCGCGGTCGAGGTCGGTGGCCTCGGCGCGGTCTCGGGCCTTGACCTGCTGCCGCAGCTTCGTGTCCGCATCGCCGAGGAGGAGCCGCGCATGGCCCTGTTCGCCCAGGGCCTGTGCGGGAAGGCGCTCGCCCGCCGTGCGGCGCCACCTTCGGTCGGCGGCGATCAGAGCGAGGACGAGTGGGACACAGAGCACGCCCAGGACGAGCAGAGTCATCGCGATCGCCGGCCAGGCGGACGCAGCGAGCAAGACGCCGGCCGTTGCAAGGAGAAGGGAACCGATGACGACGCTGGTTACGACCGCCGGGAAGAACGGCGTGCGGCTGACGGGGCCACGCACCTCGACCGCGTTCCCCAGCGAGGGGGAGCTCTCGGCCGCTGCATACATGTCTGCGAGCGCCAGTTGCTGGAATGTCAGGCCGTAGCCGAGCACGATCAGGAAGACGGCGATACCAAGACTCGCAGCGATGAGGGGGCCGCCGAACACCGGCACGAAGGCCGGTGGGTCGTCGGGAAAGCCGAATCTGCCGATGAGTGCGAGGACGGGAAGCAGACCGAACAGCGCTCCGCAACCCGCGGCGGCCGCGCCCGACACGCGCACCAGGCTGCCGGTGATCAGGACGCCACGGGTAGGCGGCAGCTCGAAGCCGCGGTCGCGTCGCTCATCGCCCAGAGGGCCCCGGTTCGCTCTCATGACTCCAGATTCTCACGGCCTGCGGTCGGCCGGGGCCCTGCAAGTTCCTGTCCCAGGCAGCGCCCCCGCGGTGGAAGGTTGCTGCTTGGAGTGCATTTGACCGCACAGGAGGAGACTCCGGACCAGGTTGGCAAATTGAGGCAAGTTCCTTGGACTGAAGGCATCTTTTCGGAACCTGCAGCCCGTCTACGCCCGGGACGCACCGTGGTAGTCGGCGCGCGGCATGGCCGTGTCGAGCGGTGTCAGCGTACGCATGAACGTGGCTCTGGCAAGATTTTCGTAGCTGGAGATCATCTCGGTGCCACGGTCGGCCGGTCCGTATAGCGTCGGCGAAGGTGGGCGATCAGGACGACGCGGTGGCGGAGAAGAGAGACGCCGGCACGCCCGGCCATGATCCGTTTCTGCAGCTTGACGTCGGTGATGCGGCCTTCGTTGACTCCGGAGCTGTAAGGGGTCGTGATTCCCTGGGCGACGGCATGTCGGTCTTCGTATAGGGCTCCGGCGAGGCCGGTGAGAGGAGCGAGTCCGCTCTGTGCGAGGTCACTCAGCCAGCCCGGCAGGGGTGCCGCGTCCTGGTTGTCGACCATGGTGGCGAAGCGGCGGACCAGGTCGTGGGTGAGCTTGAGTTCGGGGCAGTGTTCGAGGAGCCGGGGCAGGCGCTCGTTGATGTGCGGGCTGCGGCGGCGCGGGTGGGCGGTGATCCAGCGGGCCGCTTCGCGAGGTGAGGGTGGGCGCTCGCGTGGCTCGTCGATGGGCAGGCCGCGGCGGAGCGGTGCGACGGCCATCTTCACGCGCTGGTAGTGACCGAGGTAGCCCTTGGCCTGCAGTTCTTCGTGCAGGATCTTCGCGCTGTGCTGTCCTTCGTCCCAGCGTTGCCACAGGTAGCCGAGGTAGGGGTCCAGCGTGGAGGGCTTGCGGGGCGGCCGGCGCATGACTTCCTGCCAGGTGCGGGCACGGGCGTACTTACGAACGGTGCGGCGGTCCAGGCCGAGCTCGCGGGCCACGGAGCTGTGGCTCCGGCCGGTGCGGGTCAGGGCTTGGACCGCCTCGAACAGGCTCTGGGCATGACGCCCGGCCCAGCTGCCCGCCGCGGCGTTGTCAGTGGTCTTCTCGACCGGTGGGCGATCATCATCCTCGCTGACCGGTGGCAGGGCTGCGGGCAGGCATCCGCGGTGGGCGGAGGCGATGTCCTGAACTCGGCGGGACAGGCCCTGCCAGAGGTGGAAGCGGTCGCTGACCTGCACGGCTTCGGGGGCGCCGGCGGTGATGCCCTGCCGGTAGGTGAGGGAGCCGTCGCGGCAGGCGACCTCGACGCCCGGGTGTTCACGGAGCCAGCGGCCGAGCTGTTGCGCGTCACGTCCTTCCCAGAGGGTGAGCGGGAGCCGGGTGGTGGCGTCGACGAGGAGGGTGCCGTAGGTGCCGCCGTGAAGAGCGAAGTCGTCGACCCCCAGGACCCGGGGCGTGACCAGTGGCGGCAGCGACACCCGCATCAGCTGGGACAAGACGGCGACCCGCGAGAGCCTGATATTCAAGATTCGAAGCATCCGGGACCCGCCGCGGTCGGCCAGCACCACGCCGATGTCCTCCACCAGGCGCTGCAGTCGTGGTGTCCGCCGCTGGTAGCGCACGGTCAGGCCCGGTACTTGCTCGGTGAAGGTCGTCTTCGGGCAGGTCGTGTTCTCGCAGTACAGGCGGCGTACGGACAGGTCGATGCGCAGAGGGCGGCCTGCGAGCGTGACGTCGGCGAGGCGCCGTGCGTAGCGGCTGTGGCACCACTCGCTGAGCCGGCCGCATTCCGTGCAGCCCGCCGGTTCACCGGATCTCGTGCGGGCACGGACCACCACCGCGGCATCGGATACCTCAACCGAAACCACCTGCACATCGGACAACTGCGGTAACAGGCTGATCAGTTCAACAGAGCACAATCACAGGCTGCCCATCCTGCGGACCGGCCGACCGTGGCACCGAGATGATCTCCGCCTACGAAAATCTTGCCAGAGCCAGCGGAGGTCGTACGCCGACAGTGGATCGGCAACGACCTGCACGTTCACGCCGTGGCGGCGGTGCTTGTGGGAGTAATCGGCCCGGCCGTCACCGACCCGGTCGCACTCGGCGAGCGTTCCGTCGAGCAGGACGTGATCGGGATCCGTCTCCCGCAGGACCCGCAGCAGCCCGGGCGCCCGGCGGGACAGATGGCCGACGACGGAGGTGACGTAGGCGTGGGCAGTGCCGACGGATATGCCGAAACCGGCGGCGATCTGCGCAAGCGTGTCGTGCCGGCGGAGGTAGACCAGGCCGACGAGAGCACGCTGGTGAGGCGGGAGCTTGCAGCGACGGTCACCCTCACGGGTGACGATGAGCATGGTTACCCACTCGACCAGGGGGTGAGGCAGGTCGAGTACGGCAGGATACGGAACCAACGAGGCTCCTGAGCTGATGGGTTGAGACGTCGAACACCTCTCTCAACGGCACAGGCCTCGCGCGTTGCGGGAGGCCACCCCATCACCCGACCGGTGGCCACTCTGAAAACGCTCAGTCTTAGCGCCGCCCCGCATAGGAGCCTTCTGCGGCCGTGCTGCGATCTCTCGGTTCTGTGACAGTGAGGTGAGAGACAGTGAGGGCTTGTGCGTTAGCACAGGTCAGCGCCGGTTTCCCGGGTGGAGCGCACTGTCATGGGTGTGAGAGATCGCGGCGATTCCGCTGCCACGGGGCGGTACTCGCGCAGGTGGCGCACCAGGGGCATTGCGTGAAGCGGCTTCGCGGCAGATGTCTGTGACGTTGCGTCATGTCGGGGTTGGTGCGGTTCCGGGGGCGGAAAGCAGTGCAGGCACGGTGCCGGTGATCATGTGAGTGTCTACGTCCCATGAACACCGAGCGAGCCCGTGCCTGCCTCTGCATCATCGTCCATTGCCTCCCCGTTGCGCCAACTGGCCTCGATAACCGAACCAGCACCCCTTCTCGACGCCGTTGACCTGCGAAGTTTCCTGGACCGCGTGCCCGATCCCCGAGGTCGCAAGGGCCGGGTCTACCCATTCGGCGCGTTGTTGAGCGCGGTGGCCGCCGGGGTCCTGGCCGGCGCGAAGTCGCTGACCGCCATCGGCGAATGGATCGCCGACGCGCCAGCCTGGGCCTTGAAATCGCTTGGCTTCACCCCCGACCCACTCACCGGGCAGATCCCCGTCCCACACCCGGCGACCGTCCGTCGCCTGCCGAAACGCCTGGACGGCGACGCCCTGGATCGGGCCATCGGAGCCTTCCTCAACACTCGCCTCACCCAGACCGCCCCGGACGGCGAGCCGGCCACGCGGGCAGGCCGTCGGGCCGTCGCGGTGGACGGCAAGACGGTCCGCGGATCACGCACCACCGGGAAGACGGCGGTGGTCCTGCTCGCCGCGATGGACCACACAGGCACCGTCCTGGCCCAGCGGCAGATCGCCGACAAGAGCAACGAGATACCTGCCTTCGCACCCCTGCTGGAGACCATCGAGAACCTGGACGGCGTCGTGATCACCGCCGATGCGCTGCACACCCAGCACGCTCACGGCACCTACCTGCGGTCCCGTGGCGCCCACTACCTGGCGATCGTGAAGAAGAACCACGCCAAGCTTCACGACCGGGTGCGCCATCTCCCCTGGCGGGACATGCCGTTGGAGCACTACGACCGAACCCGCGCCCACCACCGCATCGAGATCCGCAGACTGAAGGCCGCCGCCTTCGACCACCTCGACTACCCCGACGCGAAGCAGGCCCTCCAGATCGTCCGATGGCGCCTGGACCGGACCACCGGTGAGCTCACAATCGAGCGGATCTACCTGATCACTAGCCTCGCCCCCGACGCCGCGACCGGCCCCGAACTCGCCTCCTGGACCAGAGGCCACTGGGGTATCGAGAACCTCCTGCATCACGTCCGCGACCGGACCTTCCGCGAGGACGACTCCAAGGTCCGCACCGGACACCTGCCCCGCACCATGGCATCCCTGCGCAACCTCGCCATCAGCGTCCACCGCCAGGACGGCGCCACCAACATGGCCGCCGCCCTCCGACGAGCCGCCCGCGACTACCGCCGCCCACTGGCCGCCCTCGGACTCACCTGACGAACCCGGACGAGATCACTTCACGCAATGACCCTGGGGGAGCAGTCCCGGCACAATCGACCTTCCCGTTAGCGCGGCAGCCGCCCCGAACCTCGCAAGATTCGGGGCGGCTGCCTTGTAGGGCTGACAGCTACGAACGTGAAGGAGTTCCGGGGGCACAGCCACCGTCTCTCTGTTCACCAGTACGGAGCTCAGAGGAAGACAGCCGCAACCGGGGCTCTGAGTTGAGGTCAGTCCACCAGCGGCTGACCGGTGGACGCGGCCTGGTCAGCTGGCTGGTCCGACTGGGGTGTTCTTCGACGCCGCCCTCAGCGGGTCACCACAAAGAGATGAACGGCGACATTCCTGGATGCCATTCGAGGGCTATCAAGGGCAGCAGACACAAGCGCACCACGGTCAGCGCCCAGCCAATCCGTCGCGACCATATACGGTCGCGCGACAGCAGGATCAGGCTGAGAACGACGGAAGCCGTCACCCCTACGCTGAGCCAGGACATATATGGAACGTTCGCCAGGAACACGGAGGCATCGTCGCGCCAGGTCCACAGGCTCCTGGCGATGAGCAGGGCCCAGATCGCCTCCATGGAGACGAACCAGAATGCACGGGTGGAGAGCTGGAACGGTTCGCGCAGTTTCGCCGCTGATGGCATCAGTACCACTCCGGCTTGATTCGGTAGATCCAGAACTTCATCTTCGGTTCGGCTGCTCTCTGTGCGGAGAAACTCCGGTACTTGTAGTTCTTCGTGTGCTGGGTGACGTAGATCTTTCCGTTGCTGATCTTTGTGATGATTGAAGCGTGGTCGACCTTGCCATCACCCTGCCAGTCGTACAGGATCACATCGCCTGTGTACGCATTGCTCGTATTACGCTTGGAACTGAGCATGTGCTTGGAGACGAAGGTCTTGAAATAGGCCGCGTTGATCCAGGAGAGGGTCTCGTCGTGACCCCACTGGCCAGGGTTGCGCCACCACGCGTCCGTGCTTCGGTACCACTCTCCACCATCGCCCTTTTCCCTCACGCCGCCGCCTTTGGTAATCGCGCGGGAGACGAAGTTCGTGCAGTCTGAGTCGTACAGAGCCTTGGCGTCCCAGTTGGACACTGCCCAGGTGGCAGCGCCGGTGCGGGCGTACGAGCCGGCCTGCGTGGCGTGGAAGGAGACCGGGGTGGCGGTGCCGTCGCTGCCGTCGTCGGTGGAGTCGCCGTCGAACACAGAGGGTTCGGTGTCCTCGTCCTGCAGTTCCTGGTCGATGTCGTTTCCGAAGTCGGCCAGTGCGGCGCTGCTCTGCTGTACCACCATCTCGTTCGCGGACGCGGTGACGGCTGAGACCAGGACGGGCTTGTCGCCGGCGGTGAAAGTGTACCGAATCTTAAAGCTGCCGGTCTCGTCGGTGGGGTCGGCTGTGCTGGTACTCACGTCGGTCACGATGACGTTCGTGGTCTTAACAGTGGCGCGTATTGTGACTGTATTGCCATCAGCGGATGGCATGGCCAGTACCTCGCTGAGCTGGGTCTCGGGCCTGGTGTTGTCCGTGTCGTCCTCGGAGACGCTGATTCGCTCTCTCAGTGCCGACTCCTGGCCCCTGGTGAGGTGACTGAGGAACTGAGCGCCGTAGACACTGTTGGCCGCGGCGTCGCCGGCGTCGACGTAGCTTCCGGTCATCAATCCGCCCCGGGCGTAGTGGTACGCCTCAAGAGCGGTCTGGTACGCGGCTGTCCCGCCCGGTACGGACGCGGGCGTGACGGCGTTGGACGTGGCGGATGGGCTCGTGCCGTAGTCGTTCTTGGCGGTCACCTTGAAGGTGTAGGCGATGTCCCCGGCGTCCGCGCCGATGTCGGTGAAAACTAGGGAAGTTCCCGTGGTGGTCATGGTGCCGGCCGTCGTGCCGTCCGGGCCGTGTGCGGTGACCGTGTAGGTGACGACATCGTCGTCGCCTCCTGTGAACTGGGCCGCCGTCCATGTCACCAGCGCGCCGTTCTCGCCGCCCTGAGCCTTCAGGTTGGTCACTGCGGAGGGGGCAGTGCCGGTGGTCCCGTTGGTGCCGGCTTCTTCCTTCACGTCGAGGGTGAAGTTTTGCAGGGCCGTATAGGCAGAATAGAGGTTACCGGCGCAACTGCGCATCTTCCAGCGGTATGACGTGCCGTCGGTGAGTACATCGTCTGGCACCCGCACGACGGCGCGCTCGCCGTCCTGGGCCCCGGTGGTGAGAGGGTTGGTGCCGACGGGGTTTCCGACAGCGTCGTAGAGCAGGTACTCGGCGGTCACGCTCTTGTCGTTGGCGGCCGTGACGATGCCGGTGAGGATTGGTGTCGTGGTCTCAACAGCGCCGGTCGCAGGCGCGGTCGGTACCTTCGGTGCGGCAGCCTTCGAGGTATCGACGGTGAAGGTCTGCCAGGCACTCCATGCGGTGGAGTAGTCGGTGCCGTCGTAGGCACGGGCCCGCAGACGTAGGTGAGTGCCGTTCTTGAGCGGTGCATCGGCCGGGACGGCGAAAGCGGCGACCTCGGCGGAGTCAACGTAGGCGCTGTCCGCGGTGAGCGCGTAGATCGTGTCGTTGTAGGCCGGGTCGGGCTCGATCGTGTATTGGACGCGTTCCCTGGTCCCTGGGTCGGCGTCGTTCACCCGGGTCGAGAGCACGGGCGTGAGTGAGGTGACGGTCTTTATGCCCCCGCTCGTCGTGGCGGGAGCGACGGATGTCGTACCGGGAACTGCGGGGTAGGAGTTGTACGTCACCGTGAGATGCGGTTCCGTGGCGCTGTCCGCACCGGAGACGTAGTTGGCGGAGCGGAAGCGTCGCCAGGTCAGGGAGTCTGTCTCGCTCACGCCGCGGATCAGTACGCCGTGGTTGTCGGTGCCGCTCGTCCATGCTCGAACGATGGAGTCGACATCGAAGTTCATCGTACCGGCCGGGCAGTCGGAGGAGTACCCCTTGGCCGCCGTATTGATCACCTGGCCGGTGGTGGCCGCCGGCTGCGCGTCCCATGTCACCGAGGACGACGACCAGGACCCCGTCACCCGCTGCACCGCCGTGCCAGACCCGACAGCGCATGAAGAGGACCAGGTGGAGTAGAGCGCCAGGTTCGTGTCGATGATGTGGGTTCCTGCGTAGTCCGACACGTCGAACTTCAGGTACGAGCGGGCCTTGGTCGTGCCGCCGTTGTACGTACCCGACTTCAACTCGGCGGAAGAGACCTGCGAGTCGGCGTAGTTCGTGGCGACCCAGGTGTCAGTTGTGACCGCGAGTGTGGAGGTGGGATCCACGATGACCGGGTAGGTCAGGTCCTGGTCGAAATAGGAGGCGTCCGGGGTCAGGACCAGGGTTTGACGGCCGTCAGCTGCGGTCTCGATCTTCGTGTCGACCGGAGCGAGATGCGCTGACTCTCCAGACTTCCCGTCCACTGACGAGTCCCACATCATCGGCGCCGGGGCCTCGGCGATCAGCTTTCCTGCACTGTTCTTCAGCAGCAGGTGTCCCGAGTCGGACTCGGACAGCGCAAGCCCCTTAAGGGTGACAGGGATGCGATAGGTGAGCTCGCCAGTGGGAGCCGAGTCCAAGACGACGTTCTGCGAAAAGCCTTCCTTCAGGGCAGTGACGGTCAAGGTCTGCCTCTCGCCCAGGTCATAGGAGGCAGTGTCGTCCTTTACCGCTGGTGCGGGCAGAGTGTCTTCCCAGCCCAGCGCCAGCGACGCGCCTCCCTCTGAGACCGAAGCCAGTTGCTTGTCGCCACCGTCCGAGACCGTGATGTCGGCGGCTGCCGACTGCGGCTCCAACGCGGCGCCCCCATCGAACAGCTCGGTGTCGATGTCAGCCCACGAACCGTCCTGCTGCTTCACCCGCACCGGCCCGGCGTAGGACTCAGCCGGGCACTGTCACGTTGTCGGAGGTGTGATCGTCTGAGGTCGGGGAGAGCCGTTGCCCGGCCTGTTGCTCAGGCGGCGGCGAGTATGCCGGGGTTGCCGGTGATGTGGTTCCAGAGGGTGAAGCGGAGGGTCATCTCGAAGCGGTAGCGGCTCGCGGTCATGAGGTGACGGCTGGGCCGGAAGTGAGGTGAGATCCTACTGAACGCGGCCAGGAACCGCTGGGCCGCACCGACGCTGCGAAAGCCTTTCATCGCCCGTTCGCGCTGCCTGGTGGGCTGGTGGGAGTTCTCCGCCCGGTTGTTCAGGCCCTTGTGCGAGCGGTGCTCGACCGAGGGCATCACCTCCCGGTGCGCGGCGCCGTAGGACTTCAGCTTGTCGGTGATCATCACGCGGGGCATCCGCCCGGTCGTCTTCAGCAGTTTCCGGAAGAAACGCCTGGCCGCGGCCTTGTCACGCCGGTTCTGCACGAGGATGTCGAGCACGTTGCCTTCCTGGTCGACGGCCCGCCACAGGTACTTCCGCTCTCCGTTGATCTTGATGAAGACCTCGTCCAGATGCCACTTGTCGCCAGGCTGCGGACGCCTGCGGCGCAGCGAGTTGGCGTAGGCCTGCCCGAACTTCACACACCAGCGTCTGATCGTCTCGTACGAGACGATGACACCCCGCTCGAGCATCAACTCCTCGACCTCGCGGAAGCTGAGCGGGAAGCGGAAGTACAGCCACACACAGTGCGAGATGATCTCCACCGGATACCGGTGGTTCCTGTACGACGGCGGCACAGCCGACACCAGCGATCCCTTCACCGAACCCAGGCAATCCGAAGATCATCCCACGCTACCGCCGACAACGTGACAGCACCCTCGGAAGGCTCCACCGACCAAGGAAGCGTGCGGCCGAGGGCCTCGTACTCCGCCCACGTCTGATGCAGACGCAGCTGAGCTGCGCGAAGGCCTTCGGGGAAGTCATGCATAGCCACCGCACAATAATACGCTTGTTCGATTTCGGATGGCCGACCGACACCCACCACGCGGACTCGTCTTCACCTACAAGGCGGATCCGAGGTCAGGGTCCGCAGTGGCTCCGTACGCACAGGAGCCCCGCCCTCCCCGGCGTAGGGGAGGGCGGGGCTCCTGTGGTTGCGGGATCAGATGTAGACGACGCGGACGACGGTGACGGTCAGGACGGGCGCGCTGACGTAGTAGCGGATGACGACCCCTGCGGCGACCGCTTCACGCCGGTCCTCATCGGCCTTGACGGGTGCGGATCCCTGCCCGTAGGGATCCACGGCGAGGCGTTGCATGGCGGTGTCGAAACGAGCCCGCAGCGCCGGTTCCATGGCGCTGCGGGCTTGGTCTGCGGGTGGGGCGTAGTGGATGCGGTAGCGGCTCACGCCACCTCCGGCCGGTCGGTGTCGGCGGGGACGGCGCCGATGTCCTCGCCGCGGGCGAGGCGCTCGAAGAGGGCGTCGTCTTCCTTGTCGGCGGCGGTGCCGGCCAGGGCCCAGCGGACGAGGGCGGTGGGGAGGTCGGCGGCGGGGACGTGCTCGATCTCGCGGTCGAACACTGCGGCCTGGTCGGGGGGCATGGTGGCGCGGATGGTGGCGATGGTGCCGGGCAGCTCCACCAGGTTGCCGTCGATGACCGTCTTGAGCGTGGCGTCCACGAGTGCCTCCTTCAGTTCTATGGCCACGGTACGCCGCCCCGCCCGGCGGGCGGGGCGCAACGGATGCGGTCACCGGGCCTTGGTGTCGAGGGTGTCGTCGATGATGACTTCCGGTGTGGGGTCGTCGGCGGTGCGGATGTTCTTCACACGGTCGATCGCCGGGCCCAGGGTGTCGTAGACGCGTCGGGCGGCGGCTTTCTCGGTGTCCTTGGTGCAGGTGCCCCATCCGCAGTGCGCTTCCTTGTCGAGTTCGGTGAGGTAGTCGCCGAGCTGGGTGCCGGAGAGGGTGATGCGGATCAGCCCACGGCGGCCACGTTCTCCTGCGGCGACCGTTGTCTTGTGGTCGTTGAGTGCCGCAGGGCGGGTCGTCTCCCAGAGCCCCTTGGTGAGGGTCAGGTCCATGCTGCCGATGCCGGCGGCCTTCTTCAGGCGGCCCTCGTGGGCCGGCGGGGACTGCGTACCGGCTCCGCATCCAGTGAGGGCAAGAGTGCCCAGCAGCGTCAGAACGGTGAGCGCGGTAGCGGTGGTGGGACGAGTAGGCATGTGTGTGGAGCCTCCGTGACGGATGGGCGTGCAGGGCGGCCTGGTGCTGTCCGGGCGCGGTGGGATGAATCTGCCCAGGGCTGCCAGGTGATCAAGGGAGCGCGTTGGTGCGCCGACGGGGTTGCGGGGCGCCCCGCCCGCTCAGGGCAAGATCGCGGACGAGTGGCCAGAAGATCTGGTCCACGTTCTCGGGGCCGATGATCAGATCGGAGGGGCGGCGATTGCATGAGGTGCCTTTACTCGGGCAGAGTGTGGGTGCCCCGGGGATGGCTGGCTGGCGACTCGCTGGTGACGAAACAGCCCGCCCCGGGGCATTGCCGTGCTCAGACGTGATCGCGTCTCGTGCGGGACCTGGGCTCCGCGTCGCAGACGAACCGCACCTCGGTCGGATGGGCGGCGTTCCAGTCCACGGCGCAGACCTTGCGGAAGCAGCACCGAACCCGGTCCCGACCACGCCAGCAAAGCCACGCGACGTGGGTCCTCAGTCGTACCGGCGGCACGGCACACATTCGACACGCCTTGCTCAACACGCTGACTTGCCAAGGAAGACGAACGCGACCGGGTAGAGGTGACCCTCGGTCGCGTCGTCGATCCCGGTGACGTACAGGCCGCGATGGATGACGAAGCCCTTCTCCACGGCGTCCTCGCCGGGCGTCCAGAGCTGTTCGACGGGGTGCGGGGTGCCGTCATCGCCCTCGCTGGTCTCGATCTCGTACAGGGCCGTGGTGGTCATGCGCTCGCTCCGGTGCTGGTGTCGGCCGCCTTGAGGACGCGCGGCAGATGGACGTGTAGGTGTTCGACGTCGACCTGGCGGCCGCGGGCGCGAAGTTCGCGGGCAAGCAGTTCGGTGAGACCAGATGCTCTTTTCCGGACTAAGGAATCGATCACCGGGTGGAGGCCATGTAGCCGCAACAGTTGACCCTGACGCAGGGGCAACCTCTCAGCATGGTCGGCATGACGACAAGAACCAGTGCGATCGAGGTCGCCGGGCTGCGCAAGTCGTACGGCGACCACGAGGTGGTCGCCGGGGTCGACCTCACCGTCCCCGCAGGCACCGTCTACGCCCTGCTCGGACCCAACGGGGCCGGCAAGACCACCACAGTCCGGATCCTGTCCACGTTGCTCCCTGCGGACGCCGGTGAGGCTCGGGTCGCCGGGTACGACTTGCGCCGCGAGGCAGACCAGGTGCGTGCGTCGATCGGAGTGACCGGGCAGTTCTCCGCCGTGGACGAGTTACTGACCGGGCGGGAAAATCTGCGGCTGATGGCCGACCTCGGTCACCTCGAACGGCGCCATGCGGAAAGCGTGGTGGAGCAACTGCTGGAGCGCTTCCACCTGGTTGATGCCGCCGACCGGCGCGCTGTGACGTACTCCGGCGGTATGAAACGGCGGCTGGACCTGGCCATGACCCTGGTGGCCGGACCTCGGCTGATCTTTCTCGACGAGCCGACCACCGGCCTCGACCCGCGCAGCCGCCGTGATCTGTGGGGGATCGTGCGGCAGCTGGTGGCCGACGGGGTGACCGTCTTTCTCACCACCCAGTACCTGGAGGAGGCCGACCAGCTTGCCGACCGGATCGGTGTGCTCGACGGGGGCCGACTGGTCGCCGAGGGCACCGCGGCCGAGCTGAAGCGGCTGGTCCCCGGCGGTCATGTCGCGCTTCAGGCCGCCGACAGTGAGCGGCTGGCCGAGTTGGCGCGCCAGTTCCCCGGGGCGAACACGAACGCCGCGGCGCTCACCCTGACCCTGCCGCACGACGGCAGCCTCACCACTTTGCGACGGCTGTTGGCCGGGATCGACGACGACGTGGTCACCGGGCTCGCCGTGCACACCGCGGACCTGGATGACGTATTCCTGGCTCTGACCGACCACTCCACCGCCGACGAGTCTCCCGAGGAGGTGTCGGCATGAATAGCGCGACGTATGCCGTCCGCGATTCGGCGACCATGCTGCGCCGCAACCTGAAGCACATGGCCCGGTACCCATCGCAGACGCTGATGCTGATCGGCCTGCCGCTGTTGTTCCTGCTGCTGTTCGTCTACGTCTTCGGAGGCACCATGGGCGCCGGTCTGCCCGGAGCCCCGGCGGGGGACCGCGGCGACTACCTGACGTTCATCACTCCGGGGATCTTGGTGATGGCGGTGGCGAGCGTGTCCATCAGCACCGCGGTCTCGGTCGCCACCGACATGACAGGCGGAATCATCGACCGGTTCCGAACCATGGCCATCGCCAAGGTCTCGGTGCTCACCGGCCATGTGCTGGGCGCGATGGTCCAGACTGCGCTGGCCCTCGCCACGGTCTTCGGGGTGGCGTTCCTGCTGGGTTTGGAGACCGCCGCCTCGGCGATGCAGTGGTTGGGCCTTGTCGGGCTGCTCTCGCTGCTGTCGTTCGCAATGACCTGGTTCACCGTGGCGTTGGGGCTGGTCAGCCCGAACCCGGAGGCCGCGAGTAACTGGCCGATGATCTTCATACTGCTGCCGTTCGTGGGCAGCGGGTTCGTGCCGGTGGAGTCGATGCCGACCGGGCTGCGGTGGTTCGCCGAGTACCAGCCGTTCACGCCGATCATGAACGCTTTCCGTGGTCTGCTGGCCGGATCGCCCGATGGTTCGGACATGCTCTGGGCCATCGGCTGGTGTGTGGTGATCGGGCTGGTCGGCTACCTCTGGTCGCGGCGTCTCTACCGGACCCGGGCTGCGAACTAGGAGACTGGTCTGATGCTGACTATCGGCGAGCTGGCGTCGTATGCCGGAGTGACGGTGCGCACGGTGCGGCACTATCACGCCAAGGGGCTGCTGCCGGAACCGGAGCGGGACCACTCCGGCTATCGGAGGTACGGCGCCGACGCCGTGGTCGAGTTGGTCAAGATCCGGACCCTCGCCGAGGCCGGGGTCCCTCTGGCGCGCGTGCGGAAGCTGCTCCAGGCAAACGAGGAGGAGTTCGCCGCGGCAGTCGCAGATATCGACAAGCGGCTGCGGGCGGAGATCCGGGAACGGCAGCGACACCGCGAGCGGATCGCCCGCCTCGCCGCCGGGGACAGCCTGGCACTGCCCCAGGAAGTGGTCGACTACCTTGACCGGCTGCGGGCGCTCGGAGTCGACGAACGGATCGTCCAAGTCGAGCGCGACGGCTGGATCCCGCTGGCCGCGCGCTCACCCGAGCGCGTCCCGGAGTGGATGGCACGCAAGCGGGAGCAGATAGCCAACCCGCAGATCATCGACTTCTATCTCACCCTGGGCAAAGCTCTCGACGGCACCGACGACGACCCACGGCTCGTCGAACTGGCCGACAAGCTGGCCGCCTACATCACACAGATGGCCAACGAGCAGGGCGAGTTCTACGTCGACGACACCGGCATCGAGCCACCGTTCGCCGAGCTGCTGGATACACATGTGTTTGACACCCTGCCGCCGGCCCGTCGGCTGATCGAGCTGCTGACGAAGCGAGGCTGGACCGGCTGGACCAAGCTTGAGCGCGTGAACCCAACCCAGGGTGCGGCCGGAACACGGTAGGAAGACGCTGGGGTGCGGCGTTTTTACCGGGTGGGCCCTGCTGGTGTTCACCGCCCCAGCTGGCATCTGCGACGTCCCAACGCCACGTGCACCTGAGATTCAGTGTGCTGAACCTCAGGGCCCGTACCGTCGTATACGTCACGGACTTGGAGTGTCGTTGAAGATGGGCATGCCGAGGTCGACCAGTTGGGGGCGGCCGTCGGTGGGGGTCCGGTTGAGGCTCGTGAGCTTGGCCATGGCGGCGTTGAGGCTGACCTGGAGTCCTTCGACCTCGCCGAGCCAGCCGTTGGCGCGGGCCTCGGTGATGCGCTCACGGAGGTTGCGGATGATCTCGATTAGGCGGGCCTCGGTGGGGTGCTCGGAGATCCAGTTCTCAGTGCACGCCTTGTGGGACGGCTCCCCGGAGTGGGAGCGCATCGGCGTGGGCTGCTCGCGCAGCGCGCAGGGGCGCATCTGCCAGTGGTCGTAGTGCTGGCTGTCGCGCCAGTCGAGAAGGGAGCCGGGACGCAGCCCGGCTCGAACGGCGGCTTCTTACGGGTCATGGCCGCAGGTCTGGCAACTGCTGGAGGACCTGGGAGAGCAGGTCCGGTGCTGGCTTCCAGGGACCGAGCTGCCTGCCGACGGGGATGGGCAGGGCGAGCTCCTGGACGTCAGCGAGTACCAGGTGCCACGCATCGGTCTGCGCCCACTCGGTGCAGGGCGGGGAGCCGTCGGGGTCCTGGTGGCAGTCGGCGAGGCGGGCGACGCCGATGACCGCACCGCGGTGCAGTTCGCGGCCGCGGATCGTGCGGGCGACCAGCGGGTCGCGCAGCACGGCGGGCTCCGGCTTCGCCATCCCGGCATGGAGAAGGACCCAGCCGCGCCAGCTCCAGGGCTTGGGCCTGTTCTCCGGGCTCTTGCCCGCGAGGATGCAGGTCGCCCAGGGCTGCCTGATGCTGATGCCGCGGATCCAGTCGCCTTCGGGCAGGGGCGCGGCGCTCATGCGGCTCGCCCCCACACCGCTGTGCCCGGACGGCCGGTCCGGCGCCCGTTGATGGACGGCGTGGCCGCGTGCGTGGCCGTGGCGACGACTGCGCGGCCGGAGTGCTTCCCGTCGTAGAGCGCGGCGTCGGCCGCCCTCTGCAACACGGTCAGGTCGCGGGTGCCGAGCACGTCCGGCGTCGCGGCGCCGACCGACGCGGCCACGTCGACCGTGCAGCCATCGTCCAGGGCGACCGGCGTGTGCAGCATCCGGACCAGCTGCTGAAGGCGCTGCGCGCGGCGACTGGCGGTCAGCTGAAGGACGACTGCGAATTCATCGCCTCCGAGGCGGCCTACAGCGGCGTGCGGGCCCGCCCAGGCGGTGAGCCGGGCGCCGAACGCGGCGAGAACGGTGTCGCCCGCCGCGTGCCCGAGGCCGTCATTGATGGCCTTGAACTTGTCGGCGTCGATCATGATCACGGCCGTGGTGTCGCCGTGGCGGGCCAGGAGTCGGCGGGCGCGGGCGGTGTAGGCGTCGCGGCGGCGCTGTCACGTTGTTGGGGACGTGGGTGTCTGACGGGGTGCCAGGGTGTGGCTGGCCCAGGCGTCAGCCTAGGCTCAAGCTGTGGTGGGCTGGCCGGCGGCGCCTGTGATCTGGTCCCAGATCGCGAAGCGGTTGATCATCTCGGTGCGGTGTTCGGTGGCGTTCATCAGGTGCCGTCGGGGTCGGAAGTGGGGTGAGATGCCGCTGAACGCGGACAGGAACCGTTGGGCTGCGCCGGTGCCGCGGAAGCCTTTCATTGCCCGTTCGCGCTGCCTGGTTGGCTGGTGGCTGTTCTCCGCCCGGTTGTTCAGATACTTCGACTGCCGGTGCTCGACGGAGGGCATGACCTCGCGATGAGCCGCGCCGTAGGAGCGGAGCTTGTCGGTGACGACCACCCGCGGCACCGCACCGGTCCTCTTCATCAGCCTGCGGTAGAAACGCCTGGCCGCAGCCTTGTCCCGCCGGTTCTGCACCAGGATGTCCAGGACATTGCCGTCCTGGTCGACAGCCCGCCACAGGTACTTCTGTTCCCCATTGATCTTGATGAAGACTTCGTCCAGGTGCCACTTGTCCCCGGGCTGGGGCTGTCGGCGGCGCAGCGCGTTGGCATAGGTCTGCCCGAACTTGGCGCACCAGCGGCGGATCGTCTCGTAGGAGACGACGATCCCGCGCTCGAGCATGAGCTCCTCGATCTCGCGGAACGACAGCGGGAAGCGGAAGTACAGCCACACACAGTGGGAGATGACCTCGACCGGATACCGATGCCCCTTGTACGACGGCGACACGGCCCCCACAGACAGTCCCCTCCAGCACAATCAACCAGAAGATCATCCCACCCGGCCAACCAACGTGTCAGCGCCGATCGTTGCGCCGGCCGACAGCAGGCTCTGCGCTAACGCGCGGCAGCGCGTCCCGAGTTCCGGAGGGTCGAGTATCTCGAAGGCGTGTCCCAGCAGGAGTACGTGCATGAGCACGGCGTCGAGACGTTCGGCGCCGCTGAGTACCTCGCAAAGCTGGGATCCGCGCTGTCGTACGACGGCCGAGGATGCCGGGAGCTGCGCGCGCACCGTCTCGGCGGATGCGTGCACGAGGAAGCGCGCCTGGTGCGGGTAGACCCGGCTCGCCACGTTCTCTTGCACGTACGTCACCGCGTCAGGCGCCGTGCGCGGATCGAAGCGCCAGGTTCGTGCGGACGCCTCGGTGATCCGGTCGACGCGGAAAGTGCGCCAGTCCTCGCGGTCGAGGTCGTAGGCGAAGAGGTACCAGCGGCGGTCGGAGGCGACCAGCCGGTAGGGCTCGACCCGCCGCCGTCGCCTTTCGTTCCCGGACGGGTAGTCGAAGCCTGCCTCGACTTCGTCGCGGCAGGCTCTGGCCAGCGTCATGAGTACCTCGGCGTCGATCGGCGTGCGGCCTGCGTCGAAGGACTCCACGGAGCCGGTGAGCGCACGCACTTCGTGGCGCAGCCGTGCGGGCAGCACCTGGTCGAGCTTGGTCAGCGCCCGTAGCGCGGCGTCGCCGGAATCGGCGACTGCGCCGCGCGCGCCGACCAGCAGCGAGAGGGCGGTGGCGATGGCCTCCTGGTCGTCGAGAAGCAGCGGCGGCAGGTCCTTGCCCGGGCCGAGCCGGTAGCCGCCGCCGACGCCGTGGCCGGCATGCACCGGATAGCCGAGGGCACGCAACCGCTCGACGTCACGCCGTACCGTGCGCGCTGTGACCCCGAGCCGGTCGGCGAGCTCGGGGCCGGTCCAGATCTGGCGCTGCTGCAACAGCCCGAGCAGCGCGAGCACCCGCTCCGTCGTTCCCCGCTCGTCACCACTTGCCGTATCCATGTCGTCCACCCTGCCAGGGATAGCGGACCGATCCTGTCCGCTAGGGGTGTCAGGGTGCCTGCATGGACGCAAACGAACTCGATGTGAACCGGACGCTGCGCGAGCAGCTGGAGTTCCACTGGAACCACCAGCTGCGAGCCCGGCTCGAGGGCCTTACTGACGACGAGTACTTCTGGTCGCCGGTGACAGACGCCTGGAGCGTGCGGCCGCGCGGCGGCTCGACGGCGCCCGTGCAGCTCGGTGCGGGTGACTTCACGATGGACTACGCCTCCCCCCAGCCGGACCCCGCGGCCTTCACCACGATCGCCTGGCGGCTCGGCCACGTGATCGTCGGCGTGCTCGCCGCGCGCAACGCGGCGCACTTCGGCGCACCGGCGGCGTCCTACGAGACATGGGAGTACGCCGGCAGCGCGGCCACCGCCCTCGACCAGCTCCAGACCCAGCTCGACGTCTGGCTGGCCGGGGTGCGCAGCCTCGGCGCTGCCGGGCTGCGCACCCCGGTCGGGGCGAAGGAACCCTTCCCCGAAATGCCCATGGCCGACCTGGTGCTGCATATCCACCGCGAAGTCTTCCACCACCTGTCCGAGGTCTGCCTGCTGCGCGACCTTCACCTCCACACGAAACCCGGCACCTCCATGGAGCAACTCATGACCGCGAAGACGACCCACATCGACCCCGAAGAACTCCACCGCAACCCCGCCTTCACCCAGGGTGTGATCACACCCGCGGGGGCCGGAACGCTCCATGTCGGTGGCCAGCTCGGCACGGACAGCACCGGAAACCTGCTCGACGGTATCGAGGCGCAGACCATGCAGGCCATGCGAAACGTGCTGGCTGTGCTTGCCACCGCGGGTACTGGTCCCGAACATGTCGCCAAACTCAACATCTACCTCGCCGATGGAGTCGACGCACAGGTGGGGTACGCGGCGTCGCGGTCAGTGTGGGGCAATCACCGGACAGCCATCACGGTCGTTTCCACCGCAGGACACGCTCGCCCGGGCGCACTCGTGGAAATCGACGCGGTAGCGATCATTCCCGAGTAGGACGAACCCGCGGATCGGGACTGGCAAGGCATAACCCGCCGCGTGGCCAATGACAACGCCGTGGCGGTCAACTGCCGGAACATGCCGGCCTTGAGGTGCGGCCAGAGAAGCTCCTGCGCGGTCGAGCTGCACTAGGCGGCAATGATGAGCCGTACAGGCAGCCACCGTCACGGGCCAGCAGTCGCCTCCGCCCTCGACGAGCGCGGAGGACCGGGGGCTGACGGCCTCGCCCCGCGGCCTCATTGAGCGAGGTGCGGAGCTACTGATCAAGGGATCCTATCACTGAGGCGCCCGGGCGCTGAGCCCGTAGCATCCGCCCATGCCCAATCGGAGACCCATGACCAACGCGCCAGAAACAGTCCTGACCGGCGGTGGCACAACGGCCCGCTTCGACGGCCAGCGGTTGCTGATCGTACGCGGGCGCAAGACGTGGACGCTGCCCACCTGCGCGATCACCTCCGCGGAGGTGATCGCTGGCAACACCGTCCGTGTCGCCATCAGCGGAGACCCCGGCCAGGCCCGGCATGGCCTGAGCCGTGTCGTGGAGCTGCCCGGCGCTAACTCCCGCTCCACGGAAGCCTTCTTGGGGCAGCTGACGGCTGCCCTGGCCACCACGACACCGGCAGCGGACGGCCATGCGCTGATACAGCTGCACACGCGGGCTCCGCGGTCGTACACGCTGGGATCCAGCGGCAGGCGGGCGGTGCGGGTCGGCTTGCTCCTGGCGGGGTACACGCTGCTGCTGACCTTGCTGGGGTGGGCGAGCCCGCTGGAGGACGGATTGGCCGCCTTCTCGCTGAGCGTCGCGGGCGTCCTCGGTCTGATAGGGGGAATCGCGCTGTGGCGGATGGCCCGCCGAGCGCGCTCCCTGTGGCTGCTGCGCCGCCGCGGTGTCGGCGTAGTCGGCCAGGCCAACGGCTACGTGCGCATCTGGTCCAAGGGAGCCCACCTCTGGATCTTCTCCAAGCTGAACTTCACCACCGTCGACGGGCAGCCCATGCGGGACGTTCCGTCAACCGTGTCCATCTGGGACTTCTCGAACAAGGCGATCACCGGCCGGGTCGATCTGGTGTACGACCCCCAGCGGCCTACTCGCGCGAGCCGCCGCCTCACGGCCGCCTTCGTCCTACGCACCCTCCTGCTCACCGCAGTGGGGCTCGTACCCCTGGCGGGCTCGGTGCTCTGTCTCGTTCCCAACCTGCCATTCTGACCCGCCCGTCGGAGGAGCACCGTTCGCCTCGTCTTGCCCGGCTGAGTCGGCGGCGGAATGATCATGTGTGAGAGCAGCGAGCTCGCCGAGGGCGAGCGGCCATGAACTTGCACCGGGTCATTTCCTCAGCAAGAGCTGTGTCATGGCCTGGACCGCGGGCGAGTTATCGGCACTGCGGGCCGTGGCATGGACTTCGCGAGTCAGCCCCGCCGGTTCGGCGATGTGCAGGAAGGCGATTCCTGGCTGGGGCGCGGCGACCAGGGACGGAACCAGGGCGAGGCCGAAGTCGGCCGCTACTAGGGCCAGGAGGAGGTCGTAGCTGTCGGCTCGGAAGGCTACGTCCGGCTCGAACCCCGCAGCCCGGCATACCAGCTCCGTTACGGCCTGAAACCCCTCGGCGGGGCGGGGCGACAGCCATGTGGCCCCGGCGTAGTCGGACAACCGCACCGCACTCCGTTGAGCGGTGCGCAGATGTGGGGGTACGGCGAGCAGCAGCTGGTCGCTATCGAGCAGGTGCTGGCGCAGTCCCCGCAGGTCGGGTCGGGGTAGTTGCTTGTATTGGTGGGTCACCGCCAAGTCGATCTCCCCGCCTGCCACGGCGGGGATGGCTTCCTCCGGTTCGAGTTCCACCAGCGAGAGCCGGATCTGGGGATGCAGCTGCCGGAAGGACCGGAGCGCGGGGACGATCAGGTTCGTTGCCGAGCTGAAGGCTGCCAGGCGAAGCTGCCCGCCGCGCAGGCCCGCTACGTCCAGGACTGCCTGCTCGGCCGCGTCGAGCTCGTCCAGTACCCGGCCGCTGTGCTCGACCAGGACTCGCCCGGCCTCGGTGAGCCGCACGCTGCGAGCGGAGCGTTCGAGCAGGGCGGTGCCGAGGTCCCGTTCGAGGGCGGACAGCTGCTGGGAGGCTGCCGAAGGGGTGCAGCCGGCCTGCTCTGCGGCTCCGGCGATGGAGCCGGTCCGAGCGACGTATTGGAGCAGGCGGAGCCTGCGCGGATCGAGCATCAGGAGATCTTATGCATTGCTGAAGGAGGTGCGTCTCCTTCTGGTGCTGGGTGCGGTGCAGCATGGACGCGAGCTTCAGCAGTCGACCACCCTTGGGGGAACGATGCCCAGCCCGCAGGCAGCTCGTGCTGTCCGCACCCCGCTCCCCGCGGATCTCGACCGTGCCTGGCGCACGGTGCGCGCCCACCTTCCTCCCACCCCGGTGGACTTCGGCAGTGGCGGGCCGTCGTGGGCCGAGCCGGTGCTGAAGCTGGAGTCGTTGCAGCCCACGGGATCCTTCAAGGTCCGTGGCGCCCTCAACGCACTGGCCGCCCTTGACCCCGCGATGCCAGTGGTGACGGCTTCGGCCGGCAACCACGGGCTCGGCGTCGCCTTCGCCGCCCGCGCCCTGGGCCGCCAGGCCACCGTGGTGCTCTCCCGGAATGCCTCCCCCGCGAAGGTGTCGCGGCTGCGCCGGTCCGGCGTCGATCTGATCGAGGTGGGAACGTCTTTCGACGATGCCGAGGAGCACGCTCTCACTCTGGCCGCCGAGGGCGCCCACTATCTTTCCGCCTACAACGACCCCGAGGTAATCGCAGGTCAGGGCACCATCGGCTACGAGCTCGAGCGGCAGCTCGAAGGCGATCTGACAGTGGTGTGTGCCGTGGGCGGTGGGGGGCTTGCCGCGGGGCTGGGCCTGTGGGCTTGCATGCGGCCGGGGGTGCGGATCGTCGGGGTGGAGTCGGAGGTCTCCACGGCGGTGAGCACCGCTGTCCGGACGGGCGGCAACGTGACCGTCAATATCGGCCAGACCCTGGCCGATGGCGTGGCCGGCAATATCGAACCCGGCTCAGTGACCACCGGTTTGATCGCACGGCACGTCGACGCGCTCGTCACGGTAAGCGAGGCGGAGATCCACATGGCGCTGCGCTACCTGACCGGCGAACGGGGATACATCGCCGAAGGGGCGGGAGCCGTCCCTGTCGCGGCATTGCTGGCCGGGAAGGTCGAGTCGCGTGGGCGGGCCGTGGCCGTGGTCTCTGGACGCAATATCACCCTGCCCGCCCTGGCGTCGGTGCTGGCCTGACCGCCCGCCCGGAGCCGTACCCAGATTCCCGCACGCATACGACTGGGAGCTGCCCTGAGATGACCACGACCGGAACCACCCGATCCGCTGGACCCGCCGTGCGTGTCCTGACGGAAGCACAGGTGCGCACACTGCTGCCCCCTGCCGAAGCCCTTGATGTCGTCCGCGAGGCAATGATCGCCCAGGCCCGCGGCAAGGTCAGCAAGCCCGCCCCCTGGCACCTGGAAGTGCCCGCAGCCGACGCGTCGGTGCACGGTGAAGTGCATGTCAAAGGTGCCTACGTTCACGATGCCAGCCACTACACGGTGAAACTGGCGACCGGCTTCTTCGGTAACCGCGAGCTCGGAATCCCGGTCTCCAGCGGCCTCAGCGTGATCGCCGATGCCACCACCGGATTCCCCACCGTCATCGCGCTCGACAACGGCTACCTCACCGACGTACGCACCGGCGCAGCCGGGGCCCTGGCCGCCCAGGTTCTGTCCCGGATCGACTCCCACCGCGTCGCCCTCATCGGCCCCGGCCACCAGGCCGATTACCAGCTACGTGCACTGCTGCAGGTCCGCAATCCCCGCGAGCTCGTCGTCCACGGCCGGGACCGCGCCCGTGCGAAGGCGTTCGCGCGCCGTGCGCAGGCCCTGCACTCCTGGGAGGTGCAGGTGGCAGCCGACTCCGAGGAGGCGGTGCGCCGCGCGGACATCATCATCACCGTGACCCCGTCACGCGCTCCCTACCTCCACGGGGAATGGATCAAGCCGGGCGCCCACATCACGGCGGTGGGATCAGACATGGAGGGCAAACAGGAACTGCACCTTTCGGCGCTGCGGCGCGCCGCCGTGGTGGCTGCCGACGATCCTGACCAGTGCCTGCACATAGGCGAGTTGCAGCATGCAGCCAAGGTCGGCATCACGGACACGCTGAACATCGAGGCCCTCGGTGACGTACTCGCCGGACTCCACCCCGGCCGAAGCTCCGAAACGGAGATCACCATCGCCGATTTGACCGGGCTCGGCGCCCAGGACGCTGCCATGGGCGCGCGACTGGCCACGGCCCTGATGGAGTGCAGCCGGAGTACGGCAGGAACAGGAAATGGCGCCGCAGGGAGTGTGATCTGAGACTTGGAGCCGGAGTCCGAGTAGGAACGGAACGGAAACCCTGCCTAACGAGCTCGTGCATGGTTAGAGGTTGTCCCGTATGGGATGTGAGTTATCCGGTGAGGGCCAGGTTGTGGAGCCGGGCGATGCCGAGGATGGCCTGGTGAACTCCGTTGCCTTTAAGTCTGCAGTCCCGGAGGATCTTCCAGTTCTTCAGCCGCGAGAGGGCGTGTTCGACCCGTGCGCGGGCTTGGCGGTGGACGGCGTTCTCTGCTTCCTGCTGTGGGCTGAGGTGGCGCTGGCCTCGTCGTTTGCGGTGCGGGATGAGGAGACCAGTGCCTTGGTAGCCGCCGTCCGCGATGGTGGGGGCGCCCCGGCAGACCCGGTCGACGCCGGACTCCGTGAACGCCCGGCAGCCGTTGCGGCTGCCGGGCAGCGGCAGGCCGATGGCCACGACCAGACGGCTGTTGGCGTCGATGACGACCTGCAGGTTGGTCGAGTACCGGTAGTTCTTGCTGGAAGCGGCGACGGTGCGGTCGCGGGTGGGCACCAGGGTGCCGTCGACGATGTAGACGGTGTCCTTGCGCGGCCGGCGGGCCGGGGAGATGGCCAGCAGCGGTGCGAGGTGGTCGAGGATGCGATCGGCCGCAGACTTCGAGACCCCAAACAGCGGCGCCACCTGCCGCAACGTGAGGTTTGTGCGCTAGTACGTCGCCACCAGCAACACCGGTTCTCCAACGACAGCCGTCACGGCCGACCACGCTGGACCTCACCGCCATGACGCCGCACCAGAGCCACCAGCCTGGCGAACTGCACCTCGGTCAGACCCGAGAACGGCTCGATCCACTTCGGATCATCTGCTGAGATCACCCCACCCATGCCCAGCCAACGCACCAACTGCCTCACCGGTTACGGGACAACCTCTAGCCTCGCGCTTTCACGAGCCTGCTCGTCCACGTCTTGATCAAATAAGCGGAGAGTGCTTCTGACGCGTAAATAGCAGCAGGTCAGGGTGGGTGTGGGCAGGACTGGGTGCCCGCTGGCCGTTGAGGGCTGGCGGGTGTCCGGGTCTGCCGGTCAGGCTGCGGTCTCCCTTGGGTTGAGAGTGACGGTGTAGCCGAGCTGGTTGAGCTGGGTGATGGCCCGGCGGGTGGCGCGTTCGGGGTCGCGGCGGGTGAAGTAGTCGCCGCCGAGCTCTTGATAGGCGACGTTGTCGGTGAGCATGTGCCAGATCGCGGTGATGATCGAGTGTTCGACGGCGACGAGGGCCCGCAGGGGGCCGCGGCGGGCGGTGAGCCGTTTGTAGCGGGCGGCGAGGTAGGTGTCCTTGGTTCTTGACCGCGCCGAACGCGGCGAGGCCGAGGGCGCCTTTGAGGTAGGGGTTGCCGGGCCGGACCTTGGTGTTCTTGGTGCGGCCGGCGGACTCGTGGTGGCCGGGGCAGACTCCGGCCCAGGAAGCGAGGTGCTTGGCCGTCGCGAACCGGGTCATGTCCCCGCCGGTCTCCGCGATGATCACCTCGGCGACGTGCTGATTGATGCCAGGGACGGTGTCGAGCAGGTCGAGGGCGCCACGAAAGGGTGCCATCGCCTCCTCGATGCGCCCGGTGAGCTGGTCGATCATGACGGTGAGCTGGTCGTACTGGTCCAGGTGGAGGCGGGCCAGGAACGCGTGGTGCTCGCGGAAGCGTCCGGTCAGGGCCTCGGTGAGTTCGGGGATCTTGTTGCGGAGCTTGCGTTTGGCCAGGTCCGCGAGGACGTGCGGGTCGGCTTCGCCGCGGATGAGGGCTTCGAGCATGGCCCGGCCGGAGACGCCCATGATGTCGGCGGCGACCGCGGAGAGTTTGATGCCGGTGTCTTCCAGCAGCTTCTCCAGCCGCTGGACCACACGGCTCCGTTCGCGGGTGGCGGTGGTCCGGGCGCGAGTGAGGTCCCGTAGTTCACGGACCGGTTCGGGCGGCACGAAGGAGGGCCGGACCAGGCCGTGGGCGCCGAGTTGGGCCAGCCAGGCCGCGTCCGAGACGTCCGTCTTGCGGCCGGGCAGGTTCTTGACCTGCCGGGCGTTGACCAGGATCACGTTCAAGCCCTCGGCCAGCACGTAGTAGAAGGGCTTCCAGTAGTCCGACGTCGCCTCGATCACCACCAGCGTCACCCGTGCGGCGAGCAGATGGTCCCGCAGATCCAGGACCGCGTTGGTCGTCGATCCCCACGTCGTGGTCTCCGTTGTGAAAGACCCCCGCCGCTTCGTACTCGGGGTACGGACACAAGCCTTGGCGTCTTTCTTGCTGATGTCGAGGCCGGCGCAGCGTTCGTGCAGCACGTCCACGGCACTTGCTCCCTCCCTGGCTGACGGACCCGTCGTATGCCGTTCCGGGAGGGCCAGGGTGAATCAGGAATTCTGACGCACGTGCTTCGCAGCAACACTCCACGGTTCCCGTGGACGGCCCCCAGCACCACGCTGACCTGCGAGCTCAGGGGCATCACAGAGGCATCGGTTTCGGCCGGAACGAACCCCACCACGATCCCGAACCGAGACCAGCCCGCGTCAGGGCAGACAGAAGCACCTCCGGCGCGCGCCACGGGATTTACCACGCCCCGGCGCGCACCGAAGGTGCGCTGGATCGCTGACCTGCATATTTATTGATCGTTTCGTTCCTCCAGGGATCAGCCGAAGAGCGGCACGGCGTCCAGCGGGTCCTGCTTGCTGACGTCGATCGCGTGTCCGGCCGGTACGCCGCAACCCGCCCGGTGCGCGCGGTGAATGACGCCCGCCAGGCTTCCTGTATGCGGTCAGGCCCGCCAGATCGTCATTCTCCTGAGGGAAGGACGCCGGGGCAGACCGGTGAGTAGGCTCCCGTCGGAGCTGCGCCGCTGGTGCGTAGTTGGGGGAGACGGGAATCCGCGTGGCAACTGCTGCTTCGGTGAGCGAGGACGACCTGCGCACGATGTTGGCCGAGCGCAGCGGCCTTGGGAAGGACTCGCTCTGGTATCCCGTCTACGACGTACCGCGTGCGTTCGGTCTGTCGTGGCCACTGACTGCCGAGCGGTCCGAGGAAGTGCTGTCCGACCCTGCTCGACCAGCTTCGCCGTGTCCTCCCCGCACCTCGCGCATCGCGCCAGGAATGCCCCGGCCGGCGGTCTTCGACGAGCGGGCCGCCTTGAAGTCGACCGTGTGGGAGGAGCCTGCCGAGGTGTTCTACGCTCCCGTCGGGGCAGAACCCCCAACGCTTGCGAGCGTCCCGATGCCTGAGGGGTGGCTCCCGCTGAGCAAGGCAACGGACCTTTCGCTTTTCCAACACCGCTTCGCGGGACAACTTCTGAACACGGAGCCTTCACTGTCCATGGCGGAACTCCCATCACCTGAAGAGATCGAAGCCGCCCGCTCACACAAGGGCGGCTACAGCAGAGCCCAGCTCGTCGCCTGGGGCGTCCCATGGCCTCCGCCGAAGGGTGGAAGGACGAGCTGACCGAGCGCTGGAAGGCCGCACGCCAGGACGGCGCACCGCCGCCCTGGCCCCGTCCGGTCCCGGCCGACTTCACACAGGAGACGCTCGACTTCGGCTGACCACACACCAGCGGGGCCGGACAGGATCGCCCGACGCTGTTGGTTAATCCGGCTCCCTGCGTGACGTCGGCCTTCAAGACCTGGTTGTGGTCTTGAAGGCCGACGTCGGCGTATGGGGAGGGTGTCGGTGTCGTTGCAGCTGTGGGGGTCGGCAGAAGTTCCGGTGGAGACTGAGCGGGTGGCCCGCGCGGCCTTCTCCAAGGGCAGCCTGGCGATCCGGGTCCGGGATGAGCTGGGTGTTCTGTTCACAGACGAGCAGTTCGCGGATCTGTTCCCGGCGCGGGGAAGCCGGCCTGGTCACCGGGGCGTCTGGCGATGGTGCTGGTGTTGCAGTTCGTCGAGGGGCTGACCGACCGGCAAGCCGCTGAGGCAGTGCGGGCCCGGATCGACTGGAAGTTCGCGCTGGGGCTGGAATTGACCGATCCAGGCTTCAACTTCTCGGTGCTCTCGGAATTCAGAGACCGTCTGATCGGCGGGGTGCCGGACGGTGCGTCCTAGGCGCGATCCTGGTCGCGGCCCAGGAACGGGGGCTGGTCGCGGCCGGCGGGAAGGCACGGACGGACTCCACGCATGTGCTCTCCTCCGCGCGCGAACTCAACTGGCTGGAGCTGGTCGGCGAGACCTTGCGGACGGCACTGAACGCGGTGGCCCGCGCCGAGCCGGACTGGCTCCGCGCCCGCGCTCTGCCGGACTGGTTCACGCATTACGCGACCCGGATCGAGGAGTCCCGCTTCCCCAAGCCCCGCACCAAGCGGGACGAAGTAGGCCGCCGGATCGGGGCGGACGGCATGTGTCTGCTGAGCATGATCTGGACGGATGACGCGCCTTCGATGCTGCGGGTACTGCCGCAGGTGGAGGTCTTGCGGCAGGTGTGGGTCCAGCAGTTCCATCTGGTGGAGGGCGAAGTGGAAAGGCGTTGCCGTCCGGAGTATGCCGCTGGGGCCGCGGGGATGACACGTAGCGGCTGCCGTTCCCGGTCCCGGACGAACTCGCCCACGACTTCGTCGGCAGCTACGCCGGCATGCACGACCTCGCCTGGGACCTGGTCGTGCCCGACGGCGTGCCCGAGGCGGCGGCGGTCCTGCGTACGGCGCGCGAGCTGCTGCGCCAGTCGTACTACTGCTACGAGTTCTCCACCGTGGCGGTCATGCACTCCCTGATCGCGGTGGAGGTCATGCTGCGCGACCGCATCCCAGGCTCGGGCAGCAAGCCGTTGCAGAAGTTCATCAGGCAGGGCGCCGATGCTGGGATCCTGACGGCCCGGCAGGCGGAATACTTCGGCTGCGGCCAGTAGATCCGCAACGGCATGGCGCACGGCCAGACCACGTACGTGATGGTGCCGCCGGCCATGGCGGCGGGGATGGTGACCACCTGGTTCACGATCGTCACCGAGTTGTGCGCCGCACCTGGTCTCTCGCAGCGGAGGCCGGTGGGTGGCGCATTTCTCACCGGTGGTCAAGCGTGTCAGGTTTTGGTGTCAGAGGTCCGGGGCGCGCATGGTTCAGAGCCTGTGGTCGATTTTCTTTTCCCGCATCAGTTTTTCCAGCTCTGTGTTCGACAGTGGGTGCAGAGTGTTCAGGATGCGGCGTAGCCCGGGTTCGTCGAGGGTCTGGCTGGTGACCTCGGCCACCGCGTTCCGGTGGCGGCGGATGAGGGTCACGGCGCGTTCGCCGCCGGGGAAGGTGCGGACCACGCGCATTTCGCCGTGCTCGTCTACCGTGCAGGTCACGTCCTTCCCCACGAGTTCGCGGCATCGGGGTGCCGGCGTGAGCGGCGAGCGCACCGTGAGGCTCACGTACGCGAACTCGTCCTCCCGGACGCCGCGGTAGTCGACGATGAAGGAGGCGGGGCCGACCTCGGCGCGGGACACCCGCATGCCGGGCGGGGCAGCGCCCAGGTACAGCAACTCCGGATGCTCCTGGTACCGCGCGACCTCCGCATCGTGCTGGCGCTGCTGCGCCTGGGCCGGGCCGATGAAGCCCCCATAGGCCGTCCCGGCCGCCAGCGCGGCCACCGCGCCCAGCCGCACCCACCGGTTCGGCACGAAGAACGCCGCGGCCACGCCGTACGGAGTCCCCGTCAGCACGATCCGGGTACTGGCGCTCCCCAGATCGACGTCCTCATGGTAAGCGGCCAGAGCTGCCAGGACGCCAAGCGTGCCAAGGACGAAGACCAGCATCGCCCAGCCGAGCCGCTGCGGCACGGAGCCGCACAGCGGCACCACGGTCCGCGCCGGTATGCCCGCCATGGCCAGCAGGCCCACCGCCAGCGGCACACCCAACGCGAAGAGCAGCACCACCGCAGCGGTCCCACCACCCCAGGCCATCATCAGCAGACCGAAGCCGAGCGTCGGTACCGCGGCCGTCATCGTCGCCCAGACCAGGAAGAGGTGCAGGGCCGTCAGTGCCCCTCTGCTACTCGTCATACCGCGGATCCTGTCAGCCGACGTCCTGAACGCACATGAGTTCGCGTACTCAGCACAGAACCCCGCCGCCCAATCCGCGGCGGGATTCTGCAGGTGCAGGACGGACACCGCACCAGGCAAGAACGCGGGGCACGCTGACCGATCAGCAGCTTCGCCAACGCGGGCACGGGCGACACGACGCAGCGTGGCGGAGCCCCAGCAGCTGCCTCTGCCGGACGGTAAGGCAACGCTCTGACCTGCGCGCTTAATCAATGAGCGTTTTCAGCTTCGCCACTCCAGGCAGGGTCCGTTGCATGATCAGTTCTGTCCGGGTTCATCCGGCGAGGCCGAGGGCGGTCAGGGGGCGGTGGCAATCGCGGGCGGCGTGACGTAGCGCGGCGGCGATGTTGGTGTGGCCGTCCTGGCGGTGGATGCCGATGGCGAGATTGCGCAGACCGGCCATGACGCGCGGGAGCCGGCCGATATGGATCTTGGAGTCGTCTTCGTGGAAGGTGCGGTCCCGGACGTGGTGCAGGAGATTTTCGATCTTCCAGTGCCCTCTGATCCATGCGGCGAGCTGAGTGCCGCTCACGGCTCCCGGCGGCAGGCTGGTGATCAGGTGGACGCGCTCGATGGTGAGCTTTCCGCTGGTGAGGTCCTTCCTCCAGCGCACGGCCTGGAGGGCCTGGCGGGCGTCGGGGTAGTCGATGTGCGCGAAGGAGGCGGTCTTGAGACGCCGGATCTCCTTGCGGTGGTGGGCGCGGGTGCGCTCGTAATGGTCGAGGGTGATCTCCTGCCAGGGCAGGCGGCGGACGCGATCGAACAGGCCGGGGTGATTGGCCTTGACCTGGGCGGTGTAGTGGGCGCCGCGGGCGCGGAGGTAAGTGCCGTGGGTGTGCTGGGTGTGCAGGGCATCGGCGGTGATCACGCTGCCGGTGAGATCGATGTTGTCCAACAGGGGCTGGAAGGCGGGTATTTCGTTGCTCCTGTCGGCGATCTGACACTGGGCGAGAACGCTGCCGCTGTGGTCCATCGCGGCGAGCAGGGTGACGTGCGTGGCCGTGGCGGTGCGCGAGCCGCGCAGGGCCTTGCCGTCGACGGCGATCGCCCGCAGCCCGGGCTCGGCCGGGGTGGCCCGGGCGGCGAGGAAGGCGCCGATCGCCCGGTCCGGGGTGTCGCCGTCGAGCTGGACCAGGAGACGGCGCAGGGTGTGGGGATGCGGGACCGATACGGAGCCGGTCAGCCGATCGACGGGGAAACCGAGGGCCCGGCAGGCCCAGGACGGGGCATCCGTGACCCATTCCGTGATCGCGGTCAGTGAGCGGGCGCCGGCCAGGACGCTCGCCGCGGCCGCTGCGAGCAGGGCGGACAGCAGGTAGCGGCGTCCGCGAAGACCTCGCGGGTCGGGCATCGTCTCCAGGAACTGCGACAGACACAGTGCGTCCGTCAGCGGGGCCGGTGCAGTGGCCTGAGCCAGTTGATCCAGCGCGGAGGGCATGAGAGAAGATGGAGGAGCAGGCACGGACTCACCAAGTGTTCATGGGACTTCGACACTCACATGATCACCGAGACCGTGCCTGCACTGCGTTCGCCCTCCCCCCGGACCGGGACACCCCACCCCAACCGCGAACCAACCCGACGTTCCAGACAGAACTGATCATGCAAGGGACCCTGAGACCCACCCCCGGTTCCACATGCACTTCACCCCTACCTACTCATCCTGGCTCAACCAGATCGAGCGATGGTTCGGACTCCTGACGGACCAGCGGATACGGCGCGGTACCCACAAGTCTCTCCAGGCACTGGAGAAGGACATCCGGGACTGGATCAAGACCTGGAACGAGAACCCACGCCCCTTCGCCTGGACGAAGAGCGCCGACGAGATCCTCGAACGCCTCGCCTCATATCTTGATCGAATTCCCGGCGCAGGACACTAGGAGAAGAGTGTGGTGTCTTCATTCCGTTTCTGAAGGATGGCAAGGACTGGATCGACGTCTGCAGAGGGTGAGTGCTGCGATATCCGCGTAGCAGCCGGCGGACCACCTGCCGTGCCGCGACCATGGGTTCAATTCGAAGGCGCGAGACGGTTTTTCAGATGCAGGCGCGAGTCGGGCGATGCCTCTACATCGATGGCACGGCGGATGCCGCAGCCTTACGTTCATCGACTTTCCCTGTCGGCATCCTCCCGACCCGGCGGGGACGCCTTCGCTCGACTTACAGCGAACCAACCCGGTCGCCCACGCCGCCTTCGATTCGAAGGCGTCATGGACCGATGGGTGAGTACCTCTGCGGGCAAGGGTTGTGAACTGCCTTGGAAAACCAGGTATGGTGACACGCGGAAAGCCACCGCCGGACCTCATTGGCTGGTACCTGCAAGGTCGG